>NZ_WOSV01000001.1 GCF_011516655.1 Acetobacter thailandicus
CGCATGAAACAGAGAGGAGGCTTTTTGTCCGATAATACTGTTGATCACGCTTATTGTCCTGATCTGCTCCTGGATACGCATATCCAGACCCCTTGGGAAAATAATACCAGAGCTTTTTAGCTCGCTTTTTACTTCATCTTCTCTTTTGGGATCAGAAGAACTGAAATACTGCCCAGAAAGACCATGGCGGCAAACAGCCATATAACGCCTGCCATACCACCAGTCATGCTACGGGCATAACCCACCAGTGCTGTTGCAAAAAAACCTGCAATGTTAGCAACTGATCCGGCAAGTGCCAGGCCTACAGCGGCACTATTTCCTTTCAGCATAAGAGAAGGTAACACCCAGAATGGCGGCAACGCGCCGAGAATACCCATATTCGCAACGGTAATGCAGGCAATAGTCATTGCAATATTACCTGCACAAAATGGAATACAGGCCATAGAAAGACTGCCAAACAGAATGGGAAGAACAATATGCCAGCGACGCTCACCGTGCTTATCAGAGCTACGACCAATTACAAACATACTGATAACAGCGCCAATTTGTGGAATAGCACTCAGACAGCCGATTTCAAGTGTTGAGCGTATCCCTTCATCATGCAGCAAAGACGGTGTCCAGAAAGCAATGGTATATAAACCAAGCAGAAGTGTACCATCAACGACACCCAGCAACCACACCCATGGGTTACGAAACGCCGCAACAATGCTGCTTGTCATACTCACTTTTTCTAAAATTGCAGGGTTAGCTGCATACAGTGTATCTACATCCTGTTTATTTAACCATGAAGCTTTCTCTGGTGATGCTGGCAGCATCAGAAAAACAGCAATACCGATCACAACAGGAGGCGCAGCCTCCCAGAAAAACAACCAGCGCCAGCCTTCATATCCCCCTACACCATTCAGACTTTGCATTAACCAGCCAGACAGAGGACCACCAATCACACTGGCAAGAGGAATACCGGCCATAAAAACTGCTGTAACTTTTGAACGGTAATGCGGTGGAAACCAGACAGCCAGATAATACAAAACACCAGGCATAAAACCAGCTTCTGCAATTCCAAGCAGTACACGCAAAACGTAAAACTGCGTTGGTGTATGCACAAACATCATGGCACCAGAGCATAAACCCCAGGTAATCAGAATCCGGGCAATCCAGTTTCTGGCACCAAATTTAACCAGAAAGAGATTACTGGGCACCTCACACAAAATATAACCAAGAAAAAAAAGCCCTATACCCAGCCCATATGCGGCCTCACTCATTCCCAGGTCAGAAAGCATCCTGAGTTTTGCATAACCAACATTCACGCGGTCAAGATATGAGGCAAGAAAGCCAAGAAACAGCAAGGGCAGGATACGCTGCGCCATTTTTGCATATAGCCTGTCTTGTTTCTGATCAGAACAGGCCTCCTGTTCATAAACAGCTGTATTTTGCATGAGCGCTCCAGAAAATATCGTGTACCAGATTGGTCCGAAAAAACGACCTGCTACGCCCCAGGACTTATTGTTTCGGTAACGATATTATCTTAGCGTACACACGATTAATGTGAATAATATATTTTGATTATGAAACATTAATTTTTGTTACATAAAAACGAAATTTATTGAAAAATAAACTAAATGATAAATTTTATATCATCATGATAACGCGATAAACCCCTTTACCTGCTCTTAATATCGGCTGGTAAAGGGGTTTATCTTTATTAAGAGCTAAGTATATCCCTCGCCCTTAATCAGTAATTTTAATACGTACCCGAAAGCAGAGCGCCGCCACCTGGTGCAATTGCTTCAAGCCTGAGCGCTTTTAACATTGCATATGTTGTAGCAACAGCCGCACTTAAAGCTGGTTTACCGGTCAACGCTTCAACAGCAGAAATAACTGGCAGAGATGGCATCTGCACACAGGCCGAAACCACAACAGCATCAGCCTCCTGATAGCGTAACCCTTTAATAATTTCTGGCAGGCGCTGACAATCATGACGGCCAACATCAAGATTGTCGGGTATTTCAAGTGCTACGTAATCGATAACTTCAATACCCTCACGAGTAATATAATCGACAACAAGCTCCGTCAGGGGGCGCATATAAGGTGCTACAACTACAATTTTCTTTGCACCAAGCACTTTAAGACCATCAATCAAGGCACCCGCACTGGTAATAACCGGTGCAGGATGGCCATTTTCAACCGTTCTTTCATGCAGCCTTTTTTCTGAAACGCGATGATAACCAGGCCCCATCGACATTGTTGCAACAAGACAGGCATAACCCAGCACATCAAGTGCGGCATCACTCAGCTCAAGCGCACAACGATCTGACTGCCCATCCATCGCAGACAGCTCATCTTTACTCACTGTTTTCATACGCATACGTGACGAATGAAACGTAAAACGTTCAGGACGAATAGTTTCACGCAGACGAATCAGAGCAGGAATTTCAGTTTCCATTGTGATGTTAGAACTCGGAACAATCTGCCCGATACGGTAAACTGGTTTCATAAAAACACCTTAATTAATATGCAGGTTCCGGCTCTGATTCTCGCCGTTTATACCCACTTTCAACATTAACAGGTCACAACATGCAGGATTATCTGACAGAAACTGCCTTGTAAAAACCCTCTTCATTATCCCAGGGAATCATATGGCCGGCATCCGGGACGTGAACAATTTTAATAGCCGGATTCAGACCTGAAATTTCTTCTTCATCTTCTTTCTGAATAACACCACCGCGAGTTGCCACAACCAGAAGGGCCGGAACACTCAGATGTGGTAAATCCTGATGAATGTCTTCTGTGTGAAACTTTTCAAACGTAATACGCGTTGCCAGCTCATCACAGGTGTGCAGCCATTCAGCACGCAGCTGAAGCTGCTCATCTGTCCAGGTCTGACAGAAACGACGCATATCTTCAGCGCTCATTCCCAGACGTGAAAGACGAATAGACTCTGTATACCAGTCAAGTTTTGCAGGATAAGCACGACGACCAGGACCACTTACAGGTGGGTCAACAAGCACAAGCTGCTTCAGCTCAGAAGGTTCTTTACGCGCGGCACGAATGGCAATACGTGCGCCCATAGAGTGACCCATCAGCGTCACGTCTTTCAACCCAAGAGCTGCAATAAAAGCCAGGGCATCATCTGCATAACTATCGAGATCATAGTTCAGGTCAGGACCGGTTGAAGAAAGCCCCCGACCTCTTACATCAAGAATATATACATCATACTCTGCAGCCAGACGCTCCCCTACAAATCCCCAGGTGATAGCCGGACTGGTAATACCAGGGATAAGAACCAGCGGCTTACCTTTACCACCATAACGCAGATAATGCTGACGAATGCCATTAGCATGCACATTCGCGCCATACATCAAGTTAGATTCATTCATTATTCTGACCTTACTTTTTACTGAGCGTCAGAAATACGTGACAGTAAGGTCTCAAGCGACATCACATCACCGCATTTCTGCGCCATATCAAACAAATTAGCTTCATGCGGACCAATGGCTCGATCTCCTACACAATCGGAGACAATCACCGGGCGGAAACCTGCCTGCATGGCATCAAGCACACTGGCACGCACACAGCCTGAAGTTACGCACCCGGCGACAACCACTGTCTGCACACCATGCGTAACAAACCAGGCTGCCAGAGGTGTACCGGCAAACGCTGACGGTACCGTTTTACGCACAACATACTCACCCGGGAGCGGGGCCAGTTCAGGCACAATAGCTGATGCGGGATTATTTTCCGTCAGCCCCAGCATGGAAGGGACTTTCATGGAAAAAATATTTGCATCAGAGCCATCATCGGCAAAAACAATGCGCGTGTGAGCTATTTTCCAGCCATGATGACGGGCCTCTGCCAGCAAAGTGCGCGTACGCTCCATAGCCTGAGGGATGTTGCCCCCGCCAAAAGCATCAGGATCAGCAAAGCCATTTACAAAATCAACAATAAGTAAGCCAATACCACCGGCAATACCGATTTCGTTGCCAAAACCCTGTTTTTCATAACGGGCTTCATCACGCTGATGTCCGTTTGTCATGCGTAGTCTCCTGTCAGTTTGCCGTCCTGCACAACGGTTTCATCATCAATTTTTACTGTGCAGTTGCGCATTGGAATATCAATGTGACATGCCGTATCACGCTCACCACCAGCTTCGTTATTCGGGCCGGTTGACCACAGGAAGTTACCTGCACAGGCCCGCGGGTCCATACCAATGCTGGCTTCACCATCATAAAAGCCCATAACAGCCCAGTGCGCACGGTTTTGCAGGCCCCAGCCAATATGCGAAATCGCAAAAACTTCCGGGTCGTTAAAGCTTTCCATATAATCGCGCAGATGCTCTGCTTCAAAACCACCCTCAATGGCTTTTACGTAACCATTTTCCAGATGACAGGTGATAGGTGACGTAATGTAACTTTTCTGCGGCAGTAAAATATCACCTGGTGCAAGGATAATTTTACCCTGAGCAGTACCCTCATTTGCCCAGGTTGCCAGGAAGCCACTCGGCCAGTGATCCCACCGGCCGGGCTTATCAACAAAACCATATTCTTCAAGAATAGGATACTGCCCCAGAGCAAAAGTTGCATCTGTTCCGGCAGATGATGTCACCGTCATAGTCTTTGCAGCTCTCAGCCGGGCTGAAGCTGTTAACACTTTCGTGCGGTCCTCCTCTGTCGGAGTCATACGCACCAGAATTTCGGGCGGCTCTACAACGAGAAGAATACGCCCGCCTGCTTCGAGAATCTCATGCTGTTCTGCTGAAAAAAGCAGCGTCATCAGATCAAGAACCAGGTCACTGGCTTTCAGCATCTCTACAGCGGCACGATTACCGGTCAGTGGCGTTTTACCCACGTAAGCCAGTGGGTCACGTGACAGAGAAGTTCCGCCATTAGATGGTTGCAAATCAAGGCGATTTGCAAAAGCACCTTTCTCCTGCACGGCCAGAATAGCACAACGCAGTGTCTGCTCGTTCGTCGCACTTGACGTCAGCAGCGTAACACTCTGACCTGCCTGCAGGTTACACAGCCCCAGAACCTGACGCCAGGACTGGACGAGTTCATAATCACTTACTGGCATGGGCATGTTCCTTTTACAAAAGGCGTTTTCTTACAGAGCCATTTTATGAAAAACTGAGATGGCATTTTTCAATGCCCTCCCTGTGCGCGAATACGTGAAACCTGACCGGTAAGATCAGTCCATGCATTTTTATCAGGTGCCATCGTGCGCCGCAGAAAAGAGAGAATTTCTGCAATCTGCCGGTCAGAGAAGACATTACGATAAGCTGGCATAGTCGTCGCCGTCTGATGCGCCGGGTCTGGTGCACCATCAAGTAAAATACGAATAATATTATCAGGATTTTCAGCCTGTATGTTCGTATTCAGTGCAAGTTGCGGACGCGCCCCATAAAGATGAGCGGCCTCACCCTCATGACAGGCCGCACAGGCTGTTTTATAAATCCTCTCACCTTCACCTTTTTCCAGTGCCTGAAGCGAGGCTGAACGCGCCAGAAACTGCTCACGCTGGCTTTGCACAGGTATAGTTGTCTGACGTGTATCGAACGAAGCAATATAATGTGCAATCGCTCTGACATCATCATCAGGCAGCTCTGACATAGCATGCACCACAGGGGCCATCGGGCCGCCAGCGGGACCATGGTTCGGGCTGAAACCAGTGCGCAGATAGGCATACAGATCACCTTCGCTCCACGGCAGAGGGGAATCTGATAAGGCTGAAAGTGGCGGGGCACTCCAGCCCTCTGCCTCACCACCAGCCAGATAATTTTTCTGCCAGCGTTCAGCTCCCAGCGCGTTACGTGGCGTATGACAGGCAGAGCAATGCCCTGCACCCTCAGCCAGGTAGGCCCCCCTGTTCCACTGCTCTGAGCGGGCTGGATCCGGTACAAAAGGTGTTGTGCGATGAAAAAGAGTATTCCACCCGGCAAGGGAGAAACGCATATTATACGGAAAACGCAGTGATGTTACGGGAGGCTGCTTTTCAACAGGCTTTTGCGACATCAGGTAAGCATAAAGCGCCTGCATATCCGTATCGTTGATTTTTGCAAAAGACGTGTAAGGAAAAGCCGGATAGAGATGCCGCCCGTCACGGCTTATACCCTGACGCATTGCCCGCTCGAACGCCGCATAAGACCACTGACCAATGCCTGTTTTGGGATCAGGCGTAAGGTTGGTCGTGTAAATTGTGCCAAAAGGCGTATCAAGCGCCAGACCACCGGCATTTTCAACGCCACCATGTGCAGTATGACACACAGCGCAGTCACCCGCAGCGGCGACCAGCTTCCCTTTTGCAATAATTTCGGGGGAGAACATGCCTGGTACAGGGGGGGCAACCGGAGCAATAGTAGCACGCCATGGCATAAGCGTTGCCAGCATACCCCCGGCTACAGCAACAGCCGTACCAAGCCCGGCACGGCGCAACAAACCTTTAAATCCCAGCCCGGCCATGGCTGGTTTTGCGGGCTCGCCCCCAAGAGCCAGAGGCGGCACCGGTGAAAGTGGAACCGGCTTTAACGGGCCCAGCGCTTCGTCAAGGCGGGCTTTCACCTTTTCCGGAGTGAACGGAGCATCACGAAAGCGCACACCTGTTGCCGCATATAACGCATTTGCGATAGCCGCAGCACTCGGCACCGAGGCGGATTCCCCTGCACCAAGAGGCGGTTCCTCCGGCCGGTTCATCAGCACTGGTTCAATTTTTGGCACGTCAGGAAACTGGATAATGGGATAACCACCCCACTCCTGACTTTCAACACCACCTTTGTCGAACGTCACCTGCTCCTGCAACGTGCGGCTGACGGACTGAATGACATTTCCCTGTAACTGGTGGCGTACACCAGCAGGATTGATCATCAGACCGGCATCCTGCCCGACTACGGCGCGGGTTACACTGACCTCACCTGTAAGACGATCCACCTCAACATCCGTAACCCAGGCAGACCATGCCGCAGGTTTACCAGGGAACGGACCATGCACATACAGGGCATAGGCAAGACCACGTCCGCTTAATGTGCGGTCAGCCGGGTCAGGACGCGGCGCTTCGGTACGCGGCTGCCACTCTGCCCGTGCTGCGGTCGCTTTAAGCAGTTCTGCCGCACGTTTATCAGGCAGATAACGCAGGCGATATTCAAGAGGGTCAATACCAGCTTCGGCAGCCAGCTCATCAATATAGCTGTCATGTGCAAAGCTATTGGGCAGAGCGGACACACCACGAAACCACGATGCACGCGCTATTGGCGGCATGTCCTTTACCGTCACGCGGGCATTGGCATACTCATAAGGAGGAACTGATGTCCGGTCCCCCATCTGTGCAATTTCAGGCACCTCAGCAGGAACTACCCCGGTCAGCACCAGCGCCAGCAGGGGAGACACGTTAGAAGGGTAACTGGTATCAAGATTATACGCGACAGGTGCTCCGGTTTCGTCGAGCCCTCCCTTAATACTGACAAGCTGTGCAGCACCTTTAGGCTCCCACACATGCTCCTGCATACGGGTAAGCTGCACTCTGACCGGCCTGCCAACAGCACGCGATAACAGCGCAGCATCGCCCCCGACATCATCTGCGCAATTACGGCCATAACACCCGGCTGCCTCGTGACGCACAATGCGCACAGAAGCAACAGGCAGACCCATCAGCATAGCAATATCGGCCTGAAGCATGTGGGGGTTTTGCGTGCCAGACCAGACAGTCAGCTCATCCGCCTGCCATGACGCTACAGAACAGGATGGCCCTATTGAGCCATGCATCTGATAAGGCCAGAAATATTCACGGTCCATACGATGCGTAACAGCGTCCAGAGCACTATCCACATCACCACGATCCAGGACAACACGCGGCTCGTAAGGGTTCTGACGCAGGGCCTCTGCCGGATCAGATAAATCCGGTACAGCAACCGGGCTCCAGGTGACTTTCAGAGCCTCGGCAGCAGCAATAGCCTGCTCTTCACGCTCTGCGACCACACCAACAAAATCACCAATGACCACAACATCAACCAGGCCTGCGATATGCGCGACAGAGGCGCGATCAACATCAAGCAGGGCACGCCCGACGAATGGCCCATGGTCGAACCCGCCATAAGGCGGCCGAATAACACGCCCGTGAAGCATGCCATCAACACGCACATCGTGCACGTAAACCATGCGGCCTGTAACTTTGTCGGGAATATCAACACGTGGCTGATTTTTACCAACGACTTTATAGTCAGCCGGTGCTTTAACCGGCGTGCTCTCATCAAGCTCCACGCGCAGGGTCATCCCCCGCACAAGGTCGCCCAGTGTTAACGCGGGCTGATCAGCCGGGCCACCTGTCAGAACACCAGATGAAAAAGAAAGTGCTGCACTATCACACCCGGTCAGCTCAGCAGCGCGGGCAAGCAAAATTTTACGCGCCTGTGCTGCTGCACGCAAAATAGGGCGTGAGGAAATCTGTATTGTTTCACTGGCAATTGTAGCACCCTGATCAGGTGTACTATCAGTATGCCCCAGCACCATACGTACCTGTGAGGGTGCAGCATCAAGCTCTTCAGCAACAATCTGAGCCAGCGATGTTGCAATACCTGTACCCAGATCAACGTGCCCACAAAAAGCGGTAACCCGGCCATTCTCATCAATCTGAACGAGCACTTCATCACGCTGAATAAAATCAGCACGGGCAACCAGACCTGCAGGAGGAAGAGATTTACGAAAAATCTGGAGTGCAGAACCCATTTACCGCTCCTCTTCCTGTTCAAGGCCAGCAGCTATCCGTGCTGCACGCATAATTTCAACATGCGTACCACAGCGACACAGATTATAACGCAAAGCCTCCTGCAAAGCTTTTTCATCCGGGTTGGGAACAGCATCAAGAAAAGCACGCAATGTCATGACCATACCATTAAGACAATAGCCACATTGCGCAGCCTGAGCAGTGACCATCGCTTTTTGCACAGGGTCACTCCCATCGGGAGAAAGTCCTTCAAGGGTCACGATGTTTTTGCATCGGCCCGCAGCCTCGACCGACACAACGCAGCTACGCGCCGCCTTGCCGTCAAGCAGCACTGTGCAGGCTCCGCACGCCCCCAGACCACAACCATATTTGGGGCCATTCAGCCCCAGGCTATTACGTAATATGGTCAGTAAAGGCGTGCCGGCAGCAGCCTCTACCTCGCATTGTTTACCGTTTACTGTCAGAAAGACGCTGGCTGCCATAACGCCCTTCTCCTTTTTCTGAAGTTACCCGATCGTCAGATCATAAATGTTATCACCATAACACCAGTAGGGATCTTCAGGCTGACGCAGCCAGGTATTCGCATTAGAAATTGTCTGCACCTTTGTCGCGCGCTCTTTGCGTGCACTCTGGTAAATGCTGAATGTGTGTGTCAGGTCAGACGTGCCAATCTCACTCAGGCAACGCGCCAGAACAGCCGCATCTTCAACTGCCATAGCTGCGCCCTGTGCCATATGTGGCTTCATCGGATGACAGGAATCACCCAGCAGAACAGTGCGCCCCTGATGCCAGACCGGCAAAGGCGGGCGTGTATTAAGCGGCCATTTTGTGACTGTTTCTGTCGCATCAATATAGCCCTGCACCATTGGATGAAATCCTTTAAATGCGGCACGGAACTCATCACGCGTACTGGGCAGCTGCCCTACAGAAGACGTCCACTCAGCCGGCTCACCTGTCACGAGGTAGAACTCATCCTCATTACGATCGAGATAATAGCAGACGATGTGACGATCCTCTGACCACCATTTAGCATTCAGATCTGCACCCAGGCTTTTTGCAGCCGCACCCGGAATAATAGCACGATGCGCGATCCAGCCGGTAGAAAGAGGGGCTTCATACCCAAACATTTTTTCGCGGATACGTGAATTGATACCATCAGAACCGATCAGAAAATCGACTTTTTCGGTAACACCATTCTCAAACTCAAGCGTTACACTCTTACCGTCATCGGTAAAATCAACCAGCTTGTGGTTATATTTTACACGCTCTGGGCTAATGCAGTTCAGCATAGCCTGATGCAGGTCGCCGCGATGGATAGTGATGTAAGGTGCACCATAACGTTCACGCTCAGCATTAAGCGGAATTTTAGCCATGACGGTACCGTCATCCCACTTACGACTCACCCAGTAATCTGGCAGGCAGGAGACACTCTCAAGCTTTTCAGCCAGACCATCGAGGGTAGAGAGAATTTTGATAACATTAGGGCCAAACTGAATACCCGCACCCAGACGGGCAAAAGCTGGTGCCTGGTCAAACAGCACAACGTCAAAACCCGCTTTTTCCAGCAGCCCTGCTGCTGCGACACCGCCCAGCCCTGCGCCGACAATGCCTACACGACCTTTATCCGACATACCGCTTCTCCTGACAGACAACAAATAACATTATATGGTGTATACGCTATATCTGAATGTTCTGATATGAAAACAAAAAGGTCAAGATGATTCTTACTGAAAAGAACTGTCTTTATACCAAATTAAGATTAATTTTTCTTTAAATAAACGAAAATATCTTCTGCTTATAACGTAAAAAACCGCGTGTGCGTCATTGCCATAGCCTGTCTGCCAGGGCATTATAGCACCTGTATATTTCACGCTAAAGTCAGGTCAGACCGTGGCCCACACTCAGGGCCTGATCTGTTTTGTGCCCTGCCAGCCAAAAGTCACGTGTCATTTGTCTTTGTAAGGTGCACACGAGTATGGAAGATAGTAAACAGTATATTCTTGATGCGCAGATTGGCTTTCTGCTGCGGCGCGCTTATCAGCGTCATACTGCTATTTTTCAGGAACACATTCCTGATGACCATCTGACATCAGCACAATTTGCCGTTCTGGTCACAGTTCAAAAACTACATACTGCCTCCCTGGTGCAGATCAGCCAGCAAACCGCCATAGATCATGCCACATTACGGGATATTGTCTCACGCCTCAAAAAACGGGGGCTTGTAAAAGTAGAGCAAAGCAAACAGGACCGCAGACAAAAACTGGTCTCACTGGAAAAAGAAGGGGCTTTGCTTGTTGAAAAAACCATACCTGTTGCTCTGCAGGTAACAGAGTTAACCCTCGCCCCGCTGACAGAATGTGAACATGTTGCCGCGCTGCATATTCTGCAGAAATTATCACTTACGAACGATTAAGATTTTATATTCTGTAATGACCTGAAATATCTTTCACAACACTGTATACCTCTTCGAGAAGTGGCCGAAAATTTTTATGATCACTTAATTTTTGTACGACTTCATTTTCGACCTCAGATGCTATTTTAAGAACATACTCAATACGTTTATTACCCTCGTCAGTTATGACGATATAATGAGCACGCCTGTCATTTTTGTCCGGCACACGCGTAATCAAACCCTGCAGTTCAAGGTTGCGCAACGTTCTTACAACTGATGATTTATCAAGAAACAAAGCTTCAGCAATATCCTTCTGGTGCATGGGGCGGTTCTGTCGTTTTAACTCAAGTAAAGGCTGCCATGTTGCATCAGTCAGACCATAAGGCAGCAACCGTATATTCAGAATATGACGCCACAAACGGGCTGTCTGATTAAGCATACGCCCCAGAGTTATCGTGTTTTTACTGCCATTATGCATCAGTTTACCTTCTCCGTTATGCCCGATATCTCCGAACCGGAGACAAGCTCTCCTGTTGCATGAGCCAGATTAGCCGCTTTTGTAAAGGCATCCGTTGTGCTCACTGCAAAAGCAGCCTGTGCCTGATAGAGGGCTGCCACAGCAGCTGAAGCATCAGTAAACGTACCGACACCATGAGCATAAGCCTGCGATGCGCTGTTATAAGCTACCTGTGCTGCATCCCGCAGGGTCTGGGCTGAGTGTACCTGTGCCAGTGCCGTTTTAAGTTCATCCAGAGCATCTGCCACCTCGCGTTCCATGCTAATCTGATCTTTAGCAAGCGTCGCATCAGCCTGTGCCTTGCGCGATTCAGCAAGGCGCACAGTGTTGGCCCTCATGCCCCCCTGATAAACAGGCCAGCTGAGCTGAAGGAAAGCCTGCCCCTGAGGCTGAGCAATCGCTGACGCAGGGGCTGCCGAAGCCCCACCGTAGGTTTTAAGCTCACCAAGATAGGCCGATACATTGCTCGCAAGAGATATTCTGGGCTTCATCGTAGCTCTGGCACCTCTTAATGCGGCATCTTCAGCGCGAACTCTTGCAACATCAGCCATAATATCGGGCCGGGCCTGCAAGGCCTGATTAATAAGGCGCTGCAACTGCTGCTCAGGTATCTGCGGCAGGCGATGCTCTGTGACCGGCTGTAATGTCAGCTCAGTCGTAGCAGGCAAGCCCAGCACCGCAAGTAAGGCATGCCAGGTAGCATGCTCAGTATCCTCTGCTTTATCACAATCATAATTCGCCTGTGCAAGGTTACGCCGGGCAATAGCTACATCAACAACTGTTGCCTCACCATGGGCATGTCGCGCATCAGCAGAACGCAACAGAACAGTTGCATGGTCTGCCGCAGCGTGTGATGCTTTCAGAATATTACGTGCTGCCTCATGCGCATAATAAGCACGAATAACCGCAAGAATAAGAGCCTGATGCACTGCCGTAAAACCAAAATTTGCGGCAAGAGCTTTTTGTTGTGCCTCCTGCACAAGAGATCTGCTATGACCAAAATCAAGCAAAAGATAGTCCAGCTCAAGTTTTGGAAAAACGGCTGCACCGTTAGATGTCAGATACCCTCGCTTTGAGAGGTAATTAGGCAACGGCAGTGCCATACGCTGGTAACCGCCCATTGCAGACAATGTAAGCTGAGGCATAAAGGCTGCTCGCGACATGCCAATATTAATTGCAGCCTGACGTGCACTTTCCCACGCAAAACGTGTATCAGGGTTGTGACGCTCGGCAATATCAATCATATCAGCAAGCCCGAGAGGCAGCGCTTTTATATCATCACCGACAGCAAGTCGTTTCTGCACTGAACGAATTTCAGAAACAGTATTTTTTTCACCTGGGCTAACAAAACCTTTTATACCTTCAGGAATTTTAAGTCCTGTTGACGGAGAAGGATGCCATGGCAGATCAGCCCGCTCAGGAGCAAAGTTACGGGTGTCATTACATCCGCACAGAAACAGCGTCAGAGACAAACTATAAAAGAGAGAAGAGTTTTTCATCATACATTTTTCATATGATATTATAAGGAAATTTCTGAAGTATTCAAAAAAGGTTTTGACCCTTCAGATATACAGTCACTGGCAGGTAACAAATTGTGTAAAATATATTGTACCCGCTGATTTAAAACAAAAAACCAGGCTTCACGCTGAGGATCATCAGGCAGATACGGAGGCTTTGGCAACTGACTGTAAAGCTGCTCTGTGCCCTGCCCGTCACTGACCCATTGTGCAAAAGTATCAAACCAGTTTTTTAGTTTCTCCATATGACCAAAAGCATCATCACTCACCGGCACATAAATATCAGCGAGAATTGCGACGGGCACGGCCAGCATCTGAATATGTGTGATGATACGGGTATCAATTTGACACACACCATCTGTATTTCTGATACCTGAAAGCTCCATCGGGGCATTTGCCATAGAGCTGCGTACTGCAGCCAGAGCCTTACCAAATTTCTCGCGTTCAATCTCCTGGGCTATATCAACCAGTTTTTCAGGATTACTGCGACGACAGATAACAAGGTCGCCAAGACCACGTATTGCACTTACTAAATGACGACGAGCTCTGTCGGTCACACTTACAGGCCAGAAAAGTGTTGCAATAATATATACAACCACATTACCGATCAGAATACCGACAACACGATCACGCCCTGCTTCCATATCAAGCGTGGGGCCATAGCCGTGTAGCAAGGTCATAAAATAGGCCAGTGCAATCTGTACTCCTGCATAAGAAATGCGCGGACTACCACTCTTCACCCATCCGGCGAGAAACGTTACGGGAATAATGGCCAGCAAAAGGTCAGTGCAATCTGTCATATAAGGCATAAACACCAGAATCGTCACAATGCCCGATGCTGCCCCTATCAGTGCCCCGATAACCCGCAAAATCATTTTGTGAACACTGTCTCCCAGCGTCTCAAGAGAAACAAGAAAGCAGGTCACAACACATGTCTGAATACCGGGCCATGACGTAAAACGTGTGATGGCATAACAAACAGATACTGACAGCGCGATACGCATGGCTGCCTGCGTATATGCAGGGTTAGTAAACGCATCGGGTTTAAAATAAGCACGGGCAGCTGCTTTTACGTCAGGTGCAAATTCATGAGCTGAAACATCCGGTTTTAATAACAAAGCTCTTATTAAAGTCAGGCAACGAGCCATTTCGAGCGCCAGAGGATAGTAAAGAGGATTGTCACGAAAAACTTCTGCCTGTGCAATAAGATCTGTTGTTTCTCTCTCCAGTGCAGGAAGAAAAACTTTACGATTGCGCAACACATCAGCACAAAGACGGGCCAGACAGCTTATATCTCGCGTAAAATCCTTATTGTGGCCAGAATATAAACGCGACCATTCAACAAAAATCATAACCAGCCGCGCCATTGTACGAATTATGGCGATACCTGTACGATGTCGCGGCAACTCAGGATGAAGTCGCGCTGTCAGATCATGTGCCTGCCTCAGTCCGGCAACACCCTCTGAGGCAAACCTGTTGACCGCAGACAAACCTTGTTTTTTTTGCACAGGGTCATCACTGCATGCACTGACAATAGCACTCAGTCGGCCGGCAAGACCTGAACGTAGAGCAACGAGAGGATCATGCCCCGCAATTTTATTAATAAAAACAAGAAGAAAAAGGGCTATGAGAAATAATACGCCAATCCATAACAAAAGATGCAGTATCGCTTCCTCTGGCGGCATAAAAAGACTATCCGGCACCACACTATCTGTTGTGTTACCAACATAGCCATCAACCAGACTACCTGCTGACTGTAACAGATCAGCATTCATCGCCATATATACGATCCAGAAAAGTAAAATATTCAGGAGTGGCCCCATTGTTGCAGCCTGCGATAAAAAACCGGCCCCCAGTGTCAGCAACAACATACATGGCAGTCTGATTGCAGGTTCAGACAAACTCATCATCAGCAAAACAATTGTCAGGCCAGTACCCACAATCATCGTCAGCCCGCCCATAAGAGCAGTACTCGCATTAGATGCGGCATCATTCCCTGAAAGGAAAAAACTAATAACAACCAGAATAGGCAGTTCGGGCACACGAAACGTTTCACCAATTATAATGGTGAGCATCGCCTGAACTAATAACAGAAGCGTATTACGCAGGCGCCCTGGTGTGGGTACCATCTCCGCCAGTAAAAGACGTATTTTCTGAGGCGGATCTCCCTCATCAATCTGTGGCGGCAGCAGTTGCCCATGTGCTCCTGACGGGCTCATGGCATAACAACCACAACAACCGTAGCACCAATACGCATGAGCTGTTCTGGTGGGTTATCGAGCAAAATACGAACTGGAAAACGCTGTGCAATACGCACCCAGTTCAGTGTACGCGGCACTTTAGGCAAGCCATCTGCAACCGTGCCCTCATCTGGCACAACCCCGGCATTAAGGCTGCCTACCACACCATAAATCGGCTGATCTGGCTGAGCCATCGCGTATACTTTGACCTTCTGCCCCACTTTAAGGGCGGCAAGCTGCGTTTCACGAAAATTCGCAATAGCCCACCAGTGCTCACTATC
Organism: Acetobacter thailandicus; assembly: GCF_011516655.1. GTDB lineage: Bacteria > Pseudomonadota > Alphaproteobacteria > Acetobacterales > Acetobacteraceae > Acetobacter > Acetobacter thailandicus. The sequence continues at coordinate 15,657 of NZ_WOSV01000001.1, forward strand.
TATCAGCGTAAAAACAGGCTTGCCGACAGAAGCATATTCCCCCGCGGCTGTGGTCAGGCTGGTCACAATACCATCACATGGAGCACGTACCGTTGTCAGGCGCAGGTCACGCCGGGCATTACGTAAAACTGCCTGCGCTGCGGCAAGGTCGGCCTTTAAAGGCGCAACACTGCGTACAGCCTGCCGTGAGGCCAGCGCAGAACGCAGAGCCTGCTCAAGGCCGGCCTCCGCGGTTTTTGTTTCTGTGCGGGCCTGATCCCGTGCTTCGTGTGTTACAAAACCCTGGCGGCTCAGAGGCTCAAGGCGGCTCTGTGTCATTTTAGCCAGTGCAAGGCGTGCGCGCGCACTGGTTACACTGCTGGCCTCAGCCTCAGCATGTGCAAGCTGAGAACTGACCTGACTGGTCTGCACATCGATCTGAGCCTGCAGGCTGTCAACCTGAGCCTGGGCCTGCTGCACCCGGTATTCGTAAGGTTCAGAATCAATAACGAACAAAACCTGATTGCGTCTGACATACTCGTTATCCCGCACCGACATAGAAACAATGCGCCCGCTGACCTCAGGTGCGAAATGAATAATATCGGCGGTCAGATAAGCATCTTCTGTACGGGGGCGGTGATGGAGACGATTCAGAACTAACAGTCCGAGAACCACGCAGCTGAACAACGACAGAATAAGCAGAGAGACGCCCCCTGCTCTTACCGGAGAGAATTTAAAGCGTGCCATGATTCAATGCCCAAAAATCAAAAGCCAGGTAAGAAAAGTAGCCGCCAGTGCAAAGGCGATATAAGTCAGAACAGGAACAGGAACAGGAACCGGCACTGCCTCATTGACCCCGAACGCCCCGATAACGGCGCGTAATAAAGCTGAAGCCACAACCCCGAAGACACCGCAGAGCATCCAGGATGGAAAAAAAGAACCAAGGACATCCTGTAGCGGTGCCCGGCTGCACCCACTAAGCAAAACAGGCATCAGACAAAGAAAATAAGGCTGATAAGAAGATTTCTGATATTTCACGACCGGATTACTCAAGAACAGGTTGATTAGCCCTGAGGGCAAAGAATTTGAAATACAGGATAAATAATAGTTTGTTTGCAAGTCAACTAAATTTATAGCAGCGATATCCTGCAGCAGAGCCCCACACGGTCTGATCAGGCAAATATATCCTTCACTCTGCATATGTGATGGCATGCCTCTCCTTCTGATGCTTTTATAAAACGTAAAAAATTTATAGGGTTTCAGTTCGTTATCCAGCGAAAGAGAAAAATAATGAAACTCGTCAAAACAACATTAGCCATAGGCGTATTAACTTTTTATGGCTGTCTTTCCTCATATGCGGCTGAACCTGCTATCGTCCTGGATACCGCACAAATTCCATGGCAACCCGCTCCGGCAGATTTCCCCTCAGGAATCAAAATCTCTTACGTTTATGGTAACCCTGCCCATAAAGGTCCTTTTGTTATCAGAGTGTGGATGCCACCTCATTCAGCCATTGCCCCACATACGCACAGCATGGACGAAACACTGACTGTCGTTTCAGGTCAGTTCACCCATTATGTTGGTAAAACATACGACACCTCTGAAACAAAAGAACTAACAGCAGGTAGTTTTGTACATCTGCCAAAAAATATACCGCATGCTCTGCGCACAACAGACCATGAAGCTATTGTCGAGGTTGTCGGTGTCGGCCCCTTTGGTATGACCTATGTCAACCCGAAGGATAATCCTGCAGCCTCCTTAAAATAATAGCCTGCCTGACAATCAGATACAGCTGAGCTTTGACGCTCTCCTTCATGTGATGCAGCTGATAAAAAAAGCTGCATCACCGCTCCGGCTAAGCCAATCAGCTACTCAGATCCTCACCGAACACGCACCAATATATAAAATAAATAAGATGTAATAAATTTACCTCTTTTTGTTAAGACGTTGAACTGATACCTCACCGATAATAAGAATGAATCGCATTTGCGTTTATCGGTAGGATAATCTTGTGATACGCCACCATATGACCTGTTTCCGGTCGCTTCTTTTGCTCGCATCAACCTCCCTCACGATCGGTGGCAGCATGTCAGCTGCCTGTGCAGCTGAGACCGCACCTGTTCAGTCAGTAGCTGACAGCACCATAAAGAAAAAACACTATTACAAAAAAAATCTGCATAATAAGGCAGCACATTCTGCGCAGGCGCACCATAAACACAAAACTGACGAGAGTATTCTCGTGCGAGGAAACCACTGGGAGAAAGGCAGCTACACCGCACAGGAAACCAGTGCCTCTACCGGCCTGCCACTGAGCCTGCGCGAAACACCACAAACTGTGACCGTGCTGACACGCCAGCTTATGGACGATCAGCAGATCAACACACTCGACGACGTTCTTACCACCACCCCAGGCGTTACCTCCTATGCCAATGATAACGCTGGCAGGACCACTTACCGCGCCAGAGGGTTCGATATAACAAACTATAAAATTGACGGTATGCAGGTCGATGCCACAACAAGTTTTGGTGGTGTTGGTTCATCAATGAACATGGATTTATATGACAACGTCCAGATTGTTCGCGGCGCAAATGGTCTGCTGGGCGGCACAGGCGACCCGTCAGCCACCATTTACCTACAACGCAAAGCACCACAAAAATATTTTTCAGCTAATAGCCTGCTCAGACTAGGTAACTGGAACGAGCACCGCGTTATGGCTGACCTGAATGCTCCGCTGAACCGCTCGGGCTCCATCCGCAGCCGTTATGTCTTTTCGTGGGATGATACTGATACCTTCAGGGTGCGTGAGCATGTAAATCGTATTGGCGCTCTGGCCAATTTCACAGCCGATCTTTCTTCCCGTGACAGTCTCAACTTCGGCTTTCAGTATGAAAGAACCCGTAATGACGGCGCCTCATGGGGCACTAACGTACCGATCTGGTATGCTGACGGCACAAAAACTCATCTGCCACGCAGCACAAACCCTGCTGCGAAATGGAGTCAGGCTACACGCGATCAGTATACAGCTTTTATTGACTATGATCATGATTTTTCACATGGCTGGCACCTGAAAGCAGGATATATGCGCACTCAGGGCAGCTCTTACAATAATCTTGGCGTAGCAAAGATAAATAATGCGGCAAAAAGTCAGGGAGGATATGCCGGTTTCTGGAATCAGGATGGTTCAGGAGCTTATCTGAACGCACTGCATGCAGAATATGAAGATGCACGTGATAATGCTGACGTACATGTTTCAGGGCCATTGCATCTTCTGGGGCGCACACATCAGCTGGTCTTCGGGTTTAACGGCTATAATGACGAACTGACACAATACACGTTTAGCAAAGCACTGGGCAACTGCTCTATTGCTGGTGTTACCCCATATTCCGGCTGTCAGTACAGAGCAACCGGACTGCCTATTTCCAACTGGCAGACATGGGACGGTTCATATCCTAACTTTGTCACACACCGCACAAAAGCACGCGAAGTCGATGTAACGCGTAATTATGGCGCTTATGCCTCAGGGCATTTCATTCTGGCTAAAGGGCTCTCTCTTATTCTTGGTGGTCGCATAAGCAGTTATCAGGCTTATACAGGCACATATAACAAAGCCAATCAGTATTCAGGCTCAACCAGTACCGGGCAGGAAAATGCTGTACTGACTCCTTATGCTGGTATGGTCTACGATTTTACGAGAAATATGTCTGTTTATGGCAGCTACACAAGTATATATACGCCACAAACCAGTTTACGAGATGAAAATAACAAACCACTCAGCCCTGTACAGGGTAAAAGTTATGAAACCGGCCTAAAAGGTGAATTTTTTAAAAAACGACTGAATACATCTCTCGCTTTTTATCTTAATCGTCAAAGCAATGTTGCACAGGCAACAGGAGCAACCAACCTGACGACAGGCGAGGCCATTTATGAATCCGTCAATGGCGTCAAGACAGAAGGAATTGATTTTGATGCCTCCGGCCAGTTACTCTCCGGCTGGAATGTCTTTTTTGGTTACAGTTATCTTTACGAAAAAGGGTTAAGCTACCGTCAGGATCCGCATCACCTGGTACGCTTTAGTACGACTTACACCTTTCCAGGGAAAATGCATCATCTGACCATTGGCGGGGGCATTTCAGCCCAGTCAAGCACACAATGGACAACAAACCCGGGCCGTCCACTTGGCAATGGCAAATATGACAAATCAAACCTGACAGTCAGAGGTTATACACTTATCAATATTATGGCACGTTACCGTATTAACAAATGGCTTTCTGTTGCAGGGAATATAACCAACCTCACAGACAAAACCTATGTCCGGCAGGCCGGGTTTTATGATGGTATGATTTATGGTGAACCCAGAACCTTCAACTTTACTATAAGAGGTCACTACTGAAACCAGGCAATCAGGGACTGACCTGCATGAAGTCAGCCCCTGATGATATTCTTACTGTACTACCAGTAATGCCAGACTTTCTGGCGGCAGGACTATTATATTACCTGTAGCATGCACAGCTATTTGCTGTGCTTCAGGAATATGCGCCGCATTAACAAGAGCCTGCGTCTGCACATCTGTGGGCGTCGCAGGACGGTTCATCGCATTGTAAAGATCCTGTGGTGTGCCATGATGCTCATCTATAATGACAAGAGATGCTTTTTTCGTTTTCAGCCCCTGCAGATCAAAGCTCATAACTTTTTTCTGATCATGGCTGCGGTTCCACAATGCAAGACTGATACCCTGATTGTTATTACGCGTTGCCAGAATATCTGAATTTTGTGGTGACACGGGCAAACGCATATTACCCAGCTGATGCAGTAAAGCAAAAGCATTAAAAGCAGGTTTAGGTATACCGCGTGAGCTTAGTAAACCATAAGCGCCCGGCAGCTCACGGTCGGCCACACCCTGCTCTTCAAAATCATCAGAAAAAGTCCAGTAAGACATGATGGGTGCCAGACCATCACAATCGCGGATCGTTTCAGCCAGCCAGGGAGAAATCCAGGAACGTTCTGCCGTACCATTCTTCATATCCCAGTCAGCACCAAACTCCGAGATATAAAGCGGCAGATGGTGCAGAGATGAACGAGTGAGCGTTGCTCGTGCAACGCGCGTAGCATCGCATACAGTATTACCTGTATTTTCAGGACTTTTAGGAAGATTCAGCAGATCTGGCGGATCATTGGCATAAATATGTGTTGAGATAAAATCGACCGGCACGTGATAACGCACAACATGATCAATAAAATCACCCACCCAGTGAATAGCTCCGGTTGACGGACCACCAACCTGCAAAGCAGGATCAACGGATTTTATTGTTCTTGCCGTATTATCATAAAGGGCGAAATAACTCTCCATACGCGGGAAACCTACCCATGTCGCCTGATCAGGCTCGTTCCAGACCTCAAAAGGCCATTTACGAACTTCATCTTTTCCATATCTCTGCTCAAGATGTGTCACAAGCGCACGAATCAGATCATTCCACTCCTCCATATGTGCCGGGGGAGTGACATTGGCACGATACCACAACGCACCTTTACTAAAATCAGTTACTGGTTTAGGCGGCTCTGAGGCAGTCATATTCATCAGAGGTTCGAGGCCACTATTGCGCCGCAGGAGGTCACTCCCGATCAGGCTCGGCATAAATGACAGCTCAACATAAGGACGAATATGTAACCGCAGAAGGTTATCATACACAGCATCAAACTTATGAAAATTATAATGCATATGACCCTGTGTATCAGGAGCCATAATACCCATACTGTCATCCAGAATACCGTGAAAACGTACGTATCGAAAATCTGTTGCTTTCTTAGTGGCTTTTGCATTTTCGACGTAAGAGTGTGTCAGAACCAGATCTGCTCTGCCAGAGCCAAAAGCCTGCTCCCAGAAATGAGGAAACGGTTTACCGGCTGCTGTCGTATCAATTACAACAGAAGAAGATGAAGCATTCTCTGCCTGCACAGACTGTGGACGGCAAAAAAATGCAACGGCAAAACATGCGGTAATGATAGTCGAAAAATGCAACGAAAAAGCTCCCATCACCAAAAAGCATATGAATAATATAAACGAATAAAAATCAAAAAACTCATATGTCTATCGTCATCTTTTGAAAGATAAAAGTGACATATGATATTTATTCCTAAAGCAGGGAATTATGGGAGTGATTGATTTTTATTCGCACCATTATAACTATTAAAAATGTCTTTTTTCAGTTTTTTATATTAAAATTATTTATTAATATAAAAAACCAAACATTCTGAATTTATCAGATTCCCTCTGCCTCTTTACGTGCACGATTAAGTGCCTCAGCAAGGCGGGCACGTGTTGCCTGCCCCATACGGCTCATGCCACAGGCACCCCGCATACGTGAAATGGCCTCATCATCTGAACAGTCTGTTGCTATTGCCAGGCTGGCAAGGTCGACCAGCGCTGCCAGAGGCACCTTAGCCGGGTCAACCGGCTTTTCCATTGTAAGATTTTTAAAAGGCAAACGAGAGGACACAGGCAGGCGAGGCGACCAGATGAACACTCCGGCCTCATCTTCCGTTCGTTCAAATAACGCTGGTATAACACGCTGAATGCGCTCACGTATCTCCCGGCCAGCACGGGCAAAACCATGCTCTCTGGAAATATGCTGGATAAGGATATCCTCACGAATGACCCCTGCTTTATCTACTGCCTGTATAACAAGCTGTTTTAAAACGGGATCATACTCAGCCTGAAAAAAACTGGCGCCATCGGCTATGACACTGTCAGATGGCAATGAAACAGTAGCCGCAGTTTCACTGGCATATAAAGGTTCCGATATTTCGGAAGAGGCACACATATCAGCCGGAGCCTCTTCAGCTATGCCTGATACCAGCAAAGCATCGTCAGCCGCTTTCTGGTCACGTTCAGCCTGCTCTGCACGCTGGCTGCGTAATTCTTCAAGCTTTTTTCTGAGCACAGCATCAATTCTCTCCGCTTCACGTGGCGCATTTGTCCACCAGTCCGTTGACCAGATACGCAGAATAGTCCAGCCCAGATTCTCGAGCACGGCCTGACGCAGCCTGTCACGATCACGCGCTGTAGCACTGCGATGATACGTCGCACCGTCACATTCGATACCAGCGAGGAAGGCACCGGGCAGATCAGGGTCAACAACACCGAGGTCAATACGAAACCCTGAGACGCCGATCTGTGTTGCGATATGCCAGCCTTTTGCTCGCAGCATTGTGGCAACCTGCACCTCAAATACGCTGTCATATCCGCCAACCGATCCCTCATGTGCACCGGCAAGAGCTTTTGTGCCACGCTCAGCAAACAAAAGGAAACGACGCAAGTCATGTACACCTGCGGCCGATGTCCGTTCCGTCGCAATCTGATCGCCGCGCAATGACCCGAAAACAATAAGTTGTTCACGCGCTCTGGTAATCGCCACATTAAGACGACGCTCACCACCATCCCGGTTCAGCGGTCCGAAATTCATCGAGATCTTTCCTGCCGCGTCTGGGCCATATGTCAGCGAGAACAAGATAATATCACGCTCTTCACCCTGAATATTTTCAAGGTTTTTAACCAGCAGAGGCTCTGACGCTCCTTCTCCGGTGAAACGCTCGAGTGCCGGGTCTTTTCTGACCTCAGCCTCAAGAAGCTCAGTAATCAGCTTTTGCTGCTCACTGTTAAAAGTCACGACACCAACAGAGCGATTAGTGCCATCACGCATAATCCTGACTGCTTCTGCCACGACCATACGGGCTTCTGTCGGGTTTGTGTGTGAACCTCCTCGCCCTGGTTCATAAACCCCCTGTGACACAAAACGGAAAGACACTGCCTGGTCTGTCGTAACCGGCGCGGGAAAGGTCACCAGCCCTCCGCCATAATAAGTCTGATTTGAAAACGCGATCAGACTTTCATGGCGGCTTCTGTAATGCCAGCCGAGACTAACAGATGGCACACCTGCGCCCAGACACTCATCAAGGATGGAATCAAGATCCATCATTTCATCGGGGAACAGATCGTCCTCCCCGCCACGCCCCGCAGTAAAAAAATCTGTTGGTGGCAGCTGCTTAGGGTCTCCCACCACGACAACCTGCCGACCCCGCCCGATAGCACCTATCGCATCCCAGGTTGTAATCTGAGAGGCCTCATCAAAAATCACCAGATCAAATGGCTCTGCATGAGGCGGCAGATACTGAGCAACCGACTGGGGGCTCATCATCAGGCACGGAGTTAATGTACGCAACGCACCAGGCATTTTTTCTGCCAGCCGGCGCACAGGTAAATGGCGCTTCTGTTTTGCAATTTCATGGGTCAGAATTTTATATTCCGGGTCATGCCGCCTTTCTGCCTCGCCTGGAATTTTACCAGCAAGCCGTGCCCTGATCAGTTTGACAGAAAGCTCTTTCTGTCTTTCATCAAGCTCACGAAAGCGCTGAATACGCCCTTCATGCGTGGCAGCCACAAACCCTTTCAGCACCTCTGAATTACTAATGGCGTGCATCATCCACCAGCGTGCGTAATTCGCTTCAAACACAGAAAAAATCGTCTCTCGCGCCACAAGCCCCTGCTCAATAGCGCTTACTAACGGTGCGAGACCAAGCTGCTCTGCCTGATGACGCGCCTGCTGCCACGAGCACCAGTCTCGCATTTCGCGCGAGGCCTCTTGCCACCCCTCCAGCCTGACACGAAGGAGCTCAGGCCAGTGCGGGTCGGCCGGGTCAGCCAGAGTCGCGATAACACCAGCACTCCGTTCTGCCAGCTCTTCCATTACTGCCTTCAAAGCCGCGAAGGCAGACTGATAAGCTGTAAGTGCCTGATAAATCGTCCCCCCAGGAGACAAAAGATCACGCCCCTCCGTCAGCAGATTTTTTAGTGACGTGCGCGCCGAAAGAAGAGTGGCTGTATCGTCTGTACATCCTCCCAGACAGGTCCTGACCATCTGCCCCCACCGGAAAGCAGCAGTAATCTGTTCAAAATCAGTCTCTGTACCACGCCATAAAGCCCCGATCTCCGCTTTATAGGGGGCCACATCAAGACGAGTGAAAATCTCCTCCCGTTCAACCAGCTTTTCAAGGTCACTTTCACACTCTTCAGGCAGGTCGAGCGCATGCTGTGTAAGGCGCTTACGCAGTGCTTTGTGCCCCATAGAGCGAGACAGCAGCCACTTCTCATTAAGAGCACGCCACTCATTCAGCAGCTCAGCCAGAGGCAGCGTTTTTATACTCTCTTTCCAGCGGGTTTTCAGATCATCAGAAAGAGCGTGATAACGGGCAACATTCTCTTTTTCAGCCTGCACCGTATCATGAATATCCTGAGCATTTTCACTCAGCCCCCACCCAGCAATATCAGACTGCAACAAATGGGCACACAGCACTTCAATGCGGCTGAGCCGTTGCAGCGACAAATTACCTGGCTCAAGGGACAGCTTTTCAAACACTCTCTCAGCCGCTGTGCAGGCAACTGTAAGTGCCCCCAGTGTTTTACTCACTGCATCAAGCAACCCTGCCTCCCACAGAGGAGACCAGTTCGTCTGCTCCATCCCGACCAGACGTGGGGACGTGACAATGTCACCAATACGCTCGTATAAGACAGCCAGATCTTCAACAGTCTGCACCAGTCTGTCATAATCCTGCTCTGAATGAATATCAGCATTCGGCCATAAGAAAGGAATATTCTGTACTGACGCCTGATCAGCACGCAGACTGACACCAATCCCTCTGTAAGGCGTCCAGCCATTACGACGCGGTGTATGCAGATCGCGTACATAAGCATTCAGCTCATTACGAAGAGTATCAACTTTTTGCTTTACCTGGGCATAGTCACCGGCCTGAAAATCCTCAAGAACAGCCTGCGCCGCCTGAAACTGCTGTAATACCTCCATTTTACTGGTTTTGGGCGAAAAGAGATCAAGGCAGAACTCCCCTATACCCAGCTTCACCAGTCGTGCTCTCACAACCTCCAAAGCGGTACGCTTTTCAGCCACAAACAGCACAGTACGCCCCTGTGCCAGGGTATTCGCAATGATATTACCTATCGTCTGACTTTTACCCGTACCTGGCGGGCCAATAAGCACAAAATTCTCACCCGCCGCAGCACGGGCAACGGCTTTAAGCTGCGACGAATCAGCCTCCATCGGGCAGACAAGATCAGCCTCCGCCAAAGCTGTATCCAAGTCATCATGACCATCAAACCCGACAGCCGGCCCGCTCTCACCTGTCTTACTCTCTTCCTTCACACCATTAAGCAGGCGGCTGGCCACATCATTAGCTGCCAGCTGGTCACGTCGCTCGAGCAGATCTTTCCACATCAGAAATTTCGAGAAACTCAGCGTTGTCAGACTTACATGATCGCGAATTTCCCACCCGGGAATATGCCGCAGATGCAGGCGAAAAATCTCGAGAATTTTCGTAACATTAAGCCCGGCATCATCTTCGGGCAGCATGTCAGGTTCAAGTTGCGGTATACGAATATCGTAGTCTGAACGGAGCATCTCAAGCAGCGTTGCGTTAATACGCGGCTCATCACTATGCGCACGTAATGTCAGCGGAGATTTAAGGCTGACACGCTCGAGACTGACAGGAACCAGAATAAGTGGCGCCAGATAAGGCTTTGTTTTATCCTGCGGCACCCAGGCTACGGCACCGATGGTAAGAAACAGCACATTAGAGCCGCCTTCCTGCTCGGCGGCTCTCGCCTGACGATACAGCTCAACAAGAGCATTCTGCAGGGCATCATTCTCACGCTGCACTATCAGCTCGTGTCTGTTCAGTGCTTCCAGAGCATAAGCGCGCAGGGTTTCTTCATGATGTCGCTGCTGATGGATATCCTGATTGCGCGGATCCTGAGCATCCATAAAGCCGGCAGAAGAAACAAAACGCAGAGGCTTTGTCGTGCCACCTACCCGCATATCAGCCAGAATATCTTCAAGTTTTTCGGGAGCGGGACAGTCAATTTTAATCAGCTGACGGTCAGACTCCGGCAGCCTGAGCAGGCGGTTACGCCCGGTCATGTCAAGCAGACGGTTACACCAACGCTGCACCCGATCTGCCGGGCGGTCAGGCAGCCTTTCCAGCTCTTTCTCTTCGCGCAGCACAGGAGCGGCTTCGAAAACGGGCTGCCCTGCCATATCGGGAGTAACAGCACCCTCCCCGTCAGCTGCCTGAGAAGGAACCAGTGTTGAAAGCGGCCTGATACGACGCAAACGCGCACGATAGATATCAATAACAGCGCGAAATGCCTCCTCATCATCATCGCTGATATTACGCAGTGTACTTTCACCACGCTCACAAGCTACAGAGAAGCTAGGTTTCTGTGCCGCTGTGACCAGAGTGGTTTCAAACACACGCAAATCATCAAGTTTCAGACGATTGCGTATACCAGGCAGATCCTGCACGACAGAGGTCACAGCATCCTGTCCTGCCAGCCACAGACCGGCAAAAGCGTGCCCCTGGGTCAGAACAATCACTGGCCTCAGGCCAGCAGCTTCAAGGCAGGCCGCAAAAAGCACTGTGGTATCGAGGCAGGTGGCAAGTCGCTCGTCATATATCTGTGCAGGCAGGCGAATACGCTGACCACTTTCAACAAATGACGCCGGCGGGTTAACATATGTCAGGTTAAGCCCGCATACTGCACACCATATAGCCTGCGCCTGAGCCCAGACCCGGGCTTTATCGCCCTGATATCCTTCAAGTGACGGTGACTGACCTGCTTCACGTAAAATATCAGAAGCACTGCGCAGAACACGGGCGACAGCGGGGTCATTAGGTAGTACAAAAGCTGCCAGAATATCAGGAAGCCCTGCCAGCCCCCCCCACTCATTACGTGCAAGAATACGAATATCATGCGTGGTTTCTGTCAGAATCTGACCATCAGCCCGGGCTGTCAGCGTAATTGTTGCCCGCGAAGCCTCAGTCTGTGCAGCGAGCAGCGCACCGTTCAGCGCCACGTCACGATCAGGCAGCATATACAACTGCTGCGCCCTTACCTGCTGAAGATGCCAGGTGCGCGGCATAAGAAAAGCCGGATCGCAGCTAAGGGTTATGTCAACCTGCTGATAGTCATGGTCCGTGGTATTATCAAAAATCAGCTCTTCGAGAACAGGCACGCTGTTCTCCCACAGGCTTGCATTCATTGCATCCTGCACTCTGACTGTAAGAGCCGGAGCCGGGACAGGTGGAGCTATATCAGCATTTTCAGAAATCTGCTTATGCTCAGTGTCCACCGCCAAGTCTCCTCTGCACGATATATGTTTATGGTGCTGTAACAAGGCATGTCGACAGCACCATAAAGAAAATAGTCAGCGCACATTATAGAGAATTGTCTCAGACTGACCATAGCCAGCGGCAGATAACACCTCAGAGACTGTCACACCCCAGAGCCAGCGCACCGGCCATAGCACATTCTTCATCAAGGTCAGCGCTGGCACCCCCAACCCCGACAGCCCCCAGCAGCTTGCCATGACGCAGCAAAGGCACCGCCCCTTTTGCGTAAATCATATTATCCCCTTCGAGCGATGAAATACGGTTCATCACAACTGAAGCGGGCGGAATGTCACCACTTTTGCACCGTGTTGCTGCTGCTGTCAGAGCTTTGCCCTGGCAGCCATATATGCTGGCCCAGTTTGACTGATCCATCCGGGCAAATGAAACCAGTCTGCCGCCTGCATCACACACCGCTACACACACATCTATCTTCAGCTCTTTTGCACGTAACAAAGTCGCTGTCAGGGCTGTTTGTGCCTCATCAAATGTTATCATCTTATTTTCCTTAACAGGTTATGAAAGCTGTACATTTAAACCCCACAGAAACCCGGCCAGAGTATCCTCACCCGAACTGTAACCATGCTGTGTTATAGGCCGCACCAGACGCAGTCTCTGCTCAGGAACAGAGTGAATGAGAGGGTAAAATTGCAGGAACTTTTGCCAGTCTTCTGATGCATGCCGATAACTGGCTGATTTCAGAAAAAAATATGACACTGTTGTTGTTTTTTCTTGAGCGTCATAAAAAATATCTGAAAAAAAATCAGAAGGAAATTCTGCGCTGACATAAGTAGCAAGCATCACGCCACATAAAAAATCATCACCGGCTGGTGTCAGACCCCGACCAAGACCAAGCCCCTGTGCAACACCTGCGGCAATAAGATTTTTATCGCCCAGCCTTAACCCCTGCCGTAAATCTGTGAGTGACCACCCTGCGACTTCCTGGCAAAAGGGATCATTCAGAACAGCAGCCAGATACTCTGAATGTCTCTGAACACAGGCACCGTCATATAAAGCGGCCTCATAACAAACCCGCTGCCGCCAGTATTGTTCTGTTACAGGGCAATCTGATGCTATTTCAGCAGCATCAGAAAGGTTTATTATAAGTTCGCCATTACATATTTTCTGACTGTTACAAAAAATTTCACAGTTATCATCAAAATATACAGGCCATGTTTCAAGGCGCACAGTATAAGGTGTCATACGCTCTGAAACAGGAGAAAAGATAAGCATAGACCGGGCGTCTCCCTCACCCGCAAGCGCATAGACATGCCTGTCAAACCGCGCCAGAACTCTGAGCCGCTGCTTATCATACCCCAGAGCAGTCATAGCGAAAGACGCAACCGATGAGGCCTGAATAACGCTCATGCAGTTTTCAGAGCTTTTTCATCCGGATAAATCCAGGTACCAGCCTCTCCTGCAGTAATCTCTTTAATCTGAGAGAGAGAACCTATTGCGGCACATTTACCCGTTTTGCGCACAAAGTTCACAGCAGCCTCTATTTTAGGTCCCATTGACCCGCGGGAAAAAGCCCCGGTCATAAGCTGTTCGGCAGTTACTTTATGCAGTAATTTCTGTTGTGGTGTATTATAGTTTTCATAAACACCAGGGACATCGGTTGCGATAACAAACAGGTCAGCAGGAATATGTGCTGCCAGCAGGCTCGAAGCCCGGTCTTTATCAATAACAGCCTCTACCCCCTCCATCCGGTTTTCGCCTGTATCAACAACAGGTATGCCACCCCCACCGGCACAAATAACGAGTGTGCCGTTATCAAGCAGCCACCTTATAGGGCGATGCCACAAAATGCGTTTTGGCTGTGGGGACGGCATAACACGGCGCCATTTGCGGCCATCCTGACGAAAAACCCAGCCATGTGCTGCGGCCATCTGCTCTGCCTGTGCCTCATCAAACACCGGTCCGACAAATTTGCTGGGGTCAGAAAATTCGGGGTCATCTCTGTCAACCTCCACACGGGTGAGCAATGTGGCAACCGGCACATCATACCCCAGAATATTGCCCAGAGCCTGCTCAAGCATGTAGCCAATCATACCCTCAGTAGCCGCGCCCATCACATCAAAAGGGTAAGGTTCTGCTCCTTTAAAAGCATCGGCCTGCATTGCCAGAAGCCCAACCTGCGGACCATTGCCGTGTGTCAGAATAACCTGATGGGTCCGCGCGACCGGGGCAAGAGACTGCGCAGCCACCCGGGCATTGTTCCATTGTGTTGCCATGCTTAGCGGTTCACCGCGCTGCATCAGGGCGTTACCGCCCAGTGCTATCACCAGTTTCATGATGACCCTTACGTTAAGGAGGTTCTGTCAGAACCGGGAAAGTTCACATAATGCACAATAGTTCGTATATAACAACTCATTTCGATACGTTATCGTTAAGAGTGTAAAAAAAATCATAGCCGGCTATCACAGCTGAGGTCGGGAAACTGCACATTATGCAAACATTTGTTTTTTTCTGAGTGAAACGCGCTATAACGCCTTAGAAATCACCATACCTGAGCTCAGACGTCAGGCCCATCAACCTGCGCCGCCTTTTAGTCGCGCTAAAAAACGGAATGTGTTTGTGAGTAATTCCAGTGCAGCACCAGCTGACAAACCAAAAGGTGTTGTTGGCTCTCTGGCCCACGGCCTGAACATCATTATGGCGTTTAGCAAAGCGCATCCGCGCATGACGCTCTCTCAGGTGTCAGAGAAAACAGGCATGGACCGTGCCGGAGCACGTCGTTATTTGCTGACACTGGTGCATCTGGGTTTCGTTGTGCAGGACGGCAGATTATTTCAGCTCACACCAAAAGTACTTGAACTGGGATACTCTTATCTCTCATCCGTCCCTCTGACGGATAAAGCTCAGTATTACCTCGATCGAATCCGCGATCAGACCGGCTTTCCCGTCGCTCTGGGTGTGAGGGATGAACTCTATGTTGTGCATCTTGCCTCAGCCAACAGTGACGAATTTAACTCCCCCGGGCTCACTATTGGCCGACGCTTTCCCATTGCCTATGCATCAGCCGGTCGCTGTATTCTTGCAATGATGGAAAAAGCTGAGCGTGAAGCTTTACTCAAAGACATTAAGCTGGAGCCTATGTCAGACATGAGTGTTGCGACAATCAGTGCTCTGAACAAGCAGCTCCAGATCATTCGCAAGCAGGGCTATGCATTAGTCGATCAGGAAATGCAGACTGGCATACGCTCACTTGCTGTGCCTGTTTTTAATGCCAGAGGGCAGATTGCCGCAAGTTTTAACACTTTTACCTTCAGCAACCTTGTGCCTGCTGCGCAGCTCATCTCTGACGCTTTACCCGTTATGCAGGCTGCTGCTGAAGAACTTCAGGCGACTCTCATTTAATATCTTCCTTACCCTTGCTGCCCATGTGACGGCAAGGGACTCCTTTTTCCTCTGAAAATACTAATATTTTCTCACCCGGCGGGGCAAACTTCTGCCGGGATATATGCGCTTACGGTAGTCATATTTTCTCTGTTGTTCAGCGCACCATTCAGAGATTCAATAAAAAAGTTTCGTATTCGACACATTTTCTCTCTTGCAATAAATGCGTAAAATGTTTCAAATTCGCACATATGTTCACATTAAGAACTTTAGCGGAGAGTATAACCTTTGAAACAGCTTCGCGTCGGGGTTCATTACGAACCATCTAATATCGACCCCCATCTGGGCGCTGCAGAGCTGGCCCTGCAAATGACCAATGGTGTTTTTGATACGCTGGTAAATAAAACCACTGATGGTGAGTATCTGCCTGGTCTGGCTGAAAGCTTTCAGATTTCAGAAGACCAGTGCAGCTATATTTTTACCCTGCGTCGTGATGTTCTGTTTCATGATGGCACCGCTTTTACTGCTCATGCCGTTCAGGCCTCGTTTGAGAGGGCTCGTGACCCTGCCAGCAAATCACAGCTGGCAGGCAGTCTGCTGGGCAGCTACAGGTCCTGTCATATTATCAATGATTACTGCCTCGAAATTCTGCTCGACAAACCTTATGCCCTCTTTCTTGATGCTTTGAGTCAGGCATGGCTTGCCCCTATGTCAGTCAAAGCCATGCAGGAAAATGGTCCTGGTTTCATGCGGCACCCCGTTGGGACAGGTCCTTTCATCTTTGACCGCTGGGAGGCCGGAAACTGTCTGGTCATCAGGCGTAACCCGGCTTACGCCTGGGCACCACCAGTGGTAAAAAACCAGGAAAAGGCTCATCTTGATGAAATCGTCTTCAAATTTATCGCTGATGATAAAAAACGAAGTGAAGCTTTTGAGAAAAATGAAGTTGATCTGATTTTTGCTGCAAACCCGGGAGATGCAGCTCCTCTGCGTGCGCGCCAGGATACAGATGTAACAGTCTGGCCCATCCGTGGTGTGCCTGTCTGTCTTATGCTCAACATAAAGCGCACCCCCACAGACAGTCTGGCGGTCAGACAGGCTCTCAGCCACGCCATTGACAGAGACGCCCTGGTTACAGAAGTATTTAAAGGAGAATTTACCCGCGCATATGGTCCGGTCTCACAGTTTACGCTGGGTTATGAACCAGATGTGGAGACATTTTATCCTTATGATCCAGACAAAGCTGTCACCTTACTTGAACAGGATGGCTGGATTATACAGGCAGATGGCAGACGTTATAAAAATTCTGTTCCGCTGGAAGTTATTTTTTACGCTTTACCGGTTAATTTCTACCCTGAATTTGGCGATATTATCACGCGTGAACTCGCCCCTCTGGGCATAACAGTCAAAATAGAACTTTGCTCACCCCCTGCATGGATTCAGGCCGGCATGCAAGGACTGCACAATATGATCCCACAGGGAAAATATGCCAGCTCATCGCAGCTTCTGGGGTTTGTCTATCATTCCCGCAACAGTGGTGCGGGCGGTTACGGCTGGAGCAAACGCGGCCCTGAAGATTATCCCGAAATTGATACTCTCATTGAGCAGTCTGACACCTGTATCGATAAAGCAGGATATGTCCCTTTATTTAACAAGGTACAGCTTGCGGTTATGCAGGCGGCTCTGGCTGTTCCCCTGCATTGCAATGCTAATATTGTTGCTGCCCGCACAACAGTCAGCGGCCTGACTTTTGATGCCATCGGGGCCTACCCCCTGTTTCATGACACAACCATTCAGAAAAGTGAGGGCTGACTGATGACCTCCCGTATTCTCATTCGCCCGCGTGAATATCATGACTCTGTACGCCTGATGCGTGCTTCAGAAGCTATTCGTCAGGAAAGCGGCGTCACTGAAGCCATGGCTATGATGGCAACAGTTAATAATAAAAAAATTCTTGATACATCAGGCCTGTTAACTGATGCCGTTAAAGCTGCAAACCCCGATGATCTGATTATCGCTGTTATCGCAGATACGGAAGAGGCTGCTGAACGCGCCGTTGCCGCAGCTCAGTCTTTCCTGTCACAAAAAGTGCAGAGTGGGCAGCAAACACTCCAGCCGCGTTCGGTTGACGCGGCCTGCGCTCTAAACCCGGCCATTAATATGGCCTGCATTTCTTTACCTGGTGTTTATGCGTATCGCGAAGCAAAACGCGCTCTTGAGCTGGGGCTGAACGTCTTTTTATTCAGTGACAATGTCAGTCGCGAAGATGAACGTAAACTCAAAGAGCTGGCCCAGGAAAAAAACCGCCTGCTTATGGGCCCCGACTGCGGCACAGCCCTGATTAACGGTGTGGGTCTTGGCTTTGCCAATGCTGTGCGCAAGGGAAAAGTTGGCCTTGTTGCCGCATCCGGCACCGGCACCCAGGAGATTTCTTCTCTGCTTGACTGGCTGCACTGTGGTGTAAGCCAGGCCATTGGCACGGGCGGACGCGACCTGCAACACGACATTGGCGGCCTGACAATGTTGCAGGGGCTGGCCATGCTTGCCGCAGATCATGGTACAGATGTTATTGTCGTCACATCAAAGCCACCCAGCCCGGAAATTGCTGAGAAAATTATTGCATTCTGCTCACGTCAGACCAAACCTGTTGTAATTAACTTTATCGGGCAGAGTATAACCGGGCAGAAAGGCAATATTACTTTCACCTCAACCCTGGCCGAAACAGCCCTGACAGCTGCACGCCTGCTTAACTCCTCCTGCGAGCTGCCGCATCTGAGCAGTGCTGACACAAACAAGTTTATGCAAACCGCACGTGCTGCACGCAAACCATCGCAACGTTACCTGCGTGGCTTATATGCTGGTGGTACCCTTTGTTATGAAGCGCTGTTTCTGCTTCGTGAACAACTGGGCGGTATCTACTCCAACCTGGAGCACGGCGCATATGAACTGAAAGACCTCTTTAACAGCAAAGAGCATACCATTATCGATATGGGTGAGGATGCCTATACCGAAGGGCGCGCTCACCCGATGATCGACCCCTCGCTCAGAAATCAGCGTATCCTCAGAGAAGCTCAGGACCCGGATGTGGCACTCCTCCTCCTCGATCTTGTTATCGGCTACGGCGCGCATGAAAACCCGGCTGCACAACTGGCAGAAACCATTACACAAGCCCGCGCCATCACACAGGCAGACGGGCGTGATCTGCCAGTGATTGTTACAATCTGCGGTACAGAAAACGACATACAAAATTATGAAAAACAAGCCGAGCAGCTATGGGCTGCCGGTATTCTTGTCGCAGGCAACAATGCTGAGGCCGTCACACTGGCTGGCCATTATCTGGAGACACTCAATGACTGAGCAGCAACCCTCTCCTTTATTCGAACAAACTCTGAGTGTGGTGAATATCGGCATTGACCTCTTTGCCGAAACACTCAGGCAGCAATCGGTCGATGTTGTACAGGTGCAGTGGAGCCCTCCTGCCACGCAAAATGAAGACCTGATGAACCTGCTCGACTCTCTGCTCTGATTCACTCTCCTCTGTTTGCGGAAAAAAATACCATGTCTGCCCTGAAAACTCTGATTGAAGATGCCAATGCCAAAACGCTTGATATTATTCTGCGAGGCAAACCACGGCTGATTGACGTTGCCCCTGCACTAAACGTAGTGCCTGGTATGACGCCCAACCTGATTATGCACGCAGGGCCTGCTATTGAGTGGGATCGTATGTGCGGCCCCCACAAAAATGGTGTCACCGGGGCTGCCCTGTGGGAAGGGCTGGCCAGCACCCCCGAAGAAGCCGACCAGAAAATTCGTAGTGGTGAAATTCTGATCGCCCCCTGCCACCATCATGTTTCTGTTGGTGCAGGTGCAGGCATTATCTCAGCCTCCACTCCCATGCTGGTTGTCGAAAATGCAACATTTGGCAATCGTGCCTATAGCTGCATCTCTGAGGGGGGAGGGCTGCGCCTGCTGAAATGGGGAGCGTATGACGAAACTGTCTTTAAAAATCTGACATGGCAGGCGAAAGTTTTTGCTCCTGTGCTGAGTAAAGCACTTCAGGCCTCGGGTCCGATAGATATTCGTAATATTATCTCTCGTGCTGTGGAAATGGGCGATGAATGCCATAACCGCTCTGTCGCGGCGACGGCACAGTTTCTTAAAGAAATGTATGCCTATCTCGTCGCTCTTGATATGCCCGGAGAAGATGTCAAGGCATCAATAAAATTTCTTGTAGAATCAGAGCATTTTCTTCTTCATGCCATTATGGCTGCAGCAAAGGCGATGCTGGTTCCGGCCGAAGGCATTGACTACAGCACGATCGTCACAGCTATGTCGCGCAATGGTGTCGATTTTGGCATTAAGGTCAGTAGTCTGGGCGACCAGTGGTTTACCGCACCAGCCAACCCTGTCACGGGGCTTTTCTTCAGAGCAGAATGGAACGATTCAAACGCAGCTCCTGACCTGGGTGACAGCGCCATCACAGAAGTCATCGGTCTTGGTGGCTTTATTCAGCCAGCGGCTCCGACTGTTACGCAATATGTACAGGGAACGGTGCAGCAGGCCATTGCCAACACGCTCGAGATGCAGGAGATTTGTGCAGCCTCTAACCCTGACGTTCGTATTCCTGCCATGGATTTTGCACCAGGCCCCATTGGCATTGATATTCGTAAAGTGGTGCAGACAGGCATTCTCCCTCTGCTTGATACCGCCATTACTCACAAAGAAGGCGGGTTAATTGGTGCCGGTGAAGTACGTGCACCCATGGGCTGTTTTGAAGCTGCCCTTAAAGCATTTGGGCAAAAAGTAGCAGGGGCACAGGCATGACCTCACTCATTGACAAAATTAACGCTGCAAACGAAGAAGCTTTTTCTCGCCTGGTTTCTGCTAAACCGGTGTGGGTCGATGTGCAGCCTGCCCTCAGTGTACTGCCTGGCATGACCCGTCATACAGTACTGCATGCAGGTCCACCCATTGCCTGGCAGAATATGTGCGGCCCGCAAAAAATGGGTGTCGTGCAGGCTGTTCTGCATGAAGGTCTGGCCGCAGATGAGGCTGATGCTGAAGCAATGATCTTGTCAGGGCAGGTTACTGTTGCCCCCTGTCACGAATATGGTGCTGTTGGTGGCATGGCTGGCATTACCTCTGCCTCCAGCCCTATGGCTGTTGTGTATGATAGTGTGCATGATCGCTATGGTTATTCACAGCTCTTTCAGGGGCCGGCCTCAGGCCTGCAAAACCGCGACGACTATAACCGCGAAGCCCGCAAACGCTGGACCTGGCTTGAAACCGTGCTTGGCCCGGTGGTGGGCAAAGCTGTTCGCAGCACACAGGGCATTCCGGTTAAACCTATGATTGCCCGCGCCCTTGAAATGGGCGATGAGTGCCACAACCGCAACAGCGGCGGCAGCCTGGTTATTCTTAACGCTCTTATTCTGCCACTTTATGAAACCTGCACAGACCCCGCTCTGCTGCATGAGGTGCTCGACTACCTGAAAGTAAATGAGCAGTTCTCACTCTGCCTTTCAATGGCGGCAGGTAAAGCCATGGCAGATGCCACAAAAAATATCCCCTACAGCACAATGGTCTCTGCCATGTGTCGTAACGGTGTTGAGTTTGGCATTAAAGTCAGTGGCCTGGGTGAACAGTGGTTCACCGCCCCTGCCAGCCGGATTGAAGGATTATTCTTCTCCTCTGAATGGAGCGATGCCGATGCTGTGCCCGACATTGGCGACAGCAGCATTATGGAAACGATTGGTCTTGGCGGGCATGTTCAGGCTGCAGCACCAGTGCTGCAGCAATTTGTTAATGGCTCATTTGCCCGTGCAACATCGGTAGTGGAGAGCATGCAGCTGATTACACTGGGTCAGGTTACTGAGTTTAAAATTCCGAATATGAATTTTACCGGTGCACCTACAGGCATTGATATTCGCAAAGTAGTGCAGGCAAACCTGACACCTGTCATTGATACTGCCATTGCTCATAAAAAAGGTGGGGTCATCGGTGCAGGGCAAACCCGCGCACCCTTTGACTGTTTTGCTCATGCGCTGCGGGCTTTCAGTGCACGCTATATGCAACAGAGTCAGTAAAAAAGAATATCCCGCTTCTTTCCTGCAAAGAAGCGGGCAGGAGATCAGGCGCAGCGCAGACGAAAACGCGTCATTTCTGACGGCACACCAAGACGCAGTGCAAAACCTGGCCATAACCCTGTACCGTTGCTGACATAAAGCGTCATCCCGCCAATCTGATAACGACGGGAGACAAACCCGTTATTACCTCGCGCAACAAGCCAGGACAATAAAGGTAACATACCGCCATGAGTGTGCCCTGAAAGCTGAAGAGCCACACCACGCTCTGCAGCATTGTGCGCTTCACCAGGCTGATGATCGAGCAAAATAACAGGGGCATCAGCAGGTTTTCCGGCCAGAGCGGCCTCAGGGTCGGGGCCAGCTAAATGATGCCCGGATGCAGAGCGGTCTGTCACACCGGCAATCACAAGCCGGGCGTCACCACGCCTTACGGTATCATGGCTGTTTAAAAGCATCTTAAACCCAAGGGATGATAAATGCTTCATCCACGCATCATAATCAAAAAAATACTCATGGTTGCCAGGTACAGCGAGCATACCATCAGGCGCACTGAGATTTGCAAGTGGTGCAATATCATCACGGCGCATGGCAACAGAGCCATCAATAAAATCACCTGTGATGACTATCATATCTGCCTGAGCTGCATTTGCACGCTCTGTAACTGCCTCTGTCCATGTGCGAGGAAAAAGCCGGCTGATATGCAGATCACTCAGCTGAAGGAGCGTATAACCGTCAAACGCCTTATCCAGCCCAGGGATAACAACTGTTACATCTTCAACCGGTGGCACACGTAAAGCATTTACCAGAGCAAACGCCGCCAGAAAACCAGCAAATCCTCCGGCAGCTATACGTACCACCGGAGGAATATGTAGCCACTGCCCTTTAACTACAGCAGCGACCACTACACCACCATCAAGCAACAGCTGAAACAGAAAGAGAAATACAAGTGTGCCAAAGCCCCAGTTAAACAATATAACAACCGGGCGCGGAAACTCAGGGGCAAACACGGAGCCTGAAGAACAGCGACACCAGAAATGATACAGCGCTGCCACGATAATCAGCACTGCGCCCCCCGGTTTCACCAGCAAAGGCAATGGTAGCGGAAGCAGCCAGTCAGCAATGACAAACAACGGTAAAAACATAAAAATAAGCATGCGCACAGCTTCTGTTCCTTCGCTGAGATCACGCACGACACTCAGCGTCACACGTCGAAGATACTTCTCTGTTACACAATTTTTCTCATAAACCGAATGACATCTGCTGAGTGACCTTTACCCGGGATAAAACTCAGACAACACCTGCCCAGCTATTGCGCCGCCAGTCACTCACCGCAAAAGGTTCCCCTCCGGCCTCCACACCGGCACAGGCAACGGCTCCGAAACACAAAGCTCCCGATGACCGCAGAGCAATATCATGCCCCAGAGCCCGCAAGCCTGCTTCTGACAGATGTCCGTCCTCAACCAGAAGCTGTCCGCCTTCACTACGCCAGCGCGGAGCCGCCACAGCCGAAGCAATATCTTCTCCGCGCCGCATCATCCGGTCAATCACCTGCAGTAATGTCTGCACCTGCCCGTCAGCCCCTGGTGTTGCCAGTGCCATCACCCCATTTTGTGAACGCACCATAGCCGGGGCCAGTGTATGCACAGGCCTGCGTCCTGCTGCCCAGCTATTTGCGCCTGTGGTAAACCCGCCGGCTCTGTTGTTGAGCATAATCCCCAGCTCAGGCACCAGCAGACAGGAGCCAAAATCATCAAACACGCTCACAAGGGATGATACCACCATGCCATGACAATCCGCGACAGAAACACCGGCTGTATGCAGGTAAGCACGAGGGCCACCCCGCCGTGATGCACGGTCAGGATCTGCCTGCAACGCTATATCAAGAAGGGCTGCCCCCTCAGCTGCACGGTCACGGTAAGCGAAGGAGGCCTCTGTCAGTTCAACCGCAATATGATCAGCCTGCACGTCTGTCTCAGGTGACCAGCGACTAAAATTCTTCAAAGCCATGCCGAGCAACACACCCTGTGCAGGGGGCGGCTGCACAAGCACCGTTGCTTCCCCCAGGCGGATAGCGAGTGGCTGCATGATGTCTGTCTGATGGGCAGAAAGGTCGTGCTCATCCAGGGCACCACCATATGCGGCAACACGACGCGCCACGTCTGCTGCATAATCTGTGGTATAAAAACACTCAGGCCCCCGCTCAGCAAAACGCCGCAGTACAGATGCAAGTTCGGGCTGCACCCAAAGCTGCCCGGCTTTGAGGCTCATCAACGGCCAGATGCTGCTCCCGTTACGTTCCAGCCTGGGCGTATGCGCCTTAACGACCTGAGCAAGAGACTCCGAGAGCACAATACCATCTTCAGCCAGGCGAATAGCCTTCTCAAAAATAATAGCAAATGGCAGCCGGCCCCAGCGCGCATGCATGCGCGCCCAGGCACCAGCAATACCAGGCACGGTGATGCTGTTAGCCCCTTCATCAGTGCAGCGTGTCGCTTTAGCCGGAAAAGCCCCGGCCCCGCTAACGGCAAATGTCTGCTCGCCCTCTGCAACGAGTGCAAATAAATCACCGCCAATGCCGCAGGCATCAGGTGCGACAACGCACAAAACAGCCTGTGCCGCAATGGCGGCATCTGCCGCACTGCCGCCTCGTGACAGGACATCCTGCGCAGCGAATACGGCAAGCGGATGCGCCGCAGACACAGCCCCTGCCGGACCGGAAATAACCGGTCTGACAGGCGATGAAAAACCATCAGCAATATGCCAGTGCCTGTATGTCATGTCTAAACCGCCGTATACCCGCCATCAACCACAAAGGAGGTGCCCGCCATATAGCGACCACCCGCAGCAGCCAGAAGCAGAATAAGTGCTGCGACCTCATCTGGTGTGCCATGTCGCCCGAGCGGAATTTGCTTATCAATCACCTTACGTTTTTCATCAGGGTCATGCTGATAAGACCAGAACGGATCATTAAAAGGGGTCTCGATCCAGCCAGGCAGCACGCAGTTAATACGAATACCCTGAGGCGCAAGCTCTGCGGTCAGACTACGGGCAAGACCAGGTAAAGCCGCTTTGGTCGCCTGATAGGCAGACATACCGGCATGCCCTCTGATCGCCCCGGTTGAAGACGTAAACACCACGCTCGCATTGTCAGACATGGCCAGATAAGGCGCTGCCGCCTGAGTAAAGAAAAACGGCATTTTGAGATTAAGGGCCACGGTGCGGTCCCACATCTCCTCTGTCCAGTCTGCCAGAGAAGCAGAGACCATAAGCGCTGCGGTAATAATTACCGTATCAACTCCGCCAAACTGCTTGACAGCAAGAGCGACAGCCTCCTGCGGGACAGCAGGGTCAGACAGATCACGCTGAAGAAACAGACATTCCCCGTTGCTCTCTTCATCAACCACGCTCCGGGCCTCAGCCCGGTGGTCAATCAGCACAACATTATCGCCCTGTTCGCGAAATTTTCTGACACAGGCGCGACCTATACCTGTAGCACCACCTGCTACAATCACTGTTGCCATGGTGTGTGTCTCCTTATTGTTTGCCGCCAAGAACAAGTGGCAAAGATGTCAGCCCGCGCAGACCAGGGTGCAGCCTCAGCTCTGAAGGGCCATCTGTTTCAAGGCGGTCAACTTTTTCTGCCAGAGTACGGAAGAAAACCTCGCCCTCAAGGCGGGCCATCATCTGCGCCACGCAGGCATGTGGGCCGGCGCCATAACCAATCTGGCGGGTTATTCTGCGGCGAATATCAAAACGATCAGGCTCTTCCCACGCAAGCGGATCTCGCCCGGCTGAACCTATCAGAACCAGTACTTTTTCATGCTTACCCAGTCGCTGCCCTTCGAACTCGAAATCTTCAGTCGTAGTGCGGAACAGACTTTGTGATGAACTGTCGTAACGCGTAGCTTCTTCAAAAGCAGCACGGGCAAGGGATGGATCTTCACGCAGCAATGCCCACTGCCCGGGGTGCTCAGCCAGCGCACGCAGGCACAAGCCTATTGAGTCAATCGTGGTATCAACCCCGGCAGAAAGAAAAGACCTCACAAGCAGCTTTGCCTCAGCGTGCGTGATCTCACCCCTGTCAGCAGCGGCATACATCGCAGCGCCCAGGCCATCATCCGTCAGAGCCGAGCGCTCACAATGAGCATCAACCCAGGCACTCACTTCTTCAGCCCGTGACAAAAGCTGATCATACCATGGTGTACGCGGCCCGAATGCACCAAACACCATACCGCCATAGACGAGCATCATGTCACGGTCGAGAGGAGGCATACCCACAGCGTCAGGAAACACCTTCATGGGAAAAGGCAGAACGAGCTCTGACACAGCTTCAATACGGCCACGCTCTGTTGCTCTGCTTATCAGGTCATCTGCCACACCGGTAAACTCGGTACGCATTTTTTGCAGAGCACCCGGGGTAAACAAACGCATCAGTACCTTGCGGGTGCGGTCATGGTCGGGCGGGTCAACCTCAAGAATAATGCTGGGCTGACGCCAGTTTTTATCTTTAAAATAATTCGTCAGCCCACCCCCACCGGCGTTGCTGAAACGCTGCCAGTCGGTCAGTACTGTGCGCACCTGGTCATAGTGGTGCACCACCCAGATATTATGCTTTTCAAGCCAGACAACAGGCCCAAGAGCACGCAGCTGTGCATAATAACGATAAGGATCAGCCCTGAACTCTGCTGAAAACGGATCGAGGTCTGAAACAACGCGTTTATCCGTAATAATAGTCATGAGTGTTGTCCTCTCATTCTGGCTCTGTAGGCACGGGTTTCGCTCTCATCCACATCCAGATCAGCTGTCAGAACCACTCCGTAGGCAGACAAAGCTCCGTCACGTGTCACACGACCGTCCCGCACATCCTCCAGCACATGCACGGGGTCACGCTCTAAGGGGTCGCCATAGCCACCACCACCCGCCATGACATGACGGTAAACATCACCCTTACCAAGTATAATCGGATCAAGCGGCATAGCCGGCAGAGTGCTCTCCTGCCCCTGCGAGATCAGAATATTTGAAGCTGCCGCACCAGGCTTGCCACCAAACAGGCCATGTGGCGGATATTTCACTTTATCAGAACGCACACCAAAATAGACGTTATCCTGCAGAATACGATATTCGCGCAGAATACCGAGGCCACCACGCTGTTTACCCGCTCCGGCCGTATCAGGCACAACACCATAACGCTCAATACGAATGGGATAGTCTGTCTCTATAATTTCGACAGGAACATTTGCCTGGTTAGAGGCCATATGAGGTACACCCTCCTGGCCATCATGCTGTGCTGTTCCGCCCCACACACCCATTACGCACTCAGAAAACACAAAGGTACGGCCACGATACACGCCACTGAAACTGGGCAAAGTAGACCCGCCTGCACCGTCAGCTGCCACACTCTCGGGCAGACACGGCGCCAGTGCCCCAAATACACAATCAACAATACGATACCCTGTAATACCCCGGCCACCGCAGGCCGCGGGGTAAGTACAGTTTAACACAGTACCTTCTGGCGCAACGACTTTAATAGGACGGGTATAACCGTGACAGTTGGGAACGTCAGCCCCCATAACTGAACGCAGTGCCGCGTAAACATTCGACTTACAAAAAGAGACAGGCGCGTTGATACCACCAGCAACCTGCTCTGAAGTTCCTGTCCAGTCAGCGGTTACTTCATCACCCTGCACATGCAGGGCCAGGCGAAAAACAACCGGGGATCCCTGCTCTCCCAAACCGTCAATATGGTCTTCAAAAGTATAGATACCATCAGCAATTGAACGAATAGACTCACGAGCCAGACGTTCAGCATAGTTATGTAGCGCCGCGGTATAAAAATGCAGCTCCTCACGACCATAACGCCGCAGCATATCAGCGAATGCACGATCACCGGCCTGAACTGCCGCACATTGTGCTGCAATATCGCCCAAAACCAGGTCGGGTGTACGCACATTTGCCGCAATAATAGCGTGAATGGCGGTATCAGGCACATTTTTACGAAACAGCTTTAAAAAAGGAAGACGCAGCCCTTCCTGATGAATGCTGACAGAACTGAGAGAGTTACTGCCAGGCACCAGCCCGCCCACATCAACATGATGCGCAATGGTAGCTGCCCATCCACACAAAATGCTTTCATGAAAAAGAGGTTTTACAACATAAATATCTGGCAGATGCTGCCCTGATGCCAGGTAAGGGTCATTGCCAACAAAAACATCACCCTCATCAATATTCCCGGCATACTCTGTGATCAGATGCTGCATGGCATCATAAAAACTACCAAGATGCATGGGAGTTGTAAGGCCCTGGGCAATGTTCTGCCCCTGCGGGTCGCACAAAGCAGTGGAAAAATCCATCGCATCGCGCACAATTGGCGAATGAGCTGTGCGCATGAGAATAATCGCCATCTCATCAGCAATAGCTTCAAATCCGTTTTTTATAATCTCAAGAAGAGCCAGGTCACACTCAGCCATCATGCGCCTCCCTGTTCTGGCAGATCAATCACCACGTTATTATAAGCATCACGCCAGACCATGCAGTCAGGCGGCACAATGGTGGTGCCTTCATATTCCTCAATAATCATCGGCCCCTGACGCGGTTTATCGTTCAGCAGGTAACGGTGGAGCACAGGTGTGGACAGCAGGCCATGCTGCGCGCCAAAATAGGCCATACGTGTGCTTTCCTCAGCCAGATGGCCACCAGCTATCACCTTATTAATTTCAGGCGGACGTGCAGGCGGGCGTGAGGCCACCACACGAATACTGACAAGCTCCATGTGGCCATTATCATGCACATAGCCGTAGCTGCGTTTGTGCTCAGCCATAAAGTCCTGCGCTGCCTGCTTAATCACATCAGCGGTAACCGTGGCTGATGAAAGTGGTACACTCAGCTCATACCCCTGCCCCTGATAACGCAGCTGCGCAAAACGGGTAATAGTCAGCCCGGCATTATCGTCTTCACCCATTTCAGAGCAAAGTGCAGACTGCAAGGCATGATAAGCGGCTTCAAGAGCACGTCGTGCCTCTTCCCCGGCAGGCAAAGGCGCGGCATAGGCAATTGTACGGCCCATTTCATAATCAGCAAAAAGCAGACCAACAGCACTGAACACACCTGCTCCAGGTGGCACAATCACTCGTCCGATATTCAGCTCACGGGCAAGTAACGCCGCATGCATGCCACCATTGCCGCCAAAAGCCAGCATTGTGAAGTCACGTGGATTACGACCACGATAGGTCGAAACAGCCTTAACCGCACGCATCATCGTCGCATTAGCAACACAATGCACACCATAAGCTGCCTCGAGCAAACTCATATCCGTTTTATCGCAGACAGCAGCCCGCAAAGCATCTCTGGCACACTGTGCATTAACAGGCACTGTGCCAGAAGCGAGAGCGTGAGGATTGAGGTAACCAAGCACAAGGTTGGCATCCGTTACGGTAGCCTGTGTGCCACCATGACCATAACAGGCAGGCCCTGGCATAGCCCCCATACTTTCGGGGCCAATTTTCAGCCCGCCGCCCGCATCTATGCGCACAACACTGCCGCCACCTGCGCCAACTTCTGACACATCAATAATAGGCAGCTTCAAAGCATAGCCACCACCCTTTGCCAGAGCACTGGACATAGAGATACCGCCACCGACCTCATAATCATCAGTGGCAGTCAGGCGACTATCCTGAATAAGGGAAGCTTTTGCTGTGGTGCCTCCCATATCAAACGTAATAATATCGGAATAACCGGCGACATGCCCAAGCCGTGCAGCCCCCACCACGCCCGCAGCCGGGCCACTTTCAACCACAGTAGCAGGGCGGGCAATCACCTGAGAAACATCAAGCAGTCCACCGCTGGACTGCATCATCAGCAGGCGGCCATCGAACCCCGCATTCTGAAGAGTCTGCACCAGCCCTTTAAGATAACGGCTGACAACCGGCCCGACGTAAGCATTAACAACTGTTGTACTGGTGCGCTCATATTCACGTACCTCTGGCAACACATCATAGCTTACAGAGATAAAACAATCTTCCGGCAGCTCTTCCCGTAAAATATGCTCTGCCTGCTTTTCGTGTCCAGGATTAACGTAGCTATGCAAAAAACAAACAGCCACAGCTTCAACTCCGGCTTTAGCCAGCGTCTTAGCAACAGTACGTACGTTCTCTTCATCCAGCGCCTGTATCACATCGCCACGGGCATCAAGGCGTTCAGGCACTTCAAGGCGCAAGCGCCGCGGCACTAAGGGCTCCGGCTTCTGATAAAGAGGCTCATATAAACGTGGCACACGAATACGACGCAGCTCCAGAACATCTCTGAAACCTTCAGTTGTTACCAGGCCTGTCCGCGCACCTTTTGCTTCAAGAATAGCATTTGTCGCAATTGTCGAGGCATGCAGCAGCTGCCCAAAAGTTGAGGCCGGCGCCTGTAACTGTGCAGCGATCTGACGCACACCGGTCAGAATACCCAAAGCATAGTCATGAGGGGTAGACGGCACTTTGGCCGTAACCAGAACACCATCAGCGGAAAGGCAGGCGATATCTGTAAAAGTCCCGCCTATATCAGCAGCTATACGATAATGTGGTTCCATCACTTATCACACCTGAAAGCAGCCAGTTTCTCTTCATCAACCGTAATGCCGAGACCCGGAGCATCAAGCGGCAGAATAGAACCATTACTAACCTGCATAGGTTCTGTCAGAATATCATCATCGTAATAATGCCCGGCTACACGATATGGATGCCGCCCTGCCGGTCCGCTGATTGCAATAACAGCCCCGAGTGACACCGCAGGCCGTGCCAGCGCAAAATGAACGTTAGCTGCTGTACCAATAGCTGATTCAATCGAGCCATTAACATCGCATGGTATCAGAGAAGCTTCGGCCACATCAGCAACTTTACAGGCACCACTTATACCACCTGCCTTAGCCAGATAAACTGAGATGCAGTCTGCTGCTCGTGTTGACACCACATCAAGCGCATCATTCACATCCCAGCAGCTCTCATCAGCGATAACAGGCACAGAAGAAGAGGCTGTCACCTCTGCCATATAACGCAGACCTTCTGAAGGCTGCTCAACCATGCTGACGCCAGCCTCAACCAGACGACGCACGGTCTCCATCGCAGATTTTGCGTGACCATACCCCTGATTTGCATCAAGTCTGAGAGTTATATCGTCGCCCAGGCGCTTGCGCAGAACACCAATCAGGCGAATATCACGCGCTGCATCTGTTCCGCCTTTGATCTGCAAACAAGAGACGCCATCATCTATTGCGGCAATAGCTTCTTCAAGCGCATCCTCTTCAGGCATCAGGCCGACCATATGTGCGACAGGCACGCTGTCACGCACCTGACCACCCAGCAATTTATAAACCGGAAGACCCGCACACTTACCCCAGGCATCATACAGCGCAATGCTGACAGCACATTTGGCATAAACATTGCCTACTGCAACACGGTCCATAATCTGTGCCGCACGGGTTACAGCCGTTACGTCCTGCCCGATCAGAGCCGGTCCGATAACTGTGGTAACCATATTGATAACCGTGCCTATGGTTTCACCCCCATGACGGGCAAAATCCCCTCCCCAGTCCGGCAAAGGAGTAGCTTCACCATAACCTGTCACACCATTTTCTGTCGTGATACGCACAGCAACAAAGTTACCAAGCTGACCAAGCATACCAGCCCAGCGAAAGTCACGCCGTGACGGCAGAGAAAACGGAAAAGCCTCAACAGAAATAATCTTCACAGTATCATCTCCATAATCACAGACTGATTAAAAAATATACAGTTCTGCAATCATAATTTTATACAGATCATGCACTGACAGAAGTTTTGCGGTAAGGCACCAGACAGGCGGCTACCAGCAATACACAACAGGAAAGCCCCCAGAAAGAAGACCACTGTGTCAGCGCGAGATAAACGGGAGGAGCAGCCAGGCAGATAAGTGACGTCAGCTGCCCGACAAGGCCTGAGACAACACCAATATCTTCCTGTCTGCTAACGAATGTCGGCAACTGCGCCATTGTGCCCCCTGCCATGCCACCAAAAGCCAGCAACCAGCAGATGAGCGCAACGAGCGCCCAGCCAAAACCACCGCCTGGAAAAAACAAAACAAACAAAGCGGCCAGGCCCAGGCAAACAAGCGAACGATACATTATTCTGTAATGCACCTGCTTGGTCAGAATATAACCGGTAACAAAGCCACCGAGCATCATGGCAAAAATTTTTGCTGCTGCTATGCCACTGTTAGACATACCCACCTCAACCCCGTAAGCACGAGCGAGGTAAGAGGGGGTAACAACACTAACGCCATAAGCAACCGCATTAGGTAAAGCGAGCGAAAAACCAAGACGTATAATAGCTTTGTCTTTAAACAATAAAGCCAGGCCACCATTACCAGTATTGACATTTACCTGTTCTTTGCGACGCGGCAGCTGCATAACAAAACAGGTGAGTGCTGCAAAAATAGCCGCATGCCACAAAAAAACATGCTGCCAGACACCACCGATGGTAAATGGCACGGCCAGCAACAAGCCGAAAGCATAACCAACAGGCCCATATGTAGACCAGAAAGACAGGGCGCGTGTACGGGCGTCGCCTTCAAGCCAGGACACAAGAGCCGATGGGCATGTCACGGTCAGGGCACCAAAAGACGCCCCTGACAAACACATACCAAAATAAACAAGTAACCAGCTATGAGCCTGACTTAAACAGACATCGCCTGCGATCGCGAGCAAGCCTGCCAGCACCATACCTGAACGAATACCAATACGATCAACCAGGCGCCCTATAGGTACGCACGCCAGAGCAGAGGGTAAAGAAAAAAGCGAAATTGCAAAACCAGCCTGTGGCGCTGCAATTGAAAGATCGTGGATAACATGAGGCAGAAATGAAACAAAAACACCAATGCTGGACATTGAAGCCACGATCATCGCGTAGCAAAAAAGCAAAAGCCAGAGCGCTGAAGTGTTGCCAAGAAACGGGCTGACATTAACAGGTTCTTTCATATCACCCCTCCTCCTCCAGTACGCGGTTGTTCATTGCCTGCCCCAGCAAAACAAGACGATCATAATGATCGATGTTGCTTAACCCCTGCGCGTGGGCATCCAGGCTAAAAAGCAGACGCTTTGCAGGCTGATAAACAGGCCAGTGTGTTAAACTACTGCCGTTAGGCGAGCCTGTTTTTGCAAAATTGAGCCAGTAGCCAGAGACAACCTGCATCAGATGTTCCTGTTCTGAGCGACGGACGGGATCTTCATACTGATGTGTTTTAAGTACAAACCCTATTTCAGCACCATGAAAAGCACCTGCATCTGCCGGCTGACCTGGTGCCGGGCGTGGGTTAACTGGTTTTGTATGCGCATAATCAAAGCGATAGGCATAGCTGGGCACATGCCGCGACATCACCTGTGACAATACGATGGTATTCCAGTTAAACACGACATCACCAAATATCTGATGTCCCATAGCCGCAGGCGTCTTATACCCTTCCTGACGCAAAACCTGCAGCAGTGGATCACGCTGCTGACCATAAAAATCTGATACAGCAGACTGGAGCCCGGTTTGTGTGCCGCCACCCATTGGTGGAAAAAGGCTGCCTTCATCATGGTTATGCCCGGCCATAACCGGCACCCGGGCACAGTCACCTTCTGCCATCATGCTGTAAGGCGAGCGTGGAACAAGCCAGCCATCAACAGCAGGATAAAACAGCCAGTTAAAACCATACGACTTGATAAGATCTTTTGCCGGAATGCGGCGTAATGCCTCGAGCGATGGCGCTTTAAGGCTCTGAGCATAAGCCGCCCCCACCTGCTCCATCTGCTTTGTGTTACCAAGCAGAATATAAGAACTGGGTTTACCAAGTGGTGCGCCACTTTGCGCAACGGCCCGATGAAACAGACCACGTGAAGCCGGCATAACAAGATGATAGGCAACACTAAAGGCACCAGCTGACTGGCCAAAAATCGTGACATTATCAGGGTCACCGCCAAACCGGGCAATATTGTCACGAACCCACTGAAGGGCAGCAACCTGGTCCATCAGCCCATAGTTACCTGACACACCATGAGGAGATTCCTGCGCCAGCTCCGGATGAGCAAAGCTACCTAAGATCCCTACACGGTAGTTAACAGAGACAAAAACAACACCATCAGCAGCCAGGCGCGCACCATCATATTTTGGGTCCTGCGACGCCCCCATGATAAAGGCACCGCCATAAATCCAGACCATAACCGGGCGTAAACGCCCGTCTGATGGAGGGGCCCATACATTAAGATTCAGGCAATCCTCATCCATATGCGACGGAGTGAAGCTTTCCATTGGCCCGGACGGTGCCCAGGGACTGCCACCAAACTGTGTGCACGACCTGACACCTGCCCAGGGTGTAACAGGTTGCGGTGGTTTCCAGCGTAAATTGCCCACAGGAGGCGCTGCATACGGAATACCAAGCCAGGCGGTTACTCCCGGTTGCATCGTGGCACAACCAGAAACCTGCCCGGCCGTCGTTTGACGCACCGGAGCCGGAGCTGCAGCACCCAGGCCACCGGCGAGACAGGCACCTCCCGCCAGCAGAAACGTTCTGCGACCGAAACCATATTCCGTCATGTGCACTCTCCTGCGTATCAGATATCAGAAACCTGCTGATACCGTTGCCATGGCCATAAACGGTGTAGAAACGTAATAAGACGGTGTGCCACTTTTTGCGACAGTGCCACCATTGACGCCTTTTGTTGCCACAGCATTAGACTGGACGCTATAGACCCCGGAAAGATAGTGGTTATTAGCAAGATTAACGATATTTAAGCGAATTTCAGGATGCTTGAGAAATCCGATATTATGCATACGATACCCTGCTGTCAGATCAGCCTGCACATAGGATGGTATGGATTCATCATTCATAAATGTTGAATACTGCTTACCAACCCATTTAATACCAGCATTGCCGAACCATGTACCATCATCATAATCAAGGCCAAAGCCAAGCTGATATTTTGGTGCCATAACAGCATTTTTACCTTTTGTTGGCAGTGCATTATTCCCGACATAAAGGTTGTTATCAATTTTAGCATCGAGATATTCAGCTGACATATAAGGGCGGAAATGATGAATAGGTGCTGTGCCAAGCTCAAAATCTACACCACGCGCATGCTGTCCACCACCATTCAGCTGAGATGGAATTTGCTGGTTACCACGGTAAATCATTGTACTGACAAGGCGATTGGTCATATTATAATTAAAGAATGCAATACGGGCCATTACCTTATCTGAGGTATAACGATACCCTATTTCTTCAGAAATCGTATATTCAGGCTTAAGGTTGAGGTTAGCTGCGCCGGTTACAGCACCATTATAGGTACTTTCATACATTGCATTGGTCGTAGGAAGACGAAAGGCCGTGCTACCATTAATGTAAAACTGATGATGTGAATTAATAGTATAAGTCATACCAACATTTGGAAGAGGCTCAGCCGTATTAACACCCATATGATAAGGAGTACCAGGAAGTGAGTTTGTCCCCTGGCGGTTAACCATTGCCTCACGAAAGCCTGCTGTAATTTTCAGCTTATCATGAAATAATGAGAGTGTATCAGCAATATATAATACATTAGTCGTAATATATGAATGAGACGCCATCAGATAATACGGACTGCCATCAGCCTGCCTGTAATAGTGGCTGTCACCCCATGGATTCATTGGCGAACCATTTGCTTTTACACGACCATACTGTGAAAAAAGATTATCATTTTCATATTGAAACCAGTAACCAAACGTCAGAGTGTTATGCCGTGTGGCATAAGCCATGTTTGTATTAAACCCGGAGCGTGATGTTTGCTCGATATAAGGTTCATACACCATTGATGAACCACCAATTTTTCCATCGCCGTTCAGGTCAACCTGGTATTTATTCAAACCACTGTAAACAGCATCTTCTGATACAACACCCCCAAAGCCGGTTGTGCCATAGTTATAATATGTATAAGGCGTAAAATTGAACGTCAGCTGATCTGTGAGCTTCAGTTTTGTCGGCGCAGAAACAAGGAGTGCTTCATAGGGGTTCTGGTGAAGCTTGTAATATTTTGAATTTGTACCATTGTCATAGTCTTTAGTATAATTATATCCAGGCCCTGCTTTAAACTGTGCGGCCGTAGGATAATTATAGTTAGAAATATTAAAGTTACCGTAAGTGATTGTCAGCTTTGTATTGCTTTGTTTTCCCCAGTCTTTAACAACACCAACGTCAACATGTGTTTTTGAATCATGACCGGCACCACGCGTATGATCTGCCTCTGTCTGCGACACAGAAACAAACATACGGATTCCCGAACGCCCAAGGTCACCGCTATCTACACGCATAAACCCACGCGCCATGTTATATGACCCACCGGTTGCATCGGCCATCACATGAAAATTATGTGAAGGGTTACGTGTAAACAATGTCATCACACCGCCGGATGCGTTGACTGTTGGGGTTGTCACATCGGGAGAACCCTGCTCCAGACTTATTTTTTCAAGATTTTCAGTATCAGCCCACTCAGAGGGGTTAACAATACTGTTATATGACCCCGTAACCGGAATACCTTCATAAACAAAGCCCATCTGTGAAGCATCAAGCCCACGGACTGAGAAACCACCACCACCAAACTGCATACCAAATGGATCAGATGAAGCCGCATTAGCACCAGGTGTCAGCTTCATCAGCTGAAAAGCAGACTGAGTAGGCGACTGTTTAGCAATAAAATCCCGCGTCACAGTACTGACAGACTTATCGCCTGTTTCTTTGGTCATCAGACCACCGCCAAACTGCTGACCAGTTACCCCACTTGCCGAAATACCCCCTGAACCATGTACTTCAAGATACTCGTTATTGCGACTTCCTATTTCTTTTCGAGGAACTTTTTTATTCTGATCAACCGGCACCTGTATTTTTTTACGCGGGCTAACCGTTTTATGCGTAACCGCTGCATGTGCCTTTTCGGCTGCAACGTGCGTTACCAGAGAAACACAACTAACCAACAAAACGAACTTTCTACTGTAACGCATCACTGACCCTTCCCCCATGACAGAGTGAAAAACTCATCTCCTGACAAACACAAAAACCGCAATTTATTTTGAAAACGAAACAATTAACGTTATCAAAAACAAATAAATAAAAAAACAAATATTCTATTTATTAAATTAAAAACAAAAAATAACGTAATATTAAATGAGAAAATTCAAGTATTAATTACTTATACTTTATTTCCCAATAAGCCCCTTCAGATCGAACTGAACGTCACCTGCCTGCTGCATATCCGGGCTTATCTCAGCAGCCAGTAATCTTCGGGCAAGCATATGCAACGCAGGCTGATTTATAGTTTCAACTGCCCCAAGTCGACCATTGCTATAAAAATGAAAAAGCGCATATTTTCCTGAAGATTTTTCTCCTCTCACAACGCAGGTCATACCATCCTCTATGATACCTGCCGTCTGAAATTTTACTCCAAGCTGATCAGACCAGAACCACGGCACAGCAGCATATTCTTTCGCCTCGCCGACAATAACTGAAGCCGCAACCCGCGCCTGATCCATCGCATTTTGCACACATTCTAATCTTAATGTCTGAGCATGGTGTGCGACAGGAAACCTGCTGCAATCACCAATTGCGAATATAAATTCGTCGGAAGTTTTACAGAATTTATCAACAACAATACCATCCTGGCACGCTAAGCCCGCTTCACCCGCCAGTGTCTGTTCTGGCACAATACCTGTGCCCAGA
This sequence comes from Acetobacter thailandicus, assembly GCF_011516655.1. Lineage (GTDB taxonomy): Bacteria > Pseudomonadota > Alphaproteobacteria > Acetobacterales > Acetobacteraceae > Acetobacter > Acetobacter thailandicus. The sequence continues at coordinate 53,030 of NZ_WOSV01000001.1, forward strand.
ATAACCATTTCTGCATTAATGACAGTATCATCATGCAACACGACATCTATTGTTGTTTTATGTCCTGCATTAATGGCTTTTACCGGACATGACAAATGGAGAAAATTGCCTGCTTTTTTATGTAGCTCTGCAACATATTCAGACAACTCTGCTGAAGCGGCACGGCGCAAAAGACGTGGCGCCATTTCAACAATATGCACCTCTTTTTTAAAGTGCGTTCGTAATGTTGCGGCAAGCTCAAGCCCGACATAACCGCCGCCAATAACAACCACTGCACCAGAAAGAGAAGCTGCTCTTCTGGCTATATTCGAGGCATCCTGCACGGTACGCAACGTATAAACGTGCTCTGGTAAATCAGCTCCATGCCATGGCCTGGGTTTGCTCCCTGTCGCCAGAACAAGATAATTGTAAGAAACTATCTTACCATTACTCAGCACAACATTTTTCTGCCCGGGGTTTACTGCTGTTACCTTTACTCCTGTCAGAAGATCAATGTTATCCTCCTGATAAAAAGACGCGCTTTTTAAAGGAAGGGAATCTGCACTGACAGCACCGGTCATATACCCTTTTGACAAAGGCGGACGATGACAGGGTATACCTTCTTCTTCACTGACAAGAAGAATACGATCAGTATAACCTGCTTCCCTCAGGGCAGCTGCACAGGTTACCCCTGCATGCGATGCACCAATAATGACCGTCCCCGCCGACATCAGAACTGCCTGTCGGGCACTTCTATGCCCATACCATCCATACTGTCATCAACCATGACCTGACAGGCCAGACGGCTGTTGGGGCGGCGTTCAGCTGCAACGCCTTCAAGCATTTCAGATTCTTCGTCTGTCAGGTCCGGCAAACGATCAGAGTAACTCTCATCAATATAAACATGGCAGGTCGCACAGGCGCAGGCTCCGCCACATTCAGCGTCTATTCCACGAATATTTGCCTGAATGGCAAGCTGCATGACACTGACACCACTTTTGGCATCCACTTTACGAACGCTTCCATCACGCTGGTGAAAAATCAGTTCTGGCATACTCAGGTGTTCCATAACGTGAAAACAACAGTAACGCGATAACCCCGATGAGACTCAGTTCGTCGCGATATCAAAACAAACTTGCATCCTTTCCGTATTTCTTGCAAGCATAATGTTCGTATAAAAAAAATATGTTCACATAGAAAACATTTCATTTTACTCATCAGCCACAGGAGAACGTCCACATGATGAGCGCAGAACAAAATGCAAGGATCACGCGTATCACGGCAGATCAGCCGGCAGGCAAGCTGTTACGCCAGTACTGGCAGCCTGTAGCCCTTTCAGTCGAGCTTGACGGTCCGCGTCCTATCCGCCCCGTCGAACTGCTGGGGCAGCATTTTGTCATTTTTCGTGACGAGAGCGGCACGCTGGGCATGCTTGACCGCGACTGCCCGCACCGCAATGCTGACCTGGCGTTTGGTCGCCTTGAGGATGGCGGGCTACGCTGCCCGTTTCATGGCTGGCTTTTCGATGTTAACGGGGACTGCCTCCAGACTCCGGCGGAGCCAAAAGGCAGCACCCTCTGCAAACGCATTAAGCAAAAATCCTATCCGGTTATTGAAAAAAGCGGGATTATTTTTGCTTTTCCTGGTGAAGGTGAGCCTCCGGCTTTTCCTGATCTTGACTGTTTTATTGCCCCTGACAACTATGTTTTTGCATTTAAGGGGCTGATGGAATGCAACTGGCTTCAGGCACTTGAAGTCGGTATTGACCCGGCTCATGCCAGCTTTCTGCATCGTTTTTTTGAAGATGATGAAGCCGAATCTTCTTACGGGCGTCAGTTTCGTGCAACATCTGCCAACAGCACAATGCCCATGACCCGCGTTCTGCGTGAGTTTGACTGCCCCGATATTACAGTCGACACAACCGACTATGGCCTGCAGCTTATTGCCACACGCGCTATGAGCGAAGAGAACACACATGTGCGCGTCACAAATGTTCTGTTCCCACAGGCTTTCGTTATTCCGCTCTCAGGCGAAATGACCATAACTCAGTGGCATGTACCTGTTAATGATACCAGCTGTTACTGGTATGCTATTTTCACCAGCTTCTCAGAGCCGGTCGATAAAGACCATATGCGTGAGCAGCGCCTGAAGCTTTATACGCTGCCGGACTACCGCCCGCGTGTAGGGCGCGCCAACGACTATGGCTTTGATCCTGGCGAACAGGCCAGCAAAACCTACACCGGTATGGGAGATGATATTAACGTACACGATCAGTGGGCCGTAGAATCACAGGGGCCGATACAGGACCGTACCCGTGAACATCTGGGTCAGACGGATAAAGGAATTATCGCCTACCGTCGCATGCTTAATCAAGCCATTGATCAGGTCGAGCGCGGTGAAAAACCACTGATGGTACTAAATACCACTCAGGCAGCAGCCATACAGGGCCCTGCAACGATGGATGGCGTAGGCCCCGCCAGCAACACAGAGGACTACTGGAAAGACGTTGATGCCCGCCGCCGGTCTGCGGCTCCATGGCGCCAGGCCGCCGTTCAGATATAAGGGGGTTCGACGATGAGCTTTATTCAGCAGCATGGACTATGGACTGAAAAACAGCAACGCACGGCCAAAGAGGTAGCAAACAAGGTGCGTGCAGAAAACATTCAGGTTATTCGTTTTTGCTTTCCTGATCAGCATGGTATTTTACGCGGCAAAACACTTGTTGCTGACGCCCTGGGCAGCGCTTTTAGCAGTGGAATCTCTCTTGCCTCCTCTCTGTTGCTGAAAGACACAGCTCATCGTACTGTTATCTCTGTTTTTTCAGCACAGAATACCATTAAGGATTCTGCGGTTCAGGGTTCTGCTGACATGTGCATGATACCTGACCCGACCAGCTTTAAGGTACTACCCTGGGCACCACATACCGGCTGGATGCTGTGTGATCTGTATTATAAAAATGGTGAAAAAGTACCTTATGCAACACGACATATTTATCGTGATGCGCTGCAACGCCTGGCTGAGACGGGCTATGAATTTATGGCCGGGCTGGAGGTCGAGTTTCACCTCACCCGCATTGAAAATCAACGCCTGCACCCTGACGATGCAGGTCAGCCAGCGGCCCCACCTGACGTTTCCCTGTCTCACCGGGGCTATAACTACCTGACAGAACTGAATTACGATCAGATCGACCCGATGATGGAGGTCATGCGTAAAACTGTTCAGAGACTTGGGCTCGGCTTGCTTTCGCTAGAGGTCGAATTTGGACCAGGGCAGGTCGAAATAGTTTTTAAAGCCGATAAAGGCCTGCAACCAGCCGATGACATGATTCTGTTTCGCTCTGCTGTAAAACAGGTTTGCCGCAGACACGGCTACCATGCCAGCTTTATGTGCCGGCCTCGTCTGCCTTCTGTCATGTCAAGCGGGTGGCACCTTCATCAGTCTCTGTGCACGCCTGACGGGCAAAATATTTTTATGCCCGAAAAAGCTGAAGATCAGCTTTCTTCAACCGGCATGGCATGGCTTGGAGGACTTTTAAAACATGCTGAATCAAGCAGTGTTTTTTCTACACCAACAATTAACGGATATAAACGCTACCGTCCGTTCTCTCTGGCCCCTGACCGGGCCATATGGGGTATTGACAACCGTGGTGTTATGCTACGCGTTCTTTCTGCACCTCACGATAAAGCCTCACGCATTGAAAATCGTGTAGGAGAGCCAGCGGCAAACCCCTACCTCTATATGGCATCACAAATTATTGCCGGGATGGACGGTCTGAAAACCAGCGCTGACCCTGGACTACCCGCCGATGCACCATATGAAACACAGGCTCCGCTACTACCCACCACACTGGCACAGGCTACGGATGCGCTCGATAAAAGCACTCTCTTTCGTGGGGCTATGAGTGATACTTTTATTAATTACCTGATTGCAATTAAACGCTCTGAAATAAGGCGGTATGAACTTGAAGTTTCTGAATGGGAACAACGGGAATATTTTGATATATTCTGATATCGTAACTTTTACCCTCTCTCCGGCCTCTCTGTCACCTCACAGGATCTGACATGAAATTTCCATCGCTGTTCTCTTCTCTTCTGATGCTTTCCACAATCTGCCTGCCGGTGCAGAGCATGGCTACACCTCCTGCACCGTTTTATGACTGGTCTGGCCCGGTCACAGATGCCCCGGGTACAATGCTGCGCTCAGAACCTCTCAAAGCAACCTGGCTGCCAGCTGATACAGGCAAAGCTTTTAAAATTCTTTACAGCTCAACCGATGGAATGAAACCCGAAAACAAAGTGCCGGTCTCAGGGTATATCCTCATCCCTTCCGGCCCGGCTCCCAAAGGCGGGTGGCCACTGGTTATCTGGGCACATGGCACAACAGGAGTGGCTGATGTCTGTGCACCATCATGGATGGGCCCTGCAGCCAGAGACCAGGCCTATCTGAATGTATGGCTGAAACGAGGCTTTGCAGTTGTCGCATCCGACTATCAGGGACTGGGTACACCAGGCACACACCCTTATCTGTTATACCGCCCCGAAGCCTATAGCCTGCTTGATGCCGCACGAGCTGTGCTGAAGCAGCATCATTTCGATATACAAAATAAAGCAATGATTGTTGGCCAGTCACAGGGAGGGGGCGCAGCACTTGCTGCAACATGGGCTTTTCCACACTATGCACCTGACCTCAATGTCAAAGGAGCTGTGCTGACAGGCTTAGTTACTGCAATACATCAGGACACACCAGAGCTAAACGAAAAACGCTATACAACTGTTGATGCGATGGACCCTGCTTTCGCTACACTACGCCTTGCTGGCACAGACCAGGCTATTCACCCGGAGACTGACCCTTCATCTCTCTTTTCTGAAAAAGGAAAGAGAATGCTTGAAGTTGCCCATAACGGGTGCCTGCATGATCTCTTCCGCGAAGCTAAAAAGCTGAATATCAAAACCGGTAAAGAACTCGTATCACGCGACATCACAGCCTATGACCGCGACATGACCCGTTATTTTGAACTACCTGACGGGCATCTCACTGTGCCGGTTTTCTTAGGCACCGGGCTTGCTGACAACATGGCCGGTACAACTGGTCAGTACGGTGCAGCTCTCGCCCTTTGTAAAGCCGGCAGTGTTGTACAGTGGCATAAATACCCCGGCATTACGCATAGCGGTGCAGTCAACTACTCACTGCCTGATTCAGAGCAGTTTACGCATGACATTATGAACGGCAGCCCGGTTGCCTCATCATGCAGCGACATGACCCCTCCGGGGCCCATTCAGAAACCAACCCCCAATATTCCTTTTAACCAGTAAACCATTAAGAAAAGACAGCGGAACATGAACCACTCATCAGCACCATCTTCTGCAACACAAACTGAAGAATGGTCAGCAGAATTTGTGCTGACACGGCCCGGTCATGATGCTCCGCTGTTTAACCAGCGTATTACAACCCGTGATGGTCGCCTGTGCGCGCTACAACCCGAGATATTACCTCAACAGGGGGCTGGCCGTGTCGCCATACCCGCCTTTGCCAATGCACATGATCATGGTCGGGGCGTGCCTACCCTGTCAGCTGGCATTCCTGACGGGCCACTGGAACTCTGGCTGTCGCGCCTGGGGGTTGAGCCACGTATGCAGGCTTACCTTAATGCGGCCTGTGCCTTTGCAAACATGGCTGAAGCAGGGATTGGCGCTGTTGTGCACTGCCACAATACGCAAAATGGTCGGGCCCTGCTGGAAGAAGCAGAAGGCGTCGCTGCTGCTGCCCGTGATGTCGGCATCAGAGTCGCTTTTGCTGTTCCGTTTGCTGGTGAAAACCCTTTTGTCTACGGCGATAATGCAGCTCTGGGCGGGTATATGCCTGATCTCTCCCGCTATCCCCAGCTTTCTGCACCGCGACACAAACGTTCACTGGCGGAAGGTCTCGCCATCACTGATGCACTGACCCACCTGGAAAGCCCGACTTTTACCGTACAGTATGGCCCTGTCGGCCCGCAATGGACTAACCGGGAGACACTCGAAACACTAAGTGCTCTTTCAGCCTCGATCGGACGCCGGGTACATATGCATTTTTTTGAAACACGCTTACAGCGTGAATGGGCCGACGCACAATTTCCTGAAGGTCTTATCCCCTGGCTTGACAAAATCGGCCTGCTTTCACCCCGCCTCACTCTGGCGCATTGCTGCTGGCTGCGCGAGCACGAGCTTGAGCTGCTGGCACAGCGCGGGGTGCTGATTGCGTGTAATACCTCTTCAAATTTTCGCCTCTCTTCAGGTCTCCCTCCCATCGCTGGCGTACTGCGCCACGCTATTACGTTCGGAGTCGGGCTGGATGGCATGTCACTGGAAGATGACCATGATATTTTACGAGAAACCCGTTTGCTGCGTGGTGTTGCACAGGCACTTGATGCTGGCATAGACGGTGTTGCCGACAAAGGCATGTTGTTAACGCACTGTTGTGACGCCCTTCTGCGCGGTGGTCGTGAAGCCGTTCTGGGCCCGGATAGCGGTGGAACTCTCCTTGAAGGCGCACCGGCCGACTTTGTTATTGCACGCACAGATCGCATTATGAGGCATACCGTGCCTGATGCCGCCTTACCTGACCTGCTGCTGACACGGCTGACACGCCAGGACATCGACACGCTGGTCGTTAATGGCAAAACCATTGTAAAAAATGGCCAGTGCATCACCGTCTCAAAACCCGACCTGGAGCGGACCCTCAACGACCTGATCAAAGCTGCTCTGGATAAAAACCATGGCACCTCACCGGTCGACCCTGAATGGGAGAACGGGCTACGCCGGTATTACCGTGCCGGAGAACACCGCAAAGCAGGGATTACGCACGTATGACAGCGATAAAGCGCCTCTATGTGCTGCTATGCGGCTACGAAACCATACCCAAATATATTTCTGTCAGCGGTGCCGATAACCGCTTTATGATCAGCGAACCTATATGTGCTTACCTGCTCGACACGACACAGGGATGGATTTTGCTCGACGCAGGCATGGACCCTCAGCACGTCACAGACCCACAGAGGCTGCACACATATTTTACATCACAGGGTATGATCCCTCCGATCGTACGCACTCAGCATGACCTGAAAAATCAGCTGGCTGAAATTGGTATTACACTGGCTGATATCAGCTGGATTATTCTCTCTCACCTGCATTTTGATCACACCGGTTACATCAAACACTGCCCACAGGCGCGGGTTTCAGTACAAAAGCGAGATTATGATGCTGCTATGGGCGCTGACTATTTTGCCAGTATTGCCGAAGATTTTAACAGCCCCACGATCAGATGGGATTTCAGAGAGGGAGACTGGGACGCCTTTCCTGGCCTGACTCTGCTCGACACCCGAGGGCACACGCCGGGGCATCAGTCTGCTCTGGTGCAGTTGAAGCATAGTGGTGCATTGCTCCTGACCTTTGATGCTGGCGACCTGATGGAAAATTTCAATCAGTCTCTGCCTCCGGGCTCATGCGCTGACCAGAATGAAGCTCTGTCCTCTCTTCTGCGGATCAAAACACTTGCTGAAACGCTGCCAGCTCAGCTTATTTTATTTCATGACCCTCAACAGATACAGCAGCTCCGTTTATCTCCCGAATACTACGAATAAAATATACTCTGACCTGCAAAATGATGTTAATCTTGCCGATTTTCTGTAAAAATGCATAAAGCAGATAATAACTGTTTTTATTTTATCAGAATTCCGGTGCCCGCGATGAAAAAGAAATTTATAGCAATGAGTATCGCCTGCCTTATTTCAGGCGGAGCATCTTATGCAAAACCACCACAAAAAGATAAAATCAACACGCCTCAGACTTCTCCTGATGCCTCAATTGATATACCGCCACCTGCACCAGTTTTTGAACAAAACCCGGCACATACGCTCGAATGGTATACACAGCACAAACAGCAGCGCTCTGAAACAATTCAGGCCTGTGCAAGCAACAGCTCCATACAGGTCAGCACAAACGACTGCACTAACGCCATTAACTCTGCGGTCGCCAACCCCTGACTTCAGAGCAGCGACACAGGGTTACCTGCTGTTACTCAGACGGAGTAAGAACAAGCTATTTTTCTGCTCCGTTCTCCATGACGCTTTCTATATGGAAACGAGGTCTGTGTTTCGTTTCAAGATAAATTTTACCAATATACTCACCGATAATACCCAGTGAAAGCATCTGCACCCCTCCCATAAAGAAAATTGAGAGAACGACTGAGGACCAGCCTGCGATGGTATGTCCGGTTATTTTTATCAGTAAAATGTATAAAATAGCGAGCAAAGACAAAATACAGATCAGAAAACCCAGTGAAGCAATAAGACGCAGCGGCGCAACAGTCATGGAGGTTATACCCTCCAGCGCCAGCGCCAGCATTTTACGTAACGGGTATTTCGACTCACCGGCTATACGCACACCACGGTCATAGCGCACTTCAAGAGAAGGAAAACCGATAAGGGGAATCAAACCGCGAATGTAGATATTGCGCTCATTATAATTGAGCAAAGCTTTGAGCGCACGACTGCTGAGCAGACGGTAATCAGCATGATTAAATTTCTGCTTAACGCCCATCAGCGCCATCAGATGATAAAACCCTTCAGCCGTTGTCCTTTTAAACCATGTATCTGTCTGACGACTGTCACGCACACCATAAACCACATCATAACCGGCACAATAAGCCTTCACCATCCTCCTGATAGCCTGAACATCATCCTGCAGATCTGCATCTATACTGACGACAGCATCTGAGTGCTGACCTGCCACATGCAACCCGGCCAGCAGAGCAGCCTGATGCCCTTCATTACGCGACAGCTTAACACCCTGAATGCACTCTCCCTCAGCACAGGCCTCACGGATACATCTCCATGTCTGATCACAGCTGCCATCATCGACAAATAATAAAAAACTATCTTTTTTTATAAGGTTATCCTGCACCATTTCTTTAATGCTGTTTCTCAGCTCTGTCAGACAGGAAGAGAAAACCTCTTCCTCATTATAACAGGGCACGACAATAACCAGCCGTGGCGCCGGGCGGGACATAACTGACATTCAATACAACTTTTAAAGGCTAATAAAATTTATCCGGTTATAATATTAACATTTATTCATAAATTTGGCGATAAATTTTATTATCAGATTCATGTTCAAAAAATCAAAAAGACCGGAAACAAAGCACGCCAGCAGACTCCGGCCAGATAAATCCTCTGACCTGAATATTATCTCATTGTAAATAATATGTCTTTATTTTAATGACATTTTGTTCATAAGATTGACCACCCCCCAGGCGGTGTTTGCTTCGCTATGCACTGCAACACATTAAAGAGAAAAAAGCATGAGGCCTGTTGAACTGTCTAAACTTGTACAACGTTTAGACGATACATGTCGTCGTCAGCTTGAAAACGCCGCTGGCATGGCAGTATCACGCACGCACTACGATGTAGAGGCCGAACACTGGTTCAGTTTCCTCCTCCAGGCTGAAAACAATGATATCCTCAACATTACCAGAACACTTGGCCTGGACCCGGCACCTCTGCTTACCCACCTTGAGAAAATTCTCACGGGTCTGAAAACCGGCAATGGCAGAGCACCTGGCCTTTCACCCGATATTGTTCGCCTGATAAAATCAGCCTGGCTGGGCGCATCGGTTAACAGAAGTACCACCGCAATACGCTCAGCCGATCTGCTTCTTGCTCTGGCAGCAGATACTGATAACTGCCTGAGTCTGCGCAACGCACTTAAGCCACTACTTGGTGCTGTGTCTCGCTGCACCGAAGCTGAAGTCTGGTCTTTTTGCCAGGCAAGTGCCGAAGTGCCCCCTGCCCCGGCACCCCGGGAAATATCAGGAGATACGCAAGACGCGGTGCATGACGATAAACGCTTTGGAGCCGCCTTATCACGCTACGCACAGGATCTTGTCACTCAGGCTGAAAAAGGAAAAATTGACCCTGTCCTGGGCCGCGACAGTGAAATACGACAAATGGCGGATATTCTTCTGCGCCGTCGTCAGAATAATCCCATTCTGGTCGGTGAAGCCGGTGTTGGTAAGACAGCTCTGATCGAAGGACTCGCCCAGCGTCTGGCAGACGGTGATGTACCACCAGCTTTAAAAAACGTCCGTATTTTCACCCTTGACCTGGGCCTGCTACAGGCCGGAGCCGGTGTGAAAGGTGAATTCGAAAACCGCCTGAAAGACGTTATTGCCGACGTTGATGCCGCTCCTGTCCCTGTCATTTTATTTATTGATGAAGCTCACACTCTGATAGGTGCAGGTGCCGGAGGTACAACAGGCTCAGGTGATGCTGCTAATCTTCTCAAGCCGGCTCTCGCCCGGGGCAACCTGCGCGTTATCGCAGCCACCACCTGGGCGGAATATAAAAAATACTTCGAAAAAGATGCTGCTCTGACACGCAGGTTTCAGCCCGTAGCAGTAAACGAACCGAGCATCCCGGTAGCCACCGCAATGTTACGTGGCCTGACCAAAACACTCAGCGGGCATCATAACGTATTGATCCTTGAAGATGCCATCCACGCCGCTGTCTCTCTCTCAGCACGCTATATCACCGGACGACAACTGCCAGATAAAGCCGTGAGCCTGCTCGACACAGCCTGCGCGCGCGTCGCCATGAGTCAGAATACCACTCCGGCTCAGCTTGAAGACAGCGAGCGCAGACTAAGTATGCTGAACACAGAAATCAGCGCTCTTGAATCAGAAAGTATTTTCGACAAAGCCAGTCAGAAAGAACATCTCGCTACATTACAGGAACAACGTATAACCGAAGAAAATCGTCGCGCTGCTCTGGCTGACAAAGCTGCACAGGAATATGCCCTTGTTACAGAACTTGAGGCTCTTCAGACCCAGCTGAGCAGAGATTCAGAAGAAGATAAATCCGCTCTGAGCACAGCCTATCGTGATGCAATGGCCCGCCTTGAAATCGTTCAGGGTGACAATCCAATGATCTTCCCCATGGTAGACCATAATGCGGTTGCCGCCGTCGTTTCAGAATGGACCGGTATTCCGCTCGGACGCATGCAAAATAACCAGCTTCAGGCTGTGCTCTCTCTCGAAGAGACAATGAAACAGCGCATCATCGGGCAGGACCATGCTCTTCACGCTATTGCTCTTGCCGTACAGACCTCACGCGCCGGTCTGAATGACCCACGTAAACCCGTAGGTGTTTTCCTGATGGCCGGCACATCCGGTGTGGGCAAAACAGAAACCGCGCTGGCTCTGGCAGACCTGCTCTATGGTGGAGAACAAAGCCTCACCATTATCAATATGTCTGAGTTTAAAGAGGAGCATAAAGTCAGCCTGCTGATGGGCAGCCCCCCCGGCTATATTGGTTACGGTGAAGGCGGCATTCTGACTGAAGCTGTGCGCCGCAAGCCATATTCTGTGCTACTTCTCGACGAAATGGAGAAAGCACATCCCGGCGTGCAGGAAGTCTTCTTCCAGGTGTTTGACAAAGGACACATGAAGGACGGCGAAGGACGTGATATTGATTTTCGCAATACCCTGATCGTTATGACCTCTAATGCCGGCACAGAGTTAATTTCGAGCCTGTATGCTGACCCTGAAACAGCCCCGCCACAGGAAACAGTTGATAAGCTGGTTTATGAAGAACTGCAAAAATCCTTTAAACCTGCTTTCCTCGGGCGGACAAAGGTTATCCCCTACATCCCTCTGAGCCGCGAGACATTACTGCGTATTGTTGACCTGCAACTGACCCGCGTGCGCGACCGGGTTAAGACACGCTTTGGCGTCACCGTTGAAATTGCAGAATCGGTCAGAGAAATGCTGATTAATCGCTGCGAAGAAGGAAGTGCCGGCGCACGTGCACTGGAAAGAGTTATTGCTGACACGCTCCTGCCAGCTCTTTCACGATATATTCTTGAAAGACTTACCGCCCGTGAAGATGAAAAAAACTTCATAATAGGGCAACTTTTTATTGACTTAAATTTAGAAATGCGGCCTTTTATAACAGAACTTTAATTTTTAATCAGGGTGAGAGACGGCCGTGGCTATCTATATGCAGTACGAAGGCGTTGAAGGCAACGTTACCGAAGCCGGACACGAAGGATGGACCGAACTGACCGGGTTTCAATGGGGTGTCGGTCGAGGCATTTCCAGCAGCGTTGGTTCGACAGCCGACCGTGAGTCAAGCGCACCAAGCGTTGGTGAAGTGATCGTTACAAAGAACAATGATATGTCGACCGGTGACCTGATGAGCGAGGCTCTGTCAGGTCATGGTGATAAAGTTATCAAAATCGACTTTACACGTACCTACAAAGATCAGCAGCAGGTTTACCTGTCGCTGGAACTTCAGCAGGCCATTATCAGCTCTTACTCTCACTCTTCAAGCGGCGACCGTCCTCACGAATCGCTGGCCTTTAATTTCAACCACGTCACGGTCAAAACCTATCAGATGAATGCTGATGGCAGCCAGGGCGGTCAGAAAGTAATCACCTACGATCTGGCGACAGCAAAAGCAAACACCTGATTATAAAATTCTGCACCTTCTGGTTCAGATATTTAAAAACCGGAAGAAATATTTTTTATTTCTCTCCGGTTTTATTTTAAGACAGTCATCATGTTCTGGAAAAATAAACAAAAGCGAACATAATGCACACCAGAATACATATAACTGATTCTGTCGAAACTTAAATAATACTCCAGAATGAGGTAATCATATGAGCGGCAGTGTGCATGATAAATTAAAGAACGTTCGTAAACCGCGTGTCCACATTACCTATGATGTGGAAACAGAAGGTGCCGAAATTATAAGAGAACTTCCTTTCGTCGTTGGCGTTATGGGAGATTTTTCAGGCGACCCGCGCAAACCATTACGCCCGCTGGCTGAACGTAAATTTGTTCAGATTGACCGGGATAATTTTGATGAGGTTATGGCCCGACTGGCCCCGGGCCTTCATATGTCAGTACGCAATACCCTGACAAATGACGGTTCTGACCTTGTTACTGATCTGAAGTTTAACTCCACAGCTGATTTTGAACCTGCACAGGTTATCGACCAGGTGCCAGCACTTAAGGCCCTTCTCGAAACACGCAACAAATTACGTGACCTGATGAGTAAAGCTGATCGCTCTGAAGAACTTGAGCAGCTGCTCGAGCAGATTCTGCAACAGAATAATAAATTAAATAGTGTAACTGAAGAACTTGCCGGTAAAGAGAAGGGCTAACTGATGTCTGAAACCACATCACACTCAAAGTCAGCGACTTCAGGCAAAACTGAGGAGACCTCAGCATCCTTTCTGAGTCAGGTTGTTGCTGCAACAAAGCAGACAGAACCAGATCGTGCTGAAGAGCTGGTTCGCACACTGGTAGAGCAGGCCGCGGCAGGCACGATCAGATTTGACCGTAATATGAACCGCACGATTGAACGGGCTATTAAGCAGATTGATCAGAAACTCTCAGAACAACTTAATGAAATCATACATGATGAGCGCTTTCTGAAACTTGAGGGTTCATGGCGTGGCCTGCATTACCTGGTCAACAATTCCGAAACCAGCTCCAATCTTAAGATCCGGCTGCTCAACGTCTCCAAACGTGAGCTGAACCGTGATCTGACCCGCGCGACTGAATTTGACCAGTCCTCTTTGTTCCGCAAAATCTACGAAAGCGAATTCGGAACACCAGGAGGTGAACCTTATGGTGCACTAATTGGTGATTATGAATGGAATAACCACCCGGATGATGTCGAGACCCTGCGTCAGATATCCAACGTTAGTGCAGCAGCTTTTGCTCCTTTCATCTCGGGAGTGAGCCCGGCGATGTTCGGTTTTGATGACTGGTCTCAGCTGGCGAAACCGCGCGATCTGAGCAAAATCTTTGATAGTGCCGAGTATATCAAATGGCGTAGTTTCCGCGACAGCGAAGATAGCCGCTTTGTTAACCTTGTCATGCCCCGCGTCATGGCACGTCTGCCCTATGGCAACACAACCCGCCCGGTTGACGAGTTCGACTATGAAGAAGCCCCGCAGGATGCAAACGGTCGCTCCGAGTCCATAGCACACAACAACTATTGCTGGATGAACGCCGCCTTCGTCATGGGGGCTCGTATGACAGATTCATTCGCGCGCACAGGCTTCTGCACCACGATACGAGGTGCAGAAGGCGGTGGCAAAGTGGAAAACCTGCCTTCACACACCTTCATGTCTGACGACGGAGACCTCGACACTAAATGCCCGACTGAAATTGGCATTACTGACCGCCGTGAACACGAGCTGTCTCAGCTGGGCTTCCTGCCACTTTGTCATTATAAAAATCATGACTACGCAGTATTTTTTGGCGCGCAGAGCACACAAAAAGCAAAAGAATACGAACGCCCTGAAGCCACAGCCAACGCCCGTATTTCAACCCGCCTGCCCTGCGTTATGGCAACCAGCCGCTTTGCTCATTATCTTAAAGTGATGGCACGCGACAAGCTCGGGTCTTTTACAGAAGCTGAGGATTGCGAAATCTGGCTAAACCGCTGGATTATGAACTACGTCAATACCAACGAAAATGCCGGAGCCGAGAATAAAGCAAAATACCCTTTGCGTGAGGCTCGTGTTCAGGTGCGTGAAGTTCCTGGCAGCCCAGGATCCTACAACGCGGTTGCCTACCTGCGTCCGTGGCTGCAACTGGAAGAACTGACCACCAGTCTGCGTATGGTGGCACGGGTTCCTCAGAAAAGCTGAGAACATCCCGTGACTGAACCTGCTTCCGACTCACCTCCTGCATTGCGTGATACGATCCTTTCAGGACGTTTTGTGCTTCAGGAAACAGGGGCGGAATCTTTTATCGCCTTTCTTTCAGCTCCTGGTTACCAGGGGCTGAAAGAGTGGTTCAGCATTGATACGCTAAGTCAGGCACGTCATGATCCACAGCTGATCTGCGACATGATTGATTACGACATTACGCGTATCGACCGTATGCTGAGCACACAACTTGACATCATACTTCACGACGAATCTTTTCAAAAACTTGAAAGCGCATGGCGCGGTCTTTTATGGCTGACAGGAGGACTATCTCCCGAGTCACGGGTTTTTGTAAGAATGCTGTCTGTCAGCTGGCCGGAAATCTGCCGTGATCTGCAACATGCCGTTGATTTTGATAAAAGCGCACTATTCAGACTGATTTATGAAAAAGAATTTGGTCAGGCCGGGGGCGAACCTTTTGGCCTGATGGTTATCGACCATGAGTTTCGTCATACACCACCCCCACGCAGGCCGGGTGCCCCCCCTTCAACCGACGATATTGCCGCACTTAACAGCCTAGCGGGCATTGCTGCGGCCGCATTTTGTCCTATGGTTCTGGGTGTTTCACCTGTGTTATTTGGTGTTGAACGCTTTTGCGATCTCGCGACTGTTGTTGATCTTGTCGCCTCTCTTAAAGAAACAGATAAACGCCGGTGGGAAATGCTGCGTCGTCAGGCTGATGCGCGTTTTTTATGTGCCTGCCTGCCGCGTGTACTGGCGCGCCTGCCCTGGGGTCATGACCCGGCACGACGTGATGGTTTTTTCTACAGAGAGCGGGTTGTCCATAATAAAGAACGCCTCTGGTCCTCTGCTGCTTATGCCTTTGCATCAGTCGTTATTCGTGCACAGATGACCTATAACTGGCCGGCAGACATTCGTGGTGTTCCCATCGGCCGCACAGGTGGTGGTCTGGTGCCAGACCTTATAAGTGAAGCGTCTGCTACTGACAGACACCAGGTGTGGCACTACCCGCCGCTTGACCTGCAACTCTCCCCCGGGCAGGAGCGCGCACTGAGCAACGAAGGCTTTATGCCTCTTGTTTCTCTGCCTTTCGGTCCGGAAGCCTGCTTTAGCTCGGTCAGTAGTATCGCCAGAGCACAAGGCGGAGAAAGTGCTGCATCAGTCAATCACCACTTATCTCTGCAAATGAATATGCTTCTCTGTGTCTCACGTTTTGCCCATTACATTAAAATTCTCGGCCGGTCAGCAATCGGCAGCATAACCAGTCAGGATGCCCTGCAACGCCGTCTGCAAAACTGGCTGATGAGCTACACCAACAATAGTCAGCATGCTTCAGAGCAAACCCGAGCCAGATATCCTCTGATCGACAGTAAAGTAAAAGTTTCTGAAAAACCCGATAACCCGGGACACTTCTTTTGCGTGGTTCACCTTAAGCCACGCTACCAGCTTGACCAGATGAACATTGCTTTTAGCCTGACCACCGAACTCACCGGTCCAGCAGCCTGATATATTTTAGTGATTTATTACCGGAGTTTCTCATGACGTCTGACAGTATAAGCACAACTGCTACTGAAGCTTTTCGCAGCGGCAATCCGGAACATGCTGTTGAGCTGGCCACTGCCGCCGTACGTGCAGCCCCGACACAAAGCCAGGCGCGCTTCAGACTGTTTGAAATGCTTCTGTTCAGCAACCAGTTTGAGAGAGCTGACAACGTTCTTGACGCTTTACAAAAACTCGACACTAAAGCAGCATTATATATTGCTGAGTGTCGACAGTTACTCAGGGCTGAGGTTTCGCGCCAGAGTTACTGGAGCAGTGGCCAGCAACCAGAATTTTTGCAGGGCTGCGAGCCCGCTCAGGCACTCTGCCTGCGTGCTCTGACCGAACTTCATGCACAGGACAACGTAGCGGCAGCAACCACACTGGAAGAAGCCGAAAACATACGTCCGCACGCTCCGGGAGAAACTAACAAAGCTGAATTCTCTGACTTTCGGGATACTGATGACCTGTGTGCCGGCGCCCTTGAAGTGCTGACAACAACGGGACGCTATTTTCAGGTACCACTCTCACGCGTTGAAAGCGCCTCTTTCCTTCCGGTAAAATGTCACCGTGATTTGTACTGGCGAGGGTGCCACCTGAACATCACAAACGGGCCTGATGGTATTGTTTACATCCCCGCTATTTACGGAGCGACCGCGACTCTGGCCGAGCACTTGCCAGAACGCGGCAAACTATTAACCGGACAGATGACAGAATGGACTGATGGAGATGTTGCTCGCGGTATCGGGCAGCGCCTCTTCCTCGCTGGTGATGAGGGGCTGACCCTGTATGATATCGGGGAGCTGACGTTTAAAGTATGAATAAGCGCAAAGACCGCATAAGACAGCCGGCAAGCCAGAACTCACGTCAGTCTGACACACAAAACACGCCTGTCAGACTCTCCGTTTTTGACCGTCTTATTGCACCAGAATCAGCACAGGCCAGTATTACAAACTCACGTACAGGCATTAAAACACTACAAAATGCTGTGTTACGCGATGTATCTCTCCTGCTTAACTCACGACGTTGCTGGTATCAGCCATCACGAGAGCAAAAAGACCTGCGCCGCTCTTTACTAACCTATGGTGTACCTGACTTCACCTCTGGCGAGCTGGGGGAGCAGGACAACCGTGAAATGCTGCGTGCTGCTATCGAACAAACGATCACACGCTTTGAAACGCGGCTGAATAATGTGCGGGTCGCACTCAGAGAAGAACGTGACCGTAGTCACGGAGTTCTTAAATTGCGAATTGATGCTTTACTTCACGTGGAGCCTTTGCAGACACCGATCTGTTTCGACACGGTTATTGACCTGGCCTCAGCACATGCTGATGTTTTGCTAAACGAAGTGGTCTGACACTATGGATGATCTTCTTTTTCGTTATTATAATCGTGAACTTTCAGCACTGCGTACACTTGCCGCTGATTTTGCACAGGCTAACCCCAAAGCTGCCGCTCACCTGCGCATTAGTGCTGATACTGTTGATGACCCCCATGTTGCCCGGCTCCTCGAGGGCCTGGCTTTTCTTTCTGGCAGAGTGCATCAGCGACTTGATGATGAATTCCCCGAGCTGACAGAAGGATTGCTGGGGATATTATACCCGCATTATTTTGCGCCCGTTCCGGCGGCCTCCATTATCTCTCTGACTGCACGCGAGGGCACTAATACGCACGGACAAATTGTACCACGCGGCACCCTTGTCGCAACAGACCCGATTGGTGGCAAACCCTGCTTTTTCTCCACCACATCTGACACTTCTCTGTGGCCTGTAAGGGTATCACGCCTGACCCTGTCCGGACTGCCACTGGCAGCCCCGGCCAGCCCACTCACCCGTGGCGCCAGGTCTGTTTTACGTATTGTTCTGGAAACAACTGAAAAAGACATCTCTTTTTCTGATCTTTCCCTTGATAAGTTAAAATTTTTTCTGCGTGGATCATCGCCAGGACAGAGCTTCGCTCTTCTTGAACTGTTATGCCGACATACAATATGTTTTGCCTGTGCAGCCTCCCCCAACGATCCGTCAGCAACTTTTTTACCTAAAACAGATTTACAGCCATGTGGTTTTGAGCAGAACGATGCTCTTTTACCATGGGAGGCAAGATCCTTCTCAGGCTTTCGCCTTCTGACAGAATATTTCGCATTTCCCGATAAATTTTTATTTGTGGAATTTGACAGACTGGATGCCCGCACCCTCGTCCATGACAGTCGGCAAATGGAAATTTTTGTCTATTTTGATATTTCATTACCTGAACTTGAGCGGACTCTGCCACAGGAAGCTCTGATACCAGGATGCGTACCCATCATTAACCTGTTCCCGCACCATTGTGAGCCTGTTTCGCTCACGCATGAAAATACTAACTATCACGTATCAGGCAGCCTGCACGATCCACAGCATTACGAAATCTGGAGCGTGCAACGCGTCAGAGAAATACAGGGGAATGGCACTGCACAGACCTGGAGCCCGCTCTATCAGCGTAATCCCCACGAAGCAGAGCTGACAAATCAACACTCAATCTCTTATACCCTCAGCCGCAGGCCCGCACCGGCTGACATAACCGGCAGTGAGGTTTATCTTGCTCCTGTTTTACCAGACCTTGACCCCAATTCACCGGCAAATTCAATTCTGATGATTGATGCTCTGTGTACTAACCGTAACCTGCCTGAACGTCTGCCTTTTGGTGGTGGAGAACCTGCGTTACGTATGCCAGCCATGACTGATATTATCAGACAGGTTACCTGCCTGATGCCTTTTTCAGCGACACTTCGCCCCTCCCTTGAGGGTGATAATACCTGGCGGCTGATTTCACACCTGGCTCTGGGACATATCTCTCTGACAGAACATGATGCCGGACCACGTATTCTGCACGACCTGCTCACACTTTATGACTGCCGTGATACGCTGGAAACACGCCGTATTATCAGCGGCCTTGTTGACGTCAGTACCCGCCCTGGTCATGCCCGCCTGCCAGGCACACGTGCCGGTGGCTTTGTACGCGGCATTGATGTTACACTGACCTTTGATCCGGTCGCCTGGAAAGATAGCAGCTCTTATCTTCTTGCCAGTATTCTGGAGCGCTTTCTGGCCCTGCATGTCAGCATCAACTCATTTGTGCGCACATGCGTCATGCTTCAGGGCAAGCCTGGCATTGTTACGCAATTTCCACCACGCTGTGGCACACGGTCGCTATTATGAACAGCTCTGGCATTCCGTCAGGAACCACCACACAGGTCATCTGCCTGACAGAAGAAGATAATGTAAACACGCAGGAAGATCTGAAACCACAGACACCCCTGACAACTTCACCTGTTGTCCGGGCAAATACACAACCAGCTGTGATCACAGAGCCCCCCGAAGCACCTGATAACGGGCTCATGGCTCAGTTCATAAAACAGCCCGGACAGTTCAGTTTTGATGCCGCGGTATTACTGATGCTGCGCGACAGAAAAAATGCTCCCATACAAAGTACTATCCGGTTTCACTCTCCCCAGGGCACCGCGTACCCGACAACTGACATCACCGCGATACAAAAAAACGATACAACGTTTCATACAACAGTTACCCCAATTGGCTTAACTGGCCCTACCGGGGTATTACCGCTACACTACACTATGGAGCTGACAGCCGAGCATCGCCGGCGCGCTTCAGCTCTGAGCGATTTTTTTGAACTCCTCATACAACGCCCGCTCATACACTACGCAGAAAGTGGCATTAAATACCGCCTTGCCAGTGGGCATACCCTTCCCGAAAATTCAGGCAGCGCACCTTATGCCGCTCAGATATCTAAAGTTCTTTTAGCGATAGCTGGTTTTCAGTCATCAGCGACTGCGCGGTCACTCGGAGTAAATGCCGATACTGTTAAATTTTACTCGGGGTATTTTTCTTCTATGCCTCGTTCAACAGAGTGTCTTCGCTCCCTTTTAAGTGACTGGTTAAAGCTGCCTGTACGCATTGAAGAATTCACCCCACTCCGCATTAAAATAGAACGAGATCAGCAAAGCCGTTTACCTGTCACAGGATATAGCAGGGAAGATCTGAACAATTTCAGTCAGCTGGGCGTTAATGCGACTATCGGGGAACGTTATCTCAATTATCAGTCGCAGTTTACAATGTGGATTGGACCGCTTGATCTGACAACATTTCAAAGTCTGATACCAACAGGTCAGTTATTTAAAAAAATAATAAATATGTCAAAGGCTTATACCGGACCTGAATTGCAGATTATTATAAGGCCAATCCTTAAAAAAACTGGTGTCCCTGCTCTGCGTCTTCCTGCGAAGATCAATACAGACAACGAATTTCAACCTCGACTAGGCTGGAACAGCTGGTTAACACCTGCGAAGCCTCGCACAAAAGATGTATCAGATGCTATTTTCACTGAATAATACCCTGAAATATTTTGATTGTTTGTTCTTTTATAATTTCTCTAAAATAGACCGGATATAATTCGTATACTGCCAACGCCCCTGGAACCATCACCACATATTGTGGATATTAATTCATAATTATTTACAAATATTACAAAAATAATTATTTAAAAAAATCCATATTATATAGTTTTAAATCTCAAAAAATAAAAATAAAATATTTTAAAAAATTATTTTATTTATAATAATAAAATAATTACCTATAAAATAAATCATAAATTATTTTTAATTCTTCTTTCTTGATTAATTATACATATAAAAACATATAATTAATATTTTTTATTTTTATATAACAATTTATTTTTTTGTTAAATTATCATTGCTGACATAACAGCAACAAAGTATAAACTATAATTCATAATATGAAATTGCATTTATAATAGTCCGTTTTTAAAAGGCATGCAGGCATATCACTGCACAGGTCAGCGTGTCCGGACTGAATGGAGAGAACCAGCCTTGCCGACGTACCTCAGTATTTGCCGGAGAAGCATTGCAGCTATTATGCTGGCATCGGTAGCATCAGGTCAACCCGGTGCGCAGGCTCAGTCCATAATCCCACCACCAACTTTCCTGATTATTGGAAACGGACACACAGAAGGCAGTAGCACAATGCTGCCTTCATGTTCAGAAACAGCCCATCGCCTCTCGGGTCAGCTAAAATCTCAGAATTACAATGTATTTGAGGTCCTGAACCCATCAAGTGTTGAACTGCGCGTTAGTTTATCCGGGTTTGCAAGACACGTTGATAATAAACGACCTGTCATTGCCTATTGCGGCATGGCATGGGTACAAAACGACCGTATTTTCCTTTCCCGTGACGAACAAAAAAGTGATCTTCTGCGCAATGCTGTTGTCGCTGACTCACTCATTCGCGCAGCGGATAAGCAAAACGGTTTCGTTTTTCTCGAACTACACCCTGTCCCCGGACAAAGTCAGGAACTTTCACGCGCTGTCGCCCTGCTTAAAAGCCGCACTGATACCTCACCATCTCTTACAGCAACGATTGTGCAATCCCCGGCAGCAGACCCGGTCATAGATGAGCTGACTTCCGCCATGCAACCAGGCTGGCAGTGGAATGATCTGGCTAATCTGACGCATGATAACGGATTAAATCAGAAATCAAATCCTACACCAGATACTACAATCCCTTCTCCCCCTGCAGCATCGCCAGTACCCCCCTTACAGGCACCCCTCCCGTCAGTACCAGATAGCCAGGACCCAGCCCCCACCCATTCTTCTGTAACTGCTACCGATACCTCCACAGTTAAAGAAGTTTCTCCCTCTCCTTCTGCCGCAGTAAATAATAATACGTCTCAGCAACCCGCAGCCGTAACACCTCCCTCGCCTCCTCCGGTTAAAAAAGAAAATACACAGGTTGTAAAAGCGCGGGAAAAGGCTGTCAGGCAACTACAGGTAAACCTGCTGGCAAGAGGGTACTACAGTGGTGTTATCAATGGGATAAAAACACCAGAAACTATTAATGCGATCAAAAAATTTCAAAAATCCATGCATGCGCCTCAGACAGGAAACCTGACAGATTATCAGGCTGCAGCTCTTTTCAGTGCGGTACATTAAGATGACACTCAGATTAAAACTCAACCTGACTCTCGTAACAGGCTTTCTGATAACACTGGCCGTTCTCGTACCTCTGCTGCGTAGCACCCTAAGTCAGACAGCCTATGATGCTGCGATAAGTCAGGCACAGCTCCTCAATCAGGTAAGTCAGATTACCGAACAGTATAACGAAAAAGAAATTACACCTCAGCTCCTTCAGAGCACCAGCATTGACTTCCCCCCTCAGAGTGTACCTTTTTATGCTGTCTCACATCTTGGTGCACTTCTCAGACAGGATCACGTTGGCCTGAACATCAGGGCCACTGCACTCAACCCGACAAACCCGGCTGATGCCCCAACCCCGGTTGAAAGAAACCTTATCGAGCGGCTGCGTAGCCCTTCTGCACCAGCTATGCTGCTTTCGAACTCTACTGACTCAACTGGAAAACCGACTCTTTTACTCGCAACTCCCATTCGTGTGACAAACTCAGGATGTCTCACCTGCCATTCTGATCCGGCCGTTGCTCCTGGAACAATGATTGATACCTACGGCAGCCAGAACGGCTTTGGCTGGAAACCAGGGGAGACTGTCGGCGCCAGCATTATCAGTATTCCTGTTGGCGCACTTCAGGCCGAAGCTACGGGCAAAATCTGGAAAATTATTCTGTGCCTGAGCGCCTTATTCCTGATCATTCTTGCCGTAATCAATATCATTATTGAAATCGCCTTTCTGCGGCCGCTACATGAAATGTCAGCCATTACCGGTCGGGTAAGCCGCGGTGATATGACCGCACCAGAGCTGGCCATTAATGATCATAATGAACTTGCACCTCTCGCCAGCGCCTTTACGCGCCTGCGGCGCAGCCTTGAGAGTGCCTTCAGCATGCTGGACGAATAATGATGACACCTGATCTTCCAACAAATGCCGGACGATATTGCATTGAAGCTTTGCTTGGGCAGGGTGCAATGGGTGTGGTCTATAAAGCATGGGACCCTCTTGTACACCGTCATGTCGCAATTAAAATGGTCCGCGATAACCTGCTGGAAGGTCAGGAACGTGCTGACTATCTTGCTCGCTTTCTCAATGAAGCACGTCTTGGCGGTTTGTGTGACCACCCCAATATTGTCTCCCTTTATGATATGGGTGGATCTGACGAAGAACCTTATCTCGTATTACAATATGTTGACGGACTGGGGCTCAATAAAGCTCTGCCAAAAGGAACAAAGCTCCCCCTGGACGAAGTAATCCCTATTGCTTTGCAGGTACTGGCTGCACTTGAATACGCACATATGCAGGGCATCGTTCACCGCGATGTCAAACCTGCTAACATTATCCTGACCTATCAGGGGCGCCTGAAAATTACTGACTTTGGTGTATCTCACAGTGCTCTGCTCTCTGAGGCTGAGACCACACCGCTACTCATCGGCACACCTAACTATATGTCTCCCGAGCAATGTGCAGGCCGCCCTGTCGATTCACGAAGTGATCTGTTCTCTTTCGGCAGTGTCCTTTATGAAATGCTCAGTGGCAAAAAAGCCTTTGAAGGCCGTGAATATAGCGACACCTCACTCCTGATCCTTAACACTGAACCAGAACCATTATGTGATCTGAGATCTGACCTCCCGGCAGGAATCGCAACAGCACTTAGTCGCATTCTGGCAAAAGATCCCAATGACAGGTTTTCATCTGCCCGTGAGTTTTCTGATGTTCTCAGGCGCGCGACACCACAGTTTGACCTAAGCTCTCCACTGCCTCTGCCTCAACAGCAGTTTCACTCTGCACCAGAGCAAACTGTTTCTGATGATACAGCTGAAAATACATCTTACCATAAAGAAATATCTGAAAATGATGCATCTCTCGTTCCGGATGATAACGATGATGATTATGACGGAGATGCAACTGTTATAATAGCCGCGGAAGATAACCTGCCTCCGTTATCACATCCTGTAGCAGAAACTGAATGGCTGAACGCCCTGGAGGCACATTTGCTGAACCTTTATGGCCCGGCAAGTCGTCAGTCATTAAGGAAGGCCTGTGAACAGGCAGAAACAAAAGAAGAAATCCTGGCATTAGTACTCAAAAACAAACGCCGCAAAAAAGATCTTCTCGCTCTGTTTTTGCCGGCACAACCTATAAATGAACAGGCTATTCACTCAGAAGAAAACGAAACGCCCACTGAAAATATAGTTGAATTACAAAATACCGCTGAAGAGACACCTCTTCCTCAGACTGAGATCATACCTGAACACCAGAATGATCAGCATCCTGAAGAATTATCTTATGAGGAACCTCCTTACATTCAGCAGGAAGAAGATCCGCCCCTTACAGATGAAGATATTATCCAGGTCAGTGCCGCACTGTCTGATGTGCTTGGACCTGTTGCTACACCGGTCCTGCGCAGAGCCTCTCTCCGGGCCAAAAATTATCCGTCATTTGTCGCGCTGTGTGAGACTTATATCAAACATCAGGGAGATCAGGAGCGTTTCCGTAATCTTCTTGCTGCGACTACACGTACCTGAAAGGGATAATGCTCTATGTCTTCAACAACCCCTACATCGATATCAGGCACTGCAAACAAAGCCTCGCAGGCACGTGATGCTGTTCAGGGGGTGCGAAGTGTACTGGACAGCATATCGGGAGCTGATCCGCTCTCACCCCTTATGGAAACCAGCTCACCTCTGGGTGAAGATTTTTTGCCTAATCAGTCAGGCTCATTACATGCCATTGCCCTCAATGCACATGAAAGCATAAGCCAGCCTTTTCATGTTTCTCTGACCATTGTCACAACAGCAGGGCAGCTGTCTCCTGATCTGCTGCTTTACAATCCTTTTTGTGTGACCATTAAACGCTCTCCCTCTGCAGATCGTCATTTTAACGGCGTTGTGCAGCGTATGACGCCGGTCGGAAAAACTGAGCGCGGACGCTGGACATACCAGCTGGAGATTGTACCAAGATTATGGTTTCTCTCGCAGTCTGAGGATTGTCGTATTTTTCAAAACCAGTCTGTTGACCAGATTTTGACCACTTTGCTGTCTGAGCATGGGGTTCAGCCTTTTGAATTCAAAATTTATGGCGATAAACCTGTACGTGAGTACACCACACAGTTTAATGAAACTACACTCGGCTTTATGCACCGTTTATTGCAGGAAGAAGGCTGGTTTTACTTTTTTGAGCATAGTAAAAGCGAACATAAGCTTATTATTACCGACCGTAACGAATCATTTCTTCCTGTTTCCAGGCCGCTGCACCGGGTTGTACCCAAAGGTAATAATGTCGATATCATCGACCAGTGGGGCGGGGGTTCAGCCACAGCGCACGGTCAGGTCACTCTGACCGACTACGACCCCTCCCGCCCCGCGGTACCTATTCATGCGCAGGAGGTCACACTTTCAACAACAGCAGGCGCTGCAACCCGCAAAGTAGCACGCTGGCCGGCCCTGACAAAAGATCAGAAAACCGCAGATCGCCGGGCCAGAAGCCATATAGAGCATGCTGAGGCTTCCTCATCCCTTTGCCGCGGGCACGGGTACGATCCTGAGTTTATGCCCGGCCGACGTTTTCAGATCGAAAGCGACCCTCTGACTGGTAATGAAATGACAGAATATGCTTTGCAGTCTGTCTCACACCTGGCCAGTGATAATACCTGGGCGGGTCAGTCTTCAGGGGCACATTACGATTGCAGTTTTTCCTGTTTTCTTCAGGCCACTCCCTGGCGCGAGCCTGCAAACAACGCACGTCCTGCCATGACAGGTATTTTCTCAGGCGTCGTCATTGGCCCTAAGGGGCAGCAAATTCACGCAGACTCTCTGGGACGTATCAAAGTACGGATTATATTTGATCACCGCAAAGAAACATCATCAGGCTTTGCAACCTGGGTGCGTGTCATTCAACCCTGGGCTGGCGATAGCTGGGGCTGGCAGCATTTACCCCGCGTTGGCACTGAAGTCGCCGTTGCTTTTATGAACGGTGATCCGGATGAACCCGTTGTTATCGGTGGTTTATATAACCAGTCAATGCAGCCGGTTTTTGCTGTACCCAGCGAGCAGACAAAAAGTGGTTTCCGAAGTCGCTCTGTGCATGGAAGTTCATCAGAATTTTCCGAACTCTCTATCGATGATAATAAAGGTCAGGAAAAAATATACCTGCGATCCCAGCGTGATTTGCAAACCTACGTTCTGAATGATCGCAAAACTGATATCGATGGCTATAGTACGACAAATATTGAAAAAGATGTCAGCCTGACAACAAAAAAAGGATCGATGACAGTTACCTCTGAAACCGGAGCGGTAACCATCCAGGCTGAAACTGAAATTACACTTAAGGTTGGTGCGTCAACATTTCGGCTGACGCAGGATGGTATTACCCTTAACAGCGACAAAATAACGGGCACAGCCGGCAACACAATTACCTTCCTCGGCTCGACTATTCATCTAAATGGCTAATCTGAAAAACAGAGCATTCTCCATGACCGCACTAACACTCAAAGTTATTTCTGCACCAGAAGGAATATCTTCAAAAGACCAGATTATAAAAGATGAAAAATTTATAATCGGCCGGGATCCTGGCTGTAACTGGTGCCTTGCAGATACAAACCGTGTTTTATCAAAAAAACACTGCGTTATTGAACGCCATGGTGAAGGATGGTGCCTGAGTGACACCAGCACAAACGGAACGTTTGTTAACCAGGATACTATGCCATTAAAAAAGAAAAAACATGACCTGCAGGATGGAGATATTATTGAATTTGCATCATATAAAATTAAAGCCATAATAAGTGGGCCAGACAATATCACTATAAAGAATGAAAATTATCCTTCATTATCAGAAAATACTCATAATAACTCTTTTACAGGAAACGAGTTCAGTAGCTCACTAGCAAATCTTACCGATGATTTCTCTGCTTTTCCACCAAATGAAAATCTCCTGATATCAAAGGATAGTATCTCTATTAACGAAATTCCATATATTGATACAACACCATCTGAGCGAGAAAACAGCCCGATACACGAAGCATATAAACCACCCAATGTTGTAAATGAAATTATCAGTGACAACTGGGATGAAGATCCTGTAGATGATAAAGTTATTAGTAAAAAAGATGATTTTTCTGATAGCGATGTCATAAAAAACCATCTCTCTGATGAACATGATCTGACACCCTCTGAGGCTGAACAAACATCCCCTTCTGATCAGGATATTTTTTATTATCCAGATACACAAACCTCTGTTTCTGCCAGTTCTGTAACAGAATATGAACAGGCCCCTGCCTATGAAGATATCCAGGCAGAATACAGGGCATCATCTGTGTCAGATACATTTATCCACGAAGAAGTTTCACCTCATGCTGAGGAAAACATACAAGCGGGTATATTTACTGACTCTGCCACTCCTGATTCAGAGCAATGTGATGACAGTATATCTGGTTACAATGCATTTTCTCTGAAGGCTTTTTTACAGGGAGCCGGGATGGAAAAGATTATTGATCTCTCTGATCTGACCCCTGAGATCATGAACGAACTTGGCAAAAGTTTTCGGGCAATGATTCATGGTCTGCGTCAGATCATGATTGCAAGAGCAACCATCAAAGGAGAGTTTCGCATTGAGCAAACCATGATTCAGGCAGCTGGCAATAATCCTCTGAAATTCTCATCAGATGATGACGATGCCCTCATGGCCATGATTGGTATAGGTCGCAGGAGCGGTATGCCACCGTCGCAGGCCATTACCGAATCTCTTAATGATATGAGCTTACATGAATTTGCGGTGATTAATGCAATGCAAAGCGCCGTATTACATATGCTGACCCGTATGGAACCTGCACGTTTTACGGAAGATGCCGGAGACCGCTTTTTCGACTTCCTTCCGGCCAATAAAGCCGGACGCGCTTTTGCATTCTATGCAGATACACATAAAAATCTGACTTCTGCCCTGAAAGACGATTTTGACAGTAGTTTTGGCAAAGATTTTGCACGTTCTTATGAAAAAGCACTGACCAGTGCAGAAAAATCACTAAAAAATACCACCCATAAAGCTGAAAAAAATATTCCTTCTGCCGATGGAGATGCACAGTGAGCTGGAACAACCGTGTCGCCTGGGAGGAGGGCATGTTCCTCCGCGCACAACATTTCCAGCAACAGGACCGCTGGACAGAAGAACAGATACGCCAGACATTACGTTTTGTCAGACCCGATGGATGGGGTTTTGTACACCTGCAAATCAGCCAGGACCTCCTGACATCCGGGCGCTTCGCCCTGACATATGCCTCCGGAGTATTTGATGATGGCACCCCTTTCAGCATGCCCGGAGAAGCTGATCTGCCTCCACCGCTTGAGATACCAGATACAACACGCGATGCGCTGATTTATCTCGCTCTGCCTGTTCGTCAGGCAGGCGCAATGGAGATGATTGCCGACGGCCGAAAAGACGGGCGTTATGCTGTATCAACCTTCGAAGCATTTGACACACAATCAGGCTCCTCCCAGCCAAGTGAAATTGATATCGGGCGTCTGAGCACAATACTTCTGACAGAAAACAGTGATCACGAAGGGTATCTGTGCCTGCCTGTCGCACGCGTACGCGAAGTTCTGCCCAGCCAGCAGGTCGTGCTTGACCAGGGATGGATCCCTCCGTCTCTGACCTGTTATGCAACGACACAGCTCTCTGCCCTGGCTATCGAGCTGACTGGCATGCTCAACCAGCGCGGCAATGCTATTGCGGCCCGTCTGACATCACCTGGCGGCAAAGGGAGTGCTGAAGTTGCAGATTTCCTCCTGCTTCAGTCAATCAATGGCTGGCAAAATCTGATGTCACATTTTGCTGAAACAGGCACTGTTCATCCCGAAGATTTTTATCGTTTTCTGATCTGTGTTGCCGGAGAGCTCTCAACATTTACAGCTCCTGACAAACGTCCTTCACAATACCAACCCTATCGCCACAAAGATATCCAGGCGAGTTTCGCACCTGTTGTTGCTGATATACGCCGTTCACTTTCTGCTGTGTATGAACAGACTGCCGTAATGATCGAGCTCAATCTGCGTCGTCATGGCATTCGCACGGGCACTATTCATGACCGCTCGCTTCTGGCTAAAGCCAGTTTTATCCTTGCTATTACAGCAGAGATGCCAACAGAAGAACTTCGCCGCCTTTTTCCTCATACTGTTAAAATTGGTGCTGTTGAGCATATCCGTGAGCTTGTTAACGTTGCTATGCCAGGCATCGGCTTACGACCACTTCCTGTTGCTCCGCGACAAATGCCATTTTATGCGGGCGCAACCTATTTTGAGCTTGATCGCAACTCTCCCTCCTGGCAGAGCCTTAACAGTTCAGGGGGTATTGCTCTTCATGTTTCCGGTGACTTTCCCGGTCTGAAAATTGAACTCTGGGCAATTCGTTCATGACCGGCAACCCTTTTCTTGAGCCCGATGATAACGAGCAGACCATTATCCGCCCTTTACCTGGAGGGCGCCCTCCCCAGCCCGAAAAAACTGAGCCAGAGCAACCTCTCAGTCCCGCACAGCAGCAGATAAATGTACAACCGGCGAATGCGCTGCGTTTTGAAGATATTCAGCATTCGTCACAATCCATCATTGTCGCCGCTGCTGCCGGGTGCCTGAGTTTCCTCAGCCGTATTCATAACACCTACACTGCCCCTGACCCCACGCAACTAAGACAAAATGCAATTGCTGCCCTGAAACAATTTGAACAGGTTCTGCGTGATAATAATGTGCCAATGGATGAAATCCGCCCCGCACATTATGCGCTCTGCGCAAGCATGGATGACGTAGTACATTCTACCCCCTGGGGTAGTCAGGGAATATGGAGCGCAGCCTCCCTCGTCTCCACCTTCCACCAGGAAGTGCAGTCGGGTGAACGTTTTTTTGACGTGCTGGTACGTATTTCGCGCAGCCCTGGTCGTATGCTTGGTGTGCTGGAGCTGATGTATCTCTGCATCTGTCTCGGTATGCAGGGGCGATATCGCCTCTCACCCCGCGGCCCGGCTGATCTGGACCGTATACGCGAAGAAATATTCATTCTCATTATGCGCAACAGGCCAGCAGTAGAGCGTGAACTTTCACCGCACTGGCAGGGAGTCAGCGCACCCTACCGCCCGCAACGATTTGGCGTGCCGGTATGGCTTGCTGCCGTGGCCGGCCTGACCCTGATTAGTTTTATTTATGTGTGGGTCACACTGGGAGCGGCACGCCTTTCATCAAACCTGTTTGCCTCAGCCCTCTCCATCCCGCCAGGGCAGCAGCCTCAGATTGCCCGCGTTGCACCGGTTGAAGACCTGCCTCCTCCTCCTGAACCCGTTCACGGGGAACGCGAACGCCTGGAAACTTTCCTTGCCCCTGAAGTGCAGCAAAAACTAGTCTCTATTGAAGGCACAGACGCCGTTCCTGTTATACGCATAATGGGTAAAGGCATGTTTCTGTCTGGTACTGAACAGCTTGACCGTAATACGCTACCACTCCTGCACCGTATTGGTCTGGCTCTGGCCACAGAAAAAGGCTGGGCTGAGATTATCGGCTATACAGACAGCCGGCCTATTCACACCATTCGTTTCCCGTCCAACCTTGAGCTTTCACGCGCCAGGGCAGAAACCGCTGCTACCTTCATTCGTGAAACCGGAGGCACTGGTATGCCACTCCATATTCAGGGTGCCGGTGCCTCTAACCCCATCGCTTCCAATGATACACCTCAGGGGCAGCAAATGAACCGCCGCATCGAAATTGTTCTGCATCGCCAGACGCCAGACCAGGACAAGCAGCCGTGAGCCTTATTTCAGACGGTAATATCCCTCCTTTCCTCTCAGCCATAGCCGGACGCTGGAGTATGAGCTTTATGGGAGCAGCAATGGCTGGTGCTCTCATCTGGTTCCTGGGAGAGCTTGTCCCTGGCCTGCGTACACCTGCAGCCCGCATTATCTGTGTTATTATCGTTCTCATCATATGGGCGGGAGTAAACAGCCTGCTGTCATGGCGCGCCAGACACAAAGATAAAACCCTGATGGCAGGCGCCACAGAAGGTGATAACTCTGATGACGCGATGGCAGCACAGGCAGAGGCCCAGGAAGAAGCCCGTAATCTGCGTGAGCGACTTCAAAAATCACTCCAGATTCTGAAAAAAACACGCAAAGGGCGCGGCTATCTTTACGAGCAGCCCTGGTTTGTTCTGATCGGCCCTCCCGGCAGCGGCAAAACAACCCTGCTCACTCAATCGGGCCTGCGCTTTCCACTGGCACAGCCTGATGGTATCGGTGGCCTGGCACCTGGCGCAGTAGCTGGTATTGGCGGCACGCGCCTGTGTGACTGGTGGTTTGCCGATGAAGCTGTACTGATCGATACTGCCGGTCGCTTTACCACACAGGATTCCAACAAAACAGTTGACCGTTCAGGCTGGCTGAACTTCCTGGGCCTGCTAAAGCGCACCCGCTCACGACAGCCGCTTAACGGGGTCATTGTAATGATCTCGCTGGCCGATGTGGTCACAGTCTCACAAAGCGAACGGCTGTTTCATGCCCGCATGATTCGTGACCGTATCCGTGAACTGACCGAGCGCCTTGGCGTACGTATCCCGGTTTATGCTATTTTCACCAAAGCAGACCGCATTGCTGGTTTTACAGAATTTTTTGATGATCTCGACCGCGACTATCGCCGTCAGGTCTGGGGCATGACATTTCAGCTTCAGCATGGCATCGAAGACTTTACGAACGAATTTCATCTCCTGACAAACCGCCTGAATGACCGCCTGTTTGAACGGCTTCAGCAGGAACGCATTCCTGCAAGGCGTGCCATTATTGCTTCTTTTCCATTACAGATGGAAACACTCAATGATGCACTCAACGAATTTCTGAATGCTGCTTTTGGCAGCACACGTCTCGACCCGGCCCCTTTTATTCGTGGCATTTATTTTACCTCCAGTGCACAGGAAGGCACACCGGTTGACCGGCTAAGCAGCATGCTGGCCCGCAGCTTTGGCATCGACCAGCGTCGTATGCCGGCCCTCCGTTCAGATACAAAACGCGCCTATTTTGTCGAACGTCTGCTCAGCGAGGTGATTCTTGGTGAAGCACGTCTCGTCTCGTCTTCTCCCACACGGCAACGCCGCCGCCTGATGCTGCGTCGCTCAGGTTTTGCTGCTGTAGCGCTTGTTACTGTCTTATCCTGCATCTTTTTGTGGCAACGTAATATTGAAAACCGACAGATTATTGCCCACAACGAAGACGCAATTAACATTTATCGCAGCAAGCTGGAGAACCTGCACCTGGACCCTGTGGCAGACGATAACCTGCCAGCCGTCCTTCCTGCTCTCAATGCCGCCCGGGCCCTTCCTGATGCCCGTACACTGGCATCCCGTCATCGTGTCTGGCCAGGAATGGCCTTTAACGAAGATGCTGACATCGGCATGACGAACCACCTGATTTATCAGGCGGCGCTCCAGCGGCTTCTACTGCCTCGTCTGATGTGGCGCCTGGAAAATCAGATTCAGGAACATTTCAGCCAGCCAGCCTTTCTTTACGAAGCAACCCGTATTTACCTTATGCTCAGCAACCAGGGTTCACTTGAACCTGAAATGATCAGAGACTGGATGCTGCTCGACTGGGAAAGTCGTTTTCCTGGCCCAAGTGCAAAAATACAGCGCGACCAGCTGATGGAGCATCTCAATGCTCTGCTTGAAACGCCTCTCCCAAGCCTGCAGGTTAACGGGGGCATGGTAAAACAGGCTCGTGCTGCCTTTAGTCGTGTCAGCCCGGCTGAACGGGTCTATGGCCGCATCAGAGCCAGTGCCATGTCGGTTCCCGACTGGTCACCTGAGACCGTACTGGGCCACGGGCAAAAGCAATTTACGCGCCTGTCGGGTCGTCCCATGACAGACACAATCCCCGGTTTTTACACCAGTGCTGGTTTCAGGCAGATTCTTCTGCCGGCTCTGCCTTCTGCCGCGCAGGATGTCGCAAGCGAAAGCTGGGTACTGGGCAGCAGTGACCATAGTCTCAATGGCACAACACCTGCGAGCCTGGAAAACGGCGTTCTTGACCTGTATACTGCCGACTACATTCGCCACTGGGATGATATGCTGAACGACCTGGCCCTTGTACCCTTTTCGGGTCACTCAGACCTGGTACAGAGGTTATATGTTCTGTCATCACCACAATCACCCATGCGTGACTTCCTGGTCGCAATCACTCATGAACTCACACCGGCTACAGATGCACAAAATGAACAGCGTGGTGAAGATAAACAAAAAGCTGACCCCGAAAAAAGCCGTCTTGGAGCATTTTTCAACAGATCAAAAGGCAGTAACCCTGCAGCCCCTGTGCCTGGCACAGAGATTGATCTGCACTTTGCTCCTCTGGTGATCTTTACCGGACGTACTGGCCAGGCTCCTCCAATTAATGGAGTGATGCAAATCCTGAACCAGTTCGAGGGAGCCATTGCCCAATTACCTAATGCCGATAATCCTGCGCAGCTGCTACAGTCAACACAAAACCCTGTACAATCTATTCAGGCAGAATCTCTGCGGCAGCCACAGCCTGTTTCCCGCTGGCTTAACCAGATCGCAACGGCAGGTGACAGCACAATGGCAGGTGATGCAAAACGCACAGCAGCCGCTGCCTATAGCAGCGCGCAGGGGCCTGCTCAGTTATGTATGGCAGTCGTAAAAAATCACTACCCGTTTGACCCGAATGCCGAGCAGGATGCACCTCTTGATCAGTTTATTCGTCTGTTTACACCCGGAGGTGTGCTGGACACGTATTTCACAACACAGCTTGCTGCCTACGTCGATACAAAAGGGCCTGTCTGGCGGGCTCACAACCTTGGCAACACTCCACCTCCGGTTTCGGCTGCGGCACTCGCTCAGTTTCAGCAGGCAGCCCGAATTCGCTCCCTTCTCTTCCCTGGTAACATGGCAGTACCTGCAATACATCTGCACATCACGCCTCTGGCGGCTGACCCGCTGTCAAAAATAGTGAATTTCAGATTTGGTTCACTCAATGTCGTATGGAAAGCCGGCGTCAACGGCACTCTTGGACAGGCGCTTGGTGCATCAATGACATGGCCTGGTGATAATATCTCCAATATTGCACTCGACTTTGTGCCAGAGGCCGCCTTTCCTCGCCGCCAGCAGGGCAGCTGGGCATTCTTCCATCTCCTCGACAGCGGAGTAATAACCCCGACAGGCAAACCTGATCATCTCGACATAACCTTCCGCTCAGGAGACCGAAGCGTTA
The DNA here is from genome assembly GCF_011516655.1 of Acetobacter thailandicus. Taxonomy (GTDB): domain Bacteria; phylum Pseudomonadota; class Alphaproteobacteria; order Acetobacterales; family Acetobacteraceae; genus Acetobacter; species Acetobacter thailandicus. The sequence goes on from NZ_WOSV01000001.1 coordinate 87,481, forward strand.
CCTATGATCTGGAAACATCAACACCTGAACAGGTTTTTGATCATACCCTTTTCTCACATTTTCACTGTCCGATACTGCAATAGTTCATGCAGAACCTTGAGGAATACCCACCTATGCCTGAACAGGCCGGATTTTGTGGCAAACTCCCCGCCAGAGGAGACTTTATCCGGCGAGGGCTTTCAGAAACACTGGTCTCATGCTGGGATAACTGGGTAGCCCGCAACCTGGCCTATACTCACACTGTTATTACTCAGGATGAGTGGGTAAAAGGCTGGGTTATCGCGCCGCTATGGCGTTTATCTCTTCCTGCCGGGCATTTATCTGAGCAGCCCGTAAGTGGTCTGATAATGCCCAGTATTGACAAAGCCGGTCGCTATTTCCCATTTTTTGCCGGAGTGGAAGGTATTTCTGCGGCTATCAACACCGGCTCTTTCTGGCATGAGATGGAACATGCCTGCCGTGATGCTCTGATGCATACTATAGAACCTGATGAACTTTTTCTTCAGCTACAGAATATTCCTGCTCCCGAGGAAACATCCTGTATGACGGAACAGGGGCTGTGGATGACAGAAGGTAATAACACTATCCCTGCCCAGACTCTGACATATCAGGAGCTCCCCGAGCAGGAACTTTTTGCAAAGTTGTTCTGGGCATGACTGAAACAATACGATACTCCGCATCAACACATCAGGGTGTTGTCAGAGCTGAAAATCAGGATGCCTATCTGTGCCGTCCTGATCTGCAGATTTTTGCCGTCGCAGATGGTGCAGGCGGGCATGATGACGGACAGTGGGCGGCACAACGGGTCATTGACAGCCTGGCGTCACTCCCTGCTGATCTCCGGCCCAGCGAACTTTTACAGCGTATTCGACACCGCCTGACAATGGCACATGAACAGCTGAAAATGGAAGCACTGCGACGTGACAGCCAGAAAGGTATGGCTTCGACTATCGTTGTTCTAATTTTAACGGAAGAGTATTTTGCCTGTCTCTGGCTGGGAGATTCCCGTATTTATATGATGCGGGATGGTGAGTTAATTCAATTAACAAAAGATCACTCCCACACACAGGCTTTAGTTGATGCAGGCCTTCTGCGTGTTGAGGAAATGGAATTACACCCCCAGGCAAATGTCATTATCAAAGCCATTGGTGCGGGGTCACAGCCACTTATGATTGATAAATGCACAGGCCCGCTTCTGCCTTACGACAGGTTTTTATTATGTTCTGATGGCCTGACAAAATCGGTTAATGACAGCAACATTCTTAAATGCCTTGAAACAGGAGTGAACTCTGCAGATCTTCTGGTAAAAACTGCTCTGCAAAACCATGCACGCGACAATGTTACAGCCATTGTTGTCAGCATTGAAGATGAAGAAAAATGGCCTTCAAATAACGATATTTAAAAATTATTATATTATTTTTCATCGGAAGCTGCCGGTGTAATACCAAGTTTAGACAGAATAGCAGCGCGTGTGCTCCCGTCTTCAATCAGGTCAACCAGAAGCTCACGCCATGATAGTCGTGCACGCCTTACCGCTTCATATAATGTTCCTGAAATTGGTGACTGAGGCTCATTTTTTTCAAAATACTGTGCTACATAAATAAGATGATTAAGCATATCATCACGCGTTGGCTCTTTAGGATTTGTCATACACTGCGCCTCAGAAAGACACTCAGAAGAAGTCTCTCTTCCTGTTGTTATTGCAATACTCTCTTCCTGTTTCAGCTCCTGCTCAGTTAATATAGCCTCCTGCACAACAGGAAGTGTAATATAACGAGCTGCTATTTTCTCAGCTTTTGTCAGAAGAGCCATAATCCGACTGGTAGGCGGTGAATCGTGACCAAGACGTTCAGTCATTAGTTTATCAAGCATTTTCCAGCTTTTTAAAGCCCGTCTGCTACCATGATAAACCTCCGACAAAGTGGTTTGCCCTAAACGGGCAGCTTCATCTTCAACCTCAGAAAAAGGCAGAATACCTGAAGCAAGACGCTGTTTGCGTCGTGCCGTGTCACCTATACCCTGCACCTCTTCTGACTGTTCATACTGCCATAATAAAAAAGGGGTTCCATCTGCGCGAGCAAACAAAGGAGTTTTTCGTAAAGCCTGCATCAAACTCCCATCTGAACTCACACCATTCAGCCCGGTTAGTGCTGCAAAACGCGCCTCAGGTCCATCCTCATCGTTCCTAGGGAAGAAGTCAGGCCAGTAATCAGTAAATAATCCAAGTGCAACATCTATGCCGTCAGCCAGTCCGTTCAGGCCATCAAGACGAATCAGCGCCTCAATCAACCAGGAAGAGACTTCAATATCTTTCCCTACCGACCGGAGGATTTTCGCAGAAAAATTACGTACAGCTATCCAGTGCTGCAAAGCCGCAGCACTTTCAGCCGGATCATACTCCCCTCGTCTTTCTGCCGCTCGGGCATCTGACCGTGCATCACGCAGCTGAAAATAAGGCGACGATGGTGAAATATCGAGGCGCGGGTCTGTACCCTGTGGAAGTTCTTCCGTGACAGGTTGCAATAAAGCATGTGGCGTATAGTCTTCTCTCTGAGCCATCAGGCGACTGCTCCGGATTATTTCAGATTATTTTCATCGCGCTTTTACCTGGCGACAGAAGAGCTGTCTTAAGCTTACACAGATAACATGTAAAATATGTAATGTATAAAAATTCATTTTTTACACGTATTATCAAAAGAATACCTTCAGGTGCGACCAGGAAACAACACTCTGACACACCCCCTTACCGAACCCGCCCGTAAACCACCATTATGTAAAAAATAGAAACATTAGTTTTCTATTATTGTTATTTATTACATTATCAATACCCCGTAAAAAAGACACAGAAGGAACAGACCTCACATTCACTGTTCCGCCAGAACATCGCGTTTTTTGTCCTGCCACTTTCTGTTTTACGGAGTAATTTCCTCATGAAACTCTCTCTGCTTTCTCTTCCCGCTGCTGCACTTGCACTGGGCCTTACCGCTGCCCCTGCTTCTGCTCAGGTTGTAACCAATGCCTCTCAGGTTCAGTCCGGCACCTATGCTGTTGAGCCTGGCCACACACAGGTTGGCTTCTCTGTGCTGCATTTTGGCTTCACTAACTATCAGGGTGTTTTCTCAAACGTTTCAGGCACTCTGCACCTCGATGCCAAAAAACCGGCAGAATCGACATTGTCAGTAACCATTCCTGTCAGCTCTGTGCAGACAACCAGCACAAAACTTGATGAAGAACTGAAAAGCGACCAGTGGTTTGATGCTGCAAAATTCCCTGATGCCACATTTGTCTCAACATCTGTGCATACGAATGGTCATAACGACGCCACTGTAACCGGCAACCTGACCCTGCATGGTGTAACAAAACCAGAAACCCTGAAAGTACATTTCATTGGTGCTGGCGTTAACGCACTCGACAAAAAATACACAACAGGGTTTGAAGCAACAGCCACCATTAAACGCAGCGACTTTGGCGTAAAAATGTATGTTCCTTACGTTTCTGACGAAGTACGCCTGCATATTGCCGGCGCATTCGAAAAACAGGACTAACAGCCATGACGCTCCCTGCACACTTAAACGCCGGGAGCACACGCTACTCAACGGTTGCGATCATCCTGCACTGGATGATCGCCTTCGGGATACTGGTCCTGATCGCAATGGGGCTGATCATGGATCACCTTCATCTCGACCCCATGCGTGTGTTCCAGCTTTATCAGCTTCATAAATCTATCGGCATTACAGTTCTTCTGCTCGTTATCATACGTATTGGCTGGCGCCTGTTACACCGTGCTCCTCCCCTGCCTGACACGATGCCGGTGACAGAGAAAAAATTGGCGCATCTGGCGCATCTGGCTCTCTATGTATTGCAGATCATCCTGCCACTCAGTGGCTGGGCAATGGTTTCAGTATCGGTGTTTGCCATACCAACAGTACTCTTTAGTGTTGTGCCATGGCCTGACCTGCCTGTTCTGCCAACACTTGAAAATAAAGCACCGGTTGAGGACGCGCTAAAAACAGTGCATCATTGGCTTGCCTGGGGGCTTTTGGCTCTGATCACAGCACACGTTGCAGCCGCACTCCGGCACCGTTTTATTTTACACGATTCAGTTCTTGCACAAATGCTTCCCTCACTGAAGAAATCAGTGCCTCTATCACGCCGGAAGGATCACACATCATGACGTCTCTGCGCACTCTTCTCCCCGCGTTCATAGCAGGAGCAACACTGTTCTCTGCTCCGGCTATGGCCGCAGACTGGATACTTCAGGATGGCAGCGGCGTTGTAGGCTTTTCCGGCACACAAACCGGCAAAACTTTTCATGGCCATTTCACCCGCTATCATGGCACGATCTCTTTTGACCCCGCACAGCCTGAAGCAGGACATGCCAAAATTATCATAGAAATGGCCAGCGCTGTTACCGGAGATAAACAACGTGACGAAGCTTTACCTGGCCATGACTGGTTTGACATAAAAGCCTTTCCTGATGCTGTGTTTGACGTAACCACCTTCAAACACCAGAGTGGCAATCACTATAATGCCGAAGGCACCCTCACCATTAAAGGTGTCAGCAAACCTGTGACTCTGCCTCTTTCTATCGATATCGCAGGCACAAGCGGTCTGCATGCAAGAGGCAGTCTTCAACTGGCCCGCACGACCTTTAATGTTGGTTTAGGACCATGGCAGTCACCTCAGTGGGTAGCGCTTGAAGTCAACGTTGATGTTGACGTTACGGCTCACGACCGCTGAGAAAACGGTCTTATCGTCTTCAGAGGCAAGCCTCGGCCTGCCTCTCCTCCTTTGCCCATGGCGGATGTTCAAACGCCTTCACGAGGTAATCAAGCAACGCTGTTAGCCGGGCTGGCCTCACGGTACTGGCTGGTGTTACAAGATATAACGTAATCACAGGCCCTTCCCACCCAGGCAGCAAACGTTCAATGCGGCCGGTGCGCAGGCCCTCCCACACCATAAATTCAGGAAACAGCCCGTATCCCAGGCCTGCCTCAAGAGAAGGTAAAAAAGCCTCAGAGTTATCTGCGCTGAAACTCGATTTCTGAGCCAGAACATACTCTTTTCCTGATTTACTTTCTCTTAAACGCACCATACCTGGCGCTGCATTATTTGTATAAACAAAGCTCTTACGGGTTTCGAGGTCGCGCGGGTGCTCTGGACGCTCACTCTTTTCAAGCCATGATGGCGCCGCAACAAGCAAAAGCCTGACATCACATAACCGCCGGGCTCTCAATGATGAATCTGCCAGCGAGGCAATACGCAAAGCCGCATCATATCCATCTGCTACCAGATCAACAACAGCATCACTAAAATCGACTGACAGATTAATAGCAGGATACTGCTCCAGAAAACCAGGCAGCACCGGTGCGAGATGGCGCACTCCAAATGTTGTAGGTGCGGCAAGACGAAGACGCCCTGAAGGGCGCTGCATATCGCCACGCGCCTGCACCTCTGCCGCTTCGGCCTCTGCCACGATACGACTGGCATACCCCAGCAGGCTACGCCCTGTTTCTGTCAGTGACATATGCCGCGAATTACGATTAAACAGCGATATCCCCAGCGAACGCTCAAGACGACTCACCGCTTTGGAAACTGTAGGTTTAGAAAGCTGAATTTCTTCAGCAGCACGGGCAAAAGAACCAAATTCTGCCACTTTTGCAAACACAGCCCAGGCTTCAAAATCTGGCAGACGCATCTTCTCTCCCCTGCACCACAAACAATAGAGCCAGCCTAAGACAAAAATACCTGTTTGGCAAAAATCAGAAACAATCCTTTTCCATAATTTCCATATACGCACCCATCACCCTGGAGGTATATTTTCAGACAACAGCTCTCAGATCTTTTTAAATAAGAGGCTTACATGATCGATATTCGCCCCCATAACCAGCTTGGCCACGCTAACCACGGCTGGCTTGATGCCAGACATCATTTTTCATTCGCTGACTACTATGATTCTGCACGTATGCACTGGGGTGCCATACGTGTGTGGAATGATGATGCGATTGCGCCCGGCACAGGTTTTGGTAAGCATCCGCACAAAAATATGGAGATCATTACTTACATTCGGGAAGGCGCTATTACTCACGAGGACAGCCTGGGGAACAAAGGCCGCACTGAAGCCGGAGATGTACAGGTTATGTCAGCTGGCACTGGTATTTTTCATAGTGAACATAACCTGGAAGATATCACCACCCGCCTGTTTCAGATCTGGATTATTCCTGACCGTTCAGGACATGCGCCCTCATGGGGTACACGTACCTTCCCCAAAGGAGAACGGGCCGGAAAATTTGTTGCTCTTGCCTCTGGATATCAGGAGGATAAAGAAGCTCTTCCCCTGAATGCACAAGCTCGTGTTATGGGGGCATCACTTAAGAAAAATGAAAGCCTAGAGTATAATTTTCCTGATAAAAACTTAGGATATCTGGTTGTCGCAAAAGGCTCAGTCGTTATCGACGGCAAGACTGCTAACGAAGGGGACGGCGCAGCGATCTCACAAACTGATACCATCACCGTTACTGCAACTGAAGATGCAGAAATAATTCTCGTAGAAACCAGGCCTGTCACAGACTAAAATAAACTTCCATAACCAGACCACAGTTTTTTAATATTCTGTGGTCATGCATGCAACGCTGACAAAAACCTCTCAGCTGTTATCGGGCTGCCACCCATATTATAAAATTTATAGTGAATACCACGATTAGCTGCGATAAGATAAAAGCAGTTTCTCAAATGATTCTGGTTATCCAGTCTGCGATTTAATTCCAGAAGTTTTGTACCTTTTCTGGAAAAAACCAGATTAGCAAGCCCTGCACCATGAGGAGCTATAATGCTTGTGGCCTGCCGGAAAAGAGCAACCTGAGTCCTGAAGTCCATTCCCTCCAGAAACACTTTTGTATACCCTTCCTGTTCAAGGATCGGGTCAATCAAAGCCTGCTCATCTGGTGTAATACGCCCGCTTCCGTCCATAGCACGACCGACATAAAAGCGCTCTGGCAATTCGGGGTTATGGGGCACATCGAAAAGATCAAACAAGCGATGCGGAGCTTCCATATTCAAATAAAGCTCTGGCATTGTAGGTGAGTGCCAGAGGTAGTGAATACGTCGTGCTCTATAAATGCCATCTTCAAGCGGCGTCACCCTATCACTAAGACCAGCAACGGCCAGAGAGCTGTTAAAAACTTCCTGTGAAAATGCCGGGTTACGCGTAGCAAAACTTTTTATAGCATCAGGAATAATAAATTTTACAAAATCCGGCAAAATTCTTTTTGCTATCTGCATTTTTGAAACAGCATATAAAAGCCAGTGATAATAATTGCGTGCTGCGCCATCAAAGCTCAGAAACACATCGTCATTCAGTTCATGATAAGGCAAATCAGGAAGGCGTTTTGAAACATTATAAAGGCCATGATTACAAAAGCAGGATGGCTCTGACATCACCCGGTCCTGATTATCAATAATCATTCCATCCAGACCATGACCTATAACAAAACGCCCGTTCTCAACAGTGAGCAGCCGTAATACTGTCTGCCTGATGCTGATATATTCTGAATCACCAACAAGGCGCGCACCGTAAAAACTCAGGCCACACCGAAAATCATCCATATTCTGAGAGGGGTAAGCCTCAGCGGGTGGAATAAGTTTTGTGTGACCAGCCTTCATAAGGTCTGTTTTACGTGCGGCATGAAAAGAAGAAATTGTATTCTTAATATGAAAAGGGTCACTCTGAATCGATGGCATCACATTATTCCGCATCCATAATATCACGCTCTTATATTTCTGGTTGTATCAGCTAGCAGCATCCAGCGCAAAGAGACATGCTACGTGTACATCTTAAAAACTGATTTTTAATAATTAATATTTTATAATAATTGTTCTTTTCTCTCTTATGTAATTTTCAATATAATAAAAAATATAGAATTATTATACTTTAAAATACTGTTTCTTTAATCCAAATAAAAAATATTTACTCCGTCAGAAAAACAAAACTTGAAGTAAAAACCCAACATAAGCTCTGATACGCTCTATTCCCCGGAAAAAAGTCGGGAGGTTACCTGCGCGCTTCATATGAAAAAGCAACAGGACACTCTTCAGCGCCAGAAAAATCATGCGACTTTATACCATCCTTCCCAGGTAACCACAGGAATTAGCAAATTGCTGCACATCAATCAAAACGAGAAGATTTTCACAACCAGTCAGGCACTTCCGTTCCCACCTGACGGGGCACTCTTACGATACAGAAGCTAAAGAAATACATATCCTGTCTTTTGCATTTATCCACAGATTTCGGGGATGAATATGTGGGCACCCTTGTGGAAAACGGGTACCCACACTCTGAACAACTGAAAAGACTAAACTAATTAATCCTGGAAACCAAACGGCCCTATACCGGGATCCCAGTTACCCCATGCAGGATTCCATGAGGGATTCCAGTTATTCCAGGCCGGACCAGCCTGCCAGTCTCCCCAGTTCCACGAGCCATCCTGATACTCAACTGCAGTATCCTGCTGCTGATTAACCAGAGCCTGCTGCTGACGATACTGCTCATAAGCGTCATATGCTTTCTGGTCACCGACATACAGGCAGTCACAAATCGTCGGATCAGCGTAAACATAGAAAACCTTACCATCATGCATACGCCTGATAAAGCGGTGCGCTGGCAGTTTATCGAGCATTTTCTGACGCTTAACTGTATTAGCCGGGTGAAAGGCAAAGCCTGCCGCTGCCAGATGATCTTCTTTATGAGCAATTTTAAGAGGCTGACTGGCACAGGCGCTTAGCAGCATAATACCTGCGCAGACTGCACCAGATTGCACGAGAAAACGAGAAAACATCATTTTTTCCTTATACTCACGTAAGCCTTTACCCTATGGCTCTCCGTGTCTTGTTCTCTGTTTCAGACAAGAATTCATATCATGACCATTTTTTTTGTCATTAAAAACCGAACAAGGATGATAAGCAGAGTTCTCTCCCCTGAAATTATTTGTTAGGTTATAATAAGCAATTCGGTCTAGTGTTATACAACCCTGCTTCAGGACATAATACCCTGATCCTGACATTTCCGGAGAGAATGCGTGAAAGTAAAACCCTTATTGAACCTGCTTCTCCCATCACTACTGCTCATGCCATTACCCGGGAAAGCATGTTCCAGTCTGGCAATTACAGATAGCAGCGGGCACGTCTTTCACGGCCGCACACTTGAACTGTCTGAAGATCTGCCTTCATGGCTGACCTACTACCCTAAAGGTACAGCCTTTCAGAAAAAAGCACCTGATGGCAGCAATGCGGCAAGTTACCAGGCATTATACCCTGTATTGTCCGTCACAACCGAAGTCTATCAGGATGGTGATGACCATAATATGCTTGAAGGTGTGAACGGAGCCGGCCTTTCGTTCAGTGCCAACATGGTACCCGAAGCCAACCTGACACCCCTGACCAAAGATGAATATAAAACATCTGTTCCTGTCACCTCAATTGGGGAGTGGGCACTGGCAAATTTTGCCACTGTTGAAGAAGTCAGAGAAGCCGTAAAAAAAGGTCATTTCTGGTCCCCCGTGCTGACACGTCTTGGCGGCGTGAAATCACCATTCCACTTTGCTTTTTACGACAAAAAAGGCGGCAGTATCGTTGTTGAGGCCCTTAACGGCACATTTCACGTCTATGATAACCCGACAAAAGTTATGACCAATGGTCCTGACTTTCCGTGGCATCTGCAAAACCTGAATAACTACACGCAACTTACAAACAAGGACCGGTCAGAGGCCGTGCTGGGCACCCTGAAACTGGTTCAGCCTGACAGTGGCATTGCAGCAGAAGCACTTCCTTCCTCTGACACATCAGTCGGGCGTTTTATTCGTGGTGTGTATTATACAACGTACGCACCGGTTGCTAAATCCACCGGCGATTCATTCAATGTTCTGGCACACATTATGAACCGCTTTGACCGGATGAAAAACATCACAACCGATACGCTTGGCGGCGAATCAACCATAAAAACAGGTAAAACACTGTCAGAATATACTGTCTGGACCTCTCTCACAGACCTGAGCGATGGTATCATGCTCATTCGGGGTTACAGTGATATCGGTTACAAAAAATTCTCTCTCGAGGCATTTCACGACGTGAAAAAGCCCGTCTTTGAAAGAATAAATGACGCGAATACGGCCCTCTCTTACTAATTGTTTTAAAGAGGACGTTTTGAAGAAAAGCGTCCTCTTTTTTGAATTTTACTGATAAGCGCTCTCACATATTCAATAAAGCATGAAGACATCAGGTAAGATAAATACCTTGCCTACCTCATGCACAAACCTGACTGCCTGAACACTCACATTACGTTTCTTAAAAGTATAAAATCAGGCAAACCGGAATATCTCCCAGTCACAGGGTCATTTTAATTAAATGCTCATCCTGCTGACACAAAGGAGAGAGCCCACCCTGCCCTGACTTTCTTTCATTATAATTTTACTGATATATGTCAGAAAAACTAACCTGCCCGATACGAGTGGTTCGGGCACATTATCTCCTGTTTCCCCGCATAATATAATGCGCTGATCACACTCGTTACCGCTCTTAGATATAAGGATAAACATCATGTCAGCTTCAGAAGATTTAGCATGGTCTTTACCTTTACGCTGGGGCGCTCTGCTGCTGCTCTCTCTTATTTTTTCTGTTTTCCTTGAATGGCTCGGTTTACCTGCGGCTCCGCTCCTTGGCCCACTCGCCGCAGCAGTGATGCTGTCTATGCGAGGTCAGAAAATTAAACTCCCCAAGCCTGCTTTTGTATATGCCCAGGGCGTTGTCGGGGTCATGATCGCCAGCTATCTTCCGCACACAATCTTTCAGCAAATTTTGTCTGACTGGCCCGTCTTTCTGGGTGGCACGTTATCAACCCTTTCAGCTGCAGCATTTCTGGGCTGGTTCCTTACACGGTCAAAAATGCTGCCGGGCACGACTGCTATATGGGGATTTTCACCAGGGGCAGCGACAGTCATGACGCTCATGTCTGCCTCCTATGGTGCTGATATGCGGCTTGTTGCCTTCATGCAATATCTCAGGGTTGTCTGCTGCGCTGTAATAGCAGCCTGTATGACGCGTATACTTGGCACTCCGGCTGTTGCACAAAGTGCTGCACATGTCATTTCACCGGCCACTATACTAACAGGTCTGGGGCTAGTGCTTACGGGCAGCACTATAGGGTTATGGCTGAACATTCCCGCCGGGGGGCTTTTGCTCCCCATGGCACTGGGCATGATTGCGCGACTTGGTTTTTCGATACACCTTGAACAACCATTCCTTCTGCGCGTCGTCGCTTATGCTGTTGTCGGCTGGGCTATAGGCATGCGTTTTACACCTGATATTTTATTGCATGCTGCCCGGGTGTTACCACGTCTGCTGAGCACAATTATTGCTCTTATTGTTATTTGCTTCGGCTTTGCCGTGGTTCTCGCTCATATAGCACATGTTGATCTGCTAACGGCTTACCTGGCGACCAGTCCGGGAGGGGCAGATTCTGTAGCAATTATTGCTTCAACTACGCAGGTTGATATGCCGTTTGTCATTGCAATGCAGATTGCCAGGTTCTTTTGTGTTCTGATCACCGGGCCAACTCTGGCACGATTTCTGTCACGCCGGACCGAAGACAGTTAAGCACCTGACTACACAACCAGCCTTTTAAAAACGTCCCAGCTTTGTATAGCCGCAGGCCAGAGCAAAACGCTGCGCCAGCCTGCGTGTCCGCCTGACAGGCATTTTGCGCAACACAACGTCACAATACATATGGTCGTGCAACGCGAAAGCGACCATCTCCCATCCGTGATGCAGCATAAACTCGTGCCCGGCCTGGATAACACCATAAGGGCTGGCACCGTCACTCATGATATAATCGTTAAGAATAAGAAGCCCGGTGTGAGGCTTCATTTTCTTACGGGCAATCTCCAGGTCACGCACCACAGCATGGTAATTATGGTCGGCATCAAGATAAACGACATCCAGGCTCTCATCCGCAAGGGATGCAAGCATCGTTCCGCTATCACCTTCCATAACCACAACCTGACCACTGGCGACCTGCGAAGCAAACCGATCTTTAAAAAACTGCCCGTGCGTTTTATTTTCAAACAGATCTGATGTCTTCTGCCCCCATACTTCCGGCAGCTTATGAACCATGAATTCGTCAATGGCATAAAACTTAGAAGGCTTGCAGATTTTTAGAAATTTCTCTGAAAAATCACCCTTCATCACGCCAACTTCAGCAATGTGAGCATGACGTGGCAGAAGAGGCAGAATATCATCACGCGATGACAGGAGCCGGGCGTTTCTTAACAGACATGAAGGTAATGCCGCTACTGCAGGAACCGCCTGAGACATCAAAACACCTTTCTTGACTGAGAATGAAACACCTTTAAATGCCTTACCAGTACTGAGCAATAAGCGTTTTATAAAGCGTGATACACGACGCACATATGAAAACAATAACCGTGATATTTATCAGAACATCAGAAAGAAACGAAATATTATACTCATAACGGGTAAAAGGCTTATCTGACATACTTAACAAAGCCGGCAACAAAGACAATGCCATCAGCACAGGTAAAAAATAACGCCCCTGAACCCCCTGAACCATGGGCGCCTGCACAGCTGTCCAGGTCACGTACAATGCAACGAAAATACCCAGACACACCATCGCGAGAACAACAAGCAACCCCAGGCTACGAGCGAGCCCCGAGCGGCTCAGGCCGACTGGCCACCTCAAAAAAAAGGACAACACAAACACAATACCCGACACCCAGTATGCCAGCGTATAAAAGCCCACAGGCAACAGCACATTGAGCCACCCCAGAACACCAACACTCTCACGCAGCATAATCCACCAGCGTACATGCACGGTGTGCAATACGACATGGAGTGTAAACGGGATATGATGAAGCACAAAAATCATCTGGTCAGCTGCCATCACGCCAGGCACCTGAAAATTAATGATAACGGGGCCGCTGCCAAACAATGCCCACAACGCAAAAACTATAAACCCGGTGAGTGAGGCCAGTAATGCTGACAAAAAATTCTTATGCCCTGCACATAAAAAAGGAAGACACAGAAATAAAGCATACGGCATTTTTGCTGCCGCCACACACCCTGAAACCAGCCCGGCAATAATGAGAATTTTCCCCTGACAAAGACGGGCCTGTGCAGATAACCCGCAAAAATATGACAACAGCGCAACGGCAAGAGCCATCAGCGCCAGCACCATACCATCCTGAGAGCAGGATGCCGTCAGACTCACACTCATTGGCAACGCAAGGATAAGAAGCAGCAAAACAGCCGTACAATCCTGTGCAATACATAATGCCAGTGTGCCAACTGCTGTATTAACGAGAAGATTGCCCGCACGTGCCAGATAAAACATGCCCAGCATACTCGAGTGCAGCTTTTTCCCCACTAATACACCTGCAACTGCACCTGTATAAGAAACCGGGGGATAAAGCACACTGTTTGGAAAGCCTGCAAACTCCGTTGTTTTATTAAAGGGAAGCACCATAGAAGCAGCAATCTTCCCCGCCATAATCTGTGTTTTATCTGTGCCGCCACTGTCCTGAAATATGTTGATCAGCTGCCTGACAGAAACAGGCAAAACACCACCACTCTCAGACGAGGAGCGCTTCACACCAACAAGCCCTCCACCCGCAATCTGAAATGTACGCATAAAATGAGCAGGCTCATCCGCAACCTGAAAAGGGGGAGTAAGAATAATACAAAATAAACCTGCCACAAACATATAAGCAGCATATAAAAAAGGAAGAAACCTGCGCTGCATCAGCATGAAAAATCACCTGAAAAATGCTTTTTTAAATCTTTATTATCCACAAAAAATATTCCTTCATTTTATAATTTTTCAATAATGTATTAAGATACGACCTTAGGATGATTAACGCGAAGAAATATCTTTATCTCAGTCGTCATACATTTTTTAAATACCTCTGACCTCCATTATGAGCGCCACTTAATGAGTGTTACTCCCCCCTCATCGCATCTGACCCGAGCCGTTCTGAGCGCTATGATGACATGCGTCATGATTTTATTTTCACTGTGGGTCATACGGCCGTTTTTACCCGCAACAATCTGGGCCATGACAATTGGCATCACCACCTGGCCTTTATTGCTAAGCCTGCAAAAAATACTGTGGGGCAGCAGGCCTCTTGCCATCGCTGTGACCACTTTATTTGCACTTATGGTTTTTGTTTTGCCTTTTTTTCTGGCAGCTCTCACTGTCATACAATACAGCAGCACTCTGATTGCTTTCGCGCATAGCACCGCCTCTTTTCGCATCCCCCCTGAGCCCGCATGGCTGACCAACATGCCTTATATCGGGCCATATACACACTCAGCATGGCACCGGATAGAAAATACCCGCCTGCCACAACTGCTAACCGGGCACCTGCCTGGCACAAATGAAATTCTTCGCTGGCTGCTCAATAACCTGGGTGGCTTTAGCATGCTCACCATTCAGTTTTTACTTATGCTGGTCATTATGGCGTTTATGCATGCAAAGGGAGAAAAGATTACGCAGGTTATGCTGGGACTGGGTTACTCCCTGGCAGGAATAAAAGGCCAGAATATGATGCTTCAGGCCGGGCATACCATTCGTGGTGTTGCTATTGCTGTAACAATTACTGCCCTGGCTGAAACAGCCGTAGCCGGCGCCGGGCTGATTGCAACTGACGTACCAGGAGCCACGGTATTAACAGCTATTACCTTTATGGTCTGCCTGCTTCAGGCTGGTCCAGGCCTGACACTTATCCCTATTGTTATCTGGATGTTTATCGCCGGGAACCCACTGAAAGCGACCATCCTGATGGCCATAACGATAGTAACGATCGCAATTGACAACCTGCTGCGCCCCTACCTGATTCGTAAACAGGCCAGTATTCCACTCATACTCATTATGGTTGGTGTGATGGGTGGACTTGCAGGCTTTGGTCTGATTGGTATTTTTATCGGCCCTGTTATTTTATCAGTAACCTATACTCTGATAAAAAGCTGGCTGGAGACTTCAGCTCCGGTTACTCCTGCATCTGATGATACACACGACACAATGGAATCAGGTTCACCATGATAAGAACAGAAACAAAACAGAAAACCAGTCTCTTTTCGGTCTCTCGTTTCTTTGTTCTGCACGCGGAGAGCAGGCCCTGTAAGGTTAATATTATATTACAGAAAAACCACAAAGATTCTTAAAAATGAGATTTCTTTATATAAAAAATGAAAAAATTTCATTATTTTCAATAATTTATATTATAATAATATCAATTCAGGCTGTATCGATATTATTATACAGCATTAATTTAATAACGAAAGAATTTTCAATATTTATAGGGATAATAACATCCCTTGCCAGCCCGATATTAAGCCTTGTTGTTGGCACAAGGCTTTTTACAAAACATAATCCACCCAAGATCGTCGCTTCATTTTTTACTTTTATAACTTATTTATTTACATGCGTTTCTTTCGCTATAATATATCTTATATTAAACGACAATATAGATCATTCTTTTTCCATTCCCTCATCGGAAACATATTTCTCTCTTCCTATCGCTCTTTATTTCAGCCTTATCACCATTACAACAACAGGATATGGAGATATATATCCTACCGCCGACCTGTCACGGCTTGTTGTCGGTTGTGAGATTTTTACAGGGCTGCTCTATCAGTTCTCAATTTTTTCTTTACTCACAACCTTTATAGCCTCATCAAAATCAAACCATTAGTCAGTGCTCTTTCTCTGCCATGACACCAGGCATAAACCTGTCACTTTCTCTTACGCCGGTTACCCGGCGCTCTGGCCGCGATTTGCGCTGATGGGTCAAAAACAGGTGGTGGTGGTTCAATACCCAGCTGCAAAGCCTCCAGCCGCTTAACTTCGTCGCGCAGGCGGGCCGCAGTTTCAAACTCCAGATTAGCCGCTGCCTGACGCATCTCTTTCTCAAGCCGGACAATCACCACACTCAGCTCCTGCCCGGTGGGCATGTGTGGTGTCGTTACTTCTCCTGCCCTGGTGGTTTCTGCCTCAGCTTTTTCAAAAGCAGCTGCTACGGGCTCTCCTACGGTTTTCTGCACACTGCGGGGGGTAATGCCATGCGCTGTGTTCCAGTCAATCTGCTTCTCACGCCGCCTTGCCGTCTCTTCAATCGCATAGCGCAGGGAATCAGTCATTTTATCAGCATAGAAAATAACGCGCCCGTTCACATTACGGGCTGCGCGCCCTACGGTCTGAATCAGAGATGTACGGGAGCGTAAAAAACCTTCTTTATCCGCATCAAGAATAGCGACCAGAGCACACTCGGGGATATCAAGCCCTTCACGCAGCAGGTTAATACCTATCAGCACATCAAAAGTGCCCATACGCAGGTCACGGATAATCTCAATACGCTCAAGTGTATCAATATCAGAATGTAGATACCTGACTTTGACACCGGCCTCAGACAAATACTCGGTCAGGTCTTCTGCCATGCGCTTGGTCAGCGTCGTCACCAGAATGCGCCCGCCGGCTTCAACCGTAGTACGGCACTCGGCAAGCAGATCATCCACCTGATGCTCAACCGGACGAATATCTGTGACCGGATCAACCAGCCCTGTCGGACGAATTACCTGCTCTGCGAACACACCACCGGTACGCTCCATCTCCCACGGACCAGGTGTCGCACTGACAAAAATAGTCTGCGGCCTGAAAGTATCCCATTCAGCAAAATTCAGAGGCCGGTTATCCAGGCAGGAAGGCAACCTGAAACCAAATTCAGCGAGTGTTGACTTACGTGCATTATCCCCTCGCTCCATACCACCAATCTGCGGCACAGTGACATGACTTTCATCAACAATCAGCAGAGCATCTTCAGGCAGATATTCAAATAACGTAGGGGGCGGATCGCCCGGCCTGCGCCCTGAAAGATAACGGGAGTAATTTTCGATACCTTTACATACGCCCGTGGTTTCAAGCATCTCAAGGTCAAAGGTTGTGCGCTGCTGCAAACGCTCAGCCTCAAGCAGCTTGCCCTGCTGGTTAAAAAGATCAAGCTGCTCACGCAGTTCATCCTTAATCCCGACCATGGCCTGCTTCAGCGTGGGTCTGGGCGTGACATAATGGCTGTTCGCGTAAATAGCGATATGTTGCAAATCAGCCGTTTTTTCGCCTGTCAGAGGATCAAATTCAGTAATACCGTCAATTTCATCTCCAAACAGCGAAATACGCCAGGCACGATCCTCGTTCTGCACAGGGAAAATATCGATCGTCTCACCCCGCACACGAAAGCACCCGCGCGCGAAAGCCATATCATTACGACGATACTGCAATTCGACCAGCCGCTGTATCAGCTGCTCACGGTTCAGTTCGTCACCATTGACTACTCTGATAACCATATCCGAATATGTTTCAGGTGAGCCGATACCATAAATACACGACACCGAGGCAACGATAATAACGTCGTTACGCTCAAGCAAAGCCTGCGTCGCAGCATGGCGCATACGGTCAATCTGCTCGTTAATCTGACTATCTTTTTCAATAAATGTATCAGAGCGCGGCACATAAGCCTCAGGCTGATAATAGTCATAATAACTGACAAAATACTCGACTGCGTTATGAGGGAAAAACTGCTTCATCTCGCCATAAAGCTGAGCTGCCAGTGTTTTATTAGGAGCAAGAATAAGCGTTGGCTTTTGCGTAGCCTGAATGACCTGAGCCATACTGAAGGTTTTACCCGACCCCGTAACCCCCAGCAGAACCTGATCGCGCTCCCCCTGTTCAACGCCGGCCACAAGCTCACCGATAGCACGCGGCTGATCACCGGCAGGCTCGTATTCAGACACAACCTCCATTCTGCGCAGCCTGGGACGAGGTGACTGCTTTTCCGGCGCGAAGGTAACCGGAGGAAGAGCTGCGGCTCTCTCACTCAGAGAAGAACGCCGGGACGCTGCACGGGGAGAGGATTTTGTTGCCATGTGCCAAAGATGGCGCTTAACCAGTTGACCTGCAAGGGTGCATGAGCAGGCGTATATTTTTATGCGTTTGTCTTTACGACTATATTAATAAAAGTTAATATTAAATGATAACCAGACAATATTTCCATTCAATATGCTGATTTATAGCACCGTTTTTTAAATGTAGTGTGATTCATGAAATATCAGAGACTTTCTCCGTCATCCGCCTACAGTCAGTCGACTCGTATAACGCCAGGCGAAACCCAGACGAATACGCGCTCAGAAATAAAGACTGAAGCTCAGACAAAAGCGAAAGCTACCTCAAAAACCCATGCAGACCCGACAAAGCCACCAGTCGTGCCGCGTGCTGGCGTGATTTCTGTTGTGCGCAGACAAAACCTGTTTTTGCTTGTCCGACGCCTGAATGCGCCTGACGCAGGGCTATGGGGCTTTCCCGGAGGAAAAGTCGAGCCGGGCGAACGTTTGTTCAGCGCAGCAGAGCGCGAGTTAAAAGAAGAAACCGACCTGACCAGCACAGCGACCCATATCGCTGATATTATCGAAACCATACGCCATGCCGCTGACGGCACACTGCTCTTTCATTATGTGATTACGGCTATCTGCTGCATCGAGACAGGAGATGAACAAACACCCGTTGCAGCCAGCGACGACGCCATGGAAGCACGCTGGTTCTCTCTTGCTGAGATTGGCCAGCTTGGCACCCAGGCAAGTTCAGGCCTGTATAATCTGGCCATACGTGTTGCTGAACAGGACAGAACAAACACTTTAATTCGCTAAGGCACTATCAAACAGGCTGAAAAAGATTTTTCAGCCTGCCAAGAGTATCAGTCAGCCGGGTATTTTACAGCCAAAAACTTTTACAAATTACTAAGCGTACTTTGCAAAAAGCAGATAAAGCAAGATTGTTATTCCAAGCCAATGTTGTTCGGTTAATGAATAAAGAAGGCCTGTCACCAAGGTTAACAGCATACGGAGCAGAAAGCATGACCAGCGATGCACCAGCCCCTACCAACAATGACATGATTGCACGAAATATTAAAAAACATCACTTCTCTTTTATTTGTAATAATAAAAACAAATTAAAAGAAAATAACACTTACAATCGCTCGGATATCAGATTGATATTACAGCAAAAGAGAATTTTATTCTTACATTCGTAATGGTAATAACTAGCGGACTGAGAATTTAATCTTTTATTATATCTTTTATTGAAGGCTTTTTCTCCAGAATATGCAAAACATGCAATGACAATAGGCATATTTACAGCATTTGTATTTGCATATTATGTGCAGAAAAACTCACGAAAAGCATTAAAAACAAAAGACAACGAAAAGAGAATTATTTTATTAAAGAAAACGAAGAAATTTATCAATTTATCAATTTATCAATTTATCAATTTATCAATTTATCAATTTATCAATTTATCAATATTTTTATATATTAAAGGCTTATTTTCAACAATAATTGTTTATAATTTCCCACCACATTTTACAGAGAATTAAAGTAGTGAATTATTAGATTTTCAGGTTAGCTGTTTTATGTCGATAATATTCTGTGCTGGCAGTACTTTTTTCATCCCACTTGCTTTAATGGGACACCGTGTCAGCTGGTTGAAAAACCCGAGGTAACCACACGTCAGGCTTCCCCAACAAAGAGCCTGACGCAAATAATTTAACGAAAAACCCGCTTTTTCATCAGTTTGAGTTTTACAAATATCAGCAGAACAACAGCCGCATATCCTCCCCCCATAACACTCATAGAAACAGGCAGGTCAGGAATAAGATATGTTGGTGCATCACACGGTTTAGACGGGAAACGTGGCATCGAAGCCAGCCGCTCTGCCATTGTAGTGCCTGTCACATGCGGAGCCCGACACGCCGGGAACGGACTTGGCCACCAGTGCCACTCTACCCCGGCGTGACAAACAGCCAGAGCGCAGGAAGCAAGCAGAACCGGAGCGGCAAGCCACAATACTACCCCTCCTGCGGCTCCAGGCAACAAAACATCAACCAGACCAATAACCAGCAGAATACGCCAGGGCCAGCGTTCAGCCAGGCAAAGCTCGCACGGCATAACTGACATCACATGCTCAACAAACCACGCCACCCCCAGCGCCATACAGGAGGCAGCGATCAGAAACAAACCTGTTTTACGTGACATCAAAACCTCTCACTCAGGCCTGTCTTTTGACAATTCCTCAAGAAAATCACGTGCCCAGCTGCTGGCAGTGACACGCCAGACGCTCTCTCTAAGCTTTTTACCGCGTGCAAGTCTTTCAGCCTTAGGCATAATCAGCGCACGATGAAGCGCATCCGAAATTTCTTCCGGATCATGCGGATTAACCAGTAAAGCATCTTCCATCTCGGCTGCAGCACCGGCAAAACGCGACAAAATTAACGAACCGGGGTTATGTTCCTTCTGCGCAGCAACAAACTCTTTTGCTACCAGATTCATCCCGTCACGCAGCGGTGTCACCAATGCTGCATCTGCCAGGCGATAGAACCCCGCCAGAAGATGGCGCGGCACTGACTGTGTCAGGTAACGAATAGGCGTCCAGTCAAAATCACCATACATGCCGTTAATACGGCCTGCAGTTTCATCAAGGTCACGCTTCAGTGCTTTATAATCCGCCACATTCCCGCGAGAAACAGGCGTGATCTGCAAATACATCACCTTACCTTTATGCTCCGGGAAACGTTTAAGAAACGCCTCATATCCCAGAAAACGCTCAGGCAGACCTTTAGAATAATCAAGACGATCAACCCCGATAACCAGAGGACGACCGCGCAGACTGGCCTTCAGGCGGTGTACTTCGGCATCATGCTCACCGGCTTCAGCCTGCCGGGCAAAACTGTCAGGATCAATACCAATAGGAAAAGCCTGAGCACGCGGGCCAAACCCGCACTGCATAAACCCGTCATTCATGTTGCGGGCATCATCTTCTGTCTGCAAACCGATGACATCATATGCCTGCATATTTTTCAGCAGCGAGACAGCACTCGGCAGGGACTTCATCAGGCTCCATGGCGGAAACGGAATATGCAGGAAGAAGCCAATTTTATTCTTCACACCCAAATTGCGCAGAGCCTGAGCAAAGGGAAACAGGTGATAATCATGCACCCAGATAATATCGTCAGGTCGCAGAAGGTCCCTGAGCTTACGGGCATAAAATTTATTCACATCGAGATAAATTTCCCGGTCTCTGCGAATAAAATCCATCAGGCCGGCCCGATAATGACACAGAGGCCAGAGAATGCCGTTTGAATATTTCTGATAGAACCCATCAAACTCAGAGTGTGTCAGGTCAATTGTGGCATATGTTACATTCTCCACCTGTTCCTGACTTACCGTGCGGCTGTGCTTTTCTTCCTCCGCAACCTGTTTGCCAGACCAGCCAAACCAGAGCGATTCGCCACGCCGTAATGCGTCCTGCAACGCAACAGCGAGCCCTCCGGCCGGATGGTGGCGATCAGATGAAGAGGGAACTCTGTTAGAAACAACAACAAGACGCCCCATAACTCCTATCCCTCCTCTTTAACAAGGGCTGATAACCAGGCGCGTAACGCAGCAGGATTTGCAAAATTGGTCGGAATACGCAAACCAACACCGCCCAGTCGTTTTGCAGCGGCAATACCATCCTCATCAGTTACATCATCGCCGACAAAAACCGGCTTACGCCCGGCGAACGGGAAATGTTCCATCAGAGCGGCAACAGCATAACCTTTATCAATACCGGTGGGCCTTACCTCCCACGCCATCTTGGCTGCCTGCAGGTGAAATGCTCCCTTTGCGCTCGTAAGCCAGTTTGAAGCCTCTTTCTTCAGTATGTTACCGGCTTCAGGTGCCCCACGGTAATGCAGCACAAAACCAGCCTGCTTATGCTCGAGGCGTGTGCCAGGCCAGGCATCAGTCAGCTTCTGTGCTTCTGCCAGCCACAGTGGGGGCACAACAGGCAAAGCTGCTTTCTCAATTTCTCCGCCCGGACGATGACGAATAGCTATGCCGTGTTCACCCGCAACAGCAAACGGAATATCACCCAGAAAATGATCTATCTGGTCAATAGGCCTGCCAGACACAACAGCCAGGGCATCACCACACAACGCACGCAATTTACGCAAAACCTGCGGTAATGTCTCAGGCACAATGACCGATTCAGGGGTCGGGGCAATATCAACAAGAGTTCCGTCAAAATCCAGAAGAAATGCGGCCTGACTCAGTGCAGGGATCTGAAGGGGGCTTTCGTGTTCTGAAACTGGACCACTCACGTGCTATACCTCTTTATTGCATATCGCATGTCGGCTCCACGCGACATCTGTCACACAAAACCATCTTCTCCGAGAAGATACCGACACATCCTGTCTTAAAAATGGTCTGCCTGCACAATTGTAATCACAGATGAGTGACAGACCCTTAATATTCACCACCTGTTTCCGGCCCCGCTGACGGAGAAGGAAGCGCTTCGGCAGGAGACTGCAAAGCTGAACCTGACGATGATCCGTCGAGTGTCGGTGGCGCAGCTCTCAGTGACGGAACTGCCGGCACAGGCAAAGCTGGCAGAGCCGGCGACGCGTCCTGCCCTTCACAACGCACCATACGCACGTCATAGCCAGCACTCTCAAATACACCAGCCCATGGCTCTGCCTCCAGCATCCAGCCATTAAAGACTGCACCCTCTTTGCGGGTATCATGCAGATCCAGCCATGCAGCTGAATCAGGTGACAAAGTTGGCGGCCGCTGCAGGCAGCGACGCGGCGTTATATCGAGACTTTTATAATGCCCGGTCGTGCCAACAGGCACAGTGACCAGCTCGACATGAGCATCAAGCCTGTCGAGTACCCTGACAACTGCAACTGACTTACCCTGCCACGTATCAGCGGGGTAAATCGCAGGCGGGGCCAGTGGCGTCAGCTGCGCCAGTGCAGCGGATACAGGCGCAACAGCTGTTATAAAACAGCCTGCTATGAACACCGTATTTTTGTGCAATACAGAGCGCCTCATACGTCGCCTGACCTCTGAGGCGAAGTCAGTGAGGATACAAGATTTATCAGGTGCTCGCGCATAACCTGTTCTCCGACACCCATCAGAAGGGCATCATCGAAGGCATCCTGCATGACATCCCTGAGCTCTGACCAGTTCTCTTGCAAAACCCGTATCTTTTCAACACATGTTACAGGGTGTCCGTTCTCCTGCAACCAGAGCTCAGGCGCGACAGTCATTGACTCTTTTATCTCCGGCGTCATGAACTGATGAGCAGTCAGGGCGCATCAGCTCCGTTTTTATTTGCAGCATCTTTATTAGCGCGCGTCAGTGTATCGGTTACAGAAAAGATAAACTTACTCAGTAACTGTTCAAGACTGATCGCACCCTGTGTCTGGGTCAATGTGTCGCCAGGTTTCAGGTTTTTGTCATCCCCCCCCGGAGAAAGGGCAATATACTTACCACCCAGCAGGCTGTCGCTTGTGACAATCGCCCCGGTATCTGCCGATAATTTAATATCCGGCCTGACCGTAAAAGTCACTTCTGCCCTGTAGTTAGCGGGATTCACCCGCTCTGATGTAACCTGACCGACCGTGACCCCGGCCAGACGCACATCTGAACCAGGACCCAGACCGTCAATATGGTCAAAACTGGCATGCAGCACATAACCTGTACTGTCTGTACTACGCCCTTCACTGACAACAGCAACAACCAGCATGATCGCCAGAGCGAGCAAAACGATTACACCGGTCAGAAGTTCTGCCGCACTGCGCCGCCCCTGCACTTTTACTACCGAAGCCATGACTACTCCGCACTCCCTGTCTGTCTTATCTGAACTCTCTAACAGAGAGTGCCTGTCAGATCACGTCTCTGGTGACCAGGCGTCATATTCTCCCGTACCCGGCGGGGTTACCCCTGTCTTATACAGGCTGCCCGGCGGACGATAGGCCTCGGCTGTGCCCGTCAGATTCGGCTCATGCGGCAACTGCCAGGGCTTACGCTCAGCCTGAGGAATCGGCGCATCAAAGGTATGATGCAGCCAGCCCCACCATTCTGCCGGCACGGCTGAAGGATCTTCCCCCTTAAGGTAGATCACCCAGCGCTCAACACGGTCGGTGCCACCACCGCGCCGCGCCGGGCCAGTCGATTCGTAATAACAGCGCCCATGGTCATCTTTGCCAACCAGGCGTCCTTTGCGGCGTGTGTAAAGCCGTGTTCCAAGATTTGCCATGTCTGAACTTTAATGCGCTCACGGGGGGAAGGTCTACTCTCTTTTAACTTTTATTCTCATCACCATCTGCTGAGCTGAAAAAAGTTATCCCCCATATCCTCGTAATACCCGATATTATGGGGACAGAATCTGCCTCCTGACGGGTTTCACTGCCCCATACAGGGGGCGTAAACTTAACCTATGACAAGAGCCAGACATCACTGGAATGGTGTTCTCATGAACACACACCAGACCGCAGCTGACCCGGATGCCCCTCTCCGCTCCGTTACGCTGCCCGCAGAATGGGACACCGATGCCGCCGCTGCTCTGGCACAGCTTGTGCCTGGACGCGGAGCCGTCAACATTTCAGCTGCAGCATCATGCTGGGTTGAGGCACTGACTCATGATGAAGCAACGGCCCGCTCTCTCACCTGGCTCTTACTTATGAGGCAGGCTGCCCCCACTGAAAGCCTGTGGTCATGCAGTTTTGACCGTTCTCCCGGTTTTGTTGTCAATCTCGCAGCTTTTGTCACACCAGGCGAAGGGTTTGCATCAGAAACATTCGTAGCGGCACTGCGTCTGCTCTGCTCAATTCTGCGCGAAACCACACGCTCAAAAGCAGAACTGCGTAATGGTGAGCTGCCCCTGCCTGAGATGTTCCCCGCTCATCGCCAGAGCGAAGAAAAAGAAACTCTGCCGGAAGCTCCTGCCACAGCAGGCACAATCCTCCTGACCAACCTGGACGCCTGCCTGGCCGGAGTCGGTCTTGGTTATGACAGTGAGGACGGACGTGCAGCCGCCTGTGCCATTGCCGCCCTGGCTACACTGACAACCCATTGTGGCTGTGGCCCCGACTCCCTGCCTCTACCGCCGGTACGTACTGTTTTACCTGGCCTTGACCAGAGCCTGCGCGCAGTCTGGAATGAGGCAGCAACAGAAACAGAAACTCCTCTGCTTCCTGTCGAGACAGGTTTTTCTGCCCCAGGCCCGGTTGATGGCCTGCTCGGCGCTGAAGCCTGCGGTCTGGCACCGGTCTTTTCACTGCTGCGCCCCAGCGGACAACTGGCAAAAAGCACGCTCGACCGCCTGCGTGCACGCAATTTCACAGCCGAAACAGCTCTGGCTGCGGCTCTGGCAGGCGAGGAAGTTCTGCCCCTGCCCGCGGCCTCTGCCCATATGGCGATGTATCGCGCCCTGACCGGCTTTGTAGACCATATGCCTGCACGCCCCGACCCGGAAGCCCCGCCTCTTAACCGCCACCTTGAGCGCGGTATGAGACGGGCTCTGCCTCACCGTCATGGTGGATTCGTACAAAAAACCACGATTGGCGGACACCGGCTGTTTTTACGCACCGGAGAATATGATGACGGCACCCTGGGTGAGTTGTCCCTGACCCCCACCCGCGAAAGTGCTATGGCAAAAGGTCTGATGGAAAGCTTTGGTGAAGCTGTCAGCATTGGCCTGCAATATGGTGCCCCGCTTGAGGAATATATCAACAGCTTTGCCTATTCCTGCTTCGGACCGGCCGGTACAGTTGAGGGTGACCCTGTGGCAGAATATGCAACGTCAATGCTCGATTATGCTTTTCGTGCCCTGTCAGATGCTTACCTGGGCAAACGTATGCCCGACAGCCCGCCTGATGCCCATGAAACTGACCCTAATCCGCTTCTTCCCCTTGATTTTGCCGACGATGACGGCAACCCTCCACCACACCGACGGGGGCTTCGCCTCGTCGTAAGCTGACGCACACCGCACTTCCTTTTCCGCGTCAGCCACCTGAACGGAGTCTAAAATGAGCACCACACCTGAAGAACGTCTTGCAGACTTACATATTACTTTACCTGTCCCCGCGACGCCGGTAGCCAATTACGTTTCTTACGTACAGAGCGGCTCCCTTCTGGTTGTTTCAGGGCAGCTGCCTCTGGTGAATGGCAAGCTGTTTGCCACAGGCAAACTTGGCGGTGCAGTCTCTGTCGAAACAGCCGTTGAAGCAGCTTATCACAGCATGATTAACGTCATTGCCCAGGTAAAAGCCGCCACAGGTGACCTGAGCCGTGTTAAACGTGTGGTGCGCCTGGGCGGGTTTATTGCCTGCACTCCTGAGTTTACAAACCACGCAGCTGTAATGAATGGTGCATCAGACCTGGCGGTTAAAGTTTTTGGTGATGCCGGCCGCCACGCACGCTCAACAGTTGGTGTACCCTCGCTGCCGCTTGACGCACCTGTTGAAGTTGAAGGTATGTTCGAAATAGGCTGACGACAAAAGGAGAGACACAAAATGTCCGACTGGTCTGTCAAACTCCACGAGGGCATTCATGCCATCCCCGCAAAAATATGGGATGGCTGTGCGGGGGCTGATAATCCATTTATCAGCCATGCTTTTCTCTCCGCCCTGGAAGACAGTAAATCTGTCTGCCCTGATGCCGGATGGATGCCACGGCACATTGCTCTGCATGCGCCAGACGGCACTCTGGCTGGCCTTTGCCCTGCTTATTTCAAAATGCACTCATGGGGCGAATATGTTTTTGATCAGAGGTGGGCTCAGGCGTTTGAAGCTGCAGGAGGGCACTATTACCCCAAGCTTCTCAGTGCTGTGCCCTTCTCGCCTGTAACCGGCCCGCGCCTGCTTATACATCCCGATGCTCCGGCAGAAACATCCGTCATCATGACAGATGCCATACGTCAGATTTGCGAAAGCCTGGAATTTTCATCCGCTCATATTACCTTTTGCACCGTGGAGGAAAGTAACATCACGACAGGCCGTGACTGGCTGCCCCGCCTTGGTGTGCAATATCACTGGCATAATAACGGATATAAGAGCTTTGATGATTTTCTGGCCGCTCTTTCCTCACGCAAACGTAAAACTATCAAACGTGAACGCCGTGATACTACTGCTGACCTGACTTTTCATGTGCTGCGAGGCACGGACATTACTGAAGCTGACTGGGCCGATTTTTACCGTTTTTATGAAAACACGATCGACCGCAAATGGAGCAGTGCTTACCTGACACCAGAGTTTTTCACCCTCCTTTCTCAAAGACTGGGGGAGCGTGTAGTTCTGATGCAGGCACGCTCAGGCACACGTACTGTTGCCGCGGCACTCAACCTCATGGGCACTGACACACTCTATGGTCGTAACTGGGGCTGTGAAGGAGAGTGGCCGTTTCTGCATTTTGAACTCTGTTATTATCAGGCAATCGACTTTGCCATTGCCCATGGGCTCAAACGTGTTGAAGCCGGTGCGCAGGGTGAACACAAAATACAACGCGGCTATCAGCCTGTGCTGACACACTCGGCACACTGGCTGTGCAACTCTTCCTTTCGCAACAGTGTTTCGACCTTCCTTGAGCATGAGCGTGCGGCCATAAAAGAGCGTATTGCTGAGCTTAATACGCTCTCTCCCTATCGCAGTGACGAAAGCTGACCATTGTCGTCACTGCATTTTTTGCGTATGCGTCACCCACTAAAAGGTGCACCCTCTCCCTCTGTTTCCCTTGTATAGCAGGAACGATGAGCACAACTCTTTCTTCTCCCTCCTCCGACCACGCTTCTCTCATTGACGGCAAGGCCTTTGCTACCGGCCTGCGTGAGACCATTCGCGAAGACGTGCGCGTCTTTCACGATAAGCATCATGTCACCCCGGGGCTTGCTGTCATTCTGGTGGGCAATGACCCTGCCAGCGAAGTATATGTACGCAACAAAGCCATTCAGACACACCACGCAGGCATGCGCTCTTTCATGCACATGCTGCCTGAAACAACGACAGAAGCAGAGCTGCTCACGCTGATTAAGCGCCTGAATACTGACCCTGAAATTCATGGTATTCTGGTACAGCTGCCCCTGCCTGCCGGGCTGGATGCGCGCACCGTGACAAATGCCATTTTGCCTGAAAAAGATGTTGATGGTCTGGGTGAGATTAATGCAGGCCGTCTGGCATCGGGTAAGCCAGGCCTGATCCCCTGCACACCACTGGGCTGCCTTATGCTACTCAGACATGAGCTGGGCGACATGAAGGGCAAACATGCTGTTGTCATTGGCTGCTCAAACCTGGTAGGCAAACCCCTCGCGCTGCTGCTGCTCGAAGAAGGCTGTACGGTCTCTGTCGCACATATTCACACTAGAAACCCTAAAGAACTGGCACAGCAGGCTGATATTCTGGTTGTCGCAACCGGCGTGCAGGGTCTGGTAAAAGGGGACTGGATTAAACCGGATGCTACGGTCATTGATGTCGGCATTACCCGCATCACACTTGATAACGGCAAAACACGCCTTGCCGGAGATGTTGTGTTTGATGAGGCCGTCAGGACAGCGGGGCGCATTACCCCTGTTCCAGGCGGGGTTGGCCCTATGACGATTGCCTGTCTGTTGAAAAACACACTAACAGCAGCGCAGCTTCTGGTCACAGGACAGGCAGAATGAGCCTGTCACGCCTGTCTGTTGAACTGATCCCCCGCAGTCCCGAACATCTGCTGGAAGATGTTGCTCAGGTTAAAGCTCTGCTTCCTGCTGCTGACACACTGAATATTCCTGATCTGCGGCGATTTGCGCTCCGCAGCTACCAGGCAACTGATCTCGTTCGTCCGCTGTTTGCACAGGCTATTCCGCATATTCGTGCCATTGATATCGCACCTGACGCTCCCCTGCCCGGTGCTGAACAGGAAGGTCTGAGCGAAGTACTGATCATTCATGGTGATCCGCCACCTGATCTGTCTTACCGCACATATCCAAACAGCACAGAGACCATTATACGTCGGTATCGCAAAGAAGCGCCGCATCTGAAAGTTTATGCTGCCTTTGACCCGTATCGTCGGGCACCATGGCAGGAGCTTGAAGATGTTGCCCGTAAAAAAGAAGCCGGAGCACAGGGGTTTTTTACACAACCTGTATTTGACCTTAAACTGTTTGACCTGTGCCAGGAGTGGCTTGAAGGTGAAACTGTATTCTGGGGTCTGTCACCGGTTATTGGCCCACGCTCACGCTCTTACTGGGAAACGACAAACCGTGTGATTTTTCCTAATAATTTTATACCAACGCTTGAAGAAAATATCCGGTTTGCACAGGCGGTATTACGTACCCTGTCACAAACAGAAGGGCGGGCCTACCTGATGCCTCTGCGCGTTAAGCTGGAGAACTATCTGCCACCGCTTCTTGAGGCCCTAAACTAAAACTTTCATAAACTGTCTCATTATTTTAATAACAGGGCAGTTTATGAACTACTTTATTCAAAATAAATTTTCAGAACTCATCCTGAAAATTTCAGATTTTATCATTAAATCACCCTTACTTTATGATGCAGTAAGGGTGATTTTTTAATTATTCTCCGCCATATAATGCTGTCAGAGTGGCATGCCCTAATGTGTGGTGGTGCACATAAAACCCAACAGCGGCAGCGCTGGTCTGCTCACTGACATCAATAACGGGGATATCGAGCGCATCCACACGAAAAATATAGCGATGTGGTTTACCTGGCGGCGGAGCTGCGCCACCGTAACCTGGTACCCCGAAGTCTGTTCTGACCTGAGCGGCAGCGGGTGGCAGCCCTCCTTTGCCTGAACCTGCTCCTTCAGGCAGGCTGGTTACATCAGAGGGAATATTTGCAACGACCCAGTGCCACCAGCCTGAACCTGTCGGGGCATCAGGATCATAAACCGTGACAACAAAGCTTTTGGTGCCCTCCGGTGCGCCTTTCCAGGACAAAGCCGGAGACAGGTTCCCCCCGCTCTGCCCCATGCCGTTATAAACCTGTGCCTGGGGCATAATCTGCCCTTCGGTAAAAGCCGGGCTTGTCAGAACAAATGTCATGAGCTGCGCTCCTTAAATATCTTACCAGTTCTGGCTGATGAGCCAGAATTCTTCAGATGTCAGCGTAACCGCTTTTCCTGCATCAGACTCTGCTGCAGCCTGCGCCAGTGCCTCAATACGCTCAATCATAATCACTTTACGCTGATGGGCTTCAGTTTTTTCTGTGACAGACTGCAGCACACCAAGTGATGTTTTAGCTGCACAGGCAACGCGGGCAGCATCAAGCAAAGCATAAGACATCGTTTTCACACTCCTGTAGATATAAATAAAACGCTCCGGGAATCTGGCTATTAAACAGTTTTTATTCAACCCCTCTGGCGCGCACCCGCACGATTGCGTAAACCCAAGCTGTCATGAGCAACCGTACCGAAGATTTTGATTTTCACCTGCCCGATGCCCTCATCGCACAGGAACCCGCCCGCCCGCGTGAGAGCGCACGTCTGCTGGATGTGCCTCTGCATGGTGCGTTTTCTGACAAACGCATGTCTGACTTCCCTGGCTTTCTGAAACCGGGCGACCTGCTTGTTGCAAATGATACCCGTGTTATCCGTGCCAGCATTCAGGCCTGTCGGGGTGAAGCCCGTATTGGCATTACCCTTGACCGCATTCTGCCAGATACATCATGGCATGTGCTGCTGCGCAACGCCCGTCGGGTCAAAGCAGGAGATACACTGACTTTCCCGACCTCAGCCCACACAGCAACGGTGCTGGCTCGTGAAGAAGGCGGTGGTGCCATCCTGCGCTTTTCAGCCGAGGGCAGTGATTTTGATACCTTCCTCAGCGAAGCAGGCACACTGGCCCTGCCTCCTTATATTCACCGCCCTGACGGCCCGACTGAACAGGATGCCCACGACTACGCCACCATCTTCGCACAGCATAAAGGGGCCGTTGCAGCCCCCACAGCCGGGCTACACTTTACG
Organism: Acetobacter thailandicus; assembly: GCF_011516655.1. Taxonomy (GTDB): domain Bacteria; phylum Pseudomonadota; class Alphaproteobacteria; order Acetobacterales; family Acetobacteraceae; genus Acetobacter; species Acetobacter thailandicus. The sequence goes on from NZ_WOSV01000001.1 coordinate 118,372, forward strand.
CCGGCTCTGCTCAGCGCCATTGATGCCACAGGGGCAGGCCGCTGCACTCTGACGCTCCATGTCGGGGCGGGTACCTTCCTGCCAGTGCGCAGTGATGATATTTCTTCACACCATATGCATGCCGAGCATGGCATTATTACACCCGAAACTGCTGAGCGTATCAACGCGACACGTCAGGCTGGCGGCCGCATTATTGCTGTTGGCACCACAAGCCTGCGCCTGCTTGAGAGTGCGGCTGATGAACATGGAGTTGTTCATCCTTTCAACCAGGAAACCTCTATTTTTATCCGGCCGGGCTATCGTTTCCGTGCTGCAGATATGCTACTGACTAACTTCCATTTACCGCGCTCCACTCTCTTTATGCTGGTGAGTGCCTTTGCCGGCCATGAACGCATGCGCCAGGCATATGCCCATGCTGTAGAGACAGGTTATCGCTTTTATTCCTATGGCGATGCCTGCCTGCTGCGCTGCGCCAGCTCTGTACACACAGCTCCCTCCCCCGCACAGTCATCATAGAGGCTGACTATGACCCGTTTTCACTGGACCTGCGAAAGCACTGATGGCGCAGCCCGTGCCGGCACACTCCACACGGCCCACGGCCCTGTTGCCACGCCCGTTTTCATGCCTGTGGGAACGGCAGGCACAGTCAAAGCCATGACGATGGATTCTGTGCGTTCAACCGGAGCAGGTATTGTTCTGGGCAATACCTACCACCTTATGCTGCGCCCGGGTGCAGACCAGGTTCAGCGTCTGGGCGGGCTGCATAAATTTATGGACTGGCCAGGCCCGATTCTCACCGATTCAGGCGGGTTTCAGGTCATGTCGCTGGGAGCTTTGCGCAAACTCGACCAGGACGGCGTCACCTTCCGCTCGCACATTGACGGGTCATACCACCGCCTGACCCCTGAAAGTTCGACAGACATTCAGCATAAGCTCGATGCAACCATTACAATGTGCTTTGACGAATGCCCTGCCCTGCCGGCACCGACAGAGAGCATTGCCGCCTCTATGCGTCTTTCCATGCGCTGGGCTGCACGCTCACGTGAGGCCTTTATCGCCCGCCCGGGTTACGGCCAGTTTGGCATTGTCCAGGGAGGCACCGAAGCTGACCTGCGCGCAGAAAGTGTAAAAGCTCTGACCGATATCGGCTTTGAAGGCTATGCTATTGGCGGCCTCGCCGTGGGGGAAGGTCAGGAACTGATGTTCTCTACCCTCGACAGCACCGTGCCACTAATGCCTGAAAATACTCCGCGTTATCTCATGGGTGTTGGCACACCTGATGACCTGCTGGGAAGCGTTATGCGCGGTGTCGATATGTTTGACTGCGTGATGCCAACCCGCGCCGGTCGTACTGCACGAGCCTATACCGAGCGCGGCACCCTCAACCTGCGCAACGCCCGCCACGCTGACGACTCACGTCCTATTTCTCCTCATTGTGACTGTCTGGCCTGTTCACGCCATAGCCGGGCCTACCTGCATCATCTATTCCGTGCCCGCGAAATTCTTGGCCCCATGCTGCTGACATGGCATAACATTGCCTATTATCAGCGCCTGATGCGCCAGATCCGCGAAGCAATTACTGAAAAACGCCTTGATGCTCTGGCGAGCAGGCTCAGGGCAGAATGGGCTATGGATGACTGGAGCGAAGATGAAATGCCTCGCCCGATAATACCACCGGTACCCTGACCTGGTGCCGGCGCCCGACCACACTGCGCCAGCGGCTCTGACCAGACTGGCAGAGCGGATCAGACACAAAGCCCTCACCCTTGGTTTTAATGCCGTAGGCTTTTGCCCGGCACATCTTGGCCCTGAGGTACGCCACCGCCTGAAAGATTTTCTGGCACAGGGGTATCATGGCGAAATGGGCTGGCTGGCAACCCGCACTGACGAACGTGCTGACCCTCAAAGCCTGTGGCCCGAAGCCAGAAGCGTCATTGCACTGGGCCTGTCTTACGCCCCTGAAGGTGACCCGCTGGCAACACTGGCCCGGCCCGAATGCGGTAATATTTCTGTTTATGCCAGGCACCGTGATTATCATGATGTTGTTAAGGGCATGCTCAAACATCTGGCACAGTTTGTCGTCAACGAAGGTAAAGCAACCCTAAGCAGGCAAAACCTGCACGACCAGATCCCTCCTGAGGTCAAGGTATTTGTGGATACAGCACCAGTTGCTGAAAAACCCCTGGCTGAACAGGCAGGCCTTGGCTGGCAGGGTAAACACACAAACCTCGTTTCACGCACAGAAGGCAGCTGGCTTTTTCTGGGAGAAATTTATACCACCCTTGCTCTCCCCACATCACCTCCTTCAGGGGGGCAGTGCGGCAGCTGTACACGCTGCCTTGAAGCCTGCCCGACACAGGCCTTTCCCGAGCCTTATAAAATGGACGCCCGGCGCTGTATCTCTTACCTGACTATCGAACATGCCGGTCCTATACCGCACGATTTACGCCCTGCCATAGGCACACATATTTACGGTTGTGATGACTGCCTGGCCGCCTGCCCCTGGAACCGCTTCGCCCGGACCTCACGACATATCAAACTTCAGGCGCGCCCTGACCTGACAGCACCTGCCCTCAAAGACCTGGTTCAGCTTGACGACGCAGCTTTTCGTAAATTATTCGCAGGCTCACCCGTTAAGCGCATCGGCCGCAATCGCTTTATTCGCAATGTACTCATTGCAATCGGTAATAGTGGCCAGACCGACCTGCGCTCTGTTATACAGCCCTTGCGGCATGATTCTGACCCAATCGTAGCAGAAGCTGCAGACTGGGCAGAGGCCCGCCTTAAGGAGACCCTGCCATGAGTGCCCATTTGCGTAAGCGCACGCTTATTTTATCAGGACACGATACCAGCGTCGCTCTTGAGCCTGAGTTCTGGGATGTTCTTGACGATATTGCTGCAGACAACAAACAATCTGTTCCTGTGCTTGTTGCCACCATTGATGCAAAGCGTACACCACCCCAGTCTCTGGCCTCCGCATTACGCGTGCATGCTCTGACAACAGTCATCAGCCGCCATGCATCACAGACGGCTTTGCAGGAAAATTCTCCCTGACAGGGCGCTTTTCTTCTCCTCTCCTTTTTATACTGCTATAACTTGTTACCAGCGGGCATGGCCGTGTGCCTTCGCAAACGCAACAGAGGACTGAGACAAACAGGATGGCTATCTGGGGCAAAATTTTCGGGGGTGTTACCGGCTTTGCTGTTGGGGGGCCCGCAGGCGCGGCATTAGGAGTCGCACTGGGGCATGCGGCTGATACCGGTGCTCTGCTTCAGCCAGAGAGCGGATGGAGCGACCGCTTTGCCGCACGAACCAACCCTGACCCTGGTGGAGCAGCGACCTTTATGGCTGCAAAGCTGGCCGCAGCTATGGGTAAAAAAGAACAGCTCTACGGCCTGTGCAGCGTCATTTTATGTGCCAAGCTCGCGAAATGTGATGCCCCTGTGAACCGCCACGAAATTAATGCTTTCAAGGCCCGCTTTCGCGTTCCTCAGGAAAATATGCGCGAACTGGGCCGCCTGTTTGATATGTCACGCCAGCGCACAGATGATTATGATAAATTTGCCCGCGAACTGGGGCAAACCTACGCTGATGATAAACAGGCCCTTGAAAACCTGCTGGCTGTTTTATTTGCCATCGCCCGCGCTGACCTGAAAGCCGGTGAACCTCTCGCCCCTGAAGAGTTACGCTTTCTCAGGCAGGTCCATTCGCTGTTTGGTCTTGGAAAAGGCGCATGGGACAGGGCAGATCAGGGCATGGCCAGCCCTGCAATGGCTGAAAACGATGCTTACATGATCATGGGTATCGAGTCGTCTGCTTCAAACGAAGAAATTCGTGCGCACTGGAAAATGCTCGTAAGGCAATATCACCCTGATGTTATGGCCGCACGCAATGCATCCGCCGCAGAAATCGAAGTAGCTTCGGCTAAAATTTCACGAATCAACGCAGCATGGGATATTGTAAAAAAAGAACGGGGCATCTGACACCAGGTAACAAGAACGCTACCCGGAGAAAATGCTCTGTGATCTGATGTAATGAAGCAACAAAGACTGTAAAATTTTACCTGCAAAGCGTATGATCTGTTCAGTCCATATTGCTTTTTTTATACCCTGCTCTCAGTGCAGGGGTGTTTTGCGTTGCATGGCTCCGTTCTCGTGCTAGATAAGTTGCGTACCAGACGGGAACTACAACACGATCTGACCGTATTCTAACTACGGCATCTCGTCTTTCATGGCGATATGGCAGAGTAAAGGTGACAGGTAACAATGAATTCCGGACGAAACGGTGCGAGGGTCTGCTCTCACGCTCAGAGAAGCAACAGACAGAACCAGACACACACACAGGCTCGTGGCCGTTTCGCCATACGAAGTGCTGTCGTGGTGTGCTCTTTCATGGTGCTGGCAGGATGCAGCAGCATTAAAGCACCTGTGCCAACAGACCCTGACGCTCTGGCTGACTATAAGCAGGCTAACGACCCGTATGAGCCGCTGAACCGTAAGATCTTCACCGTCACTATGAAGGTCGATAAATGGGTTCTTCACCCGGTTGCTAAAGCCTATGTCTGGTCTGTTCCGCACCCTGTTCGTAATGCCATCGGCAATATGATCACAACAATGAATGAACCATCCGTCTTCTTTAACGATGTCGGGGCAGGCAAACCGCGCCTGGCAGGCGATGCGTTTGTACGCTGGTGCATTAATATGTCAGCCGGGCTGGGCGGATTGATTGACGTCGCTAAAATGGCCGGCTACCCCCATCATAATAACGATGGTGGCATTACAATGGCTAACTGGGGCATCGCTTCAGGGCCTTATCTTTTCCTGCCAATGGGCCCCTCCTCTTTCCGTGATGGCATTGGCTATGGTATTGATCAGGGCCTGTCACCGTGGAATTATGTCCCGCGTGGATATGGTCTTGTAAGCTTTAACTGGGCCTATAACATGATGGGTATCGTCCATAGTCGTTCAGAGCATCTGGATGACCTTGATGCGCTCCAGCGTGACGCTCTCGACCCTTATGCAACTATTCGCAGCGCTTACCAGCAGCAGCGCAAAGCACAGGCTGAAGCTATTAAAAACGACCACCGTGCCACCGTGCCTTTGTGGTACCATGTTAAGAACCGACAGCAGGGATAAATCAAAGATGAAATTTTTGCCTGGCCGCCGATTTGTTCTCAGATCTGCCAGTCTCTTTATGGCATGCAGCCTTTTTGTTGCACCGGCATGGGCAGCCCAGAGCGCAAGGGACTTTGTTAACAGCCTGGGCACACAACTGGTGACAATCGTTAATAGTCCTATTTCTCTCCCTGAAAAGAGGGAGAAAGTGCTGCCACTGCTACAAAAAAATGTCGATATTGATGCCATTGCCCGTTACTGCCTCGGTCGCTACTGGAAAGTCGCCACCCCGGAAGAGCAAAAAGAATATCTGCAGCTTTTTCATCAGACTCTGGTCGGTGCCATTACCGATAAACTTGGTGATTACCGCGGCGTCAGTTTCTCAATCGGTGCGGTGACCTCATCAGGAAATGAAGACTCCGTAGAAACCACTCTCGTCCGCCCGCAACAGCCACCTGCTAAAATGCAATGGATTGTAAGCCGGGCATCGGGCTCAGAGAAAGTCGTTGACGTCATTGGCGAAGGTGCCAGCCTGCGCATGACCCAACGCCAGGATTATGCCTCTTACATTGCCCGAAACGGCGGCAAGGTCAGCGCACTAATCAGCGCACTAAAACGCCAGATTGCCAACCACAGCGCAGCGCAGCAGTAATCTTGCAAAACAGCGACGCCTGATATTTTTCATTTAACGTATCAGGCGCGCTCTTCTTCTGTCAGAAAACGCAGGAAGGCGCGGCGCTGGCCGGAAGCTTTCATAAACCAGCATACGCTGGCCATCACGTTCAAACGTATCACACTGCCGCATCCCTATCCCTTTAAGAATGCTGCATGAGGAAAGATTACTTTCCTTAGCAACGGCGATAAGACGTTCAACACCGGCATCATGTGAAAAATTAAGCGCAGCACTCGCCGCCTCACGTGCGATTCCTCGCCCGCTTGCCCAGGGGTAAAGCGAAAAACGCAAACTAAAGCCACGACCATCCGGACGGTCGTGCACACCGGTCATACCAACGAACCGGTTTTCTTCATGAATAGTAAGAATACCAACCTTGTGACATGCCCAGAAGGCAATATCGTCAGCCATATCCTGCTCAGCCTGCTGCCGTGTCCGTACACCACCGAGCATCTGCCCAAAAGCACTGCCATCCTGCTTCAGGCGCACCATATCTTCCATATCAGACCAGCTGACAGGCTTTAGCAGAAGTCGGCCTGTGCGCACGGTACGCGCATCAGTCATTGGGCAAGCCCTCTTTTCAGAAAAGCCTCTCCGGCATCAATACTAAAGAACACGAGCGAACAACCGTAGCTAAAAAAAAAGCACTGACACAAGAGCGCCAGTGCTTTCAGCCTGATCAGCGCGCTATAGGGCGATATCTGATACGGCTGGGCTCTGTTGCATTTGGCCCCAGGCGGCGGCGTTTATCTTCTTCATAGGCTTCGAAGTTTCCTTCAAACCATTCAACGTGAGAATCACCTTCAAACGCAAGAATATGCGTAGCCAGACGGTCGAGGAACCAGCGGTCATGGGTGATCACCACAGCACAGCCAGGGAACTCAGCCAGAGCCTCCTCAAGTGCACGCAGGGTATCAACGTCAAGATCGTTAGTAGGTTCGTCAAGCAGCAGAACGTTACTTTCCTGGCGCAGCATTTTAGCCATATGCACGCGGTTACGCTCACCACCGGAAAGGATGCCGACCTTCTTCTGCTGGTCTGAGCCTTTAAAGTTAAAGGCACCGGTATAAGCACGCGATGGCACAGCCCGTTTACCCAGATAAATCACATCAGTGCCGCCGGAGATCTCTTCCCACACTGTTTTTTCAGGGTCCAGATCATCGCGAGACTGGTCAACATAACCAAGCTTAACAGTTTCACCAATTTTCAGCGAACCCGCATCTGGCTTTTCTGCGCCAATAATCATTTTAAACAGGGTCGATTTACCCGCACCGTTTGGCCCGATCACCCCAACAATGCCGCCTGGTGGCAACTTGAAGTTAAGATTATCAATAAGCAGACGCTCACCAAAGCCTTTGCTCAGGTCTTCGGCCTCAATAACGGTGCTGCCCAGGCGCGGACCGGGCGCAATAACGATATCTGCAACGCCGTTCTGCTTCTCAGCACTCTGCGCCAGCATTTCTTCATAGCGGGCAATACGTGACTTACTTTTAGCCTGACGCGCTTTAGGGCTTGACCCAATCCACTCCTGCTCAGCAGCAAGAGCGCGCTGACGGGCACTTTCTTCTTTCTCTTCCTGAGCAAGACGTTTGCGTTTCTGCTCAAGCCATGAAGAATAATTGCCCTCGAAGGGGATGCCACGGCCACGCTCGATCTCAAGGATCCAGTTGGTCACATTATCAAGGAAGTAACGGTCATGGGTGATGACCATAACTGTGCCGCTGTAATCCTGAAGTGTTTTTTCCAGCCATGCAACGCTCTCAGCGTCAAGATGGTTGGTTGGTTCATCAAGCAGAAGAATGTCAGGTTTCTCAAGCAGCAGACGGCACAGTGCCACACGACGGCGCTCACCACCTGAAAGTTTATCAACCGGGCTGTCGGCAGATGGGCAACGCAGTGCATCAAGCGCCATATCGAGCTTACGGTCGAGCTCCCAGCCATCGCCTGCATCAATTTTTTCCTGCAGCTCTGCCTGTTCAGCCAGCAAGGCTGTCATTTCATCATCTTCCATGGGCTCGGCAAAGCGCATGGAAATCTCGTTAAAGCGATCAACAGCTTTTTTCAGGTCACCGAAACCCTGAGCAACGTTTTCGCCAACTGTGAGAGACGGATCGAGCTGTGGCTCCTGCTCAAGATACCCGACTTTAACACCTTCAGCAGCCCAGGCCTCACCACCATATTCTTTATCAATGCCGGCCATAATTTTCAGCAGGGTCGATTTACCCGCACCGTTAACGCCGAGAACACCGATTTTTACGCCGGGAAGGAAGGAAAGCGTAATGCCTTTAAATACTTCACGCCCACCAGGATAAGCCTTGGTCAGGTCTTTCATCACATAGACGTATTGATAAGCTGCCACGAGATGAGACTCCTCACAATGGAATAATAAATTTAGGCCGTCTGGTAAGGGACGTGAGGTTATAGAGAAACCTGCGCCCGGCAGGACTTGAACCCGCAACCTAGCCGTTATGAGCGGCCCGCTCTAACCAGTTGAGCTACGGGCGCGCAGGTGTTCTCTGATTTACGCAACCTGAGCCATTTGGCAAGAGCTGATGAGCGAATTTTCGATAAAAAGTCATCTTTTCTGTTCTGCCTTGGCAAGAAGCCTTGCGCCGGATAGGGTCTGCCCTCTCTACTGACTGATAAAACCGGAGTACCCTGAGTAATGGATATTTCTAAACTTTCCCCTGGCAAAGATGTTCCCAACGACATTAACGTCGTGATCGAAATTCCTCAGGGATCATCTGTCAAATACGAAGTCGACAAAGACAGCGGCGCAGTTATTGTTGACCGCTTCCTTTTCACACCAATGGCTTACCCGACAGCTTATGGTTTCATTCCCGGCACACTGGCTGCTGATGGTGACCCGACCGATGCCCTGGTGCTGACACCGTCTAATGTTGTGCCCGGCTCTGTTATTCGTGCACGCCCGATTGGTGTACTGAAAATGGAAGACGAATCAGGTCAGGACGAAAAAATCATCTGCGTACCACATGATAAAATCTCCCCCATCTTCAGCAAAGTGCAGAGCATTGCCGACCTGCCCGAACTGACAGTGAAAGAAATCGAACATTTCTTCACTCACTACAAAGACCTTGAGCCCGGCAAATGGGTTAAAGTAACCGGCTGGGGTGACCGCAATGAAGCAGGTGCTTTCATTACCAGTGCTCTCGAAGCTGCAAAAAAATAAGCCTGACGTACTGTCACGCCTGATATAAACAGAGAAACCGGAGGCGGCCTGACATCGGGCCCTCCGGTTTTTTAATTCTTTTTTGCAAAGAACTGTTTTCATAAACATACGGCATCCCCATCTGTCATGATATCCTGGCCTGACATAGCAGGCCGCCATCCGACAAAGGAATTGCCGCGCATGAGCAGCACCTCTCCTGCAACCACGCATAAGCGCCAGCCAGCAGTTTTTATACCCCATGGGGGCGGCCCCTGCTTTTTTATGGACTGGCCTGATGTATGGGACAAAATGGCAGAGTTCCTGCGCGGGTTCAGCCATACACTCCCTCAGAAGCCAGATGCTCTTCTGGTCGTTTCAGGACACTGGGAGACGGAAACACTCACAGTAACAGCGTCAGAAAAACCTGAGCTGATCTATGACTATCACGGCTTTCCTGAGCATACCTATTCCTTACGCTACCCCGCTCCGGGCAACCCGGCACTGGCCACACAAATCTGTTCGCTTCTCAAAAATGCGGGGATTAGCGCAACATCTGACCCTGATCGCGGCCTGGACCACGGTGTTTTCATTCCGTTCATGCTGGCTTTCCCTGATGCAGACATCCCGGTTGTTGAGCTCTCCTTACGCCAGGACCTTGATCCGGCCTTTCATATTCAGGCTGGTAAGGCGCTCGCTCCGCTCAGAGACCAGAATGTACTCATTGTCAGCACAGGCATGAGCTACCATAATCTGCGTCACTTTATGACAGCCAACCCAAAGACAGATCAGGACGCGGTAGCATTTGACACATGGCTTGATAAAGCAGCCTGCCTGCCCGAAGCAGAGCGCAACAATGCCCTGATACATTGGGAGGAAGCCCCCGCTGCACGCGTCATTCATCCGCGTGAAGAACATCTGCTCCCGCTGATGGTCGCAGCCGGCGCAGCCGGAGCTGATCAGGGGGAGCGTATTTATAGCGACACAGTTCTTGGCAAAGCTCTCTCGGGCTTCCGCTTCGGATAATCTCGGGGGCCTGCTCTAACGCAGGCCTCACCCCTCACAGAACAGATCAATCAGAACACTGTATTCAAAGCACACTGGGGCGACACCACAAGACTGGTATTGTGGCCGGCAAAGTAAACTGATGACCCACAGATGACGCCAAAATTGGGGCTCCAGCTGAACTCAACTGCCGGTGCAGCCAGCCAGTCACCTGACGGGCTGCCCATATTGTCAATGATACTGCCATCCTTCATGACACCGCGCACACGGCTGCCATTGCTCCAGTCACGAGCAATATCCATTGCCAGCACCCACTTCTGATTAATACCATATTCGAGAGAGAAACCTGCCGAACCAAAAAGGCCGGCGCGGGCGTTGCCACGAAATCCGGGCTCTGTGCCGTAACTGCTCATACCATGCAACTGCGCTTTGTTCAGGGGCTTACGCAGCGTTGCCCACATACGCAGGCGCAACGCATGGTTACCGGGCAACGTGTAAGTGGACTGCTCAGTCAGAGCCAGGCGCAGAGTATATGTTCCAGACCCTACACCATCCTGAGTGCGGTCGATTCTCTGATAATCTCCGGTCGGAAATGCCATACCCACAAAAGCACTCAGAGCCGGAATAAAACGATCAGGATTCGCATCCAGATAACGCCACATCACATCAACCGGCAGATCAGAAAACTTGACCCCGCTGCTTGTCTGGTTCCCGTGACCGCCCCAGCGATAACTGAACGTCGGCAATGTCTGCACACTGACGTTGTCCGTGATAGAATATTTAATCATTGTAAAATTAGTGATATTTTTTGTGCGCGGATGTAACGGCCCGATATTCCCGTTACTATCAATATACCCCACAGGCTGATTGTAGGTCACATAAGGCTCAATCGCGAGGATACCCTTTTGCGTCATAGCCCCGGAAGGAGAGACAAGAGAACCCGTATACCATTGCGGCTTCGTAACAGCCTGTACTTCAGGAGGAGCAGTTAAAGAATGTTCAGTCTCAGATGCCAGGACAGAAGAATAAGAGCTGAAACAGAGCGAAACGGTAAATGTTGTTAAAAACTTTACTGCATAACGTGCTCTATATCTGATCAATTCTGTGCCCTCCCTCTGACCGCATCTTTTTCAGCTTTTTTGCCAGTCATTCTGCTTCATTAACAGAGAAACAGGCACGGTCTTTATTATTACAGAGAATAGCACCAAAGATAAATAAAATTTCATTTTAGCAACGATAAAATGCTGAATGTTGCTTTTCAGGCAACAAAATGGACATATTGTAACAGCACCTCAAAACGATAAATTTAAAAAAATGCACAAAAACGTATTTTTTTGAAAAAAGCATATTGCCAAAGAAAAAAACAACGCTATAAAACGCGACATACCGACGCACACGAAACGACAGTGAGCGTCAGAAAATGCGGGTGTAGCTCAGTTGGTTAGAGCGCCGGCCTGTCACGCCGGAGGTCGCGGGTTCGAGCCCCGTCACTCGCGCCATTCTCTTAAAAATTTTATCAGAATGAGCGCACCATGTGACACAGAGTTGTGTCCTGGCATGTAACTTCATATCAGCATATGACTTAAGGCAGACCCGCTCTGCGGTGCCTGCCTCTGATCACATTTAATCACTACAAACTGTTACTCAGCTTTCAAGAGCGCTTACACCGTCAAGCGTTACAGCAACGCCGTGTACGGTAGCCGCAATACGTGCAGCAGTCTGCACAGCCTGAGCACCCAGAGCTTCTCTCACAATTTTTTCATGGCTCGTAATGCACAGCTCACAGCCATTAATCGCTGAAACAGCCAGAGACCACAGTTCAAAATCTTCTTTTTCGACCCCGGGGCGGCCAATAACACTCATACGCAGCTGTGCAGGCATTTTAGCATATTCATCACCAGCCATATGAACAAAGCGATAATAAATATTATTCATACCCATAATCGCGGCAGCAGATTTTGCTGCATTCAGCGCTTCAGGAGAAAGACGGTCAGAAAACTCAGCCGTAACAGCTTTAATCACTTCGTCATTACGCGACGCAAGGGCTGAGGCAACAAAGGTACCAGCCAGCTGCTGCGGTGTCAGCGTAACATCGTTTGCCAGAGAGCTAAGGTTAAGACGCAGGTCTTTTGCATAATCAGGAATACGATTTTTCAGAGCATCAATAGACATCAGATCCATCCTTATCAGGAAAATAAAGCAGGCAACATCAAACACTGTTTCATTGCACTGAAACAGACAGCAGCAGACTCAGTTATAAAAAAGAAAAACGGGCGCTTTGTCTGAAATCAGAAAACGCACAATGGCAGCGCAGCGCGCTTCTGCCATCAAAACCCCACCACAACAGGAAGGGATGCCAGAGGCATGCTATGCTGCCTGAGCAGCATAACACCCCCTGACGCACAAAGAAGATCAGACTTTAATAAAGTCGTCGCCTTTGTTCCAGTTACATGGGCACAGCTCATCGCTCTGCAGGCCATCAAGAATACGCACGATTTCCTGTGGGTTACGACCAACTGACAGATCGTTAACAGACACGTGGCGGATGATACCCTGCGGGTCAACAATGAAGGTCGCACGCAGAGCAACGCCTGCGTCTTTTGCCATAACGCCCGTGCCTTCTGTCAGCTCACGCTTAATGTCAGCCAGCATCGGGATTTCGAGGGTTTTGAGGTCCTCGTGGTGCAGGCGCCAGTTCAGGTGAACGAACTCGCTGTCGATAGAAACACCGTAAACAACGGCATCACGGTCAGCAAAGTCAGAAGCCTTTTTACCGAAAGCAACGATTTCGGTCGGGCAGACGAATGTGAAATCTTTAGGCCAGAAGAAAACGATCTTCCACTTACCAGCGTCAGATTTGTCAGAAATCTGGACAAACTGCCCTTTCAGACCTTCCGGACCACCAGGAACGGCTGTCAGATCAAACTCAGGAAATTTATCACCAACTGTCAGCATAAATCTGCTCCTTTATTATGCCAGATACATCAGACAACGACACAGACTGCCGTTGTGTGTGGGCTTATCTATGGCGCGATATGACAATTCATGCCAATGAATATTTTATATCCAAATCATCGACCCATTCGATCATTACATCTCACCAGCGACCTTACCGGAGACCACATCTGTGCTTCCCCTGCCCTCTGCACAGCAACTGCGCTACCTTATTACCCTCTCAGAACTGCGCCATTTCGGGCGGGCAGCGGCGGCCTGTGCTGTAACGCAGTCTACCCTGTCAGCCGGGATTATGACACTCGAACGTCAGCTTGATGCCCAGCTTCTTGATCGTACCGTTGGCAAAAAAGTAGTGTTTACCCCCCTGGGGCAGGAGGTCGCCCGTAAAGGGCGTCAGGCCCTTGAGGCTCTTGAGGCTGTACCACAACTTGCAGCAGCTGCCCGTACCCCGCTGACAGGCCCTCTACGCCTGGGCGTTATTCCGACAATAGGGCCTTTTCTTGTTACCCCGATGGTGCGCACAATACAGGAGCGCTTTCCTCAGATTGTACTCTCCGTGACAGAAGATACGACTGAACGTCTCCTTGAGAAACTGAGCCTTGGCCGCCTGGACCTGCTCATCCTGGCAATGCCCTGCCTGTGCGATGGCACCGAAACCCTGCCTCTGTGGCGCGACCCCCTTCAGGTCATTATGCCTGAAGGGCATCCTCTCGCCTCAGCCAGCCACGTTTCTGCCGAACAACTTGAAGATCAGCGTATGATTATGATGGAGGACGGTCACTGCCTGCGCGAGCAGACACTGGCCGTCTGCCGTCAGGGACGCGGATGGGATAGTTCAGACGAAAATGATGCAACATTTACGGCTACATCCCTCCATACGATGGCAGATATGGTCGCCCTTGGCCTTGGTATCGGCGTTGTGCCGACTCTGGCCATCGACAACGGCCTGCTCAGCACTCATCCGGTTATCAGCCGTCCACTCTCAGGCGGGCCGGTCTGGCGTACAATCGGCCTTGCCTGGCGGCCGCGCTCTCCGCGTTCTGCTGATTTTCATACCCTGGCGGCAGCCTTTTCAACCTTGGCTCCCGCGGCAGAATAAAAAATGAAAAACTGCCTGATGCAAAGAAAATCACTGTATAACGGCTCAAATTATTGACTCAGAGCGCCCGAAACGTTATGTGCGCACTCATCTTAATTTCAACTCATCTGGAACTGGCGGAGAAAAACAGGCCATGAAAATCAGAAACAGCCTGAAATCGGCCAAAGTGCGTGACAAAGACTGCCGTGTAGTACGTCGTCGTGGCCGGGTTTATGTTATCAACAAAAAGAACCCTCGCATGAAAGCCCGTCAGGGCTGATTTATGTTGTCTCTGGCCTTTTAAGGCTGGCAGATGAGACATGATATCCGTATAACCCGTTTTTCCATTCTATGGAGGAGCGGGTTTTTGCGTTCAGGATCTTTTATTCGCAGCGCCTCAGGGCATCTCATTAAAGGCCTGCTGCTTTATACTGCACTCAGCAGCACTGCGGCTTTATGCGCATCAGCACATCATAAAAAAGCTGAACAGACATCTGAAGCCCTGCCGCCGCCCGCAGCGGCATCAGCCCATGCACCGAAAAAATCACCTGCCGATGAACTTCAGGCAGCCCTGGTGGTACAGCTGACGCATACAACATCAGCTGATGAGGCGCATCTTATCGCTGATAAGCTGGAAAGCCTTCGCTCAGCCGGCCTCTCTCCCACGACACTTCTTTTGCTGCGCCGCGCCAGAAAGGATGTCACAGACCAGAAACCTGATGACGCCTCGGAAGACATGAACGACGCTCTGGCATTGCAGCCCGAAAAAGCTGTGTTATGGCGCTCTCGCGCGCAGATTCGTCTTGTTGCAGGTGACCTGAAGGGCGCTGTCAGTGACCTCGGCACAGCCCTGCAAAAAGACCCGGATGATGCGACCAGCTGGGCCCTGCTCAGCACGGTGGAGGAACAGCGTAAAGACGGCAAAGCCGCACTGAAAGCATGGCAAAAAGTGCTCTCGCTTAATCCGACAGCTGACAAAAACCATAAACGCCTTGATGCCCTGCATATCCTGGCTTACGGGCAGCCAACCTGATTTTCAGGCCTGACGGTTCTGAATAAGGCTCTTACGGATTTTACGACCGCGTTCTATCCGGTCAACGATATACTCTTCATCAGCCCAGCGGATAGCACGGGCCATTGCCTGTGCATCTTCAGTAAAGCGCGCCAGCATTTCCAGCAGTGCCTTGCGATTAAGCAGGAAGATATCACGCCACATGATCGGGTCAGAAGCTGCGATGCGTGTAAAATCCCGAAATCCTGATGCTGCAAAGTCCAGCACTTCAGAGCGCGTTTCATCTGCCAGATCATCGGCTGTACCACAGATTGTAAAGGCCAGAAGGTGCGGAAGATGGCTGACAATCGCACAAACCCGGTCATGGTGCGCAGGTGTCATTTCACGCAGGCGGCTACCACATCGCTCCCAGAAGGTCAGAGTCGCTTCAATCGCTTCATGCGGTGTGTCTTCGAGCGGTGTCAGCAGGCACCAGCGATCTTCAAACAGGGTAGCAAAACCTGCATCAGGCCCTGAGAATTCTGTACCGGCCATAGGATGCACAGGCACATAGGCAATATCAGGCCGCAGGTAAGGCGTAATCGCCTCGATGACTGAAACCTTAACCGAACCGACCTCGCTCAGAATAGCACCAGGCTTCATAGCGGGCAGAACGCTGGCTGCAACATGCCCCATAGCACCAGCAGGCACACACAAAAGCACACAATCAGCCTGAGCTGCCGCCTCAGCAGCATCGGTCGTTACTTCGTCAGCAATACCAAGCTCCTGCACACGGGCACACACCGCAGGATCAATATCAACAGCGATAGTACGACGCGCAAGCCCAGGAAATTCACGCACACGACGCAAAACTGAAGACCCGATAAGCCCGGGGCCAACAACAGCAAGAGTCTCGAAAACAGCTTCAGTCACCACCCTCACTCCTTCACGGCCGAGAAGTCAGCTTCCTCAATAACCTCTGGCTTCTGTGCTCCGTCCTTACTGGCGGGCAGCTTTCGCAGCCCACGCATTTCAAGCATCTGCCACACCAGCAACACCGGTACACCAATACTCAGCTCCCGGCCACGCCGCAAAAGGGAAAGGCCCAGGGAAACTGAAGCGTCAATACCAAAAGCATGCCCAAGAGCAATATAAGCGCCCTCCTGCACCCCGAGGTTGCCTGGCACCAGAAAGCCCATAGACAACACAGCACAGGTTACGCCTTCAATCGCAATGGCGTTCACCAGGTTAAGGTGCACTCCCAGAAAACCAGCTGTAAGCCACAGCATGCCTGCACTGCTGATCCAGCCAATAAGATGATAAAAAGCGGAGAGAGCAATACGCAACGGACGCGACCAGACGGCTTCCATACGCTGCTGCACTTCGTCTGCACTATTCAGCAGGATATCCTGCCACTGTGCAAGAATGTTACTGGTCAGCTTATTGCCCAGATGGCGAAACAGACTGCCGCCGTGCCTTTGTGTCCAGACAAAGCCTGCGGCACCCATCATCAGAAAAACCGCGCCAATGATAACAGGTATGACAAGAGGACTGTTACGCTGATGCGCAGCAAGGCACCCAACAGCCAGCAGCACAAACGCTACCTGCCCCATCACCTCAGTTGTAATATCAACAAGGTTCGCGGTTGCAGCCTCAGGCAGGTCCACTTTGCGTTTACCGGCCCCGCGCACAGAACAGGTGGCACGAATACCGATAACAAAACCGCCGAGCTGGGAAAATGGCAGACAGGATGCCGCTGCGTCCCGCACCATACGCGCACCGGTCAGCTTCAGGAAGCCAATCTCTGGCACAGCCGCGCTCCAGGCGAGCCCAAGCACACCATCAACCAGAAGCTGACACAATACCATAAGCAGAAAGCCGCCCGGACCAATGCGCATAACCGCATGCGCCACGGCACCAAAACCACTCCACGCCATAGCTGCAGTAATAACAAGTAAGCCCAGCAGGGTCAGAAAAACAGTAAGCTTCTTCACAGTACGCGCTTTAGTGTCTGCCCGAAAAGCCCCCGCCGGACCTTCCAGAAACCTGTCATGAAATCATCATGAAGGAGGGCGTTAGGTATATAAGTCAGACCTATTACACCAGCACAGGGTCTGGCGCCACCTTGGATGACAGGATAAAAGAAACAAACCAGCATTTCGGGCTTAACAGCCCTGTTCTTACTTCATACCCCTGCGGGAGCCCCTTTGATGACTGCTCATACGCTTGTAACCGGCGCAACCGGTTTTGTTGGCTCAGCCGTAGCCCGCGCTCTGGTTAAACATGGCCACTCGCTCAGGCTGATGGTGCGCAAAGGAAGCGACCGTCAGAACATTGCCGATATTCCGGCTGAACTGACAGAGGGCGACCTCTCCCGCCCGGAGAGTTTTGATCAGGCCGTCAAAGGCTGCCGCTACGTATTTCATGTTGCCGCTGATTACCGTCTGTGGGTGCCAGACCCAACACCGATGATGACCGCCAACGTTGAGGGCACACGCAAACTGATGCTGGCTGCAAAAGCAGCTGGTGCAGAGCGCATTGTCTACTGTTCCTCCGTCGCTGCTCTGGGGCTGATTGGCGATGGCACGATCAGCAATGAAAATACACCGGTGCATGAGCATAGTGTTATTGGCATTTATAAACGCTCCAAATACAGAGCTGAGCAGGAAGTGCTGCGCCTGGTACGCGACGAAAACCTGCCTGCCGTGATTGTTAACCCCTCAACACCAGTGGGACCGCGAGACATTAAGCCAACACCTACCGGGCAGATGATTCTCGACTGCGCTGCCGGGCGAATGCCCGCTTATGTTGATAGTGGTGTCAATATTGTGCACGTCGATGACGTGGCCGAAGGTCACGCTCTGGCGCTCGAGCGTGGTGTTATAGGCGAAAAATATATTCTTGGCGGAGAGAACTACCTGCTGCGTGACCTGTTCGCCATGGTTGCAGAGATTGCTCACGTCGCAAAACCAAAAGTCCGCCTTTCCCCCGAGGTGATATGGCCCGTTGCTATTGCTTCAGAATGGCTATCCCGCAGCTTTGGCATTACCCCACGGGTCACCCGTGAAATGCTGGCAATGTCACGAAAAAAGATGTTTTTCTCCTCTGACAAAGCCATCGCAGAACTGGGCTATGCTCCCCGCCCCGCACGAGAAGCCGTTGAAGATGCCGTTAGCTGGTTTCGCTCACATGATATGCTGAAATAATATTTCAAATATCAGTAAAGACTTAAAAAAATATGGTAAAATCAGGCGGTTTTTTATGCCTGTTTTTACCATAAAAAATAATTAAAATTAATTTACAATAATCTATATAATCTATAAACGATCCAAAGATATTTTTATAAAAATCAAAATGGAAATTTGTTATGAAATTTTCTGCATATATTATAGCCGCCTCATTACTTCTCGGGTCTGTTACTTCGGCTTACGCAAACGCATATGACAGCATCTCTGTCTATGCCATCGAAAAATCTCACGGATCAATCGCTACCGGGTCAAACACAGCCTATGTGAAGACCTATAATATCACCATATCTAATTTATCAGATACAGAAGCTGATTTATCCAAGATCTGCTTAAAAGCATACTCTGCCGAAAACAAAGAACTCAGACTTGATACAGTAGATGCCAACCTGGTTACTGGTTTCCTGAAAAAGGGACAACCAGCAACAGGTACGGCTATCTTTGCCTCACACGATGACATCATCTCAAAACCCGTTATCGTCAAACTCTCTGACAACTGTAATTTTGTCAGAATCTCCCGCTAACAGACTTATTAAAATTACTCAGGGTGCTGACAACAGGGAATGGTCAGCCGCATCCCGCTCTGTCTGACACTGTGCAGCATCCACCGGAGGCTGAGTGTGCGCCATAGCGCGCAGCTCATCCTGAGCAGCTTTAAGATCCTCCTGCAGCGAAGGTTCCCGCAGCAGAACACTCATTTGCGATGCTGCATTCAGGTAACCAGCCTCTACGTCTGACTTCCAGTGGACGCCGCAAACAATCCGGCTTTCACCAAAAACACGACCCCGCTGCAAAACAGGACCAGCCTTCTCAGGCAAAAGACTGGCCAGCACCAAGGCCATGCCATATCCCGCTGTTGTGTGACCAGAAGGGAACGAAGAATAAAGCCCTAAGTCAGCGACTGTTGTGCATGTTGGCTGGTCAGTACCAACAAACGGACGACGACGGTGCCAGAGGTGCTTAACCTGAGATGTTCTCTCTTTAATCGCCGGGGCAACCTTATCAAAAAACGACTTCAGATGCGGAGCTTGTTTAAGATCAAGTTTATACCCAACAGCGCATGAAAAATCTTCCAGCAGGGTCGCTTTATCAAGGAGTGCATCATGCTGAGCAAGCATCCAGCGTGAGCTGCCCCGCAGGTCACGGGTTGCTTTAAATACCTGATCATCATCAGCCTGACCTGCACTACCCGGAACAGGCGGCGGTGGCAAAACCTCACGCGCGTCAGGCAAAGACGCAGCCGGAATAACCGAACCAGCGTGCCCTGAAGAACAGGCCGACAAAGCAGCTGTAAAACTCACTACAAAACACAGAAGACCTGCGCTCTTTTTCATTTTCATCTTCTGTATCCATTACACCATCTGAGAAGGCTACGTTTCACACATCGTCTTGAAAATTTCTATCCTTTCACAAAATATTAACCATTACTCTCCATTAAGAACTCAGACTCTCTTTTATAAGAACCTCAGTCAGAGACCTGAGTGCTGAACTGAGTTCAGAAAAATTTTCAATTTTTTCATACGTTGCCTCTTTCATATATAGGCTGCGACGCATTTCGATCTGCAATGCATGAAAGCCGTTCTGCGGTCTGCCATAATGCTGCGTGATATAACCGCCAGCATAAGGCTTATTACGTGACACTCTAAACCCGGCCTGGCGCAGTTCATGTTCAGCACAGTCAGTAAAACGGGCCGCACAGCTCCGGCCATGACAGTCACCCAGAACAAAATCGGGTGAACCCGCATCAGGCGCATCAGGCATGGAGTGGAGATCGAGCAGAAGCACTATTCCAAAGCGTGTATGGGCCTGCCCCAGTAACTGATATAAAGCGTGATGATAAGGGAGCCAGCATGTCTGTATTCTTCGTGCGGCCTCCTCAAAAGGGATTGCCTTACGATAAATATTACAGTTACCTGCGGCGATACGCGGTACAGACCCCAGGCCAGAAAAAGCCCGTTCAGACGGTTTTACAAAGGCCGGCACCGGCCCGTCAAACATACGAGGATCCATATCCCAGGCTGCGCGGTTTGCATCGCAAAACACACGGGGAAACAGGGCATGAAGTAAGGTCGGCCCACACGCCTGAGCTTCAGCCGCCAGCTCTTCAACGTAGCTATCTTCACCGCGGCGCAAAACAGATAAAGGCTGACGACTGTTACTGACAAACGCCTCAGAATAACACCGCCCGGAATGAGGAGAAGCCAGCACAACCGGCACGACAGTCTTACCCACAACGCCATATGGTGCGCTGGCTTCACTATGAAATTGTTCACTGTGAGCAGGAAAAAAGGATTTCAGACCTTTACGCACAAAAAAATGGGTAAAATTTTTCATTCCTCTATCATTGTAGGGTTGCACACAGAACACAAGCAGGATAAAAGCCCCACAGGACAGGAATGGTGGGCGCATAGCTCAGCGGTAGAGCACTACCTTGACATGGTAGGGGTCGTAGGTTCAATCCCTGCTGCGCCCACCATTCCTGTCGCAGAAAACTGCGGTTTTTAAGACATTCCCCAAAAATTTATATATCATTTAATGCCATCTGATACCGCTTAATATCATTTGGAACTGTGCCAGATCCGTGCCAGATCCGTTCTGCTATAAACCCCACCAGACTCGTATGTCCTCTTTATATTCAGCAGGCATTTTTTTGGCATAGTGAGCAACGATGGACATTGTAGCCCATCCCCCCTCTTCTTTTAGAGCCAGAATGTCTTTGTGCAGACAATAATGCCATGATGCCCATGTGTGCCTCAGATCGTGCGGAGTTATATCCGGCACAAAAAATGACTGCTCTCTACTTTTCCCCTTCGGAGTCCATACACGCATATGGCCAGAGAATCCGGCATTGCGACATGCGACAGACCATGCCGCCTTAATCTGGCCGCCGCTCTGCCGTTTGTTATCCGCGAATCCAGCCGTCACCCTATCAACTCTGTGCTTTGGCCTAAAAACCGGGCCATCACGATCTTTTAATGACAGCAAAGAATTTATAACTCTCGGCACAAGCTCAACGTACCGTTCATTCCCCTGTTTTTGCCAGACGACTGCCCTCCTCCCTCGTATGTCAACATCTCGCCAGTCCAGTTCAACCGCCTCAGACAGCCGGCATCCTGTGCATAGAAGAAATATAAGCAATGGCCTGATGTGGGGTGCGGCCGCCTGAACCAGTCGTGTTGCGTCGTCAGGATTTAAAAAAAATGATCGCGACTTCGGAATTGATGGGCCTTTAAATGCAGGCTTGTCACACCACTGACGGATTGCTGCAAACGTCAGAACAGACTGTATCGGTGTCAAAACTCCTCTGACTTTTGTAGCTGGTGAGGAATCGCGACCCTTTTGCAAAATCCTGGCATAAGAGTTGTCGATTACCTCCTGCGTAATATCAGCCAGCTTCATTCTGCCAAAATGAGGGAGAAGTCTTGCAAGATAAGCTTTTGTTGCTTCTGACCGATCTTCAGCTTCGACATACGCCTGAACAGCACTGGAAAATGTTATGACAGCTCGTGCGCCGTAAATTCCTGCCGTCCAGAGCTCCGCCTCGCGTTTTGCCCGGTATGCTTCGGCTTGCTTTTTGTCAGTAGTGCCTGTGCTCTCAAATATGCTTTTTCCGCAGACGGTTCCACGGACGTAAAGGTATTCGCGGCCGGCGCGACTGACAATTTTGAGGGACATTCTAAACTTTTCAACAGTCTTTCAATATCATCACCAGAGAAAACAATTTTTTTACCCCATCGTCTATGAGTGGGGCCTCCTGCAAAAACAGGCGTCTCCTGCAGGTGTTTTCTCAGTCTTGTTTCACCTATTTTGCCACTCAATCTAGGCAAAAGATCCTTCATCATGAGAAGGTTAGATAACTCATCACCCATGCCGCCCCTCCTTTTTCAGCAATTCCGCGGCAATAGCAGCATACCTCTCGTTAAAAATAGCGCATGATAAACGAGGGCATGCAGGATCAGGCCAGTTGTTTGTGGTCATACGGCGGCTCCTGAAGACTTCAGATGAAAAAACAAACGAGCGCATGCCCGAACATCAACAAGAGCGTCATGTGCTCCCTCAAGCTTTTCTCCGAAAAAGTGCTCTATACACTCCTCAAGTTTTGGCGCTTTTGGCTTATTAATACCGGCTCTGACCATCCGGGGCGTTGGCGGCAAATCAACAATCGGAGCTGATATCTCCATCGTGTCACAGGCAGGTTTATCAAATACCCAGCCACGCTTCAGACGGCTGAACATAATTCGTATAATTTGCCGATCAAACTTCTCATTATGAGCAACGACAAGATCTGCTTTATGAAGAAGGTCATAAAAGGCTGTTGCAACAACTGCCTCTCTGATTCCTATTTTCTTTGCTGTTTCTGTGGTGATGCCATGCACAGCTGCTGCGCCAGCAGGGATAGTCCAGTCGTCAGGATGAACAACCAGATTAATACATGACTGCTCAACGCCTTATCATCTGTAAGAATTGCCGCAAGCTGAACGCAACGTGGCTGCTTAGGATCATCCAGACTACAATATTTGTCCGGAAGGCCGGTGGTTTCTGTATCATAAAAAAGAATCATGCTACCACCTCTTCAATCTGTTCTTCTGCTACCTGCTCTGAAAACTCTGAGCGTTTATCGCCAATCATATCAAACACGGTTGACTGAACCTCAGGCGCAATCGGTCGTCCTGCTTCCTCTGCTCTCTGAATTACCATCTCCCACTTCGACCACAAACCATCCACATCATTCGCATGAATGCACTTAGTTAGACGTTCCGCAAAAATCTTTATGTGATCTATATTTGCTGCAATAGTCTTACTCTCCGTCTGAGATGGGGTTATATCAATGGTCGGCCCCAGGATTTTACCGTCCATTTCATCATTAGTATTTGTACCACCCGTCTGCTCAGGAAACGCCATGCGCAATGCCTGAGCTTCAGCGCACTTTGCCAGCTGGCCGTAAGCACGTTTTTTCCACATGGTATTGGGTGCATCAGTATCTTTTTTTGCTGTTGCGTAGTTCTCAATCCAGTACTCCTTGGCTGTAAACTCACATTCGCGCCCATGCACCAGGCGGCGCACCGTCATTCGGCACCATTCAGGGAAACGAACCCGAACACCTCCAAGCTCGATATTTTGCAGGGGGCCAAACTCAGGCTCACTTTTGCCGATATATTGACCAGTACGTGATGCTTCAATTCGATAAAGAGAGATGCCGGGCATAACCACATCCCGCATACGGCCAATACTCTTGTCCCATATAGGAACAATATGAACCGGCTTTTTCATCACATCCAGAGAAGCTGCACGACAGTATCCGATAACCATGCGGATGCTGTTATCCTCAGCCCCCGGATATAAACTGTCCCTTAAGACGTTTATTAACTCGTTTTCCTGCTCTGGGTTAAGTGGCACTAAATTAGTCATATCACACATCCTTCCTAGCACTCACACGGAGAACCGGAGCACCACCATTCGATAAGCTAACGCCAGGTAAAGAACCTTTACGGGCCAGCTTGTTTAATTCGGTTCTGTTGAGCTTGTCTGGCTGGGGTTCCCACAACTCAGGATGCAGGATCTTGAGCGCAGACTCATCCGTTATCATCGCGGTCTGAGGAGATCTGGCTAAACTACCGACCCACACATCGGACTGCATAGCAACAACACCATCCTCCTGCATTTGCCCGCCAAGTTTTTCACGCAGTATTTCAGCTGCACGTTTAGTGTGCTTTGTAAGGCTCTCAAGAGTTCCGATCAGATCCAGCGTATCATTGTCTGTTCGCGCATTTTCTGAACGAATAGAAAGCATCGTTTTATTTATTGCCGACAAATCAGCTTTGAGGTGGTCGGCGTAAACCTGATTGACAGCAGTTAACATAGGATCAGACACAGCTCACGCCCCCAACGTAATCACGCACTTCCCTGCGCAGTTCAGGATTTTTCCTAAACAGGTCACGAACCTCCTGACGAAGGTTATACAGCTCGTTAAAATTGCGTTGCACACTTCTGAGATTTAGCGTGCTGAAATCTGCCATTGAGCAAAATGAGTCTAACAGGTTGTCAGTGTTTCGCTGAAAATCCTGTAGCTCACCTTCGAGTAGCAGCTGCGTACATTTAATCAGGCGCTGCATACGCTCAACGCATTCAATTGCCTGCTTGCGGCTCATGACAACACCCCGCGTCCGATATCAAAAAATACTGAAATTATCGACAACAATGCGGCAATCAGATCACCTGTTACGGCCTCTCCCGTCTCTGTGAACATCATCCACAGGGTTATGCAGAGCATAAATGCAATACCGAACAATGCCTGCACCAGTTCATTGTCAGCGGCGCGACAGAACGCATTGACAACATAGCCAGCTATCCAGCCAGCTATTGCGCGAAAATTATGCGAGTTCACAGGCGTTCTCCCGTGCGAGTTCATGGATTTTCTCAACATCATCGCGCTCTATTTCCTGAGCGAGTGCTTCCAGATCAGGAGCGACTGCGAGAACAGCCAGATCCCCGTTACACTCCAGCTTGCGCGTCAGGCCTGCTATCGTCTGAGAGGCCTCTCGCAAAATGCTGACGATCATTGCAATCGTAGCGTTATCTCGTGTCGGCGATACATTGTGCCGGATAGGTGCATAGATCGGGCTGCCCGGTACTGATCGTATATTGTCAGGGTAGTTCATGGCCCATCTCCTTTCGGTTGATGGGCTCAACGTAAGTTTTTCTTACTTACGCGTCAAGCAAAAAAGAAAGTATTTCTTACTGTTTGTGATTTACGTTCTTACACACCAAAAGGTATATGGAGCCTAAATATTTATTTTCAGTGTGTTTTGCCACGGTATAAACTTACCCGCCCCACAAAGCGGACATACGCAACACAATAAAATGCAAAAATTTTAATAAACAACAATAGTTATCAACAGGAAAAATCTGCAACTCAAGCTAACCGTGCAACCACTTATGAAAATATTCTACAGATTAACGATAAATATTGAAGTGCTAATGCTTATAGATGCGCATTAAATCACTACCTTATTAGCTAATAAGCCATACCTAAGGTAATAAGCATATTCCTATTTATTGCATCTATTTCAACCACGTTCGTAATAGATGCTAAGAGCGATAGGTTTTCAGGGCCAATATCTTTTGCTATGGCAGGATCATAAATCGCCCAACGAGAAACATTAATATCTTCTCTTCTGCTCACGTCAAAATTTGCAGAGACAATAGAGTTAACTTTGCGTGGGCGAACTTCATCGATCAAAAGTGGTGTCTTGTTCTTATACACAGCTTCAATGTCGAAAGTGTGCATCTTCTTACTCGCCCCCAAAAAATCAGCATTTTTTTTAGTGGAAATTCCCGGGAACCAATCATCCAATCGATCTATGAACTCCTTTGCTATGTCGCGATAGACACGAGGCTCTGCATAGTTGGCAAGTGATAAAGCAAGCTCAGAACTTGCATTCGAGACGAGTGCGACAAAGGATGGTATCTCAGATACGGATATTTCTGGACTAAGGAGTATCCCATCACGTGACGTAAGCCCATATCTTTTGGCGACTGCACTTGCCAGTCTCGCACCAGAATAAGGTCTCTTTCCTTCGGACACAATCCTATCCAATGCATTACCATCATCAGTAACTAATATTCTATCACCCTTAGGGCCAATGATTATTCGCACAGAAACAGAAGAAAAATCATAATATAAACAATCAGTTACAACTGATATAATATCGCCACGGACAAGAAGCTCTCTGTCTGCATTTATTTCTTTTTTTACCTTCTCTATAATAGCCTGTCTTGTGGAGGAAGACCGAATTTCTCCATGTGTTCCGGGAGAGCTACCCAGCATTCTGTGATAAACCATAAAACAGCCTCCTCCCAATTTTCTATAGAATTAGGTAAATTATTTGCTAACGGTAAATGTGCTTTTTGTGCACCGTCTATCAAGCGTAATCGATTATCCTGCCATAAGTGCACATGTGGACAGCCAACCCGACGAGGAAATCCTGGAGGAAGCTCACCCTTATTGATGTGCCACATGTCCTCATGGCCAATTTCTAACCTGGCAGCCTGAAAGCCAGATTGAGTCGAATAATGCACTTTAGCCCTTTTGTCACCCTGACCGGGGTAAGCAGTGAGTATAATCTGGTCCGTAAGCCCTATACCTTCTAGGCTCAAAGCACATATTTTTTGCCACTCACCGGACGAAACAGGAACTGGCGTCCACCCACCAATTACCCCAATTTCTTTCTGAGAACCCATCCTACGATCTAGGTCTGAAAATTGAGACTTAGTAAGCTTCATATCAGAGTAATATCTCTTCCGTTAAGTTAAAATATCAAAGCCGGAATTAAAGTCCGGCAACATCACTTCCAGGCCCATTTCCCGATTACTCGCCCATTAATACTAATCTCATCGAGAGTCAGTTCATAAGTGGAATACGCAGGATTTATACTCATAATCCTTACGCGACGTGGCTCTTCCATCCCAGGTAACAACTCCAGCCGCTTAAGAACCAAACCGTAGCCATCCCAAAGAACATAAACCCCAGGAGGAGATGGCACACGATGAGAAGTGTCCATTAGCACCCGATCGCCCGCTTGATACTCAGGCTCCATGCTATCTCCCGCCACTCGAATGATGGCGAGTTTATCCGGGACGTCTGAAAAGGCAGAAATATAAGCACGAGGTATCTGCCAATGCTCTGCTGGCCTCAAACCTTCACCAGGCGAACAAAGCTGCGGCACCGCGCCTGGTCCCGCTGAAGTTACCACATCATATTCGGGTATAGTTATGTAAGAAGGAGCGTGGACTATTTTAGTAATCTCTCGTCGACTGCCTTTTTCTGAATGCAGTTCCTCCCAAGAGGTACCTAAAAAAATAGCAAGATCCTTTAGACGCTTCCCAGTAGGATGTGTCTTGCCTGAAATCCATTGACTAACCGCCTGCGATGAAATGCCTAAGGCGTTCCCTATGTCGGTTGGTCCTACACCAGCGGACGCCATAGCATCCTGAAGATTCTCTTTGAAAGACATTCTTTCTTTTACCCTCCTTTCGCATATTTACATAAGTAAGAAATACTTGCTCTATTAGAAAGAATAACTTACGGTGCGGGTATGACCAGAAACCCTACTAGCACCAGGCCACCATGTGTGCAGGCCGCAATCAATAAAGCGGGCAGCGTGTCAGCGCTCGCGAGTATTGTTGAAGTGACACCCGCTGCTATTCGTCAGTGGCGCGCCATTCCTGTTCATCATGTAAGAAAAATCAGCGAAGTTCTTCAAGTTCCGCTATGCGACCTTATACCCACGGCACGCTCCGTAAAGAATAAGTATCAGGCACAAGCTGGGAAAAAACATTCCGTATCCTCATCCACTCCGTATGTGGAGCCTGTGTGATGACCACTCAAATAATGCCGTTCCATATTGAGAAGAAGCATGACGGCGAATTGCGCATTAGTGAAACTGAACTGGCGCGACGTCTTGGTTACGCGCGTGACCGAGATTTTCGTAGAATTGTGAAAGCATATCGCCGCCGCATTGATAGGCTCGGTTCCGCGCTGCTGCTGCGCGAAACCTCTGGCAAGGCAGGCGGAAGGCCTAAAACTGTTGAATGGTTCACTCAAGAACAAGCTGTATTTCTTGCGAGCAGGTCCGACACAACAGCCGCAGATGACGTAATGGAAGGTATTTCTGTCCAGTTCGTCGAAATGCGCAAGCGTTTGACCAATACGGCTCCAGCACTAACAAAAGAGCTACTGGCAATGAACATACTCTCTCCTGAAGTCAGAGTATGGGAAAAGAAATTCGAACCGCCATTTTTTGAAAAGCTCCACCGTGTTCTCGGTGTACACAGATCGACACGCAACAATCATCCACTCTGTGGGAAATTCATCAATAAATATGTGTATGAGTTCCTGTTTGGTAATCTTGGTCTTGAAGTAATACGCGACGCCAACCCATCGAATACTGAATACCACCGTGCATTCAAACATCACCAGATGCTGAAGCCAGAGCATGATGAGCCCTTCAGAACTCATATAAAAATGCTGACCGCTCTGTTGTCTGTTGCACAAAGCCCGAAGCACTTCAATGACATATTCAATACGGCATTCCCTAAGAAACAAACCCAAATCGGCATGATGTTCAACGAAATATCGCAACGGGTTTCTTCTCCAGCTCTGGAGTATGTAAAATGACAATCACCCTGGAGAAGACTTCTGCCCGGCGTCCTCGATCCTGGACGCGCGATGAGGATATCGCGCTGGCGTGGGCCGTATACCGCAACCAATCTACGGCTGACGTGTTGCGCGAAATTGGCCGGAGTTCAACACGATGATCGTCACCCGCCAGAAAACAATCCCATGCGGGTTTAAGCCTGCGTTTTCTAAACCAGACTATGCCCGCGAATGGACAGCGTTCGGCAATCAGAAGCGCAATCCTGATCATCTGATAAATCAAGCCACTCTCGACCCTGATATTCTCGTGGTTCGTCAGGACGGCATGCAGACGATCTATCTGAGGCCATGAGGTCACGAAATGCTGTCCACACCCAGCAACTGCGCTACCTGCACCAGTAATTTTCTACGTTCGTCAAGCGTAGCAAACGGGTGCAGGAACGACCACAACTCGGCGGTATCAACCAGAGAATGTGCCAGAAATGGCGTGCCGATTAATGTGTTCGGATCAGCGCAGTCGTATGAGTGTGGATCAGTATCACACAAGGTTTGTCTCCGTATTCGTTCTCACAAAACAGAATATGGAGGAAATAATGAGAAATATTTTGGAAAATCGTTCCAAAATTTTGGAAAACTGTCCAATGACGATGACTAACTCAGTCACGCATGACGCCCAGATGATGGCCCGGACAATCGTTAAGACGTTTGGCCCTGGCCTTGGCGTCAAAGCGACCATTCACCGCCTTGCTCGCGTCCTGAATATCTCAGAGCGGCAGGCGAAAAGCATTTACTATGGCGAGCCGATAACAATTACGGCGCAAATTTTTATGAAGATGCTCGCCATTTATCAGGAAACACTGGGCCGACTGCAAAAGAAAGCGGAAGAAGAAGCCGCTATCTATCGCGCCTTAAATAATGAATGGGACGAAAATGGGGAAACTCATTTTGCAATGGCGGATTGTCATCACTCGAAAGCGCGCAAAGAGAGCACTGTGCCGAGCGCTCTACTACAGAGAGATTGCTGAATGGCTGAATGCCCGGGCCAACGCTCTACAGGAAAAAGCAACTCGTCTCTCGAAGGAAGGCTGCGAATGAAAAATATGCTGGATACAACCGATATTTACGCACTTCTTAACCGCAAGGTTAATGAAATGAAGACAGCTAAAAATTTTGCTCTGGCTCATGGGCTGACAGAGGGCTTTCTTTCAGCTGTGCGTAACGGTTCCAAACCCATCCCAAAACAAGACAGCCCGTTAACCCGTGCCCTGGGCATTGAATGGGTAAAACCAACTGATGGTTACTGGCGTTTCCGGGAGAATGTATAATGAGTGACATTGGCCACAACAGCGAAGCCACGACCGGCGGGATTGCAGCTGACAGGCTGCGTAGCATCATAGAAAGAATTGAGAGGCTGGAAGAAGAGCGCAAAGCTCTGGCAAGCGATATTAAGGATATTTTCACGGAGGCAAAATCAGCCGGATTTGATGTAAAGGTTATTCGACAGATCATCCGCCTACGCAAGCAGGAACCGGCAGAGGTGGAAGAGCAGGAAACGCTGCTCGACATATATAAACGCGCTTTAGGGATGTAATGATATGGCCCGTATACGTAGCATTCACCCTGGTATTTATACAGATGAGTCCTTCGCCACCCTCTCTATGGCTGCACGCATTCTCATTATAGGCATTTGGAATCATGCTGATGATGGAGGTGGCTTTGAGTGGAAGCCTCTCTCTTTAAAAATGAAAATTTTCCCGGCCGACAATATTGATGTGTCTGAATTACTCCATGAACTTGAAGCTGGCGACGTTATAAAAAAATACGAAGTTGACGGAAAAAATTACGGAGCAGTTCGGAACTTCGGTAAGTGGCAGAGGCCTAAAAAGCCTTCCAGGTTCTGCCCTATGCCGGAACCAGTTCGGAATTATACATGCACAAATGATGATAAAAACGAAACCAGTTCCGAATTGGATGCATCTGAGGCCACCAATAATGGAAACCAGTTCCGTACCAGTTCCGAACCAGTACGGAAATTCAATTTCAGAAGGGAGGAAGGGAGGAAGGTAATAGTTATACATCCTCACTACGTTCGGATGGCGCGGCGACGCCGCCCCGAGACGAACAGGTTCGTGCGACCTGGGGCAAGATCGAAATTATACCGGGAACCTGACCAATGAGCACCGCTGTAAAAATTCAAAACGCTAACTCCGCTCCGGTTGCAGCAATGGCGGCCCCGTCCGCCAGCCTCGATGCAATGCTGTGGGCCATGCGCTCAGGCATCCCGACGATTGCCCGCGACCTCACCAGCGAGCGTGTGCAGGAAGCCCGCGCTATCGTTGCCGCCGGATGTGGACCGGCAGACCCCCGCGTTGTGCTCTCATGGCTGACAAACCTCGCAGCAATGATCGTCAATGCGCCGGTTTTCGAGAATGCGCCGGAGAAGGTCAGTGCCATCCTGGAGGTCTGCGAGGATCTGCCCGCCGGTGTCTGGACGCGCGAAACCCGCCTTGCCTGGGTACGTCAGGGCGAACGGGGTAAGTTCTGGCCAGCTCCCGCCGAGCTGTATGCGCATCTCAGGCCGTATGCCGACCGCATCACGCGCCAGTTCGAAGGCTGTCAGCGAATTGTGAGGACGGCAGAGCAGCAGACACGCACTAAGAGCCGTCAGGTTTAGCGGAAAGCACGATGAAACGTGCGGGACTATACTTCACACATAAAAGCATGAAAAACGCATGTGCGATGAAATATGAGGGAGGCCAGACATAGCCAAGGGCTTTGAAATCCTGCCTCGCTGCTGGGTGGTCGAACGAACATTCGCCTGGCTCGGTCGCTGCAGGCGGCTCGCCAAAGACTGGGGAAAATCCATAGCCTCGTCAACAGCGTGGACTTTGATCGCCTCAATCCGCATGCTGACACGCAGAACCGCAACGCATTGTCAGTGCTGAAAAATTTCGGATCAGGCTCTTAAGCCGAATAATAATATAAAAGACTTGCGTTTTTGATACACAGGTCCTGAAATAGGCATTCTGAGGATAGTCCGCTGGAGATTCTTCTCATTTCCACATAACCGCTTTTGCATCAACATGGACGAACCAGACGATGACAGGATAACGTGTTCATTGCGCGGCGCTTGGCGGGTGTCCTTGGAATAATACACGCATATCTAAGACCAAGTCATATGGCCACCGCAGCACCGTAAAAAGAGTAGTGCAACAGCAAACATTATCTAAGTCCAGAAGCTCTCCGAATACAAGGAAAGAAACTCTATGATATTCAGAGTGCAGTTATCTTCTTACCTTAAGAAACTATCATGGGTATTTTTTGGACATCTTTCATCGACGGTCAGAAAAGAACGGAACTGCGCAATGTTACCTAAGGCCGATTTATTTCCGGATCCTAATCTACCTATCATCGAAACCCTTAATGATCATGCAGACAGCGACACTCCTCGTGACTATTCTTTGCTTGTAGATGGTCCATGGGGCACTGGTAAAACGTATTTAATCAAGAAATTTATAGAAGGACGAGGAGCAAAAGAGGAAGATCGACCTCTATATATATCTCTTTACGGCATAAAGGACGTAGAAGAGCTTGATTCTGAAATATTAACAAGTTTATATCCGCGCCTAAATGGAAAAGGTGCCCGTCTAGCAAGTTTTGTTGGGAAAACTCTTCTGAAAAATGTTCGTATTGATCTTGATGATTTTAAGAAAGGGCTGACGGCAGGCGGCGGTGGTATCGAAATTGGTGGGTTTAAATTACTAGAAACTAGCCCGAAAGGGCGTATCATTATTTTTGATGATCTTGAGCGTTGCGCAATTCCACCAGGTGTTCTTTTGGGGCATATCCATCAGCTGATTGACGATGGTAAGAACCGGGTTATTCTGGTGGCAAATGAGACTGAAATCGCTCAAGATGACAGTGCGGCTCTCAGTGAATACAAGAAAGCAAAAGAAAAGACCGTTGGTTTTTCATTGACATTGCAAAGCGACTTCAATGGAGCGTTTTCTGCCTTTGTTTCGGAAATGTCTGATCCGACATACAGATTGTTTTTAGATGATGCAAAATTAAGGATTGCAGAACTTCCGGTTCATACCTCGGAGATTAACCTTCGCGTTTTGAAGCGTGCAATTACAGCATTCGAGATATTGTTCTCCTATATAGATGAAAATTTAAAGAAAAAAAAATATTGGTTAGGAATTCAAGATATATTTCTAAATGTCTATATGGCATTTATTTTAACGAGAGAAGATCACGTGTCGATTGAAGTTTTAAATAACGAGGCTCTTCAAAAGGAGCGGCGCTATACCTATTTTTCTTCGCGACGCCATGAATCTACAATAGCCACCCCGCTTAGTGATGCGATGAGGCAGGTGCGCGAAAGGTATACATTTGACTTCCTGAAAGCGTCCGCTATCTCGTTCCCAGTTTTGCATGACCTCGTATGTCATAATCACGTTAATCCGGAAGCCCTGAATGCTGATCTTTCCAAGCATTCCTCTTTCAATCCACCAATATCGTGGCCTGCATGGCGGAAACTGTATACATACTGGGACTTGGCACCAGATGAATTTGTAAGTGCCCTGAATTCTTTCAAGGAGGATTTTATCAAACGCGTTTATGTAAGCATCGATGATATTCTTCACTCATTTAGCGTCTATCTGCAAATGAAAGAAAGTATGCCAGAGAAGTTTCCTTTAGATGATAAAATGTCGCAATTTACCTCCTATGTGGATGATGTGATAAGAAGCAAGTCGGAGTTATTGGACTGCTCAATTGACTCTAACGGCGATAATGAAAATCGTTCATCGTCAATACTTGGCTACCAAAGTGAAGGACACGGACAATTTTCAGATGAATTCGCACAGGCGAAGGAGATGTTGATCCATAAAATTCGTGAAGGGAAAGTCTCACGAATTGCAAAAAATGCTGAAGATTTTTTTGATAAGACCAAAGATAACCCTGACCTATTTGATGAGTTGCTTGTCAGTAACGCGTCTCGTAAGGCACCCTACGCCAGGATTCCGATTTTGGCCGAAATTGATTATAAGCTCTTTTCTCGTCACCTAGTCGACTTGGATCCTGTTACACGAAAGCGTTTTCTTGCTACATTATTCAATCGACATGATCTTACTCGCAATCTCAACGATGAACAAATACGGAAAGAAAAATCTTGGTTAGATCGTGTAAGAACGGAAATGATAGATTTATTTGGAAAAGAATCAATACAAATTTTAAAAGACTCCTATATCGATACTGTTAAGAAATATATTAATCCATGTATTCCAGAAATGAATGAGTGACGCGCAGTGGTTTCCTTAAGAGTCTATCGATTTTCAATAAACCTCTACGAAGAGGACATGACTGAAGATACTGCCTGACCACTACTGCTGACGCCAGCAAAATCATTCGTGCCTAAAAAGACAGCGATGCAGGTATGGTGACATACCTGTGGTCTCTTCAGAGACAGTCACGCTTGAGCAGGTAAACCTGCTCATAATAAAGGCTCTTTCAGGAGATTAATACGTCTCGGCAGATAGTTGCTCTAATCAGTGCACCAAGACTTTAAAATTACGAACCTGGTGCACCAACTAGTAGCTCTTCAACTCTCCCGGGTCAGGCTTGAATAGCAGATTGTTCAGGTAATCTATTTTCTAAAATATATGGACCTCCTGCATGGATATCTATTGCCATCAAAGCAATACTACCCATCGGGCGCTGGCCCAGCTTTAGAAGAGCATTACCCTTTGTCCAGCGCACTGTCTCGCCTTCTATATTATTCCACCCTGATAGTTCAGGATCCTGCAAGTGATCTGTCAGCGTAATAGTTGTATCTCCTTCACAGAGCATCACGCTACCTACAAGAACACCAAGTTTCCTGCGATCATCGACAAACGGACCAATAACATCACAGGGGCGACTGGCATGAGAAACAAGTCGAACACTCTCAATACCAGCAGGTATCATAAACATTACCCGGCCATCGCTCTCACGGATCTGACGTATCGTTGCGCCAGTTTCCGTAACAAGATAGAGGTTATGGTCATGCACTAAAGGCTGAACGATGGTCTGTACATCACGCCCCTTTTGTTCAGCACGACTTTTAATCTGACAGAAAATTAGTTCAACATCATCGCGTGAGACAGTCAAAGGAGCTGCCGCGTCATTCCAGCTCAAAGTGCGAGATCGTGAAAATGAAACGACATTTCCTGTCTGTGTAAATGTATGACGGTTACCGGTATCGAGGTAGCTTTCTGTAAGCATACCATCTGCCATAATGACTGAGTGCTCTTCAGTTTCGATGTGATAATACTTATAAGCATTAATGGAGGTATCATAAAAAATAGAACTACCATTTACGAGCATTCTTGCCGGAACAAATTTGCCATCAAAAAATAAACAATGTTCAGCTGTAATCAGAAGGTCTTTGAATGGCACTCCATCTGCAATAGAATCCTTAAGGATGCGAATAGGGTAGCCCGCCTGATCCAAAGGAAGATGTGGGCGTATTACACAATGTCCCTCTCCTGCCCACGTCACATGACGATTTTTTTCAACACCATCAACATAAGCAATCACTTGATCACCAACTGACAACTCCTCAACCGGAACCAGTCCTGATGGTGTAGTAATCAAGCTGCCAGCCAGAAAACATGCTTCTGATGATTCAAATGTTGCTGTCTTATAAACAGTAAGAGCTTCATTGACGACTGTTGGGTTTGATATATAGCCACCGCTACCAACTAATACGTAACTTGTATTATCCCCACCAGCGAATTTACTACCATTTAGCGTTCCAGACGTGTAGCCACCGCTATATGACTCTGTAAAAACATCATCTGTTGATGATCCGCCAGAATATATAGTAGTAACCTCAGATTCATACGAGTTGCTTAAAGATGACCCGCCGGAATATATATTCAAATAACCATTTGCTGTATATGATGATTCTATAGTTCCACCAGATGATACGTATATAGTACCATTTGCAGCTCCAAATGTAGCTACAGATACCAGGCCAGATACAACAGCTCCGCTACTTATTGTCAGGCTTGCATTCCATAAATTAACCGGACCAGAAACAACTTTCGTACCACTAACGTATACAGTTTGCCCTGCATTATTAAGCTTTGCTACCCAGGTTCCTCCTGATATTACATTGTTGTTATTTGTGATATCAGGTGGCGTTGTTTTGCTAACAGCATTATTATAAACTGCGCTAGAAGCAAGAGTAAATTGTTGATTTGAAATGGATGGATATGATATATAACCACCGTTCAAAACATTTACATAACTTGTATTATCCCCACCAGCGAATTTACTACCATTTAGCGTTCCAGATGTGTAACCACCGTCATATGACTCTGTAAAAACATCATCTGTTGATGATCCACCAGAATATACAGTAGTAACCTCAGATTCATACGAGTTGCTTAAAGATGACCCTCCAGAATAAATATTTAAAGGTCCATTAGCAACATACGATGATTCTATAGTTCCTCCCGACAATACAGTGAGAGTACCATTCCCAAGCCCAAATGTAGCTACAGATACCAGGCCAGATACAACAGCTCCACTACTTATTGTCAGGCTTGCATTCCATAAATTAACCGGACCAGAAACAACTTTCGTACCACTAACGTATACAGTTTGCCCTGCATTATTAAGCTTTGCTACCCAGGTTCCTCCTGATATTACATTGTTGTTATTTGTGATATCAGGTGGTGTTGTTTTACTTTCGCTCATTTACAACCCCATAAAAAGTTAGATACTTTGTAACTGATTTTAATTTCATAATAATTGGTTAATTTTTTCAATAAAAATATTATTAATTTTAAATAAATGTGTCATTCACTGTAATGTGACCTGCAAGAATGACACTATAAAATCACATGTATGTGTCTGATCGTCACTCTATGCACACCTTTAAATTTTGTAATGAATATTTAAAGTGGTGCATTACATTAAACATAAATTTCCTGCACAATATATGTTTCCATTTTGAAGATAGATCGCTTTCCTTTTGACTGTATAAAAACTCTGGTACTCGCCGGCAGTTTGTACTATGACGAATCATGAGCAATACAAACGAGTTATGGCCGGGTTGCTGCACGGAAAACTACCGTGAGCATCTGACGAAGCCCAGAGACTGGAACGCGGCGTGTTTGATCACGCAGATGCGTTCGGGCCTTACTCTTGAGCAAATGACTGACGCACAACGCAAAATATGGGAGCGTTTACATGGCGATCACGAAAGCCCGCAAACGCAGGCCGATTGTCTACACACCTCAGTTTCAGGATAACGGCCCTACAGACGAACGCCGCCAGCATGATACGATTACAAACTCATCACCCCCGCGCGTACGCCAGACTATTCAGAGCCTGCTAAATAATGGTGATATCAGCCAGGATGCCGCCAATGCATCAGAACGCTGGCACCGCGACTATGTATTTGGTTATCACGGCTACGCTGAATATCCTGAGAACTATATCCCTGAATGTAACGGACGCCATGATGAAGTATCGTGGGCGTGTGTAAGAGCAAACGCATGCGGGCGTATTATCGATATCCGTCGCGCTCTTGGCATGTGCAGTCATATACGGCTTGAAATGCTTATCGTTAAAAACATGAGCTTTCGTGAAATGGGGGCTGAGCTATTCCCTAGTATCAACAAGGTAAAAGCCGGACAAAAAACATCTACACAGTGCTGCCTCCTCCTGGAACAGCTCCATAATTTTTATGCCAACCAGAAAAAAGAAATTGACAGGTAATTACCCAAAGGGTACAAAAACACCATAATTCGATAACTACGTCTAATAGCCGCCATGTGCGGCTTTTTTTGTATCTGGCCCCATGAAAAACTTAAAACCCGGCGACGTTGTGCGGCTAAAGCTGCATGACGCAATCTGCGTTGCGGTCGGCAAAGATTATGCATACGTCTGCACAATCGTGTCCGGAAAAGAACCGACAAAGCATCGTGCAGATATCCGACTTCCTCAGATGGAGGCGTCGTCTTTCAGCTATTCGACATTCAGCCGCATCCGATGCACACCTGAAACTGCAATGAAGCTCGGAAAAACAATCGGGCGTGTATCAGAGAAAACACTCAGTGATATCATTATTGGCATCACCCGAGAGCACCGCATGCGCGAAATGGAACAAGAGACCGCGAAACGCGGCAACCTTGCCCACGGTTTAAGTGGATGGATACGCCATGAGCATACTGCCATCGCTTAATATCCGCAGGTGGGAACCCTCAAATCTCATGCTCTCAATTATGAATTTTAAATTCTTCGAAAAATGACAGAAACGCAGAAAAAACAACGCGGTAGACCGAAAGGTAAAGTCGGACAAGCAACCATGCGTCGCCGTGCGTTAGTTGAGCGCGTAGAGAAATCGCTGAAATCCAAAGGCCGAACCCCCCTTGAGATTTTTGCCGCCGTGATGGGTGGTGATCTCAGCATTACTGAAATGCAGTTTGAAGCAGCAAAAGCGGCTGCCCCTTACATTCATCCCAAACTCTCGTCCGTGGAAATGAACGCGACTGTAAGGCGGCGCATAGAGGATATGTCTGACGATGAGCTTGAAGCGCTCGCAAACTCTGGAGATAGCGCGGAAGAAAGCTAAAGCTGAACTATCCAGACGCCAGACTGCACGTGAAGGCTCTCTCGCGTTCGCTCAATACACAATGCCGGGTTACAGGGTTGGTGCTCATCACAGGTTACTCTGCGAGAAACTCGACGCTGTAGAACGCGGTGAGATTAAGCGCCTGATGGTGTTTATGCCCCCACGACACGGCAAGTCAGAGCTGACCAGTAAACGCTTTCCTGCATGGTATATGGGGCGGAATCCTAAAAAGCAGATTATCACAGCATCCTACGGCGCCACTCTCGCACAAGGTTTCGGACGCGATGTGCGTAACATTGTCGGATCCCCTGAGTTTGCGTCTTTGTTTCCTGGCGTAGGTGTTGCGTCTGACAGCTCTGCCCGTGACAACTGGCACACCAATAAAGGCGGCGTTTATACCGCCATGGGTGTTGGTGGCGGCCTCACTGGTAAGGGCGCGCATGTTGCCCTCATAGACGATCCGGTTAAAGACCGTCAGGACGCAGAAAGCCCCGTCATACGTGAGGCAACATGGGACTGGTATCGCTCTGTATTGCGAACCCGACTAATGCCGGGAGGAGCCATCGTTCTGGTACTTACACGGTGGCACCCTGACGATCTGGCAGGGCGTCTGCTTGATGAAATGGTGAACGGAACCGGTGAGAGCTGGGAGGTTCTTTCTCTCCCTGCCATCTGCGAAACTGAATCAGATCCCCTGGGGCGCAAAGCTGGCGATGCACTCTGGCCTGACGTTTTCCCGCTCAGAGAGCTGCGGCAGATTGAAAAATCTGTTGGCCCTCGTGAATGGGCAGCTCTGTATCAGCAGAAACCTGCTCCATCTAAAGGTGCACTATTTGATACGTCTGTCATCAACATTGTCGATGCTGCGCCAACTGGCGGAACAATTGTCAGGCGATGGGATCTGGCCGCAACAAAACAAGTCGGGACACGCGATCCGGACTGGACTGCAGGTGTCAAAACGTTACGCACGTCAGACGGCAGGATTTATATCCTTGATATCGTTCGCCTTCGTGGTGGCCCTCTCGATGTTGAAAAATCAATTATGGGGACGGCATCACAGGACGGCCCTCAGATTGAAATTATCCTTCCACAAGACCCGGGGCAGGCAGGAAAATCTCAGGCAGAGTATCTGATACGAAAGCTGGCGGGATACCGCGTCAAGGCTGTTCGTGAAACAGGAGATAAGGCAACTCGTGCCGCTCCTTTTGCCTCGCAGGTAAACGCAGGGAATGTCTTCCTGGTTAAAGCCCCATGGAACAGGACATTTATTGATGAACTCACATCATTCCCCGCCGGGGCTCATGATGACCAGGTCGATGCCGCAGCCGGAGCTTTTGACCGCCTCGTAAACGAAAACAACTGGACCAGTATTTACGAAAGATTAGCCGAGTGACGACTAAACCAAAATATCGCGTCCCGGCTCGCGTTCGGACATTTGACGGCTATGTAAACCCCGCAACCCGGACTGGTCGTGGGATGGATAACCTTGCCTCAGCCGGTGGCTATGCCTTCACCTACTGGACAAGAAATCGCACTCAGCTGGAAGCTGCCTACCGTGGTTCATGGATTATCGGAAACGCTGTTGACTGCGTTGCTGAGGATATGACCCGCGCAGGAATTGACATAACCGGGCTGTCAGATTCTCAGCAAGATGAGCGTCTTCAGGCAGAAATTTCACGACTGGGCATCTGGCAGGCATTCTCAGATGTTGTGAAATGGGCACGTCTTTTCGGTGGCGGTCTCGGCATCATTATGATCGACGGGCAGAACGTCTCTGACCCTCTGAATGTAGACAGTATAGGCGAAAATCAGTTCAGAGGCATTTACGCCATGGACCGGTGGGTCGCGATACCGGATTACACAAGACTGGTTAAAGAACTGGGGCCTGACATTGGTAAACCTGAATTCTACCAGATTGCCCCTGGTGACTGGCCTTTCTCTGGCCTCAGCGTTCATTATACTCGTGTTATACGCATGGATGGCGTGCGTCTGCCCATATACCAGAGACAGTATGAAAATGGCTTCGGCATGTCGATTGTCGAACGTATTTTCGATGCACTGACTGCATTCGACAGCGGTACCGTAGGCGCATCACAGCTTGTGTATAAAGCACACCTGCGTGTGATGAAAATTGCCGGGTATAAAGAAGTTATGGGCGGCATGAACGACGCTGCCAAGCGTGGAATATTCGCCCAGATTGATAACATCAGACAATTCCAGTCAAATGAAGGAATGTCTGTTATCGACAAGGAAGATGATTTTCAGGCACTCGTTTACTCGTTCTCAGGATTAAACGATATTCTGATGCAATTCGCTCAGCAGGTTTCAGGCTCAGTCCAGATACCAATGACACGGCTGATGGGACAGTCTCCCGCGGGTTTTTCTACCGGAGACAGCGATATCCGTCAGTATCAGGAGGGTATCAGCCAGAAACGCGAACAGGCACGTCCTGTCGTTCATCTGATCGTGGATATGCTTTACCGGTCACTCTTTGGAAAGCCACCTCCAGAGGCACTCAATTTCAGGTTTAAGTCACTATGGGAAATAGACGACGAACAGAAAGCAAATATTGCTTCAACCCGGACAACATCAGTCATCAGCGCTTTTGAAAGCGAATTGATCAGCCAGAGAACGGCCCTGCAGGAACTTAAATCCGGGGCTGATGTGGACGGAGCGTGGAACACAATCACCGAGCAAATGATCGAGGAGGCGGACCCCACTCCACCATCCTCCAGTGAGTTTGATGATCAGGGAATGGGCATGCCTCTCTCCGGACTAACAATACACCGCGTTCCTGAGAGAGATTTAACGAAGGAGGTCATTACTCCTGACAGTGAGTAAGCCTCAATGGATTACGATAATCAGGCTGTATTTCAGGCACGGAAAAGTCAGGCCGGCGAATATGAGCGGATGCTCAGAAAAATTGCCCGCAATATAGGCGACCTGACTAAAACGATGGGTGCTGATGCTGTTATCGACAACCCTGAGCCATTGCAGGATGCCCTCAGTAAATACGCTGAAGCCATAGAGCCATGGGCTAACGTTGTCTCAGGAAGGATGCTGAAAAGCGCAAACCGCATCAATTCGCGGCAATGGAAATCATATGCGCAGGTCATTGGTCGTGAGCTGGCCCATGAAATTGCAAATACTGATACGGGAGCCGCAATCAGAGACCTGCAGCAATACCAGGTGCTTCTGATTAAATCACTTCCGATTGAAGCCGCTCAGCGCGTGCAGAGAATTGCCACTGAAGCACTCAGTAATGGCAACAGATACGACGCACTCAGGCAGGAAATTTTACGGACTTCTGAGGTCACTGAAAGTCGGGCAACTCTCATTGCACGAACCGAGAGCAGCCGCTGTGCCGCTACACTCACTCAGGTTCGCGCGCAGATGAATGGCTCATCTGGTTACACCTGGCGTGCACACCGGGACAAACGAACAAGACGCTCACATCGCGAAATGAATGGTCGCTTCGTCGCATGGGACGAGCCTCCAACACTGGATAATCTGACCGGGCACGCAGGGTGTGTCCCTAACTGCAGGTGTTTCACGATGCCTGTATTCGACTAAGGCAAACAATGCGCACTGTTGATAAAACCATCGGCAAACTCAAAGATGTTTTCACGATCAGCAAAGAAGGAAATACCCGCGAGCGGTTAGCTGATGGCTCCTTGCTCTGCCGTGATGTGCCCTTCGCCCGCACAGGAACGATGCTTTATGATCAGTCAGAGTTTGCCGGGTCACCCGATACAAACGGCGACCCGATAACCTCTCCTGATGGTGTCATAATTGTCCATCGTGACGATGAAACACTGTTTTCTGAGCCCACAATAACAAGCTTTGAATCAGCCCCGGTTACAGTGGGGCACCCGCCCGACTTTCTGAATCCTGATAACCGCGCAGCCTATGACCAGGGAACCATCAGAAACATACGCCGTGGCGATGGAGCTCTGTCTGACTACCTGCTGGCTGACGTTATCGTTAAAGGCCGCGAAGGTCTGGACGCTATTGAGAAAAAGGGAATCCGCGAAGTTTCTCCGGGATATGACGCGGATTACGAGCCCATCGAAGGTATGCCCGGTCACTACAAACAATCCACAATTACAGGAAACCATCTGGCGATTGTTGAACGAGGCCGTGGTGGCCGAGGCGTCAGAATTGGTGACGAACAAAAGGAGCCAGACGTGGCTTTCAGAAAAAAAACATGGGGCGCTCGTTTACTGAACGCCATTACGACAAATGATGCTGATGGTATTGAAGAAGCAATCCGTGAAGGTGCCGATGAGATGCCAGAACGTGTGAAGCCAACCATCGCGAACACGAGCGATGAGCAGGTTGCCACAGTCGAACAGGACGATCAAAAACGCCATACTGAGGTCCTCGACGCCATCCACGATCTTGGCAATAAAGTCACAGCTCTGGTTGACGTGCTCACTCCAAAAACAACGGATGATGAGCAGACAGAGCAGGACAGGACTGATGAAGCAGTTGGTGCTGCACGGGCAGATCAGCGTAAAGATGACCTGAAAGCCGTCGAAGAAACGGAAGATGAAGCGGAATGCCTGACCGAGGAAGGCAAACGCGTTCCTACCGGCGATGCCGCTTTCTCAGCAGTACGCCTGAACACAATTCAGGTTGCCGAAATCATTGCTCCGGGTATGCGTCACGGTACCGTTGATACCAGCGCATCACGAAAAGAGCAGCGTTCTGCTGTGAAGAATATCCGTGTTGCTGCACTCGAAAGTGCGTTACGTGGCCCACATGCTTCTGTCGTGCGTCGCTATGTTGGCGCTCAGCCTGTCCGCAATATGACTGCAGATGCTGTGTTTGTGGCGTTCCGTGCCGCGGGTGATGCGATCGCGAATACAAACCGAAGCAGCGTAATGCCGCAGTCCGCATACATACCCTCTCACTCACACACCCATAGCAATCCAGCCGCAGAAATGAACGCCCGTAACCGCGCGTTTTGGGGTCGGAATAAATAAGGCGAACTCTCATGGTTGCTTATCTCAAAAGAATGGACACAGGCTACGCTGGCGGATTATCCCGCGAGCCTGGGCCTGGCGATATTGTCAATGAAACCCTCGACAGCACGATAGACTGGTCAACATACGGCTTTGGCCGCCCGGTCAAATACACAACCGCCGGTAAAATTACGCCGCTCGCATCAGGTGATACCTCAGCTGATATCATCGGGTTTCTGGTGCGTACCTTTCCCGGCCGTGCTGTCTCTTACACAGGTCTGGCCGCTTACCCTCAAATCAATGGCGGTGCTGTACCGGTTGCGCGTCGTGGCTTTATGACCGTCGCTCTTCAGGGAGCAACAGCTGCGACCAAAGGCGGAGCAGTTTACGTCCGTGTTGCGGGCACATCGAGCACGGAGGTTCCTGGTGGTATAGAGGCTGCAGATGACAGCACAGCTGGTAATACCATTCTTCTGGCAAACGCGCAGTTTGAAGGTCCTGCCGGCACAGACGGCATTGTCGAAATCTCTTTTACGATCCTGTAAGGACGGCGATATAATGATTGAACTGAAAAGGCGCGTCCGCACACAGGATGGCGCGTTTACTTACGATGCTCAGACACGTGACAGCATCGGCAACTTCTTTGTCGGTGAGCTTGAGCGTCTTGACCCTACACTGCACGAGCCTCTGGCTGCTGTTACCTGGGGACGCGATATTGATCTGCGCGAGGATGTTGGGCCCGGGGATGACCTGTCCAGCTTTACGCAGTCAGCATTCGGATCTGTAGGTGGCACCACGCCAGGCGGTATCAACTGGATTGGCGATGAAACAACGTCTATCCCTTCAGCAACGGTTGATCTGGATAAAGTCGCACAGCCTCTGCGTCTGGTTGGCTACAATCTGTCATACACCCTGCGCGAGCTTGAGAAATCCATGCTCCTGGGGCGTCCTGTTGATCAGCAGAAACTGGCTGCGATCCGTCTGAAACACCAGATGGATATTGACCAGATGGTCTATGTTGGCGATCCGAACAGCTTCGAAAACGCATATGGCCTTGCAAACGGCTCCGACGTGGCGACGGATACTGTAACAAGCGCGTGGAGCGCAGGGACAGCAGCTCAGATGCAGGATGACATTCTGGATGGCCAGCAGAAAGCATGGCAAGCATCAGGATACGCTGTCTGCCCTTCTCATATTCTATTGCCTCCTGCTCAGTATGCGCTACTCAACAGAACCAACAGTTCTGCCGGCACGCAGTCTGTTATGGAATACATCAAGCGTAATAACCCGTTTACACAGTCTACTGGCCGCGATCTCGATATTCAGCCGGTCAAATGGCTGAATGATGCCGGTGCAAGCGGTGCATCACGTGCAGTGTTTTACACGAAGGATGTGAATTATGTTCGTTATCCTCTCGTGCCTCTCCAGCGTTCGCAGATCACTCCGCAGGATATGTGGCTGCGCACGACCTACTGGTCTCTGCTCGGTCAGGTTGAGTTCGTGTATCCTGAAACCCTGCACTACAAAGACGGCATCTGATGATTGCCGTTCTGGTGAAACAGCCGTTTTTCATTGGGAAACGGTATTTCCCCAAAGGCCGTGCTGAACTTAACGAGGCAGACCTGGGGAATTACCTGGTCCAGTC
This sequence comes from Acetobacter thailandicus, assembly GCF_011516655.1. Taxonomy (GTDB): domain Bacteria; phylum Pseudomonadota; class Alphaproteobacteria; order Acetobacterales; family Acetobacteraceae; genus Acetobacter; species Acetobacter thailandicus. Next base: position 162,995 of record NZ_WOSV01000001.1, read on the forward strand.
CCGCACTGTTGTTTTCGGGGGTGGTTTAAAAACTACTCCTGAAGCAAAAACTGCTGACAATACTGAAGTTAGCACAGATGAGACCTCAGACAATGATGTGCAATCCCGATCAGGTCGCCGTGGACGCAGACCACGTAGTGACAACTGATGACTTCAGAACGTTTTTCCCTGAGTTTTGTGATGCGACCAAATACCCGGGCAACCTGATCGTCACTTATCTGCAAATTGGCGTTCAGTTTGTGAGCATTTCAAGATGGCAACAAAGCTGGAAGCTCGGCGCATGCCTTTTTGCTGCCCATGAACTCACAATGGGAACAATCGCAACAAAGGCAGCTGCCACAGGAGTACCCGGGCAGGCCACAGGGATTGTTTCAGCAAAATCAGTCGGGCCAGTCAGTAAATCATACGATACATCGTCCGCGATGTTCAGTGACGCCGGCTATTTCAATCTGACCACTTATGGCCAGAGATACTGGTATTTCATGCGTCTGTTCGGAACAGGCGGCGTGCAGTTGTAAGGTTACACAGTGACTACAGGGGGCAAAGCAGACGTTACGGTTACTCGTGACAAGGCCCGCGCCGTCCTGAAAACCATTCGGGACCTGACAAACCAGCGCGTTCTGGTCGGCATACCTGAAGACGAGAATGAACGACCAGAAGGTGACGCAGGGAATGCTCTGATCGGATATGTTCTTGAAACCGGGGCACCCGAACGGAACCTTCCGCCACGACCATTCCTTGTGCCGGGCGTTGAGAAAGTTGTCGATAAATCACTCGAACGCCTGCGCACGGCTGGCAAGCAGGCTATGGAAGGCGTTGCCGGAGCAGTTAATATCCAGCTCAATGCCATAGGTCTGGAAGCCTCAGCTTCTGTTAAAGACAAAATGGACACAGGCCCCTTTGAGCCCCTTGCCGACGCAACCTTACGTAACCGCATCAGCCGCGGTGGTGGCGCGCAGGCCGGGGCGCGGGAGGAGCTGGCTAACCGCGAAGCAGGGAACCCTCCAGGGACTGACCTCGCCCAGCCTCTGATTGACACAGGCAACCTTCAGAACTCAGTGACCTACGTTATCCGCGATGCAAGGAACCGCATCTGATGCCATTACTGGACGTATCAGACATACTGGATGACCCTGACTTCAATCAGGCCATCACCGTAACGCGCTCAGTAAAAGATGTTGATGAGCGTGGCGAGACAACCATCAAACAGACAGAAATGCTGACCTATGGTGTCGTCGCCCCTATCACAGCAAACGAATTATATCGTCTGCCAGATGCAGAACGTCTGTCAGGTGGCTGCACAGTCTATTGCCGCTTCCCTCTGTTCACAGGACAAAACAACTACACAGCTGACCGTATTACAGCAAACGGGTCGCAGTATGTGGTGATTTCCGTTGATGACTGGGAATCATTTGGCCAGGGCTTTGTTGCAGCAAAATGCGCCTTACTCGACATGCGCGATAATTGAACAGCATCATGACAGAGAACTCTCCGGCCAGTGGGGGTATGCTACAGACAGCAACCCTGAACGCAGCTGAAGATGTAAATCTCGACCTGTTGCTCGGAGACTGGATTTCTCAGCTGACCGGTTTACCCCGCAACTTATGCCGGCGACGCTGGCAGGAAAGTCCGCCGGTACAACCTGCCAGAGACACAGACTGGTGTGCACTTGGTGTAACTACCGTTATGCCAGATCAGAACATTGCGGCAACTTTTAAAGATAATGTTTATACTCTGCACCTGCACGAAACCATTGAAGCATTATTTTCATTTTATGGGATCAACGCTTCACAAAATGCCATGTCTTTACGTGTTGGTCTGAATGTCAGCGTCAATCGTACATTTCTCACAAATAACGGCATGACTTTTCTTCGGTCATCAGACGTTCGTCGCGTGCCAGCAATTATCAATCAGCTCACCCTGATGCGCTCTGATATTTCCATGCAGTTTCGACGGCAGGAACAGCGCACTTACCCTATTCAATCCGTTCTGGTTTCAGACGGATACATCACCACAACTGATGGTTTTAACTGTAAATTTTCAACGGAGTATGCCGAATGACGGCTGGCCTGCCCTTATCTGATATTGTGAATGCTCAGGTCACGCTTGACCCACAGGCGTCTGCAACACGAAATTTTGGAACTCTGCTGATCGTTGGCTCCGAGAGTGTTTTATCTGACACTGAAGATCTGCGTTCATATTCCTCGCTTGATAGTGTTGGCGATGATTACGCAGTCACATCGCCAGTCTACCTTGCCGCCACACTGTTTTATGCACAGTCACCGCAACCTTCGACACTCTATGTCGGTGAGCAAAGAACGTCAGAGACTAATCTGACGACAACGGTACAACGTCTGGCCGCAGCATCCGGAGACTGGTACGGTCTGGCTTTTGCTATGGCAACGATGCCGACAGATACAGTTATTGTTCAGGTTGCTCAGCAGATTGAAGCACTGACACCGGTTCGCACATTCTGGGCTACGACACAGGATGCCAATGCCATCGTATCATCCGGCACAACTGATCTGGCTTACCTTCTTTGTCAGGCAAATGTCAGCAGAACCTGGTGTCAGTATTCGACATCAAATCCATATGCATCAATCTCTGCTTTTGCGCGCATTGCCACTGTCAATTACAGCGGTCAGAACACAACTCTCACGCTGAAATTTAAAAACGAACCTGACGTCACAAGCGAAACTCTGACCACTACTGAGTATTCTGCGCTCAAAGCAAAATACTGCAATGTGTTTGCCCTGCTCCAGAATGGGGAGAGTATTATCCATGAAGGCTATATGGCCGACGGAACATGGGCTGATACGCGTATCGGCTGTGATGCTTTCCAGAATGGCCTTCAGGTTGCTGGGTTTAATCTTCTGTATTCAAATCTGAAAATTCCTCAGACTGATGCAGGCATGGTGATCCTCAAAGGAACATACGACACCGTATGTCAGACCTACGTCACTAATGGTCTGTTTGCTCCTGGTGTGTGGACAGGTCCCACTATTGGCGCTCTGAAAAACGGCGATACTCTCAACGACGGCTATTATATTTACTGCCCTTCTGTTGCTTCTCAGTCTGCTGCTGACAGATCAGCCCGAAAGGCCGTAACCATGCAGATTGCCTGCAAACTGGCTGGAGCTGTCCATTCCTCTAACGTCCTGGTAAACGTGGTGCAGTAATGACAACAGGCGCGACATACAGCTTTCTTGATGTTTCCTGCTCTCTTGTAGGGCCGGGCATCGCAACAACACTCGGCAATGAAGCAGGATCCGCAGAAGAAGGTATTTCTATCGAGCTTCAGGCCGATAAAAATACAATGACCACGGGCGCTGACGGAGGCTATATGCACTCCCTTCATGCTGCTAATGCAGGCACGGTTACTGTTCGTTTACTAAAAACATCACCTCAGAACCAAATTCTGATGGCCGCCTATAACGCTCAGAGAATTAGTTCGAGCCTCTGGGGGAAAAATGTCATCACGCTTATCCAGTCCAACGCCGATGATGCGATTGTCTGCACCGGGTGTGCTTTTGTGCGTCAGCCCAACCTGGAATATGCGACTGACGGCGGCACTAACACCTGGACATTCCACTCCGGGAAAATTACCGGATTGCTTGGAGCATACAGCTAATGGAAGAAGTCGAAATTAACGGCCGTAAATACACCGTCAAAAAACTTCCCGCTATGCAGCAGTTTCATGTCGCTCGACGCCTTGCGCCCATTCTGGCAGCTTTTGTAGCAGGTATCCCATCAGGTGGTGAGATAACAGACTCACTCGCCGGGTTTGATCTGGCAAAAATCGGTGAAGAAATTGCAGCTTTGCCTGATAAAGACGCGGAATACATCCTTAATACAGCACTAAGCGCAGTAACCTATCGCGATGAAGAAGCACAGCGAGATTACTCCATTCAGGTTCGCCCTGGTGTGATGCGCTACAACTGGATTGAGCTTCCCGAAATGCTCCGCCTGACGGTCTCTGTGATTCAGCATAATCTTACGGGTTTTATTCCCGCCGCGGCCTCAGATTCGAAAGACAAGGCCCCGGCGTAACCTTTGAAGTTATTCTTCTACCTGATGACCTCGATTATATGATGCGACCCGTTATTGCCGGAATGTGCAAAATGGAAAGCCTCAAAGATGGCGCTCTTGATCTGGAAGACGTCGCGTTAATGAATGACGCACTCGATGCAAAAACAGAAAATGAAATAAGGTCGAACGCGGCCAGGAAAGAATAATGGCAGACGCAGGCGTTATTAAAGAGTTTCTGGTTGGCCTTGGTTTTAAGATTAACCAGAAAGGCCAGCGCGACTTTAAAGAGGCCCTTGATGGCGCTCAAAAAGCTGCCCTTGGCCTGATCGCTGGGTTGAGCGCTGTTGTCGCAGCCGTTGGCAAGGTAGCCCAGTCATATGAACAACTGGGGTATGCCTCAGAGCGCGCTCAGTCTTCAGTCTCTGGTATGCAAAGGTTTGCCTTCGCCATTTCACAGGTTGGAGGTAATGCTGATTCCGCACGAGCCAGCCTGCAGTCGATTGGTAACTTTCTGCGCTCTACTCCGGGCGGAGAAGGCTTTATTCAGCGGCTTGGTGTGCAGACACGAGATGCGCACGGTCATCTGCGTGATACAGCTGCGATCATGTCGGATATGGGATCACACTTCAGGACGATGCCATACTGGCGCGCCCGGGCGTCTGCCGGGGTTCTGGGTATAGACGAAAACACTCTTCAGGCCATGATGAGAGGTGGTCAGGGTCATTGGCAGAACAGATACGCTGAGATTTATCGTCGCCTTGGCGTTGACCAGAATAAAGCAGCAAAAGCCTCACACCATTTTATGCAGGAACTGCGTGATCTCGGTGTCGTATTCCAGGCTGTCAGAGATAAAGTCGCTATCACTCTGATGCCCGTGCTGGAGCGATTTCGTGACTTCTGCTTTCATATGTATGACAGCTTCACTCATCTAAGCACGGCAACAAAAATATGGGTCTTCGCGATAGGGAGCGCTGTTGTTGCCTGGCGCTTGCTTAATACCGCATTTATGCAGTCTCCTGTTGGCCGGGTTCTCGCGCTCGGAGCTGCGCTTCTTGCTCTTTACGACGACTATAAGAGCTGGCAGTCGGGTGCGAAATCTCTGATCAACTGGAAAGAGTGGCAACCTGGTATTGATGCCCTGCAGGACGGGGTAAAGCAGGTAGGCATACTTCTCAAAGAGTTATGGCCTGATGTTGAGCCTGCACTTGCCCCTATGGGCAACTTCTTCAGGAATATTCTTGTTGATAGCCTTAAAGCTACAGGACATGCCATTTCAGGAATTGCAAAAGCACTTGATAATATTGCTCATGGACGGTTCAGAGCGGCCTGGGGAAATATTATGGATATGACACAGGAAGGTGTGGGCAACCTGAAAAATATTGGCCAATCCGGAGCAGGTCTCTTATCTTCTGGAATAGGTGCTCTTTCCGGAATGGATGCCGGGAAAGTCAATACCGCCATGCAATATCTGACTGACCAGGGCATAGACAGGGAGCATGCTTTGGCAATGATCGGAAACTGGCAGCAGGAAAGCGGACTGTTAAATCCAGAACGGACTGATAAAGGTCATTTTGGTCTGGAACAATGGGAACCCTACAGGCGGGATACTATCCTGAAAAACCTTGGTATTGATGTAAAGAAAGCGGGTTTTTTAGACCAGATGAGGGCCGCAGTATGGGAATTACGTAATGGACCAGAGTCCAAAAACTGGGATGGTTTCCTTAAAACATCAGGAATGTCTGATGCGGCAGCTTTTTTTGCTAAAAACATAGAACGTTCTGGAGAAAAACCGGGAGACCCAGGATTTGATTCCAGAATTGCATATGCGGCAAAAGCTGCCTCAATCAGCAACTTTAATACTCTGGCCGGCTCTCACGCTCCAACAATTAACCAAACGGTTAACATCACCAGTAATGGTAATCCCGCTGCTATAGCCAGCGCTGTGCATGGCGCGACCACACATGCGTTAAACACAGCAGTTCGGAATATGAAAGCCAGAAGGCAATAAATGGTCGTATCTGATATTGCATCTCTGCTGTTCGACAGTAACCGGAAGATAACCGGCCAGGATGGCACCACCGTCATTCCTGACCTTGCTATCCGGGAGCGTCACATCGACAGACTTGGCATCACCTCAATGCCAGTACAGACCGGAGCAGCAATAACAGACCATGCTTTCTATATGCAGCCCGAGTTTACACTCGAGTTTGGCTGGTCAAATGCCACTCTTGCCGCCACATTATCAAACTTTTCAGGCACTACTCTTTCTGGCCTGGTCAGCGGCGACTTCGGTGAGCAGTATATCAGGACCGTATATGCAAAAATCCTGAAACTACAAAAATCCCGGCAGCTCTGCACTGTAGTAACAGGAAAACGAACATACAAAAATGTTCTGATAGAAAGCGTCGAGACAAACAGCAGTTCAGAAACAGCTTATTCAATGTTTGCAGTGATGAATTGCAGGTCACTAAACCTTGCTCATAGTGCTGTCACTCAATCAGGGATAACAGCAATAAACCAAAAAATACCCGCAAGCACATCCCCTGAAGCAAGTAATGGCACAAAACAGTTGCAGCCTGCCAGCAACAGCTCCGGGCTGGCCAGTATGTGGAGCGGCGTTAAGTCAGCTTTTTCGAGTGCATTTTCATGACAGTTTTCTATGAAGTGCCGCTACAGCCAACCAATCAGACTGTGAGTGTCTCAATATCAGGCAGCTCATACAGTTTCCGAACATATTATTGTAACGAGGAAAACAGTGGGTGGGTTCTGGATATTTCAGATAACAGCGGAAATCCTATTATACAGGGAATCCCACTGGTAACAGGAGCCGATCTTTTAGGACAATTCGCATATCTGAACCTTGGTTTTTCCCTGATGGTTACAACTGACAGTGCTCCGGCCGCCGTTCCGACCTTTGAAAACCTCGGCATTAATGGTCGTCTATACGTGGTAACAAATGACCAGTAAATTCCTGCGTGTCTGCACAATGGTTCTTTCTGATAATTCAGGTAACAAACTCACATTATCAGACTTTCGAATAGTATTTCGTGTAACACACGGGATCATGCAGACACCACGGCACTTAGAAGCCAGAATTTATAACCCGAATGCGGCCACAATAAACCGTATTAAATCAAAATACTCTGTCGTTGAATTATCTGTGGGGTATGGCTCTGATGACGATGCCAGTCTTCTGTTTCAGGGTATGATCTGGCAAACCCGGGACGGTCGGGAAAATCCGACTGATACTTTCATTGATATCATTGCTGCCACGCGAGACACTGCTTTCACCACAGGCACAATCTCAACTGTTCTTGCTGCTGGTTATAAATACAGTCACGTTCAGAATGTAGTCGCTCAGAACATGGCTTCTGACAATATTGCTGCTGGCGCATTTCCTGATATCCCCGGATCTGCAGCTCGACCTAAAGTAATGTATGGCATGACCCGGGATCATTGCCGGACCCTCGCGCACAGTACTGCAAGTATGTACTTCATGGATGAGGATAGCCTGAACTATGTCGCGATTGCAGATACATCCCGCGTCAGGACAACGCAAACTGTCATCGAGCTAAGCCCTGAGACCGGCCTTATTGGCATCCCGGTTCAGACCCCTGATGGAATTGATGTTACCTGCCTGCTTGATCCTGCCATTAAAGTGAATTCACGCATCCGTCTGATAAATGCCGCGGTTCTGGATCAGATCGCTGATCTGTCTTATTCGCCGTCTGATGTTGCGAATGCACAATACAGCTCGGATGGCAGCAGGGCCCATATATCAGGTGTCAATGCAACCGGCGATTATCGTGTGGTATGGGCAGATCACTATGGAGATACCTACGGCAATGACTGGTTTTCATCCCTGAAATGTATCTCAATTGACCCCTCAGACACTGTGCAGTCACGCTCTGCGCTGGAGGTAACACCAGAATGAGCACGATTGATATTCGTGAACGCTACAATGACCACCAGGAAAATACACGAGTAGCAGAAGATGCTCTGCAATCACGCATCTGGACGATGCTGCCAGGAGTGATTGTGTCATTTACTGCTGCTGATGGTGCGCCGATTGCATCTGTTAAACTGGCAGTTAAAGGCTATGACAGCGCAAATGACGGGTCACGCTCGTTTCATGACCTGCCAACCTTGCCTCATTGTCCGGTTGTGTTCCCACGCGGTGGTGGCTGCTCCCTCACATTCCCGGTTAATGCTGGTGATGAATGCATGGTACTATTTTCCAGCCGCTCCATAGATGAATGGTGGCAGTCAGGCATAGGGCAACCTCCTTTCGATTACCGCCAGCATGATCTGTCTGACGGACTTTGCTTTGTCGGGCTGACCAGTAAAGCGCGCCCTCTGGCAAATATCAGCACAGCAGCTGCTCAGCTCCGTTCTGACGACGGAACTACACTGATCGAGTTAAATGCCAGTTCAAAAGAGGTACGCATTGTTGCAACAGGAGGAATTACGCTGGATGGACCGGTTAACATAACCGGTGCAGTTACCACCGAAAGCACCATAACGGCACAGGGCGATGTAAAAGCTGGAAGTATCAGTCTCACAAGCCACGAACACCCGGTCACAGAGGCTCCGGGTACAACGGGGACGCCTCAGTAACTGAAAAAATATCCGGTCGGCAGTAAATTCTTATTTATAAAAATTCAACTACCGAAACAGCCCAAGAAGAACACATTTTTGTAAGGTTAATAATAAGAATAAATAATATTTAAATAAATACAATCTAATTCATATGAAAAAAATATACCCAAATTTTCAACAAATACTAACTCTATTTTAACACTAAAAACAAAAACTTGAGTGATATACGGATTTTTAGCGTGCGATACTTAATTGATGGAAATATTGTTCGGTCATTTTTGTTTTTGCTAGCTATCAACTAATATTTAACTGGAAACTCAACTCATGGATATAATGGCAAAGCTCTCTGCCCACCCCCAGTCCGGGCTGGTCAATCAGCAAATGCTCACTGTTCGCCTGAGCCTGGAAGCAGCACAGCACGATAATACCGTACGCGAGAAACTGCTTGAAAATCCCGGAGCCTATCTCGCCTCCGCGGGTTATCCGCTCAGCCCGGATATGATCCCTGATTTTAACCGTTTTATCCATAATGACACCAGTATTCCTGCAATATTAGGTCAACTTCAGAGCGGAGAAGGTCTTACCAACCTGGAAGGCATTCGTTGCACAATCTGCAAGGTCGCAGCATACGGCATCGCAGCTGCTCTGGTTGCCCTCGGAGCTGCTGGCCTCACGACTCTTTCAGTAAGTTCAGGCATAGTAATAGCTTTAGCAGCTTTTGCAGGAGTATCCGCTACAAGCGCTCTGGCGTTCATTGCTGGTCTTGCTTCGGTTATTAGTGGAGGCGTCAGTACAGTGTCCGGGTATATCTGCTCCTGGACGGGAGCTTGCTCCTGAACACGGTGCCTACTGAGATTTTGAACTAAATATTGCATTGTGATTCACAGGGTGTCGAGTGACGATAACCCTGTGCATTGCATTTTTTACTACCTGCGAGAAAATTCCTGAATCCTCGTAAAATACAAAACTTAATCATCATAAAAATTCTTTAATAATCTAATAATTTTTTATTTTACATCATAAAATTAAAAACAGGAAAGCGGCCTTCGGGTCGCTTTTTTTATGACCAGAGGCCAGATATGCGCATCAGACTTATGGATAATGATGGGGATATGACCTTCGGGCAATCCCTTGCTAATTTTACGACAGATACGCCTGCCGGGGTTGCGCAGCTGATCGGAACACGCCTGAGACTGTGGTCAGGAGAGTTTTTTGCCGACACTTCGGATGGCATGCCCTGGGCCAGTGATGTGCTCGGAAACCGCACAACCTCTGTTTACAACGCAGCAATACAGGCACGAATTGCAAATACAGAGGGTGTTTCATCTATCACCAGTTACTCCAGCACGCTCAACAACAGAAAACTTACCGTTAGTGCTGAGGTTCAAACGAACTATGGCATTACAACAATTATATTCGGAGAGTCCTGATGGCTGTTTCGTCTGTCTCTGATATTGCCTGCACAGTTAGCACAACCGGCATTACAGCTCCGACTTATGATGCGATTCTTGACTGGTATCAGACGCAATATCGTTCAATTTACGGATCTGATGTCGTACTTGATAACTCTACACAAGACGGCCAGTGGATCGCTATTCAGGCACAGGCAATGAACGCCTGTAATCAGGCGATGATCACCGTTTTTAACTCCTTTTCTCCGGCGAAAGCTCAGGGCACGGCGCTGTCAGGCAATGTTAAAATTAATGGTATTACGCGCTCGGCTTCGACAAACTCCACCTGTGACGTTGTAATCACCGGGGATGTAGGAACAATCATCTCAAACGGTACTATTCAGGATACGGTTAATCGTTACACCTGGTCTTTACCTTCCGGCATTACGATCCCATCTGCCGGATCAATTACTGTCACCGCAACCTGTGAAACATCTGGTTCAGTTTCAGCCGCGGCCGGCACGCTGACGATTATCGCAACTCCAACCAGTGGATGGACTTCTGTTACGAACAAAACCGCTGCCGCCACAGGGTCTGATGCTCAGAGTGACGCCTCTCTCCGGCTACAACAGGCGGCCAGCACTATGCTCTCCAGCGTTGTGATTATGGACGGAATTACCGGGGGGATTCTTAGCCTGTCCGGAGTAACAAATGTTCAGGGTTATGAAAACGACACTGATACTACAGATAGCAACGGACTGCCGGCCAACAGCATAGCGCTGGTCGTGAAAGGAGGCGATGCCTCAGAAATTGCGACTGTGATTGCCAACAAAAAAACTATGGGAACACCAACCTATGGCACCACAACAGAAACAATCACTGACAGCTCAGGTGCACAAAGAAGCATCAGCTTTTTTCGTCCGGCAGAAACGCAGATCTATGTCACAATTACCCTTAAAGCACTCACAAACTATACAACATCCATAGGTTCTTCTGCAGCTCAGGCTGTTGCTGACTATATTGCCGCTCAGAATATTGGCAGCACAATACACACAACTCGCCTCTATAAACCGGCAACACTTGATGATGCAGCTGGTGGTCTGACCTACGATATCGTGAGTATTGAAATTGGCACCTCTGCCAGCACGGCCTCCGCAGACAATCTGGCATTATCCTTCAATGAGCGTCCAAACTGCACTGCAGCGAATGTAACGGTTAACGCCTCATGAGCGTATCAACTGACAGCTTTACCGGCCTGATAACCACTGAACATCAGGACAAATCAAAGTTCGTCCAGACTGTTTCCTTATCCTGTCAGGGGTATGCCGATCAGATAGCTCTCTGCAATCAGACCTGGGAACTTTACGATCTTGATAACGCAGAAGGAGCACAACTCGACGTGGTAGGGTTGTGGGTAGGCCTGTCACGATACGTTGCACTGGCAATCGACGTTTACTTTTCCTGGGATGTATCCGGCGTTGGATGGGATCAGGGTGTCTGGTGGGCGGTAGGTGATGCCGAAGATATGGTCACAACTCTCTCTGATGACCGGTACCGCACTTTGCTCAAACTTAAAATCGCCTGCAATAAGTTTAATGGCACCCTCCCTGAAGCCTTAAAAATTCTTAGCGACGCTGTATCGGCAGATGGCTGCACTGTATCCGCCTCCGAAACCTCTATGGCAGTTACGTTCACTATAACCGGCAACATTTCTACCGTAATGAAAGCAGTCATAGAGGGAGGCTATCTTCCCCTCAAACCTGCCGGCGTCTCTGTGACCTACAAATTTTCTCAATGAGATCAATAAATGGCAGATAATAAAATCCTTCCATGGGCCGCAGGGTCTGATCCTAATGTCATGTCTGATACAGACTACGCCGCAGCACTCGCGGCAGGAGGAACTTACGCAAACGGTGTTGAATCTGGGCAGGCTTCTTCCGCACAGGCGAATAAAACCTGGAAACAGTCCGCGGCAGTCTCTTCAGGTGTTGCTCAGTTTCTGACTGACAATCTCTCAGTAGATGTGACAGATACTGATACAGCTGCAACTTTTTCAGACCGCATTGCAAATGCTATTCTAAAATTATCACAGATTAGCCCTTTCAACTCATCCTTTGCTACCGCAACAGGGGGGTATAAGAAATATGCAATTGTCTCGGACAGTTCAGGGAATTTCTGGGTCAGCACAGCTGACAGTAACCTGACTACTCCGGGGGCTACCGGCGCGTCCTGGCAGAGCCTGTTCAATGGATACGCCACTGAGAGCTGGGCTAATGACACGTTCGTTGGAAAAGCAGAAGGCGATCAAGATTACTCACCACTACAAGCGGGCGTGAATAAAACATCTGGTGAAATCTGGCTTTCATATACAAACAGCTCGGGAACTGTGGAGTATGTATTCGCTCAGATCGCAGGTGATTATGCACTACAAACTGCGTTGACCGCTGAAGTAACCAGAGCCACAACAGTTGAAAGTAATCTCCAGTCATCAAAAGTAAACCGCGCTGGCGATACAATGACTGGCGCTCTTTATAATTCTGTCGGTTATAATGTAAATTATAACCAGGCCGGAAGTGACGCGAATGGCGTTTGGTATAACGGCTTCACCTCACGGCCTTCTCTGACATCATCAGCTTTTTCTACTTTTGTTCATAGAACGAGAACGGGGAAATATGACTATCTGTCATTGCAGCTAACTAATTCTGATGGAGGCTGGCAGCAGTTAGAATTTAGGCCGGACGGCAGACTTTACACAACTGGTGGAAATACATTCGCTTTAACATCTGAACTTCCTGCGTCAGGAACCACTACACACGGTTCATATATTACAGTTGGTAATATCAGAACCCTGTATTTTATGTTGGAAAACATACAATCAGGAACGACATACGAGTTCGATCTGCCATTCTCAGGAACACCTCACTCTATAGTCGTGGCTCCTATAGCCGGTGCATCATCAGGTTCTGATCCGGCAACAGGTGCATGGTCAGCTTCAGGTTTTGTATTCTGGAATGCGGGCAACCTGAACGGTTCATACTCATTTATTGCGACAGGCCCAGCATGACGAACCCCATCACATCAGGGCGCTGGTCCCCTTCATCAGCCCGCACGATCGAGGCTGTCGCACCGGTTAATTTAAGAACGCGGGGTCTGCTGGCAGAGATTACACCTCTGTCTCTAGCTCCTAAAAACAGCGGTGATGTTCTCGATTTCTCAGTAGATTTCTCAGCATTGTTCGACAGTAACACTGACGCCCTGAGCAAGGTTTGCTCTGTCAGTATCGCGAATAAAACGAACGATCCGTCAGAGCTGACAATACTCTGGACCAGCATCGTCAACGGTCTGGCATGCGTATTTCTGGGTGGTGGCATCACTGATACAATCCGCTCTCTCACGGTAACGGCGGCAACACGCAATGGCCTGACGTTATCGACAACCGTTGAACTGGCGATCACTGGCTCAGATAACTGCACGCCCTGCCTGTGCGATTATCCGACGCTGCCAGACGGGACCGGCATACCACCGAATACGGTTATTTTGCCCGGTGACGCAGTCCTTACGATGGGTCCGTCAGTATCCACTCTGATTTCATCAGACCGTATCTACACGCCTGACCTGTCACACTACATCCTTTCACCAGATGGGCGACCACTGCTCACAGAGACCAGAGACGCACATACAGACGTTCTCCTTCTCGCATAATCCACTATCTGGATTTGAAAAAAATGACCGGCTTCGTGCCGGTTTTTTTATGTCTAAAACCCAACAGGGAGACGCTTTCATGAGCGTAATTCTATAATGTCGTGCGGTAAGACCTCGGCGTCTGGCACGCCGGTCACATCCCTGCCACTTGCCTCATCTGTCGCACTGACTGACACACTCCTTGGTGTCGTTACATCAGGCGGCGTGACAACAGCGCAGCAGGTTTCAGTCGGCATTCTCAGCAGTGCTATTGCATCGGGCGCAGGCCTGACAGACGCAGTAACAGCGGCGCAGAACGCGGCACAAACTGCGGCAAACGCAGCGACAGCAGCCGGAAATAATGCAGCAGCTACCGTTTCGGCGATGCGTGGCGTTGCAGGGGGCGTGGCTGCTCTTGATAGCGCAGGCCATCTGGCACTGAGTGATGGTGCAAAACTGGTCTCAGTTCTGACTGTCACGTCAGCAACCCAGTCAACGCCGGCCATACTCTCACCTGATATCCCGCTTTCTGACCAGACACAGATCGGCACAGGCGGCACGATACTGGCTGACATTATCGCCCGCGCCGATGCTCTGCCGTCTGGCACCTATTACGTTGATCAGAACGATGTTGTCCGCAGAGCTCGCATTGTCGGCACACTGCCCGATGATGTGACGGTTAACGGCGGCGTTTATATCGCAGGCAGCAGCACCCTGCCCGCAGGCCTCACCTCAGAAGGCAACGTCATTATCACTGACGGCACGGTCTATTTCCCAAACACTTGGAACAATAACGGCGTTCTCTGCGCCGCAGGAGCATAATTTATGTCTACAGCAACAGGCACACCAGTATTCGTCTCAGTTGGTGGCGATGCGTCACTTGCAACTGCCACATACACAGCATCAGGTGCAACCACTTCAACGACTGTAACGCTTGGCGATCTTGCCGCATCAGTCGGTAGTAATTCCACTGATATCGCAACGGCAACTACTAACGCAGCAACAGCACTCTCAAAGGCTAATGCTGCACAGTCAGCTGCTAATTCAGCCAGCACCACAGCAGCATCTGCTCTATCAGTAGCAAACGCTGCCATTCCTGCCACTAAAATTGGTGCTACAAGTGGCGTTGTCGGTATCGACTCTCAGTCACGCGCATCAATTCCAAACGGCGCGCAATTCGGCGCATCAGCAACAAATGCAATAGCGATTCAGTTCGGGAACGGCACAAACGCAATCGGGTCTGTTTATCAGTGGTATTACGTTAACGGAACATCTAATGCCGATATCGGCATTCAATTTACGGGCGGAAGCACAGCAGATGGCGGGCAGGGAAGTATTGCTTACTCGGCAATACAACTTGCACCGGCATCAGCTAACGTAACGGCACTTGGCACTGCATCTTCGCCGTGGTCTGGTGTTGTTTCACAGACTGCAGTGCAAGTCGTATCTGATGCAAATGACAAAACAGTTGTAGGCACAATCGGCGCATCTGATTATACAGCGGAAACTACAAAACTACGAGCTGCATGGGCTGCTATTTCTGGCGTTGTTTACACGCTGAATTTTCGCACGAACAAACGCAACCATATCGGCGTTATTGCTCAGACGGTTCAGTCTGCATTTACTGCACAGGGACTAGACCCGTCTGACTATGGACTCTGGTGCTCAACGCCTAAAACAAAACAAGTAGAAAGCACTGTTGACGGGGAAACTGTTTACACAACAGAGCCTGTCTATGAAGCAGATGGTAAAACTCAGGCGACTCAGCAGACTATTCGCTACGAGGAACTTCTCACACTTGGAATTTTCTGTGAACGTCTCGAACGTGCTGATCTGGCTGCTCGCGTGACTTCTCTTGAGTCAAAATCAACCACTACAACAACTACGGCCTCAACTACTTCAACAACTGCTTGAGGTGACAGATGAGCAATATTGACAATTCAGTATGGAGTCTCCGTTCATCGGAGACTCAAATCTGCATACAGTATCCATCCACTCAGATGCGTGTTGTTGTGGACGGTGACTGGCCAACGGATTTGAGTGATACACGCACACCCTCCCGCGTGACATGCGCTGTGATGTGTGGCAGCACTACTCTGTTTACAGCGCAAGCAGATTTGAGTTTTCAGGGTCATTTTTCTGTGCTTAATGAAAACAAAAAATCTCTGAAATTTGTGTGGTATAATTACACCACAGGCGATGATCTTACAGTAAAAGTCGGGCCATGGCTGGCTTCTCAGAAAGTCGATATGAAGGCCTACGGCAATGCGCCGGGTTATGAAATGGACAGAACTTTAATCCGTGACGTTCTGTGCAATAAAATTTACAATGCTATTTGTGAAGAACGAACATGGCCCGGACCATTAAAAGCACCCGAGTATGTCTATACAAAAACCATGACGGACAATTCAGGTTTCCCGTCTGGTGCACTGTTCGGATGTGACGGTTTCCCGTGTGAAATCTGGCAGGGAGATACGTTTAAAGGGCTGTTTGTATGGCGCACTACTGCTCCTGCAAAAGACTTTTTAGTCGATAAGTCAACAGGAGATGATTATCTAGTTCAGGCAAACTATGGCGATGATACATTCTGGACGACTTACAATGAGAGTTTTCTAAAAATATCAGCTCCGAAAACAAAAAAATACAAAGCTGAATATCTTACTACTCTTATTGATTATACCGCTGGATGTATTGCAGGAACATCATCATGGGATGATTTATCAAATTATGCTGACGTTCAGAGTTGGCTTGATTATCTGATACATTGCGAGCTGACGTATAACAAAGACGGAATGGTAAATAATCTGTATCTGGCATCGTGGGATAAAACGCACTGGTATCTTTATCCTTATGATATGGACGAGACACTCGGCGTGTATCCATGGTCCAGCACTAAAAATGTTGCCCCAGATCAGATGGGTTTCGCTACAGATGAATATACTATGTGGAAGAATTTGCGCACAGGACTCGATGGTAAAATTCAGAAACGATGGGCTGAATTACGTTCATCAGAGGTAATTTCTCCAGCATCTATTTTCGCTCTGGTTAAATCCCTGACAGATTTAATGGACGTATCAGCATATCAACAGGATGTGGAGCTATGGGGAACAAACTCCATTTCTTCAATCCCGTGGATATTGTGGTGGCTGAATGGCCGCATTGCGTGGCTCGATGAACAATGGAGCTATAGCGCGTCATAACAGCGCATGACGAACGAAACCGCCTGAAAGGGCAGTTTTTTATTTCTGGACTACAAAAATATGACGGAAGAACAGAGCGGGGGTTCTGCCCCTGCATCTGACGAGGATCTGCGCCAGATTGTCAGAGACCATACGCAGGATATTGCACAGCTCAGACAGGATGTTGGCGAGATAAAACTAAGCCAGAACAACCTGCGCGACGAGGTTATCGCTATGCGTGCTGAAGGCAAGCAGTGGCGCGTTAACAGCGACCAGAAAACCGAGAGCCTGCAAACCTCGATAGATAAACTCACACGGGAAATGGCCGTGCGAAACGGCGTCGAGCAGGAGAGAAACCGCCAGTCTCAGGAAAGAACACAGGCTCTGCGCCGTCTGTCTCTGTTCTTTGGGATGCTGTGCGCCATTCTCGGGCTGATCAGCACGACACTTTTTTCCTCTCAGACATTCGACACAGCGTTCTGGGGGCATTTTCACCTGCACCCCCGAACTGAAAGCCACACACATGCAAAACCAGATAACTGACCCTGTGCAGGCTGTTGCCCGCACAGCCTGGGGAGAAGCGCGCGGAGAAGGTGTGCGCGGGATGCGTGCTGTGATGAACGTTATCGCTAACCGTGCCGCAACTCCCTGCTGGTGGGGGCGCGATTACCTCACAGTCTGCCTCAAAGCCTGGCAGTTTTCCTGCTGGAATGAGAACGACCCCAACCGCCCGAAACTGCTCTCTGTGACCGGCACAGATCCGCAGTTCAGAGATGCTCTCGATCTGGCGGCACAACTCATATCCCGAAAACTGCCGGATATCACGCAGGGATCGGACCACTATTTTGACACTCGCACCAAAACACCGGCGTGGGCCGATAGCAATGCGTATCGCTGCACGATTGGCCACCATGCGTTTTATCGCCTGGGGCCTTACGGTCAGGAAAAAAACAATGGCTGACGAAACGACACCTGCAGAACAGGTAGCCACCAAAAAAGAATCGGTTGCAACGACAATCAAAGCAACAGCGGCCGGCCTCTCACCTATGGCGCTGGTGATGGCATTGCCAGAGCCATATTCCACCTGGGCGCTCTATGCCTGTGTGGTGTTTGCCTGTGCGGGCCTTGCCGCAACGCAGATTCCTATGCCGGAGCATCCGAACAGCAAGCTGCTTCCCTTCTACAAAATCCTCAATTTTCTGGCTGCCAACTGGAAATTTGCCGCGAACACAGCGATGGCGCTGCGCGGTAAGACCAGTTCAGGCGTAACGAAAGATACCTCAAAATGAAAAAAGCACTTCTTCTCCTGCCGTTGCTGGCTGTTACTGCCTGCGCCAGCACCTCTCAGGGCAAACTGCGTCAGGCTGTGTACGACATGGACAGCGCATATCACATCCTGGCAAACCCGATGCCCGATGTAATGGCAGGTAAGGTGCCGGGAGTAACACTCACGGACACACAGAAAAGCCTCGTGAAACGTGCCAGCCAGACGGTTTTCAATGAGCTGAGCACGCTGAACACCTCAGTTCAGAATGGCGACAGCATCACAGAGACAGCCGTTGCCGCAGCGCAGACTGATCTCGCATCCTTCACGGCCTGCTGGAGCGGCGTGAAAACAGGAACAACACCGGCGGAATGCACCGCCCTTGCAGGGAGCAAATAATCATGGACGCAGCAGCAATCAGTGCAATTCTTGGCGTAGCCGGAACTGTTTTCGAGCTGGCAGAGAAATACGGGCCGGAGATTTACGAGACGGTGATCAGCGCGATCAATCAGACCAAGTCAGGCACCGGGCCGACCACGGCAGAGCTTGAGGCAATCTTTGCTAAATGCAAAGCCGACAACGAAGCCATTCAGAGTGCCTGACTTTGAACTTGGCATGATAGTCGGTGGTGGCGGGGTAACTCTCGCCATCACCTTGCTGGCTATCGTGTGGCGCATACTCGTCGTAAAATCTGACTTCTGGCGCAATGCTGAAGATAAGTAAAACTGACAGTGTAATTTAAAAAATCATTTATCCCAGTTAACTTTATTACACATAAAAATTTGACAAAATATACTTTTCTTTAATTTTAAATGGCAACGAGTTAGGTGCTATTTAACAGATCTGACATCCACAAGAGGAGGTGAAAATGCCTATAATCGTCGCCGGGGTTGGAGGATCAACAACCTATCCGGATGATACAGATCTAGCATCAATCGCAAATATTCAAGCTGCAACATCAGTAACCGTTACTGGCTCAGGAACCGTAGTTAATACTGAAGCCCTGGCAGCACTCTCAGCCCTCAAAACATTAACAGTAACCGACGGGGCTACTATTGTTGATAATGGCGGTCTGGCAAGCATATCAACTTTAAGTAAAATTGAAATAAATGGCGGAACTTATGAAGACACAGGAGGAGCAATCAATGTAAACCTTCTAAGTGATATAGTAATAGGGCCCACGGGAGGCGTTTTAAAAATAGATGCACCGTCACTTGTAGGTGTATCACTAACCACTCCAATTTCTTATGTAGATAGTAGCGGCAATACTACAAGTACACCCCCTAAAAACTTCGTACTTGATCTTCCATACCTTACATTTAAAGACCTTATTGGAACAACACATTATATTCCAATTGATGTAACATACAATGGAACGACAACTGTAGTACAGGATAATACTGGACTTGTTACTCAACTATTAAGCTCTCTTGGAATTAGCTTAGTAACCCGTACAATTACACTTGAAGGCAACCCTTTCGACTTAACAAGCGGACAAACAAAAGAATATACCGGAAGCACTTCCAGTTCTGATGCTATTATTTGCTTCTTAAGTGGCTCTATGATTGATACTCCATCAGGTCTGGTTGCCGTTGAGGACTTATCAGTTGGAGACCTCATAAATGTATATGAAAATAATAAACCTCATATACGTTCCGTAAAATGGTCAGGGTATGCACACTGCGCTGTAAAACCAGAAAAGCCTGATGATATGGCTGGTTATCCGGTGCGAATTCTGAAAGATGCCATTTCCCCTGGTGTACCGTTTAAAGACATGCTGATTACTGCAGAGCACTGCCTGTTTTTTAACGGTACTTTTATACCGGCACGTATGCTGGTGAATGGCCGTTCGGTTTTTTATGATAAATCCATCACTTCTTACACTTATTATCATATTGAAACAGAATCTCACTCGGTGATCATGGCTGATGGCATGCTAACCGAAAGCTATCTGGACACAGGAAATCGCAGAACTTTCCAGCAGAAAAGCAGTGTTTTCATCTTCAACGAAAATACAAAAAGCTGGGAGAACGATGCTGCCGCTCCTCTGGATGTATCACGCGAACGGGTAGAACCCATTTACCGCCAGATTGCACAACGTGCAGATAAGATGCTCCTGCCCATTCAAAGCAATCTTCAAATATTAACTTCTGAAAGCAACCTGCATCTTCGTTCAGCTGCCGGACACGTTATTAAGCCGCTCCGTAATATTGAAAATCATACCCTTTTTATGATTCCTGGCAATATTAACACAGTTCAGATTGTCTCAAACAGCAGCAGACCGTCTGATACACAAGGTCCATTTGTCGATGACAGGCGTAATTTGGGCGTGCTTATAGGTAAAATCTTTTTTTCCGAGGGCAATACAAAAAGAGAAATCACACATCACCTGATCGACGAAGATCTTGAAGGCTGGCATAGCCTGAGCCACCCATCCTTACGCTGGACAAACGGCTGTGCTTATCTACATCTGGGGCCACGCGAACCCGGGAGTATTGGCCTGCTGTCAGTCAGCATTGAAGCTGCCGGCCCTTACTGCATAACGCATGAAGAACTCAACCTGGCAACAGCATAGCACTATCAAGGATCTGGTGATGCTTTGTCACCAGATCCTTTTATACGGGTGTGATACAATTATCGAGAAAAACATAGGAGATTCCCGCAACAACGAAAACCAATACAGAATTTCACCCTAAATATGCCAGACGCCATAAGATTAATAAATCTCATATCCGAGGTAAAAAATTTTATCTGTTTTGTAAAATGCAAAACCCGAACCATAAAATTATCTTTAAAAACGTAAAAAACTACCATTTTTTAAATCAAATGTATGTCCGCAATCCACATCGCAGCAAGCTTCATCTTCTATCTCAAAGAAGGAGTCCTGAGCCTAGAAGATGTTTGGTAAAGGTGATGAAGCCATCACCCGGACAGACCGCTTGCCCTCCATATTTGAGGGTAACTTAAACCTGAAAAGCCTGTTGAAGCTCGGTTACAAAGACTCGCAGTTTTGGCGTCATAACCGGACCTGCGTTATAGAGCAGGTGCATGGGCCTGTCCGGAACTGTCCACCTGGGCATAAACCGGACAAGCCGTTTGCTTTTAATATCAGGAAGCAGGGCCTGCTCATATCCCAGCAGAATGCCATCGCCAGCAAGTGCTGCAGAATGCAGAACACTTGAATCATTACTGATTATCCGCCCGGAGACGGTCACAAGCCGCGTAACGCTCCCTTGAGAAAAGTGCCAGGTCGTTACAGGGCCGCCGGAATTTTCATATATGAGACACTCATGACGCATCAGATCTTCGGGCTGCCCTGGAAAACCGTGTTTTTCCAGATAGGTCTTAGCCGCACAAATGACCCGACGATAGGCCGTCAAAGGACGACTGACCGCTGTAAGGTCCGTCTCCAGTTCACCAATTCGGATCACAGCCTCATGACCATCCATTGTGGGATGAACCAGTTGGTCTGTCAGTGACAAATGGACTTGAATTTCTGAATATTTTTTTTGAAAATTGTGAACAAATGGCAGGAATACTGTTCGCCCGAAGGTGACGGGTACACTGACAGATAATATGCCACGCGGTGTGCCAAGCGTATTGGCTGCCAGACTGTCCGCTCGTTCAACGGTCTTCAGAACCAGGCGACACTGCTCGCAATAGAGCCGTCCTGTTTCAGTCAGACTTTGCCGACGTGTGGTCCGATGTAACAGGCGAGCACCAAGGTGATGCTCCAGAGCCTCTATATGTTTAGCGACCATCTGCGGCGACAAAGTCAGCTGCTGGGAGGCCGCAGCAAAGGACCCCAGTTCCACGACCCTGATAAAAATCTTCATGCTGGTTAAACGGTCAAGCATTCATCATCCTCAGTTGTGACTGATGTCTCATATCGACAATTTATCCAGCAAAAAAGAAGAATATACTGAAGGCTTCGAGTGATTGGTAAGCCCGGTTCTGAAGGAGACTTTTGAAATGCCTGTTTATCTTGTTCGCATGGAGCACCCTGACGGCGAGGGATGGGGACAGCATGTCGCAGCACACGTGTTGTATCTCAGGCGCCTTATACAGGAAGGCAGTCTGCTGGCCTCTGGTCCGTTGCAAGGCACCCCATTGCGCTCCGGCTTTCTGATTATGAAAGGCGCCGGTCGACAGGAAGTTGATGCGATGATTGCCAGTGATCCCTTTGCATCAGAAGGTTTGATTTGTGAGCTGCGCATTGAAGAATGGGACCCGCTTTTCGGGTGTCTGTCAAACCATGCAACAGGCGTACTCCCACAAGACTTGAAATCTCTTTTCCCTTTATGACAACAGTGCTGTATTTCTTTGAGAAATAAAAACGAAAGGGAGGCTTATGCTTCTGAACGATCTTCAGTGGTATACTGTAGGGGATGCCCGCATTCTGAAAATACAGGACCTGACGCTGAAAGCACTCTCTCCTGAACAGCTACTTCCTGACTGGAATAATGCAACGGCACTTCAGGCCTATCCCGACCTGCCTGAAACGCTGGATGCCTCAGAAAAGAAAGTCCTTTTGAGCGTTCATAGCTGGCTCGTCGAGGATCGCGGCCGGAAAATTCTTGTGGATACGGGAGTTGGAAATAACAAGGTCCGTCCTGCTGCTCCGCATTTCGATCATTTGCAGACAGTGTGGCTTGAAAATTTAATGCGCACTGGCGTCAGGCCTGAAGACATCGATTTTGTTCTTCTTACCCATCTGCATGTCGATCATGTCGGATGGAATACACGCCTGAAAAATGGCATCTGGGTTCCGACCTTCCCGAATGCCCGATATATTTTTTCCAAAGCCGAATACGATTTTTTCAGCAATCCTGCTCATGATAGTGCCCGTAATAAAACCAGCTTCATGACACGCATAGATAGCGTTGATCCGATTGTTTCGGCAGGTCTTGCAGATCAGATTGACGTAGACGGATCCGAAATTCTTGAGGGAATTTCCTTTCATTCCACACCTGGACATACGCCACATCACGCATCTCTTGTGCTGAAATCTGGTATGGAGCGTGCAATCTTTACGGGAGATGTCATGCATCACCCTATGCAAGTGCGTGTTCCGGAGTGGAGTGCCGTTTTTGATGCAGATCCCCAGACAGCCATCGTATCGCGCAAATGGGCTTTGAATTACGCTATTGAACACGATGCGACAGTATTCACATCACATTTCCCGATGACATCTGTTGGCAGAGTTATGACAAGTGACCAAAACATGAGCTGGTCCTTCCTTTAGAGCCACCATTACGCTGGCATGTTACGTCATCCAATAAGTCTTTACGAAGAGGGCATAACTGAAGATGCCGCTTGACCACTACTGCTGACGTCAGCACAATCATCCGTGCCTAAAAAGACAGCGATGCAGGTATGGTGACAACCTGCGGTCTCTTTGGAGACAGTCACGCCTGAGCAGGTAAACCTGCTCCTGACCATGGCCGGGCACGACGAGGATTGGCCTCGTCTGTGGTCGGTCGTCGTTGTCCATGTTGCGACCGGCTCGTGTCCGTCTCACCAACGGAAAGGCACAGCTATGAAGCTAAACCACATCAACCTCTACAGCCACGATACTGAAGCTGATCGCGCAATGTTCGAACAATATTTCGGCCTGCGAACTCTCGTTGTGCGTGGAACCAAAATGGCCATCATGCAGGATGATGACGGGCTGGTACTAATCGTCAATCATTTCGCCAAAAAACTCGAAGACTTCAGTTACCCCAGGCAACCCGACATCATGCACATTGGTTTCATACAAAAGTCTCACGAAGACGTCGATGCTCTGTATAAGCGTCTCAGTGCGGATGGCTGGGAGGTGCATGCTCCATGCGACACACATGGTGCATGGTCCTTCTACTTTCGAGCAAAGGGCGGCTACTTCATCGAAGTAACGACATTGACGCCGTTTCGACCCAGAGAAGCGTATCAGGGAAATCCACAATCATACCCGGCATGAGGAGTGCAGTATCAGTGCTAAGGGGTTGTGAAGAGCACTCATATGTTCAAGATGATTTCAATCAATTCCTTCATCTCGAACTTAGGTATTAGATAAAAATATCAGGGCGCCTGAGGAAAACAGGCTGACCTTCATTGGCAAGCTCGTTGAGTCATAATCTCTCGCTGACTTCAGAAGATTAATGCGTCCTGCCCCTGGTATTACAGTCGCATTTTACACCTGACCGCCATGCTCAAAATAACGAGCCGGTGTTTTACCGAGCGCTTTTTTAAACATCTGAATAAATGCCGTAACCGATTCATAACCTAATGCTTCAGAAACCTTCTGAACGGCAACTCCTTTAGCAAGCTCTCGTAACGCTATAATCAGCTGAAGCTGCTGACGCCAGCGGCCGAAGGTCAGTCCGGTCTCCTGTACAATCAGTCGCGCGAGAGAGCGTTCGCTCAAAGCAACACGCTCGGCCCAGATTGCCATTGTTGCTCTGTCAGCAGGGTTACTGGTGAGCGCTTTTGCTATTTCCCTTACTTTCGGATGATCAGAAACGGGCAGGTTCAGCCGCTCCTCTGGCATAAGGGTCAGTTCATCAAGCAGCACTCTGACAAGTCGAGCTGTGTGACTATTAGCGCTGTAGTCAGAGGAAAGACCTGCAAGATGAAGAATCATCTCACGTACAATAGCTGATATTCCCAAAGTGCAGCAATAATCAGGTAAAGCAGCAGCACCGGGTTCAACAAATAAAAAAGCAAGGTGAGCATTATCTGTTGCACGATTGCTGTGTACCACCCCGCCAGGCACCCATACACCACAATTGGGAGGTACGATCCAAATACCATTGGCAGCTGTAAAAGTTACCGCACCATGTAACGCAAGAATAAGCTGCCCCTTACGGTGCGTATGTGCCGGAGCATCAAGTTCATAACGCGTAAACTCCAGACTGAGCGCGATGGCTGGCTGGTAAGATGTATCGGGATCAAAATCTTCAGGAGCAATCTGAGAGGGCAACATCGTTATTCTGTTATTTTTGGCAGGATAAAATGATTATCAGTCATTATATCGCAATTCATATAAGCGAAAAATAGCTATAACAGTGAAAGAGCCCTACGGCACCTACACTGGAACAGATTTTTTATGAAGAAAAATTTCTCATCATTCATGGTATCGCGACCAGTGCTTCTTATCACCGGTATTTTGCTTATTGCCACCAGTCTGCGCGCGCCCGTTACAGGAATTGCGCCTTTACTCACGATGATCCATAAAACTTTCGCACTGACCACCTTCGCAACTGGCACACTAACAACCCTGCCACTGCTGGCTTTTGCTTTTGCATCACCCTTTTGCGTGTTGCTGGCAAGGCATTATGGTCTTGAACGCAGCCTGATGCTGGGCCTGGTGCTTATTACATCTGGTATTTTTATAAGATCATCCGGAACAGTCTCGATGCTATTTGCCGGTTCAGCTGTTATCGGGCTGGGTATTGCTATTGCTAATGTTCTTCTGCCTGCATTGCTGAAACGAGATTTTCCCAAAAATATTACAACGTTAACCGCTGTCTATGCTTTTGTTTCTGGCGTAGCGGCAGCTGTATTTTCAGGTTGCGTTGTACCTCTTGCCACTCTGCCCTCTTCAAACTGGATGCGTGCCTTAGAGCTTTTTGCCATTCTGCCTTTACTGACAATTGCTGTCTGGCTACCGCAACTACGTAACCATACTCAGCCAGTTGCCGAAACTGCTTCTCCACAGACGTTTCACACGAAAATATGGCAATCTTCTCTGGCATGGTATGTCACGCTATTTCTGGGTCTTAACTCACTGATTTATTATACAGTCATTACCTGGCTGCCCAATATTCTGACCGCAGCAGGCTATTCACTTCAGGAAGCGGGATCTCTTCATGGACTAACGCAGCTAGCCACGGCCATTCCGGGTCTGGTGCTTGTACCCACACTACACCGCTTTAAAAACCATAAAGTCATGGCAGCCGGGACGACCATCATTACAGGCATTGCTTTACTGGGACTACTTTGCTGGCCGCATCACGCGACTATCTGGACAACGCTTTTTGGTTTTGGCACCGGAGCAAGCTTTATTATGGCTTTATCTTTTATTAGTCTCAGAGCTGGTACTGTACGCCAGGCAAGCGCTTTATCCGGGATGGCACAAACCATTGGCTACACCATTGCCGCAGCGGCGCCACCACTTGTTGGTGCACTGCATGATACATCCGGCAGCTGGTCTGCCCCTATCGCCCTGTGTATTACAACCTGCGGCATTATGGCAGTATGTGGATATGCAGCGGGTAGTTCGCGCCAGCTATAACCATATTATTTACCCTCATATCTGACCAGAGACGACAAAACATGGCAGGCAGAATTCGGCCCGCTGTCTGAAGCCATTCAGCGGGCAACACAGTGTGCAGAAAGCTCGTGAAAAAAGACTAGGAGCGCTGCACTTCAACACCCGCTGCAATGCACACCATAGCCTTCACAGGTTTCATGCTGAAAAACGTAATACGACTGCTCATACAAAGTAAATAACACCCTCCAGGAGGAGAGTGCCGCGATGACAACATGGCCTTATTGTACGACAGGACTGTAGCCAGCACACGACTGGTGCTTGGTTGTTCATGTTTCCTGCATATGCGATCCTCCCTCGAATTTTATCTTGGAGCATCTTCCGGCTCAGCCCGGAGGACTCCTGATTCCAGAAGGACAGTCTCGTGGATCTCAGCCAGAAAATTGCAGATTACGGCGCTGATGCCGTACGTTTTTACGCCAGAATGGCAAAACTTGATTACGATAATGAAGTCCGGGAAGAATTTGTAAGCTCATGGATAGCGAGGAAGCTGTTCGAGAACGATGGACTAACTGTTCACGTCGAGCGGGAATACACCAGGATAATACGAGATCTTAAGAACGAAGTGACCTCGACAGATATTTCCAGTATGGGAGGCTGGCGCGCAGATATTGCCATTTACGGCCCTGACGGTTCCCCCCTGTCGATCATCGAAGTCAAGATCTGCGATGAAGGCGACCGTGGTGGCACGGCAGTATTGAGAGACCGTGAAAAAATCAACGTGCTCAGTAAGCGGGTAAAGATTGATACCTATCTTGCTATCCTGCTCACGGACATTAATGACACAAACAAATGCGCTGATCGTCGTCAGTGTCTGGAGAAGAAGCTGCCCGGAAGCTTCACGGGCGACAGTGGAGCAATTCGTGCACTGAACGGGGAGTGGGAATGGCAATTTTTGGCCGGAAAGTGGTGAAATCTTTCACCTTCCCTTCCTTCTCTGTTTTCAGGGCAGGGGGTATGATCCTGAGATCGTAGAACGCAGCCCTTTTATCTTCGGGTGCCTTACATGGTTAAACCACGAGAGGCTCTTTGTTGCAGAGAGAGTGGTTATGATTCACAGGCCTACCGATGAAGGATGAGCCTGTGAGTGACGTATTTTTGCTTTCTGAACACCAGATGGAGCAGATTTAGCCGTTTTTCCCTCTGGTGTAATGCTTGAGTGAAGCTGTGTATAACTTCGGTATCTGTGCCAGATCCGTGCCGCTTTATGCGGATGATAATTTTATATAATATAATAAAATCAAATATTTATATAAAATAATAACTACCTTGACATGGTAGGGGTCGTAGGTTCAATCCCTGCTGCGCCCACCATTCCTGTCGCAGAAAACTGGGTATTTTTAAGACATTCCCCAAAAATTTATTACCAATACTAACCTAAATTCATTCATGGCTATTTGGTATCATATGAAATGACTGACTGATGACGCCATGTTTGGTTCTGCCTTTGCAAAAACAAGAACCGGATCATGCAGAGATTCCGCCTTCCCGGCGACTTTCAGTTTTGTATCTCAGTGTTGTCTGCCGTGTTGTCTGCCGTTCGTAATTTCTTTATTCCATCCGCGAAAATATCATCCTCTCTCAGCAAACATATCCATCGTCTTGAGGCATTCGTCCAACACAACAGCACGAGCCCTCTTTCAGCCCGATACTTCCCCGCTCCGCGGCTTCCTCAACTCTTAAGACTTAATAAGAAAGAACCCTTCCGCTTTAAAATTATGCGTCTTTACACAGAGATTAAGGCCGGGCATTTATAGAACCTTGAGTAGTAAATCATAGTAACTACTATAAGGGTAAATCCAAAACCTGAATGGCTAGTGCCATGTTATTGTCGAGGCTATCACGTATTCAGTTTCTTAGTATCAAACCGACTTTACAGCCTGCAAACAAAAACCAGGAATAGAGCCTTTTTTATCGGGACTTGAAAATTAATATTTTCTCACATTAGATTACGAAGTAATTATAAAGAATATCAGAAGGCGGGCTATTAAATCTCATCTGGTTATTCTTCTATGACCCGCGAAACGTATATTATGGGCGCATATACATCATTACCACTTTGATCATTATGAAGCTGCACACAGGAGTGTGTTTTTATATTTTTAAACTTAATGAAGCAAAAACTCAGCACATACCACACTCAATAAACAGGGGCGGCGCGTGACCACCCCTGACAAATATGCTCAGGCTTCTAAACCACCATCCACTGGCAGGGCTGCACCCGTAATATAACCGGCTTTAGGGCTGGCCAGGTAAGACACCATGTCAGCAATGTCCTGCACCGTGCCATAGCTGCCGGTTGCTGTAAAACTGCTAATCAGCCTGGCAGACTCACCTGTAGCTGGGTTCAGATCTGTGTCAATCGGGCCCGGCTCAACCACATTAGCTGTAATACCGCGTGGCCCGAGGTCACGGGCAACACCCTGTGCAAAACCACGCAGCGCAGCTTTTGTCGCCGCATAAAGTGAAACACCAGGGAAAGGCGCACGCGCACCAAAAGCAGAGCCAATGTAAATAAGGCGACTGCCTTTTGTCATGTGCTTCACAGCTTCTGATGTTTCAACCATCACACTGCGCACATTCAGGTTAAGCACCTGCTCAATCTGCTCAACGCTCATTTCATCAATCGGGCCATAAGGATAAATACCGGCATTACACACCAGCACATCAAGACGACCAAAGATTTTCACTGTCTCAGCAATAACGTGCTTATTGCCGGCTACTGAGCCACCATCAGCCTGGACAGGAACAATTTTACGGCCCGTAGATTTCAGCTGTTCAACTGTCTCCAGCGCAGCTTTTTCATTGCGGGCATATGAAAAAGCGACATCATACCCATCTCTGGCCAGCTGCCCGACAATGGCTGCGCCAATACCACGACTACCACCAGTCACCAGGGCTACGCGTGTTGTCATCTTCACTCTCCTTCGAAACGATTACAGGCCAAGCATCAAAGCAATATTCTGCAAAGCAGCACCCGATGCACCTTTACCAAGATTATCCAGACGTGCCGTCAGCACAGCCTGCCGGCTATGCGTGCTGCCATGCACACGCAGCTCCATGCCGTCATTGCCCGCCAGTGCGGAAGCCGACAAAGAGCCCTCAGCCGGCAAAACCTTAATTTTATCCTGTCCGGCATAATGAGCCATCAGAGCTGAGTGCAGATCTTCAGTTGTCACATGGCCTTTAAGGTCATCAAGATGCAGCGGCACTGACACAATCATGCCACGTGGAAAATGCCCAACTGACGGTACAAACACAGGGCGGCGCTTCAGCCCTGCATGAAGGTGAATTTCTGGCACATGCTTATGCTCAAGCCCCAGACCATACAGTTCAAAAGCCGGGCCGCCCTCCTGCTCATGCGCCTCAATCATGGCCCGGCCACCGCCTGAATACCCGCTGACAGCATTAATACTGACAGGATAATGAGCATCCAGCACACCAGCATCAATCAGCGGGCGCAGCAGAGCAATCGCTCCGGTTGGGTAACAGCCGGGATTTGAGACACGCTGTGCCGAGGCAATTTTCTGTGTCTGACCTGGCGTCAGTTCAGGCAGACCATAAACCCAGTCAGACGCTGTACGAAAAGCAGAACTGGCATCAAGCAGACGTGGTGCACCTGCACCCTCCTCTGCCATCATCTCCGCAGCTTCGCGTGAGGCTGCATCAGGCAGACACAACACAACCAGCTCTGCCGCCAGCATCGCCTCCTTGCGGGCTGCCGGATCTTTACGATGTGCCGGGTCTATCGTGTGCAGCTGCACAGGCAGGTCCACAAGGCGCTGTCTGATCTCAAGGCCTGTTGTGCCAGCTTCACCATCAATAAAAATAACCGGATTCTGCGTCATGCCGTATGTCTCTGTGAGGTGTGTCGAAAAAAAACCCTCATACTCTGCTCAGCATCAGGATCGTTGTCTTGTCGGCAGACTATTCGTCATGCATCTTCCTGGCATTATAGGGTGTGACGCTCCGCAGATGAAGAGGGCAACGGAAATAAGAGCCATCTGCACAATGCAAAGGGCTACAGCCCTCGGGAGCTTGCACAAAGTATCATGAGAGGAAAGGCACTCTTTATGGCGTCAGAACACTTACCTGCCTCTGCCAGCGAAGCGGAGCAGACTGCTGCACAGGAAATAACACGTCTGGCAGCGTTAATGGCACGACTGCGTGACCCGCAGGGCGGCTGCCCATGGGACCTGGAACAAACCCCCCTGACCATTGCCCCCTATGCTATTGAAGAAGCCTATGAGGTACTCGATGCCGTTGAACGGCAGGACTGGCCTGCCTTTGCTGATGAACTGGGAGACCTTTTGCTTCAGGTGGTCTATCAGTCCCGCCTGGCAGAAGAAGCTGGTCTGTTCTCGCTGGCCACAGTAGCCCGCTCTGTCACTGAGAAAATGATCAGACGCCACCCTCATGTCTCCTTCAGTCGTGATGTACTGGGAAAGGAAGCTTTTGAGGAAACCGATACAAAACACAGAGCTGACACTGACCTGCCTGCTCAATGGGAGAGTCTCAAAGAGCTGGAACGACAGAAGCAGGGCGTGTCATCCGGTGCGCTGGCAGGTGTGCCGCCGGCTCTGCCTGCTTTACTGCGCGCCTCAAAAATTGCAGGGCGGGCCGCACGCGTCGGGTTTGACTGGCCGGATGTCGGAGGTGTTGTCGCCAAGGTTCATGAAGAAATGGATGAATTTTCGGTTGAAATGGCAGCCGGTGACAAAGATCGTATGCAGGATGAGCTGGGAGATGTGCTGTTCTCTCTGGCCAGCCTGGCCCGCCGCCTGAAGCTCGACCCTGAAGCCTGCCTGCGCCAGGCCTGCGATAAGTTCACCCGTCGTTTTGAAGCCGTTGAAGCCAGGCTCTCAGCCCGGGGGCTGTCTATGCAGGACAGGCCGGTTGAGGAACTGGATGAGCACTGGCAGGCTGTAAAAAAAGAACAGGGCTGACACACAAATTATATATCTGTGCGCACCTCTGACTGACCGCTTCTTTTAAGCAGCAGCAGCGCAAAGAGAAAGACTGCTATACCACCGAGAGAGAGTAACGCCCCTCCCTGCCCCAGCGCACCATAACCAAAGTGCCTGGCCAGCAGGAAACTGCCCATTGAGGCACCAAGTGCATTCGCGATGTTAAAAGCGGAGTGGTTAAGCGATGCGGCCAGTGTCTGGGCATCTCCTGCAAAATCCATCAGACGGGTCTGCAAAGCAGGTCCCAGCCCGTTCACAAACACCGCAATGGCCAGCATATCCACCAGCAAAGCAAACTGGTTATGCAACACAAACGGAAACATCACCATAGCCACGGCACTACCGGAAAGAGACAATAAAGCTGCAAAATTAATACTGCGGTCAGCCAGCCATGCCCCAAAATTTGTGCCGCTCAGCATAGCAACACCCCAGGCGACCATAAAGCCCATCACTTCCCACTCTGGCACGTGTGTCACCTCAACCAGAACCGTTGTCAGATAGGTGTAAATACCAAACATGCCTCCAAACCCGATCGCCGCTGTCAGCAGGGTCAGCATAACCTGCACATTACGCATCACGGCAATTTCACGCAGTGGAGAATTTTTCCGGTTTGGCCAGTCAGCAGGAATACAAAACCACACGCCGGCAAATATACATAAACCCAGCAGGCCTATTACCAGATATGAAACCCGCCAGCTGGCATGATTAGCCGTAAATGTTGCCAGCGGAGCCCCAATAAGCGTTGAAATCGCAATACCTGACAATACCTGCCCTACGGCCTGACCGCGCTTTTTACGCTCTGCCATAGAAGCGGCAACCAGAGCCGAAATACCAAAAATAGCACCATGAGGCAGACCGGTAACAAAACGTGCAGCCATGACAGCCGAAGGCGATGAAAGAGACACGCACAGAATGTTACCAAACGCAAACAGCAAGAACAGCAAAAGCAGCAGTTCCCTGCGCGACAGGCGCGCGCCAAGAATGGTGATCAGCGGAGCACCAATGACAACCCCTATTGCATAAGCCGTGATTGCATACCCGGCTGATGATGCAGAAAGTCTGAGGGATTCGGCAAATTCCGGCAGCATGCCCATAATGGCAAACTCACCTGTGCCGACAACAAAAGTGCCTGCCGTCAAAATCAGCATAGCCACTAATCTGCCATGAGGGGCCTCAACAGGAGGCATAGCACTACTGATGGGCGGTATCGGTTCTGAGGACATAAACAGAGCTCTGATGACATAAAAAGAAGCGGCAGCTCAAAATATATTGCTACCCGCCACAAAGAAGGGCTGTGTGCCTATCATCTTTTTCGTCACCATTCGAGTCTGAGACGTAACGAAAAATGCCCGGCCACAACAGACCGGGCATTTTTACAACATTTTTCCTGACAATTAAAAAACTTAGACTGCTTTTTTAGCAAGATAACCCACCAGACGACGAGAAAAAGCATTCACGTCTTTAGGAGGTTCACCGTTCTGGATGCTTGCAACATCAAGCAAGATCAGTGCCAGCTCATCAACCGACTGACCCGCCTTAGCCATATCTGCCAGATGATGCACTACAGGATGTGCTGGATTCAGCTCAAGAATCGGTGTCACGCCGGGCATACTCTGATTGCTGCGCTGCATCAGTTTTTGCAGCTGCAGGTCAGGTCCTCCTTCAGGGGCTGTCAGCACCATCGCGCTGTCAACCAGACGGTTCGTCGCTCTGACATCTGAAACCGCTTCACCCAGAGATGCCTTGAGAGCCGGAATAAGGGCTTCCATTTCAGCTTTCTCAGCATCACTCTCAGCTGATGCACCAAACTTCTCAAGGTCACTCTGCCCCTGCGCCACATTACGCAGCGTTTTTCCTTCATAAGAGGACAAACGATCAGGCCAGAATGAATCTACAGCATCAGAAAGCAGCAGAACCTCAATACCACGCGCCTTGAAACCCTCGATCTGAGGTGAGGTCTCAAGAGAGGCTGCACTATCACCTGTCAGATAATAAATTGCTTCCTGCTCAGGCTTCATGCGACTGATATAGTCATCAAACGAGGTCAGCCCCTCAACAGCACTGGAACGGAAACGACACAGTGCTGCAACTTCATTACGATGCACCGGGTCATCCCACATGCCTTCTTTCAGAACCGGACCGAAGTTCTCCCAGAAAGAGGCATAAGACTCGCTGTCTTTCGCGCGGGTTTTCAGCTCAGACATAACTTTGCCTGTGACTGCTTTACGAATACGGACCAGAACAGGTGTTGCCTGCAGCATCTCACGTGAGACATTGAGAGGCAGGTCTTCTGTGTCAACCACACCCTGCACGAAGCGCAGCCAGGGCGGAAGAATCTCTGCTTCATCCGTAATAAACATACGGCGCACATGCAGTTTCACGCGGCTTTCGCGGGTCTGTTCTGCAAATTCAAAGGGGCGGCTGCCTGGCACAAACAACAATGCTGAAAATTCAATTGTACCTTCAGCACGCCAGTGCAGGGTGTCCCACGGTGTGTCGAAATTATGCGTTGTATGGCGGTAAAAATCGTTCAGCTGTTCCTCAGTAATCTCGCTGCGTGGCTTCAGCCACAGCGCGGTTCCTTCGTTCGCTGCTTCTTCTTTCCCTTCACGCATAATGGTCACAGGCCATGAAATGTGATCAGACCATTTTTTAATTATGCTCTGCAACCGCCATGGATCAAGAAACTCGTCCGCATCCTCTTTAATATGGAGCGTAATATCTGTGCCGGGCTTATCTCGCGTAGCAGGAGAGAGCGTATATGCGCCCTTACCTTCTGAGGTCCAGCGCCATGCCTCGTCAGAGCCGGCACGGCGTGACACAACATCAACCTTATCTGCCACCATAAAGGCTGCATAAAAGCCAACACCAAACTGACCAATCAGACTTGGGCGATCTTCTGGTTTTGCATTAGACAACTGGGCACCAAAAGCGCGTGTGCCAGAACGGGCAATAGTGCCAAGGTTGGCAACCAGCTCGTCGCGGGTCATACCGGTGCCATCATCGCTGATAGTCAGCGAGCGGGCCTCTTTCTCAGGGTTAATGCGAATACCTGCGCCGTCTGGCAGGGAAAGAGCACCATCTGTCAGAGCTTCAAAGCGACGCCGGTCAGTGGCATCAGCCGCGTTAGCGACCAGTTCGCGCAGAAAAATCTCACGCTCTGAATAAAGTGAGTGAACAACGAGGTCGAGCAGGCGCCCTACTTCTGCGCTAAATTCCCGTGTTTCGGTTCCTGCTGCGCTGCTGGCTGCATCTGTCATAATCATAGATCTCCGCGTTTTGCGTCCTGTATGCATCACAAGCACAAAAGCCCCTGCCCGCAGGCCAGAAGCTTTCACCTTCTGCATCACAGGCAGAGATGAGGAGAGAAAAGAGAGTTTTCAATATGCCTGTTTCATGTTTCTCTGACTTTATTCTCTTTTAGCCTGCTCTGCCTTTATATGAGGCCAGCCAGGGCAAAGAGTAGCACGCAAAAACAGAGTAGATCAGCCCACACATTAAAGGCCCGAACATGCTGCAACATCTCAAAGCTCTGGTGCACAAATGGTTTCGAAAGGCGACGGGCCGTAATCCTTCTGCCGCAGGCAACCCTCCACTGGCCGTTTTTACAATGGCTTATAATGAGCATGATATGCTGCCCCTGTGGGCACAACATTACATCCGTCAGGTCGGGGCAGGACACGTCTATATTCTTGACCACGGAAGCGATCATTTACCGCCTCTGCCCGGATGCAGTGTTATAACACTCAAACGGGATGAACTGGATGAAATTGAACGCACAAAAATCGTTGAAAATTTTCAGCAAAAACTTCTTCAAAACTATCGCTTTGTCCTGTTCACTGACTGCGACGAATTTCTGATTGCCCGGCCTCAACAGTACCTCTCTTTGCGCGATTATGCACAAAACTGCCCTTACAAAACGGTACAGTGCGTTGGTGTTGATATTATACAACAGGAGGCGGATATGCCACCTGTCCGGTGGCATCAGCCAGTCCTGCACCAGCGCCCTTATGGCGCCATACGCCCGTGGTCATGTAAGCCCTTACTGTCATCTGTACCTTTATCCTGGCAACCAGGTTTTCACACATGCGATCAGCCTGCGACACTCGACACCTGTCTTTGGATGATACATTTAAAATATGCTGATCAAAAAAGAACATTGCAGAGATTATCTCTGACACGATCTCTGCAATGGAGCCAGCAGGCAATCCGACTCAGGCACGGAGACTCTCACCGCATCAGCGATGAGCAACTTATTGATTTTTTCAATATTTTTCAAAAAAATAAATCTGAAAAAAACCTGGATAAACTTGACCTCAGAAATATTATACAGTCCGGCCAGGAAAGCAGCCTTTACCGCATTCCCCATGAATTTATAAATTCACTATAAAAATTATCCGATATTATCTATCTTTTTTGCTACTTTATATACCGTCTCTCTCAGCCAGCTATGCACGGGGTCATTATCCCGTCGGGGGTGCCACGCCTGAAACGCATCAACATAGGGCAGCGCAAAAGGATAATCAAAAGTCGCCAGTCCCGTTTCTGCTACCGGGACATGATTAATAACCATATCGGGTAGTGTTACAATCAGATCAGTATAACGGATGCTATCAACCATCGCTTTGTAATTTGGCACAACAAGAACAATGCGTCGCATTAAGCCATATTGCTCCTGCAATATTTTATCTATCGGGCCGCGGGCACGCCCTCTGCGCGACACACTGATATGATCATAATGTGTCAGGCTTTCAGGTGTAATGCCTTCCTTAAAAATGGGATGATCCTTACGCACAAGCGCCTTCATCATATTATGAAAAAGTGTCTGACGTCTTATCTCTGATTTGAGCATATCTGTAGCTCCGATATAGAGATCTACAGAATCCTTACGCAAGGCAAGGTCGGCCTCATCATCAAATTCAGGAGCAAAAACCAGCTCGCAGTTCGGGCAGTCACGCCGCAGGGCTTCAAGCAAAGGCAGCGCCAGGACAGAAATCACCACATCATTCGCCCGAATAACAAATTTAGGCGACATAAGATGAAGGTTATCAAGCACACGGGTTTCAACCAGTGTATCTGCAGCTCTTACAACCTCCTGCACCCGGTTTAAAATACCCAGAGCAAAGGCGGAGGCAATCAGATGGCGTCCGCAGGGCACCAGAAGGGGATCACCGAACACAACACGCAACTTAGCCAGGTGACGGCTCATAGCCGGTTCACTGACGTTCATACGCTGCGCTGCCACAGAAACACTCTGTTCTTCTATCAGAACCTGAAGGAAGCGCAGCAAATCAAGATCATATCCTCGCATGCCGGCACCTTATCATTACACCTAACGAAAATGAAATTTATAATCATTCCGGAAAGTGGAATCCTGAAATAATCAGAATGAGGGTTTTCTTCATTTAAGTTCCAGTGATTATTCCACCATCTCTCTTCAGACCACCGGAAGCCGGAAAATCACTATGGACGCAGCTACAACACATATCAGTCCTGCCCCTGAGGCTGCTGCGCCTGTTATCCATGCGGCCCCTCCTGTGCCCTCCTACATCCCGCCTTTTGGGCTGCGTACTGTTATCGGGTGCCTGGGGGTACTGATGGCAGTACATATCGTAGGGTTTAACGAACACGTCACACAAATCGGCCTGGCAGATATCAGGGGAGCCATGCACATAGGCCACGACGAGGGCACATGGTTTATCACTATATACGAAGCCTTTAATATTGCCTCTATGGCCTTCACCCCATGGTTTTATGCAACTTTTTCTATTTATCGTTTTGCCATTTTCATGACGGCGATTGCCGCTTTACTGGGCATCCCGGCCCCGTTTATGCCTGATGTCACCTCGCTGTGCGTGCTGCGTGCTTTTCAGGGGCTGGCATCAGGTTGTCTGCCCCCCATTCTCATGACGGTCATGCTCAAATACCTGCCACCTCAGATCAGAGTATTCGGCATTGGTGGCTATGCCATGAGCGCAACATTTGGCCCCAACCTGGGTCTGCCTCTTGAGGCATTCTGGTTTGAGCATGTTGGCTGGCACTGGCTGTACTGGGAGGTTATTCCTATGTCTGCCGTCGCTGTTGCAATGATGGCTTATGGCCTGCCCCGTGACCCTGTGCATCTGGAACGCTTTGAAAAATTCAACTGGCTTGGTGTGTTAACCGGCCTGCCTTCCATCTGTGCGCTGGTCACAGTGTTGTATCAGGGTGATCGGCTTGACTGGTTTCGTTCCCCGCTGATTATCAACCTGACATTCTGGGGTATGGCTGCTTTTATTGTTTTCGTTATTAACGAAGCCTATCACCCCAGCCCTTTCTTTAAGGTGCAGTACTGGAAATCCCGCAATATTCAGTCTGCTCTGCTGTCGCTGATCGGTATCCTTGCTATTTGTAGTCTCCTCTCAGAAATACCGGCGACATACCTTGAAGAAATAAGAGGCTACAGACCTATTCAGACTGCCCCGATTTCTCTGGTTGTGGCTCTGCCACAGCTGATTATGCTGCCTCTGATTGCCGCCATCTGCAACAGTCGCAAAGTAGACTGCCGCTATATTCTGGCAGGCGGCATGCTGTGCTTAGCCGCAGCATCATGGCTGGGTACCTGGCTGACACCTGACTGGGTGCGTGACAATTTCTACATTATCCAGATCCTGCAGGTCTTTGGTCAGCCTATGACTGTCATCGCTACACTGATGCTGGCAGCACTAACCCTGGGGCCGGCAGATGGTCCTTACATTTCGGGTATGGTGAACATGCTTAAAGGGCTGGCTAATGCCGTGGCTTTTGCCATTTTCTCAGTCATGACACGTCGTCGCGAGCAATATCACTCTGCCATGCTGCTCGACCATCACGGGAATAATGGCCTGGCTTTGCAGGGTATGGGCAACCCGATTGGTCAGCAGCTTTCAAATACATCGCCCGATGCAGGGCATGTCACCCACAATACACTGGAGGTTTTTCATACCTTCATCCACGAGCAGGCACTCGTGCTCGGACTGGCAGATATTTACTATGTCCTTATCTGGGTCTGCCTGTTCTTTGCTGCGCTTAATCTCATCCTGCCGCGCCGCATTTACCCGCCCAGCGCCCCTGCTGCGACGGCCCCTGCACACTAACTTTTGCGGAACAGACACATGCTTTATAAAAAACCTCTGCTTTATGCTGGTGGTGCGGCAATCGTGCTCACTGCCGCCGCCTGGGGCGGTGCCCGCCTGGTAACGGGCAATGGCGTTGACCAGTATACAAATGATGCCTACATCACTGCCGATTTTACGGCCGTTGCCCCTAAAGTCGCAGGGCGTATTGACCGCGTTCTGGCTGAAGACAACGAAGCCGTTAAAGTTGGCCAGGAACTCGCTCATATTGAAGATGATGACTACCGGGCAGCTCTTGAGGCAGCGCAGGGCCGCCTGAAAGCCGCTCAGGGTTCTGTTGATAACCTTAACGCTGAGCTGACACAGCAGGATTCTATCATCGCTCAGGCAAAAGCTGCCGTTCAGGCTGATGAAGCGACTTTGCTGTTTACACGCCAGAATATGACACGGTACCGCACCCTTTCATCAGGTGGTGCAGGTACAACTGAGCAAAAACAGGCTGCTGAAGCCCATGAAAAAGAAGCTGAAGCCACCCTGCTGCGCGACCAGGCTGCCACGACCAGTGCTATCAGCCAGATTGACGTTTTAAAAGCACGCCGCACACAGGCTGAGGGGGAGCTGCTTCAGGCGCAGGGAGACGCGCATCAGGCTGAGCTGAATCTGTCCTACTGCACCATCCCGGCTCCTGTTTCAGGCATTGTGGGTGAGCGTGGCGTACGTGTAGGGGCATATGTGCACCCGGGCACTGCAATTCTTGCCATTGTACCCACAGATAAAGCCTATGTTCTGGCAGATTTTCAGGAAACACAGCTTACTCACGTGCAAACGGGGCAAAGTGCAACAATATGGGTTGATACCTTCCCTGGCCATCCGCTCAAGGCACATGTTGACTCCCTTGCCCCGGCAACCGGCGTCGCCTTCGCGCCTATTCAGCCCGACAACGCCACCGGCAACTTTACAAAAGTTGTGCAGCGTATTCCGGTAAAGCTGACATTTGACGATGGCCAGCCCCTCGCCTCCAAAGTGCGCGTAGGTATGTCAGTCGAAGTCAGCATTGATACTGCTTCCACCCCTTCAGGTCCTCATGCCGGTGATGCTCGCTATGTCTGGCACTGATTTTTCTCATGCACAGCGCAGTGTGCGTCTGCCACTGCGTTATGCCCTGGCCTCTGTCTGTCTGGCAGCTTTAAGCGCCTGCACAGTTGGCCCTGACTATCACAAAACAGCTATTAAAACGACGAACGCATGGCACCAGAGTGTTACTCCGCAAAACAGCCATCCCGTCACAGCATCTGCTGACCCGCAATGGTGGAAAGAGTTTAACGACCCTACCCTGACAGCACTGGAGCAGGAGGTTGCCAGCGCTAACCTTGACCTGCAGGTTGCGTCTCTGCGACTGCAGCAGAGTGAAGCTGAACGCAAAATTGCGAGTGCGGCACAAATGCCCCATCTCGGTGCAAATGCGTCTTATGCCCGTGAGCGCGCCAGTAGCAATGGTATTCTTGGTCTGCTGGGAAAAATGGAGCAATCCACTCCTGGTGACATCGCCAGCGGAGCCCAGGGCTTTGGCCCCGCAGCACTGCCCGGCAGCGTTGGCAACCCCTCATTCAATCTGCCGCAATATGGTATGAATGCCTCGTGGGAAGTCGATCTGTGGGGACATGTACGCCGACAGGTCGAGGCAGCAACAGCAGCCCTGCACGCAAGCGAAGATATGCGGCGTGACGTGATCGTCTCGCTGATGGCGGAAACGGCACAAAATTACATAGACCTGCGCGGCGTACAGGCGCAGATGGCTATTCTTGACCATAATATCAATATTGCCCGCAACAGCGTGAAACTCACGAACATGCGGTTTGCACAGGGTGCTGCAACCAGGCTGGATGTCGCAGATTCAACCGGGCAGCTCCGTGGATTTGAAGCCCGGCGTGCTCCGCTTGAACGCCTGCAGGTGCATCTGCTCAACGCACTAAGCTTTCTGGTCGCACGCGAACCAGGCACTCTGAACGAACGCCTTGGCAAAGCCGGGCCAATTCCGCCTGTTCCTGCAAACCTGCCTGTGGGCCTCCCCTCTCAGCTGGCAGAAAGACGCCCTGACATTCGTATGGCAGAAGAACGCCTGCATGTTGCTACCGCCAGCGTTGGCGTAGCCGTCGCTGACTTCTTCCCCCGCATCACGCTGTCAGGCAGCCTTGATATACAGGCTCTGCAATTTAGCGGCCTGGGGTCATGGGCTTCACGTCAGTATGGGTTTGGGCCAACGGCAACTTTCCCGATTTTTGAGGGTGGACGCCTGCTGGGTCAGTACAGACTACGTAAAGCACAGCAAAGAGAAGCTGCTATTATGCTGCACCGCACCGTGCTGAAAGCATGGGAAGAAGTGGATAATGCCATGGCTGACCTTGCCACAGCGCAGTCTGAACGGGACAGGCTACGCGAAGCAGTAGCCCAGAACGAAATTGCCGTTGAAACAGCTCAGGCACAGTATAAAGCTGGTTCTTCAGACTTTCTGTCTGTGCTGACGGTGCAAAATCAGCTTCTGGCCTCACAGGCCCGCTTTGTTGAAGCCACCACCGAAATTTCACGCTCAGTCACCCGGCTCTACCGTACCCTTGGCGGTGGATGGGAAAATGCTTTTCCTGTCACCCGGTCTTCACACAGCTAGGTAAAAAGGATCATACCTCATGTTAAAAGTCAGGCGTGCAGAAACACTTGGTCAGGTCACAGATGGAGAAGCACACCTGCACTGTCACTTCGCATTCGGAGCGTATAACGACCCGGCACATATGCACAATGGCCGGTTACGGGTAGTAAACCAGGTCAGCCTGCCTGCTCAGGCACAGTATGTGGCGGGCCCCGAGAAAAATGTTGATATTGTAACCTGGGTTACGCAAGGCTCAGTTACAACACAGTGCGAGCACTTTCACGCTGAGACAATCAACAAGGGTGATATACAGGTGTTGTGTACTGCTACCGGGTGCACCGGCCTGAGCTGGAAGGCTGGTGCAGAAGCAGCACAGCTCCTGCAGTTCTGGTTTTTGCCTGACTGTAAAGGCGGCATCCCCATGCAGGAAATCCGGAATACCAGCGGATATCCTGACACAACAGGGTTTCGTATTATTGCCTCCGGTTTTCCCGATGACGATCCCGAAGAAGAAGAAACGATCAGAGATGGTGCACCAGCAGCCCTACTGGGCAGCGGGCGCCTTTTGCACACCACTCTCAGCGCCAGTGAGGGGGCCCGCTACCAGACCACACCAGGGCGCTCGCTCTTTCTGCTCGTTGTCAGCGGGACTGTCACACTTGAAGGTACCACACTTGATGCTGGTGACAGTGCCGCCATTTCTGAGCAGCAGGAGCTCCTCATCATAGCACAGAGCGATGCCTCCGTGCTGCTTGCCGACACAGCATACGACGCTTCTTAACCGGCGTGCGCGATATGACGGGCCAGAACCTCTGGTGTACAAACGGTCTCAGCCTGGCAGAGCCTGCTCTGCAGCACCTGAGGCTGACCATGATCTGCCCTGTCTGCGACCGGTAAAGTTTCACGCAGCTGCTTCAGGCTCTGATGGAAAATAACGAATTTAACCTGATTTTTTCCATCTGGCATCTGCCAGAGTTCAAACCCCAGAACAGTGTCTGGTGCTGTTGGGTCAGGCTGATCTTTAAATGACCAGTCAAGGCCAAATAGAGCTGACAGCATATCAAGTGTGGTATCATGCCCCGCAAAAACAACAACTTTTGCATCCTGCGGGAAAACTGCCTCAGCAGGTGACGACGGCACTTTATTATCGAGCAGAGCAAGAATGGCTGAAACCAGAAACTGACCACGACGCGCAGCCAGGGCCGGCATACGCCTTATAGTTTCACTCTGATAATTATGAGCTGGCAACACTATATTGAGCAAAGCAATCTGACTATCATCAGATGATGAGGCCGGCAGGCTGACCGTTGCAGGCAAACCCTGTGCGTATTCTAACAGCAGATTTTCAGAAACTGTTGCTGAAAGTGCCAGACCACCAGAAGCGTGAGGAGCACCTTTTTTCCAGGTCAGGCGTGCAGGAGCTGTAAAACATATAGCTGGCGTATGCCCGCACCCTTCAGGATCAAAGAGCTTTTGCAGCGTCTCCTCAGCCTCTCTGACATCCCGGGGTAAAGCACCAGCCTCATCATGACGGTAAACTGCCTGTAAAATGGCAGAAATATTATGCTGATCAGCATAAGCATGACCGCTGGCCAGGGCATTAAACAACGGATCTTTCTGACCCGGAGCCAGAGAATGTGCCTGGGAAACACATCCGCCGCTCATACTCTGTGCAAGAATATCTCCTGTTTGACGCGTACGGGTATCCGCCGCATCAGCCCAGACAAAAAGTGATGATGTGTGCGGGCATACCTGTTTTTCTGCCCCACCCAAACCAGAAAACGGGGCATAATAATGCCTGATAAAATCACCCATCAGGTGCAGGTCTGCCCGGCCATGGTCCGTCAGCTGCCCCGGAGGCACAGGCCAGGGGCTCCATGAACGACCGGTTTTTACGTTAAGCGTCTCAATTTTTTGTGTCGGGCTGCGAATACCATGGCGGGCCACCAGTACAACACGCTTAAGAACCGCTCCGGAAGGCGGCGCACTCTGCTCACTGGCAGCAGCGGACGACACTGATAAAACAGAAAAAAGGGCAGCACACAGAGCGCCCTGTGAAATACGAGAGAAAAAAGCAGACAAATTCAGCCCTTCGGAAGTGCCCGGGCAGCCTTCTCGCTCAGGCGTGTCACAAGCAACTGGTTAATACGAAACCCTTCAACATCGACAACTTCAAAACGATAGCCAGCCTGGTCCACTCTGTCCGTCTTGCGTGCCATGCGCCGCAGACGGTGCATAACAAACCCGCCTATCGTATCAAACTGTGTGCTGTCGGGCAGATCTGCCAGATGGAGCTCACGCATGACATCACCAATCGGGGCAGCTCCGTCAATCAGCCACGAGGTTTCATCACGACGCACGATGGCCTGCTCGTCAAACGGGTTCGCCAGACCGTCCATCAAAGCACCCATAATATCTTTAAACGTGATAAGCCCGACAACCAAACCATATTCATTCACGACCAGAGAAAAACCGACACCATGCGTATCAAACTGCGCAAGCGTGTCCCACAAATTCAGGGTTTCAGGAACAGAGAGGACATCACGGCGCATTCTGAAGATCGGATCAGCCGGTATTGTCTCCCCCGGAACCGGAGGGATTGTCGGGTCAACAACTGAGGCCAGAACATCCTCCGAACGGATAGAACCGACAACCTTATCAAGCCCGCCATTACATAGCGGGTATCGCGAATAAGGCTTTGCTCTTACTTTTTCATGGTTACTACGGGCAGTGTCCTGCGTATCGAGAAAAACAATCTCATCGCGCGGGGTCATTGCTGATGTCACGGAGCGATCCTGCAAACCCAGCACATTTTCAATCATCTGATGTTCCTGCTCAAGCAGAACACCCGAAGCCGTACCAGCGGCTAAAATAGCGCGTAAATCTTCAGGTGTGACAGGTTCAACAGCAGAAGCTGCCGGAATTTTAAGAGCACGCAAAACCGCATCAGAAATTTTAGAAAAAATCCAGACAACCGGATAAAGAACACGCAGGGCAAATTTAGGAAACCAGCCTATGCTCAAAGCAACTTTATCAGGAGCATTCATTGCCACACGTTTTGGCAGCAGGTCAGCAAACAGAACAAAAACACCAGTAACAAAAATAAAACTGGCAGCAGAACCAAGCTTTTCAGCAAGCCCTGGCCCGACACCCCAGTATGTCAGCAAAGCGCCAAAGGGCGGAGACAGCATTTCTGAGCTGACAATCCCCCCCAGAATACCAACACCATTAAGACATATCTGCAGGACCGTCATGACCTGTCCGCTATTGCGGCGCAAAGCAAGAAAAGCCTGAGCC
Source organism: Acetobacter thailandicus (assembly GCF_011516655.1). Taxonomy (GTDB): domain Bacteria; phylum Pseudomonadota; class Alphaproteobacteria; order Acetobacterales; family Acetobacteraceae; genus Acetobacter; species Acetobacter thailandicus. Next base: position 207,451 of record NZ_WOSV01000001.1, read on the forward strand.
CGATGATCACCTGCCTCAGCACGCGAGCGCAGCCTGACCTCACGCGCAGCAGCGAACGAAATCTCAGACAGAGAAATCAGAATACTAACTGCAATAAGAAGAAAAAGGGTCAGAAGCCCCAGTAAAAAAAGGATCAAAGGAATGCTCTGGATAAGATAATGCACGAAGTGCTTCGCGGCTGACTATACCCTTTATAACCTGTAATGCCTAGGCTTATGACCTGTGAGACAAATGAGTTGTTAAGCAGTCAGGCATCATGTTTTTAATATACGAAGCATGTTACGAAACAAAATTACACAGGATATAAACCATAAATGATAAAAAAAATATAACAAAATAAAACGATTTAAAATATAAAATTAATAATAACCTCTTTTAATTTATAAAAATTAAAATAAATATATAAATATTAAGCCATAAATAAAAATATAAACTTCATAATTTATAATTATATTATTTTTTTTGATTATTTTAAAAAAAAATACCAAAAAAAAAACACAATATAAGAAATTGTTATTTTTTATAACAGGTTGCACTGTTTTCTTTTTTGCTTATGGCTAATAAGCATGGTTTTATGCAATAGTCTAAGAATTAGTTCAGTCACCAGCTGTCATACCAAAGGGATGGCAGTCACAAAACCAGAGAGTCGTCTATGAAGCTGAAACAACTCCCTCTCCTCATGGCCCCTGTTCTGATGCTGGCCGCCTGTGCGCAGACGCCCATGGGACCAACAGTGATGGTACTGCCAGGCAAAGATAAGTCTTATGCAGAATTTGCTCAGGAGCAGTCCTTCTGCAAATCGCAGGCAAACTCTGCTGTAAGCGGGCAGGCTGAAAACCAGAACCATCGCGCCCTGTTAGGTGGCCTTGCCACAACCGCACTGGGTGCTGGCCTTGGTGCTGCTATTGGCGGCGGCTCAGGTGCTGCTATTGGTGCTGGTGCAGGCGCACTGGGTGGCGGCCTTGGTGGAAGCATGTACACCAACAACCAGCAAGGCGGCATTCAGACCCAGTACAACAATGCCTATGCACAATGCATGGTTGCCTATCACAACGTACTCGGCCAGTAAGTCGTCAGTATAACAGAGCAGGTACAAAACCTGCTCTGTCTCTCCCGGTAATTCCGGCCGGGAAAGGCTCTTTACCCCATGCCCCCCTCCTCTTCTGTTGCAGCTGTTATTCTGGCAGGTGGCCATGGAACCCGCATGGGCGGGTGTGAAAAGCCCCTGCTATCCCTACAGGGCACACCAGTACTCTCCGTCATTCTCAGGGCGTTACAATGCTCTCTACCTGCAAGCTCCATAGCACTCAGCACTAACAGCCCGGCCTCGCTATATACCGCATGGAAGTTACCTTTGCTGCGGGATGATACAACAGATACCGGCCCTCTGAGCGGACTTCTGGCAGGACTAAAATGGGCGAGACAATCAGGCGCTGATACATTAGTGACAATACCGGGTGATACACCCTTTATTCCTGACACATTAACCTCTGACCTCACTCCCGCTCCGGCGGTGGCTATATCTGATGGCCAGCGGCATCACCTGGTTGCTTCATGGCCCGTAAGCTGTGTTGAAAATTTACAAAACTGGCTTTCAGACAAAGAGAATAAACATAAACGCCGCGTGCGCCTGTTTGCAGATACCCTCGGCATGAAAGAGATTTCTTTCTCTGCTTCACCTTATGATCCATTTTTTAACATCAATACACCCGATGATTATGCAACAGCATGCCAGATTATGCAGAGTATAAAAAATGATTTCTAAATCACTTATTTTTTCATGGGATACAAAAAAAATTACAGGTCATGGCGTTTCAGAGCAATCTTTAAAACTGGCAGATGAAACACCCGTCACTTTTATTATCAACAGCATTTCTTATGCAACAATGATGATAACATCTGAAAATATTGAAGATTATAGTTACGGTTTTTTAAAAACAGAACGCCTTGTTTCCTCGCCGGATCATATTCGCTCGCTAACCATAGATACAACAGAAAATGGCATAACAGTTAACGTGCTTATAAAAGGAAGTGATTTTAAAAAAATCCTTCAATCACAAAGAAACATGACAGGACGCACCGGTTGTGGCGTTTGCGGCACGCAGGATCTTGAAACACTGCACTCGAACCTTCCTTCCGTTGCACAAAAACCACCTGTAACGCAGGCTGCTCTGCTTAAAGCACTTAATGAGCTCCCTCACCTGCAAATATTAAACAAAGCTGTGCATATGGTTCATGGTGCCGCCAGATGCAGCGTAAATGGTGATATCCTTGCCTTACGCGAAGATATTGGCAGACACAACGCACTGGATAAGCTGATTGGAGATGGTTTAAGAAATAATATTGATTTTTCAGAAGGGTTTTGCCTTATTACAAGCCGCTGCTCATATGAAATGGCACAAAAAGCCATTATTGCCGGCTTTACAACACTGGTTGCCATCTCTGCACCAACTGTGCGTGCACTACACCTGGCACAACAGGCTGGCCTGACACTCATCGGGCTTGCCCGACCAGAAAGCCAGTTTATCTTTACACAGCCTGAGGCTACTCACCCACCAGCTTAAAATGCAGCCTGAAGGCGCGTCACAACAGAATTCCCATTACGACCGGATATATTATAAGGCAGCTGATTTCGTGTCACAATAAAATGGTTATAATCAAGCATAACCCTGAAGTGACGATTAGGGTACCAATTCACACCACCAGCCCATACTGTTTGCTTTCCCCCTCTTATACCAGCCGATAAATCATTAAGATCTGCGACACTATATCGCCCTGACACCTCAAGCGCGCCCCACTGACCATGCTGAGGATCAAAATCTGCCTCAACACCAGGAGCAGAAAAAGCTCCCTGCCTGATGTCATAAGCACGCGGCTTACCCAGTATAGTATAAGTTGCTTCACCATAGTACCCATCAAAATTAACGACAGGCAGACCACGCTCGCTGCGCTGTACACCAATATGATAGTACTCCCCTATCATAATCAGTCGTCGCCAGCGCAGGCCAAGCTCCGGGCCTGCCGCCCAGACAGGCCCTGTATTACTAACCGTAGCAGAAATAAGCTTTGTACCTGTCAGACCTGCCTCTGTCGCCTCTCCCGGAGAGTAACGTCGGCCGGCAGAGTTTTGTGTCGTTTTAAATGCACTCAGTGCTGAAATTCCAACATGTATATCGACATTTTTTGAGATATAAGGACGGCCGGCTACACGCAGGGTTGCACCAGTCTGGCTGTCAGAAACTGTAGAATCGTTCCCTCTGGTTCCATAACTCTGACCCGTAAAATATCCTGCTATCCACCAGCGTTTTTCATAATGCAAAGCTCCCGCACTAAAGCGGGAATCTCCTGCAGCTATGTTACGCACAATATTAGTAATGCCCGGCCGCTCAAGCATCTGAAAATTGTTGGAACTTTGTGAATCATAAAATGTGACGCGTGGCTGAAAATAGCCAACTGTTACATAAGTATGAGAAAAACCTGTATAATTGATATTTGCTTCATATAAACTAACTTTTCCGTCTGAACTGCTTGACCCCCAGTCGGGAGTGACATTCGCTATCCAGTTTTTATATCGAAAAGAAACCGGCAGCCTGAGACGACGTAAATTTTGTGTCAGTCCAGGAAAATTTCCCTTCGTTTCACCAGGGCGCGGAGACATACCAAAAAAACCACCAATATCTTCATGCAGGGCAAGCCCCACTGAAAAAGCATAAGCGGCATCAGCAGAAGCAATAGTAAACCGCCCACGAGGAAAACCTATAATCATGCCTCCCACGCGTACGTTTTCATCTTTCTGTGTAGCCCAGTGAAAATGCTTCCACGACTCAACAACACCACGGTCAGAAGGCGGTGTACCAATTTCAGATAAACGCAGAATATTATACTGTGAGGCACTATCAGAAAATTTTATTGCAGGGTCAGATGGGCCAGACACGACATGACGCACTTTTTGCTCAGACAACTCAGTAGCCGGGAGCAGAGCAGCAGGTGCCGCTATTTTTTTCTGATTATTACGATTAGTCCGGGCTTCACTTTTTGCCAGGCGCACTTTGAGCGATGAGATCTGCCCCATCAGCTCACGTCGCATAGCAACCATCTCACGTCTTAACTCCTGTATCTCAGCAGCATCAGAAGATGCAGCCAGAGCCGCTGACGCATTACCTGTTGCCAGACATGAGAACAAAAAAAAGCCTGAAGAAAATACTGTGCGGCGCATCAAACACCATTATAATTACAAAATCACCTCTTCTTTCGATTATAAATGAAATTTATTTTATTTATATATAATTTTGGTAACTTTAATATAAAAATGGCTCGCCTTTGCAGGCGAGCCACACAGTCTCATGCAATCTTAAGTTTAACTTACTTCCATGAAGACAAAATAGATGTTTTTACAGCCGGTGGCAAAGTTACATAGTCCAGCCCGGTAGCAAGGCTATCGCCTTTTTCAAAACCCCAGGTGAAAAATTTCTTCACAGCTTTACTACGTGCTGCATCAGCCGGAGCAAGCGGCACCAGAACATACGTTGCAGAAACAATCGGCCAGGCACCTTGTCCGGGAGTGTCAAGCAGATCAACCGCGAAATGATCAGCATGCTGCCAGTCTGCTGAAGAGGCTGCCTGAGCAAAGCTCTTCTGGCTGGCTTCTACATTTTCACCGGCATGATTACGCAGCAATACGGTCGTCAGGTTATTTCTGCTGGCGTAAGCAAACTCAACATACCCGATTGCGCCTTCTGTGTTATGCACCGTAGCCGCAACCCCGTCATTACCGCGTGCGCCCAGACCACCAGGCCATGAGATTGACGTCGCTGCCCCCTGATTTTCTTTCCAGCTGGCAGATGACCGTGCGAGGTAAGACGTAAAAACAAACGTTGTTCCTGAACCATCAGCACGGTGAATGGGAGCAATAGCCATGTCAGGCAGCTTCAGACCTGGATTCAAAGCTGCAATTTTCGGATCATTCCAGTCCGTAATCTCACCGGCATAAATACCGGCAAGCACCGGTCCACTCAGCTTAAGGGTCGCTGTTTTAACGCCAGGCACATTGATAACAGGAACAATGCCACCCATTACGGTAGGAAACTGAAACAAATGTGCTGAAGCAATTTTGGCCGGAGCAAGCGGAGCATCAGATGCGCCAAAATCAACCGTACCAGCCATAACCTGATTTTGCCCGGCACTTGAGCCAACGCTCTGATAATTAACACTCAGTCCTGTTGCGCTGGCAGCGGCATCACCCCATGCCTGATAGATAGGAGCAGCAAAGCTTGAGCCCGCACCGGTAATGCTCTCGGCCAGCGCCGTACCAGAGCATAAACTACCGGCAAGACCGGCTGCTGCCATCACTGCAAAACATGACCGTAATGAAAAACGCATCTATCTACTACCTTCTGAGTATCAGCTTTTAACCAGAGCCATAACACTCTTTATTTTAGCCTGCTGCTGCAAAGACTATCATAATCTGCTCTTAAGTTGCATGACTGTTTCATGACACATGAGCAGGTAACCAGATCAGGCAATCCGTGCCCTGACCAACAACACTCTCGATCCTGAAGCGCCCGCCATGACGGGCTATAATATGCTGCACGATCGCAAGCCCGAGACCACTCCCCTGCACGACGGCAGATGTCCTGGGCACACGATAAAACCTCTCTGTCAGACGCGGGAGATGGCGGGCAGCTATACCCGGACCATTATCTGACACCCTGATTTCCACACCGGAATGTCCCGGCCACCCTTTACCAGGCTCTGCATCCCTGCAGGTCACTGTAATTTCAGGTTTATGGTCCCGCGGCAAATCAGAATCCTGTGTGGCATATTTCAGCGCATTTTCAACCAGGTTCATCAGCACCTGCACCATCTGATCAGTATCACCGGCAACAGACTGTACTGACAGGTCAGACACTACAACATGCAGTTTTGTTTTTTGCCGGCGACACAGCACCGAAGCCTCACGCTCGAGCTTACGACACAACTCCTCCAGGACAATCTGCCCCCGAGGACGCTGATGCTCAAGCATCTGCACCTTTGAAAGATAAAGCAACCCATCGAGCAGACGCTGCATGCGCTGCCCCTGCTCTGCCATAATGGACAAAAACTCTTTCTGCGCATCAGGATCGCCCGCAGCAGGCCCCTGAAGGGTCTCTATAAACCCAAGCAATGCAGCAAGCGGTGTACGAAGCTCATGACTGGCATAAGCCACAAAGTCCGCATGCTGACGCTCTGCCATTTCCATTTTTGTTACGTCGTGCAAAACAACAAAAGTCAGAGCAATATCGCGTGCAAAGCGCTTTTTTCGGTTCTGATCAACGGCGAGAAAATAAGGCGAAAAAACATGCCGCTGAAACAACGCTCTGACAACACGTCGCACAGGTACGTCCTGAACAATCAGAGCCTCTTCCGGCGCCGCATTTCTGGCAGCGTCTTTTTCCTTCAGTCTGTCGAGGCTGCTCTGGAAAGCAGGATGACGCTCTATCGCATTCAGCCCGCCTGAGAACTCTGCCTCAGCATAGGGCGATGTATGCACTATACGACGTTCAGAATCGAGAACGACCATCGCCACCGGCAGGGCAGCCGCAATCGGCTCAATAACAGCCAGCAACCTTGACTGCGACATTGGCCGCAAAAAGCGGTCAGATTTCGCACCGGCCCGATGACGGGAGCGCAACATAAGGGCCGTTACGATACCAGTGATACTGCTCCCGGTGACAACACCTCCCGCAGCGTACAGCAAAGCAGCAGAAAGCATCTGTCACCCTTTTGTCAGAAGCACATTCTCAGGCAAACGGAAGATCAAGGGAATAGCCCCGGGCTCTTACCGTTCTGATCAGGTCCTGTTCACTCTCATCATCATTGAGAATCCGCCGCAGACGCCGGATGTGCACATCAACTGTACGAAGCTCTACACAGGAGCTGCGTTCCCACGCGTGCTCCAGCAGTTCCTCACGCGAGAACACCTGCCCGGGATGCATCATCAGGAACTCAAGGAGACGATATTCCGTTGGTCCGAGAGACAGTTTACGCCCGTTACGCTCAGCCTTATGCTCGACCCGGTCAATGACCATATTTTCAAAGCGCAGCGTTTTGTCTGGCGGTGGCAAACGACGCAGCAGGGCCTTAACACGCGCCAGCAGGGCCTCCATACCAAAAGGCTTAATAAGATAGTCATCAGCACCCGTATCAAGACCACAAACACTATCTGTGTCCTCACCGCGTGCGCTCAGCATAATAATTGGTAAGGATCGGGTTTTAGCCTGACCGCGTACACGGCGGCACACTTCAATCCCTGAAACACCAGGTAACATCCAGTCAAGTAAAACCAGATCAGGCAAACGTGCAGCAATATAATCAAGTGCTGCCTGACCGTCTGCTACAACGTGCACCTCATAACCCTGCTTATCAAGATTGTATGATACGAGGCGAGACAGCGCCGGATCATCTTCCACAACCAGAATATGTGTTTTATGCGTCATAACCTGCTCAACTGCTATTTGGGCGGATCATACGCGTTTATGTCAGGCAAACACAACTCTGGCATGAATAAGTACAAAATTTCATAAAACCAGAGAGAAACATCATAACATATTGATAAATATGTATAATATTTCTACTTCCCTCCTTTACTGTTTCATGACAGTTTTATGAAAAACATCCGCAGGCTACCTCTCTGCCATGCATAAAACATGACAGAGAGAAGTCAGCATCAGGCACCACAGCAAATAACAAGGTTGTCGTTGTTGGCATCATACAGCAGATAAGGCCCTGCAGCGAGCACCTGCACTGCAAGCATAGCAACAGAATTTGCTTTACGCTCACCCAGAGAAAGGCAGGCGTTACCTGTTGTCCACCGGCAATTCACCTCCTTACGTGTATCCCAGCCTTTAAGCTCACCACTCTGCAAATGTTCGTCGATAACACGCGTATCATTAAGCTGAAACAAACGAATGTCACCAACGAGAACACCAAGGGAACGACGATCATCAACAAACGCACCAATGGCATCACTTGGACGACTGGCACGCGATACCATACGCACATCTGTAACATCCGGCGGAATCATAAAGACATGGTATCCGTTAGCCTCGCGCACTTTGCGAAGTGTTGCGCCACATTCTGAAACAAGATGGAAAGCAGAATCATCTGTCGTAATATGCTGAAGCGGCCTGGAGACACCAATCCCCTCCCGAACAGCCCGTTGCTCAATAGCACGAAAAATAGGCTCAACATGCTCACGCGTCGTTGTCAGTGGCGCTGCTGCATCTTCATCCCAGCTTCTGACGTCACCCCGCTCCATTGTCAGAAGGTTACCATACTGAGCAAACAATGAACGGTTACCGGTATCAAGATAGCTTTCCGTCAGCATACCATTCGCCCAGATAACAGAATGAGACTCAGTTTCGATGTGATAATAGGTATAGCCCGTCAGAGAGTGGTCGTAGAATACTGAACGGCCATTAACGAGCATCCGAACCGGTACAAAATTCCCGTCAAAGAACATGCAGTGTTCACCCGTCACCAGCAGATCTTTATACGGCACACCCGGCGCAATAGCATCCTTAAGCACCCTTACCGGATAGCCCGCAAGATCTTCTGCCAGACCGGGACGGACAAGCATATCTTTCTGCCCGGCCCAGGTAATTTTGCTTGTGCAGATTTTACCGGTCTCATGTTCAAAAACATTAACGATGTCACCGGGCCTGAGTTCTTCAACTGCACGATCACCCTCGGGTGTCGCGATCATAGAACCCGCAAGAAAGCAGACCTCAAGCAACAAATAACCATTAGCTGAGTTTGAACTTAAAGAAACACCGGAAGCTTCAATGCCAGTAATATTCAGAACAAAACTTGTTCCATTCTGAAGTGACAGCTGAATCTGATCAGCAGACGGAAAGCTCATTGCAACAATATCTGACTGCAACACGCCGGCAATTTCAATACGATCTGAATCTCCTGAACCATGGCCATTAAAGCCCGATATGACAGTCGAAGCAGTACCGCCACTGGCCAGCCCTGAAATAATCAGCCCGCTGTTATTGCTCCCATCCATATAGACTGTCCCGCCACCATCAGGCCAGATGAAAAGCTTTCCACCCTCATAAACTGTATTGACCCCTGAAAGAACAGACCCGCTATCCATGACAACAATGCCACCACTACTAACGGATGCATCTCCGAGAGTGCTGCCTGACTGCATAATAACCTTAATACCGTAACTAACCGGCGCATTCAGAAACTTACTTTGGTCACCATAAGTCATCGTAACCGGATCACTGCCGTCTGCCGGATTTTTTTTATCATCATTATTATAGCTTGACATAACTTCCACACCACAACTGCCAGGAAAACCAGAATTATTTCCATTATTCCATTTAATGAAATTAAAGTTAATATGTTTTTTGTTTATATGTCAAAGTTTATACTTATTAATAAAATATATATTAATTTGTTATAAGAAAACATTTTTATATATTTATTAACAAACACATTAATTTTAAATAGTTTTAATAAATAATGAAATTTAATATAATGTTAATACATTTATTTACAAAAAGTTATTGTTATTTAAAAATAAATTCAGTAAATACAAAAACTTAAAATGAATTATGGCAATTAAGATTATAAAAAATAATATATAACGTTTCTATCGTGAAAACTATAAAGATAAAAAATTAATTATTAATAAATATAATAAAAGTTATAAATAAATACATAAAAAAAACCGGTACATAATGCACCGGATTTTTTTAGTCATCAAAAATCTCTGCTGCAGAAATTCTTTTTAGCCCTCGAACGGGTCACGTACCAGAATGGTATCATCACGATCAGGGCTGGTTGAAAGCAATGTAACCGGCGCCCCGACCAGCTCTTCTATACGGCGCACATATTTAATAGCCTGAGCAGGCAGATCAGCCCAGCTACGGGCACCCCGGGTCGTTTCTTTCCAGCCTTCAATCTTTTCAAAAACCGGCTTTACGCGCGCCTGTGCACCAGGAGCTGAAGGAAAACGATCAATCTGCTGACCATCAAGCTCATAGCCTGTACAAATGGCAATTTCATCCAGCCCGTCAAGCACATCAAGTTTTGTCAGGGCCAGACCGTTAACGCCACCAACCCGCACTGCATGGCGCACGAGAACAGCATCAAACCAGCCACAACGACGCGGACGCCCCGTCACCGTACCAAACTCATGACCACGCTCGCCAAGCTTACGGCCAGTGTCATCAAACAGCTCTGAAGGGAAAGGCCCTTCACCCACGCGCGTGCAGTACGCTTTAGCAATACCCAGAACAAAACCAGCAGCAGCAGGCCCCATACCTGAACCCGTACCTGCATTAGACGCCACAGTGTTTGAGCTGGTCACAAACGGGTAGGTGCCATGGTCAACATCAAGCATCACAGCCTGTGCACCCTCAAACAGAATCCGACTACCAGAACGACGGGCATCATCGAGAATATCCCATACAGGCGCCATATAAGGCAGCACCTTCGGAGCAATGTCTGTCAGAAACGCCAGAAGTTCCTCTTTACTGAAAGTCTCTGCATTCAGCCCTTTGAGAAGAGTGTTATGATGCAGCAGCAGCTCATCAAGCTTCCAGTCCAGTGTTTCCGGTTCGGCGAGATCGCACAGGCGAATAGCACGGCGGGCGACCTTATCTTCATAAGCCGGACCAATACCGCGACCGGTTGTGCCAATTTTACGCTCACCACGAGCAGCCTCACGCGCACGATCCAGCGCACCATGGACAGGCAGAATCAAAGGCACATTTTCAGCGATTTTGAGAGTCTCAGGCGTAACCTTCAGCCCCTGTTCCTGGATACGGCCAATCTCAGACAGCAGGGCCTGCGGGTCAACGACCACACCATTGCCGATGATACCCAGCTTACCGTTTACAACACCTGAAGGCAGCAGAGACAGCTTATAAACCTGGTTACCGACAACCAGCGTATGCCCTGCGTTATGACCACCCTGAAAACGCACAACAACGTCAGCGCGGCTGGCCAGCCAGTCAACGATCTTGCCTTTACCTTCATCGCCCCACTGCGACCCGATTACAGTGACATTAGACATAACACTCTGCTCCTGGAAAAAACCTGCCTGTCATCGTCATCGGCAAACATGAACGATGAAGAAAAATAAACTTCAAACCAGCTCGATGCAGCTCGCATCGAGAAGAATATGACTACACCCAAGGCGCCGGGCCTCAGCATAATAAACAGCCTCACCCTCTGCCGGAGCACACAGGCTGTTAATTGCAGCAACGCCGCGCCCGCGCAGGGCATCTGCGACATCTGTGCTGGCACCCGGGGCAACATACACGCGCTGCATCACCGGCATATTAGGCACAAGGCGAAACAACACATCAGGACGAAACGTCAGGCCACAGGCCGGCTCGTCATCATTACACAGATAACGCCCGCCACGCCCCAGCTCTTCAGAGCAGCCCTGTGCAAACACCGTAACACATACGCCGGTATGGTATTTCCAGCCTCTGAACTCAACCGGATCAATCGTCAGGCGCAGGTCAGGTGACTGAGCCTTAATAGCCGCAACAACTTCTGTCAGACGCTGCAGCGCAGCGCGCGCGCGCGCAGGCAAAGATACCCGGGCCAGCAAAGGCAACACTCTGTCAGCCGGGCCTGCAGCCTGCAGAAGGGCTGTCAGGATCTCTGACAACCTGCCTCCCAGAGCAGACACCGCAGCGGCGTCTTTACGGTCAAGTGCGCGCATAAGAGCCGGACGCTCCGCCTCTGGCACCGCTGCCTCTTCAAGCAATGCGGGAATCAGGGACGGCATAGTCAGGTCAAAGGACACGCCGGGAATGTCGAGCTGCTGAAGAGCTTCAGCTGCAACGCAGATCACCTCAGCATCAGCCTGGGGGCTGTCAGGGCCGATCAACTCTATGCCAGCCTGCATGATCTGGCGGCCACTCTCATCAGCTGCTGATGGCAGCACAACAACGCATGACCCGGCATAAGACAGACGCAGGGGGCGCGGAAGACGCTGCAGACGAGTCGCAGCCATACGCGCAATCTGCGGTGTAATGTCAGGGCGCAGCACCATCATCCGCCGGGTCTCAGGGTCCATCACGCGAAAACTCTGATCCGCCAGGGAGAGACCTGATCCACTGAGAAGCGTTTCTTCAAACTCCATCAGAGGCGGGCGCACATGGTCATAACCATATGACGCAAACACGCGCACAAGAGCTGCAACGCCCTCAGCCTCGGTCCGTGCCTCGGGAGGGAGCAGATCAACAAAACCGGTCGGCAACAAAGCCGGGCTATATGGGTCTTCCGTCATAAGGGCCTCTATACATTGCCTGTGACACCCGTCATACCCGCAGGCACTCACTTTTCATACACTCAACAGTTAATTATGCCTCACCTGGCAGGGTTTCCCACCCGGGACCAATCACTGTAAGAATTCTCCGCTCCACGCCATCTTTGCGCAACACAATGATATTGCGGTCTTCAAGCCACTCGAGCACACGCCGTGCGCGCCCCTGTGACACCGTACCATAAACCCTGGCAATTTCTGCATCAGCCGGACAAGGCTGCCGGGCAATAGCCGCACGTGCAAGACACAGAAACACGGACTGAACATCCTCAGGTAAAGCCTGAGCCAGAGACTGAGCCTCCTGCCATTCAGGCGTGACACTCATATCCTCGCTTACACCGCTCCGTGCCGTAGCCAGTGCACGGTTAAACCTCTTAAGGTCAAGCGCGTTGCGTCCAAGGCCCGCTATACGGCAGCGCACCAGAAAGTCCTGATACAACACAGGAGCAGGCCGAAACGTGTTCTCTGCACTCTCAAGCATTTCACGCAGCACGGCCATCATACGGGCTTCCCGCTCCTGCTGACTCTCAGGCGTTTCTTCCTGCTCAGGCTCTGTGCGGGCCGCAGCCTGCTGCTGAGCCTCACCATGCGCGGCAAGACTTGAAAGCAGATCGGGTGGCGGGGCAGCGGCAATTTTCGCGGGCCGGGAAGCCACCTCAAACGTAGTAAGAGGAGCAAGAATCAGGTCATGCACCGGTGCTGATGGCGGCTCAAACGGTGCCAGAACAGGCCCGGCAGAACGACTTTCTGTTTCAACTGCACCGATTCTGACAGAAACAGGGCGACGACACAAAGCCGGACCCAGTGCAACAAATGTGCCTCGTGCAAGGTCACGGAAAGCCTCAGCCTGCCGGCGCTCCATCCCCAGAAGGTCAGCAGCACGGGCCATATCAATATCAAGAAACGTACGGCCCATCAGAAAATTAGAAGCCTCAGCCGCAACGTTTTTTGCAAGCTTGGCCAGACGCTGGGTCGCGATAACTCCAGCCAGCCCTCTTTTACGACCACGGCACATCAGGTTGGTCATCGCCCCGAGCGAAGCTCTGCGCGCCTCATCTGATACCTCGCCCGCTGCGGCAGGCGCGAAAAGCTGAGCCTCATCAACCACAACAAGCACAGGGTACCAGTATTCACGCGGCACCTCGAACATCCCGCCCAGAAAAGCTGCAGCCCATTTCATCTGCTGGTCTGCATCAAGCCCTTCCAGATTCAGGACGACAGAAGCACGATGCAGGCGCATACGCTCACCAGCAGCGTGCAGCTCCATCTCTGAATACTCAGCACCATCAATAACCAGGTGACCAAATTTCTCCGCCAGGCTTACGAAATCACCTTCAGGATCAATAATCGCCTGCTGCACGAGACGCGCCGACTGTTCAAGCAACCGCCTGAGCAGATGTGACTTACCTGAACCCGAATTGCCCTGCACCAGAAGACGGGTCGCAAGCAGCTCCCCCAGATCCATCTGTGCCGGACCACCGCCGGGTACATCGCCGATTGTAATCATATTGCTCATGAAAGAGCAGATACCGTCAGGATCATGGTTGCTGCAACCACTCCAGCACACCTTTTGCAGCTGCACGCCCTGTTGCGAGGCAGGCATGCAACAGATAGCCGCCTGTCGGGGCCTCCCAGTCGAGCATTTCACCTGCGACAAAAACCCCGGGACGGGCTGTCAGCATAAAATGTTCATCACACGCGGTATGCATCACACCACCCGCAGTCGAAATAGCCCTGTCGCGTGATTCTGTGCCGACCAGACGCACCGGCACAGCTTTAAGACGTGCGGCAAGCTCTTTTGATGTCGCAGGTACATCACCAGTCTCGCGCAGTAATGCGCCGGCCAGCGGAGGCAGGCGCAATGCCTTGCGCAAACGATTGGAAAGACTCTCACGCTGGCGCACGACTGAAAGGCGGGCAGTCAGGTCCGCCTCACTCATCCCGGGCCTGAGATCAAGCATCAGCGTAGCAAAGCCATCGCGCTGTATGGCCTGACGCAACGGTGCTGAAAGCGCATACAGCGCCCCCCCTTCGAGGCCCGTCGCGGTTACCACGATCTCACCCTGCACGGTACGTCCATCAAAGGTCAGGGCAACAGGCTTAAGCGGCGCGCCCGCAAAACGCTCACGAATCACCTCAGACCAGGCAACCTGAAAGCCGCAGTTAGAGGGCACCAGCGGCGCAACCGACACACCCTGCCCTGCCAGAACAGGTGCCCACGCACCATCACTGCCAAGGCGTGGCCAGCTTGCCCCGCCTGTAGCCAGCACAACAGCATCAAACTGAAAAGGAGAAGCAAGCTCTGGTGACAAAGAATATCCGGGACGCGCAGAGCTGAAAACCGGCTGCCCCTGAGCATCCCAGCCTTCCCACCTTGTGAGCGTATGCAGCTGCACACCCTGCGCACGCAGGCGGCCAAGCCATGCCCGTAATAAAGGGGATGCCTTCATCATCTCAGGGAAAATACGCCCTGAAGACCCTGTAAAACTCCTGATACCCAGCCCCTGCATCCACTGAGTGATATCTTCAGTAGTCCATGCAGCAAGCGCAGGTGCCAGCCAGGGAGCAGCCTCTGCATAGCGCGTCAGAAACACATCTTTTGCTTCGGAATGGCTGATATTTAACCCGCCACGGCCCGCCATAAGCAACTTACGCCCCGGGCTTGGCATCTGCTCTACAATATGAACCTGACACCCCGCCGCAGACAAATACTCCGCCGCAGCCAGGCCGGCAGGACCACTGCCAGCCACACACACACGAGCTGCCTTTGTACCTGCGTTTTCTTCTGAAACAGACACCCGGCTCAGCCTGCGCTACCAGCTGCCCGCACAGCAGCGGCCAGCTCTCTGATCTGCTGTAAAACACGCGGCAATGTCTGCTCTGTCGCCCTGCCTTCTGCATCAAGAGTATCTGCCAGCGTTGCCAGCAGCGCTGATGCAACAACTGCTCCGTCAGCAATGCTGGCAGCAGTTGCGGCCTGCTCTGGCGAGCGAATACCAAAACCAATAGCAACCGGCAGTTTTGTTGCCGCACGCAGGCGCGGCAGCACCTCACGCAGGTCAGCAGCACTTGCGGTACGCGTACCGGTTATGCCCGTAATACTGACATAATAAACAAAGCCTGATGCATGAGAGAGCACATAGCGCAGACGTTCATCTGACGTGGTCGGTGCAACCAGACGAATAATATCAAGACCGGAAGCATCAGTATGGGGTTCAATAACGTCAGCTTCTTCAGGTGGCAGATCAACAATAATCAGACCATCAACACCCGCGTTAGCCGCATCCTTACAAAAACGTTCATAGCCGTACGTTTCAATCGGATTGAGGTAACCCATCAGGATAACCGGCGTGTCCTGATCTTCTTCTCTGAACTGCGCCACCATTTTCAGCACGCCGGTCATTGTTGAACCGGCCTTAAGGCCCCGCAATGCTGCCTGCTGAATAACCGGCCCGTCAGCAGAAGGGTCAGAGAATGGCACACCAATCTCAATCAGGTCGGCACCGGCAGCCGGCATCGCCTTAAGCAATGCCAGTGCTGTATCATAATCAGGGTCAAATGCCTCAAGATAAGGAATGAGCGCACCACGCCCCTGAGTGGCGAGAGAAGCGAAGCGGGCGGCAATACGGCTCACAGTTTTACTCCCAGATAATCAGCAACAGTAAAGATGTCTTTATCACCCCGGCCAGAAATATTGACGACCAGAAGGGTATCTGCAGAGAGTGTCGGAGCCATTCGGGCCGCACAGGCAATCGCATGCGCTGACTCAAGAGCCGGAATAATACCCTCAGTGCGGGTACAGAGCTGAAACGCGTCGAGTGCCTCCTGATCGGTAGCACCTACATATTCAGCACGACCAATGTCATGCAGCCATGAATGCTCAGGCCCGACACCGGGATAGTCAAGCCCGGCACTGATCGAATGTGCCTCGGTGATCTGACCATCTGAATCCTGCATCAGATATGTACGGTTCCCGTGCAGGATGCCAGGACGCCCACGCTCAATAGAGGCTGCTGTCTTGCCACTGTCGAGTCCGTGCCCGGCGGCCTCAACGCCAATCAGCCGCACAGATGCATCATCAAGGAACGGATGAAAAATACCCATCGCGTTGGAACCACCACCAATAGCGGCAACGATCAGATCAGGCAGACGCCCTTCGGCAGCCATAATCTGCTCTTTGGTTTCATCGCCAATAACACTCTGAAAATCACGCACCATCGCCGGGTAGGGATGCGGTCCGGCCACCGTACCAACGAGAAAATACGTGTCCGCTACATTTGCCACCCAGTCGCGCATCGCTTCATTCATAGCGTCTTTCAGTGTGCCGGCACCGGCTGTAACAGGCACCACCTCAGCGCCGAGCAGACGCATACGAAATACATTAGGCTGCTGACGCTCAACATCGGTCGCCCCCATGTAAATCACGCATTTCATGCCAAAAAGCGCGCAGACTGTGGCCGTTGCCACCCCATGCTGACCGGCACCGGTTTCAGCGACAATACGCTTACGCCCCATGCGACGGGCCAGCAAAATCTGCCCCATAACGTTATTAAGCTTGTGCGAGCCTGTATGATTCAGCTCTTCACGCTTCATATAAATTTTTGCGCCACCCAGCTCTTCAGTCATGCGGCGGGCAAACCACAACGGACTGGGACGACCGACGTAATCCTTCAGATAATAAGCCAGCTCTTTATGAAACTCAGGGTCAGCTTTCGCAGTATTATAGGCCTGGTCCAGCTCAAGCAGCAGTGGCATCAGGGTTTCAGCCACATAACGTCCGCCATGCCACCCACCAAAGTGCCCGCGTTCATCAGGGCCCTGCCGGAGGGAGTTCGTCTGTGCTGCATCTGCTATCATCTGGATTCTGCCATCTACTGTCTGTGCATGCTGCTCACGAAGCCATAAAACTCCGGGAGCAGGTTCTCTGGCTTACCAGATTCTGCTGGTATTTGCACAGAGGCCTGCAGACTGTTTCAGCATGAAGTGAGGTCACTTCATGAGAATACATATAATTTCAGGCAAAACAGTTCTTGCGGATGATTGACAGCGTTTAGCGATAGCTCTACATAGTTCAGTCAGTTACTGGCTGACTTCACCTGCCCAGTACTCTCCCCGTCCTTTTATAGTCAGGATCTTCCTGCGTCGGTTTTTGCAGAGTATCTGCATCACTGGTGTTTTAAATACCCTGCCCGTCACAGGATCTTTATTACGATCCCGGCTTCCCTTTTCTGCTCACCTTGCCAACTCAGGGCATCTTTATATGCAGCTTGCAGAACTCAAGGCCAAATCTCCGGCCGATCTTCTGGCATGTGCCGAAGACCTTAATATCGAAAATGCCTCCTCTCTGCGCAAACAGGATATGATGTTTGCCATCCTCAAAGCTCTGGCCGATAACGACCAGGCAATTTATGGCGATGGTACACTTGAAATCCTGCATGACGGATTTGGCTATCTTCGCTCTCCGGAATCGAACTACCTGCCAGGACCGGATGATATTTATATCTCCCCTCTGCAGGTACGACGCTTTGGTCTGCGCACAGGCGATACAGTTGAAGGCCAGATTCGCGCACCACGTGATGGCGAACGCTACTTCTCACTGCTCAAAATCAACAGCATTAACTACGAGCCTCCCGAGGCCGTTCGCCACCGTATCAACTTCGACAACCTGACACCGCTCTACCCTGAGCGTCGCCTGCAGATGGAAGTTGAAAACCAGGCTCCTGCTGTCAGCGAAACCAGGGGTAAAAAAGGCAAAAGCACGCAGGATTTTACTCCGCGCGTCATTGACCTGGTAACGCCCATTGGTATGGGCCAGCGTGCGCTGATTGTTGCACCACCCCGTACCGGTAAAACCGTCATGCTGCAAAGCATTGCGGCATCAATCTCAGCAAATCATCCTGATGTCTTCCTGATCGTTCTGCTGATTGATGAACGCCCTGAAGAGGTCACCGACATGGCCCGCTCTGTACGGGGCGAAGTGATTTCTTCTACCTTTGATGAACCAGCACACCGCCACGTGCAGGTGACAGAAATGGTGCTGGAAAAAGCCAAACGCCTGGTTGAGCATAAGCGTGATGTTGTTATTCTGCTCGACTCAATCACGCGTCTGGCCCGCGCTTACAACACTGTTGTGCCATCATCAGGTAAAGTGCTGACAGGTGGTGTGGATGCTAACGCCCTGCAGCGCCCCAAACGCTTCTTTGGTGCCGCCCGTAATATCGAAGAAGGCGGTTCACTGACCATTATCGCCACCGCTCTGATTGATACCGGCAGCCGTATGGACGAAGTGATTTTTGAAGAGTTCAAAGGCACAGGTAACTCTGAACTGGTACTTGATCGTAAGCTGGCGGATAAACGTACGTTCCCCGCAATCGACATTACCAAAAGCGGCACCCGTAAAGAAGAACTCCTTGTTGACCGCGCCACCCTCTCTAAAATGTGGGTTCTGCGTCGCATCCTGGCCCCTATGGGCACGATGGATGCCATGGACTTCCTGCTTGATAAGCTCAAATACAGCAAATCAAACAATGACTTCTTTGAAGCCATGAACAACTGACGGCTTTACAGCTCTGAGGTTACAAAAAACAGGAGGCCTGGGGCCTCCTGTTTTTTTATAAACGGTTATCCGCCAGCTTTCTGAATACGCAGCACAACCACATCTCCTGCCTCACTGTGCTCATCTAAAACCTGATGACCAAGCTGCCGCACAGAACGAGTGACATTAGTATAAGTCTCCCCTGTTTTAAGACGCACCTGCAAATGTCCCCCCGGCGCCAGAGCGTCGAGTGCAAGGCGGGTTCTTACAAATGTCATGGGGCATTTTTCCCCGGTAATATCGAGCATTATATCCTCTGCGGTTATAAGTCAGGAAGGCGATTTGCTGCCATCCTGGCGAACTGCCACACATCAGACCACTTAAATTTTACGCAGCAAAACATGTGGAAAAGGTAAAATTGGACAAACACCGCCAAATTCGGCTACCTGATGAAGAATAACGCAGGTGATCACAAACAGGATTTTTACCTTTGAAAGCGCAACCGGCAGAAGAGTCACGTATCGCACAGCTCTGTATTGAACGCGGCCTGAAAATGACAGGGCAACGCCGGGTTATAGCACGCGTATTATCGGACGCAGATGACCACCCTGATGTCGAAGAGCTTTATCGTCGTGCATCTGTACTCGATTCACGCATTTCAGTTGCTACTGTTTATCGTACCGTTCGTCTTCTTGAGGAAAAAGGTATTCTTGAACGTCGTGACTTTGGTGGCGGTCGTGCACGCTATGAAGCAACCGAATCAGGACGGCATCACTATCATCTGATTGATGTTGATAACGGGAAGGTTATTGAGTTCGAAGACCCTGCCCATGAAGAATTTATGCGGCGCGTGGCTGAGCGTCTTGGGTTTGAGTTCGTTTCTATGAGACTGGAACTCTTTGGTAAAAAGCTCAGAAGCCCGGCCAGCACTGATAAAACAACCCGGCATGACAGGGAGAAGGAAAAACACTCATGAGTTCAGTTCTCAGACCTGGCAATACCTCTCTCTCCACTCTCGAACTGGAGCGCAATGGCTTTCCTGAGCTGCGCGGGGGCAACCTCAGCGTGCGTCTTGCCACGACAGATGCTGAACGTGATGCAGCTCATGCGCTGCGCTATAAAGTTTTTTACGAAGAAATGGGCGCAAGCCCCGATGCCGAAACCTTACGGCTGAAGCGCGACATTGATAAATTTGATGCCGTGGCAGACCACCTTCTGGTCATTGATAATGATATCGCTTCTGACGCACGCGGAGTTGTTGGCACCTATCGCCTGGTGCAAAGCGAGGCTGCCGCTAGAATTGGTCATTTTTACTCCTCGAGTGAATATAATATCTCCAAACTAACCGACTTCCCGGGGCGCTTGCTCGAAGTTGGCCGCTCGTGCGTTGATAAAAACTATCGGGGGCGGGCAGCCATGCAGCTCTTATGGCGCGGCATTGCCTCCTATATTTTCCTTTACCGAATCGATATTTTGTTTGGATGCGCCAGCCTGCCGGGCACCAACCCTGACAATATCAGCAATGAACTAACCTATCTTTACCACAACCATCTGGCCCCTCCTGCCCTGCGCGTTGAGGCCTTATCTGAACGCAAGGTCGAAATGCTGCGTGCAGACCCACAAGCACTAAACTACCGTGCCTGCCTTGCCGGCCTGCCACCTCTTATCAAAGGATATCTGAGACTTGGCGCGTATGTGGGAGATGGTGCGGTGATTGATCCGCAGTTTAACACGACGGATATTGCAATCATCGTCAAAACAGAACTTATGGCTGATAAATATTACAGACATTATGAGCGCCGTCTGCGTGATGCCCTGGATGAAAGAGAATAAACTCTGATACGACCAGCCAGGCCAGCGCACATGATACTCCGATGAAGTATTTTGCCTTTTTGCGCAAACTTCGCCTCCGACATCTTATTCCCCGACATACGGGCATAATGCTGAGTGCCGGTGCCCTCTCTGCACTGGCCTTACCGCCGGTGCACTGTCTTTTTGTACTACTCCTGACTTTCCCTCTCCTGGCCCGCACAATCGACAAAAGCTCTGACTGGAAACGAGCAGCCTGGGCAGGGGCAATGTTCGGATTTGGGTTTTACGCCACAAGTCTTTACTGGCTGGTCAACGCGGTAATGATCCGCGCAGCCGATTTCTGGTGGTTTGTGCCCTTTCCCTCTCTGGGGTGCGCTCTCATTCTCGCTCCGGTTACAGCCGCACCAGCTGCTTTGTGCCGGTTAATCAGACCAGGCCCGCTACGCATGGTCGCTCTGGCCGCAGGCTGGACACTATGCGACATGGGGCGTGTTTTTATCTTTAGCGGCTTTCCCTGGAACCCCCTGGGCAGTGCACTGGCTGTGCCCGGCAGCGCAGGGGATATACTGATACAACCTGCCGCATGGATGGGTGTGGACGGCATGACATTTGTCATCGTTCTTCTCAGCCTGTTCTGCGGTGCCGCTTTGCAGGATGGCTGGCGGCAGCGCCACAACAAAAGCATTTTGCTGCAACAGGCAAAAACCAGATACCGAACTTTACTCGCTGGCAGTCTGTTTATCATAACCTGGGTAAGCGCCGGCTTTCTCAGACTTCATACTGTGCACCCTCAGGGAGTAAACGGTCCGATAGCCGTTATTGTACAGGGCAATATTCCCGAATCAGAAAAAGTGGAAAATCTGAGCCCCCAGAGTATTTTTGAACGCTACCTGACACTAACCCGTCAGGGTGTGCAGCAAGCACTGATGCAGCAGAAATCAGACCCTGGCGCGACAAAAGATCCGGTAGTTTTTTTATGGCCTGAAACATCATTCCCTGGCTACACCCTGCTACAGGACAGTCCCCGTGCCCGTCAGATTATTATGGCCTGGGCAGAGGGTGCTCAGGCAGGCCTGATCGGTGCGCTGCGCGAAGACCAAAACGGGCAGTACCGCAACTCAGTCATGGCCCTGTCACCTGATGGAGCTATTGAAGCAACCTACGATAAGGCAAAACTTGTACCTTTTGGTGAGTACCAGCCCGCCTTTATCCCTCTTCAGATTGTGCCCGGTGGCGGTATAGCTCCCGGCCCTGGGCCACAAACCTGGCACCTGGACAATGTTCCTGCCACAGGTCCTCTCATTTGCTATGAAGTCATTTTCTCAGGTGATGTTGTTAACCAGCATGATCGCCCCCGCTGGCTGGCGAACGTGACGAACGATGCCTGGTTTGGCAACAGTGCCGGCCCGCGTCAGCACCTCTCCTCCGTCAGGCTACGCGCCACCGAAGAAGGTCTGCCTGTTGCCCGCGCTGCCAATACAGGAATTTCTATAGCCTATGATGGCTATGGCCGTGAAATAAAACACCTGGGATGGGATAAGACCGGTTTTCTGGTTGTTAATATTCCGCCAGCACTTCCTTCAACACTTTTTTCAAAAGCAGGAAGAATTTCATATTTTTCATTGATTTTATTGATTTTCATTAGCTGTTTAATTATTTCTAAAATAGATAATAAAAATAAACATCTTAACTAATTTATTACCAAAATATTTTTTATATGCCATTAGATAAATAATAATATATTTTATCTAATCTAAGCACTGGGTATAATTGTGACAAATTCTAAAAAAGCTCCCTGCGTTCAGGACGAAGTACGTTCTACTGTCTCTCGTGCAACTTCTACCGATGCACATGTTGGTAAACGTATTCGCCTGCGTCGTACATTACTTGGGTTCTCACAGGAAAAACTCGGTGAGCTTATAGGCATTACATTTCAGCAAATTCAAAAATATGAGCGAGGCACCAACCGCGTCGGTGCCTCACGCCTCTATGACATTGCCAGAGCACTGGAAGTCCCGATTACTTTCTTCTTTGAAGACCTTACCCCACCTCAACATGCAACATCTTCAGCCCGGACATTTGGCTTTAGTGAGACACGATCACCTTTTCACAGAGAATATGCCAATGCTTCACCGAACAGAGGGGCTCCGGACCTTTTATCAAGCAAAGAAACGACTGATCTTATCAGGGCTTACTACAGTATTACGGATATAAAAGTTCGAAAAAACGTTCTCGAACTTATCCGCTCAATGAACAACTAACCGACATAAAAAAAGCGGGGCACATTATTATGCCCCGCCATAATCTTCAGCCTCAGAAGCACAGATCAGAAAGAACTGTCACCCCAGTCACCGCCACCAAAATCATCACCACCGCCGGCATCCCAGCCGCCATCATCCGCCGGGCCGACATCAAAATTCGAATCGGCTGCTGTACCAGCACCAGCAAACGGGTCAGAATTATCTCCGTAGTAGTTATTGATAGTCTCGCTTTGTGGCATACCTGCACCAAACCCGGCACCACCCGCATCATGATGACCACTAAACAAACTGGTCAGAGCATTAGCCGCCAGCATACCACCAGCCACACCGGTTGCCGTTGTCAGGGCTGAACCAAGAAAACCTGTACCACTGCGCTGGAACATGCCAGGCTGCATACCATAAGGCATCTGCTGATACTGCGGGGGGGCAGCCTGATATTGTGGCGCGCCCCCAGCCGGGCGGCTGCCACCCCAGCCCGGAGGCGGAGCCCCCTGTGGCTGCTGCTGTTGCTGAGCACCACGGCCACCGCCGAACAAGCCCCCCAGGAAACCACCACCTGATGATGGCTGCGATGACTGCTGCTGCGCCTGCTGTAAAGCCTGCTGGGCCTGCTGAAGCTGAAACTGAAGCTGCTGAATACGATTTTGCGCCTGAACCAGAGCCGCTTCCTGCACAACTGCCATCTGCGTGATGCGATAACGGGCTTCAGGATATTGCTGAAACTGCTGCCCGATAAACTGGTCTGCCTCAGGGTCAATAGCAGGCAGGGCGGGCTGTGTGTTTGGCACACTGCCAAAACCACCCTGCCCCTGGCCGCCTACCCGCGCGACAAATTTCGAAATCAGATCGCGTTCTTCGTTGTTCATTGCCTGCCTTCCTGCTTCTGATTACTTCGCCTGGCCCGAAGCGCCGTTACCTGACGCTTCATCTACTGCTTCTCCAGACGGTAAACATACTTTCTGACCAAGATGTGGCGTACCACCCGAGCTCTTACAAGAAGTAACACACACACCAGACAAGTTAATTTCCTGCCCTTCCTGTCAGGTCCATACCGCTGTATGGTGCAGCGCATATGCACAGGGGTTCTGCTTCTGCTGCTTTTTTCTGTTCTGACCTTATTTATTGCGGAGTTTCAGTCTGATATGGACCCGGTGTCTTCCCGGCCAGCTGAGCGGCCACTTTCTTTTCAGGATCTCATCCTGACTCTTCACCAGTTCTGGTCTCAGCAGGGATGCGCCATACTCCAGCCTTATGACCAGGAAATTGGTGCCGGCACACTCTCCCCGCACACGACTCTGCGGGCATTAGGCAACACACCATGGAAAGCAGCTTATGTGCAGCCATGCCGCCGCCCTTCTGACGGCCGCTATGGTGAAAACCCAAACCGGCTTCAGCATTACTACCAGTACCAGGTGCTGCTCAAACCCACACCTGAAGAAAGCCAGAAACTGCTGCTCGACAGCTACCGCGCTATTGGTATTGACCCGGACCTGCACGACATCCGCTTTGTTGAGGATGACTGGGAAAATCCGACCATCGGGGCATGGGGTCTGGGCTGGGAAGTCTGGTGTGACGGAATGGAAGTCACGCAATTCACTTATTTTCAGCAGGTCGGCGGTATTCCGGTTACGGTCCCCTCAACTGAACTGACATATGGCCTTGAGCGTCTGGCTATGTATGTGCAGGGTATCGAGAACGTCTATGACCTCGATTATAACGGCACAGGCCTGACCTATGGCGATGTATTTTTGCGTGCTGAACGCGATTATTCACGTCACAATTTCGAGCTGGCTGATACTGACCTGCTTTTTCTTCACTTCGCTAATGCAGAAAAAGAAAGCGCAGCCCTGGCTGAAGCCGGCGTGGCCCAGCCTGCCTATGACCAGTGCCTGAAAGCCAGTCACCTGTTTAACCTGCTCGATGCACGCGGTGTTATCAGCGTAAGCGAGCGTGCCTCTTACATTGGTCGCGTAAGAACTCTGGCAAAACTCTGCTGTGAAACATGGCTGGCCGGAGAGGATAAATAATTATGCCTGAATTACTGACAGAACTGTTTTCTGAAGAAATTCCAGCCCGTATGCAGGGGCAGGCCGGCGAAGCCTTTCACCGCCTGATGAGCGATATGCTCGCTCCGCTCACACCACAGGACATAAAAATCTTCACCGGCCCGCGCCGTATTGCCCTGAGCTGCCAGATTAACACTCAGGTTCCTGGCCGGGTTATCTCCGAACGTGGCCCGCGCGAAACAGCACCGGGAAAAGCCCTCGAGGGCTTCACCCGCAAACATGGTGTCACCAAAGACCAGCTGACCCTGCAAAATGGTTTCTGGGTGCTTGAGCGCAACGAACCCCCGGTTGATGCTGCCACTCATATTGCAGCACAGCTACCCGACCTGTTGCGCCGCTTCCCCTGGCCACGCTCGATGCGCTGGGGCTCTGGCAGCAGCTTTACCTGGATCCGCCCTCTGCGCCGCCTGCTTTGCGTATTTGATGGCAAAGTCGTACCCTTCTCTCTGGCACAGGACAATGACAACGGTCATCACCTGAGCAGTGATGCCATTACCGAAGGCCACCGCTTTATGGCCCCGGGCCCGGTAAGCGTCAGCAACACGGCAGAATGGCTTGATGCGCTGCGCAGCCGCTTTGTTATTCCTGAAGCCTCTGAGCGCCGCACACTCATCAGTGAAGGGCTTGAGCGCCTCGCCACTGAAAAAAACCTGACCCTGGTGCCTGATGCCGGTCTGGTCGATGAAGTCTCAGGCCTGGTGGAATGGCCGGTGCCTTTTCTGGGGCAGATCGACGACCAGTTTATGAACCTGCCCGCTGAGGTGATGCAGGTGTCAATGCGCATCAACCAGCGCTATTTCGCCCTGAGAGGCACTGACGGCAAAGCCGCTCCCTGGTTTGGCTTTATTGCTAACATTGCCCCCACCGATGATGGCTCACTGGTAGTTGCCGGTAATGAGCGCGTCCTGCGGGCCCGCTTTGCCGATGCGCGTCATTTCTGGGATCTGGACCGCAGGAAAACCCTCGCAAGCCGACTGCCTGCACTGGATAACATTACCTTCCACGCAAAGCTTGGTTCACAGGGTGAACGCACACAGCGTATGATGCGTCTGGCCGGGCTGATTGCTGACATGACCGGGGCAGACAAATCTGCCGCCATACGTGCCGCAGAGCTGAGCAAAACAGACCTGACAACGGGCATGGTTGGCGAGTTCCCCGAACTTCAGGGCATTATGGGGGGGTATTATGCTCGCCATGACGGCGAAAATGATGCTGTCGCCCAGGCCATAACCGAGCAGTATCAGCCACGTGGCCCAGGCGACGATGTACCGACAGCACCAGTGTCTGTTGTTGCTGGCCTGGCAGATCGTTTTGACATGCTGACGGCCTTTTTTGCAGCTGGCGAAAAACCATCAGGCTCGGGCGATCCGTTTGGTCTGCGTCGTGCAGCGCTGGGCATTATCCGCCTGATTCGTGAAAACGGGCTGCGTCTCGACCTGGTGAAGATCTTCACCCTCGCCGCTGAAGCCCTGCCCGCTGATCTGCAAAATGCACCTGACCTCGATTTGCTGCCGCAATTTATTGCTGAGCGTCTGCGCGTACAGCTACGCTCTGAAGGGGCACGTTACGACTGCCTGGCGGCGATTTCGACCGGTAACACCGACACGGATATTGTGCGCCTTCTGATGCGTGCACAAGCCCTGCAGGACATGCTGGAAACAGAAGATGGTAAAAACCTGCTGGCTGCCACACGTCGCGCTGCCAATATTCTGCGCATTGAAAACAAAAAAGACGGTCCGCACGAAAAAACACCGCAGACCACGCTTTATGCTCAGGCTGAAGAACGCGCACTGGCAGACGCACTGGATAAAGTTGAACCCGCAGTTGAGGCTGCCTTTGCCAGGGAACATTTTGCCGATGCGATGAAAGAAGCAGCCAGCCTGCGTGGCCCGCTCGACAGTTTCTTTGAAGAGGTCACGGTCAACGCACCTGAACCAGACTTAAGGCTGAACCGCCTTTATCTACTGGCACGTCTGGAGCGTATGATGCGTCTTATTGCTGACTTCAGTCAGATCGAAGGGTAGCTCCTTCACGATGCTGGCCTGTTACACACGTAACAGGCCAGCATAACGCCACATTATAAGGTGGCCATAACTTTCAGACCCAATAACGCTGCATCGGGAATTCTGGATGTTTCGCCCGGGCGAAACATATATTCAAACACAGGCTGAGCTACGAGACCCGGTATAACCGGAATACCGTAATAGACCTCAAGTGTTGCAGTATGGGTCTGCGGGCCATTTACAAAAGCTCCCATAGACATACCCGCATCACGACGCAGTCTCTGCCCTTCTGACAATCTGTTACTCAGTTTATAGTAAGAATACATCACACCAAAGCGATCAAATGGCCGGTAAGGAATAATACCGAGCAAAGATGCACCCACATAAACCTGGTCAGAAAACACCGAAACGCTGGGTGTATTATGAATATACCCGGCCATCAGATAGCCACCGGCCATCTGATGATTACCCTGTTTACGGTAAATCATCTGATCAGCTTCAATATAAAACGTATCGCGCGGCCTCGGTTTTAACACTTTCATACTGTTACGCAGCGCAGGTGGAAGAGTGCCAATCAGATCAGCATAAGGGCTGGTGTCGTGCGCAAAGCCAACCTTATAATGGCCGGGTAGTTTTCTGCGCCCAAAAAACGGCTGCCAGGTCAGCTCGACTGGCAGCATAACGCCCGTACCGTGCTCTGCCCCCCAGGCCCAGCCACTGGGATTCTCCGCAAGAGGAGAAGACTGATACACGCCGGTAATCAGCACCAGGTCACGCGCTGGCCTGACACGAACAGTGCCACCCCAGGTCGCTTTTGGGTAAACACTCCAGCCCTGTTGTGACTTAATACCAACAGGGGCAGAGCACTGAATAATAAAGGTGCACAGCAACACAGATGTTGCATAAGTATGCGTAAGCGTTATACGGCCGGCGTGAACATTCACCCGATTATGAAAAAACGTTTTCTCAAGATACATATCGGCCAGATGCGCGGCAACACTGCCTGAAAGACTATACACCTCAGACAGCAAAATACGATGTTCGCCGACATAGTCATAAGAAACCTGACGGCCTGCCCGCTCAAGCATAACGGCATTAAAATACCAGCCACTCAGGTCAAGCAGCTTACCCAAATCAAGCCGGGTAATCAGCGTAATTTCATGTGCATAATCCATACCACGGCGCACCCCGCCGGCAACATTGGCTATTCCCTCCCCTTTATAAGAAAGCTGGAGAGAGATGCCTTTATTCTCAAGCCATTTTCGTGGCCCATCGAGCTGTGGCACAAGATGACCAAAAGTCTGTGCCGGCACATAATATCCCGCCGAGACATCACTGACACGCAACGCATCGACTGAGCTGTTCAGAAGTGCCGAAATACTCTCAGTCTTAAACAGGCTTTCAAGCGTTGGCGATGTCACCTGCACAGATGTGACTTTAGCCTTATTTGCAGGTGAGTGTCCCGGATCAACACGAGCCTGCTCAGTTAACGGCTGCGCAATATGTGAAGAAGCAGGAGTATCCTGGGCACAGGCTGGGTACGCTGCCACACAACACACTGCACTCACGACAAACCACACCAGACAACACCTGCCTCTGATAACAACAGTCCGGGCTGATATAATGAGGAACGATACGACGAAACAAAGCAACAGGCGCAGCCCCTCGGGAACCGCGACCGTAAGGTGCAGGTTATAAGTCATAAGAAAGATCCGTCTGCTTTATAGATTTTTTATTTTTGAGTCAGAACGAAAAAATCTTTTATTATAATTCAAAGCATTAGGCCAGTCACAAGAGCGTATTCCGGTTTCAAAAATACAAACTGCTCCTGAGGTCATAAAAAAAGGCCGCCTCTCCTGCTGGAGAAACGGCCGTAAAAAACGTCTGCTCTGAAAGCGCACAGGGAAGCACCCTGGCGCTCAGATGAGGTTTTTAGTGCGAAAGCACCATATCTGCATTTTCGCTCTCTTTGCGATTACGCGCTTCGAGCATTTGCGTATGGCGGTGCGCTTCAGGAGAAATGCTAAGGCACAGTGTCAGCACTGCTGCAATGAAATACAGACCAACAAAAGTCCAGATCACACCTTCAAGACCCATGCCAAACGTTGCTTCACATATAGCCACGACTGCAGGACCGAACCATGTGCTGGCACCAGCACCCAGACCCAGAATAGACAGAGCGGCAGCTTTCTCTTTCGGGCAGATCAGCGGCATCAGGCCAGACATCGGGACGAACGCAGCAACCGTACCGCCATAGATAAAGCCTGCCAGCATAGCCAGCGGGAAGTTACCCGGATACCAGATGGGAACATAGTAAAACATCGGAATGGTAAGGCAGCAGCCCAGACCGCCACCAACAGCCACAACGAAGCGATGCCCCAGACGGTCAGCGATCATACCAGCAACAAGGTTGAAAAGGATGTTGCCCAGGAAGATCACAGACAAAAGGTCAAGCCACTGCCCCTGTGAGAAATGGAGTTCATCAACAAAGAAGGCCGGCATAATAGCCAGAAACGCATATTCTGAAGACGTGTTAATAGTACGGATAACACCAGCAACAAGCGTTTTTGGCTCACGCCACATGATGCTGATTGAGCCAAAGAAAATAGCTTTTTTATCAGCATGTGCCGGTGCCAGACGTTTGCTGCCTGTTGGCTCACGCACAAAGAGCAGAGCAACCAGACCACCCAGAATAACCAGCCCGAGAGAACACCAGAATGTTGCCAGCTCACCAATCGCAGGGATGGTATAGCGCGCAAACTGCGAACCAAGAGTAGGCAGACCGGCAGAGAACGAGAACCAGAACCAGCCGGCAGCCGAACCCAGCATACGTGCGGGCGTTGCAGCAGCGATCCAGACCAGGAAGCCATAAGCAAACAACGGATAAGCAAAACCACGCAGCGTATAAAACAGCAGCGTCATAGTCAGATTATCAGGACCAAGGCCAAATGTAAGGAAACCGACCTCCAGCACAGCCCACAGCAGCAAACCAGCCCACATTGTGCGGCGTGGCCCGAACAGGTCAGATAATGGCCCTGACAACCAGGCAGAGATCATAACAGTCACACCATAGGTGGTGAACATCAGGTTCACATCACCCTGGGTATGACCATGGTGGAGCATATATGTATCAAGATACCCTGCTTCTACACCGTCACCGACCATAAAAAGCAGCAGGCCCACAAAGCCAAAGAAAAGAGGCTGAGGAATACCGAGAAGGCCAGCAAGCCCGCGCCGCTGACCGGAGGACGTCTCTGACAAGACACAATCTCCCTAACATCTGGACAGCAGCCCACAGAGCATAAAAAACCCTGAAAAAACGGGATAAGGACTGCGTCATGCATGATCCCTACGAGAGCGCTTGGGATCATTTGGACAGGCGCGCGAACGAGGCTTCGCACGCAACGAAAATATAGACATATATAAGGTGATGCCTGACACAGTACTACCAGAGAATTGCCATATTTTCAACCGTATATTTTTTCATTTTGTCAATATTGATTTACAAATAAAAATAAAATATTCAGATCATATTCTCATATTTTACTTTTATTTTAAAAAAACATACAAAATAATTCATAAGAAAAATCAAATTTTTTCAGAAAATGTTATTTTTTTATAAAGATATATTTATTTTGTTTTTTTTATTATTTTATAAGAGGGTATCTTTTGCCCTCCTTTCAACCGGCTGTATCCCGCAGTATTCTGCGCTTTTAAAATAATCAGGCTAACAAAAATCTGCCTGCCGCTTTTTACCTGCAGCCAAACACATAAAGCATTTTCATTTTAAAACAGAAAAGTGACAGAATACCTGATTCTGCATGCTCTATTAAAAACAGAGTCCCGCCTGAATTACAGCACATATACTGACCGTATTTTATAGTTTCTGCAGACGTAATTATAAAATTATCTGCATGGCTTTTTCCTGGACCAGTTTTCTCAGTCTGTATCCGATCAAAACTTTAAGGGAAAAGGTATGTCCGCAATCCACATCGCAGCAAGCTTCATCTTCTATATCAAAAGAATGAGTCCTGAGCCTAGCACTACAGTTGCAATTCGCTTTGTTCTCTAATTGTTCATGATTCCAATGCGTTCCGGACGGCTCGAATTTCAGGCAGTCTACGTCGAGACAGCCCCTGAATTCTTCATCTTTCCGACCCGGAAAACGAATTGCAACTGTAGTGCCAGGGACAGATTGCAAAGGTAAAGCTTACCGCCGAATAAATTTAAGATTCTAGGGAAACAGACCATTCATTTCTATAACTTATGATATCAGCAACACTTTCCCAAAAATCTTTCACTTTCAAAACGTCAGAAGAATCGGGTTTTTGCAATATAGATATAAGATGATCAATTTTAGCTATGTATTTCTCAGTTTTTTTCTTTTCCTCTGGATTAAGAGTTATCTCCATTTCTCTCGCTTTTTGGGCCTGATCTACCAGATTTGCATAAAGTTTATCCTTTGCGTCTTTTATTGATGAGTGACCTTGAGTAATTGCCTCAATGTAAAACCCAACCAATGCATCCAAACTATTGGCCGATTGTATAAACGTACTTACCTGTTTGTCACGCTTATCTTGGCCATCATCGTACCATTTAAAAAAACGATCAGTCCCTACTGATATACCAAGCGAAAGAACCGCTGAGATTGCTAGAAAACCAACGGTGTTAGGTATTCTATCATTCTTGCAGAAATTTTTAATTCCTTGAATCATTTTGCGGCCTCTTAACATGGGGACTGCTAGGCTCAGGACTCATTCTTTGAGATAGAAGATGAAGCTTGCAGCGATGTGGATTGCGGACATGAAGGTATGAGCGCAGCGGTCGTATCGTGTTGCCACACGTCGCCAGTCTTTGAGCTTTGCGAACATGTTTTCGATCAGGTGACGCTTTTTATACAGATGCCAGTCGTAAGGTGGCTTTGATTTCCGGTTCTTTTTCGGCGGAATACAGGCTGTGATAGTGCGTTCTGCAAGCCATAACCTGATCCTGTTGCTGTCATAGCCCCTGTCCCCGATGATTTCTTCTGTCTTGTCGGGGAGATCTGCCAGCAGCACGTCTGCACCTTTGAAGTCACTGACCTGTCCTGCAGTCAGATGCAGGCGGACAGGCCGCCCCTGATCATCGCACATGGCATGCAGTTTTGAATTCAGACCGCCTTTTGTGCGTCCGGTATGGCGGGGAAAAGCCCTTTTTTAAGCAGAGAGGCTGCCGTTCTGTGCGCTTTAAGGTGCGTCGCATCGATCATCAGGCGTTTTGAACGGCCCCCCTGTTCTGCCAGGGCTGTAAAGATCCTGTCAAAGACACCCAGGCGGCTCCACCGGATGAAGCGATTATATAAAGTCTTGTGCGGGCCATACGCTTTGGGAGCATCTTTCCACTGAAGCCCGTTGCGGATCACATAAACGATCCCGCTCAGAACACGCCGGTCATCCACGCGGGGCACGCCGTGCGCCAGAGGAAAAAACGGCTCAATCCGCTTCATCTGGCTCTCAGACAGTAAAAATACGTCACTCACAGGCTCATCCTCCATCGGTAAGCCTGTGAATCACAATCTCTCGCTCAGTTCAATAAATTAACAGGTCCTGAGCCTAGTCATTTTAGTGTTATTTTTCAGAATTTTAGCCTTCTCACATGCGTCCTTCCAAACAGGAAAATTCATTCGGTTGATTGCTTTTTGTACCCCAACATTAACATGGACTAAGCAGGGATCGTCCTCAATTTTCTGAGGCTGCAAATTAGCCGAGTTTTGAACAGTCACATTTCCCGGAGTAGGCTGAGCATTTGCCTCCGCAGTCCAAAGCAAGGAGATAATCGCAGCGACAACAAAAGGAACGGGGATGCCTGCTTTTAGTTCCAAAAACCCGGGGGAATGAATAGAACAAGAAATAGATGCTTCATAATCAGCTGGCAGAAAAAAAAAGCCAACTCTAAAAATGTGTCATTATTTTGTGTAGAATCGTCATCTGCATCTAGCAATAACTTAGAAATCGCACGCGTTAATGCGTTAAAATATAAATTATCATTAGTCGTGAAATCTTGAGATTTAGTATAAAATCTTGAGCAAAATTCATTCTCTGTATAGTATGTTTTGTATACCTCATCAAATACTCTTTTATATTCTTCTTTTTCTAAAAGAGACATCGGATTTGGAAGCCTTAATTTTTCAGTAAGAGTTTTAGGCAAACTCCCTTCATCAATAGGTGGATACCATTTAACTGGTCTGGCCAATAACGGTTCATCGCCATATCTATCCATCTTGATTTCCACTTTGAAATCAACATCTCTTAAAAATTCACCAACATGAACTTTTCTCTTTCCATACTTATCAGGAACTATCACAAGGTCTCCGGCTTTTGCCTCTTTGAACAAAGCATTAACGGAACCAATATCGCTTCCTGATATTTTAGAAGCAACCTCTTTATATTCATTTATATTTTTACTAGGATCTTTTATACTAAATATTCTAACAGCAGGGTCAGTTAGGTTAACTAGATATTCTTCCGGAATATTTTCACTTTTTTACCATTTTCTATTTGTAAAATATTTGGATCTGTCTTTACTGCATATTGAGCGCGGGAACGATCCAATTTGCGCATTATACGAAACCATTCTTGATGGGTACGCGCCATCGCAATTCGTTCTCGTAACTGAGGAATAGGACCCTTTCCTGATGTTTCTAAGGGTAATTCTAATGCTGGCAAATCTAAATGTTTTCTAAAAAAGTAGGCAATGCAATGTAAGATTTTCCGGGGAACAACCTCCAAATCTTAACTGCTTCTGGGACAAATTTTGCATTTAAATCAATAACATATTTACTCATAAGGATAACTCTATCTGATAAATTTTCTATCGAATGCTATAAATATTTTTACACGTCAAATATTACGGCGTGTCGTCAGTTAAGCAGAATGATGATTGAGGCGAACTGAACGGCTGCGAGGAGCGTTGATTTCATCTTGTCGTAGCGCGTTGCAATAGCGCGGAACTGTTTGAGTTTATTAAAGAACCGCTCGACAAGGTTACACCCCCTGTGAAGAGCGAAGCTGGTTTCCTGTCGTGTATTTCTGTTGCATTCAGGCGGGATAACCGGGGTAATCCCGCGCCATGTCAGTTTGTCGATGAGCCTGTAAGTGATGTATTTTTACTGTCTGAACGTCAGATGGAGCGAATTGAGCCGTTTTTTCCTCTGGCGTAATGCTGAGGGTGAGTGAAGCATCAGGAGTGAAAAACTTTTGTCGGTTTTGTAAAATGTAAAACCCGAACTGTAAAACCATCTTTAAAAACGTGAGAAAACTGCCGTTTTTACATCAAAGGTATGTCCGCGGCGGGATTCGAACCCACGGCCCCAGGATTCATACCACTTCGGTTTTCACCGCCACCTGCAGCGCAGATGTTCGTGGTCTGGACTGTCCCTTTGCCCTGGGTATGGCTACCTTTAGGCACCGCCCATCCAGTCTCTACACCTTCCGCTCTCCATACAGAGAACGGCTTGGCTCGGGATTGGCACGGTCGTAGCAGACCGGAGCGTTCCCCGAATTTGAGCGGATACACCATGCAGTTTCCCGACATGGCGCCCAATTGCATTAGGAATCCTGTGCTCTATCCTGCTGAGCTACGCGGACATACTAGCCCTCTTTTATACTGCAACACTCACACAGAGCAAGTGCAGAAATTGAAGAGAAACAACACCTCAGAATGTAATATCCCCACGCAGATAGTAAAAGCCACCATTAATACCAAGCTGAGATGTGCTCATATAATACTGCGGCACACCCAGGTAACGATTACCGTCAGGAACACGGCGCGGCATGACATTAAAGAGGTTGTTTCCACCAATCGTCAAAGCCAGATGCGGCGTTGCACGATAGGTAACTTCCATATTCGTAATAAACTTTGGTGTGTTCTGAAACTGTTTGTACACAGTATTCGACAGCGAGTTTGTGTACCCTGCACCACCATAATACGTAACCTGCGACGTAACCTGCCCATAACGTATTTCATGCAGGCCGACCGTCCATTTACCGCTGGTCAGGCGTCCGCCGAAAATAATCTTACTTCTGGGATAAGCTGTGGTCATATACGCTACACTCTGCGCATTAAGCAAAGGCAGGCTATTAGCCCCCATTGTCTGATGCGAAAGGCGGGTACGGTTAAGATTCATCGCCACATCCCAGTCAATACGACCAATGTCACCAAGACGGGTCATATACGTCGCTGTCAGGTCAAGGCCCTGCGTGCGGGTGCTTGCAACGTTTGCAAACCAGTTGGCAGAAATAGAATGCTCAGACCATGAATGATAATCTGACGGCAGGGTAAAACCATTCATCTGCAATGCGCTGGCAGCCTGCGCCCCATACACCTGGCCGCCTGGCATGATCTGATCGCGCAGATTGATCTGATACACATCCACCGTCACATGCAGCCTGCGTACAGGCTCAAGCAAAATACCAGCGCTGATATTTGTTGAACGCTCAGGTTTCAGCTGGCTGGCACCATTAGCCAGAGCCCCAGGTGAGCTTGATGCAATCAGACCACGTGCCGCAGTCGGAGAAACGGGCAGTGAGCTATAGTGCATCTGCGCCAGGGTAGGCGCATGAAAACCATTAGAAATTGTTGCTCTGAAGGACAGACGTGACGATACATCATAGCGCATGGCAACTTTACCCGTCTGGGTATCACCCACATCAGTGTAATGTTCATAACGCCCGGCAAGATCGACCTGCCAGTGCTTTGTAAGGTGGGTAGAAATATCAAGGTAACCAGCCACAACATCACGACTGTAATTGCCGGCATTACCCTTATTGGTGCCAGAAAGTGCATCTGACCCGCTGCCTGCTGTTGAATCAGGCGAGCCGGTGCCAATCGAATAACTCTCATAACGATAGGCCGTGCCAGCCGCTACGTTAACGGAATGTGGCCAGCCAGAGAAACGAAACTGACGCGAAATATCGAAGCTACTGCTCCACTGAGAGTCATTAAAACCCTGAACCTGATTAAACTTCGTGGGGGTGCGCCCCTCTGTTTTCTCAAGGTAGGTATTAGCTGAATTTTTCAGTCCGATATTATCGTAATCGCGCCCGTAAACGGTTGAGAGATCCCAGTTCCAGCCATAAAAAACGCCTTTAACGCCGGCTGTCAGCCCGAAGTCATTTTCATCAAGCGTTTCAAGGGGTGAATATCCCCATGGATAAATAGCCTGATACCCCGGATACCCGCTGAGCGATGAAGGCAGGCGGTAATTCTGATATGATTCAGCGTGCCTGTGCGCATAGGTCGCTGTAGCATACGCCTGTATGGTGTCCGTAATATTATAACCGGCATTTACCGCTATACTGCCACGGGTCTGCTCTGGCTGACCAAGCACATGATTGATCTTACGACCAACACGGGCATCCGGGGCACTGCGATATGTATGATCTGTATGAAAATAATCACCGCTCAGATGCACGAAGCCCCGCGAACCGAGCTTCATGCCGCCATCCATATAAACGCCTTGCTGAAACCCGTCACCCGCAGCCGTAATGCCGGTTATAGACTGCGCGTGAAAACCATGATCCTGTTTTTTGAGAATGATATTCACCACACCGGCTACAGCATCTGACCCATACTGTGCTGAAGCACCGTCACGCAGCACCTCGACATGATCAATCGCCGCCATGGGAATCATATCAATGTCGACCGGGGTTGAGCCTTGCTGTGGCCCCGGATTAGCATAAATATTAGCCGTTGTGTGGCGGCGCTTACCATCAACCAGCACCAGCGTCTCATTTGGGTTTAACCCGCGCAGACTGATCGAATCTGTCAGTGCACCCGTATCAAACCCTGCTGTAGGCACAGTCAGTGACGGAAGAAGCTGTGCCAGAGCATCACGCAAAGTCGGCTGCCCCGTCTGACTCAGCTGTTTAGCTGTTACCACATCGATGGGTGATAAACTCTGGCGGGCTTTGCGCCCTGTTTCACGGGTGCCAGTAACAATAACACTCTCTTCGCTCGTGCTTTCTGTTTCAGCCTGATACGGCGCTGCCACTGAAGCAGATTTGACTGTTACACCCTTAACAGGCGGATGTGATGTTTTCTTTTTTACAGTGTGTGCCGCACCTGCCGCAGCATGCCTGACATTGACAGACTGCGCCTGTGCAAAACCTGCCTCAGAACAAAAAACAAGCGCCAGAGAAGCAAGACTAAAATGCACTTTCTTATTTTGTACTAATTTAGTTTTACCATAAAAATCAATGTTTCTCATATGAACGCCCAATAAAAACAGCCAACACATGTGAAATAATGACAGATATCGTTCAAAAAAGAACGCATGGTTTTTGTACAACATGCATGTTTCGTCACACTGTTGTACGAATAACGCAATCGTACAATCGTTACGATACCAATACAATCTATTTTTTAGCTAAAAAAGACCCGTGTTCTCAGCGACGTCTGGCGGCCTGAGCCGCCCTCGCGGCCAGTGTAGCGACATAACGCTTACACAGCAGCTGGTCAGGTGCTCCGGTCTGCTTACAGGCAAGTTCAAGAGCCTGCGTCTCTCTCAAAGCCTCAGCCAGAGCTGGCAATGACCAGACATCAAGCGAACGGTTGAAGTCAGCAGTACGTTTAAAAAATACCGGCGGGCGCAGCAGCTTTAATGCATCAGCCCGGTTTGCACCCTCTCTGATTGCCGCCTGTACACGCTGCAGACGATGTAGATGACTTAAAAAAGCCCTTGCCAGAGAAACACAGTTTGTCCCCTCAGCCAGAGCCCGCTCTGTCGCAAGGTCGGCTTCTGCACGCCGTCCTGTTGTCGCAGCAAAAGCAGCATCCTCAGCCGATACGCTGGCTGCATCACCAATACAGGCCTGAATATCATGCAGGGTAAGCTTACCTGTATCAGCTGCATAAAGCGCGAGTTTTTCAACTTCGCTGCGTGCCGCTACACGGTCAGCACTCAACTGCCCTGTCAGCCAGTGCAGGGCATCACGGTCAATGTTGATTTTATGCTGCGCCAGAATACGCGTAATAGTTGCCTCAAGCGAACGCCCCTCCTCAGGGTAACAGCCAAGGCTCGCACAGTCAGGGTGCTTTTCAATAAGAGCTCTGAGACGCGAACGTGAAGGCAGGCCTGGTGCCTCCAGAACAACCAGCGTGTCAGTTTTCATCTCAAGCAGGGCCGTCACAGCCTTCAGTAACGTGTCACCGGCTTCACGCACGCGAACAACCCGCCGTCCCCCCATAAGAGAGAGCGCAGCAGCCTCTTCCTCCAGCCTGTCATGCACAGATTTATCAAGCACAGCAACCAGAAACGGATCATCAACACTACCGGCAACCTGGCGTGTGGCATTCTGCGCATGTTCATAAATCATACCGGTATCTTCACCGTGCAGCAAAATCACACGCCATGCGCCTGGATTTTGCGTAACACGGGAGAGAGAACGTGCATCAATCTTCAAACTGAACGTCTTTCCGGTACAATAACACTCTCAGATATCATAGTTACTGGCTGTTGCCATTGGTTGGTGAACGCCCTGTTGCCATGTTCGGGATAGCATCAGCACCTGCCTCCTCCTGCGGGTCGCCCTGATCCGAATTATTAGGCATTGTATTGACCAGAGGATAATAGGTTTTTGGTCCCTGCTGAGAAGCACCCTGAGCAGGCTTTGTCTGCGTACGAAACCATATTGCAACCTGCTGGGTAATCTGATCACCCAGAGCCTGCGCTACGCGTCCCAGGGCTGTTTCATTATTCATGGTCTGAGCAAAATACTGCTCATAAACAGTGGTATAACCATCGAGTGATGTCGCATCACCCTGAGCCAGCAAAACCGGATGCTCAGCAACCGTCATAAGCTGCCAGTGCGCATGCGCGTTGATACGCGTGCGCCCTGAGGTATTATCCGCATGGATATCAATCGCCTCCTCTCCGAAATATGGCGAAACATACAGCGTATAACCATCAGGGGCCTCAGGGCCGGCTCCTGCCATATTCTGCTGCAGGGCCAGACGAAGCTGCTGACCCGTACGCTCAGGAATATTCGCAACGTAAACACGCTTCAGCTCAGCGCTGACATCTGCCGCCCCTTTCTGGCTTTGCTCCCCATACAACGGCTGAAAACCACACCCGTTAAGGGAAAAAGTCATGCCGGACAGAGCCAGCGCGGAGCAAAAGAGACGGAGATTACGCATTAGCCTGCCGTTACAAAATTGACGATACGATTAGGAACATGCACCCGCTTAACAATACGCTTGCCCTCAAGCAGACGAGCCACATTAGGCTCTGCTTCAGCACGGGCAATCACATCATCTTTATTTTCATCAGGAGCAGCCTCAATCGTGCCACGCAGTTTGCCCATAATCTGCACGGCAATAGTCACCTGCTTTGCTGTCAGCAGCTCCGGGTCGGCTTCCGGCCAGGGCTGAGTTGCCACAACCGGACTGCCAGGCTCAAGCTGAGCAAACATTTCTTCTGCAAGATGCGGCATCATAGGTGCAGACAGGAAACACAGCACACGAGCAGCTTCGCGACGGGCATAGACCATACCAGGCATATCAGCGGCTTTTTCAGCATCAGCCAGAGCTGACGTCAGCTCATGAATACGCGCCACAGCGACGTTAATCACGAATCCTTCAAGCGCTTCTGTTACCGCCGCAACCGTACGGTGTGTCACACGGCGCAGATCATCAGCCTGTGCAGCAATTTCAGCCGGAATATCAGCCTGTACCGGAACAGTCTGCGCCACTGTGCTGACAATGCGGAAAAGACGCTGAGCAAAGCGTGCAGCCCCGGCCACACCGGCTTCAGTCCATTCCATATCCCGCTCAGGCGGGCTGTCAGACAGCACAAACCAGCGTGCCGTATCTGCCCCAAAGCGCTCAATAATGGCTGAAGGAGCCACGGTATTACGCTTTGATTTTGACATCTTCTCAACACGGCCAACCGTTACAGGCTCACCGGTCTCGCGTTTCACTGCACCCTGCCCTGTGATCTCAACCTCTTCAGGATAGAGCCAGTGACCTGAAGCATCCTTATAACTTGCATGACTGACCATGCCCTGAGTGAACAGCCCTGCAAAAGGTTCGCTCAGATTCAGATGCCCTGTTTCTTTCATGGCACGCGTAAAGAAGCGGGCATAAAGCAGATGCAGAATAGCATGCTCAATGCCACCAATATACTGATCAACTGCCAGCCAGCCATCTGCTGCACTGCGCACAGTCGGGGCCTCAGCATGAGGGGCTGTAAAGCGGGCAAAATACCACGAACTGTCTACAAATGTATCGAACGTATCCGTCTCGCGCGTGGCAGGGCTACCGCAGTGCGGGCAGTCAACATGCTTCCATGTCGGGTGATGATCCAGCGGGTTGCCAGGCTTATCAAAGGAGACATCCTCAGGCAGTCTGACCGGCAGCTGAGCATCTGGCACAGGTACAGCACCACAGCTTTCACAATGAATAACAGGTATAGGGCAGCCCCAGTAACGCTGACGGGAGATACCCCAGTCGCGCAGGCGCCAGTTCACCACACCTTTACCAACGCCCATACCTTCAAGGCGGGCTATCGCTTCACGGCGGGCATCCTGTGTGCTCAGCCCGTCAAGAAAGCCTGAATTAATCATTGTGCCATCGCCGGTAAAGGCATGAGCCGCAATACTAAAATCAGCCTGGTCTTTACCTGCTGGCAGCACAACGGGCACAACAGGCAGGTTATATTTATGAGCAAAGTCAAGGTCGCGCTGATCGCCTGACGGACAGCCAAACAACGCACCGGTGCCATAATCGGTCAGTACAAAGTTGGCGATCCAGACCGGAAAATCTTTATCCAGAAACGGGTGTTTAACCCGCAGACCCGTATCAATACCGCGTTTTTCAGCTGTTTCAACAGCTTCTGCTGATGTCCCAAGGCTATGACATTCGGCAATAAAGGCCGCAGCATCCGTATTACTCTGTGCCACCCATGTGGCCAGCGGATGATCGGGCGCAATCGCAAGGAAAGACATCCCAAACAATGTGTCAGGCCGGGTTGTGAATACCTCAACTGCATTCAGGTTGGTGTCGAGACCGGCAGGAGGCGCATGCAAAGCAAACGTCACACGCGCGCCCTCCGAACGACCAATCCAGCGCTCCTGCATAGTGCGCACACGCTCAGGCCAGCGATCAAGAGTTTGCAGCTCGCTAAGCAGGTCATCGGCAAAATCAGTAATTTTAAGGAACCACTGTGACAGCTGTTTTTTCTCAACAGGAGCACCTGAACGCCAGCCCTTGCCATCAACCACCTGCTCATTTGCCAGAACAGTCTGATCAATCGGGTCCCAGTTCACCCAGCTTTCGCGACGGTCAACCAGGCCAGCTTTCATAAAATCAAGAAACAGCTTCTGCTGCTTCCCGTAATATTCAGGCAGGCAGGTCGCAATTTCCCGGTCCCAGTTCAGCGAAAAGCCAAGACGCTGAAGAGTCGTGCGCATAGTCGCAATATTTTTCAGCGTCCATTCCTGCGGGTGTACACCGCGCTCACGCGCTGCATTTTCAGCCGGCAGACCAAAAGCATCCCAGCCCATAGGGTGCAAAACAGCATATCCTCTGGCGCGTTTATAGCGTGCCACCACATCGCCAAGAGCGTAATTGCGCACATGCCCCATATGGAGCTGCCCTGACGGATAAGGAAACATCTCCAGAACATAATATTTAGGTTTATCGGCCGGAGGGGTATCCGGCACGCTGAAAACATCACCGCTGTTCCAGACCTGTTGCCAGTGTGGTTCAACCGTTTCAAAATTATAGGAGATGGCAGAAGAAGCCTGAAGGTCAGATTTGCTGGCGGACTGTGTCATGGAACTCGTACAGATTATCAGAGAAAGAAAAGAGAACGACCTGAGCCGTTAGTTATCGTTATTACCGTTATTTGCGCGCAGTTTACGGGCACGCGCGAGAATACGCGCAGCAATATCTGACGCTGTATTGCCGGCAGCAGGTGTATCAACCCACTGACCATCCTGCTTAATCTGTCGGAAAACTGACAAACGCAGCGCATCAGAGCGAAGGCGGCGATCAAGAATAAACGCCGTAATTTTAAAACGCTCATCCTGAGTTGCAGGCGGCGTGTACCAGTCTGTCAGAATAAGACCACCCTGTGCATCGGCCGTAGCAATAGGCATGAAAGAGAGCGTATCAAGTGAGGCGCGCCACAGATACGCATTCACACCGCCTGCCCTGAGCGTATCTTCCCCCCCCGATGCACCACGGTCTTCCATCGCTAGGTGACTGCGTGGTGACGCAAGGTCACTGGCATTTTTAGGTGAATCTGAGCAGGCCGGCAATGTAGCCAGAGCCAGAAAAGAGGATGCGAGCACCCATGATGAGGCTCTGCGCGGGCTCAGAAAAGCACGACCTGAAACAAGTGAACTGGGCATGAGACGACGGGGCATTGTGTTAATACGGCTCCTTCGGCGCGAGGCGTCGATAGTTCAGGGCCTGCCCTGTAAAATGAAGCAGGCACCGGTTTATGATCACAAGCATAGGCTCATAATGCCTTTCTTACCGTGTCGGAGCAGTCCCGCCAAGCATATGATGCAGTAAGACTGGCCAGGAACAGGATTTTTTCACGGCTGAGAGACAGGTATACACGCTATGCTACGGCGATGCAGAGCCGCACAGACTGAACTAATCTGCGCTTCTGGCACACCAACAAAACGCACACGCCACACAGCAGAGCCGGAGAGACGCTCAATGCGCGTAGCGCTGCCTGCAAGAGCGGGGGCACAGCGACGCGCAAGGTTACTCACAGCCACAGCCCGCTCCTGCGTTGAAAAAGCACCTGCCTGCACAATGCCTGACTCTGAGCTGACAGCAGCCCAGCTGGCCGAAGACGATACAGCCTGGGTCACTGCGACCGGAACTTCAGCTGACGTATACCCGCCTTTAACCGGAGCGGGTGGTGGTAGTGTATCATCTGGCAATGCCGGCGCTACGCCGTAGGCACTCTGAGACGAAGTGCGGGCTGATGCTGTATCTGACACCACCTGCACCGGCATAACCGGCGCCGCAGGAAAAGACAGCGAGGCAGGCTTTAACATAGCCGGGATAGGGTCATTCAGATGAGGTTTAATGGATGCCATGTAGTGCCGGGCATAATCAGGCAGCGAGCTGCCCCGTGACCGGTGATTCTCTGCACATTGTGGCCCGCAGTTATAAGCCGCCAGAAAAAGCGGAGAACCAAACCGGTCTGATAATTCACGAATATAGCCGCTGCCTGCCATAATATTATCATGCGGGTCGTACGGGTCAGAG
Source organism: Acetobacter thailandicus (assembly GCF_011516655.1). Classification (GTDB taxonomy): domain Bacteria; phylum Pseudomonadota; class Alphaproteobacteria; order Acetobacterales; family Acetobacteraceae; genus Acetobacter; species Acetobacter thailandicus. The sequence continues at coordinate 250,734 of NZ_WOSV01000001.1, forward strand.
CCAAGGTGATAACGCCGTGCCAGCTCATGATAGGTATCAGGCTTGATCTGCATCAGTCCCACAGCACCATGCACTGAGCGAATTTTACGCCCGTGCAGATACTGATGACCACCCGACTCCTGCTGCATAACAGCTCTTATCCATGATGGAGGAACAGAGAATCGCTGTGACGCATCAAGAATATACCCGTTCCAGTGATCAACTGCAGACCCGGCTGAGGAACCAGAGGAAGTATTATACGCTGATGTCGTACTGCGATGCCCCGCACAGGCCGAGAGTAAAGCCAGCGACACAAAGCATAGCAGCCGGGATATACCTTTTTTACTACAAAAAAAATCCGGCAGGTGTGGAGGAGCTGGCATGCAGAGTTTCAGCGCCCGTTATCCTGCAATACGCGTGCTCCAAGCGCTTCAAGTGCTGTACGCAAAGGCCCCTCCTCCATATCCGGCAGTTCATAGCGTGGCGGCGGCCGCAGGGAAAATTCAGGGAGCGCCGCAGAACGAGGCTTTTCTGGCTGGGTATCCTGCACAAAACGCAAACGCGATACCAGTGACTGCCCACACCAGGTATTAATACGCGATATCAGACTATCACTCATATACTGTAACTCCATCGCAACAGGCCCTGCGCAGGAAATAAACAGTGTACCTGCCGTAAGACGCTGCGGCCTGGTACGTGCAGCATATGCCGGACCAATAATTTCAGCCCAGTCCGTTATCAGACGCATATTTAAAGAAGAATGACGACGCAAAACAGGCTCTGTCACTGCGGGCAAAAGCGCTGCAAGGCTACGCGCTTTAAATGCCCGCCTTACAGGCTGATCAGCTTTTGGCTCGGCATACCGGCGCGAAGACGTTTTTGTAAAACGTACGGCTTTGGTCTTGTCGGCAGAACTGTCCTTCGTCATAACACTCTCCGTGCAAATACCATCCGCTTATGCCCTCCTTGACTGGTACGACCGTCACCGGCGCACCCTCCCCTGGCGTTCTGACCCTGGTCAGAGTGCTGACCCTTATCATGTCTGGCTGAGCGAGATTATGCTGCAACAGACAACCGTCAAGGCGGTTATACCCTATTACCTGCGTTTTCTCGAAAAATTTCCTACTGTTGAAGCCCTGGCCGCAGCGGAGCGTGATGATGTGCTGGCCGCCTGGGCCGGACTTGGCTATTACTCACGTGCCCGCAACCTGCATGCCTGTGCCGCTGCTGTTGTAGCGCTCGGGGGTTTCCCAGACACCACTGAGGAGCTGCTGAAACTGCCCGGGGTGGGATCCTATACCGCGGCAGCCATAGCAGCCATAGCATTTAATGTGCCGGTAGTACCGGTAGACGGAAATGTTGAACGCATAACCTCCCGTCTGTTCGCTGTAGAATCCCCCCTGCCAGGAGCGAGAAAAGAGCTCACCCACCTGGCACGCGAACTCAACAATGCACAGGAAGCGCAGCAACGCCCCTCTGATTTTGCACAGGCCTTGTTTGACCTCGGTGCCTCTCTGTGCTCACCCCGCTCACCAGCCTGTGGCCTGTGCCCCTGGCAACCGCACTGCGAGGGACAGCGTACAGGCCTGGCTCCGTCCCTGCCCCGGCGTGCTGCCAAAAAAGACAAACCTGTGCGCTATGGTGTGCATTTTCTCGTGCTCGATAATGCTGGCAATATATTACTACGCAAACGCCCTGAGACCGGATTACTTGCCGCAATGACCGAGCTGCCTGGCACAGACTGGCTGGCAACCCCCTGGACATGGCCTGAAGCTGCCAGACATGCCCCCCTGAATACCGGGTGGAAAAAAAGTGATGACGTACAACATGTTTTCACACACTTCACGCTACATCTTCATGTTTATGCCGCACATATAGACAAATTTTCCAACTCGTCCTTAAAGTCAGGGTTTCTGGCACAAAAAAATATGCTCGCTGATGTATCATTGCCATCTGTGATGATGAAATGTATCAGATCCGGGTTAAAAGTTCTCTCACCATAAGTGACATCAGATAACAACCGACACGCGATGTGTCATGCCGTCACAGTCAGGAGGGTTTTATGGTTTTTCACTATATTCCATCACGCCGCACGCATGACCATGCAGACGCGTCTCCCCGGAAACCAGGAATTTTGCTCCTCAACCTGGGAACACCCGAAGATACAGATTATCGATCTGTACGCCGTTATCTTTCAGAATTCCTCTCTGACCGCAGAGTTATTGAAGCCTCTCCTGTCGTATGGAAGCCCATTTTGCAGGGTGTAGTACTGACTGTACGACCAGGAAAAAGCGGTAAAGCCTATAAACGCATATGGGATAAAGAAACCAATGAAAGCCCGCTGCGCCGCTATACGCGCGATCAGGCTGAGGCTCTTGCCAGACGTTTTGAGGCCGATAATGTGCCGGTAGTGTGGGCTATGCGTTATGGCACACCGTCTGTCGCTCAGGGGTTAAAAACCCTGCTTGAGCAAGGGTGTGATCGTATTCTGGCTGTGCCGCTTTATCCACAATACAGTGCAACCACGACAGCCACCGCGAACGATCAGTTTTTTCGTGCACTTATGCGCCTGCGCAATCAGCCTGCGATAAGAACGCTGCCCGCCTTCGCAGACCACCCGACCTATATAAAAGCCCTGGCTGACTCTGTGCGGGATACAATAAGCAAACAGACTGAAGCCCCGCAAATGGTTGTGGCGTCTTTTCATGGTCTGCCCAAAGCCTATATCAACAAAGGCGACAGCTATCTGACTGACTGCATACGCACAATGACAGCCCTGCGCGAAGAACTGGGTATGACCGAAGACATGCTGCCAATGACGTTTCAGTCACGCTTTGGGCCGGCCAAATGGCTGGAACCTGCCACGGCCAGTTTTATTGAGGAACTTCCTGCCAGAGGTATTAAAAATATTGCTGTTATTACACCAGGTTTCATAACTGACTGCATCGAAACCCTGGATGAAATTGGCAATGAAGTATGTGAAGAATTTATAGCTAAAGGTGGAGAGCAGTTTACGCTCATCCCCTGTCTCAACGATAGTCCTGCCTGCATTACCTTACTTGAAGAACTTACCAGGCAGGAGCTGCAAGGCTGGCTTTAAAATACTTTCACACTATTTGGACAAAAACAGCCTGCCTTTTTCAGGCAGGCTAAATCAGACAAACGTGAAACTCTTATACATTATCAAAAAAGATTAATAACTATATTTCCGGCCTGTCAGTTTTATCAGGATAAAGACAGTCATTCGCCGCAACGCAACGCCAGCATTCCGGCTTGCGTGCTTTACACACATAACGCCCCTGCAAAATAAGCCAGTGATGAGAGTCACGAATCATCCGGGTCGGAATAACTTTTTCAAGCTTCTTCTCAACAGCCTCTACGGTTTTGCCACGCCCAAGCCCTGTACGGTTAGCCAGACGAAAAACGTGAGTATCAACCGGCACAGTTGGCTGATGAAATAAAACACTCAGAATAACATTAGCTGTTTTGCGGCCTACACCGGCAAGAGCCTCAAGGTCATCACGCGTGTCAGGCACCTCTCCCCCATGGCGCTCAACCAGCTGACGTGAAAGCTCAACAATATTCCTGGCCTTATTACGCCACAGCCCGATAGTGCGAATATAAGCTCCGGCTTCCTCTTCACTCAGCTGCATCATCACCTGCGGGGTCGGGGCAGCTGCAAACAAGGCAGGAGTCACTTTATTAACGGAAGCATCGGTTGCCTGAGCGGAAAGAACCACTGCGACCAGCAAAGTAAAGGGAGTAGTATAATGAAGCTCAGTCTGCGCATCTGGCCAGGCCCCCTCCAGGTCTTTTAAAAAAACCAGTCGCTCCTCAGCCGTCATATCACGCGGAGCCTGCCCGGCCTGTGGTTTGCTTTTTACCACTTTCATTTTACGGGCACTCACAGCAGAAATTTCCTTATTCGCAGAAACTGCACGCTTACGGGGAGAGGAAGGAGATCGGGCCATACCCTCTTTCTATCGTGCTCTGTCACAAAGTGCCATCATGTGTTGCTTTGTTTGCTAAAAATACTTTTTCTGGTTAGAATTTATATTCATTATGCTCTGACACGCCCCTGCTGTGCGTAACCATTACCTCGGAATTTTGTCATGAATACCCCCTCTTCTGCGGATAATAAAACCGCAGGGAAGCAAAGTCTGTTTGTCGATGTCCTGAAATTTGTCATGCGGCGCTGGCTGGATTTTCCCTGGCCACTCTGGGTCACTGTCATCGGCATTATGTTTGCAACTGTACTTGATGTGCTGATGCCCGTTCTTGCCGGACGCCTGGTCTCTGACGTCGCGCAGCCTGCGGCACAATCCTCCCTCACCCATGATGCTTTATGGATGCTGGTTGCTATGGCAGGTTGCGGCATAGGTAATGTGCTGGGCAAACGTGCGGCCTATCTGGGCATTACCCACCTGACAACACGCGTTATGCAGAAAATTGTTATTGAAGCCTTTGCGCATGTGCAGAGGCTTTCAACCGAGTGGCATGCTAACAGCTTTGCAGGTTCGACTGTCAGAAAACTGACACGCGGCATGTGGGCCGTGGATATGCTGAATGACACGCTGCTGCTTATGCTTATTCCTGAAGCTGTACTGCTGATCATGACAACACTCGTGCTTGCCTGGCACTGGCTGTTTATGGGTATTGTGCTGGGAGTGATTGCCGCCCTTTTTATTGCTTCATCGTGCCTGCTGACACTCAATTATGTTGCCCCCTCTGCCCGTACAGCCAACCAGTGTGACAGTCGCGTGGGTGCTGCTCTGGCAGATGCCATGACCTGCAATGCTGTTGTTAAAGCCTTTGGCGCAGAAACACGTGAGGAAACACGCCTGGAGACAGCTGTTGCAGAATGGAAAAACGCCACATGCCAGACATGGGTACGTGGTACAAACAGCGCCGGCATTCAGAATCTTCTTGTCACCTTAATGCGTATTGCACTGGCAGGCGCCTCTGTCTGGCTATGGCTGACAGGCCGGGCCGGGCCGGGTGACGTAGCTTATATTCTGACCATGACGTTTCTGGTGCAGGGCTATCTGCGCGATATCGGGCAACAGGTTTCCGTTGTTCAGCGTTCAGTCAATGAGATGGAAGAACTGCTTATGCTGTGGCGTATGCCGCCTTCGGTGCAGGACGCCCCACACGCTCTGCCCTTTAAAGCAAAGGCTGGTAAAATTGAATTTGAGCACGTCAGATTTCTTTATGCGGCACAGAAAAAAGAAATTTTTTCTGATCTCTCCGTCACGATTGCGGCCGGAAGTCGTGTCGGGCTTGTTGGCCCGTCCGGCTCTGGCAAGTCAACTTTTACCCGTTTGCTGCAAAGGCTATACGAACCCGATAGCGGACGTATTCTGATTGATGGAATTGATATTACCACAGTGCAGCAATCAACCCTGCGCGCAGAAATTGCGATTGTTCCGCAGGAGCCTATGCTGTTTCACCGCACTCTGGCAGAAAATATTGCCTATGGCCGCCCTGATGCAACACAGGCTGAAATTGAAGAAGCAGCCCGCCTGGCCAATGCCTCTGACTTCATTGCCCGCCTGCCTGATGGTTATAATACTCTTGTTGGGGAGCGTGGTGTTAAACTCTCAGGCGGCGAACGCCAGCGTGTCGCCATTGCCAGGGCTTTTCTGGTCAATACACCTGTGCTGATTATGGATGAAGCCACAGCCAGCCTTGATTCCCGCTCTGAAGTTCTGGTGCAGGAGGCCATGCACAGGCTTATGCAGGGGCGCACTGTTGTGGTCATTGCACACCGCCTCTCTACCGTTGTGGATCTGGATCGTATTCTGGTGTTTGAGCATGGTCATATCGTTGAAGATGGCAGCCACGCTCAGCTAATTCAGCAGGAAAACGGGCTATACCGCCGCCTGTATGAACTCCAGTCCCTGGAAGTGGACCAGCAATAACAAAAACGATAAAATACTGACGGTGCCACCAGTGAACACCGTCAGTTTTATATAATCAGGCTGACAGAACCTTTGTAATGACAGTCTGAGCCTCTTCCTGAATTTCTTTTAAATGTTCAGGACTTTTAAAGCTTTCAGCATAAATTTTATAAACATCTTCTGTGCCGGAAGGACGTGCCGCAAACCAGCCATCAGCTGTTGTTACTTTCAGGCCACCAATCGCGGCACCATTACCTGGTGCTCTGGTCATTCTGGCAGTAATCGCTTCACCTGCGAGGGTCTCACCCGGATATTGCTCTGGCGAAAGTTTAGACAGCCGCACTTTCTGATCGGGTGTCGCTGGCGCATCAATACGCTGATAGTACGGCATGCCAAGGCGCGCGGTCAGCTCATGGTAATGCTGCACCGGGTTTTTGCCGGTTTTTGCGGTAATCTCCGCAGCCAGAAGGCTAAGGATGATCCCATCTTTATCGGTTGTCCAGACCTTACCGTCACGCCGCAGGAAGGTCGCTCCTGCACTTTCTTCCCCTCCGAACCCCAGAGAGCCATCCATCAGACCGGGCACAAACCACTTCAGCCCAACCGGCACCTCAACAAGTTTACGGCCCAGCTCAGCGGCAACACGATCAATCAGACTACTGCTGACCAGTGTTTTACCAATACCCAGTTTCGGGCTCCACTCAGGCCGGTTCTGATAAAGGTATGAAATCGCTACAGCCAGATAATGATTAGGGTTCATCAGCCCATCAGGGCGGGCTACGATACCGTGGCGGTCAGCATCGGTGTCGTTTGCAAAAGCCACATCAAACTTCTCACCCATAGCAATAAGACGCGCCATAGCATAAGGCGACGAGCAGTCCATACGAATCTGCCCATCCCAGTCGGCTGTCATAAAGCCAAACTGCGGGTCTACCTCATTGCTGACAATCGTCGCGTTCAGAGCATATGCATCGACAATGCGCTGCCAGTAGCCAACAGCAGCCCCCCCAAGCGGATCGATGCCAATTTTGATACCTGATTTGCTGATTGCCTGCATATCGATAACAGATTCAAGGTCAGCAACATAAGGTGTGACAAAATCATAACGTGTGACACAGGGCTGCTTTACGGCCTCATCATAAGGCAGGCGTTTAACCTCTTTGAGGTCATTTTCCAGAAAACTGTTAGCCATATCCTGAATGGCTTTTGTAATAGCTGTATCAGCCGGGCCACCATGTGTCGGATTATATTTAAAGCCGCCATCAGCCGGTGGATTATGCGAAGGTGTGATAACAATACCATCAGCCAGACCAGTTGTGCGGTCCTTATTATAAGTCAGAATAGCGTGGGATATAACGGGTGTTGGCGTATAGCCATCATCCTTATCAATGTGAACTCTGATCCCGTGAGCGGCCAGCACCTCAAGCGCTGTGCGCTGTGCCGGTGCTGAAACGGCGTGGCTGTCGATGCCCAGAAATAACGGGCCATCAATACCCTCAGCCTTACGATGACGAGCAATTGCCTCGCACATAGCCAGAATATGATTTTCATTGAAACTGCTGTGCAGCGCACTGCCCCGATGGCCTGATGTTCCGAAAGCAACACGCTGTGTTGCCACTGACGGGTCAGGTTTGCGGTCATAATAAGCCGCAAGCAGAGCTGAAATATCTGTCAGATCTGACGAAGGAAGACACTTTCCTGCCTGTGAACTGATCATGACCATGGGTGTTATAATCCTTAACTCAGAGTAGAATAACCTGAGTGTGATAGAAACACCCCGCAGCCCGGCGGTCTACCCCTCTTTGCACACAATTTTACAGTAATAAAAACGAAACAAAGCAAACAGCAGGTTTTGTATGAGAGGTTTACAATCCCCTCATACAAAATAACAGACTGTTTTAGTAAGTAAAACTCACCTCTCCAAGGAACATACGCCCGGCTGACGGCGTAGCCCTGTTCGAGAACAGGCTCTGATAGTTCAGTCTGTTTGCGAGGTTATACCCGTTCATTGAAATCTTCCAGTGACGGTCAAAGCGGTGAGAGATCATCGCACTGAAATCAAGGTTAGCCGGCACTTTTGCCGTGTTCGTGTTATTCAGCCAGACATGCTGACGCCAGGTTACACCACCGCCGATCATGATATTATAAGGCTTATTAGCGAACGCGTTATACGCCGTCCACAATGTTGCCTGGTTATGGGGCACATATTGCAGATTTTTACCGACTGAAGCAGCCGTAGCAGATGACATAACCTTACTGTCATACAGGGCATATGTTGCTGAAATATTCCAGCCTGGCAGAATAATACCACCCACAGACAGCTCCATCCCCTGGTTTCTCAGACGGTCTGATGAGCCACTGACATTACCAGTCACCGGGTCTGTATAATACGCATTGCCTTTATCAAGACGGAACAGAGAAACCGAAGCGCCGAGCCTGTCATGCAGCAGGCTGTACTTTGCACCTACTTCATAGAGCTGCGCTTTTTCAGGTGCTGCAAAAGAGCTGGTGCCCGGACGAATAGGCACAGACCCGTTTGTTACATACATACCTGTAGGAGTGGTCGAATTTGCCCAGGTGAAATAGTAGGTCTGATGTGCATCAGGCGTAATAATCAGGCTCGCGTTAGGGTTAAAGACCCCTTCAACACTACGCATGTGCTTATCGGGATATTTAGCCGTATCACCACCTGTCAGACTGTACGCCGTCTGCCAGCGGTCCCAGCGGAAGCCGCCTTTAACAGACAGCCAGTCTGTAAACCATATCTGGTCATATAAAAACAGACCCGTATCAAAACCATAACCATTACTATGTGGTTTTGCGCCCAGACCATTAAGGTTTACAAGCCCGCCAGGGTTTGACTCACCGGGTACAAGCCCAAGGTTACCAACATAAGGGTTAGGGTTAACCAGGCTGGCATAGGGCTTTGCTTTTGTATAGGTCGATTGTGAGCGCACATCGTTCACACGCTCAATATCAACACCCGCAACAACCTGATGCCTTAAGAAGCCCGTATGAAAATTGGCGAGCATAGAAGCGACGTTCTGCACAGACCAGCTTCTCTGCTCATAAGGCAATGGCGCGTAAAATGTACCGGCACCCAGGCCGGCACCGGCTCCCGTCGGGCCTGAACGCGCAACAAGAGCGGCCGCCGGGTCACCATTGAAATAATTATTCACACAGGTTGTATCGCAGGTCGCTTTAGACGCTGCGAATGTACGATAATACTGACCACCACGCAGATCGTCATAAAAAGTAATATGACGATTAAGCTTATAGGTAAAACGTGCTGTTTCCATATTATCATTGGTCGCATTCTGATCGTTATCAGTGCCATACCAGTTCGTGCGTCTTATACCGTATTCAGTAATCGGCTTAGCAACAGATGTTCCCGGTTTTGTAACAACAGGAACACCAAAGTCAGGAATAGAATTTTCCTGCTGGTGCATATACTGCAAAATCAGCGTTGCGCGCTTACCAAGACCAAATGCTATTGATGGCGCAACACCCCAGCGATGTGAATAAATGAAGTCACGCCCGACAACATTATTTTCGCTGCCCATACCCGTGATACGGATGGCTGTAGAATCATCAAGCTTCTGGTTAAAGTCGAGCGTGCCACGGTAAAAACTGCCTGAACCGCCTGTAAACTCTGCTGCGTAACGGTTATCAAGGCCTGGGGTTTTAGTGGTCATGTTAATAGCACCACCTGTCGTGCCATTACCAAACACTTCAGAAGACGGCCCCTTAATCACCGACACCGATTCATAATCAAATGAATCACGTGAATACACACCGAAATCTCTCAGACCATCTTCATAAATATCATTCTGAGCCTGGAAACCTCTGATCAGAAACTGGTCGCCATTCATGCCACCCGCACCCTCACCGATAGAAGCTGTAACGCCGGGTACATTACGCAGGGCTTCAGTCAGTGATTTAACGTTTTGCTGACGCATCAGCACCTGAGGCACCACGTTAATGTTTTGTGGTGTGTGCATCACATCCTGCGGAAGACGGGACATCCCGAGAGACTGATGCATCGTATTAAAGCCGTGCCCTGTGACAGTCAGCCTTTCTTCTTCACCGGCAATACCTTCTTCCTGCGGGGCAGCTACATTTTTTTTTGCAACTTTGTGAGCATGGGCGCGTTTAACATCACGCTTTTTATCAATTTTTGCAGCATCATTGCTGGCAGCTACAGCCTGCACAGAAAACAAAAGGGCACCAATACACGATACTGGTGCCAGATAACCCCGTTTTATCTCACTCATCCTACCCGCCTCAGAAAGCAAACACATCTCTAATTTCTGATGCAGGCCTTAGCAAATAATGATAATCATTTGCAACTAGCGAAGTTGAGAGTTTTTCGCAGAGACTAAACTTCCGCCACAATCCGTTGCAAAATTAACACGGCTATCACTGACCTGGCAGATTTATCTGAATATCAGCAGAAACTGACAATTCATTTTTTAGAAGGAGAGCAAATATATGCAAACTGCGCCCCTCCTCCGCCATTTTTATGAACTGACTGAGTGGCCGGCATCGCAGGAGAAGTTGCCGGCTGAACCTGCGGCAAAACCGTATCCTGATCAGCTCGTAAAAGACCAATCAGGGCGCGCGCCCTCCGCTCTTCCTCTCTGCTGGCCAGACTATAATAAATAGCCCTGGACTCACGACGCGGCACTATAATGTCCGCCCGACGCAATGTACCCAGCTGCTGGCTTAGCGTCGGCTGGCCTATACCAGTGCGTACTTCAAGTTCACTTACAGCAAGGGGACCTCCTCTAAGCAGCACATCGACAATAATGAGGCGCTGTGGCTGAGCAAACAATTTAAGACGCTCGACAACAAGCCTGGCTTCTTCCAGCAGCAGCGGTGTCATTTTTTCTGTTCCCCTTCCATTTTCATAAACCATTCCGGGCCAATAGCTGTGATTTCCTGCTGCACCTGAACCTGCGGCTGCAAAACATCATCTCCGGGCTGCCAGCCTTCAGGTGTCAGAGCATCCCCCCCGGCGACTCTCTGCAAAGCCTGCAAAAGCCGCAGCATCTCCTGCACACAGCGCCCTACGGCATAAGGGTACCATGTCATAGCCTGCACAACGCCATCAGGATCAATCATATAAACCGCCCTGACCGTAACACTATTCTGTGATGAGCTATCAAGCATGCCATACGCGCGGGCAATCGCCATTGAAGGATCTTCAATGATAGGAAATGGAATCTCCACCCCAAAACGTTCTCTGATCGATTCGACCCACGCAATATGCGAAGGAAGACTATCAACAGAAACACCAAGTAATACACAGTTAAGAGCAGAGAACTGCGGCGTCATACGCGCCAGAGTAATAAACTCGCTTGTGCAGACAGGGGTAAAATCAGCCGGATGCGCAAAAAGCATCACCCATTTCCCACGCAATGCACTTAGCGTAAGCTGGCCATGATTGGTTCTGGCAACAAAATCCGGTGCCAGCTCACCTATTCTGAGAGACGAGCCTGAATGATAAAGAGGGCATGTGTCCTGTAAACTGTCATTCATACGGCGTCCTTCGTTCATCTTAAACTTAATATCTTTTAGCTTTTACTCAGGAAGTGTACCATCACAAGAGATTTTCTGTATATTGCTACAGGAGATTTTCTTAACCACCATAACATCTCCTTGACGGAGCATGTTTTACTCTTTAAAAACACTAAAATACATACTTAATTTAATTCTTTAACTAAGGATGCTTCTGATGACAGATACCTCTCTGAATTTAGCAGCCAGCCAGATTCTTAATGCACTTGCAAACAATGAGCTGCGCCCGGTTGTCAGAACATTCTTTGACCAGGCAACATTTACAGCCAGCCACGTTGTGCACGACCCGTCAACAAAATCTGCAGCCATCATTGACAGCGTACTCGACTATGACCCCGCTTCGGGGCGCACCAGTTTCAGTTCAGCACAGAATATTGTCAGCTACGTCAAAGAAAATGACCTGCACATTGAATGGCAGCTCGAAACCCATGCCCACGCAGACCACCTTTCAGCAGCCCCCTGGCTGCAGGAGCAGCTTGGCGGAGAACTGGGAATAGGCGCTCAGATCATCACCGTTCAGGAAGTATTTGGTAAAATCTTTAATGCTGATACGCGCTTTGCACGCGACGGCTCTCAGTTTGATAAACTATTTCATGATGGCAATCAGTTCAGAATTGGCAATCTGAATGTTACCGTTCTGCACGTTCCGGGTCATACACCAGCAGATATGGCCTTTGTTATTGGCGATGCCGCTTTTATTGGCGACACTCTGTTTATGCCTGATTATGGCACTGCCCGCGCAGATTTTCCCGGAGGCAACGCGACGACTTTGTTCCGCTCCATCCGCCGCCTGCTCTCTCTGCCCGGTAAAACCCGTGTTTTTCTATGCCATGATTATAAAGCTGAAGGCCGTGATCAGTTTGCCTGGGAAACAACAATTGAGGCAGAACGGGCACACAACATCCATGTGCACGACGGCATTACGGAAGAAAATTTCGTTAAAATGCGTACTAACCGCGATGCTACACTCAACCTGCCAACCCTCATCATGCCCTCAGTCCAGGTGAATATACGCGGCGGTCATATGCCTGAACCAGATGATAACGGCACCAGCTATATCAAAATTCCTGTTAATAAACTTTAATTTCAAGAACTATATACCGTTAGCATGACCGCCCCCTTCTTCCATATTCTTCTTGAAATTTTTTCAGGAACACTCGTTGGATTCACCCTGGGACTCATCGGCGGAGGCGGCTCAATTCTGGCTGTCCCGTTAATGGTTTACCTTGTCGGGGTCTCAAACCCGCACGTTGCCCTGGGCACCAGCGCGCTTGCCGTAGCGCTCAACGCTCTGGTTGGCCTCGCACAGCATGCAAAACAGGGCACCGTAAAATGGCGCTGCGCTGCAATCTACGCATCATGCGGCATCCTTGGTGCTTTTGCAGGAGCAGCGGCAGGAAAAGCCGTTAACGGGCAACACCTTCTGCTCTGCTTTGCAATACTTATGGTGATCGTTGGCGGCATCATGCTGCACGGCAGACGCAAAACCGGCACCCCGGGAGCAAGCTGCAACCGCCATAATATCGGGAAAGTTGCCGGATTTGGTATTGGCACAGGCATACTGTCTGGCTTTTTTGGTATTGGCGGCGGCTTTCTGATTGTTCCTGGCCTGGTGGCCTCAACAAATATGCCTATTCTTAACGCTGTTGGCACATCTCTTGTCGCGGTGGCTGCATTTGGGCTTACAACCGCTGTCAGCTACATGCTCTCAGGCTATATAGACTGGCAACTTGCAGCACTCTTTGTTCTGGGGGGTGCACTTGGCAGCGTTGGCGGAATGCGCCTTGCCAGACGCATGGCCGGCAAAAGCGGGCAACTGACAACATTATTTGCCTGTATTATTTTTATGGTTGCTGCCTACATGATCTGGCAGGGTGTAAGTGCATTATCATTTTAATTAACAATATGTTACACTTTACCTTACTGCACTTTAAAAACAAAAATAGTACTTGCATGTAACCAAAAAACTTAACAAAATAATAAAAGTCGATTTTTTATCGAAACATTAGCCCCTGGCAACAGTTTATGACAGCGCCTGCCTGGCCGTTAATTTTTAATTATTTTATTTATTTATTTATTTATTTATTAAATTATAATACCATTATGGTCTGTTTTACAGGATGGCTCTCCATGCAAGCGACTCAGCAACAAACAGGATCATATCTCAAAGACCTGACACGCCGGGCCCGCACATGGCTGATGCTTTCTGCTGCAACCAGCAGCATTGCCTGTATACTCTTCATTTTACAGCTCTGCGCTCTTGCCGCTCTTGTCGATAATCTGACATTCAAAGGGCAGCCTCTCGACACATCAGTTACAGACTGCATCATCATTCTTGCTCTCTCTGTCAGCAGTTTTATTTTTCAGTGGCTGGCAGATATGACCGGCAAAGAAGGAGGGCTGCACATCAGCGCTTCCGTTCAGCGCGATGCCCTCATTCATCTGACCAAAGCCGGCCCTGCAGGGTGCGCCAAACAACCAGCCGGGCAGCTTATCACCACCATGACAGAAGCTGCCGAAGCGCTTGAGCCTTATTTTTCACAATATATTCCACGCGCGGTCATGATGGTCGTGCTCCCCATAGTGATTCTTGGCATTGTGTTTCACTTTGATATCTGGAGCTTTGTAATTCTGGCCTGCACCGGGCCTCTTATTCCTTTTTTTATGGTTCTGGTCGGCTACAGCGCACAAAGCATAATGGACCGCCAGTGGACACAGCTTGTGCTGATGGGGTCATCCTTCCTTGACTCTTTGCGGGGGCTCATGACCCTGCGCCTGAATGGACAGACAACGAACAGTATCACCCGTCTTGAACGTCAGACCGAAGCACACCGCCATGCAACATTTTCTGTCATGCGCGTCGCTTTTCTGACATCTGCAACTCTCGAATTTTTTGCCAGCCTTTCTGTCGCGATGGTTGCAGTTATCTTTGGCTCTCGCCTGCTGGCCGGCACTGCTGATTTTCGTTCAGCCTTTATTGTTCTGGTCCTGGCACCTGAATATTTCATTCCTCTGCGCAATTTCTCATCCAGCTATCACGCCAGACAAAATGCTATGGCCGCAGCAAAACAACTCCAGACCCTTTTTACTCTGCCTGAATATGCGGTCGCGCGTCAAAGCGCCTCAGAACCTGTGTCATCAGCAGCACCTGTTACGATGCTAAAGCTTAATGATATTTCTGCATCTTATGAAAAAGCACTTATCCTGAAGCAGATCAGTGCAGAAATAAGAAAAGGACAGCTCACTGCAGTGAGTGGCGAAAGTGGCAGCGGTAAAACCACATTACTCTATACTTTAATGGGTTTTTTACCTCTCCGTTCAGGTTCTGTTGCAGCATACGATGCTGGAGGGGCACAACACCCCCTGACAGAAGAAAACATAGCATGGGTTCCCCAGCGCCCGCTTATGGCCTTTGGCAGCATTGCTGACAACCTGCGCCTGGGCGCACCGGAAGCCACTGATGATGACCTGAAAAATGCCACGCGGCAGGCTGGGATTTTCGATTTCATCATGACACTGCCAGAAGGCTTTAATACTCAGGCCGGTGAACGGGGCGCCCGTCTTTCCGGCGGGCAGATCAGACGCCTCAGCCTGGCCCGGGCCCTGTTGCGTAACCCCGATATACTCTGCCTGGATGAACCAACAGCGAACCTTGATCCCGATACTGCTGACACCATTATTGAGATGCTGAAAAGCTGTGCGAAAACGCGCATCGTTCTTGTCGCTACACATGATCAAAAACTCATTTCTGCAGCGCAACAGGTTTTACATATCAACGAAAATGGCAGTCTCTCCGCACTTACTGAGAAGGCAGTCGCATGATCCCCCTGCGTCGTCTGCCTTCACTCACAAAATCCGTCCGGCTTTACATGATATTTGGCATAGCGCTGGCGTGTCTTGCCGCACTGGCAAGCTTTGGGTTGCTCTTTTTATCAGGGTGGTTGCTGGCCGGAGCTGCTGTAGCAGGCATAAGCGGAGTTGCTGCACAACAGGCTTTTAATATTTTGCTACCCGCGACAGGTGTGCGCTTCTTTGCAATGCTGCGCATTCTCTCGCGCTATGGTGAGAAACTTATCACTCATGATGGTGCCTTGAGAGTTATGGGCCAGCTGCGTAGCTGGTGCTACCACTGCCTGGCACCACAGGCGCCTGCAGGGCTGCATAACCGCCGGGGAGGTGACCTGCTTTCACGCTTTGTAACTGACACCGACCTGATAGGGCAGCATTATACCAGCACTTTGTTGCCTTATATCAGAGCAGTCGTCTGCGGCAGCCTGTTCGTGCTCATAATGGCTATTTTTTCTCCACAGGCAGCGTTGTGCCTTGCAACGGGACTACTCTTCAGTGGCCTGATCCTGCCTTATATTACCGGCCTGATTGCTGACCGGCTGGCAGTCACCCTGACTACCCTCCACAGTCAGAACCGTACCGACCTGGCCGACCTGATTGCTGCAACAGGTGAATATCTGGCGCCTGCCGCCACCCGCCATCTGCACATACAGTTTACTGAAAAGCAGCTCAAACTTAATCGTTCACATCGCCTTATGGCCGCCACCGAAAGTGCCGCCCGCGGGTTAACGACACTATGCACCACGGTGACAAGCCTTGCTGTTCTTCTTGTCGCAACAAATTCTTTTCATAAAAACTACCTGTCATTACCAGAAGTGCCCATGCTGGTTCTGGGGTGTCTTACCGCATTTGACATCATCACTCCTCTGCCTGCGGCCAGGCAACTGCTAAGCCGCACAAAGCTCGCAGCACAACGACTATATGATGCCTGTATGACCCCCCCTCTTGTGGCAGCTCCCATTCACCCGGTTCATCCTGACAATGCCGATTTTCTGGAAATTTCTAATCTTTCATTCCGCTACCCCGGGTCAGAACAGTGGATCTTTCGGCATGCCAGCCTGAATATCCAAAAAGGAGAACGTGTTGCACTGATCGGCCCCTCTGGCACCGGGAAAAGTTCTCTCATTCAAATTCTTTTTCGCTTCTACCCTTTTGAAGCAGGCAGCTGTCATTTAGGTGAGCATGATATCTGCGATATGCAAAGCGAAACACTGGCTGAAAAAATCAGTGTTGCTCCACAGAATTTTCACCTTTTTAATGGCACGGTTCGTGACAACATGCTTCTGGCAAGCCCACAGGCAACTGAAGCCGACATAATGCAGGCGCTGCAAACTGCAGGCCTGACAGACTGGCTTAACAATACACCACATGGACTGGAAACTGCCGTTGGTAACGAAGGTTTTCAGATATCAGGAGGTCAGGCGAGAAGGCTCTGCCTCGCACAGATACTACTGCGCAAAACCCCATGGCTCATTCTCGATGAGCCTACAGAAGGGCTTGATGCAGAAACGGAAAAGACTGTTCTGACAAACCTCATACAGGCAAGGCCGGATATGACACTGATCTGCATAACTCACAGACGATCAGTTCTGCCGTTTATGACCAGAGCGATTCAGATCAGAAACGGTCAGTTTCATCCGGCAGAGGAGATATAATCATGCCTTAAAAAATATTGTTTTTTATGATTTTTAAAGGATTTTTTAAATGGATATGATCGACCCAACCGTTGTAGAGCTTTCACGGTTTCAGTTTGCACTTACAGCTCTCTATCACTTTATGTTTGTTCCTCTGACACTGGGACTGACATTTATGCTTGCTGCCATGGAAACTGTTTATGTCGTAACCGGCCGCAAAATTTACAAAGACATGGCAATGTTCTGGGGAAAGCTCTTTGGTATCAATTTCGCACTTGGCGTTGCTACCGGCATCACCATGGAGTTCGAATTCGGCACCAACTGGTCCATGTATTCACGATATTTTGGCGACATGTTTGGTACACCACTTGCCATTGAAGGTCTGATGGCCTTTTTTATGGAGTCTACCTTTGTCGGCATGATGTTTTTTGGATGGGACCGCCTGAGTAAACCAGCTCACCTTGCCATAACATATCTGGTTGCTTTGGGATCAAACCTCTCAGCTTTGTGGATTCTGATTGCCAATGCGAGCATGAACGTCCCTGAAGGCACGCACTTTGATCCTGAAACAATGCGTTTGCAATTCGACAGTTTTGTAAAAGTTGTTTTCAACCCTGACGCGCAGGCTAAATTTGTTCATACGTCAGTTGCTGGTTACGTATGTGCCTCCTTATTCGTCATGGGTATCAGCTCTTTTTATCTTTTACGTAAACAACACAGACAATTCGCTGCCCGGTCTTTTCGTATGGCTGCCTTGTTTGGCATTATTTCAACTGTAGCTGTAATCACTCTGGGTGATGTTCTTGGCCGCATGGATTACGAAAAACAGCCGACAAAAATTGCCGCTATTGAAGGGTTGTGGGAAACCAGCCAGCCACCTTATGCCCCCTGGCTTCTTTTTGCTTTACCTGATAATGAAAAGCAGACGAACTACCTTGAAATCGGTGTCCCCTACGTTCTGACACCACTGATTACACATGAGTTTGATAAGCCGATTACCGGCATGCATGAGCTACAAAATGAAGCCGAGCCTCATATTCGCTCTGGCATCGAAGCGCTCTCGGCTTTAAAACGCTATGGTCAGACACATGACCAGACTGATCTGGATGCTTTCCGTCAGCACAAAGAAGATCTTGGGTTTGGTTTCCTGGCCACACAATTTGCACCAGGTCAGGATGTCACCAACATCTCTCCGGATGAAGTAAATAAAGTCGTAGAAGCTACAAAACCTGCTATCCTGCCTAATGTTTTTGTTGTTTTCTGGTCTTTCAGACTTATGGTTTTTCTGGGGCTTTCCTTTTTTCTTTTGTTTGCTGTGTCTGCCTATCTCAGCCTCAAAAAACAACTCGAACGCAACCGCTGGATTTTACACCTGTGCATGTGGTCTATCCCTCTGCCTGTTCTGGCTACCGAGTTTGGATGGATTACGGCTGAAGCCGGCCGTCAGCCCTGGACAGTTTTTAACAGACTGCCAACCTTTCTGTCATCATCCACGCATAGCGTAACATATATGGCCATTTCACTGGCTGGCTTTGCCCTCCTTTACAGTATCTTCATCGCGGCTGAACTTTATCTGATGTTTAAATTTGCCCGCCTTGGACCAGATGAGCACGATACACACGGCACATCTGCTCTGTCACATAACGCCGCCGCTCCCGCAGCACACTGAAAAACGTGAGAAGGGAAAGGACTTTATTATGGATATTTATACCATTCTCAAGCTGATCTGGGGAGGCATTCTGTGCCTTCTCATGATTGGTCTCGCCCTTATGGTTGGGATGGATATGGGCGTTGGCACGCTTCTGCGCTTTGTGGGCAAAGATGATGCTGAACGCCGCACGATGCTGAACATTATTGGCCCACACTGGGACGGTAATCAGGTCTGGTTTGTTTTAGGTGGCGGCGCAATTTTTGCGGCATTTCCCACTCTTTACGCCACTTCTTTTTCAGTTTTTTATCTTGTTATGATTATGCTGTTATTCAGCATGATTCTTCGTCCTGTCGCATTTGAATATCGCTCAAAAGCAGATAGCACCCGCTGGCGGGCCAGCTGGGACTGGACCTTCCTGATCTCTGGTTTCTTACCAATGTTTATTTATGGTGCTGCCTTTGGCAACATCCTTAGTGGTGTTGGTTACCATTTCAGCTGGACAGGCCAATATTACCAGGACAGCTCTTTTATTTCTTATCTGCTCAACCCTTTTGTCATTCTGTGTGGTCTGCTCTCTGTTTCTCTGAGTGTTTACCAGGGTGGCGTTATGCTTATGCTGCGCAGTAACGACCCTATTTATAGCCGGGCCAGAAATTTCTCACGGATCGCAGGTGTACTGGCAGCATTTTTATTTGCCGCCGGTGGTGTATTTATCTGCTTTATGCAGGGTTTTATGCTTACAGAACCTGTGAATACCGCCATGCCTGCAAACCCGCTGCATGGACAGCATGTTGCAAGAGCAGCAGGAGCATGGCTGCTTAACTACTCAGCACACCCTGTCCTGTGGCTTCTGCCTGTTGCAGGGCTGGCCAGCATGATATGCGGCTCGGCTTTGGTTACACTCAAAAAAACCGTTCTGGCATGGTGGTGCGGCATGAGTGCCTGGATTGGCGTTATCGGCACTGTGGCTGCGGCAATGTTTCCGTTCCTCATGCCTTCCACAACAAAGCCTGATCAGAGTCTGACATTATGGAACAGCACCGGCAGCCTTTACGGGCTTACATGCATGTTAATTGTCAGCACCATTTTCATACCACTGATCATTACTTACACCTCATGGTGTTATTATGTCATGCGTGGCAAGGTCAGCACAGCTGAGATCGCCAACGATCCACACAGCTATTGAGGAGACATACTATGCAATTTTTACGCCTGGCAGGTCTTGCAGCTGTTCTGGTTGTTGCTCTGCTTTTTGCTGTTTTTGTAGGTGATCAGGGCCCCTGGTATTTTGCCTGGGTCATTGGCACTGTAATGATTATTCTCATCTCTGGTGCCGGCGCTATCCTGTTCGATGCTCAGGAAACCGCCTCAGATGATCAGGAGGTTTAGTAATGCTGACAGATCCTGAAAATGTTATTTTCTTTATTCCTTTTCTTTATCTTTCTTTTTACGGAATCGCCTATTTTATTATGCGACGTTTTTTCCGTTAACAGTCATTCGACTCTCTGAGAGTGCGTGATATGCTGCAATGATAAAGAAGGAAAATACCTTATGACTGTTACTCTTTATCACAACCCAGCCTGCAGCACGTCACGCACCGTTCTCAACATGATACGTGAAGCAGGTACAGAGCCTGAAATTATACTTTACCTGAAAACCCCGCCTACACGCGAACAGCTGAATACCATGCTGGCGACAAGCAACCAGCCGGCCCGTACATTTGTTCGCCCGAAAGGGGAGTTATATACCTCTCTGAACCTGGCAGACAAAAGCCTCTCTGATGAAAGTCTGCTCGATGCAATTGCACAACACCCTGAGCTATTGAACCGTCCTGTTGTGACAACCCCCTTAGGCACCCGTGTATGCCGCCCTAAAGAGTTACTTTTCGAAGTGCTTTCAAACGCTGAAAAATAATTTTTTCAGATATAAAAAAAGGAAGCCCTCTTTCGCGGGCTTCCTTTTTTCTAAACTCATGCTCGCTGCGGCTTAGTACTCAACAACGGTACGAATTGTTTCGCCTCGTGTCATCATATCAAAACCCTCGTTAATCTGCTCAAGAGGGATTTTATGGGTGATAAGATCGTCAATATTGATCCGGTTTTCCATATACCAGTCAACAATTTTCGGCACATCAGTACGCCCGCGTGCACCACCAAAAGCTGAGCCAATCCAGCGACGGCCTGTTACCAGCTGGAACGGACGGGTGCTGATTTCCTGCCCTGCACCGGCAACACCAATAACTGTTGAAACACCCCAGCCACGGTGTGCACATTCCAGAGCCTGACGCATCAGAGTTGTATTACCCACACACTCAAATGTATAATCAGCGCCCCCGCCTGTAATCTCGATAATATGTCCGACAAGATCACCACCAGGGCCAAGATCTGCCGGGTTTACAAACTCGGTCATACCGAATTTACGGGCAATCTCTTCGCGGGCAGGGTTAAGATCGACACCGATAATACGGTCGGCACCAACCATTTTTGCACCCTGAATAACATTCAGCCCGATACCACCCAGGCCAAACACAACGACGGTAGAACCCGCTTCAACCTGCGCTGTGAACAAAACGGCACCGATACCGGTTGTTACACCACACCCGATGTAACAAACTTTATCGAATGGTGCATCCGGGCGAATTTTAGCCAGTGCAATTTCCGGCAGCACTGTATAATTAGCAAATGTGGAACAGCCCATATAATGATGAACCGGTTGCCCCTTAAACGAAAAGCGTGATGTACCATCAGGCATCAGGCCTTTGCCCTGGGTAGACCGAATTGAAGTGCACAGATTTGTTTTACGCGACAGGCACGACTTACATTCGCGACACTCGGGCGTATAAAGCGGAATAACATGGTCACCAGGTTTGAGATGCCTGACACCTGGCCCGGTCTCCACAACAACACCTGCCCCTTCATGCCCCAGGATCGCCGGGAAAAGCCCTTCAGGGTCAGCCCCTGACAAAGTATATTTATCAGTGTGGCACAAACCGGTAGCCTTAATTTCAACCAGCACTTCACCCTCTCTGGGTGCACCAAGCTGCACGGTTTCAATTCTGAGTGGCTCTCCTGCCTTAAAGGCAACAGCAGCTTTTACGTCCATTATTCTACCCTTACATTCTGACAGTGTAACAAACAAAATAAACACATATTATGGCAGGTATTTTCAGCTTTGCCAGAAAACCATATATCTGTATTCTGATAACTGTCTGATGATTTTACGGCTTTCAGCTTGAAGAAAAAACCATT
Source organism: Acetobacter thailandicus (assembly GCF_011516655.1). GTDB lineage: Bacteria > Pseudomonadota > Alphaproteobacteria > Acetobacterales > Acetobacteraceae > Acetobacter > Acetobacter thailandicus. The sequence goes on from NZ_WOSV01000001.1 coordinate 272,575, forward strand.
CTGACACTACTATGCGCTAAAGAGAAATATGTTTCTCTGTCTGGTAACACGACAATTTTAAGGTGAGCATAAATGGAGTGGACCGAGGAAACAATCTCCCGGTTGAAAGAACTTTGGACAGAGGGGCTCTCAACAGCCGAGATTGGCCGTCGTCTTTCCATCACAAAAAATGCTGTAGTTGGTAAAGCACACAGGCTTGGTCTGCCTGCTCGTCCTTCTCCCATTCGTCGCAGCGAGAAAAAACCCGTCTCTGCTTCGGCAGACGATTCAACAGCGGACAAAACAAAAACTGCTAAAGCAGCTGAACCTGCGGCTACTCAGCCCCGGCCTGAGCCAAAAGCAGCCCCCAGGCCAGCAGCGGCTGAACCAAAAGCCCCTAAAGAAATAAAACCTGCTTCCGTTGCAGCGCCTGTACAGGTCGCCGCACCTAAAGCTGTAAAGCCTGAGCCTGTACAACGTGCGCCAGTACGCCCGGCAGCAAAACCTGCGCTCAGCCGTATACCAGACCCGGATACGAAAAAACGCCGTGGTCCGTCATGCTGCTGGCCTATAGGTGACCCCGGCACCCCGGGTTTTCATTTTTGTGGTGCGACACCTTTACCTGGCAAGCCCTACTGCGGTGAGCATGCTCAGATCGCTTATGTCAAACTCCGCGACAGGCGCGATAGTCACTAATCGCCCTTCGGACATCACCTCTTTCCTTTAAAAGGAAAGAGGTGATGCAGTCGGAATATCAGCCTGCTGAGCTATTTTTATCAGCAGAGAATGAACTTTTGCTGCTGTCATCAGACAGCATTTCCAGCTGACCTGTAATCTGACCACCGTCTTCAACTTTCAGACGACGGCAGGCTGCTTTACCCAGTAAACGGCCGGTTGCACGCAGGCTCAGACTGCCACGTGCTGTTAATGTGCCATCAACTGTACCTGCGACTTCAGCACTTTCAACTTCTACGCTGCCGCGAAAAAGGCCACCAGGCATAACGATCAGCTCTTTCGCTGCGATCATGCTGGATTCAACTGTGCCTTCAACAACGAGGCGTTCAGCTTCCTGCACCGTGCCCTGAACGCTGATGCCACGACCGACAACCAGCGTACGCTGTTCAACAGGTTCTTTTTTAGGCTGCTGCATCTGGCCCTGTGGCTGAGGCATACGCGATGCACCCGGAATAGGAGGAACGGCAGCGCCAGGAGAGAGCGGAGAGCCAGGAGGAAGAGGAGCACGACCCATAGGGGGTTCCTTTACTTGTTTTGAAGTAGAATCTGACGTTCCATTGCCGCCAGGGGCGTACGGCTTTGACCCGCCAGAAGGAGAAAAAATAGTATCAAAAGACCCTTTAGGCCCGCCAGGTGCAGACTGATCAGTCTGCTTATCTGTACCAGCTGTCCCTGGCCTGGTTTCTTCTGGTTTGCGTCTTCTAAACAAAAACACCCCCGCCATACTGACTGCCCGTTATCAGACAGTTTATTTCAATAAAGCCCACCGTTCCCCTGCCTGCAGAGTAAAGATGAACCTTGCTCATTTGTTATACAGCCACATACTCAGGCGGCAAGAACAGCTTACGTCTTTCTGTTGCCCTTTTTGTGGCGGCAGGTATATCGATACAAACTTTCAGCTCTTTTTCGGGATATTAGCGTATAATGAACTCAGAACAGATTAAATACGATATCCTCGGGATCGGTAATGCGATCACGGATATTTTAGGTACTGTCTCACCTGCTTTCCTCGAACAGCAGAATCTCATCCCGGGCAGCATGACGCTGATTGATGCAGAACGAGCCGATAACCTCACTGCCAGCTTTAATGCAGAACGCACTATGGGCGGTGGCTCAGTTGCTAACAGCTGCGTTGTTGCGGCTCAGCTGGGCGCAAAAGTTGCTTATCTTGGCAAAGTAGCCGGCGATACAGCCGGTGTGCAGTTTGCTAAAGATCTGAGTGAAAATAATGTCGCTTTCCCTTCAGCTCCGCTTGATGGACGCACCAGCGAAAACCTGCCTACAGCACGATGCATTGTCATGGTTACACCCGACGGGCAGCGCACCATGGCAACTTACCTGGGGGCATGCACGCAATTTACAGCAGATGATGTATTGCCTGATGTCATCGCTGCTTCACGTATCGTTTATCTTGAAGGGTACCTGTTTGACCCCCCGCACGCGCAGGAAGCTTTTCGCCGGGCTGCTACCCTGGCCCATGAAAACAATCGTCAGGTTGCGCTTTCCCTGTCTGACCCGTTTTGCGTGAGCCGTCACAGAAAAGCTTTTCTCGAACTGGTACGTAACCATGTCGATATTCTTTTTGCCAACGAAGACGAAATCTGCTCACTTTACGAGACTGAGAACTTCGACGTTGCTGCACAGCATGTACTGAAGGATACAAAATTTGCCGCTCTGACACGCTCTGCTGAAGGCAGCGTGGTTATTCACGATGGCACTATCACCAAAGTGTCACCCGTCCCGACACAGGTGGTTGATACAACCGGTGCCGGTGATGCCTATGCGGCAGGTTTCCTGGCAGGTCTGACATCAGGCCGCACATTACCAGAGTGCGGACGCCTGGCCTCTGTCGCTGCTTCTGAAATCATTTCACATGTCGGGGCAAGGCCACTGGCCAATACCTGGCTTGATACAAGCATCTGAAGCAATCAGCCCTTTGTGATCCTTCCTTCTGTTCAGGATGAAGGATCACAGGGAATCTGAACAACTTTCCCTCCTTTAATTGCCAGGGCAACTTCACCCTGACAAAGAGAAAGAGCCGCCTCGCCAAAAATTTTACGGCGCCACCCCGCCAGTAACGGATTAGGCTGCAACGGGTCCAGTGCCAGTGCCTCCAGCTCATCAGCAGAAGCCACAAGGCGTGGTGCAACATCATGCTGCTCACATGCCGCAGCCAGAAGGACCTTCAGAAGAGCCATAAGTGCACCGGAAGGACGATTAGAATCTTTACCACGCCCTTTAGGCAAAGATGGCAGGTCAGCATCAGGCAGTTTTTGTGCCTGTTTAACAGCCTCAATTAGTGCAAGCCCGGTACGCCCTTCTGCCAGCCCGCGCGAAACACCTCTGACCCGCGTAAGTGCATCAGTTGCAAGAGGCTGCGTCGCTGCAATTTCGAGCAGGCTTTCATCTTTAAGAAGGCGCTGACGTGGCACATTAACACGTTGTGCCTCACGCTCGCGCAATGCAGCCACCGCACGTAACACGCCAAGCATACGACGGTTGCCGGTGCGGGCCCGCAAACGTTCCCACTGCTTTTCCGGGTCAGGACGAAACGTCTCAGGCAGAGCCAGCTCAGCCATTTCATCAGCAACCCAGTCAAGCCGGTCTTCATGCGTCAGTTTACTGATCAGTTTTTCATATACCAGTCGTAGCCAGGTCACATCGCCTGCGGCATAACTGAGCTGAGCATCAGAGAGAGGGCGCACTGACCAGTCTGTAAAACGGTGGCTTTTATCAATACCATACCCGGTTAGTGACCCCACAAGGCTGTCATACCCCACCTGGTCACCATACCCCGCGACCATGGCCGCCACCTGCGTATCAAATACCGGTACAGGCAGAGCATCAAACAAATGGAGAAAAATTTCCAGATCCTGACGGGCAGCGTGAAACACTTTAATCACTGATGTATCAGCAAACAGCTCTGCCAGAGGCGCAAGGTCTATGCCTTCAGCCAGAGCATCAATCAAAATAACTTCAGCGGCACCACCAATCTGAACAAGACATAGCTCAGGCCAGTAGGTGTTCTCACGCATAAATTCGGTATCAACCGTGAGAAAAGGCTCCTGACGCAGGCGGGCAACGGCTTCAGCCAGTTCGTCCGTCTCAGAAATCAGGCGAGGGGCAGGAAAATCAGAAACTGAAAACTTGTGCATAGCCTCTTTTCGCATAATTCATATAAAAAAAGAAGTTATGTAAGCCTCTCATTTTTCCCCGATCACGTGAAAGAGAGAGGCAATATGCGTCTTTCTGACTGAAGTAACAAAAAAGGAAATCAGTTATGTCAAACTCTGATGAAAATCACTCAGCACTGACACAGCTAGGCCGGCAGATACAGGCAGCGGCAAGCCCTGAGGAAGCTGTGCTTGAACGTGTTGCTGCACCCCACCCTGACAAGAACTATCTTGTGCGCTTTACGGCCCCTGAGTTCACTTCGCTTTGCCCCGTAACAGGGCAGCCTGACTTTGCACATATCGTTATCGACTATGTGCCGGACCAGTGGATTGTCGAAAGCAAATCACTCAAGCTCTTTCTGACCAGCTTTCGTAATCATGGTGCATTTCACGAAGCCTGCTCTGTTCAGATCGCAACAACTCTCGTTGACCTGCTTTCTCCTGTATGGCTGCGTATTGGTGCCTACTGGTACCCACGCGGCGGTATGCCTATTGATGTTTTCTGGCAAACAGGCACCCCACCTGAAGACGTGTGGATTCCCTCACAAAATGTCCCGACCTATCGCGGCCGCGGCTAAATATTTTCAGGAAGTTATAAAAAAAGCCACCTTACGGTGGCTTTTTTTAACAATACCAGAACGACAGAGCTCAGTGAGCAGCAGAAGCTGCATCAATTTCAGCACGGGCTGAAAGAATCTGCGCCTGAAGGGCGTCGATACTCTGTGGGTCATCGTGCTTATCAGAACGGCCCCACAATGTTGTCAGCTCTTCAAGACGGGCTGTTGCCTCATCCACTGAAATCTCTGAAACCGGGACTGCCCTGTCAGCCAGAACAGTGCAACGGTCAGCCGTAATGTCAGCAAAACCGCCTTCGACAAAAAAACGATCTGTCACAACACCGTTCTCATAAAGAGAAACTACACCGCCGCGCAGCAAAAGCATGACAGGAGCATGCTCTGGCATTGCTGCGATATCACCCTCTGCACCGGGGATGACAGCCATCTCAACTTCACGCGACACCAGAACTTTTTCAGGACTGATGATATCCAGCTGGACCGGCATGAGTGCGCTCCTTTCGAAGAACCGGTATTAAACCGATTCTTTCAGTTTTTCAGCCTTAGCAACGGCTTCCTCAATGGTACCAACCATGTAGAAAGCTGCTTCAGGAAGATGATCATACTCACCAGCACAAATCGCTTTGAACGAACGAACTGTGTCAGCAACGGCAACCAGTTTACCAGGAGCACCTGTAAAGACTTCAGCCACATGGAAAGGCTGTGACAGGAAGCGCTGAATACGACGGGCGCGTGCAACCAGACGTTTATCGTCTTCTGACAGCTCATCCATACCCAGAATAGCAATGATATCCTGCAGAGATTTATAAGTCTGCAGAATACGCTGCACTTCACGGGCAACAGCGTAATGCTCTTCACCTACGATTGAAGGATCGAGAGAACGCGATGTCGAATCGAGCGGGTCAACAGCAGGGTAGATGCCCATTTCAGCAATCGAACGGTTCAGAACGGTTGTTGCATCAAGGTGAGCAAAGGTTGCTGCAGGAGCCGGATCGGTAAGATCGTCAGCAGGAACATAAACAGCCTGAACGGATGTAATCGACCCTTTTTTGGTCGATGTAATACGTTCCTGCAGGGCACCCATCTCTGTTGCCAGAGTTGGCTGGTAACCCACAGCTGACGGAATACGACCCAGAAGCGCAGACACCTCTGAACCAGCCTGTGTGAAACGGAAGATGTTATCAACGAAGAACAGAACGTCCTGATTTTCTTCATCACGGAAATATTCCGCAAGAGTCAGGCCGGTCAGTGCAACGCGGGCACGGGCACCTGGTGGTTCGTTCATCTGACCGAACACAAGAGCCACTTTAGAGCCGTCTGTGTTGTTTTCTTCATCCAGTTTGATAACGCCGGCATCCTGCATTTCATAATACAGGTCGTTACCTTCACGGGTACGTTCACCAACACCGGCAAATACAGACACACCACCATGTGCCTTAGCAATGTTGTTGATCAGCTCCTGAATAATAACGGTTTTACCAACGCCGGCACCACCGAACAGACCGACCTTACCACCTTTGAGGTACGGGCAGAGAAGGTCAACAACCTTAATGCCGGTCATCAGAATTTCAGAAGCAGCAGCCTGCTCTTCAAAAGAAGGTGCGTCACGATGAATAGGGGCGCGACGTGTTGCTTTAACCGGGCCTTTTTCGTCAATTGGCTCACCGGTAACGTTCAGAATACGACCAAGTGTTTCAGGACCAACAGGCACAGAAATCTGCGCACCTGTGTTGATCACCTCTGCGCCACGTACCAGGCCATCTGTGGTGTCCATCGCGATGCAGCGTACTTCGTGCTCACCAATTTCCTGAGCAACTTCGAGCACAAGGGTCTGATCGCCAAGTTTAACATGAAGGGCATCGAGGATCTTTGGCAGATCACCTTCAAACTGCACGTCAACAACAGGACCTCTGATCTCGGTAACGCGGCCGGAAGCACTGTGTTCCTTGGCGGCAGAGGCCTGGGTCTGAGTTTTAGTATCCGACATAGGTCAGCTCCTGCGGGGCAAAATAAGCGGGCTCAGACAGCCTGTGCGCCCGAAATGATTTCAATCAGTTCGTTAGTAATATTGGCCTGGCGGGTCCGGTTATAAACCTGGCTCAGACTATCGATAGAGCGACCAGCGTTACGCGTCGCATTATCCATCGCAGTCATACGGGCACCGTTCTCACCTGCGGCTGTCTCCAGCAGCGCAGCATACAGCTGCACCTGAAGGTTTTTAGGGAGAAGCCGGAACAGAAGAGTTTCTTCATCCGGCTCAAAGTCATACAACGCCTTGTTCTCATCAGCGACAGCCGATGTCTCTGCAGCATCTTCCACAACCAGCGGCACCAGCTGCTGTTTTTGTGGAACCTGTGACATAGCATTGATGAACTTGTTGAACACGAGTTCACAGACATCAATTTCGCCGGCTTCAAGCAGAGCATTGATTTTTACGCCCAGGCCTTCAGCGACAGAAAACGGAACATCTCCGGGAATACCCATGATCTTATCAACGATAAGATCAGAATACTCACGAGAGAAATAACTGATCGCACGACGGCCAACAGGCAGAAGTTTAACCGTTTTACCTTCAGACTGAAGACGGCGGATCAACCGCTCTGTCAGGCGATGTACGCTGGCGTTAAAACCACCACACAGGCCACGATCACTGGTCAACGGAACGAGAAGGTGAATTTTATCCTTCCCTGTTCCTGTCAGCAGTAATGGACCACCTTCTTCCCCGACGGTCGCTCCCGCCAGTTCAGCCATCATTCGACGCATAGCAGAAGCATAAGGTCTGGCAGATTCAGCACGGGCCTGAGCACGGCGCAGCTTTGCAGCTGCCACCATTTTCATAGCGCTCGTGATCTTCTTCGTAGACTTGATACTTCCGATTCTGGCGCGAAGTTCCTTAAGGGAAGCCATAACTCCTCCTGCCTCAGGCGTTGAAGTTACGGTTAAAGGCAGTGAGATATTCTGTCAGACCAGCTTCAGTTTCTTTTGAAACCTGGCGATCGTTGCGAATAGCATTCAGAATATCTTTTCCGCTGCTCTGCAGTTCAACAAGAAGTCTCTGCTCCCACTCCACAACTTTTTTGGTGTCAATTGCATCAATAAAGCCACGTGTGCCGGCAAACAGAACAACAACCTGCTCTTCAACTGTCAGCGGTGAAGACTGAGGCTGTTTAAGCAGCTCAACCAGACGCGCACCACGTGACAGCTGTTTTTGTGTGATCGGATCAAGGTCAGATGCAAACTGCGAGAAGGCAGCCATTTCGCGATACTGAGCCAGCTCCAGTTTAATCTTACCGGCAACCTGTTTCATTGCCTTGATCTGTGCAGCAGAACCAACACGAGACACAGAACCACCAACGTTCACAGCCGGACGGATACCACGGTAGAAAAGGTCGGTTTCAAGGAAGATCTGACCATCGGTAATAGAAATTACGTTGGTCGGAATATAAGCAGCAACGTCACCAGCCTGAGTTTCAATAACCGGCAGAGCTGTCAGTGAACCACCGCCATGGCTGTCAGCCATTTTTGCAGCGCGCTCAAGCAGACGTGAGTGCAGATAGAACACGTCACCCGGATAAGCTTCACGACCTGGCGGACGACGCAGAAGCAGAGACATCTGACGATAAGCAACGGCCTGCTTAGACAGGTCATCGTAGCAGATCAGTGCGTGCATGCCGTTATCACGGAAATACTCACCCATTGCGCAGGCTGCGTAAGGTGCGAGATACTGCAGCGGAGCCGGATCAGAAGCCGTTGCGGCCACAACGATAGAATACTCCATCGCGCCTTTCTCTTCGAGAAGGCGAACCAGCTGCGCAACGGTAGAGCGTTTCTGACCTACAGCAACATAAATGCAGTAGAGAGATTTTTTGTCATCACCGAGATCATTAACGCTTTTCTGAGCGAGAATGGTATCAGTAAGAATTGTGGTTTTACCGGTCTGACGATCACCAATAACAAGCTCACGCTGACCACGGCCAATCGGCACCAGAGCGTCAATAGCTTTAATACCGGTCTGCATTGGCTCGCTGACAGACTGACGTGGCATAATACCAGGAGCTTTAACCTCTGCACGACGCATTTCTACGTCAGCCAGCGGGCCTTTACCGTCAATCGGGTTACCAAGACCATCAACAACGCGACCAAGGAGCGAACGACCTGTTGGTACTTCGACAACGCTACCTGTGCGGGTAACCGTATCACCTTCGCGAATGTCAACGCAGTCACCGAAGATAACGACACCAACACTGTCGCTCTCAAGGTTAAGGGCCATACCTTTCTGGCCAACGGACGGAAACTCAACAAGCTCACCGGCCATGACATTCTGCAGGCCGTAAACACGGGCAATACCATCACCTACGGATAGTACTGTACCGGCTTCTACAACCTCAGATTCTTTGTCAAATGACGCGATCTGCTGCTTGAGGATATCCGAAATCTCTGCGGGACGGATTTCCATCACGCGGCTCCCTTCATGGCGTAATGCAAATGGAACAGGCGGGTCTGAATACTGGCATCGTAAAGCCTTGCACCCACACGCACGACGAGACCGCCGAGCAGAGAGGGGTCAACACTTTCACGCACCACCACCTGGGCGTAACCGGCTTGCGCCAGACTGAGTTTAAGCTGATCACGCTGCGCGTCGGTCAGAGCCTGAGCTGAAACAACTTCAGCCACACTCTCACCGCGACGTGCGGCTGCCAGCTCACTAAATACCTCAAGAATGCGGCGCAGTATCGGAAGACGACGATTCGTCGTAACCACGCCTGCAAAATTCCTGATTGTCTCGCCAAACCCCTGGCTGGCAAGAACAGCGAAAATAGCTTTTTTCTGAACGGCTGTATCCAGCCTTGTGTCAGACAAAACCGTGCGCAGCGGCGCGCTCTCATCAATAAGGCGCGCAAGAGCGTCAGCCTCATCGAGCACTGTATCAAGCTGCTTCTGCTCTTCTGCAAGCTTATAAAGCGCTGTTGCGTAGCGGCCTTCCGGGCCGGTTGCAACATAAGCAGGAGAGTGTTCTGTCGTTACGCCTGAGGTCACCACGTCCTGGGGGTTCTTTCCATCTCTGCGCGCCGGCATTTCACGTTATGACTCCACTTTCGGGCCTGATGATTCAGACCATCAAGCATCTATCGGCGCGGCCTCTAGCATGAGACACCAACTCGTGCAACCAGCGTAACCCTCAGATCTTACACTTTTTACAGGCTTCACGCTCGAAATCACGTATCCGCTTCCCCTGAAAAGCTCTGTTTCTCTGGCTCAGCGGGCAGAACAAACTTAAAAGCCACACACAACAGCAGAAAACCCGACAATAAAGCCGCGGCGTTAAAAAACCCCATTTTTTAACAGATATGGGATTCGGCTAAATTTTGAGGATTCTGGAGCGGACGGAGGGAATCGAACCCTCCTCGGTAGCTTGGAAGGCTACAGCATTACCACTATGCTACGCCCGCGCTCCTGGAGCACTCCATACTCCCAAAATACACCTCTTAGCAACCCCCTGATCATTCTTTTTGCCGTTATAGCATGTATTAACAGCTGGCGTGATTTTTCCTCTTGACTTTATGTCGAGAAAATATTTTCTTCCGGCGTCCGCCAGACGTTAACGGCTCTGGTCATATAACCCGCTAGCGGTTATAGTGCTTAGGGTCGGACACGTTTGTTGCGGCCATTTTGCAGGGGTGTAGCTCAATTGGCTAGAGTGCCGGTCTCCAAAACCGGAGGTTGTGGGTTCGAGACCCTCCACCCCTGCCATTTCGTCCTGAACGAAAGCTGATCTGTCAGAGACAGCCTTTGGTCAGTGCAAAAGGTTCAGTTTTTAGGTTATCTGCTTTGTTCCCGTTTGTGAAACGGGCCGGATAACGTGAAGAGAGGAAGTAACGTGTCGGTCAGTCCCGGTAAGTTTCTGCGTGAAGTACGTGCCGAGGCCAAACGGATTACCTGGCCCACACGACGTGCTACTCTGGTTACAACAGGTGCGGTTCTGGCTATGGCCAGCCTGGCATCATTATTCTTTTTCGCCGTGGATCAGCTGATTGGTCTTGGTATGCGTCAATTATTCGGGCTGGGAGGCTGAGGAAGCGACATGGCCAAACGCTGGTATGTGGTCCACGTCTATTCGGGCTTCGAAAGAAAAATAGCTGAGCACATTCGTGAGCAGGCTGAGCAAAAAGGCCTGTCTGACCATATTGATGAAATTCTGGTCCCTTCAGAGGAAGTGATCGAAGTGCGTCGTGGTCAGAAAGTAAGCGCAGAACGTAAGTTCTTCCCTGGCTATGTGCTCGTTAAAATGGAAATGACCGACGAATCCTGGCATCTTGTTAAGGATACACCAAAGGTCACAGGCTTTCTGGGCAACAGAAACCGTCCTTCCCCTATCTCTGCCGCTGAAGCAGAACGGATTATCAACCAGACCAAAGAAGGCCTTGAGCACCCTCGCTCTGCTGTCACTTTTGAGGTTGGTGAGCAGATCCGCGTTGCTGATGGTCCCTTTACATCTTTCAATGGTGTTATTGAAGAAGTCGACGAAGAGAAAGCACGCCTCAAGGTCAGTGTTTCTATCTTTGGCCGCCTTACACCGGTTGATCTGGAATATAATCAGGTCGAAAAACTCTGAACCTGATCTGATCATTCTATCAGTTTCTCAAACCAGGAAGACATTTTGTCCTCCTGGTTTTTTTATGCTCACCTGATAGCTGACAAGGCCTGCCCTCTCAGGAATGAGAGGGAGGGGTGAAGCCAAAAATACGCCCGTAAAAAGCAACTTCTTCAGCCAGAGCGATCCGCAGCGTGCTCTCCTGACGAAAACCATGCCCCTCACCCGGAAACTCGTGAAGAAAACAGGGTGTACCAGCTTCTTTCAGTGCTGCTTCCATTGCATAAGCCTGTGCGGGCGGCACTACTTTATCCTCTGCTCCCTGCAACAACAGCACGGGACTACGAATTTTTGCTGCTACAGTCAGCGGTGAACGCTCGATATAAGCCGATTCGGCTTCAGGCCAGGGACCGATCAGACCATCAAGATAGCGTGCCTCAAATTTATGCGTTTCTGCCGCCAGAGCCCGTAAATCTGTCACTCCGTAAAGGCTGACTCCTCCGGCAAACAATGATGACGTCGCCAGCGCCACCAGCACAGTCATACCCCCGGCGCTTGAACCACGAATACTGATACGATCCGGGTCAATTTTGCCTGTCGTACACATAAACTGACATGCGGCAATGCAGTCTGCCACATCAACTACGCCCCATGCGCCCTTAAGGCGTTCACGCCAGGAGCGGCCAAACCCGGTTGATCCCCCATAATTCACGTCTAGCACGGCAAACCCGCGTGAGGTCCACCACTGAATTTTAAAAGAAAATCCCTCCTGCGCCCTGGCGGTTGGTCCGCCATGCACAAGCACAATCATAGGTGGGCGCTCCCCCTCAGGCACTGAGGCCTGACTGCTGGCAGGAGGATAGAAAAATGCATGCCCCACAGGCTCTCCACCGGCTTCGAGCGGAAAACGAACTGTTTGCGCGACTGAAATATCTTCGGGTGCCAGAGTAAGTGACGCCGCACACCGCAGCCTGTGCTGTACTCCCTTAGCAATAGTGCCCACAACTACAGCCGGCAATGCGTCAGAAGCCACCTCAAGCCAGGCATATCGTCCGTCACTCAGCATTAACGGGCACTGCTCGGGTGACGCACTGACAGTCCTGCTCTGACCATCAGGAGCTATGAAAACACAGCGCGAACTCCCGTTCTGCACTACCAGAGCGAGAACCCCTCCATCAGGCAGAAGCTGGTAGCTACGCTGGCCAAATACCCAGGCAGGCTGACCAATCTCCCCCTCAGGCACCGGGCATCTGGTCAGTAATGTTTGTGCGACTCGGGTTTCTGCCTCCCATAAAGTCCAGGCACCCTCTCTGTCAGAAAGAACGTATAAGCGGCCATCTTTTGTCCAGCATGGTTCAAGAAGCGACTCGGGGGCACCATTTCCTGCCAGGATTTTTTCGTCACCTAACCCTGTCACGTATCCATTTTCATCACGCAGCAGGCGTGCATGACAAAGTTGCGTGGTATCCCAGGGCATATCGGGGTGGTGCCACTCAATCCAGACGAGAAAACGTCCATCAGGTGAAAGAGAAGGCGATGAAAGAAAATCAGGCCCTTCCCGCAGCACAACCTCAACCGGAGGAGCGCTGTCAGGAGTAAAGTTATCAGGGACAGAGAAAGCAACCAGGGCTGCCTTTGGCTCACCCTCAGCGCGATGATCTTCTCTGACAGCAAACAACACTGTACCATCAGACGAGAAGCGCAGGTCAGCATAACGCAGCCCGTCACAACGACGCAGGCATATCGCTTCACCAACACACCCAGCGGGCTGTAACCAGAGAAAGTCTGTGCGCTTTTCAGAGAAAGCAATAACATTCTTACACACGGCATAGGGTGCGCCACCATATTCATGAACACGCGTGCCAACATCATAAGAAGCACCCAGTGCATCTGAAATACCCTGCTCATCCTGCCAGCAGCACAGAACTGTTCGTCCTTTTTCTGAAGGACGACGCTCAAGCCAGTAAACTGAAGTGCCATCGACACTAACCTCTGACAGTGCCAGAGCCTTGCCAGCAACCAGATCTACCGTAACCGGAGAGGGCCATGTGCCACACGGCAAAGGTTTCTGATGTGCCTTTTTAAGCAAGGCTTTCGGTAAATCAGACATTCCGTCTCCTCTCATGATACAAAAATCTGCTTAATTTATCACAGCCGGGTACCGTATTTCATAAGGAAACGTACTCTTTCTTACGCTCAGGCTTGACACTCAGCCAGCAAAACAGTTCCTGCTACCTCACCTTATATTAACAAATAATAACGGACCTCAGACCCTGTTACACTCTCTGCACTCTTTTTTCTCTGCTGAACATCTGAGCAGCCTTTTGTTACAGTATGGCTATGGTGCAATTGGCGTCGTTGTCATGCTTGAAAGCATGGGGTTACCTTTACCGGCAGAAACTCTGCTGATTGGTTCAGCTCTGTTTTGTGCAACCACACATAAACTCAGCATAGCCGGTGTCATGATTGCAGGAGTCACCGGCGCCATTATGGGTGACAATTTTGGTTATCTGATTGGCCGCCGGCTTGGGCTGAAACTTTTACAAAAACACGGCCCGAAAATCGGTCTGACCTCAGAGCGGCTTTTGCTGGGGCGTTACGTATTTTTTCAGTATGGCGGCCCGGTCGTATTTCTTGGGCGTTTTGTTGCTGTGCTGCGCATGTTTGTAGCTTTGCTGGCTGGTGCCAATCACATGCCATGGCATACCTTTCTTTGGTATAATGCGCTGGGTGGCGTATGCTGGGCAGGGGGATACACCCTTTGCACTTATCTTCTGGGTAACGAAATTTTCAAACTTTCCGGCCCTCTCGCTATTGTTGCGGGCTGTTGTGCCGTCATCGTAATCGGCACATCGTTTCTGTTTCTCAAGAAGAATGAAAAACGTCTGACGGAGGAAGCCTTGAAAGCAGCTGAACAAAACGAACATCTGCGGATTCCATCCGCATGAGTGTCTGGCATAAATGGTCTGTCACCTCCAGACAGCCTTCTCTGAGCGGGCGCGTTGCGCTGGTCACAGGGGGCAACAGTGGTCTCGGGTTTGAAACAGCCTGTGGCCTGGCAAAAAGAGGAGCAAAACTCCTGCTGCCGGTACGCAACCCAGCAAAAGGGGAAGAGGCTCTTAAAGCTCTGTCTCAGCGTTGTCCTGGCGTTCAGGCACAGCTATTACAGCTTGACCTTGCGTCTCTCGCTTCTGTCAAAGCCTGTGCTGATTCTGTGTTTAACCACACTGAGCAGCTCGATTTTTTAATTAATAATGCCGGTGTCATGGCTCCCCCGCGCAGGCAGGAAACACTGGACGGATTTGAGCTGCAGTTCGGAACTAACCATCTGGGGCATTTTGCTCTGACAAGCCACCTGCGCCCGCTGCTTCAGGCTGCCAGAGGAGGCGGTACCGTTGTAACTGTCGCCAGCCTGGCCGCTCACAAAACACATATTCATTTTGATGACCTGCAGTTTCGTCATCACTACAGCCCGTTCACAGCCTATCAGCAAAGTAAGCTGGCAAACCTGCTGTTTGCCCGCGAACTTGCCCGCAAAGCCGGAGAGGCAGGCTGGGCACTGCATTCCCGCGCAGCACATCCGGGCTGGTCTTCAACTTCAATCATTGCCAATGGTCCGGCAGCTTCTACGCCCCCGGCTCTGAGTATACTGCAACGCACTGCCGGTGGTGCTGTGCTTCGCCTTATGGGGCAGTCAGCCGCACGCGGTGCCGAGGCCTCGCTTTATGCCGCCCTCTCTCCCGATGCCTGCGATGGTGATTATTATGGCCCGCAGGGCTCTCAGGAAAGACGCGGCCAGCCTGGGCCAGCCCGCGTGCCGGCCGAAGCACGCAAAACCAGCACAGCTGAACGGCTGTGGGATGTTTCCGAGCGCCTTACCGGCGTGGCATGGTAATTTTTTTACGGCCGCCATCTTTTGGCGGCCCGCGACGCTCACGGCTACTGGCTGTGCGGGTATGACTGTGCTGGCGCAGCACAGTTTCAATCCAGTCATTCAGTTTCCGTGTCGTTTCCTCGGCCTCTTCCCGTTCAGGATAAAAATCAGGGAAGCGCAACGCCAGCCACCGCCAGGCCACAAGCCTTTTATGGCGTTTTTCTGCACGCTCAAGCTCTTCACGCCCGGCGCGCTCACCCGGAACCAGATGCCCCGTGCCAGGAGGATGCACACGCCGCCCGGCAGCATGGTCAGCAGCCCAGCCAATAAGGCGCTTAATACCATTATCACGGTCATCAACCGGGCACATGGCATAAGACCAGCGCGTTACCAGGTCGAGGCCTTCCACCCCCTCAAGGGCTGAAGCAATCGCAAAAGCCTGCTCCATATCTGCCAGACGATAATTCGGGTCATCTTTACGCAATACAGCCCGATGAATACGAGCCAGCACACCGTAAAGGCTGTCTGAACCAATTTCAGCCGCCACAGCCTTAATAATATCTGCATCAGGCTGCACATAAGGGCGTAAATCATCAGGAAGCTCTGCGCCGGCTTCAAGCTGACGACGCAAAAAAGCCGGGCTGCCAGCACCGGCCAGCACGGCCACCTCACCCACTTCATGTTTGCCATAACGCCCGGCACGGCCACCAATCTGCTTGACTTCCTGCACACGCAGGTCACGGGTCTGGCTACCATCAAATTTCTTCAGAGCCGCAAAAATAACGCGTTTGATAGAAAGATTAAGCCCCATGCCAATAGCATCAGTGGCAACCAGAATATCTGCACCGCCCGAATTAAAACGCTGTGCCTCAGCACGACGCACTTCAGGGCTGAGTGCACCATAAACTACAGCAACCCGACGACCATGCTGCATAAGCGCAGCCCGCAGATCAAGCACCTCACGACGTGAGAAAGCAATAAGGGCATCACCAGCCACAAGATCAGCCAGCCTGACCGGGTGGCCGGAGGGGTGCAGCGGGCTTTTACGCTCAAGCGTAATTTCATCCAGCGGATCACCACACAGCTCGGCAATACGACGCACCATAGGAATACAGTCCGGCGCACCAAGCACATATAAATGGCGGGCAGGTGCACCCATAATCGCAGCGGTCCATGCCGCACCACGGTCTGTGTCAAATAACATCTGTGCTTCATCAATCACAGCCACATCGACCGGATTATGAAAAGGGCACATCTCAACCGTTGCAGCCAGGTGACGACTCCCCGACACAACAATACGCTCCTCCCCCGTTGCCAGAGAAGCCTCTACACCGCGCGATGCCAGAGCCTCGCGGAACTCATGTGCCAGCAGGCGCAGCGGCGCCAGAGCCAGGCCGCTTTCAGCCTGAGCCAGCGCGTTCAGTGCAGTGTATGACTTACCGCTGTTCGTAGGGCCGGTCACCAGCGTAATACGCCGGTTAAGCGAGCGGGCTGTACGAAAATGCGCGGCATAGCGGTCCAGAGCCGCCACGCGGGCAATCACCGAGTTGGCAACCTTACGGCCCATATCAGGCTGCACTCTGGGGCTGCCTGCAACAGGAGAACCCTGGTCACGCCACTCACTCAGCTTATCACGCAGGGTAATCAGCTCAGCAGGATCAAACTCCCACCGCTCACGCCCGCCCGATTCGCTGACCTTACGCGCAACCGGCAGACGATTCTCGGCAATCCAGCGCAAAGCCTCTTTGTGCGAACACCGCAGCAGACGTGGCACGTCTTTAAAAGAGACAAGACTTGCCTCCCACTCAGCAAGACGCTGCTCTTCGCTCTGACGTCTTTCCTGAGCAGTGCGCTCAATGGCATGAGCTGCCTTCTGCCTCTGAGTTTCTTCACGGCGTACCGTTTCAAGAAATGGATCGCCGTCAGGCAGACCAAACGCAACAGCAACAGCCAGCAGCAGCAGGTCAACCTGACCAGGTGATAATACCCGCCCGGTATCAAGCAGGTCAGCCTGAATCGCATCAAATGCCTTACGCGGTGTGCTGGCGTAGGCACGCAGGCGCGCCTCAGCCACCGGAGCTAATGCCCGCTCAAGGGCTGCATCGTCGGCATCAGGGTCTGTCAGTGTACTGACAGCTTCTTCTATCTCATCACGGGTGACCCAGATACGGCCACTGCGACGTGTCAGATCGATCAGACGGGAGATACGCTTTTTACGTCTGACAACACACAGAATCGAGCGAAAAGCTTCATCAGAAATATCACGGGCACCGGGCTCAAGAGCCCTGGCAACGCGACGCAGAATTTCAGGTTCTTCACGGGCCTCAACAGACAGCCCTGTGCGGGACATAACCTGGACAAAAGCCTCTCGGGCGGGGGACGCATACTGTTCTGATGTCATAGATCACTCATGCGTCATCCTGACGTGAGGAACAATGCCCCTGAGCTCATGCAGGCTCTTTTTTCGAAAAAACTTCATATAAAAATGCATCTCTGAGGCCACATAACGCACACGCAACGGAGAAATTACACTTTAGGACTGGCAGAAACCCGCCTCTGCCCTTAAAAACGCCGCCAGCACCGGAAAAATACGCCCCCGGATTAAAGCTCCTGTGTCATTCGGGCGTAACTGGCCAGAACGCACAGACCAGGTAACCGGGCTTTTTCTTTGATCTGTATAAACGGAGTATAAAGCGGCCATGTCTGTCACCTCATCAGAAACACTGAGCGGACCTTCTTTTGATGCCCTGCCGAAATTCTCTGCCTCTGAAGTGCCTGATGGCGTGCTGCCCGTCGAAGGCCACGAAGGCATGTGGCACCTTGCACCACCGACCAAAGAATATGCGCATCTCTACCCTGCAAAAGTTCTGACCGTTCATCACTGGACAGAGCGACTGTTCAGCTTCACCACGACACGTGACCCGGGCCTGCGTTTTGAAAATGGTCAGTTCGCCATGATCGGGATGGAACTCAACGGCAAGCCACTGCTGCGTGCTTACTCTCTGGCTTCTCCTAACTATGAAGACGAACTTGAGTTCCTCTCCATCGCGGTTGAAGATGGTCCTCTGACATCACGCCTGCGTCACGTTAAAGTGGGCGATACTGTTCTGGTTGGCCGCAAACCAACAGGCACGCTTATTCTTGATAACCTGCGCCCTGGCCGCAACCTATATTTCCTTTCAACCGGCACGGGCCTCGCTCCTTTCATGAGCCTGATCAAGGACCCTGCCTGCTATGAAAAATTTGACCGCGTTATTCTGACCCACACCGTGCGCGTGTCAGGCGAGCTGGCCTATGCCAACCACATTCGCCACGAGCTGCCACAGCATGAGTTCCTCGGGGAAGATATCGCCGCCAAACTGCTCTACTACCCGGCTGTAACCCGTGAAGATTTTGCCGTGACCGACCGTATCACCACACTGATCGAAAACGGGCAGATCTTCCGTGATCTCAACATTCCTGAGCTCGACCCGGAGCATGACCGCGTCATGATCTGCGGGTCACCGGAAATGCTGGCTGACACCGAGGCCCTGCTTGAGGCACGCGGCTTTGACGAAGGCAACATGTCTAACCCTGGTTCTTACGTGGTTGAAAAAGCGTTCGCAGAACGCTGATAAGCTGTTTTTACCCTGCTACATCTCTGCTGCATAAGGAGCTCACACCATGCCCCACGATTTTGACCTTCTTGTTATTGGTGCCGGATCAGGCGGTGTGCGGTGTGCTCGCATAGCAGCGGGGCATGGTGCCCGTGTGGCGGTTGTTGAAAGCCGCCACTGGGGTGGCACATGCGTTAACCTGGGCTGTGTGCCCAAAAAGCTCATGGTGCAGGCCAGCGAATATGGGGCGCTCGTTGACGACAGCGCAGGCTTTGGGTGGTCAAACACCCGGGGCACACACGACTGGAGCAAACTGATTGCCGCTAAAGACAAAGAGATTACACGTCTGAACGGTATCTATATCTCTATGCTCGAAAAGGCTGGCATTACCCTGTTTACGGGTCATGCCCAGTTTGAAGATGCACATACTGTGCGCATCATGCCTTCGGCCCTGGCCCCTGACGCTAAGGCGCAGACTGTGAGCGCAAAAAAAATTATCATTGCAACAGGCTCAGAACCTGTCAGAGCCGACATTCCCGGTGCTGAGCTGGCCATTACCTCTGACGAGGCTTTCTACCTGAAAGAAAGACCCGAATCCGTCGTTATCATCGGTGGCGGTTATATTGGCCTCGAATTTGCCGGCATTTTTGCGGGCCTGGAGTCACGGGTTGACCTGGTCTACCGTCAGCCTGAACCGCTGCGCGGATTTGATCAGGATATGCGAACGGCGGTGAAAGAGGCGGTTAACGCAAAGGGGATTCAGCAACACCCCTCCGCCTCGCCACAGGAAATCATACGAACCGGCACCGGATACGCCGTAACCCTGGATAATGGCACAACACTCAATGCAGACTGCGTGATGTTTGCCACCGGCCGACGCCCTAAAGCTGGTAATCTGGGGCTGGAGAAAGCCGGCGTTAAAACAGAAAAAAGCGGTCGTATTATTGTCGATGATACGCAGGAGACCTCTCAGCCTGGTATTTATGCCATTGGCGATGTGACTGACCGCATTAACCTTACACCCGTTGCCATTGCTGAGGGGCACAATCTGGCTGACAGGCTGTTTGGCAAAGACCCGGCCCGTACATGGTCAATCGACACCACCCCTAAGGCTGTGTTCTTCACCCCTCCTCTGGCTTCTGTCGGACTGAGTGAGGAAGAAGCCGCACGCAATGGTGCAGTTGATATTTATCTCTCGCGTTTTACCCCCATGCGCCACACGCTGAGCGGACGCAGAGAACAGAAAACCGTTATGAAACTGGTGGTTGATCAGGCCAGCCAGAAGGTGGTCGGCGTGCATATGCTGGGCGATGATGCTGCTGAAATTATGCAGGGCTTTGCCGTTGCTGTAACTGCAGGCCTGAAAAAGATCGATTTTGACCGCACGGTTGGCATCCACCCGACCTCGGCAGAAGAGCTGGTAACCATGCGCACCCGCACGCGTGAAACACCACACACACCCTGAGTTATTCTGCCCACCCTTTTTCTTTTTTTCAGGAGCAGCAGCATGCCTCTCTCTCATAGTCATTCTGACGACACCTATGATCTGGTGCTCAAAGGTGGCAGCGTTGTGCTGCCCGATGCCACAGTTATCACCGACATCTATGTCAAAAATGGCCGTATCGCCCGTATTGGTGGCCAGGGCAAAGCTGCCCGTGTGCAGGACTGCACAGGTCTGACCGTTTTACCCGGTGTCATTGATACCCAGGTACATTTTCGTGAGCCCGGTGCGACCGAGAATGAAGACCTCGAATCTGGCAGCCGTGCTGCTGTGCTCGGCGGAGTTACCGGCGTTTTTGAAATGCCCAACACAAAACCCACCACCTCAACCCCTGAAGCCATTGCTGACAAACTCAGCCGCGCGCGTGAACGGATGTGGTGTGAGCATGCTTTTTATGTCGGGGCTACGACAGATAATGCTGATCTGTGTGGTGAGCTTGAAAAATTACCCGGCACAGCAGGCATTAAAATCTTCATGGGGTCATCAACCGGCAACCTGCTGGTGTCAGATGACAGCATTCTTGAGCGGATCATGCGTTCTGGCTCACGTCGCATTGCTATTCATGCTGAAGATGAGGAACGCCTGAAAGAACGACTCGATATTCGTGTCTCAGGTGATCCGTCCTCTCATCCTGTCTGGCGTGATGATGAAACCGCATTACGCGCCACAACCCGTGCTCTGCGTCTGGCGCGTAAGACAGGCCGCAGAGTGCATATTCTGCATGTTACCACCCCGCAGGAGCTGGAACTGATTTCGCAACATCGCGACATTGCCAGCTGTGAGCTTACCCCTCAGCATCTGACACTGGCGGGTGAAGAAGCCTATGCACGCCTGGGCACCTATGCCCAGATGAACCCGCCGATTCGCTCAGGCGCACATCGCGATGGCCTGTGGCACTGGGTCAGCCAGGGGCTGCCTGACATTATGGGGTCTGACCATGCGCCACACTCCATTGAAGCAAAGAGCAAAGAATACCCCGCCACCCCTTCAGGCATGCCTGGTGTGCAGACCTTCCTGCCGCTTATGCTTAACCATGTTGCACAGGGTCGCCTCACACTGCGCCGCCTGGTCGACATGACATCAGCGGGGCCACAGCGCCTGTTTGGCCTTGTACGCAAAGGGCGGATTGCTGTTGGCTATGATGCTGACTTCACTGTTGTTGACCTCAAGGCCACCTGGACAATTGAAGACAAATGGCTTGCCTCAAAATGCGGCTGGTCACCTTTTACCGGCATGAGCATTACCGGCCGGCCAACCGGCACCATCATTCGGGGGCATCAGGTCATGTGGGAAGGCACTCTGGCCGACAAAGCCACTGGTCAGCCCTTTATCTTTGATGCGACTGACCGCAACTAACCCAGCCTGACTATGACTGACATATCAACAATGACTTCTCCTCTCAGCCTTGGGATCGACTTTGGTACAACAAACAGTGTTGTCGTGCTCTCACACCCTGATGGCGCGACCGAAACACTCCGTTTTACCTTCCCTGATCGTGATACACCTTCAGACACCTGCCGCACGCTACTCTGTTTCTGGCAGGAGGAAGAAGGTTCACGCATCATTCAGCACGAAGCCATAGGCGAAGCCGCTATTGATGCCTGGCTGGAAGACCCGGCTGAAACCCGTATGATTATGTCAGTCAAGTCATACCTCGCGCAAAAATCATTCCGCGAAACACAG
This sequence comes from Acetobacter thailandicus, assembly GCF_011516655.1. Lineage (GTDB taxonomy): Bacteria > Pseudomonadota > Alphaproteobacteria > Acetobacterales > Acetobacteraceae > Acetobacter > Acetobacter thailandicus. The sequence goes on from NZ_WOSV01000001.1 coordinate 294,283, forward strand.
GTTTTCAGCAAGCGCCTGACACTTGAAACCCTGATTGCCCGTTTCCTTGCCAGCCTGATGAGAGCTGTAAAGCTCGACCCGGCTCAGGTGAGTGTAACTGTCGGACGGCCCGTAACCTTTGCCGGTGACATGCCTGATGATGCTCTGGGCGAGAAACGTCTGCGCGACAGTTTTAAAGCTGCCGGCTTTTCGCATGTCTCCCTGGCCTGGGAGCCAGAAGCCGCAGGCTGGCGCTTTGCCCAGCGCCTCACACAACCCGCCACTATTCTGGTTGGCGACTTTGGCGGCGGCACCAGTGACTTCTCAGTGCTGCATTTTGACCCCGACCGCCCGGATCGTACCCGCCCCCTGGGCCATTCAGGCACAGGTATTGCCGGGGATCAGTTTGATAACCGCATTATCAGCAATGTCGTTGCCCCTCTGCTGGGGCGTGACTGTACCTATCGGGTGATGGGAGGGGAACCTCTGCCTGTACCCATCGAGTGGTATAATGCCCTTGGCCACTGGCACCGTCTGGCCCTGATGCGCACCCCCCGCACCATGCGTGACATGGAAGATGTCTGCCGCACTGTGTCAGAGCCAGATAAGCTACAGGCGTTTATTGACCTGGTTGAAGACCAGCAGGGACAATCGCTCTACCGCGCCGTAAGTGCCGTTAAAACAGCCCTGTCGCATGCAGACAGTGCCGAACTGGTGTTCAGGCATGGTAAGCTTAACATCAGACACACCGTCACACGCTCTGATTTTGAACACTGGATTACCCCAGACCTGGAACGATTTAATGCCACAATAGAACGCGCACTCAACAATGCCGGGCTAAATGCAGCAGAAATCGACAGGGTCTTTCTGACGGGTGGCACCTCTTTCGTGCCAGCGGTTCGTCAGCTATTTATTGACCGCTTTGGGGCAGACCGTGTCGATACCGGTGGTGAATTCGTATCTGTGGCTGAGGGACTGGCCCTTATCAACCGACAGAACCGCGTTATGGAAAATCAGTGCGCCTGAACAGGTGCTGATCAACCAGCATGCGCAGCGGAGCAAACTGTTTTTTTGAAAAATGTTCGCTTCGCACGTGCTGACCATCAGGGCTTTCGACAAACACTGTGTCATTCCAGTCTGCGGCGCTAATTCCGGTCCATAATGTCAGGTCCAGAACCTCTTTGCCCTTATCGTCAAAAAGGGTGACGCGTGAATCACCTGATGAGGGAGGCGTCGTGCTTAGCGGCCCCCACCCCCCCTTATGCTGCGTAAACCATGTATTCAGCATGCTCACCTCTGCATCTGTCAGCATACGTTTATGGCGCATAGGGCCAACTTCTATGCTGCCACTGGCCACCTGTGGAAAAATCACAGGTTTCAGATCAGGTAACGCATATGTCCAGATCAGGATGGGGGTTCCGATCACCAGCACAAAAAAGCCAAGCAGAGCGGCAGCTTTTTTTGACATCTCTTCTCTTTCTTATCCACGCACAGCGGCAATAACCCGGGCGACTTCAGCGTCTGTCAGGTCAGGGTGAACAGGCAGGGCGAGAATACGCGTTGCCAGGTCATCTGACACAGGCAGGGCCTCCCCGTCATGGTGGTCCTGATAAGCAGGCTGACGATGCAGTGGCAGAGGGTAGTAAATAGCAGACGGTACCCCTTTCGCACTCAGGCGGGCCTGCATGGCCTCACGCTCGGCCTGATTTTTCAGCAACACAGCATAAACAGCCCAGGCGCTTGCACTATCTGCCACACGCACCGGCACCTGCACATGCTCTTTCAGCCCTGTATCATAAGCTCGTGCAACATGCTCACGACGGGCAAGGTCTTCTTTGAAAAAATCCAGTTTCGCCAGCAGAACTGCCGCCTGAATCGTATCAAGCCGGCCATTCATACCTGTACGCATCACCTGATAACGTGTTTTACCCTCACCATGTGTGCGCAGCGAGCGATAAAGCTCAGCACGCTCAGGGTCATCTGTCAGAATGGCACCGCCATCCCCATAACCACCGAGTGGTTTAGAAGGGAAGAAAGACAGAGTGGTTGCAACAGCCTCTCGTCCCAGAGGGCGGCCATTAAGTGCGGCACCGAATGCCTGCGCACAGTCGGAAAGAAGAAAGAGACCTTCCTCCTCAGCAATGGAACGTAACTCAGCCCAGGGAGCAGGCTGACCAAACAGGTCAACACCCACAATAGCACGGGGTGTCAGCCTGCCTGCCTGCCGCACAGCTTTGATACGGGCCCGCAAATGCACCGGGTCGATCTGAAAGGTATCGGGGTCAACATCGACAAACACAGGCGTTGCCCCGAGCACCAGAGGAACTTCAGCCGTTGCCGTGTAAGTAAAGGCCGGGAGGAACACCGCATCACCCCGCCCGATATTTTCAGCCATCATCACAATCTGCAACGCATCTGTGCCTGAAGAGACACCGACACACTCAGCCGCGCCGCACCATTCTGCCAGGCGCTGTTCTAGCTCTGCCACTTCAGGCCCCATCACGAAGCGACAATGCTCAAAAACAGCGTCAACCCGCTGCTTTAAGACAGGACCAAGCCGCTTCTGCTGTGCTGCCAGATCAAGAAACGCTACTGGTTTTTCTGCTGCGCTCATTCTTATACCACCTGTTCTGTGTGATCAGACTGTGAAGGATACAACTCCGGAATTTTATCATTTTCTGCGCCCTGGGCAGAATGAACCTGACCATCAGGATTATGCCTGAATTCAGGAACCAGCAATGTCAGCACACGCAGGGCTGCCTGTACGTCACCCTGACGTGCCAGAGATGTGATCTGATCGACCGCGCGGGAAACCTCAGCCAGATCAACTACACGCGGGGTTGCCATAAGCAGGCCGGGGTTATCAGTTGGCACCGGAGCCTCGCGCCCGTGAAAAAGTTCTTCATATAATTTTTCGCCTGGACGCAGACCCGTAAATTTTATGGCAATATCATCATCAGGGCGCAGTCCGGCCAGACGAATCATCTGCCGGGCCAGATCAACAATTTTGACCGGCTCACCCATATCAAGCACAAAAATACCACCATCACGCAGCAGAGCATCTGTGTCTGAGCTGCCGCGCTGACTGCGCACGCCTCTGACACTGGCCTGAAGCACCAGTCCTACCGCCTCAGGCACTGTCATAAAATAACGACACATATTGGGGTGCGTTACGGTCAGCGGGCCACCACGCTCAAGCTGGCGACGAAACAGAGGCACAACAGAGCCTGTCGACCCCAGAACATTGCCAAAACGTACGGTGACACATCGCATCATAGAACGGTCGGTCACAGCCCTGGCCTGAATATCAAGTGCCTGGCAGTACATTTCAGCCGCACGCTTTGCTGCCCCCATCAGGCTGGAAGGGTTAACTGCCTTATCAGTAGAAATAACCACCATGGCCTGTGCACCGTGGCGGGCAGCACTATCGGCAACAACGCGGGTACCATGCACATTGGTCAGCAAACCCTCAGCCGGGTTAGCCTCAACAATAGGCACATGCTTCAGTGCTGCGGCATGAAACACCAGAGCAGGCTGGTGCTGTGCCATAACGCGCTCCATCCGCTCTTCATCACGCACATCGGCAACAACAATGCTGCGCGGCACATGCGGCGCGAGCTCAACAAGCTCAACCTCAATCTGCCAGAGCTCAAACTCACCGTGATCGAGCAAGACCAGATGCTTCGGCTCAAGGCAGGCAATCTGCCGCACCAGTTCAGACCCAATACTGCCCCCTGCCCCTGTGACCAGGACCGTCTGTCCTGTAATCAGCTGCTCCATCCCTTCACGATCAAGCGGGATCTGCGGGCGGTTAAGCAAATCTTCCAGCGGAATGGGGCGAAGTTCCACCCGCTCAGCCGGTGTAAGGGCAGTCAGAGCCGGAATACGCATCACAGCGATATTATATGCAGCCGCTGTGTTAAGCAGGTGAGATAAACCTGCCCCCCTGAACAAAGGCTCAGTCACCACCAGGGTCTCTGGCAGGTTACCGACCCGGGCCAGACGCTCAAGAATGGTCTGTACCTCATCCACATGACCGAGAATCGGAATATTATGTAAACGTCTGCCCGCCTGGTTCGTGCCCAGGGCGATCAGACCAGCCACTTTCACCCCTTCTTCAGGGTTACGCTCCATGGCCCGCAAAAAAAGATCGGCTCCGGCATCGACGCCAACCAGCACAACACAGCGCTGTGCAGCCCGAAACTGCCGCAGCCTGTGCGCCAGGCGGTAGGCGACGCGCAGCCCACCCAGAAGAACAAGCAAAACCAGAGCATAAATAATCGGGAAAGTGAAACTGGGCAGAGGGTAATGCATGACATACAGCCCCAGCGAAAATAACGCTGAGCTGGCCACCGATGCCCCGGCAATACCCATCAGGTCTGACACGCCGGAAAAACGCCAGTACTGCTGTGGCATACGAAATGGCAGGCCACTGACCACCAGAGTAACAGCCCCGCCAGCCAGAAACCACAAAGGGTGCAGCAGACCATCCTGCGGAGCCGCAAGCCAGCGGGCTATAGGCGCAGCAAGGGCGGCCAGCATTCCATCAAGCAAAATGTTGACCAGAATTCTGTTAAGTGGTCGTAATCGGAGATTACGATGCAAAGGCTCTGAACATTGCGGTACCATCACTCTGATCCTATAGCCTAGCAGCACCCATCCTAGAAGCGGTACAACCCTGCGATTTAAGCCCCATGTTACTATCTGATCCCACTCTGGCTGTTTTCTGTCTTTTTTGCGCTGCTTTTTTTGCAGCTGGTCTTGTACGCGTCATGATTAACCTGGCCGTTCTTGATCATCCAGGCGACCGAAGCTCTCACGAAACCCCTACTCCCAAGGGTGGCGGCGTAGGGGTTATGGCCTCTTTTTTCCTCTTTTTTCCGTTAGTGCAGGATATTACAGGACATAGCGTGCTCCGCACAGATGTCTTTCTGACGGCGCTGGCAACTCTTTTCCTGGCCGCTATCTCGTGGTTTGATGATATGTATCAGTGGCCGGCCTTCATTAAGCTGGCAGCACAATGTATCGCTTCCGCTCTGGTCATTGCCGGCGGGACGGCCGTGGCATGGCCTGGTCACATATCAGGCATCATCCTCTCCGTCATATGGCTGCTGTTTATTACCAACGCCGTCAATTTTATGGATGGTCTGAATGGGCTGATTTCAGGCTCGCTGATTGCTGGTAATTTTTTTGTTGCTGCCGTTGCAACTTATTACGGCTTTCCTGATCTGATGTGGTCTGCCCTGATGATGGCAGCGTGCCTGCTGGGCTTTTTGCCTTTTAACTACCCTAAAGCCAAAATTTTTCTCGGTGACATTGGCAGCCAGAGCTGTGGCCTGCTGGCGGGCACATCAGCCCTTTATATGACACGTCATACTCCGCTGCCTTCAGGCTGGCTTCTGGGGCCATCACTACTGTTTCCACTTATTTTTGATGTAACTTTTACTCTGCTTCGTCGCACACTGGCCAGGCAGTCTTTAATGCAGGCCCATCGCGGTCACCTTTATCAGGTGCTGCACCGCAGCGGTATGAATGCGGCGCTAATTACTGTGTGCGAATGCCTTTTTGTTGTGTGGGGCGGTGTTGTTGCTGTTTATGTCGCACACCAGCCACCAGTCAGCGGTGTATGCATAGCCCTGCCCCTGTTGCTGCTGCCACAAATGGGCTGGCTGGCTCTGGCTGTTATACGCACAAAAAAACACCCTGTAGGAAGGTGGTAAGAAACATTTATACTTTTTTACAGGGCACCAGACAGAGCTGTAAAAAACCTTAACGGAATGTATCGCCAGGGCAACACCAGCCGCCACAGGCTAAAACCATAAAAAAACAGCGCCTGCCAGATGGCGAAGCGCTGTCTCTTTCTGCGGGTTGACCGCAATACTCTTCAGATATCAGGCTGCTGCAACGCGCAGGCGGCGACGCACAGGCTGCACCTTCCTGCTCACGTCCTGAGCAACGCTTTCAATGCTTTTGCCAGCTGTTACATCCATAATCGCACAAATCTCTTTAAGATATGCTGCACCTTTAGGTGTGCGCTGCACCAGCACAGAACGACGATCAAGCGGATCAACCTTACGACGTGCCAGGTCAAACTCACCCAGACGGTCAAGAGCACGGGTAATCGCAGGTTTTGATACGTTCAGACTTGAAGCCAGACCACGCACCGTATGTCCGCTCTCATCAAGATAACAGGTCAGAAACACACCCAGCTGACGTGCTGACAGATCAGGGCCTTCACCCTTTACCAGCGCAACCACGGTGTCACGCAGCATTTTAACCAGATCCTGAGCCTGATTCTTATTATTAGCCATGGCCGTTTATCCTTCCTGTTTTAATGCCGATGAGAGTTTTGCAGCAGGCCATCGGCTCCCTGTGACCGGTTCCGGTCGTTATGTCACGATCTTATATAGGAATCGAAACGAATTATAAAAGGACATCAATGCATAACAGGTCTGTAATTTTCACATTTTTTTTATGATTCCGTTTTTTTTGTAATATTCAGAAGGACATCGCACGCGGCAAAAACTGCTCTGATCGCAGGAGAATCGCCACCTTCAGGCCTGCCAGGCCGGGCGCTGTCATTCCAGGCATATGTATCGATATGCACCCATTTCTGGTCTGGTGTCACAAAACGTTCAAGAAACAACGCGGCTGTAACAGCCCCGGCATGCGGTTTATAGGTAATGTTACTCAGGTCAGCGACTGAGCTGTTTATCCAGCCGGCATACCCCTGCCACAATGGCAAACGCCACAGCGGGTCAGCCTGCTGCTGCCCGGCCTCAAGCAAAGCCTGCGCTGCTTTATCGCTGTTCGTAAACAGAGCTGGCAGGTCTGGTCCCAGAGCAACACGGGCTGCACCGGTCAGCGTGGCCATATTCAGCAAAAGGTCAGGCTGATGCTCTCCAGCTTCCGTCAGCAGATCAGCCAGGACGAGTCGTCCCTCAGCGTCGGTATTGCCAATTTCTACCGTCAGGCCTGCACGGCTTTTCACCACATCAAGCGGACGCATAGCCCGGCCTGAAACACTGTTTTCAACACACCCCAGACGCACTTCAAGGCGTATGGGCAGATCCTGCGTCATAATAAGGCGGGCGAGCGCAAGTACTGACGCAGCTCCCCCCATATCCTTCTTCATGCGCAACATGCCTGAAGAGGGTTTCAGGTCATACCCGCCCGAATCAAAGCAAACCCCTTTGCCCACGAGGGATAGTAAAGGCGATTTTTTAGAGGCACCACTTCCCTGCCAGCGTGCAACAGCAACGCGGGGGCGTCGCTCTGACCCCTCACCCACATGTGCAACGAGCGGATAATTTTTACGAAGCTCTTTACCTTTAATAACGTCAACCTCTGCCCCCAGTGAGGTCAGAACGTCATACGCTGCCTGAGCCAGCTGCTTTGGCCCTAACAGGTTAGCCGGCATGTTAATAAGGTCACGGGCCAGCCAGACAGAGCGCGCCGTCTCAACAGCCTGCCCTTTATTTTCTTCTTTCGTAACAATAAGCCGGGTTTTCTGTCCGGGTTTATCCTTTGCTTTAAGAGCATAGCGGTAGGCTCCGAGACAGAAGCCAAGAAGAACATCATCACGCTCAATATCGTCCGGCATTTTTGCCTGCCAGTCACCTGATGGCAGGTCACGTGCCAGCTGGCCGAACTGATAAGGATGCCGCTGCCCCGCAGGCTCAAGCCCTATAAAACAGACAGGCACACCGTTTTTGCCCTGTACATTCAGGAACTGACCAGGCTTGCCGGAAAAATCGCATGCGTGCGCAAAAGCAATACCTTCCTTGCTCAGTACTTCACTGAGAACTGCATCTTCACCGGCGCGTACGCCATAGACAAACCGTTCCTCTGATGCAGAGTCTGCTGTCACGACAAGGCATTCGGCAGCCCGAACATGCAGCTTTTGTTTTTTCTCTGCCATAAAAATGCGCTCCTCTGTGCGTTCTGATACAGAGCCGGATGCAGCAAGCCTTGCTTTTCTTCTCCGGCCGGATGACCATGGAAGCACAATGAATACCCAACGTCACCTGTCTGTTCGCCCCCGCCCGGCCCAGCCAGAAATGCAGGCCCCTGTCAGAGCGATTCTTGGCCCCACCAACACGGGCAAAACGCATCTGGCACTAGAGCGCATGCTGGCACACCCCTCTGGCATTATGGGCTTTCCACTCCGTCTGCTCGCGCGTGAAAATTACGAGCGCATGGTTAAGCTTAAAGGTGTGAGCCATGTCGCCCTGATTACAGGGGAGGAGAAGATTATTCCGCCCGGCGCACGCTGGTTCTCCTGCACGACTGAAGCCATGCCACTCGACAGGCCTGTCAGTTTTATTGCGATTGATGAAATTCAGCTCTGCGCTGACCCTGAGCGTGGGCATATTTTCACTGACAGGTTACTAAACGCCCGTGGACAGGAGGAAACGCTCTTTCTTGGGGCTGAGACCATTGCGCCTCTGCTACGCAGCCTTGTACGCCACATTGAGATTGAAACGCGGCCACGCCTGTCAAACCTGAACTGCACCGGCTTTACCCGCCTCAGCCGCCTGCCACCACGTACGGCAATTGTCGCCTTCTCGGCGGGAGATGTGTACGCCATAGCCGAGATGATCCGCCGCCGCCGGGGCGGATGTGCCATTGTTATGGGGCAGCTCTCACCCCGTACACGCAATGCACAGGTCGCCCTGTATCAAAATCGCGAAGTTGATTATCTGGTTGCGACAGATGCCATAGGCATGGGCCTGAACATGGATATTCACCATGTCGCCTTTGCAGGGTTATCAAAATTTGACGGCTCAGGCCGCCGCTTTCTGAGTGCACCTGAAATTGCACAGATTGCCGGCCGTGCCGGCCGTGGCACTCTTGATGGCACCTTTGGCACCACAGGCGATTGTCCGCCTTTGTCAGAAAACATAACAGAAGCTGTTGAAACGCATCAGTTTGAGCCGCTGCATCATCTTTACTGGCGCAACAGTTCGCTCGATTACAGCTCTCCTGACGCCCTGCACGCCAGCCTGTGCCGCAAAACACCGGCAGCAGGGTTGTGGAGCGCACCCCCCGCCTCTGACCTGCTCACACTCATCGCCCTGATGCGTGATACGACTATACAAAATTTATGCCAGGCTCCCGGGCACGTACAACTGCTGTGGGATGTTTGCCAGATTCCTGATTTTCGTAAACTGGGCGAAGACAGTCATATTCGCCAGTGTGCACAGATTTTTGTCACACTGCGCCGTAAAGGCCGTCTGCCCTCTGACTGGCTGGAAACACGCCTGGTTAACCTTGAACGCACCGAAGGCGACATTGAAGACCTGATGCACCGCCTGATGGGAATTCGTTTATGGGCCTACGTTGCCAACCATATCGACTGGGTTGAAAAGCCCGAACACTGGCGCGCCCGCACCCGCACTGTTGAAGACGCACTCTCTGACCTGTTGCACGAACGCCTGGCCGCACGCTTTGTCGATAAACGGGCCACGAGCCTGGCACGCAGGCTTGAAGAGGCCGACAGTGCCCCTCTGCTTTCAGCTATTACCAGAACAGGCGAAGTCAGCGTTGAAGGCCACCCTCTTGGCAGGATGCACGGCTTCCACTTTGTACCGGATGCTGACGTTTCTGCTCCCGACCAGAAACTGCTGCTGCGTGCCGCACGCCGCGCAGTAAGAAGCGAAATACCTCGCCGGGTCGCACAGTTTCTCCAGACTGAAGATGAAACCCTGACTTTTGACCTCTCTACCGGTGCCTTATTGTGGCAGGGTGATCATATCGCCTCTCTTCAGGCCGGAGAGACACTGTTCAGACCTGGTGTCTGTGTCACTGGCTCTGATTTTTTAGAAACAGCACACCGCGAACGAATTCGCGTACGCCTGAATGAGTTTGTAACAAAGCGCATTATCACAATACTGAACCCGCTCTTTCGGGCTGTTAAAGCTGTTGCTGATGTGCCTGTTCTGCGCGGCATAATGCATGAGCTGCTTGAACAGGGGGGCATTATGCCTCTGCCTGCCGCTGAGTATCTGACGCATAAAAATGCCGCCACTCTCAAAAAATACGGGATCATATCAGGGAGCAGTACACTCTACAGCACAGCGGCCATGCGCCCTCAGGCCATGCACTTACGTGCCCTGCTACTCGCTGTTCAGACAAACCAGCAGCTACCTCCGCTGCCACATGCTGGTGCTGTTTCGTTTAAACATAGCGCACTGCCCTCTGAGACCAGCGCTGCAACGCTCTTATTACTCAGCAAAATCGGGTGGGTCAGAAGCGGACCATTATGGATCCGACTCGATATTGCTGAAGAAACCCGTAAAAGACTGCACACGCTGACCAGAAGCGGTGCCAAACCTATACCGGCTGATATTGCCAGCCGGCTCGGCAGTTCCCGGTCCGCTCTTCCCTCAGTCTTAAAAGGGTTGTCTTTGCGCCTTAAGATGCCTGAAATACTCTCTGAAAATCAGATTGGCCCTCAGGCTCCTGTTCTTTTGTACTCTCAAAAACCAGCAGCCGCGAAGCGCTTCCCCTCACCGCGCAAACGCAAAAGAGTGCAGAACATACCACCTGCATCAGGCCCGTTTGCGGCCCTTGCCGTACTGCAATCACGCTCATAAGGCTATCAGCACCTGACAGGAAAAAAAGAATACATTTTGTAAACCGCTTGCCATGAACGACAAACCGCATCATATCATGCGCCATACTTTGTGGTGCGACTGCCTGTAGTCGTGCCTTGTTTGCCCCCCGGCCAGATATCACGTCAGGCCCCCAGATAATTTCGGAGAAAGCAATGACCTACGTGGTCACTGAAAACTGCATCCGCTGCAAATTCATGGACTGTGTAGAAGTCTGCCCTGTTGACTGCTTCTATGCTGGCGAAAACTTCCTGGTTATTAACCCCGACGAGTGCATTGACTGCGGCGTGTGCGAACCGGAATGCCCGGCTGAGGCTATCTTCCCTGACAGTGACGATCGCGCAACTGCATGGGCAGAGCTGAACGCTTCTTACGCAGAAAAATGGCCCAACATTACCCGTAAGGGCACACCACCTGCTGATGCAGAAGAATGGAAAGACAAGCCCGGTAAGACCGATATGCTTTCTCCCGAGCCACATAAAGCCTGAGGGTTACCGCTTTTATCCTGCGGTTCGGAATGCGCTCTTCCTGTTTCAGGCGAGCGCATTTTTTTTGGGCATATGATTACATGAGCCTGAAGCCGGGCATAAAAAAACCCCGGGGCATTACCCCCGGGGTTTTTTTATTGTTCAGGCCGGCATCATACCAGCCTGAAACTATGTCTTATCGGGACATCATCTGCACAGCAGCATTATTCATAACGAACAATGTACCGATGATTACGATGCTGACAAAGCCAATCGTAAACACGAAGCAGATATTATTCCAGCGATGCTCTGAATGACCACCCATATGCAGGAAGTAGTGCAGATGCACCACAACCTGGATGATAGCCAGAAGAGACAGCGTCAGGATTGTCGCTGAAGGAGACAGGCTGTGCGTTACAACGATAGCAAACGACAGGACTGTCAGGATAACGGCGAGAACAAACCCGATAATGTATGAAGATACACTACCGTGGCTCTCACCGGAGGAGGTTGTGTTATGTTCACTCATCAGATCATGCTCGCCAGATATACGTAGGTGAAAACACAGATCCAGACGATGTCCAGAAAGTGCCAGAACAGGCTCAGGCAGGTGAGCTTGCTCATCATACGTTCCGGGATCGTCTTCGTGCCTGCAAGCTGAACCATAAGGGTCAGAATCCAGAGCAGACCAAAGCTCACGTGCAGACCGTGTGTTGATACCAGCGTAAAGAACGCTGACAGGAACGCACTGCGGTCAGGACCTGCGCCTTCGTGAATCAGACCAATAAACTCTTTCACTTCGAGGCCAACAAAGCCCAGCCCCAGCAGGAACGTAATGCCCAGCCAGACAATAACCTTGTTAATCTCATTTTTATGGGCAGCAATCATGCCAAACCCATAAGTGATAGAGGAAATCAGCAGTAATGCTGTCTCGAGGGCAAGGCCCCCGATTTCGAAAAGCTGGTGGCCATTAGGGCCACCGTTAAACTGGTTACGCAGAACTGCAAAGGTCGCAAAAAGCGTACCAAAGATAATGCAGTCCGTCATGAGGTAGACCCAGAACCCGAACACTACCGGAGACTCGTGGTGGTGCTCGTCGTGGCCTGCGGTCTGAATAGTTGTATCGTGTGCCATTATTCAGCTGCCTGTGCCATCAGTTGACGGGAATACTCTTGCTCAGTGCGGGCAACTTCTTCAGCCGGAATATAGTAGTCGATGTCTTTATCAGCACTACGAATAATAACCGTAGCGATGATGCCAACAAGACCAATAACAGCAAGCCACCAGATATACCAGATCGCAGCAAAACCCAGAACAAAAGCAAATATACCAGCTGACAAACCAGCAGCAGTATTTCTGGGCATGTGAATAGGTGCATACTGCACACCTTCACCAGCACCACGTGTATTAATGCCGTGCTCTTTATCATGCATGTATGCATCAAGCTCATGCACGTGAGGAACGATAGCAAAGTTATATACAGGAGGAGGAGAAGAAGTAGACCACTCCAGAGTGCGACCATTCCACAGATCACCGGTAAGATCACGGTTTTCAGGAAGGTTGCGATCACGGATAGAAACGTAGAGCTGTGTCAGCTGACAGACAATGCCAAGCAGAACCAGAACCGCACCGAACATAGCAACCAGAATCCATGGGTACCAGTTAGGATTGTCATAATGGTTCAGACGACGGGTCATGCCCATGAAGCCAACGACATAGAGTGGTGTGAAAGCAAAGAAGAAACCAAAGAACCAGAACCAGAAGGCAGCAATGCCCCATGATTCATTGAGCTTGAAGCCCATAACTTTGGGGAACCAGAAGTTCATGCCACAGATGTAACCGAAGTAAACACCACCGATAATCACGTTATGGAAGTGAGCAATCAGGAACAGAGAGTTGTGGAGAACAAAGTCAGCGCCAGGAATAGCCAGCATAACGCCGGTCATACCACCAATGGTGAAAACCACCATGAAGCCAACAGCCCAGTACATGCAGGCGTGGAACTGAACGCGCCCTTTGTACATGGTGAACATCCAGTTAAACAGCTTCACACCCGTCGGGATGGAGATAACCATTGTGGCAATACCAAAGAAGGCATTGACATCAGGACCTGCACCCATGGTGAAGAAGTGGTGAACCCAGACGAGGAAAGACAGAATCATGATCGAGCAGGTTGCATAGACCATGGTGGCATAGCCAAACAGAGGCTTGCCTGAAAACGCAGGAACAACTTCTGAGAACACGCCAAAAGCTGGCAGAATCAGAATGTAAACTTCAGGATGCCCCCATGCCCAGATCAGGTTGAGGTAAAGCATCTGATTACCGCCACCGTCATTGGTGAAGAAGTGCATACCCAGATAACGGTCAAGACCCAGAAGTGCCAGAGCAACTGTCAGGACAGGGAACGAAACCATGATCAGAATAGAAGAACAAAAAGCAGTCCAGGTGAAAACAGGCAGTCTCATCCAGCTCATGCCAGGAGCACGCATTTTCACGATGGTCACAAAGAAGTTCACACCGGTCAGCAGCGTACCGACACCAGCTATCTGCAATGCCAGAATATAGTAATCGACACCGACACCAGGACTAAACTGCTTTTCTGACAGAGGCGGATAAGCCAGCCAGCCACACTGTGAGAACTCACCGATAAACAGAGAAACGTTTACCAGAATGAACCCGACAGCTGTCATCCAGAAGCTAAGGTTGTTCAGGAACGGGAATGCAACGTCACGTGCACCAATCTGCAGAGGCACGATGAAGTTAAACAGACCTGTCATGAACGCCATAGCCAGGAAGAAGATCATAATCGTGCCATGAGCACTAAAGATCTGGTCATAGTGTTCAGGCGGCAGATAACCAGGGCTGCCGTTAAATGCCAGAGCCTGCTGGCTACGCATCATAATCGCGTCAGCAAAACCACGGAAAAGAGCAACCAGAGCCAGAACGATATACATTACCGCCAGGCGCTTATGATCGACAGAGGTAAACCACTCTTTCCAGAGGTAACCCCATTTACCAAAATATGTAATCAGCCCCAGGACAGCAAGGCCGACAACGGCAACGCCCGCAAATGTACCGACAAGAATCGGTACATGAATGGGGATAGCCGATAGAGATAATTTCCCTAACATTAATCCTGTTCCTTCATATTCATGCCGGACATTGCAGACTCCATACGACCGTCAGGAGCAACTTTTTTATGCATGACCATACCGTTGTTATATTTACCGACAATTGAGTCGAACATGTCAGGCTCAACGTGAGCATAAAATGCATAAGGATTCTTTACGCTCGGCTTCAGAAGCTGTTCGTAAGTCTCTTTATTCAGCTGATCGGAGGAAGCTTTAACTTTCTCTACCCAGTCTCTGTACTCTTCAGCATTCATAGCAAGAGCTACGAACTTCATGTCAGAGAAACCTTCGCCGCTAAAGTTAGCTGAAAGGCCCTGATACTGACCTGGCTCGCTGGCCATCAGATGAAGCTGCGTCTGCATTCCGGCCATGGCATAAATCATTGAGCCAAGACGTGGAATAAAGAAAGAGTTCATAACGGAATCAGAAGTGATAACGAAATGGACTGGTGTATTAACCGGCATAGCAAGCTGGTTAACTGTCGCAATACCCTCTTCCGGATAAATAAACAGCCACTTCCAGTCGAGAGCGACCACCTCAACCTCAACAGGCTTTGTCGTCGCCTGAGCTTCTAACGGCCTGTAAGGGTCGAGAGAATGACAGGTCTTATAGGTAATCGTGGCAAGAAAGATGATGATGAGAACCGGGATACCCCAGATCACAACTTCAATCTTGTTCGAGTGACACCACTTAGGCAGATATTCTGCACTGGTGTTTGACTGGCGATAATGCCAGGCAAACAGCACCGACAACAGGATAGTCGGGACAACCACAATCAGCATTGCAATTGATGAGGTCACAATAAGAGATTTAATTTCCTCACCAACCGGCCCTTTCGGGTCGAAAACACCTGCATCACACCCGGCAAGCAGCAACGCTGACGATAAGCCACCCAATCGTGCCATCCTCGCCAGTAACTTGTTTTTCATCGCACGCCTCTTGGTTCTGACATAAAATTAACCTCAACTTCAAGCACTTCGCGTAGCCATACAGACTACAGCAACACGAAGAGCACGCTCATGCTCTTCTGCCAGACAATGACGTGGCATAACAGAAGAATGAAAACGCTTTGGGCCTTAGTCTATTCCTAAAGCAGAGATTCTCAATGTCTGAAAAAGTCCATCTGCCCTGCATTTTCTCAGGGGCATCAGGCCTTAAAGCCTTCTTTGCGGTAATATTGCACAGATTTCTGACGGTAACAGTTTGTTGTTTTTAAAGAGCTGACATACTTCACTAATTGTTACGAAATATTTCAAATTCATAAAAAGTGATGAATTAACCATTGAAAAACAGTTAATTAAATAAAAAAAATCATCACATGGATTAAAAATTACAAACATACATAAAATATACAACTACCCCTGATTTTACCTCATAAAAGCATACTCTTTTGGTACTGATTACTATTTTCCTGCAATTGTTTTTTCATAAAAAAACCCGACATTTCTGCCGGGTTTTTACGTTCGAGATGCATAAAAAATTATTACAATATAAAAACAATATAAAAAACTTAACTATCAGAATTACGCACACCCATAAAATTTAACAAAAACTGAAATAGGTTAATGAAGTTCAGATACAGAGCAAGGGCGTCATAAACGCTGCGTTTCGCTGTAATCTCAGGAGCCTCATACATTGCATACTGAGAGTATGTAACGCGAATCCGCTGCGCATCATAAGCTGTAAAAGCCGTAAATATGAACACACCAATCACGCTATAAATAAAATAGACAGCCGGGCTTTTCAGAAAAATATTTACAAAACCAGCAATAATCAGACCAAACAGCCCCATCATCAGAAAAGAGCCAAATTTCATCATATTTGCTTTTGTTGTGTATCCCCACAAAGAGGTCGCAGCAAACATGCAGGACGTCACCAGGAAAACCCGCATAACAGACGTACCGGTATAAAGAACCAAAATACTCGAAAGGCTGGCACCCATCGTTGCGCAAAGCAGCCAGAACAATGTCTGAGCAGCCTGTAACGACAGCCTGTTAATGCCAAAAGACATAACAAGTACAAATGCCAGAGGCGCCATCATAACTACAATGCCCAGCATAGTCGGGCTTTCCACCAGCCCGCCGGCACGTGGCACAGCATGGAAAAGCAGATGCCGCAAACTGCCAGAGGCAACCACATAAGCCACTATAGCAGTAAGCAGCAAACCTGACGCCATCCAGTTATAAACGCGCAGCATGTAAGCCCGCAGGCCGGCATCAAGGCTCGCTCCCTGTGCACCCCACCCCGAGGTGGTGGCTGATGATCGGAAGTCGTGACCAAACGACATGTTTTACTTCTCCTTAAATGATGAAGAGACCAGCTTTTGTTGTCATCTCGTAGTCATTATGCACTATACGATAAAAAGAAGGATTTGTATTGTATTGTGTGCGACCTCTGCCCTGTTTTCGTGCTGCTCTTGAGCGTGACAGCGTCAGGGACAATCAGCTGCTGGCTTTTTTCCTGCCTGAAACATAAGGTTATAAAGACGAGGATTCAATGTATCTTACCCTCGGAATTACACTCCCTGAAAGTATTCGGGCTCCTCTGGCTGAACTCCAGCACTCTTTCTGGACAGAATACTGGGAACCGGTTTCCTTTTTAATGCTGCCACTCTGCATTATCGGCACGTTACCCTCACGCCAGGCAGCGGCCGAACTTGATCACGCGCTCAGCACATTACCCATCACGCCGGATATGCCACTTGAGCCTGAACATTTTGATGTTTTTTCACGTAATGAAACTATTTCACTCGAAGTCAGAGTCCGCTCAGCACAACTCAGACATTTGAGTCTGAAAACAGACACTCTTTTAAAGCGAATCGGTATTAAACCTGTCCGTCCGGCAACCCCTCTGACAATCCCGTTCTGCAAAGTTTCGCAGGTTGCCCCTGAAGATATCAGCGCCTGGATGCAGCTTCACCACGCTTTTCGCCTTCCGGCCACAACAGTAAGTACACTCACACTTTTTAGCTCATGGAAGACAGAACAAACTGTGCACTACACAGAAGAAGAAAGCTACCCTACGCAACTGCATGCCTCATAACCATCCGTTATGTCATGATAGTGAGTTGAAAAGATGGTAATTAACCGTAATAAGAACCGCAAATTCCTGCTCGGTTTCCGTCAGGAAAAAGAGTAGACCATATCGGAACAGTAACGGATAAAACCAGCTGATCCGCTAACATTTTGTTTTTTCCTCACCACCAGCCCGAGGACACGAACGGTATGACCCGATACGCCCCCCTTAAGAGATATTCTCTGCAAGGGTTGCTCGCAGCAGGAACAATTTTTGCTGCATCTATGTCTCTGACACCTCTTTCTGCCCAGGCCGCACCTGTAGCCGACACGGGGCAGGCTATCATCCATGCGGATGATCATCCTGAAAACTGGCTAAGTTACGGTCGCACCTACAGCGAGCAGCGCTATAGCCCCCTGGATCAGATTAACCGCTCAAACGCGGATAAACTGAAACTGGCATGGTATTTTGACCTTGATACCAACCGTGGTCAGGAAGGCACCCCGCTGGTTGTCGATGGCGTCATGTATGCCACAACCAACTGGTCTAAGATGAAGGCACTGGATGCAGCAACCGGTAAACTTCTGTGGGAATATGACCCCAAGGTACCAGGAAACATTGCTGACCGCGGCTGCTGCGATACTGTAAACCGTGGCCCTGGATACTGGAACGGAAAAGTATTTTTTGGAACTTTTGACGGCCGTCTGATCTCTCTCGATGCTAAAACAGGCAAAAAAGTCTGGGAAGTCAACACAATCCCGCAGGATGCCGCTCTGGGCAAACAGCGTTCTTATACTGTTGACGGTGCCGTTCGTATTGCCAAAGGTCTGGTTCTTATCGGCAACGGCGGGGCAGAATTTGGTGCCCGCGGCTTTGTTTCTGCCTTTGATGCAGAAACCGGCAAGCTGAAATGGCGTTTTTATACCGTACCAAACAATAAAAATCAGCCCGACCATGCCGCATCTGACGATGCGCTGATGAACATTGCCTATAAAACATGGAGCCCGACAGGTGCCTGGACACGCCAGGGCGGCGGCGGCACTGTGTGGGACTCGATCGTATATGACCCGGTCACAGATCTGGTGTACCTGGCCATCGGCAACGGCTCTCCATGGAACTACAAATACCGCTCAGACGGTATTGGCGATAACCTCTTCCTGGGCAGCATCGTTGCTATCAGACCTGAGACAGGCGAATATGTCTGGCACTTCCAGGAAACCCCGATGGACCAGTGGGATTATACCTCAGTTCAGCAGGTTATGACCCTGGATATGCCCATCAATGGCGAAATGCGCCATGTGATCGTGCATGCACCTAAAAATGGCTTCTTCTACATTATCGATGCCAAAACCGGTGAATTCATCTCCGGCAAAAACTATGTCTATGAGAACTGGGCTCAGGGTCTTGACCCTAAAACGGGTCGTCCGATCTTCAACCCCGACGCTCTCTGGACCCTGACCGGCAAAGAATGGTACGGCATCCCTGGTGACCTGGGCGGCCATAACTTCGCGGCCATGGCTTACAGCCCGAAGACAAATCTGGTCTATATCCCGGCACAGCAGGTTCCGTTCGTTTATAAAAACCAGGTTGGTGGCTTTAAGCCTCATAAAGATTCCTGGAACCTCGGGCTGGACATGGCCAAAATTGGCCTGCCTGACACACCCGAAGCCCGCACGGCATTCATGAAAGACCTCAAAGGCTGGATTATTGCCTGGGACCCGCAGAAACAGAAACCCGCCTGGACTGTTGACCATAAAGGGCCATGGAACGGTGGTATTCTGGCAACCGGTGGTAACCTCCTCTTCCAGGGTCTCGCTAATGGTGAGTTCCATGCCTATGACGCAACCAATGGCACAGACCTGTTCCATTTTGACGCACAGAGCGGCATCATCGCACCACCAATTACCTATAGCGTAAACGGCAAACAGTACGTTGCGGTAGAAGTGGGCTGGGGCGGTATTTATCCGTTCTTTATGGGCGGCATGGCCCGTACCTCTGGCTGGACAGTTAACCACTCACGTGTTGTCGCTTTCGCACTTGAAGGTAACGCTGCTCTGCCACCACAGAACGACAGGGGCTTCCTGCCGGTTAAACCTCCTGCACAGTATGATACCAAAGTGACAGAGCAGGGTTACTTCCTGTTCCAGACCTACTGTGCTGCCTGCCATGGTGACAACGCTGAAGCCGGTGGTGTGCTGCCTGATCTGCGCTGGTCCGGGTCTATCCGCCACCAGGATGCCTTCTATAATGTTGTAGGACGTGGTGCACTGACCGCCTACGGTATGGATCGCTTCGATGCGAACATGAAGCCTGACCAGATTGACGATATTCGTCAGTACATTATCAAACGCGCCAATGAGACCTATCAGCGCGAAGTTGATGCCCGTAAAAACCAGCAGAACATCCCTGCTAATCCGACTCTTGGTGTCACGCCATGAGATGCGACACGAGTCATACAGTACTTCCGCCCTCAAGCACCTCGCGGGGAAACGCAATGATTAAAGGACTCAAAGCAGCTCTTGGAACCGTCTTTGTGGGTCTTCTGGCAGGCACATCGCTCGCCCATGCCCAGAGCACAGACGGTGAGCTGATTAAAAAAGGCGAGTATCTTGCTCGCCTTGGTGACTGCGTAGCCTGTCATACAAGCCTGCATGGTAAGGTTTTTGCCGGTGGCCTGGCTATTCAGACCCCCATTGGCACCATCTACTCCACCAACATCACACCTGATGCGGCAGATGGTATCGGAACGTATACAGAGGAACAGTTTGCTGACGCCGTAAGACGTGGCATTCGTAAGGATGGCAGCACCCTCTACCCTGCTATGCCTTACCCTTCCTTCTCGAACATTCCTGATGACGACATCAAAGCGATGTATGCCTATTTCATGCACGGCGTGAAACCGGTTGCACAGCCTAACAAAGCGGAAGATATTACCTGGCCGCTTTCTATGCGCTGGCCACTGGCCGTATGGCGCATGATGTTCGCCCCGACACCAGCACCCTTTACACCGGCACCAGGTACAAAACCTGATGTTGCCCGTGGCGAATTTATTGTCACAGGCCCCGGACATTGTGGCGCCTGCCATACACCCCGTGGTTTCGCCATGCAGGAAAAAGCAATGAACGCCTCTGGCGGTCCTGTTTACCTGAGCGGCGGTGGCATTATTGATAACTGGATCGCACCAAGCCTGCGCAGTGACCCTGTTCAGGGCATCGGTCGCTGGTCTGAGGACGATATTGTCGAGTTCCTTAAATCAGGCCGTACTGACCATGCAGCTGTGTTCGGTGCCATGGCTGACGTTGTAGGCTGGAGCTCTCAGTATTTCACAGACTCTGACCTGCATGCCATTGCCAGCTACCTGAAATCTCTGCCTGCTGTACCTGCACCTCAGGGTGACTATAAATACGACCCGTCAACAGCACAGGCTCTTGATTCAGGCAACACAGCTATCACAGCCGGCGCAAAAACATATGTTGAACAGTGCGCTATCTGTCACCGTAATGACGGTGGTGGCGTGCCTCGTATGTTCCCGCCACTCGCAGGCAACCCTGCTGTTGTGTCTGACAACCCGACATCTGTCGCGCATATCGTTGTTGATGGTGGCATTCTCCCACCCACCAACTGGGCGCCATCAGCTGTTGCAATGCCAGCTTACAAAACAACGCTATCTGACCAGCAAATCGCTGATGTTGTGAACTTTATCCGCACCTCATGGGGCAATAAAGCACCAGCTAACGTTACAGCTTCTGACATTCAGAAACTGCGCGTTACGCATACGCCAATCGATGCACCAACACGCACATGGGGCAAAGGTGGTGTTGATACCGCAACATGGGGTCTGTTCTATCCACAGCCTTATGGTGCCGGATGGACGTTTGCACCACAGACCCACACGGGTGAAGACGACGCTCAGTAAGACCTGAGCTAAGACATAGTGCTTCTGATTTATCAGGAGCACACGTCAAAAAGCCCCGCGACGAGCAATCATCGCGGGGCTTTTTTTATAGCGGCTATCAGACCGTGCTATAATTATTGTATAAAAATAATCCGTATATCGTTGACATTCACCATAGTCGGGCCGGTTATCACGAGGTCATCCGTCGCGCTGAAATAACTATAACTATCGTGCCCTTTCAAAAAATCAGATGCACTTAACCCAGCCTGCTGTCCCCGCATTAACGTATCCGGGGTAATGATCGCTCCCGCAGCATCTTCCGTGCCATCAATACCATCGCTGTCACCTGCCAGAGCCCATATACCTGCCTCACCTGCCAGAGCCTGAGCAGCAGCAAGCAAAAACTCTGTGTTGCGCCCTCCACGGCCTGCAGCTTCCCCCTTACGAATCGTCACTGTTGTCTCACCACCGCTCAGCAACACAACAGGCCCGGCAACAGGTAAACCATGCTGCCTGACCGAACGCGCCACCCCTGCCAGTACAACACCAGCGGCAGCGCTCTCGCCTTCTATCGCATCACCCAGGATAAGTGATGCAACACCCGCTTTTTCAGCCTTTTCTGCAACGGCTTTTAAAGCCTGAAGCGGTGTTGCGATCATGTGCACCGCGCCATTAACCTGCCGGGCCTGAGTGCGTTTTTTTTCTGTCTCAGCTTCTTTAAACAACGCGACCCGGGCACTGTCAGGCAGCTCAATGCCATAACGCTCAATAATATGCAGAGCCTCCGCCGCTGTGGCGGAAGAGAATATCGTTGGTCCGCTGGCGATAACCCCCGGGTCATCACCGGGCACATCGCTCATGACAAAAGTTTCAACCCTGGCCGGGTAAGCCGCCTGCGCCAGCTTGCCACCTTTAATAGCTGACAAATGACGACGCACAGCATTCATTTCAGAAATTGTCGCCCCTGAACGCAGGAGCGCTTTATTCACACTCTGCTTTTCCTCCAGGGTTACGCCTTGCACCGGAGACACCAGCAGCGACGACCCGCCACCTGAGATCAGCGCAATAACCATGTCCTCAGGGCCGAGCCCCGATACAGCCTTTAAAATAGCCTGAGCTGCCGATTCGCTACGGGCATCAGGTACAGGATGAGAGGCCTCAAGAATAGTAATATGACGTGTTGGCACCGCATGGCCGTCACGGGTAACGACAACGCCTTCAAGGGGCACATCCGGCCAGGCATTTTCAAGGGCAGCAGCCATAGCAGCTGAAGCTTTGCCTGCCCCGACGACAACGCAGCGTCCTTTCGGTTTCTCAGGCAACATGCCAGCCAGAACAAGAGAGGGCTGCACACTGGCAACGGCCTCTTCAAATAACGAGTGCAAAAACTGTCGCACCTGCTGGTCTGACCAGTATGCCGGGGACTGAGGTGACATATGTCTTACTCCTGATCAACACGAATGCTGATACTGTTCCATAAAGCAATGTCAGCTGTCTTGTCGCAAGCGCGTTACAGCACCCGGTCAGGAAATTACATGCGCGTGAGGCGTAAAGTGCTCAGAGTGCCTTTTCGAAATCAAGTCCGAAATCAAGCGCTTTGACAGAATGAGTAAGCCAGCCCAGCGAGAGCAGATCAACCCCGGTCTGCGCAATAGCAGGAGCTGTTTGCGGGGTAATACCGCCTGAAGCCTCAGCAAGAAACCGGCCATCAATACGCTGCACTGCGGCCCTCAGATCATCGGGCGACATATTATCAAGCAGCACAGCATCTATATGCTTTTCGTTCAGAATCGCATCGAGCTGGGCGAGCGTATCAACCTCAACCTCAATTTTGACCATATGCCCTGCCGCTGCCCGTGCGCGTGCCACAGCGGCGCCCACACTACCTGCCAGCGCGATATGATTATCTTTGATCAGAATAGCATCATCAAGGCCCATACGGTGACTAACACCGCCTCCTGCCCGCACAGCATATTTCTGAATCGCGCGAAAACCCGGCAGTGTTTTACGGGTGCAGCAAATCTGTGCTTTTGTACCTGCAACACTACGCACAACCTCCGCTGTGGCAGAGGCAATACCGCTAAGGTGAGAGAGGAAGTTAAGGCCCACACGCTCGCCCGTCAGCACAGCGCGGGCAGAACCTTCAACAACTGCCACAATATCCCCGGCAGCAAGGGTATCTCCCTCAGCTTTCAGCCGTTCAAAATGCAACTGCGGGTCTGTCAGGTGAAAAGACAGACGCATCAGGTCCAGTCCTGCCAGAACGCCTGCTTCACGGCTTCTGACCACAACCCGCACACGATCGCTCTCGCCAATCAGGGCCCCGGTTGTAATATCCCCTCCACGCCCCAGATCTTCAAGCAGACCGGCACGCACCAGAGGTTCAAGCATAATATCGGGCAGAGGGAATAACATCCGGTGATTTCCTGAAAGAAAAAACAGCGATCAGACAGCGAGCATACGCTCAATAGCCAGGCGGGCCGGTTCGGCTACGGCCTCATCTACCGTAACTGGCACAGTCTGCGTTTCGAGCGCATGACGTATTGCCGCAAGTGTAATGCGCTTCATATGCGGGCACAAATTACACGGACGCACGAAGTTAACATCAGGATGCTGCACAGCGAGATTGTCACTCATTGAGCACTCTGTCACCAGCAGTACACGCGATGATTTTTCAGCTGAAGCAACATAATCTGACATACCCGCTGTCGAACCTGAAAAATCAGCCTCAGCCACTACCTCTGGCGGGCATTCAGGATGAGCCAGCACAACAAGGCCGGGGTAAGCTTTGCGCCACTCACGAATTTCTTGCGGGGTAAAGCGCTCATGCACTTCACAATGACCTTTCCAGGTGATGACTTTCACCCCTGTTTCTTTCGCAATATTCTGCGCAAGAAACTCATCAGGGATCATAATCACTTCCTCAACGCCAAGGCTTTCAATCACCTTTTTGGCGTTCCCTGAGGTACAGCAGATGTCACTCTGCGCTTTTACATCAGCAGATGTGTTCACATAGGTCACGACCGGCACACCGGGGTAACGCTGGCGCAAAAGTTTTACATCATCAGCCGTAATCGACTCAGCCAGAGAGCAACCTGCCTCAGCTGAGGGAATAAGGACTGTCTTTGACGGATTAAGTAGCTTGGCTGTTTCAGCCATGAACTCAACCCCGGCCATAACTATAATATCAGCCTCAACGGTCTGTGCCTCACGAGCCAGAGCCAGCGAGTCACCAACAATGTCGGATACACAATGAAAAATTTCCGGTGTCTGATAATTATGCGCCAGAATGACAGCGTTATGCTCCTCCTTCAGTCTGAGGATCGCTGCGACATCATCCGCAAAAGTGGCCCACTCCATAGCAGGAATAACACCCTTTACCCGCTCATAAAGTGCGCTGGCTCTATCCTGCCAGACAAGATCCTGCGAATGCCGGGTCATTATTTTTTTCAACTCCAGAAATCAAAATATTTCCGGAATGTATCGAAGAGTGATCTTTAGCACCAGCCTTTGCCTCACATGCAAGCTGCACTATCATGTGAGGCAGAAACTACAACGCCGTAATGACTGTATCAGTCTTCATATGAAAGCAAAGTTTTTACTGGTATATCAAGCTTCTCGCGGCCGCCGAGGGCTGTCAGCTCGACCAGAAGAGACGCACCGACAACATTGGCTCCGGCCTTGCGCAGCAGAGCGACAGAAGCTGCCAGTGTACCACCGGTTGCCAGCAGATCATCCATCACAACCACCCGCTGACCAGGCTTAATTGCATCAGCCTGAATCTGAAGTGTATCACTGCCATATTCCAGGTCATACGTATGAGAAATTGTCTCACCTGGCAGTTTACCTGGCTTGCGCATCATGAGCAGGCCACAGCCAAGACGGTCGGCCAGAGGAGCCGCGGTCAGAAACCCACGTGATTCAACCGCTGCGAGCATATCAGGCTGCCATGGTGCAACCTGCCGTGCCACACGTGCCATAGCAATCTGCCAGGCATCAGCATCACGCAGAAGAGTCGAAATATCGTAAAACAGAATGCCTGGCTTAGGAAAGTCCGGAATATTGCGAATATAACGCTTAAGATCGATCTCTTCGCGGTTTGTCATGACTTCTCTGTCCCTTCCTGGTGTCTTCTGAGCTGCAGACATAAAAACGGGTGCACCTCACATCCGCCCTGTCATCCCGCCATCGCAATTGCGGGCAGGCCAAGCCGGCACAGGCTCTACCCCGCCACATGGTCATCAGGCAAGAGAAACCCCGTCAAAGCTGTTAGTTTTTATTCAGAGCTGTTGCAACGGCCTGCACCAGTTCCTTTCGTCTAAAAGGTTTGGCCAGATAAGAGGCTCCCTCAACACCACCTGGCAGATTTGCGCTCTCAGATGTCAGCTCACCCGACATATACACCACAGCCAGCCCCGGATTCTGCCCGGAGAGAACCTGTGACAGAGCAAGACCATCAAACGGTGCCGGAAGCTGGATATCGGTAATCAGCAGATCGAGCTTCTCCTGCTGTGTTGCAATTTCTATCGCCTGCTTACCATCTTCAGCCTCAAGAACTTCATGGCCTGCCATCTGCATAATTGTGACAACGATATCACGAATGGCGGCATCATCCTCAACAACAAGAACACGGGCCTGGCAGGCTTCAGTTTTTACCGCCGTGTCTGCAACCAAAACTTTTGTCTCTTCAAGCTTACAGGTTGTTGCAGCACAAGGCAGCCAGAGTGATACAACCGTACCATGGCCTGTGCCGGTCTCAACCATCACACGACCGTTTACCTGCTGTGAAAAGGCCAGAACCATTGGCATCCCCAGGCCAGTCCCGGCTCCCTCCCCTTTGGTAGTAAAAAACGGCTCAAACAAACGATGCAGCACGTCGTCTGTCATACCGCTGCCTGTGTCTGTCACATCAAGACGAACCCAGTTACCGGCAGGCAGCGGCGTCGGGTCTGACACCACCCGTCGGTGGCGGCCCTCCTCAAGTGGCAAACTCATCAGATCTGTGTTCATAGCAAACACGACATTACGGGCTTCGATTTTGAGCTTACCGCCCTTTGTCATGGCATCACGCGCATTGATAGCCAGATTCAACACAGCACTTTCAAGCTGGGCAGGATCAGCTCTGACTGGCCAGACACCAGCCACATCACAACATTCAACCATGATATGAGAGCCGATAACACGGGCCAGCAACCCGTTAAGAAAAGAGAACAAATCCGAAAACATAAGGGAATCCGGCTTCGTGGTCTGCCGGCGCATAAAGCTTAATAACTGTCCGGTCAGTGCCTCTGAGCGACGGGCGGCATGGGTAGCTGCAAAAATATACTCCTGACGACGTGCAATATCTTCAGGCCCTTCATAATCTGTAACCAGTTCAAGATTACCCAGAATAACCGTAAGAAGGTTTTTAAAATCATGAGCAATGCCTGCTGTGAGCTGCCCGAGGGCTCGCAGTTTCTGCGCTTCACCCAGTGCACGCTCACTACGCAGACGCAGGCTGATATCTGCAATTGTCAGCACAAAACCATGGCGCGATGCGGCACCATCTGCCGCGAAAAAAAACGTACGACACACCTCAAGGTCAGCACCATCGGGGCCTTTACACTCTGTAAGGACGGGCGGAACATCCTCACCTCGGTCGAGAAAGGGCTTAATATGGCCAAAAGGCTCAAGAAAAGACATGTTGCCGGCGACCAGCACAGCATTCAGCTCATCATAATGCAGCCCCAGCTTCAGAAAATCTTTCTTAAGCCCGAGGATCAGAGACAGCTGTTCGTTCCAGTGCCACAGGCGCCCGTCAGCACCAAACACAGCCATGCCCAGGCTCAGGCTGTCGAGCGTTGCACGCAGACGAAGTGCCAGGTCACGTGATGAGGCCTCAGCCCTGGCTGCGACAAGTGAAGAACGGTCAAGAACCCACCCAGCAGCAATAAGACTGAGCACACCAGTCAGAACACCCAGCAACAACAAACGCCGCTGCCAGCCCGTGTTACGCAGCATATCTGCCACACGCCCTGCCTGATTAAGGGTACTGACCCGACTGAGAACTGACAGATTTTCATCAAGAGCGGAAAGAAGGCTCTCACCCCCCTGAGGCATTTCTGTAACACCTGAGGGCCAGGCCGCAATAGCCTGCAAATTTTGCCCTACCATATTGAGTGATTCAATACGATTAGCGCCGACACGCTCCTGAACCGACCTGAAAGAGCTATAATCAGATAAAGCGTTTTCGAGCTCACCAATTGCTTTGCTGTAGCAACTGGCATCATCAGGCTTATTCCGGGCAAGCCAGGCATAATAGCAAATACGCGCACGGCTCGTCGCACGGTGCAACGTGCGCAGATAACTGCCCGCCGTTGTGCTCTGGCGGTCAATATTCCCCCGGCGGGCCATCTCGTTACCAAGCTCGATACTCATAGTACCAAAGGTAACAATTAACAAACCTGCACCAATCAGTGCCAGAATATGAGCTCGTCTCGCCGGATGCCGCGCCATAATTTATCGGCTCTTTCTCATTGGTGTCATACCATCATGTGTTAGATAAAATGCATCAGGGATACAGATTTCTGCTTATACCTGATCTTTCTGTGCATCTGGCCGAAAAAAACTAATCACCAGCATAACCACGGTGCCAAACAGCATACAGCAGGCCATTGGCAGAGCTGAAACCGCAGAAAACTGCCCCAGAACAACACCAGCCAGAGCACCCAGCACATACTGCATTGTACCTGCAAGCGCCGTTGCTGCTCCGGCAAGAGCTGCATGGTCAGCCAGTGCTCCCATCATTGCATTAGGATAAATAATGCCGGTTGGTGCCAGGGTCAGCAGCATAGCACCGATAATAAACAGCACAGAATATGGCCGTATCTGAGGGGATGCGTAATACTGGGTCCAGATCACGACAGCAACCAGAAGAGCCGCACCAGCCACCGCAATTTTAATTGCAATGCCTAACAGTTTGCCAGCATCAATGCGCCCGACCAGCATACCATTAACCTGTGAGGCACCAATCATAAACACTGAGAAAAAGCCAAAAAGCATCGAAAACTGCAATGGCGTAAAGCCATACATTTTAATGAACACAAAAGAGGCAGCAGTCAGGTAACTGAACTGCATAAAAGTCGAAAAGCCGGTAATCCATGCATGTGAACTAAACGGACGATTACCCAGCAACATGGCATAACGCCCAAGCAGCGTCTCGACTGACAGCGTATTGCGACGCACTGGCGGAAGTGTTTCAGGCAGCAGAGTAAGAACGAAAAAAACCGAAAAAGCACCGTAAGCGGCCGAAGCCCAGAAAATAACCCGCCAGGAGGTTACCGCCACAACCAGCCCCCCCAGCATGGGAGCCAGAATAGGCACAACCCCCATGACCATAACCAGCCGTGACATCATTTTTGCTCCGGCATTACGATCTGGCACCACATCTCTGACGCAGGCGGTTGGAATAACCAGACTGGCAGAAGCCCCGACAGACGCAACAAAACGCGCAACAGAAAAAGTCACAATATCAGTTGCAAACGCACAGACAGCCGAAGCCAGAGCATAAATAAAGCAACCAATCAGCAGGGGACCTCTGCGGCCAAACCGGTCAGAAAGCGGGCCAACACTGAGCTGCCCAATGGCAAGACCGACAAACCAGATGGAGAGTGTAAGCTGCACGTTGCCTGCACTTGTATGCAACGTCTGCTGCATAGCGGGGAAAGCAGGCAGATAAATGTCTGTTGAAATCGGGCCAACAGCCGTCAGAAACCCCAGCAGCAACACCAGCCAGCCAGGTATTTTTTCACCAAATGGATGACCTGTCGCCGTTTTTTGTGATGTGGAAGCAGAAGCCATACGGCACTCCAGAAATTAACAAAAATTTGCAATTACAAACAAGGCAACTGAAAGCACTACACTATGCTTTCCTGATATTTTTTAAGTAAAACAAACCGTCAGCACCTGATTATAACCTCTCATCGCGAGGAAAGACTTCTTTTTCAGGTGAAACCAGCCTGCCCAGACGCGAGCCACGCCACAACCATACACCTAGCACAGCAGACAAAACGAATAACCCGCCTCCGGCGACAGCCTGCCATGCGGCATCAAAACGAACACCAGCACCAAGTAAAACAGCAACCAGATTCTGAGGCAGCCCCCCAAGAGCTGTCGCCCCCAGAAAAGGGAAAAACCTCATACCTGAGACGCCACCAAAAATATTCAGCAACAATGAGGATCCTACAGGCAAAAGGCGCAGAGTAAGCACACTCAGAAAAGGCTCCTGCCTTACAAGCACATCAATGCGGCTAAAATACTGCCCCATTTTTTCCCGCGCCCATCCAGGCGCTGCCAGGCGTGACCAGTAAAAACCAGCAGCACACCCGGCACACGAAGCTATAGTTGTCAGCCAGATACCCTCGGCCGGCCCGTAGGCCAGGCCTGCAGCAAAACCAGCAATATGCCGGGGCAGACCAAACGCACACCACAAGGTTGCACCACATATAAAGAGGCACCGCCCTCTGAATCCGTGCCGCAAAAGCTCTGTGCTGCTAAAGATATGATCAAAACCCGGCAGATGGCGCAGCATCACAGCGCCCGCCGCCAGCAAACCAAGCATAATAACGGGACGCAGAACTTTTGTAACGGACTGCATGAAGGTGGGCGAAACAAACGTCATGCACCGGCGCTAGCATTTTCTTGCAGGAACCCGCAAGCAGGGTTTAAACCCTTCAAACAGATATCATCCTGATGACACAAAGGCTGCCATGTCCTCTTCTCCGCTCCGTTCTGCCGATATGGCCCCCCATCATCGCCGGTTAATTTCTGGCTGGCTCTTTGTTCTGAGCTTTATGATTCTGGGGATGATAGCCATTGGCGGCATAACCCGCCTGACTGGTTCGGGCCTGTCAATTATGGACTGGCAGCCTGTCAGCGGTTTTATTCCACCTCTGTCGCATGCCGAGTGGGAGAGGCTTTTTGCACTCTATCAGACCATTCCCCAATATCATCTTCAGCATGAAGGATTTGGTCTGGCCGGTTTTCAGAAAATTTTCTGGGCTGAGTGGATTCACCGTTTCTGGGGCCGCCTGATGGGCCTGGTGCTCATTCTGCCACTCAGCTTGTTTATCTATAAAAAAATGATCACCCGGGCTCTGGGTATCAGGCTTTTTATCTTTTTCATTCTGGGTGGTCTTCAGGGTGGTATTGGCTGGGTTATGGTGGCCTCAGGCTTTCGCCCTGGCAGCACAGCTGTCGAACCTGTTAAGCTGGTGCTGCACCTGAGTGCTGCTCTGATTTTATATGTCGCTATTCTCTGGACAGCATTTTCTGTCCGCTGGCCTGCCCCTGCTGCTGAAACTTCAGCTGAGCCCTCAGCTCCTGCACGGCTGGCAAGTGTAATGCTGAAATTTGGGATGGGACTGATTTGCCTGACCATTATTGCCGGTGGCTTTACAGCAGGTACACATGCAGGCTTTGCCTATAATACCTTCCCACTAATGGAGGGGCACCTTATACCCACAAACTATTCTGCATTAAGCCCGATGTGGATGAACTGGATTGCCAACACCGCAGCTGTGCAGTTTGACCACCGGCTGCTGGCAACTCTGACCGCACTGACAATTTTATCAACCCTGGCCATCGGGCTCAAAGCATTTCGCGTGGGGAGTCGCACCCATAATGGTATGATGCTGCTGGGGTGGGCTGTGCTGATACAATATGCCCTTGGCGTGACGACATTGCTGCTGGTGGTGCCTGTATGGGCCGGGGCTGTGCACCAGACCTTTGCCGCAGTTCTGCTCGGGGTTATGCTCTTTGTGCTGCATAGCCTGCGCGACAGACAGGCTCTCTCGGGCTAACGTTCAGGGGGGCCTCACCTCGCCTGACCGATACAGCCAGAAGGCACAGGCCAGCACCCTCATATTTACCTGCTACCTGGCCATCGTGTATCGAACAGAGACAGCACATAAAAGCAGGGAGCATTCCTCTTGGATAAGCAGACGTCTGACCTGACCTCTCTCCTTGAAGATGCTCTGACAGTCAGGCAAAATCTTTCTTTTTACAGAACTCGCGTCAGAGAGCTCTCCCGGCATTGCGACCAGCAGGAAGCCTCACATAACAAAAGAATAAACGATCTTCAGGCTGAAATTCAGAGCCTGCACCAGCAGGCGGAGGCCTCACGCCATGCACTGGCGAGCCTGAAGGCCTCATCATCATGGCGGCTGACAGCACCACTCAGAGTAATAGCCCGACTGGCACATAAGGGGCTGACCTTTGCAAAGCTTCTCGCGACAGGCCGCTTTGCTGACATCCGCACTCTGTTAAAAAAGGCGGGGGTAACACGTCCCTCCGTTAAAGATTGCGCATATACTCCAGGCGCTATCCTCATTCTTTCCCGACCGGATGATACATCCGGCATGGCACGCGCACTTAGTGCCGCTCTGACGGCTGCTGGCTTGAAAGCTGAGACTGTCAGCTCCATGCCAGATATCTGCACAGCACAGTTCTGTTTTGTCATTAACCCGCAAAAGTTTGAGGAACTTCCTCCCGCTACCCACCGGATATGTGTGCAGCCAGCATTTACACCAGGTTCGCTGCCTGAGAACTATGTGGCAATATTAAAAGACTCACGGGCCGTACTGGCAGAATCACAGCAGGAGATAGAAGCTCTTGCACAGCAGGGCATTACCTACCCCTCAGTATTTTATGTGCCAGAACCCGGTAGTGAAGGTGATTTTCACTTTTTTCTCTGTCGCCTGATGATGGCTCTGGGAGCAACAGATTTCTCAGCCCTCTATGATCAATGCGCGCAGCATGAAATAAAAACTCAGCTTATTGCACTCAGCCTGCCCGAAACCTTTGAACGCCATGAATTATTAAAAAGCAAAACCTCTGCCGCGCTGGTGTTTCCTGGTCTGCGTGCCACACCGGGGTGGGTCGGGGCTGCCTGCAGCTTTAAATACCTTGCCAAAAAACTACTTGAGGCCGGGGTCGAACAGGCTCTTATTTTTGAAGATGATGCTGAGTTTACAGAAGGGATGAACCCCGAAGATATTCTCAGCTTTGCTCTGAAAATCCGCCAGGAGCATTGCAGGTGGGATGTCTTTTCGGCCTTCATCTCTGACCTGCACCCTGACGCCATCATCTCCTCAGTGTTTGAGGCAGACGGACGGCAATGTGTTCTGCTTAACCGCATGGTCGGCATGGTGTGCAATGTCTATTCACGCAACGCACTGGCACTAATCGCAGAATGGGATGAAACAAACCCTGATGTCGGACACAACACGATTGACCGTTACCTTGAAGCACATGATGACCTGAAAATCGTCACGACCTGCCCCTTTCTTGTCGGACATAATG
Organism: Acetobacter thailandicus; assembly: GCF_011516655.1. Lineage (GTDB taxonomy): Bacteria > Pseudomonadota > Alphaproteobacteria > Acetobacterales > Acetobacteraceae > Acetobacter > Acetobacter thailandicus. The sequence goes on from NZ_WOSV01000001.1 coordinate 326,726, forward strand.
AGGAAATGACCTCATCTTTATGGCACGTAAAAAACAGCACTATGAACCATGCCTTCACGACAAGCTCGAACCTGTTATTCGAGAAAATCTGGCAGTTCAGAACAGAGAAAGCTCTTAAACAGGGTAAAGAATAACTCTCACTTCAAATATAATCACGCTGCTTTTACATCATTTCGCGCCAGAAACTGAGTTGCCTTCGGCTCATCATGCCTATATGGTCACCCGCATGAATTCCGTCCCTTTCGCCGCTGACCTGATGTGGTGTGCCATAATGGCGCAGGCGAAACGCGCGTCTCTGACTTCGGACCTCCTCCTACGACTTATCTGCCCCTGAGCGGTCACAGCGGCCTCGTGCCGTCACGCTTAGGGGATAGTGAACTGTAGCCTGCTTTCCGAACTCAGAATCCGTTTACAAGGACATTTCTCATGTCATTCGATCACCCCTCTTTCGGCAAAATAGACGCAAGCCGCGTCATCATCTTCGACACCACCCTGCGTGATGGCGAGCAGTCTCCCGGGTTCTCAATGAACCTGGCTGAAAAACTGCGTATGGCTGAAGCTCTGGCCACACTAGGTGTGGATGTTATTGAGGCAGGCTTTCCGGTCGCCTCAAAAGGGGACTTCGAATCCGTTAATCAGATCGCCCGGCACACGAAAGGGTCTGTCATCTGTGCCCTGGCCCGCACAGGTGGAGCAAAAGATATTGCCGCCGCAGGTGAGGCACTGGCTCAGGCTGAACGCAAACGTATCCACAACTTTATCTCCACCTCTCCGCTGCATATGAAATATAAACTGCGGATGGAGCCGGAGACTGTTCTGGAACTGATTACCACCGGCAATACAGCAGCCCGCAACCTGACAGACGACGTTGAATGGTCAGCCGAAGACGGCTCCCGCACAGACCCTGACTTTCTGTGTCGCTGTGTTGAAGCTGCTATTAAAGCCGGTGCCACAACTATCAACATCCCCGACACCGTAGGCTATGCCACGCCGGAAGACATGCTGCGTATTTTTTCTATGCTGCGTGAGCGCGTACCCGGTGCTGATCAGGTAATTTTCTCAGCTCATAACCATAATGACCTTGGCCTGGCCGTTGCTAACACACTGGCCAGTGTCGAAGGTGGCGCACGCCAGATCGAATGCACTATTAATGGCATTGGTGAACGTGCCGGCAATGCCGCTCTTGAAGAAATCGTTATGGCATTGCGCACCCGCAACGACCAGTACCCGTTCACAACGGGCATCAACACACCTGACCTGCTGAAGGTGTCACGTATGCTGGCAACCATTACCAGCTTTGACGTGCAGCCGAATAAAGCCATTGTTGGCCGTAATGCCTTTGCTCATGAGAGCGGCATCCATCAGGATGGGGTGCTGAAAAATGCCGCAACCTATGAAATCATGACCCCTGAAAGCGTTGGCTGGACCCGCTCATCACTGGTCATGGGCAAGCACTCAGGGCGTGCAGCCTTCCGTGATAAGCTGAAAAGCCTGGGTTACGATAGCCTGGATGATGCCAAGCTGAACGATGCTTTCTCACGCTTTAAAGACCTCGCAGACCGAAAAAAAGCAGTCTACGATGAAGACATCATCGCTCTGGTAGACGACGAAGTACGTGACCATGCACATATTCGTTTTGAACATCTGAAGCTTGCCTCTGTCTCTGGCCAGCCTTCTGACGCAGAGCTGACGCTTAATGTTGAAGGCAAGGTCATCACAAGTCAGGCAATTGGCAACGGTCCGGTTGATGCAGCATTTAATGCACTTCAGGCTGCATTTCCACATGATGCCAGGCTGGCGCTGTTCTCAGTCGCTGCTGTAACTGAAGGAACAGATGCTCAGGCCCGTACGTCAGTCAGACTTGAAGAAGACGGAAAAATGGTTGATGGCCAGGGCGCTGATGCAGACACGGTTGTCTCTGCCGTGCGGGCCTACGTTCATGCACTGAACAAATTACTGATCAAACGTGACCGTACGGAGCCAGAAGCACTTACAGTCTGAGCTGATTATACCGGGGGTAAAGCCCTCTCCCCCGGTATAGAAAACAATTGTTAATGTTTTTTCGTAATGTTTCTTGCCGAAAAGGTCTTGTGCCTCAGGTGCTGCATAGGTAATTCCTCCTTCATATGAATTAATCTGATCCATGCAGAGAAAAAGGCCTCACTACTCTGCTGTTACGATCACATAGTGCGGCCCTTAAACCAGGAGTCCTGGATGTTATCTCGTCTGCTAGGTCTCATGTCCGCTGACATGGCAATTGACCTGGGTACTGCTAACACTCTTGTCTATGTTAAAGGGCGCGGCATCGTTCTTAATGAACCGTCAGTCGTTGCGATTACCGAAATTAAAGGCAAAAAGCAGGTCCTGGCGGTCGGGGAAGAAGCAAAGCTGATGGTTGGCCGTACACCGGGCAATATTACTGCTATTCGCCCGATGCGCGACGGTGTTATCGCCGATTTTGATGTTGCTGAAGAAATGATCAAACATTTCATTCGCAAAGTACATAATCGCCGGGCCTTTACCAGCCCGCAGATTATCGTTTGCGTACCCTCAGGAGCAACAGCCGTTGAGCGCCGCGCCATTCAGGAGAGTGCCGAAAGTGCTGGTGCACGCCGTGTATTCCTGATCGAAGAGCCTATGGCTGCAGCTATCGGGGCCGGCCTGCCTGTGACAGAGCCCTCAGGCAGCATGATTGTCGATATTGGCGGCGGCACAACCGAGGTTGCTGTTATCTCGCTGGGTGGCATCGTTTATGCCCGCTCTGTACGCGTTGGTGGCGACAAAATGGATGACGCCATTATCTCCTACATCCGGCGTACACATAATCTGCTTATTGGTGAGAGTTCTGCCGAGCGCATTAAAATAAAACTGGGCTCAGCCATGATGCCCGACGACCCGGATGACCAGGGCCCCTGGCTTGATGTCAAAGGGCGTGACCTGATTAACGGCGTCCCCCGCGAGGTACAGGTCTCTCAGGCTCAGATTGCTGAAAGCCTGATGGAGCCGATCAGCCAGATCATTGATGCTGTGAATACAGCACTTGAAAACACCCCTCCTGAACTGGCAGCGGATATTGTCGACAAAGGTATTGTGCTGACCGGTGGCGGTGCTCTGCTTTACCGTCTGAGCGATGTGCTGCGTCTGTCAACCGGTCTGCCTGTCACAGTTGGCGAAGACCCTCTCTCATGTGTTGCTCTGGGCACCGGGCGCGCACTGGAAGAAATGAAACGCCTCCAGAATGTGCTGACATCGATGTACTAATTACTATAGTATCGTCGGGGAGTTCTGTTGAAACAAGATTCTCTGACGATTAATACTATTCTCTTCGGCCTGCGTGACAGAAAGGATGTATCGTAAACCATGAGACAGAGGAGACTTCCCCTCCTGCGTGTCTGCACTTTACGATACAGTGGGGCTGTATAACCGTGATTCCTGTCTCCATTCAGCTCCGCCTGGCCCTGAACAGGCTTACGCTCCCCGCACTCATTCTTCTTTCTGCCGGTATTATAATTGCCGGTCAGGCTGATCGTAAAAGAAGCGAGAAGGTGCGTATGTGTGTGGCCGATGCTCTGGCCCCTGTGTGGTCGGTTGTGACCGCAGCGGAAGAGCGCGCCATTGCTGTCACATCGGCCTTACATGAAGCCAGCCATCTCGCCTCGGAAAATACCCGCCTCAGAACAGAGAATGAGAATTTACGCCGGTGGTATGATGTCGCAGTCTCTCTGACCAGAGAAAACGATTCACTCAAAACGGCCCTGCACTGGATTCCCGAAGACGCTCCAACCTTTGTCACGGGACGAGTCGTTGCAGATAGCGGCAGTATTTATGCGCGTGCTGTCCTGCTGATTGCAGGAGCAGACAGTGGTGTAAAAGCAGGTAATATTGCTCTCGCAGCTAACGGGCTGGCAGGGCGTGTAACAGAAACCGGCGCTCATTCAGCCCGTGTATTGCTGATTACCGATATTTCAAGCCGCCTGCCGGTACTGCTTGAATCAAGCCATGCCCCTGCCATAATGGCAGGCGATAACTCCCCTATGCCCAAACTCATGTATTATGCGCAGGACATACACCCGCTGGAAGGAGAGCGTGTCGTCACAGGCGACCAGGCTGGTGCTTTTCCCGCAGGCCTGCCTGTTGGTACAGTCCATTATATTATGCCGGGACGACCTGTCGTTATACCCTACGCAAAGCTTGATCATCTTGTTTTGCTACGCATTTTTAATTTTGGTCAGGCTCAGGTTGAAGCTCCCGATGCACCAGGTCACGTACCACTGGCACCGCCACATAAAACGCAGGAGCCTCCGTTTACTAAGCTTTTTAACCAGGGATAAGGGCATAATACACTCATGAAGCCCGATTCCTCCCGGAACTCCTGGGAAGCAGAAATTCAGCCTCATCAGACCATCTGGAGCAGGCTGGACCACGGTGCACGGCGATTGTTGCCGGGTATTCTCTGCTTTTTCATCATTATTATCTGCGCGGCACCTCTGCCTGTGCCTGGCATCACTGAGATTTTGCCTGCGTTTATGATCACAACTGTTTTTTTCTGGTCAGCGTGGCACCCCTCTTCTATGACGAGCCCGGTGGTTTTTTTACTTGGCCTTTCTATGGACTTTGTCAATTTCACCCCGCTGGGGGTTAGTGCGCTGCTCCTTTTACTTGTTCATAGTGTCGCTTTTTATTCACGTTTTGGCATTACACGCCTGCCTTTTCTGCTATCATGGCTTATATTCGCTTTTATTGCCCTCGGTGTCTGCCTGCTACAATGGAGCTTTGCCTGCCTGTTCAGACTACACATCCTGACACTGTCCCCGGCTTTATTCGAAGCGACATTGTGCGTTGGTTTCTACCCTGCTCTCTCGGTTCTGTTCTCCTGGGTTATCCAGAAGTTCAACGACCGGGAAGATATCTGATGCAGAAAGATGGTGCATCATGAGGTTCAAACGCCGTAAGCGCGATATAAAGCGCCTTATGCCTGCCAAAACTCAAAAAGACCCATCACGCGGTATTTTTACGCGCAGGGCCTTGCTGATTATGGCCCTGCAAACTGGCGCTCTGGGGCTTCTGGCCCGAAAACTTTATGGTCTGCAGGTTGAAAATGGCGATAAATATGCACGCATGGCTGCAAGCAACCGGGTTAGCAAACGCTACCTGGCACCACCGCGAGGCCATATTGTCGATCGCTATAACGTAGCGCTTGCCAGTAATAAGGAAAACTGGCGCGCCCTTCTGCTGCCCGAAGAAACGACAGATGTGAACGGCACGATTGAGCGGTTTTCAACTATCATTCCACTTGATGAGCATGACCGTGCCCGCATTTTGCGCGAAATGCGCCATAAACGCCGTTTTGTCCCGGTTATGCTGCGAGACTTTCTCTCGTGGGATGAGATGGCCCGCATTGAGCTCAATGCGCCCTCGCTCCCTGGTGTTCTGATCGATGTCGGCACACGGCGCGTCTATCCTGAAGGTGAGTCTCTGGCCCATATTATCGGCTATGTTGCGCCCCCCAACGAGCGCGATGTCGCACGGTCAGCCCTGCTGGCTCTGCCTGGTATGCGTGTCGGGCGTGCTGGTATTGAACAAAGCCAGGACACAACACTCTGCGGCACAGCAGGCTCTGTCGAAATGGAGGTTAACTCAGTCGGCAGGGTTATCTCTGAGCTGAACCGGGCTGAAGGTACATCAGGGACGAAAATTGGCCTGACAATCGACAGCGTGCTGCAGCATGCAGTTCTTGGTCGCATTGGTGATCAGACTGCCTCTGCCGTTGTCATGAATTGCCGCAATGGTGAGGTGCTGGCAATGGCCAGCACACCTTCTTTCGACCCCTCACTCTTCGATAGTGGTGTCAGTCACACACAATGGCTTGAATGGATCAACAACGAACGAACCCCTCTGATCAATAAAGCAGTTGCCGGTGTGTACCCTCCGGGCTCAACTTTTAAGCCTGCGGTTGCCATGGCAGGGCTGAAGGCTGGTCTCATTTCTCCTTCCGACCGGGTCTTCTGCCCTGGTCATCTGGACGTAGGCGGCACGCGCTTTCACTGCTGGTCACGATGGGGGCATGGGTCACTTGACCTGCACCAGGCCCTTAAATTTTCCTGCGACGTGTATTTTTATGAGATGGCACGCCGCATCGGCATGGACCATATTGCAGAAACAGCCCACAGCTTCGGCTTAGGCACTCCGCTTGATATTGAGCTGCCACATACCCGCACCGGCCTCATCCCGACCCCGACCTGGCGACAGGCACACCACCACCACTGGAATGGTGGCGATACCATTGTCAGTGGGATTGGCCAGGGGTTTGTGCAGGTGACCCCCCTGCAACTGGCAACCTATACCTCGCGCCTGGCAACAGGGCGGGCTGTGCAACCCCACCTTGTACGCTCTCTGAATGACGAAACCGGCCCACAGGCAACGGCCGAACACTGGCCGGAACTTGATATGCCCGCTGCCGGGCTGGCTGCCCTGCGTAGTGGCATGTTTGCCGTGGTGAATGAACCCCATGGCACAGCCCCCAAAGCAAAACTGACTATTCCGGGTGTTATGATGGCCGGCAAAACCGGCTCGGCTCAGGTCAGACGCGTATCGCGGGCACTGCGTGAAAGCGGACACTTCAACTCGGCCAATCTGCCGTGGGAATACAGGCCACATGCCCTGTTTATCTGCTTTGCACCCTACGATAATCCACAATATGCAGTCTCGGTCGTTATTGAGCACGGTAACGCAGGTGCAGAAGCCGCGGCCCCGCTGGCACGCGATATCATGACTGACACACTTCTGCGCGACCCGGCAAACCACATCACACCACCACCTGAGCGTGTTGCTGACGCATCAGACACACAATAGACAATGAAATTTCACAAACGTCTGCTGCGCGCCGAACCGAGCTTTCGGCTTTTATCCAAACTCTGGCGTATCAGCTGGCTTTACGTTCTGCTGATCTGCACACTTGCTGCCGCAGGATATATCACACTTTACTCTGCTGCCGGCGGAGCCCCTTACCCGTTTGCAGCACCTCAGGCCGCACGTTTTGCTGTGGGACTGGTGATGATGATCACCATTGCCATGCTGCCACCCAAAGTGCTGATACGCGCCGCGTGGCCTCTTTATATTTTTTCTGTTGCTCTGCTGGCAGCTGTTTTGCACATGGGGCATGTTGGCAAGGGGGCTGAACGCTGGCTTATTATTGGCGGCGTACAGGTTCAGCCCTCTGAATATGCAAAAATAGCTCTGGTGCTTGTTCTGGCTGCATGGTTCCATCGTCTGAACCACAGGCAGATGGGCAACCCGCTCTGGCTGCTGCCCCCGGCCTTTATTGTTCTGCTGCCCGTTGTGCTGGTACTTAAAGAGCCAAACCTCGGCACAGCAACAATTATTGGTGGTATCGGGGCAGCTCTTTTCTTCGCTGCGGGCATGAGGCTATGGCAGATTGTGTTACTTGTACTCCCCGTACCTTATCTGATTAAAGTTGCCTACAGTCACCTGCATGACTATCAGCGCGCCCGGATTACCACCTTTCTTAACCCCGAAAGCGATCCCCTTGGGGCAGGTTATAATATTATCCAGTCAAAAATTGCGCTGGGATCAGGCGGCATGTGGGGACAGGGTTACCTCAAAGGCTCTCAGGGGCAGCTTAACTTTCTGCCTGAAAAACAGACTGACTTCATCTTCACCATGATTGCTGAGGAATGGGGTTATGCCGGTGCATTAACAGTTATCAGCCTGCTGCTTATCATTATCCTTGGCGGTATGCTCATGGCCATACGCAGTCGCAACCGCTTTGGCCGCCTTGTCGCACTGGGGATCAGCGTCAACTTCTTTCTCTATTGCCTGGTCAACCTCTCAATGGTCATGGGAGCGATCCCTGTTGGTGGTGTTCCCCTGCCTCTTGTGTCTTACGGTGGTTCAGCAATGCTCAACGTTATGATGGGTTTTGGCCTGCTACTCTCAACATGGGTGCATCGTGATTCCCGCTTTGGAGAAAGCGAGCCTGACTAAAAACCAGGCCGGTCCCCTGCTACACAAGAAGACCTGTATATCTGTAAACAGATTACTCACTGAGAGTAAGCAATCTTTAACGGCTGCTAAAACCAGAGAAAAATATATCCCTTTTATCACACCGATGTGATAAAAACCCCCGACTGCCGTAGTAAGAAATAAGATAACGCCCCACCCTAAGGGCCAGCGATCTATCTCACGGCATAGTCTGATAAAGAATAATAATGCTGCACGGAAAATCTTGTAATATGCCAGAAACGTCCCCTGATTCTTCAGAGTCCTCTTTTACCGTAAAAAGTGCTGTCATTGGCATACTGGCGGCAACAGCCGGGCTTATGTCCGGACTGGATATCGGTGTGATATCAGGAGCGCTTGATTTCGTCTCACGCGAATTTCATGCCTCGACCATGCAGCAGGAATGGATTGTCAGTGGCATGATGGCCGGTGCGGCTATCGGGGCTATTCTGGCAGGGTGGCTGGCCCGTATTACAGGCCGCAAATGGTCTCTTGTTATCGCCGGTATTATCTTCATATTCGGCTCTCTTGGATGCGCGGTGTCATGGTCAGTCATGAGCATGATTGTAAACCGTGGACTCATGGGGCTTGCCATCGGCATTGCAGCTTTTACCTCTCCTCTCTATCTCTCAGAAATTGCCAGTAAAGAAACACGCGGCGCCATGATCGCCACGTACCAGCTAATGATCACGGTTGGTATTCTGGTCGCTTTTATCAGTGATACATTATTCGCTTATCATGCGCAGTGGCGATGGATGTTTGGTGTTATTGTTATACCGGGCGTTTTATTTGTCATCGGCGTCCTTTTTCTTCCCTACAGCCCTCGCTGGCTGATGATGAAGGGGCGTAAAAAAGAAGCACACAGCGTGTTAGAAGACCTTCGCCCTGATTCACATGATACAGCCGCAGAAATCCGCTCAATTGAAGCACAGCTGACGTCAAGAAAAGGTGGTTTTTCTCTGCTGAAAAGCAACTCTAACTTTCGTCGCTCAGTTGCTCTGGGTGTGTTGCTTCAGGCCATGCAGCAGTTCGCCGGCATTAACGTCATTATGTACTATGCGCCCAAAATTTTTGCTCTGGCAGGCTTTGTCGGCGAATCTCAGATGTGGTGCACGGCTGTTGTCGGATTTGTTAATGTGCTTGCAACGCTGGCAGCCATTGGTCTTGTAGACCGCTGGGGCCGTAAGCCTATTCTGTACTGTGGCTTTGCCACCATGGTTTTCTCTCTGGCCGGCCTGTCATGGCTGAATATAACAGGCATGGAAACCCAGACCGCCAGCATAATGTGCGTATTCTTTGTGATGATCTTTATCAGCGCACACGCTATGTCCGCCGGGCCGCTCATGTGGGTGCTGTGCTCTGAAATTCAGCCCATGAAGGGGCGTGACCTCGGTATTACCATTTCAACACTCAGCAACTGGATCTCCAACATGATCGTCGGGCTGTCTTTCCTCAGCATTCTTAACGGGCTGGGCGGCGGCTGTACTTTTGCTCTGATGGCCGGACTCAACGGTCTTTTTCTGCTCCTGACCTGGCTCTATGTCCCTGAAACGAATGATGTCTCTCTGGAGCAGATTGAGAAAAACCTGATGATGGGTAAAAAATTAAGAAATATAGGTCAGTAACCCATTTTACGCCGGGGGAAACCCCGGTAAAAAATTTAAAACATATATAAATATCAATATGTTATAATAACATTTTACAACCATACCCTTGACACATTCTGAACAAATTCTATATCGTCGCTAACGTGAAACGGTAGAATATTCATTTTATTCCTTATTAACGTTTCCCCAGCTGCAAAGCACCCCATCCCCCGACCCCGTTCAACGGGGTTCCTGCGCACATATTGTTTTTTAAAGACAGGATTCGCCAGAGTGATGACTCCCTATACTCCCCTGCGCCCATTTCTGGCCTCTGCTGTTGCTTTGCTTGCTCTGGCAGGATGTGAACGTAAAAGCACTCAGTCAGGGGCAATGCCGCCACAAAGCGTTGATTACGTAACCATGCATACCCAGTCGGTGGTCATGACCACCAGCCTGCCTGGTCGTACTGATGCTTTTGAAATTGCACAGGTACGCCCTCAGGTAACCGGCATTATACAAAAACGCCTGTTTATTGAGGGGGCTGACGTTGTTGCTGGCCAGCAGCTTTATCAGATCGACCCCTCACGCTACCAGGCAGCCTACACCACGGCAAAAGGTCTCCTGGAAGAGGCAGAGGCAGCTGAAATCACAGCCCGCGCCAAGCTTGACCGTTACCGCAACCTGGTAAAAGACCACGCTGTCAGCCGGCAGGAATATGACGATGCTCTGGCCACTGAAAAAGAAGCTATGGGGCGTATTCTCAATGCAAAAGGTCAGGTTGAGAGCGCACAGGTCAACCTGAACTACACAAAAATGAATGCGCCCATTACAGGGCGTATCGGCCGTACCCTGATTACTGTTGGTGCGCTGGTTACTGCCAATCAGACCAACGACACAGCAACCATTACGCGCCTTGACCCGATTTATGTTGACGTGAATATGCCGGCCATCACACTGCTGCGCCTGAAGCGCGAGCTGGCTGAAGGCCGCCTGAAACGTCAGCCCGATGGCCGGGTGCCTGTCTCTCTTACCCTTGAGGATAATTCGGCTTACGAATTTAAAGGGCGCATGGCGCTGTCTGAGGTTAACGTCAATACCTCGACCTCCTCTGTTGTCATCCGTGCTATTATGCCTAACCCACAGAAGCTGCTTCTGCCGGGCATGTATGTTCATGCCCAGCTTGAAGAAGGTACAGACCCCAACAGCATTCTGGTCCCGCAAAAAGCTGTCAGCCACAACTCACATGGTGACCCTGAAGTCTGGGTTATCAAACAGGACGATACGGTTGAGCGTCGCAAAATTCAGACCAGTCAGGCACTTGGTGACAACTGGCTTGTAACAGCCGGTCTGCAGGACGGAGACCGCGTTGTGGTAACAGGCCTGCAAAAAATCAAACCTGGCGGCCACGTTAAGCCGACTGAGGTTGCCTCAGCACAGCCAGAAACCACAGAAAACCTGAACAGAGGACACTGACCTCATGTCCCTGGCTCGTTTTTTTATTGACCGACCCGTCTTTGCATGGGTCATCAGCCTTATCATCATGTTGCTTGGTGGCCTGTCGCTTTTCCGGCTGCCTATTGCGCAGTATCCCAGCATTGCGCCGCCACAGATAGCCATTTCGGTCACTTACCCCGGTGCCTCTGCTGACACGGTAAACAACACAGTTGTACGCCCCATTCTTCAGCAGATGTTCGGCCTTGACCATCTGGAATATATTTCTGCACAATCATATGCTTCCGGACAGATGGAAATTGACCTGTCTTTTGAGCAGGGCACAAGCCCTGACATTGCCCAGGTGCAGGTGCAAAACAAACTTCAGCTGGCGCAGCCAAAACTGCCGTCAGAAGTTACCGCTCAGGGGCTGAGCATCACCAAAGCTGTTAAAAACTTCATGATGGTGGTCAGCTTCATCTCGACTGACAACAGTATGAATGGCGGCGATATTGCCGACTACGTGGCTTCTAACATCTCAGATCCGCTCAGCCGTATCACAGGTGTGGGTGACCATACGCTGTTCGGCTCAGAATACGCCATGCGTATCTGGATGGACCCTGACAAGCTGTTCAATTACGGCCTGACTGTCACAGACGTACAAACTGCCATTCAGAACCAGAACCTTCAGGTCTCATCAGGTGAGCTGGGTGGCCTGCCGGCACGCAAAGGTATTCAGCTCGATGCCACCATTATCGGCCCGACCCGTCTGACAGACCCTGAGCAGTTTAAAAAGATTCTTCTGAAAGTGCAGCCTGATGGTTCACAGGTGCGCATCAAAGACATCGCCACTGTTGAGCTGGGCCCTCAGACCTACAACACTGACTCTTTCTACAATAACCATCCTGCCTCTGGTATGGCTCTTAAGCTGGCACCTGGTTCAAACCAGCTCTCCACCGAAGCTGCGGTTAAAGAGAAAATCAGTGAACTGGAAAAATTCTTCCCGCCAGGCCTGAAGACTGTTTATCCGCTCGATACGGCGCCCTTCATTGTTCTTTCGATCCAGGAAGTCGTCATTACCCTGCTTGAAGCTATTGGCCTGGTCTTTCTGGTCATGCTGATCTTCCTGCAAAATTTCCGGGCGACACTGATACCAACAATCGCTGTGCCGGTTGTTCTGCTGGGTACTTTTGGCCTGCTGAATATACTGGGCTACTCGATCAACACTCTGACCATGCTGGCCATGGTGCTGGCCGTTGGTCTGCTGGTCGATGACGCGATTGTTGTGGTTGAAAACGTTGAACGTGTGATGACAGAGAGCAAACTGTCACCCGTTGAGGCCTCAAAAGTTTCAATGGATGAAATCTCAGGCGCTCTTGTTGGTATCGTTCTGGTCCTGACAGCAGTCTTTCTGCCCATGGCAGCCTTCTCTGGCTCTGTCGGGGTCATTTACCGGCAGTTCTCAATCACCATTGTTTCTGCCATGTGGCTTTCAGTACTGGTCGCTATGGTGTTAACGCCGGCCTTGTGCGCAACTATGCTCAAAGCTGGCTCTCATGAAAAAACGACCGGTCTTGCCGGATGGTTTAACCGTAACTTTGAAAAGATGACCCGTGGGTACCTTCATGGTGTCAATTTTCTGGTCCGGCATCTGGCCCTGTCATTTCTCGGGCTCTTCCTCGTCACGGGCTGCGTTATCTTTCTCTTTTCAAAGTTGCCTGGCGGCTTCCTTCCTGATGAAGATCAGGGGCTGGTGTTCGGGCAGATTACAATGCCTGTTAACACCCCTATGGAAGAAACCACCCGTATCAACCATGAAGTCACAGATTATATTCTTAAAACCGAGGGAAACCTGGTTGAATCAGTCTATGCTGTGAATGGCTTTAACTTTGCAGGTCAGGGGCAAAGTGCCGGGGCATTCTTTATCCGTCTGAAAGACTGGGATTTGCGTACAAAACCCCAGGAAACCTCAACGGCTATTGCAAACCGCATCATGAATCATTTCTGGACCAATCCTAAGGCCCAGATCTTCGCTGTTAACCCTCCTGCTGTACTGGAACTGGGTAACGCTACCGGTTTTGACCTTGAGCTTGAAGACCGCGGCCACCTTGGACATGAGAAACTGCTTGCTGCACGTAACATGGTTCTGGGCATGGCCGCACAGGACAAGCGTCTGGCAGCTGTTCGCCCGAATGGTATGGAAGATGCATCTCAGTACAACCTCAATATTGACCGCGAAAAAGCTAATGCCCTTGGCATTACAATCGCCAGTATCAACAACACCATTCAGGGGGCACTGGGCTCGATCTATGTAAACCAGTTTCTGCGCAATGACCGCGTAAAGCAGGTTTATATTCAGGGTATTCCTGATGCCCGTATGCTGCCATATGATCTGAACAAATGGTATGTTCATAACGGCAACAGCACCTCAGCTGGCAGCAATAACGCCAGCAGTGTGGTCGTCAATGTCAACGACACAATGACACCGCTGAATGCCTTTATCTCAGCTAACTGGATTGTCGGCCCGCAAAAAGTTGAAAACTATAACGGTTTCAACTCATACGAAATACTTGGCCAGCCTGCACCAGGCTACAGCTCAGGTGATTCAATCGCTGCGATGCTCGACATCATGAAAAAGCTGCCTAAAGGAATCGGCTATGAGTGGACCGGCCTTTCATTTGAGCAGCTGGCCTCCGGCTCTTCAACCGGGCCGCTATATGCGCTGGCAGGCATTATCATTCTGCTCTGCCTTGCAGCATTGTATGAAAGCTGGGCTATTCCGTTTGCTGTTATTCTGGTTGTGCCTCTGGGTGTTCTGGGGGCTATTGCCGCAACCCTGTTCCGCGGCATGGATAACGACGTTTACTTCCAGGTCGGGCTTCTGACCACAGTCGGGCTGGCTGTTAAAAATGCCATTCTGATTGTCGAATTTGCTAAGGCTGCCTTTGAAAAAGGTGAAACCCTGGAAGAAGCAGTAAACACCGCGGCACGTGAGCGTCTGCGTCCTATCCTGATGACTTCTATCGCCTTTGTTGTCGGTGTTTTCCCGCTGGCCATTGCAACCGGTGCTGGTTCGGCCTCTCGTCTGGCCATTGGCACAGCCGTGGTGGGTGGGATGTCAACAGCGACATTACTGGCTGTCTATTTTGTTCCTGTTTTCTTCGTGGCTGTTCTGCGTCTTTTCCGGGTAAAACGCCTGAGTGAAAAGCAGGAGCATACCCAGGATTCACAGCCTTCTCATGGGGGGCACTAAACATATGCCGACTTTACTCTCCTCGTTCACCCCCCTGCGCCTGCAGGCACTCTCCCTTGCTATGGCAGGGGGGATGCTTTCGGGGTGCACCATGATCCCTAAATATAAGCGCCCTGCTCCGCCGCTGGCGACCTCGTGGCCTGCTTACCAGAACACGGGTAACCCACGCCTGCAGCAGGCTGCTACCGACATAGGCTGGAAAGACTTTTTTGTTGACCCGCGCCTGCAGGCCCTGATTACCATTGCCCTGCGCGAAAACCGCGACCTGCGTGAAGCGGCTGCAAATATCAGCGAAGCTCAGGGGCTTTATGATACGCAGCATGCTGGCCTTTTTCCGACAATTTCTGCCACCGGCGGGCCAATGTATCAGGCCCCTTCCGATGCCGCTGGTCTGACCTTTGCACCAGGGCTGGATGCCGGAAAAAGCAATAACGCAGCCTTTGGTGATGGCCGGGTTTTTAAATACTACCAGGGTGGCATTGGCTTTTCGTCTTACGAAATTGACTTTTTCGGACGTATTCGCAGCCTGTCACGCCAGGCCGCTGAAAATGCACTGGCTAAACAGTCCTCTCTGCAGGGCATGCTCATAAGCGTTGTCTCACAGGTTGCTATCGCCTACATCACCTGGCTTGGAGATAAAGAAACCCTTGATCTGGCCAATAGCACTCTTGCCAGCCAGCAGGACACCCTGCGACTCACACAGGCTAAATACCGCAATGGTGAGGCAGATTTACTGACTGTACGGCAGGCTGAAACACAGGTCAGCCAGAGCGCCGCCCTTAAGGCTGATACCCAGCGTAAGCTCGCTCAGGATGAAAACCTGATTGCTCTGCTGATTGGCGCCCCATTACCCGCTGACCTGCCCGCTCCCCGCCCGCTGGGTCAGCAGACATTGCTGGCTGACCTGCCTGCCGGGTTGCCATCAGACCTGCTTGAGCGCAGACCTGATATCGTCGCTGCCGAGCACAACCTTCTGGCAGCTCAGGCAAATATCGGGGCAGCAAGGGCAGCATTCTTTCCCCGCATCACACTGACAGCTAATGATGGTATTTCGAGCCTTCAGTTCAATAAACTCTTTACCTCAGCTGCCACAACCTGGGGCCTTAACCCCCAGATTCAGATCCCTCTGTGGACGTGGGGCATTAACAGCGGCAACCTGAAAACATCGAAAGCCCGACGCAACACGCAGATAGCCACATACGAAAAAACTGTGCAGACAGCGTTCAGAGAGGTCGCAGATGCACTGGCGGCCCGTGAAGCATATCTTGACGAGCAAAAGCAGATGAATGCCCTGGTCAGTGCCTCGGCTGATGCATTTTCTCTTGCACAGAAACGCTTCAATGCAGGGACAGATTCTTACCTGACAACGCTTGTTTCACAACGCTCGTATCTGCAGGCGCGTCAGTCACAGATCACCGTGAATGTTGCTAATTATCAAAACCTGGTCACGGTTTACCGCACACTCGGCGGTGGCTGGAAAGAACACACAACAGAACCCGCCACAAATCAACACACCCGTGAGAAAGGTCAGGCTCCGGCCTGATCTCCTCTCTGAGGTCTGTCGATAAACGGCAAAAGTTTAAGACGTTGTGCATGCAGCAACGCATTACGCTGCAAAATATTTTGCATCGCTACAGCAAATAATAAATTTTCAGGGGTCAAACCAGGTCACCCTGCCTGCGTCTCGGTAATAAAGGGACACAGGCGGGGGATAATAAGCTTTATTTTTTGCCAGCCTGGTGAATAGCAGCAGATTTTAACTTCAGGATCCACAACTGAGCGATGTCATGCGTGCCATCGTCACCTTCAACTGTGTTAAGAGTCTCGATAGCCTGATCTTTCTGACCAGCCTGTAGCTGTGCAAGACCTAACTGCAGGCGAGCAAGATTAACATTGCTCACACCCTTAGCAATTGCCTGCTGCATCAGGTCAAGGCCTTTGCTGGCATCACCAAAAGACACATAATTATAACCTACTGTCAGCAAAGCATCGCCTGTTTTTGCTTTGAGAGCCGTAGCCTCGTCAGCTGCGATTGATGCTTTTTTTGCAGCGATATCTTTTTCAACCAGAGCTTTCAGGCGCGCCTGACGGCTGGCTTCAGCACCCTGGCCCAGAATACCTGCGCTGTAACCCTGATTCATCAGATCAAGAGCCAGCTGAGGCATACCTTTCTGCACAGCGATCTCTGTCATTTCCATAAAATCGCGGGCCTGGGTAATGTTACCGGCAGCGAGGCGAATTCTGTAAACGTCAAGCTGGAGAGCCTGCGGAATTTTTGGGTTTACAATCAGACCATGCAGCAGAAGGTCCCAGTATTCCTTTTTAGGGTAGTAGGTAGCCAGCAGAACATAAGCATGTGTGCTGATAGTATCCTGCTTCAGAGCTGTCGCACTGGCGGCCAGCATTTGCAGCTGAGCTTCAGCTGGTACTTTTTTACTCTTAATCTCAGCAGCGATCCGGGGAGTCAGCAGGTTAACTGTACCCTGATAATCTTTTTGCAGATAATATGACTGAGCGAGCAGTGTATCGAGAACTGGCGAATTGCCATAATCATGCTGATAACGCTGAATAGCCTGAATAGTTGCAGGATAGTTACCTGCTTTATAGGCCATTGTCGCTTCAGACATCAGCATCTGCTCTTTAGCAGCTTTTGTCGTACGGGGTGACGCAATCAGCTTGTCATAGGCTGCGGTTGCCGCGGCCAGATTACCTGTCTGCGATGCAACTGCTGCCCGCATCTGAGCAATGACGTAAGTGTCGTACTCTGAATTTCCCTTTATGGCATCAGCTTTATTAACCGCACTCATCGCCTGGTCATATTTATGACCGGCAAGAGCCGTTTGTGCCTGCTGCAAAGCTGTGGCCACCCCGGCAGAAAGAGTCGTTTCCGCCGCATGGGCAACCGGCTGTGCAACTGAAAAAGCCACACAGGCAGCCAGCGTGATGCGTAAAAGATGAGACGACATAGATTACTGTCCTTCTGTGAATTGCTCGAGGCCTACGATACCAATTTTCCTGACCCCGAGGCGCTGAGCATCAGCCATGATATGGATGACCGTTTTGTAGTCTGCGAGACGGTTAGCCTGCAGATGTGTTTCGGCCTGGTCATCCTCCGGCACAGCCGCGACCTCACGCAAATGCGCCTGCAGATCATCTTCACTGGTAATGGGCGCACCATTCCATGTGATGCTGTTGTCAAAATCAACCGCAATTGTCGCGACAGGAACCTCATGCGTCGGAGGCGGCGGATTCCCCTGAGGCAGGTCAATCGACACAGCCTGTGTCTGCAACGGAATTGTAATAATAAGCATAATCAGCAAAACGAGCATCACGTCAATCAACGGGGTGGTGTTGATATCAACAATGCCTTCGTCTTCAGTCGTGCTGTCTGATCCGAGATTCATGCCCATAAGCTGTTACTTTCTCACCAATGCTCTGTTTTTTCAGTCTGACAACGCGTCATAATCAGACTGAAAAAGCAGAAAGAAGACGGTTTTGCTCCTGCCATAATGGCAAAAGCAAAACCTGACTTCAGTTTAGCCGTCTTTTGGTTTTTCTGTAATGAAGTCGATATGCGAGATACCGGCCTCCTGACAGGATTCAACCAGCTTGCCCACGGCCTCATAACGGGCCTTTACATCACCTCTGATCTGTATCTGAGGCTGGGGCTGCATGCGGGCAACTTTATCCAGATGAGCCATCAGGTCAGCACGCCCCTTGAGGAGCGTCTGGTCCCAGTATGCCTGTCCGTTTTCAGTCACTGCAAGCACAACGTTACCATTTTTGGTCTGCGTCGGCTGGTTCATATCCTTCGGCAGGTTAAGTTTCACCGTGTGTGTTGCAACCGGAATTGTGATCAGAAAGATGATCAGCAACACCAGCATGACGTCAACGAGTGGAGTGGTGTTGATGGCCGAAACGACCTCATCCTCTCCCCCGCCGTCTCCGACAGACATACCCATATCAGCCTACCCGTTCTGAAGTCGTAATTGTGGTCTGTGAATCGTCAGCGCGCACTACGATTTTAGGTGCATTACCATGACGAACACCACCAATCAGAATGGACTGCAGATCAGCAGCAAAATCACGAACTTTATCCATTGCACCTTTGTTACGACGTACCAGCAGGTTGTAACCCAGAACAGCAGGAACAGCTGTAGCCAGACCAATTGCCGTCATAATAAGGGATTCACCAACAGGGCCGGCAACTTTATCGATAGAAGCCTGACCAGCAATACCGATAGCTGTCAGCGCATGGTAAATACCCCAAACAGTACCAAACAGCCCAATGAACGGTGAGGTTGAACCCACTGTACCAAGGAAGGCGAGGCCTTTCTGCAGGTTGTTCTGAATGTTGTTGACTGAGCGCTGAAGAGAAACAGAAGTCCAGCTATTCAGGTCAATAGTCTCCTGCATGGTGCCTTCATGGTGCTCAGCAGCTGAGATACCGGTTTCTGCAATATAGCGGAACGGAGACTTAGGCTGAAGCGCGCTGGCTCCTTCCTGGATAGACGTTTTGGTCCAGAAGTTCTCTGTTGCCTGTTTTGCAGCGCTGAACAGACGTGCCTGCTCAATGAACTTCACGATCATGATGTACCATGTACCCAGTGACATCACCAGCATGATCAGCAGCACACCACGTGCAATCACGTCACCGTTTGACCACAAAGCACCCAGACCATAGGGGTTAGCTTCTTCTTTGGTTTCAGGAGCAGGTGCAGGTGCAGGGGCCGCGGCGTCAGGAGCTACACTCGGAGAAACCTGTGCATCGCCTGCAGCCGGAGCAGCGGCAGAAGCATCAGGGGCAGTGGCAGGAGCAGGTGCCGTACCATCAGCAGGTGCCGGAGCAGGTGCTGATGCAGGATCAGAAACAGCCGGGGCTGCAGGGGCAGGTGCTGATGCATCCTGCGCCAGAACCGGAGCAGTCGTTGCCAGCATGACAGCCAGAGCCGGAACCACAAGACCTGACACCGGAAAACGAGACAGTCTGATCATGAAAACTAAAATCCTTCTTCGTGTTACAAACTGATACCCAGGCTTCTGGTGCGTGGGTATCAGGTAGTTATTTTCCCGAAAGCAATGACAGCGACCGGACTTTAATCGTCCAGTCTGAATTTGATAACGTAGACCTTACGGAGCTCTTTGACAGGCACACCGTTCTTCGTTGCCGGGCGATAACGCGCCTTATGAACGTAATCGAGTGCAGCCTGAGAAAAAGCATCGCCTCCCTGGACCGATTTGACCGAACAGTTGCTGGTCATGCCGGTTGTTTCCACATCACAGACAACAGTCACACGCCCTTCAATGTTTTCCTCTTCCATCTCAGGCGGGTAAACAGGCCGCGCATTATTGAGCGGTGATGTCCCTGCCGTTGTATCCGGAGAGTCAGAAGGTGGTGTATTCGATGCAGCCTCGGTGACCGGTGGCACAGGTGTCGTAACAGTCTGTGGCGGAGACGGCTCCTTTGGCGGCGTACGCGAGACATGCCGGATCGGTGGCTTAGGTGGCGGTGGCACCTCAATCTTCGGCGGCGGTATGAACGGCGGCGGCGGCACAGTCATAACCGGCGGCGGTGGCGGTGGCGGTGGCGGTGGTGGCGGTGGTGGCGGTGGTTCCACAATCCTGGTTTTCACAGGAGGCTTTGGCACAGGCACACTTGTTGTTGCCCCCATTCCCCAGATCAGCCCTGTCACTGCAAAAATATGCAGTAAGACGGTAATAATCAGGGCTATAACACCGACAACAGCTCCTGCTCCGATGGCACGCGACACCGGTTTATGTTGCTGTTGTGCGAGGTCTTGCATGTTTCTGTATCCTCCTTCTTCCACGCCAGCCATCAGATACTGGTCGCATCCTTACTCTCTGACGAAATCTCTTCCGTCGGGTCATAACCCGTTACGCAGCCATCAGCACCAGGACGATCAGACAGCATTATGAGCTACCCGCTCCCTGCCTCCAATTGGCCTATCTGCGGGGCATTATGTCAAGAATGATCTTGTCTAAAAAAAACCCTCATAAGCAAAAAAAATACACATCATCAATTTTTTTCTGAAAAAATAATAAATTTTCTCAATTCACCCTCAGAACAATTCTTCATAAATTTTATTCACTATCGTAATGATACGAAACAAAATCGTATTTTCGTCCTCAAAACACCACATTTTCAGGTAAAAATAAAGCAGGCTATGCGACGCCAGCCTGCTTTGTCATAAAAACTTCTTATCTGATATTAACGTGCGACAGCGCTTGCCTCTGAACGCGTTGCGCCAACTCTTGCAGCAAGAGCCGCCGCCATAAAACTATCAAGATCCCCGTCGAGGACAGCTCCGGGATTGCTGCTTTCAACGTTCGTTCGCAGATCTTTAACCATCTGATATGGTGCAAGAACATAAGAACGAATCTGGTGCCCCCAGCCAATATCAGTTTTGGCGGCCTCAGTCGCTGCGGCAGCAGCCTCGCGCTTTTGCAGTTCAGCCTCATACAAACGCGCACGCAACATCTGCATGGCGGTTGCACGGTTGCGGTGCTGAGAACGGTCCGTCTGACATGCAACTACAATGCCTGTCGGAATATGCGTGATTCGGATAGCAGAATCAGTTTTGTTAACGTGCTGCCCACCTGCTCCTGATGCGCGGAAAGTATCTACTCTCAGTTCCGAATCATTCACTTCGATCTCAATCGAATCATCAATGACGGGATAGACCCATACTGAAGCAAACGAGGTCTGCCTGCGTGCAGCTGAATCGAAAGGCGAAATACGCACCAGACGATGTACCCCGGCTTCGGTTTTCAGCCATCCATACGCATTAGGACCAGATACCAGAATAGTAACAGACTTCAGCCCGGCCTGCTCGCCCTCCGAACTTTCCATCATAGTCACTTTATAACCGTGAGCCTCAGCCCAGCGGGTATACATACGCAGCAGCATTTCGGCCCAGTCCTGCGCCTCTGTGCCACCTGCCCCGGCATTAACCTCAAGATAGCAGTCATTACTGTCAGCTTCACCCGAGAGCAGACTTTCAGTCTCGCGCCGGCTGACTTCTTCAGCATATTCCCTGAGCGTTGCAACAGCTTCCTGCACCACGTCGGCATCGCCTTCCGCTTCAGCAAGCTCAACAAGCTCACAGACATCCTGCACACCCTGCTCAAGGGCCAGAACCCCTTCAATCTGTCCGGCCAGCAGCGTACGCTCACGCATAAGCTCCTGTGCTTTTTCAGGGTTATTCCATAATTCAGGGTCTTCTGCCTGGTTGTTCAGTTCTGCCAGTCTGGCTTCAGCGACATCCCAGTTAAAGATGCCTCCTCAGCAGTGCCACTGACTGCTTTATCTGGTCGTTAAGGGCATCTGTCTCGCTCGACATCGAACCTGTTCTCCTGGTTACTCAAAAAAATTCAGATCTTGTTCAGACCTCAATAAAGGCCACCCATACCAATGTCACCCCCCGAAGGCTGTGACGGCTCAGTTCTTGCTGGCCCACCCGGTGCAGCACCGGTGCCTGAAATATCGCCCGTGCCGGGACCGGCACCCATGTCACTTTCAGACGCAGGCATGTTCTCAGCACCGGTATCAGCGGCTGTCAGCTCCTGAGAGGCACCATTATCTGAAAGGCTGACACTGACGCCTGGAATCTGTCCGGCTTTAAAGCCGTCTATCCCGACACTGCGCCCGGCATTGTATTGAACAAGGGTGATACCCTCCGGCACACGAAAATCGAGTTTGGGATATCCCTCAAAGACTTTCGTCATAATTTTGTTCCACATTGGCGCAGCAAGCACACCGCCGGTCTCATTACGCCCAAGAGAACGCGGAGTATCAAAGCCAACCCATACCACCGTAACGATATCAGGGGAGTAACCAGCAAACCAGGCATCATGAAAATCCTGACTTGTGCCCGTCTTACCTGCAACGGGGTAATCTATACCCTTACCTGCATAATACCCGGTACCATGGCGTATCACGTCCTCCAGCATAGCCGTGACCTGAAACGCGCTCTGGTCTGTCGCGACATGAACGCGGTTGTCCTGCAAAACAGGCATATCATCAACACCAGGCTTTGCTTCATCCGCTGCGGCAAGCGGTGTCACAACATCCTGCGGACCCATACCTGTTGGGAAAATAGCATCAGGCTGACCGGCAGATGCAGCCGGTGTGACGGGGGCGTCCCCCTCTTTAGCAAGGTGCGCATCACGGGCCGGGGCAGTTACAAGAGACAGCTGCTCAGGGTGCCAGAGCACTTTTCCATCCCGGTCCTGCACGTCATCTATTAATGTCGGGGTTACCCTGGCGCCACCGGCAGCAAGCGTTGCGTATGCAGCCGCCTCCCTCAACACAGTTGTTTCTACCGCACCCAGAGCCGCCGGCAAAACATGAGGCATAGACTGTACCAGGCCAATATCCTCAGCCATAGCAGCTACGTTTTTAATGCCGATATGCGCAGCCAGGCGGATAGTCACAAGATTACGGGATTCTCTGAGCGCATCATGCAGCGAGGTAGGCCCCCAGAAATCCTTCTCATAGTTACTTGGGTGCCAGGCTCCATATGTCACAGGCGCATCATCAAACACCTGCGAAGGAGAGATATTCTGCTGCATTGCGACAAGATAAACAAAGGGCTTAAAGGAAGAGCCTGGCTGACGCAGCGCCTGTGTGGCACGGTTAAACTGCGACATACGAAACGACCAGCCCCCTACCAGTGACATCACGCGGCCGGTGCGTGAGTTCATGGTGACAATCGCACCCTCAACCTGGGGAATCTGCATCAGCGCAACGCTCTTCCCTCCGGCCTGAGGCTCAACCATCACGATATCGCCTGCCCGAAGAGGATGAGAGCGCCTGGCCCAGATCAGATCACGTGCAGGGAGGATACCAGTCTGAGAAACACGCACGCCCTCTTCTGCATTACGACGCACAACTGAGCCCTCAAGCCAGCCAATACGCCCTTTAAGCGGGTCAAGCACAATGCCAGAGCGCCACTGCTCCAGCATACCCGGAGGAGCAGCCACGCTACCAAGGGCTTTTACCCACTCTGCCTCCTGCGTGTCCGCACCAATATCAGCAATATGCATAACCGGACCGCGCCAGCCGCCGTGCGATCTGTCATAAGCCATCAGCCCCTGCCTGAGCACGTTCTGCTCATAAAGCTGCAAGGCCGGATCAAGGCTGGTATGTACTTCCAGCCCGCCCTGCATGGTCGTCTCCTGGCCATAGCGCCCGATCAGCTCGCGCCTGACCTCTTCAGCAAACCATTCAGACCCCGGAGCCGGACCAGGACGCACAAACGTATGAGGAATAAGAGGTTCAGCCTGAGCAGCTTTGGCAGCCTCAGCTGTAATGGCTCCGGTTTCAACCATACGTGACAAAACCCAGTTACGCCGTCCAAGAGCAGCCTCAGGGTAGCGGACAGGGTTGTAGTTTGTTGGTGATTTTGGCAGTGCTGCAAGAAAAGCGGCTTCAGCATCATCAAGCTGATCAAGCGGCTTATTAAAATAAGTCTGTGCCGCAGCAGCAATACCGTAAGCCCCGCTGCCCAGATAAATTTCATTAAGATAAATTTCGAGAATTTTCTCTTTCGACAGCACCCCTTCAACACGCAGGGCCAGAAATGCCTCTTTCGCCTTACGCTTCATAGAAAGAGACTGTGTACCCAGCAGCATAATACGTGCCACCTGCTGCGTAATCGTAGAAGCCCCGATCGGTCTGCGCCCTTTATCGCGCGTAAGATCGGTCAGACCAGCACGGATAATCGCCAGGGGGTCAACGCCTTTATGGGTCCAGAATTTCTGATCCTCAGCAGCCAGAAACGCATTACTGACACGTTCAGGAATAGCACTGAAAGGCACAAAAATACGGCGTTCACTGGCCAGCTCAGCGATCATACGATCATCCGAGGCATAGATGCGGCTCATCACGTCAGGCTGATAATTTTTCAGCCCTTCAACTGTTGGCAGTGAGGAGACCAGCTCCTCATACTGATGCCAGACGACAAGGCCACCGCCAGCCATGCCCACAAGCACAATTGCAGCGCCTGCGCCAAGGGCCCGGCGCCAGATACGAAAACGGGGACTGCGCACAGTCAGCTTTTTTTCAGAAGACGAATCTTTTGTCATGCCGGCTTTTTACCCATTATCATATTC
Organism: Acetobacter thailandicus; assembly: GCF_011516655.1. Classification (GTDB taxonomy): domain Bacteria; phylum Pseudomonadota; class Alphaproteobacteria; order Acetobacterales; family Acetobacteraceae; genus Acetobacter; species Acetobacter thailandicus. Next base: position 351,149 of record NZ_WOSV01000001.1, read on the forward strand.
TGGCGCGTTCTTTATATTATCGTGTAGCAAACTGACCGACTTAGCCAAGCATTTCACCTAAAAACCGTGCAGTATAATCAACGACCGGAATAATACGCCCGTAATTAATACGTTTTGGCCCTATTACACCAATAGCGCCAACAATACGATTAGTCTCGTTGCGGGCCGGGGCGACCACCATGGACATGCCAGAAGCTCCGAACAAACCGCTTTCAGCCCCGATAAAGATGCGAACACCCTCTGAACTTTCTGCCAGTTCTAACAAACTCAGCATTGTCTCCTGTGCTTCAAGCCGGTCAAATAAAGTCTGTATAGCCTGCAAACGCTCCTGCCCGGCAACATCCGTCAGCAGGCGCGACTGACCTCTGACAATTAATGTGCCACCCCGTTCACCGGTATCTCCGCCCCATATAGCAAGCCCGCGCTCAACCACATCAGCAGTCAGCTCATCAAGCACATGCCTGTTGTCAGAAATTTCTGTGCTCACACGTTCACACAACTCAGACAATGTTGCTCCCTTAAGTCTGGCATTCAGGTAATTAGCCGCTTCAACCAGAGCCGACGCAGGCACCCCTGCCGGAATTTCTGTCACACGGTTTTCAACCCGCCCATCTGTACCAACCAGCACAACAAGGGCACGATTACCGCCCAGAGCAACAAACTCAATATGCTTAACAGCTCCCTCACTTTTAGGCGCTATGACAAGACCTGCTGCGTCAGACATACCTGAAAGTAATGAAGATGCCTCCGTCATTGTATCCTGCAATGAGCGCCCGCGTGCCTCCAGCGTATGGCTGATCCGTGTCTGCTCTTCTTCCGAGAGCGCCCCAAATTGCAAAAGACCATCAACAAACAGACGCAGCCCGGCCTCAGTTGGCAAACGCCCCGCTGAAGTGTGCGGCGAAAAAAGCAGACCGGCTTCGGTCAGAGATGCCATGATATTGCGCACCGTTGCAGGAGACAGCGGCTGGCTCAGCCTGCGTGCGAGCGTACGCGACCCGACAGGCTCACCATTGGCCATATATTCTTCCACCACTTCACGCAAAATCGTGGCAGAACGCCGGTCAAGATCAGGAGGCAAAGCACTGCCAACAGGGAACACACCAGGTCTCATCATCTGCTCTGCTCCTCCTCACCAGGGCTGCATTGTGGGTTTCTTAATCATTTAAAGCAATTTTTTAGCACACACACCATTCTCGTCATACTGAACTGACGATAGTGTCACCTTTGTGTCGTTCGCCTGCCTGGTGAACAAACTATGATTTAAGGAGTTTCTTTACATGCGCCCTTCAGGTCGTCTGCCCAGCGAGATGCGTACTATTACCATCGACACCAGCTTTTCCCACCATGCCGAAGGCTGCGCTCTCATCCGCGTGGGTGGCACAGAGGTACTGTGCACAGCCAGTATTGAAAACCGTGTACCTCCGTTTCTTCGTGGTCAGGGCACCGGCTGGGTCACCGCAGAATATGGTATGCTGCCCCGCGCCACACATTCACGCGGCAGCCGCGAAGCCGCAAAAGGTAAACAGTCAGGTCGCACACAGGAAATTCAGCGCCTTATCGGGCGTTCGCTTCGTGCTGTGACAGATCTGAAAGCCCTTGGTGAAATGAGCATCACCCTCGACTGTGATGTGCTTAATGCTGATGGAGGCACACGCTGCGCGTCAATAACCGGAGCATGGGTAGCTCTGCGCCTGGCTCTGGGCAAACTGGTTGCCAGTGGTGCTCTCCCTCACCTGCCACTGCTGGGTCAGGTTGCCGCGGTCTCGTGCGGACTGACTGAAACCGGCGCCGTACTTGACCTCGATTACGCAGAAGACAGCACAGCAGCAGCTGACACAAACTTTGTGCTGACAGCCGACCGCCGCATTGTTGAAATTCAGGGCACAGCAGAAGAAACACCTTTTACAGAAGATGCCTTTAACGAACTGTTTACTCTTGCACGCATTGGCGTTTCAACGCTGTTTGATGCGCAGACAGCCGCTGTAACACGCGCAGAAAATGGCTGATACATGAGCACACCGCTTTTACACACCGGCGATAAGCTGGTGCTGGCCAGCCACAATGCAGGAAAACTCGCTGAGTTTTCGGCTATGCTGAAACCTTTCGGTATTACCGTAATTTCAGCCGGTGAACTGAAACTGCCCGAGCCGGAAGAAACAGAAACCACCTTTACCGGTAATGCCGCTCTTAAGGCACAGGCAGCGGCGAAGGCCTCAGGCCTGCCGGCATTGTCAGATGATTCCGGCCTGTGTGTGGCTGCACTCAATGGTGACCCGGGCATTTACTCTGCCCGGTGGGCCGGCCCTGACAAAAACTTCCCTGCTGCTATGGCACGCATTCACAATGACATTGGTACGGGCGAGCGGGCAGCATGGTTTATCTGTGTGTTATGTCTGGCTTTTCCTGACGGCAGGCTTCATTTCTTTGAAGGACGGACTGACGGGCAGATTGTCTGGCCACCCCGCGGCACAAACGGGCATGGCTACGACCCCATTTTTGCCCCTGAAGGTAAAACCCTTAGCTTTGCCGAAATGACTGACGACGAGAAAAATGCTCTGAGCCACCGTGCACGGGCCTTTGATCTTTTTCGTAAAGCCTGCCTGGGCTGAATAATCACTGAACCGGGGTTATGAATATCCCGGTTCAGACGACATGCTGGTATATTTTATTCAGGTTTTACAAATACATAAATAAACTGATCTGTTTTACCCCGTATTTTTGAATCAAATACCTTCAGGTGATGGTTATCCTGCGGGTTTGCCAGCAGGCTGCTTTCACCAGCAAACGTAAATCCTGCGGCGAGAATAGCCTTTCTGGCTGTGTCAGGCTCAATACGATGCAGCGTATCAGTTTGCGTCAGACCAGCGCCCGCCACCGCAACATGATCGATAACCACAAATTTTCCGCCCGGCTTCAGGGCCGCAAACACCTGTTTGCTAAAGGCTGTAATATCGGTGTTACCCAGAAAAGGTGTTGGCAGGTCATGCAGGTTCTGAGAAGTAAAAAAAACATCAACCGGCTCGGGCAAATTCAGTGATGGCAAATGCACCTGAAGCGCCGTGACATTCGTTATGCCGGACTGATGAGACAGAGCCGTCATGGTTTTTTCAAACTTTGACCCGGGCGTCACCATAAGTGACGGCCAGATATCAAAAACATGACCCTGCTGCCCCACCACACCCGAGAAAATGCGGGTCCAGTATCCACGACCAGGCAAAAAGTCAGCAACTTTCTGCCCTGGTTTCAGCCCCATAAATGCGACAATCTCCGCCCCGTGACGAGAGGCATCCTTAATTTTATCTGCATGACGCACCGGCGCATTAACTGCCGATGCGACATAGTCAGGCAAAGGGGCAGCCCCGGCCAGGAGTAAACCGGTCAGCCCCAGTGCAAAAAATTTCAGATTATGTCGCATATCAGTGACTCCTGTCCCGCTTTCCTGAGCTGTTAGCTCAGGCGCTGTGTTACATCTGCTATACGTTTACCGTAGAGCTCTGCACTTTTTAAATCACCTTTATGTACTTCATCGACAGATGCATCAGCCGGAGCACGTGTCAGAAGACCGACTGAACCACCAAGGTTATTCACATCATCAGCCGTAGCCGCTTTGGTGTTAGAAGGTGCCTGGCCCAGGCTCACCCATATACCACCATGCTGCGAAGCCAGTGTCTGCAGCGTGATCAGAGCAACCTGTTTATCACCATTCGGACTGGCTGAGTTTGTAAAGCCACCAAACACTTTGTCCTGCCAGCCACGGGTAAACCAGATTTTAGAAGTCGCGTCGGCGAATTTCTTAAACTGCCAGCTTACATTGCCCATATATGTCGGGGCACCAAAAATAAGAGCTGAAGCTTCGTTCAGGCTTGCCCATTCTGCCTCAGTGATATCGCCATTCTCATCAATAGCGATGAGAGCCGCACCAGCACCCTTAGCAACCTGCTCAGCAACAGCGCGCGTGTGACCGTAACCAGAGTGATAAACGACAAAAATTTTGCTCATCGTCGACTTCTTTCAAAAAATATCTCATAAGAGATTAGTTTCTTTTTGAAACTATCTTTCCAAAAGAAACGATAAGAGACCTTTCTGCTCTCAACAAGAAGGCACTTTGAAGACACATGGTTACCACCAGGAAACTACGGGAGGTCCCCTCAGACCATTATAATGTTTTTGCCAAAGAATGTCCTGCCCGCATGGTGCTCGACCGCATAGGCGATAAATGGGCCCTGCTGATTCTTGATCATTTAAAATCAGGCAAAACACGCTTTAACGAGCTGAAGCGAAGCGTTGGCGGCATTTCGCAAAAAGTACTCTCAGGCGTACTAAAAACACTTGAACGTGACGGACTGATTTATCGTGAGGTGTATCCCACTGTGCCGGTCACAGTTGAATACTCTCTCACCCCCCTGGGGGAAACACTCACTGAAGCCATAAGTGCCGTAACGCACTGGGCCGAACTGCATATGAAAGAAATTCTTTCAGCCCGTGAGGCCTATGACCTGAAAGTCTGATGGCCACAAAAAAAGGTGGGGCTGTTACCAGCACCACCCTTTCTGAGCACTCAGCCCCAGTGTGACATCGCCACACCGGGATTGCACGAGATCTCTTAAGCGTCTGTGTTACGACGACGAATAGCCGCACCCAGAATATCACCCAGAGAAGCACCGCTGTCAGATGAACCGTAGTCACTGATAGCCTGCTTATCTTCTTCAACTTCACGACCTTTAATGGTCAGTGCCAGTTTACGGGCTGCGCGGTCAACAGAAACAACCTTCGCATCAACGCGCTCACCAACAGCGAAGCGCTCTGGGCGCTGCTCTGCTTTATCGCGAGCCAGCTCTGCACGACGGATGAAGCCGGTCAGAACGTCGTCAACTTTCACTTCGATGCCGTTAGACTGGATCGCTGTGACAGTGCAGGTAACGATCGCACCTTTCTGAACACTGATCAGAACGTCAGCTGCCGGATCTTCCTGAAGCTGTTTGATACCCAGAGAAATACGTTCTTTCTCTACGTCTACGTCAAGAACCTTGGCTTTAACAACCTGGCCTTTTTCGTAGTTTTTCATAGCTTCTTCGCCGGTTTCTTCCCATGACAGGTCAGACATGTGAACCATGCCATCAATGTCAGCTGAGAGACCAACGAACAGACCAAACTCAGTAATGTTGCGGATTTCGCCTTCTACAACAGCACCGACTTTGTTTTCTTCAGCAAACTGTTCCCACGGATTACGCTGAACCTGTTTCAGGCCCAGAGAAATACGGCGTTTCGTGCTGTCAACATCCAGAACCATGACGTCAACTTCCTGAGAAGTAGCGACAATTTTTCCAGGATGAACGTTTTTCTTCGTCCATGACATTTCAGAAACGTGAACCAGACCCTCAACACCTGGCTCCAGCTCAACAAACGCACCGTAATCAGTGATGTTTGTAACGCGACCTGAATAACGCGCACCTGGCGGATATTTCAGAGCAACATTTTCCCATGGATCAGCTTCGAGCTGTTTCATACCCAGAGAGATGCGCTGCGTGTCAGAGTTGAAGCGGATAACCTGAACGCGAACAGGCTGGCCAATCTGCAGTGCTTCTGAAGGATGGTTGATGCGTTTCCATGCAATGTCGGTGACATGCAGCAGACCATCAACGCCACCCAGGTCAACGAAGGCACCGTAGTCAGTGATGTTTTTAACAACACCGTCAAGGATCATACCTTCTGTCAGGCCCTGGATCAGCTCACTACGCTGTTCAGCGCGTGTTTCTTCCAGAACGGCACGACGTGACACAACGATGTTGCCACGGGCGCGATCCATTTTCAGGATCTGGAAAGGCTGAGGAACACCCATCAGAGGGCCGACATCACGCACGGGGCGAATGTCAACCTGGCTGCCGGGCAGGAACGCCATAGCGCCACCCAGATCAACAGTGAAACCACCCTTAACGCGACCGTAGATGGTACCATTAACGCGCTGATTAGCTTCGAAAGCTTTCTCAAGGCTGGTCCATGCTTCTTCACGGCGTGCTTTTTCGCGTGACAGAACGATGCTGCCGTCGCGATCTTCGTAGCGCTCAACATAGAGCTCAACGACATCACCTGGTTTTACGTCAGGAGAAACGCCAGGAGGAGCGAACTCACGCAGAGAAACGCGGCCTTCGCTTTTCAGGCCAACGTCAACGATAGCGAATTCGTCGGTGAGGCGAACAATACGGCCACGGACAACTGATCCGTCAAAGCCGGCGTCGCGGCCAAGAGTTTCATCAAGAAGGGTAGCAAAGTCTTCGCCACGGAAGTGATCCGTGGTCGGGGTTACGGCTGAAGCCATGTGTTACTGTAAATCCTGCACCAGTCAGCATAATGGCATGAGACTGGTCATTCCTGCGCATTGCACAAAGCAACACGACTTGCCCGAAAACACGCACAGAAGACCATTCTTCAGGGGTTTTACCGAGCCATATGTCAACATTACAGAAATCCGCACACAATGTGCACGGACACTCCTGTTGGCAGAGAAACCATCTCATGGGCGCTTGTCAACATAAACCCTGAGTTTTTTCTCTCAGACTCGGATAAAATGTCAGAAACCGTGTTTTCTCAGTCAGAGCATGTGGCAGCCTGAGCTCCCCTCACCTGGTAAGACGCTCCCGCGCATAAGCCAGAGCCTGGGCAAGCACCTGATCAGCATCAAGATGATCTGTTTCTATCTGCAGCGCATCCCCGGCAGGCTTAAGCGGAGCAACAGCACGCTGAGAATCGGCCAGATCGCGTGCGCTGAGAGCCTCCTGCGTTTCTTTTAAAACCAGGGCTGCATCCGGGGCCTGCATATCACCACCCTGCTGCAGAAAACGCCGTAACGCACGGGTCGCGGCTGATGCGGTGATAAAAAGCTTCACCTCAGCATCAGGAAAAATCACTGTGCCAATGTCACGACCATCAAGCACCGCCCCCTCCGGCCCGACAAAACTGCGCTGCGTAGCAATCAGAGCTTCACGGACAGCTGGCTGAGCAGCCACCTCACTGGCAGCCCGGGTAACATCAGGCGTGCGTAAATCCTTACGTGCCAGATCGGCCGGTGTCAGCCGGGTTGCAAAAGCCTCGGCAGGGTCTGCCGGGTTATCACCCGCATCAAGCACAAGGCGGCCCACCGCACGATAAAGCAAACCTGTATCAAGGTAAGGCACACCAAGCGCCTTAGCCAGGCGTTTAGCCAGAGTACCCTTGCCAGCCGCCGCCGGGCCATCAACAGCAATAACAGGGCCACGCACACTCATGCGGCAAGCCCTGCGCCAATACGGTTCAGCAGTTCAAAGAACCCCGGAAAGCTGGTGTTGATAAAAGTTGTATCATCAACCTCCACAGGCTGATCCGCCACCATACCGAGTACAGTCGCACTCATAGCCAGGCGATGGTCCATATGTGTCCCGACACATCCGCCACCAGGGATGGCGCCCTTTGTACCATGCACAATCAGGTCATCCCCCTCAACGCTTGTGCGCACACCATTAACCTCAAGCAAAGCAATGGTTGAAGCAAAACGATCGCTCTCTTTCACACGCAGTTCACCCAGACCACGGAAACGCGATACGCCCTCAGCATAAGCGGCGGCCACAGACAGAACAGGATATTCATCAATCATAGAGGACGCACGCTCAGCAGGGACGTCGACAGCCCTGAGAGCTGAAGCCTTTACCCGCAGGTCACCTGTTGGCTCACCCGCCTCAATACGCTGGTTAAGCACCTCAATCTGCCCACCCATTTCGCGCAGTGTGTCAAACAGCCCTGTGCGCAACACGTTCAGACCAACATTCTCGATCACGACCTCAGAGCCCGCGACAAGCAAAGACGCCACAACAATAAAAGCGGCTGAAGACGGGTCGCCCGGCACTATCACATCAGCGGCCTTAAGGCTCTGCCCACCCTGCAGACGAATAATACGACCTCCGGCAGATGTTTCCTCAACACTGATCTGCACACCAAAATGCTTCAGCATATTTTCTGTATGGTCACGAGTCGGCACAGGCTCCTCAACACGGGTTTCCCCCTTCGCATTAAGGCCTGACAACAAAATAGCAGACTTAACCTGAGCTGATGCCACCGGCAGGCGATATTCAAGAGCTTTTGGCTCTGCGCTTCCCTGAATAGCAAGAGGCAGCCTGCCCCCTTCGCGGCTCATGAAACGAGCCCCTGTTTCAGAAAGAGGAATGATAACCCGTTTCATTGGTCTGCGACGCAGACTGGCATCCCCCGTCATCACACTCATCATGTTATGACTGGCCAGAATGCCACTGAGTAAACGGGCTGATGTGCCGGAATTACCCATGTTCAGAACATCAGCAGGCTCCTGCAACTGTCCCAGGCCACGCCCTTCAACAGTCCATGATCCGTCTGCATGACGGTGAATAACAGCACCCAGTGCACGCATGGCGTCAGCTGTGCACAGCACATCCTCGCCCTCAAGCAGGCCTGTGATATGGGTTGTACCCTTCGCCAGAGCAGAGAGCATCAGGGAACGGTGACTGATGGATTTATCACCAGGGACGACAGTGGTCCCTGTCAGAGGGGACTGAACGCGGCTGACACGCAACGGGCGAACCGCGGCACCTGAGGGGGAGGTTTCTGACTGTTTCATAGCTGCATTTTCTCGGTATTACGGGGCATCAAGTCAATCCGTCACTGTGCAGAAAACGCCATCAAAGCAAGAAAAAACGATTTTTTGAGCTATCAGGGTTTGACACAAACTCTATGCAATGGCATCTGGCCACGGCTTAATCACCATTATTGAGTCTGCGGTTTCGACTGTCGGAACCGGGATTCGTTCCTTATTCAGGAAGGCTTTGCCGCCTTTCTGATCTCTGCTCATGATCGACAGGTAGTAGCAAGATGTCTCAGCAGCCCGATCTCGGCACCAAACGCGTCTGCGTCTCCTGTGGTGCCCGCTTTTACGATCTCGACCGCCCAACAGCCATCTGCCCGAAATGTGGCACGGCTCAGCCTGATCTCGTGCCGCGCCTGCGTCGCACAAGTGACAGCCTGATTTCCAGCTCGTCTAATACGACACCGGCTCAGAAAGATGAGGATGATCTGGATCTCGGCACAGATACCGATACAGATGCCGATGCAGATCTTGATGATGCACCGGAACTGGATGACGACGACGATGATGATGACATCAGCTCAGATATCGATGTCACCACCGACAAAGAAGATCACGATTCGTGATCTGATAAAAAACCTCATCACTGTCATGGTGATGAGGTTTTTTTATTCAGGCTATTTTTTGCCGGCGTTCAATTTCAACGCCAACCGACTCGATTTCTTCAAACACATCGAGTTTTTCTATTTTCACTCTGACAACCTGCACACGCTGATCAGCCAGCACGCCAGCTGCAATACGCTCGGCCAGTGTCTCCACCAGTCTCACATGCCCTTCAGCAATGATCTGGTGCACAAGCCTGACAACATGCTCGTATGACACCGTACGGCTAAGGTCATCCTGCCCGACCTCAAGGTCGTTTCTGTCAGGAACACCAAAAGCAACAGATACACGAATACGCTGCGTCACATTCAGTTCATGCGGAAAAACGCCAATATAGGCATCAATCAGCATATTATTGATAAACAGACAGCGCAGAGGCTGCTCGCTCACCCAGGGCGCAAAAACAGTCATATTTCTTTTCTCACTCTTCCTGAGCAGACTGCGCTGAAACCGGAGACCACTGTAAATGCTGCCCTCCGTCCAGGGCAAGCATCTGCCCGGTCACAGATGGCAGGGCCAGAAATGCAAGAGCAGCCCGGGCCACTTCGTCGGGTGATGTACCATGCCCAAGCGGCACAGATGCACACTGACGGGCAAACTGTGCGTCACTCTGCCTTGTACTGGCGAGGGCCGGACCAGGCCCTATAGCATTTACTCTGATTTTATGAGGAGCAAGTGCCAGAGCCATAGTTTGTGTCAGAGTCCATAATGCACTTTTTGACACGGTATAACTGACAAAGTGAGGCGTAAGCGACCAGACCCGCTGGTCAAGCATGTTTAAAATTACCCCCTCAGCCTCTGCCGGCAATGCTTTACCAAAGGCCTGCATAAGCACAAAAGGGGCACGCAGGTTAGGCTGCATATGTTCTGCCCAGCTGTCAGCCGTAACTTCATCCCACTCGTCACGTTCAAAAGTCGAAGCATTATTGATCAGCACCCCTAACGGGCCACCAAGAGCCGCAGCGGCACGCGGCAAAAGAGTTTTTGTATCCTCTTCCACCATCATATCCGCCTGAAGCAGACATGCCTTACGCCCCAGAACCTCAACAGCACGCAGGGTTTGTTCTGCCTCAGCTGTCTCTTCCCGGTAATGAATGGCAACATCAAACCCGGCGCGGGCCAGTGCCATGACCATAGCCTGCCCCAGCCGTGCCTTTCCACCCGTCACCAGGGCACGACGCGGCACCGCCTGCGACACAGGCAGAGTATTATGTTCTTCTGACATGATTTCTCCTTTGACAGCAGCGGCTTACACTACGCCGGGCGACGGGCCCCGAGTGCTGCAGCCAGTGTGCCATCATCAAGCACATCAAGGGCGCCACCGGCTGGTACACCCTGCGCAACCCGGCTTAGTGTCACCTCATACTCAGCCAGCCTGTCCATCAGCCAGTGCATGGTTGTTGCACCCTCAACAGTTGCACCCAGCGCAAGAATGATCTCACGCACCTGCCCCGCATCAAGGCGCGCCAGTAAGGACGCAATATTAAGATCTTCAGGACCGACGCCTGCCAGAGGTGACAATGTACCCCCGAGCACCTGATACACCCCGCCATGCACTCCGGCACGCTCAAGCGCCCACAAATCGCCCACTGTTTCAACGACGCAGACAAGCCGCTGATCACGCGTTTCATCTGTGCAAATATGACACGGATCAGAGGTATCAAGATTACCACAGGTGGAACAGGTTGTGACGGCCTGCCCCGTCTGATCGAGTGCTCTGAGCAAAGGCTGCAGGCGAGCCTGCGGGTCACGCAGCAGGTAAAGCACGATGCGGCGCGCCGAGCGTGGACCAAGACCAGGAAGACGCCCGAACAGCCTTATCAGCTGCTGTATTTCGTGCCCGCCCATAAGAGGTCAGAAAGGAAGTTTCATACCGGCGGGCAGGTTCAGACCACCTGTCACTTTTTCCATCTCTTCTGCGGCTTTCACGTCAAGTTTGGTGCGGGCATCAGCACAGGCCGCAACGATCAGGTCCTGAAGCATTTCCATCTCAGCAGGGTCAGCAAGCTTAGGGTCGATCGTGATGGAACGCATATCACCTTTACCGCTCAGAAGAACCGTTACCATACCGGCACCTGAACTGCCTTCAATTGTCATTGCCTCAAGGGTCGCCTGCATGGCTTCCATTTTAGACTGCATCTGAGAGGCCTGTTTCATCAGACCGGCTAAGTTTTTCATTGTGTCTCTCCTGCTGGTGCCGCACAAAGCAGCATTTTTTGTTAAGAAATAAAATAAGCATCTCAGCCCCGTACTGCTACCCCGCCTTAATCAAAAGACAGGCCTGGGTCTGTCGGACGCTCATCTTCATCTGTCAGTTCAGCATCAACCGGTGCAAATATAAGATCGGGAATCTCCTCAGGGGGGAGACCATACTCATCCAGAGCATGATCTTTCACATCCCCCAGCTCCGCCTCAGGGAAAACCTTAAGAATGGCCTGAACCAGGGGATGAGCCTGCACATCCTGGCGCTGAAACTGAATAATTTCAGCACCCTGTTCATCCAGAGTCGGTTCACCTTCCTCCTGAGACAAAGTAATGCGCCATGACATACCGGTCACAGCCTGCAAAACTGTCTGTAAAGGCTTAACAGGATGAGGGGTTGCACCTTCTTTAATGCGAATAACAATATGACCGGGCGCAAACGACACCAGGTGCACAGCATGGCGCAACACGCCATGTAAACTCGCCTGGCGCTCCTGCCTGACCAGAGCAACAACCTCCCGCCAGCTGCGGGGCTGAGCGGATACGGCTTCAGCCTGGGGAGCACTCTGCACCGTATCAGGTTCAGGTAAACGTAAGGCTGTCGCACCACCACCCTGCCCACCAGAAACAACCTGCGGCATAACCCGGCTGCTGCCAGATGGAGGCATGCTCTCAGACGGTGCATCCTGCCTGCGCTCCACCGGAGCCTGCGGCGGCATACCACCAGCAGAAAGCTGCTTAATCACCTCCCCCGGCGATGGCAGGTCTGCAACATAGCACAGGCGGATCAGCACCATATCAGCCGCAGCACGACGATCAGGTGCCTGTTCGACCTCCTGAATACCTTTTACAAGCATCTGCCAGGCACGCATCAGCACAGGCACAGGCAGGCTGTCGGCCAGTGCAGCCCCACGTACACGCTCAGCCTCAGGCATATCCGCGGCATCTCGCAGACCCGGAACGGCCCTCAGACGAGATACTGTGTGAATCAGATCAAGTATATCATTCAGCACGAGGCCGGGGTCAGCCCCGCGTGCATGCGCTGCATCAGCCAGGGCAAGTGCCGTATCAGGCTTGCCGGTCATCACCGCTTCAAGCAGGTCAAACACAACCTGACGGTCAGCAAGGCCGAGCATATCGGTCACAACAGCGGCACTTACCTCATCCTCAGCCGTACCGCGGGTAGCAGCCTGGTCAAGCAGCGACAGGCCGTCACGCACCGAACCATCAGCCGCACGGGCGATAAGAGCCAGGGCATCAGACGAGAGACGAAGTGCTTCTTTTTCGGCAATACGCTGAAAAAGAGCTACGAGGTCAGACTGTGCAACACGCCGCAGGTCAAAACGCTGACAGCGCGACAAAACCGTTACCGGTACTTTACGCAGCTCCGTCGTGGCGAAAATAAAAGTGACCTGAGCCGGTGGCTCCTCAAGAGTTTTCAGCAACGCATTAAATGCATTACGCGAGAGCATATGCACTTCATCAATGATGAAGACCTTCATGCGCCCCTGCATAGGGCGAAAGCGCGTAGCTTCTATAATCTCACGTACATCATCAACACCGGTGCGCGAGGCTGCGTCCATCTCGAGCACGTCTGGATGACGGTCTTTTAAAATAGCAACACAGTTAGCACAGACACCGCACGGGTCGGCCGTGGGGCCACCCTGTCCGTCCGGACCGGTGCAGTTAAGGGCACGGGCGATAATACGGGCTGTTGTTGTTTTACCCACGCCGCGCACGCCTGTGAGCATAAACGCATGTGCCACACGCCCAAGCCTGAAAGCATTGCGCAATGTGCGCACCATAGCGTCCTGACCGATAAGGTCATCGAACGTTGCAGGCCGGTATTTTCGGGCCAGAACACGATAGGGTGCAGCGGGGGAAGAAACCGGCTCTAAAAAACCGTCGGAGAAACCGGGCTGCTCCAGGAGGGAATCGGGAGGCTCCGCCTGAGGAGAGCCGGCATCGGCCTTATCGGTCATTGCGGTTCCGGATAATGGAGACTGGCTCTGCCTGTCCCTTATTTGTAAGGGAATAACAGGTGGAAAGCCGAACAATGACCCGGACGAAACTCACTGTGGCTGCTTCCTTCCGGATCTGACCAGGTCAACAAGGTATCCGTCCACTGCCGACTTTCCGTCGCAAGCGATAACACCAAACTGGCCCTGCTGCCAAGTCCGTATCTGGCACTTCTGCCACTGCGGCACAGATTTTCTTCCTTTACATGGCAAAAAAGAGCACAAAGAGGCTATAGACACAGCCATACTGTTTAAAATTTCTCCGCCAGACATAAGAAAGTGTAAACGTGCTCAGATTAAAAACATCCTCATTTATACCTGTTGTTTTCTCTGCTTTTTGCTGCTTTTCCTCGGTGGCACATGCTGAAAAAAAAGATTCAGTTAACGGTAATGTACCCAATGCTCAGCTGCAGAAAGAGCTCGCTGTTTTACGCTTTCAGCCTGATTCAGCCAGTGAATCCTGTATTAATGCCCTTAAAGAGCTGCACAAAACCCAGGATCTGATTGACAAAAAAGAGCAGCGTTCATCCAGCGACCCTGATCTGGCTATTGCCCATGATGTTCTGGAATCAGATTTCGAAAATGCGATCGAAATGTGCTCCCCTGATGTGCGCAGATTATGTGGTGTGCATGACCCCGACGTAAAGCTTGCCAAAGCCTGTGAAAACGTTGGCAGCCTGCCTGACACGACGCCAGAAAACTAATATTACCCGCTTCTTATTTCTCAGGCAGCGCAACCAGGGCTTCAACCCCTTCGCGGCACCCCAGTACAGCAGCTTTCTCTTTGATCGTCAGAGCATGCTCAGCAACAGCAACACTGGGGGCCTCCTTCACCTTTAGCAGACCAACCAGGCGATCAGCACTGATCGGTTCACCAGGCTGGCGTGGGCGAGGCAGCATCTCAAGATGCGCTTTACGCAATGCCTTATTTTTACGCAGAGCAGAAATTGCACCCTCAGGCAGAATATCTGCCTCGGTTTTCAGTTCATTCTGTACAGTGACCAGGACCTCAGGAGGGTATGTTTCTTCCGGAATAAGCAAAACGCCTGCCCGACGCAGTGCTTCACCTGTCTTGCGACTGCTGGTCAGCACCACGAGAGGGATAGCCAGCAACAGCCCCAGCAGAACAGGTGTCATCCAGAAAAATAAAGCCGATGATACAATCCATGCACCACATCCCAGTACGAGACCAAAGAGTGTGAACTTAGTGTACTGCTTTACGACAATTTTAACCGGAAAATCTCCATCATCACGACGCTGAGCATTCCACCCGGAATCATGCCCGGATAAAATAGAAACCACAGCAGAGGTCTGAATCAGCATAGCAACCGGTGCAATCAACCCGCCGATAAAGGTTTCGACAAGCACAGAAATGGCGGCTCTGATAAAGCCACCGCACCCTTTGCGGGTCGTTTTATCAAAAAGCAAAGCAATATAAGCCAGAAATTTTGGAGCCAGCAGCACCAGCATCGTACCAATAAACACATATTTTGCCTGCACCGGGTCAACATGTGGCCAGTTAGGATAAAGCGTTTTGGTATCGCCAAAATATTCGGGGCGCTGAAAATGGGCCTGCAAAGAAATACAAATACCGGTCAGCAGAAAAATCAGCCACAACGGTGACGTAACATAAGCTCCTATGCCAACAATCATATGCATACGGCTGATCCAGCTCAGCCCTCTGGCTGGCAGAACCTTCATATGCTGCAGATTACCCTGGCACCAGCGCCGGTCGCGAATAGCAACGTCAGTCAGCGAGGGGGGACTCTCCTCATAAGAACCATCAAGAGCCGGCACCATATGAATGGCCCAGCCACCCCGGCGCATCAGCGCAGCCTCGACAAAGTCATGGCTGAGAATATGCCCGCCAAAAGGTGGTCGCCCCGGGACATGAGGCAGCCCGGCCTGAGAGGCAAATGCACGGGTGCGGATAATCGCATTATGCCCCCAGTAATTCCCCTCAGAGCCATGCCACCAGGCAATACCATGTGCAATAACCGGACCATACACACGCCCGGCAAACTGCTGCATGCGGGCAAAAAGTGTACCCCCGCCTACAATCACCGGTAATGTCTGAATAAGCCCCACATTCGGGTGGCGCTCCATCGCTCCTGCCATACGCACCAGTGTGTCACCCGACATCACAGAATCTGCATCCAGCGTGACCATATGCGCGTAAGCACCGCCAAAACGACGCACCCACTCACCAATATTACCGGCTTTACGCTCAGTATTGTTATGACGACGGCGGTAATACACACGCCCGCCCGGCCCTGTGTAATCACGCAAAGCCAGAAAAGCAGCCTCTTCTTCAATCCACACATCAGGCTGCGTCGTATCAGACAAAATAAACAGATCGAACGCACCGATCTGCCCTGTTGCCTTCAGACTGCTATATATAGCTTTAAGGCCTGCCATAACCCGGTGTGGTGATTCATTATAAACCGGCAGCAACAGAGCCGTACGGCTTTGCAGCTCAGGCAATGGTCCGGAACGGGTCAGCCCCAGACCAAGGCCGCCGCGGGTCAGCATAGAAAAAAAGCCCGCACAGGCTGAGGTGAAAGCCAGCCCTATCCAGAAAAACAGCAACACAAAAAGCGCGAGCATCGTAAACCCGAGCAGCGTGACACCATTGGCGTCAAGCACCAGGTGCATATGCCAGGCACCATAGACTGTCAGCGCGAGCGCCGAACCCAGAACAGACAGCCGCCGCAAAACAATAGTGCGGGGCTCTGTTACCGGCGTGCGGGGTCGCCCCTCTTTATCCGGCCGGGCAGAAAAGCTCTGCTCAGGCATAAAAAGAGGTGACTCAGCAGGCAACGCTTCAAAAGCTGAAATGTCAGGTGTTACGGAGTCCATTTATAAAGCCATTTTTCTGAAATAGGCCCGTCATCTGTTGCCAGTACAGCCTGCAATTCAGCCACTTTTTCATTACCAGGAACAAACTCAAATGTTGTACGCCAGCCTTTAATATTAGGATTAGGCTCAACCACAACATTACGGATCGTGCCTGATGTTGTCTGTGGAATAAGGTGAAAATGTGTGTCTGCCGGTAAATGCTTAAACGGCTCACCCGTAAAATCAATTGCAAAGAAACGGGCCGTTTTATCATCCGTCACGGCACCAACACGTGTTGCACCAACGCGCGCCTGTGACGTGGGGAATGGGTTATCAGCCCCCCAGTACATGCGATACGTGAAATTATATTCCTTACCTGCAACCAGCGGTGCTTTAGGCCGCCAGAAAGAGACAATATTATCATTCACCTCATTCGGTGTGGGGATTTCAACCAGGTCAACCCAGCCCTCACCCCAGTCTCCTATAGGTTCAACCCACAAAGAAGGACGTTTTTCGTAATTGAGCGCGAGATCTTCAAAATCATGAAAATTACGACGCCGCTGCATCAGCCCGAAACCATGGGGCGAAACATCAGCAAATGCTGAAAACTGGAGGTCAAGCGGGTTACGCAGAGGGCGGAACAGCTGCTGACCTGCCCCTGTCCAAATTTGCAGAGCCTCGCTGTCATGTGCGGCAGGGCGCCAGTCATCAACATGATTACGATCGTTTGAATCAAAATAGAACATACCCGTCAGGGGAGCGATGCCAGACTGCTTCATCTCTACCCGTGGGAACAAAGACGACTTCACATCGAAAATTGTTGTATCACCTGGGCGGATAGAGAAGCTGAATGCCCCGGTAACTGACGGACTGTCGAGCAGACCATGCACGACGATCGTATCAACATTAAGAGCGGGTTTTTCAAGCCAGAAAGCGCGGAACAGAGCAAATTCCTCACCCTTGGCATCGCCGGTACCGTTCGCAAAGCCACGCGCTGACAAACCGTAATTTTGCCCTTTGGCAACAGCACGGAAGTACGATGCCCCCAGAAAGACGCAGAACTCTTCCATCACACCAGGGGTATTAATCGCTGTGCGCAAACGTAGCCCGGCAAAACCAAGGTTATCCTGCACTTTTAAGGCCGGGTCAGCATAACTGAACAAATCAGGGCTGTAAGGAACCGGCGCTGACTGGCCGTCTTTTACTTCATAAATATCGATACGCGGCCGATAGAGAAAACCACGTGGGAAAAACTCAACATCAAAATCGAGATGCTCGCCGTACCACAGCGCTTTGTCCTCGCGGTATTCAATACCCCGGAACTGATCAAAATTCAGGTTATCAATCGCTGCGGGCAAAGTCTGATCAGGCCCGGCATAAGGAGCCGCAGCAAGACGCTTTGCTATCTGCCGCACAGTATCCTGAGTAAAAGCCCCTGTCGCACCAGCCATCTGAGCAACATGGGATGCTTCAGCTGCACTGGCCTTACGTGCAGAAAACCCCTGCGCCAGCGTAGCGAGAGTAGCTCCGGCTCCACCCTTTATAATGTCTCGTCGCTGTATAGATGACGACACGCCTGATCTCCTGTTATACACCGCTTTATTCTGCGATATTATTTTTCATCCGGACTATGCTGACCATACTTATATGAATTTAGATTTTTTTTTAAGTCTTTGTCTTCTGACCTGCCAGCAAACGGCGTAAACGGGCCATATCCTCAGCACAGGCAACTGCTGCCTCTGCTTCCATTTTGCGATAAAGGGCGAGTACTGCAAGCCCCAGTTGCGTAACCGTAGCGCCGCCGCCGCCGCCCGTGCGTGTTGTCACTACAGGAGAGGAAAAAAGCTGATTGAGGCTGTCAACCAGAAGCCATGTCCGCCTGTAAGACATGCCCATGGCCCGCCCGGCTGCAGAAATAGAGCCCGTTTCGGCAAGTTTTTCAAGTAAACGTATTTTCCCGTGACCCAGCACAGGCGTATCATCTGCATCAAGGCGCAGCGTGAGTCTTACTTCCGGCATGATCTGACAGCTTCAGTTCACAGCAGAGAATATTTGCATGAGACGCTAAACCTCTGAATAGCTATTTTTTTCAACTAAATAAGTCGGGACATTTTAAAATAATGCCTGTTATGTGCCCCTCTAGCATCTGGCGCCTCATGACACCAGACGATCTTATCAGTGTCACCAGCCTGGCCACACAGATACACACTGACTACCCCGAAGATGCGGCAGTTTTTGCCAACCGCCTGCAACTGGCACCTGATGGCTGTTTTGTGCTGAACAAAGGAGCATTGATTGAGGGGTATATTCTCAGTCACCCCTGGTTTGGGTGCATAACACCGAAACTAAATGCCATACTCACAGCCCTGCCTCAGGCCCCTGACCGCTGGTATATCCACGATATTGTATTAAGTCCTACAACAAGAGGGCTGGGACTTGCCGGCACCGGTATTGCTCTGATGGAAACCATAGCCCGAAGCTATGCTCTGCCCTGCATCAGTCTGGTTTCAACACGGCTTGCCCTGAAATTCTGGGAGAAACAGGGATTCACACCAGAAAACATTTCTACGGAAGAAGAAAAAGTGCTGGCTTCTTATGACCCCGAAGCCAGACTTTTATCACGCATAATAGCAGACTAACTCTACTCGTCTGCGTCTGCACTTTCATCAGGCTCAGGTGACGCCATCATGGAATCTGCCACTACACCGGCATGAACACGTACTTTTTGTTCAATATCTGCCGCCATTTCAGGGTGATCACGCAGAAACTGCTTGGCATTTTCACGGCCCTGGCCAATGCGCTGGCTATCGTAGGAGAACCAGGCGCCTGACTTTTCAACCACGCCAGCTTTCACACCAAGGTCAAGCAACTCGCCGACCTTACTCACCCCTTCGCCATACATAATGTCAAATTCAACCTGGCGAAAAGGAGGGGCCATTTTATTTTTAACGACCTTAACCCGGGTCTGATTACCCACGACTTCATCTTTATCTTTAATAGAGCCGATACGACGAATATCGAGACGCACTGAGGCATAAAATTTCAGTGCGTTACCCCCCGTTGTTGTCTCGGGGCTGCCGAACATTACACCGATTTTCAGACGAATCTGGTTAAGGAAAATCATCATGGTGTTAGAGCGTGCGACCGAACCTGTCAGCTTACGCAATGCCTGGCTCATCAGCCGGGCATGCAGGCCAACATGGCTGTCGCCCATATCACCCTCAAGCTCTGCACGCGGCACAAGAGCTGCCACACTGTCGACAACCAGCACATCAATTGCACCCGAACGCACGAGCGTATCGGCAATTTCAAGTGCCTGCTCACCCGCATCCGGCTGGCTGATCAGCAGGTTATCAACATCAACGCCAAGCTTTTTGGCATATCCGGGGTCCAGAGCATGCTCAGCATCAATAAAAGCGCAGGTGCCGCCTTTTTTCTGTGCTTCAGCAATAGCATGCAAAGCAAGAGTGGTTTTACCAGAACTCTCCGGGCCGTAAATCTCGATTACGCGACCACGTGGCAAACCACCAATGCCGAGCGCAATATCAAGCCCCAGAGAGCCGGTAGGAATGACGTCAGCCTGTTCACGCGGGCGCTGGCCCAGCCGCATAACAGACCCTTTACCAAAAGCACGCTCGATCTGCCCGAGTGCACCTTCAAGAGCTTTTGCCTTATCCATACCCTACCCTTCCTGCTGTCTGTCAGACATTATACTGCACAGGCTGCACGGTGCGCCTGTATTTTGATTCTACGGGCGCTTCCTGCTTAAGCGCATGCCTGACAACACCCGTTTCAGCCCGTCATACTGCCTGTTCTGCACACTCAGCACAACGCATTAAGAAACCGTTCTTCTTTTGTTTTATTTAGGAACAAAAGAAGAACATGTGTAGTGAAATTATTGAAAAAATGCAAGCTGTGTATCCGACAGAGCCGTGTCTTATTTTTTCTGGTTATCCTGGTTACCGGAAACCGCCAGACCGCTGCCACGAGGGTCTGTCCAGCCGAAGCATTTTTTTTCATCTCCCGGCAAACCGTCGCGACATGACACAAAATTTGCACGTCCATTGCCATTACCCACTTTAGGTTTCACCCCTAAAATAGCAGCCCTGAGCGCAATTGCTGCTGTATCAGCTGCGACATTTTGCCCTGAAGCTGTTGCGGCAGCATGGAAATAATCTTTGTTTTTATGTGCTATCGCCGCCGCCAGCATAGGCAGAGGTAATCTGGCAGGAGAGGCTGCAAGAACGATACCTGTAGAACCTGCGACACGGCCTGTACCAAACAGATTATTCATTGTCAGAGCACAACCAACAGTCTCTCCCTGGCGGTCAGTCACAATGAAGGAGGTAGATGCCGGCAGAGCACTCAGGTTACCCCCCTGAGGGAAACGCTGCGAATCCACCATAGACTGCGCCATATTTACATTTATCGGCTTACCATTCGTCTGATTACGCCAGCCTGACACGACGGATTCACCAATCAGCACACCCTGATTCTGATGATGTGTCAGAGCCGCCGCCATACCCAGACCACCATCAGCCGGAGGAGGCAGTAAATTCACCCTCAACCCGTTAATATCCAGAGATAAAGGAGCCGAAACCGTTGCGAGGTTGCGCCTCATATCAGCCATAGACACTCCCCCACCGGCATCGTGAGCAGCCTGAGAGAACACCTGACCAAGAGAGCCTGTATATAAATCACCTGTCCCGGCTGTGCGAATGCGCTCAAGAGATCCTGCAAGACGTGACTGCACCATCAGGTCATTCGTCTTCAGAATTTCTCCTTTGCCATTGCTAAAAATCGCCTGTGCTTTTTCATCTGCCAGCAAGGCAGCGTCAACTGTGCTCAGATCTGAAGCCAGTAATGTGCCAACAGGCACACCGTCACGGGCCATATTACGAGCCGGCATCAGCGTTTCGGAGAAATCGACACTGCCATAATGCAACTGCATCAGATAAAAGCCACGCACCAGCATAGGGACCGCAGCAGGACGCTCAGCTCCTGCCTCCGTTCCCGCCGGGGGCAGAAACAGAAAAGCTTCGCCATTCTTCTGCCCGGGTTTCCAGGCAAGACAGGCACCACCGGCTCCCAGTGAAGCACGTGAAGGTAATGTTACAGATAAAGCCAGCCCCAGTGTTGCCGCAGCATCTGCCGCATTACCGCCCCGGGCCAGTACATCACGCGCAGCAAGCGCTGCCAGAGGTTCATCAGCGACAACTTCTCCGACAAAACCAGAAACAGCCGTGAGCTGAGGTGCTGAAGACCCTCCACAACCCGCCAGTAACGCTGCCATAAACAAACTGGCAGCCACACGTGCGGGAGCGGAAAAGATCGATGTACGTCGGGCAGAACCGGGGCTTAAATAACGCTCGGACACGTCAGGATCTCTCCATTTATTCTCAGATACGCTCACAGACAGATTTTAGCTGCCTTCTTTTCGATAGCCATCTTCGGCACACTCAGCAACACATACTCTGCGTTTGTGGTAAAGCTTTCTGTCTGCAATTCCCATTCTAACGCTTCTGCATTAGGGTAAAATCATGAAAAAATCAGTTTTTCCCTCTCTCAGGCAACTTACTTTTGTAACCGGTGCCTGTCTTTCGCTTTCAGGTTTTTCTGTACCAGCTTATGCTGACAGCCAGAGCTTTACACCCGAGCAGCGTAAAGAAATCGTAAACATTGTGCGCGACGCACTTAAAACAGACCCCTCTATTCTGGCAGATGCCGTTGCCTCCATGCAGGCGCAGGCCACAGCAAAGCAGCAGTCTGATGCTCTTGCCGCTGTACGGGCGCACAAAGACCTGTTTGGACAGAGCAACACAGACATTGTTCTGGGCAACCCTCATGGCACACTGGAAGTTGTAGAGTTTTACGACCCACGCTGCCCTTATTGCCGCAAGGTTCTGTCAGACCTGGACAAACTCGTTGCAAGCGAGCATGACCTGCGCCTGGTAGAAAAAATTGTGCCTGTTCTGGGCCCGAACAGTGTTCTCGACGCCCGTGCTATTCTGGCCGCCGGTGAGCAGCATGCTTACAAAGAGTTTCAGCTTGCTCTGATGAGCGACACGGCAAGTCCGTCAACAGATCGTATTCGCCGGGTTGCGCAGCATATTGGCCTGAATGCCAATCAGCTTATAAAAGACATGCAGAGCCCAAAAGTGGCTACCGCCCTGCATAACAACATAGAGCTGGCCCGCTCCATCAACCTCGACGGCACACCAACGTTTGTCTTTGGTGATCTGCAGATTGTTCCCGGTGCGGTTTCTCTCGATGAGTTAAAAACCGCTCTCGCCCGCATGCGAAAAAGCCACTGAAAAATTCAGACATTCCTCCTCGTTTAAGAGCAGGAATGTCTGCCAGCCAAAAGTTAGCCAACACCCTCTGGCTGCGGTTGCCAGGTGTGCACGATACCTTCCTCACGAAACAAAACAGAGAGCGCGCGCACCATATCATCCATCATTTCATCCGTATGTGACGGACCTGGTGTCAGGCGCAGGCGCTCTGTTCCGACAGGTACAGTCGGGTAATTAACAGGCGTTGCGTAATGCCCGAACTCCCGAAGCAGGCGCGCACTGATCCTTTTGCAACGCTCCGCATCACCGACAGGCACAGGTATGATATGACTTGGTGTCATCGTAAAAGGGATACCCGCAGCACGCAGACGCTGCCTGAAAGCATGCACCCGCTCAAAAATAGCATCACGACGCCAGTTTTCTGCCCTTACCTTTTTTACACTCACCAGGGCAGCGCCAACAACAGAAGGAGGCAAAGCCGTAGTGAAGATAAAACCGGATGCTGTTGATCGCAGGAAATCAATAATCTCAGCTGATGCTGTAACATAACCACCATGCACGCCAAAACCTTTAGCCAGGGTACCCTCGATGATATCAACCTGGTCGGCAACCGCATCACGCTGTGATACGCCGCCGCCTTCCTCGCCGTACAAACCAACAGCATGCACTTCATCAAGATAAGTCAGAGCATTATATTTGCGGGCCAGAGCACATGTACCGGCAATATCAGAGATATCGCCATCCATTGAATAAACACTCTCAAATGCAATCAGCTTAGGTGCATCAGCCGGCGCTGCCGCGAGTTTCTCTTCAAGGTCGGCCAGATTATTATGCTCAAAAATAACAGTCTGTGACCCTCTGGCCCCTTTGATGCCTGCAATCATTGATGCATGATTCATCTGATCCGAAAAACAGATCCAGCCTGGCATGGAGGTCAGAATTGTCTGTAATGTTGCCTGGTTAGATACATAGCCAGAAACAAAAAGCAGGCCGGCTTCTTTTCCGTGCAAAGCGGCCAGTTCGGCCTCAAGCTCAGTATGAAGCGGGCTTGAGCCGGCAATATTACGTGTGCCACCTGCCCCGGCACCATGCTCACGCACGGCAGCGACGGCGGCTTCCATCACCTCAGGCACAACTCCCATCCCGAGGTAATCATTGGTTGACCAGACAACAACTTCACGCCCTTCAGGTGGCGGTGCCATTCCCTCTTCATAGACAGGGAAACGGTCTGTCAGCCGCGACAGGGGCGTAAACGTGCGATAACGGCCCTGCTGCCTGATTTCGTCAAGAACCTCATGACACCGTTCATAAAACGGATGTCTGGCGTTTCTGGTTACTCTCACGCTGTTCTCTCCTTGCGTCACCACAGTAACCTGGGCGCGGCGTTTATGGCTTTTCTTTCGGCATTACGTCACATAAAAAAAATTGCGACTTACCGCACATATACCCTGACAACAGGCTTCGTCACTGATGAATCAGGCATAGCTGTTATCTCAACCTGCCCGGGCGGAGCACCCGCTTCTGTCAGAGCCTCAACCATAGCCTGACCATCTGTTTTCACCAGATCTGTCAAAGCAGATCTGTCATGATCCGGCAGCCCGCTTGAAGGCACCAGACATTTCACGGTAAATAAAATGTTTGCTTTGCTCTGCAAAGCCTTTTTTACCATCGTTTCTACAGGGACACGCCATTCTTCTGACGGCGTGCCGGCAACAACCTGAAGCAACGGAGGCACAGGAGGAGGACCTGGTGGCTGTGGCGGAATATAAGGTACAGGAGGTTTGCCCGCCTGTGGATTAAATGTTTTCTGGTCGATCAGCTTACAACCGCTCAGGCACAGAACCGCCCCCAGCAGTGCGCTCACCCTCATAACCGAGCGCTGTGCAGTAATAGAAATAACAGAGGGCATAACAGGCGCATCTCCACAACAGTAGCATCGCTTCTTACGCCCATTCTTCTCCGGCGCAAGAGTTCAAAAAATCATTCCCGGGGATAAGATACCCCTGTTACTCTCTTTTTACACAGTATTTCATTATAAAAGCACAGCGCATAAGGTTTTCTCTTGTCCCGCTGCTAAGGCGGTTTATACTACCGCCATTCTTACAGCGGGACAATCTGACCTGCTGCTGCACTGTCCTCTGAGACGAAAGCATTATGGCGACGTCAGACTCCACACGTCAGGGTCATCAGAAAAAAAATGAGCGGCGCTCTGCCCAGGCTACGGCAGTTTTGCGTATGGCTGGTACGGTCAGGCAACTTTTGTCTGAAACCGGGCATATCCCGCCTGCAAGCCGTGCTCTCGTTGAACTGATGTGTCTTCCGGTTACTGCTTTATGGTGTCGGGTACTGCGCTTTGACCCGCAAGCCCCTACGTGGCCTGACAGAGACCGCTTTCTTGTACCTTCCGCCTCTATGTTGCCACTGCTCGACATTATGCTCAGCCTGACTGGCAGCTCAGGCCCCTACAAAACGCCCCAAAACACGCACACTGAAATTGCCCCCGGGCCTGCCAGCTATGGTATTGCAGCCGCGGCCGGAATGGCACTGGGCGAGCAGACACTCGCCAGTCGCTTCGGCCGCTCTCTCATCAATCACCGGACATGGGCCGTTGTGCAGGATACAGACCTGGCGTCAGGAGCCGCGACAGAGGTCGCTCAGCTCGCAGGACAATCAGGCCTCGACCGGCTGACACTTCTGGTCGCATCACTATCTGACAGTCCCTCTCCTGAACTCATCACTTCACTCGCGCTTTTTCAGGCATCGGGGTGGAATATCCGTAAAATCACAGCGGGCGACCTGTCATCCGTTACATCCGCTCTGGCCGCGGCTCTGCGCTCAAGAAAGCCGACACTAATCGTCTGCTCCCCCTCACCGGCCCGCAAAAGCTCAGATGAGCAAAACTCCCTTCCTCCGGCAGAACTCACGGGGCCATGGAGTCTTACAGCACGGCGAGGCGCATCTGCGCGCCGTTCGTGGCTACGCCGCCTGGTAAGGCACCGGCAGCGCAGCACCTTTCAGCGCGAGCAGATGGAACAGCTGCCTCCCCTTTTGTCCGAAGACTGGCTGCGCACATGGCGCTGGCATATGCGCCGATCTCATGACAGATCAACAAAAAACGCAAGCCTTGTCGCCTTTCATACTCTGGCAGGTCTTCTGCCAGAAATTATGTGCCTCTCATCCTCCGCTCTTCCTCTGCCTTCTGACATCCTGACGGACCATACTTTATCCCCCCCTGAAAATAGCACCGTCATCTGCGGCTCTAAAGCTGAAGGGATGTCAGGTCTTATGATCGGACTCGCTCTGCATGGCGGGTTACTGGCCTGTTGCCAGGCCCCCCTGATAGCGGCAGACCGAATGATGACAGCCCTGCGTATGGTCGCCTTTATGCGCAGAAAAGTGCTGCTTTTGCTGACTGAAAACAAACTCAATCAGGACTGTCTCAGCGGTGGTCTGCTCTCAGCAGAGCAGCTGCCGGCACTGCGGGCCATTCCTCACCTTGCGGTGTTTCGTCCCGCCAATGTGCACGAAACATTTCAGTGCTGGGAGGCAGCTCTTCGCTGGAAAGACGGGCCGTGCGTGCTCAGCCTCACCCCGGATGAAAACCCTGACACCCCTTTTCCCAAAAGCTGTTTTGGCAGCCCATCGCGCGGCGGATATCTGCTGCAGCATCAGCATGCCCCCCAGGTCACCCTTATCGCCTCAGGCTCAGAGGTTGCCATCGCGCTCGAAGCATCGCACCATCTGGCGAAGCAGGAGATTCGTACCGCGGTCGTGTCACTTCCCTGCTGGAAACTTTTTGCGGACCAGCCTGAAACCTATCGCCAGAAGGTTCTGGGCGGATCTGGCATACGAGTCGGTATCGAAGCCGCCTCAGGTTTTGGATGGGAACAGTGGCTTAGTCCCGGTGGAGTTTTTGTAGATATGAACGCTCTGAACATTTCTGCTCAGACCGGCACCTCATATGATCGTTCCGGCAGCATTGCCGAAGCGGTCTGCGAAGTGGTGAAACATCACCTTTTCGCATCAGGCATGATGCGGGACTCTCTCCCGCAGGCAGGCCTCCCCTCCGTGGACAAAAACGCGGAAAGCCACTCTGGCAAAGTCATAAAACAAGAATGGAAAACTCAACAATGGCAGTCAAAATAGCAATTAACGGCTTCGGACGGATCGGGCGTCTTGTCCTGCGTGGACTGATTGAAAGCGGGCGGACAGACGTTGTGCCTGTAGCTATTAATGACCTGGGCAGCGTTGAAGCAAACGCGCATCTGCTCTCATATGACAGTGTGCACGGGCGTTTCCCTGCTGATGTAAAGGTTGACGGCAATAAGCTGATTATTTCTGCCAATGGCCGCACATGGGATCCGATTACTGTCTCTGCCGAACGTGACCCGTCAAAAGTACCTTTCAAAGGTATTGATGTGGCGATGGAATGTACAGGCCTGTTTACATCAAAAGAAAAAGCAAGCCCTCTGCTCCAGGCCGGCGCACGTAAGGTACTGATCTCAGCACCTGGTACTGATGTAGATGCGACAATTGTTTACGGTGTGAACCACGATATTCTGACATCGGATATGACTGTCGTCTCTAACGCTTCATGCACAACCAACTGCCTGGCACCAGTAGCAAAAATACTTGAAGATCATTACGGCATTGAACGCGGCTATATGGTCACCATCCACTCCTACACAGGTGACCAGCGCACAGTTGACACCCTGCACAAAGACCTCCGCCGCGCTCGTGCATCCGGGCTGAACATGATCCCGACATCAACCGGTGCTGCCCGTGCTGTAGGTCTTGTTCTGCCGCACCTCAAAGGCAAACTCGACGGCACAGCCATTCGTGTACCAACGGCTAACGTCTCTCTGGTATCACTTGATATTGTGCCTAAAAAAATCCCTGGATCGGTTGAAGAAATCAATGATCTCTTCAAAAAAGCCTCTGAATCCGGCCCGCTGGCTGGTGTTCTGGCCTATTCAGATGCCCCTCTGGTAAGCTCTGACTTTAACCATGCTATTGCCTCGTCCTCTTTCGATGCAACTCAGACCACCCTGGTTGATGGCGGCAAAATGGTTCGTGTCTGCTCATGGTATGATAACGAATGGGGCTTCTCTAACCGTATGGCTGACACGGCTGCTCTGCTGGGATCTCTGTAATGGCAGAACTCTCCTTCAACACACTCGATAATCTCAACCCGGCAGGTAAGCGTATTCTGCTGAGGGCGGATCTGAATGTACCGGTTAAAGATGGTAAGATTACCGACTTTAACCGTATTGAGCGGATTGTACCCACAATCCGCGAGCTCTCTGACAAAGGGGGGCGGGTTATTATCATCAGTCATTTTGACCGCCCCAAAGGCAAGGTTGTGCCTGCGATGTCACTTCAGCCTATAGCTGAAGCACTGGCCACAAAACTTGGCAAACCTGTCAGCTTTGCGCATGACTGCATTGGCCCGGATGCTGAGGCTGCGGCCATGTCTCTCAAAGACGGCGAAGTGCTGGTACTTGAAAATACACGCTTCTACCCTGGTGAAGAGGCCAATGCCCCTGACCTGGCCACAGCGCTCGCAAAACTGGGCGATGTGTACGTCAATGATGCGTTCTCAGCAGCACATCGTGCCCACGCCTCAACCACAGGCGTAGCAGACCATCTTCCTGCTTTTGCAGGACGTCTGATGCAGGCTGAACTGACAGCTCTCGACACCGCTCTTGAAAATCCTGACCATCCGGTCGGAGCCATTATTGGCGGAGCCAAGATCTCAACAAAACTGACTTTGCTGGAAAATCTTCTGGAAAAAGTTGATGTTCTGATCGTTGGTGGCGCAATGGCAAACACCTTCCTTGCGGCAAAAGGCTATAATGTCGGCAAGTCTCTCAAAGAAGAAGACATGCTGGATACAGCCCGCCAGATTATGGAAAAGGCTAAAGCCAGAAACTGCGAGCTGGTTCTGCCCGTCGACGTCGTGCTGACACAGGATTTTATTGCAGGCGCACCAACAACTGTCGCTGGTGTGGCTGACATTCCTGATGGCTGGATGGCTCTTGATGTTGGCCCTGAAACAGTCACGCTGCTGAAAGAAAAACTGAGCACTCTGAAAACACTGGTCTGGAACGGGCCACTTGGTGTTTTTGAGCTCCCTCCGTTTGATATTGGCACCACGACGATTGCTCTCGAAGCCGCACGCCTGACAAAAGCCGGCACGCTGAAAACGATTGCCGGTGGTGGGGACACAGTCTCTGCCCTGCGTCACGCCGGTGTGCTGCATGACATGACCTATGTCTCAACAGCAGGCGGCGCGTTTCTGGAATGGATGGAAGGCAAAATTCTGCCTGGCCTGACTGCTCTGAGCAGAACGCTTGAGCGCACTATTCCGATTTGACCGAACGATACCAAAGGTCTGGCAGATAACCCTGCCAGACCTTTACCTGTTTATTCGCGCCTGAGCACCTGGTCCGTCATGAAAGAGGCCAGCTTACCCGCCACAAAATCACGCTTCAGGGCCACTTCATCATATTCATCACGCACCCAGTCAAGGAAAGGCAGACGCCCCTCGGCTTCAGCCTGGTAGCGCAGAAAAAAAGCGTCGAGAATACCAGTGCGGGACTGCTTAAAATGTCCGTAACGCCACGACAACTCTTTCATAGCGCGTGCGGCACTTCCCCCTTCGAACACAATAACCAGGGCTGAAGCCAGCCCCGCTCTGTCGGCCCCTGATTTGCAGTGCATCAGCATCGGGAAAGCAATAGTCTTATACAATTCTGCAAAACGCAGAATACGGTCACGATGTGGTGCACCACGACTTTCAAAAGCCATATCCACATGGGTAAGACCCAGCTTTTGGGCAGCCTGACGCGACAGGGCATCAGAACCACATTTGCGGTGCCCGCGCAAATTAACAAGTGTGCGTAACCGGTAGCGATTCATCGCCCGTTTTAAGCGGGCGGGCGTGGGGTGATTACACCGGTATACCTTGCCAGGAACCACCTCCTGAAAATTTGTCCAGACCAGCCTGAAAATAGCATGATCGACAAAAAGACTGTCGACCCAGGCTTTAATACGTCTTGCCGGGGAGGTTATCTGACCATCAAACACAGCGTACACAGCTCCACATCTGTCGGAGTTCGGGCTCCTCTCTTCCCTTAACAGGAAGAAAACGTCAATCTTTTAGCGTGTGCTGCCACAGGGTGGCTCAGGCCACTCATTAAGCCTCAAAGCCAGTAAAGCCAGGTCAAGCCAGCGCCCGAACTTTACACCGGCCTCTTTCACAAGCCCGGCGTCCTCGAATCCAAATTCTTTATGTAATGCTATCGAAGCCGTATTTTCGGCCTCTATACCTGCAACCATGACATGCACAGCTGTCTCACGGGCACGTTTTATCAGTGCCTGCATAAGCAAACGACCGACACCCCGTCGTTGCCACAATGGGTGGACATAAACTGAATTTTCAACCGTATAACGATACCCGTCAAAGGCACGCCATGGACCATAGCTGGCATAACCTGTGATATCTCCCGTTTCAGAGCAAAACGCGACAAAAACAGGAAACCCTGCCTCTTTACGCTGACGCAACCATGCAGCACGCTCAGCGCTCTCGACATATGTATCATTCCAGATCGCCGTCGTGTTCTGCACAGCATCGTTATAGATGCAGGTTATCTCAGGCACATCAGCATAATCTGCATCTCGTATCTGTATCACAACTCAGCTCTGCTCCTGATCTCTCTGACACGGTATGAGCAACAATGTTTATTTGCTCTCTTTTGCCAGACGATAAAGGTCGAGCGAGAAATAAGGAAGCTTTCCTTTACGCTGCGTCAGAGCGTTGACTGAATAAATAAGAGTATAATTCTTCTTCAGTACATCACAGACTGAGCGTTCAGCGTTACCTGTCATACAGGCATTAAATGGGGTCATCACCAAAGGCGGGTGCTGCGCAAGGTCATTCAGATAACGCTTCTCTGCCCCGGCCCCAAACATAATATCAACGTGATCTGTAAACGCGTAGCGGTCAAATGTTCTGAAATCGCCCATGTAAAAAAAAGCCTGATCAGCACGAATATTTAATACACGCTGATGAGCGGCCTCACGGGTTATCAAAGCATAATCAATAAAGGACATATCCCACAGCCAGCGTATATTACGACCGGTACAAAAACCCTGAGAAATAATAGAAACAATACATAAAAATAAAAAGCTATACCGTGGGAATTTAACATTCTGATAAAATAATACAGATGCCATAATAACAAGAGGCACAAAACATAAAATATAATAATGGTTAAAAGGATGACCTGAAAGAACAGTCGCGGGTAATGATGAAATAAACCATAATGGCAATAGAAGCGAAGATGGTTCTCCTGCCCTCATCTCTTCCCGGTATTTGCGATACCAGAGTAGTAAGACCGGAAGAAACATAACTGTATATGCTATAGTGCATAATACACTGGAAATTCTGCTAACAGTATTGCCACCATAATTTTGCAGGAAATCATGCTGCATACGGAAATAACTCTGTAGCGCATTATTCCCTTCTATAAGGTAGGGAGAGAAAGACGTCAGCAGCCCAACTATGCATCCAATCGAAAATATAAAAATATACTGTAATTTAAAAAAACGAGGAGAAAACAAAAGAAACAAAACAGGTAAGAAAAGAGAAACTGCAACCAGATAATTAATATTAATTAAAAGAGGGATCATAAACCCGGGAATGAAATAATTAACAAATCTTTTATTTGATAACCCACTATATAAAACAGCAAGAACAATAGAAGAACCGGCTGTTAAAACATTTTCTGTATTCCCATCGAGAATTCCAAATATATTCCCGAAAAAAACATAAATAAACGATGCTGTAATAATATTAAAAACGCCAAAAAACCGACAAAAATAAAGCGTAACAGCACCAAGAACTAAAGATAAGAAAAAGAAATCGCCGTGGAAAAAAGGACATATTTTATCCCACGCACCATAAAATAAATAAACACCCCACGGTTTATGATCAAATGCATAACTATAAGGTAACATATGGTCGCGAAAAATACCGCGCCCTACCATAGTATAGTAAACAGTATCACCATTACCATATGGAAGATATAAAAAAGACAATATAGCAAGAACTGTTAAAAACGATCCCAGCCAGAACATCCATTTTTTTCCACAAAAAATTGGCAGAGACTCTAAATTATTTAGTGTTTTTATTAAAAAATCTATATTTTGTTTCACAGCAGGCCTGCACAATATTACTCTTAATAATGAGATTACAGGAATGTATCCAAAACCTGCCCCCAACCTTTCCGTTTGTTAACCTTTTTTTTGTGTAAAAAAAACCCCGTACTTTGCTTTCAAACAAAATACGGGGTTTTACTTAACTAACAGATAAGAAGAGATCAGCCCTTACGTTCCAGCTGCAGTTCCTTAATCTGACCAATAGCTTTTGCCGGGTTAAGCCCTTTCGGACAGGCCTGAGTACAATTCATAATCGTACGGCAGGCATAAAGCTTAAAGGTATCTTCCAGCTCATCCAGACGGTCGCCTGTATGTTCATCACGACTGTCGATAATCCAGCGATAAGCAGCCAGAAGCACTGACGGGCCAAGATAACGATCGCCATTCCACCAGTAAGACGGACAGGATGTCGTGCAGCAGAAGCACAAAATACACTCCCACATACCATCAAGCTTAGCACGTTCTTCAATACTCTGACGACGCTCTGAATCAGGCGGCGGAGCACTGTCAGACTTCATCCATGGCTCAATTGAACGCAACTGAGCATAAGCTGCATCAAGGTTTGAAACCAGATCCTTGACGATCGGCATATGTGGCAGCGGATTGATACGCACATCGCCCTTAACGTCTTTAATAGGTTTCAGACAGGCCAGTGTATTCTCGCCATCAATATTCATAGCGCATGACCCGCAGATCCCTTCACGGCATGAGCGCCGGAAAGTCAGCGTCGGGTCAACGTCATTTTTAATATGGATGATTGCATCAAGCACCATCGGCCCGATGTGATCCAGATCGATCTCGTAAGAATCGACGACCGGATTATTGTCATCATCAGGTGACCAGCGATACACCCTGAATGTTTTAACATTTTTAGCCCCGGCAGGAGCCGGATAGGTTTTACCTTTTCCGACCACACTATTACGCGGCAAACTGAATTCGACCATTATTTCCTCCCTTTCTCGCCTGATTGCTTAACCGAATCAGTAAACGCGCTTTTTGGGTGGGAAGACTTCAACTTCATCGGTCAGAGTCTTCATATGAACCGGACGGTAGGTCAGCTTTACCTCACCCTTGTCATTAAGCCATGAGACAGAGTGCTTCAGCCATTCCTTATCATCACGATCAGGATAATCATCACGGGCATGTGCGCCACGGCTCTCATGACGAGCCAGGCCGCTTTCAAGCGTTACCGTGCCGTTTGCCAGGAGGTTTTCAAACTCCAGAGCTTCCATCAGATCGCTGTTCCAGATCAGAGAGGAGTCAGAAACTGAAATGTCTTTCAGCCCACTCCAGATCTCACGAACCTTGTTAACACCATCCTGAAGGCTTTCTTCAGTGCGGAAAACAGCAGCATGAGACTGCATGTCACGCTGCAGGCGTTCACGCATTTCAGAGACTTTTGTTTTGCCATTGGCATAACGCAGACGATCCAGACGATCGAGCGCAGCCTCACCGGCATTTGCAGGCAATGGCTTCACAAAATCTGCTGGTTTCACAACTTCTGCAGCACGACGCGCAGCAGCACGACCAAACACGATCAGATCGAGCAGAGAGTTTGTGCCAAGACGGTTCGCACCGTGCACAGAGACACAGGCTGCCTCACCCACAGCCATAAGGCCAGGAACAACGGCATCCGGGTTATCAGCTGTCGGACGAACAACCTCACCATGAATATTAGTCGGAATACCGCCCATATTATAGTGAACTGTTGGCAGAACAGGCACAGGCTCTTTCGTAACATCAACACCGGCAAACACGCGTGATGTCTCGATAATGCCAGGCAGACGCTGATGCAGCAGCTCAGAACCAAGGTGCTCGAGATGCATCATGATATGGTCTTTTTTCGGACCAACACCACGCCCCTCTTTAATCTCGATCGTCATAGCGCGGGAAACCACGTCACGCGATGCAAGATCTTTAGCCGTTGGTGCATAACGCTCCATAAAGCGTTCGCCCTCAGAGTTCGTCAGGTAAGCCCCTTCACCACGGCACCCTTCAGTCAGCAGACAGCCTGCCGGATAGATACCTGTAGGATGGAACTGAACAAACTCCATATCCTGTGTTGGCAGACCCGCACGCATCACCATCGCATTGCCATCACCAGTGCAGGTATGAGCAGACGTACAGGACTGATAGGCACGGCCGTAACCACCGGTTGCCAGAACCACCATCTTCGCATTGAAGCGATGGATCGTGCCATCATCAAGGCACCATGCGGTAACACCGCGACAGTTGCCCTCATCGTCCATAATCAGGTCGATGGCAAAATATTCGACAAAAAACTCAACGTTATGTTTCAGACACTGCTGGTACAGTGTGTGCAAAATGGCATGGCCGGTACGGTCGGCTGCAGCACAGGCACGGGGCACAGGTGCTTTACCAAAGTCACTCATATGACCGCCGAAGGGGCGCTGGTAAATCTTCCCGTCTTCGGTACGGGAGAATGGCACACCAAAATGCTCGAGCTCATAAACAGCCGGTACAGCTTCGCGGCACATATATTCAATGGCATCCTGGTCACCCAGCCAGTCAGACCCCTTAACGGTGTCATACATATGCCACCGCCAGTTATCTTCAGCCATGTTGCCCAGAGACGCACCAATGCCGCCCTGAGCGGCAACTGTGTGGCTTCGTGTCGGGAAAACTTTTGTCACGCAGGCGGTCTTAAGGCCAGCAGCTCCCATACCCAGCGTGGCACGCAGGCCGGATCCCCCGGCACCTACAACCACAACATCATATGCGTGATCAACAATTCGGTAAGCTCCCCGGGACGGAGAGGTATTGGCATTCATCGTGACGGCGCTCCCATGTGCGTTCGGCCTGTCATATCTTCAGGATTTATGTCTGGCCTGCTATGCAGGCGCAGGCACCAGGTTAATAACTCTCAGGATTTCCGGCTAACGCCTGAAATCACCAGCTTGATGACGGAAAACACGCCCAGAAGGCCGATAAGCGCCGTCGCAGCTTTGACCAGAATACGTGTTGGTTTATGCAGCTTGCCATGCACATAATCGTCAACAATCACCTGAAGGCCGACACCGGCATGGTGGAATGTTGTAATAATCAGTGCTGTCAGCATCGTCGCGTTTACAGGCTTGCCACCCCACTTCACAACGGTGTCGTGTGATGCGCCTTTGAGGCGGAAGATCTGAATAACAAACCAGGCTGACAACGGCAGCAGAGTTGCTGCTGAAACACGCTCAGCCCACCAGTGCTCAGTGCCTGAACCACCAGC
The DNA here is from genome assembly GCF_011516655.1 of Acetobacter thailandicus. Classification (GTDB taxonomy): domain Bacteria; phylum Pseudomonadota; class Alphaproteobacteria; order Acetobacterales; family Acetobacteraceae; genus Acetobacter; species Acetobacter thailandicus. Next base: position 386,207 of record NZ_WOSV01000001.1, read on the forward strand.
ACCCAGCCCGCGTGCACGCCCAAGCTGTGAGCGCATTACCTTAATGTGAGAAACAGAAGAGTCCATATCAGGAAGCCTTCCCTACTTTGCTACGGCCGCCTGAACGTCCGCATGTGATCAGCAGTGCAGCGACCAGAAGGACACTCACACCTGCACTTACACCAACAGCAACCGGGCCATCCTTGTTAATTTGTTCTTTTTCGAAACGGTAGCCGCTATCCCACATGAGATGGCGAATACCACCAACCGTATGATACACCACTGAAGTGAGCCACCCGGCCAGAACAAGCTTGCCAAGCGGGTTACCTGTTACTTTACGCGCTGTGTCAAAAGACTTTGGGCCTTTTGCTGCAGCTGAAAGCCATAACACGCCCAGCGTTGCGCCGCCTGTGGCGATCACACCGGTAATACGGTTTAAAATAGAAAGAAACATGGAAAGCCGAAAACGGTACACCTGAAGGTGTGGCGACATTGGTCGCTGTATCAGCTTACCGTCACTGCGGCTTCCCACGAAGAGGGCCTTGCGGATATCCTGCATTGTCAGCCTCGTATCCCGTCCATCAATCCCTACACCGGCCAGGGGCGCCGGTGTTTCTGCATAGACTTTCGTCTACGCCCACCGGCAAAAGTGGTCAATTCACTATGGCTACACGAGACCGAGAGGCCCTTCATTCTTTTTTTACTTTTAGTGTTTAGGCAAAAGGTCCAGAGCAACCATGGTTTCAGCAATCTGTACTGCATTAAGGGCCGCGCCTTTACGCAGATTGTCAGATACACACCAGAATGCCAGACCGTTTGGCACAGTCGGGTCAAGACGCAGACGTGAAACGTAAGTTGCGTCCTCACCGACACACTCTGTTGGTGTCACGTAACCACCATCTACGCGCTCATCACGCAGAATAACGCCATCTGCTTCACGCAGAGCCTCGCGGGCACGCTCAAGATCAACAGGCTCTTCAAATTCTGCCACAACAGCTTCAGAATGTCCGATAAAGACCGGAACACGAACACAGGTCGCAATCACAGAGATATCAGGATCAAGGATTTTCCTTGTCTCAACAGTCATTTTCCATTCTTCTTTGGTCGCACCATCATCCATGAAGCGATCAATCTGAGGAATGCAGTTAAACGCGATCTGTTTCTGAAACTGCTCAATAGCAGGCGGATCATTCACGAAACTACCACGGGTCTGGGCAAACAGCTCATCCATCCCGGCTTTACCGGCACCGGCCACCGCCTGATATGTCGCAACAACAACCCGCTTAAGGGTAAATAAATCGTGCAGTGGTTTCAGAGCGACAACCATCTGAATAGTTGAACAGTTTGGATTCGCAATAATATTGCGTTTCATACCCTTGAGCGCGTTTGGATTCACCTCTGGCACGACCAGCGGTACACCGGGCTCCATACGAAAATGTGATGTGTTATCAATTACGACACATCCTGCTGCGGCAGCAATCGGGGCATATTTTGCAGATACAGAACCTCCGGGAGAGAACAAACCAACATCCCACCCTGTGAAGTCAAATGTCTCAAGGTTCTGAACCTTAAGCACCTTATCGCCAAATGACACTTCACGCCCTGCTGAGCGGGGAGACGCCAGAGCTACAATTTCATCAACCGGAAACTTGCGTTCCTCCAGTGTTTTTAAAATCTCACGCCCTACTGCACCCGTGGCACCAACAACAGCAACCCGATACCCCATCACTTCACCTAACTGTTTTATCCTTGCCAGAACGCCTGACAGGATGAAGAATCTAAACCAAAGACCATATAAATGGAATGAACATCCTCAGGGTAGCCCTTCAGAGTTCTGTTCTTCATAACAGCCAGAACGGGTATTGCGCTATCCTTTAGCAAGGAAACTCCGGCTTATGACTTCTCCTCGCCACAATGCATCCGCTTCTGCTCAGCCCTCTGTTGCTCCGGCAGCACGGCACCCGGCACCCGACGGTACCCTTGTCATTTTAGGAGCAGGCGGAGACCTGACGCATCGCCTTCTGGTGCCAGCCCTTTATGACCTGGCGTGCAGTGGCTTTTTACCTGACGACTTTAAAGTCGTCGGTGTCAGCCTTGAAAAGCAGACTACGGAAGAATGGGTGGCTTCTCTGCGCGCACGCCTGGATGCTTTTACCCGCGATAAACATGCCGAGTTTTACACAACCAAAATCAGCGAAGAGACATGGCAATGGCTGGCAAGCCGCATGACCTATCGTTCCATGAGTTTCGTCTCTGCTGAAGAAATGCAGACCCTCACCGCAGATATCGCCGGACGTAACGCTGTTTTCTACCTCGCCATACCTCCCCGTTTTTTTGAAGAGTCAGTTGTCACTCTGGCAAAAGTCGGACTGCTCACCGAAAAACCTGGAATATTCAGACGGCTTGCCATTGAGAAACCTTTTGGCACCGACCTGGAAACAGCAGGAAAACTCAATGCGCACCTGCTCTCGGTAATGAAGGAAAGTCAGATTTACCGTGTTGACCATTTCCTGGGCAAAGAAACTGTGCAGAACCTGCTGGCCCTGCGCTTTAGCAACCTGCTGTTTCAACCCCTCTGGCACCGTGACTATATCGACCATATTCAGATAACCGCAGCTGAAACGCTCTCCGTTGAAGGGAGAGGTGCATTTTATGATGCGACGGGTGCTCTGCGCGATATGGTGCCTAATCACCTCTTTCAAATTCTTGCTCTTGTCGCAATGGAGCCCCCAACATCTCTCAAGGCTGAGCCTGTTCGTAATGCCAAACAGCAGGTTTTTGATGCAATACGCCCCATCACTCCTGAGAACGCCGTGCGTGGCCAGTACATAAAAGGCAGGAGCGGCGACCGCATTATTCAGGCATATCGCGAGAGTATGGGCGTCGCTCCGGATAGTATAACTGAAACTTATACTGCGTTAAAAATTGAACTGGACACCTGGCGCTGGGCGGGTGTGCCTTTTTATCTACGCACCGGGAAAGGGCTGAGCAACAGCGTGACGCAAATTATTGTGCAGTTTAAGCAAACACCCCTGTCACTGTTTCATACAGAAGATGGACAGCCACAGCCCCCCAACCGCTTTGTTTACAACATCCGCCCGGACAAAGGTGCAGACCTTCATTTTAATGCGAAAAAACCTGGTCCTGAAACTAACATTTCAGAAGTTGTGGCGCAGTTTCGTTATGAAAAATCTTTTGGTAGCCTGCCAAATATTGGATATGAAACACTGCTTTACGATTGCCTTCAGGGTAGCGCTTCACTTTTTCAGAGAGCTGATAATATCGAAGCGGCATGGCGTGCTGTTGACCCCGTGCTGAAAGCATGGGCCAAAGATAAGAAACCTCCCGAATTTTACACAGCAGGAAGCAATGGTCCGGCTGGCGCCGACGAGCTTCTTGCACGAGATGGTCGTTCATGGGGTCCGCTAAATAATATTAAAAAATAATATGTTTTTAAAAATGCCTTCTTTTTCAGGAAGGCATTTTTATCATGACTTTTAATTTCTTATTATTTTCTCAAGCGTTTTAGAAACACCTTTGCTTTTTATATCTTTCCTTAACTGTACAAATTCTTTTATAAAATTATTATTTTTATCCAGATCCCATCCTGAAAAACTATTTATTTGTAATGATTTTTCATAATCATTATCAAGAATAAGATCCTTATCTTCATTACTCAGACGCGGCTCCTGCACAGAGTAACTTTGCCCCTCATCATCCAGCCCTGAAATATAAGAACAGAAACACGCCAGAAGAAATGCAATTCTTCTTATATCTTCACCTTTTTTTACAACATCCATTGCTGTAGGCCTGACAAAAACAGGAAGTTTTGATGCGCTGTCAGATGCAATACGTACAAGCTGATCACTCACAGCTTTATTGCTAAAGCGCGACAGTAGCTGCTGTGCATAAGCAGACAACGTAATACCCGGAGGGGCCTCAATCAGCGGAATGACATCAAGATGTAAAAACTTCTCAAGCAAAGCCGTAAGATGAGGATCTTTCATCGCCTTATTCACCACACGATACCCCATCTGCACAGCAGGCAAAGCAAGCAGAGAGTGTGAGGCATTCAGCATACGCAGCTTCACCTGCTCGTATGGGGCGACGTCCTGAGTGAAGAGCACACCAACCTTCTCCCATGCAGGCCGTCCCTGCGGAAATTTATCTTCCACAACCCACTGAATAAAGTCTTCCGAATAGACTGGTGCACGATCATCAATACCACTGGCCGCATTCAGACGTGTTACATCATCAGCTCTGACAGCAGGGGTAATGCGGTCAACCATGCAGGAAGGGAAAGCGACATGTTCACTAATCCACCCGGCCAGCTCTGTGTTACGCTGATGTGCCCAGCCCAGCACTGCGTTGCGCGTTACCTGGCCATTATGCGGGACATTATCGCACGACAATATAGTAAAAGGCGCGATACCAGCTTTACGTCTGGCGTTAAGCGCCTCAACAAGTAAACCAAAAGCAGTATGCGGCACATCACGCGCAACATCCTGCACAATATCTGGATGATCAGACAGAAAACCTCCTGTCTCATCCATATAATATCCGCCTTCAGTAATAGTCATGGTGACCAGGCGAATGTGCGGGTCAGCCAGACGCTGTATAGCCCCTCTGCGATCATCAGGAGCATAGCAATACTCAACGATTGACTGCACGAGTCTGATCGTATCAGAACTATGTGCAGGGCACTCTGTGAGCGTATATAGCCCCGACTGAGCCTGCAGAGCGCGCGCCTTCTCTTTCTCAGATGCAGACTCAACCAGCCCTATACCCAGAATTCCCCATCCTTCCTGACCAGGAAGGGCCAGAACACGGTCCGTATAAACTGCCTGATGAGCTCTGTGGAAGTTTCCGACACTCAGATGTGCAATACCCGGCCTGACTGCTGTACGGTCGTAAATTTCGGTCACGATGCCAGACGGCAGGTCAGACAGAGTTTCTGCTGTTAACTTCATAAAAATATCCCTTATGGCTGCATCCTGAGGGATAAATTTTTGTAAAACACCCCAGGTAACAGCGAAATGGATGTTTTAACTTAGAAAAACATCTCAATCCGTGCATAAGAAACAATAATAACCAGGCTGTAAACCGTATTTATTATTATGAATTCTTTTCAGTCATATGCCTGACAAGCAGGACACCCGTCTCGACAAGCCTGTCTGTCAGCTTCAGCCCGGTCTGCGCATCACACAAAGCCGGGTCACCGCGGCCAATACCCTGCGTCGCGGTGACATCACCTTCAAAAGGCAGAGAAACAGAAACACCATTAAGGCTTACCTGGCCAAAATCAGCGACTTTAAGACCCCAGGCTTCTTTATCTGGCTCAGGCCTGACAAGCGCCTCTGGTTTCACCAGGTCAGGACACAGATGCATCGCAATACTAAACAACGGATTTGCCCCATGCCCGGCTGACAGTTGTGCTTTTTGAGCACCCAGCAACTGAGGCAGGAGCTCTGATGCTGCACGCCACAGATACAGGTTAGGAATAACCACTTCTGTCTGCTTCATAATCTGTCGTGTGACATCATGAATCATCGCGCTGTTGCCGCCATGACCATTCAGAACAATGATTTTTTTAAAGCCCCGGGTTAACAGACACTCAAAAATATCTGTCAGCACAGCCCGTAATGTTGTTTGGGAAAGCGCTATTCCTCCGGGCATATACCCAAAATAATCAGCACCACCAAAAGGCAGAACAGGTGCGACATACGTCTCATATCCCTGCCCGGTTGCCTTAAGAGCAATACGTTCGGCCACCTTATCTGCCAGCAGATAATCGCCCATTGGCGTGCATGGCCCCTGATCTTCAAAGCTACCCAGAGGCAGGAGAAGAACAGGGGCTCTGGCGGCAATTTCACGCATGTCAGCAGCTGTCAGGCACGCCATATGCACGGTTTTCTTCTGTGTCACAGGAAGACCTTTCTCTGCTGATCTGAGAGTTATTATGCGCGTGGTGTAAGCTGGTGAAACGCCCAGTCAAGCCATGGTAAAAGAGCTCTTACATCGGCACTCTCTACGGTCGCACCACCCCAGATACGCAGGCCGGCAGGTGCATCGCGATAGCTCGCAATATCAAACGCCACACCCTCTTTCTCAAGCAAAGCCGTCAGCTGCTTAACCGTCTTCACCTGTTCTTTACGTTCAAGCGCAAGGAACCACGGTGCGATAATACGCAGGCAAATGGATGTTGATGAACGCTGAGCCGGGTTCTGCGCAAGGAACTCAACCCAGTCTGTTTTCTCTGTCCAGGCCGCTACTTCCGCCAGGTTTGCCTGGCTACGCGCTTTAAGAGCAGGCAAACCTCCGACTGACTCAGCCCATTTCAGGCTGTCGAGTGCATCTTCAACACACAACATAGAAGGTGTGTTGATCGTATCTCCCTTAAAAATCGGCTCGATTAACGCACCTTTTTTTGTCAGACGAAAAATTTTTGGCAAAGGACGATCTGTTTTAAACTGCTCCAGACGCGCCACAGCACGGGGTGAAAGAGCCAGCATACCATGAGCAGCCTCACCACCCAGAGCTTTCTGCCAGGACCATGTTACGACATCCAGACGGTCCCATGGCAGATCCATGGCAAATGCAGCTGATGTTGCATCACAGATCACCAGCCCCTCATGCTGCGCAGGCACAGCATCTGGTGAAGGCACACACACGCCGGAGGTTGTGCCATTCCAGGCCAGAACAACGTCGTGGTCCCAGTTTACCTCTTTAAGGTCAGGTAAGGCACCATAATCAGCACTGAGTACACGTACATCATCAAGCTTCAGCTGAGAAACAATGTCCTGAGCCCACAGAGCTGAAAAGCTCTCAAATGCCAGGACGTCAACCGGACGGGCACCCAGCACAGACCAGAGCACCATCTCCATCGCACCGGTGTCTGACGCCGGTACAATACCAACACGCCAGCCCTCTGGCAAACCCAGCAATGCAGCAGAACGCTCAATCACGTCATTCAGGCGGGCGCGGCCTTCAGCTGAGCGATGTGAGCGGCCTGTGAGTGCACCACTCAAAGCCTCAACACTCCAGCCCGGACGCTTTGCACAGGGACCAGAGGAAAAACACGGATTGGCCGGACGGATGGCCGGACGTGAGGAAACATTATGCTGGGAGATTGTCATGTTTGTTGTCCGGATAAGGAAATGGGACAAACCCTGGTGCGAGAGAGGGGACTCGAACCCCTATGCCCGTAAAGGCGGTCGATTTTGAGCCGACTACGTCTACCGATTCCGTCACTCTCGCAGCTCTGAACCCTCTCGTATCAGCAAAACGCTTTACAGAAAAGTGCAGGCCTGAAAATAAGCAGGGCTTAAGCTAATATTTTGTCAGCGGCAAACCCGCTGCGTACCATCAGAGGCAATGTAGGTACCGGTCTGTGGGTTAAAGCAGGCATTCTGAGTGCAGCTGCTGCCGGCAGAATAGGGCTGAGGATAATTTTGTGCTGCCATGGCCTGAGCTTCACGGGCAGCGGTGCCACATAAAGGTGTATCGGGCGATGCTGAAGGGTCGTTCACCACCATTGATTCACTATATGTTTCGGAGGGCTGTGACACGAGGCCGGGCGCAAATGTCTGGGGTGGCTTACGGGCAGGCTGTGCAGAACATCCGGCAAGAAACGTAATGACTGCACATGTCACCGCACCACGAAATAAAAAACCCTCAGACATTCCTGCCCTCCCTTGATCAGAACGCCCTGGTCAGGACGATAACCACACCAGAATTAAATACGCGCCTGTGCCGCTATGATACGCCACATATGCTCAGCAGCTCAATATGCTTCCTGTTCAGAGATCAAGTAATCCCTGCTCCTGCTTTTGTGCTTTTTTACGACTGATAACAGCCTCTCGCGCACCATCACCAAAGGTCAGCTCAACAGCCTGCCCGGCTTTCAGTGCACCTGATGACGTCACAGGCTGCCCCTGCGCGGTAACGAGTACATATCCCCTGGCCAGAATAGCCTGAGGGGAAACAGCATCAAGCTGCCCGCATATACCAGCCAGGGCAGTTTTACGCTCGCGCAGGCAGGCCTGAAGCGGTGCAGGTGTAAGACGCTGACGCTCAAAACGTATATGCCATTTCTGCATCGTACGGGCTGTGCCGCTTTGTAGTGCTTTCTCAAGATAGGCAACGCGGGCACGCTGACCAGCCAGCAGGGCCGCAGCTGACGGCACAGAACGCTCAGCCGCCACCAGAGCCGCGCGCTTATGGCGCACAAAACCAGGAAGAGCCACTTCAAGCCGGCGCCAGCGTGTATCAAGCTGCATACTCGCTGTTTGCAACAGCCCGGGCAGATCAGGCAAAGCGCTGCCAGCACGCAGCAGGCGCAAGCGCGCTGTTTGCAGGCGGTGTGACAACGCACTCAGTGCGCGCGCACCACGATGTTCAAGGTCGGCCATAACCTCACTTATGACCGGCACAACCATTTCTGCCGCAGCAGTTGGAGTTGGTGCCCTGCGGTCAGAGGCAAAATCAATCAGTGTCGTATCCGTCTCATGCCCGACCGCTGATACAAGCGGAACAGAACAGGCCGCAGCGGCCCTGACAACCTGCTCATCATTGAAAGCCATCAGGTCTTCCAGCGAGCCGCCACCACGTGCAACAATCAGCACATCAGGGCGTGGCACTGCACCCTTACCATCAAGGCGGGAAAACCCCTCAATCGCGGCTCTCACCTGGCTGGCAGCACCCTCACCCTGCACGGCAACAGGCCAGACCACCACATGACGCGGAAACCGCCGGGCCAGCGTGGTGCAGATATCATGCAGCACGGCACCCTGGAGCGAGGTCACAACTCCGATCACATCAGGCAGAACCGGAAGCGATCGTTTGCGCTCACCATCAAACAACCCCTCTTCAGCCAGCTTCAGACGCAACCGCTCAATACGGGCCAGCAGAGCACCCTCACCGGCATACTCCATCCGCTCGACAACAAGCTGATAATTTGAACGCTCGCCATAGGCCGAGACCTTGCCTGTCGCAATAATCTCCAGCCCGTTTTCAGGCACCAGCCCCAGGCGCGAAACTGACCCTCGCCAGACAACACCAGCAATCTTGCCGCGTTCATCTTTAAGCGAGAAATACAGGTGCCCGGAGGGGTAGCGCTTAAACTCTGTTATCTCGCCACGCACACGCACACGACCAAACGTGCCTTCAAGGGTGCGCCTGATCGCTCCGGAAATTTCCGAAACACTATATTCGGGCACATTCCCTGCGGATGGCCGCTCTGCTTCAAACTCTTCGTTCATTCCGCCAACTTATGCTACAGACGCCAGACCTGAAAGAGCTGACAACAAAAGATATGGGAGAAAAATAATGCGGGTATTACTGGTCGGATCAGGCGGGCGTGAACATGCGCTGGCCGCAACACTTGCCCGCTCGCCTCAGCTGGCAGCCCTGTTTATTGCACCGGGCAACCCTGGTACGGCTGATATCGGCACCAATGTTGCCATTAAAGCAGATGATGTGCCGGCTCTGATTGCCTTTGCCAGAGAAAACAACATTGACCTCGTTGTGCCTGGCCCTGAAGCGCCGCTGGTTGCTGGTCTGGCCGATGCCTGTGCCAAAGCAGAGATTGCCTGTGCCGGCCCGACACGCGCCGCAGCGCAGCTGGAAGGCAGCAAGAAATTCACTAAAGAAATCTGCTATGCAGCCAGCATCCCGACAGCGCAGGGCGAATATTTTACGAATGCAGATAAAGCCATCACCTATGTGCGTGAACGAGGTGCCCCTATTGTTATCAAAGCGGACGGACTGGCTGCAGGTAAAGGCGTGGTTGTTGCTCAGACTCTGAGTGAAGCTGAAGATGCTATTCGTCAGATGCTCAACGAAGGCTCAATGGGTGACGCTGGTCGTCATATCGTCATTGAAGACTGCCTTGAGGGCGAAGAAGTCTCTCTTTTCGCGTTTTGCTCCGGCGATAAAGCTGTGCTGATCGGAGCTGCGCAGGACCATAAACGTATTGGAGATAATGATACCGGCCCCAACACAGGTGGCATGGGTGCTGTTTCCCCTCCCCGCGGGTTTAGCCGTGAAGACCAGGAAAAAGCGCTCGACCTGCTGGTTCGTCCGATGCTGCATGAAATGCTGCGCCGTGGCATCTCCTTCCGTGGGGTTATCTTCGCCGGCCTGATGCTGACAAAAACCGGCCCGCAACTGATTGAATATAACGTGCGCTTTGGCGACCCCGAAGCACAGGCACTGCTTATTCGCCTGACCTCTGACCTGCTGCCTGCTCTGAAAGCTCTGGCTGATGGTACGCTTGAAACAGCCTCCATCACCTTCTCAGACAAAGCTGCTGTCAGCCTGGTGATGGCTGCTGAGGGCTACCCTGAAAAACCCGTCACTGGTGCCGTTATCAGTGGTGTGGATGCAGCCGCTGCTCTGGAAGGTGTTCAGGTCTTTCAGGCTGGCACAAAGACAAATGATGAAGGCGACCTGGTTGTCGCTGGTGGTCGTGTACTGTCGGTTTGCGCCCTGGGTGACACGGTGCGTGAAGCCCGTGACAAAGCCTATGCCGGTGTAAAGAAAATCAGCTGGAAAGGCGCACAGTGGCGCACTGATATTGGTGCCCGCGCACTCGAAAGCTAAAGCCTCCGTCCCTCTCCTTCGCGCCACGGTCATCAGCTTCGTAAGCCCGGCCGTGGCACAATTGCCTGAAAGGTGCCTGCCGTTTATGAGTGCGCCCACCCATCACCTTACACCTGAGGATCTGCTCTCTGCCGTGACCGGCATAACTGAGAGCGAGAACGACCTGATTGCGACTTTAGCCAATGTGTCGGCCCTGATTTTTGAAGCTCTGCCAGACCTTAACTGGGCCGGGTTTTATCTGCACAGGCGCGGCGAACTGGTTCTTGGTCCGTTTCAGGGGCGTGTGGCCTGCACACGTATTGCCCTGGGTAAAGGAGTTTGTGGCTCTGCGGCGCAGGAACGTAAAACGTTTCTGGTTGATGATGTACACAGCTTTCCGGGGCATATTGCCTGCGATGCAGCATCAGCCTCTGAAATTGTAGTACCGGTGATTAAAGACGGTCAGCTTATTGGTGTGCTCGACCTCGACAGCCCGCTGAAAAAACGTTTCACACAGCAGGAGCAAACTCTGCTTGAAGCGGTTGTGGCACGCCTGGTGCACACCATTAACACCGACGATCTGAAATGGCTTTCTGGCTCTGCCTGAAAAACCTTACTCTTTTGCCATAACAGAACCCGCCACGGGATTTTTTCCTGTGGCGGGTTTATTATTGTAAAGTGGCTAGCCCAGTGTTGGCATCACAAATTCAGCGCCTGACCTTATTCCCGCTGGCCAGCGCTGCGTCACAGCTTTAAGCCGCGTAAAGAAACGCACACCCTCGGGGCCATGCATGTGGTGATCACCAAACAGAGAATCTTTCCAGCCGCCAAAAGAATGAAACGCCATAGGAACCGGAAGCGGAACATTCACACCCACCATTCCTACATTGACCCTCTGTGTAAATGTGCGTGCGGCATCACCATCGCGGGTAAAAATAGCGGTGCCGTTACCAAACGGACTGTCATTTGTCAGCTTTAGTGCAGCCTCAAAATCTGACACACGCACGACGCACAACACAGGCCCGAAGATTTCTTCTTTATAAATATCCATCTCAGGTGTCACGTGATCAAACAATGTGCCACCGGTAAAGAAACCTTTTTCAAACCCTTTGACACTCACATTACGCCCGTCAACGACCAGCGTTGCCCCCTGATCAACACCTGAATTAATGAGCGTTTCGACCCGAGCCTTATGCTGCGCGGTAATAAGAGGCCCCATCTCAGTTCTGGTATTGGTACCCTCACCTATGACAATCGTTTTGACTTTTTTACCCAGCTCTTCAACAAGGCGATCTGCCACAGGCTCAACCGCCACAGCAACAGACACAGCCATACACCGCTCACCTGCCGAGCCATAAGCAGCACCAACCAGAGCATCGACTGTTTTCTCAAGGTCGCAGTCAGGCATAACAACGGCATGATTTTTTGCTCCGCCCAGAGCCTGCACCCGTTTGCCATGAGCGGTACCAGTTGCATAAATATATTTAGCCACCGGGGTCGAACCAACAAAGCTGACAGCGGCAATAGCAGGGTGTTTCAGAATAGCGTTCACCATATCCTTATCACCATGCACAACCTGAAACACACCATCAGGCAAGCCAGCCTCTTAAAAAAGATCAGCCAGCAAAACGGAAGCTGACGGGTCACGCTCTGAAGGTTTAAGAATAAAGCAGTTGCCCGTCGCAAGTGCGACCGGGGCCATCCACAACGGCACCATAACCGGAAAATTGAAGGGAGTGATCCCTGCGGCAATCCCCAGAGGCTGACGCATGGTCCAGGCGTCAATGCCACGGCTGACCTGCCCGGTATACTCCCCTTTTAATAGCTCAGGCACGCCGGTTGCAAACTCTACAACCTCAAGCCCGCGCATGATCTCGCCTTTGGCATCAGAGAGCGTTTTGCCATGCTCAGCAGTGATAACAGCCGCAAATTTCTCAATATGTTTTTCAAGCAGGTCACGGGATCTGAACAGAATACGCGCTCTTGTGAGCGGCGGTGTATCTGCCCAGGCCGGAAAAGCCGCCTGTGCAGCAGCTACAGCGACATCCAGATCATCAGCAGTGCCAAGCACAACTTTATTCAAACGCTCACCCGTTGCAGGGTTGATAATATCACTATGGTTTTTATTCTGTCCCGGCGTGTGCTGCCCGTTAATGACATGGGGTACAATATTCATTATTTTATGCCTTATTGTTGTTTTTATGAATTTCGAATGGATGCTCTTCAGCGCCATATGGCCTCATAAAGGCGCGATATCTCGCTGTGGTCCGGAACGCGCGGGTTATTAGCGGGAGAGCCTGAGGCCAGAGCCTGTTCAGCCATCTGAGGGATCAGAGCATACCAGCGTTCTTTATCAATGCCGCAGGCTGCTGGTGCAGGCACATCCAGCTCCTGGCTTATAGCTCGCAATGCGTTAACGAGCGCTGTGCAGGCCGCTGTCTCATCTGCAGAAGAAGATGCAATACCCATAATTTTTGCACAGGCTGCATAACGCTCTGGTGCACCACTACATGACCAGGCTGTGATCTCTGGCAAAAGCATCGCATTGGAGAGACCATGCGCCACGTGAAAATGTGCACCTATGGGGCGGCTCATACCATGCACTAAAGCAACAGAGGCATTAGAAAACGCCATACCTGCCTCAAAGGCTCCCTGCATCATCTGCTCTCTGGCATGGTGATTGCCAGGATCTGAGCAGGCCACAGGCAGAGCGTGCCAGATACGTCTCATCGCCGAGAGAGCAAGACCATCTGTAAAGGCTGAGGCACGTTGTGAGACATAAGCCTCTATCGCATGTGTCAGAGCATCAAGCCCTGTATCTGCTGTCAGGCGGCGCGGCATTGTCAGCGTAAGTTCATAGTCAACGATGGCAATTCGCGGCAGATAGGCATAACCGGAGCAGAGCATTTTCTCGTCGGTTTTTTCGTCTGTTATCACCGTGACTTTTGTAGCCTCTGACCCTGTCCCGGCTGTAGTCGGAATGGCAATAACCGGTAAACCGGGTTCATTTTGAATATGTGGCACTTTGAGTGCCGCAGGTGAGCTACCGTGTCTGGCAAGTACAGCAACCATCTTGGCAGTATCAATCGGGCTGCCACCACCCAGGCTAATAACACAGTCATAATGACCTGATTTGAGTGCTTTAAGAGCATTATAAACCGAAGTGACTGTCGGGTCTGGCACAGCGTCACCAAATGAGCCGGCACAGATGCCCTGCTGCTCAAGGCAGGTCACCACACGCCCGAGCACCCCGGTTTTAACCATGAACTGGTCAGTAATAATAAAGGGGGCGTTCAGACCAGCCTGCTGCAGAGCGGCTGGCAACTCATTCAGAGCGCCTCCCCCGATACGCACGAGCGAAGGTAAAAAAAGAGCTGTCATACGTTTGCTCCTGGCGGAAAGGTTACACCCGGGGGTGTTCCTTTCTCTTTTTTGTTTTCTTATGCTGACTATCAGGGTGCAAAATAACTACGAAGAAAACCTGGTATTTTTCTGCATCCCCTGTGTGTTTTTGCACAGAGGCCATAAAACCAAAGGAGCAAAACGCTATGAAACGCGGCCTGGACTGGAGAAATCTGCAGTTTTTTCTTGCTGTCGCCCGCTCCGGGTCACTGTCAGAAGCAGGCCGTTTAATGGGCGTTGATCACGTAACTGTGGCCAGGCACATTACCTCACTTGAAGAATCTGTCGGGAAAATACTGTTCGAACGGCACCAGCGCGGTTACGCCCTGACACGATATGGCGAAGACCTGCTTGCTGTAGCAGAAGAAATTGACCAGAAAGCACTTCAGATTCCAAAGGCTAACAGCCCTGCCAGCGGGCTTGCCGGTATAGTACGCATCAGCTCACTTGAGGGGTTCTCAAACTTCTTTCTTGCCCGGCGTATCGCAAGCCTGTTGAGCAGCCACCCGACATTAACTGTCGAACTTCTTACTATTCAACAGATTATTGCGCTCTCCCGCCGGCAGGCTGACATTGCTGTTACGGTCACTCCATCCTCTGACAACCGTTTTATCTGCGAGAAACTCACAGCCTATACCCTCGGCATTTATGCAACCAGAGATTATCTCTCACGTGAAAAACCTATCAGAAAGCCATCTGATATCTCTGACCATCTTTTTGCAGGCTATGTTGATGAGATGATTTTTATGCGTGAGCTTGACTACCTGGAGGAGCTGGGTGTTTCACGTCGCATGGTACGTATTCAGAACTCAAGCGTGCAGGCACAGATGGCCGCTGTACGCTCGGGCGTTTGCCTGTCTGCCCTGCCCGCCTTTGTGGCAGCAGGCTGCCCGGATCTGATAAGAGTTTTACCAGATGAGCTTAAAATACAGCGACATTACTGGCTTAATCTGCGGGCAGACGAACAAAGCGTGCCTCGCATAAAATATCTTTGTGATTTTATACGTCAGGAAGTTGAAAAAGAAAAAGAGTGCTTTCTTTCCTGATATGGTGGGCGCACAAGGGCTCGAACCTTGGACCCGCTGATTAAGAGTCAGCTGCTCTACCAACTGAGCTATGCGCCCTCACAGTATTTAACTGTAAGTGGAGAATTTTTTATCATTCTCCCCTGCCAAATACAAGACAGAAATTCAGGCCTTGAGCAACGCCAGAACAACATCCAGCTGATCAAGACTTTTATAATGGATCTCCAGTGAGCCTTTTTTCTGACCGTCAAAATTGACCGTCACATTAAGGCCAAGACGATGAGCAAGATCGCGCTCAAGAGCTACAATCTCCGGATTCTTTTCTTTTTTTTCCGGTTTTTTCGCAGACGCCTTATCCCCCTGCTCAAGAACAGCCTGAACATAAGCCTCGGTCTGTCTTACTGAGAGCGCTTTTTCAAGCACATATTCCGCCCCGGCAGCTGGGTCAGGGTGTGTCAGCAACGCCCTGGCATGACCAGCTGAAAGAACACCACCGCCAACTTTTTTTCTGACCAGTTCAGGTAAGCGCAGCAGACGTAGTGTATTAGCAATATGAGGGCGAGATTTGCCAATAGCCAGCGCAAGTTCATCCTGCGTCAGACTATAATCCTCAATAAGGCGGCTAAAACCCTCAGCTTCTTCAATCGGGTTCAGATCTGCACGCTGCAGGTTTTCGACCAGAGCTGCAGCCATTGCGCTGACAGCATCAAGGTCGCGCACATGAACCGGTACGGTATGACATTGCGCCAGTTGTGCTGCACGCCAGCGACGCTCACCCGCGACAATCTGATAATAACCCTCTTTATCAGGGTTAGGCCTGACCAGAATGGGCTGAAGAATACCACGCAGACGAATAGATTCAGCAAGTTCCTGCAGGGCATCCGGATCGATATGCTGGCGTGGCTGAAAAGGACCAGGCTCAAGCATTTCTACCGGCAACACACTTGCCGGGGCAGACACAACAGGAGCTGCGTTTTGTTGTGCCACTGCCTCGCCTTCAGAACGCGTCATAACCGGAGGGGCTGTATCACCTAAAAGAGCTGCAAGGCCACGCCCAAGTTTAGGACGCATCTGAGGTTTACGAGACATTATTATGCCGTCCTTTTACTAACTTCCGCAGCCAGAGCACGATAAGATGCTGCACCACTCGCTTTTGGGTCATAAATCATCACAGGCTGACCATAACTCTGCGCTTCTGAAATGCGAATGTTACGCGGAATTACAGTTTCAAGAACATCATCACCAAAGAAGCTACGGGCGTCAGCACCGACCAGCTCAGAGAGATTATTACGACGGTCATACATTGTCAGCACAATGCCGGTTATACGCAGGTCAGGATTCAGTTTTTTCTGAACACGATCAATCGTTTTAACCAGGTGCCCCAGCCCTTCGAGTGCGAAAAATTCACACTGCAATGGCGCCAGAACACCATTAGCGGCAACCAGAGCATTAAGTGTCAGCAGGCTGAGGCTCGGTGGGCAGTCAATAATAATATAGTCCATCTGCCCGGTCAGGGGCTGCACAGCAGACATCAGACGATTTTCACGCTCGTCCGCATCAACCAGTTCAATTTCAGCACCGACCAGCTCAGTATTAGCTGCAATCACTGACAGGCCGTCAATCTCTGTCGGCTGTAGCAATTCTTCAGCGGGCTTTTCATGCATCAGCAGTGTGTAAGCTCCCCCCTGCCGGGCGTCATATCCAACACCCAGCCCCGTTGAAGCGTTACCCTGTGGGTCCATATCAATCAGAACGACTTTTTTGCCCGCCTCAGCCAGAGCTGCAGCCAGGTTAATGGCGGTTGTGGTTTTACCAACACCACCCTTCTGATTTGCAACGGCCAGAATGAAGCATTTGCCGTTTTTTTTGTTCATATCAGACACGTTTAAGATTGCTCACTTCCAAAATCAATCCGTCATGCCCTGTCATACCAGGGTGACAGCGAATAGTCATCTGCCAGAACGACTCAGCATCTTTAATTTCATTGATAGCGTTCTGACCTTTAAGAAAAACTGCCCGGCCTTCTTTTTTTAAAAGTGGCGCTGTCCACTCAAGCAACTTTGGCAGTGCAGCAAGGGCGCGGGCTGTCACCACATCTGCCGGGGCAATATCCACTTTCTCAATACGTTCAGCCAGCACCGTAACCGGAGCTTCAGTCAGGCGGGCAGCTTCACGCAGGAAAACTGCTTTGCGCTGATCAGACTCAACAAGCGTTGCCGGAATACCGGTTGCAATCGCGGCAACGATACCCGGAAAGCCACCCCCTGAGCCCAGATCTGTAAAACTTTCCGCTCCGGCAAGCAGAGGCACAATCTGCAGACTATCCTGCACATGCCGCTCCCACACCTGATGGATATCTTTGGGTGAGACCAGGTTAATACGCGGGTTCCACTTCAGCAAAAGCTCGAC
Organism: Acetobacter thailandicus; assembly: GCF_011516655.1. Taxonomy (GTDB): domain Bacteria; phylum Pseudomonadota; class Alphaproteobacteria; order Acetobacterales; family Acetobacteraceae; genus Acetobacter; species Acetobacter thailandicus. The sequence continues at coordinate 403,603 of NZ_WOSV01000001.1, forward strand.
AAAACACTTCAGGCGTTCTTCTGTTTCACGTGAAACAGAGATGCTGTTACCAGACTTCATGATGCTGCCACGCGCTGACGAACGTGAACAAGCAACGCCACAAGAGCGGAGGGTGTCATACCCGGGATTCTCTGAGCAGCACTGAAGCTCTCCGGGCGAGCCTGTTCAAGACGCTCTTTCATTTCTGCACTCAGGCCACCAATAGCACCAAAATCCATCTGTGCAGGAAAGCGTATTTCACCATCAGCTTCAAGCTGCTTAATTTCTCGCTTCTGCCTGACCAGATAACCTTTATAACGGGCTTCGGTACGAACATGCTGAAACGCTCTTGGCGGCACCGTCGCCAGCCAGGGCGCTAACTTTTCAACCACATCCTCATCCGTGCCATAACCAAGAACATCCAGCAATGTTCTGCGCCGTCCATCCTGCGCCACTCTGACGCCTGACTGTGCAAGAATGTGAGCCGGCCAGCTTTCCTGCTCTGCACGCAGGGTCAGTTCATTAATAGCCTTACAGTCACTTTCAAACACAGCCTGACGTTCAGCACCAACACACCCCCACTCCACACCGGTGCGGGTCAGGCGCATGTCAGCATTATCTGCACGTAAGGTCAGACGATACTCAGCACGCGATGTAAACATACGATATGGCTCACTGACACCCTGTGTCGTCAGGTCATCAATCATCACACCAATATATGCTTTACCACGATCAAGCGTAACCGCAGCCTGCCCGCCAGCTTTGCGCGCCGCGTTTACTCCAGCCAGCAGACCCTGAGCACCGGCTTCTTCATAGCCTGTTGTTCCGTTGATCTGCCCAGCAAGGAACAGATTAGGGCATTTTCTCAACTCAAGAGAGGTCGTCAGCTCACGCGGGTCTACATAATCATACTCAACCGCATAACCAGGCTGTACGATCACCGCACGCTCAAGACCAGGAATTGTGTGAATCATCTCCTCCTGCACATCGGCAGGGAGACTGGTTGAAATACCATTAGGGTAAACAAGATGCCCGCCTTCATGATCGGGCAAGGCTTCCGGTTCAAGAAAAATCTGATGGCTGTTTTTTTCAGAAAATCTGACAACCTTATCCTCAATTGACGGACAGTAACGCGGCCCCTTACCTGAAATGGCACCACCATAAACGGCTGAAAGATGCAGATGTTTATTAATAATCGCGTGTGTTTTTTCAGTCGTAGCCGTAATCGCACAAACCATCTGAGGGTTTGTAATGGACTGTGTCAGACGACTGAAGCATTCCGGTGTTTCATCACCTTTATCTTCAGCCAGAGCCGCCCAGTCGATTGAACTCCGCAACAGGCGGGCCGGGGTACCTGTCTTGAGCCGGCTGATCGCCAACCCAAGGTTCCTCAGCCGTTCAGACAGAGCCACTGAAGGTTTTTCACCTGTACGGCCAGCAGGCTCTGAGTGATGACCAATATGAATAACACCACCAAGAAACGTGCCTGTAGTCAGCACGACAGCACCCGCATCATAACGTGTACCATCTTCACAGATCACACCTGTCACTTCACCCCGTTCATTGGTCAGGAGGTCACCGGCGGCACCTTCTCTGCACTCAAGACCCGAAGTTTCAGCCAGAAGCCCCTGGATAGCCTGACGATATAAAAAACGATCAGCCTGAGCCCGTGGCCCCTGCACAGCAGGCCCCTTGGAGCGGTTAAGCAATTTGAAATGAATGCCCGCACGGTCAGCAGCACGTGCCATAATACCATCAAGCGCATCAATCTCACGCACCAGATGCCCTTTACCGATACCTCCGATAGCGGGGTTGCACGACATGGCACCAACCGTGCTTTTTTTATGGGTCAGCAACAGTGTATGCGCACCACACCGTGCAGCAGCCGCGGCAGCTTCACAGCCAGCATGCCCACCACCAACAACAATCACATCATAACGCTGAGTCACCACATCAGGCCTTTTTCACCGCAGTTATTTTCCAATACAAAACTGCCCAAATATCGCATCAAGCACATCTTCAACTCCAACCAGACCTGTAATACGGCCCAGAGCACGCATAGCAAGCCGAATTTCTTCACCACGCAGCTCCGGCCACTGCTGCTCAAGCGCTGCAGCCAGACTCTGCTGTGCCTCCTGCACCCCAGCACGATGCCGGGCACGCGTCAGCAACGGGGCGCTCCCTGGCAGGCGGGCTGTCAGGCTTTCAACCTTACGCTCCAGAACATGCCGCAGGGCCTTCAACCCCTCTCCTGTTTTCAGACTGACGGGGATCACTTCATGCCCATGAACCTCTGAGGGAACCGGGATCAGATCAGCTTTATTTCCTATCAGTATGGCATCAGAAAAAACCTCTTCCGGTATAGTCGCTCCGGGGAACATCTGCAAAACACAATCTGCATGTTTCACGTGAAACAGTGCCCGCCTGACCCCTTCAGCCTCAATAATATCCTCAGTTTCACGCAAACCAGCTGTATCGATAAAAGTCACGCGCACACCTGCCAGTGTGCCCCCGACCTCAATCGCGTCACGCGTTGTGCCCTCTACTGAAGAAACAATCGCTGCATCGCGTTCAGCCAGCCAGTTAAGCAGGCTGGATTTGCCTGCATTAGGTGGCCCGGCAATAGCAAACACGACACCCCGACGAATACGCTCCCCTTTTTCACCATCCTGCAAATGGCTTTGCATTTCTGCAATCAGGTTACTGATCTCATCTGTTAATTTCTGCTCTGTTTCCTGTGGCAGATTCTCATCAGGAAAATCAATAAGCGCTTCCTGATAAGCCAGAATGTATTTCAGACGTTCGCGCCAGTTCTGATACAATTTGCTCAAAGCGCCATCTGACTGCGCCAGAGCCAGTTTACGCTGACTTTCTGTTTCAGCGGCTATAAGGTCAGCAATCCCCTCCGCCTCGACCAGATCCATCCGTCCGTTAGTAAACGCTCTGCGTGTAAATTCACCCGGCTCGGCAGGTCTTGCACCACTCTGCACAAGGGCTTCAGCTACCGCACTGATAATAGCAGGCCCGGCATGAAGATGAAGCTCAAACCCATCCTCCCCGGTATAACTCTCCGGGCCAGGAAACCAGAGCACAACAGCTTCATCGAGCAGGTTATCCTTCACAGCGCTGTCACGCCAGACACGCCGCAACACAGCGCGCCTGGGTGCCGGCAACGTGCCGCATAACTGCTGAAGCAAAACAGCACTCCCTGCCCCGCTGACACGCATAACCGCTATAGCTGCACGCTCAAGCCCTGTAGACAGAGCAAAAATGGTTTCGTTATGCTGATAAGCCATATTTTGCTTCATCCTCTCTACAGCCCCGTCACTGCACCGTTCATCTATTCCGGAGGCCAAAAAAGCAACATAAAATCTGACCAGACGGTATAAGATACCCAATAAATACTCTGCCTTACAGGCCTCGCTCCGTCTTACACAGGATATCTCTGATGCCTCAGCTCTCTCTTCACTCCCCCCTTGGGCCACTCACCCTCACTGAGGAGGATGGTAAGCTTATCTCTCTCGACTGGGGGTGGGGTCGTGACCAGACTGAAAACCCACAGCTCTGCGAAGCACGTGACTGGCTTGATCAGTGGTTTGATGACCCAAAAACAGCAAAGCCCTTCCCGTTACCTCTGGAACCTTTTGGTACCGTCTATCAGAAGAAAATATGGGCTGCATTATGTGATATCCCGGTCGGAACAGTCATAACCTATAAAGAACTGGCAGAGCGTGCCGGTGGCAGCCCGCGCTCTGCCGGACAGGCCGTGGGGCGCAACCCCATTCCTATTCTTATTCCCTGCCATCGTATCGTTAGTTCAACGCATCCAGGAGGCTATTCAGGGGATGGTGGCATTGATGATAAACTCTGGCTCCTGGAACTTGAAGAGGCCACCCTCCCCTTTACTAAAAAATAAAATCTCTCTTTAGCGTGGCACACAGCTCTCCGTCATTGAATTGAAAACGCGCCCTGCACTGCACCTGACAACATCTGATGGGGCAGCATAAGCCGGAGGCGCATAGGTTGAGGCCGCGGGCGCAGGGCTGCCCGCATAATAATCCGGCGTCGCGTAGTAGCTCTGATCAGCATAATAAGAGCTGTCTGCCACCGGCATAGCAGATGCCGCGACCAGCCCTCCGGCAACCAGCCCTACAGCGGAACCGACAAGAAACGGCGTTTGCCAGCCCCAGCCCCAACCCCAGCCGGGGCCTCCCCAGCCCCAGCCAGGACCAACCCAGCTCCAACCATAACCACCACCCCAGCCAGGGCCTCCCCACCGTGGACCGCCCCAGCCGGGACCAGGACCACCCCATCGAGGACCACCCCAGCCAGGGCCGGGGCCTCCCCACCGGGGACCACCGCCGTGAAAACCTCCGCCAGGGCCACCACCGTGAAAACCTCCGCCAGGGCCACCACCGTGAAAACCTCCGCCAGGGCCACCACCGTGAAAACCTCCGCCAGGGCCACCACCGTGAAAGCCTCCGCCAGGGCCACCACCTGGATGTGCAGAAGCACAAACCAGCGGCATAGCAGACGATGTCAGCAACACCAGAGAGGCCATTATATTTTTAAAAATGACTTTTTTACCCATGTCCTGCTCCTGTTCGTCTGCCATGGAAAACCATATTTTTCAGAAATAAGAAGGCAATCTCATGGCGCTGATAAGGCGGGTTACCTTCACCCCGTTCCCCCGCAAAAACTCTAAAACGCATTGACAACATCATTTATTGCGTACTAGCCAGGAGGAGATGGACTCTGCGGGTCTTCTCCTGTGCAGACCATATTTCTGAGTGTCTGCTCTGCTCAGAAAAACGTCAATCCAAAGGCAACTGCTTCATGACGCACACCGCACCAGAGAAGATGCTGGCAGCCTGTTTTTCACGTAACGTCACAACAGCTGGCCGGCAGACTATTGTGCAGGGAGACTGCCTGAAACAGATTAAACGCCTGCCCGATGCCTGTGCTGATATCATCATTACCTCACCGCCTTATAATATTGGCCTGAGCTACAACTCATATGATGACACAATGCCCCGCCTTCAATACCTTAAATGGCTGGCACGACTGAGCGAGCAGCTTGATCGTATTTTAAAAGAAGATGGATCGTTTTTTCTCAATGTCGGCGGCACCGGTGCAGATCCGTGGCTTACCCACGAAATTGCCTCAGCTTTCAGGCATGAGTTTATTCTGCAAAATAACATTATATGGGTAAAGTCGATCAGCATTGATGAAGAAAGTTTTGGCCATTTTAAACCAATTAACAGCCCACGCTTTCTCAACAATAATTATGAGCATATTTTTCATTTTACAAAAACAGGCACAAATACAATAGACCGCCTGGCAGTTGGCGTGCCTTTTAAAGATAAATCTAACATTTCCCGCTGGGGTCATACGCGCGATAAACGCTGCGCAGGGAATGTGTGGCACATCCCTTACAAAACAGTCCTCTCAAAAACACAGAAATTTAATCACCCGGCAAGTTTCCCTGAAGAATTACCCATACGCTGCATGAAACTGCACGGAGGGGACAATCTTACCGTTATTGATCCCTTCCTGGGGTCTGGCACGACACTTGCCGCAGCTGAACAGCTGGGCCACTACGGCACAGGTTTTGAGATTGATGCTGATTATATTGAAACCTGCGTTGCGCGCATAAACACAATAGCAGAGAGCCGGAGGGCTGGTATGCCAGTCAGAAAACTCAGCCGGCGCCAGCAAATCATACAAAAAAATAGCAGGGGATAATTTTACCCCCTGCTCTGCTGGCCACACGCCTTTAATCAGGCAACTCTTACCTGAATATGATGCTTTTTGCCTGACGAGAGGCGAATTGCGCCATCAACTGTATCCTGACGCGTAATCAGCTGATTTTCATCTTTCACAGCAACCATGTTAACCCGTGCACCACCACCGCGAATTAAGCGGCGGGCTTCACCGTTGGTTTTAACAAGACCAGATTCAGCAAGCAGGCGGAAAACAGGAATACCCTCTGCCAGATCAGCTTCAGAGACCGTATAGACGGGCAGATCATCTGCAACAATCTGCCCCTCCTCAAAAGTCTTACGTGCGGCCTCAGCCGCAGCCTCGGCAGCCTCACGGCCATGGCACAATGCCGTTGCCTCTGTTGCCAGAATTTTCTTGGCTTCGTTAATGTCTGCGCCCTCAAACGCAGCCAGACGCTCACACTCATCCAGAGGCAGTTCGGTAAAGAGGCGCAGAAAGCGACCTGTGTCAGCATCTTCCACATTACGCCAGAACTGCCAGTAATCGAACACCGGTAAACGCGCCTCTGACAGCCAGACGGCACCGTTCGCTGTTTTACCCATTTTAGCGCCGGAGGACGTGGTCAGCAGCGGTGTGGTCAGCCCCATGACCTGCGTCTGGTCTGTACGGCGCACCAGATCAACACCTGAGACAATATTACCCCACTGGTCTGATCCGCCAAGCTGCAGGGTCACACCATGACGACGGTTGAGTTCACGGAAATCATATGACTGAAGGATCGAGTAATTAAACTCAAGGAAAGTCAGCCCCTGATCGCGGTCGAGACGATTTTTAACTGAGTCAAATGCGAGCATACGATTGATCGAGAAATGCACTCCGACATCACGTAGCAGGTCGATATAAGCCAGCTTATCAAGCCAGTCTGCGTTATTGACCAGTCTGACATCAGACGTATTTTCACCAAAGCGAAGAAACTGCCGCAGACACCCCTCAATACCGGCAAGATTGGACTGAATGATGTCCTCTGTCATCAGTCTGCGTGCTTCTTCACGGAAAGACGGATCACCAATACGGGCTGTACCACCACCCACCAGCGCCACAGGCCTGTGGCCATGTTTTTGCAGCAAACGCAGCATCATAATCTGAATAAGGCTGCCCACATGCAGGCTGTCAGCTGTGGGGTCAAACCCTATATACGCAGCCACAGGCCCCTTTGCCATGGCTTCATCAAGTGCCTGCGGGTCTGTGCACTGGAAAATAAAACCCCGAGCCGAAGCTTCCTGCATAAAAGAGCTGCTATAGCCGTTCTCAACCATTGTCTTACCTTATTCTGTCGCGCTGCATCATGCTGATATTAACAAACCATGCCCTGGCCAGGCCTATGGCTGTGTCAGTTATCAGGCTGTACCACCTACTGTAAGCCCCGTCATTTTCAGGGTTGGCTGCCCTACACCTACAGGAACCCCCTGCCCGGCTTTTCCACAGACACCAATGCCAGGATCAAGCGCCATATCACTGCCGATCATAGAAACCTGTCTCATAGCCTCAGCACCGCTGCCAATCAGTGTTGCCCCCTTAACGGGTGCAGTGACTTTACCATCTTCGATCAGATATGCCTCAGATGCTGAGAAAACAAATTTTCCTGACGTTATATCAACCTGCCCGCCACCAAAATGAACGGCATACAGACCACGCTTGACCGAACGGATCATGTCATCAACTGAAGCCTGGCCTGGCATCATAATCGTATTGGTCATACGTGGCAGAGGCACGTGTGCATAAGACTGACGACGACCGTTACCCGTCGGAGCCATATTCATGAGACGGGCATTCTGACGGTCCTGGAGGTAGCCTGTGAGAATCCCATCCTCGATAAGCACCGTGCGGCCGGCTGGTGTGCCCTCATCGTCGATAGTCAGGCTGCCGCGCCGGTCAGGAAGTGAACCATCATCAACAACTGTAACACCGGGAGCTGCAATCTGCTTACCCATCATGCCGGCGAAAGCTGATGTACCTTTACGGTTAAAATCACCTTCAAGACCATGGCCCACAGCTTCATGCAGCAAAATGCCAGGCCAGCCAGCACCAAGAACAACCTCCATCTCTCCGGCCGGAGCCGGACGCGCATCAAGAGCGACCAGCGCCTGCCTCAGAGCTTCGTCAGCAGCAGACTGCCATGTTTCAGACTCCAGCAGGCGATTGATCTCATAACGCCCTCCCAGACCATGGCTACCACTTTCACGTTTGCCATTCTGCTCTGCGACAACAGAAACATTCAGCCGCACCAGCGGGCGTAAATCAGCCACACGTGAACCATCAGCACGTATAATCTGCACGGCCTGCCATTCACCTGACAATGAGGCCATAACCTGCACTACGCGGCTATCCTTACCACGGGCATAGGCATCAATCTGTGACAAAAGCCCTGAGCGGGCTGCAAAATCGCTCTCACCTAGCGGATTAGCGTCGGTATAGAGGCGTGTATTGGTTGAGCGTGGAGGCAGGGCCATAACCCCTGACCGCCCTGCCCTGACCGCAGATACCGTTTCAGCTGCCCGTTTCAGTGCTGTCTTACTCAGGTCATCTGAGTGAGCAAAACCGGTTTCCTCCCCCAGAACAGAGCGCAAACCAAAGCCACAACTGGTATTAAAAGACGCTGAGCGGATCACTCCGTCATCAAGCGAAATGCTTTCACTTTCACGATACTCAAGAAACAATTCACCATCATCCATACCATCCAGGGCAGAATGAGTCAGACTTTCGGCCTCATTCTGTGCCAGAAGGGCCTCCGGACGCCTGAAAAACAGATCATCTGTAACAGCAAGAGCTCCGGGGCTTGAAGAATGAGACGACATGATTAACACTCCTGAATAAGGATCGTAACGACACACTGTAAAGCATCACTGATTACGAAAAAATATAGCGCGTGCAGGGGGAACATTAAACCCTTCCAAACTCTGCCCGTTTTACTCCAGGATGTGCATACTCTCTTCACCATAACTCTGATGCCGCGAAGAGACACTTTATTGCCGGGAAGACAACAGACTATGAGCATATCGCACCATAAAAAAAACCTTATAAGTTATTCCGCTCTGTCAGCCACAGGCTCTGTGTGCATCACTCTTCTTGCAATATTAAATTCTCCCGTTATGGCAGCACCGGCAGAGACGCCCTCTGCCCCGGCTACGGCGATAGAACATGCAGCCCTTCCCTCTGAACCTCCCGCAGCAGCACCTGCAACTGTTGAACAGGCTACAGGGGCTGAGGCCCCCGCTCCGGCGACGGCAATTCAGCATGCTGCATTATCTGCATCTGCCGGGCTTTCAGCCATATCTGACGAAGTTAAAGAAAGCACAACTGAGACACAGACAGCTGCGGCAGATACAACAACAGCACAGCCGTCACTGCCCTTACCTTCGCCCCAGGCGACTGCAACACCCATTATTTCTCCGATGGTTGTGCCGCAGGATTTAAGACCGCCTTCGGTCTCACTCGGAGATCTTTTTGTTGCGATACATCGTGCCAAAATCTATACAGATCCAAAATCTGCCTCTGATGCGACACCAGACCAGTCTCCTGACTCTCTGGTTGCTTTGTGGAAACAGGAAAAAGATAAACCCGGTTTTGACCTGAAAACATTCGTAACAAAACATTTTACTATGCCCGTGTTACGAACAGCATCCTATTCTCGAAAACCTGATGAAAATGTAAGAGATTATATAAATGGGATGTGGGATGTTTTAACCCGCAAAGCAGATCAGCCTGTTGCCTGGTCATCCTTACTCTCTTTGCCAAATGATTATATCGTTCCTGGAGGGCGTTTTTCGGAATGTTATTACTGGGACACATATTTTACAATGATAGGTCTTTATGAAGATCAGCATATCGACCTGATGCGTAACATGGTAAAAAATATTGCCTCTCTCATTGATCGTTATGGCTTTATGCCTAACGGTAATCGTACATATTATATGGGCCGGTCACAGCCTCCGTTTTTCTCGGTTATGCTTGATCTTCTGGCAAGTCATGACGGACAAATAACATACACCACTTTCCTTCCGGCATTGCGACGTGAATATGACTACTGGACGAAAGGAATGGCTGACCTGAAACCCGGAAACGTATCTCATCATGTTGTAAAACTTGATGATGGAAGCATTATGTTTCGCCCATGGGACGATATGGATACCCCCCGGGATGAAAGCTATATTCAGGATATTGAAACAGCCGAAAAAACAAAGCGTGATAAAGCTGACCTGTGGCGAAATCTGAGAGCCGGTGCTGAAACAGGCTGGGACTATTCATCCCGCTGGCTGTCAGATGGCAAAACACTTTCAACCATTCAGGCAACATCACTGGTCATTATAGAATATAACTGCCTTATGGTACATCTTGAGCAAACTCTTGCTCATGCCTATGCCCTTAAAAACAATAAGGAAGAAGAAGCTTTTTTCACAAGACAGGCTGTTGAGCTTACCAATGCTATTAACACGTATTTATGGAATGCTCAGAAAGGTGCTTATTTTGATTATAACTGGCAGACAAAAAAACAAAGCGATATTTTATCTGTTGCAACAACCGTGCCTCTCTTTTTTCATCTGGCGTCACAAAAGCAAGCTGATGCCGTTGCAGAAACAATTGAAAAACACCTTCTGAAAAAAGGAGGTTTAACACAAACAGATCGTGAAACAGGACAACAGTGGGACTATCCTAATGGCTGGGCTCCTAATGAGTGGATGAGTATTAAGGGGCTTGAACAATATGGTCATAGTAAACTGGCAGAAGAAATTGCACGGCGCTGGATGGAACGTGTTATTGGAACATATGAGAAAAGTGGTGTTCTGCTCGAAAAATATGATGTTGTATCTGAACAAATAAACCCTAAAGGTGGTGCCGGAGGCGGAGAATACCCGATGCAGATTGGGTTTGGCTGGACAAATGGTACACTTCTGGGACTTATGAACCGCTACCCGCAAAAAATGCGTAATATTCTTGATAAAAATCCATTAGCAGACCAGCCGGATCAACAGCCTTTGCCGCCGGTAGATGCCTGGAACGCTAAAGGGCCGGAAATTTCTATTACCGAAAAATCACCTGTTAAAGGTATGCCTCTGTCTGCTCTGCATACTGAACCATCCCCCCAGGTCGTAAATCCACCATCACCGCAGGAAAGAGTGAACTCTAAAGACCCTTCTCCTTAATGGAGAAGGTCTTAAAAACAATATTATATACCGGGAAGTTCATTAACTGTTACAACACGCCAGCCTTCATCAAGACGTTCGAGAATAGTCACAGACAAATTCTGAATTGAAAAATGTAAGGCTGTTTCTATATGAACAGACAATGCATGTGACAGAGCTGCACGAATAGCTCCGCCATGACTGACCGCAATAATGTTTTGTCCCGCATACTGGTGCGAAAGGCGATCAAGAGCGCGACCAGCACGGGCAGTCACCTCGACCATACTCTCACCATCAGGGGGGCACTCAGTCGCTGAAACAGGCCAGAACGGATGTGGCGGCATATACAGATAAGCCGTGACATCACTGTGAGGCATTCCCTGCCAGTCTCCAAGATTTTGTTCAATAAAGCCTGGTTCAACGTCTGCATGCGCCGGACCATAGCCTGCATCCCATATCGCTTCAGCTGTTTTTCTGGTGCGTGAAAGAGGCGTAACCAGCCAGTGTGCCTCCCTCGGCAGGCGTGCTGCGAGAGCTTCATACATCGGACGCTGCGCAATGAGTGTGTCCGGGCATAATGGCACATCAAGGGTGCCATAAAGGTTCATACGCGCATTCTGTTCAACCAGTGCATGCCTGATAAACCAGAAGCGCGTAATCCCCGAAGCCAGCTGTGGGGTATCAAGGAAATTTCCCTGATTAAACTGAGCGGGAGCTGATACATTTTTTTTCAAGGTTATACCACCATCGTGCTATTAGCCCTGATTATGTAGCAAGCCCCCTCTCAGCAGGCAAAGTAATAAAACGATTAAATACCATCAACGGCCTGACGACCAATAGCCGGGTCATCAGTAAAGAAACCATCAAGCCCCATATCGAGATAACGGCGCATTTCAGCAACTGAACCAGGAATATTGCGCGCTGTATCCCCGTCATTGTTACGGAGCTGAAGGGGCAGACAAATATTCTCTGGGCGGCAGGTGTAGGCATGCACCAGTAAACCTGCTGCATGTGCATCATCAATCAGGGTTGTTGGCTTTTGCCATGCACCGTGAGCATCACGCGGGATCAGATCAGTGAGAGACGGACCAATTACGTCAGCATACGTTCTGACATGCTTAAGGCCTTCTGGTGTCATCAGCTGCCCAAAAGTGGTTTTATCTCCTTTAGCCAGCAAATCAGGTGGTATCTGATTACGTTCACCCATCAGAAACATTACTCTGGCCTGAGGGTTAATCTCTTTTACAGCCTTATTGAGTTTATGCAGGTTACCTGTTTCAAAAGACTGCACTTCAAGTGGCGCCTGACGTGTATAATCATGTGCCGCAATCACTTCAAGAAACCTGGTTTCAGGATCAAGCCCCAGAGCATGAAAATGCGTTGAATTTTTTACTTCAGGAATAATACCAATAATCCGTCCGCGCGCTGCAGATTCAGCTGCAACAAAATCAATCATTTCCTCAAAAGTAGGAATATCAAAGCGCCCGTTATAACGAGTATTATGAGGGCGTAATTGCGGCAAACGCTCACGTGCACGAAGAGTTTTTAATTCAGCCAGAGTAAAGTCGGTCGTAAACCATCCGTTTTCCTCTCTGCCATCAATCACCATTGTCCGGCGTCGGTTTGCAAACTCTGGCCGGCTCGCAACATCACTGGTTTCTACAATATTACTTTCATGACGGCAAACCAGAACACCATCTTTTGTTGGCACAAGATCAGGCTCAACAAAATCAGCTCCATCTGCAATCGCTTTTGCATATGAACCCAGCGTATGCTCAGGCCTTTGTGCTGAACAGCCACGATGCGCAAAAACCAGAGGCTTTGGTGCTAAAGACGGAGTGGCCTGAGCTGAACTGGCTTTAAAACCTCTGGCAATGACAGGCATTGCCAGAGTAGCGCACAGTAAGGAACGACGTGAAAAAGAAACCATAACCACGCCCTCTCAGAATGTGCTGCTAATTGTAAGGAAATACATGCGTGGTGCAATCGGGAAAGCCGTATACTGGCCAGACGCATTGTTTGCGTTGATTGTTGACCACCCTTTTTCATTCGTCAGGTTCGTAACATTTCCCTGAATGCGCAGATTACGCACATGAGGAATACCTGTAATGTTATAACCCGCATTCAGGCTAAACAATGCATAAGCTGATGCATGAAGATCGTTTGTAAACGTTGTATAACGCTTACCGACAACATCCCCCACAAACTGCGCATCGAAATTACCCCAGTGGGTCGAAGCCACAAATTTTTCAGTCCAGTTAGGCACGTCAGCAACATTTCTGCCAGCCGTATGCACCACGGTCGAACCAGTTATATAATTATCGTTATAAACAGACTTATTGTAAGAAAGAGCGTTATAGAATGAGAAATGGTTACCAAACTGCGCGGTGAACGAGAAATCCATACCGTCGGTGGTTACTGACCCCACGTTTGTCAGGGTTGTAGCACTTCCTACGATAGAAGACAGAGTTTGTGTTGATGCTACTGCCAGCAAACGGTTTGAGAAATGAACATGATAATATTCAAGCTGACCACTGATGTTTGTCAGAGGACCAAAATGCACACGTCGGTTGGTACGCAGGCCTGTTTCATACGTCCATGATGATTCAGCTTTACCATGACGTTTGAAGTCTTCAAATGCTTCCTGGCTAGTTACACCCCAGGGGGTTGCATTACCATAACCAGCAGCCTGGAATGATCTTACGTTTTCCTGAATATTAGCAAACCACTGCTCATGTTTTGTAATATTCCACAATGCACCAAATGAGGGCAGGAAAGGTTTAACTGTTGAAATTGTACCGCCAGGAACTGTTATCGCTGTTTTAGGTGACAATGAACCCGGGATAGCAGAAACAGGCAGCGTACCATTGGTATAAACCAGCTCAGATTTAAATCCGGCATTTAACAGGAAATTTTTAGTAACCTGCCAGTTATCCTGCAAATGTGTGGTCCAGGTATTTGTATAAAAATTGTTGGTATATTGTTTAATTAACGGATTATGCTGACGGTCATAAGGTGTCGTGGGGTCAGATGCGCTAAATGGATACCAGCGACGGGCCTGCGTGTTGTTATTGCGCTCATACCAGCCACCCAGTTCGATATGATGATGACCAAGCTTATAACTCAGATTGCTGATAACGCCACCACGATTGTCCCAGTACTCTGTTGTTCTGGTCGCAATACCAGAACCACCAAATACTGTTTTCAGATCCTGTCCCGGAAAATATGAAGAAAACATTGCAGGCAGACCAGCAGCGCTGATCGGCCCTGCGACCACACCTTCACCAAGATCATGATGATAGTAAAAACTCGTGTCCCATTTTAAATTTTCACTGAAATCATGGTGCCATTTTGTATACATCAGGAAGTCTTCACGCTGTGCCGCAGAATAATAGTTGCGGTAGTTCAGACCTGCCTGTTTATACTCTGATGAATTATAGTACTGTAATGCCTGGTTAAGATTAGGATACATAAAGGGGCGCACATAAAGTGAGCCACCATTAGGCATCACAATGCCGTCTTCATTAGGCTCAACTTTATTGGACCAGTCGAAAAACACAGTGACTTTGTTTTTCTTATCTTCATGCACAAACTTGGCGTTAACCTGGTTACCACCCTGATGACCGGCAAAGTCCCACGCACGGGCGTCCTGACGGGCCCAGGATACATATGCTGAGTTACCATTGCCAAAGTCACCGGTATCAATACGGGCAAATGTACGAAATGTAGACCAGCTGCCAAAAGTCTGATTCAGCTGACCACCCGCACGGTGCAGAGGGTCCTGTGTGGTAAACTCAAGTGTTCCGCCCAAATTACTGGTTGAAGCCGTACCAAGCGCACCAGCCCCTGTCGCCACAGAAGCTGAGCCTATATTTTCACTAATCGCTGCACGCTGAGGTGAAAGGCCGTTATAGTTACCATAAGACTGATCACCCAGCGGAATACCATCAAGTGTAAAACCCAGCTGGCTCTGATTAAACCCATGTACGAACAAAGACATATTCTGTTCGTTATTACCCCATGGATCGGCATTGTTAAAAACCACACCAGGAAGAATCTGCAACGCCTTCAGCGGGTTAATCCCTGGTAAAATACGCTGCATTTCTGTGTGCCCGACCGTCTGCTCAGAGCGTGTATGGCGACCTGTCGCAATAATCTGTTCAGATCCACCTGAAGCCACCTGTGTAGCACGACGCCTGGCCTGGCGATGAGGCGCCCCGGCCACCAGAGGCATGGCAGCTGCTGGTTTTACCTGAACCTGCGAACGGTTATGTGTCGTATGCGTTGCATGTACATGACGAGTATTACCCGCAGCGTGTGCGACTGATAGTGCCAGTGGCGAGCAAAACAGCCATAGCGCAGCACGATGGAGAGACGGCGATGAAGATAAACGCATTGAAAAAGCTAAGCCTTGCAGGAAATGAAACCTGCCTCATTCATAAAAATGAAAAGCTACAAATAAGAGTTATAGTTTTATGACAACGCCTCAGAACAGGCACTTTGTGTTAAAATAAACACAATTAAGGAGAAAAATGTTTTTTCTATTGTTTCAGTTTTATGACAATAAAAAACATTACTATTAAACAATGAATGCAATGTATAACAGATCACAATAAAATTAGTTTATTATTTTATGTGATATTATTATTTTTAAAGGATTGAAAAACTGGTGGAGCCAATCGGGATCGAACCGACGACCTCTTGAATGCCATTCAAGCGCTCTCCCAACTGAGCTATGGCCCCGTGCAGTCATAAAGCTCTCACATTTGGGAATGGAGAGTTGATGACTGTCAGTTACAGGGAGTTGTAGTCGTTTGCAAGCCCCTTTTTTCAGGAAAAGATGACTTCTCTTTCACGTAGCGCCTGTAACAGCGGTAAGAGAGGCAGCCCAAGTATAGAAAAAAAATCGCCATCTATCTTTTCAAACAATTGCAGACCTGGCCCCTCCAGCCGATAAGCCCCAACCGAATGCAGGCAATGCTCCCCTTCTGTCTCCAGGTAAGCATCGAGAAATGCATCAGAAAAAAAACGCATCCTCAGATGAGACTGAGTAACATGCTGCCAGGTCACAGCGCCATCCATATATAAAGCTACAGCAGTATGCAGCGTATGCGTTCTGCCTCTCAGGGCTTTAAGCTGGTCACGCGCCTCAGCCAGCCCCGCAGGTTTATCATAACAGTCTCCCTCACATGACAGCATCTGGTCCGCACCAATTATACATCCTTCATGCAAGGCCGCGACCGCTGTGGCTTTTGCTTCAGCCAGAGACAACGCAACAGCCGAGGGGGAAAGGCCCTGCTTCATCCCCTCAAGCTTGAGAATATCCTCATCGACCTGCGCTGTATGTACACAAAAGGAGAGCCCAGCCTGCGTCAGAAGTTGTTTTCGGGCTGAAGACCCGCTGCCTAAAATCAGCCTGGCAGGTTCGTTATGCTCAGGAGTCGATGCTGAATGTGAAAATATCATAGAAACGAGTCCCTTATCGGTATGACGTGAAATCTGAGCTGTGTATAAAAAGTTGATAGCTGGGGTACGTGTGGATTGTACGATCTTCCTTTCTTCATTGTACCGAGTACCGTGAATAACAACCAGGAGTCATAAACCGGTGAATTGTACACAGCCCTTCTGTGGAGAATTCTGGATAACTTCAAAAAATGGCTATTTCCCAGTTACATAAAACTTGTACACACTGTGGGAAAGATGGGGTACATTTTTGGAATAGTGGGTACCCCATCATCCACAGTACCCTATAAACTCCACAAAAATTTCTTTTCTTTTTTATATTAAGGGAGGCCATGGACAGAGATGAAAAAGATGTGCAGGACTGCTGGACATGAATAACGAACCTCAAATCCCTTCGACGAAACGTTTGCTCAGAACCTTAAATGGTGAAGCACTCTGGCCCCCTCCTGTCTGGCTTATGCGGCAGGCTGGCAGGTTTTTACCTGAATTTCGTGCAGAACGTGCTAAGGCCGATTTTCTGACACGGTGTATGACACCTGATATAGCAACAGAATTAACGCTTCAGCCTATCCGTCGATTTGGAATGGATGGTGCTATTCTGTTCTCTGACATTCTGATTCTGCCATGGGCTATGGGTCAGTCACTTGAATTTGTAGAAAGCAAAGGTCCTCTTCTTTCTCCCATACGCTCAGAAGCAGATTTTAAGCGTCTTGATCGTCAGCGTATCGCAGATGTAACAGCTCCTGTTCTTGAAACACTTGGTCGTCTGAATAAAATTTTTAACGGCACAGACACAGTTGGTGTTGCAAAACCAGGTTCAACAACTCTGCTGGGCTTTACGGGCGCTCCTTTCACAGTTGCATGTTATATGGTTGAAGGAAAAGGCTCGCGGGATTTTGCAACTGTGCGAAAAATGGCTTTTTCTGAAACAGCTCTTTTTGATCGCTTAATTGCATTACTCACTGAAACAACCACAGAGTATCTCAGTGCGCAGATTACAGCCGGAGCTGAGGCTGTCATGTTGTTTGATTCATGGGCCGGTCTTTTACCACCTTCAGAATTCAGGCGATATGTCATTGAGCCAACCCGTCAGATTGTAGCATCGCTCAAAGCCCGTCACCCTAGGGTTCGTATAGTTGGTTTTCCGCGCCTTGGCGGCATTATGGTGCCTGAATATGCTGAAAAAACAGGAGTGGATGTTGTCGCTCTTGATACGGGGACTGATCTGAAAAAAATCCTGCCACTTCTGCCTCCTTCCGTCGGTGTGCAGGGTAATCTTGACCCGATTGCTGTTCTCGCTGGTGGTGAGGCGATGAAGCGTGAAGCTTTATACGTCAGGGAAGCCGGTAAAGGGCGGGCTCATGTTTTCAATCTTGGGCATGGTGTTTTACCTCAGACACCTGTTGAGCATGTGCAGGAACTGATCAGAACAATCAGAGAAGAGCCATAATAATGCAAACATCTTCAGTGCTGTCTTCTGAAGGCAAACTTAAACTTATTATTTTCGACTGTGATGGTGTTCTGGTCGACAGTGAGACAATTTGCTGTCAGGTCAGTGCTGAAGAGGCCCGTCTGGCTGGTATGGAGGCACCTGAAGAAAAAGCTGTTGAGCAGTTTTCAGGTATGGCATTGTCTCTTATTCAGCAAAAAATAGAGAAACAGACAGGAAAAAACCTTGGCCATGACTGGATCAGTAAAATGCAGAAGCGTTTTATTGAGGCTATGGAAGATCACCTTGAACCAGTTGATGGTGTTTATGACATGCTTAAGAGAGTTGAAAAACTCTCTGTTCCTGTAAGGGTCGGTTCAAATTCATCAGCTCTTGAGATGGATCTGAAATTTAAAAAACTGAATATGACACCTTATTTTCAGGATCGTATTCATTCTGCACAGGATATGGGAAAACCAAAGCCTGCACCAGATGTTTACATTAAAGCTGCATCAGATGAAGGCGTAAAACCTGAAAATTGTATCGTGCTTGAAGATAGTGATACAGGCGCCCGTGCCGCAGTGAATGCAGGTATGATGTGTGTTTTGCTTCGCGCGCCAGGTCTGCCTGTTCCTGACTGGCCAGGCCTTAAAGTTATCCATCATCTTTCAGAATTTTCTGATCTTATAGAAAATACTATAAATATTCAGAAAGAATGAAAAATATGTTTATGTTTCTTTTGCCGTGGGTTTCCTGGCTTCTTGCTTTTCATGTGATGTCTGTCATCGCATGGATGGCAGGTTTATTTTATCTGCCGCGTCTTTTTGTCTATCATTGTCAGGTTAAAATCGGGTCAGAGGAAAGTGCTCGTTTTAAACTGATGGAGAGACGTCTGCTGCGGGCAATTATGAACCCTGCCATGATATCAAGCCTTTTATTTGGTGCTCTTCTGACTTTAACACCCGGTCTTATAGACTGGTCATCCGGGTGGTGGTACTGCAAACTTGTTTCTCTTGTCGGTATGTTTGCTTTTCATGGGTGTTGCGCCCGCTGGAGAAAAGAATTTGACAGTGACAGCAACATACACTCTGAACGATATTATCGTATCGCTAACGAAGTGCCGACAATTTTTATGATTATTATTGTGATTATGGTAATCGTAAAACCATTCTGAATTTATTTTCTGCACATTTTATTAAAAATAAGTGTGCAGAAAATTTATGTTTAAATAAGTTTTTTTGCTTTGATTAATCCGAAAGCTGCCAGTGTAACCATGCATATGATTTCATTGTTTGATATCATATCTTCAAATTTTTCGAGTGGCAATGTTGTACATAGCATATCCTGCTCGGTTTGCTCTCTTTCAGCCACATCCTGTGTCAGTTCTGTTGCAAGGTAGATATGTCCTTTTTGAGTTGAATATCCCGCTCCCTGATAGACCGGGCCAACATAAAGCATCCTGCCTGCGATAAGACCGGTTTCTTCTTTCAGTTCCCCTGCCGCAAGGTCTTCTGGTTTTGCATCCGGCTGTGTCTCCCACATCCCCATAGGAAATTCCCACAGACGTTCCCTTACAGGATAGCGATACTGGTTAACTAATGTGAGGGTAGGTTTCCCGTCTTTTGTTCTGCCTAACGGGCAGATAACAGCAAATTGACCGCGTTCAACAACACCATACAGACCATCTTTGCCATCAGGGCGTCGTATGATGTCCTCCCGCACGCGTGTCCATGGGTTTTCATAAGCAATGCGTGAGGAGAGAACAGAATATCCTCCCGGATCTGGCAGAGGGGCAGTCATAGTTGTAGTCTCCTCGGGTTTTTTCGTTGTCCGTTCATGTTACCATGTTTCTGAAGAAGAAAAGAAAATTAAAGGTTTCTGTAATGTCGTCCGCTCAGGTAAAATCTTCTTCTGCTTTAAAGAGTATTCTGCCAGTCGTTTTGTTTACGCTGTTTTGTTATATCGTCATTGGTCTGCAAATGGCCGTGACACCGCTGTTTGTGCATGAAAAGCTTGGTTTCAGCTCTGCTATGGCTGGTTTTGCAGTGTCAGTTCAATATCTGGCAACATTTGCAACCCGGGCAGATGCCGGCCGCCGCATTGATAGTGTTGGCCCCAAAAAAGTTGTTTTAACTGGTTTGCTGACAGGGGTGTTATGTGGGCTGCTTATTGCATTGTCCGGCATGCTTGCTACCTGGCCTTATATGTCTCTGACCGCTCTTCTTGCAGGGCGTATTACGCTTGGTTTTGCAGAGAGCTGGGTAGCAACATCTGTCATAGTCTGGAACATCAGGCGCGCCGGTGCTGAAAATACGGCGCAGGTTATTTCCTGGAATGGTGTGTGTTCTTATGGTGGTATTGCCCTGGGTGCTCCTGTAGCGATTTTTTTATATTATCAGCATGCTCTGGGCCTTCTGACCGGTTTTGGAATGGTGGGTATTTTATGTGCGGTTCTGATGGGGACTGGTTTCCCTCTGGCTTTTATGAAGCCTGCAGTCCCTCCGATGACGACACAAAAAAAACAGTCATTTTTCAAAACGCTCTCACAGGTCTGGCCCTACGGGGCTACTCTGGCATCAGGCTCGGTTGGGTTCGGAGCTATTTCAGCACTGCTTACGCTTTATTTTGCCCATCGTAACTGGAGCGGTGCCGCAGTCGGGCTTTCTTTGTTTGGTACTCTTTTTGTTCTCACCCGTTTCGCATTTACCAGGCAAATTGCAAAACATGGCGGCGTAACGGTTGCTCTAGTTTCTCTTTTTGTCGAGGCTCTGGGGTTATCATTTCTGGCCTGGGCACCATCAGCTTTCTGGGCCTGTACTGGTGCAGGCCTCTCAGGCGTTGGCTTTTCTCTGTTGTTCCCGTCACTTGGGGTGGGGGTTGTTAACCGGGTTTCAGAAGAGAGCCGCGGTGCGGCTATCGGTGCTTTTTCGGTATTTCTTGATATTGCTATTGCTGTTTCAGGCCCGCTCCTTGGGTTTATTATTCCGCTTTGGGGATATGGAGTTTTGTTTTATCTGACGGCTGTTTGCTGTCTTGCAGGTGTTGGTATGTGTGTTGCTTTAAATGCACAGGCAAAACGATCATAATGCTGGCCTTTTATTGGTGAGCATGAGAGCATAGGCAGGAATAAAGTAAAGAACAAACCGAGAGGAATATTGTATCATGGCTGGTTCTGTTAGATCTGTTGCTGTATTTTGCGGGTCTCGTATGGGCAATAGCCCATTGTACCGCACTGTTGCAGAGCAGGCAGGTCAGATACTTGCAAAAAATGGTGTGAAGCTGGTTTATGGCGGAGGGTCTAATGGCCTCATGGGGGTCGTAGCAGATTCCACCCTTAAAGCCGGAGGGACTGTAACGGGCATTATTCCGCATTTTCTGCACTCGCGTGAAAATATGCATGAAGGTGTGACGGATCTGATCGTTGTTGATTCAATGCATGAACGCAAACAGATTATGTTTGATACAGCAGATGCATACTGGATACTGCCTGGTGGTTTTGGTACTTTTGATGAGACTATGGAAATTCTGACATGGAAACAGCTTCAGAGGCACGCAAAGCCTATTTTACTGGTTAATGCTGACGGCTGGGGTGATGCTCTGATTGCTATGCTTGATGCATCCGTTAAGCAGGGTTTTGCTGAGTCTACGGCCCGGGCAAAAATTGAGGTCGTACCAGATGTAGAGGCCGCTTTTGCCCGTAGCATCTCAGAAACCCGGCAGTATGCCATATCAGTCGAACAGTTCTGACAGGAGATTTTATTACCTTTTCAGCTTTAGGCTATACGGCACTTGCTAAAATAATTCTGACGTTTTATAGGCGCAGGTGTAAGTGTCGGAGTATAGCTCAGCCTGGTAGAGCACTGTGTTCGGGACGCAGGGGCCGGAGGTTCGAATCCTCTTACTCCGACCAATAAATTTCCGGTTAGTGATAAAAAAGATGCGGTCATTTTGTTGTTCTGACAAAGAATGACAGATAAAGCAGCATAGCACGGCAGGGAAACAGCCTTGTCGCTCTTTTGCCTGAGTTTACGATATGACATCTTCGCACCCCACAACCTCTTTGTCTTCTGGCAACAGCCTGACACTCTGGCGTATCGTCCTTCTGGGGTTGATTACAGGGATTGGCCCGCTGGCAACTGATATGTATCTGCCTGCCTTTCCGCAGGTTGAGCATGATCTGGTGGGGGGTGGTCCTGGTTCTGCTCAGTTTACGCTGGCTGCCTGGTTTATGGGGCTTGCTCTGGGGCAGTTTTCTCAGGGGCCTTTATCAGACAGGTTTGGGCGTCGCGCACCGTTGATTACAGGCCTGGCTGTGTTTTCTGTTGCATCAGCTGGTTGTGCCGTGGTGCAAAATTATCATCTTTTTTGCCTGCTTCGGTTTATTGGCGCCATAGGCGGCTCGGCTTCGGCTGTTATTCCCCGTGCTATTGTTAGAGATGTCGCAACCGGTAAAGCCGGGGCCAGACTGATGTCTCAGCTGACGCTGGTTTTTGGTGTGATGCCTGTTCTGGCTCCCAGTCTGGGAAGCATCATTCTCAAATTCGGCGACTGGCGGTGGATTTTCTGGACAGGCTGTCTTTATGGTCTTGTTGGCATTGCAGGCATTGTAAGCAGTCTTCCCGACACCCTTGATGAGAGTAAAAGAACTTCTCTCTCTCCGCTGCGTATTGCCGGTCGTTATCTTACTATTCTGCAGGAGCCGGTGTTTCGTTATAATGCCCTCATAGCGACCTTCTCTACCTTTGTTATGTTCTCTTATCTGAGCAGCGCGCCGGTGTTGTTCGAGCAGGTTCTGCATTTTTCTGCCTCACAGTTTGGTCTTTTTTTTGGGGTGAATGCCGCCGCGTTTATCCTCGGTACGCAGATCAATGGTCGTCTTGTGCATAAGTTCACTATGTCTTTTCTGCTCCAGACTGCTCTTGCCTGGGCGGTGGTCTCGGGGGCTGTATTTACCGTGCTGGCTTTAACAGGGTTTGCTGGTGAGCATCATGCTCTGCTGACCTGTGCTTTAATTACGAGCATTACCGGTGCTCTGGGCTTCATTGGCCCTAATGCAACAGTGATGTCATTTTACCATCATGGGCAGCATGCAGGCAGTGCTTCTGCCATGCTCGGCACCTTGCAGTTTGGTATTGGCTCGATGAGTAGCGTTCTGGTTGCGATGGTGCCCGGAGGGGGGGCTATTCCTACCGCCATCGGGATGATGACGGGTATTGTGGCTATGGGGCTGGCAGATCTGATGCGGCGCAGATTTGCCCGTGCGGGTCATATTTCAGAGTAATAGTTTTTTAACAGGACTTGTCCAGTTCGCATTGTGGCACCAACTGAGGTAAGATCTTATCATACCGACAAAGAACATCAGGATCACAAACCATGTTTATTGAAACCGCTGACACGCCGAACCCATCCACACTGAAATTTTTGCCCGGCCGCTCTGTTATGGGAGATGCCGGTACTATCGATTTCATTGATGCCGATGGGGTTGCCGGTCGCTCTCCTCTGGCGGATGTTCTGTTTGCTATTCCTGGTGTGTCGCGTGTTTTTCTGGGGCACGACTTTGTTTCTGTGACAAAAGCTGATGATGCTGACTGGTCAGAGGTACGCTCTGTTGTGCTGACTACTCTGGCAGATCATCTGGTGGCAGGTCTGCCGGTTGTAACCGAAGGTGCAGGCGTTACCGAAGATAAGATCGCCCCGGAAGACGAGGAAATTGTGAAGCAGATTAAAGAGCTGCTCGACACACGTGTACGTCCTGCCGTTGCGGGTGATGGCGGCGATATCGTTTTTCGTGGCTACCGTGAAGGTGTTGTAAGGCTGACAATGCAGGGTGCATGTTCAGGCTGTCCTTCTTCACGGGCAACGCTTAAACATGGGGTTGAGAACATGCTGCGCCACTATGTGCCAGAGGTTGTTTCTGTTGAACAGGTTGAAGACTAACCTGTTCAACCGTTTAAAAACGGGCACAGCACGGTATGTGCGCGGCAGCGGGTAAGGTGATATATTATGCTGGATAGCAGTGCACAGGATCTACTTTTTCAGAACGCAAGGACACCGCGTCGCTGGACAACCCGCCCTGTGGAGGCTGAAACCCTGCGCCGCCTTTATGATATGGTGTGCCTTGGTCCTACTTCGGGGAACTGTTGCCCTGCCCGTTTTATTTTTATTACCGGCTCAGAAGGGCGTGAAAAGCTCCGCCCGGCTTTATCTGCCGGTAATATTAACCGTGTCATGGGGGCCCCTGTTATTGCCATTGTCGCGCATGACCCTCTGTTTTTTGAACAACTCCCTTACCTCGCCCCGGGTGAGGAGCTTCGGTCCTGGTTTGCCACCGATGTAGGCCTTTCTGAAGAGACAGCCTTTCGTAATGGTACGCTTCAGGGGGGATATATGATTATGGCGGCCCGTGCACTGGGGCTTGATGTTTTGCCAGTATCTGGTTTTGACGAAACAACAGTGGAAGAGGCTTTTCTGGCCGAAACAGGCTGGCGTGCGAATTTTTTGCTGTGTCTGGGCTATGGTGACACAGATGGCTTAGCTGCACGGGCCCCGCGTTTATCTTTTGAAGAGGCCTGTCGTTTACTATGACTGATATGCGCCGCATCCTTGTTCTTGATGGCAGTGCTGCGGGAGAGTCAGCATATGGTCTGGCCGCGTGTGTTGAGCATAAAGCAGGGCGATACACTCTTCTTTCCTGCAGCAAAGTAGCTGGTAAGCAGGCTGCTGAGGGTATTGCCGGCCTTGCACACCATGCTCTTGATGATGCCGGATGGAGCAAAGAGGCTGAAACGGCTCCTCATTGTGTTGCCGTTGTCGTGGGCCCGGGTTCTTTCACAGGCTTACGGGCATCCTGCGCGGTGGCTGCTGGTTATGCTCTGGGGCTGGGTGTACCTGTTACGGGTGTTACGCGTGGAGAAGCTCTTCGTCCTTCTCTGGAGCAGACTATTCGTGAACATAGTGAGCAACCATTGCAGGGGTGGCTACTGGTTACAGCAGCTCGTAAAGGTCGTGTTTTTATTGAAACTACGGAGGGTGTTCAGGCCGTATCCCTCGCTGACTGGATCCCTCCGTCGGGAGTGTGGCTGGTCGCCGGTGATGCGGTGAGCCTTTTACCTGCCATGCCGGAGGGAGAAGTCAGCACACTGGCTATGCCCGATGCTGAGCAGATTGCTCAGGTGGCTCTGGCGAGACTGAACGGTTATCTGCCCCCGCGGGATGCACTGCCTGTCTATGTTGATCCGCCAGAAGCAAAACGTCCTGCCGGTGGACTAAGATCGGCTCCGGTCTGAGTATAAAATAATATGACTTCTGATATTATGCAGGCTGAACCATGCCATGCCGGGGTTCTTGCAGCTCTTCATGCACATAGTTTTTCAGAAGCAGACCGCTGGGATGAAGCGGCTTTCTCTGAACTTTTTACCTTGTCTGGTGTGCTAACAGGGATTGCGTTGCACCAGGATCAGCCTGCTGGTTTTATTATGGTGCGCAGTGTTGCGGGAGAAGCTGAAATTCTTACCGTGTGTGTTGACCCGGCGTACAGGCGGCAGGGTATTGCCCGTAAGCTTTTACAATGGGCAGAGCAGACTGTGTATGACAATGGTGCTGAACGCTTCTTTCTGGAAGTGTCAAAAGCGAACGAAAGCGCACAGGCCTTATATTTCTCAGAGGGGTTTGCTGAGGTCGGGGTCAGAAAACGCTATTATCCCGATGGCTCTGACGCGCTTCTGCTGTGCCGTCAGTGGGCGTATTAACTTTGCGTGTGAAGACATACACAGGGTTATGAGAATTAATCTGCTGTGTTTAAAAATTACTGCGCCTGTGGAGCAGATGGCGTGGCAGAGGTTTTTTGCTTAGGAGCATTGCCATAAACTGGCTCCTCCTGAGGAATAACCATATGGCCATCGCCCGTTGTAAGCGGACCAGAGGACGCATTCCCCGGCGCAATAGCTTCATAAGGCTGACTGGATGAAGTTTTGTATTTTTCAGGATGAAGGGCTTCAGCCTGTTCCTGGCGTGCAACATCTTCTCTCGCCCGGCGCGCTTCAGCCTCTGAGGCTTCAGGGAGAAAGCGACCTGGCCGCTCAGGCGGAATATCGATATTCTCTCCCTCAATTTCCTGATGGCAGCCTGTTAGCCATGGCGAGACCAGGAGAATCCCCAAAAGAAGGCTGACAGAAGGTTTTCTGACACAAAAATTCACCGGGCGTGCGTGACCTTGCTGCTGCGACATCAGAGAGAGAAAAGGCACAACGTATAATCCGTTGTCAGAGGGAATTAGTCTTTAAGCCGGCGGGCCTCATCTGGCAGCATAACAGGGATACCATCGCGCACAGGGAAGGCCAGACCAGCTTTTTCGCTGATGAGCTCATTTGTAAGCGAATCATAGATCAGAGGAGACTTTGTCACCGGGCAGACCAGGAGAGAGAGCAGACGCTGGTCAGGGGCGACGTGGTTATGAGGCTCAGACATCAGGAGAGGCTCCTTTAAAGAAACATCAGAAAAGAGGACTCTTATTGTCAGAGTCCGGTCAGGTCGAGCAGCCTGTGTAGCAGATTAATACGCTCACTCAGAGTAGCTGCGTCAAGCAATGCCTGTTTTTCTGTCGGAGGGAAAGGACAGATCATAGGTAAGGTAATGAGAAGAATGTCATCTTCCATCTGTTCAATGGCTGACCAGCGGACATTAATATTTTTTTTTGATAAATAGTAACGCAGCGCAGTGAGCAGTTTTTTACGATCAAACGGGGCTGATGACACCTCACTCAGGTCTCCGGCAAAGCCGGAGGCATCGATACGGGCACACCGGTAATTCCGGTGCGGTTGTGTTTCCCGCAGGGTTCTGAAGCGTATAATACCACGCAATGTGATGACAAAGGTATTATCAGGCTTTTCAGCAAATGAGATAATCCGCCCGACGCAACCGGTCTTATAAAGTGGTATCGTGGCCTGCCCGGTCAGTTGTTCAGAAGTGTGTATGTCGGGCTGAATAATGCCAATTAGCCGATGTGATGCCAGGGCATCTTCAACCAGGGCGATATAGCGTGGTTCGAAAACATTCAGTGGTAGTTTTCCATGCGGCAGCAGCACGATACCAGACAGAGGAAAAAGGCCGATTTCAGCAGGGATATCAGCCAGTGTCATGTCTGAAATCTGCGGCACCCGCCGCAGAAGGTCAGTATTAGCAGGAAGAGAGGGGGGCACTTGTCAAAATACTTATGAAAAAAGGAAGGATGAAAGTTTACGACGCGATGTTAGTGTTACCGGGTCAGTATGCCCCCAGGCTTCAAAAAAGCGCAAAAGCTGTTGTTTAGCAGCACCATCGTTCCAGGTATTATCGGTTTTGATAATGTAAAGCAGCTGCTCTGCAGCTTCTTCGCGTTTACCTGCGACGTTTAAAGCGGTTGCCAGTTCGCAGCGTGCTTCAAAATCATCAGAGTTAGCTGCCAGGCGAGCGTGAATCTCCTCGCTTTGTTCTGCGGCTTTACGTCCTTCTTTTTTCAGTTCGAGAGCGGCTCTGGCACCTTCAATATCCGGGTGTTTTGCAATGGCTTCGGGCACATCTTCCAGTGCGGCAAGGGCAGACTCTTCATCATCCAGTGCGAGCAGTGCACGAATAAGGCCGCTCCAGGCTTTCGCATTTTCCAGCTCTTCGCCGATTACAGTCGAATACAGGCCAGCTGCTTCCTCGGGCTTGCCAGCTTCAAGAGCGGTATCAGCTTCGCTCATCAGCTCTGTCGTGGGAAGAGGGCCACCGCCAGTGTTTTTAACGACATTCTCGATGAATTTTTTGATCTCGCTTTCTGAGGGCGCACCCTGGAACATATCAAGAATCTGACCTTTCCAGAAGACGGCCACCATTGGGATAGACTGCAAAGGCAGGCCAGCCTGTGCAAGCTGTGCGGCAAGAGACTGGTTCGCTTCAACGTCAATTTTAACCAGTCTGACGCGTCCTTTGGCCGATGTTACAACGCGCTCGAGAACCGGTGCCAGCTTTTTACAGATATTGCACCACTCAGCCCAGAAATCGACCAGGACAGGAACCGTTTTACTGGCCTCAATCACATCTTTCATGAAGGTGGCCTGTGAGCCCTCAGAAATAACAGGGGTATTGTCTGAATATGGGGCCCCTGCTGGTTTACCTTGGAGTGACTGGCCGATAATCTGATTCATAAAGTCGTTATCCTTGTTTTATCGCAGGGAGCCTCTCAGGTTTTCCCTGTAGTCTGGTTGGTGTGTGCCATTTCCTGTTGCTTTAGATGGTCTATCATGTGTCTGGGTGCAATGGGATATTCAAAGAGTTATTGTGTGTGTAGCGTAGCAGATCACCTTGCCGTCATGGTGCCGTGGTTGCGGGTCAGTGAAAAAGCGGGAGCCGTTGTGAAAAAGCCGACAAAAAAAACTCTTACATCTGAAAAGCCGGTTATTCGTGTACGGGGTGCACGGGTGCATAACCTCAAAAATGTGGATATAGACATTCCCCGTGATTGTCTGACCGTAATGACGGGCGTGTCTGGCTCGGGTAAGTCATCCCTGGCATTTGATACGATCTATGCCGAGGGGCAGCGTCGTTATGTTGAAAGCCTCTCAGCTTATGCCCGTCAGTTTCTGGAGCTGATGGGTAAGCCGGATGTGGACTCGATTGAAGGCCTCTCCCCTGCTATTTCGATCGAACAAAAAACAACGTCTAAAAACCCGCGTTCTACCGTTGGTACGGTGACAGAGGTTTATGACTATATGCGTCTGTTATGGGCGCGTGCAGGTGTACCTTATTCTCCGGCTACCGGGCTGCCGATTGAAGCGCAGACAGTCAGCCAGATGGTTGATCGCATAATGGCCCAGCCTGAAGGTGCACGTTATCTCCTGCTGGCCCCGGTTATTCGTGACCGTAAGGGGGAATATCGTAAAGAGCTGCTTGAGTTGCAGCGTAAGGGCTTCACCCGCGTTAAAGTGGATGGTGCGCTGTATGACATTGCTGATGTACCAGCTCTGAACCGCAAGCTGCGTCATACTGTTGAGGTGGTTGTTGATCGTATTGTCGTGCGTGAAGGGCTGGAAACGCGTCTGGCTGACAGTCTTGAAACGGCTCTGGGTTTGTCAGACGGTATTGTTTATGCGGAAGAGGCATTAAAAGACAGTGACGTAACACCTGAGCGTCTGGTTTTTTCTTCGCGGTTTTCGTGCCCGGAGAGTGGTTTTACACTCGAAGAAATTGAGCCGCGTCTGTTTTCGTTTAATGCTCCCCAGGGGGCATGCCCTGCCTGCGATGGTTTGGGAACAGAGACATTTTTTAACCCGGTTCTGGTTGTGCCTAATACGGCTCTTTCTTTACAAAAAGGAGCTGTTGCACCATGGCGTGATTCGAAAACGCCTTTGTTTGATCAGACGCTCGAAAGCCTTGCCCGGCATTTTGATATTAAAATGGATACGCCCTGGAAAGATCTGCCTGAAACAGCACAGGATGGTATTCTTAACGGGGTAAGTGAAGATGTAACCTTCACATATCATGATGAGAAAAAAAGCTATACTGTTACAAAACCTTTTGAAGGTGTTTTGCATAGTCTGGCACGCAGGCTTATGAATACAGACAGCGCCTGGGTTCGTGAGGAACTTTCACGTTATCAGTCTGAAAAAGCCTGTCATGTTTGTGATGGTGCACGTCTTAAACCTGAAGCCTTATGTGTCAGGGTTGCAGAAAAAACCATTGCAGAAGCATGTCTTTTTCCAATTAATAAAGCTCTTTCCTGGTTTGATACAGTTTTGCCTGCACTTACGCCGCAGCGTGCAGAAATTGCCCGGCGTATTTTACGTGAAATTCTTGACCGTCTGAAATTTCTTGATGATGTTGGCCTGGATTATCTTACACTGGCCCGCAGCTCCGCTACTTTATCAGGGGGAGAAAGTCAGCGTATCAGGCTGGCTAGCCAGATTGGTTCAGGGCTGACAGGTGTGCTGTATGTACTTGATGAGCCATCGATCGGGTTACATCAGCGCGATAATGAGCGTCTTCTTGGTACGCTTGAGCGTTTGAAAAAACTTGGCAATACACTGATTGTTGTTGAGCATGACGAAGATGCTATTCGTAGTGCTGACTGGCTGGTTGATATGGGGCCAGGAGCGGGTGTGCATGGTGGTACAGTAATAGCGGCAGGTACGCCTGAGCAGGTTGCAAAAGTGCCGGAAAGCATTACCGGTGCATATCTTTCGGGTCGTAAAAAAATTCCTGTACCACAGAAGAGACGTAAGGCTGACAAAAAAAGAATTTTAAAAATTGAAGGTGCTACAGGTAATAACCTTAAAAATGTGACAGCACGTTTTCCACTGGGGACGTTTGTTTGTGTTACTGGTGTTTCAGGCAGTGGTAAATCAACACTGGTTATTGATACGCTTTATAAAACATTATCCCGTGAGCTTATGGGGTCATCAACATCTCCCGAGCCCTGTAAAGCGATTACAGGCACTGATAAAATTGATAAAATCATTGATATTGATCAGTCTCCTATCGGGCGTACACCACGTTCAAACCCGGCAACTTATACAGACTTGTTTGCACCAATACGTGACTGGTTTGCCGAACTGCCTGAAAGTAAAGCCCGGGGCTATAAGCCCGGACGCTTTTCTTTTAATGTGAAAGGCGGACGGTGTGAGGCCTGTCAGGGTGACGGTGTACTTAAAATTGAAATGCACTTTCTGCCTGATGTGTTTGTAACATGCGATACCTGTAAAGGTGCACGCTATAACCGTGAAACACTTGATATTAAGTTTCGTGGTAAATCTATTGCTGATGTACTGGCTATGAGTGTTGATGAGGCACTGGAGTATTTTTCTGCTCAGCCTCGTATAAAAGACAGACTGGTGATTTTACAAAAAGTTGGCCTTGGCTATATGACGTTAGGGCAGCAGGCTACAACTCTTTCAGGTGGTGAGGCGCAACGCGTAAAACTATCAAAAGAGCTGGCTCGTCGTGCAACAGGTCGTACATTATATATTCTTGATGAGCCAACGACAGGCTTACATACTGAAGATGTTGGTAAGTTACTTGAGGTTTTGCATGTTCTGGTTGATCAGGGCAATACAGTTGTTGTCATTGAGCATAATCTTGAAGTGATAAAAACTGCTGACTGGATCGTTGATGTTGGTCCAGAGGGAGGAGATGGTGGTGGTCAGATTATTGCCGAAGGTACCCCTGAGGAAATCGTCGCCTGTAAGAAAAGCTATACAGGAAAATTCCTGAAACCACTTCTTGATAATAAGTGAAAAATAATGAAAATATTAAAAGCTGTTACATTATTTTCAGTTGTTCTTAGTGGATTTATTTCTGATACCAGTTATGGGCAAACCAGTCAGAGTGATAGTGTACAGTTTGAAAAACTGACATGGACAGAGATAGATAATAAAATTCACTCCGGAACAACGACTATTATTATCCCTGTTGGAGCAACTGAGCAGAGTGGTCCTTATCTGGCTGTTGGCAAACATAATACACGGGTTAAATTGCTGGCAGATGAGATTGCTCAAAAGCTTGGTCGTACGCTTGTTGCACCAGTCGTTTCTTATGTCCCTGAAGGTAGCACGACGCCGCGATCTTCACATATGCGCTTTCCAGGAACGATAACAGTACCTAATGATGTTTTCGAAAAAATGATGATATCTGCGGCTGAAAGTTTTCGGGTGCAGGGGTTTAAACTGGTTGTGTTTCTGGGAGATCACGGTGGTTATAATTCTGTCCTTGAAAAAACTGTAAAAACATTAAATAAATCATGGCATGATAAAAATGCCAGAGCATTTTTTGATGTGGGATATTATACCGCCGTCACACATGATTATGCACACTGGCTGGCGCAGCATGGCTATGCGAAAGAAGTTGGCATGCATGCTGATATCAGCGATACATCTCTTCTTATGGCAGCAGACCCGTCAATGGTGCGGCAGCAGGCTTTGCGGCAGTCAGGTCAGCCTCTGACCAGTCAGGGGATTTATGGTGGTGACCCCAGGCGTGCTTCTGCTGCACTGGGCAAAGTTGGCCTTGAAATGCAGGTTAATGCTGCAGTGCATGATATCAGGTCGTTGCAGCAGGAGTAATATGCTGCTTATCGTGGCAATGGACGATATCAGGCCATTATGGTAAAAATGGAGAAATGCCTGTTTTTTGTATTGTGACAGGCATCATTCAAATAATAGGCATATAAAACTATGGTATTTAAACGACATCTGACAGCGGCAACTGCTGTTTTTGTCATGCTTGGTACAGGTTATGACCTTGTGTCTGCGCAGACGGTTTCATCAGCTTCACAACAGGGTGGAGTGCCTGCGGTTCAGACTATTCCTGGCATGCCGGCTGTTACCGATGCTTCTAATTTATATAGTGAAACAGGTGTGGGGCATATTGCGCCGCAGATCGCAGCTGATCCTGAACGGGTTTATGTGCCCAATCTGCGTTCAAACAGTGTTTCTGTTATTGACCAGCATACGAACAAAGTTGTTGAGACGATTAAGGTCGGTAAAAGTCCACAGCATGTTGTACCTTCGTGGGACCTTAAGACCCTGTGGGTGACGAATAATGCTGAGGGCACATTTGACGGCAGTCTGACCCCGATTGATGCGCAGACTGGTAAAGCTGGTGCGGCTGTTGCTGTTGATGACCCTTATAATATGTATTTCACACCAGATGGTAAGTCTGCCATTGTTGTTGCCGAGGCACGTAAACGCCTTGATTTTCGTGACCCGCATACAATGGAACTGCAGCAGTCTGTGCAGACCCCTGACTGTAAGGGGGTGAACCATGCTGATTTTTCAATTGATGGTCGCTATGCCATTTTCACCTGTGAGTTTGGCGGACATCTGGTGAAAGTTGATACAGTTAATAAAAAAGTATTAGGATATCTGAAGCTTTCAGGTGGTGGTATGCCACAGGATATTCTGATTTCACCTGACGGCAAGACATTTTATATTGCTGATATGATGGCCGATGGTGTGTTCCTCGTTGACGGGGATAGATTCCGCGAGATCGGATTTATTCATACTGGTGTTGGCACACACGGGCTTTACCCCAGCCGTGATGGAACAAAAATGTATGTTGCCAATCGTGGTTCGCATAAAATTCATGGTAACCCTCATAGTAAAGCAGGGGGTGTGACGGTTATTGATTTTGCGACGAATAAAATTGTTAATAACTGGCCTATTCCTGGTGGCGGCAGCCCTGATATGGGTAATGTCAGCGCAGATGGTAAATATCTCTGGCTCTCTGGTCGTTTTGATGATGTCGTATATAAAATTGATACAGAAACCGGAGATATGCAGAAAATTCCTGTTGGCAAAGAGCCTCATGGTCTGACGGTATGGCCTCAGCCTGGTCGTTATTCAATCGGGCATACAGGTTTGCTCCGGTAGTTTTATAAGTTCAGAGCAATACAGGCGCTGTTATGCTTAAAGCTAAGGTCAGCTATTAAATTTTTGTATTGCTCTGGAATTATCTGATATTTTTGTCTTTATAGAGACAAATCTAATAGGAAATATCAGATGAAACTATACCATCGGGCAGCCTTGCTCTGCTCTGTTTTTTTAGGACTGGATTTGTGTGCAGTAGCTGCACAGGCACAAACAGCTGCGCCACAGCAGGTGCCCGTCCCCTCCCCTCTCCCTCAGCCTCAAGATATCCCCTACCCAGGCAAAATGCAGATCAGCGTTGACGCGACTGATTTAAGCCGTCGTATCATGAGTATAAAAGAAGTTGTTACTCTCCCGCCTGAACTGTCTCAAAAAGGTGGTGATTTTATTCTGCTTTACCCTATGTGGCTGCCAGGTGATCACTCTCCTTCCGGCACGATTGACCAGGTGGGTGGATTAGAAGTGCGCTCTGGTAAAGAGGTTCTGCCGTGGCATCGTGATACAGTTGAAGTAAGTGCTTTTCATATTACAGTTCCTGCCGGTACGCGTGAACTGAATGTGTCATATCA
The DNA here is from genome assembly GCF_011516655.1 of Acetobacter thailandicus. GTDB lineage: Bacteria > Pseudomonadota > Alphaproteobacteria > Acetobacterales > Acetobacteraceae > Acetobacter > Acetobacter thailandicus. The sequence goes on from NZ_WOSV01000001.1 coordinate 437,327, forward strand.
GCTTCTTTCACCGGTCTCTCCTGATGAGGGACGCGTTGTGATGACGGATGTGATGGAAAACATACAATGGTCAGCTGTTTCCCTTTATCCTGCTGGTTATTATACACGGCAAATACCGGTTGTATCCCAGGTTATTCTTCCTGAAGGCTGGCAATATGGTACGGCTTTGCGTGCTGATGGCCCGCAAAAAGGTAATACAGTTACCTTTAAATCAGTTATGTTTAACACGCTGGTGGACTCCCCCATTTTTGCAGGGAAATACTTCCGTAAGTTTGACCTGACACAAGGTGACCAGGTGCCTGTCACACTTAATGTGATGGCTGATAAACCGCAATATCTGAACGCCACTCATGACCAGATTGCTCGTCATAAAGAGCTGGTCAGACAGGCAACGCTGCTGTTCCGTTCTCATCATTATAAGCATTATGACTTTTTGCTTGCTCTGACCGAGCATCTGGGACGCATTGGTCTGGAACATCATGAATCCAGTGAGAATAGTGGTCCGCTGGGTTACTTTACAAAATGGGATGAAACTGCTGCAGCACGTGATCTTCTGGCGCATGAATTTACTCATTCATGGAATGGTAAATATCGTCGTCCGGCTGACTTGTGGGCTGCAAACTTTAACACGCCACAGCGTGGAAGCGGGTTGTGGGTTTATGAAGGGCAGACTCAATACTGGGGTTATGTTCTGGCTGCCCGTTCAGGTCTTATGACTGTGCCTCAGACAGAAGAAGCTATAGCTGATGTTGCGGCAACCTACAGTGCTCAGGCAGGTCGTAAATGGCGCCCGCTTATTGATACGACGAATGACCCGATTATTGCGCAGCGTGCACCTTTGTCATGGAGGAACTGGCAACGTAGTGAGGATTATTATTCAGAAGGGCAGCTGATATGGCTTGATGTCGATACACTGATCCGCAAGCTGTCTCATGGTGAAAAATCGCTCAATAATTTTGCCGGAGATTTCTTTGGTACGAATAACGGGCGGGTTATGCCCAGCACATACTGGATCAGTGAAGTTTCCAGCACGCTGAATAGTGTACAGCCTTATGACTGGACAGCTTTTCTGCATCAGCGGGTTGATCAGATTAATCCAATGGCGCCTCTTGATGGTTTAACACGTACAGGTGCTAAATTAGCTTTTTCAGATAAGCCAACTGATTTTATTAAATCTGATTCTTTATTGCGACATACAACAGATTTCAGGTTTTCTCTTGGTTTTCAGGTTAATAAAAAAGGTATCCTGACGAATGTGCTGTGGGATGGTCCGGCCTGGAATGCAGGTATAACCCGTGATCAGCAGATTATCGCTGTTAATAACGAAGCCTATAGTGAAGATGTGCTTAAAGAAGCCATTACAGAAGCTAAAGGTAAAAATAGTCAGCCAGTTGTACTGCTACTGCGTGACAGCGATAATTTTCACACAGTTTCATTACCGTATCATGACGGGCTGCGTTACCCTTATCTTTCCGGAAACCTCACTGAAATTAAAGAAATTCTCTCACCTCTTGAACCTGAAAAATCAGATATAAAACAGTAAGAGTGTAGTATGTGTTATCCGCCCTGCATAAGCAGGGCGGATGGTGTGTGGTATATTAGTGTAAAGACTCATTTGCTGCTGGTGCATCAGGTGCCATTTTTCCAGGTGATGTTGAGTGTTCGACATCATAGGCTGTAGCTTTTTGTGCATAAGTTCCTTTTGCACCAGGGTGCTCTTTGTCATAAGCAGCAGCTTTTTCTTTTTCTTCTTTACGAAATTCATGTCGCTTGTACATGCCGGTTACACATCCGCCGGTAGCACCAAGAACACCGTGACCAACCATGTGTCCACCAACGGCACCAGCAGTGCCATATTTCAGGCAACCGCCAGGCTCTGCATAAGAGACAGAGCTGGTTGCCAGAGCAAGAGTTGCTGTCGCAGCCAGAAATTTCATATGACGTTTCATCATTTCCAATCCTTATCTCAATGACCAATAAATCATGAATATCATGACTTTATGGTCGTATTATGCCGTTTCTTTTAAAAAAGAAAATGACTGGAAATATGAAAAAACCGGAGAGATATGATCTCTCCGGCTGTAGTTTTTACTTGCTGGTAAATTTGTTTTTGATGCGCTGACCAATATCTTTATCGATATTTGACCAGTATTCAAAAACTCTTGAGAGAACAGGTTCCTCAACGCCATTTGACAGATGTCCGACCACATTGCTGACCAGACGGTCTCTCGCGGCATCGTCCATGACTTTTGTTACAAGCGCACGTGCCTGAGAGTAATCATCATCATCCGGGCGCAGGGTATAAGCTGAGCGCACAAATTCGCCATCTGCACTCCATACAGCATTTTCAGGGAACCTTACCCCGTCTGCCACCGGCCCGCCTTTCGAGTTAGGGGTGTAAACCGGGTCATGAGCATTATTGATGCGCATAGCCCCCCCTTTGTTGTAGCCATGAACAGGGCATTTCGGTGCATTGACGGGAATTTGTTTATAGTTGCCCCCCAGTCGCGCACGGTGAGCATCAGCATAAGCAAATGATCGGCCCAGCAACATCTTATCAGGTGAAAGACCTGTACCAGGTACAAAGTTATTTGGCTCAAAAGCAGCCTGTTCGATTTCAGCAAAGAAATCAGCCGGGTTACGATCAAGCACAAGCTTGCCAACTTCAATCAGGGGGTATTCGCCCTGAGGCCATACTTTTGTCAGATCAAACGGATTGATGTGATATTTTTTTGCATCATCATAGGGCATGATTTGCATTTTGAGCGTCCAGCCTGGATACTCTTTACGTTTGATGGCCTGGTACAGGTCACGACGGTGATAATCTGCATCTGAGCCAGCAAGGCTGTCTGCCTGCTCCTGTGTCAGGCATTTAATACCCTGATCCGTTTTGAAGTGATATTTGACCCAGAAGCGCTCTCCCTTTGCATTGACCCACATATAAGTATGGCTGGAGAAACCATCCATGTGGCGCCACGATGCGGGAATGCCCCTGTCACCCATGAGCCAGGCAACCTGATGAGCTGTTTCGGGATTCAGTGTCCAGAAATCCCACTGCATGTCGTTGTCTCTCAGACCATTATCGACACGTCTTTTTTGTGAATGAATAAAGTGCTGAAATTTGATCGGGTCACGAATGAAAAATATGGGGGTATTGTTACCCACCATATCGAAATTGCCTTCTTCTGTATAAAATCTGACAGAAAAGCCCCGTGGGTCACGCCAGGTGTCCGGGCTGCCACCCTCACCCGCAACTGTTGAAAAGCGGGCTACAACTTCTGTTTTTGTACCCTTTTGTAAAAATTTTGCTGATGTATAGCGGCTGACATCGTGAGTGACGGTAAAGTGACCAAATGCCCCGCCTCCTTTTGCATGTGGCTGGCGGTCAGGGATCATCTCGCGGTTAAATGCAGCCATTTGCTCGATCAGAACATGATCCTGCAACAGAATAGGACCATCATTTCCGACAGAAAGAGAAAACTGGTCGTTGGAAACGGGAATGCCTGAATCAGTAGTATGAATTTTATCTGAGTGCTTACTCATAAAAAACACCTTATTTAATATGTGTTGTTTCAGAACATATGAAGCGTAGGTTTGTTTTTTTTTGAGATCAAGAAAAACATAAAAAGTAAATTTTATTTGTTATTATTTCGTGAAAATATTTTTTGATATATGTCATTTTTTAAATATCCAGAGACATAATGTGTGATTACTTACATGGCCCGGCTGAAAGTGCGGGCATGGGTTTAGTTGGCAAGAAAATACAACCACATGTATAGGTAAGAAAATGACATAGAACGAAAGTCAGGCATCACACTGATGCTGACTATGATTGCCTTAAGGTAAGTTAGATGAGAGTTATGATGCGGACAGGCGGAATTTTCCTGTCCGGTGTTGTGTTCCTGTGGGGTATGTCGACACAGGCTTTTGCAACCGAGGGTTGCCGTGCATTGTTTTATAAAGGGCTTGTTCCGGCTGTTAGTGGTGCACTCAGTCATGGGCAGCTCCTGTGTAATAAAGCTTATGCAACACTGAATTCACCCATGACACGAGGTCCTGTCTGGTCAGCGGAGTGGCTGGTTGAAGAAAACCTTGAGCAGGCTTCCAGAACAAAGCGTGAAGGCTCTTTTTATCCTGATACCCGGGTGCCATATGGCCAGAGGGGAGAATTATCTGACTGGGAGAAAAGTGGCTGGGACAGAGGGCACCTTGCACCATCCGGTGACTTTGCAGGTATTGCAGCTCAGCAGGAATCTTTTGCCCTTTCTAACATCGTGCCACAGGCGTCGGCTTTAAACAGAGGGGCCTGGGCAGGTATAGAAAGTGTTGTCAGAGGGCTGACATATCAGGATGGTGAACTTTATGTTGTGACAGGTGTTCTGTTTCCGCAAACAGGGCAGAAACGAACCGGGCGTGATGGCGTGATGGTTCCTTCTGCATTATGGAAAGCTGTGTTTGACCCGGTGGCGGATGGAGCGGCTGTATATTTATGCTTAAACAGCAATACACCGCAGTGCCGGCTCATCTCTTTGTCTCAGTTACAACAAAGAGCCGGGATTGATGTTTTCCCCTCTCTGCCAGAATCTGTTAAAACTCATATTATGGCTATGCCTGCAACAGGTACTAATGCTTATGCCCGGCGGGTACGTAACAAACAATCTGAAAAACCAGGATTCAACTGGAACAGCCGTGAAACACGCTGGGTTTTGCGTCAGCTAAGGCGGGCGTTAAAACAGTCCCTGCAATCTTATGGACGTGGGTGATATAAACTTTAAAAATTAAATATGGATTGTCAGTCTGGAATAAGAAGGCTGGCAGATTTTTACCGGGTTAAGCTAAGGCCATAGTCACATTATAACCCGGTAAAATTTAGATATTTATTTTCATTTACGTATATTTTTTATTTTCTGCATGACGATCCATCAGCAGGGATGTAACGGCTCTTTTAAAAGGAGGGAAAGAGTCCGCAAGCTTAATGCCGGTTTCACGAATTTTTTTGAATGGCGCTCCATCGTGGGTGTAGAGAGAGGCGAGGCCATTTGTACCAGCAAACAGAAAAGCCGTTGCCAGTCTGTGCTTTTTTTCAAAACGTCTTAAACCCGCAGCGGCTCCGGCATCAGCTGAGAGTGACAGGTTCCATGCGACGGCATCTGCAAGTGTCTCCTGCCCTTTCAGGCCGAGGTTAAAACCATGAGCAGTGATAGGGTGCATACCTACTGAAGCATCACCCACCAGTGCCAGGCGGCGTGAGGCAAAACGATGGGCATAAACCCCTTTAAGCGGGTAGACATGCTGTGTGCTGACCAGGCGCATCGTACCAAGTCTGTTTCCAAGTCGTTGCATAACAGCAGCATTAAAGTCATCACGTGGCAGAGCCAGAAGCTGACGCATTTGCTCTTCAGGTAATGTCAGAACAAGTGATGATGCACTTCCGTTAACAGGCAGGAGTGCTACGGTCTGGCCTTCATCAAACCATTGTGTTGCAATGTTATGGTGCGGTGAGGTGTGAAACATATGACACACCATCATCACACGTTTAAAGTCGTGCACAATGGCACCTATGCCGCAGCGTTCGCGTGTTTCAGAAAAACGACCATCTGCTCCGACAACAAGCTGAGCTTTTATCTCTCCGCCTGTGTGCGAAATAGCAGCGTGGTCAGCACCCTGATTAATGGCCGTTACGGCCGCGCCTGGCATCAGTGTAATCTCTGGTCGCCGGGCAGCTACAGTATAGAGGGCGCGTTTGATCTCATGGTTAGAAACAAGCCAGCCCAGAGCATCGACACCTCGTCCGTTGGTCGTGAAGGTAAGCGGGTGACGAAATTTACCGGTTTCAACCCGTGCCTCACGAAGCGGGCAGATAGCTGTTTCAGGAATAAGGTTCCAGGCATTTAGTTTTTTAAGAATATTGACGGAGTGGTGTGTCAGAGCAATCTCCCGGCCGTCAAAAGCCGGATCTTCCCATGCGCTGAGAGGTGCCCGTTCGAGCACAACACTTTTCAGGCCAATATCAGCTAACGATAAAGCTGTTGCCAGCCCGACAGGTCCACCACCTGTTATGACAACATCAGTTTGTATGCTGTCTGACATAATGATTACTCCTTACTGTCAGCAGTAAAAATCACAGGGCTGCCAAGCCAGCGTGCGGTGAACTGCTCAGGGTCAGGGCGACGGGGTAAGGGGGTGTTCTGCCCGGCTGGTGTGCCGACAAAAAGAAAACCTGCCAGTTTATGGGGGGCTTCAAAACCGATCTCGGCTGCGAGAACGGGATCCTCCGTGATATCACCAGAGACCCACACGCCGCCAAAGCCTGTTGCTGAAAGTGCATTGAGGATGTTCATAGCCCCCGCAGCGACAGTCATTTCCTGCTCCCATAAAGGAATTTTATTATCAGGCCGTAAATGCATACCCAGAGCAATGATCATGGGCATATTTGAAAAACGATCGCGACGTTTGTCAATTTTTGCCTGAGGAGCATGAGCATCAAGACGGAGCATGCTGGCTACTATACGCTCTGCAGCAAGCGGGCGGGCTTCGCCTTCAATGATAACATAACGCCACGGTCTGAGTTTGCCATGGTCTGGTGCGCGCATAGCTGTCGCCAGAATGTCTGAAAGTTCTGACGCAGATGGTGCAGGTGCAGTAAGGGAGTCCTGAGATGCACGGTTAAGGAGCATTTCCATTGGCGTCATGTTATTATGGTCCTTCTGATCAGTAAGGCGAAAACTTTATGCCGATTAGCCAGGGAAAGCAGGGAGAGCTTTGCCACCCATCAGATGCAGATGAAAATGCGGGACTTCCTGTCCGGCATTATGGCCTGCGTTGGTTATGACCCTGTAGCCACCCTCTTCAAGGTCAAGGCTGGCTGCAATGTGCCCTGTTGCCTGCATTATGGCAGCGATTTCTTCAGCGGATGCTGTTTTGCTGAAATCAATAAAAGAGACATAAGGTTTTTTAGGAATTATCAGCACGTGCACCGGCGCTTTTGGGCTGATGTCATGAAAGGCGAACACATAGTCATTTTCAAAGACTTTATTGCAGGGAATTTCGCCTCGTAAAATTCTGGCAAAAATATTGCCAGGCTCATAAGTTCCGGTGCCGCTGACAGACATTATTTATCCTTTTTTAGAAAGGTTTTTTTTAGGACGTGATGCTTTTTCTGCAATGCCGCTGATTCCTTCCCGGCGATGCAGTTCTGCCCAAATGTCGTTAAGCTGCACGCCGCTGTCTACCAGCATGACGATAAGATGGTAGAGTACGTCAGCACTCTCACTAATCAGTTCATCTTTACGACCGGCTACTGCTTCGATCAGGCACTCAACAGCTTCCTCGCCAAATTTCTGCGCGATTTTGCTGGTCCCGCGAGACAGCAGGCGGGCAGAGTGACTAAGTGAAGGGTCTGTCCCTTTCCGGCTTTCGACGAGTGTAAACAGACGTTCAAGAATATGCACGTCTGCCAGCTGTTCAGCCGTGACCGTGGGCACAGCTTTTGGCTTCGCAGTCACCTTTTTCTTCGCAGGTGATGTCGCTGCTGCTTTTTTGTCCTGTTGTGTGACAGGAGGCGTTTTTGTGCTGACTTTCTTAATCATATCGATTGGCTTGCCTGAAATGGAGCGGGAGAAGGTCTGACCGGCAGACCGGCTGCAGCCAGTGCCGTTTTAACCTGAGAAATGCTGAACTGCCCAAAATGAAATACGCTGGCAGCGAGCAGACCTGTTGCCCCGGCGTGTGCGCCTTCGGCAAAATGTTCAAGCTCGCCAACGCCACCTGAGGCAATAACCGGCAGACGAACTGCCTGAGTAACAGAGCGCAGTAAGGACAGGTCGAAACCTGAACGGGTGCCGTCTCTGTCCATTGATGTGAGCAGAATTTCGCCTGCACCACGTTCTTCAACTTCGCGTACCCAGTCGGTTACATCGCGTCCTGTCGGCGTGCGTCCTCCATGGGTATACACCTCCCACTTCCCCGGTGCAGACTGCCTGGCATCAACGGCAACAACTGTGCACTGACTACCGAACTTATTGGCGGCTTCGTTAATCAGCTCAGGGCGTGAGACCGCCGCTGAGTTCATAGCGCATTTATCAGCACCGGCCAGCAGAAGGCGACGCATATCATCTGTTGTGCGGACCCCTCCGCCCACAGTCAGAGGTAAAAAAATGCGTCTTGCTGTGCGGGTCACGACATCAAGGATAGTATCACGGTTTTCATTGCTGGCCGTAATATCGAGGAAGGTCAGCTCATCGGCACCGGCGGCATCGTAAACAACAGCCTGCTCAACCGGGTCCCCTGCATCACGCAGAGAGACAAAGTTAACCCCCTTAACAACCCGGCCATTTTTAACATCAAGGCAGGGAATAACGCGCAGCTTCAGCATGACCCAAGTACCCTAAGTGCTTCCTGCGGTGACACTCTGCCGTCATACAGGGCCCGGCCAACAATCACCCCTTCTATACCAGGAGCCTGTGCTGCGGCTTCGCGTAAGGCGGCAAGATGCCCGACTGACCCAACACCACCGCTGGCAATAACCGGAATGCTCACAGTGTTTGCCAGCTCGACGGTTTGTTCCAGATCAAGGCCTTCGAGCATACCATCACGGCTGATTTCCGTAAAGATAATGGCACTTGTACCGGCATCCTGCATTCGCAGGGCCAGGTCACGGGCCTGCATTTCTGATACTTCAGCCCAACCCTCGGTTGCAACAAAGCCTGAGCGTGCATCAATGCCGGCTACAATCTGACCAGGAAAGAGACGACAGGCTTCGCGTACCAGTTCAGGGTTTTTGACTGCGACTGAGCCCAGAATGACGCGGGTAATGCCGGCTTCAAGCCATGAGGCTATAGCCTGAATGTCACGCAGGCCTCCTCCCAGCTGCATCGGTACTGTCGTATTTTCAAGAATGGCGCGCACGGCAGGGGTGTTAACTGATTTGCCGCTGAAGGCACCGTTCAGGTCAACAGCATGCAGCCATTTAAATCCGGCATCACACCATGCACGGGCCTGCGCAGCCGGGTCATCAGAATAAACGGTTGCATCATCCATCTCACCCCGACGTAGCCGAACGCAGGCACCGTCTTTCAGGTCAATGGCCGGATACAGAGTGAGAGGACGAAGAGCGGTATCAGTCTGAGGCATTGGTGTTATTTCTGCTGCTGGAGAGGGAGGGAGGTCAGGTCGAGTCTTTTTGAAAAGAATAACCCGCGAACCGGGCACTCATCGACCTGCGCATAATGAGGGTGTGTGCCCCAGTGCTCAAAACCTGCACGGATAAAGAGCTGTATGGCGGCTCGCTGCGTTTCGGGTACATCAGCATTGATGACGCGATAACCCATGCTGCGTGCTGCCTGCTCAACGGCACTTAGCAACTGCAGGCCAAGTCCCTGCCTTCGGGCATAAGGGGCAACAAACAGACTTTTCAGAGCAACACACATAGCCTGTGCTTCGTTATTGCGAGGCTCGCGAACAAGCTGGGCAGAGCCTACAATAACCTCTTTATGGCGTACGCCAAAAAGCATGCGTTCAGGTACGAGCAGAAGCCCCTGAAAATAGCGCTCGAGCACCTGTGCGCCCTGAGGGCGTACCCAGCCAAGCCCTCCGCCATCAATTGTTGTGGCGTTAACGGCTTCGCATAGTGCCTGCAGGTCGTCGTCTTCAAACTCCAGGATCCGACTGACTGTTTTCTTTTTTGACATCAGGCCCACCGGGGTGACTCAGGCTGCCAGGACAGAAAATTTGCTATAATACGCAGGCCGACAGTCTGACTTTTTTCAACATGAAACTGAGTGCCTGCCATATTTTTGTGACAGACTATAGCCGGCACAGCACCACCATACTCCGTTGTAGCCAGAAGTGTATCGGCAGATGTGTTGCGCAGGGCGTAGGAGTGCACAAAATATCCGTGCGGGTCATTGCCCAGATGTTCAGTTAACGGGTGTGGGCGAGTGAAGGAGAGAGAGTTCCACCCCATCTGGGGAAGACGCAGGCCTGGTGCATCAAGAGGAGCGACTTCACCTTTGATCCATCCAAAGCCGGGGGTTATGCCATGCTCAAGCCCCTGCTCGGCCATGAGCTGCATGCCAACACAGATGCCCAGAAACGGTGTTCCTTCACTTACAGCTTTAAGCAGGGCCTGTTTCAGGCCTGGTTGTGCAGCAAGCCCCCGGGCGCAGTCGGCAAAGGCTCCCTGACCTGGCAGAATAATACGATCAGCTTTGAGAACCGCGTCGGGGTTGCTGGTAATCTCAACAGAAGCAGTAAGACCTGAAAGCTCTGCTGCCCGCTCTGCTGCGCGGGCAGCAGAAGCCAGATTGCCGCCGTCATAATCAATTACGGCAACGGAGAGAGAGTTGGGCATATGACCTCGTACGTTCTCGGCCTGCAGAGGGCCAGCGGAGAAAAAGCTCCGGGATGGAGGGAGCCTGGGGGAATTGCAGACGCTTTACAGCTTTCCCTTGGTTGAGGGGATTGCATCCTGAGCGCGCGGGTCCGCTTCTACCGCCATGCGGAGTGCCCTTGCCAGTGCTTTAAAGCCGGCTTCAGCAATATGGTGGCAGTTTTTCCCGGCTTTTTGTGTGAGATGCAATGTTAGCAGGCCAGACATTGCGAATGCACGAAAAAATTCTTCGACCAGTTCTGTATCCATTTCGCCAATGCGGTCACGGTCAAAGGTTGCGTCAAAAGCGAGGAAGGGGCGACCGGACAGATCAACAACCGCTTCACACAGGGCTTCATCAAGCGGTACAAGAGCGTGACCAAACCGGCGAACACCGCGTTTGTCACCCAGGGCCTGTCTGAGGGTCTGCCCTATGGCAATGCCGGTGTCTTCAACGGTATGGTGTCCGTCAATATGCAGGTCTCCCTGCACTTTAACTGACAGATCAATCAGGCTGTGTTTTGAAAGCGCTGTCAGCATATGGTCAAAAAAACCAATGCCTGTGTCAATATTCGCTTTACCTGATCCGTCGAGATCCAGGGTCACCGTAATATCTGTCTCGCTGGTTGCGCGATGGGTTGTGGCCTGACGTTCTGTCTTCATAATGGTGTCCTGTATAACCTAAGCTGCGGTATCACGCTATGATGCGTTACCATGCCTGCTGCTCAGAATTTGGTAAATCTATCTTAAGTCTTTTTCAGGTTTTTTCAGGGCACGTTGCGTTCAAGCTCATCGAGCCAGAGTCTCGCGTTGCCATCAGAGGGAGCGCGCCAGTCGCCACGTGGTGAGAGACTGCCACCGGCCATAATTTTGGGGCCGTTGGGCATGGCCGAGCGTTTAAACTGACTGGTGGTGAAAAAACGGTAAAGAAATTTACCAAGCCAGTGTCTGATCGTTACAAGGTCATAGGCCTTGCGCTCTGCATCAGGAAAGCCCGGTGGCCAGCTGCCTTCCTCTGCATTTTGCCAGGCCTGCAGGGCCATAAAGGCGATACGTGATGGTGGCAGGCCATAGCGCAGTATATAAAATAGGGTGAAGTCATGCAGGGCATAGGGGCCTATTGTATCTTCTGTGCTTTGTATTTTTCCATTCGTTGCGGGAATGAGTTCGGGAGAGATTTCTGTATTAAGAATTGTGGTCAGAACCGGGGAAACTGTTTGTGAAAAATACCCTGAGGTAATTGCCCAGCGGATGAGGTGCTGAATAAGCGTTTTGGGCAGGCCGGCATTCACATTATAGTGCGACATCTGATCGCCGACACCATAAGTACACCAGCCAAGAGCCAGTTCAGAGAGGTCTCCTGTGCCGATCACAAGCCCGTTATGTTTGTTAGCCAGCCTGAATAAAAAGTCTGTGCGCAGGCCGGCCTGAACATTTTCAAAAGTGACATCATGCACAGCCTCGCCTTTTGCAAAGGGGTGATCAATGTCACGCAGCATCAGAGAGGCTGCTGGCCGGATATCGAGAACTTCGTGTGTGGTACCCAGGGTCTCCATTAAAATATTGGCGCTGGCCAGGGTTTTATCAGTCGTACCAAAGCCCGGCATGGTGTAGGCCAGCACTGATGTGCGGGGCCAGCCCATTTCATCGGCAGCGCGTACAGCGGTCAGCAGTGCCTGGGTCGAGTCCAGCCCTCCCGATATGCCAATGACCATGGTTTTTACGCCGCTGTTGCGCAAGCGTTGTTTGAGTGCCGAAACCTGAATGGTAAAAGCTTCAAAGCAGTCCTGTTCAAGGCGGTGTGGGTCGGAGGGCACGAAAGGAAAACGGTTAAGGGGGCGGCGCAGGCCCAGATTGGTCAGCGGCGGTGTGAAGGTGCTTGTAATACGCTGCCAGGCGGATGTATCGCCAGCAACAGCACGGGCATTTGCGGTGAATGACCCCATGCGCATACGCTCCTGAGCCAGTAGCATGAGGTCGATATCAGCAGTGATAACGCGACTGCCAGAGGGAAAACGTTCACTTTCTGCCAGTAGCTGCCCATTTTCAAAAATAGAGATTTGCCCGTCCCAGGCTACATCTGTCGTGGATTCCCCCTCTCCGGCGGCGGCGTAAATATAAGCAGAGAGGCACCGGGCTGACTGTGAGCGGCATAAAAGATCGCGGGTTTCAGCTTTGCCAACGGTGATGTCACTGGCAGAGGGGTTGGCGAGAATGGTGGCTCCGGCCAGTGCAGCGACTGAACCGGGTGAGACGGGGACCCACATATCCTCGCAGATTTCGATAGCGACGCAGAAATGTGCGATGTCGGCAGCTTCAAATAAAAGGTTTGTGCCAAAAGGCACCGCATATTTCCCTATGCGGATCGTTTCGTTGCGGAGCTGTGCACAGGCTGTGAACTGCCGGGCCTCATAAAACTCTCTGTAGTTTGGCAGGTAGCTTTTGGGTACTACTCCGAGAATTTTTCCGCGATGCAGCACCACGGCACAGTTACATAAGGCTGAGCCGTGGCGCAGGGCGGCTCCGACAATGAGCATGGGGAGCAGATCAATGGTAGCTGCAGCGAGCTCAGTCAGTGCGGTTTCTGTCTCGGTGAGAAGTACTTCCTGCTGGCGCAGGTCATCAAGAGAATAGCCTGTCAGGCTGAGTTCAGGAAAAACGCAGAGCGAGCATCCCTGCTCATCGCTGTTTTTTGCAGCCTCAAGGATACGTTCTTTGTTGGTGGCAGGGTCAGCCAGAGCGACAGGAAGGGTGCAGGCGGCAACGCGGGCGTATCCATGGTGGTATAGTGCGTAAAAAACAGAATCTGGCATGATGGTTTTGCGCCCTTCCTCTTATTTTGAGCCGTCAGGAGTGAACCTGAGCTATGGCAGAATAGTCGTTCTGCCTGGCAGGAAAAAATTTTCAAAAAAAATTATAAAAAAGCAAAATACCCTATTGTGTAATTTTCATCATCAGAATATATAGTCCTCAGTCTGATGCGGGCGTAGCTCAGGGGTAGAGCACAACCTTGCCAAGGTTGGGGTCGTGGGTTCGAATCCCATCGCCCGCTCCAGACTTTTCTCCGAAAAATATAATTAAACCTTAAGTGTTTTGATTGTAATTTTCGTCGAGTTTTTTTTCCTCATCACAGATTGCTGTGTTTTCAGACTCCTCTCCTGAGTTTGAATATGATTTTTTTTATGCTGCGGCGTAATTGGTCCATCCTGTTCAAAACACATTAAATTTTTGCACAGATAACAGAACGAATTCGAAATATTCTGAAGTTAGAATAATTTTAATTGCATGAAGCGGGCCTTTGTGGTCACTATCAGTAATACGGTTTTGTAAATTCGTATTACTGGAGCTCTCATGCGTCTGCCATCACTTCTTCGCAAAAGCGTGTTCGCTGGTATCTGTGCGGCACTTTCCTGCACGTCAGTTTCTGCGGCTTCCCTCAAGGTTGGTTATAGTGACTGGCCAGGCTGGGTCGCCTGGCAGATTGCTATTGATAAAGGCTGGCTGAAAGAGGCGAAGGTTGACGCTGATTTTCAGTGGTTTGATTATGGTGCCTCGCTTGATGCTTTTGCTGCACATAAGCTTGATGCTGTTATGGCGACAAATGGTGACGCCCTGATGATGGGGGCTAATGGCCATAAGGGCGAGATGATTCTCGCGACCGATTATTCCGATGGCAACGATATGGTTGTTGCACAGCCTGGCATTACCAGCATGCAGGAGCTTAAAGGCAAGTCGATTGCGGTTGAGGAGGGTCTGGTCGATCATCTTTTGCTGCTTAAAGCGCTTGAACAGTCAGGCATGTCTGAAAAAGATGTGAAGCTGGTTAATACCAAAACTAACGAAATGCCTCAGGTTCTGGCTTCTGGTGAAGTTGCTGCCGTTGTCGCCTGGCAGCCTAACTCAGGTCAGGCGCTGCGGGCTGTGCCTGGCTCTCGCCCGGTTTTTACATCACATCAGGTGCCTGGGCTAATTTACGATACCATCGTGGTTGATCCGCAATCGGTGCACGATAACCGTGAGCAGTGGCAGCGCCTTGTCGGCGTATGGGATCGTGTAGTGACGTATATTCAGGACCCCAAAACGCAGCCTGATGCTTTGCGTATTATGTCACATCTCGCAGGGGTCACGCCTGTTGCCTACAAGCATTTTCTTAATGGTACGCACCTTCTGACACTCTCAGATAATAAAGCTGTTTTTGTAAAAAAAGAGGGGCTTTCCTCTCTCTACGGATCAACAGAAGTTGCGAATACATTTAACCTTCAGCAGGGGGTTTATAAAAAGTCGCAGAATGTTGACAGTTATATAAATCCGTCTTTTACGGCATCCGTTAAATAAAAGTGCGGCAGGAGAGCATCATGCACAGCTTCAGGGCTTCATGGCGGCTATATGGCCGGACTGACCGGGTATCTCGCCAGATATTTGGTGTTCTGGCAGTTCTCCTGCCTTTGCTGATCTGGAGTTCAGTCAGCTACCTTCCTTTTGTCTGGCATCCGCAGATCATGATTACTGACCCGGGAGGGGAGGAGTATCTTGAAGCTGGTATGCGGATGAATAAGAGCGATTTTGCCCGTGCTGTAAAAGAAATGCAGGATCAGCATCAGGCTGTGCCAAAAGGTGTCGCATCTAATCCTGTTTATCTGCCTTCACCGGGGCAGGTGTTAAAAGCTTTTGTTAATGCCTTTACATCTACAGCTTCTGTCGGGGCAGAGCACTCTATTCTTCAGGCTTTCTGGCACAGTATTCGTATTATTTTCTGGGGTTTTTTAATTTCGTCAGTGATCGGCGTGCCTCTGGGTGTATTTTGTGGTGCAATTCCCGCTCTTTCCAGATTGCTTGAGCCATTTGTCGATTTCTTTCGTTATCTTCCGGCACCGGCTTTTGGCGCTCTCGCCGTTGCTATTTTGGGTATTTATGATGCTCCGAAAATTGCCATCATTGTAATCGGAACATTGTTCCAGCAGGTTCTGGTAATAGCCAATACAACACGCCAGCTCGATTTCTCACTGGTTGAGGCATCACGTACGCTGGGTGCAAAAGGTTTTCGTTTATTATTTCGTGTTGTTATTCCTGGTATTTTGCCAGATCTTTATAAAGATCAGCGCATTTTGCTGGGCTGGGCCTGGACGTATCTGATTGTCGCTGAGCTGATTGGTACATCATCTGGCATTACATGGTTCATTACACAGCAGGCGCGTTATCAGCATTTTGACAATGTTTTTGCTGCTATTGCCCTGATTGGTGTCGTTGGCCTTGGAACTGATATTGTTCTGGGTCTGCTCGGTCGTAAACTGTTTACATGGAAAAGGGAGAATGGCTGATGACTGATAAAGCAGAACATACCCTTCCTGATTATCGTGATCTTCCGCCTGATGTTGCAGAGCGTATGGCACAGATTAAAAAACGAGATTATGTTTTAAAAATTGACCATGTTACAAAAGAGTTTGTGCAAAAACGTTCCCGTGTCAAAGCGCTTGATGATATAGAATTTGGTGTGCATCGCCGCGAACTGGTGTGTGTTGTCGGGCCATCAGGATGTGGAAAATCAACCCTTATTCGTATCCTGGCAGGCCTGGAAGATCCGACAAGCGGTCATATTCTGATGGATGGCAAGTCGGTACACGGTCCAGGTGCAGACCGGGGTATGGTTTTTCAGAAATATACACTCTTTCCATGGCTGGATGTTTGTCAGAATGTCATGTTTGGTATCGAAATGGCTGGTGTCAGCCGTCTTGAGGCCCAGCGCCAGGCACTGCAATGGTTACAGATGATTGGTCTGGAGCAGTTTGCAAAGGCTTATCCGCATCAGTTGTCAGGTGGTATGCAGCAAAGAGTTGCAATTGCGCGTGCTCTTGCGGCTTCACCTCGTGTGCTGCTGATGGATGAATCCTTTAGCGCTCTTGATGCCCAGACCCGCACAAAAATGCAGAATTATCTGATGGAGATCTGGCGTAAAATTGACATAACAATAGTCTTTATCACGCATGATCTTGATGAAGCTATTTATCTTGCTGATCGTATCCTTGTTCTTAAACCTAACCCTGGTCGGGTTGAAGAGGTCATAGAAGTACCTCTGTCACGGCCACGCAGGGCAGAGCAGATGACGTCAGATGAGTTTCTGGCAACTAAAGCTCATCTTGAGGAACTTATTCGTTCTTTCGGTGTGCCAGATGAGAATGCAGAGGACGAGGATGTAAAAATTGATCTCCCCCTCCTCACGCTTGTGACAGATAAAGTAGAGTAGGAGAGACCGGAATGAGCGGCAAAGAACCCAAAGAGCAAATCAGCCGTATCAGTGTATCGCTGTCGCCGGTTATTCTGCGTGAGCTGGATGCTATGGTTGAGGCAAAAGGTTATGCCAGCCGGTCTCAGGCTATTCAGAATATTGTGCATCAGGAGCTGATGTCATGTCGCCAGGAAAGCGGTGATGAGCTTTCGGCTGGTGTTATCATTCTTTTTTATAATAACACGGTTGCAAATCTTCCGCAGAGACTAGCTGATCTGCAATATGAAAATCTGGCTGAGGTTATTAGTTCTCTGCATGTTAACCTCATTCGTCGTCAGACACTCGAAGTTTTGCTCGTTCAGGGTAAAGTAAAAAAACTTCAGGAAATAGCTGATCAGTTTATCACATTGCCTGGTGTTATATCTGGTCGCCTGCACCTGATTGCTTCACTTATTCCTCCCGTTCACGAAACAGGTCGTGAGCTTGAACTTAATGTCGAAGAACCCTGATATTTTTTATCTTCCCTGAATAATACAGGAGAGTTTTATGCAAATTGATCAACAGTCACCAGAATGGTACCGTGCGCGTTATAATCAGCTGCGCGATCAGGCCCTTGAAACAGAAAACAGCGTGCGTGCTCCGGCAGCGCCTGTTGAGATGAAAGAAGAAGATGTTCTCCATCGTGAGACTATTCCGGGTGGATGGTACTGGAGCACGTTTCTGCCGCGTGGTCAGGCTCTCCGGCTGCTGAATACATCAGGTAATAATGGTGTTTCAGTTGCCTTGTGGAACGCCGATGATCTGAGTGAGCGTTATAATGCGGGTGATACTATTAAGCTGCAATGGACAACCTGCCTGACAACCGGGCGTGTATTATTTTCTGATATGGGGCGGGTTCTCGCTTCTGTTATTGCTGATACATGTGGTTTCAGTGACACCTTGGCCGGTGGCAGTACACCACAAAGCAATATGCGTAATTTTGGTTCTTCATCCCTGCGTAATACGCGTAATAATTTTCGTCTCACTGCCGGAAAATATGGCATGTCGCAGCATGATGTGACCTCCTGCATTACGTTTTTCTCGCATATCAGTACACAGGCTGATGGAAGCTTTAAGTGGGTTGAGGGTGATGTAAACCCAGGTGATTATGTTGATCTGCGCGCTGAAATGAACCTGCTGGTCGCAGTTTCAAACTGCCCGCACCCATTTGCACCTGATGCAGATTTCACACCTGGTCCGGTTGAAGCTGTGCGCTGGCAGGCGCCGAAGCCAGCGGCAGATGATCTGTGCCGTAATTTCTGTGAAGAAGCCCGCCGTGGTTTCGACAATACCGATATTCTGTTTGCCTGAGCGGAGTCAGACCTATGACAGAGCATGAAATCAGCAAAGTTTTTTCAACTGTAGTTCTCGATCACGTCATTCCTGCGCGTACACCATGGTCTGGTGTTGTGCGTAAAGGTCAGGTGATCCGGATTATAGATCTTGAAAGTCAGCAGGCTGTTGATGCACTTTTTTATAACGCCCATGCTTATCATGAGCGCTACAGTGCGCAGGATACACTGGTAAACCAGGGTGCCGCTTATATCAGTACAGGTACCAGCCTTTATTCAAATGAAGGTAATGTACTGATGACTGTTGTGGCTGATACCTGCGGTCGTCATGACACACTGGCCGGTGCCTGCAGCTGTGAATCAAATACCGTGCGTTTTGGGCATGAGACGAAATATATGCATGCCTGTCGTGAGAACTTCCTTCTTGAAGTTGAAAAATACGGTATGAGTAAAAGAGATATCGTTAATAACGTTAACTTTTTTATGAATGTTCCCATTTTGCAAAATGGTGAGCTGGTTATTGACGATGGCCTTTCTGATCCGGGTGGATACGTCGATCTGCGCGCAGAGATGGACACACTGGTCGTGATCTCCAACTGCCCGCAGGTAAATAACCCCTGCAATGGCTTCGTGCCGACCCCGGTTCGCGTCGTTATCGGCGATCCTGTTTCTCTTTGACGCTAAGGGCAGCCTGTCATGTTCACAAAGGTATTGATTGCTAATCGCGGAGAGATCGTGCGTCGTGTTGGTCGTACGTTAAAGCGGATGGACATAGCATCCGTCGCTGTCTGCTCTGAAGCTGACCGTTTCACGCCGCCTGTTCTTGAGGCAGATGAATCTGTTCTCATTGGCCCTGCTGCGGTTAGTGAAAGCTACTTGAACATGGACGCAATTTTGCAGGCCTGTATCAGTACAGGAGCGCAGGCTGTTCATCCTGGTTATGGTTTTTTAAGTGAACGTGCAGAGTTTGCTGAAAGGCTTGCTCAGCATGGTATTAAATTTATGGGTCCTCGCCCTGAGCATATGCGTGCTTTCGGCCTTAAGCATACAGCCCGCGACCTGGCACGACAGAATAACGTCCCACTTTTGCCAGGCACTGATATTCTTGAGAGTGCTGACGCAGCCTTAAAAGCTGCTGCTGAAATTGGCTATCCGGTCATGCTGAAAAGCACAGCCGGTGGCGGTGGCATTGGTATGCAGATATGTCATAACGAGGCTGAACTGCAAGAATGTTTTGCTGCTGTTTCACGTATGGGGGGTAATAATTTTGGTGATGCCCGCGTCTTTTTAGAAAAATTCATTGCCTGTGCACGTCATGTTGAAGTTCAGATTTTTGGTGATGGACGTGGGAATATTCTTACACTGGGTGAGCGTGACTGCTCCCTTCAGCGTCGTAATCAGAAGGTTATTGAAGAGACACCAGCTCCAGGTCTTTCTGATGAAACGCGCGCTGGTTTGCGCGAAGCCGCACGTGCTCTCTGTGCTGCTGTGGCATATGAATCAGCAGGTACAGTTGAGTTTATTTATGACACAGAAAGCGGAGATTTCTACTTCCTTGAAGTGAATACGCGTCTTCAGGTTGAGCACTGTGTGACTGAAGAAGTGTTCGGGATTGATCTGGTTGAATGGATGGTACGCCAGGCTGATGGCAGTCTGGTTCTTCCTCCGCAGGAGAGTCTCATACCAGAAGGTGCTGCCGTCGAAGCTCGTATTTATGCCGAGAACGCGGCAGAAAATTTCCGTCCTTCTACAGGGCGTCTTACTGAAGTCAGTTTTGCTCCTGGCGTGCGTGTTGATGGCTGGGTTGAAACCGGCACTGAAGTCACCCCCTATTATGACCCCATGCTGGCAAAAGTGATTGCCCGAGGTGCCTCGCGTGAGGAGGCATTTGCGAACCTTAATGCAGCACTGACTGAAACACGCCTTAGCGGCCTTGAAAGCAATCTTGATTATCTGCGCGCTATTACTGCCGATGAGACGGTAAAAGAAGGTAAAGTTTTTACAGGCCTGCTCAATAGTTTTGCATATATGCCTGCAACAATCGAGGTTGTTGCTCCAGGCCTGCAGTCTACAGTGCAGGACTGGCCAGGTCGTGTTGGTTACTGGGATGTCGGCGTGCCGCCAAGCGGCCCGATGGATGACCATAGTTTTCGTCTGGCAAACCGTATTGTTGGTAATGCAGAAGGTAAACCTGCGCTTGAGTTTACCGCTACGGGGCCGGTATTACGTTTTAATGCACCGGCTCTTATCGGTCTTTCAGGGGCGTGGATGCCCGCCACGCTGGATGGGGAGGAGGTGCCTTACTGGCAGCCCGTAGAAGTTAAAGCTGGTCAGGTTCTGGCTCTGGGGCAGATCAAGGGAGCGGGGCATCGCACTTATCTGGCCGTGCGGGGTGGTATTGATGCACCGCTATATCTGGGGTCAAGTGCGACCTTTATGCTGGGGCAGTTTGGTGGTCATGCCACGGGTCAGCTGCGCACGGGTGATGTGCTTCGTCTTGCAAAAGCTGAGGGTGCTATTTCTGCCCCGGTTACAATTGCAGCAGAAGACCGTCCTGCCCTCACCCGCACCTGGGAGCTTGGCGTGCTGTATGGCCCGCACGGCGCACCAGATTTCTTCCTTGAGGAGGATATAGCAACTCTGTTTTCCAGTGAATATGAGGTGCATTTTAACAGCGCCCGTACAGGTGTGCGTCTGATCGGTCCTAAGCCGCGCTGGGCCAGAACTGATGGCGGAGAGGCGGGGCTGCACCCTTCTAATATTCACGATAATGCTTATGCGATTGGCGCTATCGATTTTACAGGTGATATGCCCATCCTCCTGGGGCCAGACGGACCAAGCCTTGGTGGTTTTGTTTGCCCTGCCGTGTTGACGCGTGATGAATTGTGGAAAATGGGACAGCTGCACCCGGGTGATAAGGTGCGTTTCCGGCGGGTAAAGCCTGAGCCCGTCAGTGTTGCCTTTTTGCCTGAGCCGATTGTCGCTGATACTCCGGTTCTGTTCCGCTCAGAGGGTGAAATTCCGGTTGTTTATCGTCGTGCCGGTGACTGTTATCTGCTGCTTGAGTTTGGTCCGCCAGAGCTTGATATCGCGTTGCGCCTGCGTGTGCAGCTGATGCTCGAACGCCTTAAAGAAGCGGCTATAGACGGTATTATTGATATGACACCGGGCATCAGGTCGCTACAGGTGCATTATAATCCTGATGTTCTTACGTTATCTTCATTGCTTGAGACACTGCATACGACAGAGCAGGCTTTGCCTTCGGGTGATGATGATATTGTGGTACCAAGTCGTATAGTTTACCTGCCTGTTTCGTGGGATGATGAGCAGGCTCGTCTTGCGATGCAGCGTTATCAGGAGCTCGTGCGCCCTAATGCACCATGGTGTCCGTCAAATATAGAATTTATTCGTCGTATTAATGGTCTTTCATCAGTTGAGGCTGTGAAAGATATTATTTTCAGCGCTTCATATCTTGTTATGGGGCTGGGCGATGTTTATCTTGGTGCTCCTGTTGCAACGCCTGTAGACCCTCGTCACCGTCTGGTGACAACAAAATATAATCCCGCCCGTACCTGGACACCTGATAACGTTGTGGGTATTGGCGGCAGCTACATGTGTATTTATGGCATGGAAGGCCCTGGCGGTTATCAGCTTTTCGGGCGTACAACACAGGTCTGGAATACATGGAGAACAACAGATGTTTTTCATGAAAACACCCCATGGTTGTTACGGTTTTTTGATCAGATTCGTTTTTATCCGGTCTCGCATGAGGAGCTGATGGAAGCACGTGCAGCCTTCCCGCACGGACGTTTCTCTGTCAGAATTGAAGAGACAAAATTTAGCCTTTCAGAATACAGAAACTTCCTTGAAGCTAATAAAGTTGAAATTGGTGAAGCCTGTGCGCGTCAGCAGGCTGCTTTTGAGGCAGAGCGCCAGGAGTGGATTGCAAAAGGTCTTGATACTTTCGAGGCTGAAGATAACAGCAGTCTGGCAGATGAGTCGGTTTTGCCTGAAGGGCAGATGAGTGTTGACAGCCCCGTTCCCGGGAGTGTTTGGCAGATACAGGTGGCAGTAGGTGACCGGGTTAAAGTGGGTGACACCGTTGCGATTATTGAATCAATGAAAACTGAAATGAAAATCAGCTCACCTGCTAGTGGCGAAGTGAAAGAAATTCTTTGTCGTAAAGGCCGCGAAGTGCGAGGAGGTGAACGCATTATGGTGGTGTGCACCGATTAAAGCCGCATAATAATTTATTTCTTTTGCAGCAGTAATAAGGATATAAAAATCATGTCATTTCCTGCAATGTTACAGATTACGCCCCTTCTTACTGCCTGTCGCAATGGTGCGCTCACCCCGACAGATATTGTGCGTGAGGTGCTGGCGCGTATCGACGCTTATCATGCAGTTGATCCTGCAGTGTGGATTACGCGTGTCTCACCTGAACGTCTTCTTGCAAGAGCCGCTGAGCTTGAGAGTTTATCAGCTGATGATCTGCCGCTTTATGGGGTTCCTTTTGCGGTAAAAGATAATATTGACGTAGCTGGTTTGCCCACGACTGCGGCCTGTCCGGCTTTTGCTTATGAAGCGAAAGAAAGTGCAGAGGTGGTTAGCCGCCTTGAGGCTGCCGGGGCTATAGTAGTAGGCAAAACCAACCTTGATCAGTTTGCGACTGGTCTTGTCGGGATGCGCTCGCCTTACGGGCAGCCTCATAGTGTCTTTAGTGCAGAGCATGTGTCAGGAGGCTCAAGCTCAGGCTCAGCCGTTGCTGTTGCAGCCGGTCTGGTATCTTTCGCTCTGGGCACTGATACGGCAGGTTCAGGACGAGTACCTGCTGCTTTTAACAACATTGTCGGGCTTAAGCCGTCACGCGGCGCACTGAGCAATTATGGTCTGGTGCCTGCCTGCGCTTCAATCGATTGCATTTCTGTTTTTGCAGCATCGACAGCTGATGCCTGGTGTGTTGAACAGTGTGCCGCTGCTCCTGATGCTCGCTCGCCTTACTCACGCGCTCTGGCTCCGCGTGCTTTGCCAGCAGGGCCCTTTCGTTTTGGTGTACTGCGTGAGCAGGATCGTTTTTTTGACGGTAATACATATAATGCTGCTTTGTATGAGCAGGCGATTTCTCAGCTTAAAAAAATGGGTGGTATTGAAGTTGAGATTGATTTCACACCGCTTAAAGAAACAGCAGAGCTTCTTTACAGTGGCCCGTTTGTCGTTGAGCGTTTAGCTGCGGTTAAAGAATTTTATAAAAATAACCGACAGGATATGGACCCTGTCGTTGGTAAAATTATTGACGGTGCCGCTCATTATTCAGCTACTGATGTGTTTGATGGTATTTATCGCCAGCACCAGCTTAAACAAATTGCAGACCGGATGTGGAAGCAGTTTGATGTAATGGTCGTGCCAACAGCGCCACGCATTGTAACAAAAAAGGAAGTGATTGATCAGCCTGTTGTAGCGAACAGTATGCTTGGCACCTACACTAATTTTGTAAATCTGCTTGATATGGCAGCCTGTGCGGTGCCGGCAGGTTTTTCACCTGATGGTATGCCTTTTGGTGTAACATTTATTGCACCTGCTCTGACGGATTGTGATCTGGCATCTCTTGCCGGGCGTTTTCATAAAGAGGCTCAGCATACAACGGGTTTGTCCGGCACACATTTAATGACAGCTGACGACAATGCCGCACAGCCTGCACCTGGTAATATTCTGGTTGCTGTTGTTGGTGCGCATCTGAAGGGCTTTCCCTTGCACTGGCAGCTTGAGCAGGAGCAGGCGGTGCTGAAAGCGACGACACGCACTGCGGCAGATTATCGTTTATTTGCTTTGCCCAATGCGACGCCTCCTAAACCGGGTCTGGTGCGTGAGAGGGGCTTTTCAGGGCCTGGTCTTGAAGTCGAGGTTTACGAGCTTTCAGCCGGAGGTTTTGGTCGTTTTGTTGCTGGTCTGCCTCAGCCAATGGCGATTGGTAAAATTTCACTGGCTGATGGCAGTGAGGTTTGCGGCTTTTTGTGTAGTGAGGCGATAGCACGTAGTGGAAAAGAAATTACTGCGAGTGGTGGCTGGCGTTACGCTAAAATTTAATATGTTTTTGCGTTGTTTCAGAACTTGCCTCGAGAAGTTCTGAAACAACATAATTTTTATATTTTATATTTTATATTTTGTTTTTTATATTATTTTTATGATTATCTTTTTGAATTTTTCATGATACAGAAAGTAAAAATAAATTTTTTCACTTTTAAATTCTTTCTTATATATTTCTCATATGCAGAATCGTTTAGTGTAATCTTTTAACGTCTTTCTCCTTATTCTATATTACAAAATTATAAAAAAATGTAATATATTTGTCAGTAAGAGTTTGTAACTTAATGATATTATTGAGATAAATAAAAATATTTCCTGAAAGTTATTTTATCACAAGCGATTGATATAAGAGCGAAATGATTGACATGAAATCACTTTGCAATTCAGCTATTCCAGAAATGCAACAACTTTTCAGAGGAACATTCTGCTTTGTCTATCAATAAACTGACTCTATCAAAAAATAAATAATATAGTTATGATCAAAAATAATAATAAAAAATTAGTATCGCTAATTGTATTTTCATTTTTTATGGCTGCGCCAGCTTATGCTGGTCAAAGTAAGTATGATGACAAAATATCTCAGTTAATTGCTATTATAAATAAACAGTCACAACAGATTCAGTCTCTTGAAAAGCGCATGGGGCAAATAGAGTCCCGTAAAGTTTATGTTAAAAAAGTAACCTACAATAAAAAGCAGAATGAAGATGCGAGTGTTGTAAGGCGAATAAATTATTCCGGAACACCAGAGGAAAGTATCAGGTTTCATGATCCTTATGCAGAAAGAGCAGAGAGTAATAATTATTTTGAAAAATTATTTGGTTATTCAGCAAGAGATAATAAAAGCACGACACAGGTCAATGGTCTGATCCTGAAGTGGGGAAATGGAATTCCCGCCATTACGACAGAGAATGGTGATTATTCATTCCGTCTGAGAGGCAGGATCCTGGCTGATTATGGGTCTTCTTTTGGTAGTCGTTTTCATAATCTGAATGTTTCCAGAACGATGATGCGTGCTGCGCGTATCGGTGCTGAAGGTCGAATTAAACAACTGTCATGGGTTATCGAGAGTGATTTCTCAAGCAACTCACTTGTTCTGATGAGTGCTTATGCGACATGGACAACAAAAACATTCGGTCACGTTGCTGAATATACGCTTGGGCATAAATTTTCAGAACGTGGCTTTGATGGTTCGACAGGTTCATATAATACCGTCTTTCTGGACCGCGATTTAGTTGCTACGACACTGGTGCCGGTTATGGGGTGGTATGGTCTTGGCGGGGCTTATAAAATATATGGTAATAACTGGCATGTGGCGACACAGATAGCTGGTGATCAGGTTAACAACGTTAACATGAAAAATAATATACGTGACGATATTACTTATTTAGCAAGAGCACATTATATTCCATTCAGAAACAACACATATCTTTTGCACCTGGGGATATGGGGTTACTATGAAGATGTTAAACCGGCACAAAATTTTACGCAGGATATAGAGGCACTTAGTCGTACAAATAATAACTTTAATTTGCAGTTTGGCCCAACAGCTCCTCTTGCACATTCATTTGCCGGGGGGCTGGAACTTTTCGGTATGAGGAAGAGTATGTGGGCTCTTGTTGAGTTCGGTGCACGTCGTATGACATTGCGGCGTACTTCAGGGATAGCTTCGAGTTCGACTGATTTTGCCGGTATGACAGGCACAGTCAGGGCATTTAGTGCTCAGTATGGTGTTTTTCTGACAGGTGAGAAGCCGAACTATATGCCACGTAATGGCGTGTGGGGTCTGCCACATGTCCTGCATCCGGTGATTGATGGTGGTATGGGTGCGTGGGAGCTGGCTTTCCGCTGGGACTGGGCAAATTCGTCTCATGTTTTCTCAGGAGCAGATGCATGGACGTTAACCGCTGGTCTTAACTGGTATCTTATGAGCACAGCGCATCTGATGTTTAACTATACGCACGCTCATGTTTATAATGCGACGGGAGATTACATCGGTAGTAATAGTGGTGATACATTTGGTGCCAGGGTTGCTGTTATATTTTAATCTAATTTTTTTAATAGTTCATAACTATAATATATAAAAATTATATATTATATATCCCTCTTGGGTAAAAAATAAATCTGTCAGAGAGAACTTTCTGACAGATTTTTTATTAAGTTATTTCTGGAGACTATTTTCAATAAATGCTGGAACCAGAGGGTTATGACGTTGCAGATAGTTTTTTGACGGAAGTTCGTCGATATTCCAGCCACCCCCCATATCAGCAATCAGCTTAACACTGGCAAGTAAACGATTTTGCTGAATTTGTAAGGCTGTTTGCTGACTACTGAGCGCACTACGCTGGCTTGTAAGTACGGTTGTATAAATAGCAGTACCATATTTATACTGACTGACAGAGACATCAGCTGCGTGAATAGCTGACTGCACAGCATGTTTCTGCTCTTCAGCCTGTTGTTTTAATATCCTCAGACTGGATAACTGATCTTCCGTATCCTGAAGGGCCGTAAGAACAGTTTGTCTGTAAGTTGCGACAGCACTGTCATAATCTGCATTGGCTTCTTCAACAGCTGCTGTGCGTGCACCACCGGCAAAAATAGTTTGTGAAGCCGATGCACCAAGAGACCATATGCGGTTGCTAACCTGAATGAGTGACTGAACAGGGTTGCCGCTGTATCCATAAGCGGCGGACAAGGAAAGCTGAGGATAGAAGGCGCCAATTGCAACACCAATCTCAGCATTATACTGTTCCATGGCTCTTTCAGCCGATGCAATATCAGGACGACGTTGCAGTAAAGATGCTGGTATAGAAACAGGAATTTCCGGAATGGAAGCAGGAAGAGTGTTTCGTGACAGCGAAAGTTCGGCTGGAGGTCTGCCTATAAGCACAGCAATGGCATGTTCATATTCTGAACGTGTAACGTCTGTTGCTGTTGCATTGGCGCGCGCAGCATCCAGCTGGTTCTGAGCCTGCCATACATCATTACCGTTCATTGTGCCGCCCTGGTGCTGAGCCTGTACAATAGCAAGTGTGTGCTCGTATAACGTGATATTACGTTCAAGTAGTGCTTTGAGTGAGTCCTGGTAGCGCAACTCAAAATAATCCTGAGCCAGCTGTGACTGGTAAGAGAGGCGTGCATTAGCCAGATCAGCAGCACTTGCCTGTGCGGCTGTAACCTGTTCCTGGATCTGACGGCGGATTTTACCCCAGATATCAACGGTCCAGTCTGCTGACAACTGTGCGGCGTAGGTATTGCGTGTTCTGCCTGTGCTGTATTGTGTTCCGCTTGTTGATGTTGCTGTGCCCCCCTGACTGTTTCGTGAAAAATTAAGCCCTCCAGTAAGGGTTGGGTAAAGGTTGGCCTGAGCAGCCATGACAAGAGCCTGAGCATTGCGATACTGGGCTTCGTATTTTTTAAGATTCTGGTTGGAGATTGAAACCTGTGATTCCAGTTCATTCAGAACCGGATCGTTATAAATTGTCCACCAGGTACCCTTGGGAATAGCAGCCATATCCGGCTGCGCTTTTGACCATCCAGGTGCCGGCTGTGTTTCTTTGAATTTTGCAGAAAGCACAGCTTTGGGGCGTTTATAATTCGGCCCGACCAGAATACAGCCTGATAAAATTGTGGGGGTAATCAGCGCAGCCATTGTCTTGAGCAGAGACCGACCGGAAAGTGAAGAGCGGGAGAGTGTCATGGCAACAATATTCCGAAAGAGGTCAGGAGCGACGGATACGTATGGAACGAAGAGGTTTCAGGATAGCATGTACAACAGCGGGAATAGCTTTGCGTCCCCACATGCCAAGTCTGTCCAGGTAAATATACACAACCGGAGTGGTGAAAAGTGTTAGTACCTGACTAAGTGCAAGGCCACCAATGATAGCAATGCCAAGAGGTCGGCGTAGTTCTATGCCATAACCATTCCCCAGTACGAGCGGTACTGCACCAAGAGCTGCGGCTAGTGTTGTCATGAGGATAGGGCGAAAGCGCAGCATGCAGGCCTGATAAATAGCATCATGAGCCGAGAGGCCATGTTCACGCTCTTCAGTGATTGCAAAATCTACGAGCATAATAGCATTTTTCTTAACTATACCTATCAGAAGAATAACGCCGATAAGTCCGATAAGATCAAATTCCTGTCCGCTCAGATAAAGTGCAAGCAGGGCTCCTGCGCCGGCAGAGGGCAGGGTGGATAGAATGGTAATCGGGTGGACATAACTTTCATATAAAATGCCCAGAACAACATAAACAGCGAGCAGTGCTGCGAGAATAATTAAAGGCTCGTTACTGCTTTCCTGCTGCAGGCGAGCCGTTGTTCCTGCAAATCCACCATGGACAGAGGATGGTATTTTCAGATTTGCCATATCATCGGCAATAATACGTGCCGCATCATTTATAGATGCTCCTGCAGTCAGGTTGAAAGATAACGTTGCAGCAATGGCCTGTCCCTGATGATTAATGTTCACTGGTGTGGTGCCGCGTGACATATGAGCAATAGCGGATAGTGGTACCATAGTTTCAGCATTAGAAGAGACAGCTGAGCCATTTGATGCACCACTTCCTCCAGCGAGGCTGTTAGCAATCTGGTTTTTAAAAGACTGGCTGTTTTGTGCAGATGTTGCATCATCGACATCAGATGATGATGAAGATGTAGTTGTTGTACCAGATGAGCGGATTGTATTACTTTGCGTGCTGCCGCTTGCGGTGCCACCTGCTGTGCTAACCCATGTCATTTGCAGCATATCTGCATTTTTCCAGAACTCTGGCTTAACATTCATAACAACACGATACTGGTTAAGCGCATTATAAATAACTGATGCAGCCCGCTGACCATAGGCATCATAAAGTGTGTTAGCTACAAGTTGTGCTGTCAGACTGGTTCTGGCTGTACTGTCACGGTTAATATTAACATTTTCAGCCAGACCTTTTTGCTGAATATCTGTCGAAATATCAGCTAATTCAGAATGCTTTTGTAAAGCCTGCTGAAGCAGGGGCATCCAGTGATAGAGAGTGGCGGCATCATCGCTCTCAAGTGTGTACTGATAGGCCGCATTGCCTGAGCGTGGGCCACCAGGCAGCAAACTTGGCACACTGGAAAGAAACTTTGCTCCTGCAATATTATCTGTACGTTGCCTGAGGTCAGCAACCGTTTTATCAACTGATACTTTGCGTTGATCTTTCTCTTTCAGTTCAATAAAAATCATAGCCTGGTTAGCTGAGTCACGACCACCCAGGAAGCCGACAACACTATTAACTTCTTTGTTGCTCAGTATACGATTTTCAACGTCCTTAACTTTACCTATCATGCTTTTAAAAGAAATAGACTGATCGGCGACCAGATGAGCCATCAGTGATCCTGTATCACTTTCAGGAAAAAGACCTTTGGGCATAATAATAAAAAGTATACCCATAATAACAATAGTTGCCGGAAGTGAGAGAAGTACGAGAACAGGATGTTTAAGCGAGCGGTCAAGCATGTGACCATAACTGTCATGAAGAAGGTTAAAACCATTTTCCAGAAAAGCAGAAATTTTGTTTAGCCAGTTTTTGTTTCTGATACTTTCTTCATGATCCATTTCCTCTTTTGATTTGAGCATAAAGGAACACATCATGGGGGTAAGGGTGAGTGACAGCACCATTGACACCATGACGGTAATTGAAATGGTCATAGCAAATTCATGGAGCAGGCCGCCAAGCATGCCCCCAAGCATCGTAATGGGAAAGAAAACGGCAACCAGTGAGAGTGAAACTGAAAAAACAGTAAAAGCGACCTCTTCTGCCCCTTTCAGAACAGCTTCTTTGTGTGGCATGCCATTTTCGATATGACGACTGATATTTTCAAGTACAACAATGGCATCATCCACAACAAATCCTGTCGCAATGGTCAGAGCCATCAGAGAGAGACTGTCGAGGGAGTATCCCATCAGTTTCATTACGCCAAAAGTCGTTATGAGAGATGAGGGAATAACAACAGCAGGGATCATAGTTGTACGTGGTGATCGTAGGAAAAGCAGAACTACAGCGATAACCAGAATAACAGAAAGAACAAGAGTGCGCTGTGTGTCTTCAAGTGCAGCACGAATGGTGACAGAACGATCGCTGCAGACATGTAGCTCTACATCAGCAGACAAAGCTGAGTGTAATAGTGGAAATTTTGCACGGATCTCATTAATTGTTTTGACAACATTTGTACCGGATCGTGGAAAAACGATGGCCAGAACAGCAGGTGTCTGATTATAAAATCCACCTGTTTCGACATTTTCTACACTGTCTGTTACATCTGCAACATCAATAAGGTGAACCGGGCGGTTGCTACGGTAGGCAACGATCAGACCTTTCAGGTCTTTTGCTCCATGTACCTGGTCGTTTGTCTGCAGAATAAGGCGCTGTTTACCACGAGTGATAAATCCCTTGGGAGTATTCGCGTTAGCTGATGCCAGGGCTGCACGGATATCTTCAAACCCGATTCCATATTTGTAGAGTTTGAGAGGGTTCATCTCAACGCGAACGGCAGGCAGAGCACTGCCACCAAGCTGAATGTCACCAACACCGCTTACTGAATCAAGATGCTGAGCCAGCACATTTGTGGCTTCATCATAAAGTTGTGCTGGTGTACGGGTTTTTGATGTCAGTGCCATAACGAGGATAGGCATGCCTGATGTATTGGCAATGCGGTATGATGGATCCTGTCGCAGGGTTGTTGGCAGGTCTGTACGGGCTGCACGAATGGCGGCCTGCACATCTCTGGCGGCACTGTTGACATTACGTGATGAAACAAACTGGAGTGAGATACTGACCTGCCCTGTGACGGAGCGTGAAGTCATCGCATTCAGCCCTGAAATCGTCCCAAGATGCCGTTCAAGAGGTTCCGCAATAGTGCTCGCCAGTTCCTCAGGTGTCCCGCCTGATTGCTGAGCGGAGACCTGAATCATG
Source organism: Acetobacter thailandicus (assembly GCF_011516655.1). Lineage (GTDB taxonomy): Bacteria > Pseudomonadota > Alphaproteobacteria > Acetobacterales > Acetobacteraceae > Acetobacter > Acetobacter thailandicus. The sequence goes on from NZ_WOSV01000001.1 coordinate 468,267, forward strand.
GGCATATCAATGGCTGGCAGGCTTGCAACCGGCAGCATTGTATACCCAATGAGACCGGCCAGTATCATACCAATAACGATAAGTGTTGTGCCTACCGGGCGTTTGACACACAAAGCAACAGGAGACATTTATAATTCTCCTGAAGAGCTGGATGCAGATTTTTTGTGCCTTTGCTGCCATGAAACGACACGCTGGCGCATATATTCCATTTTCAGGTAAATAACCGGGGTGGTGAATAGTGTCAGAAGCTGACTGACCAGCAGTCCACCGACAATAGCATAACCCAGCGGGCGGCGTAGTTCAGAGCCAACCCCGGTGCCAAGGGCCAGTGGCACAGCGCCGAGCATAGCTGCCAGAGTTGTCATCAGAATAGGACGAAAGCGTAGCATCGCTGCCTGAATAATTGATGCTTCAGGTGATTGTTTTTCAATACGCTCGGCTTCAAGAGCAAAGTCGATCATCATGATCGCGTTTTTCTTGACGATACCAATCAGCAGAACAATGCCGATAACCCCCATAATATCCAGTCCTGCTCCTGTGATCCATAGCATCAGAAGAGCACCGACAGCAGCTGAGGGTAGTGTTGACAGAATTGTCAGTGGATGAATGAAGCTTTCATATAAAACACCCAGAACAATATATACAGCGGCGAGGGCAGCAAGAATTAACCACATTTCGCTCGACATGCTACTTTCAAAAACCTGTGCGGTTCCCTGAAAGGATGTCCGCATGGTATCAGGAAGATGTAAGGCAGAACGTGTTTTGTCGATAGCTGTTACGGCATCTCCCAGTGAGTATCCCGGCGTGACATTAAACGAAATTGTTGCTGCAGGAAATTGCGCTACATGGGTAATGAGCAGAGGTGCTGTTGATGACGTGATTTTTGCAACTGAGCCTAATGGTACGAGCCCCGATGTCGGGTCACGTTCAGGGCCGGTTGTGTCGCTCCCGCGTGATGCGCTTCCTGCCATATAAAGCTGGTCAAGTGCTGAAGGATTTTTTTGTAACTCAGGCAGTGCTTCAAGAATAACACGGTACTGATTTGCCTGCGTGTAAATAGTTGTAATCTGACGCTGCCCGAATGAGTCATATAACAGGTTATCAACCGTCTGCGGTGTAATTGAAAAGCGTGCACCGGTAGAGCGGTTAAGTGTGACGTCAGCGGCCAGTCCTTTTGCCTGAAGGTCAGATGTTACATCAGAAAGAGAGGGAGCTTTTTGCAGCGCACTGATCAGCTGAGGTACCCATGATGTCAGACGGTCTACGCTGGTGTCTTCAATCAGAAACTGATAGCGCGTCGCTGATACGGTTGTGTTCAGTGTAAGGTCCTGCACAGGCTGCACATATAGTCGTGTGCCTGGTATCTGCTGGGCTTCTTCCTGCAGGCGCAAGGCAATTTCACTGGCTGTCAGCGTTCTCTTATTATGTGCTTTGAGGTTAATTTCAAAACGTCCGCGGCTCAGTGTTGTGTTATCACCATCTACTCCGATATAGGAAGAGAGACTTACTACATCGGGGTCTTTAAGCAATGTGGCTCCAAGTTTGCTTTGCAGCACTTTCATTTCATCGAAAGAGATAGAGCCATCCATTACTGAAATGCCCTGTAAAACACCGGTATCCTGTTCAGGGAAGAGTCCTTTAGGGATGGTTATAACAAGAGCTGCAGTTGCAATCAGCGTTATACCGAAACAGAGCATTGTAAGTGTCTGATGGCGTAACACCAGGTGAAGACCCTTGCCGTAAGCTTCTATGACGCGGGTAATAAAGTGGTCAGTGGCTGTTGCCCATTTGGGTTTTTCTCCACTGTGATCATGATCTTTTAACAGGCGTGCGCAAAGCATAGGTACCAGTGTCAGTGATACAGCTGCCGAAATAATAATTGTCACAGCCAGAGTTACTGAAAACTCGTAAAAAAGCCGGCCAATGACATCGCTCATGAACAGCAGAGGAATGAGCACGGCGATCAGTGAGACCGTCAGAGAGATAATGGTAAAACCAATTTCACCAGAACCCTCAACAGCCGCTTTATAGCGGCTTTCTCCTTTTTCAACATAGCGTGCGATGTTTTCAATCATAACAATCGCATCGTCAACGACAAAGCCTGTTGCGATAGTGAGAGACATGAGGGAAAGGTTGTCGAGAGAGAACCCGGCCAGATGCATTACGGCAAGTGTGCCGATAATTGACAATGGTACAGAAAGGGCCGGAATAACAGTAGCTGACGGGTCGTGTAAAAAAACAAAAATAACGGCAACTACCAGAATCAGAGAGAGGATAAGTTCAAACTCAACGTCAGCAACTGAAGCCTGAATAGTGGTTGTACGGTCTGTCAGTATCTTGATTTTTACACCCGCGGGGAGTTCGGTTTCAAGTTGTGGCAGTCTTTGTTTAATGGCATTGACTGTACTCAGGATATTGGCTGAAGGCTGACGCCTGATGTTGAGAATAATTGCAGGGTCTGTGTCAGACCAGCCTGCCAGTTCATCATCTTCTGCCCCTTCTGATACCGTAGCAATATCACGTATCCGTACAGGGCCCTTGCTGGTAGCGGACCAGCCTATAACCTGGTTGAGAAGCTGCTCAGTGTCTGATATCTGCCCCTGGAAATTTATGGTTCGGTTCTGATATTCACCGTTAAAACTGCCTGTGGGCGTATTTACATTAATATTATTAATGGTTGTACGCAGCGTATCGATATCAATACCGTATGATGTCATTTTAGGAATATTGACGCTCACGCGGTAAGCTTTTTTATTCCCACCGGAGAGAGAGACTTCTCCGACGCCTGATATCTGGCTGATTTTTTGTTCAAGACGCGTGGCAACGTAATCCTGCACTTCAGGGAGAGGAAGGGTCGCTGAAGTTACACCAAGAATAAGAATGGGCGTATCAGCCGGGTTAACTTTTGAATAAATTGGTGGTGCAGGCAGGGCAGATGGTAACAGGGAGTTGGCTGAATTGATTGCAGCCTGAACTTCCTGTTCAGCGACGTCGAGTGATGTTGAAAGTGAAAAACGCAGTGTCACTACGGATGCGCCGGCAGATGACTGTGAGGTCATCTGGTCAAGGCCGGGCATTTGCCCCATTTCACCTTCGAGAGGTGCTGTTACTGATGTCATCATGACATCAGCACTTGCCCCCGGGTAGAAAGTGCGTACCACAATTGTCGGGTAGTCTACCTCAGGTAACGCTGAGACAGGCAGGAAGCGGTAACTGATAAAACCGGCCAGAAGAATAGCTATAGAAAGCAGGGTGGTCGCAACTGGCCGGTCGATGAAAACCCGTGAGAAATTCATTGTCCGTTTCCGCTGGCTTTTGCTGGTGAGTTAGCCGGAATACTGATCCGTGAGCCGTTTCTCAGATGGTCGACACCTGAGATAACAACTTTGTCCCCTTCTTTGAGACCATCTGTTATGACAACGGTGGTATCCTGACTGGTGCCAAGCTTTACATTTTGTACATGCACGGTGTTGTTTGCATCCGTGAGGTATACGTAAGAACCATCTGGCCCGGTTTGTACGGCAGTCTCTGGCATAAGCAGAACATTGTGCTCTGTTCTGATAATCAGGTGTGCATTGACAAACTGGTTGGGGAAAAGGTTTTCATCAGCGTTGGGCAACAGGGCGCGTAATTTGACGGTACCTGTTGAAGTGTCGAGTTCACTGTCGAGACTACTGACCGTGCCATCAGCCAGCTTTTCGGCATTCTCGCTATCCCATATTTGTACAGGCAAAGTTTTCTCTTTGCGCAGGGTTTTCCATACCGTGCTGAGCTTATCCTGTGGTACGGTAAAAATAACAGAGATAGGCGACATCTGTGCCAGTGTTGCCAGCCCGTTAGTTTGTCCGGCGGCGACATAATTGCCCCGGTCAACAGCACGGATACCAATGCGACCTGAAACAGGAGCGTAGATATGGCAATATTCAATATCGAGTTTATAGGTTTGAATTAGTCCTTCATCAGCCTGTACAGTACCTTCCAGCTGTTCAACTTTGTACTTCTGGTCCTGGGCTGTCTGTGTATCAATAGCATCATGTTTTTGCAGTTTCAGGTACCGTGTATAATCCATACGGGCCTGTGCCAGCTGTGCCTGATCAGCAATGAGCTGACCCTGATATTGTTTTAGCTGCGCTTCATAAGGGCGAGGGTCAATTAATTCCAGCAAATCGCCTTCTTTGACTTCCTGTCCTTCTGTATAAAGAACTTTCATAAGGTAGCCCGAAACGCGGGTCTGTACTGTGACATTTGTAATGGGGATAACCGTGCCTAGTTCTGTAAAGATAACAGGCATATCTCCGCGTGTGACAGCGGCAACAGCAACGGGTGTAGTCTGATCTGCAGTAAGATGCGTTGTGGTGTGACGGGTTGAGAAACGCCACAGCCCTGCACCTGCAATGATAATAACAGCACCTATCAGCAGCATTTTTTTAGATGATGAGCGTTTTGTCTGTGTTTCAGACGTTTTGGGGTGAATCGGATCTGACATGATACTATCCTAAAATCGTCTGTTTAGTGGTGTGGAAGAGAAGTTAACTGTGGTCGATGGGAAGAGATACTGTGCCCGCTGACAGGAAGGGTGATTTGCACAAGAAGCCCTTCTGGTAAATTATCAAGCAGCGCCATAGTGCCTTTGTGCCGGTCAATAATCTGCCTGACGATTGAAAGGCCCAGACCAAGCCCGGCAGGAGATGAACGAGCCTGGTCCATACGTGTAAATGGCAGTTGCATGGCCTCTTTACTTTCTGCGGGAATTCCCGGGCCATTATCGCTGATGCTGATAATGGCTTTTTGCTCTGACGCCTGCAAAATCACGGTGACATCACCACCATATCTCAGGCCATTTTCGATCAGGTTGTTCAGAGCGCGTGAGAGGGCAACGGGCTGGCAGCAGCATACCACCTGGTCGCCCGGAGTGTAGAAGACAGGCTTTCCCGTATCTGAAAAAGCGGTGCACAGACTTTCGATAAGAGAGTCAAGATCGGTAGTTTCTTCAGGTTCTTCGTCATTCTGGCCGCGCAGAAAAGACAAAGCACCATTGAGCATATGGGTCATCAGACTGACATCACGGCGCAATGCATCGGCTTTAAGAGTGCTTTCTCCAAGTTCTACCCGCATTGCCATGCGGGTGAGGGGGGTTCGCAGGTCGTGTCCAATTGTCATGAGCATACGTGTGCGTTCTTCAACATGCTGCACAATACGTGTTTGCATACGGTTATAGGCCATTGCCAGGCTTTGAATTTCTGCCGGACCATTTTCGTCAAGCGGTGTCGGGCTGATGTCATAACCAAAGGTATCGACGCGTTCAGCCAGGTCGCTCAGAGGTCGGTTAATGCGCCGGACCGACCAGAAAGACAAAGTGATGACCATCAGGGTAAGAGATGAGAAAGCAACGATTAATGGCATTGCTACATGCAGAACATGAGGCCAGTAAGAGTTCATTCTGTTATTAATAAGTGCAATATACCGTCCACGGTCAAAGCTGACATAACTTACTGTTGTACCCGGGTCATCAGTGCTGCAGGTTTTGACGCTGACAAGTGTGTCAGCATGTCGGCTTTGTAGTATGCGGCGTAAGCCTTCAGTGGAGAAAGCACTGGCTTTTTCCTGACATGGAACATTTTCATTGACGAAAAAACTGAGGTCAGGATTGGAAATTTTTCTGGCAAAAACAGGTTGCTCAGCCTCAGGCATACTTTCTATAGCAGTAAAGCCTGTTTCAAGGGCCATAGTGCTCGCCCATGGGCCATAGGGTACAGGAGGCACATAAGGCCTGAAAATAGTCAGAAGACAGGCGATGATGAACAATGTTGTCAGCATACAGATGATAAGAATAGCCGACATCTGAGTGGAAATACGACGTGGCCAGAGTGTGTAACGGACTGTCATGAGAAGGCTAGCCTTCTGAGCGCTGTGTTTGAGGCTGAAAAATATAGCCTTCACCACGGACTGTACGAATAAGCTCGAGCTGGCCACCTTCTTCTGAAAGTTTTCGTCTTAATCTGCTAATAATCAGATCAATGGCACGAGGTTCAAGTTCATCAGCATCCCCTTTCAGAGCTTCAACCAGCATGGCGCGGCTCATAAGTATTTCAGGGTTGAGACAAAATTCCTGTAGTAATTTAGTTTCAGCACCCGTCAGAGTAATCCGCACACCCTTTTGACTATAAAGTATGCTTTTGCGTGGCAAAAAAAGCCATGTACCAAAACGATACTCCTGAGGCAGGCCGGTATTCTGATTGCGTCGAAAAACAGCCCGAATACGTGCCTCAAGCTCACTTGGGTCAAAAGGTTTGGCAATATAGTCGTCAGCACCAAGGTTAAGGCCGGTGATACGGTCGCTGACTTCTGAAAGAGCACTGATAATTAATAAGGGGAGATTAGTTTTTTCTTTAATGTAACGACACAATGTTCTGCCGTCTTCCTTGGGAAGCATGAGGTCAAGAAGAATGAGATCAACAGGATCTCTTGCAAAAATAAGCTCGATGCCTTCCATGTCGGTCGCTGCTGAGGTGACGTACCCTTTTTGCGACAGATATTGTTCGAGCAGTAATCTGATTTCGTCATCATCTTCAACGATCAGAATATGTGGCTGCCGCGTTGCATGGTGAACAATGTTTTCTTTAAGGTTATAAAGTGATTGCGGTTCAGGCACGCAGCAGACCCCTGCATATGAAAGTGGGATAGTGCTGAGGATATTGAACGCAAATAGTGCAGCAGGAAAGAGTGTTGTCTGATTTATGTCAGAATGAAAAAAAACAATTTTAAATATTTTGGTTTTTATGAGGTTATTATTTTTCTTTTGCTATACTCATGAGGGAGTGAGATTTGAAAATCATACCTTTTGTAATGTGATTTTTAAGTAATGTTGCGCCTGCTTTGATATTTTTATTTAAAAGGGCATTTATAACGGCAATATGCTCCAGGCAGACACGTTGTATAAATTTATGATCAGGAGGTAGTCCGTACTCCATAAGGCGTCGTAGCTGGTTAGCGCGTTTCAGAGCGCGTATAAAAAAACGGTTGCCAGTCATTGTGGCCAGAGTTTCATGAAACTCTGCATCAATCTGAAAAAATTCTATAGAACTGAGGAATTTGTAGCCTTCATTTTTAACAAACTCCTGTTTTTCTTTGAGGCGTAGCAGAATAAGATCATCGGGGTAAAAGTCTTCACTGCGCATAAAAGCGGGTTCTAACGTTGCCCTGAAAAGGTAATTTTCTTTATAGGCATCGACGTTATCTATCAGTGTCTGAAATGCCCATCCATTGCCTGACCTGCGCTCCGCCCAGCCTTCGGATGCTATTCTTGTGAGTACATGCAGCATCCTGGCGCGCGATATATTGTAACGGCGCACCAGTTCACTCATACTGACTGTATCAGGTAAGGTATGTTTCAGGCGATCAAGGGCTATTTTCTGGTATATATCATTTTCGTCTGCTGCAGATATATCATTTTTTTCTTCAAAAGGATTTATTTCCGGGTTTTTAACATAAAAGCCCTTCTGTGGTCTTCGTTCCAGAAAATCTGCTTCTGCAAGATAAATAAGAGCGCCTCTGACAGGGGTCCGTGAGGTGACCAGAATGTCGCTCAGGGCATCTTCAGTCAGATGATGGCCTGTTTGCCAGCTTTCCATACGAACAAGTGAGACGATTTTTTCAGCCAGTCGGATCTGAAGTGCTGAAGGAGTATTACCCATAAGTTAGAACCATCAGAAAGAAAATGAGATGATATTTATCTCTGCAAGAACCTTATTCGGTTGATATATCACATAAATTTTTTTTCTGCATCTAAATGAAAAATATATTTCAGAAAGGTATTTTTATGAAAAATTTATATATAGAAATAACTTTTTGACTATTAATAAAAATCAATGTTTGTGTTGTGTTTATATTGCTTCACAAAAAAAAATCTTCATCAGATCACGCACTCGTTATTTTTTATACAAAACAGATCATAATTTTGTTATTGCAGCGTCAAATTTCTATAATGTGAGCTGCTCGCGTTGTTATTTTTCCCGGAAAAATATGGTCTGTTATCTGAAAGAGGCATTCCTGCAATGCGTATCTTCTGGCGCACCATGTCGGTTATTAAAGTATTTTTTCAGGTATAGTAATGCGTTAAAATTTTCGAAAATTTTTATACAGAAGTAAGATGTGCCGCTGTTTTGTATTCTTTTAGCCGAGGTATTATAGTTCTTCAGTGTCGTTATGAGCTGAGAAGGAAAGTACCTTATGTCACAAATTGATGTTGTTGCACTTGTCAAAGCAAAACCAGGTAAGGGTGCTGCTGTTGCTGCGGCGATGAAGGCATGCATTGTTCCTTCGCGGGCAGAAAGCACAAACCATCTTTATGTGCCGCATCAGGACCTTGATGACCCGGATTCATTTGTTTTTATCGAAAAGTGGGATAGCCGTGAAGCACTTCAGGCCCACCTTGAAACGCCTCATTTTAAAGAGCTTGCACAGACACTTGAGCCACTTCTGGCTGCCCCGATTGATGTGAAGATTCTTCGGCCGCTCTGAAGGCTGATCTTTTCGTTTATGCACAGCAACGAGTTTAAGGTGAGGTTGGACGAATGAAGAAGCACTATCAGGCTCTGCTTGTTGCTGTGAGCATGGCGGCTGTAAGTTCTCAGGCTCTGGCTGCCGCTGATTCTGCCAGTTCGGACACTCATGTGAGCGTTGCGGCAGACACACTGCCTGCAGGGCAGATGGAGATTATTGCCGCTTTGCCTGAGCCTGGTCCTTCAGGTATCGCGGTGACTGAGGGAGGAAGGGTGTTCCTCACTTTTCCCCGTCACGCCACGGATCATGACAAACCTTCGCTGGGAGAGTTGCGTGACGGAAAAATTATTGCCTGGCCTGATGAGAATATAACGCGCGAGACGTCTCTGCCCGTTACGCAGCGGCTGGTGTCGCCTCATGGCCTGACACTGGATACAAAAGGCCGGTTATGGCTGATCGATGACGGAAAAGTTGCTGGTCACCCGATAGAGCCGGGTGCGGCAAAAATTGTTGGATTTGATGTAAAAACAGGTAAAGAGATAGCGAATATCCCTCTTCACGCGCCGGCTATGTTGCCCGACAGTCATATGAATGACCTGCGGGTTGACCTGACACATGGTAAAGCCGGTACCGTTTATATAGCAGATTCTTCTTTCGGAACCTCCCCCGGTCTGGTGATTGTTGATATTGCAACCGGTAAGCAACGGCGTGTGCTGACGCATCACCCGTCTGTTCTGGCAGAACCAGGCTTCGAGGCAGTTCTCGAAGGGCGTGTGCGGTGTTATGACCCGCATCACCCTGGTTTTCCCATCGGGGGCATTGATAGCATTACCCTGAGTAATGATAGCAAAACGCTTTATTACTCCCCTCTTACAAGTCGCAGGTTGTATAGTTTGCCAACTGCATTGCTGGCTGACCCCGCCGCTACGGATGATAAACTTGCGTCAGCAGTTACTGATCTGGGTGAAAAGGTGATGACAGACGGGCTGGCGACGGATGCCTGGAATCGTATTTATCTGACCGCGGGAGAGCATGATTCGATCATGCGCAGAAGTCCGGATGGACAAATTGACGTTATTGCCCGCGATCCTCGTATTATCTGGCCTGATGGTATTTTTGCGACCAGGACACATGTTTATTATGTACTCGGCCAGTGGAACCGCCTGCCCGGGTTTAATGACGGGCATAATTTACGCAAACCACCTTATCTGATTGCTCGTACACCGATTACACCTCCCTGAAACGGGGGATTACATGCTACGGACTGTTTAATAGTTATTTACAGCATGACTCTGTAAGATCCTGCCTTCGTTTCGTAAGAGGGAGGCGGGGCAGAGGTAAGAGGCATGTTGTTCAATCAGATAAAGGATGAACGGATGCGTTATCTTGTAACCGGTGGTGCTGGTTTTGTTGGCAGTCATGCGGTTCTGGCACTTCTTGATGCTGGCCATGATGTGACGGTGCTCGATAATCTTAGTACCGGCCACCGTGGTGCGTTGCCTGATGATGTTGAGTTCCATCATACTGATCTGCTTGATGCTGATGCGACAGAAAAAGTTGTTTCCAGCCGCTCATGGGCGGGTGTGTTGCATTTTGCAGCTCTTTCCCTGGTCGGGGAAAGTATGACAGATCCTTTGCGTTATTTTCGCCAGAATTATCTTACGGCGTTAAACCTTATTCAGGCTTGTGTGAAAAACGACGTCAGCAAGCTGGTGTTTTCTTCAACTGCAGCTCTTTTTGGCGGGCCTGAACGTTCGGCTCCTATTCCTGAAACAGCAGATGTACAGCCCGGTTCACCCTATGGTGAAAGCAAATATATGATTGAGCGGGTGCTGCACTGGGCCGGTAATATTTATGGCCTGCACAGTGCCTGCCTGCGTTATTTTAATGCTGCAGGTGCTGACAGTCAGGGGCGTGCGGGGGAAGATCACAGGCCGGAAACTCACCTTATTCCCCTGACAATTGACGCGGCTCTGGGCCGCAGACCGGCACTGAAACTATTTGGTACAGATTATCCGACGCGGGATGGTTCGTGTGTACGTGACTATGTGCATGTGACTGATCTGGCTGATGCCCATCTGCGCGCTCTTGATCAGATTAACGAGCGGAGTGTGGCGTATAATATTGGCAACGGCCAGGGTTACTCTAACCTTGAAGTGATTCAGTCTGTCGAGCGTGTGAGCGGCAGAAAGGTGCCCTGGGAGCCAGCTCCGCGCCGTCAGGGAGATCCGGCGATGCTGGTTGCTGATTCACAGACACTGCGCGAGGAAACTGGCTGGACCCCGCGTTTTGCTGAAATTGACCAGATTGTTGAAACGGCATTACGCTGGCGAGTGGCACATCCTGAAGGGTATAATAGTTAATTAAGCTATTGTGCCGCATGCGCTGTTAACTGATTATTATATATTCTCTGAGATTTTATAACGGGCTATGTCATGCTTCAGAGTATGACATAGCCTGCAGAGGCCTGCGTGTCTCTCACCCTCCCTGACAGAGGATTAGAAATATTTTATATGCCTGAAAAACAAATTTCTTCAGCGTTTGCTCTGTTTGCTTTGGCATGTGGGGCTTTTGCTATTGGTGTGACAGAATTCACCCCCATGGGCCTGCTGCCTGTTCTGGCGGCTGGTGTGCATGTCAGTATTCCAACAGCAGGAGGGCTGGTCAGTGCTTACGCTTTTGGGGTTATGGGCGGTGCGCCGGTTATCACATTGCTGCTTGCACGTTACCCGCGTAAATATTCTCTTATCGGGCTGATGTTACTTTATGTTGTAGGCAATCTGACATCTTCTGTCAGTGCAACTTACACACAGCTTCTGCTGGCTCGTGTGCTGACCAGCATGGCTCATGGTGCTTTTTTTGGCCTTGGGGCGGTTGAGGCTGCCAGCCTTGTCCCCGCAAACCGCAGGGCCAGTGCTGTTGCCAGTATGTTCATGGGCCTGACAGTTGCCAACATTTTCGGTGTGCCTGCGGCTACGTGGATGGGGGATACCCTGGGGTGGCGTATGGCATTTGTTGCTATTTCTGTCCTTGGGCTTGTTGCAGCCGCGGCATGTCTGGTTGCCTTGCCTTTTGCGGAGGCCGGTCCACGCCCTGATGCAGCAGCCGAACTTAAAGTGATGACCCGGCCTAATGTGCTGATGGCTCTGGGCGTGACGGTCGTCGGAGCCGGAGCAATGTTTGAGCTTTATACCTATATTGTACCGATGCTTGAACAGATTACTAAAGCAGGGCCTGGGCTTATAACTGTAGCCCTGATGCTGATTGGTGTTGGGTTTAGTATAGGTAATGCTATTGGTGGCCGTGCAGCTGATAAATCACTTGTTGGTACATTGCTGGTGGTGTTCCCTGTTCTTGGTCTGATTATGCTGGCTTTTCCTTTTGCTGCGCGTACGCCTGTCGGTGCACTGGTGGGGGTACTTGTCTGGGGTGTTGCCAGTTTTGCTATGATGCCAGCATTGCAGATGCGCACCATGACAGCAGCGCATGCAGCTCCTGGTCTGGCTTCATCGGTGAATATTGGTGCGTTTAACCTGGGCAATGCTCTGGGTGCAGCGCTGGGCGGGGCTGTACTGTCATGGGGCTATGGCTACAGTATGGTTTCTGCTGCAGGTCTGGGTTTAGGTCTTCTCGGGGCTGTGATGGTATTATTGTCTTATAAAGGACGTCTTGCCCCCGAAGCGTCTTAAATAGCGGCAGAGTCACAACACTTTGTTCAACAAAGGTGAATAGTTTCATGGATCTTATTAAAACTCTTCAGACGCGTTATACTACGAAGTCCTATGACGCCAAACGCCGTATTCCTGATGACATTGCACATCAGCTGTTTGAAGCTTTGCGTTTAAGTCCGTCTTCAGTAAACAGCCAGCCATGGCACTTTATTGTGGCTGATGATGCCGCAGGCAAAGCACGGGTTGCTAAAGCAACGTCAGAGCGTTTTGATTTTAATACGAACAAAATTCTTAATGCCTCTCATGTTGTGGTTTTGTGCTCACGTTCTTCTCTGCCTGCGTCTTATCTTGAGACTGTTCTTGAGCAGGAGCAGGCTGACGGGCGTTATGCTGATAAGGCTGCACGTGAAGCTGTTGCCGGTGGCCGCGCTTTCTTTGTTGGTGTGCATGAGAAAGCAGGTGACGTGCAGACCTGGGCTATGAAGCAGACTTATATAGCACAGGGCTTTTTGCTGTTGTCAGCAGGTTTGCTGGGTGTTGATGCAACCCCTGTTGAAGGTTTTGATGCGGAAATCGTTGATAAAGAGTTTGGCCTGGCAGAAAAAGGGCTGACCGCAACTGTCATCGTTGCTCTGGGCTATCATGCCGAAGCTGACTTTAATGCAAAGCTGCCAAAGTCACGTCTGCCTTATGGAAGCGTTTTCTCAAAGGCATAAGGTTTTTTAGACGAGAGCGTGTAGCGCGCTCTCGTCCGGTTTATCATTTTAGCGGGTTGTCCGGGTTTCTTTCTGCACGAGGCTGATCCACGGGTGGCGTTTTTCAAGCAGTGCAACAACTTTCTTTTTATGCTCAGCCTTCTCAGTCACACTTGTGGTCATTGACCCGGAGTGTACCCGATATTCAGCCAGTATCTGTTTAACATGCGTGCCCTGCAGGCCCATTTCGGCCATTGAACACCAGAGGTCGTAGTCTTCCCAGCCCATAGCATCGCGCTGAACATAATAGCCGCCACAGGCTGCCCAGGCCCATTTGCCAATAAGAGCCATAGCGTCAATGTAATTGCCTGATTTTAGTCGCATGGGGGTGTAGTCAGCTTCTCCCAGTAAGGTGTGTACTGCAGGTGAACCAAACTGTTGCTGTATCGGGTAAGCGTAGGCTGTCACTGGTGTCATTGTAGCCAGAAGTGTTGTGCAGGCTTCGGGTAGAAGGCGATTATCGGCATCAAGTGGTAGAAAATAGTGACTTTCAGCCCAGGAAACACCGCAGTTTCGCGCGCCTCCCAGCCCGACATTGTAAGACGTTTTGAGTAAGATAAGGCGGTTAAAGCGTTCTGAATGGCGCTTCATCCACTCCCTGGTCAGAGTGACGGAGGAATCTGATGAACCATCATCCACAACAATCAGGTCAAGGTTTTCTATAGTCTGAGAGCGGACAGACTCGAGTGCTTCCAGAAGAAAGTCCTCATAGTTGTAGCTGGTGATGATGACCGTTATATCGGATGTGATCAGAGCATCTTTCTCATAAAGTAAAGTACAGGGCGGAATATCAGGCAGGTTGCGGGCAGGGCAGGTGCCACGTGCAAGCTGTATTTCGGCCTCCTGGGTTGCTGCTTCTTCATTTTCCAGGCTGTGAAAAATGCTTTTAAGAAGTTTTGCCTGTTTTTGCGGGCCAAAGTGCCACAGACAACTATGATAGGCATTGCGTGCCAGTGTTGCACGCAGCTCAGCATTTTCGATAAGCTGAGACAGGGCGTCATGCCACTCTTCAGGGGTCTCTGCCAGCATGCCGGTTTTGCCGTGTTCTATGCACTCACGGTAAGGGTGTGTGGGAGAGACGACGGAGGGCACACCTGCCAGTGCAGCCTCAAAAAACTTCAGTTCGCTTTTTGCGTTACAGTAGATATTTTCAGCTTCAAGAGGGGCAATCGCAATGTCAAAGCGTGCCAGTTCAGCTGGCAGATCAGGAAAATCGACGAGATCGCGCCACTCAATCTGGCTGGCTACCTGGCTGAGTTCGGGAAATTCATTGATGATGACGGTTGGGCTGAGTGTATCTTTGTGACGAAAAAGCACCAGGCGCAGATGCGGGATCGTTTTCATCAGTGCGGTAAGAGTTGGTACGATGCGTAAAAAATCCCGCTGATGCGTAGGTGTGCCAGCGGGGTATCCGATACGAATGATGTCTGTTTCAGCAAAAGCACGTTTTTTGCGCGCTGCCAGCCGGCTTAGTGTCAGTGCTGCTGTGTCGTAGGTGTTAGGTACCGTATAGCCCAGCGGACGATGTGCGCGCATCAGCTGACTTAGAAAGTTTGTCGGTGCAAAGCACAGGTCAGCGTTAACCATGGTGCGCCAGTTGTCGTGAAAGAAAACTTCCAGTCGCTCTTCTGAGACGCCAATGGTGCGGATGCCATCTATAATATCGGTACGGGCCAGAGAAGGCATAAAGGTGATGTCATCAGTGTCAAATATAATTTTAACATTATACTCGTGTGCGACCTGAATAATGGTTTTTACGTGGTCGCTGAATTCAACCCGCCATAAAACAATCGCATCAGCCCACTTCAGATCATCCGGGTTAACCTCGGCGCATGGTTTCCAGCGGCCCTGGTATCCGGCCATCGTTGTCGCTGCTGCATTACGTATGCAGCGATACCATACACCTGGAGAATCTGGCTCTCCGGCAATAAATAAAATATGCGAGCACGGATGATGAGCCGCAGCCGTATGATGTGATGCACGGGTTTCGGTTTGCTCGAGCTCCGGGGTTTCGGTCTGATATGATGATTTCAGGGCTGGGGAGCGGAGAGGAAGAAGGAGTTTGCGAACGGCCCTTGAGAGTGGGTTGATTTTTGTTTTTTCGTTTATGCGATGAGCTGATAATATTTCAGGGATTTTTTCTTCTTTTTTAATTGAGTCTTTGTGTATTGATATTTTTTTTATAATTTCTTTGTTTTCATTTATAAGTATTTTATTTTTAATTTTAAACTCTTTATTGTCATTTTCTATTTCTGTTAATTTATTTTCTATTAATTTATTTTTCCAGTAATCTGAAAAAAAATAGCATTTATTTGTAAATGAAATTTTATTTTTACGTTCTTCGCCTGTGAGTGAGTTTTCGTTCTTAAAAAGAAGAGTTTTGCTCAGAATACATGATGTTCTGGTAAGCAGGCCGAGTCCTTTGCCATAGTCATAGGTAAAGGAGGGGAAGGAGTACTTAAGTAAATGCCATGTTTCCGATGCGCCAGGTAAAGTTATTCCCTCAATTATAATAAGTGCATCATCAGTCAGTGTATTGACCCAGTTTAAGAATGCTGCCGGAGAGAGCAGACCATGCATTCCACAGAAATAGACAGGGCGGCGTAGTTCGGGAGAGTGTTCGTACGATGTCCACTCTTTTATATACAGAGGGTTATTTCTGGCCTGTGTTGTGCTGCGAAGAGTTTCTCTGCTTGTTTCGTCTGTATGGATGAGAACCAGATTCTCAGGTTGAGCAGCATCAAGAATCCAATGAATTAATGGCAAAAAAACAGCACTGTCATCATGTCCGGGCACCAGGTTCACATGTAAAAAAAAAGAATTAAAACCAGTGTTGCTTATATCTGACAGCATATTATTTGCCTGAGTGGAAAGATCCTGCATTGGGTAAAAGATGCACCTGATTGGTTAATAGAGTTTGTAATTAGTGGGTTTTTTCGCTGGTTAGTAAAGTACATGACATATAATTAATAATTTATTTATAAAAAAATAAAAAATAAAAAATGATAAAAATAAGCTTTTCATATGTTTTTTTGGTTTTTTATAGAGGTTATCCTGTAATGAATAGAGGTTTGATGAGAGTATTAGAGAGATTTGTTTGGATTTTTTTTATGTAAAGAAAAAGCAATCATTATATTTTTTTGGCTTGATTTTCTTTGTGACGATGTTCATATTTCATGAAACGATTTTAAATTTCTTATTAATGCTTGCTTTTTGTTTTTTGCTTGTTCTACAAGCAGGCAAGATATAAATTAACCAGAGTCATAGCTTGTGGGATTTCGAAGTCTCCTTAGTTTCTGTGACATGATGCTTTGAGAGTGAGGGTAAACATATGGCGATTATCACCGTTACCGGTGCGTCAGGAAGCAGTGTTCAGGTTACCGTTGATGGTTCTCAGCAGTCATCGCTTGTTCAGCACGCTTCGAGTGTTGCTGCGCAGTTAAGTGGCGATCTTGCAAACCTTGATATACGTGATCTGACCTCCGGTTCTGATAGTTTTAGCAATCAGCGAGGGTACGGCGTCATTACGGCTGCCGGTTCTTATCAGGTCAGTGGTAATGCTTCCTGGCTGACCGTCGGTGGTATCAGCGATACCCTGGCAGGTGCTGTTTCAGTCGATGCCACGGGCGTGACCCATGCCCTGACCGTTCTTGGCGGAGCCGGGGGGATTAATTTCACCGCTGGGTCTCAGGGTGGTCAGTTTACGGCTGGTGCCGGCAATAATACCTTTAATGGTAACTCTTCTGGCGGTAACTGGGATATCAGAACAGGTGACGGTAACGATACCATCAACTCTGGTAATGGCGATAACACCATCAATGCTGGTGGCGGTGCGAACCAGATTATCCTGGGTAGCGGCGTAAACAGTGTTATCTCTGAAGGTCAGGATACGATTACAGCGTCTTCCGGCACACAGAGCATTACGCTGAACGGAGCAAGTTCTACCGTTGATGTTGGTGATAATTCGCTGGTTACCAGCAATGCACCACTGGGTGGCGAGAACATTACTGTTGGCAGCAACAGTACAGTTTATGGCAGCAACAGCACCATCTCTGGTGCAAAAGGCGACACGATCAGCCTTTCTGGTTCAACCGGTACTGTTTTCGGTGGCAATCAGGGTACAATTGGTGCTGGTCAGGGTAACTTCGTTGTTAACCAGGCTGATAACGCGAATGTCAACATCGCTGGTGACCTGATATTCCGTGGTGGTACGGGCGAAACGACGATCTCTGCTGGTAAGAGCACGGTCTTTGGTGCCGATGGTCTTGATGTTACCATGGATGCGACCTCAGCAAGTTCGCTGTTTGTTGCTACCGTAGGTAACGAAACACTGAATGCTGCATCTTCAGTATTTGGTATCCATGCCTTTGGTGCTGATTCTGGCACAACGCAGCAGACTATGATCGGTGGTACCGGTGCTGATACGCTTGTAGCAGGCACAGGTAATGCGACACTGACCGGTGGTTCTGGTGCAGCTAACGTATTTGGTTTCCGTAATGGTGTGGCTGGTGCCGACTATACGATTACCGATTTCGGTAGTGCTGCTGGTAACCAGGTCCTGCTGGTTGATTATGATAAATACTATGGTGGCAGCAACTCTTCTGCTTTCCAGAAAGTACTGGATAACGCTGAGCACAGCACAAAAAATGGTGTTGCAAGCACGACCATTACGCTGGCTGATAACAGCAAAATTACGTTTGATGGCGTCAGCTCTCTGACAGCAAAAGACTTCACAGGTTTCTGATCTCTGATCATTTCCTTTTTGTTGATCTTTTAAGAAGCCGGGTTTTTTACCCGGCTTTTTTTTTGACAAGTGCGTTAAGTTCTCCAGCAGCATAAAAGAGAACAGAGTATGAATGATCCAGAGAAAATACCCGCTGATGAGAAAGAGGAGCTTGCAGCGCTTGTTGAGAGCTATCGGGCTGGTAGTGCTTTACAAGGCCTGCGCGAGGCGGAGCTGCGTCAGCGTTTTGCAGAAACTGAAGCTCTTCTTACGGCTCAGCAGCAGACCCTGTCCTGGAAAATAACTTTTCCTTTACGCGCAGTCAGGCATATTTCGCGTGGGTATTTGCCGAGTGGACATAAAATATCTGATGTCAGAGCTAAAATTCAGGATGTTTATCGTAAAGATGGTGCCCGTGGTGTTTTGCATAAAATAACGCCTCATCTTCAGCGCTCAGCGCAGTCATTTCTGGGCAGAGGAGGCAGAAATACAGCGCCAAAAGCTGAGACAATTAGCCAGGTGGCAGACCGGATTCTGCTTCCCGTAAAGCAGGATGTGCTGCAAGGGTTTCGGCCCTCTTTTTTGATTATTGCAGAGCTGAGTTTGCGGCAGTGTGCCAAATATCGCGTGTGGCAAAAGAAAGAAGAGCTTGAAGCTCTCGGCTGGCATGTAGCTGTTTTTGACTGGCGTAAAAATCAGGAGATTCTGTCAGCTCTTCAGAGCTGTACGAATGTTATTTTTTACAGAGTGCCGGCATTTGAAGCCGTTCTTTCACTTTTTGCAGAGGTCAAACGTCTCAATCTTCCTTCATGGTGGGATGTAGATGACCTGATTTTTTCTGAAGAGCATTATAAGAATAATAAAAATCTTGATCATCTGACACAACATGAACGCCTGGTCGTGATGAATGGTGTGTCGCTCTATCGTAATTGCATGAAGGCCTGCGATCAGGCCATTGCTTCGACTCGGGTTCTTGCACAGTTAATGCGTGAGGCAGGGGTCGAGCGTGTCAGCGTTATTGAAAATGCTCTTGACCGACAAACTCTAGATATTGCTGATCAGCTCAGAGCTGAAAGAGAGACTTTAAAGCAGTCACGTCATAAGGAAGAGGTCCGGATTGTTTATGGTTCAGGCACAAAAACGCATGATGCTGATTTTCGTGTTGCTGCAGCTGGCATTGTCGGAGCTATGCAGGTTGATCCCAGGCTGACACTGCATATTATGGGCGACCTGACTTTGCCGCCTGAATGTGATGCAGTAAAGGACCGTATTTTCAGGCATACAGGGCGCGACTACATAGCATATATGCGCTTTTTATTTGATGCCGATATAACGATTGCTCCACTTGATTCATCAGTTTTCAACGACTGTAAAAGTAATATTAAATTTCTTGAGGCCGCTGTTCTTGAAGTGCCTGCAGTCTGCTCTCCTTCTGATACGTTTGCGCAGGTTGTCCGGCACGGTCAGAATGGTTTTCTGGCTTCAACACCTGCAGAGTGGTCTGCTTCTTTACTGGCTCTGGCGGGCGACGCAGCTCTTCGTGGGCAGATTGGTCAGGCAGCCCGGCAGTACGCACTGGAGCACTATCACCCTGTTAACGTGGTGAAAGATCAGGTTGTACCAGTCTTTGGCTATCCGCCGGTGCAGGCCAGAACAGACTTATCAGTTATGGCGGTGAATATTTATTTTGATCCGCGTTCTTTTGGCGGAGCAACGTTTATTGCAGAGCAGATGGTAAAGCATCTGCGGGTGCGTGACATCACTGTGAGTGTATTTACGTCATGCCCTGACCTGGCTGGGCGTGAAGGCGGTGTTGTACGTTATCAGGCGGCAGGCAGCCCGGTTATGAGCGTACCGGTGCCTGATGATTTTGAAAAAATTGCCGGGCTTGATAACCCGCATGCGACGGAGGCTTTCAGGTACTGGTTACAGACCATGAAGCCTGACATTGTGCATTTTCATGCCATTCAGCGTCTTGGTGTCGGCCTGACGCGTGCCTGTGTTGAAGAAGGTGTTCCTTACGTTATTACGCTGCATGATTCCTGGTGGCTTTGTGATCGCCAGTTTATGGTGACTGAAAAAGGGCAGTTCTGTTTTCAGGAGAAGATAGACCTGCAGGTTTGCCAGAACTGTGAAATCGAAGCGTCGCATCTGCAAAGTCGTGCTGCTTTGATGAGGAGCGCTCTTGATAGTGCAGCACTCCTGCTTACACCGGGAGAAACGCACCGGCAGCTGTTTCTGGCCAATGGTATTGCAGCTGATAAAGTGGTGGTGAACCCCAATGGCTTTACCTGGCCTGAACAGCCAAGAACCCCTCGTAAAAAGGGTACAGCCCTGCGTTTTGGTTATGTTGGCGGGGCTGAAGACCTGAAAGGTTATGCTCTGATTCGCCAGGCTTTCGAGCAGATTAACATGTCAGACTGGGTGCTGTATGTTGTTGATAATAAGCTCAGCCTTGGTATTCAGTCAGTATATGCTGAGACATGGAAGGTAAAAGGGCTGGTTGTTACTGTTCCGTCTTACACGCAGACAACCATGGATGCATTTTATGACAGCATTGATGTGCTTCTTTTCCCTTCTCAGTGTAAAGAAAGTTATGGGTTGTCAGTGCGTGAGGCTCTTGCGCGGGATGTATGGGTGGTTACGACCACACCAGGCGGTCAGGCTGAAGCCATTACTGAGGGTGAAAACGGTAATATGATACCGATCGGAGCTGGTCCCGAGGCTTTAGCTGCAGTGGTGAGAGAGCTTCTGAATACGTCAGAACGGTTTGATGACTATACTAATCCGTTTAAAGATGACCTGGTAACGTTTGAACAGCAGGCGCATCAGCTTGAAGCACTTTTGCGGCAGGTTGTTATGGGTATAAGGCGGCAATAGCCTTCAGGTTTTGATGTGCTGGTGGCTGCCGCGTAAAGCTGCGATTGCCACCACGCACAGGCCTGCCATTTCAGCCCATGTCACAAGTGCTGCCAGTGCGGAGTGATAGTGACTGAGCAGGCAGCAAAATGAAAAAAACAGACAGAGTATGCTGATGCTTCGCAGTTGAAAGCGGTGTTTTAACATGTCAGCCCGCCTGGTAATAAAGGCAGGCAGGCAGAGCCCTGCTCCGGTACTGAGCAGAGAGAGTAAAATTACGCTCACGGGGTGCGGCCTTTGTGCAGTATGGCTGCAATAAAGGCTGCGGCCAGAGTGAGTGAGACGAGTATAAAGCTGGTTCCGATTGCGCCGGGTACTGTCATGCTGAGTATAGCGATAGTCAGTAGTATTATGCTCATCAGCCCACATAATAAGCGCCAGGAGAGGCGTGCTGGCAGACATGCACATATAAAAACCAGCACAGCCCACAGAATAAACATGCTTTGTACTTCATATTCTGCACGGCTGGCCCATGAAACAGGAAGAAGTCTGTTAATAATAAAATAGCTGCTCAGGGCAACAGGTCCGCCTGTAATGATGGCGGGGTTGAGCCGTGCGATGATCGTGTACATACCCCCCTGCCGTTTAGGATGGCTGACCCAAAGACAGAGCCCGCTGGCGATAACAACAGCCAGCAACAGGCCGGAGAGGAAGTAGAGCCAGCGGGTAAAGGTATCAGCAAAATGCGCAACATGAAGGCCGTAAAGTACGGAAAAAAGAGAGATCACTGAGCGGTGCTCGTGCGTATCAGAAAGAACTTCACCGTTCTTACCTTCGATACGCAACACGTGAGAGTTATTGCCAATGCTACCCTGGTCATCACCTGAAAAAACTATTAGCGAGGCGCTGTCCATCGGGTTGTAAATATAAATCTGGGCAGGCGTAAAATCAGGATTATTCTGCCTGAGCTTTTGCATTAACGGGGCAATGGCCGTTAGCCTGGCTGGCATGCCGGTTAATGGTAAGGGCGCACTGCCTGGCTGGAGTTCACCTGCAAAGCTGTTGATATCATTATGATAAACGGTTTGCACGCTCCACGGAAACAGCAGTGTGGCAAGTGTCACTGCACCTGAAAGAGCGATAACCAGGTGGAAAGGCAGGGCGGCGACGCCTCCGACATTATGAGCATCCAGCCAGCTTCGTCTGCCTTTGGCGGGGCGAAAGGTAAAAAAATCAATAAAGATGCGCCGGTGTATAATAACGCCGCTTAGCAGAGTCAGAACGAGGGCTAAGGCGGCTATAGCGGCAAGCAGGCGCCCCCAGGGGTAGGGGAGCTGAAGTTCAAAGTGAAAGCGATAAAAAAAATCGCCGCCCAGCGTATCACGAATAACATCCGGGGCGCCGGTCAGAGGGTCGAGAGCGCGTTGCATAAAAGTGCCATCGGGTGCCTGCCATACAGCCCAGACAAAAGGGGCGCGTAGTCCATCAGGGCCAGGGAAGAGCGTAAGATACCAGGCTGATGATGTAGCTGCGTGTGCAGAAAGCCAGTTAACAGCGGTTTGTAAGGCCTGTGCAGGTGTAGCGATGCGCCCTTGCAGTTCTGGGCGCATCCATATCCCTATTTCAGGTCGGAAAACGCTGAGCGTGCCAGAGAGTACGATAATGTAGATGATCCAGCCTGTAACAATGCCAGCCCAGTTGTGCAGCCATGCCATAGCTTTACGAAATGGTACGTGGCCAGCCGGGCCATAGCAAAAAAATCCAGCCATAACAGCCACAGGCCACAATACCAGCGAGCTCATTGTTCCGATGAGTGCCCGGTCAGCTCTGTGCAGCGGCAGAGCCCAGGCCAGAACAGCCCCCCCAAGGGCTGCCAGTGCATAGCCTGTGAGTAAAATCCCAAAACTGCGGAGCACAGCCTTAAGGCGCGCACCGCTGGATAATGGGTGTTTTACCATGAAAAGCCGATACTGGCCTGCGCATTACGGCGTTCGCCATAGTAGCAGAATGCCTGACCGTATGACGCATAAGCGAGACAGTTTGAAACATAATGTTTGTCAAACAGGTTGCGCACACTGGCTGAGGCAGTCCATCCCCGCAGGGACGGAGACAGGTTTGACAGATCGTAGCGTAATGAGCCGTCAAACAGAGCATATTGCGGCACCCAGACACTCCCGTAATCAGCTTGTCCACCGTAAGCTTTGGCAGTGTATCGCATCCCACCGCCAAAGCCGAACCCTTTAAGCGGGCCTGATGGCATGGTGTAGAATGCAAACAGAGAGGCATTGCCTTTGCCAGACTGAATAAGGGGTTTACCTGTCGAGTCGTCATGCACGCGCTGAACGCTCACAGCGGCCTCGAGCATCAGATTTTTATAGACATCAGCATGGGCTTCAAACTCAAAGCCATCTGAGTGTACTTTGCCACTTTCAATGCCGTAGGGCAGATTGCCGACAGCAACAAGGACATTGGACTGCTCGATATGGAACCCCGCAGCTGTCAGCAGAATGGGTGTGCCGGGGATCTGGTATTTCACACCACCTTCAAGCTGTTTGCCCAGTGTTGGGTTGGCCTGGCTCAGGGTTTTGCCACCGTCCTTTGAGGTAAAGCCTGACTGTGGCTGGAAAGAGGTTGAGTAGCTGATATAAGGGGCAAGGCCAAATTTGAAATGGTAAAGGGCAGAAGCACGCCAGGTAATTTGTGAAGGGTTTTGTCTGGTGTCTGAACCGGCAAGATATTCTTTCTGGTCAGAGCGGTACCAGTCATTCCGCAGGCTGCCATTCAGCACCAGCCCGTGCCAGCGAATCTCATCCTGTGCGTATATTCCTATCTGGTGCGAGTTTGTCAGGTAGCGTGCACCCACCGTCTGAGCCGGAAATGCCATATGATAATCAGGGTGCAGAGCGTTGAGTGAAGGTGCATCACCCTGCGTGTAGGTTTCGGTAGCGCGCTGCCACATGTAGTCAAAGCCTGTCATAAGGGTGTGCTTAAGCGGGCCGGTGCGTACATGTCCTTTAAACTGGCTGTCATAGGCCATATTATAGGTGTGTTCTTTGGTACCATAGGCATAGCGGGGCAGGGTGTAACCGTCGGCTTCCCAGTATCCGGCATCGTATGTACTGCGGTTGATTACACGGATATCGTCATAGCGCCCGCGTGAGGAAAAACTCCAGTCATCGTTAAAGCGATGATTGAAGAAATAGGAAAATGCGCCCTGACGGCGATTGAATTTTTCGAATGAAACATCGCCATCATAAAAATTGCGAGGCAGATAGCCAAATGAGGCGCGTTTGAGTGAACCAACCAGAGGCACACCACCATAGGTGCCGCCTTCAGGGTCATACTGATAGTTCCCCAGAATGGTGAGTGTTGTTGGTCCGTTACCACCAAATGTAAAGGTCGGGCTGATAGAAAAACGGCGGCTGCCTGTGCGGGCCAGCTGCGTGTGCTGACCATTGGCTGTGCCGTAAAGGCGCCAGCGCACTGAGCCGTCATTATTTGCATAACCACCGACATCACTATCAACACGATAAAGGTCAAACATGCCGCCGGTTGCCGTGACATTGCCGTAAGAGCGCTGGTCAGTCGCAAGTTTGCTGGAGAGTGCGGCAAGTCCCCCCGGGCTTGACTGACCGTAGAGTGCTGATGCCGGCCCTTTGAGCATTTCAATACGGTCAAGGCGTGAGGTATCTGTCTGGGCAACCGCGTAGCCTGTCGGGCTGTCCTGCACTTTCAGGCCATCAAGAAAGGTGGGGACTGTAAAGCCGCGCAGCAAAAACTGGTCGTAGCGGGTACCAATGCCACCGCGCAGGTCAGGGGTTATGCCCGCAGCATAGCGCACGGCCTGATTCAGGCTCAGAACACCGCGTATATCCATCTCGTTACGTGTGATGACTGTGATTGACTGAGCCGTATCAATCAGTGGGGTATCACTCTTTGTTGCTGATGAGGCAACAACAGAGGCGCGTCGTCCCTTAACCGTCAGCTGTTCAGACGTGGCGGCCTGAGTATGCTGTGCTTTTGTGGCCTGCGTTGTGATGCGGTGTGGGTGCTTTTTGACGTGATCTGTTGTTGAGCTGCCGGCTGACTGGCTGGCTAAAGACGGAGTCGTCGATGCCAGAAAGCC
This sequence comes from Acetobacter thailandicus, assembly GCF_011516655.1. Taxonomy (GTDB): domain Bacteria; phylum Pseudomonadota; class Alphaproteobacteria; order Acetobacterales; family Acetobacteraceae; genus Acetobacter; species Acetobacter thailandicus. Next base: position 492,903 of record NZ_WOSV01000001.1, read on the forward strand.
AAGTGTCAGAAACATAGAGCTGTGACGAATGCCTCTGTGCATCGAAGTGGATTTCCCGGCCTGATAAAGTAAAGACAGGCGGAGATAGCGCTAATGAGAATGATTCTCAATATTAATAATTAATAATTTTTTTTCATGTGTGACGGGTTTGAACGGGTGTTTTAAAAACGAGGGCGATAGCGGTCAGCTTCAGACAGCATTGTGTAAAGCAGACGGCCTTTTCGGTTTGAACGGGTACGGGTCGTACGGGGTGGGGTGCCTGCAAGATATGCGTCGATCCACGCAGGGTTGAAACCATTGCCCGGCAGTATCTCGCGTCGCCAGTCAGACAGGGCCGGAATATGATAAGGGTTATCTCTGAGGAGCTCCTGCTTTATAAAAGGCACCAGTCCTGTGCGTAAAAAAGAACGCCAGCGCGCATGGGCCGGGTTAGCAGGAAAAAAACGGGCTAATGGCGCCCTGAGGTCGCTCCATAACGCATCGGGTGTGAAGCCACTATCGGTAAGGGCGACAGAAAGCCCCAGTTCGCCATGCCAGATAATTTCTGAGCGGGACATGTTCTCAAATGGCAGATGAAAAATCCGTTTTACTGCAGGCGCCTGCCATGCCTGTTGAGAGAGGCTGACAAACCATGACTGAAGGTGTGGCGTAACAGCGCGTGAGGCGACGAGGCCCCATGCGGGTTTTTGAGAGGCTTTGAATTTTTGTAAAAGAGGAGGCAGCGGTGCAAAGGGCCCGAAAACACTGTCGTTAGCCAGCACAATAAAAGGCACATTATGTGTGGGTATATGGTTCCGCAGATAGCACCATGCGCCAAAATCAAGGCCTTTATTGGGTCTGGTATAGGTCTGTATTCTGTTTTCTGTGCAAAAGGTCAGGCTGTCAGCAGTAATATGCTCTGTGCCGGAAAAACAGACATGCAGCGTTAAACCACACTCCAGCAGGTTTCTGAGATAAAATTTTGTGTAGTCAGGAAGAGCGCCATCGGGGGTATAAGCGGCAAAAAGGCAGAGTGATCCCGGAGGGAGAGGAGGGGGGTAGCATACCATTCTTCACTGTCTTTTCTGGTTTCTGATAAGATATTTTTCGTACTGTTTTCAATGAAGTTATATTTTTTCTGAAAATATGACTACAAGCATAGCGAGAAGTCGGGTAGCATAAGCTATAATTACCAATAAGATAATTTTATCTGTAAGGGAGATATTGTCTCAATGAGCAAAGCATTTATTGCGGCTGTCATTCAGGATTCGATCAATTGCACCGGCGTTGCGGCCAATCAGGCGGCTAACGATCTGCTAGACGCTATTATTGAAGAACTTAAAAATGAAGGTGGGTTTACTCTGCCGTCTTTTGGGACTTTTACAGTGCGTAAGACCAAGGCGCGTAAGGCTCTTAACCCACGCACAGGTGAGCAGGTTAAAGTAAAAGCTGGTAAGACCGTGCGCTTTAAGGCCAGCCCGAACCTTAAAAAAGTTGTATAATACCCTGATCGCAGAGCAGAAAAACTGTTGGCACTGTATTCGGTTTTTCTCCTGATCCGGGTGTAACCTGCAGGTAAAACTCTCTGAAAGCGGAGTATATTTCGTGTGTTCTTTTCGAAATATACTCCGTTATTTTTCTTAATTGTTTAGAATTACGTCGTCTTTCTGAGTTCCTGAGGGGTGATGTCATCCAGCCTGTCGAGTTTTCTCAGGCCAGGGAAGAGTGCCATCCATATTGCTGTGATGGCGAGTGTACCAATGCCGCCAATGACGACAGCAGGTACAGCGCCGACCGCACTTGCCAGCATACCGCTTTCAAATTCCCCCAGCTGATTTGATGAGCCGATAAACAGCATGTTTACGGCTGATACCCGCCCGCGCATTTCGTCAGGTGTGCCAAGCTGTACCAGTGAGCTGCGTACCATGACGCTGATGACGTCAGCACCTCCCAGAACTGCGAGTGCAAGCACGGAGAGGGGGATGGACTTCGAGAATCCGAAGAGAATCGTGGCGACACCGAAAACAGCAACGGAGAAAAACATCCATAATCCTGAGTTGTGCCCCATGGGCCGGCGGGCCAGTACAGCAGCAACCAGTAAGGCCCCTATGGCCGGAGCAGCTCTGAGCAGTCCCAGTCCCCATGGGCCGGCATGCAAAATGTCAGTTGCATACAGAGGCAACATAGCTGTGGCCCCTCCCAACAGGACAGCAAACAGATCGAGTGACAGTGCGCCCAGCATGGTCGGGTTTTGCCTGAGGAAGATAATACCGCCAAAAACAGCGGCCAGGCTAACGGGCTGCCGCGGGCGTGAAGGGAAGCTGAGCTTCATGAGTAAAGTAGAGAGAGCCGCTATGCCAAAGCCGATGGCACATAGCGCATAGCATGGCGTTGGCCCCAGGCCGTAAAGCAAGCCTCCGATCGAGGGGCCGGCAATACAGGCAACCTGAAACAGGGAGGATGAGAGTGCTGTTGCGCGAGGAAAGGCCGATACCGGCACGATAGCGGGTATAAAAGTTTGCTGAGCTGGCATTTCAAAGGCGCGGCACATGCCAAAAAGTGCCACCAGCCCGTATATCATGACAGGGGTGACAACGTTTTGAAATGAGGCCAGAGCCATGAATAAAGCGGCCATAGCCTCTGTTATCTGGCAGATGATGACAATGCGACGCCGGTTGTACTGGTCAGCTGCATGGCCTGCCGGAAAGATAAAAGTGACCATGGGCAAAAACTGCGCCAGCCCTACAAAACCAAGGGCAGAGGCCTCGTGTGTAAGAGCGTAAATCTGCCATCCGACGGCGACAGCCTGCACCTGAGAGGAAAAAGCAGAGAGGGTGCGGGCCATAAGGGCTGCTTTCAGTCCCTTGAATGACAGGAGAGGGGCTTTAGCCGCAGGGTGGGAGGTCATTTGAAGGCAACATTCATAGCAGTACAGGCGTAACGGCAACGCGCTGCATCGTGAAAACATATAAGATGTGATTTTTTTACGCGCAGGTCAGCGCAGTGCATGGGAGAATAAAAGCTCTCTCATACAAAAGGTCAAATATCATCGTCGTGATACGGGAAAGATGGCTGGGGCGGGAGGATTCGAACCTCCGCATGGCGGAATCAAAATCCGCTGCCTTACCGCTTGGCTACGCCCCATTGGTGCCGTGGTGTGCCCTTTTAAGACAAACCAGGGCGTTTCGTAAAGATGTCAGTAGTCAGGTTTTTCATTAAAAGAGATATTTTCTGGTTCAGGCAGACCTGATGTCATAAAGTCAGAGCCATGTGAGAGGTCATCATCCGGTGCGGCATCACCTGCAAACAGCTTAAAACGAGCGGCTTTATCAAGTGCCTGATCAAGAGCTGCCATGGTACGGCTCATATCCTCACTGTCGTCTTTTTCCCATACGCGCAGCGTGTGCGTCCATATCCCGATAACAATGTTCGTGTTCACAAACCCTTTGATACCGGTGACAGGAATGCCGGCGGCATCAGTCATCCAGCGCATGCTTTCAAACGTTGCGCCACTCAGGAGGAGTGTCAGTGCCGGGTCAGTCGGCAGGGCATGTAAAACGGCCCGCACACCATCCCGATAGATCTGAAAGACATCGAAACGGCGCATGAGCAGATCAAAAAGTCGCTCTCTGGCTGGGCTGGTGTCGTTGTTATCAGCCAGTGCAGAATCATCAGCCAGCCGGCCAAGGCGCAGCAGCAGTGAGCTGCGTAGTGGAAAGCGTGTGCGTGTTTCAGAAAATGAAAGCTCAGCCTTACGGGCTGCATCGAGCAATGAGACAGAAGCCCAGCCTTTCTCAGCAGCCAGTGCCATAGCGGCGTTCAGGAGGGTCGTGTCAAAATCGTCGGTATCCATCAGAAAGACCTGTCAGATCAAAAATGAAAAAGAAAAAATCTTCAGGATGCCAGCTTTTCTGAGCGTGATACAGCAGCCTGAATGGCTTTGGTCACAGTGTCAGGCCAGGCATCCGGTGCCATGAATACGTTAAGAGCAGCTGCCGTAGTGCCGCCTGGGCTTGTGACACGGGTGCGGAGTTCAGCCGCATCAAGTGTGGAGTGGCTTAGCAGGCATCCGGCTCCGTAAATGGTCTGGCGTGCCAGTTCCCGGGCTGTATGTGGCGGCAGCCCCTGGTCAATACCCGCTTTTTCCAGCAGTTCGGCTAAAAGGAAAACATAAGCCGGGCCACTGCCGGAAACAGCCGTGACAATATCCATCTGGCTTTCCTGCTCAACCCATATTGTTTTACCAACCGCCCCGGCAAGTTTTTCGCAGTCATGTTTCTGCTGCTCAGTCACGTGAGGGCCGGCATAAAGCCCGGTCATGCCAACACCCAGTGCACAGGGTGTATTGGGCATAGCGCGAATAATGGCCGGAGGGTGCCCTGTATGGGCAAAGCTGTGCTGACTCAGGCTTTCGAGAGTGCGGCCAGCCATGAGAGAGAGGACCGGTACACCGGCAAAGTGTCGGGTCAGCTGATGTAGCAAGCTGTCAGACGTCTGCGGTTTGACAGCCATGACAATCACATCGGGTATAAAGTCAGCAGGAAGCTCTTCTGTCTGACGTATGTGCCTGTGTGGGTGAGGCAGCGTCTGATCGTGGCGATCGAGAATAACAGAGGGTCTTAAGCCCTGACTCAACCAGCCTTCCAGCATGGCGGTGCCCATTTTGCCGCACCCTGCCAGCAAAACAGAAGGAAGTAAGCGTGTGTCGTGCATTTCAGGCTTCTCCGGCACAGTTTAGCATCGCAGCCTTGACAGCTTCGGCAGGGTTCTGTCCACCCCACAAGAAAAACTGAAAAGCAGGGTAAAGACGTTCACATTCCGTCAGGGCGATGTCGATCAGGTCTTCAAAAATGTCTATATTCAGCTCAATGCCGCGGAGGAGCAGTGCATGACGAAACAGTAAAATGCCGTCTTCCTGATCCAGACTGAAATGCCCGATCCAGATATGCTCATTTGCCAGCGCAATGAGTTCATACATGCTCTTGCGCTTTGGTACAGAGACTTTCAGATCAAAAGCGCACGTAAAATGGATCGCGCTCAGCTCAGTCGACCATGAGAAAAAAAGTCCATAGGTGCACCATTTTCCCGGCGCTTCAGCTGCCAGCTCTGTGTCTGTGCAGCGGTCAAAATTCCAGTCCAGCCCTGCAGCAATCTGTTCAATCAGATCAAGTGGGTTAAGCGTGCCTGTGGCAGGTGCTGTGTTCAGTGCTGGCATGACTCACTCCTGGTCACTGGGCATACTAAAAGAACAAAATCAGGGTGCTTCAGGTATGACCGTTGCGTTATTGCTTAGCTGCGCTTCAGGTTTTCAATGTGTGTTTCAAGGTCAGCAATACGACGTTCAGCAGCATCAAGACTGATGCGGGTTTGTGTTGCCATCTCACGCACAATGTCAAACTCTTCACGTCTGACAACATGCAGGCTGGCCAGTATTTCACTAACGCGGTTACGTATGATGGCATTCAGCTCTTCACGTGCGCCGGTAAAGGCTGAAAAAGCGCCGCCGGCTATACCGGTCAGGTCATCAAAAAAGCGCGGTCTGTCAGTCATCTCCGGTTCTCCACTTAAAAAACAGCACAGGCAGCAGAAGGGATCTGGCACGGGCTTGTTTTAGTATCTTCTCCGAAGCCTTATAGTCTCTATAGAGGCCGGATGCTATCGGTTCTTTGAATCTTGCAGGTGTACGGGAGATAAAAAGGTAAGTTATCAGTGTTCAGGTTACAGAGATCCTGCTTTCTCCATTGACCGTAGGCGTTACCATTCCCATTATTACTCTTAGTATTATTTTAAATAAAGAGAGAGGATTAGCCGTATATGACTGCGCTATCGGCTGAGGCGTTTTTGAAACCCAGGATTGATGCTCTTGTCAGGGAGGCAGAACTGGCAGGGTACAATCGGGATGTTGCGATTGCCCTGCTGATTAGTCTTCTGGACACAGGTAGTTTTATACAGGATCCGACATCAGTAACAACGCAGGGAAAAGGTCAATGAGTGCGCGTGATCCTTATGAGGTTCTGGGACTTGCAAGAGGAGCCTCCCAGGATGACATTCGCAAAGCTTACCGGCAGAAGGCAAAAAAATATCATCCTGATTTGAACCCGGATGATAAAGTCGCTGAAGAGCAGTTTAAAGCTGTGAATCAGGCTAATGACCTTTTGTCTGACCCTGAAAAGCGCGCTCGTTTTGACCGTGGTGAGCTTGATGCTGACGGGCAGGAAAGAGCTCCTCATGGCTATGGTGGTGGCTTTCAGGGTGGCCGCGGTGGTTTTGGTTATTCAGGAGCAGGCCAGGAGGGGCATTTTTCAGGGGATGATCTGCATGATATTTTTGGCATGTTCTCTGGTGGTCCGCGTGCTCGCCGCAGAGGCCCTCAAAAGGGTGCTGACCGGTCTTACACTCTCAACGTCAGCTTTCTTGAGTCTGTTAACGGGGCCACTTCACGCATCACGTTGCCTGATGGGTCCGTGCTCGATGTAAAAATTCCACCTGGGATTGAAAGTGGTCAGCATCTGCGCCTGCGTGGCAAAGGTGAAGATGGAGTACAGGGCGGACCTAAAGGTGATGCTCTGATTACTGTAATTGTGAACCCTGATGCTACCTATACCCGTAAAGGGAGTGATGTGTATCAGATTTTGCCAGTTGATCTTAAAACAGCCGTGCTGGGGGGGAGCATCATGGTTCCCACGCCAACAGGGTCTGTTAAGATGAACGTGCCTGCCGGTTCTGATACCGGTACCAGACTGCGTTTGCGCGGGCGTGGTGTTCAGGAGCATGGGGCGCGTCCGGCAGGCAATCTTTACGTTACTCTGAATGTGACAATCGGTAAGTCCGATGCTGCCCTGGAGGAGTTTTTAAAGACATGGACTCCGGCTTCAGCTTCGGAGCAGAGTGTTTAATCTTTACTCATCGCGGTAGAGGAACATATTCAGATGTTGTTTCTCACCGCTGCCATCAATACGCAGCATGGCGCTGTTGTCTGATATCAGGGAAAATGTCACGCTCAGGCCGTTTTGTCTGGCAGACCACGCCGAGCCTGACTGACGGGTAAGATGAAACTGGTCCTGTCCGGTTATTTTTGTGAGTGTGTCAGGTAAAATAACTGTCAGGCTGGTTTTGGGGTTTGTCGGGTCTGTCGCCTTCACTGTGACTGAAGGCAGTGACATAGCTGACCAGTGGCCCTCAAAAAAGTGTGTGGCGTAATGATGAGTCATGCTCTGGCTGGCAGGTGTTTCTGCTATGGCAGACGGAGTTGTATATTTGGTGAGAGGTAATACTGCGGCAAGACTTGCGCAGAGCAGGCAGGGTAAGGGTTTCATAAAAATTCTCCGGTACAATATTCTTCTGGGTATGATGAGAGGAATATCGCACAATGCGTCAGGGTTGTGTGTGTGTCGCCTGATCTGAAAATAACAGGGAACTTTGATTCTATTGGTTTTATTTTAATAAAGGGAGGGTGCTGTTATTACAAAAATACAATCTGATACGATTGTGTCTGAACAGTCATCTGATACAAATGTTCACGAAAAGCAGGTAGCGTGCGAGGTTGCCGGGCAGACAAAGGCTGCAATGCGCCCTCTGCCCTCTCCGACTTCCACAGATTCTGTCACAGTATCTTCAAACCATGGAGAGGAGCAAACTCCTCAGCTTAAAGATATTACGCAGGCAGGCGTTGCTGTTCTCTTTGTCATGGGACTGATTTTTGTGAGCCTGCACGCTATTCATTATGCAGGGTATTAATTTTATTCGTGCCGTAATGTGACGACCAGTACGTCTCTGTAAGCCGGGCGGGTCGTATCAAGCGGGGTTATGGCGGTCACACCATGATAAACTCTGCTGTCATTGACGAAAGCTGCGTCCATGGCATTCGTGAGGGTGAAGCTGCCTGCCGGGTTTCGGTTCAGATCATAGATGGTCGTGGTACCGCTGGTGATATTTTCACGGTGCACCATAAGCACACACACCCAGTCTACCCCATCCTGATGCAGCCCTTCAGGTGTCGGCTGTCCTGCGAAGGAGGCATTCGCTTCGATCCGGAACTGATGTACTTCAGCATGCCAGGTTTTCGGGTGCAGGTTTTCGGGTGTCAGATTAGTTGCAATACGACGAAGCACTGCCAGAACAGCCAGTAACGCCGGGTGCGACCCGGCTGCCTGTGTGATGGGTTTAAACAGACGCTCAATACCACCATTAAGCGTATTATAGTCTCTGCTCTGGTAATGTGGCTGGTGTGCTTTGCGTATAATCGCATTCTCTGACACAGAGTAGGTTGCATAGCGCCGGCGTCTGTAGCGACCGTTGTCGGCCATATAGCGATCAACGCCAAGGTTGTTCCAGCTTGTGGCAAAGCTTTCCCAGTTCTTCAGGCCATATTCTTCCAGCAAAGGGCGCATGGCGACGGCCTGCTCGTAAGCAAAGCCGTATTTTTGTAATGCGCCTTCAAGCGAGTCCAGGCAGGTTTTTTCTGAAAATTCAGAAGGCGCCGACATGCTTAGTTTTTTCCTTCAGGTTTTTGGTGGCCGGTTTCATCCGGCGTGTGCACTGGTGTGTCGGTGTTAGTGGCTGGAAGAGTGCCCGCCCGGGGGGTAAAGGCATCAGGGAAAGCATCAACAGCCAGGTGCATCGCTGTGTCAGGCGGCGTGGTGTAGTAAGAGGTGGGCGTATAGAACTGCACGTCCTCGTCAGCCATGAGTTTTGCCAGACGCCGGTAAAATTCACGCTGCACTTTCCATTTCATCATGGGAGCTGTGCGGATCGTACCAAGTAAAACAGCACCATTGCTGTCAGAGCAGTCAACGCCAAGGTCATTATAGTCAGAGAAGATAATGCTTTTGAAAGCATCTTCTGTACGCATTTCTTTAATGACACCAGCCATAATTGCGGCAACCCGTGTTGAATCTTCGGCCAGTGTCAGTGTCTGGCGGACAATGATCTGGTTAAAGCCCTTACCGGTATTTGCAATGGATGTCACAGATGAGAACGGAATAATATGCAGGTCACCATCAAATGATCTCACACGCAATGTGCGGATTGAGAGATGTTCAACCGTACCTGATACACCACTGGCAGTTACCCAGTCGCCAACCTGAATGGCGTTTTCGGCGAGCATGAAAAAGCCGGTGATAACGTCTTTCCACAGACTTTGAGAACCAAATGACAGACCAACGCCCAGAATACCGGCACCGGTAAGCAGCGGTGTAACATTAATGCCGATCTGAGAGAGTGTCGTGACAGCCACGATAATTACGATAATGACCAGCAGGACAGTTCGAATAATAGGCAGGACTGTGCGCAGGCGGGTCGCGCGGGAAGATTGCTGCTGTGCGGTGTAGCGGTCGATCTGCTTGTTGAGCAGACCATTAATGAGCTCCCATGCCAGAGAAGCGACAGTGAGGCCAATAGTCAGCATAAGGATAGCGCTGAGCAGGCGTGAACCTACGGTGCTCTGGGTAAAGAAGTAAACGCCTGGGATGCCCCAGCTTTGAGCAAGAAAGACGCAGGTCGCAAAGACAATAAAGAAGGTCAGAATACGCCGTACAAACGGATAATAGTAATCAGCACGTTTCTGGAGGCCCGGATGAGAGGCTTCCATTTCGGCAGAAATGTGGAAGAGGCGGTCCTGACCACCGTAAATTAATACGGCAGCAAGCCTTGAAAGTGCGAGGCACAGAAGTGTCATCAGCAGACCATGGAGAATCCACTGATATCCGCCCTTCAGGTGAGCTGCCCAGATGAACCACAGGGCGATATCGAGGAAGAGGACCGGAATCCACCAGAAATTTGCCAGCGTACCAATAAAAGACCAGAAGGCTCGTTTCTTTTTTTCTGCTGATGGCTGGAGAGTGGCTGCAACAATATTACGCACGCGCCAGATAAACGCGGCAATAATCAGATGCATAACCAGAATAACGCCACGCAGCATCGCCTGCTCGCCACGTGCAGGCAGATCGAACTCACTTCCCAGTGTGGAAAGGCAGATAATCAGAGCCGGTACAGCAACCAGAGCCATCCACCAGCGGGTTAGCATGTGAGCTGTCGTGCTGCTGACAGGGATAAGGCGGATGGCAGGGGAACGCGGAGCGAGAGCAGTTTCAAGAAGCAGATATAATACACGGGCAAGGATGTATGCCGTGACCAGAGTAAACGTTACCGTACGCCCCTGAGAGGAAACCGTCAGAAAAATACCGCCCAGGTAGCCGGTCAGCAGAGCAGCAAGAACGGGCACCATTTTAAGCAGCAGGTGCATAAGGGTGTAAGGTGTGCGGGAGAGGTAGCTAAGGACCTGGTCGCGGTGTTTCTGATCCTTCGCCCGGGTGTCTGCACCGTCTGTCCCGGTTGCTTCAGCGGCATATTCAGCGGCAGCTTTTTCCCGTTTTTGATTCTGCTGCTTTTCAGCCATCTTAGTGAAAGAAATAAGACGTTTTCTTAAGAAGATGCTGATAAAATGCTCAAGAACAATTGCTGCAATAGCGATAAAACCAGCGCGGCTAAAAGCATCAATTAAGGTTTTTCTGGTATCAGAGTGACTGATCTCAGAGTGAAACCACGAGCCAACAAAGCCAAGGTCTTCGAATAGTCCGACAAAATTATATGTGTACTGTTTTAATGTTTGAGAGACAGAGCTTAGTTCTGAGTTAATATTGTGGCTGTTTATGACCGGGGTTATTACGCCGCCGGCAGAAGCCGGGGCCGCAGCTGGCGGCAACCCTTTGGCCATTAAAGACAGGGTGTGTGTAAAATCTTCACGTTTGCGGGGGTCATTAAGGACAGACAAAAGCTGTTCAGCATCCTGACGGCTTAACGTCGCGGCTGGTGGTGTGTCAGCTGCACAGGCAGCAGTTGCACCTATAATATGTGGTATAAAACCAGCCAGAAGGAGAGCTGCTACAATCATTGTGAGAGCAGCCCGTCGCAGTGACGATAACAATCTGGAATGGATGGAAACGTATGTCTGGCTTACTGCCGCCATGGCGTACCTGTCCTTTTTTCATCTTAAACAGAAAAATGACGCTGTCACGTTATGCAGAAGATGTGAAGCGTACAGAGATAAAGTGCGTTAGGGTAAAAGCAGGGCAGACTCTGAGATCTGCTCTATGAGTGCTGAGTGAAAATAACGTCCTGCTCGCGTCTGCGGCGTATCACCAGCGTATCTGCTATTATGTCATGAAGCCCTTGTTTACGTGGTGTCAGCCCGACCATGATAACGCCGATAAAAAACAGCGGGAAAGAAAGAAATGTTTTCACAAAAAAGCGAAGGGCCGCCCGTAAAACAGAAACCTGTTTTCCTGCAGTTGTTACAACTTCAATGCGACATAATTTCATACCAGGCGTGCCACGGTAAGGAGACGCTTCGAAGAGTATACAGTAGCAGGCGATGAGAAGAAACATGACAAGAGAAAACTGATGCAGGCCTGCGGTCTGAAGGTGGGGCACCAGAATGGTGGCACCATCCGACATAAAGCTGGCAACATTTGTAACGCTTGGCTCGTCACTTTCAGTGCCAGGCAGGGAGAGCTCGTGCCATTGTATTATGGCACTTGGTTTCAGAGCCAGTCCGACAAAAAAACCAATAATATTTAAAAAAACGTAATCAAGTGTAAATGCGAAGACACGCCACCAGAAACCGGCATAGACCCAGATAGTATGCTCTTGCGTGTTTTGCGTCATTATCGGGGCTGCCTGCCCCGTTGAGGCCGGAGAATTCCAGCCAGGAGGAAGATCGGAAGTCATGTCATCGTTCCTTGCAGGCGGTGTATTGCACTGACGTGATGTCTGCCTTAGCTGCGGTATGACCCGTTAATGTCGATATAGCCATGCGTCAGATCACAGCTCCATATCCGTGCAGAGCCATTGCCAAGGCCCAGAGAGACCTCGATCTCTATTTCCTGACCTTTCATGTGGTTCACAACGGGGGTTTCATCATAACCGGCAACAACGGTGCCATTGTGGGCAATGCACACACCACCGATGGAAACAGAGAGGGTATCACGGTCAGCTGGTTCACCGCATTTGCCCACGGCCATAACAACACGACCCCAGTTGGCATCTTCGCCGGCAATGGCTGTTTTGACCAGAGGGGAGTTGCCAATGGCCATAGCGACGCGCCAGGCAGAGTCGTCAGATACTGCGCCTGAGACCTGAATGGTGATCAGCTTGGTTACGCCTTCACCATCACGAATAACCAGCAGAGCCAGTTCTTTGAGTACGGAGTGTAAAGCGGCTTTGAACGCGCCCAGTATGGGGGCATCAGTGGTCGTATTTTCGTCTATGGCTGCATTTTCTGCTGTGCCGGTGGCAAAGAGCAGCGCCATATCGGAGGTCGAGGTGTCAGAATCGACAGTGATACAGTTGAATGTGGTTTTAATTTCTTCTGACAGAAGGCGTTGTAGCACAGGGGCCGGAATAGCCGCATCTGTGGTGATAAAACCCAGCATTGTTGCCATATCGGGAGCAATCATGCCGCTCCCTTTAGCGATTCCCTGAAGGGTGACAGTCGCACCGTTAAGTGTTGCTGTGCGGATTGCCGCTTTAGGAAAGGTATCGGTTGTCATAATGCCGCGGGCAGCGGCTTCCCAGCCGGTTTCACTCAGAGAGGCATGAAGTGCCGGCAGAGCAGCAGTAATGCGCTCATGCGGCAGAATTTCGCCAATGACTCCGGTTGAGGCCAGATAAACATTGCGCGGGGAGCAGCCGGCGAGCTGTGCTGCGGCATCAGCTGTGACGGTACAGGTCTCGCGCCCCGCTTTCCCGGTAAAGACATTGGCATTGCCGGCATTAACGACAAGCACTCTTGCCTCACCATCAGGCAGGATATCGCGGCACCAGTCTACAGGAGCCCCAGGGCACTTTGATTTTGTAAAGACACCGGCAACGGTTGTACCGGCGATGAATTCTGCAAGGACAAGGTCTGTGCGGTTCTGATAACGAATTCCGGCTGCTGCTGCGCCAAGGCGCACTCCTCGAATGCTGCCAAGCTCAGGAAGAGGCCGTGCAAGAGGGGAGACCGGAAGCGCTGGCGCCATGATGCGATGTCCTTACGAGATACAGAAAATATCAGCGTCAGCCATACCGCGGTATGGCTGACGTAAAAATGCGCTTATTTTATTGTTTAGCTGGTGCAGCAGCTGCTGGCGCAGGTGCATCAGGAAGAGGTTTGCCTGTGGCAGGGTCAAATCGTACAATTTTAACCTGTTTGGTTGCAGCTTCTACAGCTTCACGCACGTATTCCTGCACCAGAGCCTGGCGAATTTTATTTTTTACGCTATCGAGCGTCGGGATAGGATCAGTGCGGGTGTCAAGCACCTGAATGACATGATATCCGTACTCGCTCTTAACTGGTACAGAGCTGATTTCCCCTTTTTTCATAGCAAATGCAGCATTGGAGAATGGGGCAATCATATCGCCTTTTTTAAACCAGCCGAGGTCTCCACCGTTCTGCTTTGCGCTGCCGGTGTCTTTAGAGAGCTGGGCTGCCAGCTGTGCGAAGTCAGCGCCGCCTTTCAGCTTTTTGATAATATCATTAGCTTCGGCTTCAGTTTTAACCAGAATATGACGGGCGTGCACTTCCTGCTCAGGTGGCTTGCCGGCATAGTTTTTCTGGTAATAGGCTTCTATATTAGCTTCTGTCAGGCGGGGTGTAACCTGCTGAGAAAGCCATGCGTTCTGCAGGGCGTTAGCCGCAGCTGTCTGCATTGCTTTTTCTACGTCAGGCTGCTTTTCCAGACCTTCTTTTTTGGCAACGATCTGGATGGCTTTCTGATCAGCCAGCTGATTCAGCAGCATGGGGAAAACCATGTTCTGTGGCAGCTGCTGTACCTGAGGTGGCAGATTTTTCAATGCGCTCTGCATATCAGCAAGAGTAATTTTCTGACCATTTACTGTTGCTACGACAGCTGCAGGGTTCAGCGGCTGGGCCGGAGCTGCACCAGCCTGAGGGGCGGCTGCAGGTGCAGGAGAGGTTGCCGGTGCAGCATAGCTACGGACTGACAGAGTGGTCGAAGCCAGCAGAGCTGTTGCAGCAAGAGCAAAAGCCTGAGTGTGAAACCGCATATCAATACCTTAGGATGTGGAGTAGTTTGTAACTATATCTATGGAGCACCCTGGTCAGACCTGCAAGTCCTCTGCCTGGTGTGTCTGACATTAAGAAAGTCGGTGCTTGGTTGACCACAGGCTGCCCTGACCCTATTTTATAGAGCGATTTATATTGTAACAGTGTGTTTTGTTCATTTTTTTCTGGTCTGGTTCTGGATAGAAGAAAATCCTGGCTGCGGCCGTGATTTGTGGAAAGGTTTTTATGCTAGCAAGCTTCGTACGCGCCCTGTTCGGCACATCTAATGACCGGACGCTTAAGGTGTTCCAGCGTCGCGTGCCGGAAATTAATGCCTTTGAACCGCAGATCCAGGCTCTGAGTGATGCCGGTCTTGCTGCTAAAACGACAGAATTTCGCGAGCGTCTGGCTCAGGGTGCAACTCTTGATAAGCTTCTGCCTGAAGCTTTTGCTGTTGCACGTGAGGCCTCCCGCCGTGTGCTGGGTATGCGTCATTTTGATGTGCAGCTTATTGGCGGCATGGTGCTGCATTCTGGTCGTATTGCTGAGATGCGTACGGGTGAAGGCAAAACACTTGTTGCAACGCTGGCTGTGTACCTCAGCGCGCTTGAGGGTAAAGGCGTGCATGTTGTAACCGTCAATGATTATCTGGCCTCGCGTGATGCGGCCGAGATGAGCCAGCTTTACAGCTTCCTTGGGCTGACGACCGGCGTTATCGTTCCTAATATGCCGGATGACGCACGTCGTGCAGCTTATGCGGCTGACATTACATACGGTACGAACAACGAGTTCGGTTTTGATTATCTGCGCGATAATATGAAATATCGCCAGGAAGAAATGGTTCAGCGTCCGTTTAACCACGTCATCATTGACGAGGTTGACTCCATTCTGATCGACGAAGCCCGTACTCCGCTGATTATTTCCGGTCCTGCCGAAGACAGCTCTGATTTGTACCGCTCAGTTGATGCGGTTGTGGCTGAGCTGGTTAAAGACCCCGAGACGTATGATAAGGATGAAAAATTCCGCAACGTCATTCTGACCGATAAAGGGTCGGAAAAAGTTGAAGAACTGCTCCGTCAGGCTGGTGTGCAGGATGAAGGCAGCCTGTATGATATGCACCACGTCGCTGTTGTGCATCATGTGCAGCAGTCTTTGCGGGCGCATACGCTGTTTACGCGTGACGTTGATTACATCGTGCAGCAGGGTAAAGTTGTTATTATTGACGAGTTTACCGGCCGTATGATGGAAGGGCGCCGTTATTCTGATGGCCTGCATCAGGCGCTCGAGGCTAAAGAGCACGTTGAGGTGCAGCAGGAAAATCAGACACTGGCCTCAATTACGTTTCAGAACTTCTTCCGTCTTTATCCCAGACTGTCTGGTATGACCGGAACAGCAATGACAGAAGCTGATGAATTTGCAGAAATTTATAAGCTTGATGTTGTCGAAATTCCGACTAATCGTCCGATTGCCAGAAAGGACGAGGACGACGAAATTTATCTGACGGAAGCTGAGAAATTCGCAGCAGTTACTAAACTTGTGCGCGAAGTGCACAAACGCGGGCAGCCTATTCTGGTTGGCACAACGTCGATTGAAAAAAGTGAGGAGCTTTCAGCGCTCCTGCGTCGCGAGAAGATCCCTCACAACGTGCTTAATGCCCGCTTTCATGAGATGGAAGCAAAAATTGTGGCACAGGCCGGCGCGCCAGGTGCCATTACTATTGCAACAAATATGGCTGGCCGTGGCACTGATATTAAGCTGGGTGGTAACACCGATATGCTTATTGCTCAGCGCCTTGTTGGGGTGACAGACGAAGCTCAGCGTGAAGCTATTGAGAACGATGTGCGTGCTCAGGTTGCGCGCGATCATGAGATTGTCAGTAAGGCCGGAGGGCTTTACGTGATTGGCACCGAGCGTCACGAAAGCCGCCGTATTGATAACCAGCTGCGTGGTCGTGCCGGTCGTCAGGGTGACCCGGGTAATTCACGCTTCTTTATTTCGCTTCAGGATGACCTGATGCGTATCTTTGGCTCTGATCGCATGGGCTCCATGTTCCAGAAAATGGGCATGAAAGAGGGGGAGGCTATTGTTCACCCCTGGTTGAGTAAGGCCCTTGAAAGAGCTCAGAAAAAAGTTGAGGGCCGCAATTTTGATATGCGGAAAAATACCCTCAAATATGATGATGTGATGAATGACCAGCGTAAGGAAGTTTACGCGCATCGTCGTGAATATATGGCAATGGAAGACGTCTCTTCTATTATGCAGGAGGCTCTTGAGGAGGTCACCGATCATCTCGTTGCCCGTCATATCCCTGAGAAATCTTTTGCCGAGCAGTGGGATGTTGATGGTCTGACTGCCGCTTTAAAAAAAGATATGGCCCTCGATCTGCCTGTTGCTGAGTGGGCAAAAGAGGATGGTATGGATGGTGAGCAGGTTGCTGAGCGCATTATCCAGGCCGCTATGCAGGCGCAGGCTGCCCGTGCAGCCAATATGGGCCCGCAGCTTATGCGTATGGTCGAAAAACAGGTGCTTATGACGACTTATGATGCGGTCTGGAAAGAGCATTTGCATGCTCTCGACCAGCTGCGTCAGGGTATAGGCCTGCGTGCTTACGGTCAGAAAGATCCTCTTAACGAATATAAGCATGAAGCATTTCAGCTGTTCACCCTGATGCTTAGTGAAATGCATCAGCGTATTGTCTCGCTGATGTCGCATGTTCAGGTTGCACCGCCTGAGCTGGATGCGCAGTCTGTTCTTATGGGTGAGGCTGCACCTGTAGCTGGTATTGAACACCATGCTGAGGCTGCACCCGAGCCTGGTGCGCTTTCTTTTGAAGAAGCGCCTGCTGCGGCTGTTTCGACTGACCCTGCAGCATGGGGTGAAACATCGCGTAATGCCCTTTGCCCTTGTGGGTCAGGGGCTAAATATAAGCACTGTCACGGGCGGATTGCCTGAATCAGACAGAACTATTGAAAGAATATAGGTAAAAGAAGATGGCGGGTCATTCCCAGTTTAAGAACATTATGCACCGCAAAGGTGCGCAGGACGCCAGAAGGGCTAAGCAGTTTGCTAAGGTTATTCGTGAGCTGACTGTGGCTGCCCGTTCGGGTATTCCTGACCCTGCGTCTAACCCGCGTCTGCGTGCGGCTATTTCTGCCGCCCGTAGTGTGAATATGCCTAAAGATAACGTCGATCGTGCCATTAAAAAGGCAACTGGTGCCGGTGGCGGCGATGATTACGTTGAAGTGCGTTACGAAGGGTATGGCCCGTCAGGTGTTGCTGTTATTGTCGAAGGGCTGACCGATAACCGCAATCGTACAGCGTCTGAGGTCAGAGCCGCATTCTCAAAATACGGCGGATCTCTGGGCGAAGTAAACTCAGTGTCATTTATGTTTCGCAGGCTTGGTGTGATCATGTATCCGTCATCTGCGGCATCTGAAGATGATATGCTTGAAGCCGCGATCGAAGCTGGCGCAGAAAACGTCGTTTCTTCCGAAGCAGGTCACGAAATAACCTGCGAGGTCGAGTCGCTTTTTGCTGTGCGTGATTCGCTTGAGCCAAAATTTGGTGAGCCAGAGAGCGCAAAACTTGACTGGCGCCCTGAAAACTCAGTGATGCTTGACGAAGAAAAAGCTACTTCTGTGTTCAAGCTGCTTGATGTTCTGGAAGACAATGATGACGTGCAGAGCGTGTACGCCAACTTTGAACTGCCGGATGACCTTGCCGAAAAACTGTCTGCCTGAGGGTGGTACGTCTGCTCGGTATTGACCCCGGCCTGCGCTTTATGGGCTGGGGTGTAATCGACGTTGAGGGTAATCGCATCAGGCATGTTGAAAACGGTGTCATCGCGACGAACAGTGCCGACAGCGTTCCTGAGCGCCTTAAAGTGCTTCATGACAATTTGCTTCTTCTGATCAACCGGCTGAACCCGGCTGAGGCGGCGGTTGAAGAAACTTATGTAAACCGCAATGGCAGTTCTACGCTTAAGCTCGGCTATGCCCGTGGTGTTGCGTTGCTGGTGCCTGCTCTGGCGGGTCTGCATGTGGCAGAGTATGGTGCGCTGTCGGTTAAAAAATCTGTCGTGGGCACCGGTTCTGCTAGTAAAGACCAGGTTGAAATGATGATCGGGCGTTTGTTGCCTGGGGTTAAAATGGTGCGCGCTGATGCGGCTGATGCTCTGGCCGTTGCGATTTGCCATGCACACCACCGGGCCAGTGCGAATCATATTGCAGCGGGAGTGCGCATGGCATGATTGCTTTTCTGTCTGGCCTGATTATTCAGCAGGATACGGCTTCCTGCGTCATTGATGTGAATGGTGTGGGTTATCTGGTTGCGGCTTCGGCCCGCACCCTGGCAGTTTTGCCTGATCCGCCCGTTAAAGTGCAGCTGCTGGTTGAGACTGTCGTTCGTGAAGACGCTATTCTGCTGTATGGTTTCAGAGAGAATGCCGAGCGCGAATGGTTTCGTCTGCTTACAAGCGTGCAGGGAGTCGGGGCCAAAGTGGCTCTTGCTATTTTGTCGATTCTCTCTCCTGGTGAACTGGTAACTGCACTGAGCACGGCAGATAAAGCCAGTCTGACCCGGGCTGCTGGTGTGGGTGGCAGGCTTGCAGAGCGCATTCTTACTGAGCTGCGTGATAAAGCAGGCAAAATGCCGGGCGGCGGTGATGCAGTCGCTGTGCCAGGACAGGCACCTGCTGAAGGTGCTGGTACGATCGAATCTGATGCATTGCTGGCTTTGACCGGCCTTGGTTTCCGCCGCTCAGAATCCGTGCCAGTAGTCAGACGGCTACTTGCCGGACGCGGTGCAGAGGCGACACTTGATGGTATATTACGTGATGCTCTGAAGGAGCTTGCATCGTGAAGCAGGATGAAGGCTTTTCAGAGCGCGAAGTGCATGCCGGCCGCCAGGAAGAAGATGCCGGTGAAGCAGCGTTTCGTCCACAAAGTCTTTCCGACTTTACCGGGCAGAAAACCAGTCGTGAGAACTTATCGGTTTTTATCCAGGCTGCCCGTCAGCGTGGTGAGGCTCTAGACCATGTTTTGCTGCATGGCCCGCCAGGCCTTGGTAAAACAACGCTTGCGCAGATTGTCTCGCGTGAGCTTGGGGTGGGCTTTCGTGCAACATCCGGGCCGGTTATTCAGCGTGCGGGCGATCTCGCCGCAATTCTGACTAACCTTCAGGCGCGTGATGTTTTGTTTATTGACGAAATTCATCGTCTTCAGCCTGCCATTGAAGAAATTCTCTACCCTGCGATGGAGGATTTTCAGCTCGATCTGATTATTGGAGAGGGGCCGGCAGCCCGCTCAGTACGAATCGATTTGCCGCCTTTCACTCTGGTTGCAGCAACAACGCGTGCTGGTTTGCTGGCAACACCGCTGCGGGACCGCTTTGGTATTCCTTTGCGGCTGGTTTTTTATACGACAGAGGAGTTGTGCCAGATTGTTGCCCGCGGAGCTGGTAAGCTGGGTGTGGCATTAAGCTCTGAGGCTGTTGAGGAAATTGCCCGTCGTGCCCGTGGTACGCCACGTATTGCAGGGCGTTTGCTGCGCCGTGTGCGTGATTTTGCGGCTGTTGCCTCCTCGGACGGTAAGCCTGTAAGTCGCGAGGTCGCTGATATGGCCCTGCGTCGCCTTGAGGTTGATGCACTGGGTCTGGATGCAATGGACAGACGTTACCTGCGCCGCATTGCTGATTATCATCATGGCGGGCCTGTAGGTGTTGAAACACTTGCCGCAGCTCTTGCTGAAGCGCGCGATACTCTCGAGGATGTGATTGAGCCTTATCTTATTCAGGAAGGGCTGGTTATGCGGACCAGCCGTGGCCGTATGCTGGGTGAGCGAGGCTGGCTGCATCTGGGCCTGACACCGCCGGCACGTCCGGAGGGGAGTTTCTCAGATCAGATGGATTTGCTTTCAGATAGCGGGAGTAAGGCATGACAGGTCATACAATAGATTTTCGTGTCTATTATGAAGATACCGATGCCGGAGGTATTGTGTATCATGCCCGCTACCTCGCCTTTGCCGAGCGAGCGCGCACAGAGGCCATTCGCAGCCTGGGAATACCGGTTATAGCGCTTTCTGAGCAGTTCGGCCTTGCGTTTGTTGTGCGTGACCTTACCATCAGCTACCGTATGCCACTCAGGCTTGATGATGTTTTTACTGTTTCAACACGCCTGCTTGAACTTAATGCGGCGAGCTGCACACTTGAGCAGATTATTAGCAAGTCCGGTAAGCTGGTCGCCAGTCTGAATGTTGTTCTGGTGTGTATTCATGAAGAAAAAGGACTTCCTGCCAGATTTCCGCCTTTATGGAATGCTTTGCTGAGTAAATTATCAGCAGATATGTAAAGCCCCTCTTCATCTTGTGTTATGAAGGCAGTAGAAGCGAGGGGTTAGGTTTGCGACCGGAACAGCTGCGAGTCGCAGACTAAAAAACAGCGCGTATAACTGAGTACTAGAGGCAGGAGGCATTTTTGGATCGTGCAGTTGATGCGGCGAATCTCGGTACAGCCGCAGCCGGAGATTTGTCCGTTTGGGGGCTGTTTATTAATGCCTCTCCGGTTGTTAAGCTGGTTATGCTTGGGCTGCTGCTGTGCAGCATCATTGTCTGGGCAATTATTTTCGATAAAATTGTGACCCTGCGGCGCATTAATAAGGCTGCTTCTGCATTTGAAGATCGTTTCTGGTCTGGCGGCAGTCTTGATGATTTATACGAAAGTGATGGTGCAAAGCCTGCCCACCCTCTGGCTGCTGTTTTCGGTGCAGCTATGGGCGAGTGGCGCCGTTCTGCCCGCATCCCCGGGGTAGATCTTGTTCGTGGTGGCGTGAAAGAGCGGGTTGACCGCGCTATTATGATTACCGTTACCCGTGAGATGGACCGTCTGCGCCGCTGGGTTATTTTTCTTGCTACAGTCGGTCCGGTAGCTCCGTTTGTCGGGCTGTTTGGCACAGTATGGGGTATTATGCACTCTTTCAGTGCGATCGCTGCGCTGCATAATACAAACCTGAGTGTTGTCGCCCCTGGTATTTCTGAAGCCCTGTTTGCTACGGCTATTGGCCTGCTTACTGCTGTGCCGGCTTATGTGGCGTACAACGTTGTCAGCAACAGTCTTGACCTGTTTCAGGATCGTCTTGAAGGATTTGGCACAGAGTTTGCAGCCATTCTTTCTCGTCAGTCTGAAGAAAGGGGCTGAGCATGGGTATGTCATCAGGCGGTGGCGGCGGGCGGCGCAGACGTCGTCCGATGGCCGAGATTAACGTGACACCGCTGGTGGATGTCATGCTGGTGCTGCTGATCGTGTTTATGGTCACGTCACCCATGATGACCAGCGGTGTGAATGTAGATTTGCCAAAGACTGATGCAAAGCCGGTTAACTCTGATACGAAGCCTATTACAGTTTCTATCAGGGCTGATGGTTCGCTGTATCTGGGAGAGACCGCAGTGTCACCTGATCAGCTGGTTGCGCAGCTTAAGGCTGCATCGAACAATGATGCAGAACATCGAATTTTCGTGCGTGGCGATACGCATATTGACTACGGGCGTGTCATGCAGGTTATGGGTCAGATTACAGAAGGTGGTTTTACTCACGTGGCTTTGCTGGCGCAGCAACCCGCCAGCAGTGGCCACTAGCTCTTTCTGACGAAGAGGGAGCTGCATAATGTCGGCGCCGTATCGTTCTGATCAGCGTTTGCTCAGGCGGTCACTTTATGTGTCAGGGGGAGTGCATGTTGCGGTCCTTCTGGCTCTGATCATCTCTGTTCCTCCTGTTCCTCCTCCTGAAGAGCCACCGACTGTGGTGGAAATGCAGTTTGAGGGAGCCGAGTCAGGTGGAGCGTCTGCTAAGGCAGATAAGCCTGATACCTCACCGGCTCCGGCACCCGCTCCTGAGGAAAAACAGGCTCCTCCTTCTCCGGAGCCCCCTAAACCTGTGCCTGAGGAGGAATCACCACCACCACCTCCTCCTCCACAGCCTGTTCCGCCGCCTTCTGTGCCAGAGCCTGAGAAGCTGCCTGATACGCCCCTGCCGCCTAAAGCGCAGGAGCCATCGCCTGAGGCTGTCAAAACGCCGCCTTCTCCGCCCGCACCGCCAAAACCGATGCAGAAAGTTGTGCCGCCGTCTCCTATCACGCAGCCCGCTGAGGAACTGCCGGATGCGGTGATACCGTCGCATATTACGCAACCCAACAAGGCGAAGAAAACACAGCAGGATTCTCACTCGCTGCTTGAAACGCTTGAGGCCTTTCGTGCTGAGCAGCCGCAAACGCACCCGCCAAAAGCACGGGCAAATCCGACGCAGGGAGGATCACCGCACGGGGGAGGCACACCTGACGGTGATATTACCCGCAGCATGAGCTCTGGTGAGCAAAAAGCCATAGGCTCTGCTGTGCGGCGTTGTTATACTGAAGACACCGCGGCCAGAAATTATGCGACTTTTGTGGCGCATCTGGTGGTGACAGTTGATGCGGACGGTGAGGCACGTATTGTTACATTTGCGCCTGAAACACAGGCGCGGATGAATGCTGACGCGTCATATCGTGCGCTGGCTGAAAGGGCGCGCTCTGCTGTGCTAAGCCCGACCTGTTCAAAACTGCCTATTCCTAAAAAACTACTGGGACAGACACGGCAGCTGAAATTTGTTTTCAGACCCTGACCAGATTCAACAGAGGATAAGAGTAATGCTGACGAATACCAGGCCGCTTATTTCAGATCAGGAAGCCGATGCTCTGAAAGGATTTATGTTTGAGCGGCGTGCGGTTCTTGGTGCTGGTCTGGCCGCAGGGGGTTTGCTGATAACACCACTTGCAGCCCAGGCAGCATCATCGGCAGAGCCCGCAGCAGAAATTACCGTTGATCAGGCGCGTACAGCTCCGATTCCTATTCTTATTGCTAATCTCGGGGGAGGGATCGGGTCACAGATTACAGGCGTCCTGACGAATGACCTGAGCGGCACAGGTCTGTTTAAAGTGATACCTGGTGGCGATATGTCTGGTACGCCTGACTTTGCTGCGGCAAAGGCTACAGGTGCGCGGGCTATGGTGACAGGCAGTGTTTCTGGCAGCGGTTCTGTACGTGTTGAGATGCGTCTGTGGGATGTACTGACCGGCAAACAGCTTCAGGGAACAGCCTATACAACATCCCCTGATAACTGGCGCCGCATTGCTCACATTATCGGTGACGTAATTTATAAGCGGATGCTTGGTGAGGAAGGGTATTTTGATACCCGTATTGCATTTATTGCGCGTTCTGGCACGCGGGCGCATCAGAGAACCCGCCTGGCAATTATGGATCAGGATGGTGCAAATGCCCGCATGCTTACCGCAGGCAACTGGCTGACGCTGACACCACGCTTTAACCCGGTTAAAGACCAGATTGCTTTCATGTCTTATGCTAATAACCGCCCGCGTGTGTATCTGTTTGACCTCAACTCAGGTCGTCAGCAGATACTGGGCGATTTTGCCGGTATTTCTTTTGCACCGCGCTTTGCACCTGATGGACGGTCCGTTATTCTGTCAGTAACGCGTAATGGCGGGTCTGATATTTTTATTGTTGACCTTGCTTCCGGCGCACGCCGTCAGATCACGTCATCAGGGGCTATTGATACCAGCCCCTGCTTTAGCCCTGATGGTTCACAGGTTGTGTTTAACTCTGACCGCGGTGGCAGTCCCCAGCTTTATATTATGAGCTCATCGGGGGGGAATGTTCACCGAATTTCTTACGGTCATGGCACATACGGTTCACCAGTCTGGTCCCCGCGTGGTGACCTCATTGCATTTACCCGTATTGCAAACGGATCTTTCTCTCTGGGGGTGATGAACCCTGATGGCACTGGTGAGCGGATTATGACAGAAGGCTTTACGGTGGAAGGCCCGACCTTCTGCCCTAATGGTCGTGTGATTGCTTATTGCCGTCAGACTCGTGCCAGTTCAGGTGGTTCAGGCTTTAACTCTCTTCTGGGAAGTGTGGATATCACCGGCTTTAATGATCGTGTTTTGCCAACACCAGGGCAGGCTTCTGATCCGGCCTGGTCTCCTCTTAACGGATAATATTGATTTATATCGTTTTTCTCTGGCTGTGTGCATTAATGCAGCCAGAGAGACGTGTTGCGTGACAGCAGCCGCTCAGCCAGTAAAGAGAAGGTGCAGAGTTAGCCTGAGGAGCTGCCGGAAAGAGGATATAAATATTTTAATATTCAAAACTTTGTCATTTTTTATGTATTGAAATATTTTGAAATCTATTAGTAAATATAATTTTATTATATAATAAATAAGGATATTTATCTGTTTTTTATTGTAAATATAAAGAAAAAATTTATAATAAAACAAAACATCTTACCATAAAATATAAATTAATATATTATTTTAATATCGTGATGTTTTTTGTTTTTTTTGATACTGTTGCGATTGAATTTTTCTAATATTTTTATTGTTTTTTTTTGAAATACTCAGCCTTGTATCGGTGTTTTTCCTGCGGTTTATGACATGATTGTGCCATTTTCGTATGTTCTGCGAAGATGGCAGCGCTTGACCGCTTACTGGAGTTATGGCTAACGCAATGTTAGTCTCCATACGGTTGTCGACTCTTCAGGGGTATCTCAAATGAAGGGTGGAAAAATACGCGGAGATGTACAACAATATTCTGTGTATCTACTTCGACACTGTGTTTGATTAACACAGTTCCCGCAGGGAACGACAGTTCAGGATCCGAAATAATGAGACTACACCTTGTTGCTGCATTGAGCGCTATGACCTTCCTCACGGCGTGTGCCCATAAAAAGGTTGATACGGGTGCTTCTACCGGAGACGCAACACTCATTGCACCGCAGACAAGCGGTCCGGTGCCAGGTAGCGAGGCTGATCTGGTTGCGAGTGTGGGTGACCGCGTACTCTTCCCGTTCAATCAGAGCGGTCTGACACAGGATGCGCAGGCAACCCTGCTGAAACAGGCAGCCTGGCTGGCAAAATATCCTCAGGTTAATATCGAAATTGCAGGTAACTGCGATGATCGTGGTACCGAGGAATACAACATTGCTCTTGGTCAGCGTCGTGCAAATGCTGCACGCGACTTCCTGGTGGCTCATGGTGTAGCATCATCGCGCATTACGACCATTTCTTACGGTAAAGATCGTCCGACCGATCCGGGTGATGACGAAAGTGCATGGGCGCAGAATCGTAACGCAATTACTTCTGTCAAATAATTTTGACATTTAGTATTTGACGTAACAGAGCGGGTTCGGAGATAATCTTCCGGCCCGTTTTTGTTATTGTGGTCGTTTTTCTTTCAGTTCATGTGTAAAGTCTGACAGATTTTCAGCAAGGTGAGGTATCTCATGATACGCCGTTTTATACGTTCTGTTTCTGCTTGCGGGCGTATCGCTGTTCTGGGGGCTATGTTGCCTGTTGCGGGCGTGTCTGCCGTGTCCTGCACTGCCTATGCGCAGGATGCTGAGATGAGCAGAGAAGGGCTTGCCCTTCACAATCAGATTCTGGCGCTTCAGCAGCAGGTATCAGCGCTTAAGCAACAGATGGCCAGTTCGGGGGAAAGTGGCAGCACTCTTGCTCCGCCGTCTTCAACTCCGGCGACCTCATCATCTGGCAGCAATGACCTGACAGCACAGCTGCTTGATCGTGTCAGCACACTTGAGCAGCAGCAGCGTGACATGCGGGGCGAGCTTGACCAGCAGGTTAACTCTCTGCAGCAGCAGGTAGCAACTTTGTCAAAACAGCTGGCTGATGCTCAGTTTGCCGCTCAGAATGGCGGCGGTGGTTCTGTCAGCGCAGCTGCTCCGGCAAAAACAGCTGAAGCAGCCCCTTCTACACCAGATGCATTACTTGCTGCTGGTAAGGCTGCTTTGCAAAAGCGTGATTATACGACAGCGCATGATAATGCTGAGGCCGCGCTGAAAAATGCCAGAGGCAGCTTTAAAGTTGATGCTCAGTTTTTGCTGGCTCAGTCTCTGGCCGGGCAGAAACAGTTCAGGCAGTCAGCTATTGCCTATTATGATGCTTATCGTCAGTCTCCTAAAAGCGCCCGTGCGCCAGATGCGTTGCTTGGGGTAACGGCATCTTTGCTGGCTATGGGAGATAAAAAGCCAGCCTGTCAGGCACTGGCAAAACTGAAGCAGGAGTTTCCGTCTCCTGCTGAACGTGTTTCTCATGCAGCAGCAATTTATACGGCCCGGGGTGGCTGTTCATAATTTCTGATCTGGCTGATCCTTTTTCGGTTGCTGCAATAACGCCTGCACAGTTTTGTGCTGTTATGGAGCGCCTTGGCCCGTGGGTGCCTGACCGCGCGGGTATGAGCCCGGTCGCTCTGGCTGTTTCCGGTGGTGGCGACAGCCTCTGCCTTGCCTGGCTTGCCTCGTTATGGCGTAAAAATCTGCTGGCTTTGATTGTTGACCACGGGCTTCGCAAAGACTCGGCAGAGGAAGCCAGGCTGACCGCCCGCCGGTTGCAGGCTCTTCATATTCCATCACGGATTATTACGCTGACTCATCTGAGTAAGGGCAGTGGTATCGCAGAGCGTGCGCGTTCTGCGCGTTATGTGGCACTTCGTCAGGCCTGTTATGAGGCGGGGTGTACTGATTTGTTACTTGGCCACCAGGCAGATGACCAGGCTGAGACAGTAGCTATGCGTCAGCGCGCCGGGAGTGGTTGTGATGGTCTTGCTGGCATGGCTTCAGTCACAGCTTTGCCTGAGGTGCGCCTGGTAAGGCCGTTGCTTGGTTTTTCGCGTGACGCTTTGCGGCAGACATTGAGAGAGCAGCAGATTGAGTGGGTCGACGACCCCTCTAATGAAGATCTGACAGCTGAGCGTGTCAGAGTGCGCACGGCATTTCGTCGCGATAGTACCAGTCGTACAGCAGGCTGGGTGCAGGCAGCGCAGCAGGGCAGTTTGCGTATGGTGCGTGAGACTGAACGAATTGCAGCACTGGCACAGCAGAGCGCTCTGTTGCCTTATGGCTGGGCCATTGCCGGTGAAACTTTACCTCAGCCTGAAAATTTGTCGTTGCTGATCCGCGCTGTTGGGGGCCTTATTTACCCACCTTCTGTTGCTGCTGTTGAGCAGCTGTATCTGCGTCATTGTGAAGCCACGCTCGCTGGTGTGCAGCTGGTACGCCATAAGACACAGTGGTTTTTGATCAGAGAGGCTGCCGCGCAGCAGGGGCCTGTTGCCCTGGCCGACCGTGCAGTGTGGGATAATCGTTTTAGGGTTAGTCTTCCTGCCGGGCTGGATGGAGGGGAGATTACAGTAGCGGCTGCGGGTTTCGGGCTTGCCCGTGAGCAGCGTTGCGGGTGGCCTGCGCGTTTTTGCGCAACATTACCGGCTTTGTGGCGCGGCGGGCAGCGGATTGCGGTTCCGCATATTGGGTTATGTGATGATCCGGTATTACAAAATATCAGGCTGATATTTGCTCCGCCTGTACCGGCAGGGGGCAGAACGGTGTACGATCCTGTTTGTCCGGTCAGTCCTTAAATATTGCGTATGGCAGCTATGAGTTCTTTTCGTATCGCCTTACTTTTTTCAAAACAAAGACATTCTCTGTGCAGAAAAGCGGATTATCCCCTAGGAATGTGCAGATGATCACCCTATTTATAATCTGAATAAGTTGCAATTTTCGGCATCTGCTGCACAGATGATATTTTTACAGGACCTTTCTGGCGCTTTGCCAAGACGAGTATGGAAACACAGCCACTATGAATAATTTAGGCCGTAATCTGGCTCTGTGGGTTGGCATCATTGTGCTGTTACTCTTTCTGGTGAATGTTTTTCAGCCAGGAAGCACACAGCATGCCTCCCAGCAGCTTGCCTATTCTGATTTTGTTACTGATGTCGATACAGATCATGTCAGGTCTGTCGTCGTGCAGGAGCACAATATCTCTGGTGTGCTTAAAGATGGCACATCCTTTGAAACATATGCCCCCGATGACCCAAATCTGATTCCTAAAATGGTCAGTAAGGGCGTGCAGGTCAGTGCAAAACCGCTTGATCGTGATGGCAGCCCGCTGCTGCGTTATTTCCTTAATGCGCTGCCTATTATCATTATGATCGCAGCCTGGCTGTTCGTAATGCGCCAGATGCAGGGTGGTGCCGGCCGTGGTGCAATGGGCTTTGGTAAGTCCCGCGCTAAAATGCTGACAGAAAAGCATGGTCGCGTTACGTTTGATGATGTCGCCGGTATTGATGAGGCAAAGGGTGAGTTACAGGAGATTGTTGATTTCCTGAAAGACCCGCAGAAATTTACCCGGCTGGGTGGTAAAATCCCCAAAGGTGTTCTGCTGGTTGGCCCCCCCGGTACAGGTAAAACCCTGCTGGCCCGTGCTATTGCAGGTGAAGCCAATGTGCCTTTCTTCACCATTTCCGGTTCTGACTTTGTCGAGATGTTTGTCGGTGTTGGTGCGTCACGTGTTCGTGATATGTTTGAGCAGGGTAAAAAAGCAGCTCCCTGCATTATCTTCATTGATGAGATCGACGCAGTCGGGCGTCATCGTGGCGCCGGTCTTGGTGGCGGCAATGATGAGCGCGAGCAGACCCTGAACCAGATGCTGGTTGAGATGGATGGTTTTGAGAGCAGTGAAGGGGTAATCCTTATTGCTGCAACAAACCGCCCTGATGTGCTCGACCCCGCATTGCTGCGCCCTGGTCGTTTTGACCGTCAGGTTGTTGTGTCAAACCCTGATGTTGCAGGTCGTGAAAAGATTTTGCGTGTGCATATGCGCAAAGTGCCACTGGCCTCTGACGTTGACCCACGTATTATTGCCCGCGGCACTCCTGGTTTCTCTGGTGCTGATCTTGCCAATCTGGTGAATGAAGCAGCCCTTGCTGCTGCGCGTCAGGGCAAGCGTACAGTTGCTATGCGTGAGTTTGAAGACGCCAAAGATAAAGTGCTTATGGGTGCTGAGCGCCGTTCACTCGTCATGCATGAGGATGAGAAGAAGCGCACGGCTTATCATGAAGCCGGCCATGCCGTGACAGCTGTTCTGGTCCCTGAGAGTGAGCCTATTCATAAAGCAACGATCATTCCGCGTGGCCGTGCTCTGGGTATGGTGATGCGTCTGCCAGAAGGCGATCGTCTTTCTATGAGTCGCAAAAACTGCATTGCCCACCTTGTTGTGGCAATGGGTGGTCGTGTGGCTGAAGAGGTTATCTACGGCAAAGATAATATCTGTAATGGCGCTATGGGCGACATTCAGATGGCAACCAGAGTTGCCCGCAGCATGGTTACCGAATGGGGAATGAGCGACAAAGTTGGTATGATCGCTTATGCCGGTGACGATAATGGCAGCGCAGGTATGTTTGGCAGTGCGAAGAACTTCTCTGAGCATACAGCTATGGAGATTGATTCGGAAATCAAACGCCTGATTGATGAAGCCTATGAGCAGGCCCGTGACTATATGCATGGCAATATTGATGCTCTGCACAGGATTGCTGAAGGTCTGCTGGAGTTTGAAACGCTGACGGGCGAAGAAATTCGCCAGCTTATGAGAGGTCAGCCGATCGAGCGTAAAGAAGACGATGATTCCGGGCCGGTGAATCGTCGGGCTTCTGTTCCGCAGGTTATTGAAGCAGAAGTGAAGCCCTCAGGCAGTGATGATGGGCCTTCAGTTCCGGCGCCTCAGCTGAGCTAACGCTGCTGGTGACTGAACAGCTTTAAGATTAAGAACGGGGCGGCAGTTTTATGCCGCCCTTTTTTATTGTGGATGAGATGATGGATTTTACGCGTTTAGCTGAACCTTCAGGGCTTATTTATGGTTCCGTAGCGAGGGAGGCAGTGCGGGCTGGTCATGCCTTACCCCTTGCTGGCGGGCCTGCCGCTTTTACACTGGTTGATCTGATTGATGGTTATACGCGTAGCGGGTTTATGCCTGTTTCGTCTGTGCCAGCCGGGTGGCAGCCGCAACTTGAGCGTATTTCACGTGCGCCTGTCAGCGATGTTGTGTCATTGAACAAGCAGGTTATGGGTATTGTTAATCTCACACCTGATAGTTTTAGCAGTGATGGTCATGCAGGTAATGCTGAGCATGCAGTTGCAGCCAGCAGGCAGAGTGTTGAGCAGGGTGCGCGTATTCTCGATATTGGTGGAGAAAGTACACGTCCTGGCTCAGCGGTGATTACCCCCCGGGAGGAATGGCAGCGAATTGGAGAGACGGTTTCTGCGTTACGAGAGCATTTACCCGATACGATTTTGTCAGTGGATACGCGTCATAGCTTCGTTATGGAGCAGGCTCTGGAAGCTGGCGTTCATATTATTAACGATATTTCAGCGCTCGATGACCCCGATGCTTTGCCGTTGCTTGCGCAACATACCTGTGGCGTTGTGCTGATGCATATGCGCGGAACTCCCCAGACTATGGGAGCGTATACTGATTATCAGGATATTGGGTACGATACGGTACGTGAACTTGGCGAACGGTTAAAATATGCTGTTGAGGGGGGGATAAAGCCTGGGCGTATTATTATTGACCCAGGTTTTGGTTTTGCAAAAACAACAGAGCAGAACATGCAGCTGCTGGCGCGTGTGGCACTGTTTACTAATCTGGGGTGTCCGATTCTGGTCGGTGTGTCGCGTAAGCGTATGATCGGTACGGTAACAGGTGTTACTTCAGCTGCGCAGCGGGATGCTGGTACACACACAGCGTCACTGGCAGGACTTACTGCGGGCGGTTGTATCGCGCGGGTGCATGATGTCGCTGGTATGATGCAGTCTCTTAATACCTGGCAGGCGTTACAGAATTTTTAAAACGTCTGAGTTTATAACAGATACATGGTTTCGCGCTGAGGTAAATCGCTCTAGAACACAAAGGTCATTGTGCAGCATACGATGGCCGAAGAAAACCGGAATGCAGGAGAGCTGGGATGATACGTCAGAAACGTCTGTTTGGTACAGATGGCATTCGGGGTACAGCTAATCAGACCCCGATGACCGTAGAAACAGCTCAGCGTCTGGGTCAGGCTGCAGGTCTGCGCTTTACGCGCGGTGACCATCGTCATAGCGTACTGGTTGGCAAAGATACGCGTTTGTCAGGGTATATGATTGAAAGTGCCATGGTTTCTGGCTTTCTCTCAGCTGGTATGGATGTAACCTTTGTCGGGCCGCTGCCAACACCTGCTATTGCGATGCTGACCCGCTCTTTGCGTGCTGACCTTGGGGTGATGATTTCAGCCTCTCATAATCCCTTTGAGGATAACGGCATTAAACTATTTGGTCCTGATGGTTTTAAACTCTCGGATGCTGATGAGCACGAGATTGAAGACCTGATGGAATCTGACCTGACAGGTCGCCTTGCCGCCCCCGATAAAATCGGAAGAGCCTCTCGCCTGAATGACGCAGCCGGGCGTTATATTGAACATGCCAAGGCTTCTTTCCCGCGTAAAATACGCCTTGATGGTATGAAAATCGTCATTGATTGTGCCAATGGTTCGGCTTACCGGGTGGCCCCGACAGCCCTGTGGGAGCTGGGTGCGGAAGTTATTCGTATTGGTTGCACACCTGATGGTGTGAATATTAATGAGCAATGTGGGTCGACTTACTCTGAAACATTATGTGCTGCGGTCAGGCAACATAAAGCGCACCTGGGTATTGCTCTTGATGGTGATGCTGATCGTGTTCTGATTGCAGACGAAACAGGTCATCTGATTGATGGTGATCAGATTCTTGCATTAATTGCACAGTCCTGGAATCGTGAGCATCGCCTTGAAGGGGGAGGGATTGTTGCGACTGTAATGTCGAACATGGGGCTTGAGCGTTTTCTTAATGATCTGAATATCGGTCTTGAACGCACATCAGTGGGTGATCGCTATGTCGTTGAGAGAATGCGCGAACGCGGCATAAATATTGGTGGCGAACAGTCAGGCCATATGGTGCTGACTGATTTTGGTACCACCGGAGATGGTCTTATCGCGGCACTGCAAATTCTGGCATTTCTTGTTGAAGATGGCCGTCCCGCCAGTCAGGTGTGTCGTTTGTTTAAGCCTTTCCCACAGAAATTGCAGAATATACGTTTTACAGGGGTAAGCCCGCTTGAGCGTGAGAGCGTTAAGGAAAAGCAGGCAGAAATAGAGAAACAACTAGCTGGCCGTGGCCGTCTGGTTTTGCGTAAAAGTGGTACAGAGCCTTTGATACGTGTGATGGTTGAAGCTGAGGATTCTCTCCTTGTTGAACAGGCCGTTTCAGACATGTGTGGTGTTATAGAAGCCACCGAATAAGAGAAGAAGATGCAGAAAACGGAGCAGCCGGTCGTGCGTGTTCTCTCCATTGCGGGGAGTGATTCCGGCGGCGGGGCCGGTATACAGGCTGACATTAAGACCATAACGACCCTGCAGGGCTATGCCATGACGGCGATCACAGCCCTGACCGCACAGAACACGCATGGTGTTGATAGTATTTTGCCTGTTCCACCTGAGTTTTTACGGCAGCAGATTCATGCTGTCCTTAATGACCTGGGGACGGATGCTTTTAAAACCGGTATGGTTGGAGGAGCTGCAGAAATACGCGTGGTGGCTGAAGAGATACAGCATTATGTCTCGCGTTTTCCTGATGTGCCGGTTGTGGTTGACCCTGTTATGGTAGCAAAAGGTGGTGCAGCACTTCTGGCTGAGGAAGTGCTCGATACGTTACAGAACGTGTTATTACCACAGGCAACAGTTATTACGCCTAATATTCCTGAAGCGATTTGCCTGGTAAAGCAGGATATCACAACAGTAAACGAGATGCGTCAGGCAGCTCGCAGATTGTATAATGCAACCGGTGCAGCTGTTGTGGTGAAAGGCGGGCACCTGACAGATGATACACTGGTTGATGTTTTATTTGATGGCGTTAATTTCAGTGAGTTCTCTGATACGCGTATTAATACGCGTCATACACATGGCACAGGCTGTACACTGGCCAGTGCGCTGGCAACACGACTGGCACAGGGTTACTCTCTTTTTGACGCTGTTCATCAGGCCAGAGCATATGTCAGGCAAGCTATTGTAATGGCTCCTGGTTTAGGGGGGGGAGCCGGCCCTTTGTGGCATCAGGTCGCTTTTATGCGATAGCCTGCTGAGCATTTATCGAAGAATATGCAGGGACTGCCCCCTGTTCGCTTATAGCCATCGGGGTTTTAAGAATATAGCCTCTTCCCCAGATGGTAGTAATAAGTTTTCTGGCACCGGCATCAGCCAGTTTTTTACGAAGTTTGCAGATAAAGACATCAATTATTTTGATGTCTGGCTGATCTTGTCCATTATAGAGGTTATCGAGAAGAATCTCTTTGGTAAGAGTAATATTTTTACGCATCATAAGAAGTTTGAGAGTAGAGAACTCTTTGTTTGTCAGATGAACGGGACGCCCGGATACTGTAACGGTCTGTGAGTTCATATCCATGGTCAGGTCACCAATCTGCGTCACAGAACTTGCAAAGCCGCCTGAACGACGCAGAATAGCCTGAATGCGGGCAATAAGCTCATTTATGTCGCATGGCGTTGCAATATAATCATCAGCTCCATTAGCAAAAGCTTTTATTTTTGTATGGGGTTTATCGATATCAGATAAAATAATAATCGGGGTTTCCAGCCTTGTTGAGCGTGCTGTGTTAATAATATCAAACCCATCCATATCTGGCAGCATCAGCTCAATAATTGCCAGACCATAATTATAGTTACGCATCATTTCGAGTGCATCATGCCCCGATGAGCACACGTCAGTAATGAAGCCAATGCTGTTAAGTTTAGTTACAATTTCTTCCGTAAGAGACTGGTTATCCTGAGCAAAAAGAATGCGCATATTGTTTTCTCCGTGGAAGGAGCAAAATTACGCCCCTGGGTTGTATTAACAATCTTATAATATACTTTTAGGTGTTTTTATATAAAATAAACACAAATAAAACATTAAATTAATTGCATATAAAATAAATATTTTAAGGTTATTTTTATATTTATTGTATTTTATACAATAAAAACAATAGGAAAAAAAATTCTATTATTTTTTAAAATTGATATTTTTTATATATACATAAAATATATATGATTATTAAGTATTTAATTATTTTACTTTAATTTGATATTTAATGTTATTTTAATATGATTATTATTTTATTAAAATAATATCTATTGTACATTTTTCTTTAGATAATTCAGTGGGTTCACATTGTATGTGCGTAGTTAGCAGGGGGTATAATTTTACCTTTGTTATTGGTAATATGCTCATTTTAATATTATATTTTAGTAAATTGTGTAATTGCTGTGTGCCTTGCAATATCTTCTTAGATATCAGACCTTAAAACAGAAGACTGTCAGAGAAAGCGATTGCAGAATGAGTGCTCAGACTGGCCTTATTACTCTTGGTGATGAAAATGCTACCGGCCGTCTGGCGTGCATTCTGGCTGCTCAGGCACGCCCAGGCGACGCTCTTTTACTGTCTGGTCCACTCGGCGCCGGAAAAAGTGTGTTCTCCAGAGCGTTTTTGCGGGCTGCCTGCCGTGATGAGGCGCTTGAGGTGCCGAGTCCTACCTACACTCTTGTTCAGGCCTATCAGGCCCCTGATTATGTTGTGTCGCATTTTGATCTCTGGCGACTGGGGAGCGCTGATGAGCTTGAAGAGCTCGGCTGGGATGATGCGCGTGAGGGTGTTGTTCTTGTCGAGTGGCCCGATAAGCTTGAAGAGTTTCTGCCAGATAATGCCTTGCATCTGACGTTGTCTGTTCAGGCTGACGGTACGCGAATGGTGTCTGTGCAGGGGTGGGAAGAGCGTCTTTCTCCAGGCTGGCACAGGGCAGGAGGCTGAAACATGGCGCAGGGGAATGTGTCAGGTCAGGCACGGCTGGCAACGGTTCCGGCGCATCTGCCCTTTCTTGATCAGGTAGCATTACGCTGGTTGCACACTGCGCATTGGGACCCTGAAAAAATGGGAGAGGGCACTATCGTGCTGCCCGGTCGTCGTGCTGCCCGTGGGCTGACAGAAGCTTTTATGCGTCATATGGACGGCAAGCCGATGCTGCTGCCACGTATTTTGCCGGTTAGTGCGCTTGATGAGGCAGAACTTGGTTTGTCTGGCGGTGTTGGCGGCGGCGAGGGGCTTCTTCTTCCTCCGGCTGTTGATGGCATGACACGTCTTACGGTTCTGACACGTCTTATTTTGCAGGCTGATCAGGCTTTTGGCACCCGCCCGTTGCTTGATCAGGCCTGGCCGCTCGCAAAAGCCCTGGCCGAGCTGATGGATGAAGCTGAGTGGGCTGATGTTAACCTGACTGAGCGCCTGCCGGATGCCGTGCAGGAGGGTTTTGCTGAGCACTGGCAGAAGATACTGCAATTTCTCGATATTGTTACGGCTGCCTGGCCTGCATGGTTGCAGGCGCAGGGGGTTATGAACCCGGTTGCCCGTCAGGTTGCTTTGCTGCGTGCACAGGCGGCATTATGGCGAAAAAAAGCAGCGGCTGATGAGCAGACGCCTTTATGGGCAGCAGGCTTTACAAATATTATGCCCGCAACAGCTGAGGCGTTGCAGGCTATTCTCGCCAGCCCTCAGGGGTGTGTGGTTGTGTCTGGCCTTGATACAGATATGCCTGATGAAATTTTTGCGACCTTACCTGATAGCCATCCACAGGCCGGGCTGAGTTGTCTGCTGAAAGATCTGGAGGTCAGGCGGAGTGATGTGCAGATCTGGCAGGGTGAGGGAGGGTATCCTGAACGAACGCAGACTCTGGCCCGTGCGCTGTTACCTGCCGCAGCTCTGGAGGACTGGGTTAAGCCTGGACCATCAGCTTTACAGCAGGTTGTTCGTCTTGAAACAGCCGGGCAGCAGGAGGAAGCAGTCGCTGTCGCCATGATTATGCGTGACGTTGTTGCTCAGCCCGGCAAACGTGCCGCCCTTATCACGCCAGACCGCGCTCTGGCTGCCCGTGTCGTGACGGAGCTGAGCAGATGGGGTATTCTGGCGGATGACAGTGCCGGGGCGTCTCTTATCGGTACACCGGGCGGCGTGCTTTTGCGTCACATTGCCCGCCTGGTTGAGAGCCGCTATTCCCCCGTGGCGCTTCTGACACTTCTCAAGCACCCTCTGGTTGCCTGCGGTCTTCCGCCCGGGGTGTGTCGCGCATCGGCCCGTTTACTCGAGCGTTCTGTGCTGCGCGGGCCCGCACCTCCTCCCGGTTTTGCAGCTTTGCGCCATGCTGTTGAGGTCTCCGTTGCTGACTGGGAGCGTAAGGAGCAAAAAGCTGGCAAAATCAGTGCCGGTAATGATGCCGACCGTCCCTTTGGTCCCGAACCTCTGCTGAAATTTATGGATCGGCTGGCCCGTTGTCTTGAACCTGTTATGGCCTGGCCGGACGAAAATGCGGAAGAAACACAGTCTGATGGCCCTGCGCCTGCTCCCTCCTGCGGGTTTAAGGCATCTGTTCCTGACCTGCTGACAGCTCTGGTGCAAACAGTGGAGCGTCTGGTCGCAACGGACACGGAGGAGGCCCCTCAGCGTTTGTGGCGCGGAGAGGAAGGAAATCTTCTGGCGCGTAAGCTCACAGATCTGATTATGGCGAGTGATATTTTGCCGCATCAGCCTCCGGCTGTGCTTGACGGTCTGTTGTGTGCCGTGCTGGCCGAAGAGCGTGTTGCCAGTCGTTACGGGGGTGACCCTGCAGCGTTGCATCCGCGTGTGTTGATATGGGGTTTGTTTGAAGCGCGTTTGCAAACGGCTGATACAGTCATTCTGGGCAGCCTGGTGGAAGGGGTCTGGCCCCCTGTGCCTGATGCCGGCCCGTGGATGAGCCGTCCGATGCGACAAAAAGCTGGCCTGCCTTCACCTGAGCAGGAAATCGGGCAGGCGGCACATGACTTTTTCTCCTGTGTTGCTGCGGGGGGAGAGGTAATTTTATCCTGTCCCCGGCGGCGTGAAGGTGTGCCGGTTGTTCCTGCACGCTGGCTCACCAGGCTGAATGCGTTTCTGGCAGGGCGTCAGATGCACCTGCCTTTTCACCCGGCGGCCCGCTGGCTCGAAGCACTTGATCAGCCCGAAGGTGCTGCTCGCCCTGTGCGTCCACCCGAGCCAAAGCCACCTGTTGCATTGCGCCCGCGTCGTCTGAGTGTGACGGAAATTGAGACATGGAACCGTGACCCTTATGCTCTTTATGCCCGCCATGTTCTGAAGCTGGACGTGTTGCCTGAGCTTGAAGAGGCTGCCGATGCTTCAGATTATGGTGTCATTGTGCATGCTGCTCTTGAGCAATGGTTCAGAAAATATGGGGTATCTTGGCCTGTAAACGCTGAAGCCGGGCTTAAGGCGATTTTTCGTGATGTGTTGTATGCGCATATTTTGCGCCCGGCGTTGCGTGCCTGGTGGGAGCCGCGTCTGATGCGTATTGCCTCCTGGGTGGTGCAGGCTGAGGAAGCTCGCCGTGAAGCGGAGGGGAACCCGCAGCGCATCAGTACAGAGCTGCGTGGTAAGGTTGTCATCCCTGATGCGCCGGCCGGTGCTTTCTCGCTCGTGGGGCGTGCTGATCGTATTGACCTTGATGCGCAGGGCCGGGTGCTGGTGAGTGATTATAAAACCGGTACACTTCCAACTAAAAATGAGGTGTTGTCAGGCTGGAGCCCTCAGCTCCCCCTTGAGGCAGCAATGGTGCTGCGTGGTGGTTTTTCTGGTTTTGCACTGGAAGCTGATAAGGCCTCTCCTGAAATAGGCGGGCTGGTGTACTGGCAGCTGACCGGTGGTGCCGAGCCAGGCAAAGAAGTTCTGGTTACAGCCCCTAAAGATGAGTCTCTGACAGATGTTGCTGAGCAGATATGGGAAAAACTGCGTGAGCGCGTTTTTGCCTATGATGACCCTGAACAGCCTTATCTCTCGCACCCGCACCCGGGTAAGGAACCACGTTTTGCTGATTATGCCCGCCTGGCCAGAGTGCCGGAATGGGGGGTTGCCAGCCTGGATGAAGAAGAATGAGTGGCTCTTATAGTATCGCAGAGGTTATCGCTCAGGCAAATGCCCAGCAGGGGCTGGCCTCTGACCCGGCGGCTTCAGTCTTTGTGTCTGCTTCTGCAGGGAGTGGTAAAACAAAACTACTGATCGACCGCCTGTTGCGTCTCATGTTGCCGCGCGAGCTGGAGACTGGTGAGATCGTACCTGGTAGCCCTCCTGCCCGTATTTTGTGTCTGACTTTCACCAGGGCTGCTGCGGCTGAAATGGCTATTCGTCTGCAGCATCGTCTCGGGCAGTGGGTTACGTATTCTGACGAGGCTCTTAATAAAGACCTTGCCGCTCTTTTTGTGCCGTGCACACAGCAGACACGTCAGCAGGCCCGTGCGTTATTTGCTGAGGTGCTTGATCTGCCTGGTGGAATGCGCATTGGCACCATTCATGCGTTTTGCCAGTCGCTGCTCAGGTCGTTTCCGCTCGAAGCCGCGATGAACCCTTACTTTACCGTCCTGGAGGAGACTGATGCCGCCCTGGCGCTGAACGGATGTGTGGAAACTGTGCTGAGTGGACAGAATACCGCCCTGCTTGCCCCGCTGGCCGGAATTATGCGCGCAACAGATTTTGTCGGGCTGGCAGCGTCTTTACGCCGGGATGAAAAAAGCAAAAATCTTTTTCAGTGGGTCTCAAAAAACCCTGACGGTATCCGGTCTGTTTTTGCACGGGTTTTGCGGCTGCCGCCTGAGGCTGTGCAGGGCTCTGATACCGATCAGCTGGAAAAAGCCTGCACCGGTTTTGCCGGTGAAGAAAACCTGCGCTCTTTTCTTGGTGTTTTGTCTGAGGAGGGTACAGAGGCTGTCAGACGTAATACTGTGCAGCTGCTTGACTGGCTTTCACTTTCTGCCAGGCAGAGGGCAGAGCAGTGGGATGTATGGCGTAATGGTTTTCTGACCAGGCAAAATAAGCCGCGTAGTACCGGGCTGATTACGAAAAAGCTGAGTGAAAAATATCCGCAGCAGGCTGAATATCTGTTGCGCGAGGCAGAGCGTATCCTCGCTGTTGATGATGTTATGCTCGGCCGTGAGCTGGTGTCGCTGGGGGCGGCTCTCGTGCAGATGGTCGCTCCGGTTTCTGCCCTTTATACCGAGCGTAAAACCCGTCGTGGACTGGTTGAATATGAAGACCTGATTCATAACACATTGCAGTTGCTGCGTGAGCCCGGCGCCGCATGGGTTATGTATAAGCTTGATGGTGGTATCGACCATCTTTTGCTTGATGAGGTGCAGGACACCTCAGCTGAGCAATGGCGTATAGCCGGTGATCTGACAGAGGAGTTTTTTGCAGGTCAGGGCGCGCGTGAGGAGGAGGCTGGCCCGCGTACCGTGTTTGCCGTGGGGGATTATAAACAGTCAATTTATGGGTTTCAGGGGGCTGACCCCGAATCTTTTCGTACTTGGCGTGAGCGGTTTCAGCAGCGGGCTGAAGGAGCAGGACAAACCTGGTATGACCCGGCACTGACGGTTTCTTTTCGTTCAACCTTGCCGGTATTAAAGCTGGTTGACGCTGTTTTTTCTGTGCCAGAGGCTGCTCGTGGCGTGGTTGATGAAGGTGCGCCTCCCATGCAGCATCTGAGCGCCCGGGTGGGGCAGCCCGGGCGTGTGGAGTTATGGCCGCTGACTGAATCCGTGCGTGAAGATGAGGATGAGGTCACCACCCCCTGGGATAAGGTGGACAGAAATACGACACGCCAGAATGCCCGGCAGAAGCTGGCTGATACCCTGGCTCGTCATATTGCTCATGAGCTGGCATCTCCCCCCGCGCCAGGTGAAGAACCTCTGACACCAGGGGATATTCTTATTCTTGTCCCGCGTCGTTCGCCTTTTGTGACAGCACTGATCCGCGCACTGAAAATTCAGAATATTCCGGTCATGACCCTGGTGAGTACAGGACTGGCTGATCAGCTGGCGGTGCAGGACCTTGTTGCGCTGTGTTCGGCGCTGCTTTTGCCGCAGGATGATCTGACGCTGGCATGTGTGCTGACATCTCCTCTTGGCGGTGTGTCAGATGACAGCCTGATGGCTCTGGCTACCGGGCGTAAACCGGGGGAGCCTTTATGGTCTGCCCTGCGTGAGCGCCATGCGCAAAGACCAGACTGGTCACGGGCATGGGCGTTACTCGACAGCCTTTTTCACCGGGTTGATTATCTGACACCGCATGAGCTGCTGTCTGAAGCGCTCGGTCGTGGCGGAGGGCGGGCGCGTCTGCTTGCACGCCTGGGGCCTGAAGCGGCTGAAGCGATTGACGAGCTGCTCTCTGCGGCCCTGCGTTATCAGGAGATGCACCCGCCGTCCTTACAGGGCTTTGTGTTCTGGATTCAGAATTCGCAGGAGAGTGTTAAGCGCATTGCTGAGGCCGGTAGTCAGTCTGTCAGGGTAATGACGGCACATGGTGCGAAAGGGTTACAGGCGCGCCTGGTGATTTTGCCTGATACTGTGAGTAAGCCACGTTATGAAGAGCGGGTTTTGTGGAGCAAAGACAAGCAGACAGGTGTCGATGTGCCGCTTTATGTGCCGCGTAGTGCTCTCTCTACAACTGTGACTCGGTCATTGCGCGCCCGTGCTCAGGCTAAGGCCATTGAGGAATATAACCGCCTTTTATATGTGGCACTGACCCGTGCGGCTGAGAGGCTGATTGTCTGTGGCTGGATGCCAGCACATTCCGTCCCTGCTGAAAGCTGGTATGAGCGGTGTCGCCAGGGGTTTGAAGCTGCCGGAGCCATTTCTCTCCCCTGTGAATCAGGCGACCAGGGCGGTGAAATGCTTGTGATAGAAGAGAGCAGTGCAAAGGGTCAGGAAGACTCTTTAGCTGTCGTTTCCGTTCCCCCCTCTCTGCCGCATAAAGCTGAGGCTCCGGTTTTGCCTGGCTGGATGGGCAGTGCCCCTGACTGGAAGCCAGTTTTGCCTGAGGCTGAGTCAGCTTTGTCACGACCATTAGCTCCCAGCCGTCCTGATGATGTCATGCTGGGGCCGTTGCCCGCGACAACCTCGCCTCTGGATATCACTGGTATTACTCCCGCACAGGCGCGTGAGGCTGCTTTTGCCCGTGGGCGATTAGTACATTCTTTACTGCAGTATCTGCCTGAGCATCCGCAGGAGCAGTGGATGGCTCTGGCAATGAAATGGCTGAAGCGTCCTGTTGCAGCCGGCGGGCAGCCGGATGAGGCCGATACGCTTGCTCGTCAGGTGATAGAGGTGCTGTCTATGCCTGAGCTTGCCCCTTTATTTTCCGGGCAGGCCCGTGTTGAGCAGAGGCTTGCCGGTGTGGCCGGTGGTCAGGTGATTGTAGGGCAGGTAGACCGGATGTGTGTCTTGCCTGACCGTGTTTTGCTGTGTGATTTTAAAAGTGGCCGGCATGTTCCACGTTCTGTTTCAGCGGTGCCTGTGTTGTATCTGCGGCAGATGGCAGCTTACCGGCTTTTGTTGCAGGGGCTTTACCCTGACCGGCCGGTGACCTGTGTCCTGGTCTGGACAGAAGGTCCGCGTGCTGATGTTCTGCCAGACGAACTACTTGATGAGAATATTATTTATAAGTAAAATTTTTTATAACGAATTGCGGGATTAAATTTTATTTTATAGTGTGGGATGTTATTATTTGAATAGTTATTTTCTTTTATAATTTTCGCAGGACTGCATGGAAGTATTTTATTTTTCTGGCGGAAGTGTGTGCGGGACGTGAGCACCTTGAACCTTGCCTTAAGCATCCCTAGTGTTAATGAGATGTGAAACTGAAAGTTCAGAATGCTCTGTCTTTTACAGGGCATGGGCGGGGACATACGGGAGAAGATTATGAGCGAACATACTGTTGCAGTGAACGATTCTGATTTTGCCACAAACGTGCTTGGCGCTTCGGGTCTGGTTCTGGTCGATTTCTGGGCTGAATGGTGCGGCCCCTGTAAAATGATTGGTCCGGCTCTTGAGGAAATTGGCAAAGAATATGCCGGTAAAGTCACCGTTGCCAAAATTAATATTGATGAAAACCCTGAAACTCCAACGAACTATGGCGTTCGCAGCATTCCGACACTGATGCTGGTACGCGACGGGAAAGTTGTTGAGACTAAAGTTGGCGCTTTGCCAAAAAGCCAGCTTAAGGCATGGGTTGAAGGCGCTCTCTGAGCAGATTGCTCTTTGCTGAAAGGCTGAGGGTAGTGTTAGCAAACAGGAGGCAGGCAGTTTGTACATGCCTTCTGTTTTGCTTTACCTCTCAGAAGTAAAGATGCTACGATCAGCCCTCTGACGTAGCCTGCAAGACGAAGAATTTTGAAGACAGATTAACGCTGGATCCTGCCGGTGTAACCGGTTTTTTGCCTTCAAAAGCTTGGCAGGGGAGCATAAACGGCGTAATGCTGCGCGCCTGATCTGGTGTACCAGACGAATCATTTAATTTTCACTTTTAAAGTTGCAAGGGTCAATATGAGCTGGATCACTGAATACGTCCGTCCTAAAATTCGTGGCCTTTTGCGACGTGAAGTGCCGGATAATCTGTGGACCAACTGTGACTCCTGCAGCCAGATGATTTTGAGCAAAGAGCTGCACAAAAATTATAATGTGTGTCCGCACTGTGGTCATCATATGAAGGTTCTGGTTGCTGATCGTTTTGCCTGGACATTTGATAACGGAGAGAGCGCACGTATTGATCTGCCTTCTGCTCCGGTTGATCCGCTCGGTTTTCGTGATCAGAAGCGCTATACTGACCGCCTGAAAGATGCCCGTGCCAAAAGCCAGGTTGATGAGTCTTTTGTTGCCGCGCATGGTTTGATTGGTGGTCACCCGGCGGTTGTAGCCGTGATGGCGTTTGAGTTTATGGCAGGCACAATGGGTGCAGCTTTTGGTGAACGTTTTGTCGCCGCTGCCCGCCTGGCTATTTTACAAAAATCTCCTCTGGTTATTTTTACGGCTTCAGGTGGTGCCCGTATGCAGGAGGGTGCACTGAGCCTGATGCAGATGCCCCGTACAACAATTGGCGTGCAGATGCTCAGAGAGGCCGGTCTGCCTTATATTGTTGTGATGACAAACCCCACAACAGGTGGTGTGACGGCTTCGTTTGCTATGCTGGGTGATGTGCAGATTGGTGAGCCAAATGCGTTGATTGGCTTTGCTGGTCCCCGCGTTATTCAGGACACGGTACGTGAGAAACTGCCCGAGGGTTTCCAGCGTTCAGAATATCTTGTCGAACATGGTATGCTTGATATGGTGGTGGCGCGTCACGAGATGCGCGAAACACTGGGACGTATCATTGGCATGCTGATGCGCCAGCCTCCGGTCAGTGTAGCTAAAGACGAAGGTCCGTCAGAAGCTGTGCCGCCGGCTGCTGTTGCAGAAAGTGCAGATGTTGCTCCCTCAGAGTGAGTGAGACAGACAAAACTGTGACTTCTTCTTCGTCAACATCGTCTATGGCCGAATTTACAGGCCGCACGGGCGTTATTCTTGAGCGGTTAAATCGTCTGTATCCGGCCCTGATTGATTTATCGCTGGGCCGGCTTGAGCATCTTTTGCAAAAACTGGGCAACCCGCAGGATCATTTGCCGCCGGTTATTCATGTTGCGGGCACTAATGGTAAAGGCAGCACCTGCGCGACTCTGCGTGCTATTGGTGAGGCTGCCGGGTGGCGCGTGCATGTTATGACTTCGCCTCATCTGGTGCATGTTACGGAGCGTTTTCGCGTAGCCGGGCAGCTGGTCGATGAGACGGTGCTGACAGACGTGCTTGAAGAAATTGAGCGCGTCAATGAAGGTGCTCCTATTACGGTTTTTGAGGTTCTGACAGCCGCTGGTTTTCTGTTGTTCTCACGCACACCGGCTGACCTGGCTATTATCGAGGTCGGGCTGGGCGGGCGCTGTGATGCGACTAATGTGCTCA
Organism: Acetobacter thailandicus; assembly: GCF_011516655.1. Taxonomy (GTDB): domain Bacteria; phylum Pseudomonadota; class Alphaproteobacteria; order Acetobacterales; family Acetobacteraceae; genus Acetobacter; species Acetobacter thailandicus. The sequence goes on from NZ_WOSV01000001.1 coordinate 536,718, forward strand.
AAAAGCCGGCAGCCTGTATTGTGACTTCGGTCTCAATGGATCATGAAGCCTTCCTGGGGAATTCTCTGGCTGCGATTGCGGCAGAAAAAGCAGGTATTTTTAAACCTGGTGTGCCTGCGGTTACAGGTGCACAACCTGACGAAGTGCGTCTTGTGCTTGAGGCTGAAGCATTACGGACGGGAGCGTCTCTCAACCGTCGTGGTGTTGAGTGGCAGATTGGCGTATCTCCCTGCCAGACTTCTCTTATTTACTCTGATGCGCTGGGAGAGGTTGTTTTACCACTGCCTTCTCTTGCTGGTGCCTGGCAGGTTGAAAATACAGGTCTGGCAGTTGCTGCGCTGCGCGCTACGGGTCTTACTTTGCCTGAAAAAGCCTGGCAGGGTGTAGGGCAGGTTTTCTGGCCTGCGCGCATGCAGCGTCTTACAGGGCAGCTGGCGCAGCATGTTCCGGCTGACTGGGAGGTCTGGCTTGATGGCGGGCACAACCCTGGTGCAGGTCATGCTTTGGCAAAAACACTGCAAAACTGGGATGACAGGCCACTGCATATTCTGGTGGGCATGAAGCAGACGAAGGATGCCACCGGATTCCTGAAGCCTGTTATGCCTTACGCTACAACTCTCTGGGCTATCCAGGAGCCGGCACAGCATCTGGCATTACCTGTGGCTGACATTATTGCTGCGTCAGGTGGTAAGGCACGTTCAGGACCCGAGCTGGTGCAGGCGCTGGAGGCATTAAAAGCTGAGGCAGCAGAAGGGCAGAAGCCTGCCCGTGTGCTTATTTGTGGCAGCCTGTACCTGGCTGGTGTGGCCTTAACCCAGGATGGGTGGTCTCCCGAAAGCTGACGTGTGAGCTTTATATTGTGCAGGTCAGGGCGGGCCTGCACAATGAAGAGTATCAGCAGAGCACTTACTGACTGTGTAAAATACTCTGGTGTAGCTTTGCGCGCTGCTGCTTTATAGCTGTGACATCAAATGTGCGGGCTCGTTTGAGAGCTGCCTCTCCCATACTCTGACGTAACCGGGCGTCATCTGTCAGGCGCAGCAGGCATTGTGTCAGGCTGCTTACGTCATCAGGGTTGCAGTACAACCCTGCCTCACCGACAACAGCTGGCAGGCTGCCTCTGTCTGAGACAATCAGAGCAGCACCGCTGGCCATAGCTTCGAGTGCCGCCATGCCAAAGGGTTCAGCCCATCGGCTGGGCACAACAACAATGGCCGCACGGGCCATAGCTGTGAGCACTTCATCATGAGGTTTATAGCCTGGAAGTGAGACGCCTGCCGCTTTCGCCTGCGGCCTGAGCCGGGCAAGGAAAGAGGTTTCTGGCGAGTCGGGGCCAAAACGATCGGCTCCGATAATCTCAGCGCGCCAGTCAGGGCGTATTAAAAGAGTGTCGCGACAGGCTGCGACAAAAGTATCAACACCTTTATCTGCGACCACGCGCCCCGCGAATAAAATGAGTTTATCCCGCACAGGCGGGCGGGGTGGCATATCAGCCATAGCAATACTGTTTGGTAAGATGCTGACAGAAGCCGTGACATTCTCACTCAGAAATCGATTCCTGATCCATTCAGAGACAGCTACAACCTGTACAGTGCGGGCCAGCTTAGTGCGCTCTTCAGTTGTACGGGCACACCTCATAAAGCAGGGGTCATTGTGTAAAAGGAGCATAACCGGCACGGACGGGCATAATTTGCGTAAGAGCAAGGCCAGGTCAGGACGATTGTGAACCTCGAGCAGGTCCGGCTTCAGTTTTTTTACAGCGCGGGCGACGGCAACAGCATAGCGTCGGGTCAGGCTGTAAGGGCGAAAAGCTGGTGTAACAGGAACAAAATGAATCCCAGGAAAAGCCGCACCGAGCGGGGGCTGTCCAATAATAGTTTCTGTTTGTGTGGCCATTCGTCGCACCAGTAGTGCGATAGCACCGGCTTCTCCCGCTGCAAAACGCTCTGAGGGCGGGAGAACCGTTATAACATGTAAAGCATCAGCTTCGTGCGGCACAGATCAGGCCTTTATCGCCAGTCAGTCGATCTGCTCATAACGATCAAGCTGCCATTCTTTGGGTTCGCGGGCGGCTTCATCATACCATTGCTGCATCAGCGGGTGCTGTCTGACGGCCTGCATATAGGCTTTGGAGGTTTCTGATAGTTCTGTCACACCATAAGACAGAAAGCGGGAGATAACAGGGGCAAACATCGCATCAGCAATACCAAACTGTGCGCCAAACAGATAAGGGCCGCTCTGACCATGCTGGTTACGGCACTGTGTCCATATCTGATCAATGCGGGTTATGTCTTTAATCAGCTCTTCATCTGGTGGTGTGCTGAGTTTTTTATCGTGCCGGCCGAGGTTCATCGGTAAAGATGAGCGCACACCTTTAAAGCCCGAATGCATTTCGGCACTGACTGAGCGGGCCAGCGCACGGGCTGCCCGGTTTGCCGGCCAGAGAGAAGGCTCAGCTTCAGCGCAGTATTCTGCGATGGAGAGAGAATCCCAGACCTGAATACCATTATGCTCAAGATAGGGTACGCAGCCATTGGGTGACAGGCTTTTGAGGGCAATTGTCTGCCCCCCGCCTTTCAGGGGGACGACCTCGATATCGACAGAGAGCCCGGCCAGTTTTACGACCAGCCACCCCCGCAGCGACCAGGAGGAGTAGCGCTGTGTACCAATAACCAGACGTCCCTGTGTCATCTCTTTTTTCCTTCAGGCAGCAGATTCGGTTTCAGTGCGGCAGATAAACCCGCCACCAAGAATACGTGTTCCCTGGTAGAATACGCAGGCCTGGCCCGGGGCGGGCATAGCAGGTTCTTCAAGCTGTACCAGAGCGCCCTGAGGTACAGGCCTGATACGTGCGGCTCGGGGCACTTCGCGTGCGCGCATCTGCACAGCACATTCAATGCCCTCAGGTGGTGCATCAACCAGCCAGTTTACATCTCTGACAAGCAGAGATTCGACATAAGAGTGTGCACGCGGGCCAATAATAACGCGGCGTTTGCCTGGCTCTACGCCCACGACCATCTGCCGCTGCCCGTCAAGCCAGGCGGCATTGCCCAGTCTTTTGCTCTGGCCAACGGTAAAACGCATAACGCCATCATGTTCACCAACGATTTTGCCCTGGCTGTCAACAATTTCACCGGGGCCAGCCATTTCCGGGCGCATACGTTCAACCAGATCAACGTAGGAGCCGTCATTGACAAAGCACAGGTCCTGGCTGTCAGGCTTGCCGGCAACAACGAGGCCATAGCGTTCAGCCTCAGCTCTCACTGCGGCTTTATCGGGCATGTCACCCAGCGGGAAGCGCAGAAAATCAAGCTGATCACGGGTGGTTGCAAATAAAAACCATGACTGATCACGTGCACTGTCTACTGGGCGGTGCAGCTCAGCCCCATGGGGGCCTTCAACACGACGTACATAATGGCCGGTTGCCATTGCCTCAGCACCAATGTCACGGGCCAGGCCAAGCAGATCAGTAAACTTTACACCCTGGTTACAGGCAACGCAGGGCACAGGTGTCTCACCCGCTGCATAGGCATCAGCAAAGCGACCGATTACACTATCCTGGAATCGTTTTTCCGCATCAATGACGTAATGTGCAAAACCAAGCCGGTCAGCAACTGCACGGGCGTCACGAATGTCCTGACCGGCACAGCATGCGCCTTTTTTGGCCGCGCTGCGGGCATCGTAAAGCTGCAGGGTCGCACCCACGACCTCGTGCCCTTCTGCCTGAAGCCGGGCAGCAACGACTGAGCTGTCCACCCCTCCCGACATTGCCACAAGAATACGCACTGGCTGCGCCCTCCTTTTGCTTAAAATTAAAATGCCTCAGGATTTGCGAGGCAGACGAACAACCAGCCCGTCGAGCTCGTCTGTCATAACAATCTGGCACCCCAGACGAGAGGTTTTTTCGAGTCCGAAAGCCAGGTCAAGCATATCTTCTTCGTCATCAGTTGGTGTGCTGAGTTTTGCGGCCCAGTCGGGGTCAACAATCACGTGGCATGTTGCGCAGGCCAGTGATCCTTCACAGGCCCCCTCAAGATCAATATCATGTTTATGTGCAATTTCCAGCACAGAAAGACCAACCGGTGCATCAACTTTGTGCTCAGTTCCGTCCTGTTCGATAAACATCATATGGGGCATTTGTTTTAGTGTCCTGCCAGTATTTTGTTGCTACGCGCTGTCACTCTGACGCGTTATGATTACACTTCAGATACGCTTGTGCGTACCTGTTTTGTGGGTAGCCTGTGCCAGTAGCCTGATGGCATTTTCCACCTCGGCTGTTGAGGTAAAGCGTCCGGGGGAGAGACGCAAGCTTCTTCCCGCTTCTTCATGTGTTAAACCCATGGCTTCAAGCACGTAAGAAGGGGCCAGATCTGCTGATGAGCAGGCTGAGCCGAGAGAGGCTTCGACTCCTTTTGCGGTTTCCAAGACATGCAGCGCACTGATGCCGGGGGGAAGGCGGACGCTGAAAATACCGGGCAGACGTGGTGCTGCTTCAGCGTTGAGCTGTGCCTCAGGTAGTAATGAGGCAAAGGTTTTCATGGCGACAGCATGTAAATGTGAGAGATGTGCCGCGTCCTGCTCCTGGCGGTGCAGGGCAATGCGGCAGGCCTCTCCAAAGCCAGCCAGTAAAAAACCAGGTAACGTGCCTGAGCGCATGCCGCGTTCCTGTCCGCCACCTGAAAAAAGCGGCATAATCCGTACACGCGGCCTGCGCCTTACATAAAGAGCTCCTGCGCCTTTGGGGCCGTAGATTTTATGTGAGGAGAGTGATGCCAGAGACAGACCATATTTGTTAACATCAAAGGAAATTTTTCCGGCTGTCTGTGCAAGGTCAGCGTGAAGAAGTGCGCCCGCCTGTTTTACCAGAGGGGCCAGGGTAGCGTAGTCATGCAGTACCCCGGTTTCATTATTGGCACCCATCAGTGAGACGAGAGCTGTGGGGACCTCCAGAGCGCGGGCCAGCGTGTCAGGGGCCAGGCGGCCGTCAGTGCCAACTGGCAGAATAACAGGTTCAAACCCCTCAGCGGCCAGGTCAAGCACACTTTCAATGACACATTTATGCTCAGTGGCAGCTGTAATAATACGCTTTCGCGGGTTTTTCTGTGAGGCCAGATAGCGAGCGGCTCCTTTAATGGCCATATTATTGGCTTCTGTCGCACCGGACGTAAAAATAATTTCTCTGGTGTCGGCACCAATCAGACGTGCAACATGCTGCCGGGCCTCTTCAACCAGGGTGGAGGCACGTCTGCCGCTTTCATGCAGGGTGCTGTGGGGGTTGCCGTTGTCATGTAGCAATGCTGCCTGCATGACGTCCATCACGCCTGGGTCACATGGCGTTGTGGCAGCATGATCAAGATAGAGGGCTGCCATTTTGTTTCCTTACGGTTTTACTCGTGTTCCTCAGGTTATATCAGAGTTGAAAGTTTTAGCCCTGAAGCGGCTTTCCGGGCCATATTTTCATAAACCTGAATAAAACGTGTGACATCTTCTTCCTGCACATTCCAGGGCAGTGACACACGCAGGGCCTGTCCGGCCTGTGCTTCAAATCCCATTGCCTGCAACACGTGAGAGAAGGCGACTTTGCCGGAAGAACAGGCAGAGCCGGCCGAGACACAAATGCCTTCAAGGTCGAGTCTCATAAGCTGCTCCTGCGCCAGGCGGCCAGGCAGAATGAGGGAGGATGTATTATGCAGGCGTGGTGCCTGTGCGCCTGATACAACAGCACCCACAGCACAGGCAGCGTGTTCAATACGGTCGCGCAGAGGGCTTAAGTTACGCGGAGTTTGTAAAGCTGTACGCAGGGCTGCTGCCATGCCGGCTATTGCGGGTAAAGGTTGTGTGCCGCCCCTGCGCCCCTGTTCCTGCCCGCCGCCTTCAAACAGAGGAAGAACCCGGCCCGGGGCAGGGCCCGCCAGTAATAAAGCGCCCGCCCCTTTGGGACCGCCGGTTTTATGGCCTGAAAGAGCAAAGCTGTTGACCCCTGATGCGGTGACGGAGAAAGCTATTCGTCCGGCAGCCTGCACGCCATCTACATGCAGATGCGCACCATAACGCTGGCATAACGTAGCAATATCAGTAATCGGGTGCAGCACACCGGTTTCGTTGTTGGCCAGCATCAGGCACACAAAAGCTGGCGTATCTGAGGCATTCAGGGCCTGTTCCAGTCCGGCGAGGCTTACAGTGCCGTCTTTTTCAACTGCGAGCCAGGTGACGTCTGCCCCTTCAGGAAAGCCCTTGCGTACAGCATCATGTTCTGTCGCACCGACAAGGAATCGTCTTCCGGCACTCAGGCCATGCATGGCCAGAACATTTGCTTCTGTACCGCCTGAGGTAAAAATGCAGTTAAGGGGGACGACCTCAAAAGCCTGGGCTACGTCATCACGGGCCTGTTCGAGCATAGCACGGGCCATGCGTCCGGCCCTGTGCACAGAAGAAGGGTTGCCGGTCAGCTCTGCCGCTTCAAGAAAAGCATCGCGTGCCTCGGGGCGCAACGGTTCGGTTGCATTGGCATCTAAGTAGATAATGGGTTGACGCTGTGGGCTGCCTGCTGAAGTGGAAACCATTTTTTACGCTCCTGCTGTGACAGCTGTTTTATCTGATCTTGCAAAAACACAGCAAGACTGACGATTTGTGTGGAAATCTGAGGGGCGTACACGCTATAACCGGCCCGGTAGGTCGCATCTTACAGAGCGGTAATAACTGTTGTGATGCAACAGAGAAACATTTTCTGCGTTCTTATCATAACGGCGAAGAGAGGAGTAAAGGCGTGATGAGTGTATCAGATACGATCAGCACCGTTCTCTTTAATCTCCCGCCTTATTGCCGCGGCACTATACGTCGCATGCTGTTTTTGCCTGTGTCTGTTTGTGTACCGGCAGGTAAGGGGCGGTTTTATCGCCCGGTAACCTAGTCTGAAGGCTGCCTCCTCCGAAGTGTATAACGTGGCATCGTATCATTTCGGGGTCAATGAATTAACCTGAATATACCGTGCCCCCGGGTATATTCACAGCATATACGGAAGATTAATGCCTGAGGTTATGTTTGCCGGTCCTGACGGCCGCCTTGAAGGGCGCTATTTGCACTCTAACGAACCCAATGCGCCTCTCGCACTCGTGCTGCACCCGCACCCGCTGCACGGTGGCACAATGAATAACCGTATTACCTACGCTATGTATCGCTCATTTGAAAAAATGGGTTTTTCGGTCATGCGTTATAACTCACGTGGTGTCGGCCGCTCACAGGGGCGCTATGACGGTGGTATTGGTGAAATTTCTGATGCAGCAGCAGCCCTTGACTGGATGCAGAGCATCAACCCCAATGCCAGTGGTTTATGGATTGCCGGTTATTCTTTCGGTGCTTTTGTTGGCATGCAGCTCCTGATGCGCCGCCCTGAAATTACCGGCTGGATCAGTGTTGCGCCACCCGCCACACATTATGATTTTGGTTTTCTGGCACCTTGCCCCTGTGGTGGTCTGATGATTGCCGGCGGAAAAGATGACATGGCACCTGAGCCTGCCATTCATAAACTGGTTGATAAGCTCAACACTCAGAAAGGTGTTGCTGTCGATTACCGTATTTTCCCTGATGCAGATCATATTTTTGCAAAACAGGCTGACAAAATTACGGATGCGCTTGAAGATCACGTTAAGACAGCTATGGGCACACGCACTATGCTGCTTGCTGCTGACTAATGCCTGCATCTTTCGGACAGGCCTTATAACGGCCTGCCCGAAAAGGCATAGCGCTATTTTTCGCTCGTTTTGCGGCGGTTTGCCAGTTCGCGTACAACACCATGCAGGGTTCTGAGTTCCTGCTCTGTGACTTCCCCTCTCGTGAAAAAATGACGCAGGTTTCTGACCATGCCAGGGCGCTTTTGTTCACTGCGCCAGAACCCGCACTCATCCAGTTCGCTGATAAGATGCCCCATAAAATTTTCAAGCTCACCCTTGGTGGCAATATGGGTTTCGTTCGTCATCAGCTCGCGGGCATCTGTCTGATCATTTATCATCCACCATTCGTAAGCCATAATCATAACGGCCTGTGCGAGGTTAAGTGACATAAACGCAGGGTTAAGCGGGTAACGAATCAGCCCGTCAGCTCTTGCCATGTCCTCCGTGTCCAGCCCAGCCCGTTCTGGGCCGAACATCAGGCCAACTTTCAGCCCCCGGCCTGTTGCAGCGTGTAATTCAGCAGCACCGCCGCGCGCCGTCATGATCGGTTTAATCACATGGCGCGGCCTTGGGCAGGTGGCATAAACATGGTGCAGGTCAGCCACAGCGTCATCAACTGTTTCATAAACCTGTACCGCATCCAGAATACGGTCTGCACCTGAAGCAGTGCGCCATGCACGTTCCTGCGGCCAGCCGTCGCGCGGGGCTACAAGGCGCATGTGAAATAATCCGCCATTCGCCATGGCACGGGCAGCTGTGCCGACATTTTCAGCCAGTTGTGGCCGCACAAGAATAACTACCGGTGTGTTACCTTGTGGGACCAGAGGGGCCCCGCCGTCACGGCCGGTCATGCGCGCCTCCATTCGGTGCCGTCTCTGGTGTCTTCAAGTATGATACCCATGCCCTGGAGCTGCTCACGCAGAGCATCGGCCTTTGCAAAATCACGTTGTTTTTTTGCCTCAAGACGCAGGGTAATCAGAGCCTGGATTTCGGTATCCTCATCTGAGGATTCACCCCTGAACCATTTTTCGGGGTCTTCACTAAGCAGGCCAAGCATGTCTGCACCTGCTTTGAGTGCGCCTGCGGCAGTGCGGTCACCTGCCAGAGCTTTACTGGCAAGTGCATGAAGCTCAGCAATGGCAGCGGGTGTGTTCAGATCGTCGGAGAGGGCTTTAAGAACGCCTTCGGGTGCTTCTGTGCGGGGTACCGGGCCAGCGGCCAGAGCCCGGTAAAAACGGTCAAGCGTTTTGCGTGCCTCAAGAAGGCCAGCCTGCGTATAGTTGAGTGTTGAGCGGTAATGTGCGCTTAGCAGCAGCAGACGCAGAGCTTCAGCCGGGGCCTGCTTCAGGACATCGCGAATAGTGAAAAAATTGCCCAGTGATTTAGACATTTTTTCGCCTTCGACCAGAAGCATGGCATTATGCACCCAGTAATTAGCGAACTTGCCACCAGGAAAGCAGCACATGCTTTGTGCACGTTCATTTTCATGATGAGGGAACATCAGGTCAGATCCTCCACCATGAATATCAAAGCTTTCACCCAGATAGCGGTGTGACATGGCTGAGCACTCTATATGCCAGCCAGGGCGTCCCCGGCCCCATGGGCTGTCCCAGCCGGGCTGATCTTCGGATGAAGGCTTCCAGAGGACAAAGTCACCCGGATGTTTTTTATAGGTTGCAACCTCGACACGTGCCCCGGCGACCAGTTCTTCAGGGTTGCGCCCGGATAAGGCACCATAAGAGGGAAATGATTCGACCGAAAACAACACATGACCATCGGCCTCGTAAGCATGTCCCTGAGCAACCAGACGCGCTATCAGGTGTTGCATCTCGTCAATATTATGTGTCGCACGTGGCTCGATATCAGGGGGAATCACATTCATCGCAGCCAGATCAGCGTGGAACTCATGTGTCGTGCGTTCGGTCAGGGTTGCGATATCTTCATTATTATCGCGGGCCCGGGCGGTAATTTTATCATCGACATCGGTGATGTTACGTACGAACGTCACGCGCGGGTAAAGATGACGCAGTGTGCGTACCAGTACATCGGCCGTTAGCATGGCCCGCAGGTTACCTATATGCGCCAGGTCGTACACTGTCGGTCCACAATAGTAGATTTTGATGTGTTCGGGGTCAAGAGGTACGAAGGGAACAGTCGCACGACGCTGGCTGTCATGCAGGGAGAAATGTGACATGGATCCTGGCTCTGAATACGGCATAGTCTCCCTTGATGCGTCAGTCATTAACGGGATGCAATATCGAAATTTTTTAAAATTCTCAGATAAAGCGTAAACTCTCTCTTGACTCAGATGCAAAATTACAGTTTTAATCCGCCCGCAAGAGCAAATGTGCCCTTATAGCTCAGTGGTAGAGCAACCGCCTTGTAAGCGGTAGGTCGTGGGTTCAAATCCTACTGAGGGCACCATTTTTCACACAAAATACTATAATAAATTTTTTTGGTTGTGATTTAATAACCAGTAAAAATTTCAATTTTTATAGTTTGCCAGCCAGGCTCAGGACTCATTCTTTAATGGTATAAGATGAAACGTGCTGCGATATGAATTGCGGACATGGAAGTATGAGCCCCACGATTATATCTGGTCGCCCCTGATCATCGCACAAGACATGAAGTTTTGCGTTTAGACCGCCTTTGGTTCGTCCGGTATGGCGGAGAAAAGCTTCTTTTTAAGCAGGGCAGCTCCAGCCGGATGAAGTGATTATACAAAGTCTTATGTGGGCCATACGCTTTGGGGGCATCTTTCCATTGAAGCCCGTTGAATTACAACGTCTCGTTCAATTCAATAAATTAACAGGTCTTCAGCCTAACGTAGAGGGTAAACAAAAGTCAAAACACATGAAGAGATATAAATTATCTTTTATGATGTTTTTTCGCCAGCGTTACGGACAAACTCAACATTTCGCTGCTCATTTCGGCGAAGAATACGTAAATTACCCATCTGAGCCAGTAGTATAAAATGAACCCGAGCATCAACGATCTGAATATATTTTACCGAGGCAGACCCACCAAGCGCAAGCGCCGGAAAGAAACCATAGCATTTATCTAAAGTCACTTCGCCAATTTTATCAATGGCTTCTTCAAATAACGAAGGATATTTATCATCAGATGGTTCAATATAAAAAAAATTCTGAAAATTTAGATCCCGCTATTATAGCATTAAAATGAAATTTCGTTGCACCAAATTTATTGAAGTCACTTTTTGGTATTCTCATTGTTAAATAAGGAAGATTTATTTCACAGGTTTGAAAATATTCATTCCATATAACTAGGTGACCAAATGCAGAATATCCAATTATATGAGTTTTCTCTGGAATAATTTCAGGATCACCAGAGAATAAAATATTTACTATTTCAGAATAGTCAGAAGGGATACAAAACTGGAATTTTCCACTCAACCATGTACCAATACCGTGCTCTCTCCAGAATAAAATAAGGTCATCGGGGAGCTTATCCTTATAATTTTCGCAAATACTCTTTGGAACATCTCTTTTGTAACTTAATTCTCCATAGTCTTTTATATATTTTCTCACATCAAATTTTGGATCTATATCAGCCACTTTTTCCTCATCAGCATTCACGAAGATCAATATTTATTATCTTCTGTTCGCCAGGATTAACTCCGTCCCGTCCAAGGTCAGAATATAGGTCAATATTATTGATAGTTTCGTCAGTAGACATCTTATTGATACCATTCTCCTGTCCTTTGTCTGGCGTCAGAGTGAAAGTAAGAATACTGTGATATTTTGTTCCTTTGGGAATATTGAGAGTAAAACCCGGAACCGGGTAGAGAATCTTGTCATATTTTTCTCTGTAATGAGCGCTCATAATCCAATTTTATTTGACACTGTCATGCTTATATAATAAAATTATAAAACATTTATGATAAACGTTCTTTTAAAGAAGAAATAATTAACTCTTCAGGTGTTGAAAATTCTTCCAAATCAAAAATGTTTGCTTTTTTCCATAAATTATGTTTATTATCATAGACATAATACTCAATACTATCATCGTAACCATAAAATATATAATCTTTATTTATATTAATATTTGAATAATAATAATTATTAAAATTTATTATTGAATCTATGTAATTTTCATTAGAGTTATTATAAATAGATACTCTGTAAAAAATAAGACCATTACAATAGAAACCATTTGTATATAACCATATATCCTCCAATACTTTTGGTAACTGACAATTAAATTTATTTTTAAATATCTTTTTTAATATATTTATATCATCTATATTTGATTTATGTTCATATTTATTATATATTTTTTTTGCTTTCTTTTATGAGTTTTAAAATTTCAGAATTCATAATTATTGATCTTTTGATAATTTCGAAGATAGTTCGTTTGAAGGTGGTAAAATAATTATACCTTTAGGGGGATTTTGATATCTGCCAAAGTCATTTTTGTCTTTTGATCCATTTCTTTTGGTGCATTTTCCGTGACGTGCAGACAGCGATGCAGGGCCGGGCGTGTCAGATGAGGAATGCTGGCCTGCAATGCGTAAAGGCAATCATCCAACGGCAGTAAGGTGTGCCGACGAAAGGCCACGATCATCGCTTCGTCCGTCGCGGACAGAACCGTTGAGCGCGGCTCTTTGGGGCCTGTCTTCTGATCCTCAACCGTTTGACGCTTCTGCCATTTTGCAATTGTTTTCGGATTGATCCCGAACTCCCTGCTCAGCGCCGCGTGCGAAGCTTGCGATCGCTGTATTGCTGCTCGCACGGCGTGCGTGGTCGTGGCGCTCTCATGACGTATCTGTCCCATAAGGCTCCTTTCCACTCTCGTTAAAATATCACACCATCAAACTCCGGGACCAAACAATATGGTGCAAGACCTGCACGAATGTTCTTCTTACTCTTCTTTACGACCTCAAAGGCTCTGTCATGGGCCTCAGATGATACGTGAAGAGATGATTTTATGGTGTGAAAGAGAAGCTGGAAGCCATCAGACCACCTAAGTTCAAAGATATAGATTAACAATAAAAATTATTATAAAACAATAAGTTAATTGGAATTATTTAATTCTCATCTGATGGAGGTAATAATCATTTCACAGCTCTTCCATCTTTTGATGGGCATAGAAGTCGATTGTTCTCTTTGACAAGTTTATGTCCATCAATCTGACGCAGCCCAAAGCCTGAAGTAAACCTGTTTTATCCATTTGGAATAATCATACAGTGCTGAAAAGACTTGTTTATGTGTCTGATCTGAACATTCTACGCTTTTTCTGAGTTCTTCAAAAGCACGTAAACCAATATATTCTTCTTCAGAATCTACCATATGATTATCTCTGAACAGGTTTTGCGTCAGGTCGGGGAACCACAAAGCAATTTTTTTCTAAAATGCTTTAATATCCTGGGGGCGTTCAAGGCGCTTTCAGAGCGTTTCAATCATAAAGGAAAAACGCTCTTCATACTGCGCGGTTTCTATTAATGTTGCACCCAGAATAATTTTCTGACGATCTGCTATTGTTTTGTTGGTTCTGTTACAGGAAAAACCCCGGTTTGAAGAAGGTTACTTTAACAGCTCTTGTGAATGAAAGCTTATAAAATATCCTCATTACTAAGAGCGTATTTATGCAAAGTCTTCGACTTTGCATGCTGTGCTGATAAACTCATCTTATATTCTTCTGACAGAAAGCCTGATCCGTGGCGATTTTTCGTTTTTCCGTTAAAACTGTATCGCGTAGTATCGGGAGAAGTGCTGTAGCGGCTGCGACTTATCGGGCAGGAAATGATATGCTGACGAATGAACGTGATGGACGTCAGCATAATTACTCAAAGCGGGCAGGAGTAGGTGATAGTTTTATCATCACTCCTTCAGGCTGTGAGTTGGCCTCAGATCGTTCGACTTTATGGCACGAGGCGGAGCGGTCTGAAAAACGTTCAAATCCAGTCACAGCCCGTGAATATGTGATTGCTCTTCCTGCTGAACTGAATGCCAGAGACAGAGCAGAGCTTGCACGGATTTTTGCCTCTTCTGTCGTTGAGCGTTAAGGGGTTGTTGCTGATGTTGCTTTGCATGCCCCTGATGAAGGAGGAGATGAGCGAAATTACCATGCTCGTATTCTCACAACGACATGCGAGGCTGAGGCGCATGGATTAGGCAAAAAAACCAGTATACTGGATGCAGCCAAAACGGGGGGCAGAGATAGAAAGCTTACGTGCCTTGTGGACGAGACAATGCAATGGCGCTCTGTCCAGGAGACATCATCAGTCCCGTATCGATCACCGTAGTTATGAGCGGGAGGAAGAACAAAAAATCATTCAAAAACAAAGAGTAGACGCTAAAAAAAGAAACAGGAGGCTCCTGAATACCGACCTTATCGACCAGGAGAACCAGGTTTTTGAAAGTAAATAATATTAATGGCAAAAAAAGTGAAAACGTATATAAAATCTATAAATAATAAGTAGTAGCATTAATACAAACATAATAAATATGTATTTATTCATAAACTTTATAAATATTAAAAAAAATAAAAAATAAAAAGACATGCAAATATGTAGTGATTATATAATATCACTTTTATCGTATAAGTAACATAAGCTTTCTACAGAACCATCACTTACCATTTGTTCTTTATCATGAACTGATGCAGCCACAATAAAAACAACATATATAATATATATAAATATAAAAATTATATTTTTTATCATTTTTTAATGTAAATTTAGTAGTTGCGTCACATGAGTTCTGTGCATTATTAAATGTTTACCATAAGATGTATAAGGTCTTAGTTTTACATTAGATTTATCGGCATGTATAGAATCTATAAAGTCCTGTTTCTTTCTTTCAGTACCTCTATTGTATCTAGATCCAGCAAGAATAAATTGTTCATCTGTTAGATGCCTAGTATCACAATCTGGATAATCATAAAGAATTAATTTTTTCAAAAGTCTAGCTGCTAAATTAATGTTATAAGTATCGTGAAGCAAACATGATGCCAGTTCATATTGCTCAGTGTATGATAAAGGCTTAGGTGTTTAGTCCCGGAGTTTGATGGTGTGATATTTTCACGAGAGTGGAAGGAAGCATTATGGGACAGATACGTCATGAGAGCGCCACGACCACGCACGCCGTGCGCCAGAGGAAAAACGGCTCAATCCGCTCCATCTGGCGTTCAGACAGCAATAATACGTCACTCACAGCCTCACCTCCATCGGCAAGCCTGTGAATTACAAGCTCTCGCTCAGTTCAGGGAATTAACAGGTACTGAGCCTGAGATTCGCTGACTTTTTAAACTAAAAAGAATAGAAGTATTTACAAATACCTTTTGTTGAGCGCTATGAACTTTTTTTATTTGTTTTCCATGGCTGTTCACGCAGGCGATGAAAGAATAAACCTTTTTGTTCAAAGCGAGACCACAGATAAGTATAGAAGAACCATTTTTTCATAAAAAATGGTGTGTAGCGATATAAAATTTTATCTGTTTTTGTCCATGTTACCCGGCAGCGATCAGCACGACGGGGTGATGTCAGGCACCAGAATCCGATGGGGTAGCGTACGCGGCCTACTTTTAGTAAACATTCAACAATTTCATGGTCTTCGAGAACATAGGGCCATCGTACAGGGTCGAATCCCCCAACTTTGCGAAACAAGGCTGTACGAAATGTTTCGGCATATCCTCCGGCATGGCATTCAGAAGAGAAGAGAGTGGCCAGAGTTTGTATTTTAAAAATGCGAAACAGGCTTTTAAATGATGAGAGCGGGCCTTTAATGTTCGTTGCCATGACAGCAGCGACACATGAACCTTTTCTGCCCTGATATCCTGTATGTGCTTTTGTCAGGTAGTCAGGTGGATAATATGTGTCTGCATCCCAGGTGGCGAAATAATCTGTGCGTACCAGTGCAGTACCTGTGACAAGAGCATGTATTTTGCCAGGTTTTGGTTCATCAATAAGCACTATTTCGAACAAATGACCAAATCGCTCTTTGAATTCTCTGGTCAGAAGAGGGGAGCGGTCAGTTGAGGCATTATTGACCAGGATAATCTGACTGGGTCTTTTTGTCTGGTGAAGCAGACAGGACATACATTGTTCGAGGCAGTCTTCTTCATTGAAGTAAGGAATTACGACAGCCCAGTTTTGTTCTCTCATCGATATTCTATCCGGTGGGGGGAGGAGTGGCTGTCTGGTTAAGCTCTGATGTTTACCAAAAGTTGTAAGAGAATGCTTTCCTCGGGACAAAAAGTGGCGTCTTTAAGGTCGCGTATAACATTCCGCATCAGAGACTAATATATTTGTGTTTGTAAGAATGGCCGCCGCGCCGTGTTATCGTGGCGCAGGGGCAGTTTATTACAGAATAACCTGACCGTGATGCCCAGGGGTTTCTGAGAGAATTATATATTTTAAATCAGGAGGTTGCATGCATGTTTTGAGACGATGCTGCGCTCAGAACACCGGCTTCTGGCTGATGTCTGTTTATCTTTACGCTCTGTATATTTATGACAAAGAAAAAATATTTATGTTTCTTCTTTCCAGCCACATTGAACGAGGGCGGGCTGCATCGCTGCCCTGGGTGGTGCTGTAACTGCAATGCGCGGTGTGAATGGTAAAACAAGGCTCTGCGCCAGAAGGTGCAGTCCGTGTTTGTGTTCTGTACCATAAAGGTTGTCACCCGCAATTGGCCAGCCCATTGCAGCACAGTGCACCCGCGCCTGGTGTGTGCGACCGGTGTGCAGCGTCAGTTCAAGCCAGGTCAGTGTGTCACTACGTCCGAGAACGCGCCAGGAGGTTGTCGCCGGGCTTCCTTTCGGGTCAGTGATTATGCGCCAGCCTTTATGGCGGTCATTTTGTTTGAGCAAAGGCAGAGAGATCGCGCCTGATTCTCCTTCAGGGTGCCCCTGAACCACAGCCCAGTATGTTTTTAATGCAGTTTTGTTAGCAAAGGCTTCCTGCATAGCAATCAAGGGTTGCTTACGCAGCGCGATAGCCAGACAGCCTGATGTGTCGGTATCAAGCCGGTGAGCAAGCCAGGGGCCATCCCTGCGTTTTGAAAGCGCAGGAAAGCAGCTTTCTATGCTGATAGTACCCGCTACATTGCTATGTACAGGAATACCTGCCGGCTTGTTGATGATAACAATCCGCTGATCGTTATACAGAATATCCAGCGGAAAAAGAGAAAAAGACTGAGACATCATTCGTCGCGATGCGCCCCTATCAGCACTTTGCGGCGGCCAACATGGTCAGCCGGGCTGATGATTTTTTCCCGTTCCATTTGTTCAATCAGTTTAGCTGCGCGGTTATAACCAATAGATAAATGGCGTTGCACAAAAGATGTCGAGGCTTTGCCTTCACGGGTGACGATTGATACCGCTTCGTCGTACAGGTCGGACTCTCCGCCATCACTGTTGCCGCCTGAGCGACCTGATGAGCCGGTAGTTGTTTCTTCAGCTGCTTCGGTCAGCACATCATCATCATAAACTGGTTCTCCCTGTTCTTTAAGGAAGTTGACCACCTGTTCTACTTCACTATCTGCAACAAAGGGGCCGTGCACACGTGTAATGCGCCCACCACCCTGCATAAACAGCATATCACCCTGGCCCAGAAGCTGCTCGGCCCCCTGTTCTCCCAGGATAGTCCGGCTGTCAAATTTGCTGATGACCTGAAAGGAAATACGGGTTGGGAAGTTGGCTTTAATAGTGCCGGTAATCACATCAACTGACGGGCGCTGTGTGGCCATGATGACGTGAATACCAGCCGCACGGGCTTTTTGCGCCAGTCGTTGCACACAAACATCAATCTCTTTACCGGCTGTCATCATCAGATCAGCCATCTCGTCAATAATGACCACGATGTAGGGCATCGCGTCGAGCGTCATAGACTGCTCTTCAAACACAGGTGTGCCGGTTTCGGGATCAAAACCTGTCTGCACACGTCTGACAACAATTTCGCCATCAGCGCGGGCTGCTGCTGCACGTTCGTTATAGCCCGCAATATTACGGACCTGCATATGCGCCATTGTCCGGTAACGGCGGTCCATCTCCCGCACAACCCATTTCAGGGCGTTTACTGCTTTAGCCGGTTCAGTCACAACAGGTGTCAGCAGGTGTGGAATGCCATCGTAGATCGAAAGCTCAAGTACTTTCGGGTCTATCATGATCATACGGCATTCATCTGGCGACATACGGTAAAGCAGAGACAGGATCATGGTGTTGATCCCCACTGATTTACCAGACCCGGTAGTACCCGCAACGAGCAGATGAGGCATGCGGGCCAGGTCACTGAATACCGGGTCACCGGCAATATCTTTGCCCAGTGCCAGTGAAAGATGAGCGGGGTCTTTCTGCCAGCCTGGCTGGGTTAGCAGTTCAGAGAGATAAACGGTTTCACGTTTCTGGTTTGGTACCTCAATACCAATCACGTTGCGTCCGGGCACAGTGGCAATACGTACACTCAGCACAGAGAGCGAGCGAGCGACGTCATCTGCCAGTCCGATAACCCTGGCTGAACGGATACCTGCAGCAGGTTCAAGCTCATAGAGTGTCACGACCGGCCCGGCACTCATGCCGACAATAGTGCCCTGCACACCGTAATCGGCCAGAACCTGCTCAAGCAGGCGGGCATTAGCTGTAAGCATTTCCTGCGAAGGACCAAGCTGTCCTTTGGGTGGTGCCGGCTTAATCAGGTTAAGAGGGGGGAGCTCCCAGCCGCCTTTTCTGTTGGGTGCAAGTGCGGCTCCCTGGCTTCCGGTACCTTCTTTACCTGCAAACAGGCGCCCCAGCAGGCCAGATTTATTCTGTGCTGTGTCAGCAACCTGAGGTCTGACCGGGGCCGGAGCAGGAGCTGGCTGCACGGCGGGCGGAGGTGGTTCAGCAGGTCTGAAGGATTCGGCCTGGTGTGTTTCAGGTTCCTGCTCATGATGATGGTGAGGCGTGCCAGGGGGGGGCTCTTCAGAGTGTGTTTCTGTCAGCTCATCGTCATAAAATTCGTCTTCAAATAATTCATGACTGACATGGCTGCTTTTCTGAAATGGCTGCTCTTCATCCCTCACATACTCATCGTGTGTACCGTGTGCTGTTATGTCGCTCTGGTGTTTGCGGCTGGCATAATAGCGAACAAAGCGGGTTGCCAGTTTACCAGGGACGCGGCTGACCATGACAAAACCGCGCCAGAGGGCCATCCATTCCTGGCGGCGCAATCCTGTAGCAAGCGCCAGTAGCAGCCCGGCCAGTAACAGGCCCAGCAGCCAGATCACCATGCCGCCGGCAGGGCCGATTGCCGCCGTGCCGGCTGAGAGTGAAGCCTGAGCGATAGAAAGCCCGATGCCTCCACCGATGCCAGCCCTGGCAGGCCATGCGGGAGTGGGCAGAGCTGTAAAGAGGAGGGGAATGGAGGAGAAGAGGGCGCCGCCAACGGGTAGCAGGCAGAGAAAGGCAGCTACTCTGAAACCAAAAACAGGCAGTGTTTCATGGCCAATCAGTCTGTGGCTCATAAAGCGCCAGCCCCAGGCCATAAGAATAAAAGCCGGAAGAATGGCTGCAAGACCGACACTTTGCAGCAGGGTATCTGAAAATATAGCTCCGGGCAGCCCGAGCAGGTTGGTGGGTGCCTGGCCGGTTGCTGTGTTCAGGGACGGATCATCAGGATTATAAGACACCAGCGCAATGAGCAGGGCGCAGGCGAGAAGGCACAAAACTATCCCCCCGGCTTCTTCAAGGCGCATGCGCAGGGGACTTTTATAGGGTGAAACAGCGTAGTCGGATGAATGGGGAGGGCTTACTCGCACCAAGGGGCTGAATCCTGTCTCTGAATAAATCTGAAAAACAAGGTCAGTGATATGGCAGGGTTACTGACCAGTGAGAGGCAAGTGTATCGTGAAGCGATGTGTCAGATAAGGTCTAAGGACCTTTATTATCTCTTTTTAGGCAGTTTTTTATGGGGGCCAATTAAAAACCACAAACAAAATATGAGGTGCTCAGGCAGAGTATGGCGTCGTAGCCCGCTCATGCGACATAATACAGAGAATCGGGCCAGTATCCCTCTCAGTCCAGGGCGCAGGCTTTTCCGGAGGGCCTGAAGGCTGGCAGTGTTTTTTGCCGTAACAAAGTGTTTGTGCCTCAGAAGTGCTTCTGTATTGCTGTGAAAAATCCTCATGAACACGTTTGGTCCGCGTTTGATTGCTGCCAGTGCTCTTTTAAAAAATAAGGCCGGTGCACCAACTGCGTTGCTGCTGTGCTGACGATAGAGCAGATGAGGCTGGTTATCGGTTATAATGACGCCACCGGCAGCACTGGTGAGCAGATAAGCCCACCAGTCATGCAGAATGTGTGAGAAAGGCGGACTTGCAGCCTTAAGCAATGTACAGGCAGCAGGTGAGAGCATGATGCTGCAGCCTGTGGCAATATTTTGTGTCATCGCAGAGAGAAAGCGGGGATGTTGTGGCAAGGCGGGAGAGAGACCCGTGTAGCGCAGATGGCTGTCTGTCAGAATCTGGCGACAACAATAGAGTGCGGGCCTGTCTTTCCGGGTGTTTTTCAGTGCCTTCAGGCCGGTTGCAAGTTTTTCAGGCAGCCAGATATCGTCCTGATCGCAGAAGGCGATATAGGCACCAGAAGGAACTGCCGATAAAAGCATCGTATAGGAATTGCATATGCCAATATGCTTACCGTTATCCTGCGACAGAAGAACGCAGCGTTCGGGGCCATGCTTAAGTGTGAAATTTTCCATCAGCTGGCGGGTGGCATCTGTTGAGCCATCATCGCGCCATAACAATACCCATGATGTGCAGGACTGGTTTTCGAGCGAGGCAAGCTGCTCTTTCAGATACTGCTCGCCATTATAAACGGAGAGCAGGATAAAAATAATATCTGAAGGGTCTGGTCGCGCAGAAAAGAACTCTGTGTCATTACCCTGACGCATTTTCTGCACGTACAAACCTCTGTTTTTTTCTGTTGGATGGGATAACACAGACCTCATCACAGGGTCGTGTTACGCCCTCCTTTTACAGCGTTGGCGCTATTGTGCAAAAATTTTCTTTACAATTTGTTTAATACTTTTTTCCCAGTGAGGCATTTTGATACCGAATACTTGCTCTAATTTACTGTTATCCATTCGGGAATCAGCTGGTCTTTTGGCAGGAGTTGGCCAGTCCTCAGTGCGAATAGCGGTAACTTCCGGGTTTTTCTGACCGTAGTGTGCAGCTTCCTGCAATGTTGCTACAGCAAGGCCGTGCCACGTTGTGTCACCCGTACCGCATACATGATAAATGCCTGCAAATTCATCTTTCCAGCCATCTTTTTCAATAACAGCGAGTGTTGCCAGAATAGCGCCTGCCAGATCATCAGAACTGGTCGGGTTTCCTTTCTGGTCGCCGACAACTTTCAGAGCCGGGTTTTTAGCGCCGGCATTGATCATGGTGCGCACAAAGTTTTTGCCATGAGCTGAGTAAACCCATGAGGTGCGAAAAATAAGAGTTTTCGGGTTGGCTGCTAAAGCCAGCTTTTCGCCTTCGGCTTTAGTGCTGCCATAGACTGTCTGAGGAGAAACAGGGTCAGACTCGGTGTAAGGCTGGCCTTTTTCACCTGAGAAAACGTAATCAGTTGAAACGTGTATTAGTGGAATATTCCGCTCGGCACACAGGCGTGCAAGTTCTGCCGGGCCGCTGGTGTTGGCACGGGCTGCGGCTTCACTTTCACTCTCAGCCAGGTCAACAGCTGTCCAGGCTGCAGCATTAACCACAGCAACAGGCTTAACGCGTTCGAGCGTGCTGGCGAGCGTTTCCGGGTGGTCAAAGTCAAAGTCAGGGCGGCCTGTACGGTGGATACGTGACCCACCGAGATTAACCAGAGATGTGGCCAGCTGGCCGGTACCACCCGTTACCAGAATGGGGCCACCGTTTTGCAGCAGAATATCCACCAGATTACTCCTCAGATATGAAACCAGCCCTTAGCGGCTGAAAACTCAGGTGCCAGAAGGTCTTTTTCTGACAAAACGGCATCTTCTGCTTTGACAGGCCAGTCGATAGCCAGTTCAGCGCTGTTCCAGATAACGGCGCGCTCAGAAGCTTTGTCATACAGGCCTGTACATTTATACTGCACTTCAGCATCTTCAGTCAGTGTGCAGAAGCCATGCAGAAAGCCTGGTGGAACCCAGAGCTGAGACCAGTTTTCTTCAGAGAGTTCAGCACTGACCCATTTGCCATAAGTTGGCGAGCCAACACGGGCATCAACCGCGACATCCCATATTGCACCTTTGGTGCAGCGTACCAGCTTACCCTGTTCGTGTGGAGCAAGCTGGCAATGAAGGCCGCGAATAACACCCTTCTGGCGTGACAGACTCTGATTATCCTGCACGAAGGGCTGCGTGATGCCTGCATTTTTCATGTGGTTGATGTTGTATGTTTCTGAGAAGAAACCCCGGTTATCACCAAAGCGTGGTGGTGTGACAAGGATAACATCAGGAATAGCGAGACGTTCGGCTTTCATACACTCAAGGTCCTGTTAAAAAGATATGTAAGGGCGCGAGTTATCAGGATTGATCCGGGACTGTGTCTGCCAGTTGCATGAGAAGCCGGCCCAGCTCTGTTTTAATCATACGCTGCGCATGTGCCCGCAGCTGGTCTGCGTTAATGTAACCCATACGATAGGCTACCTCCCCGGGGGAGCCAACCAGCATACCCTGGCGGGCCTGAATGGTGTGAACAAACTGCCCGGCTTCCATCAGGCTGTCAGGCAGACCGGCATCAAGCCACGCACAGCCGCGGCCAAGACGTTCAACCTGTAGTGTGCCTTCGTCAAGGTAGAGACGGTTGAGATCGGTAATTTCGAGTTCGCCACGCGGAGAAGGTTTGACTTTTTTTGCAAAGTCGACCACCCGGTGATCATAGAAATAGAGGCCGGTAATAGCCCAGTTCGAAGCAGGGTCCGTTGGTTTTTCAACAACTGTCAGGGCTTTACCCTGCTCATTAAAGCTGACCACACCATATCGTTCAGGATCCCGAACCTGGTAAGCAAAAACGGTGGCACCGCTTGAGCGTTTTGCAGCGTGCTGCAGAGACAGGCTGAGATGATCGGCAAAAATCAGGTTGTCACCGAGCGCCAGAGCGCATGGAGCACCATCAATCCAGTCTTCAGCAATCAGGAAGGCCTGAGGAATGCCATCAGGTGAGGGCTGAACGCGATATTCAAAGCGCACACCATACTGGGATCCATCACCCAGCAGGCGTTTAAACTGCGGAAGATCAGCCGGTGTGCTGATGATCATAATATCCCGGATCCCGGCCAGCATCAGCGTAGACAGGGGGTAATAGACCATAGGTTTGTCATAAACCGGCAGCAGCTGCTTGCTGGCAGCCAGTGTCATGGGGTGCAGGCGTGTGCCTGACCCCCCGGCGAGAAGAATGCCTTTCATAGGCTTTACTGAACTCGTGGTCATTATGCAGAAGTCCCCAGGCGGTTGCCTGTATAGCGGCGGGCACGAATACCTTCCCACCAGGTTTTGTTGTTCAGATACCATTCAATGGTGAGGCGGATACCCGTTTCGAAGTCGTGTTTTGCCTTCCAGCCGAGCGCGCGTTCTGCGTTGGAGGGGTCAATTTCATAACGGAAATCATGGCCGGGCCGGTCACTAACGTAGCGAATAAGCCGCTCACGCGGACCCTGTGCATCTGGTACCAGCTCATCGAGCACAGAACAGATAGTTGTCACAACATCAAGGTTCGTGCGGGGCTGGCGGGCACCGATAGCATAAGTCTCGCCAGGTTTGCCTTTTTCAACGGCTTTGACCAGGGCCTCGGCGTGGTCTTCGACAAACAGCCAGTCACGCACATTGTCACCTTTGCCGTAAACCGGCAGCTCTTTGCCCTCAAAGGCATTGATGGTGATCAGTGGAATGAGTTTTTCAGGGAAATGCCATATGCCGTAGTTATTTGTCGTATTTGAGACAAAGGTTGGCAGACCGTAGGTATGATACCACGCTCTTACCAGATGGTCAGAGGAGGCTTTGCTGGCCGAGTAGGGACTGCGTGGGTCATAAGGGGTTGTTTCAGTGAAGGGCGGATCGTTTGCTTCGAGTGCGCCAAAGACTTCATCTGTTGAAATATGATGAAAACGGAAGGTCTCGCGATCCTGTTTATCGAGCGAAGACCAGTATTTTCTGGCGGCTTCAAGCAGAGAATATGTGCCAACGACGTTGGTCTGAATAAAAACGCCAGGCCCGTCGATTGAACGGTCAACATGGCTTTCTGCTGCCAGATGCATAACAGCATCAGGACGAAATTTTTCAAACAGGGTGTTGAGCGCTGCGGTGTCGGTAATATTGACCTGAGCGAACTCATAGCGTCCGGTTGACGCCGCATTTTCTATTGTTTCGGCTGACGCTGCATAGGTCATGCAGTCAACATTGAGAACAGAGTGCTGAGTGGCACGCATTATATGACGAATAACTGCTGACCCGATAAACCCGCATCCGCCTGTTAGTAAGATTCGCATCGACACCCCGTTAAGTAAATTATTGGTAATCAACCATAGTAATTTAGACTTTGTCTTATAGCGTATAAGAGCGGGGGGGGCCAGAATGTAAAAATATTCGGGGCTAATATTTTGCGATATACAGGGCTGATTATAATTTTATTTTTTATTTTTCAGGTAGTGCAGAGCGTATGTAATAGTCTGCCGCAAAGAAACGGATGTAATTTTTTACAGAAACAGAAGCAGGTATCTCAGAAATTTATGGAAAATTTCATAATACTATAATTTTTTGGTAAATAATGACCTGGTGCTGCTGGCGAGGATTGAACTCGCGACCTCTCCCTTACCAAGGGAGTGCTCTACCACTGAGCTACAGCAGCGCTCTGGCCGGTTTCTAGCGTTTTGCGCTGCTTATCGCAAGCCTGAATTTCGCTAAAAACCAGAAATTAATCGTCGCGGTGTATTTTTTCCATGCGTTCGTGCTGCTCCTGCGCCTCAATTGAGAGGGTCGCTATGGGGCGGGCTTCGAGACGGCGGAGCGAAATCGGTTCGCCTGTTTCTTCGCAATAGCCATAGCTGCCATTTTCAACGCGCTGCAGAGCAAGGTTGATTTTACCAATGAGTTTGCGGGCTCTGTCACGCGTACGCAGCTCAAGTGCACGGTCAGCTTCAACACTGGCGCGGTCGGTAATATCCGCTTCATGAATGCCGCCTTCAGACAGGCTGGCAAGAGTGTCTCCGGCCTCCTTGAGAAGGTCTGCGCGCCATCTGGTGAGTTTTTGTCTGAAATATTCAGTCTGAAGAGGGTTCATGAACTCCTCATCTTCAGAGGGTCGGTAGTCATGAGGTAGAGTGATCATTGTCAGCCTTTGCAATGACAGGTAGCTGCCCTGAAAGAATGCGCGGCTTATAGCGGCGCTCTCGCAGGAAGCCAAGCGCATTCTATAATTTTCATTTAAAAAATATATTTTTTCTGTGAATTGTGATCACAGGAGAAGTAATTTCAGGCCAGTACCAGAGTTCGGTGTTTCCGATATTTTAATTATATTTTTCTCGTGTGGTACGCTCAGAAATACCGGCAGAGCCAGGATATGCAGCGCTGGCGGCCATCATCCACCCTGCAAACAGAAAAATCCATCCGGCCGTCGGGAAGGTAAATAAGGCACTTGTTGAAGTGACAGGCCAGAGCACGACGCAGCATACAACGAAAAGCATAGTATGCTGAGCATAAGGGGTGCTTAGCAAACCTCGTGCACCGGCTTTAAGCCAGCACACGACCATGAGGCAGAAAGCCAGCAGACCGGGAAGGCCAGCTGTTGTTGAAACCTGCAGATAGTAATTGTGAGGGTGAATATTGCACCCTGCGCCTGCGGGGCTTTCAAGCGCTGGCAGGTTAAAGGCTTTAGGAAAAGAGGAATGCATGCTTTCGTGGCAAAAATGACGAAAGCCATCCATCCCCAGACCCAGAGCCGGATGATTCAGCGTCATAATCGTTGCTTTTTTAAAAAGCTGTCCATAATCGCTTGTTGAGAAATGTCTGAGCTGGTCAGAAAATTTTATGACAAGTTTTGCGTATGTTGCCGGTGAGATAACCGGAAGCAAAGCCAGTACAATAGCAGCACAGACGCCTGTAATAACGAAAGGCCAGCGGAACTGCCTGATAAGCAGGGCGGTCAAAAACAGCCCGAACAGCATCAGCACGGTGCCCATGCGCTGACCTATCAGAATCATTGTGACCACAGAGAGTAGAAGCAGCCCGAGGCCGCAGCACCATAGTAAAGGTTTTTTGCTGCGCAGAGAGGTAATAACAACGGGCATAATGCCCGGGAAGAACAGCATCAGAAACATAAAGCTGGCACGGGGTTTGTAAAAAGGTCCGGTGAGGGAACCATCCACCCAGGGGTGCGAGCCGGTCAGATTGACGCCGGTAAAATACTGCTCCCAGCACTGACTTATGAGCCAGAGTGCCAGAACAAACAGGATGCCACCCAGCACAAGTCGCCGTTTATTTTGTGTCAGGATCCAGTTTTGCGCTGCTGCAGTGATCAGAAAAAGGCGTGGCAGACACAGGGCCTGAGCCAGAGCACCTCTTTCATGAACATGCAGAGAAGAAATCAGGCTCAGCACACAGAGTGCCGCTGCCGGCGTGACCCATGGGCTTTGCAGCCAGCGCCAGTGGCGGGTAATTGCACAGTGCAGCAGAAAGAAACAGCCAAGTGTGGTGGCAGTAATATCGCTTAGCGCGCGGCTGTAGAACATAAACAAAGGCAGCATCATAATGCACAGGGTGCCCCCTGTTGTCAGCCAGGCAGGCAGCTGTGAATGCTGCAACTTTGTAAGGGGCATGTTCTGTACTTTGAAAAAAGCTGCGCGTTATACTGAACAGAGAGAGCTGAGAATCAGAACGGGATTTCATCATCCAGGTCATTGTTGCCGCCGGGGGCATCCCATCCACCCTGTGCAGGGGTGTTCTGGCGTGGGGCCGGGTTATTCTGGCGTGGGGCTGAATACCCGCCGCTGTTACCACCACGGTCATAACCGTAACCACCGCCCTGAGATGAGCCGTCATCATCATCACCGCCTGCGCGGCTGTCGATCAGTACCAGTTCGCCACGGAAACGCTCAATTACAACCTCTGTTGTGTAGCGTTCCTGACCGTCCTGGCCGGTCCATTTGCGGGTTTGCAGGGTGCCTTCAAGGTAAACTTTACGACCTTTGCGCAAAAAGCGCTCTGCAACATCAGCCAGACGTTCGTTGAAAATGACAACACGGTGCCACTCGGTACGCTCACGTCGCTCACCTGACTGACGATCATTCCATGTGTCACTTGTTGCCAGAGAAAACGACACAATTTTCATGCCGTTCTGGCTTGTGCGTACTTCCGGGTCTTTGCCCAGATTGCCAACCAGAGTAACTTTATTGACGCTGCCAGCCATCAGTGACCTCGTGAAGTTGTAAAAAGAAAAATGTCTGCCTCGTGTAGCGCACTCCGTCTTTTTCTTCTACCCCTCACGGTGAGTGGAAGAAGAGAAAGACCTGCGCCCTGGCAGATATTACAGCTGCCAGACAGAGAGGCGGGCAGCCCCATGTTTGCGTTCTGCCAGCAGGGTTCCGTTGAAGGTCACCTGTTCTGGTTCGCTTTGTGGTGCAGGATGCGCAGGGTCTGTGAGCGGAAGAGGTTCATTATCCGCTGTTTCAATAACAGCTATAGCTCCCGGAGCAATCCATCCGCCTTTTGACAGAGCAGCAAGCGCGCTTGCTGGCAGCCCCTGTCGGTAGGGTGGGTCAATAAAAAGCAAAGAGCAGGGTTTTCTTGCTTTTGTCGGGCTGGTGACATCCTTTGTCAGCACGGTGCAGCGCTCCTGCCAGTTACAGTCAGCAATGTTTTTACGTAGTGCAGCCAGTGCGGGACGATCTGTTTCGAAAAAACAGGCGCTTGCTGCCCCGCGTGAAAGGGCTTCAAGCGCAAGCGCACCTGTGCCGGCAAAAGCGTCGAGTACACAGGCTTCGCTGAGTAACCCGGCGCCACCCCATGGCGCATGCACCAGCATATCAAACAAAGCCTGCCTGACCCGGTCTGCCGTGGGTCGGGTGGTTGTGCCGGCTGGCGCTGTCAGCTGCCGCCCTTTGCGTATGCCTGCTATAATTCGCACGTTTAGTTGCCTGTACGTGATTTGCGTGTGGCAGGTTTGGCTGTCGGCGCAGCGGGAAGCTGGTCACGGATAATGCGGCTTTGCACTTCTTCCAGTTCTCCCCGCAGGAGTGTGCCAAGCTGAAAAGGTCCGTAATTTGTGCGAATCAGGCGGCTGACATGCAGGTTAAGACCCATCATGACTTTTCTTACTTCACGATTTTTGCCTTCGCGCAGAGAGACCGTGAGCCAGGCATTATCGCCTTTTTTAGAATCGAGCTGTGCATCAATGGGGCCATATTTGACACCTTCAAAGACGCTGCCTTCTGCCAGCTGTGCCAGCCGGGCCTCATCAACCACGCCAAAGACCCGTACCCGGTAGCGTCTGATCCACCCATTGGAGGGGAGTTCGAGGCGACGTGCCAGTTCACCGTCATTTGTCAGCAAAAGCAGCCCTTCGCTGTTGAGGTCAAGGCGACCAATGCTGATAACGCGGGGCATACCTTCAGGCAGTGACTCAAAAACAGTCTTGCGGCCTTCCGGGTCTTTATGAGTGGTCATAAGCCCGTCGGGTTTGTGGTAGCGCCACATGCGTGTGCGCTCTGGTTCTGCAACAGGTGCATTATCGAGTTGCACCAGGTCATGTTTCCGGACGAAAGTGGCTGGGTGTGTAACCGGTTGACCGTTTAGTTTGACGCGCCCCTGAGCGATAATCTGTTCTGCATCGCGGCGGCTGGCAATACCTGATCTGCTCAGCCATTTTGCAATGCGCTCTCCGCGTTCTTCTTCTGTCACCGTGCTGCTCCTGCCGTCTGGACATCATCATCAAAAATTATGATAGAAAAGATATGCCAGAATCAGAGACGTTTTGCACTCTCTATACAACCGATAATATGCTTCTTTTTAAGGTTTTTCAGCTTTTTCAGGCAACAACTGAAGTCTGGTGCGTTGAAAGCCAGCAGATCAGAGAGCCTGCTGTGACCAGCAGTGAACCAAGCCAGAAAGTATGACCAGGCATCATGTGCAGCAGCAGGCTTGTCATGAGTACAGAAAGCACTGGTGAGAAGTAAGATGCCGTTGCCATAAGGGTCAGGTTGCCGTGCATTACGCCATAGTTCCAGGCTGAGTAGGCAAGTGTTGTTAGTACACCAAAGGTAAGCACCATAATGGCACCGTTAAAATTAAAATGCAGGGGCGGCTGGCTGGTGCTGAAATATTTGATCCATAATACGATGGCTGTCAGTGTCAGAAAGACAGGCACGCCGTTTTTACCCTCAGATATGGCGCGTGTTATTATAGTGTACACTGGCCAGGCTGTGGCTGCGATAAGTGCCAGCCCGTAAGCGACCGGGTTTGTGCCGATATTATGAATGATATGTGTGAATGAAATGCCCCTGTCACCCGATGACACCCACAGAATACCTGTAAGGCTGAGCAGCAGACCCGGGATCATACGCCAGTCAGCGCGCTGGTAGCCCAGCCATACAGCCAGAGCGATTGTAAAAGAAGGCCACAGATAATTCACCGTGCCGACTTCAAGGGCCTGCTGACGGGTCGTGGCATAGCCAATGGCCAGTGCAAGAGCTGTTTCATAGGTGATAAACAGTCCGCCGCCGATAATAAGATAGCGTTTTGAGAGTGCGCTAAAGGCAGACGGGCCGGTACAGAGCACAGCAATAACAGCACTGACTGTGAAGATCAGCGCTGAGCCACCAACAGCCCCAAAGGCTTCAGAAATGCCACGATACAGGCCAACAGTAGCGCTCCACATAAAGACAGCACTTACGCCAGTCAGCGTTGGGAGTTCGATTGTATGACGGGGTAACTGCCCGGATGTCTGAACAGACATAACCACACTCCATGACCATGCGGCGGTCAGTGAAAAGATGGGGTATATGCTGGTTTCTGTTGTGGGATGCAATAGATTTTTATTGTATCTGTATAAGTATTGTTCTCAATTTTATTTTTGGTGATGTGGTCTTTTATTGTTTTAATATCGAAATTAATTTTTATTCTGGTGAATACTTTAAGTATTTTTGTAGATTTAAAAGGGATGTAACCCCTGGTTTATAGCACACGGCAATGCAAAAACCTGTCTGATATGCTCAGGTATAATGTTACGGGAGCAGAAGCTCTGACAATATTATTGCAGTGTCTGTGGCAGCACGCATTATTCAGCTGGCGTACAGTGCCTTTATATTACGCCGCTTCAGAGTAGCAGATTCTGTTATTAGCCCTGATACAGGAAATTAGTTTCCCGCGAGAAAAATACTGACAGAACGTGTTGTGATCGGACTGACCCAGTGATCTTTTTTGGTATCATGAGCAATAGAAAGGCTCAGGCCTAAAGCTGCTGCAGTAAGAACGAGAGTAAGACTATGCATGAGGAAGACCCCTTTCACGGTCGGCTTGTTTTGCCAGATATTCTCAGTTTCCAGCCTGTAAGAGTGGCCGGATGCTCAGGTATCAGCTCAACATTGAGTTACGGTATCTGCATAGCAGGATGACAGAAGAAGCAAGGCAGATGCAAGGAAAATATTGCCTTATTGTTGTCATAATTTGACAGCCATACTCGCTGGCAGCAACAGGCGTAAGGAGACATTTTGCCGAAAGATATTACGGCTGATGCGATGGAGCGCGCTGTTATGCTGGCGCATGAAGCCGCAGCCGCGGGCGAAGTCCCTGTTGGTGCTGTTGTTTTTTCTGCTGATGGTACAGTGATCGGGCAGGCGCGTAATTGCGTTGAAGCCTGGCATGACCCTTCGGCTCACGCTGAAATGCTGGCAATGCGTGAAGCTGTGCAAAAGCGTGGCGGTCGCAGGCTGTCAGATTGTACACTTGTGGTAACACTTGAACCTTGCCCGATGTGTGCCGCCGCTTTGGCGCACTTCAGAATCGGGCGGGTCGTTTTTGGTGCCTATGACAGCAAAGGTGGCGGGGTTGAGCATGGCCCGCGTCTGCCTTACCGGGTTGAGACGTTGCATAAACCCGAGGTTGTTGGCGGTGTCAGAGAGCAGGAGTGTGCTGAAATGCTTAAAATTTTTTTTCAGACCTTGCGAAGGTAAAGCTGAGTCCAGATATCTTTTGGTGTGCAGAGTTTCTTTGTGCAGGGAATTACCTTTTTGCAATGACAGGCTCTTGCCTGCGAGAATCGGATAGTTCTGCGTGACAGCAAGGTCAGGCCGGGCTGAGTGTTGAAGATCGCGTTCGGGTGGCAGACGCAGGCCCGGGCCATGTAAAGGACAGTCAGAAACATAATGTCGGAAAAATCTGCATCAAAATTTTTCGGGCGGTTTCGCCGCAAGCATCTTTTAACTCTTATGGCCGGGGTCGCGCTGGTGACCGATGCTGGCGCTGGTTTCGGGCTGGCTGCACATAATGCAGCCTATGCGCAAACTGTTCAGGGAGGGCTTATTACGCCGAGCAGCCCTGATCAGAAAATCCCTGATTTTGTGCATCTGGTGAAACAGGTCAAACCTGCTGTTGTTTCCATTACCTCTACCATTAAGGCTGATGCTGCCGCTGAAGAAGGTGGTGGCATGGGCGGTGGTGGTATGCCATTCCCGTTTCCATTCCCGTTCCAGATGGCGCCTCAGAACAGCCGTCAGCTGATTGAAGCACGAGGTTCAGGCTTCCTTATTTCGCCCGACGGGTATGTGGTGACGAACAACCACGTCGTTAAAGGTGCGACGAAGGTTAAGGTTACGCTTGATGATGGCACGACTCTTCCCGCGAAGATTGTTGGCCGTGACGGTAAAACAGATATTGCTTTGCTGAAAATTACGTCATCGCAGAAGCTGCCTTTTATTGAACTGGGGAACTCTGATGATGTGCAGCCAGGTCAGTGGGTTGTTGCCGTTGGCAACCCTTACGGGCTCGGTGGTACGGTAACAGCGGGTATTGTTTCAGCGCGTGGCCGGGATATTAACGAGGGCCCTTACGATAATTTTATCCAGGTTGATGCCCCGATTAACCGCGGTAACTCAGGTGGACCGCTGTTTACGCAGGATGGTAAAGTTGTCGGGGTAAATACGGCGATTCTTTCTCCATCGGGTGGCGGTTCCATTGGTATTGGTTTTGCTATTCCGTCTGATACGGTCAGAAGTGTAACGGACCAGCTGCGTAAAACCGGTCATGTTGTGCGTGGCTACCTGGGCGTGAACGCGCAGAATGTTTCTCCGGCGATGGTTAAAGCGCTTGGTCTGCCACCTGCTGCTGATGGTGCTGCGCCAGCGGGTGCTCTTATTGCGAGTGTCAGCTCAGATAGTCCGGCAGAGAAAGCCGGCCTGAAGCCTGAAGATGTTATTGTTAAATTTAATGGTCAGAAGGTCGCAACACCCCATGACCTGGCTGTGCGCGTTGCTTCTATCGCACCGGGGGAAAAGGTCGCGGTTGAGTATGTGCGTGCAGGTAAACCTGCGACAGCAACGGTCACCATTGGTAATCTTGCCAGTGCGTCAAATGACAGCGGTATCAGTGGTTCTGCGCCAGGACCTCATCTTGGTGTGGCACTGACGCCGCTGACTGGTGACATTCGTCGTCAGCTTGGTGTGGGCGATGGTGTTAAAGGGGTTGTTGTAAAAGATGTACAGCCAGGGTCAGCGGCCAGCATGGCTGGTGTGGCTCCGGGTGACATTATTCAGTCTGTCGGTGGCAAGGCCGTTGATACGCCGCGGGCTGTCGTGACGGCAGTACGCTCAGCTCTTGGTGCGAAGAAGCCTGTTCTGCTGCGTATTTTGCGTGATGGCCAGTCGCTGTTTGTTGCTATCTCAGCTGATGGTGATGACAGCAGTTCATCAGATAACGGTGATGATGACGATAACTGACACTGGCGGTTTTCTGGTCGTTTTTTCAAAAAAGAGCGTCAGCCTTCGGGCTGGCGTTTTTTTATGATGTTTTGCTGGTCGAATATAAGCCTTATTTGCAGGGTAGAGAAAACGCGCCTGTCAGGAAAAGAATATCATAATGATGTAGCAGGCGTGTTATTCCTGCTTATGGTAGTTTATACCGTTTCTTTCTCTGGTATGAAGGCCGGGGCAGGGTGAGTATCGTGCAGTGCCTGGTGTGAGAAGGCCGGTAAGAAGTAGAATGATGTCTTTTGTTTTCAGGTCTGTGACCAGAGCTCTTTGTTATACGGCCGTTTCTCTGGTGTTGTATGCTTCCTCAGCGCAGGCTGCGTCAGGCTTTGTTGCCGGTAAGGATGGTATGCTGAGTGTACCTGAGGCTTCGCCTCTGCGCTCTCAGATACAGGTGGCTGCTGTTCAGGTCGGAATGCCACGCGACACACTGACTGTGCCAGGTAATATCGCTGCTGAACCAAGGCGTATTTTTCCTCTTCTTCCACCGGTAACCGGGCGTATTTTATCGGTGTCGGCCACACCTGGTCAGCATGTTGTACGCGGGCAGGAGCTGGTTCGTATTATGTCGGGCGATATGGCTCAGGCAGTGACAGATCAGGAAAAAGCTGAAGCTGGCTTACTGATGGCGCGCAGTGCAATGGTGCGTGCTCAGGAGGTCAGAAAGGCCGGCGGTGCTGCCACAAAAGATGTCGAGGCTGCTCATGCGGCCCTGCTGGATGCTGAGGCTGAAGAAGAGCGTGCCAGGCTGCGTTTGCTTTCCTTAACTGACAAATATGGCGGTGAAGGTGGCGTGCTGGTTTTGCGTGCTCCGGCAAGTGGTGTCATTGCCAGCCTTTCAGCCGCACCTGGTGTTAATATCACAGATATGACTGCACCGCTGCTGGTGATGGAGGATCTGTCAGAGGTCTGGGTCGTTGCTAATATCGCCGAGGTTGATGGTAACGATGTTCAGGTCGGGCAATCGGTGGTCGTGAGCTTGCCTGCACGTGAAGGTATTGCAATTCCGGCGCAGGTTTCATCTGTCGAGCCGGATTTTCATGCCGATACCCGCAGGCTGCAGGCTATGATTGTGCTTGCCAATCCTGATGAAGATCTGAAGCCGAACATGTTTGCCTCAGTGGCTATTCAGATCAAACAGCCGGTAGGGCTGATGGTTCCTCAGTCAGCTCTGCTGATGAATAATGATACCGTTACAGTATTTGTCGAAACAGCTCCCTGGGTTTTTCAGCGCCGGGTCATTACGATTTCTTATGATGAGGGTGAGAATACACAGGTTCTCTCCGGGCTCAGGATTGGGGAGCGCATTATTGTTCGTGGCGGGGTGCTGCTGAACGATGATTGAGAAAATTATCGCTGCCTGTCTGCGCGAGCGTCGTATTGTCTTTTTTGCAATGGCACTTCTGGCTCTGTGGGGAGGCATGGCATGGAAAAACCTGCCTGTAGAAGCCTATCCGGATCTTGGGGCTGTTTCTGTTCAGATCAGTACACAAAGTCCCGGGCTGGCAGCTGAGGAGGTAGAGCAGCAGATTACCGTTCCGCTCGAGCGGCAGTTGTCGGCAACGCCAGGTCTGGTGAGCGGGCGCTCAAGCAGCACGTTTGGCCTCTCACTGATTAACCTGATTTTTAAGGACGGCATGGATGTTTATGCCGCCCGTCAGCGTGTTACTGAGCAGCTGGCACAGGTTAATCTTCCGGCGGGTGTAACGGCAAGTATGGGGCCGGTTACGAGCCCCTCTGGTGAGATTTATCGTTATACGCTTGAGTCTGACAGAAAAAACCTGATGCAGCTCTCAGAAGTGCAGAACTGGTTTGTTATTCCTGCTCTTCAGAAAATACAGGGTGTTGCCGATGTTACCAATTTTGGTGGCTTTACCCGGGAGTATGAGCTGCGCCTTGATCCGCATGCGCTGTACCGCTTTCACATTGGTATTAATACTGTGCTGGATGCGATTCGTAACAGCAGTATCAATGCTGGTGGCGGGCGTGTAACACGAGGGGAGCAGTCTTATATCGTCAGGGGCGTTGGTATGATCCACACCCTTGATGAGATGGGTGATATTCCTGTTACACAGCATGATGGTGTGCCTGTGTTCCTGCGTGAGCTCGGGCGGCTGCAGCTGGGTCACCAGGTGCGTGAAGGTATTCTGGGTAAAAACTCTAACCCTGATACTATTGAAGGCATTGTGTCGATGGTATCGGGCGAGAACGCGTCGCACGTTCTTGCATTGCTGCATACCCGTGTGCAGGAGCTGCAAAAGCAGCTTGATCCGCAGGGTATTCGCATAGTCCCCTATCTTGATCGTGATAACCTGGTAAGTGCCACGACTGAGAAGGTTACTCACACGGTGCTCGAAGGGGTCGGGCTGGTTTTTGTTATTCTTATTTTGTTTCTTGGCAGCCCGCGCAGTGCGATTGTTGCAGCGGTTACAATTCCGCTTGCGCTCGCGTTTGTTTTTGTCGTGATGGGTTTGCTGAATATGCCTGCCAACCTTTTTTCACTGGGGGCGATTGATTTCGGCGTTATTGTCGACGGGGCAATTGTTGTAACTGAAGCGATTTTATGTCTGAGGGAAGCCCGGCCTGACCATACAATGACCTTGCAGGATGTGCAGGGGTTAACAGGGCATGTCGGGCGCGCCATTGTTTTCGCGACACTGATTATCATTGTGGCTTACAGCCCCTTATTTGCTTTTGTCGGGGCTGAGGGGCGTCTGTTCAGGCCAATGGCATATACTGTCAGCTTTGCTTTGCTGGGTGCATTGCTTTGCGCGATTGTGCTGACGCCTTCTCTGGCCTTTATTGCCATGCGCAAGCCGCATCGTATTTTCCACAATAAACCGCTCGAGAAACTCCATTGCTGGTTTCGGGCAGGCCTGGCGCATAGTATGAAACGCCCTGCTATAGCTTATTGCAGCGCACTTTCAGCTTTTGGTCTTGTTGTGGTGCTTGGTATGTATACCGGGCGCGAATTTCTGCCAGATATGGATGAAGGTGCTTTGTGGCTTCAGGTGCAGTTGCCTTCAGGGCTGTCGCTCCAGAAGGCAAGTGATATGGCAGATGAAGTGCGTAAAGCCGTTATGTCTTTTTCTGAGCCTTCTTACGTTGTTACGCAGCTGGGGCGCAATGATTCCGGCACAGATGCCTGGACCCCCTCTCATATTGAGGTGCCTATCGGGCTGAAACCATATAGCGCCTGGCCGAAAGGGGAGACCAAAGCGCAGTTCATCA
This sequence comes from Acetobacter thailandicus, assembly GCF_011516655.1. Classification (GTDB taxonomy): domain Bacteria; phylum Pseudomonadota; class Alphaproteobacteria; order Acetobacterales; family Acetobacteraceae; genus Acetobacter; species Acetobacter thailandicus. Next base: position 572,543 of record NZ_WOSV01000001.1, read on the forward strand.
GCAAACTACGTGATAAGCTGAACACTATTCCTGGTATAGAGTTTGGTATAAGCCAGCCAATTGCCGACGGTATGAATGATCAGGCTGGAGGGGCCCATTCTGCACTGGTTTTGCGTGTTTATGGCCATGACCTGCGTGAGCTGCGCAATATTGGTAAGCAGATTGTCGCGGTTCTTAAACAGGTTCCTGGCACAAAAGAAGCTTCGATTTTTCAGGAACCTGAAATTCCCCAGCTGAATATTACGGCAAACCGGCGTGCGGCAGCCCGTTATGGTATTTCAGTGTCTGATATTATGACGCTGGTTGGCAGCACGATTGGCGGCTCTGCCGTTTCGCAGATTTATATTGCCGACAGAACGTATGATGTCACAGTTCAGATCCCGCATGCTGATGTCAGTAACCTGCGTTCTTTAGGCCATTTGCCACTTATGGCTGACAATGGCGCGCTGGTGCCGCTTGAAATGGTGGCTTCTATTGCCTTGAAAACAGGTGAAGGCACAATTTCCCATGAGATGACACAGCGGCAGATCACTCTGCGCGTGGATAATGGTAAACGCCCGCTTTCTGAATATATGGCAGATGCGCAGGCACGTATTGCAGGTCAGGTGCATTTTGACCCGAGCTTTTACCGGCTTGAATGGGCAGGTGAGTTTGAACAGGCTCAGCGTGCTGCCTCTCGTCTGGTTGTTGCTGTTGCGATTATGCTGGCGATTATGCTGGTGCTCTTATTTGGTGAGTTTCGTAAATTCCGTCAGGCTGCACTGGTGCTTGCTGTTGTGCCGCTGGCGTTGCTGGGTGGGCTTGTGGCTTTGCAGCTGCGGGGTGAAACATTGAATGTAGCAACAGCGGTCGGGTTTATTGCCTTATTTGGTGTTGCTGTGCAGAACGGTATTATCATGGTCTCTAACATCAACCGGCATCGTCGGGAGGGGGCTACGTTATACAATGCTGTGCTTGACGGGGCAGGGGAGCGGTTCAGGCCGGTGCTGATGACAGCGACTGTTGCCAGTGCAGGCATGTTGCCGGCAGCGGTTGCTACCGGCATTGGCACAGATGTGCAGCGCGGCCTTGCAACAGTCGTCGTGGGCGGGCTTGGCATTGCGACATTACTGACCCTGTTTATTCTGCCTACATTTTATTACAAACTAGAGGCCTGGTATGAAAAACGGGCCCCTGAAAATGAGCCTGCTGCATGATGCGCCGTTTTTTTATGACAGGATGCGCACTAAGCGTTTTGCTTCAGGCCGGGTGCGCCGTCGGGCCTGATTTCAGAAAACCCGCGGCACCGGCTGGCGAGCAGTATGGTCAGGCAGGGCGCTCTTCACACGTGGCAGGTGTCACGGGGGAGGCAGAGCAGGCTGCCAGTGGCAGGCAGGGTGTCGGGCAGGTTTTTCATGTCGGGCAGGATATTCCCGCACAATGGTGGCGGCTGTTTCACTCTGAAGCACTGAATGCACTGGTGCAGAAAGCGCTTGATAATAATCCGTCACTTGAGTCTGCACGTGATGCGCTCTCAGCGGCACAGCAAAATAAGCTGGCGCAGCAAAGTGCATTTTATCCCAGCATTTCTGGTAGTTTTAACCCGACACGGAACAAAACGTCGCGCACGTACTCACCGGTCCCTAATAATAACTCGTGGCTTTATACGGTTCATACAGCTCAGCTGAATATCTCTTATGTGCCCGATTTCTGGGGTGGGGTACGTCGTGGGGCAGAGGCAGCTAAAGCACTGCGTAATGCACAGCGTGATCAGCTTCGTGCCGTGTATCTGACACTGACCTCTTCGGTCGTTCAGGCCGCGATTGATTATGCTGCGATCAAAGCCCAGATTGAGACGACCCGTTCGCTCGTCACGCTCCAGCGTGATTTGTTAGAATCGGCTCGCATGCAGGAAAAAGCCGGCGAGTTCTCACGTAATGATGTCGCATTGCAGCATACGGCTCTGGCTCAGAACGAGGCGACACTGGCCCCGTTACAAAAGCAGCTTGAGCAGCAAAAGCATCTGATAGCAGCGCTTGTGGGTGATTCTCCGGATGTGCCTCAGCCTGAATTTACTTTTGATGAGCTGACATTGCCTGCAGACCTGCCGGTGAGTGTACCGGCTCGTCTTATTGAGCAGCGCCCGGACATTCGTACAGCACAGGACAACTGGCATGCAGCCTGCGCGCAGGTTGGTGTTGCTGTGGCCAATCGTCTGCCCAATATCGAGCTGGGAGCAACGCCCGGGTTTGCGGCGGCCTCTATCGCGAAAATGGCCGCTCCCGGATATGGTCAGTGGCAGATTGCCGCTATGGTAACGCAACCATTGTTTGATGCAGGTTTGCTCAGGCACCAGGAAAATGCAGCCCGGGCGGCTTATGACCAGGCGGCGTCAGAGTACCGTTCCACCCTGATCACCGCGTTGCAGGATGTTGCTGACACTTTTACGGCCTTACGCCTTGATGCCACAACCCTGGCAGATAATGCTGAGGCAGCCACTGCGGCTGGTGAAAGTCTTAAAATCTCACTGGCACAGTACAAATATGGTGCTATCAGTCAGATCGTGATGCTGAATGCCCAGCAGGCTCATCTGGAGACAGAGCTGGCTCTGGCGCAGTCACGTGCTGACAGGTTGTCTGATACAGTCGCTCTTTTTCAGGCTCTGGGTGGCGGCTGGTGGAATAATCACGGGTCTGATGCTCCGCATCATCCATCCTGGCATCCTGATAAAGGCCTATCCGTGCTCCTGCCCTGAGGCCAGTTTTCTGAGTGTGTCAGGAGCCAGAATATTGATACTGTGGTGTGAGGTGACAGCAATGATTTGCTCGCGCCGCAGGTTGCTTAGTGTACGGCTTACAGTTTCGATAGTCAGCCCCAGATAGTCAGCAATGTCTGAACGGTTCATTGGAAGTGACACCGGGATTATTGTTGTGTCAGCAGTGCTGTGCTGATGGAGGATGCGTGACAGCAAAAAAGTTGAAATTTTTTCGCGTGCAGTTTTTCGCCCCAGTAGCAGCATTTGCTCCTGTGCCTCGGCCAGTCTGAGAGTGAGGCGGTTCATCAGCTGATGTTTGAAGGCCGGGTGGCTGGCCAGCAGATGGTCAAGTTGTGGGTGGAAAAAACGGCAGACTTCCACCGTATCAATGGTTTCGGCCCCAAAGTTGCAAATATCGGAGGATGTCAGGTCGAGAAAATGCCCTGCGTCTGCGAAGCCAATAATCTGGCGTCTTCCATCGGGCAGGGATTTGAACAGCCTGATTGTACCCGACACGATATTGAAAGAGGCTAATGGTGTACTGCCTTCCTCGATCAGTGTCATTCCGGGAGGGAGGCTCAGTTTTTGTGAAGCATCGGCAAAAGCCGCAGGTGTGTTTTCGCTCGCTGTGATACAAACACTGTGCTGGCGTGTCTGGCACATCATACATTTCTGAGGTGTAACATCAGGCGTGAGAGAGCTCAGAGGCTGTAACGCCGGGGTAAACGGATGAATGTAAGATGCCATCAGAAATCTACCCGATCAAATGCACTCAGAAATGTTAATACTTTCTTAAAGAGTAACAGAGGAATAAAACCATTATTGTAGAAAACTCTAATGAAACTATTAACTTTTAGTAAAAAACCAGAAAACTGTGACTTCTAAATCACACTCCCTGAATCAACATATGGATTATGGCATAATTTTGATCTGTATCAAGGTGTGGAGATTTGATGCGTGATTGTAGCAGACCATCACGTAGCGCATTTCAGGGAAACGTATAATAGCCATGATTAAGATTCGTTCTTTATTTACCGCAATGATTGCCGGTGTGGCAGCGTTTTCCGGCGCAGCAGGCGCTAAGGCGGCTTCTGCTAATGCGCAGTATGTTAATGCTCCTGTTGTGAGCACACTTCCTGCCGTGCCCCGTTCTCATGAGCATTGTGGTTTGTTTCAGACCTGCGCCAGCACAAAAATTGGTCTGGGCGCGGGTGATTTCATGATCCGCCTGTCCGGTGTTGGTGTTCTGCCACAGGATCGTGACAGTAATGTCTCTATTACGGGTGGTGGCTTCAGCCGTCATACCCCGCTGAGCCATACGCATATTTCTACGACAAACGCAGCAATGCCTGAGCTGACGTTTGAGTATTTTATTACCGACAACCTGTCTGTTGACCTCATTGCAACCAGCACGCGCCATAAAGTGTCAGCTGTCGGCAGCGATCTGCCAGCCCTGGGTGGTCCGCACAGTCTTAGCGTGGGTAAAGCCTGGGTTCTGCCTCCTACGCTGACATTCGCATGGCATTTCCGTCCCCATAAGCGTTTCAACCCTTATGCCGGCGTTGGTGTTACGGCAATGTGGTTTCATAACATGAAGGGTAACCAGAACGCTTTTCTGGGACTGAACAAACTTAATGCCGGTTTTACCGGAGGCCCTTCTGTTAATGTCGGTTTTGACTATCAGCTGGTGGGTAACTGGTTCTTTAACGCCGATGTTAAGCAGATGTTTGTGCGTATGCATGCATGGGTGCAGAACACACCAGAAACCATTCGTGTGCGTGCGCATGACTCGCTTGACCCAACCGTTGTGTCAGCAGGTATTGCTTACCGGTTCTGATCCTTATGGCAGTCACCTCTGTTACTGAGCTGATTGCACGATATAGCGGGAATTTACCCCGCTATACCAGCTATCCGACAGCAGTCAGCTTTACTGAAGCTGTCGGGCCTGACCAGGCTGAAGTCTGGCTGAAGCAGCTGCCTGAAGCTGCGCCCCTTTCTTTTTATTTTCATGTGCCGTTTTGTGATGAGCTTTGCCGTTTTTGTGGCTGTAATACCTCAGTCATGCGGCAGGAAAGCGGACGCGCAGCGTATGGCAATCTGCTGACTGAAGAGTTTTCGCGTATCATTGCTCTTGTGGGTACGCAGCATAGTGTCCGGCATATTCAGTTTGGCGGGGGAACACCCTCTACACTGCCACCCGCGACTTTGCGTCTGATTATGTCAGATATTCTGGCTTCATGTCGGGTTGAGGATGGTGCTGAGCTATCTATGGAGCTTGATCCACGCCATGTGCCGCAGGGTTATCCTGCTCTGCTGGGTGAGCTTGGGTTTACCCGTATCAGTATCGGTGTGCAGGACCTGAACGAAAAGGTGCAGCAGGCCTGCGGGCGTATTCAGAGTTTTGAGCAGACTGAAGCTTGTGTTTCTGCCGTGCGTCAGGCCGGTGTGCAGGGCGTGAATATTGATCTGATTTATGGTCTGCCGTTTCAGACGCAGGAGGGAGTGGCTGAAACGGTCAGGCGCATTGTTACGTTACGACCCGACCGCCTTGCTGTGTTTGGTTATGCTCATGTGCCGTGGAAACAAAAACGCCAGACCCTGATAGCAGAGGAAAGTCTGCCAGGAGCGCAGGAGCGGCTGGCGCAGCGTGCAGTGATGGATGAGGTGCTTTGCGAAGCGGGTTATGTGCCCGTTGGTCTTGATCATTATGCCTTGCCAGAAGATGCTCTGGTAAAATCTGCTCAGTCCGGCACTTTGCGTCGTAATTTTCAGGGCTATACCGTCGACTCGGCTGAAGCTCTTATTGGCGTTGGTGCCTCAGCAATTTCGATGCTGCCTGATGGTTACGTACAGAATATAACCTCAGCGGCGGCTTATGCTCGTGCGCTTTCAGAAAATGCTACTGCCCTGCCTGTGGTCAGAGGGGTTGAGCGGACATCAGATGACCGTCTGCGTGGTTACCTGATTGAGCGGCTGATGTGTGATATGCAGGTTGACCTGGCGACATCCGGCTTAAATCCTGAATATTTTTCTGCTGAAGTGGCAGCTCTTGCTCCGATGGTTAAGGATGGCCTGGTATTGTGTGAGGGCAGCATGATACAGGTGACGGGCAAGGGGCGTCCGTTTTTGCGTAACATTGCCGCAGTGTTTGATGCACGTCGTCAGAACCTGCCATCTGCCGGGGCTGTGCAGGCCTCATCTCCTCGATTTTCATATGCGATCTGAACTTTTTATTTGATATCTGCCCCTGACATGTGTTGATTGCACAGCAATTTTGTCCCACTTTGCACCGGATGGCTGCCTTTTGCTGCCGTTTTTGTTATTGTGATGCTGTGTTGTGTTACCGTTAAAGGATAAGGCAGATGCTTTCTGATGCCCCGCTCACCGAGATGGACTCTGCTTCGGCATTTGTACAAATGCTTGCTGAGACCCCCTGTGAACCTTATCCTTATGACCACTGGTCACTGAAATCTGTTCTTCCCTCTGATGCATGCGATGCTCTTGTGGCCTGGGATCCGGGAAGTGATGCCCTTGCAGGAGATGTTGCAGGCCGGCGTGAGACCCGCAATAAATTTCGGATTTTTGTGGATGAGACAACACGTGCCCGTGACAGCCGTCTCGATCGCCTTGCTCATATTATAGATAGCCCTGAGGTCCGGCAGGGGTTTGAGCGCTATTGTGGTGCGAGCCTTGAGGGGACGGCGCTGCGTCTTGAGCTGTGCCTTGATACTGAGGGGTTCTGGCTTGAGCCGCATACAGATATTGGTGCAAAAAAACTGACATTGCTTATTTCGCTTTCGCAGGATGAAAACGCGAAAGACTGGGGCACCGATCTCATGTCGCCAGAGGGGGACTCTCTTGTCCGGGCATCAGGTCTTTTTAACACCGGGGTCTTATTTATCCCTTCAGATAAAACCTGGCATGGTTTTGTCAGTCGCCCTGTGACAGGTGTGCGGCGTACGCTTATTGTTAATTTTGTTGACTCCAGCTGGCGTGCGGTTCACGAGCTGGCGTTTGGTCCGGCCCGCTCAGGGCACTGAGACCAGGCAAAAACATGCGATAAGGCACCCGTCTGTGCGTCACTGATAAGCCAGTTTTTTGCAATTTTTGTTGCATCTGGCTTATGGAGTGGGTGCCCGATTTTTTTTCAGAGAGGACAGAGCAGGAATGAGTGAAGCAGAACGCGAATCTATGTCGTTTGACGTCGTGATTGTCGGCGGCGGACCGGCCGGTCTGGCTGCGGCTATTCGCCTGCGTCAGCTTTCTCCGCAAACCAGCGTCTGTCTTATCGAAAAAGGAAGCGAAATCGGCGCGCATATCGTTTCCGGTGCCGTTATTGAACCGCGTGCTCTGAGCGAACTGCTGCCTGACTGGAAAGAGCGCGGTGCTCCGTTAAACACACCGGTTGCGACTGAGGATATGCTGTTTCTTACTGAAACACGCAGTTTCCGAGTGCCGGCACTTGATAAATTCATGCCGCATATGGCCAATCATGGTAATTATATTGTCAGTCTTGGTGAAGTCTGCCGCTGGCTGGCCTCACAGGCAGAAGAGCTTGGTGTCGAAATTTATCCCGGCTTTGCTGCATCTGAAGTGCTGATAGAAAACAACCGCGTTGTGGGTGTCGCAACTGGCGATATGGGCATTACGCGTGATGGCAAACAGGGCCCGAATTATCAGCCTGGCATGGAGCTGCGTGCAACATATACGCTTTTTGCTGAAGGCTGCCGTGGTTCGCTGACCAAGCAGGTCATGCAGCATTATGACCTGCGTAAAGGTGTTGATCCGCAGACTTATGGCCTTGGTATTAAAGAGGTCTGGGAAGTGCCGCCTGAGAAACACCGCCCGGGTCTGGTTCAGCACAGCTTTGGCTGGCCAATGGATGACAATACGTATGGCGGTGCCTGGCTTTACCATTTTGGTGAAAATCTGGTGTCTTATGGTTTCGTAATCGGGCTTGATTACTCCAACACATGGCTGTCACCGTTTGATGAGATGCAGCGTGTGAAACAGCACCCGGCTTTTCGCAAACATCTTGAGGGCGGGCGTCGTATCAGTTACGGGGCCAGAGCGCTGTCAGAAGGCGGGTTGCAGGCTATTCCGCGTCTGACCTTCCCTGGTGGAGCACTAACCGGCGATTCTGCGGGTTTTCTTAACGTGCCAAAAATCAAAGGCACACATACGGCAATGAAGTCAGGCATGCTTGCAGCTGAGGCGCTTGTTGATGCCATGAGCACAGAGCGTGTTGAGCCGGCTTCTTACGTACAGCTTATTAAAGAGTCATGGTTGTGGGATGAGCTGAAGTCAGTGCGTAACATACGCCCGGCTTTTGCCCGCTTTGGCATGAAAAAAGGCGCTGTCTATTCAGCGATTGATGCCATGCTGCTGAAAGGGCGTGCCCCCTGGACCCTGCATTTCCGCCATCAGGATAATGAAGAGCTTCTGGCGGCTTCTTTGTGTGAAAAGCCAGCTTATCCTAAGCCGGATGGCAAACTGACATTTGACCGTCTTTCCTCTGTGTTTTTGTCAAACACAAACCATGAAGAAGATCAGCCTGTTCATCTGCGCGTGAAAAATCAGGGGTTGTGGAGAACGGTGAACTGGGATGTTTTCCACTCACCTGAGTCGCGTTATTGCCCGGCAGGTGTGTATGAGGTTGTTAATGAAACCTCAGAGCCTGCCCTGCATATTAACGCCCAGAATTGTGTACACTGTAAAACCTGTGACATTAAAGATCCGGCCCAGAACATTGACTGGACTGTGCCAGAAGGGAGCGGCGGGCCGAACTATCCTGCGGGCATGTGATTTTTTTTTAAAATACGGTATGTCTGGTAACGAATAACTCTGCATTTCCAAGCGAAAGAAGCCATGAAGATTGTAGTACCGATCAAGCGGGTTGTTGACTACAACATTAAACCGCGTGTTAAGCCTGATGGTAGTGGTGTTGAAACCACTGGCGTTAAGATGTCTATGAATCCTTTTGACGAAATAGCTGTGGAAGAGGCTGTTCGTTTAAAAGAGAAAGGCGTGGCCACTGAGGTTGTTGTGGTCTCTGTCGGTGTGCAGCAGGCACAGGACACTCTGCGTACAGCTATGGCAATGGGTGCAGACCGCGCCGTTCTGGTGCTGTCAGAGGAAAGTCCTGAGCCCCTCGCTGTGGCAAAAGTGCTCAAAGTGATCGTTGCGAAAGAAGATCCAGGTCTGGTTATTCTGGGTAAACAGGCCATTGATGATGACATGAATGCAACCGGTCAGATGCTGGCGGGTCTGCTTGGCTGGGGTCAGGGCACTTTTGCCGGTAATGTTGAGGTTGCTGACGGCAAAGTGAAAGTCAGCCGGGAAATCGATGGTGGCACAGAAGATGTCTCCCTCGTGCTGCCAGCAATTGTCACTGCTGACCTGCGCCTGAACGAGCCACGTTATGCGTCTTTGCCTAACATTATGAAGGCAAAGAAAAAACCGCTCGAAACACTGAATGTGGCCGACCTGGGTGTGGATACGACTCGTCGCCTGACGATTGTTTCAGTTGCTGAGCCTGCTGAGCGTAAAGCTGGTATTAAAGTCGAAACGGTGAGCGAGCTGGTTGAAAAGCTGCGTAATGAAGCAAAGGTGATCTGATTATGACAGCTCTTGTTCTTCTGGACCATGAAGACGGTCGGATCAAACAGGCTGCTCTGTCTGCCGTAACAGCCGCCACACAGTTTGGTGACGTGCATGTTCTGGTAACGGGTGAGCGCAGCGTTGCTGAGACAGCCGCTAAAATTTCTGGTGTCACGAAAGTTCTGCATGCAGCAGATGCTCTTTATGCCCATGAAATGGCTGAACCACTGGCTGCATTGCTGGTGTCACTGGCCGGTTCATATGATCAGATTCTGGCATCAGCCAGTGCTGTTGGTAAAAACGTGCTGCCACGTGCGGCGGCTCTGCTTGATGTGCAGCCGGTGCCTGATGTGGTTCGTATCGTTGATGCAGACACATTTGTACGTCCGATTTATGCGGGTAATGCTCTGGCAACCGTTAAATCATCTGACAGCAAAAAAATTCTGACAGTCAGAAGTTCAGCATTTGATGCCGCTCCGGCTGAAGGCGGTTCAGCTGCAATTGAAGAAGTTGCTGCTGTTGAAAACCCGAATGTGTCAGAGTTTGTTGCGGTTCATCTCTCAGCTTCTGAGCGTCCGGAACTTGATTCAGCCCGTGTAGTTGTTTCTGGTGGCCGTGGTCTTCTTAGCGAAGAGAAGTTCCGTATTCTTGAGCCGCTGGCTGATACACTGGGTGCTGCGATTGGTGCCTCCCGTGCTGCGGTCGATTCTGGTTTCGTTTCAAACGAATATCAGGTTGGCCAGACAGGTAAGATTGTCGCCCCTGAGCTGTATATTGCGTTTGGTATTTCTGGTGCCATTCAGCATCTTGCCGGCATGAAAGATAGCCGTGTGATTGTTGCTGTGAACAAAGACCCTGAAGCACCAATTTTTCAGGTCGCTGACTACGGTATTGTTGGTGATCTGTTTGAGATTGTCCCTGAGCTGACAGAAAAACTAAAATAATTTTTCGTTTTTCGGTTGCCTGAAAAGCCTGTCTGCGCCGCAAGCGTATGGCAGGCTTTTTAGTATCAGGAGAGTGCGCTCCGATCAGACTCTGGCAGGCTGAGAGTTTTTTTCATGCACAGACAGAAAAACATCAACAACCGTGTGTATGACCTTCTGGCGCTCAGCTTCTTCATTTTCAATAACCATATTGAAGCGCTTTTTGTGTGTAATGCGCGTCTGACACATGGTGAAAAAAAGCTCGGCCGCAAAAACCGGATCTTCAACCTGTAGCAGGCCCTGCCTCGTCTGGGCTGATAGCCACTCAGCAAGTGTTTCAATGGCAATTTTGGGCCCGTTTTTCCAGAAAACATCTGTCAGTTTAGGAAAGTGAGGCGCTTCGGAGATAATAATCCGGTAAAGCATCAGGCTTTCTGGCAGCGTAGTCAGGTTAATAATTGCCTGTGCAATGGCGGTCAGCGTTTCACGAACAGGCTGGTTGCGTTTTATAGGCTCAAGGGCTGTAGGGAGCTTTTCACGGCAGTTTTGCTCGACAAATGCTTCAAACAACTCAGCTTTGCAGGTGAAGTAATTATAGAGTGTCCCTTTGGAAACATTGGCCTCACGGGCAATGGCAGACATGCTGGCCCCTTCAAAGCCATGCTGAGCGAAAACAGCTCTGGCACCATCCAGAATTTGCTGGCGTTTGGCTTCAGACTCCCCTGTAAGAGAACAGGTGTCTGAAGGGGGAGAGCAGGGCAGGGCAGGCATTGTCTGTAATTATTTCCTTTATCCTGACGATTGACGTCATAGTGAAAAACGGTAGGTTACCATGCTGACCGAACCGATCGGTCAGAGCAAGAGAGAATTTTAGTTTAGGAGCAGACAGGTGGCAAAACGGTACAGATTAAAGGCGGCTACGATGCTGTTTCCGGTTTTGCTAAGTGGTTGTGCGGTTGGGCCTGACTTTAAAAAACCTGAAACATGGACACCAGCCCAGTGGCAGCATGCCAGCCTTGAGCAAACGTCCCGCGCGCTGAGTGTTCCGGTTAATCAGGCTCCTGATCCGCAGTGGTGGTCTGTATTTCATGACCCCGAGCTGGTTTCGCTTGAGCAGAGACTGGCTACACAGAATCTGGATATTCTTCAGGCAACGCAGCAGATGGCTGTCAGTCGAGGGCAGTTGCTTCTGGCCGGGGCTGAGCGTTTTCCTGACCTGGCAGCTACAGGTTCATACCGGCGACAACAGTACAGCAGCAAGCAGCTGGAATCAGTTATTAAGCGTATTGGCAAAAATGCTCCTGAGGGGTCAGATGCTCTGCTGTCTTCTCAGGCTGCAAACGCGTCTATTCCATTGCTTAATCAGTGGCAGGATGGCCTTCAGGCGAGCTGGGAAGTTGATCTGTGGGGGCGCGTACGTCGTCAGTATGAGGCTGCGAAGTCTTATTTGCAGGCAACGGTTGAGCAGCGACGCGGCATCCTTATTGCACGTCAGGCTGAGCTGGCTCAGGATTATTTGTCTTTGCGCAGCACGCAGGAACAGCTGCGTATTACCAGACGGAATAAAGAAGTCGCGGTTCAGATGCTCGATCTTAGCCGGAACCGTTATAATAGTGGTCTGGTTAGTGAACTTGATGTTGAGAGTGCCCGTTCGCAGGTTGAAGACACCAGCGCCCGTATTCCTCAATATGAGCAGCTCGCTGAGCAGCAGATTAATGCGATTAACCTGTTGATGGGAGCGCCCCCTGGCGCGCTGAATGCTGAACTGCAAACGCCATCCGTCATTCCGTCTTTGCCACCCGTTGTGCCTGTTGGTGTACCTTCAGAGGTGGTGCGCCGCCGTCCTGATATTCGTCAGGCTGAAGCTGAGCTGCACGCAGCAACAGCTGAAGTGGGGCAGGCTGAGGCTGACTTTTATCCCAAAGTCACCATTGATGCCGGGTTTGGTATGCAATCCTTCTCTTTCCGTGATCTTGGGATGTGGGGTGCACGTGCCTGGAACGTTGGCCCATCTATCAGTATTCCAATTTTTCAGGGCGGGCGTCTGGTTGGGCAGCTTAGGATGAAGAAAGCGTCTCAGAAGACGGCGGCTTTGCGTTATCGCAAGACGGTTCTGACGGCCTGGAGTGAAGTCGATAATGCACTGACAAAATATGAAGCAGAGCAAAAGCGTAATATGGCACTGAAAGCACAGGTTGCTGCTGACCAGCGCTCACTTAGCCTGTCACGTGACTTATATCGTCAGGGATTAAGAACTTTCCTGCCGGTGCTGGATGCAGAACGTCGCGTCTTATCTTCTCAGACGGCTTTGACGACCAGTAATGAAATGATGTCAGAGAATCTTGTGCGTTTATATAATGCGATTGGTGGTGGCTGGGAGGAAATCTATCCTGAGGCGAAGAACGGCTGAAATAAGCGCTGTTTTTCGATGAAAATTTCCTTATGAAATTTTCATGATTTTTTTAATTTTTATGATTGACGTTACGGTTTTGTGTCTGTAGAAGGGGGTCATCGAGAGCGGATGGGGCTCTGGAGGCTGAGGCTTCCGGGGTTTTTTCTGACTTTAGCGGTCTTTGACAAGAGAATATGAGAGAGGGATATGCTGACGGCGTATTTTCTCTGAGGGTGAGGTTTCG
>NZ_WOSV01000002.1 GCF_011516655.1 Acetobacter thailandicus
AAACCCCGGAAGCCTCAGCCTCCAGAGCCCCATCCGCTCTCGATGACCCCCTTCTACAGACACAAAACCGTAACGTCAATCATAAAAATTAAAAAAATCATGAAAATTTCAAATTCTTATTTTTTCTATATTTTTCAATGAGTTGCCTTCATTTCACCAGATGAGGTCGCCGCCTTAGTGTCTTTGGCCACATATTCGCCACGCTGATAAAGCAGGCCGCCCGTTCAAAGCGCATAATGAGTGATGCGAAGCTTCTCAAAGCACACCGGACAACCTCTCCTCTGGCTTTAAAGGGAGTGAACAGGCACCAAAGCGGGCTAAACTCAAAACTTCACGTTGTGTGCGGTGATCAGGAGCTGCGGAGAGCTTTTATCGGTTAAAGGATCAGATCAGTAACGTCAGAAGAGCGGATGTTCTGCAGGCAGCTCTTGCCGACAAGACAAAAGAGCTATCGGAGGCAGAGGCTATGACAGCAATAAAACTACATAACCTTTCGTAACCCAGACTATCACCACCTTCTGCGTCTCAAAAAGAGTCCTGAGCCAGGTTATTGCCCCTCCCCCGCCTCTTTAATGGGAAAGTGTTTTACGAAAAGCTAATTTTGAGTTGCATCGTAAGAAAGCAGATGTCAGGCTCCTCCCACATTAATATAAGGCATAAAAAAATACTTCTTTAATAATATGATGAGTGACCTCAAAATTCCGCACCAGAACTGATTATCTGACTTTCACAAGCGTGCGTATGTTTTTCTTAACCGATGAAAAATTCTTCAGATTTGAGAAGAAAATCCATATATTACAATGCATTAACTGATATTCTCCCTTATGAAGTTTCATAAAAAATTCTTATTGGGCCAGCATTTTACGAACATGATACTTTCGTAAAATCACAAAAAGACTATATAGGCCTCACGTTCGATCTTACAGGAAGCGGACTACGCCCCTTATGTCAGGGGTGATTTACCAGTTAATTTTCTTCGAATGGCCAACTGATGACCCTGATGAACTCTGCACCTTCACTCCACAATGATGAATCGTTGCAGCCGGTTCCTTCCAGTTCTGGCCAGCCACGTCGGTATGGAGATTTTCCTACCTTCCCAGCCGCACTTGACTATGCAGCTCAGGGGGACGCAGGCCTCAATATATACTCAGGCAAAGGCTTACTGCTGGAAGCCCTGCCCTATAAGAAATTGCGCAACCAGGCTGTTCAGACTGCTCAGCGCCTTTTAGGAACAGGCCTGAAACCTGGCGACAAAGTCGCTATTATCGCTGACAGCGATGGTGACTTTGCCCGTATTTTCTTTGGATGTCAGTATGCCGGGCTTGTTGCTGCCCCGCTTCCCCTGCCCGTTGCATTTGCAGGTAAAGAAGCATACCTGGCGACACTCCGCGGCATGATCAGCAGCGCTGAAGCCAAAGCTGTTATTATACCAGATGTCATTGCTGACTGGACCAGTGATATTATCGGCGGTCTCGATCTGGTTTTTGCCGGTTCACCGACTGAACTCTTCGACCGTCCGGCTTTTGACACAGCCTTACCTGAAATTGAAACCGAAGCTCTTTCTTATCTTCAGTTTTCCTCAGGCAGCACCCGTTTCCCTATGGGAGTTTGTGTCAGTCAGCGTTCTGGCATGGCAAATGCTATGTCTATCGCACGTGACGGCCTCCAGGTGCGCCAGACCGGTGATCGCTGTGTTTCATGGCTTCCGCTTTATCATGATATGGGCCTGGTAGGCTTCTTTCTCACGCCTATGACCTGTCAGCTTACTGTTGATCTGCTGCCAACCCGCGAGTTTGCACGCCGCCCTCATGTCTGGCTTGACCTGATCAGCCGTAACCACGGCACGTTGTCTTACAGTCCGTCATTCGGTTATGAGCTTTGCGCACGTCGTGCTCCCGCAGCCGGGCTTGACCTCTCAAGCTGGCGTGTTGCTGGAATTGGCGGCGATATGATTCGTCCGCACGTACTGGCTGAATTTGCTGAGTGCTTTGCCCCTGCCGGCTTTGACGCACACTCATTTGAAGCCAGCTACGGCATGGCAGAGACGACTCTGGCTATCAGTTTTGCTCCACTTGGCACTGGCATCGAAACTGATACCATTGACCTGGATATTCTTGAAAGCGAGGGTGTCGCCACTCCTCCGACACATACCAGCACCACAACACGAACCTTCGTGTTGTGTGGCAGAGTATTACCCGGACACGCAATGGAAGTACGCGACCAGAACGGAGAAGCTCTGCCAGACCGTAAAGTGGGCACCATCTTTGTTCACGGCCCTAGCCTGATGGATGGTTATTACCGCCACCCTGAAGAAACAAGAAACGTTCTTGATGAGCAGAAATGGCTTAATACCGGTGACCTTGGCTATATGCTTAACGGGCAGGTTGTTGTTACCGGGCGCGCCAAAGACCTGATTATCATTAACGCACGTAATATCTGGCCTCAGGATCTGGAGTGGTCGGCAGAAACTCATCTGCAGGCTCTGCGTAGCAATGATGTTGCTGTCTTCGCCGTTGAAAAAGATAATAAAGAGCACATTGTCGCCCTCATCCAGTGCCGCGCAACAGACCCGGAAAAACGTGCAGCTCTTCAGTCCGAAGCTGTCAGCCTTTTCCGCAGGCTCCACGGACTTGATGTTGCCGTCACCCTGGTGCCCCCACGGGCTCTGCCACAGACATCATCCGGCAAACTGACCCGTGCCAAAGCACGCACGATGTTTCTCAACGGAGAATTCACACCTCAGCAATAGCCTTTTACAAACGGTGCACAGCTGATATAACCCGCCTTGTTTCTCTGAATGTTACCGCGCGCAGACAAGCAGGTTGCGTCCGTTCTTTCGTTTTCTAAGGATAATTCGACTATGAGCGAAACAGTTGATAGCGTTTCAGCACTTATCATTCAGAAGCTGCTCGATAACCCTAAAGTGCCACGTGACATCAACGGCGATTGTAAGATCATGGAAGATCTCGCCTTTGATTCGCTTGCCGTTATGAATTTCGTCATGGAAATCGAAGATACGCTCGACGTCTCTGTTCCCCTGGATAAGCTGGCAGACGTAAGAACTGTCGATGACCTTGCTAAGTGCATCGTTGACCTGCAAAATAAAGGCTGAGCGTAAATGTCTTCTATTTTTGCCAAATTCAGCGGCACTGCCAGCGCCCTTGGCGGCCTGATAGAAAGCGGTGGCCGTAACCCGTTTGGCGTGGTCATCGAGAAAGTTGTATCTTCAACTGTTGGCGTGATCGAAAATCGTGAAACGTTACTGTTTGGCACGAATAACTATCTCGGTCTTAGTCAGTCACAAAACGCTGTTAAAGCTGCACAGGATGCTGCTGCGAAATATGGTGTTGGCACTACGGGTTCACGCATTGCCAACGGCACGCAGTCTCTTCATCGTCAGCTCGAGGTGCAGATAGCCTCCCATTTCAACCGCCGTGATGCCATGGTTTTTTCAACCGGATATCAGGCAAATCTGGGTATTATCTCGGCTCTGGCTGGCAAAGAAGACTACCTGCTGCTAGATGCCGACAGTCATGCCAGTATCTATGATGGCAGCCGTCTGAGCACTGCTCAGGTTATTCGCTTTCGTCATAACGACCCTGATGATCTTCATAAACGTCTCAAACGCCTCGAAGGAACACCAGGAGCAAAACTGGTTGTTGTAGAAGGCATCTATTCAATGACCGGCAACATTGCCCCGGTTGCTGAATTTGCTGCTGTTAAGCGTGAAACTGATTCTTACCTTCTGGTTGATGAAGCACACTCTTTTGGCGTTATCGGTGAAAACGGCCTTGGCGTCGCGGAAGCTGCCGGCGTTGAGAAAGATGTCGATTTTATTGCCGGAACATTCTCTAAAAGCCTTGGTACCGTTGGCGGCTACTGCGTATCAGACCACCCTGAGATGGATCTTATTCGCGTAAACTGCCGCCCTTACATGTTCACGGCCTCTCTGCCTCCTGAAGTCATTGCCGCAACCATGACGGCTCTTGATGAGATGAAGGCACATCCTGAATTGCGTACCCAGCTGATGGACAATGCAAAACGTCTGCATGGCGGCCTGCATCGTATCGGCCTGAATGCAAGTAAACAGGTTAGCCCTGTCGTAGCCGTAACCCTGGAAACACTGGGCCAGGCTATTACAATGTGGAACCGGCTGCTTGAGGAAGGCGTGTATGTAAACCTTTCTCTGCCACCTGCCACGCCTGACAACCGTCCATTACTGCGTTGCTCTGTTATGGCAACACATACTCCGGCTCAGATTGATAAAGCTCTTGAGGTTTTTGCATCTGTTGCCAGGGAATGTTCAGTGCTCTCCTGAGCACTACGAGCGGACATTCCTCTGAAATGCACCCTTCTGCCACAGGCGTATCAGCAACGGTACGCCACAAATCAGAGGGTGCTTTTCCATAAATGGTGTAAGCGGCACTTTTATACCGCTGTGGCGCTCAATTTTCCACGCAGCGTAACGTGCTCCGCCAGTAAATGTAAAAGCTGCCTTTATAAGCCTGGCGATATTAAGCGGTTTACCAAAAGCGGTTCTTAGCCGCCATTTTTGCTCAAGCTTATGCCGCTCCTGCGCTGAGAAACAGGGTGAAAGCCCCTCACCTGCCTGTGTAAACTTAACACCTGCAGCCTCCCAGCATGGCACGAGCAATTCGGCATAACGCCTGGGGTATGTCTCAACAATACCAGCACCACGGCTGGCTTTTTCAACACGTAATTCTGTCTGATACGTTTTCTGGTACAGAGCTTTCCAGAAACTCAGGGCATCCCCACCATGAACAGGCCCCATAAAAGCGGCCCAGCGCGACGCTGTGACAACAGCACGCGTTATACATGTACAAACAGCAGATTCAGCCTGTTTATCTCTTACCCACACCAGCCTGACAGGCTGCGAAAAACGTGCCCATACTGTTGTATCCAGCGTTGAAAAACCAGTTTGGTGCCGAAGCTGAGCCAGCGTAACAAAAGCAATTTTTGCCCTGAGCATACGGCCCGCTACAGGAATTTCATGATATTCAACATTAGGAGGCAGTATGGCATTACCAGACCTGGCCAGAAAAGATCGCGGCCAGTCTGCCTGACGATTGAGAACGATATAAAAATCAAGCAGCGTGTCGTCCTGGATCCCCCCTCTTAAACCTGATCCATAAAATATGACCGCGAGAGGGTTACCCTGCTTAACGAGGCTCTGAACAAACCTGCTCACTTCCTCCGGGACAGGTTCAGAAAGCTCCTGCTTGATATAATCAGGCAACCCTGAGACGTTCTGCCTCACTTTCAGTCGTCCTTTTTGCTGAACTGAAGAAAAGAAACTTCTGGTCCTGCCTCAATTTCAAAACCTCCCTCCGGAGAGGTTTGCAGAATTTCTCCGTCCAGAACCAGTAACGGCTCTCCTCTGAGTGAGATTTTATCAGCCAGACCACTGTTATATGACGGGCTCTGACGGATCCATGAAGGAATACGATTACGCAACAGGTTAAACACTGCTGTCGTCAGACGTTCAGGATGTGCTGCAACATCGAGATAAACTACCCCCTGCTCAGCCGAATCTGATCTTTGCCAGAATGGCCAGACACCATGAGGGAAGCGGCGAAGCGCCGTAAACAACATCAGAAAATGTCTTTTGCTTTCTGCTGGCACGCCATCAAGCGTGACATCAACAGCTGAACCATCGAGCCATTTTTTACGTGAATGAGGCGCCAGTAACTTTAATACTGTGAGTAAAAATGCGCAGATAACAGCCGCTTCATGGGAGAAGGTTTTAAGAAAACCAGGGCGATGAGCTATTTCGATACCGCGTGTAAAAGCACCCAGCCCTCCGAAAAAACCAAGGACGGAAACATGAGAGCCATCCGGCCACGAAACCACCAGAGGGCGCCTGCGCACAACTGAGCATTTATTCATCTGCCCCTGAGCGAGGAGTACAAGCTGCTTTAATGCTGCCTCACCTCTCAGGCCAAAACCCACATCCTCTGCGACCAGGTTTGTATTGCCTGATGGCAAAACAATAAGAACAGGCCATTCCTCTTTCGGCCAGCCTGATGCATGCATTACGCTCAGCACCTTACTGACCGTACCATCTCCGCCATCGACAATCAGATATTTGATTTTACGCGGAGCAATATCTGCCAGAGCTGCAACTAAAGCGGCTTCTGTCTCAGGGGCACAGAACAGCAGATCTGGTAAAGCACGCAGCACGTCAGAAGCACTCAGCCCTGTCTTTACGTTGCGTCTGCTCTGAGGATTGTGGATTAACGCGAAACTACAAGGCACATAAATTCTCATACATTCACAGAATGAACACCGATGCCTTATGCCTCGGCTGGAGACGGTGGTATAGTCTGAGTTGTCACTCTTGTCACATGCTGTTTACACAAATGCATTACGCATTACGCTGCTGCTCTCTGCACTTACGTCTTTCTGCGTCACGATTATGTCTCAATCCTGTGCATTAACGCAGGTGTATAACCTCCCTGCTTTGTCACCAGTACACAAAGCCGGAAAAAGACCAGAAGAGGTCATCTGTTTTGCTGCACCACTATAGCTTTCAGGCAGTATGTCGTATTATATAGCCTACTCCTCTAACGATCTCAGAGCCGGAGTTAAGAACGCAAGAGCCTGAGGGCCGCACCAAAGCGGCGCAACACTACAACTATTCGTTTCATGCCGTTCCTTTTTTTTCCTGATCGACGTAAGATCTCTCATGCTCTCATTGCCGTTCGTACATAAGATAAAAGCACATCTGCGGCCAACTACGATGGACCGCTATCTGATTACTCAGACACTGCCTCCTTTTTTTCTGGCTCTGTCGGTTGTTATGATCGCGCTGCTTCTTGAGCGTTTACTCGCTTTGTTCAACCTTCTTGCCGCAGGTAACAATCATCTTTTTACCTTTCTGGGACTGCTGACAACTCTCACCCCTCATTATCTGGGGCTGGCCATACCGGCTGCACTCTGCGTCAGTGTCTTCACCGTTGTACGACGCATGAGCCAGAATGAGGAGATTGATGCGATAAACAGCAGCGGCATGTCTTTGATTCGCCTGACACGCCCTCTTATGCAACTGGGCCTGCTCCTTGGGTGTATATCCTTCTTACTTTATGGCTTTATCCAGCCATATGCGCGCTACGATTTTCGTCAGTCGCTCTATATTGCCAGTCATACCGGGTGGGCACCCCGTCTTCAGTCTGGTGTTTTTGCCAGTCCCTCTCCCAATATTACCATTGTCGCAGACCATGTTGATCTTGCCGGGTCGCGACTAAAAAAAGTTTTCATCAGAGATATGTCAGGCCATAAAGAAAGAGATATTACTGCCAAAAATGGACAAATCCGCCTGACAACGAATGATGATTCTGTGGAAATTGACTTGCAGGATGGTGAAATCCTGACAATTCCGGAAACAGGAGCGCCAACCCTGACAACGTTCGATCATGCAACACGTCTGCTGGTTGAAGCGTCTCACATATCTCCGTTCCGCAAACGAGGCGACGATGAGCGGGAGCTGACATCACATGAACTTATTCGTCATATGGTCAGGCAGGATACGCAGATACCCTTCTCAAGTCTGCGCGCAGAACTTCATTTCAGGCTGGCACGCAGTATAACCATCCCCTTCATTCCGGCTCTTGCTGCTGCTCTGGCTATCGTACGCAAACGTCAGCGCAATACCAGTGGTCTGATTATTGCCTTCCTGATACTTGTGGGTTTTGACCATATTCTGCAATTTGGTCACAGTCTTGTAGACACAAAAAATGCTTCCCCTTACTTAATGACCTGGCTGCCCTCATTCCTGTTTATTATCGGCTGCTCAGCCCTTCTGGCTTCAAAGTCAGGCCTGCTGCTCACAGCAAAAGCACTCTGGTTTCGTAAACCTGTAGCTTCCGCACCACTGAAAGAACAGCCGTGAGCAAAATCGAACGTAATAATCGATTTGTGCTGCTGCGCTATCTTTCGGGAATGCTACTCTCCCGCGTTCTGATATGTGCTGCCGCACTGGTCGGCCTGCTTGAAATTCTGGCCCTGCTGGAACAGACCACCCCTATTCTGCAGAGACATCTTGGTATTTCAGGTATCCTTACCTACGCAGGTATGCGACTACCGTTTTTACTCTCCAGCACACTCCCTCTCAGCGTGCTCATCGGCAGTCTCCTGACACTGACGCAAATGACTCTCTCGAGCGAGATGGCTATTCTTCAGGCATCCGGCCTGTCGATGATTGGTCTGTATAAAAATCTTATACCCGCGGTTCTTATTATCGGCGTTCTTGGCATCGCGCTTGATGACCAGATAACACCCCGGTCGGAGCAGGCTCTTACCGCATGGTGGAATCGTACTAACCCGCACCCTGAGGACGGACATTTTTTCTGGTTTCGTGGAAAAGACACATTAACCCGCGTCTCTTATGTCGCTGATGGCGGTAATGCATTACAGGGAATCGATATCTACTCACGCACTCCGCAGGGTTTGTTACAATATGTGACACATGCAAAAAATGCTGATTATACCCACGTAACTGGCTGGACGCTGAGGCACATAACCCGCGTTGAAGTAAAAGCCACGACAGCTGTGACTTTACCCGAACAGCCTGAGCAAACATGGGATATCCCATTGCTGCCTAAAGATTTTATCAGACTCTCCGTTAGTAACCCACCTCTCTCATCAGGCACAATTCTTGGCATGTTACGCGGCCGTCTGCCGTCAGATGCCAGCCCCGGTTATTTGCAGGGCGGGTTGCTGGAGCGCTTTTTAAGACCGATGACTTTGCTCGTATTACTGTTAATTACGATGCCGGTTATCCATATTCCCCCACGGACGGGAATAAGAAGCTGGACACCGGTGTGGTGTCTTGCCTCCGGGTTACTGTTCGTAATTTTACAGGGCTTATTACGCGCCATGGGGAATGCTGGTCTTTTACCCCCTCCGGTCGCAACCATACCCGGACTGATTATTTTTACACTGGGAGCTATGACAGCTCTTCTGAGGAATGAAACAAAATGAGTGGAACGCTAAACAATGCGAGCCTGAGAACAGGTCGTAGCTTTGATCTGGGGAAAATGAACCTCAGGCAGCTCTGGATAGCTTATCTGACTTACCCTACCATTCTTCTGTATTTTGCACTGATCATCGCAAATGTCGCGATTTCAGCACATTTCTTTGCAGGCTGGTTACACACACTATGTGCCGTTGTTGCTGTCATGCTGGTTTACCCCGTGGTGTGGTATCTGCTTCATCGCTTTGTTCTGCACGGGCGGGTACTTTATAAAATTCGTGCAACATCAGCATTGTGGAAACGTATCCACTTTGATCACCATCAGGACCCTCATCTGCTCGATGTTTTGTTTGGCTCCCCTCTGACCACGCTGCCGACCATTGTTATCATTACCATTCCTATCGGATATATGATTGGTGGCTGGGGATGCTCAGCCGCTGCATTTGGTGCCGGCATTACCATAACCTGCATTTATGAGTTTTTTCACTGCATTCAGCATCTGAACTATAAACCCCGGGCCGCCTGGATTCAGCGTATGAAAGCCTATCATGTCCTGCATCATTTTCATGATGAAGATGGTAATTTCGGCATCACAAGCTACGTTGTCGACCGTGTTATGGGCAGCTTCTATCTTGATGCAAAAGCACGCCCACGCAGCCCGACTGTGTTTAATCTTGGCTATGACCTTCAGGAAGCGAAGAATTATCCCTGGGTGATGGACCTGACAGGCTCCCCTCCCCGTGACCGTCCCGATGGTGCCCGCCCCAAAACCGAAAAAAACGATAGTAACCGCCGGAATGCGGCATGAGTGCTGATACTGCTAAAATCTGCGCACTCATTCTGGCCGGCACACGGCCAGGGGTAGCTGACCCTATGGCACAGGCTGCCGGAGTATCGCACAAAGCGATACTGCCAGTTGATGGCATCCCCATGATTTCACGCGTTATCAGCACATTACGCAATACTCCCGAGGTGGGGCGCATTGTTGTCTGTATTGATAATGCTGATGTGCTGAAAGAGGTTGTGCTCCCGGATACGGATATTATCGCCGCCCGCCCTGAAGGACCAAGTGCCAGCGTAATGGCCGGCCTCAGAGAACTGGGGGCTCCTTTACTCGTGACCACAGCGGATAATGCGTTGCTGCGCCCTGAATGGATAACGGAATTTCTCAACAAAGCCAGTCCGGCAGCTGATCTTTCAGTCGCCGTTGCCGCGAAAGACAATGTCCTGCGGGATGTTCCGCTCACAAAGCGTACTTTTATTCACCTGTCAGACTTGTCTTTTTCAGGCTGCAATCTGTTTCTCTTACGCTCCGACCGCTCTGCGAATATCGTAAAACTGTGGCAACACATAGAGAAAAACCGCAAACATCCCCTCCGCATTGCCTGGCTTTTAGGTGTTTTCACTCTTATACGCGCGCTGTGCAAACAGCTTAGTCGGGCGGCTTTATATGCCCGTCTGAAAAAAATGACCGGTGCACAGGCTGAGCTTGTCTGCCTTAATGATGGCAGAGCTGCCGTCGACGTCGACAAACCAGCCGACCTGATACTGACAGAGCGGCTTCTGCGCGAGAGCAGACCCTGACTTTAGCAGGGCCTGCTGGCATCAGATTTTTAAACTGATCCGGCCAGCAGCTGCTCTGCCGCTTTTGGCACATCGTGCATATCAGCTACCTGCATGTCAGCCATTTCTGCAAGTTCCGGGCCGCCGTAACCCCATGCAGCAAATAAAGAGCGACAACCGGCACTACGGGCGGCAATCAGATCTGGTGACATATCGCCTATCATCACACTCTGCTCCGGCGTGCCATCAGCCTTTTTAATTGTACCGAGCAAATGGACCGGATCAGGCTTTCTGGCTGGAAAACTATCTCCCCCTCCGACACAACTAAACAGCTCGAACAAACCAAACCGTTCCAGAATAGCCAGAGCAGCGACCTCAGGTTTATTGGTGCACACAGCCAGACGCCAGCCCTGAGCACGCATAGTTTTCAGCGTTTCTTCAGTTCCGGGGAAAAGGCGGGAATACCGTGTTGCCCGTGGAGTATAAAACTCCATAAAACGCTCACAGGCCTCTGCAGGGCTGATCGAACCGACATCAGCTCCTTTGCTGAGTGCCGATGCAAGCAGACGCTCGACAAGAGCTGCTACGCCGTTACCAATCATTGCGCGCACCTCTGTGTCAGTGACCTCAGGAAAGCTGTAAGAAGAGAGGAGCTGACGAGCGCAGTCTGCCAGGTCAGGTAATGAATCGATCAGGGTGCCATCCATATCAAACACCGCAAGTTTTACAGACATGACTCCTCCAGTTCTTTTAAATACCCTATAAGGAGAATGTCATAACTATGACTTTGTCAAAACACGTTCTGAGTTTGACAGAACGCTGAGGTTAGCCTACCGGAATCCTGTCATGACATCATCTTCCTCCCCCCGTCCCGCTACCGCTGTTCTGCTCGCTGCAGGGCGTGGAAGCCGCATGCAGTCCTCCCGTCCGAAAGCCATGCAAAGGCTTGCCGGCCGCCCGATGCTGGCACACCTGATCGACAGTGCTGCCCGGGTTTTTGACAAACTTGTTGTCGTTGTCGGCCCTGACATGCCTGAGGTTGAACAGCTGGCGGCACCACATGCCGTTATTGTACAAAACGAACGGCTTGGCACCGCACACGCAGCACTGCAGGCAGAAGCCCTGTTTGGAGACGGTGATGTTGCCGTTCTTTATGCTGACAACCCCCTGATTTCCTCCGACACGCTTTCCCGTCTGTTAACGGAAAGCCGCAAAGATGATACAGGCCTTGCCCTGCTAGCTATGCGCCCTGCTCAACCCGGGCGTTATGGCCGCGTTATCACATCAGCTCAGTCTCACAATGTGCAGAAAATTGTCGAGTGGGCCGATGCAACACCAGAGGAACGTGCTGTTAACCTGTGCAACGCAGGTGTGCTCTGTGCAAAAGCGCAGAATTTTCGTCGCTGGCTGAAAGAGGTTAAAAATACAAATGCGAAACAGGAATATTACCTGACAGATGTTGTCGGGCTTGCCGTCAGGGAGGGTGTCTCTGTCAAAAGCGTCGAGGCAGCTGAAAGTGAGCTTCGTGGCATTAACTCCCGCGCTGAACTGGCTGAAGCTGAAGCCGCACTGCAGCAGCGTCTGAGACTGCATGCCATGGAGAAGGGTGTCACGCTTGTCGCACCTGAAACTGTTTTCCTCTGCACAGATACTGTTCTTGAAGCTGATGTGCTGATTGAACCCAATGTTGTGTTTGGCCCGGGTGTGACCGTGCGCAGCGGCGCCGAGATCCGCGCATTCAGCCATCTGGAGGGATGCGAAGTACAGTCCGCCGCTATTGTTGGTCCTTATGCCCGCCTGCGCCCCGGAGCACAGATTGGCGAAGAGGCACATATCGGCAACTTTGTCGAAATCAAAAATTCTGTGATTGGCAAAGGCAGCAAAGCAAACCACCTGACTTATCTTGGTGACACCTCTGTTGGCACGCGCACCAATATCGGAGCTGGTACCATTACCTGCAACTATGATGGTGCCTCCAAACATAAAACGACTATTGGTGATGATGTGTTTGTTGGCTCTAACGCCATACTGGTAGCCCCGCTTACTGTCGGGTCTGATTCTTTAATTGCTGCCGGCAGCACAATCACAAACGATATTCCACCCGACGCCCTGGCACTGGCACGTGCAAAACAGGTCAATAAACCCGGGCTTGGAAAAAAACTGAAAACCGCTTTAAAAAATAAAAAAGGAAATGGCTGATGTGCGGAATATGTGGTGTTACTGGTCTCCGACATGCCACCCCGATTGTTTTCGAAGGTCTGAGACGGCTTGAATATCGCGGATATGATTCTGCGGGTATCGCCACCCTGGTTGACGGAAAAATAAGTCGGCGGCGCGCAGCTGGTAAACTCGACAATCTGGGCCTTCTGCTTGAAGAAAAACCTCTTGCCGGCACTACAGGCATTGGCCACACCCGCTGGGCCACGCATGGTGCGCCGACAACATCAAACGCCCACCCCCATGGCACAGACCGGGTTGCCATCGTGCATAACGGAATCATCGAGAATTTCGAAACGCTGCGCCACGAGCTTGAAGCCGAAGGTGTTGTTTTTGAAACAGAAACTGACAGTGAAACAATAGCTCGGCTCATCGACTTATATTTATCACAGGGGCACACCCCGAAAGAGTCTGTGCTTAAAAGCCTGAAACGCCTTGAAGGGGCGTATGCCATTGCTGTCATTTTTGCAGAACATGACGGCCTGATGATTGGTGCCTGCCATAGCGCACCACTCGCAGTGGGCTATGGTGATGACGAGATGTTTCTGGGCTCTGACTCTCTTGCCCTGGCACCTCTGACCCGCCGTATCACTTACATGCAGGATGGGGATTGCGTTGTCATTACCCCCGCCGGCGCACAATTTATGACCTTTGACGGAGAGCCGGTCGAGCGTGAAGAAAAAATTGCGGCTCTGACCTCAGGCGCAATTGGCAAAGACGGTTATCAGCACTTCATGGAAAAAGAACTCCATGAACACCCGCTGGTTATTGGTCAGACCCTGCAGCGTATGATTGACCCGGCCACACGCCAGGTTGTTTTACCTGAGCTGCCCTGCAACCTGGCTGAAGTGCCCCGTGCGGTT
This sequence comes from Acetobacter thailandicus, assembly GCF_011516655.1. GTDB lineage: Bacteria > Pseudomonadota > Alphaproteobacteria > Acetobacterales > Acetobacteraceae > Acetobacter > Acetobacter thailandicus. Next base: position 13,636 of record NZ_WOSV01000002.1, read on the forward strand.
ATGACAGCATGTGGCTCTGCCTTCTATGCGGCTATGGTTGGCCGTTTCTGGCTTGAGAGCGTTGCCCGCCTGCCCGTTGACATCGATATTGCCAGCGAGCTGCGCTACCGCGACCCTCCCCTCACAAAAGGCTCTCTGGGATTACTGATTTCTCAGTCAGGTGAGACGGCAGATACCCTGGCCGCCCTGCGCACTCTGCGTCAGAACTCAGCGCATATCCTGTCAGTGCTTAATGTTGAGCACAGCACCATGGCCCGTGAGAGTGATGCTGTTCTTGGCACCGCAGCCGGCCCGGAGATTTCTGTCGCCTCAACAAAAGCGTTTACAGCTCAGCTCACCGTACTGGCCTGCCTGACTATTGCTGTAGCCCGCAGTCGTGGCATGCTGGATGCCGCCGGAGAAGAAGAGCTGGTAACAGCCCTGCTTGACCTGCCCAGCCGTGCAGCTGACGCCCTGGCTCAGGCTGATGCCATACGCTCAATGGCCAGAATTATCGCTGATGCCAGCAATGTTTTATATCTGGGCCGGGGCAGTATGTTCCCTGTTGCTATGGAGGGTGCCTTAAAACTTAAGGAGATCTCCTACATACACGCCGAAGCCTATGCCGCCGGTGAAATGAAACACGGTCCGATCTCACTGATTGACAACACCGTGCCGATTGTTGCCAGCGCACCTTTCACGCCATTATTTGATAAAACACTGTCAAACCTGCAGGAAGCAAAAGCCCGGGGCGGACGCCTGCTTGTGTTTACTGACACAAAAGGAGCTGAACGAGTCTCAGCAATTGCGGAACAAATGGTTGTTCTGCCGCATGTGCATGATTTTACAGCGCCTGTAGTGCAGACTATTCCTGTGCAGATGCTGGCTTATGAAGTTGCCGTGCTCAGAGGGACAGACGTCGATCAGCCTCGTAACCTGGCAAAGTCTGTTACTGTGGAATAATTACAAAAGGCAGAGAAAATTTTCTTTTCTCTGCCTTCCCTGTCAGCGGGAGTCAGGGCTGATATTTAGGTGTTTTATTCAGCAACATATTAATTTGCCCCATTGTTGCAGTCGTCAGCTCAAAACGAATGGCAACAAGCCCCATATTATCAATCTGTTCAAACCAGATACTGCCTGCCTGGGGCTTTTCAAGCTCTCCGGGGTTACCATCGTCTTTAAAGCTTTTAATAACCTGCCAGCTAAAATCACAGCGCAGCGCGGTCTTCCCCCAGCGAAATGGCCCGGCAGATGGAATTTTTTGTTCTCCTGCTGTACGCGCGGTAAATATGCTCAGATGACGGGTGCCATCAAAAATCCTGTTACTGCTATCGCAACGGTGCGTCGCCCTGACCTGATGAAGTAACTGTATAAGCATAGACATCGCGTCAAGCGCACCTTTACGCTGCTTCGCTGACGGAAGTTCTTTAGCCGGGTTCGGAGACTGCAACTCAGGTATTTTATTTTTATAAATAATGTTTTTCGTGTCAGCCTTGTCACTGGTTTCACGATGCATCTCAAAAGTTTCAGGCTCAGCAGCCATACCGGCAAAGCGTCCGCGTGCCTTCATCAGCATATCTGTTTTCATAAACCAGCTTAGAAAACCTGAAGTTTTCATATGCATATCAATACTGTACTGCTCGCTGCCCAGTGCATAAGACGTATTAACATTCAGTACATGCATACCATGAACAAACACATGGTAACTCAGTGTCATTTTTTCAGACTGCGACCATGCAGACTGCGGATCAGAAAAGCCGAGTGCTATGCTCAGACCGGCAACTGCCATCCATTTTTTATGGCTCCGACATCCGGTAAGCACACTCTTTTTAAAAATCATCAACACTCTCCAGGAGACGCATTAAAAAAGCGCGCCTGTGAACAGAGCGTCAGACCCGAACGCCCCTTCAGGCCGCAGAAACGGACCTGTATCCCAGACGCTTAGAAACCGCCTGTGCAAGAGCCATAGCGCGGTTACCCAGCGATGCTATGTCATAACGCCCTACTTCAGCCTGCAACAGGCTGATGCCAAGCCCCGCCACGACATGCCCCGAGTAATCCCTTACAACTGCTCCGGCACACCACAACCCTTCGTAAACATTTTCACTATCGACAGCATAGCCTCGCTCCCGAATTACGGCAATTTCACGGACAAGACCGGTCACAGAACATACACTTTTTGACGTCAGCGGCTCAGGCCAGGCAGAGGCCGGGTATAACGTCAGCCACTCCCTGAATGAAGTATCATCCATTTCGGCCAGGATCGCGCTCCCTGTGGCTGTAAAAATTGCCGGCAGGCGCATTCCGACCCGAAAAGACGCACTCAGCCCGGTCTGACTGCTGCGGCAGGCTACGTACACAACTTCCATCCCCTCCAGCAGTGTCAGGGTGATGGTAAATGAATCCAGCCCGGAAAACCCGTCAAGTGCATGATAAAACTCTGCGACAAGATCACGCTTTTCGGCAGCTCCGCCAACCCACTCAAGCAAACGTGTTCCGATACGATAACCGTGATTAACGGTCTTTTCCAGCAGTCCAAGCTCAACCATGACAGCCAGAAGCCCGTGGGTTGTACTCCTTGGCAAACCAAGCTGACGGGCCACATCTGCCGCTAAAGGCGGGTGTGATGCTCCCCTCACCATATCCAGAACGCGAACAGCCCTGCGTAGAGCCGGAACAGAATCAGCCTGTTTTGTCACAACCATTTTTATTTTCCTTATTGACAAAAAAGGCCGATGCCCTCATTGTTCCAAATACGGGATGAAGTTCAATATAATGAACAAAAATAATGAACGCAATCTTTTAGAAAACTACGTGCGGAAGTCAGAAGAAGAACCCGAAAAGGGCCTCTGATTTCCGCATAGTTTTCCCATCCTGTTTCTCCTGCGCATATGTTAGAGTCTCTCTCGTATATCCTGCCTAAGCTATTAATAGAGATTTTTCTAATGACAACAGTGTACGATTTTACTTTGCCTGCTTTAGACGGCGGCACTCTGGATCTGGCAGCTTATAAAGGGCGCCCTTTACTGATCACCAACACAGCATCACAATGCGGCTTTACACCACAATATGAAGGCTTACAGGCTATCTGGTCCCAGTTTAAAAAAACCGGCCTGGTGGTTATTGGCATCCCATGCAACGACTTTGGTCAGCAGGAACCAGGCACGTCTGCCGAGATCAGCACGTTTTGTCATAAAAACTACGGGGTCAGTTTTCCTATGGCGGCACGCAGCTCTGTAAAAGGAAATACTGCCATTCCTCTTTTTACATGGCTGACGAAAGAACTCGGTTTTTTTGCACAGCCAAGATGGAATTTTTATAAATATATCTTTGACAAACAAGGGCAGCCAGCAGCCTGGTTCAGCAGCATTACGCCACCCACAGCTAACCGCACCAGAAAAGCGATTGAAAAAGTCGTCTGCAGCTACTGATCAGATAAATGCGATGACCACATTGTGTCATCGCTCTGCAATAAGCCCGTCACGCAGTGTAATAACCTTGTCCATACGCGACAGAAGCTCTTCATTATGCGTAGCAATTAATGCTGCAAGCCCCTGCTCTCTGACAGCCTGTGTCAGTTCTTCAAAAACGCGATCGGCAGTGTTAACGTCAAGATTACCTGTTGGCTCATCAGCCAGCAATAAAGACGGTTTATTTGCCAGTGCACGGGCAATGGCCACACGCTGCTGCTCGCCACCGGATAACTTACCTGGCAGATGACTGACACGATGGGACAGCCCAAACAGATTAAGAAGTTCTTTTGCCTGAAAACGGGCCTCATTTTTATGCACACCAGCAATCATCTGCGGCAGCATCACATTCTCTAACGCTGTGAACTCACCCAGCAGATGATGAAACTGATAAACAAAGCCAATACGGTCACGGCGTAACGCTGTACGCTGGCGCTCAGTAATGCCGCTGGCTTTTTGTCCGCAAATTTCTATCTCACCCTTGTCCGGTGTATCAAGCAGACCAGCCAGGTGTAACAGCGTTGATTTACCCGTACCTGACGGTGCCACCAGAGCGACCAGCTGCCCTTTTTCAAGCATAAAATCAGCGCCCTGTAACACAGGGAGAGCATTTGCCTCCCCCCTGTTATAGACTTTCGTTATGCCCGACAGACGCAGAACAATATTATTCATGACGCAAAGCCTCTACCGGGTCGGTTCGTGCCGCACGCCAGGACGGATAAAGTGTAGCGAGAAGAGAGAGCACCAGAGCCATAATCATGACCTCAGCCACCTGCCCCCATATAAGCCGGGCTGGCAGGCGGGTCAGAAAATAAACTTCAGGATTAAACAGGTTCGTACCGCTCAGAGACTGTAAAAACTGACGGATACGCTCGATATTAAGCGAAAATACAACCCCGAGCACAGTACCCGCGAGTGTACCTGTAACCCCCACAGAGGCACCACACATCAGAAAAATACGCATAATTGCACCACGGCTGGCACCAATGGTGCGCAGCACGGCGATGTCTCGTGTTTTGTCTTTTACCATCATGATCAGTGACGAAATCACGTTAAATGCCGCAACCAGAATAATCAAAGTCAGAATAAGAAACATCACATTCTGCTCGACCTGTACCGCACCAAACAATGCATTGTTAGCATTTGTCCAGTCCAGCACACGCAGACCATTAGGGTCGCCCACAGCATTCACAATCTGATGCGTAACACTACGAATATTCTGTGCGTCTTTTACCATCACCTGAATCTGGGTGATCTGATCGGGCATTTTGAAGTAAACCTGCGCTGCATGCAGGGGCATAAACACATAACCTGAGTTATAATCGTTCACACCCGCATCAAAAATAGCAACAACATGGTAAGTTCTGATACGTGGCACGGTGCCAAAAGCCGTAGCCGCCCCTTCGGGGGAAATCAGCGTAACCGGCGAGCCAATATAAAGACCAGCTTTTGAGGCCAGTGACACACCAACGATAACAGCGTCAGGCCCCTCAAATTTATCGAGAGAACCTGCGATAAGAGAGGAACTGACATCTTTAAGGTCAGTCAGCCCCTGTTTTGTCATGCCATGCACAATGGCACCACTATTAAACTGCCCGGAACTAATCAGCACCTGCCCTTCGATCAGAGGGGTAGCGCTTGTGACATCGGGAACAGTTTTAACGCGTTTAACAACCTCTTCATACTGGCTGATTGTCCGGCCAGAGCCGTAAACTGTCAGGTCACCGTTCAGCCCGAGAATCCGATCCATCAGCTCAGACTGAAAGCCGTTCATAACGGCCATAACAATAATAAGAGTCGCCACCCCGAGCGCGATGCCAATCAGCGAAAAAATAGCGATAACAGAGACAAAGCGCTCTCCGCGCCTTGCACGCAGATAACGCCCTGCGACAGCGCGCTCAAAGGGGCCAAACATTATGCGCCTGCCAGAACCAGAGACAGAGCTTCATCAACCGTCAGGTCATGACGCTCGCCCGTCGCGCGACGTTTAAGCTCAACACGTCCTTCTTTCGCGCTGCGTGGCCCGACAATAATCTGCCACGGGTGCCCCATCAGGTCAGCATTAGCAAATTTGGTACCTGCACGGTCTGACGTGTCATCATACAGAAAATCTTCTGTATTTTTGTTATAGATGCCTTCACATACCGCGTCACAGGTTTCATCACCCGCTTTCAGGTTAATGATAACAGCTTTAAACGGTGCGACAGCGTCAGGCCAGATAATGCCGTTATCGTCGTGGCTGGCTTCAATAATCGCACCAACCAGACGTGACACACCAATACCATAAGAACCCATTTCAGGATAAAGACGTTCACCATCAGCACCCACCACGCTGACATCCATTGCTTTGGTATATTTATTACCAAAATGGAAAATATGACCGACTTCAACACCACGTCCTTCACGACGGCGTTCCTCAGGCACTGCCTCCCAGGCAGTCGTATCATGCATCTCGTCAGTTGCGGCATAAGGTGTTGTGACACGTTTATAAAATGTCTCAAGCGCTGCCGGATCAGTCACATCAACCGGGGTATCAAGCCAGTCCTGCCCCTCAAGGGCTGCATCATAGAAAACACCGCTCTCACCCGTTGGTGCCAGAATAAGGAATTCGTGGCTCAGTTCACCGCCGATCGGCCCGGTATCAGCGCGCATTGGCACGGCTCTTACACCAAGACGCTGAAAAGTACGCAGGTAAGCCAGCATCATACGCTGGTAGCTGGCAACGGCAGCCTCATAATTCAGATCAAAGCTGTAAGCATCTTTCATCAGAAATTCACGACCGCGCATAACGCCAAAACGTGGCCTGACCTCATCACGGAATTTCCACTGAATATGATACAGGGTCTGAGGCAGCTCTTTATATGAGTTAATGATCTGACCAAAAATATCAGTAATCATCTCTTCATTTGTCGGTCCGTAGAGAAGATCTCTCTTATGGCGGTCCTGAATGCGCAGCATTTCAGGGCCATAAGCATCATAACGCCCGGAGCGTTTCCACAGATCAGCGGACTGCAAGGTCGGCATCAGTACTTCCTGAGCACCAACGCTATCCTGCTCTTCACGTACGATCTGACTGATATTACGTAAAATTCTCAGACCAGCCGGAAGCCAGGCATAAATGCCTGAAGCTGTCTGACGAATAAGACCCGAACGGAGCATCAGACGATGCGAGACAATCTGTGCCTCTGCCGGATTTTCTTTAAATGTCGGGAGAAAACTGCGCGAAAGACGCATAATAAGACCCAGCCCTGTTGAACAAAGCAGCCCTTTCAGGCTGCTGAAAAAATTACAATGCTCTGTGCGCTACGGCGCGACACCTGTAAAGCGATGCTTTCGCCTCCAGGTGTTATTTTTTTGATGATGCGCGGGAGAAAACGCCTGTCACACCCGTAAAACATGTACATCAACAAGCGGACGCTTTTGCAGTTTACGCCCTAAAGCGCGACGCAAAGCCGTTTTTGCTGCATCACAAAATGCCTTATCATCATTACGCAGTTCATCAGGTATCATATCAATCGCGCTGGCAAACTCTTCGCACACGCGAACACTTTCCTGATCATCAGCATCGAGCAGACCCGGGGCGCTGACCTTGGGCTCACCAATAACAAACCCCTCGTCATCAATCGCCACACTGGCAATGATAATACCGTTAAACAGCATTTTACGACGGGCCGCGAGAACACCACCATCCATCGGCAGAAGACGGCCACCATCAAGAGCAAGACGACCACTGGGAGCCGTATCAACAACCTCGACTTTTTCTGGCGCAAGTCGCAGCACATCCCCGTCCTCGAGCAGCACAGGTGTAATATTCTTATCCTGAGCCAGAGCAGCATGCGCTGTCAGATGCCGCCACTCACCATGCACCGGCACAGCATAACGTGGCCGCACCAGGTCATACATCATGCTGACATCATCACCTGTTGCATGACCTGAAACATGCACAAAATGCTCTTTATCAGTAATAACCCGGACACCACGGCGTGACAGATTATCCTGCACGGCCATAATCGCGCGTTCATTACCCGGAATCATACGGCTTGAATAAATAACCGTATCTCCCTCACCCAGTGACACACTGGGGTGTACATCCATCGATATACGAGAAAGAGCTGAACGCGGCTCACCCTGACTGCCTGTGATAATCATAACGACCTGATCGTCAGGCAGGTCATTTACCTCCTGCTCTGTCAGGAAAGGCAGCACACCGGAAAGATAACCGCAGTCACGCGCAGCAACATCAAGGTTACGCAAAGAACGCCCGACCAGAACGACTGTGCGACCCGCTGCCTGCGCAGCCATGGCAATGCTTTCAACGCGTGCAACGTTTGACGCAAAGCAGGTGACCGCCACACGGCCTTTCAGACTGGCAATAAGAGACGTCATGCTGCGACGTACCTCAGCCTCTGACTGAGACGGACCTGAGCTCATCACGTTAGTGCTGTCACACACCAGAGCCAGGACACCCTCATCACCCACCTCTTTCAGGCGGGCGATATCGGTTGGCGGGCCAACCAGAGGTGTCGGGTCAAGCTTCCAGTCACCTGTGTGAACGATTACCCCTGAAGGTGTACGCAGCACAACAGCCTGAGCCTCAGGCACAGAATGCGTGACCGGTATAAATTCAAGATCGAAAGGCCCCACCTCAAAACGTCCCCCACAGGGAATGACGTGAATGGGTACATCCTGCAAAATACGCGCTTCACCCAGTTTGCGGCGCAAAACAGCACCTGCAAAAGGCGTCACATAAACCGGGCACTCAAGCAAAGGCCATAAATGGGCAACTGCACCAATATGATCTTCATGAGCGTGAGTAATAATCAGACCTGCAAGCTGGTCACGTCGTTCGGCAATAAACACCGGATCGGGAACCAGAATTTCTGCTTCAGGTGTATCATTACCACTAAAACCAATACCGCAATCTATCGCGAGCCAGGTTTCACCCTGACGATAAAGATTGAGGTTCATGCCAATCTCGCCTGTTCCGCCTAATGGCAGAAAGGCCAGATCGCCGTTCTGTTCTGTCATTCGTATAGTTATCCTTAAGCTAAACTGTCTTTTTCAGTGATAAAACGAGGCAGAGCATTACGCTCTGCCAATATTCGCAACCCATTCAGGGTCAGCATTGAATCAACATGGTCAAAGACCTTCGTTCCTTCTGAGAAGAGCGGAGCCAGACCACCGGTCGCGAGCACTTTCATTGGCTGCCCGACTTCCCGCCTGATCCTCTCAACGATCCCCTCAATTAATCCCAGATACCCCCAGAACACGCCTGACCTCATAGCCGAAACCGTATTCCGCCCTACAACCGTCTCTCCAACCGGCCTGCCGACCCCGATGCGGGGCAGACGGGCTGCTGCCTTATGCAATGCCTCAACTGACAAATTAATACCAGGAGCGATAACACCACCGCAATAATTACCTTCACCATCAACAACATCAAATGTTGTCGCAGTACCAAAATCAATCACAGTCAGGGGCCCGCCATAATAGTGATGTGCGGCCAGACTGTTGAGCAAACGGTCGACCCCGACCTCCTCGGGGGTATCCATCTTAACTTCTATACCCCAGTTGAGCTCTACAGATGCGAGAAGAGGCTCCACAGAAAACCACTGACGACACAACGCCCGCAGATGGTATAAAGCAGCAGGAACAACCGTACCGATAACTGCCCCGTTAATATCCTCTCTGGCAATGCCGCTCATGCTCAATAACGTCAAAAGCCAGACGGCATACTCGTCAGAAGTCCGCTGTGAACTTGTCGTAATGCGCCAGCTACCCCGCCATGCTGCGCCGTCATACACCGCAAACACAACATTGGTATTCCCTGCATCAATAACCAGTAACACGATCAGTCTCCTGTGATAGCAGAAGCACTTCGCCAGCGGCAATTTTTTTTATGCCCTGCCCGGTTTCAAGTAACAAACGCCCGTCGGGTTCAAGCCCTATAAACCGGCCCTGTTCATTCAATGATTCATTTCTGACAGTCAGCACAGTTCCTACCGGATGAGCTCTGCTTTGCCACTCGTGACATAAAACTGCAAAACCCTGCTGTGCCCAGACATCAAGCCAGCGATGGATTTGCTTTAACAAAGCCTCAGCCAGTGCTTCAGTACCGACCTCTGCATAACCGTCAAGTGAGGCAACCTGCCGGCCAATATCACGCTGAGACGGAGGAGCATGAAGATTGGCACCAAAACCTATGACCATCGCACTCCCCTCATATTCGAGCAGAATGCCACCAAGTTTTTTCCCTGCCAGCAAAATATCATTCGGCCATTTAATAAGAAGGTCAGCGCGCGCAGCCGGTGCAACATCAGCCAGTGCATCATAAAAAGCCAGAGAGGCCAGGAAAGGCCAGCACCCAAGCTGCAGATCAGATGTGACGGAGGCAGGATCAAGCAAAACCGAAAGAGCGAGACTACGCCCTGCATCCACCCACGAGCGGCCACGGCTGCCGCGGGCTTTTGTCTGATGATGGGCCAGCAGGGCCAGACCAGGAGCGGCCCCTGCCCGGGCGCGCTCCTTACATACATCAGAAGTTGAAGTCAGCTCATCATAACATTCCAGGCGCCATGGCGGACAAACCAGCTTCATTCCACTCTCTTTTTACCCTACCAGAGCCTGTGCGGCCTGCTGTGCGATTGACATAATCGGTGACAATACCAGCAGGAAGAACAATGTGGCCAGCCCCATACTGCCAGAAACAAGTGTCAGAGCCGGTGCGTAGCGGTCAAATTTCTCAGCCGGAGCTTCAAAATACATAACTCTGACGACATTGAGATAGTAATAAGCACCCACAATACTTGATACAACACCGATAGCAACCAGGGTATAAAGACCAACCTGCCAGGCTGCGGCAAACACCATAAACTTGCCAAAGAAGCCAGCCAGAGGTGGTACACCAACCATGCTGAACATGAAGATAGCCATCAGACCAGCCATCAGAGGGTTTCTCTTACCCAGCCCGGCGAGATCAGAAATTGAAGTCATCTCTGTTCCTCTGCGGCGCATAGTGGCGATGACACCGAATACACCGGCATTCATAACCAGATAGGCGGCAAGGTAAACCAGAGTAGCTCTTACACCCTCAGCAGAATCAGCGGCCAGGCCAATAAGCGCATAGCCCATGTGACCGATAGAAGAATATGCCATAAGACGTTTTATGTTCTGCTGCGGAATAGCAGCCAGTGAGCCATAAAGCATGGAACAGACAGCAACGACTTCTATCAGCAGTTGCCAGTGCTGAGCCACCAGACCAAAAGGTCCGGTCATAATACGAAGGAACAGAGCAAAAGCTGCAAATTTAGGAGCACCTGCCATATAGGCTGTCACTGGCGTTGGTGCACCCTGGTAAGCATCTGGTGTCCACATATGGAAAGGCACAACAGAGAGCTTAAAGCACAAACCGGCAATGATAAAAATGACACCAATGGTAAGACCGGTCGGAACAACCTCAACGGCATCAACAGTTTTCATCAGACCGGAATAGTTCATTGTGCCGGCATAACCATAAACCAGCGACATGCCGTAAAGCAGCAGACCAGAAGCCAGAGAGCCAAGTATGAAATATTTCATACCAGCTTCTGATGACAAAATATTCTCACGCTCAAGAGCGCAGAGGATATAAATAGACAGAGATGACAGCTCCAGCCCTACGAACAATGTCATCAGATTAGAGGAAGACGCCATCACCATGGCACCAAGCGTTGAGAATAAAATAAGAACCGGCGTCTCAAACGGTAAAGTCCGCTTTCTCTCCCCCGTCCGGCTCAGACCTCTGTAGCCAACAGCAACCAGAACTGAAAGAATAGCCGAAGCCAGAATGAGCAGCTTCATAGCTTTTGAGAAGCTGTCATTCACAAATGTACCAGAAAACGCCGAACCGTCAGGCGCATTGATAACCAGAAAAATGCACCCCAGAAAAGAAGCAAGAGTCAGCATCGAGCACGGGAAAAAAGCTGTCTCCTTCTTTTGCGAAACACCAGCGGCAAGAATGACAAGCCCCGAAAATGCAAGTGCTATTTCTGGTATAGACAGTGACCAGTTGATATCATTCAGGGGCATCACAGCGCACTCCGTTCAAAACAACCTGCAAGAGAAGATTATTAATCAGCATGCCTCTTCCCCTTATGCACACAGAGCGACGGTCAGCAGCACGACAAGCCCCGCCAGCATTGTAAAAGCGTAAATGGCCACCGAACCAGTCTGCATCCGTGCTGCCTGACCCGCTGTATCTGACGTTAGTTCTGCCAGGTCACGTGGCAGACCTTCAGCTGCCCCCAGCTCGACATCCTTCGACAGAATGCCTGCAATCGCTTTGTATGGACGCACAAAAATGAACCCATAAAGCTCATCAAAATACCATTTATTAAGCAGAAAACGATAAAGCGGCCCCATTGCCCGAGCCAGTGCTGCCGGAATAGCCGGAGAGTGCACATAAAACACATAAGCCAGAGCAATACCGCACAGCCCTGCAATAGAAGGAAGCAGGCTGATAAATGACGGGATATGCTCAAAAGCTTCCATGATATTATTAGAAGCGCCGTTCACAATCGCACCGTTCCAGAACTGCTCCTGATGAACACCAATATAGAACGGGGCGAGAAGCACACCGGCAACTGTTGCACCCGTAGCAAGCAGTACCAGGGGCAGAGCCATAGAGAACGGGCTTTCATGCGCTGCATCACGGGCGGCCTCATTTGCAGGCCGACCATGAAACACCAGGAACAAAAGCCTCCAGCTATAAAATGCAGTAAGAAATGCTGTTATGGTACCCAGCGCCCAGCCATAGTGGCCGACTGAGGTATTAGCGGCCCACAGCGATTCCAGAATAGCATCCTTTGACCAGTAGCCAGCGAAGGGAAAAACCCCGGCCAGCGCAAGGCTGCCTATCCACATAACCACATAGGTTAACGGCAGTTTTTTCCACAATCCGCCCATACGAAACATATTCTGCTCATCATGCATCGCATGAATAACCGAACCTGCACCAAGGAACAGAAGCGCTTTGAAGAAAGCATGAGTTGTCAGATGGAACACTGACATCTGATAAGCACCAACACCCGCAGCGGCAAACATATAACCCAGCTGAGAGCAGGTTGAATAAGCAATGGCACGCTTAATATCAGGCTGAACCATGCCAACCGTTGCGGCAAAGAAGCAGGTCGTTGCACCGATCACAACAATCAGTTTCTGAACAGAGGGCGCACAGTCAAACAGGGGTGACATACGGGCAATCAGAAAAATGCCTGCGGTCACCATGGTTGCAGCATGAATCAGTGCTGAAACAGGTGTCGGCCCTTCCATCGCATCTGGCAGCCATGTGTGCAGAAACAGCTGAGCCGATTTACCCATTGCACCAATAAAGAGCAGCAGGGCAATGATCTCTGTCGTGCTCCAGGAGTGACCAAGGAAATGATAATGCGAACCAGAAATCTCGGGTATGGCAGCAAAAATTGCTTCATACTGAACGGAGTGGAACACAACATAAATCAGGCCGATACCGACCAGAAAGAAAAGATCAGCAACGCGGTTTACTACAAAGGCTTTGATGGCAGCCGCTGTTGCTGAAGGCTTGTCGTACCAGTATCCGATCAGCAGATAACTGGCGAGGCCAACGCCCTCCCACCCGAAAAACAGCTGGATCAGATCGTTGGACGAAACCAGCATAAGCATGGCAAAGGTAAACAGAGACAAATATGAGAAAAACCGGTAAGTCGGCATACTCTCGTGGCTCATATACCCAAGGCTATAGCAATGCACGAGCAGAGAAACGGAAAGAACCATCGCCGTCATTGTGACAGACAGGGTGTCGGCTCTTAAAACCCACTCGGCATGAAAACCACCTGCATTGATCCACTCAAGAACCGGGAGCGCATGCAGCGGGAAGCCAGCACTCCAGTTAGCATAAAGTGTAACAATACCGCACAGAGCTGCAACAGACATACAGCTCAGAGTAATAATCTTAGCGAGCACATCACCGAAGAGACGGCCACCAAGCCCTGCAACAACAGAGCCGGCAAGCGGTAAAAAAATCGCTGCTGCAAACAGGTGAAGATCGGTCTGCATGTCCGCTCATCCCTTCATCATAGTGACATCCTCAACCTGGATAGAACCACGGTTGCGGAAATAAGTGGTCACAATTGCAAGCCCGATTGCAGCTTCAGCAGCAGCAATGGTAAGGACAAACAACACCATAATCTGACCTGATAAATCGTTATGAGCCGACGAAAACGCCACAAAATTTAAATTTGCGGAGAGAAGGATCAGCTCCATAGACATCAGGATAATGATTACATTTTTTCTGTTAAGAAAAATGCCAAACACTCCAAGCACCAGTAACGCGGCACTGACGACCAGGTAGGGTGTGAGTCCGACGGAGGCGATTGCCGGGGTCATACATCTTTCTCCTTCTTATCGGCCTCGATCTGCCCGCCAGATGCATAAGAGTCAGGGACAGATGTTTCATGATATGAGGTGTGCGGACGCAGAAAACCGCCCTGACTGATGACGCCCACGCCCAGCGGAGCATCAATCATCTCAAGTGTTTCTGAGGGCACACGCGCATGCTGTTTATCAATGATCTGACGACGACCTGAACCAACCGGACGGAGCGTCAGCACAATTGCGCCAATCATTGCCACCAGCAAAATCAGGCCACATCCCTGAAAAAGAAGGATGTAGTGCGTATAAATAAGGTCACCCAGTGCAGCGGTGTTCGTCTGACCGGGGGCTCCCGACAAACGGGTTACGCTCACTGATGACATATGCCAGTTGCCAACAGCGACAAGAAGCTCGGCAAAAAGAACCACGCCAAAGCATACGCCAATCGCAGCATGTTGCTGGAGACCTTCACGCAGTTTCGTGAAGTCAATATCAAGCATCATCACGACAAACAGGAAAAGAACAGCAACAGCACCGACGTAAACGATTACCAGCAGCATCGCGAGAAACTCAGCTCCGGCCACCAGAAACAATCCTGCAGCATTAAAAAATGCTACGATAAGGAACAGAACTGAGTGCACCGGGTTACGGGCACTAATCACCATCACGGCTGAAATCAGCAGAACTGTTGAAAATAAATAAAATACAAGCTGCGGTAACATCAGGCGTTCTCCTGCCGGATCATGACAAGCATCCCTTCAACGATACGGGGCATCGAGCTCAAGGCGGCGGGCCAGCAGGGCTTCCCACCGATCGCCATTCGAAAGCAACTTATCTTTGTCGTAGAATAATTCTTCACGGGTTTCGGTCGCAAACTCGTAGTTTGGCCCCTCAACAATCGCATCTACCGGGCAGGCTTCTTCACACAAGCCGCAATAAATGCACTTGGTCATATCAATGTCATACCGGGTGGTACGCCGTGACCCGTCATCACGCTCTTCAGCTTCGATGGTAATCGCCTCAGCCGGGCATGTCGCTTCACAAAGCTTGCAGGCAATGCAGCGCTCTTCTCCGTTAGCATAACGGCGCAGCGCATGCTCACCACGAAAGCGAACTGACAGTGGCCCCTTCTCGTAAGGGTAGTTAAGGGTCACCTTTGGCTGAAACATCATTTTAAATGTTGATGCCATACCAGCGACAATTTCAGTCAGCAGAAAGGAGCGGATATTTCGGCTTAATGTACTCATCAGTTCATACCTCCACCCTGAGGGAGAAGCCCTGTCACCATCAGAAAAGCTGCTGTTCCAATCATCCAGATCAGGCTGAATGGCAAAAACACTTTCCACCCGAGACGCATAAGCTGATCGTAACGAAAACGCGGGAACGTTGCGCGCACCCAGATGAAAACAAACAGACAGAAAAGAATTTTAGCAATCAGCCACAGCGGCCCTGGCACCAGCGTAAAAGGAAAGACGCCAATAGGTGGCAGCCACCCCCCGAGAAAAAGAATACTAACCAGAGCCGACATCAGAATCATGTTGGCGTATTCACCAAGGAAGAAGAGACCGAAAGCCAGAGAAGAATACTCAACGAAGAACCCGGCAACCAGTTCACTTTCACCTTCGGGCAGGTCAAATGGTGCACGCCCCGTTTCGGCCAGTGCTGAAATAAAGAAAATAATAAATACCGGGAACATCGGCAGACAGAACCAGATATGCCGCTGAGCCAGCACAATATCATTCAGGTTCAGGCTGCCAACGGCCAGCAGAACTGACACAATAATCAGCCCGATGGACACCTCGTAAGAAACCATCTGTGCCGCGGCTCGCATAGACCCCATAAAGGCGTATTTCGAGTTTGAAGCCCAGCCTGCGATAAGAATACCGTAAACACCCAGCGATGACACAGCCAGCAGGTAGAGAATTCCGACATTAATATTCGCAACGGCCAGACCATTACCTGTAGGGATAACAGCCCATGCCAGCATAGCCAGAGCAAACGCCAGAAATGGTGCAAACAGAAACAAAATACGGTTAGCACCTGCGGGAATGACCGTTTCTTTCACGATCATTTTAATCGCATCAGCAAACGCCTGCAGCAAACCGAACAAACCATTAACGTTTGGGCCGCGACGACGCTGCATCGCAGCCATTACCTTACGTTCCATAAGGGTAAGGTAAGCAACACCGATCAGCAAAGGGACGAGAACAGCAAGGGTCTCGAGCACCATAAGAATAATCTGACCGACAAGCGTTTGATAAAAGAAGTGCGCCATCAGTCTCTTACTCCGCTGCTACAGCGCGCATGGGACCATACACGCGAGAACATTCTGCCATTGTCAGGCTTGCCCGGCTGATAGAGTTTGTCTGGTAATAATCATCAATAACCGGACGGATACGAGCATTATTGAACTCTGCCGTACCTTTTGAAACACTGCTGTCTGTCACCGATTGCGGTGCGGGAGCAATTTCAGTACCGGCGTTCGAAAAGACCGGATTAACTTTGGCCATACGCGCCCTCAGAGCTTCAACAGAATCATAAGGCAAAGGATGCCCGGCAACTTCTGAGAAAGCTCTGATAATCTGCCAGTCTTCTCTGGCCTGACCTGGAGGGAATACAGCCCGCAGGGCACGCTGCACCTCGCCCGCCGTATTAACATAAGTCCCTGATTTTTCGGTATAAGCTGCACCAGGCAAAATAATGTCGGCCCTTGCCGCAGCAGCATCACCGTGATGCCCCTGATAAATCACAAACGTATCTTTGCTGATCTTATCAAGTGGGAAATCATCTGCCCCCAGGAGCCACAGAATTTCAACTCCGCCACGGAGCATATTTGTAACAGCAAAACCTCGGCTGCCAGGAACAAACCCGATATCAAGCGCACCCACACGAGACGCTGCTGTATGCAGAATATTCAGCCCGTTCCAGTCCTGAGTAATCACACCGGTCTGATATGCCAGTTGCAGGGTGGCTTCATAAACAGCCTGCGCATCCGGACGGGTTAGTGCACCATGCCCCAGAATAATCATAGGGCGCTTTGCTGTTTTCAAAACCTCGGCAAAAGCCTCTGAACCATCAAGCAGCCGGGTCAGGACTTCCGGCCCCTCTCCCAGTACATCGACATTATAGGTCAGGTCGACAGGCAATGCACCAATACTGGCAACAGGGAAACCACCACGTCCTTTATGCAAATACTGCTTGCGAATACGGGCATTAAGTACAGGAGCCTCGTGACGGGGTATGCTGCCAATCAGCAAAAGAGCATCTGCCTCATCAATACCGGTGATACCGCTGTTAAACAGATACCCGCTGCGGCTGCGCATATCATACCAGGCACCGTCCTGCCGGCAGTCTGTATGAGAGGAACCCAGAGCCGTCATCAGGTCTTTCAGAGCGCACAGGCTTTCAACATCACACAGATCACCTGCTATTGCACCGATACGATCACCGGAAATGCCTTCAAAACGACGCGCCATCGAAACCAGCGTATCCTGCCAGCTTGCCTTATGCAGCTTGCCGTGCACACGCACCCATGGGTGATCAAGGCGCCTTTTCTTCAGGCCATCAACTGAAAAACGCCCTTTATCTGAAAGCCATTCTTCATTCACCTCGTCATTAATACGAGGCACAATGCGCATAACTTCAGCGCCCCGGGCCTGGATCTGAATATTTGTACCCACAGCATCCATCACATCAATGCTATCGGTTTTTTTGTATTCCCATGAACGCGCACGAAACGCCGTTGGTTTTGCCGTTAGTGCACCGACCGGACATATATCAATCAGATTACCTGACAGCTCGGATGTCAGTGCCTTTTCGACATAAGTCGTAACTTCTGCATTTTCACCGCGCGAAACGATGCCAAGCTCAGGCGTGCCAGCCACTTCGGTTGAAAAGCGCACGCAGCGTGAGCACTGAATGCAGCGCGTCATTACCGTCTTAACCAGAGGCCCGAGTTCTTTATCTGTTACAGCGCGCTTGGCCTCCTGATACCGTGACACACCCGAGCCATAACCATAGGCCTGGTCCTGCAGGTCACACTCACCGCCCTGATCACAGATAGGGCAATCAAGAGGATGGTTAATCAGCAAGAATTCCATAACGGCGCGGCGCGCCCGTCTGACAACATCAGTGTCAGTAAGAATCTGCATCCCTTCAGCAACCGGGAAACCACATGAGGCAACCAGCTTAGGTGCACGGACAACCTGCACCAGACACATGCGACAGTTACCAGCTACCGACAGACGCTCATGATAGCAAAAACGGGGGATTTCTTTCCCCGCAGCTTCACAGGCCTGAAGGGCACTTGAACCCGCCGGCACATCGACCGGGGTGCCATCAACAAGGACTTTTACCATGCCCTTTACTCCGCTACTGCCGGCAGCACATCGGAGGCAGGAACCTGAACCAGACCTGAACCACCATGTGCAGCCTTATACTGCTGGATACGCGCTTCCATCTCCGGACGAAAATGCCGGATCAGCCCCTGAACAGGCCAGGCTGCGGCATCACCCAGAGCACAGATTGTATGCCCCTCGATCTGTCGTGTTACCTGCTCAAGAAGATCAATTTCTTCAATCTCGGCACGCCCCTGAACCATACGGTCCATCATACGCATCATCCAGCCGGTTCCTTCACGGCAGGGCGTACACTGACCGCAGCTTTCATGCTTAAAAAAGCGGGAAAAGCGTGCAATAGCTTCAATAATATCGGTAGAACGATCCATAACGATCATACACGCGGTGCCCAGTCCCGAACCCACAGCACGCAGACTATCGTAATCCATCAGCACTGTTTCACAGACAGACTTAGGCAACATTGGCACAGAGCAGCCGCCGGGTATAACCGCCAGCAGATTGTCCCAGCCGCCCCTGACGCCACCGCCATGTTTTTCTATAATCTCTTTAAGCGGTACACCCAGCTCTTCTTCGAAAACGCATGGTGTATTCACATGCCCCGAAATCGCCATAAGCTTGGTGCCTGCATTATTCGGCCTGCCAAGTGCTGAAAACCAGGATGCACCCCGTCGCAGAATGGTTGATGCGACAGCAATACTTTCAACATTATTCACTGTAGTCGGACAGCCATATAAGCCTGCGCCGGCAGGGAAAGGCGGCTTCATACGAGGCTGGCCTTTTTTACCCTCAAGGCTCTCAAGCAGAGCAGTCTCTTCGCCGCAGATATAAGCGCCTGCACCACGATGAATATAGAAGTCAAAATCCCAGCCGGTTCCGGCAGCATTTTTACCGAGCAGACCAGCTTCATAAGCTTCATCAACGGCCGCCTGCAGATGCTGCGCTTCCTGATAAAACTCACCACGAATATAAATATAAGCCGCATGTGCATTCAGGGCGAATGACGCTATCAGCGCACTTTCTATGAGTTTATGTGGCTCATGCCGCATAATCTCACGGTCTTTACAGGTCCCTGGTTCAGATTCATCGCCATTAATGACCAGATAGTGCGGACGACCATCAAAATTCTTTGGCATGAAAGACCATTTCATACCGGTCGAGAATCCTGCTCCGCCGCGACCACGAAGGCCCGAAGCCTTCATTTCAGCAATAATCGCCTCAGATCCCCGGGACAGGATAGAGGCCGTGTCATGCCAGTCACCCCTTACCCGCGCCCCGGCGAGTTTCCAGTCATTCTGCCCGTAAAGATTCGTAAAAATACGATTTTCGTCCTGCAACATACCGGCTCTCCTGCTACTCACCTGAAGATCTGGGTGACGTTTCTTCAAGCAAAGTTTTCCTGCCGCCTTCAGGCGCAGAACTTAATCTGCCCGTAGATGGGCCAGGGGCAGGATCTTCACCTGCACGCAATGCATCAATCACGGCTTCTGTCCTGGGACCATTCATATCTTCGTAATAATCGTCATTAACCTGAAGAATGGGGGCATTTGCACAGGCCCCAAGGCACTCAACATGCGATAATGTGAACAGCCCGTCTTCACTGGTTTCACCAAACTCTTTAACGCCGGCTGCTTTTTTACAGGCTGCCACAACATCATCTGATCCGCGCAGCCAGCACGATGTCGTGGTACAGATCTGCAGGTGATATTTACCTACAGGCTTAGTATTAAACATCGTATAAAAAGAAGCGACTTCGTACACTCTGACAGATGGTACCGCCAGCCGTGCCGCAATCAGATCCATCGCCACAAGCGGGATCCAGGCATGGCCTGTCTCACGCTTCAGCTGATCCTGCACAATGTAAAGGAGAGGAAGCGTACCGCTGGCTTTACGTTCTTCAGGGTATTTCGACAGTATTTTAGCAATTTCTTTTTCAGAAATATCGTCAAACTCAAAACTGTCAGGTTGTTCTGCCGGGGTCCAGGCCATCTTCAACGATCAACCTCTCCAAAAACAAGATCTAAAGAACCAAGAACCGCCACCATATCGGCCAGCATCGACCGCCTGGATAATTCATCCAGTGCCTGCAAATGCGCAAAACCTGTGGGGCGTATCTTGCAACGATAAGGACGGTTTGAACCGTCAGCGACCAGGTAAACACCAAACTCGCCCTTGGGGCTCTCTACCGCAGTATAAGTAGCGCCCGGAGGCACATGATAACCCTCACTATATAATTTAAAGTGATGAATCAGTGCTTCCATCGAGCGCTTCATTTCGGCGCGGGGTGGCGGTGCAAACTTGGGGTCCTGTATTTTCACAGGTCCGGCTTTCATCTGAGCAAGGCCCTGCTCGATAATTTTTACACTCTCACGCATTTCCTGAATGCGCACGAGGTAACGGTCATAGCAGTCACCCTGTCGTGTAACAGGAACCTTAAAAGATACTTTATGATAATTATCATAGGGCTGGCTGCGACGAAGGTCCCAGGGCACACCTGAAGCACGCAGACACGGACCACTAAAGCCCCATGCCAGAGCCTGCTCAGACGTAAAAATACCGATACCGACAGTACGCTGTTTCCAGATTCGGTTTTCGGTCAGCAAACCTTCCAGCTCATCAATCCATGCCGGGAATTCCTGAGTCCAGTTACCGATACGATCTTCAAGCTCCTGAGGAATATCGCGGGCCACACCACCGGGACGAAAATAGTTCGCATGGAAACGCGCACCTGAAGCTGCCTCATAAAATTCAAGCAGCTTCTCACGCTCTTCATAGCCCCACAGAGCAGGCGTTACCGCACCGCAGTCGAGACCCATAGCTGTAATATTAAGAATATGGTTCAGAACGCGCGTAATCTCGGCGAAAATAACCCGAAGCCATTTTGCACGATCGGGCGCTTCTATACCAAGAAGCTTCTCTGTAGCCAGTGCAAAAGCCTGCTCCTCACACATAGGCGAGGCGTAATCAAGGCGGTCAAAATAAGGCAGCGCTTTCTGATAGGTTTTATATTCGATCAGCTTTTCTGTGCCGCGATGCAGCAGACCGATATGCGGGTCAGCACGACGTACAAGCTCCCCGTCCATATCGAGAATAAGACGCAGCACACCATGCGCAGAAGGATGCTGAGGACCAAAATTCAGCTTGTGCGAGTCAAACTCTATTGTTCTCAGCTCTGCCGTTTTCGCTGCAGTATCAGAAATCAGCATTTCGGGGATGTCATTTTTAACCAGAACATCGCCCGGTGCCAGACCGTCTGTTTTATTGTGCTCTGTCATCCGCGAGCCCTCTTCATACCCTGCCTGACTTCATGAGCCTTTTCATCACCAGGCAGAGTCAGCATTCCCTCCCAGGGAGAAACGAAATCAAAGTCACGAAAATCCTGCGTCAGAGAGACAGGTTCCTTAACAACCTGTCGCGTTTCAATATCGTAACGCACCTCTTCATACCCCGTCAGCGGAAAGTCTTTACGCAAAGGGAAATGCTCGAAGCCATCATCAGTCAAAATACGGCGCATATCGGGCTGACCGGAAAACAGAACCCCGAACATGTCATAACACTCACGCTCCCACCACGTAGCAACTGGCCAGAGCTGATGCACTGAGGGAACGGGTGTCACTTCATCTGTCGTAATAATGACGCGAATACGACGATTGTAAGAAACAGACAGGAGGTTATAGACCACGTCAAAGCGTTCAGCGCGTGCGGGAAAGTCTACACCACATAAATCCATGAGCTGCTCAAAACGATAAGCAGAGTCGTCGCGCAGAAAGGTCATCAGCGGCAAAAAAGTTTCGCGATTCGTACGAACAACCAGCTCACCGTTTTCAACGGCAGCAGAATAGATACCAGGAACAGAGGTCGCCAGCGTAAAAGCCATGGCACCAATCTGCCCCTGGAGGGCCTCAGCCTCAGGATTTACAACAATATCACCCACGGAGAATCGTTCCTGTACGGCGAATTTTTTTCTGCAAAAGCATGATGCCGTAAACCAGCGCTTCTGCTGTCGGGGGGCAGCCAGGGACATAAACGTCAACTGGCACTATGCGATCACACCCACGCACGACTGAATAAGAATAGTGGTAATAACCGCCACCATTTGCACACGAACCCATGGAGATAACCCAGCGCGGTTCTGCCATCTGGTCATAAAGGCGACGCAAAACCGGTGCCATTTTATTGGTCAGCGTACCGGCAACGATCATCACATCAGACTGACGCGGAGAACCTCGGGGAATAACACCCATTCTGTCCAGGTCATACCTTGGCATATATGCGTGAATCATTTCAACCGCACAGCATGCCAGACCAAAAGACATAGGCCACAAACTGCCAGTACGCCCCCAGTTTACCAGTTTATCAAGGTTTGCAACGACAAACCCCTTTTCAGCAATAGCACCGGTAATACCACGCACAACGGCGTCCTGCTCTTTACCCGGAGGCAGAGCCTCACGATTCCAGAGAATTGTATCTTCCTGCGGATTGTCAGACATAGGCGCCCCCTTCAGTCCCAGTCCAGCGCGCCTTTGCGCCACTCATAAAGGAAACCAATACCAAGTACGCTGAGAAACCCCAGCATTGAAAAGAAACCAAAATAACCAATACGCGACAGACTCACTGCCCAGGGGAAGAGAAATGCCACTTCCAGGTCGAAAATTATGAAAAGAATGGCCACAAGATAAAAACGCACATCAAAGCGACGGCGCGCATCATCAAATGCCTCAAAGCCACATTCATAAGCTGTTGTTTTTTCAGGGTAAGGCTTTTGATGCCCACTAAACAGTGCCATACCAAGCATTGCAGCAGAAATAACAATAGCAAGCGCACCAAATATAAGAATTGGGGCATAACTACCCAGAACAGACTGCATTAGTCACTCCTGCTTCCTGATAAATCAATAAACAACGAACTGTTAAATGCAGACTACTCCCAACGCGCGCGAACGACCATGCCTCAATGCATGATTACAGGGAAATTTCTTGTGAAGAGAAAATGAATAAAAAAAAAAACATCTGATATTGTTACTTATTTTGAGCAACAATATCAGATGTTTTTAGTACTCACAGAAAACTGTGAATGGTGGGCGATGAGGGGATCGAACCCCCGGCCATCTCGGTGTAAACGAGACGCTCTACCGCTGAGCTAATCGCCCGCCGCTCATATCTCACAAACAAAAACGGGTGGCAACCCCTGCCCGTTAATAAATAACAAAAAAGCAAAAAAAAACGTCAGGGATCGTTATTCATAAAAAATAACAATGCCTGACGTTTTAATACTCACAGAGAACTGTGAATGGTGGGCGATGAGGGGATCGAACCCCCGGCCATCTCGGTGTAAACGAGACGCTCTACCGCTGAGCTAATCGCCCGCCGCTCATATCTCACAAACAAAAACGGGTGGCAACCCCTTTTTTAGGAATTACCACCCGTTAAAAGCTATTTTTTTAAAAAATTAGCTTACGGCGTCTTTAAGTGCTTTGCCCGGTTTGAAACGGACAGAAGTAGAAGCCGGAATGTCAATTTCCTCACCTGTGCGAGGATTACGCCCTTTAGCAGCTTTACGGTTTGCTGTTACAAACGTACCGAAGCCAACCAGACGCACTTCCTGTTTGCGAGAAAGAGCTTTCTCGATAGCACCGAACACGGCGTCAACCACTTCTCCAGCTTTAGCCTTTGGCAGAGCGACTTCGTCAGCTACTGCTGCAACGAGTTCTTGCTTATTGAGCGGCTTATCCATTTTACGCCTTTCTCCAAAAAATTAAGTTGCCGACGTGATACCTAATACCCGTTACCACGTCGTCTCCCGGTCGCACTATGCCGCTGTTTTTCTTTACGTCAACTCACCAAATAAAAACTTTTGGATTTATCTGGCATTTTCCTCTCAATGCGGCAAAGTAACCGCAGCCGCATTTTGTTTTGACTCCAGAACAGACTCTGCAACATCTTCCCATTCAATCGGCTTGAGCTTATGTGTCAATGCCAGAGCCAGAACTTCATCAACATGTGCGACAGGAACAATCTTCAGCGCATCCTTGATAGAAGATGGTATTTCCACGAGATCTTTTTCATTGTCTTTAGGAATAAAGACAAGTCTGATCCCGGATCTGACCGCGGCCAGAAGCTTCTCTTTAAGCCCGCCAATAGCAAGAACACGACCACGCAGAGTAATTTCGCCCGTCATAGCCACATCACGACGCACAGGAATGCCTGTCATGACACTAACAAAGGATGTCACCATCGCAATACCGGCAGATGGCCCATCTTTTGGTGTTGCGCCTTCAGGCACATGGACGTGGAAATTACGCTTTTCAAAGAGTGTTGGCAGAATACCATAGGCCGGAGCACGGCTTTTTACGAAAGAAAATGCCGCAGATACACTCTCCTTCATAACATCACCGAGTTTACCCGTTTCAACAACACCGCCCTTACCTGGGGTCATAACACTTTCAATAGTAAGTATCTCACCACCGACTTCAGTCCATGCCAGCCCGGTTACCATACCGACCATATCTTCGTCTTCGGTCTCGCCGTAGCGGAAGCGTTTAACACCTGCGAGTTTTTCCAGATTCTCTTCGGTGATGTCCATCTTCGTGACTTTACCAGTCACGATTTCCTTGACGACTTTACGCGCAAGATTCGCAATCTCACGCTCAAGATTTCTGACACCTGCCTCACGCGTATAATAACGAATCAGGTCACGCAAAGCCCCGTCGGTAACTGACCACTCTTCAGTTTTAAGATTATGAGCCTCAGCCTGCTTTGCCAGAAGATGACGGCGGCATATTTCAAGCTTTTCATCCTCAGTGTAACCTGACAGACGAATGATCTCCATACGGTCCAGCAACGGCTGCGGCATGTTAAGGCTGTTCGCTGTCGTCACAAACATTACGTCAGACAGGTCATACTCAACTTCAAGGTAATGATCGGCAAATGAGCTATTCTGTTCAGGATCAAGCACCTCAAGCAAAGCAGAGGCCGGGTCACCACGCCAGTCAGCGCCAAGCTTGTCAATTTCATCCAGCAGAAAGAGCGGATTAGAGACTTTAGCTTTCTTCATACCCTGGATAATTTTACCCGGCATTGAGCCTATATAGGTACGACGATGACCGCGTATCTCTGCTTCATCCCTCACCCCGCCAAGAGACATCCGGACGTACTGGCGGCCTGTGGCTTTCGCAATCGACCGGGCAAGAGTTGTTTTACCAACACCCGGGGGGCCAACAAGACAAAGAATCGGACCCTTTAATTTCTGAGAGCGACTCTGCACTGCCAGATACTCAAGAATACGCTCTTTCACTTTATCGAGGGCATAATGACCATCGCTAAGGACTTTTTCCGCTTCACCCAGGTCATGACGAATTTTACTACGTTTTTTCCAGGGGATACCTAAAAGCCAGTCAAGATAATTTCTGACAACAGTCGACTCTGCTGACATGGCACTCATGCCACGGAATTTTTTAAGCTCAGCAATAGCTTTATCACGAGCCTCTTTCGAAAGCCGGGTTTTTGCTATGCGTTCTTCAATCTCAGTCAGCTCGTCTTTGCCGTCCTCGCCTTCACCGAGCTCCTTCTGAATGGCTTTAAGCTGCTCATTCAGATAATACTCACGCTGTGTTTTCTCCATCTGGCGTTTAACACGGTTGCGAATTTTCTTCTCAACCTGGAGAACACCAATTTCAGCTTCAATATGAGCAAGTACTTTTTCCATCTGCTCAACAACAGACGGCGTCTCAAGAATTTCCTGCTTTTCAAAAATCTTGAGGTTAAGGTGGCTGGCAACTGTATCAACAAGACGAGATAAATCTGTAATCTGCCCCAGGGAAACCAGAACCTCAGAGGCAACTTTCTTGTTCAGTTTAATATATTCTTCAAACTGAGAAACAATTGTACGTCCCAGCGCCTCAGCTTCTGAACTCACATCCTGACTGCCGGCAACATCCTGAATATCTGCTTCAAAATGGCCTTCAACTTCATGCAGATGTTCTATTCTGGCACGGCGCACACCCTCTACCAGGACTTTAACTGTGCCGTCAGGCAGCTTGAGAAGCTGCAGAATAGTGGAAACTGTACCAAAGCGATAAATATCATCAGCGCCCGGGTCATCAAGTGCTGCATCCTTTTGTGCCACAAGAAGGATCTGACGATCTTCACGTGTAACAGACTCAAGCGCTTTAACCGATTTTTCCCGCCCTACAAATAAAGGCACTATCATATGAGGGAAAACGACAATGTCACGTAAAGGCAGAACAGCGATACGATTCGCACCCTGAGCTTCAGAAACAGAACCCACTTCAACAGCAACCGTTGTAAGTTCTTTATTTTCAGCCGGCGCTTTTTTCTTGCGTTTTACAGTCGTTTTTTTTTCTTCTGCCATAACCATGACCTCCTTCAAGGACGATCCAGACCTGGCACCCGCCTGGCGGCATACCCCTGTGGTCTGCGAGGGCCATAAAGCCCCCTTCTTGTGTTTGCTACATATTGTAGCAAACACCGCACTTAACAATGGATTTAAAGGTCAGACCGGGATTTTTTTTTCTAAAAATATCGCTTCAGGCTGACTGTTCTGCAGAAACGTCGTCTTTTTTACCATAAACATAAACCGGTGGTGTCTTCTCATCGGCAACATCATGGTTCACGACAACTTCCTGAATATCTGACATCCCAGGAAGATCAAACATCGTCGACATCAGAATGCTCTCCATAATAGAGCGCAGTCCTCTGGCGCCTGTCTGACGTTTAATGGCCCGGTCTGCAATGACTTTCAGAGCATCATCCGTGAAAACCAGATCAACATTTTCCATCTGGAACAGACGCTGATACTGCTTCACAAGCGCGTTTTTAGGCGCAGTCAGGATACTGATAAGAGCTGCCTCATCGAGATCACCAAGCGTTGCCAGCACAGGCAAACGACCAATAAATTCAGGAATAAGACCAAACTTCATCAGATCTTCAGGCTCTACATCCTGCAAAATCTCGCCGGTTTTACGCTCGTCAACAGAGGTAACATCTGCTCCGAAACCCATACCAACACCCTTACCTCGTGCTGAGATAATTTTATCCAGTCCGGCAAACGCACCGCCACAGATAAAGAGCATGTTGGTCGTATCAACCTGAAGGAATTCCTGCTGCGGATGCTTACGCCCACCCTGAGGGGGAACAGAAGCAACTGTGCCTTCCATCAGCTTCAGCAGAGCCTGCTGAACACCCTCACCACTCACATCGCGTGTGATAGACGGGTTATCTGATTTGCGGGAAATTTTATCAATTTCGTCAATATAGACGATACCGCGCTGAGCACGCTCAACATTATAATCGGCTGCCTGAAGAAGTTTGAGAATAATGTTCTCAACATCTTCACCAACATATCCGGCCTCGGTCAGAGTCGTCGCATCTGCCATTGTGAAGGGCACATCAAGAATGCGGGCAAGTGTCTGAGCAAGAAGCGTCTTACCTGAACCTGTCGGGCCGATCAGCAGAATGTTAGATTTTGCAATCTCAACTTCGCCGCTTTTAGCAACCTGGGTCAGACGTTTGTAATGATTATGTACAGCTACTGAGAGAACTTTTTTTGCCTGGAACTGACCAATGACATAATCGTCCAGAATTTTACAGATCTCTTTGGGGGTAGGAACACCCTCACGTGAGCTGACCTGAGATGTCTTATGCTCTTCACGGATAATATCCATGCAAAGCTCGACACATTCATCACAGATAAAAACGGTTGGACCTGCAATTAATTTTCTGACCTCATGCTGCGACTTGCCGCAGAATGAGCAGTACAATGTATTCTTGGAATCGCCTGTTTTCGCGTTCATGAGTGCACTCCCTCGATCATCCAGGACCCCAGAAAACCGCAGGTCGCCTTGTTCATCTTATCAGCACCGTACGAAGCAGAGACTGCCCCTGCAGTGCTGAAAATAACTTTATAAACCAGGTTAAGGATGATTTTTATCCTTCCCCGCTGTCTGTTCCGTTGCTTTATGATGGCTGATAACTTTATCAACTATACCAAAGCTACGCGCTTCCTCTGCAGACATATAGCTGTCACGCTCAAGTTTATTCTCAATATCCTCGAGAGACTGCCCGGTATGCTCGCGATAAATTTCGTTCAGACGCTGACGAATAATCAGAATTTCTTTTGCCTGAATTTCAATATCACTGGCCTGCCCCTGCGCACCACCTGATGGCTGGTGCACCATGACGCGTGCATTAGGCAGAATAAAGCGACGACCTTTCTCGCCACCAGCCAGGAGCAGAGACCCCATAGAGGCAGCCTGACCAATACACACTGTGCTGACAGGGCTGCGGATATATTGCATCGTGTCATAA
Source organism: Acetobacter thailandicus (assembly GCF_011516655.1). GTDB lineage: Bacteria > Pseudomonadota > Alphaproteobacteria > Acetobacterales > Acetobacteraceae > Acetobacter > Acetobacter thailandicus. The sequence goes on from NZ_WOSV01000002.1 coordinate 42,151, forward strand.
ATCGCAAGACCAGCCGACACAACGCCACCCGGACTGTTGATGTAAAAAGAAATCTCTTTTGTCGGGTTTACACTCTCAAGATAGAGAAGCTGAGCAGAAATAACAGACGCAACCTGATCGTAAACAGGGCCTGTCAGAAAAATAATCCGCTCCTGAAGCAGACGGGAATAAATATCGAAAGCCCGTTCACCCCGAGATGTCTGCTCAACCACCATGGGTACTAGAGCATTACTAAAAATCTCAACGGGATTAGTATCCCTCATATCAATCATTCCCGTAAAAAACCTGCTCAAGCCTTATCCCTCACACATAGTGCAGGAAGGAGCAGCTCAGGCACTCCAGACTAAAGATAGAGAAAATGTAGCAATATGCTACCCCGGAACGGAAAAAGAGGCACAAAAAAATGTCCCGTCAGAATTTTCTGACGGGACTGGAAGGCATTAAATGCTGGCTTCCGGGTTTTCCGCCAGCTCTTCTGGAGAGACTTCTTTGTCTTCCACCTTAGCCAGCTCCAGCAGATAATCGATAACTTTATTTTCGAAAATCGGCCCACGGATCGTTTCAATCGCCTGTGGATTACTCTGGAAGAACTGCAGAACCTGCTGTTCCTGACCGGGGTAGCGGGCCATTTCTGCCTGCAGCGCACGGTTCATTTCTTCCTGAGTGATGCTGATCGTGTTTCTGCGACCAATTTCAGCCAGCCACAGACCCAGCTTCACACGACGTTCTGCGATCTTACGGTAATCAGCACGCAGGGTGTCTTCGTCTTTTTCTTTGTCTTCGTCATCAAGCTGACCAGCTTTTTTGTCAGCTTCAACACGCTGCCAGATCTGCTCAAATTCTGCATCGATCATGCTTTCCGGCGCTGAGAAATCAGCTTTTTCGGCCAGAACATCAAGCAGATCACGTTTAATGCGCAGACGTGACACGCGGTCATATTCGCCTTCAAGCTGCTGACGCACCATGCTGCGCAGCTCTTCAAGGCTACCAAGGCCAACTTTCTTTGCCAGCTCATCGTCAAGAGCTGCAGCAACAGGTTTTTTCAGAGCTTTAGCTTTGATGTCGAACGTGACTTCTTTGCCAGCCAGCTCAGCTGCACCGTAATCAGCCGGGAAAGTAACCGTGATCACTTTCTCTTCACCAGCTTTTATACCGGCAATCTGCTCAGCAAAACCGGGGATAAAGCCCTGGCCACCAATTTCAACATTAACATCCTGAGCTGTACCACCTTCGAAAGGAACACCATTGTCCTTACCTTCGAAGTCAACAGTCACGACATCACCGGTTTCAGCCGGACGATCTTCTTCAATCACCTCGAAGCTGCGCTGATTTTTAGCAATATCATTCAGAACATCGTCAACAGCTTTATCGCTGACAGCTGCTTTGAGGCGGGTAAGCTCAACACCTGACAGGTCAGGATCTGCTATTTCCGGCAGAATTTCAGCTTCAACAGTGAATGATACGTCCTGCCCTGCTTCCTGGCCTGAAACCAGATCAACTTTAGGCTGACCGCTCGGGCGCAGACCACGCTCTTCAAAAACTGTTTTCAGCGTATCTGAAACAACCTGCTCCAGAACTTCGCTGCGAACAGCTTCGCCATAGCGCTGCTTTGCAAGAGTGAGAGGCACTTTCCCTGGACGGAAACCGGGAAGCTTCAGATTTCCTGCTACTTCTTTAAGGCGCGCATCCTGTTTTGCTGCGATATCTGCTGCAGGGATCGTAACGGTGAAACCACGTTTCAACCCTTCGGAAAGAGTCTCAGTAACCTGCATTGGCCAGGCCTTCCTTTCGGTACAAATAAAAAATCCCGCATCGTGCCGAAAGGCTGCTGCGGATCAGACGGAGCTACCAACAATAATGTTGGTACGGGCGGAGGGACTTGAACCCCCACGACTTGCGTCACCAGAACCTAAATCTGGCGTGTCTGCCAATTCCACCACGCCCGCACAGCTTTAAACTGCTCCGTCATAAGTTGCGTGGACTTAGCGCAGAGCGAAGCACTCTGCAAGAGCAGTGATTGCAATTAATCGAAAGAACTGAGCATCTGCAGCCGCGTTGCTTTTTCACGCGCACTCCCCAGAAAACGATCCAGATCCTCCGCAAGCGGCCATGATCCAGCCTCCAGGCCTGCCTCACCATGCAGCCAGACACCTGCACAGGCGGCCTCCCAGGCTGACATCCCCGCTGCCAGCAAAGCAGCAATAACCCCGGAAAGAGTATCCCCTGAGCCCGCAGTTGCCAGGGCAGGACTCGCGTGGTTATTAATCGCAAGACGCCCGTCAGGCGCAGCTATCAGCGTTGACGCGCCTTTAAGCACCACAACCGCGCATGTCAGACGTGCGGCCCGGCGTACCTGTCCTGGCAGATCCGCCTCCGGCGCTCCAAATAATCTGGTAAACTCTCCGCTATGTGGCGTCATAACAGCAACACCACGTAATTTTTCCGGATCACCGGCACAGGCTGACAGAAGCCCGGCATCAGCCAGTATGGTTTTCTTTGCGCGCAATAAAACTGGCAAAGCCTGCAAGGCCTCAGCCTCAGTCAGCCCAGGCCCGCACACCCACACCCTGCGTCGCGAATCAGCCATCAGGTCACCAAGCGGCTCTTCATCTACCACAAGCCCAGGCATCCCCATGCGATAAGCCGAAGCATCACTCCCTGCGGCCACCCGCACAAGCCCTGCCCCGACGGCTCTCGCACCACCGGCACACAGGCGCGCGGCCCCGGGCATGACATGCCCGGCACAGATACTGACAACACCCCGGCTGTATTTGTGATCCTCAGGGGACGGTAACGGCAACTGCCATAAGCCTGGCTCATTACACCAGGTACGTGGCGCCACCTGCTCAGGCACGACATCAGGCATTCCAATATCTGCCAGCACCAGTTCACCCATAAGGCTACGAGCCGGATAAAGCAGATGCCCCGGCTTAAAACGCACGAAAGTGACAGTCATTTCTGCGGGCGATACAACTCCACACAATGCACCGGTCGCACCATCAACCCCCGAAGGCACATCAATCGCAACAATGCGACGCGCTGCCTGTAAAAGGTCTGATACATCGTTCGCCAGATCACGCTTCAGACCTGCACCAAAAACTGCATCGATCACCAGATCGGCCCGCTCAGCTTCAGCCGGCGTAAATGGCACCCGGGGCCCTTTAAAAAGCCTGGCAGACTCCGATGCCTCGGCCCTGCCCCCGCCATCCGGGCAGGAGGCCACAGCAACAGGCCAGCCTGCATTGAAGAGATATCGTGCTGCAGCATAGCCATCAGCACCGTTATTGCCCGGCCCACACACAACCAGCACACGGCACGGCCTGAAATGCCGCCGCACTGCTCTGGCAACCGCACGCCCGGCGGCATCAATCAGGGCAGAAACCGGTTTCAGATCCTGGGCCAGGCGATCAGCCTGTGCCATTTCAGCCGGTGTAAAAAGAGCGAGAGCCGAACGTCGTGATATGGGCAACACTGCCTCCTCTATCCCGCCAGACAACAGAATACTCACTTGCACCTGAGCGCCTGGCTTGGCAATCAGTATCATAATTATAGGTCTGTACGGGCTGCTTGTCAGCTTAATGACGTGGCCTTACTGGTTAAAACGACGAAACCCTCAGCGGTTTCCTGCATCTGCGGAGTCTCTATGTCTTACCCTGTTTTGTGGAGCCTCATCCTCGCTCTGCACATTATCAGTATCTGCGTGTGGATCGGAGGAGGCTTTTATGCCGTAGTTGTTCTGCGCCCCAGCCTGAGCCTGCTCGACAACACACAACGCAGCTCTGTGCATCTTCAGACACTTCAGCGTTTCTTTAAAATGCTGAAACATATTGTGCCGACTGTGCTCATTACCGGCTGGCTCATGATTATTCACGAAGGAGGTTTTGCACACGCCCCCTGGACAACTAACGTCATGCAGGCAATCGGCCTGATCATGGCGATTCTTTTCATCAGAATACTCAGCGGCCCTTACCAGAAATTACGCCGCGCCATTCGCCCGCAACCAGCCACATTTGATGCTGTACGCAAGCAAATCATGCTCATTGTGGCACTCGGCCTGCTGACTGTTGTCGTGGCATCAATGGGACACCCTTTCCTTTAATCGAATCGTAACGCACAGGAAAACTTGATTCTCAGTGCAAATCGCTTTATCGGAACACCGTGCGACCGGCTTTAAACTCTTCACTCTTGCCCTGGTCTTAAATAGTGCAAACAGTAAAGTTTTGAGCCGGTTAGTGTGCGATTAATCACGACTGACTTAAACCCGAGAGCATATTGACAGCCCAAAAACCCGCCCGGACCCGCAAGACTGTAACCCGCACCCGCAAAAAAGCGGATACAGACGCCCCTGTGACTCTGGCTGAGACCGGAACAGAGACGCCTGAGGTTACTCCCACTGATGACAGCGCAGTCACCACCGAGCCGGCCAGCAAGCCTGCACGCAAGCGTCGTGTCACAAAGCCAAAAGCTGCGGCACCTGCGGCTGAAGCTGTTGTGGAATCTGCGGCGGAAGAAACGGCGGAAGAAAAAAAGCCAGCACGTAAAAAAGCACCTGCAAAACCACGCAAAACACCAGTTCGCAAGAAAACGGCTAAAGCTGAAAAAACTGAGCAGCCTGCTATTGAACAGTCTGCACCGGTCGTCATCGCAGAAGAGGTCGTTGCAGAAGAAACTGTGACTGAGCCCGCTCCTGCCCCTGAACTTCCTGCCGCCGTAGCTGAGACGGCTGTTCCTGAAGCTGAAGCTGCAACGGCACCGGAAGAAAAGAAAACTCTTTTCAGAGATCTGGGTCTGTCTGAGCCTATTTTAAAAGCCATTGCGGAGATGGGTTATACTCATCCAACTCAGATTCAGGAGCAGGCTATTCCTGCTGTACTGATGGCGAAGGATGTTCTTGGCGTAGCCCAGACGGGCACAGGCAAAACAGCCTCCTTCACTTTGCCTATGCTTGAAATCCTCTCTGATTCGCGTGCCCGTGCCCGCATGCCACGCTCACTCATTCTTGAGCCAACGCGTGAACTGGCACTGCAGGTCGCAGAAAATTTTGTAAATTACGGCAAGCACCTCAAACTGACACATGCACTCCTCATCGGCGGTGAGAGCATGGCTGACCAGAAAGAGGTCCTTAACCGCGGTGTTGACGTTCTGATCGCAACGCCTGGCCGTCTGCTCGACCTCTTCGACAGAGGCGGGCTGCTCATGAATCAGACACGCATTCTGGTGATTGATGAAGCCGACAGAATGCTCGATATGGGCTTTATTCCCGATATTGAGAAAATTGTCGCTCTGCTTCCCCCTAACAGACAGACTCTCTTCTTCTCTGCGACAATGGCTCCCGCCATTCGCAAGCTGGCTGATGCTTTCCTGCATTCACCCAAAGAGATTACTGTTGCCCGCCCTTCTTCCGTCGCTACGACGATCGAAACAGGCCTGGTAATTGTTGATGAGTTCAGCAAACGCGAAACGCTGCGCCAGATGCTCAGGGACCCTGAGCTGCAAAATGCGATTGTATTCTGCAATCGTAAGCGCGATGTTGATATTCTGATGCGCTCCCTCTCCAAGCATGGTTTTTCAGTCGGATGCCTGCATGGTGATATGCACCAGAGCGCCAGATTTACCACTCTTGAAAAATTCAAGAATAACGAGCTGAAAATTCTCGTCTGCTCTGATGTCGCTGCGCGTGGCATTGATATTGGCGGTTTATCGCACGTCTTTAACTTCGACCTTCCATTCCAGGCCGAAGATTATGTGCACCGAATCGGACGTACCGGCCGTGCCGGACGTACAGGTCATGCCTACAGCATAGCCTCGCCTTATGACAAAGCTCTGGTTGATGCGATTGAAAAGCTGACTGAAAAGCCCATTCCACTCCTGAAACCGGAGGGAATTGAGACGCTCGAATGGTCGGAAGAAAAACGTCCCCCTCGTGGGAACCGGCAGGATCAGTCACGCCGCAATTCTCAGGGCAATAAAGACCGGCAGAATAAAGAGGCAGCGCCCCGCAATGCCCCTGCACAGCCAGCTGAGCAGGACAACGCAGGCAGGAACGCAACGAAATACAACCCGAAAAAATCTTATCGGGAACGCGACCGCCAGCGCGAGGAGATTCAATCCTCCACACAGGGCAATGATGTCCCGGGCTTTGGTCAGAATGTGCCAGCCTTTATGATGCTGCCTCGTCGCACGACCATTCTCTCTGAGCTTGCGACAACCGCTGAACCGGGATTTTCTGAAGACAATACCGCGTCAGAGACACTCTGACTGTGACTTCAGAACATACGCCCTCACCCGGCGGCAAAAGCGTAGAGGTCATGATCCACTCCCTGGGAGCTCAGGGAGATGGGATTGCGGCCCTGCCTGATGGACAACCTCTTTACGTTACTGGCGCTCTGCCCGGCGAAAAAGTTGAAGCTCAGCCCGTATCGGGGCAGAAATACCAGCTTGTTTCTGTCATCACCCCTGCGTCAGACCGGGTTGAGCCATCCTGCCCTCTGTTTCAGTCCTGTGGTGGCTGCACCCTTCAGCATATGAGCCTGCCTGCCATTCTTGAATGGAAAACACAGCGCGTTGTTTATGCACTAAAAAAAGCAGGGTTTTCTGATACTCCTGTACCAGCACAGCGCCAGGTTCCGGCCCATTCACGGCGCCGGGCAGACCTGGCAATACGCCGCAATGGCAAAAATGTTCTCGTTGGCCTTCATGCGCGCAATAGCGATCAGGTTATTGACCTGACAAGCTGCACTATTATGCACCCGAACCTGATGGCTGCGCTGCCTTCTGTTCGTCAGACGCTGCAAAGCCTGGAAGGACTGCGCCAGGCTGGTGAAATACAGCTTAACCTGCTCGAATCCGGTCTTGATATTCTGCTGACAACGGATGGTCCACTCAGCAGTGGTGACAGGACACGCCTTGCCAGCCTCTCGGCCACTATTTCCGCTCCACGTATCAGCTGGTACCAGCGCGGCACAGAAGCCTATGAGACCGTTGCACAATCTGGTCCGGTATACCATACGATGGCCGGTGTGACGGTTGCTCTGCCCCCAGGAGCATTTTTACAGGCCACTGCCCCCAGTGAAACCTGGATTCAGGATGCTGTACTTAGTGCCCTGCCCAAAAAAATTGGCAAACGGGATAAAATTATCGAACTCTATGCCGGCTGCGGCACGCTAAGCCTGCCACTGGCAGCGCATCATCAGGTCTTTGCTTATGAAGGATATGCACCCGCGGCAGCCTGCCTGAAGGCTGTCGCTGGTGGCACACGGCTTAACGTTGAATGTCGTGACCTCAACCGGCAGCCTGTTATGGGCACTGTACTGAAAGCCGCTAATGTTGTTGTGCTTGACCCGCCACACAGCGGAGCAGGCCTGCAAATGCGGCAACTGACAACCGGCAAACCGCAACACATTATTTATGTCAGTTGCAACCCGGCTGCCCTGGCGAAAGACGCAAAAGCCCTGCATGATGCTGGCTATCGCCTGAACAGCCTTGAAGTTATTGACCAGTTTTTGTGGTCAGCTGAAACAGAGGTGGTTTGCAGCTTTACACATGGAAGCTCTCGCCGCAGCCGCAGCGGCCTTTCTCGTTAGGGTTGTTAAACACAAACCCCTCCTCCAGGTCTGACTGACGAAAGTCCATTTCTGTTCCGATCAGGAACAGAACGGCTTTCCGGTCAACCAGCAGAGTCAAACCTTTATCTTTAACAACTTCATCGCCTTCGGTCGGCCCCTCGACAAACTGCATGTCGTAAGCCTGCCCTGAGCAGCCACGTGTGGTAACTGAAATACGTAAAACCTGCCCGCTATGCGCTGTATTATACAAATGTTCCAGCTGACGGGCTGCGCTCTCGCTTAGTCGCATAAGAGGTGGCAATTCTCTTTTAGGTGATGAGCCAGCTGCCGATAGTGATGCAGACATTATCATCCTCTCTGTCAAAACATATTCAAAGCAAGGCGGGCTTCATCGCTCATACGCGACATATCCCAGGGTGGATCCCACACAATATCAACAGTTGCGGCACCGACACCCGGCACTTTTTCAACTGCTTCTTTGACCTGCAGCGGCAGTTCCTGCGCGCTGGGGCAGTTAGGTGCCGTCAGGGTCATTTCAATTTTCACCTTACCATCATCATAAAGATCAATGGCATAGATAAGACCCAGCTCATAAATATTAACCGGAATTTCCGGGTCATGAACCGTTGCGATCGCACTGATAACCGCATCTTCATCAACCTGTGCGGCAGAGGCAGATGCATGAGATGCCTCATCATCTCCTTCAGGAGACCAGCTCTCTACTTTCGCACGCTCTTCACTGTCAGGCGTATGCTGCACTGCCTGGCCAGTCACAGCCTCATCGGCAGCCTCAGGCACTGACTCCTGCACTTTTTCAGATATCGACATGAGAAAGCGCCTCCTTTAAAGCAACCCATGGTAACTCAGCACACCGGATACGCGCCCGATGTGACTGCAAAGGGGAAAAAATAGTTAAAATACCAAGTTCCGTTTCTTCCATACCAGATGAAGAGTGAGACTCGTCCCCAACCAGCATGGCAGAAAATTTTTGAGCAACAGTCAGCGCCTCGGCTTTTTTTAAACCTGTGACACGCTCGGCCATCAGATCAGCCGCAGCCAGACAAATTGCACATCCTCTGGTCACATGCCTTACAGCACTGATATGGTACTCTTCAATACCAATTTCCACCCGTGTTTTATCACCACAGAGAGGATTACGCCCTTCACCTGTAGCCTGCGGGTTTTCCAGGTGACCATTAAACTGTGGCTGGCGTGATCGCCCGACTATCAGCTCATCATAAAGGGCCGCGACATCTCCGGTGTGTGTCACACGAAGAAATCCCGTATTTTAATGAGAGTATCTGCCAGTGCATCTATGTCTTCTTCGGTGGTATAAACACCAAAGCTGGCACGTGCCGTAGCTGTAAGCCCCAGACGCCTGATCAGCGGTTCTGCACAATGATGCCCGGCCCTGATCGCGATACCGTTACGGTCAAGCAGGGTCGCCATATCATGAGGATGAACATCATCCATCACAAAAGAAATAACCCCGCCACGATCTTTGGGCTTCCCGATCACGCGCAGGCCTGGCACATCAGCAAGACGCTTCAGAGCATAGCCTGTCAGCTGTGCTTCATGGGCAGTAATTGCCTCCATACCGATAGCTTCAACCCACGAGATAGCGGCACCAAGCCCGACAATTTCAACAATAGCAGGTGTACCGGCTTCAAACTTATAAGGCAGAGCAGCCCACTCTGAACGTTCGAACGAAACGGTTGAAATCATATCGCCACCACCCATAAAAGGCGGCATAGCATTCAGCAGCTCTGAGCGTCCCCACAGCACACCAATACCGGTGGGGCCATAAAGTTTATGGCCGGTAAAGACATAAAAATCAGCCCCGATATCCTGCACATCTGTTTTGCGGTGCACCGCAAACTGACTGCCGTCAAACAGCACCTGTGCACCGGCAGCATGTGCAATATCTGCAATCTGCTTTGCAGGTGTCACAGTGCCCAGCACATTCGACATATGCGTTATGGCAACAAGAGCAACCTTTCCATCTGCCAGCAAAGCCTGCAGAGCAGTCAGATTAAGGTCTCCATCATCTGTAATCGGAGCAACCCGCAGCTCAATACCGGCTCTGTCACGTAACAGCTGCCAGGGCACCAGGTTTGCATGATGCTCCATTTCAGAGATCACAACAGCCTGACCCGGTTTAAGCAAAGCACCAAAGGAATATGCTACAAGGTTAATAGCTTCGGTGCTGTTCTTAGTAAAAATAATCTCATCACGTGATGGCGCATTAAGAAAAGCGGCCACCTGGTCTCTGACCGCTTCACAGGCTTCTGTTGCCCGCTCACTCATCCAGTGCAGACCACGGTGCACGTTAGCATATTGCGTACGCATGGTGTGCACCATGCTGTCAATCACACTGGCTGGCTTCTGCGCTGAGGCACCACTGTCAAGAAAGACCAGCGGGCGCCCGTGAACAGTCTCCTTCAGGATCGGAAACTGCTCGCGAATATGCTGACTATTGAACGCAGCGTGCGTTTTTATAACCTGATCAGCTGACATTTACGCCCCCTCTTCACTGACGGGAAAACGGCGCGCTATAACGGTTTTGCAAACCTCACGTGCTGTTTCATCCCCGATCAGTTCAAGAACCTCTTCAAGAAAAGCATCAATCAGAATCTGACGCGCCTCACCCTCAGGCACCCCACGACTGCGCATGTAAAACAGCTGGTCATCATCAAGCGCACCTACGGTCGCACCGTGGCTACATTTGACGTCATCAGCATAAATTTCGAGCTGTGGTTTAGCATCAATCTCTGCCTGCCCGGAAAGGAGCAGCGCCTGATTCATCTGATAACCATCTGTTTTCTGAGCAATCTGTTCAACCAGAACCTTACCCTGAAAAACACCACGTGCACGGTCATCAAGCACATTACGAACTGTCTGCCGCGAGATACAGTCAGGTGCAGCATGGGTAATAACACTCGTAATGTCGCCATGCTGTGTCTGAGCCAGTCTCTGCACGCCATTGATATGGACCTGGGCAAAAGATTCAGCGAGACACGCATGCACTTCATGACGGGACAGAGCCGCACCAATCCCTACGACAAAGCTGTCATAATTACCGCGCTCTTCAATCTGGGCATAAAGCGTTGATAAATTAGCCGCAGCATCGCTTTCAGCCTGAAGCGTGACGTGACGCAGCTCAGCCTCAGCGGCGACAAACACCTCTGTTACCGGGTTATGCAGATAATGCCCCTCACCCGCCTGCACTGACAGCAAAGATAATTTTCCGCCCTTTGCAACATGTACACTGTGACGAGGGTGATATGACACCGCATCAGAATCTGCCTGCCCCAGAGAAACCAGCAGAACCTGACCGGCATCAATGCCTTCGGGCACAGAAATCACAACACCGTTCTCAGCCAGAACTGTATTCAGAGCCGCCAGTGGCTCACGGTCAGAGCGAACAAGAGAACCGGGTTCAGCTTTATCTGCCGTGTAGAAGGAGCATGCAAAAAGCCCTTTAGTCACGGACAGATCAGCCACAAAATGACCATTGACAAAAACCAGGCGAGGCAGCTCAGCTACGGCGCCCTCTGCCAGCCCAAGAGCGGCAAGTGCTGCACGGGCCTTTGCACTGTCGTAATTTTTACCCGGCTTATGAAACACGGAGCCTGCAAGAAAACGCAGGCTTGTGTATTTCCAGTCTTCTACTCTGCGGTCAGGCAGACCCGTGTGGTGCAAAGCCTCAAGCGCGGTTTTCTGCGGTTGACCGGAAACACCCTCGAGCTGTTTGCGAAACGGCTCAAGCGTTACCGCTAATGGTGCAGACATATCACTCACGCTGCCTCCGCCAGAAATTTGGTATAACCTTCACGGTCAATCTGCTGTGCCAGCTCAGGACCACCGGAATGGATGATGCGCCCTTTTGCCATAACGTGAATACGATCAGGCACAATATATTCAAGCAGACGCTGATGATGGGTAATAACCAGTGCTGAGAACTGAGGAGAGCGCAAGCGCTTCACACCCTCAGCCACAATACGCAGTGCATCAACATCAAGACCACTGTCTGTCTCATCAAGAATAGCGAATGACGGCTGCAAAAGGGTCATTTGCAACACTTCATTACGTTTTTTCTCACCACCAGAGAAGCCAACATTGACATTACGCTTAAGCATATCCGGAGACATACCCAGCTCTTTAGCTGCGGCACGGACGGTTTTAAGAAAATTAACCGCATCAAGCTCTTCCTGCCCACGCGCACGGCGCACGGCATTTACTGCTGTACGCAGAAAGTTTGCATTATTCACCCCTGGCAACTCAACAGGAGACTGGAATGCCAGAAACAGTCCGGCAGCAGCGCGCTCTTCAGGCTCCATTTCAAGAAGATCTTTCCCCTGGAAACTGACACTCCCTGAGGTTACTTCATAATCTTCACGCCCGGCGAGCACATAGGACAGGGTTGATTTTCCGGAACCATTTGGCCCCATAATGGCATGAACTTCACCCGGGGGGATAACAAGGTCCACACCACGCAGAATTTCTTTTTCCTGACCGTCTGCATCAATCCGGGCATTCAGGCCGGAAATATCCAAAAACTGGCTCATATCGTGCCCCTCTTACCCTACGCTGCCTTCAAGGCTGATCTGTAATAATTTCTGTGCTTCAACTGCAAATTCCATAGGCAGCTCTTTCAGCACATCGCGACAAAACCCGTTAACGATGAGCCCGACAGAATCTTCTTCTGAAAGCCCGCGCTGACGGCAGTAAAACAGCTGATCCTCAGAAATTTTAGAGGTTGTTGCTTCATGCTCAATACGCGCCTGTGCATTGCGGCATTCAATATAAGGCACAGTATGTGCACCACACTGGTCACCGATAAGAAGGCTATCACACTGTGTAAAGTTGCGCGCGCCCGATGCTTTTGGCTGCACCCTGACAAGACCGCGATAGGTACTGTCTGAGTTACCTGCGCTGATAGTTTTCGCAATAATTGTCGAACGGGTATTCTTACCAATATGGATCATCTTCGTGCCGGTATCAGCCTGCTGATGATTATTGGTAACCGCGACTGAGTAGAACTCGCCGACAGAGCCTTCGCCCTGGAGAATACAGGAAGGATATTTCCAGGTAATTGCTGAGCCTGTTTCTACCTGCGTCCATGAAATTTTAGACCGTGCTCCGCGGCAGGCGCCACGCTTGGTCACAAAATTATAAATGCCGCCACGTCCGTTCTCATCACCCGGATACCAGTTCTGCACCGTTGAATATTTGATCGAGGCATCTTCCATCGCGACCAGTTCAACAACAGCGGCGTGAAGCTGGTTCTCATCACGCATCGGGGCAGTGCACCCTTCAAGATACGAAACGGAAGCTCTGTCTTCAACAATGATCAATGTGCGTTCAAACTGCCCGGTATTACGACTGTTAATACGGAAGTAGGTTGAAAGCTCCATCGGGCACCGCACCCCTTCGGGCACATACACGAAAGAACCATCTGTAAACACAGCAGAATTCAGCGCTGAAAAGAAATTATCACCAACCGGCACCACCGTACCAAGATATTTTTTAACCAGCTCTGGATGTTCTTTAATCGCTTCAGAAATAGGGCAGAAAATAACTCCTGCCTCCTCAAGCGTTTTACGAAACGTCGTCACAACCGAGACACTGTCAAACACGGCATCGACGGCAACCGGCATGCGGGCCTGTTCACCCTCAGGTACTTCAACGCCTGCCAGCATAGCCTGCTCATGCAGAGGGATACCCAGCTTCTCATATGTTCTGAGCAGCTCCGGATCGACCTCCTCAAGAGATTTCGGGCCTGGCTTCTTTTTTGGCGCAGCGTAGTAATGCGCATCCTGATAGTCAATCGGAGGATGTGAGACCTTAGCCCACTCAGGCTCTTTCATCTGTAACCATGAACGAAAAGCAGCCAGACGCCACTCAAGCATCCATTCCGGCTCTTCTTTTCGCGCTGAAATCAGGCGAACAATATCCTCGTTCAGACCTTTTGGCGCGACATCCATATCAATGTCGGTTTCGAAACCCCATTTGTAGGACGAAAGGCCAAGCTTTTCTACTGCCTCGCGAGTCTCTGTCACTGCCGGCATTGTTCAGATCCCCCACATTGCCTCATCGTTTTTGTCGGCATTTCATTGCCCGAAAATGCAGATATAACGAATTCTTTCGATCGACTGTTTTGCATCACATCCAGAGAAATCTTCTCCAGAGCGTCACGTATCGCACTGTTCATTGCATCCCAGCTTCCACACATCCGACAGGAGACCCCGGCATCACACTCTCCTCCATCGACACATGCTGTTAGCGCTATAGGTCCATCAACTGTCATAATAACGCTGGCTACCGAAATTTCAGACAATGGACGAGAGAGACGATACCCTCCTCTGGCCCCTCGCTGAGAAGTAACCAACCCGCCTGAAGCCAGCATTTTAAGCACCTTGGCCACTGTCGGCTCCGGAACACCGGTCTGTGTTGCAAGAAAAGGCGAAGTCACTACACCCTCCTGCCCCCCGAGAGTAACGAGGATCACAACAGCGTAGTCAGCCAGACGGGATATTTTTAGCATTATATTCTGCCACCTGATAAAAGACCTTTTGAGTCCTGTTTCAAACACATGACGTCAGACACCAGAAAGGTCAACCCAAAAGCACATTGTTTTTAACCTGAAAGACACACTTTTTACTGAGCATTCAGGCCAAACAATAATCTAAGAACAATAAAAAGAAGCGCACCCGCACCAAAACCGACGAGCGTGCCATTAAACCTGATAAACTGAAGGTCTTTACCGACACGCAGCTCAAGCTTTTCAGCGACCTGCACGCCATCCCAGCCGGTAACGACCTGAGCAATAAATTCTTCAATCTGCTCTCTGACAGACGGCAGCGCTCTGATCAGAACAGCATGCAGTTTATCAACAATTTCCTGCCGCAAGGCCTGATCATCTTTCAGCTGCCCGGCAAACCGCCCCAGCGCATCCTGCAACATTGACGCTATACGCCCATCGGGGTTTTCTGCGTCGGCTTCTGCCATACGACGAAACCGCCCCCAGATGTCTGACCACCAGACGACAACACTCTCATGCGACAAAATACCCGTGATCGCACGTGACATTTCCTGGCTTCTTTCAGGATCATGCTCAATCCGGTCAATCTGCGCACGAGCCCATGATGTAAATCCTTCTCGCAGGCCTGAATTCTGAGGGTCAACACGATCAAGCTCCTTACTGACCGCGAACAACACTTTGGTTGCTATAGAACCACCAATAGCCCAGCCCAGGAAGCGCCCGCCCTGCTCACGCACACGATCCTCAATCATTGTACGCAACGCGCTCTCACGCGCCTGCAACCCCTCTTTGACCTGCTCCAGCAAATATGAAAGCACTTCCTGATGGCGGTCATTATCAACCATCGACCTGAGCGCTCTGGCCACGACCGGCGTCAGATTACTGCTACCCACCAGACCTGGTAAAATACGGCTTATAGCCTCTGAAGCACGGCCATCTTCAAGGCGGTCAAATGTCTGACGCACAGATGAAGAAAAAATACGTACCGCCATTTTCCGGGTTGCCGGATCATCAAGCGTTCCTGAAAGGATTGAGGGAATATCCAGCCGGTCAAAAACCCGCTTAACCTCCTCTTCCGTCAAAACCTGACGAGAAACGAAACGCCCCAGAGCACGACCCAGACGCTCTTTTTGCGCAGGAATGATCGCCGTATGCGGTACAGGCACCCCCAGCGGATGACGAAACAACGCAACAACAGCAAACCAGTCTGCCAGCCCGCCGACAACACCAGCCCGCGCACCAGAGCGCAGAACCTCCAGCCAGAAGGCCTCCTTAACCCAGCCTGCGGCCGGTGCCGCATACCCTGCCACAGTTAAAAGCACCATAAAGACAAGCAGAGCTGTCGCCGTCCACTGGTAGCGCCTGAGCGTTCTGCGCGCTTCTAAATCTGCTTCAGTATCAGGATAAGACGTCATAATTTTACCGACAGCACCCTCAGACAAACCGCCCAGGAGTACAACACATGCCAGAGAGAGAGAACGCTACCAGGGCTCGTAGCATGCTCATGTATATCTCACAGCACCAGGGAGACAAACCAGCAGGAGCATAAATGCAGCCATCGCTGATATCACCTCGCAAAATATGCCTCAGCCAGTATAGCAAGCACAACGATATTCTCTGAAACCGCAGAATCAGCGAGGTAAAAGCATTTCCTTAACCCATCTATCAGAGATATTTTATATAGTTCATTAAAATTTTGACACTTTCTTCACTTAAAAACCATAAAAAATTATCTGGAAAGAAGGTGTTTATACCCTGTCATTCCTTGGTTTCTTATAATAACGCCTTGCAAATCCAGGCTTTTACCCTGTTACGAGAGCATGTTAAGAACTGTCATGACCACAAAAATATCTGCTTCTCATTTTTTAAAAAAACACCCGATTATATCAGCCTTCGGCGGTTTTTTTGTTTTGTTTTGTATACTTATTCTGTTCTGGTCGTGGGACTGGTTCATCCCCCTGATCAATACGCGCCTTACGGCGCTGCTGCACCGCAAAACAACAATTGAACACCTGCATATTTCCCCTGGGTTTGTAACAACCGTACGCGTTGAGGGTTTAAAAATCACACAGCCCGCGACTTTCAGTGGCGAAAAACGTCCCTTTGCGACTGCACAGGAGATCACGGTTTCATTCAGTGTCATCGATTTTATCAAAGACAGAAAAATTCATCTGCCAGCCGTTATGCTCAACGGTGCCGATGCCGATCTGATTGCTCTCAAAAATGATTTAAATAATTTTACATTCACTGAAGATGGAAAACCTGCTCAGCAAAAAAGCTCAGGCTCATTCACTCTTCCTCAGATCGACAAACTCTCAGTTACTGCAACACGCCTGCATGTCGTCTACGCCCCCCTTCAGGCTGATATCACAGCGACAATTCAGGCTGATCCGACCACTCAGAACAGCAGAGGTATTCTGCATATCAATGCCAGTGGCCGCTATGCGAAACAGCCTGTCACAGCAACTTTTACGGGCGGAGCGCTACTCTCTGTCATGAGTGAAAATAACCCGTATCCTGTCGATCTGAAAATACAGAACGGTGAAACAACAGCCTCTCTGGCCGGGCAGATTGACCAGCCCATGACTTTCTCCGGCGCGCAGCTTAAACTCCATTTTGCCGGGCCGGATATGGCCTTGCTTTACCCCCTTACCGGCGTGCCCATTCCACACACTCCGGCTTACGCCATCACTGGCAACCTTGATTATAACCGCGACAAAATTGTTTTCAAAAACTTCTCAGGGCAGCTTGGAACCAGTGATATCGGCGGCACAATTCAGCTCAACCCACATACAAAACCAGTATTTGTTGAGGCTGAACTTTTTTCAAAACAGGTCAACCTGAGTGACCTCGGAGGTTTTATCGGCGCCTCTCCCGACAAAACCGCCCAACAGAAAAAAAGCGACGCCAGAAGCGATGCTATTTTACCTGAAACACCTATCAATATTCCTAAGCTCAATGCTGTTAATGCACATCTGACGTATCACGGCACACATATTGAGAACAAAAACCTTCCGCTCGATAATATTGATGTCGATTTTTCTGTCACAAACGGAGCTATTACACTCAAAAAGCTAAATTTTGGTGTAGGAAGCGGCACCATAGCCAGCACAGCGAGCCTGAAACCCGCAGGAAAACTCTTTGACACGAGTGCCCGCGTTGATTTTTCACGCATTGACCTGGGTCATATTATGCAGGCCACTGTGAAGTCAAAAGCAAAAGGAATTATCGGTGGGCACATGACACTCACCGCAAGAGGGAACTCTGTTGCCAGCCTGATGGCCGCAGGTAATGGAGGATTGACACTCATTCTCGATCAGGGCGGCAATATCACCGCTTTTTTACCCAATCTGCTCGGCCTGCAGCTTGCCAACGCTGTCATGACAGCTATTGGCATCCCCTCGCATACTGAAATACACTGCTTCATAACGGATATGCCTCTTAAAAATGGCATCGCTTCAACAAAGGCTTTACTGCTTGAAACAGGTGAGGCCCGCACCACGGGCACAGGCACGATAGATTTTCGTAATAATACACTCAACTATTACCTGACGACACGCTCACGTGGCTTCACAATCGCCTCCCTCCCCGGAGCTTTTCATATTTATGGCCCGATAAAAGACCCCACCATTTTACCTGGTGCGGAAATTATTGGGCGTGCAGCCATCGCCGCCGGCCTGGGTGTCGTGTTCCCGCCTCTGGCACTTCTTCCGACAATCCAGCTCGGTGTCGGCAATAAATCCCTCTGCGCCACAGCGGTAAAGGAAGTCAACGCGGCACCAAGCTCTGGCATTACCACCGGAAATCTATCTCGTTCCACCAGCACTCCGAATAAAAATGGCATTACAAACCACCAGCCTGCCCGACGCAGACCACCAGCAAAGTCAAACACTATGACACCAGCAGAAGTACGGGCAGCATGGCGTATAAAACTTGACCAGAAAAAATAAGAAAAAAGAGTAACAGTGCCTGAGGTGTGGCCGTACAACCAATAAACGAGATAACAGCGGTCATACCTCAGGCAAAAATATTTTTTACTCCTTTACAATAATTTAATTTTTTAATAACTAAATTCTTTCATCAGGATAACCAGAAAACAAACAAAACAATCTGCCACTCTCAGATCAAAATAAAGCATACCACTTCATCTGGTTGATTTTTAAAAAATAATAGATTTATGAAAACTAATTTCCATGCTTCTTTTATCCAGATATATTCATTTAAATATAAAAAATATTTTCTTAAAAAAGCGCATTCTTGGCAGCCTTCTATGTTTTAGCGCAATTATTATTACTTATATTTTTTTCTGGTAGTGGGACTGGTTTATCCCTCAGCTCAACACTCGCCTGAGCGCTCTGCTATGCCGCAAAGTCAGTATTGAACATCTCTCTATCTCTCCTGGTCTTACGACAACCATCCGGATGAAAGGGGTGAAAATTGCACAACCCGATAATTTTTCAGATGCTGAAAATAATTTTGCAGAAGTAAAAGACGCCTCACTATCCTTTAATACGATAGACTATTTCATATTTAAAACTTTTAATTTTTCAAAAATTACACTCAACCATCCCGATATAGATCTCATTACACTAAAAAATAATATTAATAATTATACGTTCACCTCTCCTGGCAAAACCAGAAAAGAAGAATTATTTACACTCCTTCGTAATGGGCAGATTTATATCACTTCGGGCATTTTACATTTTACGCATGACCCTATGCAAACAGATGTTATTGCCAGGATAGAATCCACCCCTGGAGCAGCAGATGGACAAGGGTTTTTACGCATAAATGCCACAGGACGTTATGCTCAGCACCCTATAACTCTCTCATTTACCGGCGGAAACATTCTGACTGCTCTGGATGAACACACAGCTTATCCCATCCGTCTGACAGTTCAGAATGGCAGCACAGCTCTCTCAGTTACAGGGCAGATTGACCAGCCCCTTACTTTTATCGGAGCGCAGCTAAGAT
Source organism: Acetobacter thailandicus (assembly GCF_011516655.1). Taxonomy (GTDB): domain Bacteria; phylum Pseudomonadota; class Alphaproteobacteria; order Acetobacterales; family Acetobacteraceae; genus Acetobacter; species Acetobacter thailandicus. The sequence continues at coordinate 61,234 of NZ_WOSV01000002.1, forward strand.
TCAAACTTACAGGGGCAGACATGTCCCGACTTGCTTCCATTACAGGCTGGCCAGCACCACAGACGCCCGGTTATGTTCTGACCGGTGCGCTAGATTACTCGCCTGAGAGAATTACTTTTAAAAACCTTTCTGGTAAAACCGGAGAGAGCGATATCAGCGGCACGGTACAGATTACCCCTCATACAAGCCCACTTTTTATCGATGCCAGTCTTTTTTCACGCAATATGAACTCAAATGACCTGACTGGCTTTTATGACAGCAATAATCAGAGCCTGCCTTTGCATGACAACACAAATAACCAGGTCCTGTCAGATACTCCGGTCAATATTCCTAAATTATATAACGTGAATGCCCACATTCTTTTTCAGGGCGTACATCTCCAGAATAACAGGCTACCGCTCGATAACATTGACACAGAACTTTCTGTTTCCAACGGCAACATTGCTGTCCGACACCTGAACTTTAAAATTGGAAATGGTACGATTGCCAGCTCAGCCAGCCTCCGCCCTCAGGGGGATGAATTTAAGGCTGCAGCCCGTATTGATTTTAACCAGCTGGATATAGCCCGCCTTACACGAACTAATATCGCATCACATGCACAGGGCATTATGGGAGGACACATCACCCTCACCTCAGAGGGGAACAGTATCGCAACTCTCATCGCTGGCGGAAGTGGCAACCTGACGCTTGTACTTGACCAGGGCGAAAATATAACTGCCTTTCTGCCCGATATTCTGGGAATGAGACTTACCAATGCTGTGCTCTCAGCCATAGGCAATCCATCCAATACTGAACTGCGTTGTCTGATTGCTGATATGCCTCTCAGAAACGGGATTTTCACAACAAAAGCTTTTTTCTTGCCACAAGTAAAATAAAAACTTTTGGTAATGGTATTATTGATTTTCGCAACAACACACTCGACTATTACCTGACCACTCATGCGCAGGATACAAAAGATAATCGTACAGCACAGTCTTTTCATATTACCGGCTCTATCAAAAACCCACAGATAACCGCTCATATAAATGGTGTCAGTCAGGCTGCAGCCACCTCTGCACTCAGAAACATTTTTCCGCTTATTCAGTTCAGACCAGCAGCCCGGCAACAAATATTCACACCAGGCCTGCACGAAGAAAATACGCTTCTCAAAACGGAAATTATTAACAACCTTGCCGCAGCAGTCGGTTTGAAATTTGCACTATCATCAGGTAACAGAGCTTTTCACCCTGAACTGAACAATAGTTCTCTGTGCAATGAGGCTATGGCGTATTCTTCATCCTTTTCACAGGCCAGCTCTTTTAATAGTGACACAGCAAAACAATCAGTAAATGCTTCTGAGAAGTCAGCACATCCTGATATCCCTCAGCAAACTCCGGCTTCCACAACAAATAATTACCCAAAATTATTGCCAGCTAAAGCAAAAAAATCAAACAAACACTCAGTGCTTTCTGATCGTGCAGCAGAAATCAGAGCTATATGGGCAGAAAAATTAAAGCAGCCGCAGGAAGAAGACGAAAATATAAAACTTCCCTGACAAGTATCATATTATGTGATCAGGGCGGTTTTACTTTCTGGCAATACCCGCAGGGCAGCAGCAAAATATCAGCTCCTGTATGTTTATTAATCCATCAGAACATGAAAAAAGCCGCCCCTTTTCAAGGGCGGCTCTTAACACAATAAGTTCTAATAAAAACTTATTTAGAAGCAGACATAATCTCTTCAGCCACGTTACGTGGAACCGGATCATAATGATGGAACTGCATGGTGAAGGATGCACGACCCTTCGTCATAGAACGCAGATGAGAAATGTAACCAAACATTTCTTTCAGCGGCACATGAGCGCGAACCATAACGGTTGAACCTGAAGTTTCCTGGCTCTGGATCATACCACGACGACGGTTAAGGTCACCCACCACGTCACCAACATGGTCGTTAGGTGTTGTCACCTCTACGTCCATAATTGGCTCCAGAATAACCGGGCTGGCTTTTTTCATACCTTCGCGGAAACATGCTTTCGCAGCGATTTCGAAGGCAAGAGCTGACGAGTCAACGTCATGGTATTTACCGTCGAGCAGCGTGAACTGGAAGTCAACGGTCGGGAAGCCTGCAAGCACACCAGTTGAAGACTGAACGCGGATACCTTTTTCAACTGCCGGGATATATTCTTTAGGAATAGAACCACCGACAACTTTGTTTTCGAACAGGATACCTGCGTTACGCTCAAGAGGAGCGAACTCAATTTTCACTTCAGCGAACTGACCTGAACCACCAGACTGTTTCTTGTGGGTATAGATCTCTGTGTGAGGCTGAGAAATCGTTTCACGATAAGCAACCTGAGGTGCACCAACGTTCGCATCAACGCCATATTCACGACGCAGACGGTCAATGATGATGTCCAGATGCAGCTCACCCATACCTGACAGAATGGTCTGACCTGTTTCCTGATCGGTTTTCAGCTGCAGAGAAGGATCTTCACCAGCCAGCTTCTGCAGGGCCAGTGTCATTTTCTCAACGGCGTCTTTTGTGCGTGGCTCAACAGAGATGTCGATAACCGGAATCGGGAAAGTCATACGTTCCAGAATGACCGGATCAGATCCGTCTGCCAGCGTGTCACCGGTCTGTGTGTCTTTCAGACCAACGAAAGCTGCGATATCACCAGCATGAACTTCGCTCAGCTCAACGCGCTTATCAGCATGCATCTGATAGATACGACCGATACGCTCTTTGTGGCCTTTGGTTGTGTTCATAATGGTGTCGCCTGTTTTCAGAACACCACGGTAAACACGAACGAAGGTCAGCGTGCCGTATTTGTCGTTAATAATTTTGAAGGCCAGACCAGCAAATTTACCATCGGGGTCAACCGGGATAACAGGCTGAGAGTTTTCGCTTTCTTCTTCACCTTCTGGTGGAGCAACGCGAATACCTTCAACATCGTCAGGAGCTGGCAGGTAATCAAGAATACCATCGAGCAGGGGCTGAACGCCTTTGTTCTTAAACGCAGTACCACACAGAACCGGACGGAACTCACCGGAGATGGTACCTTTTTTAATGCAGCGTTTCAGTGTTTCGACAGAGACTTCACCCTTTTCGAAATACTCTTCCATAGCAGCATTATCAACAGCCAGAGCTGTATCAAGCAGAGCCTGACGCGCTTCTTCAGCTTTCTCTTTCAGATCAGCCGGAATTTCTTCGTCATGGAACTTCGCACCCAGCTCACCGCCTTCCCAGACGATCGCTTTCATCTCGACCAGGTCGACAACACCAAGGAACTGGTCTTCTGCACCGATTGGCAGCTGCAGAGGAATAGCAACGATGTCGAGCTTTTCTTTCAGCGTGTCAAATGCACGGTAGAAGTCAGCACCGGTACGATCGAGCTTGTTGATGAAGATGATACGGGGAACGTTGTAACGATCAGCCAGACGCCAGTTCGTTTCTGACTGAGGCTGAACACCGGCAACACCCTCGATGATGAACACAGCACCGTCGAGAACACGCAAAGAACGGTTCACTTCGATGTTGAAGTCAATATGTCCGGGTGTGTCGATGATGTTGATGCGGTGATCGTTCCAGTCACAGGTCACAGCAGCAGAAGTAATCGTGATACCGCGTTCACGTTCCTGAGCCATATAGTCTGTGGTGGTATTACCTTCGTGCACTTCACCGATTTTGTGTGAAACGCCGGTGTAATACAGAATACGCTCTGTAGTGGTTGTCTTGCCCGCGTCAATATGCGCGGTGATCCCGATATTACGGATCTTTGAAAGTTCAGATTTGGCGGACACGAAAACCTCCGGAAAACAGATCAGGCGCGAAAGGAATCTCCCGCGCCTGTGGCCGCCGAACACCGTGCTGTCACCAGAAAAATCTTAGTACAACCCGGCTGCCGGAAACCGGCCAGTCACTTAATATAAAGGCATCTGGCACCTTGCCAGACACCTGAAATACAAACTTCACTCTGCGTTACAAAACAAAGCTGAAGCCATGAAAAAGGCAGATACCCCTGAATCAGGCGCCGGCAGCTGCCTGCTTTTTAGCCTGCGCGCGGAGAACACGACGCTTAACAACCAGAGCTTCCTGAGGAAGTTTACGGTCAGGTGTGCTGATCAGGAATGCATCGAGACCGCCATTGTGCTCGATGGTACGCAGACCACGTGTAGAAACACGCATGTGCACTGATGCATTCAGTGTTTCTGACATCAGAGCAGCTTCCTGCAGGTTAGGCAGAAAGCGACGACGTGATTTGTTGTTAGCGTGGCTGACGTTATTTCCGCTCAGCACGCCTTTGCCGGTAATCTGGCAGCGACGGGACATTGTCTCATCCTTGTCTAAAAAAGCAACGGAGCCGAGACATATGCCCGGCGACCACATTCAGGTATTTGGCGCGGCTTATCACCCACTCACGGCGCCACGTCAAGAGCCGAGGTCAGGCTTTCTCGTTTTTTGCGCTGTTTTCTGCTGATGCAGAGGCATGAACGTCCCCTGCCCGGACACTGCCGGCGGCTGATTCAAGAATTTTGAGAATAGTTTCTTTATCCATAGTCCGGGCCAGCAGACCCAGAGAGCCACCAAGAAGTGCTGAGGCAATAGCCAGCGGAGGATGATTTTCCTTAAGCAGGTGCTCTACCGCACTTTCAATAACCATTGCGCAGCGTGCCAGCTCGTCGGGCACCTCATGACCTGGTTCAGCACCTGAAGTATTTTGATCCATAAAAACTTTTAACCTCTCTCAACATCCCCGCGGCGGATGATTTACCCCCGGCGATTCGTCAACACGAGCTGCAACCCATACAGAGTTGTAAGATCTGTGGCTTGCACGATAGAGGCACATAGCAATAATGCACAAGCTCCTGGTGCGGCTCTATCACCACAATTTCATCAAAAACTGACAGGTATTGCAAATTATGCCACGACACTCAGTCCGCGGCGCTGTTCTCCGCTCCCTGAGCCGCCCACATTGAGGCATATCGGCCATCAGAGCCAAGCAGAACCTCATGTGTTCCACGCTCTATAATACGACCCTTTTCCATCACCAGTATTTCGTCTGCATCTATAATGGTTGAAAGCCTGTGAGCGATAACAAGAGTGGTACGCTGTGCCGAGACAACACGCAAAGCAGACTGAATTTCCTGCTCAGTGTGGGTATCAAGCGCGCTTGTTGCTTCATCCAGCACCAGCACCCGCGGGTCTTTGAGAATAGTTCGCGCAATCGCCACACGCTGCTTCTCGCCGCCTGAAAGTTTAAGCCCGCGCTCCCCTACCTGCGTTTCATAGCCAGCAGGCAAAGACATAATAAAATCATGAATCTGCGCCAGTCTTGCCGCCTGCTCTATATCCTCCTGAGCAGCTCCAAGCCGCCCATAGGCGATGTTGTAGCCAATTGTATCGTTAAACAGCACCGTATCCTGCGGCACGACACCAACAGCTGCACGCAGATCAGCCTGACGGCAGTCCCGCACATCATGGCCATCAACCAGCACAGCACCTGATGACACATCATAAAAACGAAATAGTAACCGGCTGATTGTAGACTTACCTGCACCGGTCGAACCCACAATCGCCAGCTTTTTGCCAGGAGCCGCAAAAAAGCTGACATCATGTAAAATCTGCCGCTCATCACTATAACCGAAACTCACATTGCGAAACTCAACAGAGGCCGCCTGGTGGCCCTGCAATGTCAGTGTCATTTCTGCCGGTTTCCCGGGGTCTTTAACTTCAGGTGTTTCATCGGTCAGACCAAGCATATGCTCAAGATCAACAAGAGCTGTGCGAATAGCCGAGTACATTGACCCCAGAAAATTGAGTGGCCCATAAAGCTGCAGCAGATACGTGTTGATCATTACAAACTGACCAACGGTTATGTGACCGGTTTCAACATCCCGGCCAGCCAGCAGCATAATAGCGGTCAAAGCCACGGCAATAATGGCAGCCTGCCCAAAATTCAGAGCGCCAAGAGAATATTGCGTTCTGAGAGCTGCCTTTTCATAACGCGCCTGAGCCGCATCATAACGTTTTGCTTCATGCTCTTCGTTACCGAAATACTTCACTGTCTCATAATTTAGCAGACTATCAAGAGCACGGCTGGTTGCCTCTGTATTGCTCTCGTTCATGCTGCGACGAATACTCAGCCGCCATGATGTAAACTTCATTGTAAAGAGAATATAGGCCGCGATCATCAGCGCGATCAGAACAACATATTTCCAGTCAAAAACACGCCATATAACCGCAGCAACAAGGAAGGCCTGCAAAATTGTAGGCGACAATGACATTCCCATCCGCAGCAAAGTCTCTACCGCTTCTGTGCCGCGCTCAATCGAACGTGTTACCCCCCCTGTTCTTCGGTCAAGGTGAAAACGCAGAGATAACTGGTGCATATGCTCAAAACTACGCAACGCAGCCTGGCGAGCCACCCTGAAGCGAACAGGAGAAAATAACGAATCACGCAAATTCGTCAGGGCTGCTGACACCAGCCTGACCAGCCCGTAACCCAGGATAATAGCGGCAGGCACGATAGCCATACTGACAGGGTGCGAAAGCCGGTCAACAACATGGCTATACACCAGCGGCACAGCCAGAGTTGCCAGTTCACCCCCCACCATTACGAGCAGAACAAGCAGGATCCGCCACTTCAGCCCCATATTTCCACGAGGCCAGAGATAGGGCAAAAGACGCGATATCGTCACAGAAGCCGGTTTTTGGGGTGCACCGGAAACACGCCTTTGACGAGGAGACATTCTTCTGATGTGCCACGCCTTTAACATTTTGCAAGCCTAATATGTTGCTTGCCACCCTCTGAGAGGTGCGGGATAACAGCCTTTCTCGCGGAGCCGAACACGACAGGATTAAATATGTCAGCTGACAATGCCCCCTTCCTTCGTCATCTCAGGCAGTGCAACACTGCTGTTGTGCCAGGAGAGCGCTCTCCTTTCACACTAGGTATGCACCATGCCGGCTGGATTGATCCCGTCATCGCCGGCAGGCTGGAGCAGGAAGGCCTTGGCTCACAAGACAGCGGCTTTACCCTTACTGACCCTGCGGCTCTCGAAGCACTGGGCGAAAAACTCGCCAAAGAAGGGTTTTATCGTTCACACCATGAACTGTTTGATGTGTTTACTGCACCAGGGCTTGCACCGGTAGCCCGGATAGACCGTGGTGCGCTGCCTTTATTTGGCCTGCTTGCATCTGGCGTGCATATGAATGGCCTGGTTAAAAAATCTGATGGTCTTTATCTGTGGACAGGCCGCAGAGCGAGCAATAAACGTCTCGACCCGGGCAAACTCGACCATCTTGTTGCCGGCGGTGTACCGGCAGGTCACGCCCCCTTTGCTGCCCTGATTAAAGAGGCGGCTGAAGAAGCTGATATTCAGGAACAGCTGGCCGTACAGGCAAAGGAAGTCAGCCGTATCGTCTATTCTCTCGACCGTCCCGAGGGCCTGCGCCGCGACATTCTTTATTGCTACGACCTTCTGCTACCTGAAAGTTTCGTTCCTGTCGCAGCAGATGGTGAAGTTGAATCATTTCACCTTTACCCGATAGAAGAGGTTTTTGCGCTGGTACGTGACACAGATGACTTTAAATTTAATGTAAACTTGGTGCTGATTGACCTGTTTTTACGCTACGGGCTTATCGACCCGGCCTCTGATACCGGTCGTATTTTACGCGATGGCCTGGCTGAAGGCCTGTCACCTGCCAGTCCCGGAAAATAACAAAATAAAAAAGGCGGCAGGAACAGACTTCCTGCCGCCTTTTCTTTATTTCTCAAAGAATTTCTCAGGCTGAGATTTTTGAATCCACTACAGCATGAGCTTCTTCTTCAGCTTCTTTCATGCACACCAGCAGCCGCTCACGAATTTCTGCCAGGCGGGTTTTATCGGTAATTTTCAGACCAAACAGATCCTTGACATAGAATACGTCAACTGCACGCACGCCATATGTCGTAATATGTGCCGATGCAATCTGAAGGCTTTCTTTGCTCATTGCCTCTGTGACATCGTGCAGAAGCCCCGGACGGTCACGGCCGTTAATTTCAATAACCGTATGTGTATTTGATGCACCATTATCAATCACGACACGCCGCGGCACATGAATGGCGCGCATACGCATAGGCATATGACCAAAACCAGCCTGCGCGATTTCGGCACCAACATCCATATGCCCGCTCAGAGCCTGCTCAATCAGACTGGCAAGCCGTGTCAGACGTGGAGTTTCCTCATAAACGCCGCCAACCATATCCTGAACCCAGAAGGTATCAAGCGCCATGCCATGTGTCATGGTGTGAATACGCGCATCAACGATAGATGCACCCGCCAGCGCTAAGGCTCCTGCAATTTTAGAGAAAAGGCCAGGCACATCGCGGCTGTAGACAATAATTTCTGTCACGCCACGGTCAGCCAGAGGTACGGTCTCTACGGTCAGAGGGGCATGGCGCGCATCAGCTTCACAAATCAGACGTGCATGGCGCTTATGCGTTTCGTGATCGAACGAAAGCCAGTATCCTGCATAGCCAAGACCGAGAAAATGATCGATGTCCTGCTGAGACATCTCATGCTCTGTCAGAGTTTCAGCAATCATATCTTTAGCATGGCGCACACGCACATCGCGCTCAGTGGTGGCAAGCCCACCTGCCAGAACCTCAGCCACACGCACATAAAGCTCACGCAGCAGGGTGGCTTTCCAGGCATTCCAGACACGCGGGCTGACCGCTCGTATATCGACAATAGTCAGCAAAAGGAGAAGACGCAGCCGCTCGGGAGACTGAACAACATCAGCGACATCAAGAATGGTCTTCGGATCATCAATATCGCGCTGAAACGCAGTATGGCTCAGTAACAGATGGTGCAGAACCAGCCATGACACTGTTTCCGTTTCTTCTGCAGAGAACCCAAGCCGCGGACAAAGCTCCAAAGCTATTTCAGCACCCAGCTCTGAGTGGTCCCCGCCCCGTCCTTTAGCGATGTCATGCAAAAGCACAGCCATATACAACGAACGCGGTGAGTGCAGGTCTTTTACCAGTTCGTATGCCACTGGTATTTCGTCAGCCATACGCCCTGCAACGACTTCATCGAGGATACGTACCGCCTCAATAGTATGCTCATCAACTGTAAAGACATGGTACGTGTCAAACTGCATCTGCCCGACAACACGGCTCCAGTCAGGTATAAGACGCCCGAAAATGCCGGTCTCGTTAAGAATATGCAGCCAGTGCGCATGCCCCGGCACCGCATCCCGCTCCTTCACACTATCGGGAACTGATACAGCGTCACGACGACGGCGTGGCGGCGGAGGCGCAACCTCACCACACAGAAGATCAAGGAAAATACGTGCTGCTTCAGGATTATCCCTGAGCGTTGTTGCCCTGCTCTCCCAGCGGATCAGCTCGTGTCGCGCCATAGGGTGTAACGGCTTGCGCCTTATACGCGCCCAGTCAAGCAGCCGTAACATTCTGATCGGCTCACGCTCAAACGAGGTGCCGCTCTCGGGCAAAATCTGCCCGTCAACCAGAGTAAAGCCGGCATCCCGCATTTCAGCATCTGGCTTGGGGGCGGTTGCAACTGCGCCCTGCGCCTGCCGTAAGACAGCAGGCTCGAGCACATGCGTCAGACGCATAACCTCACGGGCTGTCAGAAAATAATGCCGCATAAAGCGCTCAACACCATTCTGACGGCCATGACGTGTATAACCGATACGCGCACCAATAACCGGCTGCATATCAAATGTCAGGCGATCTTCAGCACGACCCGCGACATAATGAAGGTGCAGCCTGACCGTCCATAAAAAATCCCATGAACGGCGGGCACGGGCAACTTCCTGCTCAGTCAGCAGGCCCATCCATATAAAATCAGGAGCAAGCAGATCTGTCACATGACGGGTGCCAAATGTGTTGCGACACATCCAGTATAACGTCTGCAAATCACGCAGACCGCCGCGCCCTTCTTTTATATTTGGCTCAACCAGATAAGGGCTGTCACCAAAACGACGATGCCGCTCAAGGCGCTCGCGGCGTTTGTCAGTGATAAATCCGGCAGCGCCAGCCTCAACACAGGCCACAATATAGCGGGCCTCAAACATAGCAAACAGCGCTTTATTACCGGCCAGCAACCGCGCATCAAGCAGGGCGGTGCGCACGGTCGTATCTTTACGGGCCTCTTCTATACATTCCTCAATAGAGCGGGTGGCATGCCCGACCTTAACCCCAAGGTCCCACAGAAAGTATAAAACATACTCAACAAGGCGATGCGTGGCCGCAACGTCTTCCGCCTCGGTAAGAAAAAGCAGATCCACATCACTGAAAGGCGCGAGCAGGCCACGTCCGTACCCTCCGGTTGCTGCGACAGCAAACCTGCGGGTTTCTGTACCACCATTACCTTCAGCAGTGGCACGCAAAGCCAGATCGACAGTGCCCTGCACAATCACATCAGTAAAAGCTGATATCTCTTTTGCAGCCAGAGTGCCTTTCAGCTCATGCTGCTCAAAACGCCGGCGTACATCCGCCTGATAACGCCCAAGGTAACGCCTGAAAATGGCAACAGCCTGGTCTCTGTCAGGCACACTTACCCCTTCAGGAATGATGTCCTTCAGCTCTCGTGTCAGGCAGACAGCAAGATCCTGCGGTGTAATAGAAGTCTGTTTTACAGGCTCATACTGCACAGCGGCAGTGTTTACGGTGGCGTTAGACATATGCTCCTGCTTGCAATCCGTCGGCTTGGGGTTCTGCTTAATTAATTCATAACATCGATTCTGGCTCAGAGCTTTCTAACTCTTTACGCAGCTCATAAAGAATATCCAGGGCTGAGCGGGGCGTCAGAGTATCGAGGTCCAGCTCGAGCAAACGTGCTTTTAGCGCATTTTCATCCTGTTGCGGTAATATCTTCTGCGCTTCAAACAAAGGAAGGGGTTTTACTCCGACAGAGTGTTGCGCTTCAAGTTCGTTCAGAAGCCTGCGGGCTCTCTCAACAACCTGAGGTGGCACGCCAGCCAGCATCGCCACATGTACACCCCAGCTTTTTTTTGCTGATCCTGCAAGGACTTCATGTAAAAAAACAATACGCCCCTGCCACTCTCTCACTGCCATGGTATGCAGGGAGAGACGAGGCAAAACTTCTGCCAGACCTGATAATTCATGAAAGTGAGTTGCAAAAATAGCACGACAGCGTATCGTTGAATGCAGAGCTTCAAGCACTGCCCAGGCGATGGAAAGACCATCCAGGGTTGCTGTTCCTCTGCCAATTTCATCAACCACGACCAGAGAGTTCGGCCCGGCCTGATTAAGAATCGCAGCCGTTTCAGTCATTTCAACCATAAAGGTCGAACGACCACGCGCGAGATCATCTGAGGCACCAACACGCGAGAAAAGCTGATCAACAATGCCGATATGCGCTTTTTCAGCAGCAACGGGGAAGCCCCCCTGAGCAAGAATAACCGCGAAAGCTGTCTGCCGGAGGAAGGTTGATTTACCAGCCATATTCGGACCGGTAAGCAGCATAACACTGCGCCCGGGAGAAAGATCACAGTCATTCGGTGTGAAACGCCCGTCTGATGGCAATGCGGCCTCTACCACAGGATGACGACACCCCCGCACATCGAAGGCCTGATCCTGCGTGACCTCGGGGCGACACCAGCTTCCACCCGCGGCAAGGCCTGCGCACGACTGAAACACGTCAAGCACAGCAAGAGCCTGAGCCAGAGGTGGCAGATCACTCTCTGCCAACGCAGCCTCTGCCAACTGACGAAATAAAACCCGCTCACGCGCGGCAGCATGATCTGCTGCCTCAGAAATTTTCGTATCAAGCTCAGAGAGTTCTTCTGTGCAAAAGCGCGAACTGGTGGCCGTGCCCTGCCTGAACAGGAGATCTTCACGATCTTTCAAACGCTTACCAGCCGCCGCAGGCACCTCAATGACGTAACCAAGCTGCGCATGATGTTTAATTTTAAGCGTTGTAACACCAAAGCGATCGGCATAGGCATTCTGCAGGCTGGCAATAACCCGGCGTGAGTTATCACGCAGCGCACGGGAGTCATCGAGCTGCGCATCATAACCCGGTGCAATCACCCCGCCATCCTCAAGACGGGCTGGCAGCTCTTCAGCCAGCGCACGAACAAGCTCCTGTTCAAGTGCCGCAGCTTTACCAAGCTGACCGACAGCCCTGATCAGAGCTGATGGCAAATCATTTTTATTATCAAAGGCAGAAGCAGCAACCCGTGCGGCAGCCAGACCATCTCTGACCGCAGACAGATCACGTGGCTGGCCACGCCCCAGAGAGAGACGCCCCAGAGCACGGGCAATGTCAGGCGCTCTTTTTAAAGCTTCACGCAGTACATTACGGGCAGCCGGGGCCTCTTTCAGCCAGCACCAGCCATCCTGACGATCCGTGATGCGGGCAACATCTGTCAGCGGAGAAGCCAGCCATTCGGCTAAAAGGCGGGCTCCCGCAGCTGTCACAGTTCTGTTCACAGCCGAGAACAGCGTATGCTCCACACCGCCATCACGGGCACGCAAAATATCGAGACTTGAACGTGTTGCCGGGTCAATCCCCATGGTGCTGCCGTCCGCCTGTGGCATGGGACGGGCGAGTCGCGGGAGCTGTCCTGCCTGACTGCGCCTGACAAACTCAACAGCAAGAGCGGCCGCGACCGCTTCTTCATCCGCAAAGGTACCAAAAGCATCAAGGCTTGCTACCCCAAAGTCTGCCGCAAGGCGTTTTCGCGATGACTCTGCTGGTGAGGAAGGCATTTCAGGTGCACGGCGGCTATCAAAATCACCCAGCTCAAGCTGTGCCGGTGCCAGAATTTCAGCCGGATCAAGGCGGGCGAGTAACCCGGGCAAAGCGGCTGCATTGATGCTGGCTGTTTCGAAAATACCAGTTGAAACGTCAATCCAGGCAGCCCCCAGAGGAGCCTGAGACTGTGCTGCGACCTCAGCATTTTTATCAGCTCTTCCGCGCCGGGGAGCTACACCCTCTGCCAGGGCCAGCAGCAGGTTAGAGCGACCGGGCTCAAGCAGCTCATCTTCCGTCAGGGTACCAGGTGTAACCACGCGCACCACAGCACGGGCCAGCGGACCTTTACCTGCGCCCTTGCCTTTACGCGGCGCTTCTGTCTGCTCAGCTACTGCGACACGAAAGCCACGACGGATAAGACGCGCAAGGTAAGCCGATGCCGCAGCAACCGGAACACCACACATCGGTATCGGCTCACCCGCGTGCGAGCCACGCGCTGTCAGCGCAATATCAAGTGCCGCTGCCGCTCCTTTGGCATCATCAAAAAAGAGCTCATAAAAATCACCCATACGAAAAAACAGCAGTGCCTCAGGGTTTTCAGCCTTTAGCGTGAACCACTGGAGCATGGCGGGCGTTGCACCCTCAGAAGAATAACGTGTCATGCCCGGCATCATAAGAAAGTCGCAAAAGAGAGCAACACTCTTTAAGCCCGTTTTTCTACAAACTGCGACAGAGCCCTTACCACCTGTGCAACAGGCTCTGCCCATGGCTGCATCCCCTCACCCGGTGCAGGCTGTGTCATAACCCTCACGGAGGGATACCACCGGCTTACAACCTCACCAGATGAACTGCGCATGCATGAGCCCTCCGCCCATCGCCAGTCCCCTCCGAAACGATTTAAAAGCCAGGTCGGTTTGCCCATCAGGCCGGCCAGATGTGCAATAGCCGTATCCGCTGTCACAACCCCCTCAAGCGTAGCAATCAGAGCAGCTGTCTGCAGCATATCTCCTCCCGGCAACGGCCTCAGTGGGAATGTCGGAGAGCTTATACTGTCACCCTGCAAAGACTGGTAACAAACCCCTGCGACCTCTCCGAATGGTGCAAGACATACCGGGTTGAGAGAGCGACGTCTGTCAAACCGATAGGCAGGGTTACCTGCCCAGCACAGCCCGATAGTCACATTTGCCGGATCGGTTTGTACGCCCCCCTCCCTAACGGAAGGGACAGAAAATGAAAGCTGGCAGGACACAGGTTCATCCTGCCCCAGTACATAAGGCAGACTTAACAGCGAACAGGCTGCAACGGCACCACACTTTGCACCACAACTCTCAGCGTTAAGAAACGTCATACGCTGCCGTTGCGTAAAACAGGCTGCGTTAAAAAAACTATACAGGCTTTGTGGCACGCTTAGTATAACTGGCGCGCGCTCAGCTGCTGCATCAATATAGCGCATAAACTGAAGCGTATCTCCAAGCCCCTGCTCGGCATAAAGCAGAACGGGCTGAGCCTGTTGCTGCCCATGCCACTCCGGCAGCCCCTGATGCCCTCCGGACGGCGCAATCAGTTTACGATTTTCGAAAAGTGCCCATCCTTCATGAAAGCGGCCATCAGCCAGCAACAGGGTGCTCAGGTTAAACCGCGCTCTGACGCGATCAGCATCAGGAGCTGCCTGATTACCTGCTACGGCACGAAACAAACTTTCTGCTTTATCTGCCTCACCACTATCTGCCAGGGCTGTGCCCAGATTAACGACAAGCCGTGCGTCATCAGGCTCCAGAGCAAGCGCGTAATGAAGCTCAGACACGGCCTGAGGCAAGTCACCCAGTGCCATATGCACCAGCCCCAGATTACTCCGTGTTCTCGATGCATCAGGTTTCAGCCTGGCAGAATCGGATAACAGCTGACGCGCCTCGTCAAACCTGCTGGTTTCAAACAGCGCCACACCATAATTTGACAAAGCTGCTGCATTATCAGGCAGAGCTTTTGCAACCGCTGAAAAATAGGGGCGCGCCTCATCTATCCGCCCGGCTTTCTCAAGCAAAAGGGCATGCTGATTTTGTGAAAAAATATCATCAGGTGTCAGCAAAACTGCTTTTTCTGAAACCGCAACAGCCTCAACGACCTTACCCTGCCGGGCAAGAAAGGCAGCAAGGCCTGAGTGATACTCAGCCTCAAGCGGGCGCAAGCGCAGAGCATTGCGCAAAGCCTGCTCAGCATGATCTGTACGATTCTGCGCTTCCAGCACCTCAGCCATCGCCAGGTGCGCCCTGGGGTCGCGGGGGCACTCCGCTACCGCCACATTAACCGCAGCCCGTGCCTCCTCATAATGACCGAGAGCCAGCAAGGCCAGCCCCAGAGTTATATGAAAATGCGCTTCAGGCCTGAGCTGTATGGCCTGCCCCGCAAGCCCCGCAGCTGCCTTAGCATCACCACCGGCACGGACAACACAGGCCATAGCGTGCCAGGCATCAGCATCAGCAGGGTTTGTATCCAGCACGTTACGGAGCATATCCGCGGCACGCTCTGCATCTCCCTGAGCAAGCCAGCTCAGTGCCATCCCGACCGGACCGGCCTCAGAAGAGTGTGACATAGTGCGTATTCTCCCTCTGCCACGCTCTGGCAGCTATGAGATATGTGACAACAAAACTTTTCGATTACCCCGTTCGTGCGGTATGCTGCCCGTATGACCACGACCTATCAAGCTCTTGAGCGCCACTTTGCCCGTCTTTCCTCTCTCAGAGATGCTTCAGGCATTCTGTCATGGGATAAAGAAGTCATCATGCCACATGGTGCTGCCGAACGACGCGGCGATGTGCTGGCCACCCTGGCCGGCCTTGAGCATGAGATGACTGTATCAGCGAAAACGGCTGATCTGCTTGATGCCGCAGAGGCGCTGCCTGCTGAACGCCTGACACCCTGGCAACGCACAAACCTGGCTCTGATGCGTCGCAGTTATCAGCAGGCCACTGCTCTGCCCGGTGATCTGGTTGAAGCTCTGACGCAGGCAACAACCCGTAGTGAAATGGCCTGGCGCGAAGCAAGAGAAAACAGCGATTATGCAGGCTACCTGCCTCATTTGCAGGAGGTTCTTACCCTCACGCAGCAGACCGCCCGCGCCAGAGCGGATGCTCTGGGCCTCTCCCCCTATGATGCGCTGCTTGATACTTTCGACCCCGGCACCCGTCAGAGCGATATTGACCCGATTTTTACGCAGCTTCAGGCGCAGTTACCTGAACTGATTGGTTCCGTGCTTGATCGTCAGGCAGCGCTGCCACCTGCCCTCCCTCTGCAGGGCCCGTTCCCCACCAGCAGGCAGGAGGCTCTGGGCCGCAGCCTGATGCAGCAGCTTGGCTTTAATGCCGCACGCGGCCGCCTTGATGTCAGTCTTCATCCCTTCTGTGGTGGTGCGACATATGATGTCAGAATAACCACGCGCTACGACGAGTCTGACTTTATTCCCGCCATGATGGGTATTATCCATGAAACCGGGCACGCGCTCTACGATCAGGGGCTGCCTGCTGAGTGGATCTCTCAGCCGGTTGGTCAGGCTGGCGGCATGACACTACATGAGAGCCAGTCTCTGATAATGGAAATGCAGATCTGCCGTTCACGGCCTTTTGCCGACTGGCTGGCACCTGTTGTACAAAAAGGCATGAACGCGCCGGACACTAAAGCCTGGCAGGCCGACAACCTGCACCGCCACCTGACACAGGTGAGCCCGGGCTTTATTCGTGTGGATGCTGATGAGGTGACCTACCCCGCACATATTCTACTGCGCTATAAACTTGAAAAAGCGCTGATCTCAGGTGACCTCGCGCTCAAAGATCTGCCGGCTGCATTTAATGACGGCATCCATTCTCTGCTGGGACTGAAGGTGCCCGATGACCGCCGGGGATGCCTGCAGGATATTCACTGGCCAGAGGGGCTGTTTGGTTACTTCCCCTGCTATGCCCTGGGAGCTATGGCCGCAGCGCAGCTGCGTGCTGCTGCCTGCACACAAAACCCTGATATTTTACCCTCTGTTGCACGTGGTGACTTTACACCACTGCTGACATGGCTGCGTACAAACGTGCATAGTAAAGCATCGAGTGCTCCCCTTCAGGATATTCTGAAAAATGCCACCGGCGCTCCATTGCAGGCTGACGCATTTCTGACTCATATCCGCCGACGCTACCTTGATCAGGCAGCTGATGCCTGACATCAGATAGAAATAATTGCTGCACCCACTTCATTCCTGCCCTGTCACCTCACGAGCCGTGTCCTCATGTCTGTAGATTTTTCACGTCGCCTTTTCACTCTCCTTTGTGGCACATGCCTTACACTGGCTGTTTTTACCCCCCAGGCTCAGGCTGCCCACATGCCAAAGGAGCCTGAGCTCCAGGCTTCAGCCCTGACCCCGGCTCTGCAGTCAGACAAACAGGTATGGGATGCTGTCGTTGTACTGCCTGATGAAAGACTGGTGCTTGAAGCTCCTGTATGGGTTGGCAACACAGCCCCTCAGCTTTCTGTGACTGCGCCTGACGGCTCACTCTCGCCTTACCCGTCCGCAAGCTGGAATACGGCAGAAGGCGATGCTGAGAGCAGAATTATCTCAGCCGCTGGCATGACCCTTCTGGCAGACGGCACATTATGGGTGCTCGACAGCGGTGTGCCTGACCACAAAGCCCCCGCAGTTGCGGCACCGAAACTGCTGCAGATTGATACAAAAACAAACACGGTTGTACGCACCATAACAGTAGAAAGCTCTGCCCTGCGCAAAGAGAGCATTCTTTCAGGCATCGCTGTTCATGGTATGATGGCCTATGTCCCGGACTCAGGCAGCGCGGCCCTTATTGTCGTTGATCTGAAAACCGGGCACTCCCGCCGTTTTCTTGACCAGCATCCTGCCCTGGCTGCGCACCGCCCTATACTGACGCCCAAAGGGTCAGTACGGGCTGCAAATGGCCATCTGCTTGCCATTGATGCCAGTATGATTGCTGTCAGCCCTGACGGACAATGGATCTATGTGCAACCTCCCTGTGGTTATCTCTCACGTATTGGCACAAGTATTTTCACAGATCCTTCTGTCACTCCCGCAGCTATGGAGGAAAGTGTCTCTCAGTGGTTTAAAACCCCGACACTTGGCGGCATGACCATAGCACCCGACGGCACCATGTACTGGTCTGACGTAACGACAGGCAGTATTCTGAGCTATAGTGGCGGCGTCATTCCTGTTCCCCACCGTCTCATCACAGACCCGAGACTGCAATGGCCAGCCACACCGGGGCTTGATAAAACGGGCCATCTTTACGTGCCGGCAGCGCAGCTCAACCGCACAGCGGCCTTCACGAATGGCAAGCCAACAATTAAATGGCCGGTCACGGTTTATAAACTGACACTGCCCACCTCAGCCCCACCTGCTGCCAGCGGAAACTAAACGACCCCCTCATCTGTTTTTTTGCCTCTGTGCTGTGATAACAGATCAGCATAAGAGCTCTTCGCGCCACCTCTTAATCAGAGTATCATCCTGCCATGCGCTATATTTCGACCCGGGGCGAAGCACCCGTTCTCTCCTTCTCTGACGTTCTGCTGACCGGCCTTGCTGAAGATGGCGGACTGTATCTGCCTCAGACCTGGCCGTCTCTTTCACCGGAGGAGTGGCACGCTCTGCGCGGGCTGCCTTACCCTGAACTGGCAGCGCGCATTCTCTCTCTGTTCACCGGGGATGATATTGACGAAGCGACGCTGCGGCAGCTGTGTGCAAAAGCGTATGCAGGTTTTGACCACCCGGCTGTTGTGCCGGTTGTACAGCTTGAAAACGGCCTGTTTGTACAGGAGCTGTTTCATGGTCCAACCCTGGCCTTTAAAGATATGGCCATGCAAATTCTGGGACATTTGTTTGAGCATGTCCTCAGCGAGCGTGACAGTCATGTGACCATTGTTGGCGCAACATCAGGCGACACAGGTTCGGCCGCTATTGAGGCCTGCCGTGGCCGCAAAAGACTGTCGGTCATCATTCTGCACCCCAAAGGCCGTACGTCAGAAGTACAGCGCCGGCAGATGACCACAGTGCATGAAGCCAATGTGACCAACCTGGCTGTTGAAGGCACTTTCGATGACTGTCAGGACCTGGTGAAAGCCTGCTTTGCGGACTTAACCTTCCGCAAAGACATGCACCTCTCAGCTGTTAACTCTATCAACTGGGCCCGTATTGCAGCGCAAATTCCTTATTATGTTTATGCTGCCCTGAATTTTGGAGCACCAGGCCAGGATGTTTCCTTCGCCGTGCCAACAGGTAACTTTGGCAATATTCTTGCTGCGTGGGCTGCTCGCAAAATGGGTCTGCCGGTTAGCAGGCTCTGCGTGGGGTCAAACCGCAATGACATTCTGACCCGCTTCCTGAATAAAAATGACATGACAATGAAGGACGTTGTTCCCAGCCTGTCACCGTCAATGGATATTCAGGTCTCATCAAACTTTGAACGGCTTCTGTTTGAGCTGCTGGACCGCGATGCCGCCGCCTGCGCACGCATCATGACGTCTTTCCGCAGTTCAGGACACATGGATGTACCAGAGCAGACATGGGAAAAAGCCAGAACACTCTTCTCCGGCCTTGCACTTGATGATGCTCAGACCGAAGCTGAGATCAGACATCTGCACCAGAATTCTCACTACATGGCTGATCCGCATAGTGCGATCGGCATTGCCGCCGGCCGCAAATTTCGGGATAAAAACAGCCCGATGATTGCCGTTGCAACAGCACATCCGGCGAAATTCCCCGATGCTATGGTAGCTGCCACGGGTATACACCCGGCTCTGCCTGAACATCTGGCAGACCTGTTCTCCCGTAAAGAATATTATGAAACCATTCCTGCTACAGCTGATGCCGTGAAAAATGCTGTGCGTACCGCTGTTGCTAACACACACTAATTTCTTTTTTTTCAGGCCGGTTCTGCCGGCCATTGTGTTTTCAGGACAAGAATGACCGACCCTATCAATATTACTCGTCTCCCCTCAGGTCTGACTATCGTAACAGAGCGAATGGAACGTGTAGAAACCATCTCTTTTGGTGCTTATGTCTCAACTGGCACACGTGATGAAACCGCTGAAGAAAACGGTGTTTCGCACTTTCTTGAACATATGGCCTTTAAAGGCACAACCCGTCGCTCTGCCCTGCAGATTGCCGAAGAAATTGAAAATGTCGGCGGTCACATAAACGCCTATACTGCGCGTGAACAGACTGCTTTTTATGTCAAACTTCTCAAAGATAATCTCGACCTCGGCGTTGATATTATCGGCGATATTCTGACCCACTCGACCTTTGACCCCACTGAGATCGAACGCGAACGCGGCGTAATTTTGCAGGAGATTGGTCAGGCTAACGATACCCCCGATGATATCGTATTTGACCATTTTCAGTCCAGTGCGTTTCCCGATCAGCCTATGGGGCGCCCGACACTGGGCACAGAACAACTCATTCAGAATATGAGTCGTGAAACGCTCATGCGCTATATGAGCACTCATTATACCAGCCAGAATATGGTGGTTGCAGCAGCAGGCAACCTCCATCATGACGATGTTGTTGAGCGCGTAACGCATTATTTTGCTGACCTGCCCTCAACACCACCGGCCTCACCGGTTCCGGCTCTCTATCGCGGCACAGAATTTCGCCTCGAAAAACAGCTCGACCAGGCACATGTTGTTCTGGGCTTTCCATCCGTCAGTTTTAATGATCCTGACTATTACGCTATTCTGCTGCTTTCTATGCTGCTGGGCGGTGGTATGTCTTCACGCCTTTTTCAGGAAATTCGTGAAAAACGCGGGCTGGTTTACTCTGTTTACTCCTTCAATGCGCCATTTGCTGACAGTGGTCTGTTTGGCATTTATGCCGGCACAGGAGAGAGCCAGTGCGCAGAGCTGGTGCCCGTAATGATTGAAGAACTGCATAAAGTACAAAAACTGGTCAGCGCGGAAGAACTCTCACGCGCCAAAGCCCAGCTTAAAGCCTCGTTACTGATGTCGCTTGAAAGCACCGGCAGCCGCTGTGAACAGATTGCCCGCCAGCTTCAGCTCTTTAACCGCATTGTACCGGTTGCTGAAACCACGGCCCGGGTTGAAGCTGTGACTGAAGCAGATATCTGCCGTGTTGCCACGCGTCTCTTTACACAGGCACCAACACTGGCAACTCTGGGGCCTATCTCGCACGTTCCCTCATTGCACAGCATTACGGAGGCCCTGGCCACATGAGTGCAAATACGCTTGATACCCTCTCCGACCTGGTCCGCCGGGCTATAGCAAAAGGAGCAGACGCTGCTGATGCTGTGTTTGCCTCAGGCACAGCCGTTGCGACAGGTGTACGTAACGGCGTAACAGAAGAGCTCGAACGCTCAGAAACAACTGACCTTGGGCTGCGGGTTTTTGTTGGTAATAAAGCCGCTATTGTCTCAGCCACCACTCTTGAACCTGCGCGCTTTGACAGCCTGGCAGAACAGGCACTGGCCATGGCGCGGGTTCTGCCAGAGGATCACTTTGCGGGGCTGGCTGAAAACAGCCTCAGGGGTGTTTATAACACCAATACTCTTGACCTCGCTGACACAGCAGAGCCTGACACAAAAACCCTGCTTGAACGTGCGAGAGAAGGTGAAGAGGCTGCTCTGGCAATTAAGGGTGTAACAAACAGTGCCGGCAGCCAGGCGTCCTGGGGGCGCTCGCAAATTGCACTTGTTACCTCACGCGACTTTGCCGGCACTTATACCCGCACGAGCCACGGCACTTCTGTTTGCGTGCTGGCTGGTCAGGGCGAGGATATGCAGCGCGACTATGACTATCACGGCACCGCACATCTGACTGATCTTGAGAGCGCCGCTGCACTGGGCAAAAAAGCCGGAGAAAATGCCGTAGCAAGGCTGAACCCTGTGCGCCCGCGCACCGGGCATTATCCGGTTGTTTTTCACCCGCGGGTTGCCAGCAGCTTTCTGGGACATTTTATCGGAGCCGTGAATGGCTCCTCCATTGCACGCGGCACCTCTTTCCTGAAAGAAAAAATGGGCCAGCAAATCTTTGCTGATAATGTGACCATCACTGACGACCCCACCCGCCCGCGCGGGCTGCGCTCACGCCCCTTTGACGGCGAAGGGCTGAATACCGGGCTGCTGACACTGATCGAAAATGGTGTTCTGAAAAGCTGGGTGCTTGATTCACGCAGTGCCCGCCAGCTTGGCCTGAGCAGCAACGGGCGCGCGGCACGCGGCACATCAGGACCACCCTCACCCTCTGCGACGAACCTGGCTTTTGGCCCGGGGGAGGTCTCCCCTGCTGCACTGATTGCTGATATTAAAGAAGGTCTCTACATCACTGAAATGATGGGCTCTTCTGTTAATGCACTGACAGGGGACTACAGTCGCGGAGCGTCAGGCTTTATGATCCGTGACGGGCAGATTGCCGAAGCCGCTGCAGGCTTCACTCTGGCAGGTAATCTGACGGATATTTTCGCCTCTCTTGTTCTTGCGGACGATCTGGTATTCCGTTTTGGTACCAACGCCCCCACATTAAGAACCGATGCTCTGAATATCGCAGGAGCCTGATTTGTGGAGACACGTGATACCGTGAAAAAGCGTTACCTTACTTCTGTTCTCACTGCCATTCTGACCGTGGGCCTGCTGGGAGGGCCGCTCGCATATCATGCTGATGCCCGCCCGGGTCAGGGCAGCTCGATGGGAAGCCGTGGGAGCCGCACCTGGAGCGCCCCGCCTTCAACCCGCACATCCCCTTACACCACGTCACCCATGGAGCGTTCGGTTACACCCCGCACCCCTGGCTATAACACACAGGCACCTTTTGGTGGCAGCACTCCTTATCAGAGTATGCGCCCGCGCCACCCCTTTATGACAGGACTGTTTGGCGGCTTTCTGGGTGCAGGACTGTTTGGCCTGCTAAGCGGCCATGGTTTCTTTGGTGGTATTCACAGCATATTCAGCATGTTTGGTCTGATTATTCAGATCATGATTGGTGTCTGGATTGTGCGCTGGCTATGGCGCAAATTCGCTGGCAACTCAAACAACAGACCTGTCAGCGGGTTTACACCTCCGTCATCAGGTGGTTTTCCCCCTGCCTCCGCAGCACCGCAATCAGCACCGCTCGACATTGCTGGCAGTGATTATGAGGCCTTTCAGCATATTCTGCTCGATATCCAGCAGGCTTGGAACCAGCAGAACATTATTGCCATGCAGCAGATGGCAACGCCTGAAATGGTATCTTATTTTAATCAGCAGCTTTCTGCCCTGGCCTCTCAGGGGGCACGTAACGTTGTCTCTGACGTACGCTTTATCCAGGGTGACCTGTCAGAAGCGTGGCGTGAGAACGGCATGGACTATGCCACCGTTGCAATGCGCTATAGTCTGATTGATCTGACCACAAATGCTATGGGCCAGGTTATTGAGGGCAGCTCAACTGAGCCTGTCACTGTCACTGAAGTATGGACTTTCACACGTCCGTCTCGTGGTGGCAGCTGGCTGGTCTCTGCCATTCAGCAAACCGGGCAGCGCTGAGATAGCCAGACAGCTAATACGTAAAGAAAAAGGCGCCTCCGGTTTTTACCAGAGGCGCCTTTTTTAATGCACTGTATCTGAACAATATCTCAGAGATGAATAAGCGTCAGCCCATACATAATGCCTGTAATAACAGCCATAAAAATGAACATGCCTTTAAGGCGGCCTTTCTGACGACGGTTTTTCTCAGCCTGTTCCTGCTGGTTCAGCGCAGCTATATCATTATTCATAAGCCAGTCCATCCCGTTACAAAGTGATCAGCCAGCAGCCCACAGAACAGCAGAAATAAGTAGAGCAATGAAAAACGAAAAGAGATCCGTGCTGCTTTATCGCCTTTGAGGCTAACACCCTGCTCATCCTGAGGTTCGAGCAATACTCTGACAGCACAGGCAACAAACCCCAGCCCCAGAACCACTGCTGTCACGGTATAAACCACACCACACAAATGCATAAACGATGGGATAAGTGAGATACTCAGCAACACCAGAGTATAAATAAATATCTGCCAGCGTGTATGGCGTGCGCCCTTAACCACCGGCAGCATTGGAATACCAGCCCGCCCGTAATCTTTGCAGGCATAGAGCGAGAGCGACCAGAAGTGAGGTGGTGTCCAGAAGAAAACAATAGCAAACAGCACAACAGGCAGAACCGTTAGGTCCCCTGTTACCGCAGCCCAGCCGATCATGGGAGGGAATGCGCCTGCAGCACCACCGATAACGATATTCTGAGGTGTCGAGCGTTTCAGCCACATCGTGTAAATGACGGCGTAAAAGAAAATAGAGAATGCAAGAATACCAGCAGCAAGGGCGTTCGTTGCTATCCACATCAGGCAGACCGAAAAGCAGGAAAGGCCGATACCGTAACTCAGCACCTCCTGCTCAGGAATACGCCCGCCAGGAATGGGACGGGTAATTGTACGCTGCATAATCGCGTCAATGTCGCGGTCATACCACATATTAATTGCACCGGCAGCGCCAGCAGCAAGACAGATGCACAGGATGGCAACAGCAGCTTCAAAAAACGAAATTTTACCAGGTGCCACAATAATGCCCGTTGCACCGGTAAACACTACCAGAGAAATAACACGCGGTTTAAGCAGTTGTACCCAGTCTCTTGCCGTTGTCCCCACACGGTCAGCACGAAACCTTATACGCTCTAGTTTTGTCGCAGCCTGTACGATTGTCTCACTCATGAATAACAGCCTCCGCTTTTTTGCTGAACACTGATGTCAGAAAAAAACTGCTCTCATCAGCCGGCCTATTACGAACAAAGCTCAAGCCCATACAGGCAAGAAAACACAAAGCAGAAAGTGTGAAGAAGACACCGCTCCAGAGCTGACTGGCTGCGAAAAAAGCCGGCACAGCCAGAGCCATCGCGACAGACATTGTCACAAAATGCATGACAGCCAGAGAACGCGGATACCACCGCTGACACCCTTCACCCCGCCAGAGATAAATGCCACAAAACACAGCATATAATGCGCCAGCCTGAAGAGCGGGGTGGAGACCCTCTCCCTGCATAAACTGACTGACCCAGCCGGCACCAACCAGGAGCAGAAAGCCTAGTCCCCATAAAACAGGCACTTTCAGCTCAAGCCTTACACGCCATGCTGCAACTATCCATAACCCTGCGAGCAGGATCGAGCCCAGCGTTGCGATATTAAGAACCATATCTGAAAAAGGCAGCAGATGTGTCAGAGCAGAAACATAAGCCTGCCCGGGAAAAAGAACTGACCTTACCCACAAAACAGTACTGAACATGGCGGTACCAGCCATAACAATCACAACAGAACGCAATGGAAGGCTGACAGTGCGGGCCACGGCTTCAAACACGATACCAAAACCGGAAAGAAGAATAACGACACTTAATGGCGCGGCAAAACCTGCCAGAGCTGAAAGAGAGACATTCTGCCCTTCAGGCACATAATGGCTCAGCGTGGCGGCCAGCACAGGCACTGTAAAGAGTAAAACGACCGAGGCCAGCATCTGCCCCCAGACAAAGGGAGTAAACCGCCGGCTGCCTGAAGCATCGGCACAGCTGTCAAAAATAGTTGCAAGGAGCACCATGGCACTCAGCAATGCACCGGCACACCAGGTCATCATGGCCGCTACAGTCCACGATGTGCCCACCAGCATAAGACCGGCTGCCACCATACAAAGACAGGCCACGCCGTTTAAGCGCGGAGTAACAACCTGTTTCTGCTCCAGCGCGGCGGGGAGCCAGGCCGTACCAAAACCACCCACAAGGGCAGGCACCACGACAAAGAACAACATGAGCACAGCATGATAATGCTCAAGAACATTAAGGAAGCCTGACACGGGCAGCATACCAGCCAGCTGTAGTGACGACACCCCTCCGCCTGCCAGAGCGGCGCACGCGGCCAGGAAAAAATAAAAAACTGCAACTTTATCTACAGATGCCGTACGCTGCACCATGCTTCTGCGCCCTTTAAAACTCTGAAGTTCTGCCTCTCCTTTAATCACGTTCGCCGGTCTGCTGCAAAGCAACTCCGATATGCAAAATATCCGGGGAAAGAAATTTCACAGCCGAACGTGAAGAGATACAGAAGCTTCAGTCTTCAACTCAGATATTATCCAGTGACACAAGCGTAAACAAACCAGCGGGAGGAACAGGCTGTATGTGAGCGCGGACAAGGTCTTCTGCCGGGAGAAGAGATTCCATAGCAAAATCAGGATGCCAGCCCAGAGAACGGGCAGCACGGGCCATGCCCCGCTCAACAGCACCACGCAGACCAGCTGGGGCAAGAAAGTGGTTTACGAACAAAATATAACCGCCCGGTTTAACAACCCGTTTCAGCTCACGCAGTAATTTACGCGGATGGGGCACGACGGAAGCAACAAACATAGCCACAGCAATATCAAACGAATCATCTTCAAAAGATGTTTCTTCTGCGTCCATTTCAAGCAATGCATTCACATTTGCCAGCTTATCGCGCTTTGTACGCTCGCGCGCTCTCTCCAGCATATCACTTGAGAGATCGATACCCGTGATCAGCTTCTCTTTATTGTAGTGAGGCAATGCGAGCCCGGTACCAACACCCACCTCAAGCACTCTGGTGCCGGGCAGACGATTAACAGCCTCAACGGCGCGGCGACGGCCAAAACCCGATACGCCCCCGAACACTGTGTCATAAACACCGGCCCAGCGCCGGTAAGCAAGCCTGACTGCATCAGCATCAAGCGAAGAACGAGATGGTGGCGGATCATCATTATGATGCTCTGTCACATACTGAGGCGTAACCTCTCTTACGCTGGCTTCACGCCCGCCGACGCCACTTTCTTCAAAAGACACTAGTCTGCTTCCTCTTTATGATTAAACATAAGACACTTTCATTGTGTCCTGAGCGTTAAATTTATATATCTTGTCCACGTCCAGTTTAGCTGGCGCTATTACCACAAGTCGAGAAACATGATAAAATTCATTCTAATTCTGGTCGCTGTTAGCAGCTGGTCATCTATTTTCATATACTTCTGGCGCGCGCAAATTTTCGCATGGCTCGATAACCGTTTTGGGAAAACCGTAACCCCGAACCATCATATTGAAGAAACAGACGAACCAGTCGACTATGATGCCCCCCTTTTTCCGACACAGAAAAAGCCTCAGCCAGAAACGGAAAATGAGAATGACAACTCTGCCCCACCTCCGTCCCTGCATTCGTGATCTGTTAACGCTCCCCTGATTCTGCCTCCAGCTTTGCCTCAATGCAGTCCCATATCAGCGCGGCTGCATTCACACCGTCAAAACGTGCAAGTTCCTGCAGTCCTGTAGGGGATGTAACATTAATTTCGGTAAGATAGTTACCAATAACGTCAATACCCACAAACAACAGGCCGTGCTCTTTTAAAAAAGGACCGATGGTGGAGCATATCTCACGGTCTCTTTCTGTCAGACCAATTTTATGCGCCACACCACCAACATGCATATTGGAGCGATGATCCTCTGCTGATGGCACCCGGTTGATCGCACCCACCGGCTCACCATTAACGAGAATAATACGCTTATCACCCTCTTTAACAGCGGATTCATAACGCTGAATCATCAGAGGCTCACGCGAGCGCACGAAATGCATCTCCAGCAATGCATTGAGATTCTGATCGTCTTCGCGAATACGGAAAATACCACTTCCGCCGTTACCAAACAGCGGCTTAACAATGATATCGCGCCACTTTGCCCTAAAGGCACGAATTTGCCCGATATCCCAGGTGACCAGAGTCGGAGGCATCAGCTGCGGAAAATGTGTCACAAGCAGTTTTTCGGGAGAGTCTCTGACCCAGCGCGGATCATTAACGACCAGTGCCCTGCCCGGACCGGTACCGTGAACATGATCGAGTAAATGAGTGGCCGTAATATAGGCCATATCAAAGGGAGGGTCCTGACGCATCAGGATCACATCCATGCCTCCGAGATTTCGGCGAATCGCCTCACCAAAGCTGGCGTGATTACCTTTTTCGCGTCTGAGTGTAACAAGCCGGACGGAAGCACTGACCTGCATGGCTGCTGCCCCCCGGTCTGCAGCACCCTCCTCAAGAGCGAGGGTGGGCACCTCATAGACAAACAGCCGGTGCCCGCGCGCCTGGGCCTCAAGCATCAGTGCAAATGTTGAATCCCCGTTGATATCAACATGCTCCAGAGGATCCATCTGGACTGCAACATCTAATGATAAAGCCATAATACGCTATATTCCCCGTTCGTAACAAAAGAACACTCTCAAGACTAACACCTTCTGACAACCTGTCACTCAGAGACAGGCAAAACAAAACTATCGCGGGCCAGAGCGCCCCCTTCACAGTTCAGCTTCACCTTATAGACAGAATACGTATCAGCAATAACACCCCGACGCGAACGGATGATGTCTGGCAGAGATGACAGGACTGAAAAATAAGCAGGATCGGGCTGATCATGGCGCCTGTGACTGCGTACAAGATACCCTTCCCCGCACTGTGCCTGAGGCAAACCAAAAACTGACCAGCGCGGATCAACACCGATCACCACCCTGCTGCGCGGCAGATAAAAAGCCAGTTCGGCCGCGACACTATAGTCATCAGCGATGAGAGGAGCATCTGCCGGCACGTTTTTTGCAACATGCTGCCCCCACTCACGCCACCCGCCCATTTGCCTCAAGGTCACATCCGCGTGTGGTGACAGTCTGAAAGGCGAAAAAAAGGCCTGAAGCAGAATACAAAGCGTCAGCGCTCCACCTGTTGCTGCCGCTGCTTTCCACCAGCGCCATACTGGCAACGTGCTGGCAAGACAGAAAAGAGGATAAAGCACGACGGGCCAGTTAGCCTGTACCCGTGCACCAAGCGCGTGCTGCACAAACACGCATAATGGCACCGCAAGCATAAAAACCCACAAACGCGACAGAGCATCTTTCTGCCTGATAAGCAGCCAAGCGCCATAAGCAAAAAAAAGAAAAATAAGAGGAGAAGCCAGCCCGACCTGCCCGCCAGCTAACTCACCTGAATAAGTCAGCATTTTTGCAGGCTGCCAGTCCCCGGTGCGCCCGCCCTGTCTTATGAAGCTTACCCAGTGATGGGTCATGTTCCACCACACAACAGGGCTGATTAATACAGCAGCAAACAGGCCACCAGCCCAGGGCCATACAGACCTGAGCCACTGACGCCCGGATTGTGTAACAAACAGCCAGATTACAAGCCCTGCAACAGGCAGTACCGCTGTGTATTTACTGTCAAAGCTTAACCCTGCACTAAGACCCGCAACGAGCCACCATCTCCCCTGCCCTGTGGCAAACAAGCGTGTTACAGACCAGATCAGCACCGTAATAAAAAATAAAAGCGGCGTGTCGGGGGTCATCAGAATAGTGCCCACACCCAGAGCAACCGTCCCGTTTAGCAAACACGCAGCACACAAAGCTGCCCTGCAGGCCTGCTGCGGTGAACCACCCCGAAAATAAACCCATCCCTCAGCAGACCTGGCGAGCAGCACCGTACCAGCAGCGGCAGACACAGGCCCCATAAAACGCACACCGCAGGCGTTATCGCCCAGAAGCATCATACCCGCACGAATGAACAGGGCGACCATGGGCGGATGGTCAAAATACCCTGCGGCAGGAAGGAGAGCCCATAGCCTGTAATAGGATTCATCAGGTGTAAGCGGCAAAAAAGCTGCAATAACCAGACGAAACAACGTCAGGCATATGAGTGCCACAGCCCATTTATGCCTCCAGATTCTGCTACGCACAGACCTTATGCTCCTTAGCAAAAATATTTATGAGGCATAGCCGCTACGCTTTTCCCGGGGCTGAGGCAAAAGGCACGCCGCATCTGTCAAGGCTCGTACGAATCGTTTGCAGAGTTTGCACACGAATAACATGCGGGGCTTCGGTCAGCCTGCCGGTCAGAACATTTTCATGAGCGGCATCACGAGCAATCAGACGCACCATAAAATCGCCACCGCCTCGTATCATGTGACACTCACGGACCTCTGGCCAGCTGGCCATTTCCTGCTCAAAAGCAGATAAAACCACTTCTTTCTGACTATCCAGACCTATCAGGGCAAAAAAAGTAATCGGCCAGCCCAGCATCACCAGGTCTGTCTGTGCGTGATAGCCACTGATAACACCCAGCTCCTCCAGACGTCTGACACGACGCAGACACGGGGGCGCTGAAATACCCACACGGCGGGCCAGATCAATATTTGTTATACGTCCATCCTGCTGCAATGCGGCAACGATGAGCAGATCAACCGGATCGAGTTCGACCACCTGGCCCCTTCCATTCTGTAACTGTTGTTTTTACAAACATCATCCAACCAAGACTATATCTCATGCGCTAAAACGATACCTGAACACAAGCGGCCTGTTTTACGACAAACTTTCACACACCATATTGTCTGAATGTTCTTTCTTCTTCAGAACCGTATCCACTCTGATTTTTTACCTGCTCACTGAAAGGTCTGCTTCCTTATGTCTGAAACAATAACCACTGATCTACTGGTAATTGGTGCTGGCCCTGCCGGTTATACCGCAGCCATTTATGCCGCACGCGCCAGCCTGAATCCTGTTCTGGTTGCTGGCCTTCAGCCAGGAGGTCAGCTCATGATTACAACTGATGTTGAAAACTACCCTGGCTTTGCTGAAGCTGTTCAGGGTCCATGGCTGATGCAGCAGATGGAAGCTCAGGCTGCCAATGTTGGCGTAAAGATTGAGCATGATCTGATTACATCTGTTGATTTTAAATCCGGCTCGCCTTTTCACATGGTCGGAGATTCAGGCACCCGTTACATTGCCCGCTCCGTTATCATTGCTACAGGCGCTCAGGCAAAATGGCTTGGTCTGCCCAGCGAGAAAAAATTACAGGGAGCCGGCGTTTCAGCCTGCGCAACCTGTGATGGCTTTTTCTATCGTGGCAAAAAAGTTGCTGTCGTAGGTGGTGGTAATACTGCCGTTGAAGAAGCACTCTATCTCACGCACCACGCTGCGCATGTCACTCTTATCCATCGTCGTGACACCCTGCGCGCCGAAAAAATTCTTCAGGATCGCCTGTTTAAGCACCCTAAAGTTTCCGTTCTGTGGAACTCTGAGGTTGAAGAAATTGAAGCCAGCGGCACACCTGCCGTCGTTTCAGCCGTCAAACTGCGTAATACACAGACAAATGCAACAGAAACACTTGCTGTAGACGGTGTATTTATTGCTATTGGTCATGCCCCGACGACGTCTGTATTTAAAGACCAGCTTAAACTGGATGCTGAAGGCTATATTGAAACGACTCCTGGCACGACCCACACCTCGGTCCCCGGTGTTTTTGCCGCAGGCGATGTTCAGGATAAAGTGTACCGCCAGGCGGTTACTGCTGCGGGAACAGGCTGCATGGCCGCTCTGGATGCGGAACGTTATCTTGCAGAAATATCTGTTTTATAATTCAAACCTCTCTTGACCCGAAAGAGCAATTACTGCACCTAGAGACCCACGAGGTATGTATTTACCTCGTGTGTTTTTAATATCATTGCAGGAGGCATGCGTGGACTGGGATAAGCTCAGAATTTTCCATGCGGTAGCCGAAGCCGGTTCTTTCACCCATGCGGGTGATGTTCTGAACCTTAGTCAGTCAGCGGTTTCGCGCCAGATTTCAGCACTTGAAGACGTCCTGCAGGTTCCTCTTTTTCATCGCCATGCACGCGGCCTCATCCTGACAGAACAGGGTGAAACACTGCACAAAACAGTGCGAGATGTCTTTTCAAAACTTGAAATGACACAGGCTTTGCTAACAGAAAGCAAAGAAAAAGCCGCCGGACGCCTCCGAATTACGACGACAACAGGTTTTGGCACCTGCTGGCTTATGCCCAGACTGCAAAAATTTATGTCGGCAAACCCCGAGATAGATATCTGCCTGATACTGGAAGATAACGACCTCGACCTGGGCATGCGGGAAGCTGATGTGGCCGTGCGTATGCACGCTCCGCGACAGCCTGACCTGATACAGCGCCATCTTGCTGATTTTCATCTGCCTGTTTTTGCCGCTCCGGAATATATTGAAAAATACGGAGAGCCAAAAACGCTTGATGAGCTTGTTGATCATCAGATTGTTGCTTTTGGTGAGCACCATCCACCGGTTGCTGATATTAACTGGCTCACCACATATCTAGAAACAAAAGGGCTTAAAAAGTCAGCTCGCCTGGAAGTGAACAGCATGGCCACAATGGCCTCAGCCATTGCTTCTGGCCTGGGTATTGGATCTATTCCAACCTATGCTGCAAAAGAATTTCCAAATCTGGTACAAATTCTTAAAGACATTCCATCTCCGACGGCCAACGCTTATTTTGTCTATCCTGAAGAACTGAGAAGTTCCAAACGCGTTGCTGTATTTCGTGACTTTCTTATGAGTGAACTTGGCATTCGCTGAACTGAAAATAGTATTCCGCATCAGCTTTGCTTACAGCAACCGTGCGGAATACATCACATTTAAAAAATCCTGTTTTTTCTGAAGAAGAAAATTTTTCAGAAAAACTGCGCAATCGTGACGACAGGTTACGTTAAATACGTCCCTCTTTAAAATGTGTACCTGCGAAAACAGGCTACAAACTTATCATTAAGACGATGATACCATTATGGCAGCCAAATGCTCATGACGATCTGGCATGGCTACCCGATAAAAGGCACCCATAAGTTCCGAATTTTCACGACATGGAAGATTAAATTCCCACAATAATAAAATTTTATTAATAAATACCTTTAAAAGGCATTTTTTATATAGTCTGTCACAAAGGAACGTAAAAAATTCTTTGTCAAACCATATGTATAATATAAAACAGATACAAATAAAAAAATAAAAATAAATTAAGTTTGCGGCTGCTTATACTTAAAATATACACAAAAGAAATATTAATATTTTTTTATTAAATTTTATTTATTCAAATAAAATATTCAAGAAAACTCGCCGGTTTTTGCTAAAAAAAATGTATTCGCTGCTTCATCTTCTGATTTTTTCTATTCACAAGAAAAAATAGATTCGATATACACTCGTTTCTATATTCACCTCATACAGTATACGGATTGACCATGTCAGAAACTCAAACTTACCCGGTTATTCTTGACCTTGTTGCAGAGATTGTTTCTGCACAGCTTTCAAATAATCAGACAGATCCTGCGACCATCCCTGCTTTAATTAAAGATGTGTATCAGGCTCTGAAAACAGCTGACCAGCAGCAGCCTGAGCCAGAAAAGCTGCAGCCTGCAGTTCCTATCAAACGCTCTGTTTTCCCTGACTACATTGTTTGCCTGGAAGACGGTAAAAAACTGAAAATGCTCAAGCGCCACCTGCAGAGCGCCTACAACATGACACCAGAGCAGTACAGAGAGCGCTGGAACCTGCCAACAGACTACCCTATGGTTGCTCCTAATTACGCAGAGCGTCGTTCAACACTGGCTCGTGAAATTGGCCTTGGCCGTAAAATCCACGCGACGACAGAAGGCGAAGACAGCGCGGCACGTGCACGTCGCGCTAAAAAATAAAATCTTAAATCTGCCCGAAATATATCTTATTTTTTTATATATTTTGGGCAGACGTTTATTGTTCTTTTGATTTTATACAAAGAATACTGTAACAAAGCGCTGTAATGTGCAGCGCGAACACTAAGTAATGTTAAGTTTTTCTTTCATTTCTTTAGAATTTCCTGCTCATACGGCGCTTTTGCATAGGATTAAGTGAACTCCGAAGGTTAAATATGACAAGATCTGAACTAATTAACGCTCTGATGAGAAAAAATCCGCATCTGCCGGTCAAAAGTATTACTCTGATTGTTAATGCGGTCTTCGGGTCTATAGCGAAAAGCCTGTCTGAAGGTAATCGCGTTGAACTGCGCGGGTTCGGAACATTTTCCTTTAAAACACGCGCACCGAGAGTCGGAAGAAACCCAAAAACCGGCGCACAGGTGCATGTCGCTGAAAAATCCATTCCCTTTTTCAAAACCGGGAAGGAACTTCATATCAGAATTAATAAGGATCGTTCCTGATACCCCTATCATCCGGCAGAGTAATTATCCTTTAATAAAGTAAAAATACTCTGCAAGGTTCTCAAATAAAAGCCGGACTCTTACTATTCCCGACTTAATTACCTCTTCATACTGACTCTCCGACGTACGGATGTTAAAATACTGGCAAAATCAGCCAGTTTGAAGAAATGCAGAAATATCGCGTAAATAACAGACCCAAGGCTGACCATGCCACATAGCCAGATTACCCTGGTCAGAAACATCGATGGAAAATGCAACAAAGAAGACACGCACACTAGCCCGGCAGCCATACCCGCAGCTGAAACACAGGCAAGAAGCGACGTTCTCTTTGTCTGAAAATCCAGAGTCAGCGCACCACGTTTTTTAAGAAAAAAAGCCAGAAGAGATACATTGAGAAAAGCTGCAAGACTACTGGCGAGTGGCGGCCCCATATAAACAAGAGGTTTCATTAATAGCAGATTAAAAATTAAATTAATAACCAGGACCAGAACACCAATATACACAGGCGTTTTTGTATCGCCTCTCGCAAAAAATGCCGGAGACAATACCTTGACCATTACGAACGCAGGCAACCCGATAGCATAGGCACATAAGGCCCGTGCTGAGTGCAGGGCATCCTGATCGGTAAAAGCACCATGACTAAACAAAACGATCATAATAGGCCCTGACAACACCAGAAGCCCCGCCACGGAAGGTAATGTCAGCAACAAAACATAACTCAGCGAACGGTTTTGTGCATGATGCGCTTTAGCATGCTCTCCGGCAGCAAGATGTCGCGTCAGAACAGGCAGAAGCGTCGTACCCGCTGCCGCACCTAAAACACCAAGCGGCAGCTGATTGATACGATCTGCAAAATACATAAGCGAGACACTACCGGAAGGCAGAAGCGTCGCAATAATCGTATCAATTGTAAGATTAATCTGCCCGACACCACTTCCGACCAGGCCAGGCACCATACGCCTGATAAGCAGTCGCATACGCGCCGTCATACGGGGCATAAGTGGCCACAACCCGCACCCAGCCTTATGACAGGCCCACAACAGCAAACCAAGCTGCACGACACCAGAAGCTGTAACGCCCCAGGCCGCAGCATATGCAACATTTGGCATAAACGGCGATACAAAAATTATCGCGACAATACCTACGAGGTTGAATGTAACATAGGCTGCTGCGGCAACGCTAAATTTATGTAAACTATTGAGAACACCGGCAACCAGAGCGGCAGCACAAATAAGAACAAGATAAGGAAAAGTAATACGGCTCAGTGCAATACCAAGGTCGTAACGGTAGCCATCCGTCACAAAGCCGGGTGCTATAATACGCACCACTTCAGGCATAAAAATTTCGCCAAGAATACATAAAAAACATAACCAGACGAGCATACCCCCAAGTGCACGACGCGCGAATTCACGTGCCTCCACAGGGCCTTCTCGGGTCAGAACTGATGAGAAAAGTGGAACAAAGGCAGCATTAAAAGCCCCTTCACCAAAAAGTCGCCTGAACATATTCGGTAAGCGAAAAGCCACCTGATATGCATCCTGCAATGGACCCACACCCATAAATGCAGCAAGCAGCTGATCCCGAACCAGACCAAGAATGCGACTTAGCATTGTCCAGCCACCAACAGTCAAAAGATTTTTCAGCATAAACCCTGTTTCTCAGACATCTTAAGGAGAGGCGATTAATTAATTTATTCTCTGTGAATAACGCCTGAGTGACATTATACACTCATTCTGGCACCGTGAAGGCCAGACAGAGGTCTATCGAAGCAAGACAGGGAGTTTCTTAGGTAATGTCCGACAACAAGCCCGGTGGTGCTCCGACAACAAGACTTCAAAGCTGTACTTTTAATAAACAAAGCCACCGGTCAAAAAGAGGGCAGGAAATTGCACGTGCCTGCCTGACATTGTTTATTATTGTTGCTGCGTTGTGTACAATTCAAAGTTTTCT
Organism: Acetobacter thailandicus; assembly: GCF_011516655.1. Taxonomy (GTDB): domain Bacteria; phylum Pseudomonadota; class Alphaproteobacteria; order Acetobacterales; family Acetobacteraceae; genus Acetobacter; species Acetobacter thailandicus. The sequence goes on from NZ_WOSV01000002.1 coordinate 96,914, forward strand.
GCCCTCACTGATATGGGGGAGCGTCTTTGCAATAGCAACGTGGCCTCTTTATACACGCGTCAGATCTTTATGTCCTCAAAGCCTTAGATCTGTCATTCTTCCCTTAGTCTTTACTATAGTTATTGCGCTTATTTTTATTATTCCTTTCCTGCTTATTACACTAAAAGCTGTCAAAGAAGCTCAAAGTGCTCTGGCATGGTTTGAAGCGGCAAGAAACTCGGGAATACCATTTCCTCAGGCACTGTCACATTTGCCCTATGGTGAGAAATACCTGGCACCATGGTGGCATAACCATCTGAGTGATCCGCAAAACGTTGCAGACTTTGCTTACTCTCTTAACAGTAAAGGAATGGCAGTAACCAAAGCGCTTGGTGCACAGGTAGCGCATCGTGGAACATTATTCTGCTTTTCTATTTTAACGCTGTTTTTTTTATATAAGGACGGCAATGCCGTCATTCATCAGTGCCGCATTGCTTCACGTCGTGCTTTTGGCCGACGTGGTGAAATTATTGCCCGGCAGATTGTCGCTTCAGTTCATGGCACTGTTCAGGGGCTGGTGCTGGTTGGCATGGCTGAAGGTGCATTCATGGGCGTTATATATTATTTATGCGGCGCTCCGCACTCTGCCCTCTTTGGTGTCATTACAGCCGTTGCTGCAATGCTACCCTTCTGCGCCGCTGTTGCAATCGGCTTAGTCTCTCTTATTCTGCTTAGCAAAGGGGCTGCACTGGCTGGTGTTGTCACCTTTTGTATGGGCTTACTGGTGATTTTTGTAGCGGACCACTTTGTCAGACCCTTCCTTATTGGAGGAACCACAAAACTACATTTCCTGTGGGTTCTTCTGGGAATCCTGGGAGGTGCCGAAACATGGGGGCTGCTTGGTCTGTTTGCCGGTCCGGCAGTAATGGCAGCACTCGACCTGGTATGGAGGCGCTGGTCTATGAGCAGCTCTCGCTCAAAGAGACATAATCATTTTTAATAAGGAGAATTTAAGGTGCTTTCTACGCACCTTATAAACCGGGAAAACGGATATCGGGCAGGCGGGATTCGAACCCACGACCCCCAGTCCCCCAGACTGATGCGCTACCAGACTGCGCTACTGCCCGTTTCCCGGTGAAAGAGTGTTTAGCAGTCTCTGCACAGAGACACAAGCAACTACAGATACTTTTCCTGCAAAAAAATATCTCTCATCGCCTCAAGCTCGAAAAGCAAACTAGTCAGCTCATGTTTAACGCGCTCATTCACCCGACGTAGCTCTCTGTTTATGTCCTCAGAATGATCAGAAACACTCGTATTATCTACATGTGAGAACGATTCATCTTCTGAAAACTGAGAGGCTCCAGCTTCATCAGACATATGATCTTCAGCAGCAAGCCCCTTATGCCAGACTGACACACCGCCAGAGAGTGATGAATGTGCTGTGTGCTCTGCATCTGTCATGACAGGAGCTGTTCTGGCAACCTCAGAAACTTCTCTGGATACAGCAGCGCCTGGCTCTTTATCTGTTTTTTCTGTCGTTTCAGAAGAAACAATTTTTTCCTGCATTGCAGCATCAGAAGACGTAACAGGATCATTCTCTGCTGACTGAGAAATATTGCTGCCTGCAGCTTCAGGCTGGCTCTGAGCAGAGACCTTAGCCTCTTCCTCTGCCAGGATGCGCTGGACTGCTTTGACAGTATGGCCATCCCGATAAAGCAGCTGTGAAATATAACGCAGGAGTTCAAGATCCTGCTTACTGTAATAACGACGGCCTCCAAGCCGTTTTAACGGCCTGACCTGCTCAAAACGAGTTTCCCAGAAACGAAGAACGTGCTGAGGCACATGAATTTCGTCAGCTACTTCACTGATAGTCGAAAACTCACCGCCTGCTTCAAATTCACTCTCTAAAAAATTTTCAGAATCCGACACAGAAGGCAGCTGGTTTTCGTCAGTCATGAGCATCTTCCGCAAAGTTCACCTCTGCCTCATGATTAACCTGAGCACGAAGAAGCTGACTGGACCGGAAAACAAGAACAGAGCGAGGAAGAATAGGCACCTCCTCCCCTGTCTTAGGATTACGTCCGCTTCTCTGGCCTTTTTGTCGCACAGAGAATGTACCGAATCCGCTAATTTTAACACTTTCGCCCTGCTCAAGCGCAGAGGCTACTGTTTCGAGAACATCTTCAAGCACGGCAGCTGAGTCTCTGCGAGACAAACCGGCTTCCTGACAAATGTTTTCAACAAGAGAGGCGCGTGTGATTGTTTCCATAAGTATAGATTAACATATTACCAGGAAACGTCAATTACTCTGTGGTATCTGCTTCTCTTTTTATCTGAAAATTACATACGCGCCAAAGCAGAGCCCCACGTTAAACCACCACCAAGGGCTTCCATCAGAACAAGTTCACCCTTTTTAATACGTCCGTCACGTACAGCCTCATTTAACGCAAGAGGAATCGACGCAGCAGAAGTATTAGCGTGCCGGTCAACTGTCACGACAACCTGTTCAGGATTTAGTCCTAATTTTTTACCAACACCCTCGATAATGCGGATATTCGCCTGATGCGGAACTAACCATGCAACATCGCTGTAAGAAAGACCTTCGCTCTCAAGCGCTTCATCAACAGAAGAGGAGAGCTTAGCAACAGCATGCCTGAAAACATCCCGTCCGCTCATCTTCAGGTGCCCACTCATATGCGGCCGCCCTACAGCACCATCGACATAAAGAAGGTCACCCTCTGCACCATCTGAGTGAAGATGCGTCGACAGAATACCTGACTCGCCAGGCGCGTCAGTGCCGGAGACAAGCACCGCACCGGCACCATCACCAAACAGCACACAGGTTGTCCGGTCGGACCAGTCAACAATACGGGAATACACTTCGCTGCCAATAACGAGCACATTACGTGCCTGACCTGAGCGGATAAAAGAGTTTGCCATAGCAAGAGCGTAGACAAAGCCTGAACATGCTGCCGCTATATCAAAGGCGAAGCCCTGCTTCATGCCCAATGCAGCCTGAACCCTGACCGCAGTAGCAGGAAAAGCCTGATCTGGCGTTGACGTTGCCACAATTACAGCGTCAACCTCTGAAGCTGACATACCGGCATAGGCCAGTGCAGCCTCAGCAGCGCTGGTTGCCATGCTGGCCGCTGTATCATCAGGCCCGGCTATGTGACGGCGTTTAATACCAGTGCGTGTGGTAATCCACTCATCTGAAGTATTTAATTTTACAGCCAGTTCATCGTTAGTGAGGACACGTTCTGGAAGAAAGCCCCCAAAACCAACCAGGAGCGCGCGTTTTGCCATTTCTGCCTTCTACTCACCGGCACTGTTTTATTGTCTGCAACGACCGGGCTATATTCATTATCATTCAGGTGTCATTAAAATTAAAATAAACAGCCTTCTAAGACTCATGAGACTGTCGTTGTGCCATAAGAGCCGTCATATGCTCCAGGCGTTCACGAATACTTGCATTAAAATTATGCGTAACCATGTCCATCGCGACATCAACCGCACAGGCGAATCCTTCAGCATCTGTGCCGCCATGAGATTTAACGACAACGCCGTTAAGACCCACAAAAACTGCGCCGTTATAACGACGCGGATCGAGCCATTCTTTCATACGCTCAAGACCGGGCCTTACCAGAAGATACCCAAGCCTGGAAATAAGATTGCGGTTAAACACCTGGCGCAACAAAGCCGTTGCCATTTTCATGACACCTTCGCCGGCTTTCAGGGCAACATTACCGCTGAAGCCGTCGGTCACAACGACGTCAACTTTACCAGATGTAAAATCATACCCCTCAACAAAACCAGCGAACTGATCAGCAAGAGGGCTTTCACGCAGCACCTCAGAGGCAATACGAAGCTTTTCATCGCCCTTCTGATCTTCTGACCCTACGTTCAGAAGGCCTATACGCGGCGCGGGAAGACCGAGAACTGTTTTAGCAAAAATATCGCCCATTACGGCAAATTCGACCAGGTTACGCCAGTCACAGCTAACGTTGGCACCCAAATCAAGCGCGACAAGGTCACCCTTAACCGTCGGGCTCACAGCCGCCATTGCCGGACGGGAAACACCAGGCATCGTTTTTACAACAATTTTTGCCAGTGCAAGCATCGCACCACTGTTACCAGCGGAGACCACCCCTTTAGCCTGACCATTTGCGACCACATCCATCCCCAGACGGAGAGAAGATTGCCGCAGACGCAAAGCCGCAGTCGGCTTCATATCCATGGGCACAGACTGCTCTGTATGCAAAATCGTACAGATTGCCGCAGCCTTAGGGTTAGCAGCCAGTAAAGGAAGCAGCTTAGATTCGTCACCAATCAGCAATATCCGCATATTACGGTGACGATCGGCAGCGATATTGAGACCAGCAACCACGACTTCAGGACCTTTATCTCCCCCCATCCCGTCAATAGCCAGACTGTACACCTGACTGTCTTCGGGGGAATCAATCCCTGAATTTTCCTGTCCGCTCATACCGGTCCCTTTATCATAGTCGAGAAATCTACCCCCGCCATGTTTTGCTGCATCTCTTCGCACCAGAACAGGAAGGGGAAAAACACCTGACTAAAATCAGGCACGCACAGCAACTTTAAGTGCTTTTCCTGCTGCAATAACTTCACGACCATCGTAATGGCCACAATGACTGCAGATATTATGAGGGCGTTTCAGTTCGCCACAGTTTGAGCATTCTGCATGAGCTTCAACACGCAGTGCCTGATGACTACGACGCATACCACGACGTGATGGCGAGGTTTTTCTTTTAGGTACAGCCATTTCCCGGCTCTCTCCAGATATTTCTTTTTAAACACCTGCAACGGGGTTAACCGTGCAGCACACAAAGCAGGCCATTAGCCAGACCGATGGGGCGCTGTAGCAGACAGCTTGTCATTTCGCAAGCTTCAGCTGGCTTTCGCCTGTATATTCACTTCTTTTTCTGTCGCAATTCCTGTAACGCTGCGAACGGATTAATACGCTTCTCTGATACGGGTGCTGCCTGCACTTCCTCCTCCGGTATAATTTCTTCCGGAAGAACACTATCCGGCTTATGCGGATAAGCAGGAAGTTCAAGTGCAAACTGCTCTATAGTAGCCTCACCGAGGTCAATATTATTTCCTGTATAGGGAATTTCGTCTTCAACATCCAGTTCCAGCGCCGAACTTTCAGTAAAAAATTCTTCCGGAACAAATTTTATATTAAATGATGCTGTCAGTACATCTTCAAACGGTTCAAGTGTAACAACGCAGACATGCTGAAATTTAGCTGCCAGAGCACCCTGGGCCACAACATTGTTCTGGTCAGACGACACCAGGTTATACCTGCAGCGCAACATCGTTACATCAGGCAGGTTCAGACGTCTGGCTATAAGCCTGCATTCATCCGCCGTTGCTTCAACTGTAATTTTCAGCCCGTTACTACCGATTCGATTAACAGCGATATGCCGTGAAAATTCAGATTTTGGAGTCACAAAATAATCTCCTGCTTCCTTACCTGATCAGCCCCCTGCTGTTACAGCAACAGGCAGCACAACCAGAAATAGATCCCGATTATTTTATATTACTGCATTCCATCCGGCATATCAGCCTGACATCAGAATATTTTTTACACGGCTCTCTGACAAAGCTGCCTCACAGCGCATCGCTGGTCAGACTGCGTGATCCGGTCAGTTCAGGGAGACAGGTGCTTTTTTTCATGGTAGTAAATTCAGCACGATATATTTATATCATTACCATTGTAACAACGCACAGGATATCAGACTGAACCATGTTGCCGCAGCGCCCCTTCATCACGATGCGTCTTCGTAAGGCTGTCAGCCTTATCGCAGTTCTGTCTCTTGTATCCGGCTGCTCTATTTTCAGCCCCACACCTGTGCCTCGTGGTTCACTCGTTGAAGCTGATGATTATGACCAGCTTATACCAGGCAGCAGCACCCGTGCTGACGCTATCGACCTTATGGGGTCACCTACAACCCGGGGTGCCTTCGACGATAACACCTGGATTTATATCTCTATGACAACCTATCTGCGTCCGGCAAATTTTCCCGGAATTGATAAACAGCAGGTTGTTGTTCTGAACTTTGACAACGATGGTAAACTAAAAACTTTGCGTACTCTTAACCGCAAAGATGCCCGTCCTGTGTCTATGATCAGTCAGGTCACCCCCACTCCCGGCACAAGCATTAATATCCTGCAGCAAATTCTGGGGAATGTCGGACGATACAACCCCATGCAAAACCTTATGGGCACAGGCAGCGCCACAGGTCAGAGTCAGGGTCTGGGCAACAGCAACTCCGGCCCGGGACACTTCGGCTCAGGCAACACGCTCTGACATCATAGTCTTTTTCGTTTTCTTTACCAGGGCAGGAGAATACTTACTCTCAGCCCTCCGCCCGGGGCGGTATCGAGCTCCATATCGCCGCCATGTGCACGTATTATGTCGCGCGATATCGTCAGCCCCAGGCCTGTACCGCCACCTTTTCCACTTTCAAATGCACGAAAAACGGTGTCACGAAGCTCCGGGTTAATGCCTTCTCCATCATCATCAGTCACAATGCAGGCGCCAGCGGGCGTTGCATAAGCTGTCAGAGTCACTGCCCCCCCATGCCGACGTGCATTATCGAGCAAATTCATCAAAGCCCGACGTATAGAATCAGGGCGTATGACTAAAAAGACCCCCTCCTCCACCTCCAGCCCCTGAAAATGCGTACCAGCCCGACGTGCTGCAGCGACAACATCTTCAAGATAGGGCCGTAACTCTGTACGCTGAGGTGTTTCAGCCCCCTCTCCCCGGGCAAAAGAGAGGTAGCTGTCAATCATATGCTCCATCTCATCAACATCACCGATCATATCATCAATATCCGGAGCGACCTGGGCAGCATCTACCTGACCGGAACGGGGCAGCATTGCGAGAGACAGGCGAATACGTGTAAGTGGCGTGCGCAAATCATGCGATACTCCGGCCAGAACACCGGTTCTTTGTGAAATGAAACGATAAATCCGGTCCTGCATCCGGTTAAACGCAACAGCGGCTTTTCGTACCTCCTGGGCGCCGTATGGCCTGATTGGCCCGACATCACGCCCGAGGCCAAACTGTTCAGCTGCATAAGCGAGACGACGAATAGCCCTGACCTGATTACGCAAAAACAGGCTGGCCAGCAAAAACAACAAAAACGAGCTACCTGCTGTCCATGACACAAACAGCCATAACTGCCCCATATCAAGACGCTTACGCGGAACCTGGACTTCTAAAATACCATCACTGAGCTGAATAAAAACAAATACTGTGTGCCGGTCCGTATGCCAGTCAATAAAAAGCGGATGGTCAACGCTGCTCTCAAGAGCATGGGCAAGATTTTCATCCATCGGGCCCATAATATGATTAGTACCAACGCGTGTCAGCTGAAATCCTGGCTTCCATATCTCTATCAGATGCAGCTGATCCTGTGCCTGATTAACAAACCACTGCTTGTCACTTTGAGAATGCAGCCTTTCCAGAGTTTTAAGAGAGAGAACGATTTCAGAGGCAACAGAATCTGACAAACGGCGTGAGGCAACGCCAAGAAAGTTACCATAAAACAGACCCTGCGATATCACCTGCGTCACCAGAAGGGGTATCAGCACAATAAGCAAAGAGCGCCCCAGCATCGAGCGAGGCAAAATACGCCTGATGCTTTTTTCAACCCGGGGAGATCTGAGCCATTGCTTATATGTCACGCAACCTCTCTGAAAGATGCTACTCTATGAAAGACCAGGTTTAAGAACATACCCCCGCCCACGAATAGTGTGGAGAAAGCGTGGCTCACGCGGGTCTTTTTCTATACGACGCCGCAAACGTGTAATCTGCACATCAACAGCACGCTCACCTATATCTGGCATTTCAAGCGCCTGAGCAATTTCCTCACGGGAAAACACTCTGTTTGGCTGTCTGGCCAGAACAGCCAGGAGAGCGCCCTCCCCGCCTGTCAGATGAATATTACCCTCAGGACCACACAACAAAGCACGCACAGGGTCAAAATCCTTATCCCCCAGACGTACAATCCGCAACTCATCAGAAGCACTCTGCGGGAGATGACGGCGCAGATGTGCCCTGATACGCAGCAGCAGCTCCCTGGGCTCAAAAGGTTTGCCCATATAGTCATCTGCTCCGGCTTCAAGGCCGGTAATACGATCGGCGGGCTCACCCCGTGCTGTCAGCAAAATAATCGGAAAGGACAAACCCTGCTGACGAAGAGAGCGCGTCAGCTCAAGCCCGCTCTCACCAGGCATTGTGACGTCGAGCACCATAGCGTCAGGCTGAATACTCTCAAGGGCCTGGCGCGTTTCTGCCGCATTTGACGCAACGCTGACACGCAGCCCATGCTCAGACAGATAACGCTGCAAAAGCCGCCTGAGGCGTGCATCATCATCAACCACGATAATGTGAGAGGCTTCCTCTCTCCCGGTCGAAAGATCAGAGAGGCTATCCACTCACCGCACCCTTTTTACGTGTGATCTCATCATCTGACATTAAACTACGGCTACTTTCTGAAAGCATACCCCACATAACTCGCCGAAACCCTTCAACCGCGGCTCCGCCCGCATCACGATAAGCCGCGACAAGCCGGCCTCTGGCAACTGAAAAAAGTTCCGCTTCCACCCTCTGCCCCTTTTTGCTCAGCGTTAACAGCTTTTGCCGTCTGTCACGCCGGGAGGCTGTCGTATCAACATAGTCCCGCTCATGCAGCTCAGTCAGCGTACGGGCAAGACTTTGTTTGGTGACACCAAGAATATCACGCAGCCGGCTGACAGGCACACCCGGACTAAAAGCAAGCACCTGCAGCACACGATAATGCGCACGCCCCAGGTCATATTCTTCAAGAAGAGGAGCAATCGCTTCAGCAGCATCACGGTTTGCCAGGAACATGATCGTCTGAGCATGTCTGATCTGCTCCTCCCTGAGAAACAGAAGACCCGAGCCTGCTTCATCAACCGGGCGATAACCATTCATACAGAGGCTGTCTCCCCATTTTCTGCCGGGGAGGCACTGCGAGCCGTTTTACCGCCTTTTTTCATAAAAAACTCACTCAGACGCGCCTTTATCTGCCCTGTTTTCAGAACTGCTGCCAGACGACGGTCAATAAATGCCGCCATATCTGCGTCACTTCCGCCACGCGAGAGCCAGTATAATAAAGATACGGCATAAACATGGCTTAACGTCAGGCGTTTGGTGACAAATGTCAGGCCTGATGACATATCATCAGCCCCCTGCCAGATTGCATTCACTGTACGCATGAGAGAACGTCGCAAAACCTGAATCCCCCCCGGCGTAACCAGTAAAGATCGTAATGCGGCACGGGCTGCATTTCTGCGGCTCTCATCGCCCGGCAAACGACATAAAAGTAACTGCCTGACCCGACGACTCAGACGCTCTTCCCGGATATCAAAGGCAGCATCAAGCATTTCCCGGTCACATAAATCAGACCAGGCTTCGATCATCTCAGTTACCCCACCGGGAAAAAGAAGATCGGCGTCATCTCCGGCCACGTCAGATAAAACAGACAGGCTCCACCCGCGCGTTCCGGCCTGCCGTGCAAGTTTACGCAATGCCTCATCCCGCAGGGGATCATGCTCAGGCAAAGAAGGGGTACTGGCTGACGCTATACCGGCAACAGCGAGTAAAACAGCCTGCCTGATCTGCGCAGAGGAAACAAAATTCATGTCCGCACTCCATATTTTACCATCTCGGCCTCATAACCAAACCGGCCCATATCCGTCATCCGCATTGGATACAGGATACCATCAAGATGATCCATTTCATGCTGCATGACATGGGCACGAAAACCTGATGCCACGCCTGCAACAGGCTGACCGTTGCGATCGTAGCCTGTATAGCGCACCCGTTTATAACGCGGCACCTCACCGCGCATACCGGGGATAGATAAACACCCTTCAAAACGCGGTATCATCTCATCATCAACAGGCTCAAGAGCCGGGTTAATAATTACCTGCACGGCCAGTGGCGGGTCTTCCTCCCCCTCGCTGCGTACTTCAGGCACCGAATAAAGAAACAACCTCTGCGAAACATGCACCTGGGGCGCCGCCAGGCCAACACCACCGGCATCAGCCAGAGTTTCTGTCATATCATCTATCAGTTTCTGTAACTCAGAGGCACCAGGATGAGCGACCTCATCAGCACGCCTGAGAAGTACCGGGTGGCCCATGCGGGCTATTTTGAGAATGGTCACGCTGTTCTGATCTCCCACCGGAAAATATTTTTTAAATGAATATGATTAAGAAGAAAGAACGATTTGTATTTTTACACAAGCCCATGCTATACGGTCTGCCAGTATCAGGAATCGGCGTGACGCCCTGCGTCTGCCTTCTTTTATTTATACACACTAAAGCCGGAAAAACCGGGTTTTTTGAAACAGGGGTTAGTCACCAAGTGCACGTTCTCGTCCGCGATAATAATGTCGACCAGGCTCTTAAAGCCCTCAAGAAGAAAATGCAGCGCGAAGGCATTTTCCGCGAAATGAAACTTCGTCGTCACTTCGAAAAGCCATCAGAGCGCAAAGCTCGTGAGTCTGCCGAAGCTGTACGTCGTGCACGCAAGATGGAGCGTAAGCGTCTGGAGCGTGAAGGCTTCTAAGCCTCCGCACAGATTACAGCGCAAAGCCGGGCCTTCCCTCAGGAAGCCCGGTTTTTTTTGTGCCTGCCCCCCCTGACTAAACAGGAACCCAGGCCCTGAGAAGCCAGGCTGACCCTATACCGATCAGCACCGTATAAAACAGGGAGAACCTTAAGGCTGCCAGCATGGTGACGCCAAGAGCCAGCAGATCAGCCACTCGCCCTGATGCAAAATCAGGCGCCAGCACCGAAATAAGAATACACCCCGGAGCAACCTCCATCATACGCGCCACACGTCGTGAAACAGGGTAACGGCTCAGAATAAGATACCCTCCGATACGCGTGCTGTATGTTGCCAGTGCCATGAATATTATTGTCAGAATAATCATGCCCGTGCCTGCCACCATGCCAGAGTTAAACCAGCAAGTGCACCACATGGTACATACCAGCCTTTTGGAAGATACAAATAAGCTGTTATCGCCACAGCAAGGCTAACGACCCAGGGCAGACCTGAAAACAGCAGGCCTTTCCACATACCCTTCAGCAATACAAAAAATACAGCCGGAAACGCCATATCAAACCCGTAGCGTGTAACATCACCCAAAACCGGCCCAAGGAGAGCCCCCGCAAAGGTTGATAACACCCAGTTAAAATAAAGCATGCCAGCCACACCAGTATAATATGGCAGACTAAAACCTCTTTTTTTACAGTCTGACAGACTCAGTGCCCAGGCTTCATCACACATAAAAAATAGACAAACCAGGGCCTTAAACCGTGATAATTTGTTCAGATAAGGCGCAAAAACAGCCCCCATAAGCAAATGCCGGCTGTTAATCAGAAATGTTACACTCACAATAAGCAGTATATGCGGTGGGGATGTCCATAACCCGATCGCTGCAAACTCTGAACCACCACCAAAATTAAGACCCGTCATCACCGGCACCTGCCAGGATGACAGATGTTGCATACGAGCCTGCGCGCCAAGCACCAGCCCAAAGGGAATAAAACTCATTGCAACCGGGAACGAAGTACGCACAGCCCGCCAGAACTCAGATGCGGCTCCCGGGGGGGCATCATCAGCACATGTATTCACACTCATCACCATAAAATAAAAGCAGCCGAATGTAGCGATAAAGACGTAAAATGTGCTTTCAAAAAATACTTATAAATCTTCTTAAATTAGAATATTAAACTCTTAATTCTTTTATAAAGAGCATAATATGCCATACTCTCCCGATGAGATAGACAGACGAATTTTAGTCGCCCTGCAACGTAACGGACGTATCAGCAATATCGAGCTGGCCCGGGAAATTGGTTTAACCCCAACCCCCTGCCTGCGCCGTGTGCGCCAGCTTGAAGAAGCCGGTATAATTGATGAGTATGTTGCTCTGCTAAACCCCGTAAAAATGGGATTTACGACCACGGTGTTTGTCCGCGTCTGGCTTGATGCGCAGGATGAAGATACTGTCAGCCACTTTGTAAAAGTCATTCAGGCCTCACCTGAGGTCGTTGAATGTCACTTAATGGCGGGAGACTGTGATTTTCTGCTGCGTGTTCTTGTTAAAAGTCTTGAGGCTTACAGGCATTTTCAGTCAGAATATCTGGCTCGCATTAAAGGCGTACGCAGTCTTAAAACAGATATTCCCATGCAAAAGGTCAAGCTTTCATGGAAACTGCCTTTATAAGCGGTAAAACCCCTCTCCCTCCGAAACGGAGGAAAGAGGGGGAAATAAAATTTACGGCTGATCCATCAGAAACTGAGACAGATAAACAAATTCAAGCGCACGCTCCTGCGCAACTTCAGGCGCATTTACTGTACCCGAGTGCCCGCCCTGAATATCTTCATAATAATAAAACTTTTTACCCATACTCTGTAGCTTCTCAGCGAAACGACGAGCATGTACCGGGCCAACACGATCATCACTGGTCGAGGTAAAAATAAAGGGAACCGGATAGGTCACATCAGCTTTCAGTGACTGCAACGGAGAAATTTTACGCAAAAATTCTGCTTCCGATGGCACTGACATAGAACCATATTCCCCAACCCATGAAGCACCGGCTGACATGGTTTCAAAATGCTCCATATCGAGCAGCGGCACACCAATGATCACAGCTTTCCATAAATCAGGATGCTGCACCATTTCAGCTCCGGCCAGCAGGCCGCCATTAGAGCGGCCACGAATACCAAGATGTTCTGTTGATGTAATGCCCCGGTGGATGAGGTCTTTACCAACGGCCGCAAAATCATCATAGGCTTTCATCCGCCCTGATTTACGTGCCACCTCGTGCCACTTTGGCCCGAACTCACCACCGCCACGAATATTGGCAACGACATAAACACCACCACGTTCAAGCCATAGCAGGCCCGTTTCGGGTGCATAAACAGGTGTGTAAGAAACCTGGAAACCACCATAAGCCGTCATTAATGTCGGGTTTTGGCCATTCATTGGCATGTTACGACGATGAACAATGAAATAAGGCACTTTCACACCATCTGTCGATGTTGCCCACAACTGCTCTGTTTCAAGGTCACTCGCATTAAACCGGGCGGGCGCTGCTTTCACCTGGCGTGTCTTTTCTTCTCCCTGCACAAGCCAGAGTTCGCGTGGCTTAATATAGCTTTCCACACTCACAAAGGCTTCATCTGACTGCGTGCTGGTCGCAGCAACATGCACCGAAGCCATATCTGGCAGGTTAAGCTGTTCACTCTGCCATGGTTTACCGGCGCCGGCAGTTTTGAATCGGGCAGCGCGACCGCGCACATTATCAAGGAAGCTGATCAGAACAGCACTTTTAGTAACACCGATATCCTCAACAGCCTGAGTGGCTGATGGGGTAAAAACAATTTCGGCGCTCTGAACGGTATTCTCCGGGTCAACAGAGACCACACTGCCGGCAGGTATAGTTGGAAGACCTTCGCGCTTCCAGTCTTCATTCACAGAGAAGATCAGACGACCATTCAGCAGCCCCTGTACGTCAGCCTTTTCTGGTATGCTCAGCCAGTGCAGCGTATTACCGTCAAGCACAGCAAAACGCACTTCAAAGAAAGTCACCCGACGAGAAACAAGCACCAGGCGATGCCCCTGGCCATCTGTCAGGGCAAGCGTTTCAACGCTGATATCAGAAGGCTGGCCACGATAAACCTCCTGCGCCTGTGCCGGAGACTGCCCCCGCTCAACCTTTTTAACCACAAATGGATAGCCTGACGCTGTCAGGTCTGTTCCTTTTCCGTCCCAGTCACGTGCAAGCAGAATAGTATTGTCATCAAGCCAGGTTGCATTCTGTTTTGAACGGGAAAATTCAAAACCATTCTCTTTAACAAACTGACCTGTCTTTGTATTAAACTCGCGCAGCGTTACGGCATCTTCACCACCATCTGACAGCGCAATCAGACATTTCTCATCTGCCGGGTTAAGACAGCTGGTTCCCTGAAAAACCCAGTTTTTATGGTCCTGCTTTGAGAGCGCATCAAAATCAATTTTTGTCTGCCATGACGGGTCAGAAGACAAATAAGACTCAAGTGTAGCCGCCCGCCATATACCGTGAGGGTGCTGCGCATCCTGCCAGAAATTCCAGATACCACCAGCAAAAAAATCAGGAGAAGGCAATCTGTCTGGTGCCTGTAAAACACTCAGTGTTTTATCGTAAAACTCCTGATAGCGTTTATCTTTTTCAAGCTCACTGGTCGTTTTGTTATTCTGTGCCCTGACCCACTCAAGAGCTTTAGCACCGTGAATATCACTCAGAAAAGCTGTGTTATTTTGCTTATTTACAGCCTGTGTCGCAGCGCTGCATGGCACAGTAGCGGCAACCGCCAGAACAGACACGGCAGATGCCAGCAACCAACCTCTTAAATTCATAGAACACCCTTTTCTCTACACCGGTAATAAAGCCCTTATATGCAAAGGAAGAATGTAACAGCAGCAGAATGATTGCAATAACTATGTCTGCTCTGCGTTTAACGTCACAAGGACGGAAATTTCAAAATTCATTTTAAATAAAAAAGCTGACTTCTGAAATAATGAATATTTTCAAAAGCCAGCTTTATCAAACACGTTAGATTTTATCAGGCCGCAGCATTAAGGACTTCAATAATAGCTTTACCCATTTCTGATGTACTCACAGCTTTCTGCCCGGCACCAGCGATATCAGCCGTACGCAGGCCACTGGCCAGAACAGCGGAGACTGCGTTTTCGATCTCCTGCGCAGCATCCTGAAGGTTAAGTGAATAACGCAGCAGCATGGCAAAAGACAAAATTTGTGCAAGCGGGTTGGCAATACCTTTGCCTGCAATATCTGGCGCACTGCCATGAATAGGCTCATAAAGCGCCGGGAACTTCCCGCTTTCATCAGCAACACCCAGTGTCGCTGATGGCAACATCCCCAGGCTGCCTGTCAGCATAGAAGCAAGGTCTGACAACAAATCACCAAACAGATTACCCGTGACAATCACATCAAACTGGCGCGGATTTCTGACCAGCTGCATAGCACAGTTATCAGCCAGCATATGAGACAGCTCAACGTCCTGATATTCGCGGGCATGCAATTCGGTTACGACCTCTTTCCACAAAAGACCGCTTTCCATCACGTTGCATTTCTCAACTGAGCAGACACGACCCTGACGCTTCCGTGCCAGATCAAAAGCAACACGGGCAACACGCTCAATTTCAGATGTTGTATAAACTTCTGTATTGATGCCTTTTTTACTGCCATCAGACAAAGTCTCGATACCGCGCGGGCTGCCAAAATAAATACCGCCGACACTTTCACGTACAATCATGATGTCGAGGCCCTGCACAACTTCAGGGCGGAGCGTGCTGGCATCAACCAGCGCGTCAAACACCTGAGCCGGACGCAGGTTAGCAAATAAAGCCAGCTCCTGACGCAGTTTAAGAATAGCCAGTTCAGGCCGCTTTTCAAACCCGACATGAGCCCAGCGCGGGTCACCAACTGAGCCGAACAGAACTGCATCAGCGGCCCATGCTTTCTCAATCACCTCATCACGGATCGGCACACCATATTTCTCAAGTGATGCCCCCCCAACCAGGTCTTCTGACACCTCGAAAGAAAGACCGCGCTTCTGTTCAAGCCACGTCATGATGTGACGCACTTCCTGCATCACTTCGGGGCCAATTCCGTCACCAGGCAGCACAAGAAGCTTTTTAGGTGATTGAGCAGTCATGAACTTCTCCAGTCAGTAAGTCAGTCTATAGAAATTGTGGGAACCCAGGGGCGGTCGTGAGCAACCTGCTCTTCATAGGTGTCGATACGCTTTTCATGCAAAAGAGTCTGGCCAATATCATCAAGGCCCTCAATCAGCATGTGTTTACGGAACGGGTCGATCTCAAACGGAATTTCTTTACCATCCGGGCGAATAACAACCTGACGTGGCAAATCAACAGTCAGACGGGCGTTGCTGCCCATACGGGCATCTTCCATCAGAGCGTCGCACAGCTCACGCGGCAGGCATATCGGCAAGATGCCATTTTTAAAGCAGTTATTGAAAAAGATATCCGCAAAAGATGGCGCAATAACACAGCGAATACCGAAATCAAGCAGGGCCCAGGGCGCATGTTCACGTGAAGAGCCGCAGCCAAGGTTATCATGCGTTATCAGAATTTCTGCATGACGCCATGGCAGCTGATTGAGAACAAAGTCAGGGTTTTCTGTACCATCAGGATGATAGCGCATGCTGTCAAAGGCATGCTTACCAAGCCCGGTACGCTTTGTTGTTTTAAGAAAGCGGGCAGGAATAATTTTATCGGTGTCGATATTAGCTTCAGGCAGTGCTGCTGCTACTGCGGATAAGGATGTAAATTTTTCCATCAGATCAGCTCCCTCACATCAGTCAGGCATCCGGTCACAGCTGCTGCTGCTGCCATAGCCGGCGAGAGCAGATGTGTACGACCAGCCGGCCCCTGACGTCCTTCAAAATTACGGTTCGAGGTTGAAGCACAACGCTGCTGCGGTGTCAGGCGGTCAGGGTTCATGCCCAGGCACATTGAGCAGCCAGCCTCACGCCATTCAAACCCTGCATCAAGGAAAATTTTATCCAGCCCTTCCTGCTCAGCCTGCTGTTTCACCAGACCTGACCCGGGCACAATCATGGCACGAACACCCTCTGCCACCTTACGGCCGGCAGCGACATGAGCAACGGCACGCAAATCTTCAATACGGCTGTTAGTACATGAACCAATAAAGACAACATCGACAGGCACACCAGCTATAGTCTGCCCGGCTTCGAGCCCCATATACTCAAGCATACGACGACGCTGCACTTTCACAGCCTCATCTGTTTCCTGCTCGGGGTCCGGCACTGTGCCGGTAATAGAAACAACCGTTTCAGGGCTGGTACCCCATGTCAGGGACGGTGCGATATCCTCAGCGCGCAGCGTTATTTCTTTGTCAAAATGCGCACCTTCGTCAGAGGCAAGCGTGCGCCAGTATGCAACAGCCTTGTCGAAATCATCACCTTTAGGAGCAAACGGACGGTTTCTGACATACTCAAATGTCACATCGTCAGGAGCAACCATGCCTGCACGTGCGCCGGCCTCAATCGACATATTACAGATCGTCATACGACCAGCCATATCAAGACCACGGATGGCTGAACCGGCAAATTCAATAACGTGACCCGTGCCACCTGCTGTGCCGATATGCCCGATAATCGCAAGCATAATATCTTTAGCCGAAACGCCGTTGCCTGGTGTGCCTTCAACCGTCACACGCATATTTCTGGCCGGACGCTGCAAAATAGTCTGCGTTGCCATTACATGCTCAACTTCTGACGTACCAATACCAAAAGCAAGCGAACCCATAGCACCATGGGTGGAGGTGTGAGAATCACCACAGACAATAGTCATACCAGGCAGAGAAATGCCCTGCTCGGGGCCAACAACATGCACAATGCCCTGACTGGAAGAAAGCAGCGGAAAATAAGGAACACCGAACTCTTTAACATTACGTTCAAGCGTTTCGATCTGATTACGGCTGTCTTCTTCTTCAATCGGCTGGCTACGGTCAGAAGTAGGCACGTTATGGTCAACCACAGCGACCGTTTTTTCAGGGTGACGCAAACGGCGCCCGGCAAGACGCAAGCCCTCAAATGCCTGAGGGCTGGTCACTTCATGCACAAGGTGGCGGTCGATATAAAGAATAGAAGTACCATCGGGCAATGTCTCGACAACATGATGATCCCAGATTTTGTCGAACAGCGTACGCGGCGCCATGGTCCTTCCCCTTTTCGTATACCGGCCTGATTATTTCCGCAGCACCCGAGCTGCCCTGACCGGCCTTATCGTTCGTTTCTTATATGTGCCTTTTTATGTCCCGGCTACAGACAGAGCAGAGATAAAAAAGCGAATGTGAGCTGTCTGTCAGTTTTTTAATATGACCATAAAAAAACCCGGCTGCAAAACGCGGCCGGGCTTTCTCATGCAACGAAACTGACTGGTTACAGTCTGTTTCAGCTGGCAGCAGCAGGTGCCACCACGTCACGGGGACGTTCTGCAATACGAGCAGACTTACCGCTACGGCCACGCAGATAGTACAGTTTTGCACGACGCACTTTACCACGACGTACAACTTTAATTTCTGCAATGATGGGTCCATAAAGCGGGAAAATACGCTCTACACCTTCACCGTTAGAAATTTTACGCACTGTGAAGTTGCTGTTCAGCCCGCGGTTAGAGCGTGCAATCACAACACCTTCGAATGCCTGAACGCGCTTACGCTCGCCTTCGACAACATGCACAGAAACGCGAACCGTGTCACCGGCTGCAAATTCTGGCACAGGGCGTGCTGCTGTAAGACGTGCAATCTCGGCAGCTTCATACTGCTGAATAATATTCATATTCCGTAATCCTTCCTCAAACCCCGGTTTAGCCTGCCTGGCCGGACATTCCGGCAGCAGTCTCATTTTTTTCTCTGCGAGCCAGCCAGGCAGACCACAGGTCCGGCCTTCTTTCCCGCGTTGTCTCTTCAGCCTTTTTCTGCCGCCAGGCAGCAATGGCAGCATGATTACCAGAAAGCAGAACATCCGGCACTTTACGCCCCTGCCACTCAGCAGGACGTGTATAATGCGGATACTCCAGCAGACCGTCGGAAAAACTTTCCTCAACCCCGCTCTGGTCGCTGCCCATCACACCAGGCAGCAAACGCACACATGCATCCAGAAAGACCTGAGCCGCTGCTTCCCCACCCGACAGAACATAATCCCCGACAGAGACCTGTTCCACATTGTGGGCTTCAAGCACCCGCTCATCCACACCTTCAAAGCGGCCACACATCAGAACAACACCCGGAGCACCGGCATAACGGACAACATCTTTCTGACGCAGAGGTGTTCCTCTGGGTGTCAGAAAAACCCGGGGAACATCCGCCGGGGCATCAACAGCCGAAAAAGCTGCATCAGCAACATCTGCCCGTATAACCATACCTGCACCACCACCAAACGGCGTATCATCCACCGCACGGTGCCGGCCAAGCCCACACTGACGCAAATCATATGTGCTGCATGACCAGGTTTTGTTCTCAAGCGCACGACCTGCAAGAGAGATACCCAGCACACCCGGAAACGCTTCAGGAAAAAGCGTCATAACCGTAGCCTGCCAGGTCATACCTGCTGCTCCGCTGACCGTCCCGAAACACCCTGCCCTTCTTCGCCTGAAACCTCAGCAGGACGAACAATACGAACTGTCCGCGCGGCAAGGTCAACCTCAGGCACACAGGCACGGGTGAAAGGGATAATCAGACCACCTTCAATCTCCAGGCTGGCACCACCACCGTAATCATGAACCATCAGGATACGCCCGAGAGAAGCTGTACCTTCCCAGGCCTCCATTCCGATCAGATCTGAATGATAGAACTCTTCCTCTTCAGTCTCGGGCAAAAGATCCCGGGAGACATACAGGCGCGTATTAACCAGAGCCTGCGCTGCTGTGCGATCAGATATCAGGTTGCCGCGTGCATCACGCAGCTCCGCAACACCATCAGCACCACGCCAGCGCAGAGACCATGACCGCCCCTGCTCGTCCTGAAGAGCCTCATACTCCTCCAGTGTTGCAGGGTCATCTGCATAGCTATGCACACGCACAAGGCCGCGCACACCATGAGCTTTCCCTATAACACCAATTAATATGAGGTCTGAACGCATAATCTGCTTTTCTCGTTTTCAGACTCAGGCTGCTGCTGCAGCTTTAGCAGCAGCTTCAGCGCGTGCCTGAGCTTTTTTCTTTGGCGCAGACTGTTTTGGCTGCTCAGCGTAAGCTGGTTTTGGTGCCAGACCAGCATGACCCAGGAAACGGGCAACACGGTCAGTTGGCTGGGCACCCTGTGACAGCCAGTGCGTGATGCGCTCGTTAATCAGACGTACGCGGTCAGCGTGCTCTGATGGCAGCATTGGGTTGTAAGCGCCAACTTTCTCGATAAAGCGACCATCGCGGGGTGAACGGCTGTCAGCTACTACAATGTGGTAGTAAGGACGTTTTTTTGCACCAGCGCGAGCAAGGCGAATTTTAAGACTCATTCAGACTTCTCCAGATCTATACAAATTCAGACAAAAACAAACTGATCAGCGAAAGGGGCGACCGCCACCACCAGGTGGACCATTCCCCATTCCTTTCGGCATGAGCGCAGATAAGCCCTGGCGCATAAGACCTTTCACGCCCAGCTTGCTAAAACGCTTCATCATATCGGACATCATTCCAAACTGCTTGAGCAGCTTATTGACATCCTGAACTGTCGTCCCTGACCCGGCAGCAATACGTTTTTTACGTGACGCCTTGATAATAGCAGGCGTTTTGCGCTCTTTTCTGGTCATGGAAGAAATAATTGCAAGGTGTTTATTAAGAATGCTCGTATCGAGCTCCTTATCACCCATTGCTTCTTTAACTTTGTTCATACCTGGCAGCATGCCCATGATGCCGGAAATGGAACCCATTTTGCTGATCTGACGAATTTGCGAGGCATAATCGTCAAGATCGAACTTACCGGCCATCATTTTTTTGGCCAGGCGTTCGCCCTCTTCATGATCGAGGGTATCAGCCGCTTTTTCTACCAGGCCGGCAATATCGCCAAGGCCAAGAATACGACCAGCAACACGCTCAGGATGGAACTCTTCCAGAGCATCAAGCTTCTCACCAGAGCCCGTCAGTTTAATCGGTGCGCCGGTAATTGCCTTCATCGACAGTGCTGCACCACCGCGTGCGTCACCATCCATTCGGGTCATGACCACACCGGTAACACCGACTGCCTCGTTAAAGGCTTTGGCTGTATTCACCGCATCCTGACCGGTCATGGCGTCAACAACCAGCAATGTTTCAGCCGGGTTTGTCACCGCGCGCACCTGACGCACTTCATCCATCAGCACTTCATCGATGGAGAGGCGACCAGCCGTATCAAGAATAACGACGTCAAACCCTTCGAGGCGTGCTGTTTCCATTGCGCGACGCGCAATATCAACAGGGCTCTGACCAGGGACAATTGACAATGACGGTACTGCCGCCTGCTTTGCCAGCTGTTCAAGCTGAAGCTGCGCGGCTGGCCGCTGGGTATCAAGCGAGGCCAGAAGAACTTTTTTACGCTCGCGGTTTTTAAGCCAGAGAGCAATTTTACCTGATGTCGTAGTTTTACCGGACCCCTGCAAACCTACCATCAGCACCGGAACCGGCGGGACAGCATTCAGGTTGAGGGGAACTGCACCGGCACCACCAAGTGCATCAATCAGGGCATCGTTAACGATTTTCGCAACAGCCTGACCGGGAGAAATGCTCTCAAGCACCTCGGCGCCGACTGCCCGCTCTTTTACTTTATTAACAAAGTCACGAACAACAGGAAGCGCCACGTCTGCATCCAGCATAGCCAGACGCACTTCGCGCATTGCCTCTATAACGTCCGCCTCAGACAGCGCACCACGTTTGGCGAGTCCGTCAAAAACTCCGGATAGCCTGCCTGAAAGAGCCTCGAACAATGGCCTGTTACTCCATGCAAAAATCCACCACTGCGCGAACACTCGCGGAGTGGTGGTCCTGTGATTTAACAGAGGGGTTAAGCCACCCCCCCGAACAAGTCAAGAAAAACTATATATTATTTTGTTACGTCAGGGTGACGCAGCTGGTGAAGCTGATCCATCAGAGCGCGCTCTTTCGTTTCGCGGTCTTTGATTTGTGTCAGCTGCTCAGGGGTCAGCACATCATGGATCTGCTCCATCACATCGAGATGCTGCATATCACGCTGCGCACGAATTGTTGCCAGCTGCTGCTGCAATGACGCAATTTTATCACGATCAAGCTTACCTGGCTGGCTCAGCAGGTCCTGGATCTGTGTATGAAGATCACGCTCAGCCTCACGGCTCTGGTCACCTTCCTCCTGGTTGTGTGCTTTTTTGAAAATAGCATCAATCTGCTTATGCTGTTTTTTCGTCAGATCAGCACCCATGAAAAAATCAGGACCCGGGCCAGGGCCCATGCCATGATGCATCATGGGAGGCGGGCATGCCTGAGCAGAGGCAGACTGCGCAGCCAGAGCAAAACCGGAAACAGCAAGAACTGCCAGAAAACCTTTTTTGAATGTCATGAAACCCAAAGCCTTTTCTTTAATATTCTGTCTGATTACAAAAACATACTTACATATCTATCAGAGCAGAACAAATATAAACATGAAGCCTGAACAGGTTATCCCATAGCATATACAATAGCGGCAACAGGAATAAGAGGCAGCGCAAGCCATGCGCCCATGGCGCATTTCGCAGAAAAACGAACGAAACGCTCATTTTTATTAAAAACCACCGTTAAAAACCTCCCTTTGCCAGTCACCTGATAAGAAGGGCAATTTTCTGCCCTGATTTCTTATGTAAGAAGCCGGAAAGGCAAATTCATGGCAGGTTTTTAAAAGTTTGCTTCATTTTTGACACAACAGACTTCTGAACCTCAGCACATCAGCAACATCACGAACTTTTGCTGCCATGCGGTCAGTAATTGCGATATCTGCTCCCCAGCGTTCCATCTGACTTTGCTCATCAAGCATCGCACACTTCACCAGAGCTTCTGCATCCTCGTCACTTTTTAATGCAGCCAGACCCAGAACAAGACTCCCCAGCACCGGCACAGCAACAGCAAGCACTGTAAGTTCAGCAGGCGTCATGCTCTCCAGAGCATCCCTTAAAGCTTTCACGGCTTCAGGGGGCTGCGTAATCGGCATAATCCCTTCCGTTACCTGAAGGCTGGCACCAAAAGTACGGGCACACCAGCTCAGCCACCTCCCCCACTGCTCCTCCTGGAGACGGGAAAGCTCCGACCAGTTATCTGCACGGTAGCACAGCAGGTCACTATGCGCGTAAGCCAGAAGAGCCTCTGTCATCCCCTCACGCTCAGCAGGCACACGCTCAGTCATAGTGCCACACAGGCCGGTCAGGGGCAGTTCATCAACGTGAAACAGCTCACCCGGCCCTTTCCCGGCCTGACGCCACTCCGCAGCCAGAGCCTCAGCCAGAGGCTGAGCGGACACATGCAGCAATGTCCGGCCCGGCAGCCTGAGAGGGCGACCGTCAAGATGGATCACCCAGCCGTTATCCTGAGGCACAACATCAACATCTTTCCAGAAACGTTTTTTCATTCCGGACTGTGTATTTTGCTGATTGTTACTCAATGGAACAGCCCCAGACCACGCAGCATGTTCATTACTTTTCCGCCTTTTTCTTTCGCTGGCGGAGCTGGTTCCGGCCCAGCTTCACCTTCCCGTGCGGAAGACAGCAAGGCAGGACAGCTATCATCCTCTCCGTCATTTTTACCAATCGTCAGCCCATAACGGCCGCTGCTGTTTGGCTCCATTTTAATAACAGGATTGTATGATGAGCCGCTGACAAGCACATCAGATTCAGCCGAATTCCCGGCCAGCATCAGTGTGGGCGCAAGATGCAGGTCGAGATCTGTCGTGTTCAGGTTAACGGTGCCATGACCATGCAGTGACAGAAAACGACTTTGCAACCCAAGCAGGTCAATTGTCGCCACACCGTCAGCAAGCTGCATATGCGTACCAAAGCAACGTACAGAGACCTCCTGCTTCATCGGGATTTTATTCATCGTCAGAGAAGACAGGATCTTGCTCCCCACCTTGCCATCGACAACTGAAATTCCGACATGCCCGGCTGCTGTCTGACGCAAAGCAGACATATCACGCCCCCGCGCACTGACTGTGCCAACAACAAAAGCTTCACCCTTTAACCAGGACTGAACCCCCATCCATGCATCCACAACCTGCAAAGGCAGTACAACAGGGTGAGCACTCAGCTCAGCAGCCGGGATCTCCTGCGTGACATCATAAACAAAACGGGCTGACTGCTGCACGCCACTGCCTCTGGCCTGAATGGGGTCAGCAACAAGGCGGCCATTACTATTAACGACATGCGCAGAAAGCGCCTCCCAGCTTTGCCCCGCCCACGCAACGCGGGCAGCACTCACGTCAAGCTGTGCTGTCAGGTTGCGCACAATATTTGCAAAACTATGAACCTTCGTCAGCTCAAGTGTCTCATCCGTTTCAACATGACCTTTGACACTCAGCCCGTCAAAAACAGGCTGAGACGGCCCCGTTGCCAGATGCTTCAGCTGCCCCTGAATATCAAAGGCTGAATGCTGCCCGCCCAGTTCGCCTGTAAAATGAACACCTGCATCAGAATCAGTAAGTGTCAGACTGACAGGCATACTGCTCTCAGCAGGGGCATGAAGCCAGGTCATAATCTGCTCAGCCGTACCAACTGTTCCCTTCAGCCCCAGAGAAGTGCCCTCCGCTGTACCGGCAAGATCAAGGGCAACAGGAGAATCGCTCTGGGCCGCATCAAGAGTGAGGTGCTCCAGCACCACATCTTTTTTGTAAGGACGAAGGTCAAATGTACCGGTATGAATATGGAAATTCTGCAACTGAGGAATACCAGCCTTCCCGCCGATCATACCGTTAACAGAAATATTCTCTGCATGCGGCAAACCTGCACGCGGGAAGAAAGCCTGCACTGCCTGCAGCTGCCCCAGCGACCCGCCAAAACGCAGCGCATATTCACGTTGCTCAGGCTCCCCCGTCGTCAGGGTACCGTCAATATGCGCCAGACCTGCTGGCTGACCATCAACTGAAAAAGCGGCTTTTATCTGCACCGGCATCTGTGTGGCAGGATGCGGGAAAAGACGGCCGGTCTGGCCATCAACTGAGAGTTTCCCTTTGTTCTTCAGCGCATCTAAGTGAAAAGATGGCGCATCAGTATCGAGAGCACCAGCCTCAAATTTTTCAACAGGCAATTCACCTGACCGGTGTTTAAGCTCATCCTGCCATTGCAGGTCCCCCTGGGTCAGCTCCAGGTTTGCAATAACGATATCCCAGTTCACTCTGCCGCCGGATGCAGCCGGTGTCGCTTCTTCCGGTGTGTTCTGCTGAGGATTAAAATGCCAGTTAGACTGACCATCCTCGTCACGGTGCAGCATAATCTGCGGCTGCGAGATGCTGACATTGCTGAACACCACACGATGCTGAAACAACGGTAAAACGGAGAGCCGAACACGTACAGAAGCTGCGCTGAACATATCATGCGCATCACTTCCAGGATCTGAAAGATGCACCCCCTGCGCCTCAACCCAGGGAAATGGCAGCAGCCAGACATGCAGCTGATCAATAGTCAGGTGGCGGCCTGTTTTTTTCTCAACAGCACTGACAATGCGCGTACGCAGCCAGCCCGCATCCTGCGTTGCTGAGATAACACATCCGCCTCCGGCAAGGACAATCGCTGCACCAGCCAGCAGACCCAGTTTTGTTTTCAGCCGCATATTTTTCTCTCCTGTCTGTTCTTCTGCTCTCCCGTAGCGCGTGAGTTACCGGCTCCGGCGGGAGGGGCCGGGCGTTGAACCAGCAACAAAACCAAGGCTGCGAAATGTCTCCTGCATATGAGGAGGCAGAGCCGCACTCACCACGAGACGCCCACCGGCAGGATGCGGAATATCCAGCTCACGCGCATGCAAATGCAGCTGGTCAGCAAAACCATCAACGTGTGCTGCTTCACCCCCATATTTAGGATCACCCATAATAGGCGTGGTCAGCGATTCACAATGCACGCGCAGCTGATGCGTGCGCCCTGTCAGCGGTGACATCTCAAGCCATGAGAACTTACGGGCTGCGGCATCCACTACTTTATAAACTGTGCGGGCAAACTGCGCTTCTTTATCCTTACGGTCAGCAGCAACCATAATCGCATTAGGCCCCATACCCAGCCTGACCAGAGGCTGGTCGATCTCACCCTCCTGCGGGTCTGGCCGCCCGACAACAACAGCCCAGTATGTTTTTTTAATATCACGCCCGCGAAAGGCCGCAGCAAGTTTTGCGGCAATACCGGGCGAGCGGGCCAGCAGCAGGATTCCTGATGTATCACGGTCAATACGGTGCACCAGGCGCGGGCGCGGGTCATCCCCCTCACGCAGACCATCAAGCATCATATCAACATGCTTTGTAATACCTGGCCCGCCCTGGACTGCGAGGCCCGCAGGCTTATTGAGCACAATAACCTGCTGATCCTGATACAGCACCATGCCTTTAATTTCGCGCACCAGACGCTCATCAAGCGGCGGGCGCTCATCACGTACGGGCCGTGCAGCCGACGAGACCGGAATGGGAGGCACGCGCACAGCCTGCCCGGGCTGCAAACGCGTTGATGCCTCGGCACGTTTACCGTCAACCCTGATCTGCCCGGTACGGCACAGCTTTTGCAGCGCCCCCTGTGTCAGATGCGGGTAATGACGACGAAAATAGCGATCAAGGCGAATATCGGCCTCATCTTCGCTGACAGTAAGAATAACAACACTCATGAGACGATATTTACGACTGACGTCGTTCCCGCAAAGAGGCCCACGTTTCAAGCCGGTGCCGAACCTCGCGTTCGTACCCCTTACCTGTAGGCCGGTAGAAAATCTCGCGCTTCATACCATCCGGAAAATAATTCTGCCCGGAAAAACCTTCTTCGGTGTCATGATCATACTCATAACCCTTTCCGTAGCCGATATCTTTCATCAGACGGGTTGGCGCATTCAGAATATGCGCAGGCGGCATAAGACTGCCTGTTGCCCGGGCAGCACGACGCACCGCCTTATACGCTTTATAAACAGCATTAGACTTCGCTGCTGTTGCCAGGTGCACCACCAGCTGAGCCAGAGCAAGCTCCCCTTCGGGTGAACCAAGCCGTTCAAACGTCTCCCACGCCGCAATTGCCAGAGGCAGAGCATGAGGGTCTGCCATACCCACATCCTCAGCAGCAAAACGCGTAAGACGCCGGGCTATATAGCGCGGGTCTTCTCCCCCCTCAAGCATACGCGCAAACCAGTATAACGCAGCATCGGGGTCAGAGCCACGCATCGACTTATGCAGAGCAGAAATGAGATTATAATGCTCCTCTCTGTCACGGTCATAGAGCACAGCACGGCGCGCCAGCAGCTTTGACAGCCCCTGCGCATCAAAGGGCACATCTGGTTTTTTCAGACTAAAAAGCTGTTCTGCCATATTGAGCAGATAGCGACCGTCTCCATCAGCCATCGCCCGCAATGTCGCCCTGGCCTCTTTCGTGGCAGGCAGATCGCTCTGCATTTCTGCCTCAGCACGACACAGCAGAGCCTCCATAGCTGCATCATCAAGGCGATTCAGAACTACGACCTGACAGCGCGACAACAGGGCTGAATTCAGCGCAAATGAAGGGTTTTCAGTGGTTGCCCCAACCAGCACAACAGTACCATCTTCAACCACGGGCAGAAAACCGTCCTGCTGAGCACGGTTAAAACGATGTATTTCATCGACAAAGAGCAGCGTGCTCCGCCCGCCCTCAGCTATATGCCGGGCCTGCTCAAATGTTTTTTTAAGGTCAGCGACACCTGAAAAAACAGCAGAAAGCTGCATAAACCTGAAACCACCTGCCTGCGCCAGCAAACGCGCGATGGTTGTTTTACCAACACCTGGACCACCCCACAGAATAAGACTGGAGAGAGAGCCGCGCTCAAGCATACCCCGAAGAGAGCCATCAGCTCCCAGCAGATGATCCTGCCCGACCACATCTTCCAGCTTTTTTGGGCGCAGGCGATCGGCCAGCGGCTGCGCAGGAGCAGACCGGCCGGACGACCGCTCTACCCCGGCTGACACCGAAGGCCCGGCCTCAGGAGCTGCCTGACCAAATAAATCCTGCGGCATGGATGATGCGCTCTGCTCTGCCATATCCTCTTATCCTGCACCTGCCTGCCTGTACACGAGATGTGTATCAGACAAGAGCTGTGCCTTAACTATCATAAAAATTACTCTTCCGGCTGAGCCGGAAGTGTGAAGAGATCAGACGATACAGGCAGGTTTTTCTGCATATCTGATAATGTGACATGGGTTTCGTGCCCCTGTGCATCGAGCACACTCCATGAACTTAAAGAAACCGGCTTTTCATTAAATACCAGAGTGAGGCTGCCATCCTGCGGAGAAGAGGTGCGCACGACTGACACCTGGATCTGCCCTCCCTCTGCGTGGAAACCTGTCACCGTCACACCATCAGAGAAACTGATATGCCTGCCCAGCAATAACCCAAGGGGAGTACGCTCAACCGGGATCACTGTGGTCTGATCGAGCTGATTATCCCGAAAAACGATTTTATTGTCATTTGCCACCATCAGAATCGGAGAGGGCGGATCATACGCCAGGCGCATCTGTCCCGGACGCTTAACCCATATTGTGCCTGAAGATATTTTTCCCTCACCATCAACCTGCTGCATATGCGCCTTAAATGTTGAGGTGCTGTTCATCACGCTTTCTATACGCGCGAGCCAGGCCCGGTCTGCCGCTGTCAGCGGAGCAGCCTGCACCTCATCACCTGCGCTGCTACTTCTTACGGAAGAAGCCACCGGCGACTGCGCATATGCCACATCACCAGCTGCTCCGCAGCCGGCCAGCATCAGGAGGGACAATAAAAAGCGATAATGAACCTGTTTCATATGTATATGCTTCATCCCGGTTATGGTGCTGATCTTAGCCTGAGACATCAGTCTGTTATTTTACGCTGAAAGCGCCCCTGCAAGCAGTGCCAGCGCTACAGTAATACCAATTTCACGATTAAACCGAAACTGTGCAAGACACAGAACCGGATTATGCGGGCTTACGCTCCAGCCCTGACGTACCATAAGCGCCACAGGCAGCACAGCAAGCGGCCAGAATGCCGGGCCGGTGTGAGACAACACTCCAGCAACTGCAAGCAATACTGCGCTGATACCATAACATGTTACGATAAACCCGCGGGCTTTATTGACCCACAGGCGCGAGGTCGATTTTACACCAATACGCGCATCATCTTCCATATCCTGGAAGCCATAAATTGTATCAAAGCCAAGCTGCCAGAAGATTGTCGCCGCATAAAGAGCCGCCTGCGCCCAGGACAATTGCCCGGCGGCGGCGGCGTATCCCATTGGCGCACCAAATCCAAAGGTAAAGCCCATAACGAGCTGAGGCCACCAGGTAAAACGTTTAGCCAGCGGATAGAGTGCGACCAGTATAAGAGAGGAAGCACCAAGAAGCCATGAAAGGCGATTCAGCTGAAGTAAAACACCAAGACCTGCCAGCAGTAACAGTACAAGAAACACTGCTGCCTGCTTCATGCTCAGCGCACCTGAAGCCAGCGGCCGCCCTGCTGTGCGCGTAACCTTACGGTCGATATCGCGGTCCCACATATCATTTACGACACAGCCTGCAGCCCGCATAACCAGACTGCCAATGCCAAACAATATGATGAGACGCACACGCTCACCCAACCCGACATGCTGCGGCAGAAGAATACCCCACACACCGGGCAAAAACAAAAGCCAGGTTCCAACAGGGCGGTCAAGCCGTGCCAGCAAAGCATAAGGGCGCAGTGACGGCGGCAGATACGCTATCCACCCTGTCGTTTTAATATCGGTATGGGAAGACCCTGCTGAAACAGACACGAAACGCTTTAATCCTCAGGCTGGTTTTTAAAGGATGAAAGAGGTATGCCACAAATATCACCAGAGCACGAAGCCCTTATACTCAACAAAGCCTCCTTCAGTGTCCACTTTGCATCCGTTCAGGAAGCCATGAACAGCTATATTCACCTCCCCCGCCTCTATCTGACACCCTCACCCCAGCAGCCCGCCGGAGCAGGCGCACAGTTTTTGCTCGACCCGGCACAAGCCCGCTACCTTGGTACGGTTTTACGTAAGAAAAGCGGAGATTCCCTGCGGGTTTTTAATGCAGAAGCCGGCGAGTGGCGCGCCGTTATCAGCACACTGAACAAAGACAAAGGGGGCTTTGTGCTCGAAGAGCAAATGCACCCCCCGCACACTCAACCAGAACGCACTCTTGTTTTTGCCTTGCTTAAACGTGATGCAACCGATCTGGTCATCCGTATGGGAACCGAGCTGGGGGTAACGCATTTTCAGCCAGTTATTACCGAACGCACCAACACCCACCGTGCCAATACAGACCGGCTGAATTCTATTGCCCGCGAGGCTGCAGAACAATGCGAGCGCCTTGACCTGCCTCTGGTTGCTGAACCCTGCCCGCTGACCTCTCTCCTTGCCTCGTGGCCTTCTGATAAAAATCTGTTCGCAGCCATTGAGCGCACCGAAGATCGTGCACCTGGCGCCTCTTTACAGCTTACAGCTGCCCGCGCAGGTGATGGCCTTCTCATCGGGCCGGAAGGCGGACTAAGCGATGCAGAATGTCAGATGCTGCTTGGTCGCACTTTTGTTACGCCTGTCTCTCTTGGTAAGCTTGTGTTAAGAGCTGATACAGCTGTGGTATCTGGCCTGACACTTATGAGCACCCTCTTGCGCTCAGCGCAGGATCAGTCACTATAGTCTTTTTACCCGTTTGCGCACTTTCATAAGTTTACCTAACAAACAGTGAGCCCTTATGCCTGTTGACCAAGATAATACTGTGCCCGCCCGCTCTGTTTCACAGCTGGCTGAAGTTCTGGCCAAAGGCTGCAAGCCGCGCGACCTCTGGCGCATTGGTACAGAGCATGAGAAATTTGGCTTTGTTCGCCCTGAAGCTGTAAGCGGTGATGCTGCCCCGCAGGCAGGCAGAGTAGCTTACAGCAGCCCGCCTTATACCCCCGCAGGCATTGAAGATATGCTTACCGGCGTGCAGGCCAGTGAACCTGACAACTGGAAGCCTGTTCTCGATGCCGGAAAAATTATTGGCCTGACAGGGCAGAATGCCGCCAGAGGCTCTGCCATATCGCTTGAGCCGGCCGGCCAGTTCGAACTGTCTGGTGCACCGCTGGAAACACTGCATCAGACAGCGCAGGAACTCAGTGAACATTATGAAACTGTACGCCCGCTGGCGCGCAGGCTGGGTCTTGGCTTCTCCCCTCTGGGCTTTCACCCGACAGCGTCACGGGCTGACCTGCCGTGGATGCCCAAATCACGCTACAACATCATGAAAAACTACATGCCCAAAGTCGGAACAATGGGCCTGGATATGATGCAGCGCACCTGCACTGTGCAGGTTAACCTTGATTTTGGCTCTGAGCAGGACATGGTGCGCAAAATGCAGGTTGCCATGGCGTTACAGCCGGTTGCAACCGCTCTGTTTGCGAACTCACCGTTTGTCGAGGGCAAAGCTACAAAATTCCTCTCCAACCGTGCGAGAGCATGGACTGACACTGATAATGCCCGTGCCGGCATGCCAGCCTGTGTCTTTTCAGACAATTTCAGCTTTGAAAGCTACGTTGAGTGGGCGCTTGACGTGCCAATGTATTTCATTATGCGTGATGGCAAAATGCGTGATGTGTCAGGCCGCTCTTTCCGTGCATGGATGAACGGAGACCGCCAGGATGGTCTGGAGGATGTCACCCCGACCCTCAGTGACTTTGAAGACCACCTGACAACAGCTTTCCCTGATGTCCGTCTTAAACAGTTCCTGGAAATGCGTGGTGCAGATGCCGGTTCACAGGAAATGATGCTCGCTCAGTCTGCCCTGTGGGTTGGCCTGCTCTATGATGACGCAGCCCTTGAATCAGCCTATGAGCTGGTCAAAATGCGCCCATGGGAGGATTACGTGAAGATGAGAGCTCTTGTGCCTGCACAGGCTCTCGACACGCCGTGGGGTGAAGGAACTGTACGTGACCTGGCTGCACAGATGATTGCCATTGCAATGGATGGCCTCCAGGCCAGAGGCAACGTGGATGAAGAAAGCGGCGTCGATGAATGGGTTTATCTCTCACCACTGACCTCTCTGGTCGCCGGGGCACCCACACAGGCTGAACGCTGGCTTGAGCGTTACTACGGAGCCTGGATGGGTGATGTCAGCCGCATCTTCCTCGAAAGTGAAATCTGACTACCTTTTTTTTGTTAAAAGACGACTTGCACTTAACGCTGCGGCCAGAAGCGCGACACAGGCCGCAGCAAGCAGACAGGCATGAGTGCCATTGCTTAAAAACTGTGCAAAAAATGCGGCAACACCCATAGCACCAAATGTCTGCCCGGCCTGCCGCGCAACCTGCACCATACCACTTGCACCACCAGCCCGGCCACCGGGGGCTGCAACCATCATGGCACGGTTATTGGGCGGCTGAAAAAAACCAAACCCGTAACCAGCTATAAATATACGCCACACAATATCCCACACAGCAGGGTGTTCAGGCAGCATCCACAGGCAGAAAAAACCAAATGAGGTCATGCTCAGCCCGATGGATGACAACAACCCTGCAGACACCGTATCTGTCACCCGCCGGATAAAGGGGGCAGCACAAATAATGCCAATCGGCCAGGGGGTAATTAAAAGCCCTGTTGCGGATGGAGAAAAGCCAAGCCTGTCATGCAGCATAAAAGGCATTGAAACGATAAAAAAGTTAGAGGCCACAAAACCACAAAAACCTGTAAGAAACGCTACGGTAAACTCAGGCTTCTTTAACAGATCAACCGGAAAAATCGGATGAAGCACATCAGCTTCATGGATCACCAGCAGCACCCCGGCAAGAATACCAGCAGCAAGCAAACCGCAGGAGAGAAGAATGTTCTCCTGATGCGCCAGACCGTCGCCCCCCATCACAATGGCGCCAAAAAAGACAACACATAAAAAGCTGCCCGTAAGGTCAGGGTTTTTACCACTGCGTGGCACATCAGGCAGAGCAATAAACGCCATTATAAGTGCTGCAATGCCAAGCGGGAGATTAATCCAGAACAGCCATGGCCATGACGCTACGCTCAGAATAGCCGCAGCAGCCGTTGGCCCCAGGGCAACCCCTACCGCTACAACCACACCATTCAGCGCAATGCCCCGCCCTATTTCAGCGTGGGGGTAAATAAAGCGAATGAGAGCAATATTTACGCTCATGATACAGGCACCGCCAATGCCCTGCACAGCACGGGACACAGCCAGCACAGGCAATGATGTTGCCGTAGCACACAACACGGACGAGGCCATAAATATGACAATACCGACCTGACACAGACGGGCAAACCCCACCCTGCTTCCCAGTGCTGCCAGAGGCAGAAGAGAAACCAGGCTGGAGAGCTGATAAGCATTAACCACCCAGATAGCTGATGAAGCTGAGGATTTCAGATCTGTTGCAATATTGGGCAAAGCCACATTGGCAATTGCATAATCAAGAAGGGATAAAAGAACCGAGAGTGACACAGCAAGCACGGCGAGCGTACGCGCCGACCCATAAAGTCCCTGCCTCTCTTCACCTGATGACACCAGCTGAGGTCTTTGCACAGTTTCAACCATAGTGTGAACAAACCTCTTTATGTTTTAACACTCTCTATACGCTGTTATGCTATGTGCCACTCTTCACGACCTGGCGAAAGACCAGACTAGAATACTCCTGTTTAACCGGGCACACCTTCTGCTTCCCAAAAAGAGGAAACTATTTTAACTGCTCTTTCTTCTCTCTGATGATCTCCACTCTTGACAGAGCGGCTATATACCCATCCAACATGCCTGCTATGACACCTTTACTCGCTACCGGCCTCACCTCATCCGCCATTGTTGCTCTGATCGTGCTCATCGGCTGGGTGCGCCTTAACCCATTTATTACACTCTTTGTCGTTTCCATCGGTCTGGCAATGATAACAGGCATGCCTGCTCCTGCCGCTATCTCGTCATTCGAGGCGGGCATGGGCCATGTCCTCGGGCATGTCGCCGGCGTCATTGCAATGGGAACTATGCTTGGTAAAATTCTGGCTGAAACCGGTGGTGCTGATCAGATCGCTCTGACTATCTCGCGCATTGCCGGTAAAAAACGCCTGAGCTGGGCCATGATGGTTATAGGCCTGCTTGTGGGCCTGCCTGTTTTCTTCGAAGTCGGCTTTGTGTTGCTTATTCCGCTGGCTATGATCCTGAGCCGGCGCAATGATATTGCCCTGACACGGCTCGCCTTTCCTATGGCTGCAGCTTTATCTGTGACCCATGCGATGGTGCCGCCTCATCCTGCAACGCTGCTTGCCTGCACAGCCTACCATGCCAATACCGCACGCACCCTCTTCTGGGGGATCGTTATCGGCACACCCATCGCAGCTATTGCCGGCCCCGTTTATACCCGCCTGATTGTCCCCTGCCTCGGGCATGTGGAGCCAAGCCCTCTCGAAGATCAGTTTACTCATGCACGGGAGAGCAAGAAGCTACCTTCTTTCCTGCTCTCCAGCTTCACCCTTCTTGCTCCGGTGGCACTCATGCTGGGCGGAGCCATGGCAGATTTCATCTGGTCACAAGGTTCCTGGATTTATGATCTGCTTCATTTCCTTGGGAATATGGACATCGCCCTGCTGGTCGCGACCCTTCTGTCATTCTGGCTTCTGGGCAGTGTGTGCGGTTTTTCACGCGAGACTATTCTTCGCTTCTCTAACGAGTGCCTTGCTCCGACTGCGACCATCATGCTGCTGATTGGCGCAGGTGGTGGCTTTGGGCGCGAACTGATCGACAGCGGGCTTTCACACGCTATTACCGACATGGCTCTTAACGTGCATGTACCCCTGATTGTTCTGGCGTGGCTCCTGGCTTTACTCGTCCGCGTTGCCACCGGCTCTGCCACAGTTGCCACCACAACGGCATCGGGCATTGTCGGACCAATACTGGCGACAAGTCATTCGGTCTCGCCTGAGCTGCTGGTGATCGTCACCGGTGCGGGCTCGGTTGGACTTAGCCTGATGAATGATGCGGGTTTCTGGCAGATGAAAGAATATCTGGGGATGAACCTCAAACAGACACTCAAAAGCTGGACTGCGATTGAGAGCCTTATTGCTGTTCTGGGGTTAATGATCTGCTGGCCACTTTCGTGGTTTATTCACTAAGAGCAGAACTCTGGCCGCACCAGGCGGCCAGACAGACGTCGCTTTAAAATTAACGACGCTTCTGATCAGCGTATGGGTTTTTGGTCCCACGCAGCTGAAGACGCACTGGCACACCTGGCAGATCAAACGTCTCACGCAGGCCATTAACCAGATAACGTTTATAGTCATCGGGAAGCAGTTCAGCACGGGTGCCGAACAAAATAAACGTAGGCGGGCGAGACTTTGCCTGCGTCATATAACGCAGCTTAAGACGACGACCATCAACCAGTGGTGGTGCATGACGCTCAAGCATCCCCTCAAGCCAGCGATTCAGTGCACCGGTTGAAATACGGGCATTCCATACCGTACAGGTCTCACGTACGACAGGAAGCAATCTGCCCACACCCGCCCCCGTCAAAGCCGAGAACGTCACAACAGGTATACCACGCATCTGTGTCAGAGAGATGCTCAGACGGTCAAGAATGGCCTTGCGGGTCTCATTCCGGTCTTCAACAGCGTCCCACTTGTTCAGTGCCAGAACACAGGCACGCCCTTCGCGTTCAATCAGGCGGGCAATCTGCAGGTCCTGCTCGTGCACTCCAAGGGTTGCATCGAGAACCAGAACAACAACCTCTGCCATTTTCAAAGCTTCAATCGAAGCTGATGTTGACATCTTCTCGAGCGATTCATCAATACGGGCTTTACGACGCAAACCTGCCGTATCGACAATTTCAAACTCTTCGCCGTTATCATGGAGCAGAGCCGAAATAGAGTCACGAGTCAGGCCTGGCTCAGGTCCGGTAATCATCCGCTCTTCGCCCAGCAGGCAGTTCATCAGTGTCGATTTACCTGCATTGGGACGGCCAACAATAGCAATACGCACAGGACCGGGAGGCCGTTCTGGCAGAACGTATTCCTCACCCTCTTCCGGCTGAACCTCAGGAATAATTTCCGGCTCGAACTCCGGTTCTTCTTCTGGTGGCTCTTCAGGCAGATGATCAACAATTTCGAACATCAGGTCAGAGAGACCTTCACCATGCTCTGCGGAAACAGGAACAGGTTCGCCAAGTCCCAGAGCATACGATTCCATAACTGAAGCCGCGCCGGAACGCCCCTCAGCTTTATTAGCTACCAGCAAAACGGGCAGGTTCTGACGACGCACCCAGCGGGCAAAATGCTGGTCAGCAGGTGTAACCCCTGCACGGGCGTCAATGCAGAACAAAATCAGCGCAGCCTGTGCCACAGCCTCTTCAGAGGAAGTGCGCATACGCCCGAACAGCGTTTCAGGAGCGGCCTCTTCAAGACCTGCCGTATCAATCAGGCGGACTTTACGTCCGCGGATAACAGCCAGCCCTTCCTTACGGTCACGCGTGACACCGGGGGTATCAGCAACCAGAGCCTGCCTGCGCCCTACCAGACGATTAAAAAGCGTTGATTTACCAACATTCGGGCGACCCGCGATAACAACAACGGGTAAATCTGCGGTCGGTAAGGGTGCTACCGGGCGCATAGGTTTACGACGATCAGCCATAAGAACGCAGCTTTCCGTCATTTGTAATAATCAGCATTTGCTCATCAACAACAATCGGAGGCACATAAGAGACATCTTTCGATGCCTCTACTTCTATGAGCGCTCCGTTTACAGGGTTAACTCTGACAAAACCATTTTCAACCAGAGTACTCATACAAATCAGCTGACCACCGGCCATAACCGGACCAATCCAGCTGATAATATCTTTACTAACTTCAACACGACGAAAACGCCGCAGCTGCGTAATCCAGCGCACATGCCCTGACAAACGGTCAATACAAATCAGCTGCTCATCAAGCGAGAGAACATACAGCCAGTCACCAACACACAGAATGCTGTTCTGACTGGCAATAGCGGATTCCCACAATCTGCGGCCTGTACGAATATCAACCGCAACCAGAACCTGCGCCATGCTGACAGCATAAACCACGCTATCAACAATAACGGGCAACCCTCGGACACAGGAGAGGTTAAGCGTACTGGCCTGACTGTTTACGTCGCCGAGCATATCACTCCAGACAACCTCACCGGTCTCAGCACGAAAAGCTATCAGCTCACCGCCACCAAAACCCGCAATAACAATGCCATTGGCATAAGCCGGGGCTGGCTGACCAAAGACCGTTGTCTCGACCTCTGACGCAGCATAGGTCCATATCTGCCCGCCGTTTTTCGCATCAAGTGCGTAAAACGTTTCATCAAGTGCGCCACAAAATAAACGACCATCAACCAGGGTTGGTGCAGAACGCCCGGGGGCTGACAGGGCCGCACGCCACAGTGGTTTTCCGGTTGTAGCGTTTATCGCTATAGCCTGGCCGATGCCACACACGGCATAAACCGTATCGCCGTCAACAGCGAGACCACCGCCAATGTTGCTGGATTTGGAACGTGAACCAGGATTAAACGTCCAGATATGTGTCATACGCGGCCAGGCGTAAGCACGAATAAAGCCCTGGGCATCCATAAAGAACAGACGGCCACCTTTTATCACAGGCGGGGACTGAATAATGCCTCGTCCAAACGAACCAAGAGCAGCCCATGCAAGCAGGTCAGGCTCTGAGATACCGGCACCGACATCTTTAGCCCAGCGCTCATTCAGACCATGCCACACATAATTATCACTGACATGAGAAGGCTGACGCCCGACCATCTGCCAGTCGTGCACCGTAACAGCGGGCGGCAAAGAAATCGGGTTATGATCTTCCCGGTCAACAGCAAGCTTTACACCTGAAGATAAAACATCGGTTCTGTGCCCGACCAGAATAGGCTTCTCGTTATCTTCAAACATGCTGCATCCGGCCAGAAACGGCAAAGAGGTCGCAGCTGTCAGCAACGACCTCCGGTTTATCTGACCTCTGGACCGACGAGCGGTGTCTTTTTTACGCATAAAATCCCTCACCCTGCCGGAGCCTCAATTACCTCAAGCATTGCCTGAGCCCGGCTCCTGACACCTGATGGTATAGCCTGATCTTCTGCCAGAGCCGCAAATTTTTTTCGCGCCGCGTCTACTTTCCCTTCTCTCAGGTCAAGGATAGCAAGCGATTCACTGGCAAGAGCAGACCACGGCTTATCTTTACCTGACAAAAGAGAAAGACGAGAGCGCAGCATAGCCGGATCCCCGTCATCCACCTGGCGCTGACACCACAGCAGGCTGGCCAGGCTACGCAAAAGCGGGTCTGCCCGCTCGTCATTCTGTACAAGATCCCAGGTCGTCAAAGCAGCTTTTATGTCTCCCTGAGCTGCCTGAACCCCACCTTCCTGCAGGCGGGCAAGGGTTTTTATCCCTTCCGGACTTGTCGTCGCAAGCTTACGCAAACTAATCAGACCTGCCTGCGCTGTCTCTGGCAGAGCAACCGGACCGGCTGAAGACGGAGAAATATGATCAGTCTGCCTCAGAGCGGAAAGGTAAATACCAGTTTTTAAGAGCAAATCAGCGTTTTTACCTGACACACGCCAGGACCATGCAACGCCTGCGGCAACGGCAAAAACCGCAACGACTATACCAGCGCCGGCATAACGGCGCGCGATCTTACGCACACGTTCAGCTTTTAAGTCGTCCTCTACTTCTCTGAAAACATCCTGTGCCACGTTTTAAGCCTGATCCCGTTATGCTGATATACCATGAGTTGAGCGGTTCACGTTTCTGCCCTACATCTGCACGACATACAAGATGTCAGAGCAAAAACACTCTCAGCTACTGTGTATTACTGACACAGCAGCTTCTGATTGAAAAGAAAGTGCTACTTCACTCATGTAACATGATAAAAATTTAATTGCTGCTGAATTTTTTACTGCCAGCTTTCAGGACGGTGGATATCTGAGCAAAATGTCCGGCAATACGCTTTTGCACAAGCTGGCTGCCCTCATGCACATGAGTAATACGCTCACGTGCTTCATTGCTGATCGCATTTTCCTCTTTACTGGCAGCTTTAACAACACAGCTGTGATAGATTTTTGCCGCCTTCTGATATTCTGTCGCCTTATCTACACTGGCATTATACCTGGCAACTGTAGACACATCGAGCGCAGGCATAGCCGGCTCTGCACCACATGAGGCAGGAGCAGCCCACTCTGCGGCCTGGGCTGCCGGCATAACAGATAAAGCGCAGGCTGCAGTCACTGAAAACAGCCACAGATTCGTCTTCATAACTCTTTGTTCTTTCTTCATTCCTCAGGGCGATACCCGCCTCTGTGATGTTAAACATACATTAAAAATCACAGATTGCTCAGCCTTCTCTTACAACAGTCTGTTCTGTTTATAATCCTGGCTTGGAAAAGTGCTGACCTGCGTATAAGCACAGCTATATGCGTATTCTTTTTATCACAGCAACGCGACTGGGTGATGCCGTACTTTCTACCGGCCTGCTTTCTCACCTTCTGACTATCTGGTCAGATGCACAGTTTACGGTAGCCTGCGGACCTGTGGCAGCCGGACTGTTTGAGCACATGCCGCGCCTGCAGCACCTCCATATCATGACAAAACGCCGTTATGACCTGCACTGGTTTGATTTATGGAAGGCCTGTGCGGGTCATAAATGGGACATAACGGTAGACCTGCGGGGGTCAGCTGTTACTTTTTTACTTCGCTCAGGCAAGCGTTACATTATGCGCGGAGGACGGCGCCCCGGCCTGCGCACCGAACATCTGGCGCAGGTGCTCCACCTTTCGCCCCCCCCCTCACCTGTTATCTGGACCAGCGAAGCAGACAGGCATTACGTAAATACTTTTCTGCCTGCTCACACGCCATTAATTGCACTCGGCCCGACAGCAAACTGGAGTGGAAAAATCTGGCCGGCTGAAAACTACCTCCCTTTGTGGAAGGCACTCTCAGAACGCTACCCGCAGGCCCGGCCTGTTGTTTTGTATGGCCCCGGCCCACAGGAACAGGCACTTGCACAGCCTCTGCTGGATACACTCCCTGGTGTCATTGACGCTGGCGGAAAATTTTCTCTTTCACAAACTGCCGCTATCCTCATGCGCTGCAGGCTGTATATCGGCAATGATTCGGGGCTGATGCATCTTTCCGCAGCAGCCGGAACGCCGACACTGGGGTTATTTGGCCCGTCCCGCGTTTCTGAATATGCCCCTTCGGGCCAGCATACCGCCTGGGTTGTCGCTGATGGCCCTGAAGGGCATGCTCCTATTACCGGCCTTTGCGTAAGCACTGTAACCGAAGCTGCTCTGACCATGATGGACTCTTTGCCCTTATGACCTCTCCCACAGCACATAACGGTCCCCCGGCCTCTTCTCTCCGCGTTGCACACGTCATGGCGGGGGCAGTCTCTGGCGGCGCAGAGTTATTTTTCGAACGGCTGTCTGTCGCGCAGGCGCAGGCGGGGCTTTCGGTTCTGCCCGTTATCAGGCGCGATGAAGCACGGGCGACGCGCATGACGGCCGGCAATCTGCCACCGGTGCAGCTGGGTTTTGGCGGGCTGACTGACTTTAACACACGCCCGCAACTACGCAGACATCTGACAGCCTTTAAACCGCGTGTGACTGTTGCCTGGATGAACCGTGCAGCAAGATTAACGCCTGTCGGAGACTGGATTCTTGCCGGCCGCCTGGGAGGTTTTTATAATCTTTCTTACTATAAATCCTGCGATCACCTGATCGGCAACACACATGGTCTCGTCACATGGATGAAAGAACAGGGCTGGCCGGCAGATCGTGTACACTACCTTCCTAATTTTGCAGACGATCTGACGAACGTCCCTGCAACACGCCCGGCAGGCCTGCCTGATAATGTTCCGTTTTTTCTGGCTCTTGGCAGATTACATACGAACAAAGCCTTTGATGTACTCATCAGAGCTATGCGGCACCTGCCGCATATTCATGGTGTTATCTGTGGAGAAGGCCCCGAGCGCCAGGCTCTTGAAGATCTGGCCCGTAAAGAAGGCGTTGCAGACCGCCTGCTTATGCCCGGCTGGGCCACACAGCCTGGCGGGCTGATCAGGGCCAGCTCTGTTCTGGTCTGCCCGTCACGCCATGAACCTTTAGGCAATGTCGTTATCGAAGGCTTTTCAGCTGCCAGGCCTGTTGTGGCCGCGGCATCACAGGGACCGTCAGAACTGATACGTCATGGCGAAAACGGGCTGCTCGCCCCGGTGGAGGACGACCGTGCTCTGGCTGAGCAGATCGCCCGCGCTATGGAGGACAAAATCCTCGCAGAGCGGGTAGCTCTTGCCGGACGTGAAGATTACGATAACATTTTCTCCACCGGGCCTGTTCTGTCTGCCTGGTCTGATTTTCTGAGCACAGCGGAAAAAGCCTGATGTGTGGTATCGCCGGCATTGCCTATAAACCTGACGCAACTCCGGTTGCGCAGGACACCCTCAATGCTATGGCTGCTGCCCTGCACCATCGCGGGCCAGACGGCGCCCACTTTGCCCGTATGCCACGCATTGACCTTATTCATACCCGCCTGTCGATTATTGACCTCAAAGGCGGCGACCAGCCTCTGACCACAGGCACCGGCACACTGGTTGCCAACGGCGAAATCTATAATGACCTGCATATCCGCCAGGCTTTTGGCAAAGATCGGTTTAAAACCGGCAGTGACTGCGAATCGCCCCTGGTCATGTGGGAACAGACCGGCGCTGATTATACTGCCTGCCTGAGGGGCATGTACGCCATTGCGCTCTATGACAGTTCACGCGACCTGCTGTTACTCTCGCGCGATCCGTTTGGTATTAAACCCCTTTACATCACAGAAGGTGAGTTTGGCGTTGCCTTTGCCTCAGAACCCGAAGTGTTATTACAGGCAGGGTTTGTCGCACGGGCTGAACGCACAGACGCTCTCCACGAACTGCTGCAGCTTCAGTTCACAACCGGACGGAATACATTATTCGAGCGTATTCAGCGGGTTATGCCTGGCGAGACACTGCACATTCAAAGCGGGCGCATCATTAAACGACAAACGCAGCCTGCTCTGCCCAGGGCCTCTTCCCTGACGCCCTTCACATCTGAAACAGAAGCACTGGCAGCGCTCGACCAGGCCCTGATGGATAGCATTGCTGCTCATGAGCGTTCAGATGTACCTTTTGGCCTGTTCCTTTCCGGCGGCATTGATAGTGCCAGCCTGTTAACTGGTATGAGGCGCCTGAATACTTCAGAAAAATTACGTACATGGACAGCAACCTTCTCTGGCAGCACTGCCGCTGATGAATCTGACATCGCCCGTGAACTGGCACAGGCAGCACAGGCAGAACATGAAACAGTCAGCATCACAGAAGCCATGGTATGGCAGCACCTGCCAGCCATAGTTGCCTGCATGGATGACCCCGCGGCTGATTACGCTATTATTCCCACCTGGTTTCTGGCCCGCAAAGCAGCTGAAGAGGTACGCGTTGTCCTCTCCGGGGAAGGTGGCGATGAACTGTTTTGTGGCTACGGGCGTTATCGTTCAGCCACGCGCCCATGGTGGAGAGGCAAACGCCCGATGTGGCGCAAAGGTATGTTTGACGGACTTGATGTCTTACGTGCATCTCCTGCAGGCTGGCGCGATGGAATCAGCCTGACCGAAGGCATGATACCTGCACCACCATCTCCTCTTTCAGCTGTGCAGAGCGTTGATGTTGCTGAATGGCTGCCTAACGACCTGCTGCTGAAGCTTGACCGCTGCCTGATGGCTCATGGTCTTGAAGGACGAACTCCCTTCCTCGACCCGGTTATTGCTGCCTGCGCCTGGCGACTGCCTGACACACTCCGTGTGAATAAAAACAAAGGAAAATGGCTGCTGCGCCGCTGGCTTGAACAGCACTGCCCGGCAGCCCGCCCTTTTGCTCCCAAACAGGGCTTTACAGTTCCTGTCGGCCACTGGATTGCACAACAGGGACAAAGGCTCGGTGACCTCGTTGCCAGGCAGGACAGCATTCAGGCCATTGCACATCCTGACCGTGTGCGGGCTTTGTTTAAAGAAGCCTCAGGCCGAAAAGCAGCCCCCGCAGCATGGACCCTGCTTTTTTACGCCCTGTGGCACCGCACCCACATACGTGCCCTGCCCTCCCAGGGTGATGTTTTTGAAACACTAAGTGCCTAAGTTAACACAACATATCCATCAGGGAGAGAGCAGTATGTCATCCGCTACACCCTCACACCTCGTACGACTAACAGGCCGGACGGTTATTAAAGTCTCAGGCCCTGACCGCATTAAGCTTTTGCAGGGACTGATAACAGCCGACCTCACAACACTCTCCCCCGAAACGCCGGCTTTATGGTCAGCTATTCTCACCCCGCAGGGCCGCTGGCAGGCTGATTTTTTTGTTATTCAGGACCCGGACGACACATGCCTGCTACTCGACTGCGCTGCAACACAGGCTGAAGACCTTAAAAAGCAGCTTTCACGCTTTAAACTCCGCTCGGATGTACAGCTTGAGCTGACAGGCCTGACAGTCTGTGCCGCATGGGGCAGCAGGCCCGCCGCAGACATTGCCGAAAATGCTATTATATTCGCTGATCCACGCAGAGCTGAGGCCGGATGGCGGCTGATTGATACCCCGCCTGAAACAGCTGAAACAGCAACAGAAAGCGATTATAACCTGCACCGCCTGGCACTCGGCCTGCCAGATGGCGTGCAGGACTGCGAACAGGGGCGCACCCTTGCAGCTGAAGCCAATATGGACCTGCTGGGTGCTTTGTCCTGGACCAAAGGCTGCTATATGGGCCAGGAAGTAACCGCCCGCATGCATTACCGCACATTGCTCAAACGTCGCCTGGTGCCTGTTGCCGCAACGCATCCCCTGCCTGCACCTGGCACGCCTGTTTTTGCAGGTGAGGCAGAAGTTGGTACCATGCGCTCATCACAGGATCATATCGGCCTGGCTCTTCTTAAAGTTTCAGCTCTTGAACACCCCCTCACCTGCGATGGTATCACGCTGACACCCCGCCCGACGGAATGGCTTAAACCCGCTATTGACGCCCTCTCTTCTTCGGAAAACTCACAACCATGACCCGCAAAGCACCTGACGCACAGACTCTCAGCCTGATGCTTGATAATGTTAAATTTGATAGTAATGGCCTTATTGCCGCCATTGCACAGCAACACGACACCGGCGAAATTCTGATGCTCGCCTGGATGAATCACGAGGCTCTTGAAGAAACTCTGCAAACTGGCCGCGTATGTTACTATTCACGCAGCCGCC
The DNA here is from genome assembly GCF_011516655.1 of Acetobacter thailandicus. Lineage (GTDB taxonomy): Bacteria > Pseudomonadota > Alphaproteobacteria > Acetobacterales > Acetobacteraceae > Acetobacter > Acetobacter thailandicus. The sequence continues at coordinate 140,956 of NZ_WOSV01000002.1, forward strand.
AGAATCTCTGGCGTAAAGGCGAAACTTCAGGCCAGACCCAGCAACTGATTGAAGCGCGCCTTGACTGCGATGGCGATGCTGTTCTGCTGCTTGTCGACCAGACTGGTGTTGCGTGCCACACAGGCCGTAAAAGCTGCTTTTACCGCTCGTTCACAGAGGATGGCCTGAAAGAAATCAGCAAGCCTGAAATCGACCCCGGTCAGCTCTATGCCAGACCACATAAACATTAAAACTAACGCTTTATCCTGACACTCAGCGCGGTATAATTTTACCGCGCCTGACCAGCAGGGTCAGCACCTCCTGGGCGGCGGCGTCAGCCGGCAGGCACCCCTCCGGCCCTTTCAGGCTATTGATAACCTCTTTAAAAGCTGCTTTTTGCCTCAGAGCAACTTCGGGCTTATCAAAAAGACGCTGTACAGCGCGAGCCAGAGTGTGCGGGTTACATTTCTCCTGTAACAGCTCAGGCACAATTTCCCGTTTAGCGAGCAGATTGACCATAGCCACATAAGGCACACGAATAAGCCTGCGCGCCATCATAGCCGTAAGCGGGTTAACCCGATAAGTAACTGCCATTGGCACGCCTGCCATTGCCAGCTCAAGTGTTGATGTACCTGATTTTGTTAAAGCGGCGCCGGCAGCTGCAAAGGCATCATGTTTATCTTCAATATCCGTCACAATAACCGGCTTTACCGGCCATTGTACTGTTTGATGCAGGACTGTAGCAGCCACGACAGGAGAAACCGGAATAACCGGCACCACATCTGGCATCATACGCTGTAAAAGGGTCAGCATTTTACCCAAAACTGGCAACAGGCGGGGCACTTCAGAGCGACGGCTGCCGGGCATCAGCACCAGTACGCGGGCACTCTCTGAAAGCCGGTATTTCCGACGAAAACGCTCAGCATCTCCCTGACAGGCAGAAGACTGAATAACCGGGTGGCCGACAAAACGAGCCACTAAGCCATGCTGCCTGAAAAAATCCTCCTCGAAAGGCAGAAGGCACAGAAGTTCATCCCACAAGCCTGGGAATTTTTTCACCCGCTTTTGTCGCCAGGCCCATACCTGCGGAGCAACATAATGCACACGCAAACAGGCCTGCCCTGCAATACGCCTTAACAGACGCAGCGCAAAACCAGGGCTGTCGATAGTAATAACGAGATCGGGTTTCTGGCGCGCAACATCTTCAACAGCCTGATCAAGACGAGCAGAAAGGGCACGAACACGCGGCAGAATTTCAACCAGGCCCATCACTGCCAGGTCACGCATAGGGAAAAGACTTTGAAGCCCCTCCTCCTCCATGCGTGTGCCACCTATTCCGACAAAACGTACAGCCGGCGCATAAGCCCGCAGGGCAGACATCAGACGGGCGCCAAGCACATCTCCACTGGCTTCACCGGCCAGTATCCAGACAAGAAAGGGGGTGTCACTGCGTATCATAGCCATACTCCCCCAATAGAACACTCCTCCTATCCGGCGCAATCACCATCAGAAGAGCGCAGCACTCTGAAACTGACACCAGTTGCAAGAGCGATAAATACAAAGGCTATAAGGCCATCAAGTCTGCTTTCAGGAAAAAGCGGGATGACAAGGAACAAAAAACCCATCAGCAGAGCTGAAATACTGGCCAGCAAGCCTGTCGCCCTTAGTGCCTGAGCACGTGAAAGCCGCAGACAGGACAAAGACACCATAAAATAAACGAACAAAATTAATGTACCTGAAGCCCCAAGCAGAATCGCATAGACATGTGAAGGAGACCAGACAGCGGACAACACTATCAGCACTTCAAACACTGTACTCAGGGCAACGGCCCGTAATGGCACCCCATAACGTGAGGAATAAGCCAGCCTTGCCGGGGCACAGCCCAGGTCTGAGAGCTCGCGCAACACGCGTGACACAACGTATTTCGAGGAGTTAAGGCAGGAGATCACCGCCACAAGCGTCATGATAATGACCGCAGAACCAGCGAACGGGAATGCCAGATAATCCATCACCAGCAAAAATGGCGAATGGCCCGAATGTACGTCAGTCCAGGGTCTGAGACACAAAATAACCAGTACTGACCCCAGATAGAACAGTAAAACCAGAAACGGAACACGCAGAACTGTACGCCGGATATTTTTCTCAGGCTCATCACTTTCAGCAGAGGCAACAAAAGCTATTTCACAACCGGTAAAAGTCTGCACGATCATTGGCACAACAACCGGGACAGCCCACAGGCCAAAAGGAAAAAAACCGCCATGCCCCATAAGATTTGCGTGAACCAGATTTACGGAATCAGGTGTTTTTGCAAACCAGTAAACGCCAAGGCCGACAAATAATGTCAGGCTCAGTAATTTGAGCACTGACAAAATTACCTCACTTTTCCCATAGGCCCGCACAGGCATGGCATTAAGTAAAAGTGCGAGAACAATCAGAGCAGCAGACCCGGCAAAAGCCGGGATAGCAAACAGGTCATTGAGGATAAGCCCCCCGGCAACAGCCTGCGCCCCTCCGGTTACGACCCACAGAAAAGCGTAGCTCCAGCCGGCAACAAACCCGCTTCGTTGCCCAAGAACACCCGAAATATGTGAAATAAACGATCCCTGCCCTTTTTGATAACGGGCCAGACGCCCGAGCAAAATCATCACAACCCAGACAAGCGCACCAGCCAGCAGATAAGAGGCAAGCACAGCAGGCCCGGCGGCAGAGATTGTCGCAGAAGTACCAATAAAAAGACCAGCGCCAATAATGCCGCCAACAGAGATCATAGAAACGTGCCAGTCAGCCAGTTTCTTCTGTGTTACATCTGAAGAAACCGGGCTTTTACGCACGACAGTCACTGTCACAAAACGGGTTTATCTGCCGGACCAAAAGGCTTGTCTCCCAGAATGGTAATGCGATGCATAATACGGCGACTGGGCCGGTAATCATCCGTCGCATAATGTTGTGTGATGCGGTTATCCCAGAATGCGACATCACCCGCACGCCAGGACCAGCGCATATGAAATTCAGGACGTGCCATATGACGAAATAAAAACGCCAGTAATGCTGCACTTTCCTCAGCATCAATATCACAGATTTCTGTCGTGAAACCCTCATTAACAAAAATGGCTTTTTGTCCGGTTTCAGGATGCACACGAATAACCGGATGTTCAACAGGCAAATGGCTGTTGCGAATTTCAGCCCAGCGACGGCGTTCCTCCTCCGTTCGTCCAAAACGTGACAAAGGAAAGGACCGTGTAAAATCGTGCAATGCGGTCAGATTGTCCAGATGGACTTTCATAGGCTCTGACAAAGCATCATAGGCGGCTGTGCCACTGGCCCATAGCGTATCTCCGCCTATTTCAGGCAGGTGGCGGGCGACCAGGATGGCCCCCATAGGCGGTGTCTCAGAAAATGTGACGTCTGTATGCCACAAGGCATTATCTTTCAGATCATTCTGAGCAGTATCAAGCACAATGGCCTCAGGCACATCAGGCACCGTAGGATAAACAGGATGCCGGTGCAGCGAGCCAAATGCCAGACCAAGGTCACGATGCTGGCGCGGTGTAATTTCCTGATCACGAAAAAACAGCACCTGATGCTGAAGCAAAAGACCACGAAGAGAGGCGATATCAGAGACAGAGAGCGGCTTATGCAGCTCCACGCCCTTAACGACAGCACCAATATGAGATGACAGGCGTTTGACCTGCCATTTCTGAGCTGCCTTGTCTGTAAAGTTATTCTGATAAACTGCTAACGCCATCATACTCATCCTTCACGCTGCACATTATGAGCACACAGAATGTTTCCACGATTTTTGTAGCATATTACAGAAAACACATAAAAAACAACGAAATTAATTCGTTTATTTTTAATATACGTTTTATTTTGTGTGATATTTATGTTTCACTGCCTTATTTATTTATTAATCAAACTTACGATGATCATGTTTATATCTAAAAATTCAGGGCGTCTTATGCTAACCGCAGTGGAATTCGCCCTTATGTTTTACCCAAAGGTTTTCGCATGAAAATTTTCTCCTCAGTCAGATGGCTGCCGGTATGCGGCATATTTTTCCTGGCCGAGACACATGCTGCGACCTTACATACAGGCAACACATCTCACCCCGCTCATACCGCAGCACCCAAAAAGAAAAAAAAGGGAGCCGCCCCGGTCGCTCAGTCTGAAGAACTGGCTGTAAGCGGCCGACATATTCTGCGCTCTTCACAAGTAACGCTCAGACACCAGATTCTTGAGCAGCAGGTACCCGGCACCAACCCCCTTAAAACTCTGGCGCAAATGCCCGGTGTGCAGTTTCAGTCTGACGATCCGCAAGGTCTCGACACTTACTCTAACCAGCTCTACATGCATGGCTTCCAGCAAACGGCTATTGGTATGACCCTTGATGGTATGCCGCTGGGTGAACCTACTTTTCGTAACTATAATGGTCTGAACCCTATCCAGGCCATTTCATCTGAAAATGTTGAACGCCTTGATGTCACCCAGAGCGCCGGGGCTGAATCATCCGCCAGCACCAACAATCTGGGGGGCACGATCAACTATGTCTCCTCATCACCGCGGGACAAAATGGGTGGGCAGATTAACCAGACCTTTGGCAGTAATGCGCTATACCACTCTTTTTTCCGTTTTGATTCTGGCAGACTGAACGACAGCGGCACAAAATTTTATGCCTCTTATATGCGTAACCAGACAGATAAATGGAAAGGCGGCGGTGACCAGTTTATGCAACAGGTCAACGCCAAGCTGGTACAACCCATTGGCAGGCAAAGCCAGGTGTCAGCCTTTTTTGACTGGGACCAGCTACAAATGGTCAACTACCAGGATTATACGCCCAACTGGCTGAAAAATAACGGCTATTATATTGATAATTTTTATGGGCTGCCTAACGCCTGGCAGAATGCCTATAACGCTTCGGAAGGAAAATTTCCGGCATCATATAAAAATATTAACGACCCGAAAGATGCCTCTTATTATGACAGCACAGCGACATCAGGGGATTACTTTGGCGGGGTAACAGCTGACCTGCTGCTGACAAATAAACTACGCTGGAAAACCACATTTTACGGCCATGAGGAAACCGGGCACGGCACCTATGCCAACCCTTATGCCTGCTCAAACCCCACAGCCAGCCCCTGCCCGGTTGAAGACGATAAAGTACGCCTTAATGGCGGGCGTATTTTTGAACAGGTGCGCAAACCCTATATCGAGCGTTATGGCATTCTTTCATCATTTAATTATTCTATAGGACATCATGCCATTTCAGCTGGCGTATGGTATGAAAACAACCATTACTCAAGCTTTGCCTATGCGTATCAGCAGCCTTTGCCTGGTGAGGGCTCTCCCCTGAACCCGTTTGGCAGCTTTAAAGGCGTACCCAGACGTACCCTCTGGGGGCAGCAGTATAATACCAATACATTCACGGCCTTTGTGCAGGATACCTGGCACCCTGTACCGTCACTTGCTCTGCATTTTGGCTTTAAATCTATGCAAAATGTCACACGGGTTGGCGATGCACAAAACTGGAGCCTGATGTACCCCACTCTCACCAGCAGCCAGAGCCTGACAACAGCTTATGCTTTTCTGCCACATATCAGTGCTGACTGGATTTTCCTGAGAAAACACCAGATTTTCTTTGATATTTCTAAAAATGCCCACGCCTATTCTCAGTCAGGCTATAACTCCAGCAACGCGCCAATGGCCGTCTCACAGGCAGCCTATAACGCAACAAAGGACTCTCTACGTCCGGAAACTGCATGGACCTTTGCCGCGGGCTATCGCTATACCGACAAAATTGTTCAGGCCAGTCTGTATCTTTACCGGACAAACTTTAACAACCGCCTGCAACAAATTCTTTCAAACACAGGCAGTGGTGCCCTGCTCTCAAACACAACGGCCACAGTGCAGAACGTAGGCGGTGTCACCATGAATGGTGTTGATGCCGGCATTACAGTTATGCTGGCTCCGCGCCTGGCACTGTTTAACAGCGTAAGCTACAATCATTCAGTCTATGATCAGAACATTTCAAGCGGTGGCAAAACCTATAATACAAAAAACCATCAGGTCGTTGCCTACCCTAAATTTATGTATAAATCGCGCCTCTCTTATGAGTATCACAGCATTGAAGCCTATGTTGATGCGCAATATTACAGCCGCCGCAGCTTTGACTATGTTGGTGACTTCAAAATGGCTCCCTACTGGATGAGCGATCTTGGTCTGTCTTATACCCTTCATGACATAGGCCTTAGCTCAAAACGTGCGCTTAATGTGCATAAGATCGTGTTCTCTTTTAACATCTATAACCTGTCAGGCACGAAATATGCCTCAACAATGGGGCAAAACGGTTTCACGATGGATAACTCAAACAACAGCGCTTTTAACAATCAGTCCATTCTGCTTGGTGCTCCGCGCCAGTTCTTTGGCTCCATCCGCGCTGAGTTCTGAGCCGCGCTATACCCTCACACACCACAGGCTAACATGCTGAGGGTATTCAGCTCTTACATTCCTGGCTCTGTCACGATAAACTGTTCGCTCACCCTTTTTTAATAAACAGAACAGTATCGTCTTTGAGACAGAAAGGTTTTGTGTGACCGTTAACCAGTACATCCGGGAATGGACAGACAGTCCTGTCAAAAACATTCTTGCCGGCATGGTGGGAACCTTCGCTCTTATTCCTGAAGTTATCGCTTTCTCCTACGCTGCAGGTGTTGCCCCTGAGGTCGGCCTTTTTGCCTCCTTTGTCATCAGCATTGCCATTGCCATAACAGGCGGCCGGCCCGGTATGATTTCGGGCGCGGCAGGTTCAGTTGCTCTGGTCGCAGCCGGCCTGGTGCATAGCCACGGCTTTCAGTATCTGCTACTTGCCACCGCCCTGGCTGGCCTTATTCAAATTCTTTTTGGCGCGCTAAAACTACAGAGCATGATGCGTTTTGTTTCGCGCGATGTTGAGAAAGGATTTGTCAACGCGCTGGCTATTCTGATTTTTTCAGCCCAGCTGCCACAAATGATCCATGTCAGCTGGCAGACCTATGCTCTGATCGCGCTGGGGCTGGCGATCGTCTATCTTCTGCCGAGAATAACAACTACCATCCCATCCCCTCTTATCTGCATCCTGGCACTCACAACAGTAACAATGGTCTGGCCGATGCCGGTTCATGTCGTTGCAGACCTGGGTGCCTTACCAAAAGGTCTGCCTGCCTTTACTCTGCCTGCTGTGCCCTGGTCGTTAGAAACTTTGGAAATAGTGCTGCCATATTCTGTGGCAATGGCCATGGTGGGTATTCTTGAATCTTTGCTGACCGCCACTGTTGTTGACGAAATGACAGACACTCACAGCAATAAACGAATGGAATGCACCGGGCTTGGGATTTCAAATATTCTCGCAGGCCTTTTTGGCGGCATGGCTGGCTGCGGTATGATTGGTCAGACTGTTGGCAACCTGCGCTATGGTGGCAAAGGCAGACTTTCAACCTTTACGGCTGGTGCTTTTCTGCTTCTTCTGCTGGTAGTTTTTCACGATTTCGTTGCAAAAGTGCCCGTGGCTGCACTGGTTGCCATTATGATCATGGTTTCTGTCAGCACGTTTTCATGGTCATCTCTTAACGAGCTTATACGCCACCCCCGCCTCTCCTCAACTGTTATGCTGGTTACTGTGGGGGTTGTTATTCTCACGCACGACCTTGCAGCCGGCGTTGCCTGTGGCGTGTTGCTGAATGGTTTGTTTTTCTCATTTCAGGTGATGAAGCTTTTACATGTCACCAGCCAAACCAGTGCCGATGCACAAACCATAACATACTATGTTGCGGGACAAATCTTCTTTGCTTCAACTGACATTCTTAACGATGCCATAGATTTTCAGGCACCGGAAAGCACAATTGTGCTCGACTTAAGTCAGGCAAGAATATGGGATATAAGTGCGGCGGATACAGTGGAGAAAATTGCAGCCCGCCTGCGAGGCAGAGGAAAAACGGTCACATTTATCAATGTTGACCAGAGCTCTGCAGCTCTTCTGAGAAAAATCGCGTAACCAACACTAAAAACTACTTTCCCCGCTTTATAACAGCGGGGAAAGCATAAAAACTTACTTTTTCACCGGTGCTGCTGCAGCAAGCGCAGCTGCTCCCGGAGGAGGAGGTGCTGCCGTAATAAATACATTATCAGAGATGAAAATAATGCCATTCAGGATATCTGAAATCGCATCCAGAGCTTCCTTGCTCTGCTTCGCTTCAGCGAAAACTTCAGCGCGGTGCAGACTGGCAAGAGTATCGTTCAGAGGTGCCAGAGCAATCATCAGGTCACTGTCCTGACCGACCACCTGAAATACCTGTGCTGCCTGATCCGTCTGACCAGCTTTCAGCTTATCGTTAGCTGATTTAACAGCCTGCTGTTTTTCAGGCACCAGCGTATCATCAACAACAAACTGACCACCAACGGGGATCCAGGTTACTGTGCCGGTCGTGCTTTTATGTGCAGGTGCAGCCACATGACCTGAAGCGGCCGTCAGCTGTTTTTCATCTGCAAGAAATTTTTTCTCTGACAGACCCGCAGCCTGCAGGTTTTTCTGAGCATCAGCCAGAAGAGGAAGAGCTTCGCTGGTTTTTCCCTGGTTCAGCAGAGCCTGAATCTGGAAAACGTCAGTAAGAGTTTTCTGCCCCTCGCCGGAGAGGCGTTTAAGAGCGCGCCCGGCTTTATAATTTTCCCAGTCGTTATGCAGTGTATCGGCATGGACTACCGGTGTCATCAGAGCAAAACCAGCAAGACCAGCAAGCAAAAATTTCATTCGCATCGTAATACTTTCTGTCAGGATGTCTAATCAAAAGAAACATATCATCTGCAATGAGCAGCATGGACCCCCTCACCTGCAAATGCAAGCCTGCCGCTCATCTCTTTTGTCGTCATATTTGTTGTATCACAGGCTGTTATTTTCTTACATTCAGGCACGGCGCGGGGTGCGACCTTTCCTGATCAGACGAAAAGACAGGAAAATACAAACCAGAGCAGCATACACAAAAGGCTGCACATGCCACGTTTTAAACGCGATCATATAATGGATACTGGCCAGGATAGCCGCACCATACACCAGACGATGCAAAGGCCGCCACCAGCGCCCCAGTGCCTTTATTGTTTTACGGGTTGACGTCAGCGCCAGGGGTAACAAAATTAAAAAAGTCAGCAAACCAAAAATCAGAAAAGGGCGTGTTGTGACATCACGCCACAAAACATGCGTATCAACATGTCTGATCACAACCACATAAAAGAAAATATGTAGCGCAGCATAAGTAAACGCCAGCAGGCCCAGCGGCCGGCGCCAGAGCATAAGGTCAACTCCCGCAAAGCGCTTGAGCGGCGTAATGGCGAGGGAGAGCAGTAAAAAACGTATCGCATAACGACCAAAATCATGCAGGCAGTAGTGTGCAGGGTCAGGCCCCAGATTGCCCATAACACCGGCTGTAAGGTCAAACACGAACGGAGCCAGAAAAAACAGATAAAGCAGCACCTGCCTTTTAACGGGAGTAAACCCGTTTTTTTGTCGCGAAGAGACTGACCGCCCTGACATCACCTAAAAATCCTTATTCAGATCCATGCCTTTATAAAGCCCGCTTACCTGCTCTGCATATCCGTTAAAAAGCTGAGTGGGTTTACGTGCTGTATAAAACAAACTCCCCTGCCCAATAATCTGCTCACTTGCCTGGCTCCAGCGCGGGTGATCAACAGCAGGGTTCACGTTGGCATAAAATCCATATTCATTCGGGGCCATGACGTTCCAGCTTGCAGGTGGCTGTCTATCGGTGAGCGTAATGCGCGTAATCGACTTGATGCCTTTAAAACCATATTTCCATGGCACCACCAGCCTGACAGGCGCGCCGTTTTGTGCTGGCATCGTCTGCCCATACACACCAGTTGCCAGAATAGTTAACGGATGCATTGCTTCATCAAGCCGCAGTCCCTCAGTATACGGCCATGTCAGAGAAAATGCCCCGCCTCTCTGCCCCGGCATCTGCTCAGGCCTGACGACAGAGGTAAACGCAACGTAACGGGCTTCGCTTTTAGGTGAGACTGCACGCAACAGCGCACCAAGCTCAAACCCGTTCCACGGAATAACCATCGACCAGGCTTCAACACAGCGCATACGATACAGGCGGTCCTGCTGCCCGAACTGACGGATCAGTTCATCAATATCCCACACCTTCGGGTGGTCAACCAGCCCGTCAACCTGCACACGCCAGGGCCTTGAAACAAAATCACCTGATAAAGCTTCAGGATCAGATTTATCCGTCCCGAATTCGTAAAAATTATTATAATGCGTAATATCATTCAGCGATGTCGGTTTATCAGGCGCAGGCCAGCCCCGCCCGTCAATCTGCCCTGCCTCTGCTGCCAGAGCAGAATAAGGCGACACACCGGCTGCTACCACGCCCATAGCTGCTGAGGCTATCATTTTTCTGCGAGAAAGAAACAAATGACGCGGTGTGATCTCTGAAGGGGCTGGTCGTGGATAGCGATAGACTGTCATAGTTCATTATCCCTGCTGGATAGTCGCCCGGTCGTCAGTTATGGGCATACCGGCGCATATTACCATAATGCTCGTGAAGACATATAAAGATAAGGAACACAGCGCATGGCACACTCTCAGACTATTGGGTTCATTGGCTTTGGTGCAATGGCCTGCCGTATGGCTGCTCACCTTAAGCAGGCCGGATATGGCATTATTGCCTACACGCCCTCTGGCAAAGGGGGCGATGGCTCAGTCTCATTTTTACCTGCTCCGGCAGACGTCGCCCGTAACGCTGACATCGTTTTAGTGTGCGTACCTGACGATGAGGCTCTTGCCGCCTCTATGTATGGAGAAAACGGGGCACTCAGCGGTATTAAAAAAGGGGCATTACTGCTTAACACGAGTTCTGTCTCTCCCGAAGCGACAACCAGATTGTACGAATCTGGCCAGGCGAGTGGCGCGGTTGTCATAGACTGCCCGGTTTCAGGCAGCACACCCGAGGCTGATAAAGGCGCACTTGTTGTTCTTGCCGGTGGCACAGACGAAGAACTGGCTCGTGCGAAACCAGTTTTTGACATCATTGGTAAAATTACGATCCATGCCGGCCCCGCCGGCAGTGGTGCGCGCCTCAAACTCGTCATTAACGCCATTATGGGTGCAGGCCTTGCTGCCGTTGCAGAGGGTATTGCTTATGGGCTGGCAGCAGGCCTTGACCGGTCGATGCTGTTTGACGCGCTTGATAATGTGGCCGTTATTTCGCCACACCACAAACGCAAAATCCTCGCAGCCAAAAATGGTGACTTCTCACCTCAGTTCCCTGCCCGCCTGATGCAGAAGGATATGCGCCTGTTTGTGGATGCCGCTGCACGCGAGGCTGTGCCTGTGCCAACACTGGCAGCTGTTACGCAACAGCTCTCACTGACAAAACGCGCTTCGCCTGATTCAGACTATTCTGCTCTGATCGGCATTATGGAGCATATGACGGCCAATGATGCCTGAACGGCATTAATAATCCTGCTGGTCAGGTTTTGTTGCCTGACCAGCGTGTTTTCAGGCCGGCTGCAATAACGGCGCATTTATCCCCAAGGCCTCTGGGGCGGCCGGCCTGAGTACTATCACGCTGCAGGTCACGACGCGACAGCACGGCTGGCAATGCAGCCTTTGCCGCAAGCGACCCCCTCGCAATTTTCTGCTCTGCCTCAGCCAGAAACACGAGGCCTGCCTGCCTGAGCCCATCAGCCTCACCAGGAAAAAGATAACGCCCGCCCGCCTTTTGCAGCACCGGCCAGTGGCGCAGCATTGCCCCTGCACCATAAGCTGCACCACATGCGGCAAGACCGTCGAGCGTCTCTGCATCTGTAATGCCCAGCGCCTCACCCACCGCGCGCTGAAGACCACCACTGCCTTTGAGCATCATCGCAGCCCAGGATGACGGATCCCCTTCTGCCGACAGTTCACTTTCCCTTGCCTCCAGAAGATCCGTAACTGTTTCGGTGCGAAATTTTTTTGCCTGCAGGGCACTGAGCAACAGCGTAGCCAGTTCGTGCTCAGGCGGACGGGTGCCCTCAAGCACGTCGCGCCACCACTGCAACCTGATATAGGCCGCCATCGGGCCTGCAATCGTAGCTGAACGACCAGGCACAAGGGCTCTGGTTATTTCGTCATGAAACGCAAGGAGCAAAAAAATATTCTGCCGGGCAGGTTCCGGCAAAAAACTTGCACATAAGGCACGATCCGGGTCAGCTTTAAAAACGTATTTTTCAAAAGTCTGAACACCCTGCATAGATCGCACACCACGCTTTGTGACCGGTACAGGTCATTATGAAAAGATAATAAATAATATTCGACAACGCTGTGTGACATACGCTGAAACGAATGAAAATGCCGTATTTAGCATAAGCACAACTGTGTGAGGCAGGGTTCTGAGGGGCACACTAACCAGGACTGTCCCTTGACGTGTCAGCCTCAGCTTCATAGCTCTGTAGTCACGGCACTCCGCCGTCCTTCATTTTGACGGAGTATAAAATAATGGCTTTCGAACTGCCAGCTCTTCCTTATTCCCCAAATGCGCTTGCTGCTCGCGGCATGTGCCAGGAAACGCTTGAACTGCATCATGGCAAGCACCACCAGGCATATGTAACAGCTCTCAACAACTTTGTTGAAGCCAAGCCTGAACTTAAAGGCAAGTCTCTGGATGAAATCATCCTGGCTGTTAAAGGCGATGCCGCACAGGCTCCTGTATTTAACAATGCTGGTCAGCACTGGAACCACATCCTGTTCTGGCAGAACCTTTCTCCTGCCGGCGGCAAAGTACCTGCAAAACTGGCTGCTAAAATTGCCAGCGACTTTGGCAGCGACGAAGCTTTCCGTGAGCAGTTCAAACAGGCTGCTATTTCTCAGTTCGGTTCTGGCTGGGCATGGCTTGTTCTGGGTAAAGACGGCAAACTGGCTGTAACCAAAACAGCTAACGGCTCAAACCCTCTGGCCGAAGGCCACGGTAAAGTACTGCTGGGTCTCGACGTATGGGAGCACGCTTACTACCTCGACTTCCGCAATCGTCGTCCTGACTACATCACAAACTTCCTCGACAAACTTGCTAACTATGAGTTTGCTGAAGCACAGCTGAACGCTGCGTAAAATACAGAGGAGCTTCCTTTAAACGGGAGCTCCGCTGCACCTGCCTCCGTAAAGTCAATACTTCACCAGCCGTTCACCGGGCCTGTGCAGAACCGTTGTAAAACAGTTTTTCAAAAGGAACCCCTGGTACTGTGTCTGTTCTGCATTTTAAAAAACATACTGAAGATCGTCCTCTGGCCGGGCAGCCACGCCCTGACCGCCCCCTGCACTGGAAGCTTTATGGATGTGAAAGCCTCGCCACTGCGGTTCTGATCATCTGCGGTGTTGTCTCTAATACGCTCCTTCTCTCGACACATATTCCCCTTGGCCAGCATCTGGCCAGCCATGCCGTATTGCAAACAGCATTATGCGGACTGTGTTTTGGCCTTTCAGGTGGCATTGCAGCTTATACGCGCTTTGGCAAAGTCAGTGGTGCACACCTTAACCCTTCTGTTTCGCTCGCGTTTTACATGTATGGCCGCCTCACATGGATCGACACACTGGGTTATATTCTGGCGCAGCTTATCGGGGCCTGTTTGGGCATTGCGCTGCTTATGGGAGCCGGCGCGCTGTTTCCCTTCTGGGACAGAGCGATGGCAAGTGTTAGCTTTGCTGCTACAATGCCTAACCCTGATGTCTCGCTTTTATGGCCCTTTATGTCAGAATTTGGCACAACCTTTTTACTGGTCATTATGATCATCTGGCTTCTGGGGCACCCGGCTCTTAAATATTTCTCACCATGGGCTGCCGGTTTTTTCTTTTTATTTATGAACCCGGTTACCGCCTGGCTCTCTGGCAACAGTACGAACCTTGCCAGAAGTTTCGCGCCAGCTCTGGCCTCCGGGCAATGGCATCATTTCTGGATCTATCTGACCGCCCCTTTTATCGGTGCAATCTGCGCGATGCTGCTGATACGTATTGATCTGTTTGGCAAAATACATCTGGCAGAAGCACGCCTGGTCAATTTTGGGCATCACGGCCGGGTACCCAGATTTTCAGACCCTGAGCATAAATCTCCGCCACCTGTTACCCAGCCCCCGGGTTAAGATACAGTGCTTTTCACATTACGGCTGAACAGTTAAAAAAATCACTGAGAATATGATCTGACGCATAAGGCACCTGACAGAAGGGAAGTTTATCTGCTCCCCTCAGGTGCCGCTTTTATATCGTGCTGACCTGAAAAATTTCACCAGAAAAAAATAGTGCGCTTATAGCTCACCAAACCAGTTTTTTCTCGCATAAATTGTTAGAAGCCGCTTCGTATGACAGCACCAGAAAACACCACTTATGTTAAGAAAATCCATGATGAGTGTCATCAGCTCTGGCAGTGACACTATACCACTCTGCAACATTCCCCTTTAAGAAACCCCTTATAAATTCATAAAAAATACACTCTGATTATCTGACATTACAAAGATTTTTATGACAAAATATAATCAGGCTTTCAATAAACAAACATTTTCAGTAGTGTAAGATTCTCCGCAACCAAACAATTACATCGTGCGGCTGATTATCTTCATGGCCTTTTCTGGAGCACTGATATGATTGCCGCCTCCTCTCAGGAAACGTTAAGAAAAAACCAATATCCACTCATGGAAGACAGAGGGATAGGCTTTATACTCGCATTCTGCGCAGGTCTGATGAATGCCTGGACTTTTTACCATGCACAGACCTTTGCTACCGTGCAGTCGGGTAACGTCGTGCAGGTTGGGTATCGCCTGGTACAGGGTGACTGGTCTGCCTTCTGGTTTGCCTTTGGCTCTGTTATTGCTTTTGGTCTCGGCTCCGCCTTCTGTGGTGTTGTCATGACGACACTTCTTTCAAAAGGGCGTAACTTCACAATCATTGTACTATGGTGTGAGTGCCTGGGGCTGGCACTGATCAGCGCCACAGCTTTTTATGGTATTGTTCGCCCTGAAGTGCTGGCACTGGCTATCAGCTTTGTTGCCGGTATGCAGGGCAATGCTTTTCATAAAGATCATGGCATGCTCTACGGCAACGTCGCAGTTACCTTTGTTGTGCAGATGGCCTTTAATTTTCTGGCACAAAGTTTTTTCAAAAAAGACGGCATCAACGGTGAATCCAACCTGATGTGGTCAGGCATTTTCTTTTTTGTTTTATTAGGATTTGCCTCCGGAGGTGCTTTAGGTTTCTACATCGATAAAATAGTTAAAGATAATGCTTCTTTAATTATCGCAACGTTTTCTCTTCTTTTAGTTGCTCTCATAGCAAAAAATCGTCGGAAAACTTCAGATCCAACGTCAGGGGCCACGTTCGTATAAATAATCAGGCCTCTTTTTCCTGTCATTTCTCACCTGAAAACAGGTCTGTAACCCCGTTACAGGTCACATCGTAAAGGATTATCTTCATGACAGAACTCAAACAACCAGTCAGAGGTTCTAAAGGCGCTGATATTGCAGGCCCGCGCAACCCGGAAGTTGAACTTCAGAACCCGGATATTTTCCTGCCACCTGCGACCGATAACGGAGGCCTGCCCAACCTGAAATTCCCCTTCGCGATGGCACATAACCGCCTTGAAGATGGCGGATGGGCACGTGAAGTCACATGCCGTGAAATGGGTGCTCTTAAAGAGCTGGCTATCGTCAACATGCGCCTCCCCCCCGGCGTTGTACGCGAAATGCACTGGCATAAAGAAGCTGAGTGGGCTTATGTGCTGAAAGGTAAAGTGCGTTTTTACCTGATTGATGACCAGCGTCAGACACTGATTGAAGATCTTGAACCCGGAGATCTGTGGTTTGCACCGGCTGGCTTCCCTCACGCTATTCAGGGGCTGGAAGAAGGCACAGAGTTCGTTCTTGTTTTCAATGATGGCAATTTCTCCGAAAACCAGACACTGCTTGTTACCGAGCTGTTTGCTCACATTCCCCGCGAGGTACTGGCGAAAAACTTTGGCCTGCCAGAAGCCGCATTTAACAATATTCCTGCCAGCGAAAAATATATTTTTCGTCAGCCTGTTCCCCCGCCGCTTGAGCAGGTGCGTAAAGAACTGGGCGCCGTAACCTATACTGATAAATATGTTTTCCGTGCCTCTCAGGTGCCACCGACTGCCTATCCGGGTGGCGCAACACAGGTTGTCGACTCACGCAATTTCGATGTTACCAGCCTCGCTGCACTTTTCATTGATCTCGATCCTGGCGCTCTGCGCGAGGTTCACTGGCACCCCGATGCTGACGAGCTGCAATATTATATCAGTGGCAAAGCGCGCATGACGGTATTTGATGCGGTTAATAATGCCCGGACCTTTGACTTCGTCCCTGGTGATGTCGGGTATGTGCCAAGAACATTAGCGCATTATATTGAAAATATTGGCGATGAGCCTCTGCGCGTCATCAATGTCTTTCACACTGATAAATATAAAGATATTTCGCTCAATAACTGGCTGGCTCTGACCCCGCCTCACCTGGTTAAGGGGCATCTTAACGTTGATGATAACTTCATTAAAAACCTCAGGCAAACGCGCCAGCCCGTTGTTAAAAAATAATATTTTTTAACGCATTAATACTGCCATCCTCCAGCCTATATAGCAGGGTGGCAGTATTAAATAATTTCACTCAACACATTAATATCAATCAGTTTCATATTTTTTAACATAAATGCCTAAAATATTAACATTTTGTTCTTACAGCTCTTGATTGTTGAAATGAGGGTGCCAATCTCTGAGCATGGGTGAAGCATTCATCCCCTCACTGCCTTACCGGGGTGAGAAACGGCCTTTAGTTGCCTGAGATAAGAGGGACAAGAGGAATATTATGGATATTGCAAAATTTACTGAACGGTCAAAAGGCTTTTTACAGGCTGCACAGACCATTGCTCTGCGTGATTTTAACCAGCAGCTGACTCCTGAGCATCTGCTCAAAGCAATGCTTGACGACGACGAAGGGGCAGCTTCTGCCCTTATCCGCGCTGCTGGCGGCAACCCTGAACAGATTAAAGCCTCGAACACCGAAGCCCTGGCAAAATTGCCTCGTGTAGAAGGTGGTGGGGCTGGTCAGCCACAGGCCACGCCTGACCTGATTCGCCTCCTTGATGACGCTGAACAGGCTGCTGCAAAAGCAGGTGACTCCTTCGTTGCCCAGGACCGGCTCCTTGTCAGCATTGCCGCATCGAATACAGCCGCAGGCAGGGCTTTGCAAAAACACGGCGCCTCTGCCTCTGCGCTTGAAAGTGCCGTCGCGGCAATCCGCAAAGGGCGCACCGTAACCAGCGAAAATGCTGAAGCCGGCTTTGATGCGCTTAAAAAATACGCACGTGACGTCACTGCTGTTGCACAGGCAGGCAAACTCGACCCGGTTATTGGTCGTGATGAAGAAATTCGTCGCGCCATTCAGGTTCTGGCCCGCCGCAGCAAAAACAATCCGGTTCTGATCGGTGAGCCAGGCGTTGGTAAAACAGCTATTGTAGAAGGGCTTGCCCAGCGTATCGTCAATGGTGACGTGCCTGAAGCCCTTAAAAACAAAAAGCTGCTTTCGCTTGATCTCGGCGCTCTGGTTGCCGGCGCAAAATTTCGTGGTGAATTTGAAGAGCGCCTTAAAGCTGTACTGAAAGAAATTGAAAGTGCCGAAGGCGAGGTTATCCTCTTCATCGACGAAATGCATACTCTCGTTGGCGCCGGGCGGACCGATGGCGCAATGGATGCCTCGAACCTGATCAAACCTGAGCTGGCTCGTGGCACGCTGCATTGTATCGGCGCGACAACACTGGATGAATATCGCAAATATATTGAGAAAGATGCAGCACTTGCCCGCCGCTTCCAGCCGGTTTTTGTGGGCGAGCCATCAGTGGCTGATACCATCTCTATTCTGCGTGGTATTAAAGAGAAATACGAACTCCATCACGGTGTAAGGATAACCGATGGGGCTATTGTTTCTGCCGCAACGCTGTCAAACCGCTATATTACTGACCGTTTTCTGCCAGATAAAGCAATCGACCTGATTGATGAAGCTGCCAGCCGTCTGCGGATGCAGATTGACAGCAAACCTGAGAAACTTGACGAACTCGACCGTCGTATCATCCAGCTCAAAATTGAGCGGGAAGCTTTGCGTAAAGAGGATGATACAGCCAGCAAAGAGCGTCTTGAAGCTGTTGAACTGGAGCTGACTGAACTTGAAGAGCAGTCAGATGCCATGAGCGCCACCTGGCATGCAGAAAAAGAACGTGTTCAGGCTGTGCAGAAGCTGCAGGAGCAGCTTGACCAGGCACGCTCTGACGTTGAGGTCGCACAGCGCACAGGCAACCTCGGCAAAGCTTCTGAGCTGATGTATGGTGTCATCCCTGACCTTCAGGCAAAAATTGCCACAGCCCAGCAGGAAGAAGCCGAAAGCAGCAAAAGCGATCTCGTCTCGCAGGCTGTTACTGACCAGAGCGTGGCGGCTGTTGTCTCGCGCTGGACTGGCGTGCCTGTCGACCGCATGCTTGAAGGTGAACGTGCCAAATTGCTGCGTATGGAAGATGAACTGCGCCGTTCTGTTATCGGTCAGGAAGCCGCTCTCAAAGCTGTTTCTGATGCCGTACGGCGTGCTCGTGCAGGCCTGCAGGACCCTAATCGCCCTATCGGTTCGTTTTTGTTCCTTGGGCCAACCGGTGTAGGCAAAACCGAGCTTTCAAAAGCTCTGGCACGCTTCCTCTTTGATGATGAAAAAGCTCTGCTTCGCATTGATATGAGCGAATTCATGGAAAAGCATGCTGTCTCACGTCTGGTCGGTGCCCCTCCGGGATATATCGGCTATGAGGAAGGTGGTGTGCTGACAGAAGCTGTGCGCCGCAGACCTTACCAGGTTATTCTGTTCGACGAAGTTGAAAAAGCTCATCAGGATGTCTTTAACATTCTGCTGCAGGTGCTTGACGACGGCCGCCTGACAGATGGTCAGGGACGCACAGTTGATTTCCGCAATACAATTATCATTCTGACAAGCAATCTCGGGTCTGAACTGCTGGCAAACCAGCCAGATGGTGAATCAACTGACCTTGTTCATGCCAGCGTGATGAAGATTGTACGCGATCACTTCCGCCCTGAGTTCCTCAACCGTCTGGATGAGATTATTCTGTTCTCACGTCTGCAAAAAGCAGACATGGCTCAGATCGTTGATATCCAGATTGCACGCCTGCAAAAGCTGCTTGATGACCGCAAAATAACGCTGTCTCTTGATAATCTGGCTCATGCCTGGCTGGCTAACGAAGGGTATGACCCGGTCTATGGTGCACGTCCGCTTAAACGGGTTGTGCAGCGCAGCCTGCAAAACCCTCTGGCTGAGCTTTTACTTCAGGGTAGCATTCATGACGGGCAGACTATTCCTGTCTCAGCGAATGGTGACAGCCTGCTGATAAACCATGAGAGTGCGACAAAGATTGACGCATAATCCGGCGGCTTTGATATAAGTCTGCGACGGGGGAGTGAAAGCTCCCCCGTTTTTTTATATAAATCAGCCAGCAAAAGGAGAATAAACAATGACTGAACCGGCATGGCTTCTCTGGGCGCGTGATATTCAGGCTATTTCTCAGACAGGCCTCACTTATGCCAAAGACCCGTTTGACCGCGAGCGATATGAAACCTTACGTAAGCTTGCCGCACATATCATGGCCACAGGCTGTGATGACTCTGAAGTAAAGATCGCCTCTCTTTTTGCAGGTCAGCAGGGTTATGCCACGCCTAAACTCGAAGTGCGGGCGGGTATTTTTGATGAGCAGGGGCGTATACTGATGGTACGCGAAATTCTCGATAAAAACCGCTGGACTATTCCCGGAGGCTGGGCCGACACAAACTACACACCTGCTCAGAATGCCGCAAAAGAGGTCTTTGAAGAAACAGGTTATGAGGTCAGAATAACCAGACTGGTTATGGCACTCGACCGCAGTACGCAGCAGCATATGCCACCTGAGCCCTTCAGTGTTACCAAACTTTTTTTTCTGGGAGAAATTACCGGAGGCCAGCCTGCAACCAGCATAGAAACCAGTGAAATACGCTTTTTTGCACAAAACGAAATTCCGGCAAATTTGTCTGAAGGACGTGTCCTGCCAGGACAGATTAATAAACTCTTCCGCTTTCATACCTGCCCGGATCTGCCGGCAGAATTTGACTAAACCAGTTTTTCCTGAGCCAGCCGTTTTTCAATCATTCTGATAATAACAAGAAGTGTAAAATTAACCGGTACAGCAATACCATACTCACCGGCTTTTCTCACAATATAGCCATTAATAAACTCAATTTCGGTCGCCCGCCCTTTCATAACATCCTGTGCAGCTGAAGATTTCTGCGTGGGCATATGCTGTATAATCTGGTGGAGCCTCTGCGTCATATCCGCAGGGAGTGTCACTCCGCAGGCCTGGGCAACAACACGGCATTCTTCCAGAACCATCTGAATTACAGCACCCGCACCATCTGTTTCCCCAAAAGCCGCATAAGGCATCAGGGTAATGGCCGAAAGGGCATTATATACGCAGTTTACTGTCAGCTTTTCCCATAATACTGATGGTATATCCTGCGATATCTCAGCCTTCAGGGGGGCTGCACGGTTTAAGGCCGCAGCTGCCAGCCTGCTCCCCTTGCCGCTTCCCAGCATAATATGATGACCACCACGGTGCACAACGTGGCCAGGTTCAACCCTGTCAACAGCAATATAAAGTGCAGAGGGTAAAACCTCGCAGCCAGTCAGCTCACTCAGCTGCGCTGCAGTATCGACACCATTCTGCATACTCAGAATAACAGTATCCTTGCCGAGCAGGCTCAGCACCAGCGGTGCAGCAGCTGCATTATCTCCGACCTTAACACTGACCAGACCAGATCGGCTACAGGAAGGCACTGACTGTCAGAAACCGCTTTAAGCCGGATAGTGTGTTTTTTACCACCCTCTTCCAGCAAGATACCACGAGCCTGAATAAGAGCAGCCTGTGCAGGTCGGGTGACCAGCGTCACATCATAGCCTGCCCGCGCCAGGAGGGCACCGCTATAACATCCTACCGCCCCGGCACCGACAACAGCTATTCTCACTTTTGACGATCCGGCTACGGCACTTCAGCCAGAATGTGACGAAACTGCATTTCAAAACGTGCGCGATCCTGTGGCTGTAAACGTACGGTCAGTGTCATACGTTCCTCACCATCTTCACGTTCTGTGACCTCTCCATGCTGATACAACCAGGCAGAGGCAGCACCTTCAGCCAGAGGGATCTCATAACGCACGAGGATCATAGCCGTTGTGATATGCCTGTCGATCAGAGCCATCAGCTGTGGCAGGCCATCACCCGTTATGGCTGAAATCGCAACCGTCTCTTCTGTTTCAGGAAAAGCCTCGGGCCCACCCATAAGGTCGGCTTTGTTCATCACCTCGATAGTACGATTGCTCCAGTCGGGCTCTATCATCCCACTCTGGGCCATACCATTAAGTACGCCATAAACGTCTTTTTTCTGAGCAGAGCTGTCCGGATGGGCGATATCACGTACGTGCAAAATAATATCAGCTTCAGACACTTCTTCCAGCGTTGCGCGAAAGGCAGCTATCAGCTCGGTCGGAAGATCGCTAATGAAGCCCACCGTGTCAGACAGGATAACACGCCGGCCAGACGGCAGGGTAATCGCCCGCATCGTCGGGTCGAGCGTTGCAAACAACTGGTCCTGAGCATAAACAGCGGCGCCGGTCAGGGCATTAAACAATGTCGATTTACCGGCGTTCGTATATCCGACAAGAGCCACAACAGGAAATGGCACTCTCTTGCGGGCCTGCCGGTGCAGCCCCCGGGTGCGGCGTACCTGCTCGAGTTCTTTTTTTAGCCTGACGATCCGGTCACCGATCATACGACGATCAGCTTCAACCTGTGTCTCACCAGGGCCACCGAGAAAGCCAAACCCACCACGCTGACGTTCAAGGTGAGTCCATAACCTGACAAGACGTGAGCGCTGGTATTCAAGGTGCGCCAGCTCGACCTGAAGCGTCCCCTCCTTTGTTGCAGCCCTCGCACCAAAAATATCAAGAATCAGACCAGTACGGTCAATAACTTTACAGCCACATTCACGCTCAAGGTTACGCTGCTGCCCTGGTGTGAGACGGGCATCAATAACCACAACATCAATACGGTCAGCCTTAACTGCCTCTTTCAGAGATTCAACCTGACCAACACCCAGGAGAGTCGCTGCTCTGCGGGTGCGCAGCAGTAAAACTGCCTGCCTTACAATAACCAGGTTAATAGAAGCAGCTAACCCCACAGCCTCATCGAGACGTGCTTCAGCGGCTCTGACGTCCTGCTCCTGAGTGGCACGCAGCCAGGGCAGAATAACAGCGCCGCGTACGGCTGCGGGTTTTGTTTCAGAGGAAGTCGTCACGCAAAAACATTTCTTTATCAGAGGATACGGGTTCTTCTGCCGTTTCAAAAACATTCACCGGCACAGAGGGCATAACTGTGCTGATCGCATGTTTATAGATCAGCTGTGTCTGATCATCACGCTTCAGAAGAACTGTTGTTTCGTCAAACCATGTAATATTACCCTGAAGTTTGACACCATTCACCAGAAAGATTGTCACAGAGGCGCGTGAACGCCTTATCTGACTTAAAAAAGCATCCTGCACATTGCAGCCAGTTTCTTTTTCCATTTTCAGAGGCCCTGTTCTCTTTTTTTATTATAACCCTGGAAACATTTTCTTTATCATGACAGCTCTCATGCTGATCCACGATCTTCTGATGTTACACCAAGTTGTTTCAGTTTGCGATGTAAAGCACTACGCTCCATCCCAACAAAAATCGCTGTACGACTAATATTTCCCCCAAAACGAAGTAACTGCGCCTGCAGGTACTGTGTCTCGAACATATCACGCGCCTCACGTAACGGCAGGCTCATGACATCTGCTGAGGCATCGAATTTTAGCAAAGCCGGCGCCCCCTCCCCCACCGTTGAGGGAAGCATTTCTGCACGGATAGGCTCTGTCGTATTTCCCGGCAGCATGATCAGCACACGCTCCATCAGATTGCGCAGCTCACGAATATTGCCCGGCCACTCATAAGCCTGCAAAGCAGCTACAGCATCGGCAGAAAGCTCACGCTGAGGCAGCCCTGCAAGCTCTGCAGCCCTGTGCAGAAAAAGCATCGCCAGACCAGGAATATCATCCCGTCGCTCACGCAGGGCCGGCATGCGCAAAGGCACAACAGCCAGACGATAATACAGGTCCTCACGAAAACGCCCGGCTGTAATGCCGGCCTGGAGGTCACGGTTCGTCGTAGCGAGAACACGAATATCAACTTTCACCCGGGTGGAACCGCCAACCCGTTCAAAAGTCTGATCCTGCAAGGCTCTGACAATTTTACCCTGTGTTTCGAGCGGCATATCTGCCACCTCGTCAAGCAGCAGAGTACCGCCATGTGCGCGCTCAAGGACACCGATACGCCGACCGGTACCATCGGCTGCGCCTTCTATGCCAAACAGCTCGCCCTCAAAACGTTCGGGCGCCATAGTCGCGCAGTTAAGCACAATAAACGGACCATCAGCACGCCGGGAACGGGCGTGGATCATACGCGCGGCAACCTCTTTGCCCGCACCTGGGGCGCCCGTAATCAACACTCTGGAGCCTGTAGGCGCAACACGCTCAATCTGACTTCTGATAGCCGCGATCAGAACGCTGTTGCCAAATAACTCAGCTTCCTGCCCTGCACGCAAACGAAGCTCTTCATTCTCTTTGGTAAGACGTGCAGCCTCGATAGCCCGCCGGACAACAACCAGAAGACGATCAGCCTGAAAAGGTTTTTCTATAAAATCGTAAGCACCATGCTGAAGAGCTGCAACGGCTGTCTCAATGGTGCCATGACCAGAAATCATAATAACCGGCACTGAAGAATCTTCGGCCTGTAAGAGACTGAGAATGCCCAGCCCGTCGAGTTTTGACCCCTGCAACCACACATCCAGAATAACCAGAGCTGGCCTGCGGCTACGAAAAGCCTGAATGGCAGCATCAGAATTACCTGCGACCCGGGTTGTGTACCCTTCATCTTCAAGAATCCCCTCCACCAGCATTCTGATATCGGGTTCGTCATCAACAATCAGGATTTCATGAGCCATAAGAATCTTTCACCGGTAAAATCAGAGTAGCCACAGTTCCTCTTCCCTCTGCTCGGTCCTGAAGGTGTATAAGACCTCCATGATCTTCCATAATTTTCTTGACTATTGCCAGCCCCAGCCCTGTCCCTTTGGCCTTATGAGTTACATAAGGTTCAGTCAGACGGTCCCTGTCGCCGGAGGGAAGTCCCGCACCATTATCTATCACTAAAATCTCAACCGTTTCTGCTTTCATTTCGATAGCAATACATATCTCACCTGCTCCACCTTCGTCTTCTTCATTATTATCAACATCGCCTTGTTTTGGCGTCATGGCAATGGCATCTGCCGCATTCTGTAAAAGGTTAATCAAAGCCTGGCTGATCAGACGGCGGTCACAGCGCACAACCGGCCCCCGCTCAGGCAAAGTGACATTGTAGGTGATTTCTACATGTGCATTACGCTGAAGAATCAAAACCTCACGGATAATACGCGACAAATCCTCATCACGCATGGCTGGCTGCGGCATACGTGCAAATGCCGAGAACTCATCCACCATCCGCCCGATATCACCGACCTGACGCACTATAGTGTCAGCACATTGCGCAAATGTCTCCGGGTCAGATGTAATTTCTTTCAGAAAACGACGCTTAAGTCGTTCAGCTGCGAGCTGAATAGGAGTCAGGGGATTCTTGATTTCATGGGCGATACGCCTTGCGACATCCGCCCAGGCGGCTTTACGTTGTGCCTGCTGAAGCGCTGTAATGTCATCAAACGTAATAACGTAACCCTCTGCCACCTGATCACGCATCTCGGCGCCAACCCGTACAAGTAATGTACGCCTTTTAGCGGGCGGCCCGATTTGCAGCTCACGTGTAATAACATTTTCTGTCGTGCTGCCCACTTCTGATAAAATCTCAGAAAATTCAGGCACACGGAGCGAAAGCGGCTCTCCGATCGCATTCATCATATCTGTTTCAAGCAACAGGCTGGCCGCACGGTTAGGCAGCTCAATACGCTGTTCAACATCAAGGCCGATCACCCCGGCTGACACACCGGACAAAACGGCTTCAGTAAAGCGGCGTCGCTCATTAATCTGACCATAAGCTACCATAAGTTCAGCACGCTGACTGGCCAGCTGCTCTGTCATGCGGTTAAACGCACGTGAAAGGCTGCTGACCTCATCATCACGGTCTGCCTCAGGCACATGTACGGCAAGATCTCCTTCACTGATCCTTCTCGCGGCAAGAATCAGTAAACTCAGTGGCCGGGCAATCTGATTCGCCAGAGCCAGGCCGATCAGGGCCGCAGCAGCCAGGACAAGTAATGCAACGAGGGCAAAAATCAGAATAAATGTCAGCTGAATTTTGGCTTTATTGGCATTAAGACGTCTGTAGTCAGCCAGCACCCCTTCTGTCCGGTGCATATGCTCAAGAATACTCGGATCCACCAGGCGGGTAATAACAAGCATCAGAGCGGGTGTCTGCGAAAGTTCAACCACAGCTCTGACTGTTCGCTGGTCAGGTGAATCGAGAATAGCCACATCACTGGTCCGCGCCATCGCTGTCGCAGCTGGCGGAGGAAGGTCTTTCTGGTATCCTGTGCGGCTCATCAGCCCGCCTGCCGCCACAACCTTATTCGTAATCGGGTCATAAACCAGTGCTTCAGTCAAACCACGAATTGTGGCCTGACTATCAAGCATCTCACTCAGTTCGCTGCTATTTTGCAAAAGGTTCATACCATTTGCAGTCAGCTCATTTTGTGCGCTGGTAATATAGTTTGCCAGAGAAAATGCATCGGTGCGGATATTGGCATTATGTTCTTTAAGGTAGCCCCGCGAGACTTCGAGTGCCTCATTCAGTGCTGTATTTACACGGTCGGAAAACCAGATCTGAATACCAAAATGAAAAAATAAAGTTGCAAAAATCCCGACAACCAGTGTTGGTGCAACAGCAACAATACCAAATAACGTTACAAGCCTGACATGCAGGCGCGCTCCTGCCAGCCCTTTGCGATGTTCCATCAGCATGGGGCCGGCACGCATCAGTAAAGCCGCCAGTAGCAGACATAAAACAAAAGCGTTGAGAATAACGACAAGCGGCTCAATGACCATATAGTGCCCAAGGGACATGCCCGCAGACAGCACCACAAATGTCGCAAGCCCCAGGACAAGAGCCAGAGCTGCAAGCGTCAGAGCAACGCTTTTCCGTTCAAGAGAGCGCAAAAGCCATATGAGGCGCGTTTTAAGCAGCCATTCATGACAATGAGAGAGCCACTGTTTCATCAGAGAGTATCAGCCCGGAAACCGGATAACAGGGATTTCAAGCTCTCGTATTTTTTTACGCAGTGTATTGCGGTTAAGCCCCAGCATTGTAGCAGCCTTTATCTGATTACCGCGCGTTTCGGCTAATGTCAGCTGAATAAGAGGTTTCTCTACCTCTGAAATAACCCGCGCATATAAGTCATTCACAGGCACTCCCTCCCGTTCAGCTTTCAGATAATGCAGGATATAACCTGAAATGACATCTGAAAATGACCCATTATCATCAGATGCATTTATTTCGTCCCCCGTATTATTCAGCGTTTCTGAAAGTGCTGCTTCAACAATATCGCGGGTAATCATATCATCCGGGTAAAGTGTCAGAATACGGCGGACAACATTTTCAAGCTCACGCACGTTACCAGGCCAGTGTAACCCCTGCAAACACGCAAGCGCCTGCGTATCGAGTTCAGACGACTGGTTTTCTGACTGATAACGGGCAAAGAAATACGCCACAAGCGATGCTATATCTTCAGCCCGTTCACGCAACGGCGGCAAATAAACAGGAACGACATTAAGCCTGTAATATAAATCCTCACGAAACAGGCCGCTTCGCACAGCCTGACGCAGATCATAACGCGTAGCTGTAATAACCTGAGTATATCCCGCGGCATGGGATAAACCCGCTGCCGATGCGGCTTCCTGCTCATGCAAAAACTGTAAAAGACCAAGCTGAAACTCTGAAGGAATTTCACTGACTTCATCAACAAATAAGGTGCCGCCCGTTGCCTGTTTCAGGCAGTCACGCCAGTCGCCATCCTCACTTTTGCAGAGCTCTGAGCTTCCGGCTAAAGATAAGACTGTTTTATTAACCGTGACAAACGGCTTATCTCTGCGCGCACTGTTATCATGCATCAGGCGTGCCAGAAGTGCCTTACCTGTGCCGCTTTCACCCGTGATAACAACAGGCAGACCTGACATTTTAAGCCGGCTTATCATCTGACGCACATTTTTGATGGCTGCAGATTCTCCAACCAGTCTCTGTTCGGGCAGATTATCGCCAGAAGACACATCACCCGCTGATAATGCCGGAGATAAAAGTGCCGACCTGACTGCCTTAAGCATATGCTCAAGATCAAAAGGCTTAACAAGATAATCAGCTACACCACATTGTGCCATCTGCACGGCTGTCATTGCCGACTGGCTTGAGCCTATAGCAATAAGCGGCAGATCAGGGCGAGCGGCCCTGATACGCTTCAGAAGCGTCAGATCACTCGCGTCAGGCAAAGTCACATCAGCGATAACAAGATCACCCTCTCCGTCCTCTGCCCACTGCAGAACAAGAGTTGCATCAGAGGAAAACTGCACCTGATATCCGGCCCGACCCAGAGCCTGCCCCAGAACGGTACGAACTGAGCTGTTATCATCTGCAATAAGAATGGTGGGAAGAGAAGGCATAAAAGTTCAGACACTCAGTATTTTATATTTTCATCGTCACGATAGCAAAAAAAACTACTTTTGCGACTCTGAAGCTGCAGGCAGGTAGATTTTAATTTTTGTGAAGTTATGACGACTTTCTACGTCTATCATGCCCCCGTGATCATCTGTGACCTTACTGGCATAGGCCAGATGTAAGCCGTAATCACCCGCCTCTTTATCTGAAAATGGTTCAAATAAATGGTTGCGCGTTGTCTCGCAAACGCCGGCTCCCGTATCACACACACTCACCACCAGGGGCAAATGCCGCCAGCGCGACGTGCCGGGCAAAATACGTCCGACCCCGGGCTCATAGCGTGTCTCGAAAATAATTTTTCCGGCACCCTTATTGCGCCTGACAGACTCAGCAGCATTTTTTAAAAGATTCAGAAACATCCGTTCAAACTGATCACGACTTCCCCAGACATAAGGCAAAGACGGGTCATAATGCTCTGAGATTATAATTTCAGCCGCAAAATCTTTCACTGCCAGCTGTCGCACATGTTCAAGAATACGATGTACATTAACAAGCCGGTATTCAGATGATGTTTCAGTAAATGCCGACAAACGCTCGACAAGAGCGTCAATCCGGTCAACATCATCGCAAATCAGCTTTGTCAGCTTCACATCTGTTGCAGCAACATTTTCTGACAAAAGCTGGGCTGCTCCTCTAATCCCGGAAAGAGGATTACGTACCTCCTGCACCAGCACATCTGCCAGACCCGAAATACTACGGGCGGCCGAGCGCAAAAGCGTTTGCTGATCGAGATTCCTCACCATCGGAGACGTATGAAACGTCAGCACTACCGCCCCCTCACGGTCGGGCACATCCGAAGCAAATACTGTAACGCCTTCATAATGAAAACGGTGAGAATGAAAGGTCAGGTCATACTCTGTAATTCTGCAATGCTCTCTGCGTAACGCTGCAACGAGTTCTAACAGAGGATGATCCTGCCCTGTCAGCTCCTGCAGCGTCCGCTGACAAAGCTGACGACGCGAGGTTGCAAAAAACTCTTCTGCTGCTGCGTTAGCAAACGTTATCTCGTTCTCTGCTCCCACCTCAAGCAAAGGAACGGGCATAACATCAAGAAGATAGGCAGCTTCAGCAGGCGTTCTGATCTGGTCTCCGGCCATTCCCGTTCACACAGCCTGCATCATGCTTATGCAGCACATGTGGTTACCTCTGCATGACGTGAGCTTCTCGGCTCCCGGACAGCATTAGTGTCAATCATATGATCATAAAATTCAGTAATCATACGAATAGCTTCAGGTGCATTATCCACACGGTTAAATGCTGCTCTGAACCCGGCAGAGTGTCGCAGACCTGCAGAATACCAGGAGACATGTTTGCGCGCGAGCCTGAGCCCGGGACGCTCACCAAAATGCTCAAGCATCATATTGTAATGCTGAAGGACAATAGCTTTTTCCGCCGGCAATGTCGGGTCCGCAACCTCCTGCCCGTAACGCAGAGAGTGCGCCACCTGCGCCAGGAACCACGGGCGGCCATAACAGCCACGACCGATCATCACACCATCTGCGCCTGACTGAGCCATAGCTTCGCGGGCATCATCAGATGTCAGAATATCACCATTAACAATAACCGGGAGTGTAACAGCCTCTTTAACTTTACGCACAAAAGCCCAGTCTGCGGTCCCATTGTAAAACTGCTGACGTGTGCGGCCATGCACGGTCAGCATTCTGATACCTGCTTCCTGAGCGATACGACCCAGAACGGGAGCATTGAGACTCTGATGATCCCAGCCCATACGCATCTTCAGGGTTACGGGCACATTAACAGCTTTAACTGTTGCCTCAAGCAGACGCGCCGCCCCTGCCTCATCACGCATCAGCGCTGAGCCAGCCATCTGCCCGACAGCAACCTTTTTTACCGGGCAGCCAAAGTTAATATCAATCAGATCAGCGCCACGGCCTACAGCAATACGAGCGGCCTCGGCCATAGCAACGGGGTCACACCCGGCAAGCTGCACAGCATTAGGACCGCCTGATTCAACAACCTCTGCCATACGCAGTGTATTGTCATTCTCACGCACCATTGCCCACGAGGCAATCATTTCAGAAACAACCAGCCCTGCCCCAAGCTGACGGGCCAGCTTACGAAACGGCAGATCTGTCACACCAGACATAGGCGCCAGAATAACCGGCGTCTCAATAAGGACACCACCAAGATCAATAGGACGTAACATCGGACTGCTGCCTTGCAAACTTAGTCTACCACCGGCCTCAGGGGCCAGCCTAACACATCTTATTCGGGAATAAGAACAGAAACCGCCGCGGTGCAGGCAATACCTTCTTCACGACCGGTAAAACCCAGACGTTCAGATGTGGTTGCCTTAACTGATATGCGGCTGACTTCAACCTCAAGGAGTTCTGCCAGCCTGGCCCTCATAGCCTCAGCATGCGGGCCAATTTTCGGGCGCTCACAAATGAGTGTCAGGTCAACATTGACCAGCCTGCCGCCACGATCGCGGATACGCTGCCCTGCATGAATTAAAAAGCGTGCACTGTCAGCATCTTTCCACTCATTCTGCGAAGGTGGGAAATGACGACCAATATCACCCTCAGCCAGGGCACCATAAATAGCATCACACAAAGCATGAATGCCCACATCAGCATCTGAATGGCCAGCAAGACCTTTCGTATGTGGCACAGTAATACCACACAGGATAAGAGGCCGACCCTCTTCAAAAGCATGCACATCGTAACCCATGCCCACACGCGGCAGAAGGGTCTGGCCTACCAGTCGTTCAAGACGCATGAGATCATCCTTATATGTCAGCTTGATATTATCTTCATCACCGCGCACCAGAGCAACCTTCAGGCCGGCATCTTCAAGCAGCCTGGCATCATCGGTAGCATCTGTTCCGGCTGCGGCACGGTGCAGATCGAGAAACGTTTCGAAATGAAAGCCCTGCGGGGTCTGAGCACGAAATAAATGCTCCCGCGGCACGGTGTCTGCAATCAGACCGCCATGCTCGCGCTTCAGCGTGTCGGCAACAGGCACGGCAGGTATTGCACCGGGTTTATCAGCCAGCGCCTGCACAACAGTATGAATAAGTGTCTCTGTAACGTAAGGACGGGCCCCGTCATGAACCAGCACGACATCAGGACGCTGCTCTGCCGGGAGAGCGGCAAGAGCCTCAAGACCAGCACGAACGCTGGCCTGCCGGGTTGCGCCACCATCAACAGGAGGGAGAACATCAAGCTCGTCGAGCACTTCGCTCAGCCGGGCTTTGTCACCCACAGGCAGAAGGCAGTGCACATGAGGCAACAATGCCCTGGCGGCATGCCAGATGACCGGAGCACCGGCCAGCTGAACATACTGCTTAGGCGTTTCGGACCCGCCTGAAGCGGTATAGCGGCTGCCGGAACCGGCAGCGAGGAGAATAGCAGCAATACGCATGATGGCGAGGAATGCGGCCTGAAATGTTCCACGTCAAGAAAGAAAATAACATACCGCACCCCCGCCAGGCCTCTGCCCCTCAGAGAGCGAGGGTCATAGCCAGAGATAAAACTGCAGCATCTTTGTAGCGTGTGGAGCCACCGAGATGATTCACATACTGAAAATCAGGCTGCAGGTTAAACCCGGTCAGGACATGGAAAGTATAAAACGCTTCATAAATCGTCTCATGCCCCTGGATGCCGTAGGGAGCGCCAAAATTCCAGCCAGGCAGCGCCTGACCGGCTGCAGCTGCTGCCTCCTGAGCGCGGATAGCTGAGCGGCTGAATGAGGCCCACTGCACATTAATACCCCAGCTATCAAGCGGCCTGTGCCAGTACCAGCCAGTATCAAGAATAGCACCGACAAGATGATTATTAATCTGAGAGGTTTTACCACTGGCCCAGTTATAATAACCAGCCAGAACCAGACCATTCGAATCACCCTTGCCATGACGCAGCAGCATCTGGTCAGCCATAACCCAGATTGATTCCTGACGACCATGAAAGTTCTGCGTCGGGGCGCCGAGGTTAGTACCTTTTGTATAACCTTCATAAAGGCGCTCATAGCGGGAGGTATCATACATACCGCCAACCTTGTAATGGCCGATCAGATGATTACGGCCAAACTCAGGAATCCAGCCCACTTCATATTCGGTGCTGACCTGTGAAATCCCACTCTGTGCCCATGACCAGCCGGAAATGCCACCGTTATAGCTATGAGGAGAAACCGCAAAAGCGCCACCCATAATATAAACATCAGGGCGTGGCATATAACGAACAACACCGCCGGCATTACCTGAAGGCCAGTCACGGCCACCGTTCAGATATTTACCTGGTGTTACGTTACCGCACAGCCAGACGTTCATAAAGCTACAGACCCATGGAGAGTTGTTAAAGAACGTGCCTGGTGGAATCCAGCCGACAGAAACATCAAGGCGGTTCTCAAGCATCGATTTTTCAAAATAAGCCCAGACCAGATGCGCAACAACGTTACCACGTGCGCCATAAATCTGCTGCACCTGGTTACCATTATCCCCCATCAGGCGACTGAGATTCTGCCCGTTACCATTCACAACCAGCATGTGCAGCCACAGGTCACGGGACCATTCACCGGCATTGAGCAATTTTTCAAATTGCAGATCAAGCGTAGAACCAACCTGCCCGGCAAGAGTATGTGACTGACGTTTACCACCGACAGGGTTACCGGAAATGCCTTCATAAATATTCACGGCAAAGTAAATACCATGCTTTTGCAGCCAGGGCTGCGCGCCCCACCAGTCACCAAAGGCATGAGTTGTGCCGTAAGGCGCACCAAAAGAAGGAGGACCATAAGGTGAACGCAAAAAGCCAGGAATCGTTGGTTTGAGACGAAACTCGCCCAAAGCATATTTCTGTGCCTCGTCGGGTTTCACCGTCTGATCGACAACCTTCTTACTGACAATGGAGGAGTTTGTGGCAGGGGTACCACCCGCATCAGGAAGGGCATCGGCAGCATATGAAGATGAAACGGCAAACAACGACAACGTAAAAATTACGTATGTAACACAACGCGAAAAAGAAACTGACAGACGGGGGAACAAAAGAAACCTCTTTTCGTTGAAAATTTGAAAAAAACTCAAAAACGCGTTGCTATGTATGACCATCAGAAACTGATCGTCTTATAACTGAGAGAACCAGCACTCAGCCCTGCTACATACTCAGACCTCCGACTTAGGTGAGATAAGAACAAACATGCCTTCTGAAGAAAAGAAGGCACAGTAAAAACAAGAACATCCGCAGCCGGAGCCGCGGGAAAACCAGCTTTTACTTACCAGGCCACTACAGTTCTGCCTGAAATAAAAACAACCATAAAAAGCCTCTTTTTTTTATTTTTTCCCAAATTCTCTTTTAAAGAAAAGGCACTTTTTTCTGGTAGACAACACCTGTTATGTAACAAAAAAATATAAACTTTACAAACTTTCTTCCTGAATTTTTTTTCTCATATCCTGGTTATATATTTTCATAGCCTCGAATTTAATCGGGAAAGGTACGGCAAGAAAATGAATGAAGCCACGACGTTCAGAGGGAAATAATGCAAGATTATTTTCTTTTATTCTGTGCAGCGTGACCGCCTGACCGATCAGTTCAAAGCGGCGGATATTTGCTTTCAGGAAAATATAATTAGCAAGGCACTGGTCATAACCTATAAACGGGCGGTCCTGCCCCGTCTCCTTCCGATAAGCCTGAGCGACCTGCATAATCAGCCTGGCGTACTCACATGCTACAGAGCTATTACCATAACCTATTGATCCGGATGAAAAACCTCTCTGATGGCGATCAAACCCCATGCCATCAGCCTCCATCATGCGCCAGCCATACCAGTGACCTGATGAATTATCATTCCCTTCATTCAGCCGGCCTTCAGGTGCGACGTGAATCGCCGGTGAAAATGCAAGATCAACTAAAAGTGATTCAACCGGTTTGTTACATAAGATATCGACATCAAGATACAACAGCGGCTGCCGCGACTGAAAAAAAGCCCGATCGTAAAATCTGAAACGGGACAGGTAAAAATCTACCTCGCTGTGACAATCATCCAGCACTTCTATAGAAAAATCACCTGTGAGAGGGAGTTCCCGCTTCATCTGTTCAAGACGCGCAACACCGGCACTGTTTGTAAAGACAGCAATATCCCCCTGATACTGCCCGATATCGAGCAGTGAGCGTAAGGACAGCTCCAGAGTGTCAAAAACAATATCATCACCAAATGCAGCATAATAAATGAGAGGGTTAAAAAGCTGCAGTTGTATAAATTTCCACCTGTCTGCAAGAAAATTCAGAGTACGCAGCGAACCAGGATTGCTGCCGCATGCTTCGGGAGGCAAAGCCGCCTTCTCCACGACTTTACCGTCAACAGAAAAATGCTCTGAATCCAGAACCTCAACCGAGGCAAAACGGACCGGAGATGTTGCCAGCCAGCGATATTTTTCAAGAACAGACTGCACCATCATTATAACTTCATAAAATTGAGGATGATGCCTTTTACGCAATAAGGGCATGAGCTGTCATGCCTTTTTGATACCTCTGATCTCTAACGTATCCTGATCCGAGCGTATCCAGCCCCCAAGTGTTTCAGTTACCTCAGGCAGCGGCAGTTTATTACGCCCTTTCAAAGCACATTCCCACACATATGCCACCCGCCACCCCATCTCCCTCAGAACCGCCAGCACACGTGCATCATTCAGTTCATTTTTCGTAATCTTCTCACGCCAGAACGCCTCACGCGAAGCTGGCCATTTAAACAAATAACAGTCATGGTGATGCCAGAAGCACCCATTCACCATAACGACAGCCCGATACCGCGGAAAAACCAGGTCAGGCCGCCCCGGCAGAGCTTTAACATGAAGTCTGTACCGCAGCCCCGCCTGCCAGAGCGCTTTACGAATAATTAGTTCAGGCCTGGTGTCACTGGCACGAATAGCGGACATATTACGACTACGCGTTACCTTATCGTGCACATCTGCCATAATACTCTGCCTGTAATTCAGCTCTGGCCAGCCGGATAATATGAGGCTGCATTATCCGCGCAATGGCAGAAAAAACTGGTACGGCAACAGAATTACCAAATTGTCTGTATGCCTGCGTGTCAGATACAGGAATATTAAAGGTATCCGGATACCCCATCAGCCGGGCACACTCCCGCGGTGTCAGACGGCGTGGGTTTTTGCCCGGTCCCCGCTTAATAAGAATTTCTGATCCATCCTTATAATATCGGGCAGACAACGTGCGGGCCGTATCATCAGGACCGACCAGACCAAACCCAAAACCATTACCTGCGGCTTTATGTTTTGCTGCATAATTTTGCAGATACAGCCACAGACGGTCGGTCAGAATGTATTTTTTATCAACTTTAGCGTTAGCACCAGACGTATAAGGCAGTTCAGCTTTTTCCCTGCCGCTTTCATCATGCAGAATACTCTGTAAACGCACGCTCCCTTTCTCTGGCAGTTTAAGGGCATCCCATGAAAAAGGCACTTCCTCACGAAAGCCGACAATAGCAATACGTTCACGGTGCTGCGGCAAAAAATGCTTCGCATCAATTACACGATACGACACATGATACCCAAGCTCTTCACGCAGGGTTTTCATAATGACGGCAAAAGTATTACCCCGGTCGTGGCTTTCAAGATTTTTTACATTCTCAAGTAAAAATGCAGCCGGGCGCTTATCACGAATAATGCGGGCAACGTCAAAAAACAGCGTCCCCTGGGCATCACAGGCAAAGCCGTGACTACGCCCCAGCGAGTTCTTTTTCGAGACACCGGCAATAGAAAACGGCTGGCAGGGAAAACCCGCAACCAGCACGTCATGCGCAGGAATATCAGCCGTATCTATCTGAGTAATGTCACCATAAATCTGCCCGGCCTCAGGATAGTTCGCCTGATATGTCTGCCGGGCAAACTTATTCCATTCAGAGGTAAATACACATTTGCCACCAATGGCATCAAAACCACGTCGCAAACCGCCAATACCGGCGAATAAGTCAATAAAAGTAAATGAGTCATATAAAGAACTATCGTGACTCATAATACCTCTTAATCTTTTTATATTTCAAAACCTGACCGCAAGCTTATATCCGCAGCGCCCCTGTGTCACGCAAGAGATATCACCCTCGCGGGGTTACTGCGGCATATCTTTCGTAACATCAAAGTGATACTAGTCAGATCCTGAGAGCAAAGACAACATCTGCACCTCCATGCCACTCTCACATCTTTCTGTCTGTACGCTTTGAAAGACTACCTGTGACACGCACCTCACCATCTGCTGCTGATCTGCCCGTATGGCAACGCCGTACCGTTATGACCTGTGCTCTGCTGGGTCTGGTACTCGCTGGTATTGATGCCGCTATTGCCAATATTGCTCTGCCAACCATTGCAACTGACCTGAATACCGGTGTCGGCCCGGTGACCTGGATCGTCAACGGATATCAGATTACAGCTGCTATATTTTTGCTCCCGGCTGCTGCATTGGGTGAAACACGAGGCTTACGGGCTGTTTACGCATTCGGGCTTGGACTGTTTACGCTGGCTTCACTGGCCTGCGCTCTCTCCTCAACTCTGCCACTTTTGCTGCTCTCTCGCGTGGCTCAGGGGGCAGGCAGTGCCTTTATGGCCGCCCTGAGCGGGGCCATTGTGCGCAAAATAACGCCCCCGCCCCTCTTACACCGCGCATTTACGGCAGTCGCCTTATGCGTCGCCCTCTCAGCTGCTGTTGGGCCGACGCTGGCCTCAGCCATTCTTTCTGTCGCGTCATGGCCCTGGTTGTTTCTGGTTAATCTGCCCATCGGCATCGTAACCGTGTCACTCTATCTTTATGCCGCCCCCCACCATCAGAAACATGCTCAAACACCACGTTTTGACTGGACAGGTGCCCTGTTTAACGCAGGAGCTCTCGGCCTTGGTGTTCTGGCCGTTGATGCTCTGAGCGCAGGAGCACATAAGCTGGCTGAACTTGAAGCCGCCCTTTGCATAGCCAGCACCATTGCTCTTATTTATCATCAGCGCAAACAGCCTCATCCGCTCCTGCCACTCGATTTACTGCGCATTCCTTTATTTGCTCTCTCTATTGCTGCTTCAGTCTGTGCATATGCGGCTCAGATAATGGCTTATGTGTCCCTGCCCTTCTTCTTTGAAAACTTTTTTCACTATAGTCCGGTTATGACTGGTCTGCTGGTTACTCCATGGCCGCTCCTTGTCGCCTGTGCAGCGCCCGTCTCCGGCCATCTGGCCAGCCGCCACCCGGCTTCACTTCTCAGTAGTGTAGGCCTGGTTTTACTGGCCTGCGGCATTGGCAGCCTCGCAATGATGCCAGCAAACCCCGGACTGGCAGATATACTGCCACGCATGGCCATATGCGGCATTGGTTTCGGGTTTTATCAGACCCCTAACAACCTGACTGTTATGACAGCAGGCCCGGTGCATCGTAGTGGTGCCGCAAGCGGTATGATGGCTGTGGCACGCACAATGGGCTGGTCACTCGGTTCAGCACTGGTGGCTCTGATTTTCGATTTCGACAAAGCCAGCCCTGATGGTGGCACACGCACCTGTTTGTGGGTGGCTATGGGCATTGCTTTGCTGGGCGCAACAGTAAGCGTGGCACGCAGGTCAGTGCGCAAGGCATCGCACTGACATTTTGCTTGCCTGAGTTTACTCAGGCAACTTTAACCACAACCCGCCCTTTGACCTGACCATTCAGCAGCTTTTCAGCCTCAGACACAGCCTGCAATAAAGATATTTCAGTCGTTACACTCTCAAGCTTTGCAGGATCTGTCAGTGCTGCAAGATCCTGCCAGGCAGCAAGACGCTCTGATTGAGAGCAGTACACACTATCAACACCAGCCAGAATAACACCGCGCAGGATAAAGGGCGCCACCGTGGCCGGCAGGTCCATACCAGCGGCAAGACCACAAGCCGCAACAACACCAGATGACTGCATAGAAGCACAGACTGCAGCGAGCATCTTCCCGCCTGCCACGTCGATGGCACCTGCCCACCGCGCCTTTTCAAGCGGGCGAATTTGCCCTTCAAAAAACTGCCGGGGGATCACGTTACAGGCTCCGAGAGAGAGCAGTGTATCTTTTTCTTCCATACGCCCGGTCACAGCCGTCACGTTATAGCCCAGACGAGCCAGTAACATAACGGCCACGCTGCCAACCCCACCTGTTGCCCCGGTGACCAGAATATCACCACAATCGGGTGTCACACCTTGCTTTTGCAACATTCTGACACACAGCATAGCGGTGTAGCCGGCCGTACCCAGCGCCATAGCCTGACGCGTTGTAAACGCTGAAGGCAAAGGCACCAGCCACTCACCAGGCACACGAGCAAGACCAGAAAAACCGCCCCAGTGCTTTTCGCCGGCACCCCAGCCGTTGAGAATAACCTTTTGCCCCGGGCTGAACCTCAGGCAGGAGGAGTTTTCAACTGTGCCTGCAAAATCTATCCCTGGCACTATCGGAAAGCTGCGCAAAATCGGGCCGTTGCCTGTCAGAGCCAGGGCATCTTTATAATTCAGAGCTGAATACTCGATACGAACTGTCACATCACCGGGTGGCAGTTGCTCCTCACTTAACCGGCGCAACGTTATACTCTGGAGACCGTCCTCTGATTTTTCAGCTAACAACGCGTCAAACATGCCACCACCTGTATCATTTTATGAGAACAGCAAGAGTAGCTGAAGAGGAACTACGACATCAAATAACGAGCGCGCGTTCATTGCAAATGAAATAATCAGAGCAAAAAAATATAATATTCCTATAACTGGCCAGATTCTGGAATAGATTATAAAAAATGAAAATTGCGCGCCCCAGAAGGTGTTATGCACTTTGCGTGAGCACTCGGGCTGCGTTTTTCAGTATGAAACCTGCGAAGACTGTGGTGTGCATTGCGGCGAGTGTTGAAGCGCAACGCTCGTAGTCTTTCACAAGCCTTCTGCACCGCGTTGCCCACGCGAATGATCTCTCCACGATCCATCGTCAGGGCAGCAGCACAACACCCCGTTTTGTCTGAGGCCGCCTGACGATTTCGAGAGTAGTATTCTGCTCTTCAGCTGCTTTTGATCCGTACCAGACAGGGTGAGTGCATCCCTTATACACCATAATTTTATGACGTTGCAGGCGTAACCTTACGAAGCTGAAGGTAAGCGCCATAATAATATGGCAGATCAATTTCTGTGTGTGAGTGAACTATAATATTCCACTGAGCAGCAGTATCTTTTTGAATATGTGTTTTTTTACCATCAGGAGAGTCATCATCTTTCATAAAAATAAGACGATGACTACATTTTACCTTTTCATAGGTTACTTTTTCTGGAAATTTAGGTAGTCTGTCATAATCAGTAGACAGTGGCCCACTTATACCACCAGTAAACACTTTTTTAAAACGCCCTGTGCTGTGAGTAACGCTTTCTACTTCACATCCAAAATCTGTCAGAAGTATTTGTCGGGGAGTAATAGTTATATGTTTCTGGGGATAAGATTGTTTTGGATCAAAGTAAGTTCTGTCAATACTTTTTGACTGATAAACATGGGTTACAACCCATTCCCCCAGCATCCATTCCGGCAGAGTTTTTGTTGTAGCAGGTGCTGCTGTGACTGACTGAACTGCCAGCAGGCTGCATGTCAAAGCGAGTGCAGCACGCATGTAAACGCTCATCCTCTGTTCCTTAATAAACCGGGCATCACGTCGAGCATCAGCTGAATGTTCCATGATTTACCGAGATTTTTGATCTGATATTGCGCGTCGGTCAGCATTTTTGTTTCTCTGTCTCTGCGAAAAGCTATACCTCTGCCGCCCGCTATTAAGGTCAGCCAGCTCGATACAGCAGAAACAAAATCGAGATGGTTAATATCGTTATTGCAGCCATAAGTACCATAGCGTGAGGTGTTCCAGGCAAGGCTTAACAGCGCATCAAACTCATGCTGAAACAGTCTGCTCTGAAGTGAAACAGGTAAATGTTTCACAACCAGTGCTTCATATTTCGGAACAACTTTATAAAAAACAGCAATCTGCTCGAAAGAATTTAATATAACTTTATCTTTATGCTGAGCAACGAAATTTTTGGCATCAAAACTAAATTTACCACCTGCCGGAGCGATAATATCAGCCATCATATCAGCAACGCCGGCACTGGTTAGATCATCTTTGATATTTGCAGGTAACCTGTTGCCCATATCGTAGCCCGGGCCAATCGTAACACCACTGGCTCTATTGCCCGGCCAGTACAGTTTTGAACCATCCCCTTCTTCACCCAGAACAAAATTACGCCCTTTCAGTGAAACTCTCAGGTCAGATCGGGCAATACCTCCCAGAACATCTGCTGTGTCAGCCACCAGAAAGCCGATCCGCATCAGAACAGAAAGGGCTTTTATAAGGTCATCAGCCGTCGCTTTGGCAGCCGGTGGTGCCGCACTGGTATAAACTGCGGGGTATCCCTTAAAAAAATCTGGCCAGAGCTGTGCCTGGTTTTTCCAGACATCTGCGACATAGGTGTGGAGTTTTTCATCAGCCCCATACCCAACGACAGCGCCGGCAAGAAAACTCATACGGTTCGTATCTGGTATACTACCAGCCTTACGCTTAACCGGTGGCACATTGGTAACGGATGTGAGCTTCAACACACCCTTTTCCAGAAGAGTTTCTTCAACAGGAACAGAGGCAGGTGTTGGCTTTCTGGCTGCTGGTGAAGCAGGGTTTTTTGGCATGTTTCACACTTCAGATAAAAAATTCACCGATCGGGGCTTATATCACATTAATTATATTTAACGATATTTTTTATTTTTCCTGGTCGGTATCAGAGGCAAGACCCTTACCCAGCTCAATATATTAACAAGGCCTGAATCTACCTGTTTAGTCCCGGGGTTTGATGGGTTGCATTGATAACGAAACACTCTGTTTCTGAAGTCCAATATAAGAACCATCTCGACCATCAGCGGGCAATGATTACCCGCCGAGCCGACCTCCGCAACCTTAAACACCACCGCATCATGGCTGCGGGCAAAACCCTCTCCGTTTCCAAACGCAACCTGCAAACAGAGATACGATTGGCCGCGGCGAAAGCGCGGCTGATGACCCGACCAATATCATCGGGCTGTTGAAAACGAACAGACGGAAACTACCGTCAGGCTGGTCTTCCAGAAATGGTGGGACACGATGCCAGAGACTGAACGGAACCGACTATGGATTGCGGACATGTTTTCAATGAGGTGGCGTTTTTATACAGATGCCAGTCGTAGGGCGGCTTTGATTTCCGGTAATTCTTCAAAGGGATCAGGCAG
Source organism: Acetobacter thailandicus (assembly GCF_011516655.1). Lineage (GTDB taxonomy): Bacteria > Pseudomonadota > Alphaproteobacteria > Acetobacterales > Acetobacteraceae > Acetobacter > Acetobacter thailandicus. The sequence continues at coordinate 182,089 of NZ_WOSV01000002.1, forward strand.
TGATACTCCGGCCATCCACATGCGGAGCCCCACGCGCCAGCGGGAAAAGGCTGGATCCGTCATCTGGCGCTCAGAAAGCAAAAACAACTCACTCACAGGCCTGCCCTTCATCGGTAAACCTGTGAATCACAACAGCCCGCTCAGTTCAATGGATTAACAGACCCTGAGCCTGGTCGCTTAATGTTGCACGACGCAGGCAGGCGATGGATTATCTGCCAGCAAGTACCTGTTAACTGCTTGAAAAAATTGGCGCGCCCTAGTGGATTCGAACCACTGACCCACAGCTTAGAAGGCTGTTGCTCTATCCAGCTGAGCTAAGGGCGCCCGGCAGGGCAGCTATACTACCCTGAAATAACAGACCATTATTCTAGTAAATTAATGGGTCCAGTTTTCAACACGATTATATGCAAAATTATCTGCATAAATTTTAGGAGAACGAATTCTCTGTGCTGTTTTTTCTATCTCTGCATGAATACCATGACGTTCAGCGTAAGCAACAGCCTCTTCACAGGAAACGAAATAAAGCCTGATCTGAGAGATGGTGTCATCTGTGCTGCCATTCCACCCCATAAGCCTGCTACGCAGCCTAGGAGCACTCTGCCCGTATTCAAGGATCCATTCCTTCGTGCCAGCCAGTCCTGACTGACCTGCGGGTTTGGCCTGCTTATAAATCCGTGCTGGCATAATCATGCCTCCAGAGAGATATGGTCGGGGCGCCCGGACTCGAACCGGGGGCCTCTTGTACCCAAAACAAGCGCGCTACCAGGCTGCGCCACGCCCCGAACTGAGGCGGAACTTAGGGGGGTTTTTCGCAGCTGGCAACCCCAAAAATGAAAAAATTAAATCTTTTTTTCTAAAGAGCGTTCTGCAAGTGGCGCAACAAACAGCGGGGCCGTATCCCAGGGGAAAAGAACCCAGGTCTCCTGCGGTACTTCTGCAATGAAATGATCTGTCAGAGCCCGGCCATCCGGCTTAGCATAAAGGCAGGCAAAAACTGCTTTTGGCAGGCGCTCTCTCACCACACGAGCTGTCACCCCCGAATCAACCAGATCATCAATTATCAGAAAACCTTCCCCGTCACCGGCTACACTGGCTTCTTTAATGATCTGAGGTTCACCACGGTTCTCTTCATCGTAGGTTACCACAGAAATCGTATCAACCAGACGGCACCCAAGCTCACGGGCAACGATAGAAGCCGGTATCAGTCCCCCGCGTGTCACAGCAATAATCCCCTTAAAGGGCATTGAGGGCACCAGAGCTTCAGCCAGCAAACGCGCATCTCTGTGCAGCTGGTCCCATGTTACTGTGACATACTGAATGGCCATATGATGGGTAATCCTTATATTTCATGACGTACGATACTAAGACTATACTGTAATACAGATTATTATGTAAAAATCACATCATCATATTCTGTTTGTTCCTGCCGTTAAAAGCAAAGTAATACCATCATCATGACAGCATATAACCCGGCGCACCTGACCGTGCTTGATCATCCTCTTATCCAGCACAAGCTGACACTTTTACGCAGAGCCGATACCTCCACTGCCAGTTTCCGTACCCTCGTACGGGAATTAAGTCTGCTCATGTGCTATGAAGCCACACGCCACCTCCCTCTTGAAACGGTTGAAATAACAACCCCTCTTGAAACCATGCTCAGCAAGCAGCTGGCCGGCCCGGCTCTGTGCTTTATTTCCATCTTACGTGCAGGCAACGGATTGCTTGATGGCATGCTTGACCTGGCACCATTTGCAGCCGTTGGTCATATTGGCCTGTACAGAGACCCCGAAACATTAGAGGCCGTTGAGTATTATCTGAAACTACCGGCCCGTATCTCCGACCGTCTGTGCATTGTTGTTGACCCGATGCTGGCCACAGGGCACAGCGCAGCAGTTGCCCTGACACGACTCAAAGAAGAAGGGGCAAAAAATATTCTTTTTGCCTGCCTGTTATCTACCCCTCATGGTATCGAACACCTTAAGAAAACACACCCCGATGTATCAGTTATAACCTGCGCAACAGACCCTGGACTTGACGATCATGGCTATATTCGACCTGGACTGGGAGATGCTGGAAATCGCCTGTTTAAAACACGATGAATAAGAATTATTCTATAAATTTACTTTGACTTCCAACTATAAGAAATATTAAGCTTTATCCATCATATCTGTTTTTATGCGGTGAAATGATGGATAACTTTCAAAAGCCGGAAACCACGTTAACTCGTAAATCTTTTTGTTATCCATCAGCTGCAAAAGCGATCATCTCCGGGTATAAACGCCACTTTATCCCTCTCTCCCTGCTGGCTCTGAGCGCGTGCCATACCGGCGATCAGTGCAAGGTTTCCAGCTTCGTAGACCTGATCGTCATCAACGATGAGGAATCTCCTGTTATCGAGGCCGAAATCAACGGCCATAAAATAGCACTTATTGTCGATACAGGTGCACAGGGCAGCATTTTATGGCCAGGAGAGGCTAAAAAACTCGGTCTTGCCGCTAACTCAGAGCGACTCTATTTGCGCGGCTCAGGAGGCTACACATCAGCAGGAACTGCGGTCGCCGATACAATTCACCTGGGGAGTGCAGCAGCGACTAATGTATCTTTTATGACTACAGGAAAGACATCAGCTACAAGAGTTATTAATGGCAGGCCTGTTGTCGGGCTCTTTGGTAATGACTTTTTATCAAATTATGATGTTGTCTTTAACCTGCCACAGCATCGCATGAATTTATATACTTTCAGCGGATGCAAAGAGGACTACTTACTAAGCTGGTCTGGCTGGTCTGGCGAGTTTTTTAAGGTCAGAATTAACCACCCAAGAAATGATCAGAGAAAAACTGCCGTTCCTGTTAAGATCAACGGCCATGAATTTGATGCTGTTCTCGACAGCGGCGCTGCCACAACTTTGATCTCACGTGACGATGCTCTGAAAGCAGGCATAAGCAAAAACGATCTTACCAATGACCAGACCATAGATGTCTATGGCATAGATCAAACTAAACGCACAGGCTACCTGCATCGTGTTAACAGCCTGGAAGTAGGACCTTTTATTTTCAACAACCCTGAAATTCTGATTCAAAAAACGCCGACATCACTCCTGGGAGCAAATTTTTTACGCACTCACAGAGTGTGGATACCGCGAGCTCCTGATTATATTTACATTCAGCCTGCAGAACCGCTGTCTCTCCAGAATATTAACCCTGCAACACAACAGGAACATACCCCCTGAAACCGGCCATAGTTTAAGCGGCATAAAACTATCATCCCCGGCATAATCACGGCCCCCGTCTGCCTGGGGTATTCTTATGATTGCGTATTTTTTCCCAATATGTAATATTATAACATAACATTCGTGGGGATGTTATAAATTATAATGGCGTGAGTATATATTCTTTGTTAAGAAATGCCCTGCGCAAACCGGTGGTTCCCGCAAGGGATGAAAAGGGAACGCAGTGTGATGCTGCGGCTGTCCCCGCAACTGTAAGCGGTAAAGCAGACATGCAGGGACGCACTGTCCGGTCACTGGAGTTTACTCTCCGGGAAGGCTCGCTGTCTGCTCATGACCCGCAAGCCAGGAGACCTGCCACCACACACAGTCACAGACGAAGCGAATGGTCGGGGATATGCCAGACGCAGCTAACCATGCTCACCGTAGTGACGCGTACGAACCAAGGCCTGTACTCTTTATGAGGCACTTTTCTTTGTCTAAAGCGCTGCCACTTGCGGCAGCTGCTGTTTTCTACCCGTCTTTTTCTTTCGCTGCCCCTCAGGAAGACAAAAACCACCAGCAGAACAAGGCTGAGCATATTACCGTACACAGCCGGTCACAGCCGCTTAAAGAAACACCTGCAATTGGCGGTAAACTCGGCCTGTCCATACAGCACTCTCCTGCTACGATTGATGTCATTGACCGCTCAGTCATGAACCAGCGCGGCTACGCCCATGCGGAAGAAGCTGCAGACAGTGCGCCTGGCGTATCATCCGGTGGCTCGCCAGGCAGCCCGGCACAGTTTGTTATGCGTGGCTTTTCGGGCAATCAGATTCTTATGCTGCGTGACGGCATTTATTACGGCCCGACCACAATGGTGAACCGGCCACTCAACACCTTTAACCTGCAAAGTGTTCAGGTGCTTCAGGGGCCGTCATCGGTACTTTACGGCCAGGGTGCTGTAGGTGGCACAGTCGATATGCGCACACGCGACCCGGCTTTTGACCATGCTCATGCCAATGCTCTGGTATCATACGGCAGCTTTAACACCTGGAATGCAGGCATAGGCGGCTCTGTGCCGGTTACAGATACACTGGCTATTCGTACAGATTTCAGTCGCACATCATCAAATGGTTATGTCAAAGGCGCTGATCCGCACAGTAACGATTTTACAACCACACTGATCTGGAAACCAACCCGCAAATTCTCGGCCCGTTTCAGCATTGATTATCTGACGGACAGACTTTCAACCTATTACGGCACCCCTCTGGTCCCTTTATCAGAAACCGGAGGACGCGCTGGCGGGCTTTTACACTCATCACAGGGACTGGGCATCACCCGCTCTTCCATGTGGCATAATTATAATGTCAAAAATCCACAGGCCAGTTCAACTAACGTAACCCCTACCCTGCACCTGCAATGGCAGCCGACAAAGCATATCACATTTCATAACAAGAGTTATTTTGTGTATGCCAAGCGCCGCTGGAACAATGCTGAAACTTACAGCTATATCTCATCACCAGGAGCGACTGACGCAGCAGGCAATGCGATTGCCCCCGGGCGGGTCGGGCGCGACCGGTTTTATGTTTATATGAACCAGCATCAGGTGGGAGACACGCTCGACGGCACCTTAGACTTCTCACTGTTCGGGCTTAAGAACCGCCTGGTTGTGGGGGGAGATGCCTATTATATCCGCCTCATCCGTGACAGGGGCTTTCCTGATGCAACCTATGCAGACAGCGTTGCACTCGACAGCTCAAATACCGGCCCGACTGCCGGCTTTGCCGGAGAATACCCCTCACGCAAATCCCCCACCACGATGATTGATGCCGCCGTATTTATGGAAGATGTCATCACCGTTACCAGTAAACTACGTCTGGTGGGTGGCTATCGCTATGACTGGCTGCATCTTGACCGCCAGAACTATAATCAGAACGGGTCATTTAACGCAGCAAGCAGCTTTAAAAAGCTTTATAATCCATCAAATTTTCGTATTGGCCCGGTTTATGACCTGACAAAAAATATCAGCATTTACGGTGTGTTCACCACAGCTGATGACCCGCCAGGCAGCAATATCTTTCTGGTTAATAAGGGGCAGTTTAACCGCCTGAGTCATACGCGCCAGGGTGAGATCGGTGCCAAAGGCAGTTTCTGGCACGGACGCTTTACATCTGCCATCGCGTTTTATGATATTCGCCGCACGCATATTCTGGTCGCTAACGGGCAGGATTCTGTCACGACAGCAGGCGGGCAGAAGTCACGCGGCCTCGAATGGCAGGGTAACCTGGTGCTTAACCCGCACTGGAACATCTCAGGTAACGTCGCCTACACCTGGTCACGCTACGGTTCTTCCTTCTACCCTTCAGCCGGAGTCAACGCATCAGGCAATGCCGTGCCAAACGTGCCTGCTGTCACAGCCAATTTGTGGGCTGTATGGTCGCGTGTTGAAAACCTGCCACTCGATCTGGGAGCAGGCATGCGTTACATTTCCTCGCGTAAAGGCGACTATGCCAACACACTGACCCTCAAAGACTATGCCCTGGTGAACGTTTTTGCAGCATGGCATGCGTATAAGGGTGTAACTGTATATGGAAGAATTGATAACGTGGGGAACAAGCACTTCATTCAGTGGGCTTCAACTGACTACCCCTCTGAAGTGATCCTCGGTGCCCCCCGCTCATTTTCTATCAGTGTGCAGGCTGGTTTCTGACCTATGCAAGTTCCTGCTCTTCAGGCTGATGCTGCTACACATTTTGTGCTGCCAGAAAAAATCAGCCTGATCGTAGCCAGACATGAACATATTGCTATTGTCGGCCCTAACGGGGCCGGCAAAAGCACCCTTCTGCGCCTGCTGGCAGGTCTTCTCACTCCCGAAACGGGGCAGATATGGCTTGAAGGCCGGGCACTCTGCACCTTATCACGCACAGACATAGCGCAGCATATTGCCTGGCTTTCACAAACAGACAGACCCGCCCCCGAAATTATAACCCGTGATTATATCGCACTTGGGCGCCTGCCTTTTCGTCGTACCTCACAGGCAAAGCAAGACCACGCAGCCATCAATACAGCCATTGAACATTGTGAGGTTGCTTCATTACTCGACACGCCTTTTGGAAAACTTTCCGGCGGAGAGCAGCAGCGTGTCATGCTGGCACGCTGCCTGGCGCAGACACCCCAAATTTTATTACTGGATGAACCGACCAATCATCTCGACCTTGCGGCACGAAGCCGCTTTCTGAAACTCCTGGCTCAGCTACCCTGCACAGTGATTGCTGTTTTACACGACCTTGCTCTGGTGCCTCAGTTTGCTCAGCGCATAATTCTGCTTGATAAAGGGCAGATCATACTCGATGGCACTACAGAGGATGTTTTATTTTCGCCTCAGCTTCAGGCAGTTTTTCAGCTGAGCGTAGAAAAGGTGAGCCTGAAAAATGGCCAGAGCACTTTTGTTTTTACGGCGCTGCCTTCATGATGCGCTCATTTCTGCTCAGCCTCATAACAGTCAGCCTTTTTGCAACGACAACGCAGGCTACAACCTACCCCATAACGGTACAAAGCTGCGGGCAGCCAGTGACCATCACCCACCGGCCTGAGCATGCGGTCATTCATGATATTAATATGGCTGACATGGCCTTTGCCCTGCACCTGCAACCCTATATTTCAGGGTTTAGCGGTCTCTCCGGCTGGAACAAGCTCACCCCGGCATTTAAAAAACAGCAAGAAAACATTCCGGAAATTGCACCACGCTACCCGACTATGGAACAGCTGCTGGCAGCCAAAACAGACCTGTTCTTTGCCGGATGGAATTACGGTATGCATCCGGGAGGCGACGTAACCCCTGAAACACTGGCCGCGCAGGGTATTCCCACCCTTGTGCTCTCTGAAAGCTGCTTCAGAAACGGACAGAAACCTGCCCCGGCAACGCTTGACCTTTTATACCAGGATGAACTGCGACTGGGGCAGGTTTTCGACCGTGAAACCGAAGCACAGGCACTCATTACGGGCTGGAAAAAACGGGTTGCAGCGGTACAGCACCGCCTGAAAAACACCACTCCATTACGGGTCTTTTTATATGACAGTGGGCTAAGCACACCTTTTACCGCCGGCGGGTATGCTCTGGCCTCCACCCTGATCAGTATGGGAGGCGGAGAAAATATTTTTAAAGATCTGCCAGCCAGCTGGGGTAATGCCTCGTGGGAAGCCGCAGCACTCCAGGACCCTGAAGCCATTCTGATTATCGATTACGGCCAGAACCGGCAAAATATTTTTAATTTTTTGCAGCACCACAACCTGATGTCAGAAACACAGGCCATTAAAAACCGTAAAATTCTGTTTGTACGCTATGATGAAATGACCCCCTCACCTTACAATATTGATGCAATCGAAAAAATTGCTTCTTTTTTACATCCTGATGTAAAACTCTGACATGACCTTACGTTTTTCGCTCGCTGCTGTTTTTATGTTTTACCTTCTTGCAGCAGGTGAAATGATTTTGGGCAATGTCACACTCTCATGGCACTCCCTGGCCCAGGGATTACTGGAAGGGCCATTCAGCCATCAGATCACAGCCCGTATTTTATGGCTTTTTCGTCTGCCCCGTTTGCTTCTGGCTTTTCTGACCGGCGCTACCCTTGCCGCAGCTGGCGCACTACTGCAAACGGCCACCCGCAACCCACTGGCCGACCCTTTTTTGTTTGGCCTTTCAGCCGGTGCCTCAGCCGGTGCCGTTACTGTCATCATCTTTATGGGTAATATTGCCGGAATATGGACAACAACAATGGGGGCAGCAGCAGGCGCACTCTGTGCCACAACCCTGCTTCTGGCACTGATAACCCGTTCTGCTCACAGCCTGCCTCCGCAAAGGATCATACTGACAGGGCTTGCTGTCTCATTTCTTTTTACATCTGTGACAAATTTTTTGATTTTTCAGGGCGACAGAAATACCGCTCAGTCAGTTCTGTTCTGGACATTAGGAAGCTTCTCCGCCGCATCATGGTCTTCACTGCCCGTTGCGGCACTGGCTCTGCTCCTGATCTGCACCTATGGAGCCCGCTTCCGTAAAGAGCTTGATGCTCTGCTGGCTGGAGAAGACACAGCAACATCACTGGGCGTAAATGTACGCACTCTGCGACTGAGCACTCTGCTGTTATGTGCACTTAGCTGCGCCATGACGGTGGCTTTATGCGGGCCTGTTGGCTTTCTGGGCCTGGTTGTACCGCACCTGGCACGCTTCATGACGGGTAATACGCTGAAGCATATGTTTTTTCCTGCCGCTATACTGGGTGGCCTCACCGCTATGCTTGCTGACCTGCTGAGCCACAGCCTATTTGCGGCTCAGGAGATACCAACCGGCATCCTTATCTCAGGTGCCGGGGCTTGTTTCTTTTTGCTCTATTTACGTAAAATATAAAAAACCTGCATCCCTGCACGGCTTACTCTTTAAGACGCGTAACAATCTCTGCGCCGTTCGCCAGCGTTTTATGCACCGGGCAGAGATCTGCAATGTCGATAAATCTTGCACGCTGCGCATCGTCGAGTTCACCCTCAAGGGCAATGGTACGCTCAAAAATATGCCCTGAACCATCGGGCTTCTTTTTACAGGCGACAAAAGCTGATGCACGATAAAGATTATGCTCTTTCTGCGTGGCATACATACGTAGTGTCATCACAGTGCAGGCAGCCAGACCCGCTGCAAGGAAATCATAAGGTGCCGGGCCTGTATCATTACCTCCAAAGGACAGGGGCTCATCTGCCAGAAAATAGTGCTTACCGCTTTGCATCTCCAGCTGAAATGCACCCATGCCCGTTTCAGCAGCACTTACACCTGGCACCCCGGCCTCAGCTGGCAGAGCTGCCGCCTCAGGCAGATAACGCTGCCCCCACACTGACATGATGCCTGCAACATAATCGACGTCAGCATGATCTGAAAATCTGTAATCAACATTATCAAGGGCAATAAAACTTCTGGCCTGCGTTGAATCCTGAGTAACTGAGGCAACACCATCAGCATCAGGTTCATCCAAAATCAAAACTGGCTGAGGCACCTCTTTTAAATGTGTCAGTATATCCTGGCGCAGAGCATGATCTGTATCAACAGGCAGATAAAGCAGAGAAACGGCCTTAATAACCTCATCACTGATGGCAGCTGCGTCGATCACTGTACCGACTGCCAGGCTATGCCCGGCGAGCATGAAGGGCTGCATACCCATTTCGGTCATTGCGGTCACAGCACGTAAAATATCTTCTGTTTTTTCTATAACGGCAGCACTCAGGCACACAACACCTACCCCTGCACGCACAAAACTTCGTGCAATACCAGAGATAACCTGGCCCTGTTTTTCTGTATCAAAACAATGTACGAAAATAATATAACCACGCACATCTGAGTGTGGCCGCTCAAGACTGGCGGCAAGCATTTCTCCCGATGAGCCCTGAAATTTAAAAACCTGCTTTAACATTATTATTTCCCTCACATAAAAATAAGAATTGTTTTTCTAATATTCACAACTCTGGTCTGTTTTTCTTATTAGGGAAAGAGGGTTAAGCCTGAAAAATTGCATAAAAAAAGGCGCCCCCGATGACGGAAGCGCCTTTTTAAATAAAACGGTAACCGACGTTATCAGGCGTCTGTCAGGCTTTCAGCCACGATTTCACGCAGTTTACCATAAATATTACCATTACCGGCAACAATGAAGATATCATCTGGCAGATCATCAATATCTTCACCTGCCGGATTGGTCGCCTGACCACCAGCCTCACGCACGATAAGAATACCGGCAGCACAGTCCCATGGTTTAAGACCAAACTCCCAGAAACCTTCATAACGCCCGGCCGCAACCCATGCGAGGTCAAGAGCAGCAGCACCAAAACGACGGATACCTGCAACGCGTGGCATCAGGTTACCCATCACCTTAGCGAAAGGTAAACGCCGTGAGGCAGGCACTTTTGCAAACGGAATACCGGTAGCAAAAAGTGATTCTGACATTTCCCGACGCGCTGACACACGAATACGACGCTCATTGAGAAACGCACCTGAGCCTTTTTCTGCATGGAACATTTCACCGGAAGCAGGGTTGTAAACAAGGCCTGCTGCCAGCTCGATTTTACCATTTGGCAGACGACGCTGAAGGCCAATAGAAATAGCCCAGTGAGGAATGCCATGCAGAAAGTTGGTTGTGCCATCGAGCGGGTCAACCACCCAGCGCCAGGTCCAGTTATCTGTCCCTGAGCTGCCTGATTCTTCCATCAGAAAAGCATAACCAGGCCGTGCCCGGTCGAGCTCTTCACGCAGAATTTGTTCTGCACGAAGATCTGCCTGTGAAACAAAGTCACCAGGCCCTTTGATGCTGACCTGAAGCTGTTCGACTTCGTTAAAATCGCGCAGAAGACGCCTGGCTGCTTTCTGGGCGGCTGCCTGCATCACCGTCATAATGGGGGAAAGTCGAAGAGCCACTCTGCTGTGTCCTGCCTAAAAGAAAGAAATATCCGAAGTTAGTTTTTAGCGCGCTCAACGTAAGTCGCGTCTTCTGTTCTGACCACGATACGCTCACCAGCTTCGATAAACGGCGGCACCATGGTCTTTACACCATTTGACAGCTTAGCCGGTTTATAAGACGAGCTGGCTGTCTGACCTTTAACAACCGGATCAGCTTCAACCACCTCGAGAGTAACCTGAGGAGGAAGATCAACACCAACCGGGTCACCTTCAACCAGATGCAGGTTAATAGTCATATTATCCTGCAGGAACGGTGCCTGATCGCCCAGAAGGTCAACAGAAATAATAAGCTGCTCGAAAGACTCGGGGTCCATCAGCACGAGAGAGTCGCCGTCTGTGTAGGAATAGAGATACTCTCTGTCCTCGGTCATCAGACGCTCAACGCTGTCAGCTGTACGCCAGCGCTCGTTCGTTTTATTGCCGGTTTTAAGGTCGCGCATTTCAACCTGAATGAATGCACCACCCTTACCTGGGGTAATAATCTGCTGTTTCAGTACCGTCCAGCGACGGCCGTCATGCTCAATGACCTGTCCGGCCCGGATCAGGTTTGCCTGCTGTTTCATAACACGTCCCTGAGTGGATCAATGTGAGTTAGAGTTTGGGGTTCTACAACTCTGACAACGCCAGAGCAACCCGAAGAACACTTAAAGACGATATAAATGCAATTTTCTTGCATCAGGTGACTAGACAGACGGGTAAAGTCGTGATTATAAGACGGCCAAGGCGAAAGCAGGAAGGGTGGCCGAGTGGTTGAAGGCTCCAGTCTTGAAAACTGGCGTACGGGCAACCGTACCGTGGGTTCGAATCCCACCCCTTCCGCCATATTTTTAAAAAGTGAAATGTAACGCCTGCTATGCACCCGTTACATTATGCCTCCTTAAATATTAAGCCGATAATTAATCCACCCTGATTCCGCCTCTTTGTATTATCAGATCATATTCATATTAAGATTCTGCCATATTCAGCTTCTAAAGCAAAAGATCTGCTTACGAAAAATAGTTTCGCACGCAGCATCAATCCTAACCGCTTAACGTAGCAGCACTGCATTACCCAAAAGCAAAGCCCCCTTATAAAAGGGGGCTTCTTTATTTTTAACCACGCATAATGTTTCGTATCTCTTTTCTCTCAATATAATATTTATGAGATGATAAAATATCTATTTTTACAATCTTCATTTTTCCACTAACACCTGACGGCAGATCAATTGCAGCGAGCCCCGTTGTCCAGCGTCCATCACCCCCTTCATATACTGACCATCCCGACAGCTCTTTATCTTCAAGATGCTCATTAACAATCAAAATTTCATTATCATTCAGAACTTCTATATCGCCAACCCTAACCCCGAGTTCGCGCCGGTCATCAACAAATGGCCCAATTGTATCAGCCGGTCGTGAAGCCAGAGACGACAGATACACCCGGGAAACCTCATTCCTTATTGTAAAGAAGACATGCACACCGTCCTTTTTAAAAGGGTAAGTCATTGCACGCGTAACCGGATCATAAAGATATAAATCGGGATTAAGCGTTGTCTCCGTCTCTGCCTGCACTTGCCTGGCGTGACAATTATTCAGAATTTTTCTGAATACAGGCTCAACAAGCTCACGATGCGTAGCCAGAGGCGCAGCTGCATCTTCCAGCCAGCTTTTAGGTCTTTCAAAATACCCCTGAACAACGCCGGCGTCGCTCCCTCCCGGATTACTGAAAGAATTTTTATTACCCGTATTCAGATAACTCTCTGTCAGCGCACCATTCGCATCAATAACAGCATGCTGCTCTGTTTCAATGTGATAATAGTCATACTGATTTATTTCCAGATCATAATAAATATTCACACCATTAACAAGCATACGAACCGGTATAAAATTCCCGTCAATAAAGAGACTATGCTCTGGTGTAACCAGAAGATCTTTAAAAGGCACACCTTCTGCCAGGGCATCTTTTTTAATACAAACAGGATATCCGGCGAGGTCAGGATATTTTTGTGCAATTCTTACATTATGGTGTTTCCTGCCAACCCATTTTACGGTCTCCTCAGCAAAATTTCCATCTGCCTGCCGAACCATTATTTTATCGCCAGCTTTAATTTCCTCAACTTTTACATAACCAGAGACCATCTGAATGAGCGTTCCAGCCAGGAAACAAATCTCCAGGTCGATATAACCATTATCAAGCTCAAGCAATGTATATCCCGTTGAACCAATACCTGGAATATTCAACGTAAATGTTGTGTCACCCACCTGCAGTGAAATGGTATTATTGCTAGTCAGTGTAGCTTTAGTGCTTGTAAATGGCCCTTTAAAAATAATGTGGTCATAACCCGTACCCCACCCGGAAAATGTCTGAGAAACCGTCGACTTACCATCAACAACATCGTCACTCAGAACAACGTAAGAAGGATGCTCCTCACTCCCCGAGAACGTAATCGTACCTGTTCCGTTGTTACCAGCCAGTTCAAGCGTACCATCCTGCCCAATATTAGCAGTGCCCACCATGGTTGCGCCGCTACTAAGCCCTACAGTTCCACCGGAAATTGTTGTCGTACCAACGGTCCCGCCGGAGGATACATAAGTCGTACCCCCATAGTTAGAGAGAGTATTTACAACCGTCGAAGGACCACTAAGAGTTGCTATACCGCCACCACTTACAATCAGAGCCCCGCTGGTCATTCTGCCATAGGCACCAAGAAACAAGGATCCTCCCGAAGCAACCGTCCCAGAACTCAGGAGGTTGGAACCACCAGCAGAACCTGTCGCACTCAAAACTGCACCAGAACCAATAAAGGTATTGCTCACAAAATTATTTCCGGCACCGGCAGAAACCAGCTCATTGGCTACATTAACACCGGAAATAGTATTTCCACTACCAATAGTGAATGTCCCACCAGAACCTGTAAAACCACTACTATATATAGTATTTCCGTTACCAATACCAATAACACTATTATTGGTACTAACCCCATAAATACTATTATTATTTCCGTAAGTGACATCAGAATCATCAAGGTCAGTGCTATAATAAAATGTATTATTATCCGCCACGGCTCCGCTTACTATATCCACAAGCCTTAAGTCATTATTATAAACGGTATTCTGAGAGCCAAAGCTCAGCGTGCCACCTGAAATAGTTACGCCATTTGAAAAGCTATTCTGATTTCCTATGGTTGTCTGTTCAGGATCTGTTATTATAAGACCGCCGTTATCAACGCCCGGGTTGGTAATAGTATTATTATTTCCGATATAAACTGACGTTGCACCGGAAACAGTCATTCCGGAACTGATTGTGTTATTTGATATTACATTAACGTGCTGTGATCCATTACCACTTATAACCAGACCGCCGCTAATAGTGTTACCACCATTGCTGCCATCCATATCAAAGTCAGCATTTGAAACCACAACACCACCACTAATAGTGTTGTATTTATAAACACTTACAGTATTTGATCCATCACCGTAAACAAAAAGACCTGACTGAATTGTGTTGCCGCCAGCAACTTTAGCACCCCCATCTATGTTTACATTTCCACTATAAACCCTAACTCCACTAAGTATAGTATTAAAATTACCTATATCAATATAATTACTTCCATTGCCTGAAAATACGATCCCATTAACAATTGTATTTCCACCATTCAGGCCGGTAGCAGAATCATATCCTGACATAACCAGATTGACATCAGAAGTAATAATAGCACCAGAAATTGTGTTATCAAAACCTACATCAAGAGTATTTTCACCGGTCCCGTTAAAAACTATTCCACCACTAATAGTATTACCATTACCAGAGCCATTAATGGCAATACCTGCGTTTTCGCTAGGGCCTGTTAGATCTTGAAACTCTTCCCATATTGTAGAGATGGAAGAAGGAGACGGAACAGGCACTTTCACTGATGAGACATGGGCGATCTGGGAACCTCTGATTGAGGCGGTTCGCCCACGAGGCAAGACGCCGCCCCATGATCTGCGGCGCACGATTGCAGCGATTTTCTGGCGTCATGAGAATGGCGCGAAATGGCGCAGCATCCCTGCGGAACTGGGGCCATGGTGGCGGGCAGCCCAGCTTTTCATCCGCTGGGCGAAGCTCGGCGTGTGGGAACGCCTGCTCACACTGGTTCAGGAGCAACACGGAGTGGCGCTCGGAATGACTTTTCTGGATGGCACAAACATCAGGGCTCACCACAAGGCGGCAGGAGCCCAAAAAAAGGAGCCTCTTTCGAAGAGCGAGACCATCGTGAAGCACTTGGCCGCTCTCGCGGCGGCTATGGCACAAAAGTCTGCGTGATTGCTGATGGACACGGACAAGCCATCAGTTTTGCACTGGCTCCCGGACAGGCCCATGAACTGCCACTGGCGCCAGCCATGCTCAATAGTCTTCCCGCCATTCCCCTGTGGGTGGTGGCGGACAAGAGCTATGCATCGGATGCCTTCCGTGAGCATATCTGGGACATGGGAGCCCGACCGGCCATTCCCACGAAACGGCGCGATGCGCCTGTTTCCTGCCCCAAATGGGCCTATCGGTGCCGACATCTTGTGGAAAATCTCTGGGCTCGCCTCAAGGAGTGGCGCGCTGTCGCCACCAGATACGAAAAAACAGCAGCGTCATTCCTTGCCGTCATCCATATCGCAGCAACAGCAGACTGGATTAAGTTCTAACAGGCCCTAGCGCTTATTCCTTTCCTTATAGTGTTACCCAGACCAATATCAAGAACACCACTACCCGTTACAAGCAAAGGCCCATTAGATGGAGCAGAGTTATCAGTAATATCATCTAACTGATCAACTGTAACACTCTCATAAATATTAAGCGTACCGCCACTGACCTGGACATCATTTAACCATGAACCTGTAAACGCAGCTGAACCGCTATTAACGGTTAAACCAAAAATACGAGCCTGACTTGTTCCGCTGACAACACCATCATCCAGCGTTACATCTTTCGAAACCGAGTCATCTAAAAGATTAAGCTCTCCGCCACTGACACTCACACCATCAATAGCCGCTGTGAAGTCCGTATCATTACTATACGAATCTAGGGCACTTACAGTTGCACCAGATTCGATAACAGAACTCTGAAGAGAACCTCCATCCTGTATTATATAAGTGCTGCCACTCGTTACATTGATATTAGCACTTGTTTGCCCTGAACTGATATTAATAGTGGTAGACATAGCGTCTTCCTAATTTAGTTTGATTAATGTTAACTTAACCCTTTAAATATATTAAGATTTTAATAAACAAAACTTAATTTATATTAAAAAATTTTAATATATTAAACCCGAAGTAGCATAAAACATTAAATGTTTGTTAATTGTTTGTAAAAAATCGACAAAAAAATATCGCAATCTTTATTAAATAAAAATAAAAATAAAAATATTTACATGATTATAATAATAAAATTAAATATTGAAAAATAATTTAAATTATATTGTTTTATATTTATTTTTTATTTTTACTCTTCTTTTAAAAATGAATATTTACACAAATTAACTGGAATAAAATATGAATCAATTTTACTCTTCAACCCGACATCATGTTACATCTAACACACGTCAGTAGCAGCACAATGAATGACCGCAAAGCTTAGGCACTCCCTCGCCTTAGCTCTTATTTTAATATACGCTTAATTCAATCTTAATGAGGCCTCGGGGAGAGCAAAGTGAAACGTTTTTTCATTCTGGCTACAGCGCTAGCTTTAAGTGCATGTGCGAGCTCTAAGCCCGTCAATAAATGGGCGCCCTGTGGCCTGACTGAGCAGCAGGGATTCTATCTTGAATCACATGGGTTAATGAACCCCATTGAAGCTCAGGACTGGATTGTTGCCGGTGTATCCAGCCCCGAACAGATTATTGCATGGCGTGCAACGGGTCTGTCATCTCTGATGGCAAGCAAATTTATACAGGCCGGCATTACCACACCTGAAGCTGCACGTTCATGGCTTTATGCTCTTAATGCTAATCAGTCTCCCGCCACCCTAAGTGTGGCAACCATCAAAACATATAAAACTGCCGCAGATACCGGAACCGTCACCCCTGCGAATATTGGCAGTGTCATTCACTCACTCAATATAGACAGAAACAATACACGTAAGGTGCTTGCCATTGCTAAAAGCGTCAACCAGCAGGGTTTAAGCCCGGCTAAGGCGGCAGAGCAGCTAAAACTCTAAAATACAAAAACTATATATGACCATAAACTGCACAATAGTTTGTGGTCATACTATCCGCTCCCGACAGAGCAAGAAAAAATTCTATTATGTAAACCACCAGCTGGTCACCACAGCTGCTAAGGCCACACCGAGAAGAAGACACACAGGAAGCATCAGGACAGACATTAAAGACTCTCCTTCTTCCGTCATAGCCAGGTCAACGTCATCTTCATCGAAATCTGTCTGGTCTTCCATGCAACTCAATCTATGCCATAGCTTAAAAGTAAGCGAGTCAATTATATCACTCTGCGTATAATACGATGTGCAGGCCCATACTGCACAAGGCAGAACAGTCATAAACAACCGTAAAAAATATTAACCGCCACGCCATTCGCAAAACGCAGAAGACGTGCGTCTTACTGACATTGTCAGCCTTACTCTCTTGTTTTAAAGCAGAGCATTACACACAACAGAGTATCTTTTATAATGTACCAGAAGCGCGTCAGTAACAGATGGGGAGTTCAGCTTGCGCTGCGACTGCTTATCTTTCTGACGCTTACAGGTACAGTCGCACAGGTTCTGCTTCAGGGCTTTACTCTCCCTGATGAAATGCCCCGCGCGGCTATCGAGCGCCTGACCGGCATTGATATTAACCCGCAGCACCAGACTGACTGCACCATAATGCCGATGATGCACATGCATCATCATCACGGGCATCATCACGGCCCGTCGCACGAAAGCTGTATCCTCTGCCCGCTTCTGGTCATGACAGCGCTTATTCTGACAAGCCTGCCGGCCCTGCCTGGTTGCTCTGCCGAACGATACAGGCAGGAGCATCAGTCTTATCAGGCCAGAGCACCTCCCCCTGCTCCGCGCACGTTACCACCGTCGCGCGCTCCCCCCTTATCCTTCTGAACTGACCACACCGCCTCTTTTCCTGCGCTCAAAGGGTTGCTGCCGGCTGCCCTGCACACCCTGAACGAAGTGAAAAAGGCCGCGTATTTTTTTCTGTTCAGGATGATACCAATGCTTTTCACCGCAAAGCCCTGCGGCTGCGGTCGTATACGATCACACTATGCTGCATTTACATGCCTTCTGCTGGCAACGACGCCTTATACCTGCCTGACGGCAGCGTACGCAGACACACTGACACCTGTCGTCAGCACAATGACACATCCTGTGTCTCCCGCACCGGGGCAGCCCGCACCTAAAGCCGAAACGATTATCGTTAACGGCATACGCCATAGCGCCATTACCAGCCCCGACACAGCTAATCTGCTCAAAAACAGCATGGGGTACAGCAGCTACTCTGCCGGGGGTGTCTCTTCCCTGCCGGTTCTGAACGGTATGGCAGATGACCGGGTCAACACCCTGGTTGACGGCATGAACATTCCCCCTGCCTGCCCCAACCACATGAACCCGGCCATGTCGTATGTCGACCCTGACAGCGTTTCAGAAGCCGTTGCTATTGCCGGCATTACACCTGTCAGTCTTGGCGGCGACAGTACCGGCGGTACTATTCAGATCAGGCGCAAGGACCCGCTTTTTGCAAAAGCAGGTAAAATTCTTGTCACTGGTCATGTTCGTGCTGACTATAAAAGCAACGGTGCCGGGTCAGGTGTTTCCGGCAGCATTACCGCTGCTAACGACACGATAAGCCTGCGCTATACCGGGTCATATGCCCACGCCACCAATTACCGTGCCGGGGGCGGCACTCTTGTACGCTCAACCAGTTATCTCAGTTACAACCATGCCGTAACGCTTGGGATTCAGAAAAAGAATCACCTGCTTGCTATCACTTTCGGGCAGCAGGACATTCCCTACGAAGGTTTTCCTAACCAGTATATGGATATGACCAACAACCGCTCCACGTATGTTGATGGTAAGTATAAAGGTGACTTTAACTGGGGCACCCTTGAAGTGCAGGGATACTGGCAGCGTGTTTCACATGTCATGAACATGCTGGGCGACAAAGGTGGCCACTCGGCAACAACCGGCATGCCCATGAACACTGATTCACGCACAGCCGCCTATAACATTCTTGCCACGATACCACTCAGCACCAGCCACACCCTAAAAGCCGGTAGCTCTTTTAACCATAACGGGCTGAATGACTGGTGGCCACCACTACAGGGCAGCATGATGATGGGGCCGAATACCTATAAAAACATCAACAATGGCCATCGTGATCATCTGGGGCACTTTGTCGAATGGAATGCCCGGTGGACCTCTCGTTTTTCTACGCAGCTTGGCGTGCGCAATGATATTATCATGATGAACACCGGCCAGGTGACCCCCTACTCATGGAGCGGCATGATGTCAGCCGCTGATGCTGCTGCAGCCCGTAATTTTAACGCCGCACGCCGGGGACGCACTGATGTCAACTTTGACGTAACCGCCACCGGAAAATGGCTGATTACTGACAGTCTTTCACTTGAGGGCGGATACGCCCGCAAAACCCGCTCACCTAACCTGTATGAACGCTATGCATGGGGCCGTGGCAGTATGGCTACACGTATGATAGGCTGGTTCGGTGATGGCAACGGCTATGTCGGCAACCTTAATCTCAAACCAGAAATTGCCAACACCATCAGTGCGACGCTCGACTGGCATGACCCTTCTTCTCAGAAGTGGAATATCAGCGTTCAGCCCTTTTATACCTACACGCATAACTATATTAATGTGATACGCCTCTCTTCAGCGACCGCATCACCGGCAACACTTCAGTTCGTTAACCACAACGCCCGCAGCTATGGTATCAATGCCAGCGGACACCTGAATTTGTGGGATACAAACAAATATGGCAGAGCTGACCTGAAAACAAACCTTAACTGGGTCAGAGGCCAGGATCTGGTTACCCACTCAGGGCTTTACCATCAGATGCCGGTTAACGGCTCCGTTCGCCTGACAGAAACTTATGGCAACTGGTCAGGGCGTATGGACCTCACACTTGTCAAAAGCAAAACAACCGTTGACTGGCTGCGCAATGAACCGCGCACACCAGGCTATGCCCTGCTTGGGATAGGCAGCAGCTACCGATGGAAAATGTTTACCATTGACGGCAGTATCGACAATATTATGGACCAGAAATATTACCTGCCACTGGGTGGCGTTGATACAGGTGTTTATAAACAGACCGGATCTTTCGTCCCGCTTCTGGGGTTTGGCCGCTCCTTCAACCTCAGCCTGACAGCATCATTTTAAAACTTCAGCCGTAAGATCAGCGGGGCTGGATAAAGCAAAGAACAAAGGAAGACACGCGATACACCCGGTGATGACAGTGCCTTATCAGGCACTGTCACGATACCCGCTGATTACACCTGCTCAGGCACAGGCGTTGGTTTATTGTTTTCATCTACAGCAACAAAAACAAAACGCCCTTTTGTAACAAGCCGCAACCCGGGGTCACGGCGCGGGCGCGCCCATGCTTCAATATTGATTGTCAGCGACGTGCGACCAATCTTTCCGATCGATGTATAAACTGTCAACTCATCACCAACAGCAACGGGTGCATGAAAAGAAACCGCATCCATCGCTATTGTTACAGTTTTGGCACGGGCACGCTGCGTAGCAACAGACCCTGCAGCAAGATCCATCTGCGAGATAATCCACCCACCAAAAATATCACCGGCGGGGTTTGTATTTTCGGGCATAGCAATCACACGAATAGTGACATCCCCTACCGGAGCAGTCTGCACCTGCTCCGCACCTTCTGCTACATGGCTCATATGTGTGCTGTAACCTTCCCCTTTTTATGTCTGATTTTGTACTTTGTTCGTAAAAATCATGACACATGCGTCTAAAACTTATCTGCTCCGAACAGCTGCCCTGACCTGCTCAGCCGTTAAAAACGTGTCCGGCACTGTGCCGAAATTACATGTGCCGGTAAAGTCAACATTACGACAGTGAACAAGGCTGGCTCTTACGAAGCTTGTTGCGTATGAAGGGTAAGATCATGCCCAGCTCATTCCCCTCTGCCCGATATGCACCTGCCCTTATGGTTCGCCAGCACCTCTTCTCTTTACTCACAGAAGATGGCGAACTTCTGACGCTTTCAGCCTCAGAAGCATGCAGGCATTTGCGCACGATGACACCCCCTCTGGTTGTCAATGCACCCGACACACTCTCTGAGCTGGGCCTGCGCACGTCTGAGCAACCTTTTCCATGCTTCGACCTGCTTGAACTCTACACCTTTGTCTATCCGGCCCGGCCCGTCGTACCAACGCCACGCGGACTGGCTATTGCCCTGGGTCATGAGCCTGATGATATCCCATCCGAAGAGGCAGACCTGTTACATACTCTGCTCTCTCAGATACTCGCCGACCTTGAAACGCTGAGCAACGGCCCGCAGGCAGAGTTTCTCAACGCTCTGACAATACGCCTTGGGCAGGCAGAGTGGCCATGGGCCAGCACAGTTGCAGAGTGCATCAGACTAAACAGCAGGCTTACGTCATCAGGAAAACTGCCTGATGACGCCATGCAGCCAGCTGATGCGCTGCGTATCTGGCATAAACTTCCCAAATGGGAAGAAGCAGCCCCCCGCCCCCCTGCCTCAGCTTACCCGATCACGGCGGCTGAAGCCCGCACACGCCTTGCTGCCCTTCTGGGAGAAACAGCAGAAAACCGTGCCGGCCAGGCTGACTTCTCCAGTGTGTCAACCATTGCTTTTACACCAGCAACACATGCCGCAAGCCCCTCGATTGTGCTGGCGGAGGCCGGTACAGGCACAGGTAAAACTCTGGGCTACCTTGCACCGGCCAGCCTGTGGACCGAACGTAATGACGGCACGGTGTGGATCAGCACCTACACACGCCACCTGCAACGTCAGATAGAGCAGGAAACGAAACGGATTTTCCCTGATGAAGCCACCCGCCGCCGCCATGTTGTGCTGCGGAAAGGACGTGAAAATTATATGTGTCTTCTGAATATGGAAGATCTCGTCAACAGCGCCGCTTCCCGCCCGGCACGCCTGACTGTCGCACTGGCTATGCTGGCCCGCTGGGCCATGACCTCAGCCGATGGTGATCTGACAGGTGGCGACCTGCCCGGCTGGTTTGGCTCAGTCTTCGGGCATAATATTACATCAGCCGTCGCAGACCGGCGTGGTGAATGCATCCACGGGGCATGCGCGCACTACCAGCGCTGTTTCGTTGAACACACCATCCGACGCGCACGTGAAGCCGACCTGGTTATTGCTAATCATGCTCTCGTTATGGCGCAGGTTGCCTATGCCCGCCATGACGGGGACGCAACCGAAGAAACTCCGCAGGAAGAGACGATCCCCTCCCATTATATTTTTGACGAAGGCCACCACCTTTCAGATGCCGCTGATGGCGCTTTTTCAGCCGAGCTTTCAGGGCTTGAAGCAGCTGAATTACGACGCTGGCTGCTTGGTGCAGAGGGCAACCGCTCTCGTGCCCGCGGGCTGAAGCGCCGCCTTGATGACCTCGTATCCGGCCACAAAAAACTTGAAGCACAGCTGGATTCCGCTCTTATGGCAGCCCATGCCCTGCCTGCACCAGGCTGGTCCGTTCGCCTTAATGAATCAGAAACAACGCAGGAAAAGACAGACACGCCTGAGGAGGCGGACACCACACCACCAGCCCCGAAACTTGAAAACCCTACTGAAGTTTTTTTACGCCTTATTCGCCAGCAGGTCATGGCACGCAACCAGACAGACCAGAGTTACGGCACAATAGAATGTGACCTGCACCCGCCCCTGCCTGAACTGACGCATGCAAGCCATACACTGGCCCAGGCCTATATGCAGCTTGCTCAGCCTTTGCGGGCATTAGCCAGTGCTCTGAACTTCCGCCTGCAGGACGAAGCTGATACGCTCGACAGCACAACACGCGGACGTATTGAAGCCATGGTGCGCTCACTCCAGCGCCGTGCGATCACCCGCGTGGAAGCATGGATATCCATGCTTGAAACCTTTGACCAGCCAGCCAGAGAACCTGGCACTATGCCTGAGCATGTTCATTTTCTGCGCCTGACCCGACGGGGCAAGCAGCACCTGATTGAGCAGGATGTCGGTCTGCACCGTCACTGGCTTGACCCCACTATTCCATTCGCGGGCATTATGGCATTACCCGCTCAGGGTCTGCTGATTACCTCAGCTACTCTGCGTGATCGTTCAGAAAGTGCCGACCCGCCAGCGCCCTCGACGCCCGCACAGGCAGAGTTTGATACTGAGGAAGCTGAACGCTCATGGGCTGCGGCTGAAGCGCTGACCGGAGTCTGCCATTTTCCTGCCCCGGCAGTACGGGCCAGTCTGAGCAGCCCTTTTGATTATGCCAGCCAGACCCGCACCTTCATTATTAACGATTTGGACCACAATAATCTGCATGATCTTTCCGCTGCTTTCAGAACATTATTCACAGCGTCTGGCGGCGGCGGACTGGGTCTGTTTACCGCCATTTCACGCCTGAGAGGTGTGCACTCTCATATTGCCACCCCCCTCAGAGAACAAAATATCCCCCTTTATGCACAGCACGTTAACGCATTGGATAATGCAACACTGATTGATATTTTTCGTACTGAGGAAAATGCCTGCCTGCTGGGTACGGATGCCATGCGAGACGGCGTTGATGTACCAGGCCGGGCCTTAAGGCTTGTCGTATTTGAGCGTGTTCCCTGGCCGAGACCGGACATTCTGCACAGAGAACGCCGTGTGCATCTGTCAGGTGGTGACCCCAAGGGATATGACGACAGCATTGCCCGTATGAAACTGCGTCAGGCTTTTGGCCGTCTTATTCGCAGTCAGTCAGACCGCGGTGTATTTGTATTGCTGGACCGACGCACACCCTCACGTCTTCTTTCTGCTTTTCCGCATGGTGTCAGCCCTGAACGCAGGGGGCTGGCGAAAGCCGCTGAAGAAATCAGAAGCTTTCTACTCCCGAAAGATTAAAAACCTTCCGTCTGAAATTCAGCTCTTCTCTACAGAGAGTCATGCTTCCTGATTAAAGGTCACATGCACCCGCAGAGAAAATTATATTCAGACTCAGAGTGTTTTAAGGTTTGTAGCAGCTTCTTTACCACGCTCTGTAACCAGGTCGTAAGAAACTTTCTGATTTTCATCCAGGCCGCGCAGGCCAGCAGCCTGAACAGCTGTGATGTGCACGAACACGTCTTTACCGCCTTCTTCTGGGGCAATAAAACCAAAGCCTTTAGTGGCATTAAACCATTTAACTGTTCCGGTAGGCATCTGCAGGTAACTCTCTTATAGTCTTCTCCCTGCCGGACAAACCGCATGGCCGGCTGCAGGATTGTTTATTCCGGCCATGAAGCTCTGCAAATGTCAATAAAAATACCACCCTGCCTCAGGGCGGAAATGGCAGAAATGGCGTTTACCCGCTGATTATATTGAGGAAATAAAGTTTGTAACGGCAGCAGATATCGCTTCAGATATGAACGCTCAGATAACAAAACAAAAAATCAGAAAGTTTTTTTCTCCCTTCCTTGACTTGTCTGAGAGGCAGACCTATCTCCTGATTTGGCACTCCCGGGGTGGGAGTGCTAACGTAACGCGGCGTGTGTTACGCGCGGTAAACGCAGATGGTATAGCTTCCTGATAAGGATACCATCGCACAGATAAGAAACGTGGAGAGATCCATAATGACGAAATTTCGTCCTTTGCATGACCGTGTGGTCGTGCGTCGTCTCGAAAGCGAAGAAAAGACTGTTGGCGGCATCATCATTCCTGACACGGCTAAAGAAAAGCCTATGGAAGGTAAAGTTGTCGCTGCTGGTCCTGGCGCCCGCAATGAGCAGGGTCAGATCGTAGCGCTTGATGTTAAGGCTGGCGACACCATCCTGTTCGGCAAATGGTCCGGCACAGAAGTGAAGATCGACGGTGAAGACCTGCTGATCATGAAAGAAAGCGACATTCTGGGTATTATTTCCTGAGTGACGTGTCTGTGAGACGCTTTTCAATATTCAACCGATCCTCACTGGAGAAATTCTATGGCTGCTAAGGACGTAAAATTCGGTGCTGATGCACGCCAGCGTATGCTGCGTGGCGTTGACATCCTGGCTGACGCTGTAAAAGTTACACTCGGCCCAAAAGGTCGTAACGTAGTGCTCGACAAGAGCTTTGGCGCACCACGCATCACAAAAGACGGCGTGTCTGTTGCTAAAGAAATCGAACTGGCTGACAAGTTCGAAAACATGGGCGCTCAGATGCTGCGTGAAGTTGCATCTAAAACCAACGATGTTGCTGGTGACGGCACCACAACAGCCACCGTTCTGGCTCAGGCTATCGTTCGTGAAGGCCACAAAGCTGTTGCAGCTGGCATGAACCCGATGGATCTGAAACGCGGCATCGATAAAGCTGTTGCATCAGTTATCGAAGAGCTGAAGAAAAACGCAAAGAAAATCACCACACCGGCTGAAACAGCTCAGGTTGGCACGATCTCTGCAAACGGCGAAAGCGAAATCGGTAAAATGATTTCAGAAGCCATGCAGAAAGTCGGCTCTGAAGGTGTTATCACCGTTGAGGAAGCTAAACACTTCCAGACCGAGCTGGACGTTGTTGAAGGCATGCAGTTCGACCGCGGCTACATCTCTCCTTATTTCGTGACAAACACGGAAAAGATGACAGCCGACCTCGAAAACCCCTTCATCCTGATCCACGAGAAGAAACTCTCTTCTCTGCAGCCAATGCTGCCACTGCTGGAATCAGTTGTTCAGTCTGGCCGTCCGCTGCTCATCATCGCTGAAGATGTTGACGGTGAAGCTCTTGCTACCCTCGTCGTTAACAAACTGCGTGGTGGCCTGAAAATTGCTGCGGTTAAAGCTCCTGGCTTTGGTGACCGTCGCAAAGCTATGCTCGAAGATATCGCTATTCTGACCGGTGGTCAGGTTATCAGCGAAGATCTGGGCATCAAGCTGGAAACCGTTACTCTGCCAATGCTTGGCACAGCGAAAAAAGTACGCATCGACAAAGAAAACACAACCATTGTCGATGGTGCAGGTAAAGCTGACGACATTAAAGGTCGTTGCAAGCAGATCCGCGCTCAGATCGAAGAAACAACCTCTGACTACGACCGCGAAAAACTGCAGGAACGTCTGGCTAAACTGGCTGGTGGTGTTGCCGTTATCCGCGTTGGTGGTTCAACAGAGATCGAAGTTAAAGAGCGCAAAGACCGCGTTGACGATGCTCTGCACGCAACCCGTGCAGCTGTTGAAGAAGGCATCGTTCCTGGCGGTGGTACGGCTCTGGCACGTGCAACTCTGGCTCTGGCCAAACTGCACTACCACAACGAAGACCAGCGCGTTGGTGGCGAGATCATCCGCAAAGCTCTGCAGGCTCCTCTGCGCCAGATCGCTCATAACGCTGGTGAAGATGGTGCAGTCATTGCCAACAAAGTCCTTGAAAACACGGACTATGCATTTGGTTTTGATGCTCAGGCAGGTGAATACAAAAACCTGGTTGAAGCCGGCATTATCGACCCTGCTAAAGTTGTGCGCACAGCCCTTCAGGACGCAGCATCTGTTGCTGGCCTGCTGATCACAACCGAAGCTATGGTTGCTGAACGCCCTGAGAAAAAAGCAGCTCCTGCTGGTGGCCCGGACATGGGCGGCATGGGCGGCATGGGCGGTATGGATTTCTGATACCACTGTCGTCTTTCCTTCGGAGTGCTTCCGCATTCCGAAGGGGGATACAAAAAGGGCGTGCCGCTTTCATCAGTGGCACGCCCTTTTTTACATCCTCTGTGAAATACAGATCAGATAATATAGTCAACCGGCGGAAGAATCTGGTCCATTGTCAATGCAGGCATGCCTGAATGACGTGTACCGACCTTGCGGGCCGGGTTACCAACAACCGTAGTAAATGCGGGTACATTTTCGAGAACAATAGAACCCGCCCCCACCTTGGCGCCTTCACCCAGCTGAATATTACCAAGCACCTTTGCCCCGGCACCAATCAGCACACCCCGGCAAACCTTGGGGTGTCTGTCACCACTATGCTTACCCGTACCGCCAAGAGTTACCCCCTGTAAAATCGATACATCATCTTCAATAATACAGGTCTCACCCACCACAATACCGGTACCATGATCAAAGAGAATACGCTGACCGAGACGGGCCGCCGGGTGAATATCAACTGCAAATAATTCAGAAGCCCGGCTTTGCAGATGCAAAGCAAGGTGCCGCCGTCCTGCCCGCCAGAGCCAGTTCGCCACACGGTAGCTCTGCACCGCGTGATACCCCTTAAAAAACAAAAAAGGGGTCACAAAATCAGGGCATGCAGGGTCACGCTCACGAATAGCAACAAGATCAGCGGCTGAGGCGTACACTATCGAGGGATCAGCCCGGTAAGCCTCAGCCACAAGCTCTGATAATGCCGAAACTGCAACAGAGTGATCGCCAAGTTTACGACCCATAAGAGCTGCCAGAGCTGAAGCAAAATCAGCATGGTTGCGCACGCCGGTTGCCAGGAGGCCTTTGACCAGAGGGTCATAACACTCACAGGCCTGCATCGTCATATTCTGCCACAAAACATTCAGCCATGAGGCTGCGTTCTCAGCCTCAGCAAAATAACCTGAGAGAACCTGAGACGGCTGATTACGTGTCACTCACAGCTCCTTTCCGGGCAGCAGCAATAAAAAAATCGGTTTATCCTACACGCCCATCGCGTGACGTACAAACGCGCGGCGCAAAGCAGGAATACGATTAACGCCCGCCAGCCCGAGATCTCTTGTCAGACGCAGAAGAGGGTTATTATTGCTAAACAGCCTGTCAAGCACATCAGTAGCCGCCAGCATCATCATATTTGCAGGGCGACAACGCGCCTGATAACGGGCAAGCAGTGCAGGAGAGCCATAATCTTCCCCTCTCTGATGTGCTTTTATCAAAATATCACTCAAAGCAATAACATCACGAAAACCAAGGTTAAGCCCCTGCCCCGCAATAGGATGAATACCATGGGCAGCATCACCAATCAGCAGCAGTCGTGTCGCGGTATAACGCTGTGCATATTGCGCTGAGAGCGGATATGTCCAGCGACGACCCACGGGGGTCACTTTACCCAGGCGTGAATTACCCATACGACGCTCAATTTCGCGGGCAAACTGATCATCCGGCAAAGCCGCAAAACGCTCAGCGACACCGTCTTTATCACTCCAGACGATTGCTGAAAGGTTAGGATACTCCTCCGTTCCGGCCATGGGCAGCTGCGCAAAAGGCCCGGCTGGCAAAAAATGCTCCAGGGCAGCATTATCATGCGGATATTCATGGGCAATGGCCGCGACAATTGCCGTCTGCTTATAAGCCAGACGTGTCAAAGGAATACCGGCCTCATTACGCAGCCGACTTTTACGGCCATCAGCAGCAACAACCAGAGAAGCCTTGAAGCTTCTGCCATCATGCAAACGAATAACCACTGTATCAGCCTGGCGTTCAACCTTCACTTCAGCGGGAGCCAGAACTGTAAGATTAGCCTGGTGATGCATGGCTTTATTGAGTGCCACACGCAGACCGCGGGCTTCTGCCATCCAGCCAAATGGCTGACTGGCATCCTGACGGGTGAACTCTACAAACAATGACGAGGCAGGCTCACCGGGGCGGCCATCTGTTACAAGAATCTCTTCAATAGGGCATGACTCAAGTGGCAGGTGTTCCCACACGCCGGCATCCTCCAGCAACTGCCGGGGACCGGCCGCAATGGCATAAGCCCGCCCGTCAAAATCAGGATGCTCCATAGGCTCAAGCGCCATGCGATCAACTATAGCTACTTTAATACCGGCTCTTGCCAGACGACAGGCCAGAGCCGCTCCGACCGGACCAGCTCCGACAACACACACATCAACATCAGTCAAAGATGGTGTGTCAGACGTGATTTCAGATGCAGCAGCCATAACTGTTTTTCCTCATATACCTGGCAGAGTATTCTGCTGCCCGCAGCACAAAGCACGAGCACAGTTTTCACTATCTAGACCATCCCTCTTCAGATGCCAAAGAAGAAGACTCGTCAACACCGGAAAATTCTGGCAGGATGTTTACAAACAGTTACATTCGTCACAATTATTCATTTTTTACAAAAAGATAAAACGGCACATAAAACTCAGGGAACCAGACTGCAATGAAACTTGTGACTGCAATTATCAAACCCTTCAAGCTCGATGATGTGCGTGAAGCGCTTGCTCCGCTGGGCATTCAGGGTCTTACCGTCTCAGAAGTCAAAGGGTTCGGACGCCAGAAAGGCCAGACCGAGATTTACCGCGGTGCAGAATATCGTATCAGCTTTCTGCCCAAAATTAAGATCGAGGTTGCTGTCTCTGATGCCATGGCAGACCAGGCTATCGAAGCGATCCTTGATGCGGCACACACAGGCAAAATTGGTGATGGCAAGATTTTTGTCAGTGAACTGACGCGTGTTATCCGTATCCGCACACGTGAAACCAACGACGAAGCACTATAATTTTTACTACTTATCGCACCAGAGAGGAAAAATAAGATCCCTGATGTTTTTTCTGATCAAGGTTATTCTCTCTGGGCTTATTGTTGCGATTGTCTCCGGCGTAGCAAAACGCTACCCGGCGTTCGGTGCGCTGATCGCCTCCCTTCCATTCATATCTATACTCGGTATGATATGGCTGTGGACGGAAACACATGATGCAGATGGTATGAAACAACATACCTACGCAACCTTCTGGTATATTCTGCCATCGCTGCCTATGTTTCTTTTTATTCCATGGCTGATGGAAAAAAAAGTTTCATTTTACCCTGCTCTTTTGAGCGGGTGCCTGCTTACTATTGTACTTTATGTCATTACCGCATGGGGCCTGAGCCTCATAAAACCCACACCCTAAACTACATACCATCTCTGTCATTACAGATAAAACAAACGCTATTCTGGTATACATAATTCATAACCAGAGTTGATAAACAATATTTCGGCTATTAACCCGGATATGTTAGACTTATTTTTTACGAGGTTCAGAGGATAAAATGGGTTTTCGCTCTGCTGCAATAACTATGGTTTACAATGAAAGTAAAATCCTGCCTGTATGGCTCGATTATTACGGCAGCAACCTTGGCTATGATAACCTTTATATTATTGACCACGGATCAGACGATGGATCCACGACCAGAATACCAGGAAATGTTATAAAAATACCCCGTGATGAGTTTGACGACGTTCAGCGAGCCGCTTTTATCACCCATCTCCACACAGCACTGCTAAAATCTTTTGACTGCGTTATTTATACAGACTGTGATGAGTTTCTCCTCCCACGCCCCGACCGCTATAACAGCCTTGCCTCTTACCTGAAATTACAGCCACACGGCAATAATATCAGAGCAGTCGGCATTGACGTTATGCCGGGCAACCTCTCACTTCCTCCTGTCGATTTCTCACGTGATATTCTTCCTCAGCGCCCTTACGGTTTCCTTACGCCATGGGAGTCAAAGCCGCTGGTCGCAAAAATTCCGACACAGTGGGAGCCAGGCTTTCATGAATGCAACCAGCACAGCCTGCTCGATGAAGACCTCTGGCTGTTTCATCTGAAATTGTGCGACATTGATTATGCTATGAAACGCTTACATGTGACGCGCTCAATGAAATGGAACCTCAGTCACAACCCCGACAGTGGCGCGCATCAGCGGCGCAGTGACCAGGAAATGCGAGATTTTTTTGATGCCGTAGTGCGGGGCCAGGAACCCGGCTATCTCAGTGACCTGCCTCTCACAGAGCTTCTGTCGCGAGGCAGCACAAGTAAATTACGTCGTATTCCAGATATGTTTTTACAATATTTATAAATTATTGAGAGGATTTACCTGTGGCCATCAGCTACCCAGCCATTAAAGCAGGCCTGACAAACCAGAAAATCGCAATTATTGGCCTTATTCATAAAGCATTACGCGACAAAAAATCTCTGACGCTGCCTTCTCTGACATCCTATTATCCTGAAACCCGCAAACATGATTTTTGCAGTTTTGAAAAAATCTATAAAGAAGCGACCCTGGAGCGTGCGCTGAGCGCTTTTGGCCTCTCATCTGTAGCTGAGCCAGAACCCGAGATGACAGACAGCGGACAGTGCTTTTTAGAAGGAGCCGATCGCTGGGCAGAAACAGCACTTAAGGGACAGGTCGAATGGCCTGACCTGACCTGTCAGATTATACGCCACCTGCAGCCGTCTGATCTGTTACTGGATTTTTGCAGGCTGCTGCTACAGAAAATCAAAGCAGAGGGCATTACTCATGCCATACAGCTTCGCGTAGAGAATGACTGGCAGTCTTATGCCGAGCATGTTCTGGCAAGTTTTGCTGCGCCGCACGAAGAATATAAGCCCACTTTTCTGGAAATTATTCAGAAAGCAAAGCGCACATGGGGAAATACATTTACAAAAGCTTATGTTCTTTCCGATGAAGGCGGTCTGCCAGCTGACAAAGAAACCATCCGCGCTGAAGTTTTAAAAGAACTTGGTGTGGAGCTCTTCTGGAAATCAGACTTTTTATCCCCGTCCATTCTGAGCTCGAACCTGATTTCTTCCATCATTGATTTTGAAATTGCTCTGGCACTGCCATTTTTTGCGGGAAACAGCCGGTCAACCTTCGCCTGTTTTGTCTCTTTTGAAAAATTCTGCCGCACAGGGCGTTACGCAAAAAACCACTATATTTACAATAATTCAGGCCCGCACCTCATGCTCCGTTATGACAACGGTGCTCTTATGGCCCCCGAACAGCTTAAGGATGCTCTTTTTGCCCGTCAGCCACTGCTGGAAGTCAGCCCTTACGACCGGGAGTGGGCACTGACACTCACAGCACATCTGGCACAAACGGGTGATTTTATCAGCCGCACACAATTTGTTATGGGCGTACCTTCCGGCCACCTGGTCATTGATGGCTCTTCTGATCCTTTGCGCTCAATCGAAGGTTTTCAGCTTGATGTAAACTCTCCCCTCCCCTCGCTTGAATACAGAGCCCGCAATAAAGAAGGACGCCATACCCCCTGGCAGCCAGCCGGGTCATTCTGCGGCAGCAGAGGGAAAAATGCCCCTCTGACCGGCTTTAGCTTTCGCATTAAGGGCCCCGCCAGCCTGACAACTGACTGTATATATGCTGCCCGCTTTAGCGAACATTCTGAAGTGATACATGCTAAGAATGGCGAGTGGTGCACCCTGGGGAATGATCATAACCTCACGGCTATCCACCTGCTTTTCCGTCCGCAAAAACCTTTCGGACGCTGAGCGACTCTTCACCTGAATGCTGATCAGGTGCGGTTGTTTTTGTAGTTTTGCGACTTTAATACCATTTTTTAAAAATTTATTACCCAGGACTACGATACGATACAGAAACATCTTGCAGGAGGCAGAAACCTTAAGGCATACACTTAGAAAGCAAGTATCTTTCTTCTAAGGAGAGTTGTCACCATGTCTTCGCAGTTTCGCATGGTCAGGCCTGAATCTGTCAAACTGACTACACGCTGCCTTCTGCCAGCTGTTGCTGGTATTTCTTCTCTGCTTTACAGCGTGACACCTGCTCATGCGGCTGATGCTTCACCGGCTATTGACACCGGTGATACAGCATGGATGCTGACAAGCACGGTTATTGTCCTCATGATGACAATTCCGGGGCTGGCTCTTTTTTATGCCGGCATGGTGCGCAAGAAAAACGTTCTGGCAACCCTCATGCAGTCTTTTGCTCTGTGCTGCATTATCTCCATTGTCTGGATGGTTGCCGGTTACTCCCTGACATTCAGCAACGGAACAGCCTGGATCGGTGGTTTTTCACGTCTGTTTCTTAATGGGCTGGGTGAGCACATCCATAACGGCACCGATATTGCCTTTACGCTGGGAGCAGGAACAGCCGGGGCAACCCAGATGACGATCCCTGAGAGCGTCTATATGCTGTTTCAGATGACATTTGCTGTCATCACCCCCGCGCTGATTTCCGGCGCATATGCTGAACGCATGAAATTTAGCTCCATGTGTGTTTTCTCCATCCTGTGGTCATTGCTGGTATATACGCCTGTTGCTCACTGGGTCTGGAGCCCGGCTGGCTGGCTGGCTGGTCTTGGCACTGCTGACTTCGCCGGCGGCACTGTTGTGCATATTAATGCTGGTATTGCGGGCCTTGTCTGTGCGCTTGTTCTCGGGCACCGCAAAGGCTACGGCCATGACGACCTCTCTCCTTTCAACCTGACATACGCCATCATCGGCGCTTCTCTGCTGTGGGTTGGCTGGTTTGGCTTTAACGCCGGTTCAGCTGGTGGCGCTAACGGCCGTGCAGGTATGGCTATGGTCACAACACAGGTTGCGGCAGCAGGTGCTGGCGTTGCCTGGATGCTGATGGAGTGGATTTTCAAAAGCAAACCAACTGTTCTAGGTATTATTTCAGGCGCTATTGGCGGTCTTGTTGCCATCACACCGGCAGCTGGCTTCGTGCTGCCAGGCAGTGCTCTGATTATCGGCCTGATTACGGGTGCAGTTTGTTTCTGGAGCGCGACCTCTCTCAAGCACATGCTTGGATATGATGACAGCCTTGATGCCTTTGGCGTGCACGGTGTTGGCGGTATCCTTGGTGCGCTGCTGACAGGTGTATTTGCTTATGGCCCGCTTTCAGCAACAGATGCTAACCCTGCAGGCATTACCGGTTCATTCCATCAGCTGATCATTCAGGCGGAAGCTGTGGGTGTAACCATTCTGTGGTGTGGCGTTATTTCTTTCGTCCTGCTCAAACTGATTGATGCCACTATGGGCCTGCGCGTTTCGAAAGAAGAAGAACAGGAAGGTCTTGATATGTCTCTGCACGGAGAGCGCATTAACATCTGATCTACCCTCTTTAAACCTTAACCGGTTGTGGTTATGCTATAATAGACTGGCCACGACCCCGGGGTAGCATAGGGTTTACCCCGGCGTGGCTGATTTGTTCTGGGGTTTAATATGATATCTCCTTCTCGGATCACCATCGCCGCCCTGGCTCTGAGCTGCGCTGCTACGTTTTCTGCTCCTGCAGCTCATGCTCTGAGCGCCAGAGAATGTCATCAGAACTTCTCAGATGCCCGCAAAGCTGGAACAGCTGCCGGCCAGAGCTATAAAGAGTTTAAGGCGGCACATTGCGACGCCTCTGCAGCTGAAAAAACTGCACCGGCCACACCAGCTGCTGAAACCTCTGCTGCTCAGACTGCAGCCCCGGCTGATAAAGCTGAAAAAACCACTGAGAAAAAAGAAAAACACTCAGCTGTTACAGCAGCCACTGATTCCAGTGCTGTATTTCCAACAGCAATTGCTCCGCAATATGCCAAGCTGCCAGCAGGTAAAGCACGCATGAAAACATGCGTTGACCAGTACAATGCTAACAAAGCAGACGGCCACAATGGATCACTGAAATGGATTCAGAAAGGTGGCGGCTATTACAGCCTGTGCAACAATCGTCTCAAAGGCGAATAAACTTACCGATGCGTCTGGTCTGTTTTTACAGGCCGGAGTGACGGCATAATGTAGAGCTTACCTGAGCGATATGAAAGCCACACTCTGTGTGCTGCAAACCAGTCTGCTCCCAGCAACATGTCTGCATTATCTTTTAAAGGGGAAACAGTCAGTACAGGCTGTTTCTCCTCTTCCAGCCCATATTGCAGGCTGTTAAATTTATGCCAGTAATAACGCTGCTGACGGCCATCAATACCACTTGTCACACCCCCGGGGTCAGTTGCCAGTGTCTGAGCCGAAAGACCTGTTCTTAAAGCTGCCGCCTCAGAGACAATACGCGAGCGCGCACCGCTATCAACGAGAGCTTTCACAGGCATACCATCAAGAACGAGCTGTACTGACACACGCCTCCCGTCAAACTGCACAGGTAAGGCTCGGTAAATAACATGCCATCCCTCCGGGCCATCACAGCCCGATGAAGGGGCAGCGGGCTGCCATAAATTCAGCCAGCCTTCAGCAACATTAAACTCGACATCATAGCGTGAGAGAAGATCTCCCCCGACCAGGCCTTCAACAGGCGGCTGTGTTACAGGTTTACCAGGTAAATACCCGACCGGCACGGATAGAGGGCCTGTTTCGACCCCTCCGACCTTCAATGACCGGACATGCACATTAGGCACCAGCCGCTGCCCGCCGCCGGTGCCCTGCACCACCGTGTGCATCCCTTTATCAAGAGGCAGGCCCATCGCATCAGCACCATCGGGAGAGATCAGACTGCCCTCCGAACCGGTATCCATAATCATACTCACCGTATGACCATCAATCTCTACCGGGCTAATGAGAAATCCACTTTTGTTATAAAGAGGAACGTGCGCCAGCAATGTGTGCCGGCACACATGATCCGCTGCATAAGAGGCGCCCCCCCACATGACAGTGATAAGGCTGACGCCGGCACAAAGACTTCTCAGAGCCCGGTACGGTCTGACACCTGATGCTAAAGGGCGCATAATGTTCAGCTCAGTTCATGGGCAAAGCGCTCTGTGGCCCGCAGCAAAGCATTGAGAATACCCGGCTCTGAAAGCGCGTGGCCTGCCGCATCAATCAGATGAAACTCGGCCTCTGGCCAGGCTTTATGCAGCTCCCATGCCGTGCGTGCTGGTGTCGCCATGTCATAACGACCCTGCACAATAACTGCCGGGATATGCCTGATACGCTCAACATCACGCAAAAGCTGCCCTTCCTCCAGCCAGCCACCATGAACAAAATAATGATTTTCAATGCGTGAAAAGGCCAGCGCATAATCATCTTCCTGATGTTTACTTTCAATATCGGGGGCAGGCAAAAGAGTTAACGTACTCCCCTCCCATACGCTCCAGGCAATAGCAGCCTCAAGCCTTACTGCCTTATCTTCAGAGGTCAGGCGCCTGCGATACGCCGCCATCAGATCACCACGTTCTTCCGGCGGGACAGGTGCCAGAAATTTCTCCCATTTATCAGGAAAAATCCACGAAGCACCTTCCTGATAGTACCACAGAAGTTCGTCACGTCGCAGCGTGAAAATACCACGTAACATCAGTGCGGTAACACGCTCAGGGTGGGTCTGGGCATAAGCCAGCGCCAGAGTAGACCCCCATGACCCGCCAAACACAGCCCATTGCTCAACATTACACAGCCGGCGCAGACGCTCGATATCAGCCACAAGGTGCCATGTTGTATTATTTTCAAGCGACGCATGCGGCTTAGAGCGACCACACCCGCGCTGATCGAAAAGCAGAACCCGATAGCGGGCCGGGTCAAACAGCTGCCGCTGCGCAGCATTACAGCCCCCGCCAGGACCACCATGCAGAAAGACGACCGGTATTCCCTTTGGGTTTCCACATTCTTCCCAGTAAATCTGGTGTCCTTCCCCGGTATCAAGATAGCCATGAGCATAAGGCTCGATAGCAGGCCAGGGAGCGCGAAACGTGCCGGACATGTCTGTGTGATCCTTTTTTAAAAAGAGAAAAAATCTTATGAAGTAGTATGCGCTCTTGGATGTGCTTTACGCCAGACCTCAAGCAGCCGTGCTTCATCAGCCAGAGTATAGTGCTGTGTTGTTGAAAGGCTGGCATGCCCGAGAAGCTCCTGAATAACGCGCAGATCAGCTCCCCCTTCCATCAGATGCGTCGCGAAAGAATGTCGCAGAGAATGAGGTGTCGCATCCTCAGACAACCCGGCAAGGGCGCGCCATTCGCGCATTGCTTTCTGGGCAACACCGGCCTGAAGTCGTTTACCCCGCACACCAGGAAAAAGCGGTGCAGCCCCCCCCTGCGGGTCAGGGTGAACCTTTACCCATGCTTCCAGCGCGCCCCGAACCTGCGCCAGCACCGGTATAAGACGCTCCTTACTGCCTTTACCTTTGACTTTAAGAATATTACTGGCGCGCACCAGACCAATATCTCTCACATCAAGATTAAGCGCTTCAGAAATACGTAACCCACAGCCATACAGCAGCAAAAATAACGTGCCATCGCGCTGACGTGCCATGTCTGTATGTGCGCAGTCACCAATGTTCTGCGGCACAGCTTTCGCATCTTTCACGCTTAGCGGGCGCGGCAATGGTTTTTTTGTACGGGGTGTGGCCAACAGGGTCACAGCTGTATTCTCCACCCCCTGACGCTTTGCAAGATAGCGAAAAAAAGACCTCACAGCTGATACGCGCCGCGAGCGGGTACGGGCTGCACGATCAGGTGTATTTTTACGCACCGATGGCCTGACCGGCTGCACCCGCTCATGAGCAAGCCAGGCCCGCATATCCCGCAGACTGATTTTACCAAGCCCTGCCATATCGGGCAGACCGCCCAGATGCTCCGTCATAAACGATAAAAAACGTTTCAGATCATTGCGATAGGCTTCTATTGTCAGGGGGGAAGCCCGACGTTCTGTCCCCATCCAGAGTAAAAATGCCTCAGCAGCTTCTTCACCTGTCATTTTGCCTCTCTCAGCACAGATCTCCTCTCACATTTTGCGACAAGTCTCTTGTCGTGCACGATGTAAGGGGGCACTCTGCACCTTTTCTAACACAGGCCCCGTAAAAAGAGACCATGAAATCCGCTTCGCTTTTTTCGACCTTATCAGAGACACTGGCTGATGTCGCGCAGCCACAGCAGCGGGTTTCTGTTTTATTACCGATGCCTTTTAAAGGGCCATTTGATTATCTTTCTCCGCCCGATATCACACTTAATCCCGGAGATATTGTGCTGGTGCCCCTGGGGCGGCGACAAAAAACCGGTGTCGTATGGGAAACCTCATCAGACCTGCCCCCTGACCTCGCACCACCGGCAGAACAAAAAGACAGAACAGACACATCACGCCTTAAAGAGGTTGCTGAGCTTCTCGAACTTCCTCCTTTATCGGCTGACCTCCGGCGCTTTATTGACTGGGTTGCAGCCTATACGCTGACACCACCCGGCATGGTTATGGCCATGACACTCAGGCTGCATATGCACGGTGTTACATCAGCCGGAACCGGATGGCTACCAGCAGACACCATACCTGCTGACTTACGCATGACCCCTGCCCGCCAGAAGGTACTCGACCTGCTGCGCAAAGGCCTGCCACAAACAACGACTGACATCTCAGCCGCTACGGGCGTCAGTGCAGGAGTTGTCAAAGGGCTGGCTGATGCCAGAGCCCTGAGAGCCATTAAGCTGGAACCCGAATGTCCTGTAGAGGCACCCGACCCCGGCTATCGCCTGCCGGTATTAGAAGCAGAGCAGGCCAGAGCCACCACAGCACTACGTCAGAGTGTTGAGAAAGGCGGGTTCTCGGTTACGTTACTTGAAGGGGTCACAGGATCAGGCAAGACCGAAATTTACCTTGAGGCTATTGCTGCCTGTATTGAGCAGGGTAAGCAGGCTCTCATTCTCCTGCCTGAAATTGCTCTCTCTGCACAATGGACAGAGCGCTTCATTCGCCGGTTTGGTGTCGCTCCTGCAATCTGGCACTCAGACACCGGGCAGCGTATGCGCCGGCTCACCTGGCACGCCACTGCAAATGGTAATGCTTCAGTTGTAGTGGGCGCGCGTTCTGCGCTGTTTTTGCCGTTTGAAAAGCTTGGCCTTATTGTCATTGATGAAGAGCATGAGACA
Organism: Acetobacter thailandicus; assembly: GCF_011516655.1. GTDB lineage: Bacteria > Pseudomonadota > Alphaproteobacteria > Acetobacterales > Acetobacteraceae > Acetobacter > Acetobacter thailandicus. The sequence continues at coordinate 220,438 of NZ_WOSV01000002.1, forward strand.
CTCTACAAACAGGAAGAAGGCGTTATTTACAACGCCCGCGACATGGCCATTGTACGCGCACGCCTTGTGCAATGCCCGACAGTTCTTGTTTCAGCCACACCCAGCCTGGAAACTCTGGTTAATGTGCAGTCCGGCCGTTACAGGCACCTGATGCTCCCTTCCCGTCACGGTGGGGCAACAATGCCAGAAACCCGCATTATCGACATGCGGGTACATCCACCCGAGCGCGGACGCTTTATTTCTCCCGCTCTGACAGAAGAACTCTCTGCCACCCTTGCGCGGCAGGAGCAGGCAATGCTTTTCCTGAACCGGAGGGGATATGCCCCGCTAACCTTATGCCGTGCCTGTGGGCACCGTATGGAGTGCCCGCACTGCACCGCATGGCTGGTAGAGCACCGTGCCCGTAAACGCCTGTGCTGCCACTACTGCGAATATTTTGAACCTGTGCCCGTTACCTGCCCGGCCTGCCATGAAGAAAATACTCTGACATCAATTGGCCCGGGCATTGAGCGTATCACTGAAGAAGCACACGAACTTTTCCCTGATGCACGCATTCTGGTCATGGCCAGTGATACCCTCACCAGCCCGACGGCTATAACCGAAGCTGTCACGCGTATTTCAAACCGCGAGATTGACCTGATTATTGGCACACAGGTTGTGGCTAAGGGGTGGCACTTCCCTTACCTGACGCTGGTCGGTATTGTTGATGCTGACCTGGGGCTGAGCGGAGGTGACCTGCGGGCTGGCGAGCGCACATTTCAGCTGCTGCACCAGGTAGCAGGGCGAGCAGGACGTGCCAGCGCACCCGGACGGGTATTGCTGCAAAGCTATACGCCGGAGCACCCGGTGATGAGTGCATTGCTTTCAGGTAGTCAGGACCGTTTTATGGCACAGGAGGCCATGCAGCGTCAGCCAGGTTTCTGGCCGCCATATGGCCGGCTGGCCGCATTAATTATAAGCTGTGAAGATGCCGCAAAAGCTGACGCTGTGGCAAATGCCTTCGGGCGCATGGCCCCCTATGGTGAAGGTATACAGGTACTAGGCCCCACACCGGCCCCGGTTGCCGTGCTCCGCAACCGCCACCGCCGCCGTCTGCTGCTGCGCACAAAACGCACCATTGCCCTGCAACCCATCTTACACCGCTGGCTTGATATGGTGAAACCAGACCGCAACGTCAGAATTGATATTGATATCGACCCTGTTTCATTTTTATAAGAATTTAAAGGTCATGAACAGGTAATATTCAGAAGTAACATAACCTCATGCGTGTATAGCCGCTTAATTACGACTATACACATCTTCAACTCTTACAATATCATCTTCACCCAGATACGAACCAGACTGAACCTCTATCAGTGTCAAAGGAATGTGGCCTGGGTTTTCAAGCCGGTGCAGGTCACCCAGAGGTAAATAAATACTCTCATTTTCACGCACGATTAACTCTTCTTCTCCACGGGTAACAAGGGCTGTCCCCTCAACAATCACCCAGTGTTCGGCACGATGATAATGCTTTTGTAAAGAAAGCTTCTGCCCCGGTTTCACAACAATTTTCTTCACCTGGAAGCGATGCCCCTGCGTCAGCGCCTCATAATGCCCCCACGGACGATAGGTCATCTGATGGCTGTCAGCTTCAGGCATATCATTTTTCTTCAGCTGCTGAACAAGAAGTTTGACATCCTGAGCCCGGTCTTTTTTTGTAACCAGAACTGCATCCTGCGTGGTAACGACTATAAGATCGTCAACGCCAAGAACAGCGGTAAGAATACCATCTGTACGAACATAAGACCGCTGCACATCTTCCAGCATAACGTTACCATGCGCTACGTTACCTGATGCATCCTGCGGCCCCAGCTCCCACAAAGCATCCCAGCTGCCCACGTCTGACCAGCCAAAGCTACCAGGGACAACCGCGGCCATATCTGTCCGCTCGGCCACTGCGTAATCAACTGAAATATCAGGAGAGCGACAAAAACTTTCCGGCTCCAGCCGCTCGAAATCCATATCACTTTTACGATTTGCAACAGACTGTCTGACACAGGCAAAAACTTCGGGCTCATAGCGCTCTACTTCAGACAAAAACGTTGCTGCGCGAACAACAAACATACCTGAGTTCCACAAATAGCCACCCTGAGCGAGAAAAGACCGGGCACGTGACGTATCTGGCTTTTCAACAAAACGCCCGACCTGAAAGACATCTGGCATATCAGGCAAGGCTTCGCCCTGCTCGATATATCCATAACCGGTCTCAGGACGGGTTGGCGTCATACCGAAAGTAACCAGATATCCTTTTTTTGCAGCTGTAATTGCACTACTCAGCGCCTGGTGCAGGCTCGCTTCATCCTGAATGGCAGCATCTGCTGTCATAATCCACAAAATAGCATCCGGGTTATGTTCAGCCACAATAAAAGCTGCGGCTGTAATTGCAGGCGTGGAGTTACGTCCCTCTGGCTCCAGAACAATACGGGCATCCTGTATGCCTGCATCACGCAACTGCTCTGCGATAATAAAACGATGCGCATCGTTGCAGACAACAACCGGCCCGGCTGTTCCTTCAGCCTGACCACGTAATGCTGTCTCCTGCAAAAGTGTCTGCTCAGTCAGCAGCGGCCAGAATTGTTTGGGAAAGCTCTTCCGTGACACAGGCCACAACCGGCTGCCAGCTCCCCCTGAAAGAATAACAGGCACGATCGCATGCTCTGCACTATTCATTTTTTGTAAAACAGAAGGACTTGGACTCTTAGCCATATATTTTGTTCCAGACACACTTCCGAGACTAAAAATTATATTTCAGCCCCTAAAAACGAGAATAATTTTAACATCTATTACTCTTACAGAAAAGAGAATGTTAATTACTTACATCTTATTATATTATATAATTTTAATTTTATTCTTAGGTAAAAAGAACAGGAGGTAATATCTTCCACAAATTATGGTCAGTTCTGCCACATTTAGTAAGTTATGATGCCTGCCTGAACATCAGCCACTCTGAGCAACCATATTTATTGGTCTTCAGGCCCTCACCTGGTGGAACAATGCGACCATTCTTCCTGCCTGACATATAAAAAATAATTATAAAATTATGAAAGAATTATTAATCAGGTATAAATTTTAATATAAAAATATACAGCAGCTGAAAATGAAAATGCTCATAATAAAAGCGGGCTGTCTGACAACCCGCTTTTTACTCATAAATTACAAAATGTTAAAATTATTTCTTCACTGCTTTAGGTTCGTCATTTGCAGGTTTCGCACTGCTGGTCAGAACACTTGAAATAGTTTCACGCACGATCATCACACGCACACCAGGCGCAATTTCAACTTCAACCTCGTTACTGTCCTCACGGCTTTTCTGCACTACGCCAACCACACCACCGGCCGTTACAATACGGTCACCACGACGGAGCTGCTTTTGCTCATTACGCAGCTGCTTCTGACGCTGCTGCTGTGGGCGTATAAGCAAAAAATACATAATGGCAAAAACAGCCACAAACGGCAGAAATGAAATAATATTTGACATGCCACCGCCACCACCACCGGCTGTTTGTGCGTAGGCTGTAGAAATAAAGAAATCTGACATCAAACTCTGCTTTCACCAGTAAGAAACTATTTTACCATTAATGAACGGGCAAACTTTTCCCATTCCGGGCAGCTCCGTCAAGCACCTGTGTGCAGACCCGCCCTTTTCTCATGATGGCATCTACCCTATTTCTGACTTTTGTGCTCAGGAAAAATAACACCCACCAGACAGAGGAACCCTATGCCATGACATTTCCTCCCTCTCAGCTCCCGGCTCTGGAGCGTATTGCTGCAGCACTTGAGCGTCTTTCCCCTCCGCCACCGGTACTCTCCGACCTTGATGAAGCAGATGCCTTTATATGGGAACCACAGTCTGGCAGGTTACGCCCCGTTCTGCGCGTTGCTCATATATCTGCCACTCTGCTGCAGGGCGTTGAGCACCAGCGTCAGACCTTACTTGAAAACACACAGCATTTTGCCGCTGGTCTGCCCGCTAACAATGCCATGCTGTGGGGAGCACGTGGCATGGGCAAATCGTCACTGGTCAAGGGTATTCACGCTCAGGTCAACCAGAAGGAAGGGCACCCTCCCGTGCCGGGCCAGGGTGCCCTGGCATTGATTGAAATTCAGCGTGAGGATCTGACAAGCCTGCCTGAGCTGCTATCCCTGCTGCGGAGCAGCACCCGGCGCTCCATTATTTTCTGCGATGATCTCTCTTTTGAGAAAGAAGATCGTGATTATAAGGCACTCAAATCCGTGCTTGACGGTGGCATTGCCGGCCGCCCTGAAAATACCCTGTTTTACGCGACGTCTAACCGTCGCCACCTGATGCCTCGTGACATGATTGAAAATGAGCGTGCCTCGGCCATTAATCCGTCTGAAGCGACAGAGGAAAAAGTGTCACTCTCTGACAGATTCGGGCTGTGGCTTGGTTTTCATGCCTGTACACAGGACGTCTATTTCGACATGGTGCAGACTTACGCAAAAGAACGCGTGCTTGCCATCAGCGATGATGAACTTAAAGCTCAGGCCAGTGCATGGGCCGTGACACGCGGCAGCCGCTCCGGTCGTGTTGCCTTTCAGTTTATCGAAGATCTTACAGCCCGCCTTGCCTCTCACTCATCAGAGCACACAACATGACCACCGCCCCTCACTCCGCACCACGCAAACTCCTGCTTGTTTCTGCGGTTGCCCTTATTAATGAAAACCGGCATGTGCTGCTGGCTCAGCGCCCCGAAGGCAAATCACTCGCCGGGTTGTGGGAATTCCCAGGTGGAAAAACCGAACCAGGCGAATCCCCTGAAGCCACGCTCATTCGTGAAGTGGATGAAGAGCTGGGACTACATATTTCAGCTGACAACATCACCCCCCTGACTTTTGCCTCACACAGCTATGCTGACTTTGACCTGCTCATGCCACTTTATCTGTGTCGCACATGGCAGGGCATTCCCCATGGCCGTGAAGGGCAAAACATCGCCTGGGTACCGCTGACAGATTTATATGATTACCCCATGCCACCGGCTGACCTGCCGCTCATCCCGTTTCTTCAGAAGTTTGTTTAGCACTTTTGTTTCCCGGCTTGACGAAACACCAGGAGATTTGCATAAATTACGGTGTCAGACGCATAATAACTTTATATGCACCTGACCCTCGGGATTTGTACGGCCGGCTTGCGCCGAGGTAAAAGAAACGCGCTAAAGAGGCTCTGGGCAAAGGACTATCTGCATGCCCATGGTTTCTGAGGTCATCAACGAATCAGGCGTGACTGAAACCGAACCTGTTTTTACCCCCGGTTCTCTTTCAGTCATTATGAACAGGTAAGAACCGGATATCTGCCATGAGTATTAAAAAAACGCCGTCAGCCTGGCGTCAGGCAACCCGACTGCTTCACGCTGAAGCAGAACGTACCGAGTTTGGCGAAACCAGCGAGGCTCTCTTTCTCACCTCAGGCTTTATTTATGATAATGCTGAACAGGCAGCCAAAACCTTTACCGGTGAAGTGCAGCATTATCAGTACAGCCGCTTTGGCAACCCGACTGTTGCCGCTCTTGAACGCCGCCTGGCAAACCTTGAAGGGGCCGAAGCCTGCGTGGCCACAGCCACAGGCATGGGAGCTGTTTCATCCGCTCTTCTGGCGCACGTCAAGGCCGGAGACAGAGTTGTAGCCTCACGCGCGCTGTTTGGCTCATGTCACTGGATTGTTTCAGCACTGCTGCCACGCTACGGTGTAGAGACCATATTTGTTGATGGCTCTGACCTCTCAGCCTGGGAAGAAGCTTTGTCTCAGCCTGCTGCTGCGGTGTTACTCGAGAGCCCGTCGAACCCCATGCTCGACATTCTCGACATCCGCGCCATCTCAGCTCTGGCACACAAAGCCGGGGCTCTGGTTGTCGTTGATAATGTCTTTGCCTCCCCGGTTTATCAGAAACCTCTCGAACTGGGTGCTGATGTCGTCGTTTATTCGTGTACAAAACATATAGATGGCCAGGGCCGGGTTTTAGGTGGTGCTGTTCTGGGCCGCAAAGACTGGATTACTGAAACCCTTCAGCCTTTCACACGCAACACAGGCAATGCGCTCTCTCCTTTCAATGCATGGGTCATGCTTAAAGGACTTGAGACCCTCGTTCTGCGCGTTGATGCTATGACCCGCAATGCAGCGGCTGTTGCTGACTATCTGGCCCAGGCCCCTGGCATTTTGCAGGTCCGCTATCCGGGCCGTAAAGACCACCCCCAGTATGACCTGGCCAGAAGCCAGATGAGCGGGGCTGGCAGCCTCATTGCCTTTGAGGTGGACAAAGGGCAGAAAGGCGCTTTTGCTTTTATGAATGCCCTTGAACTGATTGCCATCTCAAACAATCTGGGAGACAGCCGTTCTCTCATCACACACCCTGCGACTACAACTCACATGAAAGTTGGTGCTGACGAACGGACCCGCCTTGGCATTTCTGATGGTGCCATCAGGCTTTCAGTCGGCCTGGAAGACAGCGCAGATCTGATTGATGATCTCGCACGTGGCATAGCACAACTTCAGAAAGCCTGATTTTACCCTTCCTGCATCGTATTTGTTGCCTGATAAACGCACTCTGACGTAAAATCAGAAATACGATGCGGGAAACTTTCCCCTTTCGAAAAATCATGATAGGGCGACAGACCCTAGACCTCACTGCCGGATCTCGTCTGCCTCCCCACGTCACTGAGCGCAGGCATCCCGCACCCCAGGAGAACGAAAGCTCATGTCTGACTGGTCGGCTTCACCGCCCATGTCCAACGATGCGGGAGACGTACTTAGCGAACTCCTTTCGTCTGTTCCTGGCTACAAAAGCGAAACTGAAGGTGTTCAGGTCATGGTCCAGGTTTTCTGGCTGCCCGAACAATCTGAACCCGATGAAGACCTTTATTGCTGGGCCTATCGTATTCGTATTGAAAATACAGGGAAAGCATCTGTCAGACTGACAGAGCGCACCTGGTATATTACTGACTCCTCCGGGCATACTGAATGCATTCATGGTGAGGGTGTCGTTGGCGAACAGCCTGTGCTGAAACCTAAAGCAGACTTTGACTATACGTCAGGTGTCTCCCTCAAAACTGCGGGAGGCTTCATGAGCGGCACCTATCTGATGCGTGACGTAGATACCGGGCGGTGTTTTGACATCGAAATACCGGCCTTCAGCCTCGACAGCCCGTTTCAGACACAGCAGGTCCATTAAGCTTTTACTATTCTGCAGGAGAACAATATGAGCGACGCCCCTCCTTCTGGCAACGCACGCCCTACACGAGAAGAAGCTGAGCAGGCTGTACGCACTCTTCTGAGCTGGGCCGGCGATAACCCTGCACGCGAAGGCCTTCAGGATACACCAGCACGTGTTGCCCGCGCCTATGAAGAGTTTTTTGAAGGCTATGAGGTCGAACCCCATGACCTGCTGAAACGCACATTTTCAGAGGTTGAAGGCTATGATGAAATCGTGCTTCTGCGCGATATTCGTTTCGAAAGTCACTGCGAACATCACCTTGCTCCCATCATTGGCAAGGCACATGTGGCTTATCTGCCGCGCAACCGCGTTGTGGGCATTTCGAAACTGGCACGTGTGGTTGATGCCTATGCCCGTCGCCTGCAAATTCAGGAGCGCATGACAGCACAGATCGCCAACACGATTAATGATGTTCTCGAACCACATGGTGTTGCTGTCATTATTGAATCTGCTCATGAATGCATGACAACACGTGGCGTGCACCGCCCCGGCGTTTCTATGGTAACCAGCACTATGCTGGGTGTGTTTCGTGAAAACGTACAGACCCGCCAGGAGCTGATGGCAATGCTCAACCGGCCGGCTGTCAGCGGCATCTGAGATCATACAAGCCCCTGCCTGAAGCAGGGGCTTGGCACTGACCTGACTGGTCAGATAGAAACAGTAACACCCAGAACGGTGAGAAACTGTGCGAGCCAGGCCGGATGAGCCGGCCACGCCGGAGCGGTCACCAGCTCACCATCTGTGATTGCCTGATCAACCGGAATATCAGCATAAATCGCACCAGCCAGCTCAACCTCAGGGCGGCATGCCGGATAAGCTGACACGCGACGCCCCTTAATAACACCAGCCGCAGCAAGCAGCTGAGCCCCGTGGCAGATTGCAGCCAGAGGGCGGTCAGCAAACGCCTTAACAATTTCAATCACACGCGGGTTAAGCCGCAGATATTCAGGAGCCCGTCCACCAGGAACGATCAGGCCGATATAATCATCCGTATCGATCTCATCAAATGTCGCATTCAGCACAAAATTATGACCAGGCTTTTCGCTGTAAGTCTGTGCGCCTTCAAAGTCATGAATAGCTGTAATAATTTTGTCGCCGGCCTTTTTGCCCGGGCTGATAACATCGACCTTGTAGCCCAGCATTACCAGCGCCTGATATGGCACCATAACTTCATAATCTTCGACATAATCACCTGCAACCATCAGGAGTTTTATCTCATCAGTCATGATCATGTCCTTCTTTCAGTTCTTCTCTTAAACGTGGCATAAGATCGACAAAGTTACAGGGGCGATGGCGGCTGTCGAGCTGGAAGAGCAGAATATCATCCCAGCCATCTTTCACAGCACCAGTCGAACCTGGCAAAGCAAAAAGATACGTGCCCTGCGCAACACCGGCCACAGCGCGTGACTGAATGGTTGATGTGCCAATTTTCTGATACGACAGCATCCGAAACAGCTCACCAAACCCTTCAATACGTTTTTCGAGAACACGATCAAAAGCTTCGGGGGTAACGTCACGACCGGTAACACCAGTCCCGCCGTTTGTAATCACAACATCAATATCAGGCGTGCTGATCCAGCTCTGCAATTGTGTCGTAATCAGCCCGACATCATCTTTTACGATAGCCCGGTCTGCCAGTACGTGCCCTGCACGCTCCAGACGGTCAACCAAAGCCTGACCAGATGTATCGGTGCTCAGTGTACGCGTGTCAGACACTGTCATGACAGCAATACGCACAGGCAAAAACGGCAAACTCATATCCAGTTTACTCATCAGCAGATCTGCTCCCTCATCTCTGGCACACCGTCATATCACTGTTCACCTACAAAACAATGTTTGTAAGACAGTCATACACGCAATTCTGCCATCTCCTCACACGGACGAAGATGCAAAGTGTGCCCTCCGAGCTCTGAGAGAATATCATCACGGCACGTTAAAATAAGAATCTGGAAATGCCTGGCCGCATCAGTCAGCACCTCAAACAGGCGCTCTCGCCGCTGTTTATCAGAAAAACTGAGCGCATCATCCAGCACAAGCAGACTTTTACCCTGCTGCTGATGCAGAAGCTGCGCAAAACCAAGACGCGCCAGCACTGCGATCTGCTCACGGGTTCCCATAGACAAATCGCTAAACTGCTCTGTCTGGCGCCGGGTTATAGCCTGCACACCAAAACTGGCATCAAGTGACAGCGTCATATCAGGGAAAACTGTCGAGAATGCAGGCTGCATCACTTTTACAAGCGGGGCAAGGTAACGCTCGGTCTGCTCCTGCTCTACGGCCTCAAGCGTCTGCTTCAGCAATGTCAGAGCAGCACTTTCACGCGCATACCCCCGGCACTCATGCTCAGCCTGCTTTATCAGACGCTCTGTTTCAGCAATCTGCTCATCAAGGCCTTCGCCTTCTGCCTGACGCACCCGTTCCTCACAGGCCCTTACATCACCATGCAGTCCCCTGATACGTCCATCCTGTGCAGAAAGAGCTTCTTCACGGCGCCTGATATCCCCTTCAAGGTCAGAGAGTGAACGCGCCTCAGCTGCCATCTCCTGCGCAAGAGTCTCTTTTTTGCTCTGTGCATCTTTCAGACTCAGCTCAGCCTGAGCACTCTCGGCTTCAAGAGCTGCATCTGTTTTGTGTTTCTGTGCCGTCTCCTCTTCATGCCGGGCACGCTCAAGAGCTCTGCCAAGCTCAGAAACATCAGCTGCTTTTTGAGTTTCATCACTCTGTATGCTTTTCAAAACAGCGACTTTGTCTTCTTCTTCTCTCTGCGCTTCTCTGAACACAGATAAGGCCTGCTCAACCTCAAGGTCACTCTCTGCTACCTGCAATATTTCACCCTCAGCAAAGAGGGTGGCCTGCTCAGTGGTCAGCTCAGCAGAACGCTGCCGCAACGTGGCTTCCTTGTCAGCAATCTGCTCCTGATACGAGGCAATAACTGCACTGACCTGGTCAGTGCTCTGCCGGTTCTCAGGCAGGCAGGACAGGACAGCTCTCTGCGCAGCATCCTGCTCAGCTTTCGTCTGGCGGTATATATCAAAAGCCTGCTCAGCCTCAGCCATCGTACTGCACCCGACTTTTTGCAAAGCCTGCTCAAGCTGTTTTTTTGCGTCATGCCAGCATGCCTGCGCACCCTGCTGCTCCTGCAGCGCGGGGGTAATGCTCAGCGCACCTACACCTTCTATCTCAATACGGGTTTGTTCGAGCACCTTAAAAGTGCTCTCAGAGCAGAGACTGCCATTAACAGTAACACGATCAGCTGCTTCTGGCAGCAGATGCAGAGACACAGAGGGGGCCTGAGCCTCCATCTGCAACTGTAGTTTATCGCAGTTACGCTCGGCTTTGCGCAGGGCATCAACAGCTTTCTGATCAACCCGACAGGCTTTGAAGGCAGCCTGAGCCTGGCGCCACACTGCACTGGCCTGCTCTAAACGATGCAGGACTGTACGGTCTGACTTCAGTGCTTCCTGATCCTGCTCAAGCAACCGCTGACGCGTTATACTTTTGTTACGACGGTCGCTGCGCTCATATTGTTCATGAGCCTTTTTACGCTTATTGCCAGCCTCCGTCAGCTTATCCTGTGCATGCCGGGCATGATCACGCAGCTGCGCCAGCTGCTGCTGTGCGCTCTGCATCTGCTCTGACAGCTCTTTCTGACGGTCACGGTTTTCACATCGCCTTAGCCGTTCAGCCTTCAGCGATTCATACACCCCTTCAGCCAGACGTACGCCAGCCAGAACTTCCTTTTCCTTGAGCGCAAACTGAGAAACCCGGTCACGCTCCTGCCGCACCTGCTCAAGCTGGCTTTTAGCCTCAGCCCGTCTCTCTGGGTTTTCAAGGTCACGTAAAACGCGACGGTCACGCTCCAGGGCTGTCAGATCATCAGCAAGGCGCAGCCTGTTGGCTTTAAGCTGTTCAAAGCGTTCGGTAAGCTCTGCCTCTTTTTGCAAAGCCTGCTTATACCCTCCGGTCGGCTCACCTTTTTTCTCAGTCAGTAACGGACTAAGCTTTTCCCTGACACGTGATAACAGCAGCGCAGCTTTACCTCCGCCAGCCGGAGCAACACTCCCGCTGCCCTGATCAAGACAGGAGCGAATACTGGTATAGCCGGCATCTGTCAGCTCGGGCAGATACTGGCTCTCTCCCTGCGGCACTAAAAGCGCGCTCCATAACCCTGTCGCCACGCTGTTTTTATTAATAAGATCGTTCAGCCCCAGCAGATTACGAATTTTCTCTTCAGCTTCATCTCCCTGATACTGCTCTCCCCCCATGAGCAGCCGTGCGCCTTTCTTTTTCAAAAAGCGTTTTTCAAAAGCACAGGGCACAGAACCCCACATAAAGCGCAGGATAATATGCGGCTCACTGCCACCATAAGACGCAAGGCTTTTAATCTGCTCGCCACCCGAACTATGCCGCCACATTAATGCGGCACGCAAAGCCAGAAGAAGGGTCGATTTACCCGATTCATTAGGCAAAGCCAGTATATTCAGGCCAGGCCCCAGGCCTTCAAGCTTTATCGGAGAAGTAAAACGCCGGACACCATTAAGCTGTATCTCTGTCAGTATCATGTGCCTGCACCTCCAAGATCTTTATAGAAAAGGAAAAGTCTTTGCAGGGCATCCGCTGCCACTGCGCCCTCCTCCCCCCCGCCACTGACTTTACTGAGCAGAACACCGGCTGCATTCCGCACAGCGCCGGCCTCGCCAAAATAATCAAGATCATCAAGATCCGCAGCCAGCTGTGGCTCCCCCGAAAGGCGCAGACAGGTCACTGCCCCGGCAAGGCTATGAACAATTAAATTATCATACAGCGCCATATCTTCCATGCTCAGCAGGCCAGACACTTCTGCCCAGGCCAGAACTGAACCGGTATGCTCGGGTGCAATACTCCTGACACGTGCCTCCAGCGCATAAATATCTTCGTGGCTGGTGAGTGTTACCTCCCCCAGTTTTTTCCAGACATGATGTCCGGTTCTGCACCGTTCAACCTGTGGTGTCGCCCGGCTGCCGGCTATTGTCACCAGCAAAGCCTCGCCGCCGCCGCCGCCGCCAATATCAAAACGGTCTGTCTCTGGTGTGCCGGAATAGAATGTGCGGGCATTAATCTCGTTAAAACCGTGCCAGTCCCCCAGAGCCAGATAGCTCAAGCCGGCTTTCTCTGCACGGTCAGGAGCCAGCTGGTTATGTTCCTCTTCACCACCGCTGCCAAAACCGGTCACTGAACCATGCGCCAGGCCAATACGCAGGGCATCCGGTGGGGTTGTCTCCTGATCCATATAGGCACTCAGGTCTGTCAGCACATGGCGACGCTGCAAAACTGCAGGCAGAAGCCAGGCATTTTCGGCCTCATCAATCAGCACGGCCCCGGGTTTGCCGTGAAAAATTACATTTTCAGGCAAACTGCCGTTACGCAACAGGCGCGACCAGAGGCCATCGGGTGTATGGGCATCATGGTTACCAGGGATAAGGTGCCAGCGTATATCAGAAAACTCACGCATACGTTCAAGCGGCTGATGCAGAGTTAACCTGGCTGGTGTTTCGTGCTCATAAATATCACCTGCAACCAGTACGTGATGCACGCCGTGACTACGCGCCAGAAGCCCCAGCCGGTGAATAACCTCAACACGCTGAGCCTGAAGCGCACCCTGAGCGACATCTCCCGCGAAACCAAATGTCCGGCCTACCTGCCAGTCTGATGTGTGAAGAAACTTCATAAACGACGCCTGACTTTCTCACCGTGCTCTGAACACTGATATCTGCACGGAATTATTTTCAACAAAACAGAATAGCGACAACAAAAACACCCGAGAACAAAGAGAGCAAGAATAGACTGAGAAAAATTATCAGCCTACATTCAGCAAAACAAACGGAGTAAAACTTATGAAAAAGATAATTGCCGCTCTGATGATCATAGCACCGACATACTGTTTTGCAGCAGAAAACGACACAATTCATGTCAAAAATAACAGTGTTTTTGAAATAAAACTCCCGTCTAATCCAACTACCGGATATGGCTGGATGGTTCAGAATATTCCTCATAATGTTGTTTTAACTGGTATGGAGTATACACAATCTCAGGATTGTCATGGGGCAATGGGTTGCGGTGGCAATGAAACACTTTATTTTAAAGCCATTACTAAAGGCACGGGAAAGATCGTTCTCAAATATGGCCGGACGTTTGAAAAACTGCCTGAGGACTCAACTGTCAGAACAGTCGTTGTTGAATAAACCTGCACGGCAGGTAAGCTGCCATATGGTGCAGCAGTGACCCCTCAGAAAACTGAAAATCGTCCTGGTTTCTGGGCTGGCGTAGGTATTCCGCTACCGCAGCATATTTTCACACCAGGGTGGTTTTCTTTTTGTTTTCGTACATGGCTGTCAGTAGTGCTCGCACTGAGCACTGCTTTCTGGCTGCAGCTGCCTTCGCCTGCGTCAGCTGCAGTGACAGTCATGATACTGGCACAGCCTTTGCGGGGCCAGGTCCTCTCAAAAGCTATGTATCGCCTGCTAGGTACTTTTCTGGGAGCCTTCGTTGCTCTTTTTCTGACTGCCTGCTTTAACCAGGAACGCGGCATTTTTCTGGGGGGCGTTGCACTCTGGATCACGCTGTGCACGATTATCGGCACTCTTGAAAAAGATTTTCGTGCCTATGCTGCTATGCTTTCAGGCTATACCGTCGCTATTGTCGGGATCAACTGCATCGACAATCCAGGCAATGTTTTCGATACTGCTATCGCGCGCGTATCGGACATTGTTGTGGGCATCGCTGCAACCTCAGCTATCAACGATATCTTTGGCTCACCTACTGCCTGGGAAAAGCTGGCAGCAGGCCTTACAGCCAGTGCCAATACGGTCAGAAATATTGCCCGTCAGGCCATATCGGGGCGTGACATCCCTGATGATATCGCCTGCGCGGGGCTGGCGGGGCAGATTATGGCACTGACCACACATGCCTCATTCGTTAAAACCGAACTGTCTGATGCCGCCATCCGGCTGGCCGGTGCGCGCTCAGCTATGGTGGCATTACTTGAAATGCTCAGCTGCAGCCGCGCCATCAACAATGCCCTGCGCCGCAAAAATATTTCACCTTTTGTCCTTGAGCATGTCAGATCAACCTTTGAAGACAGCCATCTGGCCGAACCACAACGTCAGACAATAAAAAACTTCGAAACCCTTGCCCGCCAGATCTATACCCCTGAAACTGAGCGTAACGTTCTGCTTGATGAGATCTGGCTTACCGAACGCTCTATGGCGCTGCAGCTTGATACCCGCTGGGCCACCGACGGCATTGAGGCTTTTGAAAAAGGCCGGCGTGCACGTACAACAGCCCCTGACCTGAAAATTGAAAAACATGACGACGTTATTGCAGCCCTGCTCTCAGGGTTTCGTTCGCTTGTAGGTTTTAGCATTGCTGCCGGGCTATGCATTATTTCTGACATACCGGCCACCTACACCGCTCTGGCACAGGTCGCCATGATTATGACCCTTGCTGCCACAACCTATAATGCCCGGGGGTTTGGCATGGGGGCCCTGATCGGCACCCCGATGGCCATTATTGTAGCGGCTGTTCTGAACTTTGGTATTCTGCCCAAAGGGTCAGATATGCCCTTTATGGCCCTGGCTATTCTGCCTGTTGTTTTTTGCAGCTGCCTGCTGCTCATGAACCCCAAAACAGCAACGATAGGCTTTAATGGCGGTGTTTTCTTTTTTGTTATTCTGGGCGTTGCAAATACACAAAACTATGATCCCACGGCTTTTATCGACCGCAATGTAATGTATCTTTTTTCTGCGATTGTTATCTTTATTTCGCTGGTACTTTTACTGCCCCCTTCAGCCACAGGCAGGCGCTTTCGCGTGGCTATTACAATTGGCCATGACCTGCGCAGGCAATTTTCTTTCAGGGGAGAGCGCACAGGCTCAGCTCTGATCAGCCGGCATTATGACCGCCTGTGTCGTATTCTGGAATGGAATAGCTATCTGCCTGATACGCGCGCCAAAAAACGTGTCTTTAACCGTCTTTCAAGCCTGGATGAACTCAACATCGAACTCGCGCGCGCGCGGCGCCATCTGCAACGTGCGGCAACAATTCCCGCTATTCGCACACAGGCCGAAGCCGCTTTTCGTGCCACGATTATCCGCGATGCAGACAAAGCGACAGAACGCCTGCAGCACCGGGCCTGGCTGCTGCTCGAAAAAAGTATGTCCCTGCCCGACGGGCAGCTAACAACCGCTCTTGCTGCCGTCTCGGCTATTGTTGGCACGATCCATCTGCTTGAGCATAACCGTTCAGCCTTACGCCTCTATGAGGTAATCCCTCCCGCAGGCCGGCGAAAAAGAGCTTTTTTCACATGATGGAATTTCATCTCACGCCTGTTCTCGATATTGGCGGGCTGCTGGTTTCTTCTTTTGTGATCCACGCAGCACTGGCTATAGCCACTCTTCTTGTGCTTAATCCTTTGCTGGGGAAAATAAGAGCCCGTCGGGTTATCTGGAATGTTCCCCTGGCAGAGTTCGGCATGCTGATATGCTTTATCGGTCTCTACACCATACTGTTTTAAAAGGGTTTATCTGCCGTGTTCGAACGCGCACGCCGCGTCCTGCAATTAATAACAACAGGAACTATTCTGTTTGTTGCTGCAATCGTAAGCTTCGTTTTGTGGGACTATTACACCGCTGCCCCCTGGACCAGAAACGGCCAGGTACGTGTGCAGGTAGCTGACATTGCCCCTCGTGTTTCAGGGCAGATTATTTCAGTCAATGTAAAAGATAACCAGTTTGTTCATAAGGGTGATATTCTTTACGAAATTGACCCGTTTGACTTTCAGGTGGCTGTTGCTGTTGCCACCGCAAAGGTCAATGAACGACAGGCTGATATGGTGCTTAAAGACACACAGCGCGTTCGCCGCAAAAACCTCTCCGAAGTCGCAGCCTCTAACGAAGAGAAACAGGTATACGAAGCGACAGCAGAAGTTGCCAAAGCCCAGTATGCTGACGCGGTGGCCCATCTGTCACAGGCGAATATCAACCTTGAGCGCACACATATTCGCAGCACCGTAACAGGGTATGTTAATAACCTGATTATGCGTACCGGGGATTTTGCCACAGCAGGAACACCTAATATTCAGGTTATTGATTCATCTTCCTTCTGGGTTGATGGCTATTTTGAAGAAACCAAAATCCGCGCCATTCATATTGGTGACCGGGTCAGAATGGACCTTATGGGTTACAGTGCCCCGATGTGGGGGCATGTGGTCAGCATTACGCACGGTATTGCCACACCTAATGCAACACCGTCAGTACAGGGCCTGCCGGCAGTTGACCCGGTTTACACCTGGGTACGCCTTGCTCAGCGTATACCGGTCAGAGTACATATCGACAGCATACCACCAGGAACACAGCTTGCTGCCGGCATGACAACAACCGTGACTGTAGTGGGTAGCAAAGGCAAGCGCGCCCACGACACACTGACGGATACACTTGACCGCCTGCACGACACGCTCATGGGTGGCACCGGTGGCAGTGGCATACGCCACTAGCCACCTGACCTGACACATAATTACCCTATCTGACCGCGCAGATTATCTGATAAGAGAGCCTTATGACGAACATACGGTCGCATTTCTGCACTTTTTTTCTGGCTCTGATATTCTGTGTGGTGTCACCAGCCAGAGCTGCACAGCCGCTTTATGGAAAAAACCTGATTGTCTCAGCGCCCTGCCTGAGTGCTTTGCATATTACAACTTCTGCCACGCTCAGAAGTGATGCCGAACCAGAGCTCCCTGTTCCTGCTGGTGTCACAATAACAACAGACCCCAAAACCAGCAGTATCGTCATTATACAAAAAGAATGTGCAGCACAGCCGCTCACCATTAAGACACGCCCGGAACTCCCGCTGACACTTGACAACACAGGGAAAACACCTGTCACGCTTGATGATCGCAGCAGCACTGTTTTTATAAAAGCCGGCAGTGCTCCCCTCGAAATGGGCCGGGCCGGAGAGCTGGGGCTTATTGCTACGGGAGGACCCGTCACCATCCGCACACTTTCTGCTTCAGCGCGTATTCGCCAAGAAGCTTCTGCCACCCTGACAATCAATGAAGTAGCAGCGCCGGCTCTCGCACTTTACCTCGGCGATCAGTCATCATTTCTTGCTAAAGCAGGTCATCTGCAGGCACTCGAAGTCACGTCTGCCAGCACGAAAAACGCTGTTTTCCACATTACGACTGAGATTGGCATTTTTCGCACTGTCTCTGAAGGGGATATTGTTGTTGATAGGGTTTCGGGAACACTTGCAACTGAACGCGGCAGCAGCGGCAGAATTATGCCAAATGCCGCAGCGCCCAAGGGAAAACAGCGGGCAGACACAGCCAATGCGCTGCCTCAGTAATAAACAGTGGCCCGCCTGCCTTTTTTATAACAATAAATTTTTCTTTCGTAACGATTTATATTTATAATTACGCCCATACACACCTGGCGTGATGTTTCTGAAGAATAAGGAAACTTTGTTTTGTCTTTCTGCCGACTTTTTATTACCCGTCCTGTCGGCACCATCCTTATGGCCATGGCTTTTGTCCTGGCAGGTGTTTTTTCTTACAAAACAATTCCCGTCGCTGACCTGCCCAATATCTCATTTCCGGTTATTTACGTGGTTGCATCACAGCCAGGCAGCTCGCCGCAGCAAATGGCAAGCTCGATGACAACCCCTCTGGAACGGCACCTGGGGCAGATTGCCGGCATCACCAGTATACGCTCAGAATCAACAGACAGCAGCGCATTTGTTCTGATGTTTTTTGATGATTCCCGCGATATTAACGGTGCAGCGCGTGATGTTGAGGCTGCTCTGCAGGCTGCCAAAAAAGACCTGCCAACCACCATGCTGTCACAACCGCAATATTTCAAAGCTGACCCTTCTGACAGCCCGGTCATGCTGGCTGTACTCACCTCAGAAACACGCACATCCTCCGCGCTGCGCGACCTTGCCGAAACACATCTTAAACCCCTGCTGGCCGGGATTAAAGGCGTTGGCTGGGTTGAAATGGCAGGCGCATCAAAGCCCGCGATACGCGTCGAAATGAATCCTCTGATTTTATATCGTTATGGCGTTGGCTTTGAAGATATTCGTTCAGCACTTGCCTCAGCTAATGCCAACACACCTAAAGGCTTTATTGAAGAATCAGCACAGCGTCTGACACTTGAAACAAATGACCAGGCACGCACAGCACAACAATACCAGGACCTGATTATCGGTTATCGTAACGGGCGGCCTATTCATCTGCACAGTGTGGCAACGGTAAGCGATGGCCCGCAGGATGAACGCAAAGCCGGCTGGATGAATGGTAAATCTGCCATTATCGCGCTTATCCGGGCACAGCCCGGAGCAAATGTTATTGAAGTCACTGACAGTATCCGCGCACGCGCCGCGGCATTCAGCAATGCCCTGCCACCGGATGTCGATTTTAAACTTGTCTCTGACCGCTCTGTCTCTATTCGCGGGTCGCTGGCTGACACACAGCTGACACTCTTCATCTCTGTTGTACTTGTCATTATTGTTGTGCTCGCTTTTTTACGCAGCTGGCGCTCAACCATTATCCCGGCCATTACGGTTCCTGTTTCACTGATTGGCTCTCTGGCCGTTATGAAACTGTGCCATTTCTCCCTTAATACCTTCTCCCTCATGGCACTGACCATTGCTTCAGGCTTTGTTGTTGATGATGCGATTGTTGTCGTTGAAAATATTACACGTCACCTGGAGAGTGGTAAAAAACGTATGGAAGCAACCCTTATCGGGTCACAGGAAATCACGTTTACAATTCTCTCTATCACAGTGTCTCTTATTGCTGTTTTTCTTCCACTTTTACTGATGGGGGGAATTCCTGGTAAAATTTTCTTTGAATTTGCCATGACACTGTCAGCCGCCATTACAATCTCGTTTTTTTTGTCAGTCTCGCTCACACCGATGATGTGCGCCTATATGCTTGACGAACCTTCGGCTGAGAAACCTCACACCAGCCCCAGACTTAATATTGCTCTTTATAGTATTCACCTGATAGCCGACATGACAGACTGGCTTATGAAGCATATGCTCACAGGCTATCGCAGCTCTCTGGGATGGGCGCTTCGTCACCCGTGGCTTATTCTTTTTTCGCTCCCTCTCAGCTTTTTTCTGACCATCGCCATTTTTATAGCGATGCCCAAAACCCTTCTGCCGGCCCAGGATATATCATTAATTGAAAGCTACCTCAGCGCTGACCAGACCAGTTCGTTCGCAGCGACAGCTGCCAAAGCGACAGATATCATGGACATTATGCAGGGTGACCCCGACATAGAAAATGTCATGGGGTTTGCCGGCGAAGATAACCCGAATGAAGCTCAGATTTTTGCACAGCTTATCAGTAAAGAAAAACGCAGTTCCGGCCCTGAGGACATTGCCGCACGCATTCGCCAGAGGATTAAAAAGGTACCTGGGCTGACAATTAGTGTCTCAAATGCGGGTGACATTAATGGCGGCGGGCAGCGCCAGCATCAGGGCACTTACAGCTACGTGTTTCAGAGCACCAGCGACAAAGATATTTATACATGGATACCCCGCATTACAGCCAGCCTGCAACGCAACCATGTTCTTACCGGTGTAAGCAGCCAGCTTTCATCTAATGGCTCAGCCATGCACGTTCTTATTAACCGCGATACCGCTGCGCGCTATCAGATTACGCCTCAGCTCATCGGAAACGCCCTTTATGACGCCTATGGACAAAGAACAGCCTCAAGCATTTCAACCGCTCTGACGACCTATTATGTTATAATGGAAGTTGCAGACAGGTTCCGTCAGACACCTGAAACGCTGAAATCTCTGTGGGTTTCAACAGCAGGTGGCACAGCTTCGGGTGCTACTGCGTCAAATACGGTGCGCGTTAAAAATACGTCAGCATCTTCTACCGGCAAAACAAATCAGAACGAACTCTCTTTCAGAAACTCAATAGCCAACCGCCTGGCGGGCGGCGCAGGCGCCTCCAGCGGCTCGGCTGTTTCCTCATCTCAGGAAACGATGGTCCCTCTGCTTTCGGTGGCAGACCTCGAATCTCAGCCAACGCCCTTGCAGGTCAGCCATGAAAACGGGGCAACATCAGGCGCTATTTCATTCGACCTTGCACCAGGCAAATCACTTCAGGATGCAACGGCTGAAATTCTTCGCACCATGAAGCGCCTGCATGTTCCTGAATCTCTGCACGGCCAGTACAGTGGTCAGGCTGGCAATATGCAAAAAAACCTGAGAAATGAGCTTCTGGTATGTATCGCTGCAATTATCACCATGTATGTCACTCTTGGTGTGCTCTATGAGAGTTATATTCAGCCATTAACTATTCTCTCAACCCTGCCCTCAGCCGCTGTCGGTGCTCTTATGGGGTTGTGGCTGTGCGGTGAATCCTTCTCTCTCATTGCAATGCTGAGTGTTATCTTACTGATTGGCATCGTAAAGAAAAATGCCATTCTGATGATCGACTTTGCCCTGAATGCAGAAAGGGCTGAAAATCTGACACCCTATCAGGCCATTTACAGTGCCTGTATTACGCGCTTCCGCCCTATTCTGATGACAACAATGGCCGCCGCTTTTGGTGCCATTCCCTTGATTTTTGGACATGGCTACGGTGCTGAACTGCGTCGCCCCCTGGGTGTGGCTATTATCGGCGGGCTGGCAATGAGTCAGCTCCTGACCCTTTACTCAACGCCCGTTATTTATATGTTTATGCACAGACTGAGCGCATGGAGCAAAAGGCGTTTCCGCTGGCTCCATAAAACAACGACTCTCCTGCTCAGCCCAAAACTCAGAAAACGCCTTGCACGACGCAAAAAGCACCGCCGCTGAAAGACACTGATATCTTAATATCCATTGATCTTTTCCCCATAAAAACCTTACAAACAAAGATATCAGGCTTAGGTTTCTCACCTGTAGCCTGGCGATATGCTGTATCGCTACTCTTCTTTTATTTCTGATTATAGCAAGGAGCTTTTTTATCCATGTCAGACACTACATTGCCAGATCACCTGTCAGTCGACCCGGCAAGCCCTTTTTTCAACGGTGAGTTGCTTGAACGTGGCATTGGTGTACGCTTCAAAGGTGTTGAAAAAACCAATGTTGAAGAATACTGCATCAGCGAAGGGTGGATCCGTGTTGCAATCGGCAAGACAGTTGATCGCCATGGCAGACCTCTCACGATGAAACTTAGCGGACCAGTTGAGGTTTGGGTAAAAGAATAACTATATGAAAAAAATAAGGTTTTTAGTTAATCATTTTCATTAATTAAAAACCTTATTAATTTATTTAATTAATTATGTTATACACACTCAGCTGAGTATACATAGCAAAAGAAAGGGCTCATATGACCAGGTCAGACACAGGTAAAAAGCCAGACCTTCTTTACACTGTTGTGATTGTAGGTGGAGGCACTGCCGGGCTAGCCGTTGCAGCACGGTTATTACGCGAACGCCCAACTCTTGACATTGCCATCATCGAGCCCTCAACAACACATGCCTATCAGCCCGGCTGGACCCTGGTTGGTGCTGGTGCAATGACATTAAAAAGCACCCTGAAGCAGGAACGCAGCCTTATACCCTCACAGGCCACATGGATCCGCGAAGCTGTAAAAAGCTTCGAGCCTGACGCCCATCAGGTCACACTGACCGGCGGACGCGTTATTGGTTACCGTCGCCTTATTGTCTGCCCAGGCATCCAGCTGGACTGGAATAAAATAGATGGCCTGAGTGACACACTCGGCCGCAATGGCGTATGCAGCAACTACTCCCGGGAAACGGTTGAGTATACATGGACCTGCATTCAGTCCCTTGCTGGCGGACAGGCAATTTTTACCCAGCCACCTATGCCAATCAAATGTGCAGGCGCACCTCAGAAGATCGCCTATCTTGCCTCTGATTACTGGCGCAAGCAGGGAACCCTCTTCCGCACCAAAGTTGACTTCTCTCTCGCAGGGGAAGCTCTGTTCGGTGTGGGCTATTATTTGCCTGAACTGCAAAATGCAGTTGATTATTATGGCATTGACCTGAACTTCAAACACAACCTTGTCTCTGTTGACGGCCCGGGCCGCAAAGCTACTTTTGCTGTGCCAGCAGCAAATGGCAAAACAGAGCATGTGGTGAAAGAGTTCGACATGCTTCATGTCACTCCACCGCAGAGCGCACCTGACTTTGTCAAGTCAAGCCCTCTGGCAAACGATGCAGGCTGGCTTGATGTTGACCCCGGCACACTGGTGCACAATAAATATGACCAGGTTTTTGGCCTGGGTGATGCTATTGGCACATCTAACGCCAAAACAATGGCCGCAGCACGTGCACAAACACCAGTCGTTGTTGCTAATGTTCTCTCATCACTGGATGGCGCTCCGACTAAAGCCATCTATGACGGATACGGCGCATGCCCACTGACAGTGGCTTACGGGAAAGTGGTGCTGGCTGAATTCCTTTATGGTGGCAAGCCAGCCCCAAGCTTCCCTTACGACCAGCGCAAAGCCAGCCGTTTTGCATGGTTCCTTAAAACAAAAGCCTTCCCTCACGTGTACTGGGATATGATGCTTAAGGGGCGTGACATTTCGGTGCCACACCATCCTGAATGGGTCAAAATCTGACCTGACACTAAAAAAGGCGCCTGCTTCTCGCAGGCGCCTTTTTTATATCTTACTCAATATAACCCTGAGCGCGACGATATTATCTTTCATCAATATCTCGCTTTGGCAGCAACGCAGGTACGAAAATAAGCGTTGCCACCAGCGTGCACCCCAGTGACAACAGCAGCAAACGACCCATACTTGCCGTACCGGGATGATGTGACAACGCCAGAGAACCAAAAGCCGTACCAGTAGTTAATGCTGAAAACAGCACAGCACGGGCTGTTGGAGACGCCAGCGGGTATTTCACCTTATCACGCCAGTTCATCACGAAATAAATATTGAAAGATACACCAACCCCAAGCAGCAAGGGCAAAGCGATAACGTTTGCAAAATTGAGTGTTTCCGGCAGCAGAACAACCAGAATAACCGTCATTAAAGCCGACAAAAGCAAAGGAGCCAGAACCAGCAGCATATCAACGATGCGTCGCAGCGATACACATAAAATAGCGGCGATCATAATAATCGCAGCGGTCGCTGCCTGCTCAAACGCTTTTACAATCGCACGCGCGCTTTCAACAATATCAACCGCAGAACCTGCAATGTCCGGGTCCACTTTTTGCAGGCCGGTAACAAATTTCCTCAATGCTTTACTCTGCGCAAAGCCACCACTGGGATGCACCTCAACCAGAGCACGACCATCAGGCAGAATATAACCAGAAGCCAGACTTTTCGGCACATCTTTCAGGTCTACAGGTTTTGCCTGAAGCATGACACGAAGCTGCTCCAGTTCGGGAGGCAAAAACTCGACCAGAGCTTTATTCGCCGCCATCAGAATATCATCAGGTGCGCTTGCCAGCTTACTCAGAGCAGCCTGAATACGCCGCACAGGGCTGTCAGAAGGCACCTTATCAAGAACCTCACCCAGAGCCGCAGCCGTTGTGCGGACTGACTCACGCAATGCCTGAGCATCAGGAGCAGGTTTAGGGTCAGGAACAATCAGAGTAGGCAATAAGATACCGGCAGCATCCTGAATCAGAGGCAGTTTTTCTTTCTGATCTTCAGGCACGAAAGAACCAAGCCACATAGCGTCGTGAACACCAGGCACTTTCGCCAGTCGTTCAGCCTGCTTATGCGCCTGATCAAGATCAGCGACCAGAAGGTCAGCACTGTAGGGAGAAGAAGTCGGATTTGTCATCAGCATCTGAAGGGCCTTCATCCCTTCAGAATATGGATTTTTAGTATGCAGCGGGTCACCGTCAAACTGAAGACCAGGCACCAGAACAAGGCCAAACACAGCAACCAGACCAAACACAAACAGGAAGCCTTTACGCTTTTGGCGTATCCAGATGTCAACTGGCTTCATAAAGGCATAACCCATGCTGGGGCAGTTAAGCGAAGGATGAAAAACCCTGAGCAGGGCCGGTAAAAAAGTTGTGGTGCAGACAAAAGCAACAAGCATGCCAACACCGGCAATCAGCCCCAGCTGTGCGACACCAAGAAACGCTGTAGGTGTAAAAGCCAGAAAGCCGGCTGATGTGGCAAGAGCTGCCACCAGAATCTGATGTCCTGTTTCTTTAGCCGTTGCAGCAAGCGCTCTTATCCCTCCCTGAGGGTCATTTTCATCTTCACTCTGAGCACGGAAACGAACTGAAAACTGAATAGCAAAGTCAACCGCAATACCTACAAACAATATAGCAAATGCAACTGATATGAGATTGAGCGTGCCTACAGCAACAGCCGCAAAGCCAGTAGTAAGCAGCAGCCCGACAATCAGCGTCAGCACAATAGGCACAACAACACGCCAGGAATGCACAGCAGCAAACAGCCAGAGCGTAACCAGCAGTAAAGAGCCGATCAGCCCTGCTACCATCCCCTCAGCAACAGTAGCGAACTCTTCATCATCAAGCTGAACCTGCCCGGTAAGGTGTACTTTAACCTGTCCGTTTTGAACAAACTCAATACTATTTGCAGCATCACGCATGGCTTTTGCTGCATTGCCACCAGGCTGCAACGAACCAAAATCAAGCTTCGGTTTTGTTACCACAAACTGGTAACGGCCAGCCATATCGGCCAGCTCCCCTCCCAGCAACCTCTCCCACGACAATGCCTGCGGCTTACCGGCCGCTGCACTTTCAAGGTTTCTTGCAAACCCTTCAAGAGGCGCCTGAAACCCCTTAAGATCTGCCTGCCCCAGTTTAACACCCTGCGCAACAAGAGACAGAGAACTAAAAAGGCCGCGCGCTGAAGGGTCCTGCGCCAGGGCGGCAAGAAACGGCTGTGCAGAAATAGTCTGATCAAGCACCTGCTCAAGCACGGGAGCCTGAAGAAATAACAAACCATTACGCATCAGGTAGGGGTCTGCATCAGGCCGGTTCGCAAATTCAAAATTTTTATGATCGGCAGAGAGGCGTCCGGCCAGAATTTGAGCAACTGCCTGGCCTTTTTCAGGGATATCAGCCTCAATAACCGCGACCAGAAGCCCCTCTTTTTGTGGAAAGAGGCGCCCCATTTCATCTGATCGCTGTTTCCATGCCAGCCTGTCAGAAAGCATTTTACTGGTGTCAGTCGTAACACCCAGAAAATTGACCCCGGCATAACCAGCCGCAACAGAAAGCACCATGAACAAAGCGATAACCGCAAAAGCATGGCGCACACAAAAGCTTGTTAAACGGCTGATATAAGTAGAGAGCATGGCTGAAGATCAGCTCCTGAACAATTCGGGCTATTATAGTGACAGTTTATTGCTGCCTCTATCTGGCCTGGTATGGCTCCGGCCGCAAGTGATGCCGTACGAAACCCAACCAGACACACCCATAAATTGCAACAAAAACGTCACATCTGAGAAACCACGTTATGTTTAAATACTGCTTCAGCCTTCTTTAATACGGCGCAGCAAAGCAAGCGATTCAACACAGGCTGCGGCTGCTTCACGCCCTTTATTATGTACGTCAGGCAAGGCACGCTGTGTTGCCTGGTCTTCTGTATAGGTCGTCAGCACACCAAACGCGACAGGCACTTCGGTCTCGAGCGAAGCCTGCATCATCCCGATTGTTGCGCCAAGGCTGATAAATTCAAAGTGAGCTGTATCTCCCTTAATGACGCACCCAAGGCAGATGACACCTTCGTACTTACCGGTGCGGGCCAGGGTCTGCGCCAGTAAAGGCATTTCAAAAGCACCAGGGGCAGAGAAAATATCCTGTGCGGCTACTGTAATGCCGTGCTCACCCAGCCATTCAAGCGCACCATTACACAGCCCTTCAGTAATGGTTGTATTAAAACGGCTGACAACCACTGCAAGGCGCGGTGACGGAACAAGTTTCAGCTCAGGCAAAGAAGGGGTTACATAAGTACTCATAACATTTTCCTCTTAATAACACAGTGTTATTACACAGCGTCTGATGGTTCACTCACGGCAGAAAAACGACTAAAGCGATGCCCCATCCGTTGCCGTTTTGTTTCCAGATATTCGCGGTTAAAGCGGTTGGGAGCGATTTCTATCGGCACCCTCTTACTCACCTCAAAACCCTGCCCCTCAAGGGCTTCAACTTTATCCGGGTTATTCGTCAGCAGTTCGAGACGGGTAATGCCAAGATCACGTAAAATAGCAGCCGCTGCTGTCCAGTCACGTGCATCAGCCTCGAACCCCAGCTTATGATTCGCATCAACCGTATCAAATCCGGCATCCTGCAATTCATAGGCACGAATTTTATTGGCCAGGCCAATCCCCCGTCCCTCATGGTCACGTACGTAAACCAGAATGCCCGAAGAGGCCTGTCCAATTCTGTTCAGGGCAGCATGAAGCTGAGCCCCGCAGTCGCACCGTAATGAGCCCAGAGCATCCCCCGTGACACACTCCGAGTGTAAGCGTACCAGCGGCACTTCACCCTGTGCAGAAGGATCACCCTTCACAAGAGCGACATGCTCAACGCCGGAGCCATCACGAAAGGCATGAATACGCAGAGCATTACCCCCATATTCACTTGGTAACGCTGAAACGGCTATTTTTTCCAGTGGTGCTTCAGACTGTATGCCTGAAGGTTTCAGCTCTTCTTCACAGAGTGCAAGAGCGCCGTTACCATGCTGACTGATCCACTCCACCAGTTCAGCAATCGAGATAATCGGCATGTCATGCTTATGACCATAAACCTCCAGCTCAGGGCGCCGGGCCATCGTGCCATCTTCATTAAGGATTTCACAAATAACTGCGGCAGGACGTAAGCCCGCCAGCTTCATGATATCAACAGACCCTTCAGTATGACCGATACGTTGCAGAACGCCACCATCTGCCGCCCGCAGCGGGAAGATATGCCCTGGTGTTGCCAGGTCAGCTCCTGTGGTCGTTTCGGCCGCGGCAACCTGCACTGTCAGGGCACGGTCGGCCGCTGAAATGCCGGTGCTCACCCCTTCTTTAGCTTCGATTGAAACAGTAAAGCCCGTTTCATGACGTGACGTATTTTTGCTCACCATCATAGGCAGGCCAAGACGGTCAATATGCGACCCTTCAAGCGGCAGGCATACCAGGCCCCGTGCATGAGTGATCATAAAATTCATTGCAGCCGGGGTCATAAACTCTGCGGCCATAACAAGATCACCTTCGTTTTCACGATCTTCATTATCAACCATAATGACCATACGTCCGGCACGAAGTGCTGCGACTGCCCTGAGCAGGGCTTCAGATGGGGCCGCACCCGAAACATCAGGTTTTTTCATTTGTTCTGACATAAAACCTCCACGTATTTCGCAATGACATCAACCTCAACATTCACCGTATCGCCCGGTGAGAGCGTACCAAGCGTGGTGTGCGTCCATGTATGTGGAATGATCATAAGAGAAATCGTAAAGACATCATGATCTGCCGCGCCAATCTCATTAAGGGTGAGGCTTATACCATCGAGTGTGACTGACCCCTTTGCCACCATATAACGACGCAGAGATGAAGGGACTTCAAAGATAACCTGATGGGCATCTCCCGACGGAGTGCTGCTGACAAAACGGGCTGTGCCATCAACATGGCCCTGTACAATATGCCCTGACAGGCGTGTGGCAGGGGTTACGGCACGCTCGAGATTAACCCGCCCGCCTGTTTTCAGTTGCCCTAGTGCTGTGCAGTTCAGTGTTTCACTACTGATAAAAAAACGGGCGACACCGGTTGGTGCCGGCTCAACTGCGGTAAGGCATACACCATTCACAGCTATGCTTTCGCCCTCGGCGATATCCTTAAAGCCTGTATCCACTTCTGCGATCAGTGCTTCTTCTCTGGCTTCAGCCAGAAGAACATGCCCCAGTGATTCTATGATTCCGGAAAACATACCTGCTCCTGTTGACAGTGTACCCACTCCGGAAGCAGTGCCAGCGGGGTCACATTTTGACGTTGAGAGATAAAATACTGATCCTGCGCCTCTGCACCCTGACGAATAGTCAGCCAGTCATCCCACAGATTATGCTGCCTGAGCGCTGCCAGAAGACGTGGGCCAGCCTCAGCCATAAGCCACATGGCACTGGTTTGCGCGAGCAGCGCCGGCAAATGAGTCAGATCAGAACAAAAACGAATATCAAAACAGGCACGACGCTGATCGAGCCAGCTTTGAGGCAAAGCATCCTGCTGACCACAGATAACCAGCAGGCGACGAACATGCTCATGGTCAGGAACATGGCGCACCGTGAATGACGGTAAATCGGCCAGAATAGTGCCTGTACCGGTCAGAATACCATCCGTCATACGGCGTATCCTGTGAGCGAATGTTAAAGAAGCAGAGGACGTAAATGTTATCTGACCGGCAGGAGGCACCATACTCCCCTGCGCGTTAAGTGCCTGCTTTACTGTAATCCACGGGCGCCTGTGTATCTGCTTGCAGGCGAAAGGAGCCAGAAGCGCCTGACAACGTGCAAAAACCTCAGTTGCTCCACCAGCCTCAGCAAGCCAGCGCACAGTAAGACCCGCCTGTGCAAGGCGGGCTGCGCCGCTGCCATCAACACGCGGGTTTGGGTCCCGACACCCGATCCAGACTGTTTTAACAGGAGAATCCAGCAAAGCCTCAGTGCAGGGTGGCGTGCGCCCGATGTGATTACACGGCTCTAACGTAACAACAGCAGTACGCACCCGTTCTATAACACCTGCCTCACGCGCCTGCTGCAGAGCAAGGCGTTCGGCATGCAGCTCACCCGCCCTGTGATGCGCAGCAACCAGGACGATCTCGTCATGCTCATCAAGCAAGGCACATCCAACAGCAGGGTTAGGTGCCGTCTGCCCGACAAAACGAGCGGCCTCAGCAAGAGCTGCACGAAAAGCATGCAACACTCTGGTCGACACTATGGCGGAATTATTCTGAGAAGAAACCCTCTCCGGCACCCCGACACCTCCATTACTCGCCTTACGACAAGACATCACTATGGGGCGCAACAAGAGACACCGCGCCTCTCCGCCACAACAGCAGAAAGGACACCAGTTTCCTCGTTCTCTCTCATCCGGACTTTAACCGTCGGCTCCGGAATTACACCGGTATCTGCTGACCCTGCCAGAGGCAGGCGCTCGCGGGCTTGTGGACGAACCACTTACCGCCGGTTGGGATTTTCACCTCACCCCGAGAACGTCACACTCACTGAATGTTCCAGCGAATGTATTTTTACAATGGGTATATTTTTCGCAGGTTGCAAGAGCATGACACGGTAAAAGCGGATAAAATAAGATATTCTTATGGCTGTCATTCCCAAACCG
The DNA here is from genome assembly GCF_011516655.1 of Acetobacter thailandicus. GTDB lineage: Bacteria > Pseudomonadota > Alphaproteobacteria > Acetobacterales > Acetobacteraceae > Acetobacter > Acetobacter thailandicus. The sequence continues at coordinate 250,028 of NZ_WOSV01000002.1, forward strand.
GAATAAGAAAATCCCGATAATTCATATCGTCTCCCCTTGCATCAGATAACATTGCATGAAAACTATAATGACCTTCTATGCACAGAAACTGAAACACCATGCCGACACATCCCCCCTCATCTCCTGACACTCAGGATAAGCAGGACGACACACAAAACCCCTGCCGGCGTGATTTTCTTGAAATGACCGCAATAGCAGGTGCCGTAACAGGTGCCGCAGCCTGTGCTATCCCCTTTCTCCAGGGGCTTCTCCCTCCGGAGAGCTTTTCAGAGCATATGCCTGTGGACCTTGACCTGTCGCACCTGACACCAGGGGAGCAGCTCGTCACGACATGGGAGAATAAGCCGGTGTTTATTATACACCGCACCCGCGACGACCTCATCACCCTGCAGGAGAAAACTCTCAGAGAACAGCTGCGCGACCCTGACTCTCAGGTTCAGCAGCAACCAGCCTATGCCCGCAACTGGCACCGGTCACTCAGCCCTGAATATGGTGTTTACGTTGGCATATGCACGCATCTGGGGTGTGTGCCTTCGTATAGTCCACCTGTCGGTGACAACCCGGAGCAAAATAAGGGGCATTATGTATGCCCCTGCCATGGCTCACATTTCGACCTCGCCGGCAGAGCTTTTAAAAATGCGCCGGCTCCATACAATCTGCCCGTGCCACCTTACAGCATGATATCCCCCACCCACTTAAGGCTTGGTGCCAACCCCGAGGGCGAGACTTTCAGTTTTTCTACGATTGTTCAGATCTGAACGACAGGGAGTTAAAACCAGTCACGCTCCTGCGCGACATAGGTGTCGTAAAACTCCTCATCTGTTTTACAGATATAAATAATAGCTTCAAAAAAAGCGACCGCGTAGATCACAACGCCCGGAAGACCGAGAAAAGTAACGCCTACAATGCTGACCAGCAGCATAATGAAGCCTGCTTTTTTGTAGCCCAGATAAAATTTATGAATACCCAGCACACCAAACAGCAGTGCAAGAACACTGGCCACGACACGGTTTCGGCCCTGAGTAATGGGCGCCCCCTGAGATGAGGGTTCTCTCTGTGGAAAATTAACAAGAACGGGCAGGACAAATACAGACGTAGCGACCTCTCCCTTCACTTCAAAATCAACCCCGGCGCCAGGAATGAGAAATGAGGTATCAGAATGCACGTCAGCAGACCCAAAATGGTAACGCTGCTCATTATTACCACTAATGAGGCCGTCTCCACTCACAGAATCATATGTAAGAACTGTCCCGCGCATATACACTCACAGAAAATACTATTGTAATTTCTCAATAGCACGAAAAGAGCAGTTTAAATCTAAAAAATGCTATTTACGTAAGTTTTTCTCTCTTCTGATGCGGTAAAGAGTCGGCAGGAGCATAACAGCCGGAACAACAAATATACCGGGCACAACAAGCCAGGGCAGCGCTTCAGATATATCAGCTCTGGCACCCCACAGGGCCCAGCAGCAGGCTGCAGCCCATGTAAACAGATAAACCCACACACCTTCAGGCAAACGGCGGGCAACCAGATAACCCGACGCTGTAAAACCTACGCCCATAAAAAAACAGTAAAATGATTCACCACAAACGATAAAATATACCCCGGCACAGGCAAGGGGAACTCCGAGTATCAGGAGAGTAATAGAAAAAAACTCTACCAGCCACTCATTAACTATTTTGGGAATTTGAATATACATATCTTCTTAAAACCAGAAAACCGTGCTGCCTTTTAAAGCGCAGAAAAACCAGGTCAACCCCCGGCCAGTATTTTATCATGATGCACCTGATCTACACCTTCACTGCGACAAAGTGCGTACCACAATAAAAAATATAATATGTTATTTCGACCTGTTTAAAATAAGATAAATAATCTTCCTTGTTATATAGAAAGTAAGATTATAGTTTATATTAACAAAAAAAATAATTCATAGTTTTATAAAATAATGCTTTTCATCTTTTATTTATCTGGGTGTGAGTGCGATATTTATGGCTACCACGCATTAATGATTGTAAATAATTAACTTTATAAGCCAAAAATTCAAAGCCGATCACAATATTTTTCATGATTGTAATATGTTGTGATCAACAAGGCAAATCAGGGCACACATAAAAAAGCGGAACCTGAAGGCCCCGCTTTTTGTAACACACTACATATGACAGAAAACTTCAAATCGCAAAGAATGTTTCCTGCAGATACTGCCATAGCAAGGGCTGCTCTGCTGTACCTTTACGGAACATAACAGCTGATCCACGCTCATCGCGCTTACCATTCTGTGTCTGAATTTCTTTATAGGTTACAAAATACCCATCAGAAAATGAAGCTCTGACAACAACATCCTCAATTTCCATTACCAGACCAGGGCGTGAACCAAAAAGCTTCGGCAAAACTTCAGCGAAAGTCTCGCGCGCAACCGGCCGGCCTGCAGCTCCAAGCATAGCATAATCTGGTGTAAAGTGGTTCAGAATAAGCTGAGGGCTGGCCTCACCCTCCCCGCGAAACCAGCTCTGCAATAAAACATGCAGATCAACGATTTCTTTATGTGCCGCAACTTTCAGATCCATAGGTCTCTCTTCTTCTTTGTAATCTTAAAATGACTTACTCTTTCATCAGCACAGAGTAAGTCGGCATACTTTCAACCCAGCCATTTTGAAGCGGGGCAACAAAGACGTTTTCTGTACGGGTACGGGCAATTTTCCATACACCATCAACTTTACGAAACAGGTTGTTCAGCCGGCTTGAGCGCAGCAGTGACGACCCGTCAGAAAAAACCCAGGGCTGGCAATGAATCCACTGCCCATCTGCTTCATCGCCCTTTACATGAATCTGCTCAGACGTCAGATAATGCGCGTTCAGCAACAGAGCCGGATCGCGCTTCTGCCCCCAGAACCCGTTGAAGTGGTTACGAATTGCTTCCTTACCAACAGCGCGGCCAAACTGGTTATCGTAATACTCACCAACACCTTCCCAGATTGCATCCTCTGTGTAGAGATCCATAATCAGGTCAATACGCATGGCATCATCTGTCACCCCATATTCAGGGCATGGCGTGTCACACAGGAACATATAGCGCGCCTGAATACGACGAATGTCAGCTTCAGCTTCAAGCACCTCAATACGTCGCTCAAGCGCGCTGAGACGTGTTGTGAAATCTGCCTCATTAACCGTCATCGTTATACATTCCCTTTATTGAAGCAAAGGACAGGCGCAGGCAGTGAAGGCAGAACTGTTTCCGCCCAGGCGGAGTAGTTCAGCAGCTCTTCATCCGCACCAAAGCCTGCGAGCAGCTGCACACCCACCGGCAGACCATTTTTACCCGTCAGACCAGGCAGTGTGAGTGTTGGCAGGCGCAGCAATGTCCATAACCTGCTGAAAATCGGGCTGCCTGTGCCTTCAGTCAGCAAAGGTGCCTCCCCCGGTGCAGCGGGAGCCAGCATGACAGTGCCGGGTGTTGCAAAAGCTGCTATAGCCTCGCGAAGAGCCTGCGCTTTTTCCAGTGCGGCACGGTATGTTGCGTAGGAAATCTTTTGTCCGGCTTCGAGCAGGCCTGTAATCTGCTGGCTGAGCATGTCGCGCTTATGTGTATATTCCCAGGCAAGAGCCTGTGAGGCCTCATAACTCATAATCGTAATGTGCAAAGCCGCAGCATCAGAAAATACTCGCATATCCAGCTCAGTCACAGGGACATGAGCCCCCATAAGAACGGCTGCTTTTTCTACCGCATTATGCGTACTCTCATCAGCTTCATCCCAGTGCGGTGTGCGACACAGCAGCACACGCTCAGGCTTCGTCGCAGCAAGTGTAACAGGTGCAGCAACCGGCCCTTTTAACACCGCATCTGCAAGAGCAGCCGTTGCAACATCGCGCGTCACAGTGCCTAGCGTGTCAAATGATGGTGCCAGACTTTTGACACCTGCAGCGGCATAACGACCATAGCTGGGTTTAAAGCCGACAATACCACAATATGAGGCGGGACGTGTCAGGGAAGCCGCTGTCTGCGAGGCCAGACCAATGTCAACAATACCAGCAGCGACCGCAGCGGCTGAACCTGTTGAAGAGCCGCCAGGCGTATGTGCCGGACCATAAGGATTAACTGTGGCACCAGGGCGGAAAAACGCGAACTCTGTTGTTACTGTTTTACCGGCACAAAGTGCCCCGGCATTACGCAGCTGTGTGACACAGGCTGCATCTGCCCGCGCATAATTCCCTTCATAAATAGCAGAGCCATGACCAGTCACATAACCAGCCATATCAATGATATCTTTTACTCCGACGCTGACCCCTGTCAGCGGACCGGTTTTTGCTGTCGCTGCATCAGAGCGAATACGCACCGGATCATAAGTCGTAAAAGCTTTCACATCAGGCTCGCATGCTTCAAGACGCCTGATAAGAGCCGCAGCATGATCCTGCGATGTCACCTGTGGCTGTGTCATAATCTGTGTCTTCCTGATGGGTAATAAAGGAGTGAAGGCTTATGCAGCGAGGTCGAAAGCACCCCGGAAGTAAACGAGAGGCTGGCTGCTCTGATCCTGATGAAATTCTATGCTTTCAGGCCGCGCCAGAAAGATTTCATGCGTGCCACCACGCAGGGTTTCAACGACACTTACGCTTATCTGCACCAGAGCGTCTTTGACAAAGAAATGCCCGTTCTCATCTCTGACACAATACTGATCGAAGGACTTACCCTCTGACCGGCCGGCAAAATGCATGGCCATGTCTTTCTGATCGCTTCTCAGAATACTGATGCCGAATTTCCCGGTTTCTTCAATCGCACGACAGGTCGCACTTTTATGATGCAGGCAGATCAGCAAAGTCAGCGGATCGAGTGAAACTGAACTAAACGCGCTGATAGTGGCACCACACTCGCCCTCAGTGCCACGCGCGGTAATCACGGCAACACCGGTTGCAAAATGAGACATAGCACTACGAAATGCGTCAGATGTAACCGAAGTCATGATAGTGTATTCCTTTCCCAAAGATACAACTACAGATGTGCATTTTATATTTCAGGCATCAACCACAAGAAGGGGTGAGCGCGAACGTGAACAGCACAGAGCAATCTGATCACTACGTTCATCATCTGTCAGATATTCGTCACGGTGCTCAGGCTCACCTTCCAGCACGCTGACGACACAACTGCCACAGATACCCTGCTCACAGCTGACGTTAACTTTAACGCCCACTCTTTTCAGAGCGTTAATGATGGTTTCATCAGGTTTAACCTCAACCCTCACGCCTGATTTAGCAGCAAGAACCTCAAAGCCTTCACCACCCGTAACAGGCTCAGCAGAAAAGGCCTCACGGTGCAGGTTCGATCCGGCATAACCCAGTGTTTCGCCTGCTGTAAAAACGGCATCCATCAGACCAGCCGGACCACAGGTGTAAACATGCGTCCGGGTTTTATCAGCGACACCACCGAGTACCTCACCCGGAGAGAATAACGCATTCTCAGGCTGGCTGCAGTCATGAACAACAACTGAATCAGCAAACGGTAACGAAGCCAGAAAAGGTGCAAAAACCGGACTGCGTGCTGCATAATGCAGTGCAAATGATGTGCCTCGGTCATAAAGCTCGTAAGCCATCGCAATGAGAGGCGTAATACCAATACCGCCACCCACCAGCACAGCATGTGTGCCATCTTTTGCCAGCGGGAAAAGATTACGTGGTGCACCAATCGTCAGCGTCGCACCGGGCTTTACAGTAGCGTGCACCGCACGTGACCCGCCCCGTGAAGCCGGTTCGAGCAAAACTGCCAGACGATAGCACGAACGGTCTGCCGGATTGCCGCACAGAGAGTACTGACGCACAATATCATCGCCGAGAAACAGGTCCACATGCGCTCCTGCCTCCCACTCCGGCATGGGCGAAGCATCGGGCATACTTACGGAAAACGACAGTACGTCACCAAGCTGTTCAACACTGTTCACTTTAACCGCAAAAGACTGCGGAACCTGTCTGTCTGTCATCGCATATAAAGTCCGCTGTTAATGTCGATAATAGAGCCGGTCATTGCCCCGGCATCAGGACGGGCCATTTCAGCCACCATTCGCGCCACGGTTTCCGGCCGTCCGGGTTCACCTGTGGGCAGGCTGGCAAAGGCTCGTTTTGCGTTTTCTGCCCCGATTGTTTCAGCAACTGACGGCAGGTCAAGCGGGCCAGGGGCTATAGCATTAACGGTAATACCGTGTGGTGCCAGGTCACGGGCAAACACTTTTGTCAGTGTATGCACCGCTCCCTTTGATGCGGCATAATGTGCCCCTGTTGCTGTGCCACCGTTCTGCCCGGCAAGAGAGCCGATGTTGACAATGCGGCCGCTTTTATCAGCAGCACGCAGACGTCGCGCAAAACGCTGACTAACCAGAAATGTGCCGCGGAGATTAACCGAAACAATGCTGTCAAAGCTGCCCATGCTAATTTCGAGCAGTTTTTCTGCTTTCATAATGGCTGCATTATTGACCAGCAGCCAGGGCAGACCACAACGCTGCTCAACGACATCGAGAGCCTCTTCAACCGCAGACTCAGATGAAACATCAAGCGTAATGGCTATCGCCTGATCGCCAATCTCGTCAGCTGTTTCCTGGGCCTGAGCTCCATCAATATCAGCAATAACAACCTTATACCCTTCAGAGACCAGGTGCCGCGCAATGCAGGCACCCAGCCCCTTACCACCACCGGTGATAAGAGCGACGGGCATCAAAGGATGTAGCTCACAGCGGTCAGAGCTTCAGTCGATGTCAGGAGGCTGACGATTTTACGATCAATTTTGAGACCAGCATCAGTTTTCACCAGATGGAAGGTCACATTAGCTGAGTAATAGCGCTCACGCCCCTGACGCAGCTCTGTGAGCATCTGTGCGCAGCGCACAACACATTTTGTCTCATCAGCCTCAAGCATGCGATAACGCCCGTGCATGCGCACCGTGCGTGCCGGTGGCATGGCTGAAATAGCACGCCCACCCAGCAAACGCGTCACACGGTTCTGACGCATTTCTGCATTATCATATGCATAGTTTAGTGTTTTTTCATAATCCGTTGCATCCGGATCAATCGGAACAATATAGAGACCTTCAGGCGTGTAGAGAGACAGCCACTCTTTAAACTGACCATAGTCAAGCAGGTCGGCCTCAAGAGTAATGAACTCAATTGCATCGTTGAGAGTAATGCTCATTGTGCAGCCTCCTCAGCAGCAGTTTCACAGGTCAGGTCAACCAGCCACTGCTTGTAGGCAGCGCGCATGCCGGTTTCAGCAGTGACATCACTGAACAGGTTACCGCTTTCACGCTTTGCTTCATGGCCAAGACCACGGTTAAGCAGAATGTCGATGTTATAACCGGCCAGAGCACCACGCTGCACACGGTCCCAGGCTTCAGAATCATCAGGCGTACCAAAGCCCATCGGCCCCTGGAAATGCTCATGCAGGCGCAGACGTACTTCGTTAGCAATATCAGGCCCGCCATCCATACCAATCGCGATATGACGTATTTCTGTCTGATCAACAGCAAGCGGACGCAGCACACGGAAAAAAGCCATTGAGCAGGCGACATTAGGATAGAGGTTAAGGTTAAAGCCTGAACCACCAACAGCTCTTACGATCTGCCTTACTTTCTCAGGCGGATAGTCTTTAGAAAGAGCATCTGCCAGCTCCTGAAAACGCTCCGGAACAGGCGCATCAAGATTTTCTTCAAGGTCAATCAGCTCAGGGATCATGACCATCACAGAGTGACCATTACCCAGATCTTCAACAAAACCATCGCCTTCAACAAAGTCGAAGATGTTCTGTGTTTCGTTATCAACGGAATCAAGGAATGATTTATGAACAATCGGAAAATGATAAGCGTCGGTCGTGTTTTCGAGCTGAATTTTCCAGTTACCAGGGAAAGTAAATTTATGCTCACCCATGGTTTTAACCGGCCAGCCTGCACCCTGCTTCATAAACAGGTCGATCCAGATTTTTGCCGGGCCAAGCCATTCGTCAAGCGGCATGATATCCTGGTTAAACGTCGCAAAAATCATACCGTTATATTCTGCAACCTTTAAAGACACGAGCGGCAGTTTGCTCTTATCCAGGCTCTCACCATAGCCTTTGGGCTGGGGCACAGCACGCAAAGCACCATCCTGCCCATAAGCCCAGCCATGATAAGGGCAGACAAAGCTGGCTGTTTTGCCACTTTTATGCTCACACACCGTTGCTCCGCGATGGCGGCAGCGGTTCAGCAGCACATGCAGCTCACCCTTACGGTCGCGTGAGACAATAACAGGATGCTGACCGATGAAGGTGGTTATAAAACTTCCTGGTTCAGGCAGGTCACTGCGATGCGCAACCCATATCCAGTTACGCTTAAAAATACTGTCCATCTCCATATCGTAGAGAGCGGCATTATTATAAATTGAACCATCCGCACGGTCTTCATTTACCAGGGATGCGGGATCTGGAAGAATGGTCATATTTTTCATCCTTACTCTGTATAGTCAGGCATATTGCGACGTGTCTGGCCCTGGAAGCCTCAGGGGTAACCGGGCCGTCCCCCGCGTCCAAGTTCTACTTTTCCGGCTGCTTCATAATTGCCGGAAGCCATAAAGGCATGCTGTGCAACGACTGCGCAGTCCTGCAGACAGCGACCCAGAATATGGTCAGCCTGAACAGCGGCAATCCCACCGATTGTGAAACATTTACGAGCCACGCTGAAAGAAGCCTGGGCAGCATGAGTTGCAGCCAGACGCACAGCATTTGCATCTGCTTCGGTGGCACTCTCTCCTGCACTCAGGCGCGCCCAGACGTTATGGGTTGTCTCATAAAAAAGCGCACGGGCGGCAGACAGCTCTGCCTCAGCCTCCCCAACCAGCAACTGCACATAAGGGCGGTCACCCAGAGCCGGCGCACCGGTGATAGAGCGACGCTCTCCCATAATAAGAACCTCGTTAAGAGCACGCCGGGCACAACCCAGCCCGACCACACTCAGCACCTGAGCTGCAAGAGCAAGAGAGGGGTAAGCATAAAGCGGGCTTTCAAGAGTGGGCTTACCACCGCGGGTAAATGTCCATTCTTCTGATACAAAGACTTTATCCACGACCACATCATGGCTGCCTGTTGCGCTCAGACCAATTGTGTTCCAGGTTTCATCAATCGTTACTGCAGAAGCTGGCATAACAGCCGTGCGGGGCAACCCGCTGCTTTCACCTTCTACGGCGATACCGACACCAATCATCGATGCTCCGGTGCACCCGCTGGCATAAGGCCAGCGACCACTCACCACAAAACCACCGTCACCAGCCTGCACTTTTTGCGGCGGGAAGATAGCGCCGGCAAACACGACATCCGGCCCGTCGGCATAAAATTTATGCAGGGTTTCAAGCGGTAAAGCTGCAAGATACGTTGCTGACACACCAAAGCTTGCCACCCAGCCGCATGAGGCATCGGCTTCAGCTATTGTCTCTACCAGACCAAGAAAATCAGCCGGACCAAGCTCGAGGCCACCAAACTGTTTTAAAACCAGAGCACGATACACACCAATAGTGCGAAATCTGTTTACAATATCCTGAGGAATACGGCGCATGGCGCGATAATCGAGGGCATTTTTCCGGATGATCGCCAGCGTCTCTTCAAGGACACCGCCTTCCAGAAATACCTCTGCCGCCCGGGGAGAATTATTAAGCATCTGTATATTCTCGATCAGTCACGGGAACAGGTGTTCTGCCCCTCAGTTCACCATGGACTTGCGGAACAGACTGCTCCGTGTCCTCTGATTTTTGTCTACGTTATATTGCTATCCATTTCAAGTAATTTTTCTATCGATATCGAATCGATTCTAGCGAACATCTTTTCGTTTAAAGTGCCGGATTAATCACCATTTTTACGAATCAAACTCAGAAAAACCCTTTATTTTTAATTGTAAAAAATAGTTTAAGTTCTTTCGTCCACATTAAAATAAACTCTGCGGCGCAGTTTCCTGCACCTTCTGTAAAAAACAAAATTTTATACATGAACATTCTCTTGAAAATGAAAATTATCACCCTTAATGTCATTGCTGTTTCGATATAATACATCCCCCGACCGGACCACCCCCATCATCATAAAGGTCGTGCCATGCCTGAAATTTCTATTTTGCCTGCCGTCCAGACTTTTATAGAGCAGACACACCAGCTCTATATTGATGGCCGCTATACACCGGCGCAAAGCACTGACACGCTTGCTGTATTCAACCCGGCTACAGGCCAGCAAATCAGCTCCGTTCCCAATGCTTCAGCAGAAGATGTTGATCGTGCTGTTGCTTCAGCGCACAAGGCATTCACATCAGGTGTGTGGCGCAACCTGCCCCCCTGCGCACGTGAAGCCACCCTCCTTAAACTCGCAACTCTGGTCGAACGCGACGCAGAAATTCTGGCGCAGCTGGAAACTCTTGAGCAAGGGCAGTCTGTCGTTCTGTCACGCATTCTCGAAGCAGGTGGTGCGTGTAACTGGATACGTTATGTTGCCGGACTTTCTACTAAAATCACCGGTCAGACACTGGATGTTTCCATACCTCTCCCACCCGGGGCACGTTATACAGCCATGACCCGCAAGGAGCCCGTGGGCGTTGTCGCGGGTATTGTGCCATGGAACTTCCCCCTGTTAATCGCTGTGTGGAAAGTCCTGCCGGCACTGGCTGCCGGCTGCTGCGTTGTCGCCAAACCTGCTGACACCACTCCGCTGACGCTCCTTTATCTGGCACATCTGGCAACTGAAGCCGGCGTGCCAGACGGAGTTTTTAATGTTGTCACCGGTGCAGGCACAACAACCGGGGATGCGCTTATCCGTCATCCGCAAATTGCAAAAATCAGCTTTACCGGCTCAACTCCTGTCGGCAAACATATTGCCGTTGTCAGCGCGGATCGCCTGACCCGCCTCTCTCTCGAACTGGGAGGGAAAAACCCGGCTCTGGTGCTGGCTGATGCCGACCCTGAACAGGTCATTTCAGGCCTTGCTATGGCAGGCTATATAAACCAGGGGCAGGTCTGTGCCGCCTGCTCACGCGTATATATTGAAGGCCCTCTGTTTGATACCATTGCCGAAGGCCTGAAAAATGCTTTAGCCAGCATGAAACCCGGCCCTGGCATGGATGAAACAACACAGATTAATCCGGTTGCTTCTCTGGCTCACCAGCAAAAAGTTCTCAGCTATATTCAGGATGCCGTTAATGCAGGCGCTGACATTGCATGGGGACAGGAGCCACCACAAAATGGCGGTTTTTATGTACGCCCGGCCCTGATCCTCAACCCGGACCCATCACTCAGGCTTGCACGAGAAGAAGTGTTCGGACCTGTCATGACCCTTACACGCGTTGAAAGCGCTGAAGAAGGTCTGGCTTTAGCCAATGACTGCGAGTTTGGGCTTGCAGCCAGTGTCTGGACCCGCAGCCTGGCACAGGCAATGGAGCTGCCGCCTCGCATGCAGGCCGGCACCGTATGGGTTAACAGCCACGTTATGATCGACCCCAACATGCCTTTTGGCGGCGTTAAAAACTCTGGCCTTGGCAAAGATTTTGGGACCGGCTGGCTCGATGCTTTTACAGAAACAAAGGCGATCTGCATCCGCCACTAACAGAAAAGGTTTATTCCGCTATGCGTCGCCCCCTCTCCTTTTCTGCCCGGCGCCGCCTTTCAGGGCTTGGTGCCGCCATCGCTCTGAGTGCAGCTGCCCCCGCGGCTGCACAAACTCCGGAGCCTGCTGCTGCAAACTGGCCTATGCATGGCCGCACAACGACTGAGCAACGTTTCAGCCCGCTGAAGCAGATTAATACCGAAACAATTTCCCGCCTTGGCCTGGCCTGGTATCAGGACTTTGACACCCTGCGGGGCCAGGAAGGCACCCCCCTGGTTATTGACGGGGTGATGTATGTCACCACTAACTGGAGCAAGGTAGAGGCTGTTAAAGCTGATACCGGCGAAGTTTTATGGCGCTATGACCCGCGTGTACCTGGCAATATTGCCGTGCGCGGGTGCTGTGATACGGTCAACCGCGGAGCAGCTTACTCTGACGGTCGTGTTTTTGTTGGCACTTACGACGGCCGCCTTCAGGCACTGGATGCAAAAACCGGCACCCTGCTGTGGAGCGTCAACACCATACCTGAAGAAGCCACACTGGGTGGCATTCGCTCCTACACCATTGATGGTGCACCCCGCGTAGCCAAAGGCGTTGTGATTATCGGCAACGGCGGCTCAGAATTTGGTGCGCGAGGCTTTGTCTCTGGCTTTGATGCGAAAACCGGTGCGCTGAAATGGCGTTTTTACACTGTTCCGGCCCCTGGCAACAAACCAGATGGTGCAGCATCAGACAGCGTGCTGCACAACAAAGTTTACAAAACATGGAGCCCGACCGGGGCCTGGACGCAATCTGGCGGTGGTGGCACCGTATGGGATTCTATCGTCTATGACCCTGAGACCGACCTCGTTTATCTGGGTGTTGGCAATGGCTCACCCTGGAACTACAGCATACGTTCAAACGGCACAGGCGATAACCTCTTCCTTGGAAGCATCGTTGCCGTTCGGCCAGAAACTGGTGAGTATGTATGGCATTTTCAGGAAACACCAATGGACCAGTGGGACTTTACAGCCTCACAGCCCATGATGATTCTTGATCTGATTATTAACGGGCAAAAACGTCACGTGCTGGCACAGGCGCCTAAAAACGGCTTTTTCTATCTGCTTGATGCCGCCACAGGTGAATTTATTTCTGCTACACCTTATACATTCCTCAACTGGGCGAAGGGTGTAGACCCGAAAACAGGCCGGCCTAACTTTGTGCCTGATGCTTTATGGTCACTCACAGACAAAACATGGATGGGCATTCCCGGCTCGCTGGGAGGACATAACTGGGCTCCTATGGCTTATAGCCCTGACACCGGCTATGTTTATATACCGGCACAGCAGCTGCCAGAACCATTCCACACCGAGAAGAACTTTAAGCTCCATAAAATGGGCGTTAATCTCGGCATTGATATGGCTGGCCTGCCAGATGACCAGAAGATTATCGATGCCGTTGACAGCGGCCTGAAAGGCTGGCTTGAGGCATGGGACCCCGTTGCCCGCAAAGTTGCCTTTACTGTGCCACATGCAACACCATGGAACGGTGGTGTACTGGCAACAGCAGGTAACCTGGTGTTTCAGGGGCTGGCTACGGGTGGGTTTGAGGCATATGACGCCCGCACCGGTAAACCTCTCTACCACTTTGATGCTCATAGTGGCATTGTAGCGCCACCGGTCTCTTACGCTGTGAATGGCCGTCAGTATATTGCCGTTGAAGTAGGCTGGGGTGGTGTATTCCCCCTGATGGGTGGCGCCATGGCGCGCTATGCCAATAAAAGCGTTAACCACTCCCGCCTGCTGGTGTTTGCCCTGGACGGAAAAGAAACTCTGCCCCAGGAGACACATACCGGCCAGATACCCATTCGCACAACGGCAACATTTGACCCTGCACATGCAACCAGAGGGTATGACCTTTACCAGCATTTCTGCATGGCCTGTCACGGCGACAATGCTGTTGCCGGCGGCGTACTGCCTGACCTGCGCTCATCAGGCACGCTGGACAGCAAAGAGGGTTTTTATGCCGTTGTGGGCCGTGGCGCACTTGAAAACTATGGCATGGTGGGCTTTTCAAAAGTCTTAACCCCACAGGATATCGACGATATCCGGCAGTTTTTAATTCGCCGTTCACTCTCCCAGAAACCTCAGTAATATCAGCCATAATCACCATCATAAGTGTTAAGGAGGCTGCGCAGCACCCCTCCTTAACACCCTGGCTGACTGCTGCACGCAGCAAACTTCTATAAGATAACTTCACACACCCCGGTAAAAACGCTAGGGAGAAGGCAATATTAAGGAAAGTGAGACGTGCAGTGATCAGAAAAAAGACCAGCAAGACATGGCGCTCTGCTGACCCCCAGGACCCTCTGTTTTCTGCTGACTCCTCACCTTTTTTCCACCTGGCCCGACTGGTGGGGCTGTATCAGCTCCGCATGGATACACACCTCAAGCGTGTGGGGATGGATATGTCGCGCTGGCGTGTGCTTGCCATTCTGCATGAAGAAGAATGTGCCCCGATGAGCCGCATTGCCGAGCTGGCTGTGTTTCGCATCTCAACAACGACCAAGCTGATCTACCGTATGGAAAATGAAGGCCTGACGAGCACATCTGTCTCAGAGCAGGATGGCCGCGTGACGGAAGTACGCCTGACCAGTAAAGGACGTGAAGCCTTTGAGGGAGTGCGCTCTGTTGCCTCGCTCATTTTCGAACGCGCTTTTCATGACTGCAATGATGATGAGATACAAACTCTCCTCAAAATCTGCCGTAAACTATATAACAATCTTTATTAAAAAATGGCCTCTGCATTTAAGGTGAAATTATTACCCGCAATACAAAGGCCACTATATACTCTTTAATTTTTAACAGACCCTCTTCAGGCTGTCTGTTCTCTCACTCCCGTGCTTACTGCGTCGTAAACATGCTGATGGTGCTGCTGCGCACCATAAAGCCTGCGATATGACGGCATGCATAGCAGCAACAGAACACCACCCAGAACACTGGCTGTGCCGGCAACAATTGCCATAGACAAACCAATGGCAAGCGGAGACTGAAACACCCTGTCATTAAGCATACCGATAAGAATTGACCCGCCTGACAACCCACCTATCGCGTTACAAAACAACATAGTGGCTGAGAAACGTGCCCGCATCGGCACCGGCACGACAATCTGAAGCACAGTTGCTGATGGTGGCATGGGGAAAGAAGCAAAAAAGAATGCCAGTGCAAAACATGGCACCGCCAGATGACGGTCAGTTGTCAGAACACTGATAACCAGAGGTACACACGCAAGGAACGCGCCTGTGACAGCAACAATCTGCGATGCACAGACCACACCACGGTGCGTCAGATAGTCAATGCAGCGCCCGCTGGTAAATACCCCTGCACTGCCGCAGATAATAACAATACTGCCCAGTACCAGGCCAAGCTCTGTGTGGCTCATATGGTGGATACGCATCATCTGTGCTGGCATCCAGCTAAACAGAGAAAACAATGTCACAGCCAGCAGGGTATAACCCAGCATATGCAGGCTGAAAAACATTTTATGTTGCCGGAAAAAAGCAATGGCCTGTGCCGCAGGTACGTGCGGCCCGGCAACACGACGCTGAGCAGGCTCGCGCACACTTGTCGCAATGATCAGCCCCAGAAACAAACCAGGTAAACCAACAACCAGAAAGCACACCTGCCAGGCATGAAGAGAGGTCATGTTATAATGCTGCGCAACACTTAGCAGGCTGCCACCAAACAGAAACGCACAGCCCGAACCGAGAAAAGACCCCAGAAAAAAAACTGAGAGTGTACCAGCCAGTTTTTCTTTTGGTACAATATCAGCCAGATAGGAATAAACAGCCGGGGCAAGAGCGGCCTCTCCCAGCCCGACAAGCACGCGACACGTAAAAAGCGACCAGAAACCGTTACAAAGACCACAGGCCATTGTTGCAAGGCTCCACAGAATGACGCCTGCCACAATAATAGGCGGGCGAGGCTTGCGGTCACTCAGACTGGCCAGCGGAAAACCAAGGACAGCATACAGAAGAGAAAATGCCAGGCCATTAAGGCAGGCAAACTGCGTATCACCCAGATGCAAATCCGCCTGTATCGGACCAATCAGCAAAGAAAGAATCTGCCTGTCTATATAAGACAACAGATAAGCCAGCATAAATAACGTAATGGCATTCGCCTGCCGCAATCGGCTCATCCCGGGTCTCCATGTCACATAAGATCAGAGCAAAGTAAGGACTGTCATCTCCTGGGCTGATAACATAGTGACCTGTGCAGGCATGACATCAGAACAAGCCCTGCAAAAGAGCATGGTTCACACCACCATCACAGTTGATATTTCACGTAATTATCTTTGAAGAAGAGAGCCTGGAATTTAATTTTCCTTACACTTGCTCTGTTAATTTCGATATCAAAATGAGAACAGAAGCCACCTCCTTTTGTCAATCTATTTTCATTAATGATGAGATAAAAAAAGGATAAAAAAATTATCTACCCTATTAATTTAATTAATTTTTTTGTTTTTATAAAACATTTTTCAGAATAAAAAAAAATCTGAGTTTTTTATTTCTCAAAACAAAATTTTCTCGTTTTTTTTGCCCGACATTCGATATAAAAAAAAATGACAGAAAAAATTATTCAGTAAAAACATATTCTTTTTTTAATTTGAAACTTCACTAGAATCATCTTCTATAATGGAATCGAAACGATTCACAGCAACCCCTTCTGTCCTGACATACGTTTGCCTTCACTGTTTATGAAAAAAACTCTCGCCGGTTTTTTAGCCAGTGCCTGGCACACGACAAAACGGAGCCTTTGAAAATGATACTTTTTTCATCCACTCCACACCCCTCCCGCCTTTAATTCATTTCGACATAAAAACATTCTCAACACTCATCTTCCCGCCCCTTCTTCTGACGGAGTTTTTTAAATCATGCAGCGCATCATCAAGATACTCTGCACCTGTAGTGTCATTTCAGGCGCTGCAGGCGTACTTCCCGCAATGGCCAGTACAAATCCGCCAGTTACGCATACACATTCCGCTAACTCGCACCTGCATCGTCATATGCTTGTTGCCGGCAATACACATTCAACAACACACACAATAGCTGATGCAGGCCATGTAAACTTAACCCCTGCTGATCAGTTACCTGCAGTCGATGCGTCGGGTCAGCCGGTTAACGTTATCGGGCGCCATACGCATACAAATAACGGCAATGATTTTCTGGCTGCACCTAATAACCTCAGCCCTAAAATTTTACCCTCAGTGCCCGTTTCAACTATGGCCGGCACCCCTGTTAAAAAAGGCTTTTTTTATAATGTTCTGAAGCCGCTTAAAGATTACGGTATTACATTTCATGCTTTACTGATCGATAACTTTGTCAGCAACGTTCAGGGTGGCATTAAGCAGGGGTCACGCCTGCAAAACGCCCTGGGTGTTGTTGAAACAAACATCGACCTTAACAAGCTCATTGGCTGGAAAGGAGCTCAGATACATTTTGGCGAGGATTTCTTCTTCCTTCGTGATAATGACAAGCACTGGTCGCAGCAGGTTGGTGACAATACCCTGGGCTATCAGCCCCCTCACCTCTTCCGAGGCAACTATCTGAGTGAACTGACACTCGATCAGAAGCTTTTCAGCGACAAGCTCGAAATTGAAGCCGGCCGTGCAAACATCTCACGTTATTTCCTTATCCCGAACTGTAATCAGATCCTGACCTGCTTTAAAGATGTCTGGTCACAGGATGCTGGCATCAGCACCTTTGTGTTCGCAACATGGTCAGGCCATGCGATCTACCACATCACAAAATCATGGTACTTTCAGGCAGCAGCAACCGAAGTTAACAAAACCATCTATTATCAGAACGGCTGGAACTGGAACACAGATACAGCAACCGGTGCTACCGGCGTTGGTGAGATCGGGTATAAACGCGGCTTTGACGAAACAGCCTACCCGTCCATGTATGAATTTCTGGGATATTATAATTCATCAGCGACAACCACTACAGCACGCGCAACGACTGCATCAGGCGGCAGCTGGAAAGCAACGCAGCACACCGGCGGCATGTCAGGTATTTTCTTCACCGGGCAGCAGTATATCTGGCGTGCAGACCATGGCACCACACGTGACCCGCATAATATGGCTGTTGCTATTTATGGTGGTGCAGGAACAGATTTTCAAAGCTACGCCCCTGTTAAAGCAGAAGCCTACCTTGGTGCATTTGTTCAGGCTCCTTTCAAATCACATCCTCTTGATACCTACGGTGTTCAGCTGCACTGGACCAAGCTTGGCTCACGTGAGACGCAGTTTCTGGCTGAAGCTAACAAAGCCAGCGGTGGTGATGGTAAAGCACCAAGTGCCGCGCACCTGGTTGCTGATATCCATGCTCACGTTTTCCTCTTCCCTAATGTTGCGATTGAACCAAGCCTGCAATACGCTATCAACCCCAATACCTACTATGCGCCTATGACTGCAAAACATCCCCGTGATGCTCTTGAAGTTGGTGCAACACTCTTTGTTTATCTCGATAAAATGGCAGGTTTCCCATGATAGAAAAGCTCTCAGGACCAGCTCAATTTCCGCCTCGTGTCTGCATTGCCGGCATGGGGGGAATTGGCGGGTTACTGGCGGCACATCTGAATGAGCTGACACTCGACCTGTCTGTCGTCGCACGCGGAGAAACCCTCCGCGTGTTACGTCATGAAGGGTTATACTGCTCAAACGAAAACACTACATCACATCACAGACTTCAGGCCGACAGCCGCGCCCCTGACACCATTCAGGATCTGATTATACTGTGTGGAAAATATCACCAGCTCTCTGGCCTGCTTGACACGGTTAAACATGCCATTGGCCCGCATACAAAAATCATACCAGTTGTAAACGGCTTCCCCTGGTGGATGGCACACCCTGAAACACAGGCAATCCTGCAACCGGCACTCGACCCGGAGGGAACACTTAGCCAGCTCAGCCGTAATACATTATGTGGATGCGTAGCCTATACTTTTGCTCAGGTTGAAGCACCGGGGCATATCAGGGTGGCAGGTATCCCGCACTTTACGCTTGGAGATGTCGAAAAAGGCAGTGGATGCGCTGAAGATATTCTGAATATTTTCCATGAAAACAACAGTATTTTTCATAGAAGTGAGGATATCAGGAGAGATCTGTGGGCCAAATTATCCCTTAATGTTTCAACTAATCCGCTCTCGGTTATGTTTGAGGCCAGCCTGCACGAACTGACAACATCACCTGACGCTGTAAAACTGGCACTCAGCAGCCTTAATGAAATGCAAAATCTTGGCCGGGCTTATGGCCTCTCAGACCTGCCACCGACAGAGGCTCTGATGAGCAAAATCGTGCAGGGCGGCAGGCACCCTACCTCTATGTTGCAGGATTACCGACATAACCGCCCGCTGGAACTATCCGCTATGGGAGACGCCATTCTCCTCCTTGCGCGACACTACAATGTTTCCATGCCTGTGACTGAAACTGTGCTCACTCTGACCAGACGCAAGGCCGCCATAAAGCAAAACCTTTCTGCTGCGGCAGCATATAAGGACTAAAAATATGGAACACACTACAGAAGAAAAGCTGCGCATCCAGCTGGCTGAATGTTACCATCTGATCAATTATTTCGGATGGACTGAAATGATCTTCAATCATATTTCAGTGCGTCTGCCGGGCGAAGAACGCCGCTACCTGGTCAATACATTTGGCTTAAATTATGACGAAGTCACACCAGATAATCTGCTGATGGTCGATGCTGGCGGCCGTGTCATTACAAACGGTCCGACCCGCCCTAACCCGGCAGGATTTGCCCTGCATGGCGCCATTCATGCTGCGCGTGATGATGTGCACTGCATTATTCATACGCACACAAATGCGGTGTGTGCGGTCGCGATGAAAGAAGAAGGTTTCAGCCACGATAACTTTTATGGTGCACAGCTCTTTGAGCGCGTTGGTTACCATGCCTTCGAAGGGATCACACTCTATGATGATGAACGCCCGCGTATGCTTGAAAGCCTGGGGAAAAAGCATGTGCTGGTGCTGCGCAACCACGGCCTTGCTGTTGGCGGTGCTGACATTCCCCGCGCTTTCTTCCTGCTATGGGTCGCTCAGCGCGCCGCTGAAATTCAGTGTCACACCGGCATGATACCGGGGAAAAACGTGATACTGAGCGAGGAAATCCGTCGTCGCTGCTCGCAGGATGCCGAAGGATTAATTGCCGGCTCGAGCGCTGCACAAAAAATGTTTGATGCTGCTGTAAGAAAAGTGCGTAAAGAGCGTGGCCCTCTCTGGCCAGGAGACAAAGTTTAATCACCCCCCACCCGATTATCTGCTGCCCTGGTCATCGCAGAGGCAGCAGAGCATGATACGCTGGTGACGGGCCCATCTCAAAGAGCAAAGCAGCCTCATACAGGCAACAGCGAAACAAAGAATGACTGAGGCTATACGCCACTTCACGTGACAGTTGTGCCTGAAGATGCGATGAAGAAACAAACATCGTGTAAATGCAGAGGCTGCGCGGAGGACAGGTGAATATTTCTTATCTATATCTCGGAGGTGCAATTATATCCGAGGTCCTGGGAACCACTTTTCTAAAACAATCTGAAGGGTTCTCAAAGCTTCTCCCTGGCCTTGCTACTGTCTTTTTTTACGGTTTTGCGTTGTACGCGCTGTCTCATACCCTCAAAACTATTCCTACAGGGGTTGCTTACGCAATCTGGTCTGGGGTTGGCATTGTTTTAATCAGTGCCGTAGCCTGGATATTTCAGGGGCAAAAATTAGATATCCCTGCCATTGCCGGCATGCTGCTGATTATTGCTGGTGTCGTTATCATGAACGTCTTTTCAAAAACTGGCGGGCATTAACGCTGCCGGCTGCGCGCCTGTACCTGAGACTTTACCGCAGAGCTGTGTATACTCAGGTCTCTGAATGCTGACATGAGACGGACACGACATGACGAGATACAGACTTTATATTCTGACAACATTGCCTCTGCTGGGAGCCTGCTCTCACACCGGTCAGCCACAGGAGAACTCACGAGCAGAGTTTCTTCGCTCAATGAGTGATTCATCTCCTTCCCAATATGCGACAGAGCAGTCTTCTCATGACAGTAAAATTCACGGATCTCTGTCTGTCGGAACAGGTGTGGGTTCAGGTCGCAGCTACAGCGCAGGGCCAGGCTACCGTGCATATGGCCAGGAACAGGGCCTGAACCAGCCGGACATAATGAACGGAACAGATGCAGGATCGGTTAACAGCCCTTACAGCGAAGATCATTAATCTTTTTTACAGGCCAGCTCATAGTCAGACCACAAACCCATGCCGGGGATGTAGTTCCTGATATTTCAGGGCGTGGTAACATACAGCTAAAAAAATCTCACTATGGCGGAGAGGGAGGGATTCGAACCCTCGGTACGATCACTCGCACAACGGTTTTCGAGACCGCCCCGTTCAGCCGCTCCGGCACCTCTCCGCTTCAGGCCTGAGGTTATAATTGCGGTTTTTTAGCCCGACAAGGCCGGGAACAACAAGTTTTTGTTGACGTAAGCCCTTTGCACCCCGTAAAACCCCAACCATTCCACAAAGATGGAAGCATGTCGCTCATGCGGCACACGAAAAAAAGCCTCCACAGCTCTCGCCTGCACCCCGCCGCGAGAGGTTAAGAGACCCGAAAGAGAGACTCTGTTATCATGTTCGCAATTATTCGCACCGGCGGCAAACAGTATCGTGTTGAACCTGACATGATCCTGAAAGTTGAAAAACTTGAAGTCGAAGCCGGCGCAACCGTCACATTTGACGAAGTTCTTGCAGTTGGCGGCGAAGGTTCTGCCACCATCGGTGCGCCACTCGTTGCCGGTGCTCGTGTTACTGCCACAGTTGTCGCTCAGGACCGTCGCAAGAAGGTCATCATCTTCAAGAAGCGCCGCCGGCAGAACAGCCGCCGCAAAAATGGTCATCGTCAGCCGGTTACCATCCTGCGTGTTCAAGAAATCAACGCTGCCTGAATTACGCCTTAAGAGCGTATCAGTTTAAAGCAGAAGACCAGAAGAGGACCTGAGTTATGGCACAAAAGAAAGCGGGTGGTTCATCCCGTAACGGGCGCGACAGCGCCGGACGTCGTCTTGGCGTTAAAAAATTCGGTGGCGAAAGCGTCGTTGCAGGCAACATCATCGTGCGTCAGCGCGGCACAAAAATGAAGCCTGGCGTTAATATCGGTGTTGGTCGCGACCACACACTCTTTGCTCTGGTTGACGGCAGTGTTCGCTTTGAACGCCGCTCAGAAGGCCGTGTACACGTCTCTGTTGACGCACTGCCAGCTGCAGCTGAGTAAAGTATAATTTTTTCTGCCCAGGCTGGTTATGCCAAAGCAGAACAAAAGGCCGGTTCTGTGAGGATCGGCCTTTTTTACGTTTAGCTGCTGCTCACAAAGGTACCCCCATGAAATTTCTCGACCAGGCAAAAATTTATGTCCGCTCAGGCGACGGCGGTGATGGCGTAACGGCTTTCCGTCGTGAAAAATATGTTGAATTCGGGGGGCCTGACGGTGGCAATGGCGGGCGCGGCGGTGACGTTTTCTTTGAAGCTGTCGCTAACCTCAATACGCTCATTGATTTTCGCTACACACAGCATTTCAGAGCCCGCAAAGGCGGCAACGGTGCCGGCTCTGACCGCACCGGCGCGGCGGCCTCCCCCGTCATTATTAAAGTGCCTGTTGGCACTCAGATTTTTGATGATGACCGCGAAACCCTTCTGGCTGACCTCGACGAACCCGGCAAACGGATCATGCTCTGCCGTGGTGGCGATGGTGGCTTTGGTAACGCGAACTATAAAAGCAGCACCAACCGCTCTCCCCGTCGCTCAGATAAAGGCTGGCCGGGTGAAGAACGCTGGGTCTGGCTGCGTCTGAAGCTGATTGCTGATGTTGGCCTGGTTGGCATGCCCAATGCTGGCAAATCGACCTTCCTCTCTGTTGTCTCGGCAGCACGCCCAAAAATTGCTGACTATCCTTTCACAACGCTTCATCCGCAACTTGGTGTTGTTCGTCTCTCAGTCGCTGAAGAATTTGTGATTGCTGATATCCCTGGCCTGATCGAAGGCGCACATGAAGGCACAGGCCTTGGCACGCGCTTTCTCGGCCATGTCGAACGCTGCGCTGTGCTGCTGCATCTGATCGATGGTTCAGCAGGTGATGTCGTTGACACCTGGCGCACCATCCGCCGGGAACTCACAGAATATGGCGGGGGACTGGCCAGTAAACCCGAGATTATTGCACTCAACAAAAATGATGCCATGACCCCGCGTGAGGCCTCGGCTCGCCGCCGCGCTTTAGAAAAAGCGAGTGGCGCTTCTGTTGTGCTCATTTCAGCGGCAACCCGTCAGGGTGTACCTGAGCTGTTGCGTACAATTCAGAATCAGGTCACAGAGATACGCAATGAGGAGCGCGATAACGCCTCCTGATCTCGTTTCACTTCAAGCCGCTGTGGCAAACAGGTTCTGAGACTATGACCGGACGCGCTCTTCCCCCTTCCCTGACTTCTGCCCGACGCCTTGTTGTTAAAATCGGCAGCGCTCTGGTTGTGGATACTGAAAAAGCCCTCCCCCGGCAGGAGTGGCTGAACAGCGTTGCGGCTGATGTTGCACAGCTGCACAGGCAGGGCACGGCCGTCACCGTAGTTTCGTCAGGGGCTATTGCCCTGGCGCGCCACAGCCTTGGCATGACAGGGCGTACACTGCAACTGGCGGAAAAACAGGCCGCAGCAGCTGTCGGGCAAATCAGCCTGGCGCAGGCCTGGAGCAAGGCCCTGCATGCTCATGGTCTGACTGCCGCACAGCTTCTTCTGACACCAGGTGATACGGAAGACCGAAAGCGGTACCTCAACGCCCGTGCCACGCTTGATACTCTTATAAAACTGAACTGTGTGCCGGTTATCAATGAAAACGATACCGTCGCTACGGCTGAGATCCGCTTTGGTGACAATGACAGGCTGGCAGCCCGCGTTGCACAGATGATCGATGCTGACCAGCTTGTTTTACTCTCTGACATTGATGGTCTCTACACAGCTGATCCCCGCCTTGACCCGACAGCACAACACCTGCCGGTTATCGACGCTCTGACACCTGAAATTGAGGCCATGGGTGGTGAGCCTCCTCCTGGTTATTCTTCAGGTGGTATGCGCACCAAATTACTCGCAGCAGATATCGCTACACGTTCAGGCTGTGCAATGGCTATTGCAAAGGGCCAGCCCCTGCACCCGCTGCGCGCTCTGCTGGAAGGAGCAAGATGCTCCTGGTTCCTGCCGCGCACATGTAGCCAGGACGCCCGCAAACAATGGATTGCAGGCAGCCTGACCCCTGCAGGAAAAATTATTGTTGACCGGGGCGCTGTTGCCGCCCTGCAGCAGGGGTCATCCCTTCTCCCCGCCGGGATTACGCAGGTTGAGGGACAATTTTCACGCGGGGACCTTGTGAGCGTTACTGACGAAGCCGGGCTGCTTTTGGCTCATGGCCTGTCATTTTACGATGCGGAAGCCATACGTCGGATCGCAGGGCATCATTCATCAGAAGTTGAAAAAATTCTTGGCTGGCAACATCATGACGAGATTATCCACCGCGATAACCTCGTTATGGTATAAAATAAATTCAAGAGCCTGAACGTGTCGGAGGCCAGTTTAGCATTGGCTCCGTGCGTTCAGCTGCCTGCCTGCGCTGATCAGCATAATCAGGACGGTCCTGGCTAAAATCGATACGGTGTGGCTCTCTGTTCGCATCAGGCGCACGCTCATGTTCTGATTCTACCGGCGATTTTTGTGTATGCCACGGCATTGAACGCGCCCCGCGCGCCGTCGGGGCAGCCGTCATGTGCGGAACAGGCGGAGCACCACGACGGGGCTCATAAGCATCTGATACACGCGGCGCACGTATAGCCGGCAAAATAGCCGGCATTGCAGGCGGTTCTTCAGCACGGGGCGGAGGGGGGGGCGCAAAACGCACTTCCTCAACTGTTACACCACCAGATGAAACAGGTACCTGTGCATCAGGTGCGGGCACATCCCGCACGGCTGAAGATGATTTCTGCGCCTGTAAAGCAACAAGATGCATAGAGACAGAACGCAGATCAGCCTGAATTTCATGCTGCTGCAGTTCTATCTCTGCCAGACGGCCTTTAAGGCCAAACACGGCAAACGGAATCATCAGAAAAAACAGGCCGTACACCACAGCAGTGACGACAAGAAATACCTGCAGCCAGAGTGGCATCCACTCAGGAAAAAAATCTGACATCGCGCTCCTCTGACCCTGTTTTAAAATTCATCCGTCTGCCGGCATATGGCAGCTGAATTACATACCCAATGCCCGTCTGTAGATATCAAGCAGTGTTTCCTGCTCTTCCACTTCAGCGGGCTCCTGCTTACGGATACGGATGATCTGGCGAATCACCTTCACATCAAACCCGGCAGATTTTGCCTCCGTGAAAATATCCTTAATATCGCTTGCCAGAGCTTTGCGCTCTTCTTCCAGGCGCTCAACGCGCTCTATGATGCTGCGCAGGCGATCAGCGGCAACACCACCGGCTGCTGCGTCTTCACCACTGGAAAAACCTTCATTATCCATAGCGTCTGGTCCTCTGTTTTGTGATTCATAACCAGGCTGCCAGCCCCGGAGAGATATTAGCACCCGCCCCGCGACTATCAGAACCGACGGGATTATCGCGGCATGAGCCTGCGGTCAATTGCCTTGACAGCTATCCTCCTTCCGGACAAACCCTAAATCATGAAGCTGATATCTCTGCTATGACCTGTTACAGACTATAAACAAAAACAGGTAACAGGCCTGCCAGAGAAAAAAGCACTTCGCCCTCATTATTCTTGCGGGAGGAACCCAGGGACATGGCCCATATCAATCAAGTTGACCCGTTTGACTTTGTCATCTTCGGAGCAACCGGCGATCTGACCATGCGCAAGCTTCTGCCAGCTTTTCTGCGCCGTTTTCATGCAAAAGAGTTTGCCGATGAAGCGCGTATTATCTGCATTGCCCGCTCTGCCCATTCGGAGGATGACTACCGCCAGCAGGTCAGCAAAACTCTGCGCGAATTTGCCCCTGAGACAGCAAAGAGTACAGCCACGCTTAACCGCTTCCTCAAGCTGGTTCAGTATATCCCGCTCGATGCGACCAAAGCAAATAGCGACTGGTCTGACCTGGAAAAAGCTCTGGCTGACCCGACTCGCATTCGTGTTTTTTACCTGGCGACCAGTCCTGCGCTGTATTCTCCGTTATGCGCAGCTTTGTCGAAACATGATCTTATCACCGATAAAGCCCGCCTCGTGCTTGAAAAGCCAATCGGGGTTGATTTCACCACCGCGACAGAAATCAATGACGGTGTAGGTAAGTTTTTCCACGAAAGCGCCATTTACCGGATCGATCATTACCTGGGCAAAGAAGGCGTGCAGAATCTTCTCGCACTGCGCTTTGGCAATCCCGTTCTTGAGAAACTCTGGTCCTCTGACGCAATTTCCCACGTACAAATTACCGCGGCTGAAACCGTTGGTGTTGGCACACGTGGCGCATATTACGATGAGTCAGGGGCTTTGCGCGATATGATGCAAAACCACCTGCTTCAGGTGCTGTGTATGCTGGCGATGGATGCCCCGGCCTCACTCAGCGCTGATGATCTGCGCAATGAAAAGCTCAAAGTACTCAATGCACTTCGCCCGATGACATCTGAAATGGTAAGGCAGAATGTTATTCGTGGTCAGTATACAGCCGGCCTGTGCGGGCAGGAAAATGTCTGCAGCTATCAGGATGATCTGGGCAAAGACCGCACATCAAATACTGAAACATACGTTGCCATCCGTACAAAAATCCGTACCAGCCGCTGGGGCAACACGCCGTTTTATTTACGCACCGGCAAACGAATGGCCGCAAAAACAACCGAGATTGTTTTGCAGTTCCGCCCGCAGATCTGGTCTATTTTCAGCAACACTCCTTCACCCGGGCGTCTGGTTATCCGCATTGCTCCTGAAGAAGGCCTGTCCCTGGTTCTTGCCAGTAAAGACCCTGGTGCAGGTGGTTTCAGAGTGCGGAACGCTGATCTTCAGATGCTTTATAATGATCAGTTCAACATTACATACCGGGATTCCTACGAGCGCCTTCTGCTTGATGCTGTGAGAGGAAACCCGGCTTTATTTATCAGACGTGACGAAGTTGAAGCCTCATGGCGCTGGGTTGAACCTATTCTGGCAACATGGCGCGAAGACCTTTCCCCCCTTGAACCTTATCCCGCCGGGAGCTGGGGCCCCGCGTCCGCCCGTATTTTACTGGCACGTGATGGCGCACTCTGGCATGAAGATATGCAGACATGAGCGACAAAACACTTCTCAACCCCAAAAAAACACCCAAAAAACGCACGTTACGCCAGCATGTTCTGCGCCGCCTGGTTATGGTTGTGCCTCTTATGCTGCTGATGATTGGGCTGGCTAAAACCGGTTTTCTCGATAAAATGGCTGACCGCTATACCTTCCGCGCTGAGAGCTGGTTTAATGACACAGCTCTTGTCAGTCACCTGCGTTTACTCGTAACGAGCAATGGTATGTCGCACGACAGACCTGACTGCCTGCTGTTTATCGTCAATGGCAACGACCCGCTGACCGCTTCACGTATTGACGTGATGCAAAAGCATTCAGGCACATGCCCCAACCCGGGCAAAGAACTGCCAAAACTCTTTACGTTACAGATTGACCGCGTCAACCACACTATTATGTCTGACCAGGGGTCTCCGGGTGAATTCCACCCTGTTCCCTGAGAGCGCCTGCAAACGCCCTGCGCAGCATTTTCCCTCCGGCGCGCAGGGCCCGTTTACCGGGGGGCATAACCGCATAGAAATTAAGAAAACCGTGCAGGGCTCCTGAATAACAGGCATAAGCCACCGGTACACCTGCTGCCCTGAGAGCCTGCGCATAGCGGGCACCATCATCACGCAACGGATCACACTGAGCGGTCATGATAACAGCGGGAGCCAGCCCGGTCAGATCCTGAGCAAACCCGGGTGCAAAACGCAGATCTGTCCAGTTCTCTTTATGAGCAAGATACTGCGCTCCATACCATCTTAGCGCGTACTGCGATAAAAAATACCCCTCACCATAATGCTCATGTGAGTGGGAAATATCATCACCATAAAGCGTAGGATAATATAAAAGCTGCAAAACCGGGCGGGGCAAACCTCCTTTTTTAGCCTGCTGCGCCAGAACGGCGGCAAGGTTCCCCCCTGCACTATCACCAGCCACGGCAACGTCCCCTCCCCAGTAATGGCGGGACTGCTCTGCAAGCCAGCGCAGAACAGCCTGAACGTCTTCCACTGCGGCAGGGAAAGGATGTTCAGGCGCTAGGCGATATTCAGGCATGAGCACAGCCGCCCCTGAACTGCGGGCAAGACGACAGCAGATGCCATGATGGGAAGTCAGACCACAATGGACAAACCCACCACCGTGCAGAAACAAAACGACCCCTCTGACACAACCATATGGAATGTAAAGACGGGCACGCAGCATACCGTTAGCCCCAGGCACTTTCAGAGAAATTACCCGCCTGACCTGCAGAGATGACAGGCATGGTATAAAGGAAGGGCTGTCTGTCACCTTACGCAACCGGGCTAAAAAAGCCTCCCTTACCCTGAGCTGATCATCCGGGCTCAACGGAATTGCCGGTGGCTGATCTGCATTCTTTTTCTGCTGACGGGCTGCCTGTTTCCTGATGCACCACAATAAAAATCGCGCAGAACGTGTCGGGCGCGCCGGGTCAGATGTCGCATGTGAAAACTCAGAACAACGCATATCCGAACCCTTTTTATGGTTTGTGAACAGTATCGGCAGTGCTGATTTTACCTGAAAAAATTCTCTTTATACATGCAGATGCTTATATAATGACCATTACCCGGCTTTTCGGCCTTGACCTGCAACGCATCCCGACGCAGGGTGCAGCCTCCAGGCGGTTGGACGGTCGCTGCTCTGCTTTGCAGAGGAGAGGAAAGTCCGGGCTCCACGGGAGAACGGTGCCGGTTAACTGCCGGCGAGGGCGACCTTAGGGAAAGTGCCACAGAAAACAAACCGCCTTCCGGGTTTTTTTCATGGGAAACCATGGGACAAACTGAAGGTAAGGGTGAAACGGTGCGGTAAGAGCGCACCGCTCAGCTGGTAACAGCCGAGGCATGGTAAACCCCACCGGGAGCAAAACCGAATAGGGACAGCAGAAACCCCGCAAGGGCGTTTCAGAGGTTCTTCCGCCTCGCTGTCCGGGTTGGTTGCTTGAGGTATGCTGCAAGGCATATCCTAGAAGAATGACCGTCCAGGCTCCTTACGGAGCCGGACAGAACCCGGCTTACAGACCGCCTGGATTAACCTTCCTAAGTTGTTAATAAATATTAACAATTCGTTTATTCCTGATATTTTCATGAACAAAATAATCTCTCTGCCCAGGCGCAATTCAGGCAAACAATATTCAGACTTATTTTTTCTTTACTCTTCTCAAAGATACTTAAAAAACAAACCGTTTTCTGTTGTTTTTTATCTGGTTTGAATTGCTTCCCATGAAATCCCATGCTATCCCAAATATTAACAGCAGAGTGTGATTCCAGTCTTGCTTTGCATCAGGCACGCAAACAAATAACAACCTGCAGCAGG
Organism: Acetobacter thailandicus; assembly: GCF_011516655.1. Taxonomy (GTDB): domain Bacteria; phylum Pseudomonadota; class Alphaproteobacteria; order Acetobacterales; family Acetobacteraceae; genus Acetobacter; species Acetobacter thailandicus. The sequence goes on from NZ_WOSV01000002.1 coordinate 279,259, forward strand.
GGAAAAGCATCGGGTGAGTGTGTTTCTTGGCACACATGAAAACAAATTTGACGCGAAAGGTCGCGTCTCAATTCCGGCCGCGTTTCGCACTGTTCTCAAAAGCCAGCATATGGAAGGTGACTCTCTGATGATACTTCGTCCCTCACATGTCATGCCGTGCATCGAAGCCTGGCCTGCTGCTGCTTTTTCTCAGCTGACCAGCTCGCTTGACCGCCTGGATATGTTTTCTGACGAGCACGATGATCTGGCCGCAGCCCTGTATGCAGATGCCTACCCTGCTGACCCCGACCGTGAAGGACGAATTATTTTACCTGACTTTCTGCGCGACCATGCCGGCCTGACCAGCAGTGCAACGGTAGCTTTTATGGGTGTCGGGCGCACCTTTCAGCTATGGGAGCCTGAAGCAGCGAAACAGCGCCGTGCTGAAGCCCGCCTGCGTTCACGCCGCGTCAATCTGCCTGCTGCCCACAAAAATGAGGGGCACAGCTGATGACCACGCCTCTTTTCTCACCTTCAGTGCCGGGGCACTCAGGCCACGTTCCGGTCATGCTCTCCGAAGTGCTTAGCGCTCTTGCCCCCACTGATGGAGAGACCTTTCTCGACTGCACGTTTGGCGGTGGCGGTTACACATCTGCAATCCTGAACAGTGCAGACTGCTCTGTTTACGCTATTGACCGCGACCCCCATGCTATCGACCGTGGTCAGGCTCTGGCTGGTCATTTCTTATCTGCGGACGGATCCCCTCGCCTTCACATGCTGCACGGCTGCTTTGGCGACATGAAAAATCTGGCCGAAGCAGCCGGTATTTATGCATTTGACGGCATTGTGCTGGATCTGGGTGTATCATCATTTCAGCTGGATGAAGCTGAACGTGGCTTTTCATTTAAGCAGGATGGTCCGCTCGATATGCGTATGGGGCGCGACGGGCAGACAGCGGCTGATCTTATTAATACAGCCCCTGAAACTGAACTTGCTGATATTTTCCATTATTATGGTGAAGAGCGTCATGCACGTCGCGTAGCGCGGGCCATTGTTGCCGACCGGGCTGCCACCCCTTTCACCACAACCCTGCAGCTGGCCGAACTTATACGACGGATTGTACCGGCTGATCGTTCAGGCATTGATACGGCGACACGTTCTTTCCAGGGATTGCGTATTGCTGTTAACGACGAACTTGGAGAGATCGAAAATGGTCTGACCCAGGCGCTTGATCTGCTCTCTCCCGGGGGCAGGCTCGTTGTTGTTTCTTTTCACTCCCTGGAAGACCGTATTACCAAGCGTGTATTTGGTAAGGCGACTGGTAAAACACAAAACATTTCGCGCTATGACCCGCGCGCTGTCACGTCACGCAGCGCAGAGAGTGAGTTTGTCACTCTGACTTCGAAGCCTTTGCGCCCTGGTGCAGATGAGTCTGATACCAACCGACGCGCACGCAGTGCGAAGCTGCGTGCTATCGTGAAACGCCCTCTCGTATCTTCTTCGCCTGCTAAAGGACAGACCGTATGATACCCCGGCCATTTACATGCTGCTCGGCTATTCTGGCGATTGCGTCGGGATTTTTTCTTTATACGAAGAAGCACCAGACAACTTTACTTGACCAGCAGATTTCAAGAATTGTCTCAGAAACACAGCACGTCAGGGCGCAGACGGCTATGCTGCGAACTGAGTGGGCGCTGGAAAATCAGCCCGAACGTCTGACACATCTGGCAGAGCACCACCTCCCGGACCTTCACCCTATGGAACCGGTTCAGTTCGTGCGCATGGCTGACCTTGGTAAAAACCTGCCACCTTTATCCGGGCCTGTTATGGCTCAGGCTGCGGCCCCGTCCGTAGTTGCGGCAGTGGCTGTCAAACCTCCGGTAACGGCAGTAGTGGCCGTAGCGAAACCTGTTTCGCACCTGCCACAGGACGCGCATGTTCATACAACAGCTGTTTCTTACACCAGTGCAGAACCTGCCATCAGACCTGTGCAGACAACTCTTACTGTACAGTCACCTGCCCCGGCAGCTGTTCACCATACGCTCACCATAACCGGGGCAGCTGCACATGACAGCAAACCGCAGCCCGTAAAGGTGTTAACTGCACAGCTACCTGCTTCGCATGAGGTACGGTTACCTGCACCAAAAATTATGGCGGCTCAGGTCACACCATCTGCATTGCCTGTAGCGGTGCACACCCGGCAGGCGGAGGTACGCCACCCGCTGCCTCTTACCGTTGCCAGCTGGCACGCGCCACGAACCAGACAGGCTGCACCATCTTCAGAATCAGGATATGTGGAAGCGCGCGCCGGTTCATCTTACGACAGCGGATCTCTGCTCAGCCGCAGCGGAACCGAAATGGCACCCCCGGTTCCCGTATCAAATTAAATCTGCCTCTGTTTACAGCCTGAAAGTGTCTGCATCCTGCAATGGCCCGATCGCCTCAAGAATCTGGTCCGTCTTCACCCCCATCGCGCACAGTACGCGTCACCGGGGATGACCTGCGCGCACGCGCGCATCGCGATAAAATGCATGTCAGGCTCCTTGTCGTTGCTGCCGGTTTCTTTGGTCTTTTTTCTGCCGTAGCCGTCAAGCTCTCCATCGCGACAGTCTTTGCTCCTATGGCACCTGAAAGCCGGCAGATTGCCCCGCAGGTACCTAAGATCCCGCAAATTGACCCTAAAGGCAGCCTGTCAGCTGATTTCTCTCTGCCTCAGGTACATCGGGCATCTGTTATCGACCGTAACGGGCAGACACTGGCTTTATCTCTGCCGGTTGCTCAGGTTTATGCTAACCCGCAGGAGCTGATTGACCCGCAGGATGTGGCTAAGAAACTTCAGTCTGTTCTGCATGACCTGAATTTAGAAGAGGTTACACGTCGCCTCTCGCTACCCAAACAGTTTGTTTATATTGCACGTAACATCTCCCCACAGCAGGAGATGGCGATCAACAACCTTGGTATTCCCGGTATTTATTTTGAGCAGGGTGAACGCCGCCGCTACCCTCTTGGCCGCACAGCTGCCCATATTATCGGGGCGGTTGATATTGATGATCATGGCATTGCCGGGGTAGAGCGTTATTTTAACACACGCCTGATGTCTGACCGCACTCCCCTGCGTCTTTCCCTGGATGTGCGCGTGCAGTCAGTCGTCCGGGACGAGCTTGCTGCTGCGATGGCAACATTCCAGGCTATTGGTGCCTGTGCCATCGTGATGGATGTCCATACCGGCGAAATCATCGCCATGGTCAGTCTGCCTGATTTTGATGCCAATGATTTTGTGCACGCAAAAAATGATGAGCATTTTAACCGGGCAGTAACCGGGCTATATGAGCCTGGTTCTACTTTTAAACTTCAGACTGCTGCTATGGGGCTGCAAACCGGCACCATTCATATCTGGGACCGTTTTTCTTCTGTGCCCATTCATGTCGGACGATTCAAAATCTCTGACATGAAAAGTGATCATTTCACGGAATGGCTAAGCCTGCCCGAAGTGATGGCTTACTCATCCAACCCGGCAGCGGCACATATCGCGCTTGACGTTGGTGCTGTAAAACAGGCCGCCTGGATGAAAGATATGGGATTTTTTGCTCCCGTACCAATTGAACTGCCTGAAGCCGCCCGCCCGCTCGTGCCTCATCGCTGGAGCCTTTCAACAACGATGACAGTCGGCTTTGGTCACGGCATTGCAGAATCTCCCCTGGCCATTGTACGCGGTACAGCAGCAACCGTTAATGGTGGGATACTGATTAAACCAACATTGCTGGAAGCCGGTGAAGCCGCTGAATCTGTTGTTAAAGCCAGAAACGAAGCTCCCGCTGCTGATGCAAACCTGAGAGACCTGCAAAGCGCGGCCTTCCAGCAGGCTCTTACCCATGCGCAGGCACAGCAGGCTGACAGCACAGCAGACAACAAAGACGGAGATGACCCCCAGCCGACACCCCAGGGCAAGCGGGTTATCTCTGAGCAGATATCAGCTCTCCTTCGCAGGCTGCTGCGCCTTGATGTTACAAAAGGCACGGGTAAAACGGCTGAATCTCCAGGGTATTTTGTTGGCGGTAAAACGGGTACAGCTGAAAAAATCGGACCACACGGTGGCTATCTGAAACATACAAATATTTCAGCCTTCACCAGCATTTTCCCAATGAATGCACCACGCTATGCCGTGTATGTCATGCTCGACAGCCCCAAACCAACACCAGAGACACATGGCTGGACAACCGCAGGCTGGAACGCCGCCCCGACTGTATCAAAAATTATCACGCGTATTGGTCCGATGCTGCAAATCTTTCCTGACACGGCCCATGCCGCAGAAATTGATGCAGGCATGGCTTTACCCATGCACCCGACACCTCCCCGTGGTGTGCGCCCTCTGGGACCAGGCAACGACCCCGGAGACCCCCGTAAAGCCGAAGCCGCACGCAAAGCCATGCAAATGGCTGAAAAACGCCTGAGAGCCCAACAAAAAAAACAATCTGCTGAGGTCATGGACGAATGAGCCTTTCTCTCCCCGCCCTGTGTCACGCAGCACATGTGCCTGTGTCTTCTCATGAGCACAGTCTTTTTCACACCGTCACAATCAGCGCCGTCACGGCTGACAGCCGTGCTGTTACGCCGGGTACTTTATTTGTTGCCTTGCCGGGTACAAAAACTGATGGGCGCGCTTTTATCGCCAGTGCCGTCACTCAGGGGGCCGCTGCGGTTCTTATGCCTGATGATGACACTCCCTGGCCATCCGACGTGCCACAACGCCCCCTTTTACGTGCGGAAAATCCACGTAAGGCTCTGGCTCTTATGGCTGCTGCTCTTGCAGGCCGGCAACCGGCACCGCTGGTGGCGGTAACCGGTACAAACGGCAAAACGAGCACTGTTGGTTTTTTACGCCAGCTCTGGGCACTGCATGGTTTTCGGGCCGCTGCCCTTGGCACACTGGGGCTGACCGGCACTGACCTGCCCCCGCTTAAAATGCCTGCGCTCACTACACCTGACCCTGTCGCACTGGCAAACGGTCTTGCTACTCTTGCACAGGCTGGGGTTAATCATGTTGCTCTTGAAGCCTCTTCTCATGGTTTGCAGCAAAACCGTCTGGATGGTCTGCATCTGACTGCTGCGGGCTTTACAAATCTGACACGCGACCATCTTGACTACCACGGTACGCCAGAGGCCTATCGCACGGCAAAACTCAGATTATTTTCTGAACTCTTGCCAGAGGGCGCTGTCGCAGCGGCCAATGCTGATATGGACCCGCAAACCCTTGCCGCACTGCGTGAAACAGCAAAAGCGCGCAAACTTACCCTGCGCACAGTTGGCTCTGAGGGCGATTATATCCGCCTGATCTCACAAACCCCTCTACCCACAGGGCAGGAAATCGTGATTGATGCAGATGGCAGCCGTCATACACTGACGCTTTCTCTGCCTGGCCGGTATCAGGTTGACAATATCCTGCTGGCTGCAGCCCTCGCCGCACAAAATGACATATCCCTGCAGGATGTTATCGCCCTCCTCCCCGGACTTGAAGGTGTAAAAGGCCGAATGGAACGGGTGCTGATGCTGCCTGACGGGGCTGCTGCCTATGTTGATTATGCACACACACCTGATGCCCTTGCCAGCCTGCTGGCCTCTTTACGCCCGCACACACAGGGTCGTCTGATTGTCGTATTTGGTGCAGGCGGAGACCGTGACCGCGGCAAACGCCCGCTTATGGCCCGGGAAGCGGCAAAAGGTGCTGATATTGTCATCATCACAGATGACAACCCCAGAACTGAAGACGCCGCCTCCATCCGTGCTGAAGTCAGAAGCGGCGCCCCTGATGCCCTCACCATTGACAATCGCAGAGATGCTATAGCTAAAGGGCTGTCACTGTTAGCCCCTCAGGATATTCTTGTCATTGCCGGTAAAGGCCACGAGCAGGGACAGATTATTGGCACTGAAATACATCCTTTTGATGATGCCTCCGTCCTGCGCGAACTGGCAGGTGTTATATGACCGGACCACTCTGGACCGCTGAGGAACTGACAGCCGCAACCGGTGGACATTTTACCGGCCCATGCTCAGCTCTTATCACCGGTATTTCTATCGATACCCGCACTCTTGCTCCTGGTGATTTGTTCATTGCCCTGAAAGGCGAGAACAGTGACGGACATGCCCATATCAGCACAGCGCTTGAAAAAGGTGCGGCTGCGGTCATGGTGCATGATGCGATATCGTCTGATGACCCCCGCCTGCTTGTTGTGTCTGATACCCTGAGCGGGCTTCAGGCTCTGGCTCTGGCAGCCCGTGCCCGCTTTGCCGGCAAAACGATTGCCGTCACGGGTAGTGTTGGTAAAACGACCACCAAAGAAATGCTGCGCGTCGCCCTGGGCGCACTTGGGCAGGTGCATGCGGCTGAAGCATCATATAACAATCACTGGGGCGTCCCCCTCACGCTGGCACGCCTGCCCCGTGAAGCAGCATTCTGCATCAGTGAAATCGGCATGAACCACCCTGGCGAAATTTCGCCACTGGCTCATATGGTTCGCCCCGATATTGCAGTTATCACCACCATCGCATCAGCTCACATCGGCTACATGGGCAGCCTTGATGCTATTGCTGAGGAAAAATCTGCGCTCATTTCTGCTCTGCCAGCAAATGGCATTGCTGTGATACCTGACGATGCACACGGCCAAAGCTTTTTTACACAGGCAGCCGCTGCGGTTCACGCCACATTATGGTCCTGTGGTCAGAAGCCCGATAGTACCGTCAGAGCATCTGACCTGCATATGATGGCTGAAGGCTCTTCTTTTCAGGCGAGCACACCACACGGTACAGTCTCTGTGCGGTTAAACGCACCGGGTCAGCACCTGGTGCGCAATGCCCTGGCAACACTGGGCGTCGTAGCCGCCCTGAAAGGTGACCTGCCACGTGCCGCAGCTGCCATGGCCAGTTTCTCCCCAGGGAAAGGACGCGGCGCTTTTACCCACATTGCAGGCGGCACCATAACACTGCTTGACGAGAGCTATAATGCCTCAGCAGCCTCTGTTAAAGCAACGCTTGAGACACTCAGACTTATTCCTGCCAGCCGTCATATTGCCATACTGGGCGATATTCGCGAGCTGGGTGATTTTTCAACGACCGAACACGCCGCACTGGCTCCTGTTGCTGCTCAGTGTGCTGATCTTATTTTTTGCTGCGGACCACACATGAAATCCCTCTATGATTCTCTGCCTCATGCGAAACAGGGCGCATGGGCTGAAAACTCTGCTGCCCTGGCCCCTCTTGCCTGCGCTGCCCTGCGGCGGGGGGATGTGCTTCTGGTTAAAGGCAGCCTTGGCAGTCGCATGCGTGTCGTTATCGAAGCTCTCACTGCTCTGTCTCATGTGGAACCCGCCTGATGCTCTCCTTTCTCTCCTCTCTCAGCCTGCATGATGGCCATGTTCCGCTTATCAACCTCCTGCGCTACATCTCTTTTCGTGCCGGCTGTGCCTGCCTGACAGCACTGGTCGTGTCGCTGTTTCTGGGCAAACCTCTGATTGCCATGCTCAGACGTATCCAGCGTGGCGGACAGCCCATCAGAGCGCTCGGACCAGAGCGCCACCTGGTTGAAAAAGCCGGCACCCCAACAATGGGTGGTGTGCTTATTCTGATCTCAATGCTGGTTTCAATATTATTATGGGGCGACCTGTCTAACGGGCTTTTATGGGCTGTACTACTGACTACTCTTGGCTTTGGCGGCGTTGGCTTTGCCGATGATTATCTGAAGCTTTCAAAACGCAATACGGATGGTGTGTCGAAGCGCGCGCGACTTGGCAGCGAGTTTCTGATCTCTCTGCTCTGCGGATGGTGGCTGCAACACATGATGCCACCTGACCTCGCCAATAAAGTGGCCTTTCCGTTTGCTAAAGACCTGTTGCTGCCACTCGGCTTTGCTTTTCCGCTTTTTGCCATGATCACCATTACCGGATTTGGTAATGCTGTGAACTTCACTGATGGCCTTGATGGCCTGGCTATTGTGCCTGTTGTTATTGCCGCTCTGGTCTTTGGCCTGCTGTCTTACGTTGTCGGGAATCATGTTTTTGCTGATTATCTACAGGTGCATGCCGTACCAGGCGCCGGTGAACTGGCCGTTTTCTGTGCAGCCCTGATTGGTGCTGGCTTAGGGTTTTTGTGGTTTAACGCACCACCGGCTTCGGTATTCATGGGCGACACCGGCTCTCTCTCTCTTGGCGGGGCGCTGGGGGCCCTGGCAGTTGCCATTAAACATGAGCTGGTACTGTGCATTGTTGGCGGGCTGTTTGTCATTGAAACCTGCTCCGTTGTGATACAGGTTTTCTGGTATAAACGTACAGGACGTCGTATTTTTCTGATGGCGCCCATACACCATCATTTTGAGAAAAAAGGCTGGGCTGAACCGAAAATCGTGATCCGTTTCTGGATTGTCTCTATCGTTCTGGGGCTGTGCGGCCTGGCCACGCTGAAACTACGATGACACATATTTTTCCTGACACTCTTTTTGCAGATCATCGCTATGCCGTGCTGGGTCTGGGGCGCAACGGCAGCCCCGCAGCCATAGCCCTGGCGCAAATGGGTGCGAGCGTTCAGGCATGGGACGACAGCGAACAGGCACGTAATGGCCTGCTTGCTCTTATTGCCCGGCAACCTACTGACATACAAAACCGCCTTACTCTCGCACCACCTGAAACCTTCGATGGCTTTTCTGCTCTGGTGCTGTCTCCGGGTATTCCCCACATCCTGCCGGCTCCGCACCCGGCAGCAGCCCGCGCCCGTGCAGCAGGTATACCTGTTCTTTCAGATGCTGAACTGCTGTTTCAGGCTGTGCGTAAAGCTGGCAGCAAGGCACGCTTTGCCGGCATCACAGGCACAAATGGCAAAAGCACGACCACAACCCTCCTCGCTTATATCCTTGAACAGGCTGGCATGCCTGTTGCGGCGGGAGGCAATCTCGGCCCCGCGGCACTCAGCCTGCCACTTTTGCCGGACAACGGTGTATATGTGCTTGAGATGTCATCCTACATGCTTGAGCGCCTTGAGAGCATGCATTTTGATGTCGCCTGCCTGCTTAACCTGACACCTGACCATCTTGATCGTCATGATGGCATGAGCGGATATACCGAGGCCAAAAAGCAGATCTTTAAAGGTCAGACACAAAACGACCTTGCTGTTGTCGGCATTGAAGATAATTTTTGCCGCGCTGTCATTGATGAGTTACGGACAAAAAACTGTAACTGCATAACCATCTCGGGCAGCCCTGATGAACCACAGGCTGATATTTTCGCAGACGGAAAAATACTCCGCCGCAAAACGGAAAAGCTCGCCTCTGCAGGCCCTGCCCTGCCAGGTAGTCACAACGCACAAAATGCAGCGGCAGCATGGGCTATGGCAGAGTTTCTGGGCGTTAATCCTGACGTTATCCGTCAGTGCCTTTCCTTTTTTGCTGGATTGCCGCACCGGCAAAAAATTGTCGTACAGCATCAGAGGGTAACGTTTATTGATGACAGCAAAGCCACGAATGCTGATGCAACAGCGCGGGCGCTCGACTGTTATGAAAACCTGATCTGGATTGCCGGCGGCATAGCAAAAGAAGGTGGTATTGACTCACTTTCATCATATTTCCCGCGTATCAGACATGCTTTCCTGATCGGACGCGATGCTGAAAAGCTGGCAGAAACACTCCGTGCGCATCAGGTCCCCTTTACGGTTGCCGGCACGCTTGACAAGGCTGTGCCTGCGGCTTTTGCTGAAGCAAAGAGCTCACAGACACCTGTTGTGCTGCTCTCCCCTGCCTGTGCAAGCTTTGACCAGTTTTCAGGTTTTGAAGCACGTGGGTTATATTTTCAGCAGCTGGCACAGGCTCTGACGAACCCGTCTGTTTCTCAGCCAGGAGAAAGTATCTGATGCCAGGCTTTTCCCGCAGTGATGATTCCCCCTTTGGGCGGTGGTGGCGCAGTGTTGACCGCACAACGCTCATCTGTGCCTTCATTCTGATCGGGTTTGGCTATATTCTTATGCTGGCTGCAAGCCCTGCTGTTGCAGTACGTATCGGCGCATCACGCAATATGTTTATTTTAAAGCAGGTGATGTTTCTCACCGTTGCCGGTACGATTATGACCGGCGTTTCAATGCTGTCGCGCAGAACTGTTCTCAGACTGGCTATGGTCTGCGGGGCGCTGATGCTCGGGGCAACCCTGCTGACACTGGTGCATGGCATTGAAATTAAAGGGGCCCGCCGCTGGATTGCACTGCCACTTATGTCTCTCCAGCCTTCTGAGTTTCTGAAACCCTGTTTTGCTGTGGTTACTGGCTGGCTTCTGACGCAGCGGCGCCTGTCACGCTATCTGCCAGGGATGCTGATCGCTTTTGTTCTGTATGGCATTATCCTCATGCTGCTTAAATCGCAGCCTGACATTGGCATGCTGACCGTCGTAACGCTGGTATTTCTGATCCAGCTTTTTGTCGATGGTCTGAGCCTGGCCCTGGTCGGCGTTGGTGTTGCTCTTATTATTGCTGCTGGCATTTCAGCCTTTTTTCTGTTTCACCATGTGCGCTCACGTGTTGAGCGCTTTCTGCACCCTGATGTAGGCGACCATTATCAGATTGACACTGCACTGCGTGCTTTTGGCAATGGCGGCCTGGCCGGGCGCGGTCCAGGTGAAGGGCGGGTTAAAGACCTGCTGCCAGATGCTCATGCTGACTTTGTTTTTGCCGTTGCAGGCGAGGAATATGGCATGATTGTTTGCATGCTTATCATTCTTGTCTTTAGTGTTATTATCATCCGCACGCTGCTGCGCCTTATTCGTGAAGATAATGCTTTCGTCGTTATTGCTGTAACGGGACTTATTTCTGGTTTTGGGTTTCAGGCTTTTGTAAATATGGCTTCAACCCTGCATCTGATCCCGACCAAAGGCATGACACTACCCTTTATTTCTTACGGTGGCTCTTCAGCAATGTCGATTGCTCTGGCTCTGGGTATGGTCCTCGCTCTGACCCGCCATCAGCCAGGGGATCGCGCAAATTTTGGTTCACCCCTTTTAACCCCCCGAACACAGGGACGCACACCATGAGCACATCACGCACCATTGTGATCGCAGCCGGCGGAACGGGCGGACATTTTTTCCCCGCGCAGGCTCTGGCAGATGAGCTGAGTGCCCGCGGGCATACCCTTGTACTTATGACCGATGAGCGCACAGGCACTATCAGTGAGGGTGTCTTCTCCAAAGGTCAGCAGTTTACCCTGCCTGCCTCAGGCGTGGTGGGGCGTAACCCCCTGCGCGCTCTGAAAGCCTGCCTGACACTTCTCAAAAGTGCATGGAAAGCCCGCTCACTGCTGCAAACCATCAGACCTGATGCTGTTGTCGGCTTTGGTGGCTACCCCTCCGTTGCTCCCCTGCTGGGTGCGCGGCTTATGGGTAAGACACACCCTCCGCTGATCATCCACGAAGGTAACGCCATTCTTGGGCAGGCTAATGCGGTACTCTCCCGCTTTGCTGATGTCATTGCGACATCCTTCCCGACCGTAGCCCGCCTGCCAGTTGGCACCCATACCGTGCTGACGGGCATGCCGGTACGTCCGGCCATTACCGCACTGGCAGGCGAGCCATTTACTCCACCTGGCGAAACCATCAGCCTGCTGGTATGGGGTGGTTCGCTCGGGGCTACTGTTTTTTCTGAAGTGTTGCCCGCTGCACTGGCTCGCCTTTCCCCCGATCTGCGTAAGCGCCTGCGCGTAACACAACAGGCCCGCAAAGCCGATATCGAGGTCGTGCGCAAAACATATGCAGAGCTTGGCCTGAATGCCCGTGTTGAGTCCTTCCTCAGCGATGTGCCCGATCTTCTCAGGTCAGCGCACCTGGTTATTGGCCGCGCCGGAGGGTCATCCATTGCAGAGCTGACTGTTGCCGGGCGCCCTTCCATTCTCGTTCCACTGCCCATAGCAGCCAGCGATGAGCAGACTGAAAATGCCAAGGCCATCACCTCTGCCGGAGCAGGCTGGATCATGCGCCAGCCCGACTTTACGCCTGTTGCTCTGGCATCACGCCTCACAGATTTACTTACCTCACCCGATGAGCTTGAGCGCGCTGCAGCCGCAGCTGCCAGGCTTGCCCGTCCCGATGCCGCCAGACACCTGGCTGACAGTGTAGAAGAATGCTTTCATCTTTCCCCATCTTCAGTAAACCAGCCTCCTCACAGCCCTCAGAAAACAGTCTGAATATGAGAGCTCTGCCCCTCTCGATCGGCACCATCCACTTTGTCGGCATTGGTGGTATTGGCATGTCAGGCATTGCTGAGGTGCTCAGTATGCTGGGTTACTCTGTTCAGGGGTCTGACATCAGCGAAAATGCCAATGTTAAACGCCTGCGGGCTGCCGGCATTCCTGTCACTGTCGGGCATGCAGCAGAAAACCTGGGCGAGGCGCAGGTCGTTGTTATTTCAACTGCAGTAAGCCGTGACAACCCTGAGGTTGTTGCTGCACGCAGCCGCCTTGTGCCTGTTGTGCGGCGCGCCGAAATGCTGGCTGAACTCATGCGCCTGCGCTGGTCTGTTGCGATCGGGGGGACACACGGAAAAACCACAACTACCAGCCTGGTTGCCGCTGTACTCGAAGCCGCACACCTGGACCCTACCGTCATTAACGGTGGCATTATTGAGGCCTATGGCACAAATGCCCGTATGGGCAAAGGCGACTGGATGGTTGCCGAGGCTGACGAAAGTGACGGGTCTTTCCTCCGTCTCCCGGCTGTCATTTCTGTCGTGACAAACATGGACCCCGAACATCTGGACCACTGGGGTTCAGCCGAGGCTATGGAAGCGGCCTACGACCAGTTTGTCTCTAACGTGCCTTTTTATGGCTTTGCTGTTTTATGCATCGACCATCCGGCTGTGCAGCAGATGATCCCGCGCCTGTCAGACCATCGTATTGTCACTTATGGCTTCTCTCCTCAGGCTGATGTCAGAGCGGAAAAATTAGAGACAGACAAAACCGGCGCAACATTTGACGTCGTACTGACAGACCGGGTCTCTCGTGAAACACGCAGAGCAGGCCCCTTCCGCCTGCCAATGCTGGGTGCCCATAATGTTCAGAATGCACTGGCGGCCATTGCCGTTGCCACTGAAATGCAGATTTCTGACGATGTCATTCGCTCAGGCCTTGCCTCTTTCCGTGGTGTGAAACGCCGCTTTACCCGCACAGGTGAAACCGGCGGCATTACCGTAATTGATGATTACGGTCATCACCCGGTAGAAATTGCTGCGGTTTTAAAAGCCGCCCGCCAGGCCGGGGCGCGTAACGTCATTGCTGTAATGCAGCCTCATCGTTACTCGCGCCTGCAAATGCTCTTCTCAGATTTCTGCACCTGTATGAACGATGCAGACACCGTTATTGTCTCCGATGTATATGCTGCGGGTGAAGCACCGATTGATGGCATTGACCGCAATGCTCTGATCGAGGGCCTACGTGAACGTGGTCACCGCTCTGTTTCTGGTCTTAACAGCCCTGATGAGCTTGCTGCCATGGTGCACGATATTGCAAAGCCTGGCGACCTGGTTGTCTGCCTTGGTGCGGGGACGATCACAACATGGGCCCAGGCCCTGCCAGAGCAGCTTGCTGCGCTGCAGGCTCAGGCCGGGCAGTCATCATGACAGCCCCAAGCATGATCAGCCTTGTGCAAAAAGCTTTTAGCTCAGCGCGGGGGCGCGTAACTGAACAGGCTCTGCTTGGGCCACGCACATGGTTTCGTACTGGCGGTGCCGCTGAATGGCTCTTTCAGCCTGCGGATACGGATGACCTTGCTGCGGTTATGCAAAACCTGTCACCGGAGCTGCCTGTCACGACCCTTGGCGCCTGCTCTAACGTCATTGTGCGTGATGGAGGAATAGAAGGGGTTGTGCTGCGCCTGAGCCGTGGCTTTTCTGACATCGTGACCGAGAAAGATGGTCTGATTGTCGGGGCAGCCTGTCTTGATGCCACAATCGCTGAACATGCCGCTCAGGCCGGACTGGCCGGACTTGAATTTCTGGCTGGCATTCCCGGTTCAGCAGGTGGTGCCGTGCGCATGAATGCCGGAGCCTATGGGTCTGACATTGCAACCATCCTTGACTGGGCAGAAATTGTCACGCGCGATGGCTCTGTCATCAGGCTTGATGCCGGGGCACTCAATTTTGGATATCGTCGCTCCGGGCTGCCAGAGGGAGCTGTCGTTACACGCCTGCGTCTGCGCGGCACGCCGGCCAGCCCGGCTGATATTGCTGCGTCTATCTCAGCCATTCGTGCAGCCCGTGAAGACTCTCAGCCCGTCAGAGCCAGAACGGGTGGCTCGACATTCCGCAATCCTGATGCTGAAGAATCACTGCTGAAAGCATGGCAGCTCATTGACCAGGCCGGCTGCCGCGGTTTGCAGATGGGCGGAGCACAGGTCAGCGAAAAACATTGCAATTTTTTAATCAACACAGGTACAGCAAGCGCGTCAGATCTGGAATCTCTTGGCAATCATGTCCGCCAGCGCGTTGCAGACCATTCAGGCGTTACCCTTCACTGGGAAATTAAACGTATCGGCAAAGCAGGAGTCTCTGAATGACAACAGCCAGGCGCGTCACCGTTCTGATGGGAGGCATGTCTTCAGAGCGCGAAGTCAGTCTTGTTTCCGGTAAAAATGTTGCCGAAGCCCTGCGCACTGCCGGTTATATCGTCAGCGAGCTTGATGCCTCCTCTGACCTCGCCGCACTGGTGAGCAACCTTAAAGAACAAAAACCGGATGTCGTCTTTAATGCCCTCCACGGGCGATATGGCGAAGATGGCTGTATTCAGGGCATTCTTGAATGGATGAAAATTCCCTACACCCATTCTGATGTCCGCGCCTCAGCTGTTGCTATGGATAAAGCTGCCGCACGCGCTGTTTTTCTGGCGGCAGGCCTGCCCGTTGCAAAAGGTAAAGTCGTCAGCATTGAAGAACTCGCAAAAGCTGATCCTCTCCCTGCCCCCTACGTGATTAAACCACTGAATGAAGGCTCATCTGTAGGTGTCTATATCATCCGTGAAGGCTCAGATCAGCGTAAAGAAATCGCTGCAAACTGGGGCTACGGCCCGTATGCCCTGGCAGAAGAGTTTATTCCTGGCCGTGAAATTACGGTCGGTGTCATGGGTGACCGTGCACTGACCATTACTGACATCACACCAACCCCCGGTCAGGGGCATGATTTCTACGACTATGATGCAAAATATAAGACGGGCGGCTCAACACATGTGCTGCCGGCTCAGCTTGACGAAACAACAGCGCAGCAGGCTCTTGAAGCATCCGTCAAAGCACATCAGGCTCTGGGCTGTTCAGGTGCCTCACGCGCTGACTTTCGCCTTGACGATACCGGCTCTGGCCCTGCGCGCCTGGTCTTGCTTGAGGTCAACACTCAGCCTGGCATGACCGCGACCTCTCTGCTGCCAGAGCAGGCCGCATGGTGTGGAATAAGCTACCCTGAGCTGTGCAGCTGGCTGACAGAGCAGGCCCTTAACAAATAATGCGTATGCCTCCCCCCCCTCCGGCAGACAGACCATCACGTCTGCAACTGTTTATGCGCAGACAGAAAAAAACGCTGCGCCCCGTTGCCGGTCTGTTTCTTGTGGGCATTCTGGCGGGCGGAGGCTTTTTATATCTGAGTTCTCCTCAGACCAAATCGCACCTCTCCTCCTGGTTACAGCACATTGCCAGCAAAGCACCGCTGCACATTGTCTCAATTAAAACAGATGGTGCCCAGCTCACCAGCCCTGAAGCTATTTCAGAAGCTCTGGGGGTTCATGTTGGCGACCCAATTCTCGCATTTAGTGTCAGTGGTGCCCGTGACCGCCTTAATAAGCTGCCTTTTGTCGACCACGTTATCGTAGAACGTCACCTGGCTGGTGACATTGTTGTTCATATTACAGAACGTCCTCCCTTCGCGGTCTGGCAGCATAACAGGCACTTCATTCTCATCGACAGGCAGGGTAACCCTGTGCCCGATCAGGGCATGACCGGTAAAGATGCTGAAGCTTTCACGAAGCTGCCCCTGGTTGTGGGTGTGGGTGCCAGTGAAGCTGCTGCCTCCCTGATTGATGTTTTGTCAAAAGAGCCTGAAATACGCAGTCATGTCGCTGCGGCTGTCAGGGTCAATGAACGACGCTGGAACCTCGTTCTGCACAACAATATTACTGTTCTTCTCCCTGAAGGTGAGGAAGAGCCCGCTATTCACAGACTGGCCTCTATTCAGAAATCGACACATCTGCTGGACCGGTCTATTGTCTCTGTTGATATGCGTCTGCCTGACCGGCTGACCGTAACAAAACAACAGTCAGAGCCCGGACTCTCGGGCACATCTTCTTCGCCTCCACCGGAACACACACCATGACCAGTCTTTCTCCTTCTGCATCTTCGGGCTGGTCACTGCGTCCAAAACGTTCTTCTTCTGGTCTGCCTGTGAACCATCATTCCTCATCTTTGCTGCCTCCCTCCTCCGATAACAGTAAACGTCAGAAACCCTGGCGCAGCGGTTATTTTGCTGTTCTCGATATTGGCTCAACGAAAATAACCTGCCTTATCGGACGTGGCGAAAGTAATGGTATCCTTCGCGTTGTGGGCTGTGGCTGGCGTCGGGCTGATGGTATTCGCAATGGTGCAATCACAGACCTGCACAAAGCTGAGGCTGCCATACGTGCAACAGTTGGTCAGGCTGAAAGAATGGCTGACCGCTCAGTTGACGGAGTTGTGGTCAATCTCTCCTGCGGGCACCCGGCAAGCCGTTTGTATAACGTACGCTGGCCGATAGGCGGGCGTATTGTTTCTGAAGCTGATATCAGGCGCATTATCAATGAAGGGCGCATGCAGGCCACGCTTGAAGGGCGTGAGGTCGTGCATACGCTTCCTATCGACTTTACTGTTGATGATACAGAAAATGTCGTCGACCCCCGCGGTCACCTCTGCGACACCCTGAAAGTCAGACTGAATATTATTGATGCCGCATCTACAGCCCTTCTGAACCTTCAGACTGTTCTCAACCGTTCAGAGCTTAAGCTCGACGCCCTTGTTTCTTCTCCCATGGCGTCAGGTCTGTCCGTTCTTAATGCTGATGAACGCGAACTTGGTACGACGGTCATTGATATGGGAGGTGGCACCACATCTCTTGCCGTTTTTGGTGAAGGCCAGCTTCTGCACACAACACAGATCGGCGTTGGTGGACAGCACGTTACCCGTGACATTGCGCGCGGGCTGAGCACATCACTTGAAAATGCTGAACGTCTGAAAACTGTTTATGGCAGTGCAGACCTGGCATCCGACGTGGAAGATGACCTGCTGACAGTTGAGCTGCTGGGAAATGATGTGCCGCATTTTGAGCAGATTTCCCGCTCGCATCTTGGCAGAATCATTCGCCCCCGTATGGAAGAAACTCTCGAATTAGTGCGTGAAAAGCTCGATGGAGCCGGCCTTGGCAGTGCCGCAAGCGGCCGTATTGTGCTGACTGGCGGCGGATCTTTACTTGACGGCATACGCCCCCTGGCTGAACGAATTCTTGGCGCGCCTTCAGCAAAAGGCCGTCACGGCCCTGCATTTAACCGTTCTGTCAGACTTGGCAGGCCCAAAAATATTATTGATTTACCAGAGAAAACCGCTGCTTCAGCTGGCTTTGCCACAGCAGCCGGACTACTCTCATGGGCAGCCAGCGCGGAAAGACCTTTCGGTGATGTTGAATTCAGAGAAACACAACCTTCAGGTTTTTTACAGAAAGTCGTCGCTTTTATTCGTGAAAAAGTCTGATATACTCGGATAACCCTCTGTATAAGGCCGTCTGACGTGGCCATCTGTAAAATGTCAGCCTGCCTCTTGCTCTGCTTTTTGCCCCTCTACCGGGAGATGCCTTAATGACCCTGAACCTCACTGTTCCTGAACAAAGCCACTCTGACTTTTCACCACGAATAACAGTCATTGGTGTTGGCGGGGGCGGAACAAATGCTGTCGACAACATGATTGCGTCCAGCCTGCAGGGGGTAGAGTTTGTTGTCGCTAATACGGATGCGCAGAGTCTGGCTAAAAGCCGGGCTGACCGTCGTATTCAGCTTGGTCCGCACCTGACCCATGGTCTGGGTGCAGGTGCCAAACCTGAAGTGGGCAGAGGGGCTGCTGAAGAGGCTGCCGATGAGATTTCAAAATATCTCGAAGGCTCTCACATGGTCTTTATCACTACAGGTATGGGCGGAGGCACAGGTACAGGGGCAGCTCCGGTTATTGCACGCATGGCACGCGAGCGGAACATTCTGACTGTTGGGGTGGTCAGCAAGCCTTTTGATTATGAAGGTAAACGCCGCGCCCGTATAGCAGACGAAGGCATCCGTGAGCTGCAGCAATATGTTGACACTCTGATTGTTATTCCTAACCAGAACCTCTTTCGCGTAGCCAGTGAACGTACAACGCTGCGTGAAGCATACAGAATGGCTGACCATGTGCTCTATATGGGTGTGCGTGGTGTCACCGACCTGATGGTTGCACCAGGCTATATCAACCTTGACTTTGCGGATATACGCAGCGTCATGGCTGAAATGGGCAAAGCCATGATGGGCACGGGTGAGGCTGAAGGTGATAACCGTGCAATCGAAGCCGCTGAAGCCGCCATTGCCAACCCTCTGCTTGAAGATGCTTCGATGTCTGGCGCACAGGGACTGCTGGTTAACATCACCGGTGGTGAAGATATCACTCTGTTCGAGATGGAAGAAGCCGCCAACCGTATCCGCCGTGAAGTTACGGACGATGCCAATATGATCTGGGGCTCGATTATTGACGAGACCATGAACGGCAAAATTCGTGTCTCTGTTGTAGCCACGGGTATTGATATGCCTGAACTCGACAGGCCTCAGGCTGCACCCGGGGAGTCTTCTTCAGCCCCCCCATCAGGAGCAACGCCACAAAATACGGGTAAAGAAGCAGTTAGCCAGCCTGAGCCGGCACCGCAGCAGGTTACACGACACGAAACCATACCTTACCCTAATCAGCCAGCCAGCCAGCCAGCAGCACAACATAATGCAGGCCAGCCATACCAGCAGCAGCCATCACGCCAGACCGGCCATGCAGCACCGCCGCCTGCACATAGCCTGCCCGGGCAGCAGCAGGCCAGCATGGCGCCTCCACCAGCTGCACAGCAGCCTCTGATGCGTCCTGGTCCGTCACCACGTGCAGGGCTGTTCACTGAAACGCCGCGTCACGCTGTACCACCGACAAACACTCAGTCTCGCAGCGGGCTGTTCGGGCGCATGACCAACCCGTTCCGTCGTACAAACCCGAACGATCAGCATACGAACGAGCATAACCCTCAGCCTCAGCCGCATCAGTCCCAGCACTATCCGGCACAGCATGAGCAGGCTGCCCACCAGGGGCCGGCACAACAGCAGGCACACACCCCTCAGAACACACATCAGGAACAGGGACAGCCCAGCCATCAGCAGGGTGTCAGCATTCGTCCTGCTGATTCAGATGAGAATGGACTTGAAATACCGACTTTTCTGCGTCGGTAATTTTTCAGGAAAGTCAGCCTTCATGCTACCTGCAATGGTAGCATGAAGGGGCTTTGTAACAGACCGCAATAAACCTTGACTGGCCAGAAACGGTTTTTAACCTTTATTTTAAAAGCATAATCGCCTTTAAACTCTGCAGGATAACACCGCCCCCATGGACAGCCTCTCCCTGGACCCTCGCACACTCCTTAGTGTTACGCAGGAAATCCTGTCCCCCGTCTCTGCACTGAACACGAGAGATGCAACCTTATATCAGCATACTCTTGGTAAAGCTGTTACAGGTACCGGCACGGGTCTGCACACAGGCAAACATATTCAGCTCACCCTCACTCCTGCGCATGCTGGTCATGGCATCGTTTTCCAGCGCAGCGATATCGAAGGAAAGCCTTTACCAGCCTTATTCAGTAATGTGCATAACACACGCCTCAGCAC
The DNA here is from genome assembly GCF_011516655.1 of Acetobacter thailandicus. Lineage (GTDB taxonomy): Bacteria > Pseudomonadota > Alphaproteobacteria > Acetobacterales > Acetobacteraceae > Acetobacter > Acetobacter thailandicus. Next base: position 299,183 of record NZ_WOSV01000002.1, read on the forward strand.
TGTTCTGAGTGAGACAGAGAGCTCAGAAAACCGTGTCGCAACCATTGAGCATCTTATGGCTGCTCTTGCCGGATGCAATATTGACAATGTGCTGGTCACAGTTGATGGCCCTGAACTGCCGGTATTTGACGGATCCTCGCGCGACTTTATCTCTCTGATTGAAAGTGCCGGAGTAACCCGCCAGCATAAAATTCGTCAGTGTATTGAAATTTTACGGCCGGTACGCGTTGAACACGGAGACTCTTTTGCTGAGCTTCTCCCCTCATCTGATGCGGGCCTTACCTTTTCAATGGGTATTAATTTTTCTGCTCAGGCCATCGGTAAACAAAACTTAGAATTTAAACTGACACCCCAGGCCTTCCGCCAGGACATTGCACATTGCCGCACCTTTACCCTGCTTAAGGAAATAGAAGCGATGCACAGTGCCGGCCTTGCTCTCGGGGGCTCGCTTGATAATGCTATCGTTGTCGATGAGGAACGGATTCTCAACGAAGATGGCCTGCGCTGTGATGATGAATTCGTCCGTCATAAAATTCTCGATGCCGCAGGCGACATGTATACAGCTGGAGCCCCTTTACGCGGGCATTTCTGTGGATACCGTTCAGGTCACGGGCTTAATAACATGCTTCTCAGAGCCCTGTTTGCTGACAGCAAAGCATGGCGCTTTGTTCCCGCATCAGCTGGCACAAACTAATGCCGGATAAAAAGAGAAGGAAACATTCTTTCTCTTTTCTTTTCTTACACGTTTTACATGCTATAAGACTGCATCACTTCAGAGAGCTGGTACATCTGTGAGCGTCATAAAAGCACTTCATTTTCGCGGCCATATATCCCGTATACTCTCCGCAACTGTGTTGCTGAGCCTGTCTGGCTGTTCTCTGTTCAAAGAGGGGACGCCTCAAATCCCTAAGCTGGCCTCAGCTGAAACGCTCTATAATAACGGGATCGACGCCCTGCGTACCCGTCGTTACACGCTTGCCGCAGCAGAGTTTGAAGTACTTCAGCAAAACTACCCTTACTCTGGCTACGTTGCGAATGCTCAGCTTATGGAAGGTTATGCCTATTATCTTAAGGGGCAATATCCTGAAGCCGTTCAGCAGCTAAACAGGTTTATCAGCCTTCATCCCACCAGTTCAGATGAAGCATATGCCTATTATCTGCGCGCGCTGTGCTTTTATGAGCAGATTGCTGACGTACAACGCGACCAGCAGGGTACTGTTGAGGCAATGGAAGCTCTTGGTGAAGTAATTACCCGCTTTCCTCAGTCAAAATACGCACAGGATGCCGAACTGAAAGTCGACCTTTGCCGCGACCATCTGGCCGGCAAAGAAATGCTTATTGGCCGCTTTTATCAGCGCGAGCGCAACTATGAGGCGGCCATCAACCGCTATCAGCACGTTGTCCAGGACTTTCAGACTACCAACCACGTACCCGAAGCCCTGGAACGTATGGTTGAAGTCTACCTCGACCTTGGGTTAACAGATCAGGCCCGTAAATCAGGTATTGTTCTCGGCTATAACTACCCTGGCAGCAAATGGTATCGTTTTGCTTATGATGACCTGAAACGCTATAAACTGCTCAGTGGTAACTTTCCTGCACCTGGCAAAGCTGTAACAGCACAGGCAAGCCAGCCTGTTGCACCTGATAAAAAAACAAGTTCGCCAACCGATGCGGGTCATGCTCCGGCCCCGCATGCAATGACACAACCACAGGCTCAATCAGCACCGGCTCCACAGCACTAAAGCAGAAAGATCCTTTTTCTAACGACGGGACCTGTCATAAAAAAGATTGCGCGTTCTTGTTATGTTCTGATTTATTTCATATAAAATCTTAGCTGACACGTAACGCGTATTTTTCTCGCACGTCTTACCGGACAGATATTCAGGCAGGGTCTTATGCTGACACATCTTTCCATCAGAGATATTGTTCTGATCGAAGCACTGGATCTTTCTGTTCATCGCGGCTTTACCGCCATGACCGGTGAAACCGGTGCCGGCAAGTCAATATTGCTCGACAGTCTCGGGCTGGCTACGGGGGCGCGTGCAAACGCAGGACTGGTCAGAGCCGGAGCTGAGGAAGCACAGGTAACAGCCAGCTTTCAGCTCACTGAAGACCATCCGGTCTATCACCTTCTGCGCGAACATCACATTACTGCTGAAACTGATGAACCCCTTATTCTGCGACGCAGCCTGTCGCGCGAGGGGCGCTCACGCGCATGGATCAACGACCAGGTGGTCGGCATCACGCTCATGCGCCATGTTGCTGCAACCCTGGTTGAAATTCAGGGGCAACACGAACAAATCGGGCTGACTGACTCAACCACACACCGCACCCTTCTTGACGCCTATGGTGTGCCTGCCTCTCTTATCGCTCAGGTCAGCAGCACCTATACAGCCTGGCGCCAGCTCAGCGATAAACTCCGCACAGCCCGCAAAATGCTGCATGAGGCCGCTAAGGAAGAAGAATGGCTGCGACACACCGTATCTGAACTCTCAGCACTTGCTCCACAGCAAGGCGAAGAAGAACAGCTGGCACAACTGCGTCATAGCCTGCAACAGGCAGAACGCCGGGGTGAAGCTGTTGCGGCTGCACTTTCAGAACTGACACCGCGAGACCGGAAAAATAACGGCCCGGCTGCTGCTCTGCGGGCTGCAAGCCGCACATTACAGCGCCTTCTTCCCGCTCCGTCAGATGCAGATACAACCCCGACCGGCGCTCTTGAAACCCGTACACACGATGCACTGACAGCACTTGAGCAGGCTGAAACAGCTCTTGCTGAAGCAGAAATGCTGCTCTCACGCCTGGCTGCGGATTCTGAAGCTGACCCCCGCCTGCTGGAGGAGGCAGAAGAACGCCTGTTCGCCCTGCGGGCCGCGGCCCGCAAGCATGATGTTGCTGTTGAAGAACTCCCCTCGCTGCTTAATGAACTGACAAACCGCCTGCAGGCTCTTGATAACGGCACCTCTCAGCTGCACGAACTTGAGCAGGCAGTTAAAGAGGCTTTAAAAACATTTCAGAGCAATGCTGAGAAACTGTCAGAAGCCCGCGAAAAAGCAGCTCGCAAACTCGAAAAAGCCGTTACCAGCGAGCTTAAACCCCTTAAACTTGAGCGTGCCCGCTTTTTTGTCAGCCTTGAACCCCTCCCCCCTGAACAATGGAACGCACAGGGTATGGAGAGCATTTCGTTCCTGATTGCCGCCAACCCGGGCCAGCCACCCGGCCCCCTGGCCAGAGTGGCTTCAGGGGGTGAATTATCGCGCCTTATGCTGGCCCTCAAACTGGTTCTGGCTGAGCAATCCTCTATCGGCACTATTGTATTTGATGAAATAGATGCCGGGGTTGGCGGTGCTACGGCTGCAGCTATTGGTGAACGCCTGCACAGACTGGCCGCACGTTCTGTACAGGTACTGGCCGTGACACACAGCCCGCAGGTGGCTGCCTGTGCCGATGCCCATTTGCGCATTGGCAAGCGTGTGCGTAATAACATGACCGAAACCCATGCAGCCCCTCTTCAGCCTGAAGAAAGACAGGAAGAAATTGCACGTATGCTGGCTGGCGATACCGTAACTGATGCCGCCCGTGCTGCTGCTGCCAGCCTACTTGGACATAAAGATGACCCCGCACCCTGACAAAAGCTCTTTTACTGCTGCAGAAGCCAGAGACGAACTCAAACGCCTGGCTGACCAGATTGGTCGCCATAACGCTGCCTATTATCAGGATGATGCCCCCGAGATCAGCGATGCAGAATATGATGCGCTTCGGCGGACGTATGACTCTCTTCTGGCCGCTTTTCCCGAAGCTGAACCTGAAAACAGTGCCGCCGGTGCCGTTGGTGCAGCACCCGATTCACTGTTTAAAAAGTCACGTCATCTTGTGCCTATGCTTTCACTCGATAACGTATTTGATCAGGAAGAGTTTGAAAGTTTTGTTGCCAAAGCAACCCGCTTCCTGGGTCTAAGCCCGGCAGAAAGCAAACAGCTCACTTTTGTTGCTGAACCTAAAATTGATGGGCTGTCGATCAGCCTTACTTATGAAAAAGGTCAGTTTGTAAAAGGTACAACCCGCGGCGATGGCAGAGAAGGTGAGGATGTTACCGGCAATCTGCTCACAATAAGCAATCTGCCCAAAACACTGCCCGGCCCGGTACCTGACCTTATTGAAATACGCGGAGAGATTTTTCTCGCCAAAGAGGATTTCCTGACACTCAACGCTGCGCAGCTGGCTGAAAACCGTAAGCCATTTGCCAACCCCCGCAATGCTGCCGCAGGCTCGCTTCGCCAGCTTGACCCTGCCGTCACAGCACGCAGGCCACTGGCACTGTTTGCTTATGCTATGGGCTTTACCTCTGACCCTCTGCCGACTGACCACTGGAGCTATCTTGAGCAGCTGAAAGCCTGGGGGTTTACGGTTAATCCTCTTTCACGAAAACTAAATGATATCAGCGAGGCCGAATCTTTTTTTGATGAGGTTGCCCGCGAGCGTGCCGGCCTGAGTTACGATATCGACGGTATTGTTTATAAAATAAACGACCTTTCCCTGCAGGAGCGCCTTGGGTTTGCCGGACGCGCACCCCGCTGGGCTATTGCGTGGAAATTTCCGGCAGAGCAGGCCATTACAACTCTCAACGCCATTGAAATTCAGATCGGACGCACAGGGGCTCTCACGCCGGTTGCTCATCTTGAGCCTGTCAATGTGGGTGGCGTGCTGGTGTCACGTGCGACACTGCATAATGAAGATGAAATAGCCCGCAAAGACGTGCGCCCTGGCGACAAAGTTACACTGCAGCGTGCCGGGGATGTTATTCCACAAATCGTTTCCGTCCTCCCCCCGGCACCTGATGCGCCACCCCGCGCAGCACCTTTCGTGTTTCCGGCTCACTGTCCTGCCTGTGGGGCCACTGCCATACGCCCCGAAGGTGAAGCTGTACGCCGCTGCTCAGGCGGGTTAACCTGCCCTGCACAGATCGTTGAGCGCCTGATTCATTTTGTATCACGCCAGGCTTTTGACATTGAAGGTTTGGGAGAGCGTAGTATTCGTGAGTTTTACGAAGATAAGCTCATTCAGACTCCCGCTGACATTTTCCGTCTGTCAGAACATGCTGACGTCATTATGAAACGTGACGGCTGGGGGGAGCAGTCCGTGCAGAAACTGCTCCAGGCTATTGAGGCCAGACGAACAATAAGCCTCTCCCGTTTTATTTTCGCTCTGGGTATTCGCCGCATTGGCGAAGGCACAGCCCGCCTGCTTGCCCGCAATTATGGCACCTATGAAAACTGGGTCAGTCAGCTGCAGAAAGCAACCCTGACAGGCTCTGATGAACGGCTTGAACTCGGCTCTATCAGCGGTATCGGCAGCGTTATCGCAGATGACCTCGTTGCTTTTATCAAAGAAGAGCATAACAGACAGACGCTCAGCGAACTGAAAAGCTTTCTGACCATTGAAGAAGAAGAGCAGGCAGCGGAAGGCTGGCTGTCAGGCAAAAGCATTGTCTTTACCGGCACACTGACGACGCTGAGCCGTCAGGAAGCACGCGCTATGGCAGAACGCCTGGGAGCAAAGGTTTCTGATTCTGTTTCTAAAAAGACCGACCTGGTCGTTCTGGGTGAAAAAGCAGGCTCAAAAGCTAAAAAAGCGACTGAGCTGGGTATCACCACGCTGAATGAAGCAGAATGGATCGAATTTTGTAACAATAAAGGGCAGCTGCCTTCAGGCGAGACACTCGCCTGAAATATAATTTAGTAGGCTGAGCTGCGCTTAATCTGCCAGTTCAGCTTCAGTCAGGCGCTGCACCCGTACCGCCTTGCCCTGAGCATCATAGTAAATAATGCTATTGCCACGCCGCTGAGCATAACCATCGGGTTTGCCGTCTTTTGTCCAGAACAAAAGGCGGTTTGCAGCTGCCTGCTCAACAATCTTATCACCTGGCGGTGTATAACGGAACTTGCTGAAATCTTTATGTGCACGCGGCAAAGGTGGTTTTGCAGCCAGTGAGTGCATAGAAGGGGCTTTGTGCACATCCTCTTCATCACCACCGTCATCATCAGCCCGGGCAAAATGGTGCGGCACCGCAGAAACAGCAACGACCAGAGCTGCTGTCAGAACAAGAACTCTCCGGCAGAACCGATATGCCATAATCTAATACCCTTTCTGCATACAAAGACTTACACCTCAGGTTTCTGCCATTTCTGCTCACTTTAGGCAATAATGGACCTTCAGCACTCCTCTCTTGTCTGCCCTGCGCCTGCCCTGTTACTCTGCCATCTATGATGCAGACACTGACAGGCCCCTTTAAACGAGAGCAGGAAATTCGCAAAAGCCGGTTCCTGGCACGGGCAGCCCCGGTCAAAACGAGCGATGATGCTGAAAATTTTATTCGTACGATCGCACAATCTGCACCTGAGGCAACCCATCATTGCTGGGCCTGGCAGGTCGGACCTCACTGCCGGTGCCACGATGACGGAGAGCCGTCAGGCACGGCAGGGCGCCCTATTTTGCAGGTTATTACAGCACAGCAGCTTGATTTTGTTGCCGTTGTTGTAACCCGCTGGTTTGGCGGCATTAAACTTGGGGCTGGCGGGCTTATCAGAGCATATAGCGGTGCCGCAGCTGAATGCCTGCGTGAGGCCCCCAAAGAACCAATAATTGAACGTGTCACCCTGACGTTTCACACACCCTTTTCACTGCTCTCTCTGGTGCAGGCACGTCTTCAGAGCTTTACCGAAGACGCACCGGAGACCAGCTTTGACGCACAGGGAGCACAAATGACCCTTACCCTCCCCGAGGCGCAGCGCGAGGCTCTCTCAGATCATCTTGCTGATCTGAGTAGCGGGCAGATCTCTGTCAGACTGCTGACTGACGACTTAGAGCACCAGACAAACAGCGTGTAACGTCGTTATTATCGGTGGGTAACCCATCCGTTACCAGTCGAATCCCCCATGGCGCCATCACCATAAGGCCCGCTGTTCTGGTAAGCCGTACCATATTTTGACAGATCAGAGCCTGTCACTGAATCGCGGTGTACCTTAGCAAGATGATCAGGGTCGGCACCGTGATTAAACTCCATTGACGGTGCGTCCTGATAGCCAGGAGGCAGGCTCCTGTGGCCATGAACCACTTTCTTTTCAGACGTGCGACTCTGGCTTCCTACCCCGGTACTACCCATACCGGCTGAACCAAAGGAAATGTTACCATCAGGAACCATAGGGTCTGCAAAAGCGGCTCCGTGAGGAGCCGCCACAACGCCGAGGCCCATAGCCATCAGAACCAGGTAAGTCTGTTTACGCAGCAGTACCATCAGCCTTTACCTTTATAAAATAAGTTTGTGCCTGTCATTCTGAGGCTGTCAGAAGCCAGACAACTGATGCGCATAGTATCGCACTAACTACAAAAAAAAGCTAATCTGCCAGCAACGGGCAGCCCCGCGTCTGCCTCCGTTATCAGCTTTTTGATAATCATTACATATTTTATGAAAAATTCAGGTTTGCCTATCTCTTCTGTTTTAGACATAAAGGCTACCCCGTGCAGTGATCTCTGATGCTCTGCCGGCCTTTACGCACTATGTTTTAAAATACTGAACCATCAAGAACTGACAGGATAAAGTCCATGACTGCCTCGCGTGTCCAGCCTACCCCTATATCTGCGCCCTGGATGCCGGATAGCTGGCGCTCTTTTCCTGTCAGACAAATGCCTTCTTATCCTGATGCTGCTGCACTGAAAGCTGTTGAAGACCGCCTGAGCTCTTACCCGCCTCTGGTCTTTGCCGGTGAGGTAAGGCGTCTGCGCCGTCAGCTTGCTCTGGCATCCCAGGGGAAAGCCTTTGTCCTTCAGGGCGGCCCCTGTGCCGAAAGCTTCAGCGAATTCAAAGCTGACATCGTACGCGACACCTTCCGTGTATTGCTGCAGATGTCCGTTGTTCTGACTTTTGGTGCAAAAGTACCGGTTGTTAAGCTTGGGCGCATGGCAGGGCAGTTTGCCAAGCCTCGCTCTTCTGACACCGAAACACAAAATGGTGTAACCCTGCCCTCTTACCGTGGCGACACCATTAACGGCCCTGAATTTACAGCAGAAGCCCGTATTCCTGACCCGGTACGTATGGAGACCGGCTACTTCCAGTCGGCTGGCATTCAGAACCTGCTGCGCGCCTTCTCACGCGGTGGTTACGCTAACCTGCATGAAGTGCACCGCTGGAACCTCGGTTTTGTTGAGCGCTCTCCACTGGCCGGTCGTTACCGCGCCACCGCAGAAAAAATCAGCGAAACCCTCTCCTTCATGGAAGCCTGTGGTATTGATGCAGGTTCAGCCCCTCAGATTGACGAGACCGAGTTTTATACCTCTCACGAAGCGCTGCTGCTGCCTTATGAGCAGGCAATGACACGCATCGATTCCACCTCTGATGAATGGTATGACTGCTCAGCCCATTTCATCTGGATTGGCGACCGTACCCGTCAGCCTGATGGAGCGCATGTTGAGTTTTTACGTGGTGTGCGTAACCCGCTTGGCATCAAGGTTGGTCCGACCACCAAAGCAGAAGATCTTGAAAAGCTGCTTGAGCTCCTCAACCCTGAAGACGAAGCCGGCCGTATCACTCTTATCTCACGCATGGGTGCAGATAAAATTGCCGAATATCTTCCCCCTCTTATGCGGGCTGTGAAAAAGACCGGTCGTACGGTCACCTGGCTGACAGACCCCATGCACGGCAACACAACCTCAACAACGCAAAATGTTAAAACACGCTCTTTTGATGCCATTATGCGTGAGGTTAAAGGGTTCTTTGATGTATGCGCCGCTGAAGGGGTACATGCCGGCGGTGTTCATATTGAAATGACTGGCCAGAACGTCACGGAATGCGTGGGAGGCGCGCAATGCCTGACAGAATCTGATCTGGGCGATCGTTATGAAACCTTCTGTGACCCGCGCCTCAATGCTGAGCAGTCTCTCGAACTTGCCTTCCTGATGGCAGAAGAACTGACAGACAAACGTCAGAACTAAAACTCGTTCTGATATTGATAAAACAGAAAGCTCCTGCACTATAGTGTATGGAGCTTTCTGCAAATTGTCAGCTCAGGTTAAAGTGGAGACGTAATAAAAAATGAAACAGTCTTTTACAGATCCTCAGATGACACCCGGAGTAGCCACGGCTGCTGCATCTCAGGCACCATCTGACGCCGGTATTACAGCACGCACAGATTCCTATTTTAATCGTACAAAAGAAATCGTCGGGCATTTTGGCGACTGCCAGGTAACCTACGTCTTTTTTATTCGTCGCCCTGTTATTTCAGCTCCGGGCATTGCTCTGGAATGGCTGAAAAATGTTATGAAGGCCCGTAACGCGCCTTATACCGTTGAACTGATACACCCTGAGGGCGAATGGATCGGTGCGGGTGAGCCTATCATGTACATCACCGGCTCATTTCTGCACCTGGCAGACCTTGAAACCCTGCTTTTACAAAAACTGGGCAGTACCTGCGTTGCGGCACATAATGCCTACCAGATGGCGCTCTCTTTACCCAACACAAAATTCCTCGCCATGGATGCCCGCCACTGTGCAGGTTATGAAATGCAGGAACTTATGGCATATGGTGCCTCGGTTGGCAGCCGGGCTGCACAGAAGGACGGAGCGACTGGTTTTGTTGGCACTGCCAACCATGCCGTAGCTGCCTTTTTTAACACCACACATGGCTTTGGCACCATGCCACACGCCCTGATTGGCTACGCTGGCTCAACCGTACGCGCAGCTGAAATGTTTTATGAAATTTATCCTGAGACAGACCTGACAGTTCTGGTCGATTATTTTGGCCGCGAAGTTACAGATGCTCTGAGCGTATGCAAAAGTTTTCCTGAACTGGCTGAGCAGGGTAAATTAGGCGTCAGACTTGATACGCATGGCGGCCGCTTTATGGAAGGGCTGAACCCACAGGAGTCCTACGCTGTGGTCAACCGGCATGCCCCTGAAGCACTGCGCCGTTACCGCTCTGATACTGAACTGCGCTACCTGATTGGCACCGGTGTCTCTGCCGCGGCCATCTGGCATATGCGTGACGCTCTGGATAATGCTGGCTTTCCAAACGTTAAAATTATCGCATCATCAGGCTTTAACGTGATAAAATGTGCCTGTATGACAGATGCTCACGCACCGGTTGATGTGGTTGGCACCGGCTCGTTCATTCCTGATCAGTGGAATGAAACATATGCAACTGCTGATATCGTCTCTTATAACGGTCAGGAACGTGTCAAAATCGGGCGCGAATTCCTCCTCCCCTCCCTACGCACTTTGCAGAAAGGACCCGGCTCATGACCGAAAACTCCGCTACAGAAGATAAAACATGGCGCGTTCGCATTCTTGACCTGGCCGGCGGTGCTGAGGAAGGTATCAGTGAAGAAGTCGGCGGGTTCCATGACCTGGCGCATGCCAATGCTTTTGCCCGCTGCTATGTGCGTGACAGTATTGAACGCTGCCGGACAGCAGGTGCGTCAGCCAGAGAAGTGCTCGACGCATGGCTCTGCTTTGGTGAAGATGCTATTGTTGTCGACGCAGGTGATGACGCATGGCTGTCAGCCAACGAGCTTGATGACTTCACCGCAACACCAGCTTCGTTTATGGAACGCGACTGGCGTATGCTTGATCCCCGCCGGCTGGTTGATGAAGAGGAGGAGGATTTCTCCGCCTATGCTGATACAGATGATGAGGATTCTGCTACCACACATCATTAAACGCTGGTCGTACGGCCTGTCTGACCAGGCACCATCACTTTATCATACAGAGACTTTATGAAACTTCGTTTTGCTCCCAGCCCTACCGGTATGCTGCATGTCGGCAACGCCCGTCTTGCCATTGCCAACGCCCTGTTTGCCCGCCATCACGGGGGTAAGTTTCAGCTCCGTATTGATGATACTGACACTGAGCGTTCGAAAGAAAGCCATGCTGAAGCTATTCGCACTGACCTTAGCTGGCTTGGCATTACCTGGGATGAAACTTTCAGACAGACAGAACGCCTCGACCGCTATGCCCGGGCCATTGCAAAACTGAAAGCCACCGGGCGCCTTTACCCCTGTTTTGAAAGCGAATACGAGCTCGCTGCAAAACGCGAAATACAGATCCGCCAGCGTCGTCCTCCCATCTATGACCGGGCTATGCTGAAACTGACAGCACAGCAGCGCGCCCAGGCTGAAGCCAATGGCAAAGTGCCTTACTGGCGTTTTCAGCTTTCTGAACGCGTTGTGCGCTGGCAGGACCAGGTCATGGGAGAATGTCAGGTCAAACTGCCTTCGCTCTCTGACCCTGTCTTAGTGCGGACTGATGGCACGGTGCTTTACACTCTGGCCTCTGTTGTTGATGACATGGAGACAGGCATCACACACATTATCCGCGGTGAAGATCACGTCACCAACACCGGGGTGCAGATCGACATTGCAGAGGCACTCGGGGCAAAGCCTGACCACTTTAATTTTGCACATCTGCCCCTGCTGCTTGATGAAAATGGCGGCAAACTGTCAAAACGCTTTGACGCTATGTCTCTGCGTACCCTGCGAACTGACGGAATGGAGCCCGAAGCGCTGGTCGCTTACCTGGCACGCCTGGGCAGCTCTGATGACCCGGTTCTGCTACCGTTTGAAGAGCAGGCACGCGTTTATAATATTTCACACGTCTCCAAATCAGCTGCACGCTTTAACATCCAGCAGCTGCTGAGCCTGAACCACAAATTCCTCGGTCAGCAGCCTTATGAAGCCGTCAGAGAGCATCTGCCCGCAGGCAGTAGTGAAGAATTCTGGCTGGCGATCCGCGGTAATATTGAACTGCTGTCTGAAGCCAGACACTGGTTTAATGTTGTATATGAAGACATTATTCCACCGGTTCAGGAGCCGGAGCAGACTGCCTTCCTGCACCAGGCAGCAACATTTCTTCCCGATGAGCCATGGGACGTGAGCACCTGGAAAACATGGACCGCCACGCTGAAAGAAAAAACCGGTCTTTCAGGTAAAGCTCTTTTTCTTCCACTGCGTCTTGCCCTGACCGGCGAAGAACACGGCCCTGAACTCAAAGACCTGCTGCCTCTTATGGGGCGCAAACGTGCTCTTGCCCGTCTTCTCGCCGGGGCAGAAAACTAAAAAAGTCCAGATATCAGGCACACGCATATGTGCAATACAGTAAAGTGTGCCTGACAATTCTGCACAGCGTGCTTATAGTTTTGAAAAACATAGTGCGCTGCAGGATAACATTCTGATCTGATGACGAAATACTCTCTCAGCCGACGTTCTTTACTGTCTGCCGCCGGAGCAGCCCTTCTCTGGCCCGTGCGGAGCCATGCGCAGGATTTCAACCCTGACATCATTCAGCCCGCTGAGCTTGAAACTCTCAAATGGGCACCGCGGACCCGCACAATCATTCAGAAATTTTTAGAGCAGCATCAGCAACAAAGTGCTTTTGACCGGGTCGGAGCCCGTCCTTACATCGTTGTTGACTGGGATAACACTGCCATTGTTGGAAATGTGCAGCTTACCCTGTTTTACTACATGCTGGAGCACTTCTCGTTCCTGCTCCCCGCTTATAGTTTTCGCACACTTTTTTCTGGTCATATATCAGGTGAGGCACTGCCGGCACCATTTCTCACGACCGACAAGAAACCTCTCTCTTTGCAGGCTCTTTCAGAAGATTTACTCGAAGATTATCAAACTCTTTTAGCACAGTACAGCCACCGTCCACACCCGCTTCCCCGCAATGAGCTGGTGCAAAACCCTGCTCTTCAGGCCTTTCGTGCACGTATGGCCTTTTTTCACCAGGCACTGATAGCAACCCAGGGTGAAGAAAGTGCACAGCGATGGCTTGTCTCTCTGGCAGCAGGCCAGACACATGCCAGCATACTTGCCGTAAGTCGCGCAGCTTATGAACGTGAGCTTGGGCAATCAATTGGTACCGAAACATGGAATTGCCCGCAAAGTCGCCCGGGCAAAGCCGGAACTGTCAGTGTAACCCTGTCGCAGGGGCTGCGCCTGACACCCGAGATGGCTGATTTTTTTCAGATTATACAGGAATACGGTATAGACCCGGTCATATGCACATCATCATTTGAGGAAAGCACAGCAGCCTTCGCGACTTCTACAGAATATGGCTATAATCTGCCACGTACATTAATTCTGGGTGCACGCCTCAGCAGTAAAAAAAGTGTGCTTCAGCCTTCAGCTGCCCCAGGATACCCCTTCCCTTACGATGACGGGAAGGTCACTCTGATCCGCACCCATTTTGTGGAAAAGCGTAAAAAAAATCCTCTGATGATCATTGCAGGAGAAGATGGATCTGCTGCACTCCTTAAAGCCTTTCCTGACACACCGTTATGCTGCCTGATTAACCGCAGACAAACACCATCTATGCAGGTTTTTCTGAAAAAAGCTGTAGCTGAACTCAAAACAAACTCGCCGCATTTTCTGCTTCAGGGGCGCGACGAAAATACCGGTGAGTGGCGGCCATCAGCCGCCAGCCTTTACCTGGGCGAAACGACTCCGTCCCTGCCCTGAGCAATACTACTCCTTCAAAACAGCACAGGCCACACGGCCGCCTGCCCCACCAATGGGCTGTGACTGGTAGTCATCAGGATTAGCGTGGATAACCACTGACCCTCCATCTTTATCAAGTAAAACAGAACGACCACCCTCAGCCGTTTTCAAAGACACCAGAGGGGAATAAAACTCTGCCCGGGCTGAACCATCGTGCCCGACATAAATATTTGGCAAATCACCGGCGTCATTAGCTTTTCCATTCATAAAACCATGTACTACCGGCGTTGTTGCGTGCACATGCCCTCCAGCCGAGGTGAATTTATCAGGTGTGCAACTGCCTTTTTCATGAAAATGCACAGCATGCCAGCCAGGGGTGAGACCACTCACCTCAAGATGGATCAACACACCATGAGGGGCCGGGCGCACCTCAACAGTGCCACGCTCACTACCCTGTGCATCAATAAACTGACCATGAGCGGCACTTTCGGCGTGCGCCACAGCGGGAAAAACAGCAAGACCTGCTATAAGCGCACAAGCCTTTTTGATACGTAATGCCACCATCTTCCTGTCCTTTATTGTCTGATAACCTATTGAATATCATCATAGAACATAAGCCAAGAAAAAACCCTGCCAGGGAGCCCGGCAGGGTTTCATGCAACTCAGGAAACTGCAAAAAACAGTTTAGTTTCTGGTTTTGTCAACCATACGTGACTTTGCAATCCATGGCATCATACCACGCAGTTTTTCGCCAACGGCTTCAATCTGGTGTGCGTCGTTAATTGCGCGTGTGGCTTTAAAGCCAACATTACCAGACTGATTTTCGAGAATGAAGTTACGCACGAAAGTACCGTTCTGAATATCTGTCAGAATTTCTTTCATAGCTTTTTTGCTTTCAGCCGTGATCACACGCGGACCAGAGACATACTCACCATATTCAGCTGTGTTAGAAATAGAGTAGTTCATGTTGGCAATGCCGCCTTCATAGATCAGATCTACGATCAGCTTCATTTCATGCAGACACTCAAAATAGGCCATTTCAGGGGCATAGCCACCTTCAACCAGCGTTTCAAAGCCAGCACGGATCAGCTCAACCAGGCCACCACACAGAACTGCCTGCTCACCGAACAGATCGGTTTCAACTTCTTCTTTAAAGCTTGTTTCAATCGTGCCGGCACGACCACCACCAATGGCAGAAGCGTAAGACAGAGCGATTTCAAGCGCTGCACCTGATTTGTCCTGAGCAATCGCAACAAGACAGGGTACACCACCACCACGCTGATACTCAGAGCGTACTGTGTGGCCAGGACCTTTTGGTGCGATCAGGAACACATCAAGGTCAGGACGGGCTTCAATGATACGGAAGTGAATTGCCAGACCGTGAGCAAAAACCAGAGCCGCACCCTGTTTCAGGTTCTTTTCCAGAGACTCTTTATAAAGAGCGCCCTGCCCTTCGTCAGGTGTCAGCACCATAACAACATCAGCCCATGCAGCGGCTTTGTCTGGTGTCATAACCGTAAAACCAGCATCCTGTGCTTTTTTAACGGCTGATGAACCTTCACGCAGACCGATAACCAGGTCTTTTACACCGCTGTCTTTCAGGTTGTTTGCATGAGCATGGCCCTGACTGCCATAACCAATGACCGCAACTTTTTTAGATTTAATCAGGTTAACGTCTGCATCACGATCATAATAAACGCGCAGTGCCATTCTCTTTTTTCCTGTTCTGGCAGACCCCGATGGTCTGCATTGTTAAGTTGATGCGTCAGTGTTGCTAAATTGTCTGTGGCCCGCGACGAATAGCCGCAACCCCTGTGCGAGACACTTCAGCCAGCCCAAGCGGACGCATAAGCTCAATAAAGCTGTCGAGTTTATCGGTTGAACCTGTGAGTTCAAACACGAAGGAGGATGCAGTTGTATCAACAGCGCGCGCACGAAAAGCCTGAGCTATACGCAGAGCTTCTGTGCGGGCCTCACCATGTGACACAACCTTAATCAGTGCCATTTCACGTGCAACATGCGGCCCCTCAGCTGTGAGGTTCACCACACGCGACACAGGCACCTGACGTTCAATCTGTGCTTCAATCTGACGAATATCAGCCGGTGTGCCTGTTGTGACGACATTCACACGTGACACGAGACCTTCTTCGTCAACCGGTGCAACTGTCAGGCTCCGGATGTTATATCCACGCCCTGAAAACAAACCGATAATACGGGCCAGAGCCCCACTTTCGTTATCTACCAGCAGAGAGATAACTGCAGGACCGGGAATTTCCTTCTGCATATTTAAACTTCCTGAAGTTATAGCTTAGGAAAACATCTGATGCGGCATCAGCAGGCCACAAGATTCGTGCTCAGACAAGAGCCCGGCCTTCACGGGTGACCTGCACGCCACGCTCCTCCTGCTCAGGCCCCAGAATCATCTCATTATGAGCGGCACCCGAAGGAATCATCGGGAAGCAGTTTTCACCCTCTGCCACGCACAGATCAACAACAACAGGGCCAGGATGCGCCAGTGCTTCGCGAATTACGTTATCAAGCTCATCAAGACGGGTTGCCCGCATCCCCTTTGCATGAAAACTTTCAGCCAGTCTGATAAAGTCAGGCAGCGCGTCGCTGTAACTTTCTGAATAACGCGAACCATGCAGAAGCTCCTGCCACTGCCGCACCATACCCATATAATGGTTGTTAATAATGAACAGCTTAACCGGCAGGCGATACTGGGCAATCGTCCCCAGTTCCTGCACATTCATAAGGGTTGAAGCCTCACCGGCAATATCGAGCACCAGAGCGTCTGAGTGGGCTATCTGCGCACCAACAGCCGCAGGCAGACCATACCCCATCGTGCCCAGACCACCTGATGTCAGCCAGCGGTTAGGGGCGTCAAACTGAAAATACTGTGCAGCCCACATCTGATGCTGCCCGACTTCAGTGCTGACATAGGTCTCGCGTTCCGTCTCACGGGCCAGTTCATAAATCCGACGAATAGCCTGCTGAGGCTTAATCACCGCATCAGGAGCCTGGTCCTGTGAAAAACGCAGACAGTCGAGGCTACGCCAGGCTTCGATCTGCTGCCACCAGGCATCAAGATCATCATTATGTTCATAGGCAGACTGCGCTTCCCACTCTTCGATCATCAGCGCCATGGTGCGGCCGACATCACCAATAATGGGCAGATCAACATGCACAATTTTATTGATCTGAGACGGATCAATATCGACATGAATTTTAAATGAATCGGGAGAGAATGCATCCAGGCGGCCTGTAACACGGTCATCAAAGCGGCTGCCCAGCGCTATCAGAACATCACACCCATGCGTTGCCAGATTCGCCTCATATGTGCCGTGCATGCCCAGCATCCCCAGGAACTGGCTGTCAGTTCCAGGAAATGCTCCCAGCCCCATAAGAGTTGACGTAACAGGAAACCGTGTAAGGCGAGCCAGTTTGCGCAGCGTTTCAGACGCCTGCGGACCAGCATTAATAATACCACCACCAGTATAAAACAGAGGGCGGCGTGCTTTTTTCATTGCAGCCACAGCGGCAGCCACCGCTGCACGCTCCGGGTCCATACGCACTTTACCAGTCCGCGGCGTTACAGCTCCGGCACCGACATAAGGGGCGTCACCAACCATAATATTTTTTGGCAAATCAACAAGAACCGGACCAGGACGACCTGAGCGGGCTATTGCAAATGCTTCATGCAGGGTTTCAGCCAGGGTCTCGGGGTCACGTACCAGATAATTATATTTGGTAACAGGACGGGTAATACCTGTGGTGTCTGCCTCCTGAAATGCATCGTAGCCAATCAGTGGTGAAGGCACCTGCCCGGACAGACACACCAGCGGGATAGAATCCATCAGTGCATCGAGCAGCCCGGTGACAGCATTTGTCGCACCCGGCCCGCTTGTGACCAGAACAACCCCGACTTTACCTGTTGAGCGTGCATAAGCCTCGGCCGCATGCACAGCAGCCTGCTCATGGCGAACAAGAACATGACGAATAGCATTCTGACGAAACAATGCATCATAAATAGGGAGCACTGCCCCGCCAGGATAGCCGAAAATCACCTCCACACCCTGCTCCTGAAGAGCGCGCATAAGAACTTCCGCTCCGGGGAGAGATGCGGTGTTCTTTGTAGCCGGGTGGGCTGAGGCTGTGTTCGACATAATATTATTCCGTCTTTTCAAATCGGTCTGAGCGCATCTTTAGAGAACTGAAGGGGGAGCGTCAATCCCGTTAATAATAAAAGAAATGATTTCATCTCTTTTTCTTTCCGAAAATTTCTCAAACGGCGGCGTGCACGCATTAAAATCATATGTTCGCTCATCCTCAGCCAGGGCATGATGGGCAAACCACGTCGCCTGACGGCGCGTATAACGCCCGGTTGCCAGCACAGCCAGGCGCATCGCCTCCTCCTCACTGATTTCACCCTGCAGACAGGCTCTCAGTTCCGGCACGCCATGGGCACGCATAGCCGGCAAAGCCGGGTCAAGGTTTTGCGAAAGGAGTGCCTGCACCTCTGCCAGCGCGCCCTGCGCCATCATTTTATCAAAACGCTGTGCAATGCGGGCTCTTAACTCATCACGCGGCGGTAAAAGACGTAATGCTACAAAACGACAGGCGGCAGGCGGCAGGCCGGGCTGCTGCTGCCACCAGGCCAGACTGCGGCCGGTGCTGCGCAGCACCTCCCACGCGCGGCTGACACGTTGCGAATCTGCCGGCTGCAAACGCGCAGCCATTTCGGGGTCTGCCTCCATCAGACGGTCATGCAGGGCAGCAGCTCCGTACTCACTGACAAACTCACGGGTTTGCTCACGCACAAGCGGGTCAGAGGGCGGAATTTCAGCAAGCCCTTTAACCAGAGCATTCATATACATCCCGGTGCCACCACACAGAATGGGCAACTGCTCTGCCTGCCAGGCCTCGTTCATGCACTCAAGCGCGCGCTCACGCCACCAGGCCACGCTCCCTTTTTCAGCTGCCGGTAAAACCCCGTATAAACGATGAGGGACAGACGCCTCATCTGCCTCAGCCGGCCGTGCGGTCAGAACTCTCAGTTCTTTATAAACCTGCATCGAATCTGCATTAATGATTGTACCGTGCAGAGCTTTTGCCAGCATAAGCGCCATATCCGACTTGCCAGAGCAGGTTGGCCCGGCCACAATCACGGCTGGCAGCCGATGCGGTGCGCTCACATCAAAGTTCCATACATCTGCTTGCCTCATACGAGCATTCCTGTCACATTACGGGCAAATGAAAACCCTTGTTCTGACCCTTGTTGCACAACGCGATGCAACGACGCTGAGCGATGACATTATCGCTACGGCGCAGGAGTGCATGCACAGCACGCACTCTCCTTCTGTTCTCTCCCCTGGCGAAGCAGCCGACATTATCTGCCCTGCTGATGCCGCAGAACGGCTGCCGCTTTTACAGGCCGCTCTGGGTGACAAACCAGTTGATGCGGTCCTGACACATCCGGCAGCGCGACGCAAACACCTGCTGGTTTCAGACATGGACAGCACCATTGTCGCCGGTGAAACGCTTGATGACCTGGCAACACATGCTGGTATTGGCGATAAGATTGCCGCTATCACTGCACGCTCTATGAATGGCGAGCTGGACTTTGCCACTGCTCTGCGTGAGCGTGTGGCTCTGCTCAAAGGCTTTCCGGCCTCATTGCTTGAAAAAGCCTGGCAGGATGTGCGCCTCAACGATGGCGCAAAAGCCCTTGTGCAGACAATGCGGGCACACGGCGCCTATACGGCTCTGGTTTCAGGCGGGTTCACTTTTTTTACTGAACGTGTTGCTGCCCTGTGTAATTTTCAGGAACATCATGCTAATACGCTGCTAAGCGATAACGGTTTTCTGACAGGTGAAACCGGCCAGCCTGTTCTTGGCCCTGACACCAAGCTGCACCTGCTTAATACATTATCACAGCGCCACCACCTAGCCCCCGAGCAGGCTCTGGCTATTGGTGACGGCGCCAATGACCTGCCTATGCTGCAGGCCGCGGGGCTTGGCCTGGCCTTTTTTGCCAAACCTGTTGTGCGTGAAAAAATTACAGCGCAGATTAACCACACCTCGCTGCGTACAGCACTTTTTGCCCAGGGCTACCCCGCCTCGGTTTTCCCCGGCCCATAAAGCGTGACAAACGATGCAGTTTAACACCAGCAAACTCTCACGACTTCCTGTAACCCGTATCATTACGGGCACAACCGGCTGTGCGCTGATGTTATACTGCTATCGTTACTATGTCTTACTCCCCCCCGATTCACCCGAGCACGTCATGCGCCATATGGCAGCACTGATTGTCGGTACTATTGTGCTGCTGGGGACCATCTGGGCATAAATCTGTCATCACAGAGCCAGCCGACGGTGCATTTCACCAACCAGCTCCGTTGTGTCATCAAGCGGCTGGACTGCCCATATCTTAGGTAAACGCTGCGCCCTGCTCTCCAGCAGCCTGACACGCCCGGCTTTAACCAGCTCATCCACAAAACGAAAAATACGCCGTGATCTGCCTGGCAACGGAAAGACCGACACAGGCGCTGTGCCCGCTACAGCTTCTGACACCATAGAAACGCTGTCTGTCGTTACGACAATCTGGTCGGCACAGGCAATCAGCCCTTTATAAGGGTTATCACCTTCACCATTCCAGACCTCTCCTCCCACAGCGTGAACCCGCTCAGTCAGCACGGCCAGTGCTGCGGGGTCTGTGCGCCGCGAGGGTGTTACCATAAGACTACCCCGGGAATCCGCAGTCGTGACGGCAAGAGCATCCCCAAGACTTGCGGCCTCACGCACACCAAAGCTGAAACGTCCGTTAGACCCGCCCACCAGAGCCGCTGTCAGGGGGCGTGGCAAATGAGCAAAACGGGGCATCCACTCAGCACGTACCTGCTCCAGCACCTCAGGCATTAACCCATGAAGTGCCGTTCGGCCGAGCAACACGTTCGGCCCGCTTATTTCATCATGTACACAGGCCAGAATAAGATTAAAACGTGACAAAGCCTGTCGCGGATGCTGAATCTGCACAACAGGCAAGCCGGCCACAGCGCTCAGCGCAGCCCCTGCAGCCCCGCCTTTGCCACCAATACTGATAAGCACCTGTGCTGTCTTCTGCGCTTCTTTGACCAGATCAACACCGTTCAGATCAGCAAGACACCTGCGGCTCAGCATCTCAGGGCCACACAGCAGCAAGCGAGATAAACGCGAGGGGCGGACAGGATGAAACGCGCTCTGCCACTCTGCACGCACAGCCAGACCACACGCCTGAGAGCGCATCCCCGCGAAGTCTTCCCCTATAATCAGTGCTGAAACTGACACGATTTTCTCCTCTGGCTAAACATCATACTCTGTGCGGGGTTTAAAATTCTGCCATGTTTGGGCATATAGACAAGACATTCTTCGCTCAAGGCAGACAAAACCAGCATGTCTAACAGTTTCGAGACAATGGGCCTTCTGCCCGCTCTTTGCACTCACGCTACCCAGGCGGGTATGACACAACCGACCCCCGTGCAGGAACAGACCATTCCTGCCGTGCTTAATGATAAAGATGTGCTGGCCATTGCCCCCACCGGCACAGGTAAAACGGCGGCCTATGCGCTGCCACTGTTACACCATCTGCTCAGCACACGCCGTCACAATGATGTGCTGGTGATTGTACCGACCCGGGAGCTTGCCCTGCAAACTGCCGGTGTTTTCAGACGCTGCCTGGGGCTGGACCCCAGAGCGAAC
Source organism: Acetobacter thailandicus (assembly GCF_011516655.1). Classification (GTDB taxonomy): domain Bacteria; phylum Pseudomonadota; class Alphaproteobacteria; order Acetobacterales; family Acetobacteraceae; genus Acetobacter; species Acetobacter thailandicus. Next base: position 320,408 of record NZ_WOSV01000002.1, read on the forward strand.
CGTTTTAAGAGCGGTGCCCCGGCTGTTATCACATTATATGGTGGAGCTGACCGCGAACCTCAGGCTGAAAGTCTCGATCATAAGGGGCCGCGCGTTATTATCGCAACGCCGGGCCGCCTGCTTGATTTTATTCATATGGGTGACCTGGACCCGGCAACCTGCACCCGTGTTGTAATGGATGAAGGGGACAGGCTGTTTGCCCCTGAATTTTTTGAAGAAAGTGCAACTGTTATCGAGAGCCTGCCTGAAATACGTCAGACTTTATTTTTCTCGGCAACATTGCCTGATACACTGACACCCGTTTTGCACAAGTTACTGCACAAACCGATTAAGGTTGAAATTGAAAAACACCCTGAGAAAAGAGGGCCCATTCGTCAGGGCGCTTATTTTATTGACCCCGGACTGCGGACTGCTTTTCTTAAGACGTTTTTTAACCGCGACAGAAAAAGTAAAACGATTGTCTTTACCCAGACAAAAGCTGAGGCTGATCAGATTGCGGGCTTTCTGAAAAAGAACAAACTGCCTGCGGCACCTCTGCATGGTGACCTGACACAGGCTCAGCGTAATGCAACTGTAGCCAGCTTCACCTCAGGGCGCACACCCATACTGGTTGCAACAGATATTGCTGCACGCGGGCTGGACGTGCCTGACGTTAAAACCGTTATTAATTTTGCCCCGCCTGAACAGCCCGAAGTCTATCTGCACCGTATTGGCCGCACAGGCAGGGCCGGTAAAACAGGCACCGCTCTGACCTTATGCAGCCTGACAGACCGCAAAAAACTCCGTGATATTGAAAAAGGTGCCGAAATAAAATTTCGTATCCTGACCGAAGAGCAGGCCTTGCCACCACCAGCTAACTAACTGTTTTATTGTAATTTTATTAAAAATTCTCTTTTTTATACTTTTTTAACTTCCCGGACGGTAAATCAGTCCGGGGAGGGATTGCATACCAGCCCCCTTACTTTCATAGTAACTGCACTATGCAGGCATATTTCTTGTCAGCAGCTAATTTTTATCTGTAGTCAGACAGGATACACACTATGAGCTGTGCCTCCCGCAGACACAACACCGAGCATGCTCCGGTACGCTTCCGGACGATTTCTGCTGTGCTGGCTCCATCTCAGTATTCCCTGCCCGTCTTCACTCAGACAATCCCCCCTCCTGACATTACCCCCTGGATTAAAGGCAATTGTGGAATCGAAGGTGTGCATCACTTTGAAGGTCCGGCACGCGGGCCCCATGTTGTCATTACGGCTCTTATGCATGGCAATGAATATGCCGGGGCTTATGCTCTCAATGCGCTGCTGTCTCAAAAAATACGCCCTGAAAGCGGAAAACTCAGCCTGATTTTTCTCAACTTAAAAGCTTTTGAGCAGTTTGACCCCCAACACCCCACACGCAGCCGCTTTGTGGATGAGGATATGAACCGGCTCTGGTGCCCTGACCTTCTTCGCTCAGGCCATCAGTCTTACGAAATAAACCGTATCCGAGCTGTGGCCCCGCTTATTACAGAAGCAGACAGAGTGCTCGACCTGCACTCGATGTTCTGGGACGGCCCGCCTCTTTTACTCACAGGCCAGAAACAAAAAAATATAAACCATTCACGTGCCGTTGCCTCAGCTCTGACCAGCCCGCCGTGGGTTATACAGGATGCTCCCTGTCAGAGCGGTCTGCGCCTGATTGATCACCCTCATTTTTTATCTGACAATACACAGGCAACAGCCTGCCTTTTTGAAACAGGACAACACTGGAGCACCGCAAGTCAGGAGCTGGCATGTCGGGCTGCGGCTCTTTTTCCGCAAATATGCGGAATCATCTCTTCAGATCAAAGAGCGACACCTGTCGCAGCAAATATCAAAGCACCTGTCGCAGCCGTGACACATGCTGTGCATGCACGCACAGATAAATTCATTTTTATAAAACCATTTCGCAACTGTGACCTTATTCGCAGACAGGGAACTCTTCTGGCTCTTGATGGAGGAGAAGAAATTCGTACGCCTTACGATAACTGCCTTCTGGTTATTCCTAACCTGCGGCCGGTCAAAAACCACATTGCGCTCAGGCTTGCCAGAGCCTGTTAAACACTTACAGCGCCGCTTTAACACGACGCTGTAAGATCACCGAGACCTGACGGCCAGAAATCTGGCAGTCAGTTTAACACTCAGCTATAGATAGGGAAACGTGCGCAAAGAGCTTTAACTCGCTCATGCACAGCCTGTTCAACCTCATGATCGCCTTCTCCGCCAGAGCGGGCCAGAGCTGTCAGCACTTCGTCAATCATTGCACCGATTTCGTCAAACTCAGCCTCACGGAAACCACGTGCTGTTGCCGCCGGGCTGCCCAGACGCACACCTGACGTAATAGCCGGTTTTTCAGGGTCAAACGGAATGGCATTTTTGTTAGCGGTGATACCAGCACGCTCAAGAGCCTGCTCAGCAGCTTTACCGGTCACTTTTTTCGGACGCAGATCAACCAGAAGCAGGTGCGAATCTGTGCCGCCGGTCACAATATCAAAGCCACGCTTTACGAGAGATTCTGCCAGCACATTGGCGTTAGTCTGCACAGCTTTCTGATATTCTTTAAACTCAGACTGCAGTGCTTCTCCAAAAGCGACAGCTTTTGCAGCAATAACATGCATGAGCGGTCCACCCTGAAGACCAGGGAAAACAGCTGAGTTAATTTTCTTCGCTAAAGCCTCATCATTAGTCAGGATAAGACCCCCGCGAGGACCACGAAGTGTTTTATGCGTGGTGGATGTTACCACATCGGCATAATCCAGCGGGTTGGGGTACAGACCTGCTGCAACCAGGCCGGCAAAATGGGCCATATCAACCATAAGAGCGGCACCGACTTCATCCGCAATTTTACGGAAGCGGGCAAAATCGATAATACGCGGATAAGCTGAACCACCGGCAACGATCAGAGTGGGCTTTGTTTCACGGGCCAGACGTTCCATCTCATCATAGTCAAGCAGACCATCCTGACGACGCACACCGTACTGCACCGCATTGAACCATTTACCTGAATAGTTCGGGGCCGCACCATGGGTCAGATGCCCGCCTGCTGCCAGGCTCATACCCAGAACGGTATCACCAGGTTTTGCCAGCGCCATAAATGCGGCCTGGTTCGCATTAGCACCTGAATGAGGCTGCACATTGGCAAACCCGGCATTAAACAGCTTTTTAACCCGTTCAATTGCAAGGCTTTCAACCTTATCAACCTCAACACAGCCACCATAATAACGGCGGCCAGGGTATCCTTCTGCATATTTGTTGGTCAGCACGCTGCCCTGAGCCTGTAAAACAGCCTGTGAAACCATGTTTTCACTGGCAATCAGCTCAATACCATCCTGCTGACGTTTGAGTTCCCCTGCCAGAGCGGCAGCAACAGCAGGATCGACCTCCTCTACAGTATCACGAAAAAAACGATCCAGATCTGTCCGGCTCATTGAAGGCTCCTTTTTAAATCTTTTGTAGTTGCCCACGCTATAGCACTATAAGCGGTAGACACAGTAGATAATTTCATTACGTTAAAAACATATCTTACTGACATAGCCAATTTGTTATTTTATCAGGACCACACCACCACGCCCTTTCTCCCTTTTATACGTGCTGGTTGTGACAGGAGAAAAACTGATGGAGCACAGGCCACCATCTTCACCCGGCTCGTTATTCGCACGCTGTATGCCGCTTGAAAAACTGGAACGCAAAAATGGACTGAAGCGGGTTCTTGGACCAGGAAATCTGATTGCTCTTGGCATTGGCACGACCATCGGAGCCGGGCTGTTTTCTCTGACTGGTATTGCTGCTTCAGAAAATGCGGGGCCGGCTGTAGCCATCTCTTTTCTTATTGCAGCCATTGCCTGTGGGTTTGCCGGGCTGTGCTACAGTGAACTGGCAAGTATGATTCCCATTGCCGGCAGTGCCTATACCTATGCATATGTTACAATGGGTGAACTGGTAGCCTGGATTATCGGCTGGGATCTGGTGCTTGAATATTCGGTCGGCGCAGCGACCGTGGCTGTAAGCTGGTCTCGTTATGTGACGTCTCTGCTTGACTCATGGGGGCTGGAACTTCCCCGAAGACTTACAGCATCCCCCCTTGAAAGGATCGGGATGCCAGATGGCACAATTGTCAGAGGCCTGATCAACCTGCCTGCAGCCTTTATTATATGTATTGTATCACTACTGCTTATACGCGGCATTTCACAGTCCGCTAAAGTTAACGCCGTTATTGTTATAATCAAACTCCTTATCATCGCCTCTTTTATTGGCTTTGGAATAGCATTTATTCATCCCGCAAACTATCATCCCTTCATTCCCGAAAATACAGGCACGTTTGGCCACTTTGGCTGGTCTGGTATTATGCGCGCGGCAGGCACTATCTTTTTTGCCTATGTCGGATTCGATGTTGTTTCAACCACAGCACAGGAAACAAAAAACCCTGCTCGTGATATGCCTATTGGCATTCTTGGCAGCCTGGTCATATGTGCCTTTGTTTATGTTGCCTTCTCAGTTGTGATGACAGGCCTGCTTAACTACAAACAGATGCTTGGCGATGCCGCACCGGTTGCGGCAGCCATTAACCAGACCCCTTATCACTGGCTGCAACTGGCTATTAAAATTGGTATTATCTGCGGGTTCACCTCTGTGCTTCTCGGGCTGCTTCTCGGGCAAAGCCGCGTCTTTTTTGCAATGTCACGCGATGGGTTACTCCCTCCGATGTTCAGCAAAACACACAGTAAGTTTCAGACACCATGGCTTTCGAACATCTTTTTCATGGTCATCACCAGCCTGCTCAGCGCCTTCCTGCCGATCTCTGAACTTGGGCACATGACCTCGATAGGTACATTGCTGGCATTTGTTATTGCCTGCATCGGCGTTATGGTTCTGAGGCGTAAGTCACCCGATGCCCCGCGTGCTTTCCGGCTGCCGGGGGGAGACATTATCCCTGCCCTTGGCGTTTTATGCTGTGGCAGCCTGATGATAGCCCTCGACAAAATGACCTGGGTTCGCCTTGTTCTCTGGCTGTCAATTGGTCTGATCGTCTACATGGGTTACGGTCACCGCAATAGTAAACTCGCACGAAACAGGTAGACTTTACATCAGCCCCTGTCTGGTTTGTCACGCTTAGCTGTAACAGACCAGGCATCAACTCATTTCAGGAGATTTTCCCCATGAAGGCAGGGCGCTTTCCTCTGGCCCGCCCACGTCGTAACCGGGTTGACGATTTTACCCGTCGACTGGTTGCTGAAACTTCGCTGGGCATTAATAACCTTATCTGGCCGATTTTCTTTACCGAAGGCACGAATACCGTAACCGAAGTGGCCTCTATGCCAGGCGTGCACCGTGTTACCCTTGATCGCCTTGCAGGTCATGTCGAGCATGCCGCCAAACTGGGCATTCCCGCTCTTGCCCTCTTTCCTGTCACACCTGCAGAAGTTAAGGATGCTGAGGGCACTGAGGCTCTCAACCCTGACAACCTGATGTGTCGGGCTGCACGCTTACTCAAAAAAGAATTTCCTCATCTCGGGCTGATTGGTGACGTCGCACTTGACCCCTATACCAGCCACGGCCATGACGGGGTTATTCGCGATGGTTATGTTCACAACGACGACTCTGTCGCTATTCTGACCCGGCAAACCGTTAATCAGGCAGCTGCCGGCATTGATATTATCGCTCCGTCAGACATGATGGATGGCCGTATCAGCACGATGCGTACAGCCCTTGACGAAAATGGCATGGTGAACACACGCATCATGTCTTACGCGGCTAAATATGCCAGTGTATTCTATGGTCCGTTTCGTGATGCTCTGGGGTCAGGAGACAAACTCAAGGGTGATAAAAAAACCTATCAGATGGACCCTGCCAACAGCGATGAAGCCATGCGCGAAGTCGAGATGGATATTGCTGAAGGTGCTGACATGGTCATGGTTAAACCTGGCATGCCGTATCTCGACATCGTGCAGCGCGTAAAAGAGACTTTTTCTGTTCCCACTTATGTATACCAGGTCTCTGGTGAATACGCGATGCTTATGGCTGCCATTCGTAATGGCTGGCTCGACCATGAGCGCGCCGTAATGGAAAGCCTGCTTGCCTTCCGTCGTGCCGGAGCTAATGGTATACTCACTTACTTTGCTGTTGAAGCTGCTGAACGTATTCGTCAGACCTACGGACAGTAAGATACTCTTATTTTTTCTGTGGCCAGATGAGTCTGTCTGACCACAGAAAAAATCTGATATGTGTTATTGTATCCCGGTTAACACCACCAAAATAAATATCTCTGGATTTTCTTACCTGTAAGCTGAACGGACGGACCCCTTATGGTTTCACCGCTGCGTCATTCGCAGTTTTTCTATTCTGCTCAGGCTACGCCCTGCCCCTATCTGCCAGGCAAAACCGAGCGTAAAATAATTGCTGACCTGGCAACACCTCAGGCAAACGCCCTGCATAGTCGCCTGTCCCGTGCGGGGTTTCGGCGCAGTCATACCTTCGCTTATATGCCAATGTGCGAAAACTGCTCTGCCTGCATTCCCATTCGTCTGCCTGTGTCGCAGTTTACCCCTGACCGGACACAAAGACGCACCCTGCGTCGTAATGCTGACCTTGTGATCAGCGTGGCCGCTCCGGTTGCGACCGCTGAGCAATACGCCCTGTTTCGTCGTTATCAGCACTCACGCCATGCTGACAGTGACATGGCTCAGATGACAGAGACAGACTACCAGGGCATGATAGAGGATACACCTGTTGCGACCGCTGTGCTCGAGTTTCGTACAGCTGACCAGACCCTCGTTGCGGTTAGTCTGATTGATGTGCTTGAAGACGGAATTTCAGCCGTTTATAATTTTTACGCCCCTGAACAGACACAACGTTCTCTGGGCAGCTTTGCTATTCTGACTTTAACTGAACACACCCGCACTCTGAATCTGCCTTATCTCTACTTAGGATACTGGATAGAAAAATCAGAGAAAATGGCCTATAAAACGAACTACCGCCCTGCAGAAATACTTCAGTCCGGGTCATGGCGTCCTCTCCCCCTGCCTGCAGACGCAAAAAAAACTTTCTGACCGTCCATTTTGCTACAGGAAACCTGATGGCTTTTATACCGACACGTGCTCTTTCTGCTCTTTTTACTGCTTTATTTATAGGAATATGCTCACTCACTACGCTTCCCGCAGCATGGGCAGCAGCAGAAGACACACAGCAAAATCAGTCAGAAATTACAAATCCGACTACCCCCCTTATCTCAGGTATTTCTGTTATCGCTCCTGACTCTACTCTTGATGCGATGGGGGCTGAGCTGCATTCTGTTTATGAAAGCAGCACTAAGAATTATACAAAAACTGAAAGCACGGTTGCATATGCTGCGTTACTAAAACGAGCCTCAGCTATTGCAACACAGGCTGATGGGCTGCTGGCAAAAATCAAGCCATACAATACGATTTATCAGAATTTTCTAAACATTCTGGGCAAAGCACCGGAAAAAGGAGATACAAGTGAATCTCCTTCAGTAACAGCGCAGCGTAAAGCCCTTTCTGCCAAGCAGCGCGATATTTCTGAACGTATGACCAGACTGCGCCTGTATCAGCTGGAAGCACAGCAGCTTGTTGACGAACTGCGCCAGCATGGCTCTGCCATTCAGCAGGCTACTCTGACACAGCGCTTTCCAACACCACTGGGCATAACATTCTGGTCTCAGCTGGTTGATGCGGCTGGCAATAACACGGGTCGTCTGTCACGCCTGGCACAGGAGAGCGGTGCTGTTCTGTCAGCATCTCTTAAAGGGCAGCGTGCCCTGCTGACCCTGGGGTCATTTGCTCTTTCTGCTCTCCTGCTCACAGGATGGCTTTTTAGCCGCAGAGGCATCAGAAGCCTGGTCTCCCGCGTGCTGCCTGCCGGTCGTATCAGAGCTATTGTGGCCACTGTCACCTGCAGCATTCTGACTGCTATTATCTGGCGTTTTTCTTTTGATATTGCATGGGCCGGCATCTCATTTAACAATAATGCCCTGCAGGAAGATCTCTCCGTTCTGGCCGGTATGATTGCCATACAAATCCCGATTTGTGGCTTTGTCACCGAACTGGGATTTAACCTGCTCTCCCGCGATGAAAAATGGCGTATCATCAGCCTTTCTGACACACTGGCGAAAAACCTCCGCCTGTTTCCTTTCTGGTTTGCTGTTGCGCTGGCTATCCGTGGCATCCTGCGCTTTATCGATACCAAAAGTGGCCTGAGCAGCATGTCGATCCAGTTTTGTGATGCTCTTTATGTGCTGAGTGTCAGTCCGTTGCTGTTTGCCGTTCCCCGCCAGCTCCGTCTCTCGACCGGTGAAGGAAAAGAAATACACAGCTCACTTGCTCCGCTGTTACAGACTCTCGCAAGTTCTGTCTCCATCGTCTGCTGGATTGCTGTCTTTTTAGGCTATATTCCCCTTGCCTACTCCATTATCACATGGATTTCAGGCATGGCTGTCACAACAACTGCACTCGTACTGTTTGCTATGCTGGTCATCGCACTGGGCGATACTATTTTCCCTTCCTCTGCACCCGTTGGCTCACGTCTTGTACAACTGGGCCTGCCTGCTCGTCTGGTTGATCAGGCCTGCGTTGTTATTCCCGGCATTATATGTGTTTTTCTTGTCATTATGGGCTTTGCCGTTGCCACAGCAGGAGCCACTTTTGACCCCTCACAGATCATCAGTCGTATTGCCTATATCTTTAACGGAGCCGACACCTCAACCAGTGGTGAAGGTGGTTTTCATATCTCGCTCGATGCAATTATTCTCTGCATTCTCCTGTTTATTCTGGGCTCTTATGCCATCAAAATTCTTACCACCTGGTTTCGTGAGCGTTACTTCCCTAAAACCAGCCTCGATATTGGTGCACAGTCATCTATACTGAGTATCATCACATACTCCTCATGGATCCTTATCGGACTGACCGCTGCCTCCACACTCGGCGTCACCATGAAGAGCATGACATGGGTCGTCAGCGCGCTCTCAGTTGGTATCGGTTTTGGTCTTCAGTCTATCGTGCAGAACTTTGTGTCAGGTATTATTCTGATGGCAGAGCGTCCTGTCTCAATTGGTGATGTCGTTGAAATTGCAGGCTCCCGCGGTGTTATTACCCGCATCAGTGTGCGTTCAACCAATATTGCCCTGTCAGATAAATCAACTCTGATTGTTCCAAACTCACAGTTCATTACAACGGCTGTGCGTAATGCCACGCGCTCTGAAAAACCAGGTGTGTTTACCACAGTGCTACAGCTGCCTTTTGCCTCTGACCTTGAAAGAGCAATGCAGGTCATGATCGAAGCTCTGGCAGCCAGTAAGAATGTTGACCCGACTTACCCGCCAACAGCAACGATCACCAATATTGCTGACGGATCAGCCCTGCTTACAGGCACAGCACGCGCTAACGATGTGTCGAGCACGACAACGATCCGCAGTGAAGCTTTGTTTGATATCTGGCAGGCTTTTCAGGAAAATAATATCCCGATCAGTATCCCGAACAGCCTTGCGCCTTTTCCTGATAAATAACACAAAAGAACCCGGGATACTCTCCCGGTTTTTTTTATGTCAGGACGAAGCTGGCTTTTTTTTATGAGCTGTCAGGCATAAAACAACACTTGCTGTTACCAGTACAAAAGCAACAACCTCCATCAGCCTGGGCCAGCGCTGCTCCCATACAAAACCATAAATCAGGGCAAATAACGTCTCAAACAATATCATCTGCCCGACAAGTGTCAGAGGCACGAGACGGCTCATTTTGTTCCATAATGCGTTACCACAGATTGACGCCAGCAAAGCAACAGCAGATGAAACACCCATAAAATATAGCCAGCGCGCCCCACTGTGATGGGCCGTGGTGACAAACAGCACAACAGGCAGCAACACCAGAGACAGCGCTCCCGTCACGATACCTGTCAGCAAGTTCCAGTCCTGTACAGAAATATGGTGCAGGCGCGACAGGCAACGTGTATTCCCTACCGCGTAGGCTGTCCATGAAACCAGAGCACCCACAGCACAGATCACCCCCTGTAGCGTATGAGGTGAAGCAGAATCAGACAAAAAAGCCTGGTAACCAATGCAAAAAGTACCTGCAACACAAAGACATAAAGACGGCACCAGAGAGCGCACCGATGGTGCGTGAGCATCGCGGGTGCCAATCAGTGTCACAGCTACGGGCAAAAACCCGATGATAAGTGATGTCAGAGCGATACCGCCCGTCTGCACAGCGCGGGAGAGCAGAATATAATAAACAATATTACCCAGCAGTGAGAGCCATATCAAAGCAATCCAGTCTTTACGACCAGGCATACTCAGCGCTCTGGTCCAGCGAGGTGCAAGCAATACTGCCGCCATAAAACCATAAGCAAGATAACGCCCTGCTGCGAGCTGTACCGGCGAAAAATCGTTCACCAGTGCAGGAGCCAGAAACACCAGCCCCCATAAAGCGCCGGCACCGGCACCGCACAACACCCCACGTGGTATATGCTGCTTTTCTGCATCAGAGATCATTATAGAAAGTTAACCTTTCTTATTTTTTTTACAGGCAAACATTTTTTCTCATAAAATAAATTTTTATATCCTGTGATATAAAGAAAAACTTTTTATTTTTAACAAAAAAACGACATAAAATCCCGGCAACAGAGCCCCGTAAACTTTACGCACAAATGGACATGAAAGATATATGACGCATACTGACATCAGCATTATCGTCCCATGCTACAATGAATGTGCTAATATACGCCCTCTTGTCAAAGCGTTACATAGTGCCCTTGGCGACTACAGCTGGGAGGTCGTGTTTGTTGATGATAACTCTCCCGACGGCACCATTCATGAAGTGCGTAAGCTGGCTGCTGAAAATTCGCATGTCAGAGGTATTCTGCGTATCGGACGTAAGGGCCTCTCATCAGCTGTCATAGAGGGAGCTTTATCCTCATCAGCCTCCGTTATTGCTGTGATGGATGGCGATATGCAGCATGATGAAACATGCCTGCCCGCCATGATCAGAGCCATACTTGATGACCAGCACGATATGGCAGTTGCCAGCAGACATATCGAGGGTGGAAGCTGCGACGGGCTCTCCAGCGCATGGCGCCATCTTCTGTCTCAGTCAGGTATAAAGCTTGCTCAGTGCCTTACCTCAGCGCCGGTCACTGACCCTATGAGCGGTTTCTTTGCTATGAAGCGTGAATGGTTTGAGGCACGGGCACCAGAGCTTTCAGGTAAGGGCTTTAAAATTTTACTTGAGCTTTTGCTCGTATCATCTGAGCCAGTAAAATTAAAAGAAGTGCCTATGGTTTTCCGTGACCGCCTGCACGGCGAAAGCAAGCTTTCACCTAAGGTCATGATCCTGTTTCTTGTTATGCTGGCAGAGAACCTTCTCAAAAAATCACGCATAAAATGCCTGAAGTTCCCCTTGCTCACCATACTGATAAGCAGCGCTCTTTTCCTGTTCTGGCGAAAAAAAGCATAACACAGGCAATGTCCTCTTTATGATACCGGAAGAAAGCAATGCACATAAGTGACGTATCTGAAAAACGCTTACGCCTTATAATATATAGTTTTCTTCTGATAACTGCTGTTTGTCTGCGCTGGCAGGCACTTGGCGCCCCCATGATTAATATTGACGAGGAGTTTTACCTCTTTACAGGGGGCCGTATTCTTCAGGGGGATCTGCCATTTGTGGATATATGGGACAGAAAACCTGTTGGTCTGTTCCTGCTCTATGCTTTTTTTCATCTTTTTGGAACATGGCGCATTCTGGCATATCAGATCGGCGCACTGCTCAGCGTGTGGGGAACGGCCATACTTGTATGGCGTATGGCCCGAACTATCGCGCCGGCAGGAGGAGCCATTCTTGCTGCACTACTTTATGAAATCTGGCTTATTCTCGCCGGAGGAGAAGGTGGACAGTCTCCTGTTTTTTATAATCTTTTAACAGCTGCAGCCATGAGCTGCATTATATGTTTTCTGCCCGCCATTAAGAAAAATGACCAGTTTCGCCGCAACATGGGCATAGTGGTTATGCTCTTTCTGGGGCTGGCCATACAAATAAAATATACTGTTATTGTCGAAGGCATATTTGCCGGCCTGTATCTGTTATGGACAGGCTTGCGTGCAAAAAATTCTCCAAGGCACCTGCTGGCCGATGCCTCTGTCTGGATCAGCTGCGCCCTTCTGCCAACCTGCCTCTCATTCCTTTTTTATCGTGCAAAAGGATATGGGCATGCCTGGTGGTTTGCTAACATTAAATCGATTTTTTTACGTGGTCATATGAGCCATAGTCAGATCGAAAGCATTACTGTTGTCATTATCGCAATACTCATACCTCTGATGCTATGCTGGCTCATCAGAAAACCTCTTTCCATACATTTTCAGGGTGAGCAAAAAGAACATATTATTTTCTTTAATATATGGTCAGTTTTTGCCCTTCTCAGCCTGTTTAGTCTTGGGTCCTGGTATAATCACTACACGCTGCCAGCTCTTTTACCTCTCTCTATCCAGGCGGCTCCTTTATGGCGTAAAAAAACGGGACAGTTTCTGATAATTGCTGTCGCATGCTGTGGCACTGTTATTGGGCAAAGAGCCCTTTTCCGACATTTTCAACAACACGCTAATATTATTGCTTTTGAAGAAATGCAGGCTGCTCTTTCTTCTCCCCCAGGCTGTATCTTTATCTATGATGGCCCGGCAATACTGTATGACACACCGGCTTATTGCAAACTAACAACGCACCCTTTCCCCTCTCATTTCAGTTCTGAGATCGAAAAAAACGCAACCGGCATGAACCCCCTTAAAGAAATATCTTCTGTCCTGGCACAGAGACCTGCACATATTGTCTCAACAGAACCTGCTGACGCTGAAGAAAATCAGAGTGTTCGTGCGCGCCTGTATGAGACACTCAGCAAAGACTATACCCCGACCTATCAGCATCACTTTCGTCATCATACCACCGTTATTTACACCCGTAATACATTACTCAGCCCGGCTCACTCCCCCTGACCTGAAGAGTGAGGACGTGGCCGCCAGCGGTTAAGCAGCAATGAGTTTGATACAACTGAGACCGAGCTCATTGCCATCGCTGCACCTGCCAGAACAGGGTTAAGCAAACCAAAGGCCGCAAGTGGCAAGCCAAGAATATTATAGAAAAATGCAAAAAAGAGATTTTGTCTGATTTTACGTAATGTTGCCCGTGACAAAGAAATAGCATCGGGCACGCTGTTCAGGTCACTGTTCATCAGCACAACATCAGCTGTTTCAAGTGCAATGCCTGAACCGGCACCAATAGCAAAACCCACATCAGCTGCTGCCAGTGCCGGTGCATCATTCACACCATCACCTACCATGCCGACGACCTGGCCCTCTCCGCGATATTGCTCAACATGACGTGCTTTATCTGCCGGCAGCACGCCGGCCTCATAACTTTCAATCCCCAGTGCTGAAGCCACTGCCGCCGCCGCCCGCTGGTTATCACCGGTCAGCATAACAATTTTAATGCCTGCTTTTCTGAGTGTCTGCACGACGGCACGCGCCTCAGCACGTACACGATCTGACAGCGCGATATACCCCATCACTGCGCCAGACCTGGCCACAACGATCACTGTCTTACCTTCCTGCTCAAGCTGTTCAATCAAAGCATCATCACAGGCTATAGCCTGCTGCGACATAAAACGCGGTGCACCAAGCGATATCTTATCGCTTCCGCTCACAGCCTGGACACCCATGCCAGGAACTGCCTCAAACCCTGTCATTTCGACAGGCTTGCTCTGCACCTGCTGCCCATATGTCATTACCGCCCGTGCAAGGGGATGTTCAGAATTCTGCTCAAGCGCACAGGCCACTGCAAGCAGGCTCTCAGTCTCATACCCTCCGGCAGGCAGCACATCACTTACAACAGGCTTACCTTCGGTCAGCGTTCCGGTTTTATCAACAACAAGCGTTGTCAGTTTTTGTGAAAGCTCAAGAGCATCTGCATTACGAAACAAAATACCCGCCCGCGCGCCCAGCCCTGTGCCGACCATAATCGCCGTAGGGGTCGCAAGCCCCAGGGAACAGGGGCAGGCAATAACCAAAACAGACACGGCGGAGACAACGCTCCAGGTAAAATGGCCCGTAATGGCCCATCCGGCAAAAAAAGTCAGACAGGCAAGACCAATAACAACAGGCACAAACACACCGGCCACTTTATCGGCCAGTCGCTGCACATGTGCTTTTGACCCCTGTGCCTGCTCAACCATTTTCACAATCTGAGACAGGACTGTCTCATTCCCCACGCCCGTTGCCCTGACACGCAGCGCACCGTTAGCGTTCATTGTACCGCCAAAAACCTGGCTGTCGGGCTGCTTAAAAACCGGCACACTCTCGCCTGTCAGCATCGCCTCATTCACATCCGACTGCCCCTCAAGCACAAGGCCATCAACAGGCACAGACTCACCCGGGCGGACAACAAAAACATCGCCTTTTTTTACACTGGCAACAGGCTGATCTGTCACGCCGTCAGCTGTTTCCACATGTGCAGTCTGCGGCTGAAGTTTTAAAAGACTTTCAATGCCTGATGTTGTTTTGTTCTTAGCGCGTGTCTCAAGCAGTTTACCAAGAGAAATAAGCGTAATAATTGCAACACTGGCTTCAAAATATACTGGCTGATGTGCCCCTGTTACCATCACCACTACACTGAAAAAATATGCGATTCCTGTGCCCATAACAACCAGGACATCCATATTGGCAGAGCCACTGCGCAGGGACTTCCATGCTCCCTGATACATATGGCGGGCACAGTAAAACTGCACAGGTGTTGCCAGCAAAAGCTGTACCCATGCAGGCATGAAGTCTCTGTGCTCAAAAAACATCCAGACCATTTCAATAAAAAATGGCAAAGATAAAACCAGAGTCAGTAAAAAACTGTTGCGCTCAGCCAGCCAGTGCTGCCTGCGCTTTGTGCTCTGGTCCTGCATCATTTCAGCAGAATGCACCTGCCCGCCAAAACCAGCTTTTTCGACCTGAGCAATCAGTGACTGAGGGTCAGAAACACCTGGCACATACAAAATATGTGCCTGCTCAGTGGCGAGATTAACCGCCGCCTGCACGCCGGGCTGCCTGTTAAGCACTTTTTCAAGTCGCGTCGCACATGAAGCACAGGTCATGCCACTGATATCAAGGTCAAGCGCGCTTTGCTCAACCTGAAAGCCTGCCTGTCTGACAGCAGCAAAAACATGCTCAAGGTCTTCTGCCGGGTTATCAAGCTGAACCTGCGCCTGTTCAGTGGCAAAATTCACTGTAGCCTGCACGCCAGGCTGCCTGTTAAGCACTTTTTCCAGACGTGCTGCGCAGGATGCACAGGTCATGCCATCAACGGGGAAGCTGATATTTTCGGACATTTTCACCTCTGACAGACATTTTCTAACTTGAGATCATATACCCCCTTAGGGTATATTTTCAAGAAAATACTCTTTCTGCTTTCATCAGCTTACTCTCTCTTTATACTCTCTGATAAAAATACTCAGAAAAACAATGGAGCAATCGTGAGCTTATCCGCTGTAAACTCTCCTCACAACACAGCCAGAAAACCCTGCCATGGCGAGCCGGAAACCGACGGCAAACGCGTGGAACAACCTGAAAAAAAAGCTCTTATAAATCGTCTGCGCCGCATAGAAGGACAAACAGGTGGCGTACGCACAATGGTCGAAACTGACCGCTATTGTGTAGATATTCTGACACAGATTTCAGCCATCAAATCTGCACTTGATGGTGTTGCGATCGAAATTTTAAGCAACCATGCCTCTGGCTGTGTCAGAAATGCGATACAAAATAACGGCGGTGAAGCTGAAATTAATGAACTTCTGGGGCTCATGCGCAAAATGATTCGCTAAGAGCCCGTTTTCTTCACTGCCTTTAAAACCAGCTCCGTATACCCAGGGTAAAACGCGTTGTACCCGTTTTGCCACCCTGGTCATGCACAATACGACGCGCCTGTGTCAGATAACCAGAATAGGTTACTGCAATATAGGGCGCAAACTTACGCCAGATTTCATAACGCAGGCGTAAACCTGCATCTACATCTGACAAACCCGCTCCGGACTGACGCGCAGCGTCTGACTTTGTATAAAAATTAAACTCTGCCTGAGGCTGAAGAATAAGGCGGTTTGTCAGCAAAAAATCGTAAGAGCCTTCAACCTTAGCTGCAAAACGTCCTTCATCACTCACATAAGCCGTTGCCTGCACTTCAAACTGGTACAGTGCCAGCCCCTGGATACCAAAAGCCCCCCAGGTACGCATTGGCCCATCATCCAGATCAAGCCGGACACCCGCCTGAACATCAAAATAGGTCGAGACAGAACGACTATATAAAAGCTCCTGCTGGCCATCCTGAAGACGACCGCGTTCAAGTGTGCCTTCGCTTTTCAGCCACAGCTTATTATAGTCAGACCCATACCAGGACTCACCATCCCAGCGAAAATCTGTGCCTGACGCACTATAACGCCCCTCCATTTCATTCAGTATACCGTGAAAATACGTACCCTGGTCCATAACCGGGTTCATATGCCCTACAGGAACAAAAGGTGTGGCAGAAGGTGCATCAGCTGCCAGATGCTGTATGGTCACAACAGGAGAAGTGGCATCCTGCGACTGTGAGTTATCAGCCCGTGCCTGCCCTGCTGCGCTACACGCCAGCACGACTGACAAAACCGGAAAAATAATCCCTTTCATCACTCAACCACCACCACACGAAACATCCCCAGCTCCATATGCAGCATCAGATGGCAATGATACGCCCATGCACCTGGCGCATCGGCCGTCACAAGGTAGCTGAGCCGCGAGCCTGGCTGTGAAATAATAGTATGCTTATAAGGCTGGTAGTCTCCCTGCCCGTTTTCAAGCTCACTCCACATACCGTGCAGGTGAATGGGGTGCTCCATCATCGTGTCGTTAATCAGGGTAAACCGCACACGCTCATTTCTTTTCAGGCGGATGGGCCCCGATTCTGAGTATTTACGGCCATTAAACCCCCAGATATAGCGCTCCATATTACCGGTTAAATGCAGAATAATCTCACGCGAAGGAGGTCGCAGATCAGTGCCCGGCCGTGTTGCTCTGAGCTGTTTGTAGTTCAGCACCCTGCGCCCGTTATGCTCAAGCCCGTCACCCGGGCTGCCAAGCCGGTCAATGGGCATCTGTGCCACATTCTGGTTTTCAACATTCAGCGGCGGCGGGCCTGGGTCATCAATTTCCAGCGGCGGTGGCGGCGCAGCCGGCATATGCGCTGGCGGCACGCTCTTTGCCGGGGTCTTCGCCCCCATATCCATCCCGGGCATATCGTCATCAGACATATCCATGCCGGCCATATCATCATCTGACATGTCCATATTTTTCATATCCATGGATGCCGCTTTTTTTGGAGCTGCCGTGTTAGCAGGCGCCACATCTGTATGGTGAGGCATCGACACCGGGGCGGCAGATTTCTCACCTGCTGTTGTACCGGACTGAGCAGGCATCTTCATGTCCTTCATGCTCATCCCTGGCTTCATATCGCCCATACCCATATCAACCATAGTTCTGACCGGGCGCGGGTCCATAGGGGGAACCGGAGCCTCCATGCCAGCATGAGGGGCCAGCGTGCCCCGGGCATAACCTGTGCGGTCCTCGCTTTGTACAAAAATGCTGTAGGCTTTCTCATCACCGGGCTGAACAATCACGTCATAAGTCTCAGCCACACCAATGCGAAATTCATCGACCGGAACAGGTTCAATATCATTCCCGTCAGCCTGCACAACCAGCATTTCAAGCCCTGGTATACGCACATCAAAAAACGTCATTGATGAGCCATTAATAAAGCGCAGCCTGACGCGTTCACCAGGACGAAACACACCATTCCAGTTCATATCCGGGGAGTGGCCATTAAGCAGATATGTATAAATAATGCCCGAGACATCTGAGATATCTGTCGCAGCCATACGCATACGCGACCACATCAGGCGGTTCTTCAGGGCTGCCACAGCACTGCCAGCCTCACGCGCCTGCTGAGGGAAAGACGCCGCTGTGCGCTGCCGGAAGGTATAATAATCATCCTGCATTTTGAGATTACTGATCATGTCGTCGGGGGACACATCCGTCCACTCAGACAAAAAAATCACATAATCCCGTTCACAGGCATTCGGGTCAGGTTCTGCCGGGTCAATAACAATTGCACCGTAAAGCCCCTGAGCCTCCTGCATGCCTGAGTGACTATGGTACCAGTATGTGCCGCTTTGCATGAGAGGAAAGCGATAGGTAAAACTCTCACCTGGTTTAATACCCATAAAGCTCAGTCCGGGCACACCATCCATAGTATAAGGCAGGCGCAGACCATGCCAGTGGATTGAAGTATGCTCATGCTTAAGGTGATTCGTTACCTTAATTTCAACTGTATCCCCCTGCCGCCAGCGCAAGGTTGGCCCGGGCAGGCTCCCATCGACACAAGGGGCCTTCAGAGCCTTACGGTCAATTTCAATGTGTTTCTGGCTGATATTAAGATGCCACTGCGCAGAAGACTGAGCCGGAATTATGCCGGCCACCGGAGAAATGGCCCAGGCAGACCGGGGGAATGCCGCAGCAAACCCACCGGCCCCAAGACCTGTCACAAAGCTGCGACGCGTCAGGCCATCCCGCATACGAGATGAGAACTTCATTTTTACTCATTATCCACAATAGAGCTCAGAGTTCCTGCCTCCTTTTCAGGAAAGCAGGCATGTTTTCAGATCAGAAAACTCTGTGCTCTTGGTGGTCTGAGTAAGGGGGCACACCTGGTGCCTGTAAATGTGGTCTGAGAAAAATGGACAAAAACCATTCGGGTTAATGGCTTTGTATCGCCGTGCAGACCCACCACAGCAGGTAAAGGCACGGCACAAACCCCTGTGGCAACCGAGCAGCATTTATCCTGCCCGGGCAACGTCGGCTGCTCACCACCCTTATGCCGGGGAGCATCGACAGGCACTGTCTGAGGCATAACCATATGTGATGAACAGTGATGCTGCACCATAACCGGCATCTTAGCCTGTGCAGGCACAACAGAGAACCACAGCCCTGCCTGCACAAACAGACAAATGAACAGACCAGTCAGAAATCTGGCGCAATGCCTGATCATGACCAAATGCCTCTGCCGGGTATGGTTACGCAATATCATGCCCTTTATATACCCCATGGGGGCATATAAATCCAGATTTTTCTGAAATCTCTTTCAGGCAAAAAATACGAATAGGCACAAAAAACTCAGCTCTCTCAGCGGATCATATTATTCAGAGCTAACCCGCTGAGCAGAACGATACCTCTCAGATTTTACTGTTTAGTGCTGCCACCTGAAAAGGTGTTTTTAATACCTTTACCGGCATCATCACCCCACTCTCCAACTTTGTGAGCGGCATCAACTGTACCATTTTTGGTAGCGTTCCAGCCTTTCTCGGTGCCGTGTTTCGTCGCGTCCCAGCCCTTCTCAGAAACAGACTTTGTCTTATCCCACGCTTTATCGGCCCCTTTGCTGGTGGCATCCCAGCCTTTCTCAGTGCCGTGCTTCGTCGCGTCCCAGCCCTTCTCAGAAACAGACTTTGTCTTATCCCACGCTTTATCGGCTCCTTTGCTGGTAGCGTTCCAGCCTTTCTCAGTGCCGTGCTTCGTCGCGTCCCAGCCCTTCTCAGAAACAGACTTCGTCTTATCCCACGCTTTATCGGCTCCTTTGCTGGTGGCATCCCAGCCTTTCTCAGTGCCGTGCTTTGTTGCGTCCCAGCCTTTCTCAGTGCCGTGCTTTGTTGCGTCCCAGCCCTTCTCAGAAACAGACTTCGTCTTATCCCACGCTTTATCGGCTCCTTTGCTGGTGGCATCCCAGCCTTTCTCAGTGCCGTGCTTTGTTGCGTCCCAGCCCTTCTCAGAAACAGACTTTGTCTTATCCCACGCTTTATCGGCCCCTTTGCTGGTGGCATCCCAGCCTTTCTCGGTGCCGTGCTTCGTCGCGTCCCAGGCTTTATCTGTGCCGTTTTTCGTAGCATTCCAGGCGCGCGTCAGAGCACCCGGCTCCTGCTGGGGCTGTGTCTGGGCCTGCACGTGAGCCACAGACACTACAGTGACGGCAGCACCAAACATTGTAGCCACAACGGTACGAATTTTCATAAAAGCCTCCCGGCTGGTTTAATAAAACATCTCATAAACAACAACGATAACAGGCGAACAGAACACGGGATGTACCCTGATCTGTTATAAAGTCGTTACGCAGAAGGTTAAGCTTCTCACAACATATATCCGGATACAATACTCAGGTATTATCGCGGGCAAGACTATCAAGTGCTGCCTGCAAAATATAAGCGGCGGCCAGCTGGTCGACCACATCTGCCCGTTTCCTGCGCGAAAGATCGGCCTCATCAATGAGCATACGGTTTACCGCTGCGGACGAAAGGCGCTCGTCCCACAGGCAGGCGGGCAGACCAGTCTGCACCGTCAGTTCCAGCGCCCAGTCTCTGACAGCCTGAGCCGCCGGCCCGAATGAACCGTCAAGGGATAATGGCATACCGATCACCATTCCTGCAACCTCGTGCTCCTGAGCAAGAGTGCGCAGCGCAGCAGCCATGGCACCCAGCCGGCCCCGTTTTATGGTTGCAAACGGCGTGGCCACCATGCGCGAAACATCAGAAAGTGCCAGGCCGACCTGTTTTTTACCCGGGTCTATGCCCAGCAGACGGGCATGACGGGGAAGAGCCGAACAGAGTTCAGAAAAAGTAAGAAGTGTCATTGCACACACCGGTATGTTGCCACGAGCGCAATTATGCTAGAGTTTTTTTTTCTGAATACAGCCTGAAGAGGGTCTGCCACCATGTCGCTCGACATTGCGACCACACGACGCATTGCAAAACTGGCCCGTATTGGCCTTGCAGATGATGAACTTGAAACCGTCCGCCAGAAGCTTGACGGCATTCTTGACTGGTTTAACCAGCTCTCCGAAGTGAATGTCGAGGGCATAGCACCAATGGTTGGCACAGAGACGGAAGCCATGCGACAGCGTGAAGATGTCGTTACGGATGGCAACTGTCAGGAGGCCGTCCTGTCCTGTGCGCCAGATAAATCTGGTCCTTTTTACACAGTACCCAAGGTTATTGAATAAGATGCTCACCGGACTGACACTCACCGAAGCCCGCGCAGGCCTCGCTGCGCGCAAATTTTCTGCGCGCGAACTTGCAGCCGCGCATCTCAGTGCCATTAACAGCCTGAACCCCAAACTGAACGCTTATATTACGGTTATCCCTGAAAAAGATGTTCTCGCTGCTGCCGATTCTTCTGATGCGCACTACGCCGCTGGCACAGCCCGCCCGATGGAAGGTCTGCCAATAGGCATTAAAGACCTTTTCTGCACCAGAGGTGTTAAAACCACAGCAGCCAGCAAAATGCTTGCTGATTTTATTCCGCCTTATGAAAGCACTGTCACAGCACAGCTGCTTGCCTCGGGCTCTGTCTTCCTTGGCAAAACAAACCTTGATGAATTTGCTATGGGGTCAGCTAATATTAACTCTGCTGCCGGTCCTGTTGTCAGCCCATGGCAGCGTAAGGGTGACGAAAAAGCGGCTCTGGTTCCCGGCGGGTCATCAGGCGGGTCAGCTGCCGCTGTTGCTGCCGGCCTCGCGCTTGCCGCTACCGGCACTGACACAGGCGGCTCTATTCGTCAGCCAGCCGCCTATTGTGGCATTGTTGGCCTGAAGCCAACCTATGGCCGGTGCAGCCGCTGGGGCACAATTGCCTTCGCAAGCTCGCTTGACCAGGCCGGGCCAATGACCCGCACCGTGGCAGATGCTGCCCTGATGCTTGAAGCCATGGCTGGCTTTGATGAAAAAGACAGCACAAGCGCAAATAAACCCGTGCCGGCTTTTTCAAAAGCTGTCGGTAAAAGCGTCAAAGGCCTGCGCGTTGGTATTCCGGCTGAGTATCGCGCCCCCGGCCTTGCCCCTGAAATTTCTGCCATATGGGAACAGGGCATTGCATGGCTACGTGAAGCCGGCTGTGAAATTGTTGATGTCTCTTTGCCACACACCAGATATGGCCTGGCAACATATTACATCATTGCCCCGGCCGAATGCTCATCAAACCTGGCCCGCTATGACGGCGTGCGCTTTGGCTCACGCGCAGAGGCACCGTCTCTCGACGAGCTGTACGAGCGCACCCGCGCTGAAGGCTTTGGCGAAGAAGTACGCAATCGTATTCTGATGGGCACTTATGTTCTGTCAGCCGGATATTATGATGCCTACTATCTGAAAGCACAGAAGGTCAGAAACCTGATCCGCCGTGACTTTACAGAAGCATTTGAAAAAGTTGACGTGCTGCTGGCACCAACTGCACCAAGCGCTGCATTTGCTCAGGGTGAAAATTCTTCTGACCCGGTACAGATGTATCTGAACGATATCTTTACCGTGCCTGCCAGCATGGCCGGCGTGCCTGCCCTCTCTGTGCCTGCCGGACTCGACAGCCAGGGACTGCCACTGGGGCTGCAGATTATCGGCCGCCATTTTGACGAAGAAACTGTACTGTCAGCCGGGAGTGTTATTGAAGCTGCCGCAGGCTTTACCCACAAACCCGCATTGTTTGCGGAGGCAGGTCTATGAGCTATACAATCGAAGGTAAAACCGGCATCTGGGAAATCGTGGTGGGCCTTGAAGTGCATGCCCAGATCGTCAGCAACTCCAAGCTGTTCTCAGGAGCCTCAACCCGCTTTGGTGGCGAGCCGAACTCGCAGGTGAGCCTGGTTGATGCGGCTTTCCCCGGCATGCTGCCTGTTATCAATAAAGAATGTGTCGCTCAGGCCGTGCGTACCGGCCTCGGGCTGAATGCCCGCATTAACCTGCAAAGCCGGTTTGATCGCAAAAACTATTTTTATGCTGATCTGCCTCAGGGCTACCAGATCAGCCAGTTCGAATACCCGATTGTTGGCGAAGGCACGGTAGAGATCGAACTGCAGAATGGCGAAACACGCCAGATTGGCATTACCCGCCTGCATATGGAGCAGGACGCCGGTAAGCTGCTGCACGACCAGGACCCGAGCCGCTCTTTTGTTGACCTGAACCGTTCAGGCATTGCCCTGATGGAGATTGTCAGCGAGCCGGATATCCGCGCCCCTGAAGAAGCCGGTGCCTACCTGCGCAAGCTACGTCAGATTCTACGCTATCTGGGCACCTGTGACGGCAACATGGAAGAGGGCTCAATGCGTGCTGACGTTAATGTCTCAGTACGCAAGGCTGGTGAACCTTTCCGCACACGCTGTGAAATTAAAAACGTTAACTCCATTCGCTTTGTGATGCAGGCTATTGAAGCAGAAGCCGTGCGTCAGATTGAGATCTGGGAAAACGGTGGCGAAGTTGACCAGGAAACCCGCCTGTTCGATGCTGCACGCGGTGAAACCCGCACCATGCGCTCAAAAGAAGATGCGCATGATTACCGCTATTTCCCCGACCCTGACCTGCTGCCTCTGGTCATTGAGCAGTCATGGGTTGATGAACTGAAAAAAGCCCTGCCTGAACTGCCTGATGCAAAAAGAGCCCGCTTCCAGCAGGAATATGGCATTACCTCTTACGATGCAGGCGTTCTGGTCGCTGAACAGATTACGGCTGACTTCTTTGAGACTGTCGCAAAAGGACGTGATGGTAAGCTGGCTGTCACATGGGTTACGGGAGACCTGTTCGCTGCCCTGAACCGCACGAGCCGCACCCTTGAAGACAGCCCTGTCAGCGCGGCTTCTCTCGGCAAAATGCTGGATCTGATTACTGATGGCACCATCAATGGCAAAATTGCCAAAGATGTTTTTGAAACCATGGTTGAAACCGGTGACGAACCCGAAGACATTGTGGAGAAAAAAGGCCTGAAACAGGTAACTGATACCGGCGTGATTGATACCGCTATTGATGACATCATGACAAAGCATGCCGATAAGGTTGCTGAATACCGTTCAGGCAAAGATAAACTCTTTGGCTTTTTTGTCGGTCAGGTCATGAAAGAAACTAAGGGCAAAGCCAACCCGGCTCTGGTCAATGAAGCGCTGAAAGCGAAGCTCGACCAGTAAAAAACAGGGAAAATATTTTCCCTGTAAAAATATGCTCAGGGGGGTTTGACGAAACGTCAGAAACCCCCTAAAAGCAGTCCTGCAAACGTCGTGTAACTTACACTCTTTTTTGCGGAGGGGTGGCCGAGTGGCTGAAGGCGACGGTTTGCTAAACCGTTATACGGGTTAAACCGTATCGAGGGTTCGAATCCCTTCCCCTCCGCCATTTTCTTAAAAACTCAAATTTTCTAAAACTATTTTCTCAGCTTTTCTCTGTGCTGACGAAGATATTTTTTTTGATTTTCATTCAGATCATACCGGATAGATGCACCCTGCGATATGCCCAGCGTCTGACAAGGATCATCTCCTAACTCTTTAGAAAAAAGCATCACGCCATTGTCTTCAAAGGATATAAGGTGCCTGTCGAATGCAGCGTCAATATTAGCAATTAATAGTAACCCATTATCAGCGTCCAGTCGCTCTTCGGGATTAGATTCACTCCACGACTTGATATGAGACGCACGTAGCAGCTCTGGAATTTTTATATTTGTAACGGCACACCCAGTGCCTGCCTCTCTGTTTCTGACAAAATTTTATTATTAAGAATATCCTCCTGATCGTTAATCATATTGCTTGCTACTGGAGAAAGAGAATCATTTCGTAAACTCCAAACTCCCTTACGTTCTTTAACAGGAGATACACGACGAAATAAACTACGACGTCCTTTGTACTGTCCAGTTTCAGGACATGCTTCCTGCAACCGTGCGCGAATGCTATTTACAGGTGTCTTACCTAAAGTTTCATCACGGTAGAGTTTTTTTATTTCTTCCAAAATATCTGGTGCAGTCGCTTCCCTGTTCAAAAGACCTGAGAGCATCAACGATCATATCAGTAGTAAGCGGCATTTATTGAAACCTCCAAACTCATCACATATAAATTTTTACTCTATAAAACTCTTTACCTTCACCTATAAAAAACCTACCATACTCATAATTAAAAATATTTATTCTCAAAAACCCCTTCATATTTTAAATGGATCACAATATGCGTGCTTTAATAAGTTTTTTAATTGTCATTATGGCTTATATCGCAAGTCAGATTTATTATTTTTTCGGCATGAAAAAACGATAAATACTTCTTCTTCACTTACACCCACCTGCCAGCCGCAGCAGCTCTTGCCAGCAGGCCGGACATTCACGAGATGCAGACCGTACTCTGAAGCGGGAGGCTTCTGTTTTGTAAAAATAAAAATCTCAAACAAAGGCGGTTATATTTTTCTAATCTGCTACGACATGCGCTGATACAAACAGCCCGGTTCCGACATATTTTACAACTACTCCGGCATAATATTCACATCATCTTTGTTAACGCCGTAAACACATTTCTTATTTTTGTAAGCTTGCTCTGCCTGGTGGTAATGCCTGTCTGAGATGCCACCAACAACAAGAGCATTCATCGTTTTAAGAGAATACACCACATCAAGGTGTAATTTTGTGGTTAGTGCCAGCAAAGAGCTCCGACATACAGCGCTGCCTTCATGATAGATAATCAGAGTGTTTTTGCCTTTTTCATTCTCATGACCTGAACAGGCAGATAAAAGACACAAAAACGCAGCGCTGATCATACGACACTTCATAATATTCACCACCACTCAGGTATGACGCCACAGACATCAGCAAACAACAGGGCTTATCGCCCTGTGTTATAAAACGTACCTTTGTGTAGCCTCTGTTCAATTTCCTCAAGTGTTGTACCGGCTGTTTCAGGCACAAAAGCCCATACAAAAACAAAAGACAGCACATTAATCAGGCCAAAAAGCCAGAAGGTGCCTGTTGTACCAAGTGCATTCACAAGCGTTAATGTAACAAGCGATACAACAGTATCAGACAACCAGACAGTCGCGCTGGCCAGGCCCATCGCTTTACCGCGTATTTCGAGCGGAAACACCTCTGAGGCAATCAGCCAGACAGCGACGGACAAAGATCCGAAATTGAAAAAGATATAACCCAGCAAAGCAGCAAGCATTACCACCATACGCAAACCGGCAATCGGCGCTGAACTAAGAAAAATGCTGCCCAGAACAAAAAGAGATAAAGCTGCAAAAGGCAACATAACCAGAAGCATCCGGCGCCGCCCGACACGGTCAATCAGGGCAATACCCATCATGGTTGTAATGGTCGAGGTCAGACCAATACCAACAGAGGTCAGCAGAGCAGCAGAACTCCCAAGTCCGGCCTGAGCCAGAATAATGGGAGCATAATAAACAACGACATTAGGCCCTGAGAGCTGAGAGAGCGCAGCAACCCCTAAAGCCGCGATAAGAGCCGGGCGAACCCATGCCTGCTTTAGTCCACTCCAGCCGCTCTCACCCGTCTGCTGCTCATGTGCGCTAAGCAGGTCATCCAGCTCCTGCCGAACCGGGTCATGATGCCCACGCAGACGATATAAAACAGCAATTGCCCGCTCCTCCTCATGATTATGAAGAAGCCAGCGGGGACTTTCCGGCAAGAAAAACATGCCCAAAGCAAGCAGAGCTGCAGGTATAACCCCGAGGTTAAACATCGTGCGCCAGCAATCAGATGGCCCGGCAAGCTCGTATCCGGTAAAAAATGCAACAAGCAAACCAAGGGAAAAAACCATCTGAAACAACGAGACGAGGCTGCCGCGTAATTCTGCCGGGGCAAGCTCAGCCACATAAACAGGGATAATTTGTGTCGTTGCCCCGACAGCGGCCCCCAGAAACAACCTGGCAATAATAAGTGTTGTCTGATCAGGTGCGAAACCACACCCGAGGGAAGCCGCTATAAAAACAGCCGCTGCACAGATTGTCGTGAGGCGACGACCATACCGGTCAGCCACCGGCCCGCTGATCAGAGCCCCCGCAACAGCACCCAGGTTAAGTGCGGCTGCTATCCACTCCTGCCCTGCCGTTGAAAGGGAAAAACTGCGCGTCACATAAATAAGGGCTGAGGCAATAATACCGGTGTCATACCCAAAAAGAAGCCCGCCAATGGCAGCAATTGCTGCTGCCATAATCACGTAACGCCGGGCCTCGCGTGAGCGGTCCTGAAGATGGGCAAACTGCGGAAGCAGTTTTCTGATACGTGCCCTGATTAAAGAGTGACGATTATGCTCCTCCTGAGAGGCCGGATGTGATGCGGGCATGACATGGCCTTTCAGTCAGATGAAACACCAAAAATCTCCTGAAGGGTGTTCACCATCGCATCTTCATTAAGTTTACGGCCCAGCCACAGCTCTGCACCGATAACACCCTGATTAACCAGCATACCAAGGCCATCCAGCGTTATGCAGCCACGTGATTTTGCCTCACGCAGAAATTTTGTTGCCGGTGGATTAGGGATAACATCTGCCACCACGACTCCCTGTGACAATGTGCCGAGATCAACAGGAGGCAGAGCCTCTTTATCTCCCAGACCAATCGAGGTGGCATTAATCACCACATCGGCGCCCTCCGGCACGGCAATATCACCCGACCAGGCAACAGCTTTTGCTTCACTTTTTGTATTTTTACGAATCAGCTCAGCAATAGCTTCTGCTTTTTCAGGCTTACGGTTGGCGATGGTAATATGCTTTGCACCGGCAAGGCCAAGTTCAACAGCAATGGCACGCGCCGCACCACCTGCACCAAGCAGCAGAATTTTCTTACCTGAAGGGTCAGTCACTTTCTTTAAGGAAGCAAGAAAGCCCTTACCATCAGTATTATTGCCAGTCAGCTTACCGTCACGGATGCTCACGCAGTTGACCGCACCAATAATGCTGGCTGATTCTGCAACCTCATCAAGATATTTAATCACTTCAACTTTATGGGGCAGCGAGCAGTTAAAACCCACCCACTCCATCGCCAGTGCACCTTTTACTGCACCTTCAAGATTTTCAGCTTTTACGTCACAGTTGATATACCGTGCATCGATACCATCATGCGCATAGGCAGCTTCCATCATGGCTACAGTTGGGTTATCCGCGCAGGGAGTTGAAAAAGATCCTGTCAGGATGGCGCGGAAATTTCTGTCTGTCATGAGATCGCTCCGGAAAGGTTAAAACTGTAACTTAAACCCCGTATCGCAATACATGATGAGTATGATGTCAAATAATTGTCGAACACATCCTGTTGAGGCGTGCAACTTTTTCACCACACAACACAGAAAGATACAGACGGAATGAACATTGCACCATCGCAGGGCTTATTATCTGCCACACTTATTCTTGGTGGTGCACGATCAGGCAAAAGTCGCCATGCAGAAGCACTGATAACTGCCCTTCCCTCCCCCTGGATCTATATTGCCACCGGGAGGGCCTTTGACGATGAAATGCGTGAGCGGATTGGCCATCATCAGGCCAGCCGGGCTGATGGCTGGCTGACTGAAGAAGAGCCTCTGAATATTGCCGCCTGCTTTAATAAATATGCCGACAAACCAGTGCTGCTTGACTGCCTGACATTATGGCTGACCAACCTGATTCTCGATGGCTGCGATACAGCACTGGCTACCCGACAGCTCATTGAATCACTGAAAAATCGTAAGGCTCCAGCCGTGCTGGTTGGCAATGAGGTGGGGCTTGGCATTGTGCCTGAAAATAAACTCGCCCGTCGTTTCAGAGATGAAGCCGGTCTGCTGCATCAGCAACTCGCCTTACATGTTGGCAAAGTTTTATTTGTGGCTGCCGGCCTGCCACTGACACTGAAAGACCAGCAACATCAAAATACCGGCCCTTTAATGCCCTGAAGGGCAAACTGGCCTGTAATTCACCACACTGCAGACAGACAGGAATAAACCCGCAGCCTCATCTGTCGTGACAAAAACCCGATACACATGCGATTCCCGATATATCTTGACATTAGATATATCGAGATATATATCGAGAATCATGAAACACAGAAAAAGACACGAAGGCGGTCGTCACCGCCACCACATGTTCTCCCCTGAAGGCGCAGAGCGCGGACACGGGCGTCACCATCGCCATCATCATGGCCGCGGCCATGGCAGCAGCCACCGCGAAGGGCGCGCCAGACTATTTGATTATGGCGAGATCCGCCTCCTCACTCTCAG
This sequence comes from Acetobacter thailandicus, assembly GCF_011516655.1. GTDB lineage: Bacteria > Pseudomonadota > Alphaproteobacteria > Acetobacterales > Acetobacteraceae > Acetobacter > Acetobacter thailandicus. The sequence goes on from NZ_WOSV01000002.1 coordinate 349,520, forward strand.
CCTGATCGCTGAAAAACCAACCTATGGATATGAACTGATTAAAACGATTGAAGAGGCCTCAGGCGGCAGCTACACGCCCAGCCCGGGTGTTATCTACCCAACACTTACCTGGCTTGAAGAAGCCGGCTACATTCACCCCACAACCGATGAAGGGCGTAAAAATTACGGCATCACCCCTGAAGGGGCCGCTTTTCTGACAGCAAACCAGGCAGCTCTGGAGGAAATTCGTTCACGCAGCGGGTCAGATGAACATGGCAGACGCCGCGACCTCTCAACCCCACTGATGCGGGCCATGAAAAACCTTAAAACAGCTCTGCGCCTTCGCCTGCGTGATGGTGGCCTGGATATTGAAGCTGAGCAGAAAATTATCGCTTTACTGGATGAGGCTGCCCAGACTATCAGCCAGGCCTGACCTCTGCTCTACCATAAGCATATGCTTATACCTGCTGGTATGGACGTTACACTATTTTCTTCCTAGCATGGCACTGATTAACGACATTCTGTTCGTAAAACCCACTGCCGACGGGTCGTGTCACCCATGTTAAGGACCAGAGAAATGTCAGACCAACTTCTTAACGTCCAGCTTCTGATATCTGGCAAATGGCAGGATGCTGCCGATGGCCGGACCTTCCCTGTTCAGGACCCCGCAACAGGCGAAGTCATTGGCAAAGCGGCTTATGCTTCAAAGTCTGAGCTGGCTCTGGTCGCTGAGGGCGCGCAAAAAGGCTTTGCTGCATGGCGTGCTCTTTCCGCCTGGGACCGTTTTGTTATTATGCGTCGCGCTGCAGAATTACTGCGTGAGAGAGCAGAATCAATAGGCCGCATTCTCAGCCGTGAGCAGGGCAAACCGCTCGCCCAGGCTGTTATAGAAATACAGGCCGCAGCAAATGTTATCGAATATTTCGGTGAAGAAGGCCGCCGCCTTAATGACACGCTGGTACCAGCCCGCGAGGCTGACATTGAGCAGCGCGTGCTGCACCGCCCCGTTGGCGTTGTCGCTGCCTTCACACCATGGAACTTCCCGGTTAATCAGATTGCCCGTAAACTTGGCGCCGCACTGGGAGCCGGGTGCTCAGTTATTGTCAAAGCCCCTGAAGATACTCCGGCTTCTCCGGCTGAACTCCTGCGCACATTCCTCGATGCAGGTATTCCGGCAGGCGTTGTTTCCCTCGTTTATGGTAACCCTGCAGAAATTTCAGAATATCTGATTGCGCATCCGGTTGTCAGAAAAATCTCCTTCACCGGGTCAACACCGGTTGGCAAACATCTGGCAGCCCTTGCCGGAGCACAGATGAAGCCCGTAACAATGGAGCTGGGAGGACATGCTCCCGTTATCATCTGCGCCGATGCTGACCTGGATGCCGCGGCTGAACGCCTGTGCGCTGCCAAATTCCGCAATGCCGGGCAGGTATGTATTTCTCCGACACGCTTTATGGTCGACCGCACTGTCGTTAAAGCCTTCACTGAAAAACTTAAGGCTCGCATGAGCGCACTTAAAACAGGGCGCGGCCTTGATGCTGGTGTAACCCTGGGCCCGCTGGTTAACGAGCGTCGTCTTAACGCCATTAAAGAACTTGTTGAAGATGCTCGTCAGCACGGTGCGACGATCTGGCAGCCTGATGTTTCACTGCCTTCATCTGGTTATTTTCACCCTCCGGTCCTGGTCATTAACCCGGAAGAAACTGCGCGCATCCTGCACGAGGAACCTTTTGGGCCCGTTATTATTCTCACAGAATTTACCACACTGGCAGAGGCTGTTGCTGAAGCAAACCGCCTGCCCTATGGCCTTGCAGCCTACGCATATACACGTGATGAACGCACGCAGCGTTTGCTGGGAGAAAAAATAGAAGCCGGGATGATCTCCATTAACTACTCCGGCCTTGGACTGCCTGAAGTGCCATTTGGTGGCATTAAAGACTCAGGCTATGGCACTGAGGGAGGCCCGGAGGCACTGCGGGCGCATACTTACCTTAAGCTCGTGACAAGCAAACAGGCTCCTGCTGATTTTTAAGCCAGCCGAACCAGGCCCCTGTTAAACTCAGGGCCTGACGTCATGTTCGCCGTTCACAGGTTTACCGATAAAGTAACCTGTGAACAGAGCGTGGTTGCTGACCTGAACTGCCATATAACAGCATCAAAAGCACTGCCTGCATTATTTCGATGCACTTAAAGCTGCCAGCACAAGGCATTCGGTTATCGTCGCTGTCGCCCCCAGCACGTCACCTGTATAACCACCAAAATTTTTATATGCCGTCATGGCCATAATCCCGAGGGAGAAAAATGGCATCAGCAGTGGTAATATCAGAGCAAAAAAAACAGGGGAATAAGCCGCATTCCACCAGTAAACCCAGCAAGCAATACTCATGACACTAAAGGCCTGAGCAAACAGAAAAGGAATAAGCGGCACAGGAGAAAGCAGGCGGGCAAGGCCATTATTACGGGCAGGAGAAAGCACTACAGGCACCCAGATCAGGGTTGCACGGGCGAGTAGCCCTGAACACATTAAAGCCGGAATAAGAGCCGTTGCCGGTAAAACTGAGAGCGCGCCGACTTTTGTCAGCACACTCAGACACAAAGCAAGCACGCCATAACTGCCAATGTGGCTGTCACGCATAATATCAAGCTTGCGCTCACGTGTACGGGCACCGTAACTATCAGCCATATCGGCCAGCCCGTCATCATGAAAGCCACCTGTCAGGGCCACCTGTGCGGCAAGCGTCAAAGTAACTGCTGGCCAGGGTGCAATATGCATAATGGCTTCAAGAAACCACCCCACGATCCCGCCGGCAAGCCCTGTGAAGGCTCCGACAAAAGGCCAGAGCCAGAGTGAGCGTGCCAGTGGCCAGGGGCGTTTATCAGCCCGCTGTGCTCTGGTAAGCAGCCAGAACACAGGCAGCCTTGTAAAAAGACTTAACGCGCAGGCCAGATCCTGACGAAACTGATTCAAAACATTCATCGCCGCTTTGTCACAGAGGCTTCTGAGAAAGTTGCCATTTTTGTGTGACAGGCAACAGCGGCTCTCAGAACAGGAATAGCAAGGGCTGCGCCTGACCCTTCACCCAGACGCATATCAAGCGACAGCAAAGGTGTAAGCCCGACAGCCTCTGCAAGGCGCGCATGCCCGGCTTCGGCTGAACAATGGGCCAGCCATGTATGGGCCAGCCCCTGGGGATTAAGCTTAAACAGCGGGGCAACCGCTGCAGTGCAAACATAACCGTCAAGCAGAACAGGCACTGAGAGATGGCGGGCAGCCAGTGTTGCTCCCATAATAGCTGCCAGCTCATACCCCCCTGCCCGGCGTGCCAGCTCAAGCGGAGAGTTACTTTCTGCCGCGTGCAAGGCACGGGCGGTATCAACAACAGCAGCTTTGCGTTTAACACCGTCATCATCAAGGCCGGTGCCGCGGCCGCTCCATAAAAGACTGTCACCCCCAAATAACAGAGCCGCCAGGGCAGCGGCGGCTGTCGTATTCCCGATACCCATTTCACCAAGGCACACAAGGCTGCTATCGTGAGGCACGCTGTTGTAACCGATATTGACCGCGTGCAAAAACGCCTGTTCTGTCATAGCAGGAGCCAGGGTGAAATCAGCAGTCGGTGTCAGTTCTGCGACAGGAATAACCGAAAGAGCAGCCTGGGAAACCTGCGCAATCTGATTAATCGCAGCACCGCCATGCCTGAAGTTTTGAACCATTTGCGTTGTGACTTCAGCAGACCATGGGGAAACATTTTGAGCGACCACACCATGGTTACCGGCAAAAATCAGAATATTCACTTTACTGAGCTGTGGAAGAGACTTTTTTTGCCAGGTTCCAAGCCATGATGTCAGCTTTTCAAGCTGCCCCAGGCTGCCTGCTGGCTTGGTAAGAGTACCTTCACGACGGGCTATAGCCTCCTGCGCTGACAGGTCGGGTCCGGGCAGCGTAAGGCAGACATCATGCAGGTCTGTCAGGCTGGAGAAAGGCTGAGAAAGAAGCGGCTGTGAGAAAGAGGACATATTATCGTGTTTCAGGCATTCAGCTATGTGTAACGTATCAGGGGCACAATACAGCAAACCCGCCTGTGGGCATAATGGGCCTTACATATTCTGCAGAACTCTGTTCTCAGCCGACACATCTATCGTATTCAGGCCATTACCCGGCGATCATGATTACACAAGCCCAAACATTTCAGTAAAACAAAGACGTTTGGACAATCAGAAAGTGCTGTGATCTGACTGCTCCCACGCCTTCAGTGCATCTGACAAACGCAGCCATGCCGGCTCAGATGCTGGCAGGCCAATGCGCAGACGATCACAAAAACCTGAGAAAATACGTGTCACGATACCAGACTGACACAGATGCTCCCAAAGCCTTAACGCATAAGGTGTTATCACCAGCGTAAAAAGTGCACACTCTCCGACACAGACCAGACCTGCACTGGTCAGCAAAGCAACCAGACGGGCATGATCCTGACGCACGCGTGCAGCAGCATCATGCTTCCATGCCTCATCAGCCAGAGCGACTTTACCAATATGAAGCGCGACAGAACCCACCGGCCAGCTTCCCTGCACGTGGCGTACCTGTGCTGCGACCTCCTCTGATGCCAGTAAAAACCCAAGCCTGACACCAGGTAAACCATAAGTTTTGCCAAATGAACGCAGCACCAGAACAGAAGAAGAAGAAGAAGAAGAAGAAGAAGAAGAAGAAGAAGAAGATGGCAACAGTGCAGCTGCACTCTCTTTTTCAAAATCAGCGAAAGCTTCATCAACTATAAGAAAACTATTATTTTTCTCACAATGCTCAGCCAGAGTGCGTAACCAGCTTAAAGAAACAATCCGCCCATCAGGATTATTGGGATTGCAGACCACACATACCGTGCCCGGTTGTAAGGCTGCCTGCAAACAGGCATCAGGCTCCTGCACGCACTGCACAGTGACACGCCCCTGCTGACGCCAGGCCTGCTCATGCCCTGAATAAGTCGGGCCTGAAATACACACATGCCGGACAGGAAGTACATAAGGCAGTAATGCAATAAGGCTCTGACTCCCGGCACCTGCCACAACCATAGACGCCGAAGGCACACCATAAGCCCACGCAGCACTCTGACACAAAGCCTCTTCTTCATCCTGCTCAGGCAGGCGGGTCAGCTGTGCCACATCAGGAAATGTGCAGGGGTAGGCATACGGGCTGATACCTGTTGAAAGGTCATAATACGGCTCAGGCGCATGAGGAAAATTCTGCATCACAGCACGAGCCTGCCCGCCATGGGCAGGTAAGCGGATACCCCCGGCAGATATAGCCCCGGCTCTGCATTGCGTGATAGAGGGTGTCGTCTCTGCCCCGGGGCGTTCTGCCTCAAACTGTGAGCCTGCTCCACGCATGTTGCTTTTTCCTCTTACTGTCACGCTGCCCGTTGCTGCTCTGGCGGCTGTTACCGAAAGTCTGGCTGGCTACCCCGCCCCCCTGTTTCGCGCCATAGGTCACCCTGTGGTGTGGGCTGGTGCCCTGATAAACAAGCTTGACCAGACCTTCAACCACCCGGAGGAATCAGAAGCCCGGCGCAGGCTGGCAGGCTTTGTCGCTCTGTTTATTCTGCTGACTGTTACACTGGGCATAACCGGGCTGGCTCTTAAAATCGGTGATCATTTTTTATCCCCCTCCCTCATGCTCATTGCACAGGCTATCGCCACAACAACACTGGTGGCGCAGAAATCTCTGTGGACTCATGTGTATGCCGTGTTCAGGGCCCTACAAAATGACGGACTGACGGGTGGCAGGCAGGCTGTAAGCCAGATTGTCGGTCGTGATACTACAGTGCTGGATGAAGCCGGGATTGTCAGGGCTGCTCTGGAAAGTCTGGCTGAAAATTTCTCTGACGGTGTCGTTGCCCCCCTGTTCTGGGCTGCATTATTTGGCTTACCTGGTGCCGTGTTTTATAAAACTGTCAACACAGCTGACAGCATGATAGGCCACCTGACACCACGTTATGCCGCATTTGGCATGGCCTCAGCCAGACTTGATGACCTGATTAACCTGCCAGCCTCACGCCTCGCAGCCCTTTGCATTATACTGGCTGCCCCTCACGGACAGCGCAGAGAAGCGTGGCGGGCAGTATGGCGTGATGCACGCAAACACCGCTCACCCAATGCCGGCTGGCCAGAAGCTGCTATGGCGGGTGCCCTCACCCTGCGTCTGGCCGGGCCGCGCAGCTATAATGGCAAAGAAGTGCCTGACCACTGGATGGGTAACGGCACAGCACAGGCTACAGCATCAGACCTGAAACGAGGGCTCAGCATATATCGCCGTGCCTGTGGCCTGCTGATAATCTTCTTGCTGAGTGCGGCACTTAGCGGCATGATGATGGGATGAGCGACCCAAATTTTTCCGCAGCATTTCGTCAGGATCTGGATAAACTTTTTGAATGGCGGCGTGATGTTCGTCATTTCAGAACAGATCCGGTGCCCGAACATATTCTGGAAGACCTGCTGCACACGGCCTGCCGTGCTCCGTCGGTCGGGCTGAGCGAGCCATGGCGCTTTGTACGCGTTGAAAGCCCGCAGCGCCGCGCTGGTATACGCAATAATTTTGCCCGCAGTAATGCTCTTGCCCTTGATGGCCGCAATGGTGACGACGCACAGCGTTATGCGTCGCTCAAACTTGCCGGGCTTGATGAAGCGCCGCACCATATTGCTGTTTTTTGCGACACAAACCCGGTACAGGGGCGTGGTCTGGGTCGTGCCACCATGCCCGAGACCACAACATGGTCTGCCGTTATGGCAATTTATACCTTCTGGCTAAGTGCCGCAGCTCAGGGGATTGGCCTGGGGTGGGTTTCTATCCTCGACCCGGATGATGCCGCCTCTGTCCTGAGTGTGGAGCCTGACTGGCAGTTTCTGGCCTATCTCTGTGTTGGTTACCCTAAACAACATGCCAGCACCCCTGAGCTTGAACGCCAGGGATGGGAGCAGCGTAACCCGGCCCGCCGCCGGTGGATTTACCGTTAACACTCTTTTCCTCTTTTTAAAAAAGGTAAGACGTTATGAGCAAAATCAGCATTGTTTACCATTCTGGCTACGGGCACACCAAAGTCGTTGCCGACCACATTGCAAAGGGTTCAGGCGGCGCGCTGGTTATCATTGATGCCAATGGTGATATCACTGAGGCAGACTGGGAGACACTCAACAGCTCAGACGCCATTATTATGGGTGCCCCGACTTATATGGGTAATGTTAGCTGGCAGTTTAAAAAATTCGCTGATGCAACGTCGAAAATCTGGTTTACAGGCGGCTGGAAAGATAAAATTTTTGGCGGTTTTACAAACTCAGCCAGCCCCAGTGGTGACAAGCAGGTTTCTCTCATTTATCTGCAAACACTTGCCTCACAGCATGGTGGTATATGGGTCAGTCTGGGCCTGCCTCCCTCTAATACCAAGGCAGCAACCTCTGACGACACAAACAACCTGGGTGGCTCAGTAGGCCTGCTGGTACGTTCGCCCGCTGATGCCAGCGTGGATGAAGTGCATAAAGGCGACCTGCTTACAGCAGAACTCTATGGCAGACGTATTGCTGACATCACATCACGCCTGAAATAATTACCTCTCCTCACTGTTTTCCCGCACCGGCTTCGTGCGGGGAATACACTTACTGACGAGGACAATACGATGACACGCCCTCCCCTTCCTCCCTTTACGGCTGAAACTGCCACACTCAAAGTCAGAGCCGCAGAAGATGCCTGGAACAGCCAGAACCCTCAGCGGGTTGCTCTTGCCTATACACCCGACTCAGTGTGGAGAAACCGTGACCAGTTCATTACAGGGCGTGTCGCAATAGAGGCTTTTCTTACGCATAAATGGAATACTGAGCATGATTACCGGCTGATTAAAGAACTGTGGAGCTTTCATGATAATCGTATAGCCGTACGTTTTGCCTATGAATGGCATGATGAAAGCGGACAATGGTTTCGCTCATACGGCAATGAAAACTGGGAGTTTGATGCAACCGGCCTTATGCAGCGCCGCTTTGCCTCTATTAATGACCTCCATATTACTAAAGCAGACCGTAAAATGCACTGGCAGGGCAACCGCCGCCCTGACGATTACCCCTCCCTCTCAGCCCTCGGCCTGTAACGGCGAATATGACGCTTCAGGTCACAACTCTGAGTATTTATCCGGTTAAGGCCTTACGCGGTCTCGACTGCTCCTCCGTCTCCATACGCTTCTGGGGAGCAGAGGGGGACCGCCGCTGGGTTATTACTCAACCCGACGGCACTTTTATAACGCAGCGCACAGTGCCTGCTCTGGCACGTGTGCAGGCACACCCGACGGCAACAGGACTGGTGCTGACATATGAAGGCTCTGCACCCTGCACTGTTACCTGCCCTGCATCTGACACACCCGTCAAAACAGTACGTGTATGGAAAGACCTTATTAACGCACGGGACGCAGGTGACCTGGCGGCTGACTGGCTCACCCGGCATACACAGACAGCCTGCCGCCTGATGTATATGCACAACCCCGATCAGGCGCGCATACGCACCATTGAACAAAACCCGGTGCCAGTCTCATTTGCCGATGGCTACCCGCTGCTGATTGCAACCGAAGCATCGCTCGATGATCTTAACGCCCGCCTGAAGCAGCCTGTGCCTATGACCCGCTTCAGGCCCAATATCGTCATTGCAGGAGCCGAACCATGGGCTGAAGATTGCTGGCGCAGGCTGCGTATTGGCACAGCCATTTTGCGCATCAGCAAGCCCTGTGCACGCTGTATCGTCACCACAACCGACCAGGAACATGGCGATATACCAGACAAAAAAGAGCCACTTCGCACACTCGCAAAATTTCATCGTACGGCTGAGGGCATCATGTTTGCTCAAAATGCCATTGTCGAGCAGGAAGGCCACATGACCGTCGGTGATATTGCTGATGTACTCGAAGAAGGCCCCTCTAACCTGTTACCCTGAAGATACTGGTCTTTTCCTCTTAAGGGTTGTTATGTTATAACATAACATATAGAGTGAGCAGACCAAAATCCGATGGACCGTGTCTGCTATGCTTAAAAAACTTCCGGTAACAGTGCTCTCAGGCTTTTTGGGAGCGGGCAAAACAACACTGCTCAACCATATCCTCAATAATCGCGAAGGGCGGAAAGTCGCCGTGATTGTGAATGATATGAGCGATGTTAATATTGATGCTGATCTGATACGCAGCGGCAGTGACCTCTCCCGCACAAATGAAACCCTTGTAGAAATGAGCAACGGCTGCATTTGCTGCACTCTGCGTGATGACCTGCTTCAGGAAGTACGCCGGCTGGCAGAGGAAGAGCGCTTTGATTATCTGCTGATTGAATCAACAGGAATTGCAGAACCACTCCCCGTTGCTGCGACTTTTGAATTTCGCGATGAAGCCGGTGAAAGTCTCTCTGATATTGCCCGCCTTGATACGATGGTCACGGTAGTGGATGCCGTAAACCTGCTCCAGGACTATAGCTCGACCGATTTTTTGCGTGACAGAGGTGAAACAGCCGGTGAGGAAGATGACCGTGCTCTGGTTGACCTGCTGGTTGAACAGATAGAATTTGCCGATATTATCGTTCTTAACAAAATATCAGCCGCAACACCTGAGCAACGGCTGACAGCCAGACAAATTATTCAGGCACTGAACGCCGATGCCAGAATTATCGAAACGGACCAGGGCGCAGTTTCATGCGCTGACATTCTCAATACTCAGCTCTTTGACTACGACAAAGCCCACCAGCATCCGCTATGGTATAAAGAGCTCTCAGATTTTGAAAATCATACGCCTGAGACAGAAGAATACGGTATCAGCACATTTGTCTGGCGGGCCCGCCACCCGCTTATACCTGAACGATTTAAAGCTTTCATTGACAGCATATGGCCAGGCGTCATTCGGGCTAAAGGACATTTCTGGCTGGCAACGCGCCCCCAGTGGGTTGGAGAACTGGGGCAGGCAGGTGCTCTTGTGCGCACACAGGCACTGGGACGCTGGTGGGTTACGGTTCCTGAAAGCTACTGGCCTGAAGACGAAGAATCAAAAAATACGATCATTTCAAAATGGGATCCGCTTTACGGCGATCGTCGTCAGGAGATCGTCTTTATCGGCACCGGGGAGATGAACGAGGCAGAAATTACCCGTGCCCTCAACACCTGCCTGGCGCCGCAACCCGCCACAAAGCAATACGACCCCTTACACCTGTCATATTTGCCAGACCCCTTCCCTCTCTGGGGCGTGCAGGAAAGTGCAGAACATGCCTGACATCTTAGCAGATAACGAGCGAACACTACGCCACGAAATGTGGCACCGCTATAATGGCGATGACTGGGCTGCGTTTGATGCCCTGCCTCCGGCTGTTCGGGCGAGAGTGACCCGGCACAGTTATGATGCATGGTCAGTGAATGTGATGATGCTATGGCGACACTACAAGCGTATTTACGGGCGCACTCCACGCGCCGAACGCGCTCTCATTAAATATCTGGATTACTGTGAACGTCTGGAGCGGGAGGCTTTTGCCTCACGTTATAACGAAGCCTACGGAGCAGTGCTGCCACATGATGCCGCCGAGGCAAGCGTGCTCAGATAAAAGAAAGAAAAAACTGCCTCGTCCCATCAGGCTAAAACGTGCTCTTACTTTTATCATGTTACAGGCCAACGAGCTTTCTTTACCTGCCTCAGAATTCATTCTCTGAGATAGAATCTGAAACTTGCTGTGATATGAAGCGCAGCGGTCATATCTGGTCGCAACACGTCGCCGGTCTGTCAGCTTTGCAAATATATTTTCGATCAGATGGCACTTTTTATACAGGTGCTATTTGGTCATTTTTCTATGACAGGATAGTGGGTTGCAACAGAGAGCATGACCGTTCTTATCCTTGAAATTTTAATAAGTATCGACCTCATATTGCCGAAAAAATGCACACAGGCGAACAACCCACTTAGTATAGCCTCCACCTGTGCGCATATAGAGTAAATAATTAATAAATTTTTTTAGAAATTATTTAAATACTCCTTGATATTTTATCAATTTCCTTAAGAAGGAGTGGGATTCTATATTCACCAACCATAGAATTTATATATTTTTTTGCCATTTCAAGAGGAATACCTAAGCATGTAATATAAAGTGGTGAAAGGCTTTGACCACGAAAAATAAAACATTCTTCCGGAGTATCCTTGAATTTACTTTTGGCTACACCGATGACAGGAATGCGTTGATTAAGCTCTTCATACAGATGAGCACCAAGGCCTTTTTTCATATCAGAACCAAGAGTGACATAACCATCTATAATAATAACTTCAATCGGTTCTGAAATTTTATAAATTAACTTTTTAAGGCAAGGCAATTCTCTCTGATAAAAGCTGCCAGGCTCATATGGCAAAACGTCATCACAATCACAATTATAAACTTTACAGAAAGAAGAATCAGTCCATGACTGAAATAACCCTCCAGAAACTTTTGCTTTATTATTAAAATAATAAGCGTCTATACATAAAATCATCAATTCACACGAAAAATTTAATTTTTGAAATAAACATTTTATATAAGTCTGGACATTCTTCTTTTAAAGATTCCTCGAAAGAAATTCCAGAATTATATATTTTTCTATAATATTTTTATTTTTATCATATTCTATTCTTAAAATATTATATCCAAAAGAATAAAATTCTTCTTTTTTTATTAATCCATTTTCGTAAAAATGAATTACTGGACCAATTGCAGTTCCTTTATAAGCAACAGATATTTTTTCTATATTTTTATTTCTATAAAAAACTACCTTTTGTCCATCTATATATCCATTTGCATAACCTTTATATACTTCTATATCATTATTTTCATTATAATCCCAACAATCATATACAATACCATTAACAGGAATTTCTTCTTCCTCATCTGTACGCATTAACTGTAAATCATATTCACCTCCGTATGTAGTATATTCACCTGATAATCCATTTACTTCAGGATTAAACATAAGGTCATTCTTTGTAAGAATTTTTTGCGTTTCAAACCATTCTTTAAAAATCATTTTTTTCCTATAGTTTTGGAAGATAGCCTGATGGGCAGTTAATACCACATAATATTAATTCGCCATGTTGGCACTGAACAAACAATGAAACTGATAATTATCTAAGATTTATATTGTATTTATTAAATATAATTATTCACTGAGTATTTTTTCAGAAATCTTTTTCTCTTTAAAAAAACATTCAAAACAAAAAAGAACCAAACTAAAATCAGGCGTTGCTTGATCGTAGCAATAATAATCACCGTTAAATTCAACTTTTTTATTTTTATTTCCTTTGTTATTTAGAGTTTTTAATAAATATTCACCATCATCACCTATTTCCCCTATAGAGATAAAAAACAAATAAGATTTATCTTCATCTGAAAATGCAGAATATGTCGAAAATCTTCTCTGATTTTCATCATTTTCAAATGAACAACTGAAAGATCCTGTTCTTTCCTTTAGTAGTTCTAATTTATTTAAAATAAATTTAAAATCATTTGTTTTTTCATTTCCTTTTTCTCTTATATTCCAATATATTTTCATTTATTTAATCCTTAATGTTTTCTCTCCTTCATTCCAAGTATAAGTTAAATTTGTTGTTTTTTCAAATATGCTTAAACTTCTTAAATTTATAGCTTTCGCCATTTTTAGTATAGCAGATGTACAATAACTACAAATTTTTTCTCCCTCTACTGTCATCTCCATATCATTTCCTGATGTTAAACCTGCATCATATGCTTGTTGCATAGCACCAATTTCAGCATGTGCATTTGACATATCTTTATTGGGAAGTTCTTTGGTTTCATGCTCCTGGATGATGGCTGACCATGAGCTGTATTCAATTGCGATAAAGAAAACGGACCAGAAACTGTAATTTTTTATCCTGAACTGATGCCGGCAGAAATTTGTCGTGACCACTCGCATCCTGCATTACTCGGGTAAGATCAGCGTTTTTCTCCGTAGCAGATGATGCTGACTCTGCCTGTGGTGTAAACCATTTTAAATTATCTGCGTTATCTGAATCACCGCTCATTTCTCCAGCTCCTGCTGAAGATCACGCCGGGCGGCGTCTCGTGTAGATTTTACCAGACGTTCATCTGGTGTCATATGAGATGTGCTCTCATCTCCATGCATGATATATTTTTTAAACGCCTCATCTTTCATGAAGGCCGTATCTCCAGCGATAACGCTTCGGCAAAACAAGATCAGGCACGGCGTTGTCGTCAGTCCCCATGATGCTCCATGCTGAATTTCTTTCTACACCAGAGTATGCATTTCCATATCTGTCATAGCGACTGTTTTATCGGGCTCTGATTCCCGTAAATAAGTAATAAATCTTCTTGTATTCTGCTCATAACGGACATTTTCAAGCTGTGTCGTTTGTTCTGGTGAGAGGGTCAGAACATTGATGCTTTGATCGACAAAACCAGCTGGCAGATCAAAACTTGCTTCCTGTATATGATAATCCATATTTTTCCTTTTAAATATCTGCTTTCACAGTCTCAATAAATTAACAGGCCCTGAGGCTAAGCTGATAAATAACCCGGTAAATACTAAACAACATATTGTTGCAGCTGCTTTGCCCGCCCGATGACAGCCGGCACATCGAACCCACGCAGAGAGGCCGCAGTATGGTTGTCCCCCTCCACACCTGTTTCAATCAGGTCGCCCCAGTATAACAATCCCATCTGAGTGGTGAGAGCCAGTGTGCAGGGATTTTGATGGTGTGCCGGCACAAGCTCATATACGACTGTACCGGGGTGACACCAGGCAACATTTGCCATAGCAGCACCCAGTGAACCCACGACCATACGTGCCCGCGCAAAAAAACGCATCTGCCCGGCAACGCTTAATGTCTCTGGCCGGATAACCGTAAAACCAGCTTCCCTCATAGCCTCAGCCAGTTCAGCCTCATTTGGCATAGCCCTGTTAGACGCGCTGCCACGCTCAATAAAAATAAACAAATCACGCTCATCCGGCTTACAGCCACCGGCTTCAGCCACCAGGGTGTGATAGGCCCGCGCTGAAAGAGGCGACACCGAAAAATCAGCAAGGCCTCTCACATAATCAGTATAAATAACCTGTTTAAAAGCATACTGATGACCATGATGCGTGGTGGCCTGAGGGGCATTCTCAAAACCATTCATTTTGAGCGTTTCAGCCTGCCATGGCTGCAGGTAAGGTAAAATAAAACCGCCTTTATACTGCGCCTCACGCAGGGCAAAAAAAGTCGGGACAGTATGCCTCACCCAGTGGAAAAAATTAATATCCCAGTGGTCAAAACTGGCAGCCATAACAGGCTCTTTCAGAAATTCTTTTGAAAGATCACCCGGGCGCACTGTCAGCGCTGCCACAGCATCAGGGGGCTGAAGGTAAGATGTCTCTGCAACAGGGTGGCCATTTTTGAGGAACACCATGAGAGAACGATCAAGAACAACTTTTGACAGAATATACTGACGCAGTGTCAGTGCCTTACTCTGCCAGCCATAAAAAACTGAGCGCGAACCGTCGGGCAGCACCCCACCCTCCACCATCAACGCCGGATATGATACTGGCGCCTCAAGCTCCGTCACCCCGGAAGAGGCCTGAGCGAGAGTAAGAGAAGACTGCTCTGACTGCCTTTTTAATTTCGACATTATAAATTTAAAAAATGTCATACCAGTCTTCTTTTTTCGCAATTTAAGTCAGGCTCTTTCCATATCAGTAATGGTGACCATCATCATGAATTTCATCAAGGTTACCAAAACGCGTATATTCACCTTCAAAGAACAGATGCACCGTACCTGTCGGGCCATGCCTCTGCTTTTCAAGAATCAGTTCAGCTTTGTTATGAACCAGGCTCATTTTATGTTGCCAGTCATCAAGTGCCATTGAGTATTTTTCTTTAGAATCAAAAGAAACTTCCTTCGGCATACGCTGCTGAAGATAATATTCATCACGGTAAACAAACATCACGGCATCAGCATCCTGCTCAATCGAGCCTGATTCACGAAGATCTGACAGCATGGGGCGTTTATCTTCACGCGATTCAACCTGACGCGACAGCTGTGAGAGAGCAATAACCGGCACCTCAAGCTCTTTTGCTATCGCTTTCAGCCCCTGTGTAATCATAGAAATTTCGAGCACACGACTTTCAGGCTTTGTCCCGACCGACGGACGCATAAGCTGAAGATAGTCAACAACTATCAGGCTCAGGCCCTTAGTGCGCTTTAGCCGGCGGCAGCGCGTACGCATGGCAGAGAGCGAAATAGCTGGTGTGTCATCAATGACCATAGGCAGGCGAGCCAGCTTCTGGCTAACCCGAACAAAACTATCAAACTCTTTTTGCCTGATATCACCCCGACGCAGACGCTCACCCGAAACCTGAGCCTGCTCTGACAAAATACGGGTTGCAAGCTGCTCAGCTGACATCTCGAGGGAGAAAATAGCAACCGTACCTTTAGGCTTTGCACCTGTTGCCTCAGCTTCCTCAAGCAGGGAGCTCGCGGCAGAGAACGCCATTTTGGTCGCCAGCGCCGTTTTACCCATGGCCGGACGACCAGCGAGAATCAACAGATCAGAAGGATGAAAACCACCGGTTTTTTTATCAAAATCGACCAGACCAGAGGTCAGACCTGTAACATGACCTTCATTCTGAAATGCTTTCTCCGCCGTCACAATAGCATCGGTCAAAGCACGGCCAAACTCAACGAACCCGCCGTCCTGGCCTTTTTCTGTAGCCAGACGGAAAAGAGCCTCCTCACCAGCCGCGATCTGATCCGGGCCGGAAAGAGATGAGCTTTTACCAAATGCTTTGTTAACAACCTCTTCACCGATATCAATCAGCTGCCGGCGAATCCAGGCATCGTAAATGGTGCGCCCGTAGTCTCCAGCATTAATGATGCCAACCATTGATGTCAGCAATTTACCCATATAAGCAATGCCACCAACCGGCTCGAGCACATCAGAGTTCACCAGCTCAGCACGCAGCGTTACCGGGTCTGCCAGCTGACCGCTTTCGATGCGGCGGGCGATGATATCAAACAACCGGCCATTTGCCTGGTTAGCAAAATGCATCCCACTCAAAAAATCAGAAACACGATCATAAGCACGGTTATTTGTCAGCAAAGCACCCAGCAATGCCTGCTCAGCCTCAATATTAGCCGGGGGGTGCCGAAGGGTAAGAGAAAGAGAAGAATCTTCAGTAGCGGTAAGCCCGGTATCTGCCTGTGCCATATTTATTGTGTCACCTCTGAACGAACTTTATTCAGCACATCATATGCCGTTATAATATGATAAAGAGAACTTGCCGGAATGGCCTTTGAAACCGGATAGGCTGCCTCATTCAGCTGATCATGCCATGTGCCAGCCGGACAGTCAGTGAAATATCGTTCAAGCAGGTTTGTAACGATACGGGCTGCCAGCCCGTCAGTATCCTGCGGATCAACCGTAAGGACTGCTCGCAGCGTTTCACCCTGAACCCACAAACGCGATGACGCTTTAAGCACTGAACCATCACGCCCCAGCGCATCACACACCAGGCCTGTCGCCGGATCGGGGCCATAGCGTTTTGCAAACTGATACAGTCTGTCAGCACGTGTTTTTGTGATAACACCTGTCAGGCGCTCATATTCTGACAACAGCCAGACCCACTCAAAATGATGGCCTGGCTCAAGCCAGTTCCCCTCATGCCCGGGCGCGGGAGCCCAGTCTGACGTGAAATATTCACCCAGTGTGCCAGTCGTTTCATCCTGTAAAAACTGACTGAACAAAGCATACAGAGCGTGAGCCTGGGTCAGGTCTGCAATTTCACCGGTTGTTTCATACAAAGCCAGAATGGCCTCAAATAAATGCATGTGCGGGTTTTGCTGGCGTGGCTCATCACCCGCTGGCAGAGTATTAAAAAACCCACCCTGAGGGGTGCTCATATTTTCGCTGATCCAGCGTAATGCCTGACGCGCCAGAGCGAGCGCCTTACCACTTTGATCCAGCCGTTCATACCAGGCCAGAGCAAAGATAACAAAAGCAAGATCATAAAGGTCAGCCGTGGGGTCAAGAAGCTGACCTTCGGGTGTCAGACTGCGGCCCCATTTGCCCTGTTCATTATGGGCTTTGCATAAAAAAGCAAAAATACCGTCGGCCCGGCTACGCCCTTCGGCCTGGCCCTGTAAGGCGGCCCACGAAAATACAAAAAGCTGCCTGGCCTGCACTCTCACTCTTTTAAAAGGTGCCTGTGCTGAAACACCCTCCAGGGTCAGGCTTTCCTGCGCGCCGTACAGTGCAGGGTTCTCTGGTGTGCCATCACACCCTGCTGTCCCCCAGAAAGGCAAAACCTCATCAAAAAGCCAGTTCGTAAAACGCTGGTGCATAATAAGCAGAGGCTCTGTTTTTTTTTCAGAAATATGCTGCATCATACACCTTTGATCCGTCCGATCGTAGCTGTTGTTGAATGCCCTTTGAGCAGATCGACCAGGACCAGACGCCCGCCGCCGGCTATTACCTCACGTGCTCCGACAACCTGCTCAGGTGTATAGTCTGCTCCCTTGACCAGTACATCAGGCTCAAGCGCCTGTATGATCTCCAGCGGGGTATCTTCATCAAAGGCTACAACAGCATCGACATGGCGGATGGCAGAAATAACGCGGGCCCGTGCATCAAGTGTGTTAACCGGCCGCTCATCCCCCTTGAGACGACGAACACTCGCGTCTGTATTTAAAGCGACGACAAGGCGGTCACAGGCAGCACGTGCCTCAGCCAGAAGGTCAACGTGACCCGGGTGAATAATATCAAAGCAGCCATTGGTAAAACCAACACTCAGCCCCCTGCTCTGCCATTTCTGTATCAGCGCATGCGCTGCTGAAGCAGACAGTAAATGTGGCATTTCATCCGGGCCTGACTGTTTCTCCAGCTCCTGAATGACTTCCTGTATATCTGCTGTGGCCGTACCCAGTCTGGCCACAACAACACCCGCTGCGGCATTTGCAACACGCATAGCCTGCTCAAGCGTACTGCCAGAACCTGTGACAACGGCCATGGCTGCAATAACGGTATCGCCCGCACCTGAAACGTCAAAGACTTCACGGGCACGCGTAGGCACAGACAAAACCGGGCCATTATGGCGCACCAGCATCATGCCTTTTTCAGAGCGTGTTGCGAGAATAGCATCTGCCCCGGCCGCAGCCATGACTTTACGGGCGGCGACTTCAGTCTGCTCTTCTGACGCAACAGGCAGGGCTGAAGCCGCAGCCAGTTCTTTTGCATTCGGTGTGATGCAGGTTGCCCCGCGATACAGACGGTAGTCAGGTGATTTCGGGTCAACAAACACCGGCACCTTACGCGCATGCGCCAGAGTAAAAACCTGCTGCAGCACCTGCGGGGAACACACGCCCTTACCGTAATCTGACACCACAACAGCCTGCACCTGGTCTATCCATTGTGCAATGGCAGCATTCAGCGCTTCAGCCTCTTCCTCCTGCAGCGGCAGAGCACTCTCTTCATCAGCACGCACAACCTGCTGGTTAGCCGCAATAAAGCGTGTTTTACAAATAGTAGGGCGACAGGTGCTCTCAACCGTTGCATCAACAACATTAGCACGACCGGCAAGGCTGTTACGCAACAATGCGCCTGCCTCATCGCGTCCGGCCAGCCCGATAAGAATAGCACGGGCACCAAGTGCTGTAACATTGCTGGCCACGTTACCCGCACCACCTGGCATTTCTCTTTTATTTTTCAGCAGCAACACCGGAACCGGTGCTTCAGGTGAGATCCGCTCCATACCACCGTATAAAAAACGGTCGAGCATAACATCACCAACGCAAAGCACTGAAACAGAAGAGAAATCCATAACCTATCAGACTCCAAACGTAGCCACAAAGTCTGCCAGACCCGTCTGACGACGCATGCGCAGACGACCAGCTGTCAGAACAGAGCGCGCCTCAAAAATCGCGCGGTCAAGGTCTTTATTAACGATAACATGGTCAAACTCAGACCAGTGTGAAATTTCATCCTGTGCAGCCGCCATACGACGGGCAATTTCATCAGGGTGGTCTGAAGCCCGGTTATCCAGACGTCTGCGGAGTTCTTCCAGAGAGGGGGGAAGAACAAACAGGCTGACCACATCATCCGGTAACGCCGTGCGAATTTGCTGGTGCCCCTGCCAGTCGATATCAAACACCATGTCATATCCGGCAGAAAGAGCCTCTTCTACCGGCGCACGCGGGGTGCCATAGCCACGCCCGAACACAGTTGCCCATTCGAGCAGCTCACCCGCTGCTGCCATAGTTTCAAACTGCTCCATAGAACGGAAGTGATAATGCACACCTTCTTTCTCACCCGGGCGCGGGGCGCGGGTAGTAACAGAAACAGAGTGACGCAGCTGAGGTTCTGAGGCACGCAATGCATTTGCGATTGTTGATTTTCCGGCACCTGAGGGCGCTGAAATAACGAAACAAAGACCACGACGCTTCATTTCTGTCCCTGCATTCGTCATTCTGTTCTGAACCATAATCCGCAAAACCCCTTAACTAAATCTGTCTGCGCAGGCACGATACAACAGTCACTGCACGAAACACAGGGGAGATAAGCAGAATACTCATTCTGTCACTAAAGGCAGATATATGATGAGAGTAAAAAACCTCAGAGCGGAGGTGATATACTGGTTGCAGACCCTGCTGGTGTTATTTCTGCACCCGGAACGAAGAGGCTGGGATTACTCTTATCTCGTGCGTCATTTTTATTGTGATATTATGGTGTTATATATCGGGCCACAGGCATACAGCGCTGACCGCTTACAGAGACACATCCCCTGCGCGGCAATAAAAATGATAATTGCACGCTGACAGTTTCCTTAAAGCGAGGCAGTTTGTGCCCTCCAGAACAGACGGAGAAACAGAAGATATTATGACACAGCCCCTCCCTTCTCCGCACGCTTATCTGATGGAAGATTTATCAGCTGCCTCAGTACGCGAACCCGTGCCCGCCGCCCTTAAAACAATGCCGACTGACCGCGTGTTCTGGAGCCATTTCTCACCCAACCTTGGCCCGGGCGGATGGGTAACAGGCGCACTGCTGATCAGCATGGGACTGGATTTTTATACCGGTGTTCTGGCCATTATCGTGGGAAATATTATCGGCGCCCTGCCTGTAGCCTTTGCCGCCTCTATCGGACCAGAGACCGGACTCACCCAGATGGAGGCCTCACGACGGGCCCTTGGTCGCCTGGGGGTAAGACCTCCTGCTTTTCTAAACTGGATTTATTGTGTCGGGTGGGATGCCGTAAACAATGTACCCGCTGCCACAGCATTGATTGCTCTGCTCCTGGCGTGCGGCCTCTCAGCTCCCTTCTGGCTGGCACTCGGTCTGCTGGCCGCAGTGCAGATGATGGCTTCAGTTTACGGACATCATGTCGTTCAGCTTTTACAAAAATATCTCGGTGCTCTGCTGCTTGTCACTTTTCTGGTTATCGGAGGGGTGCAGATCAGCCACAGCACAGCACACCTCACAGCCATGCACCCTGTCAGCTGGCAGACTTTTTTGCTGGCCACCGGCATTCTGGTCAGCTTCAACCTGTCATGGGCCTCATACTCATCAGACTACACACGCTACCTGCCAGCCAGCACCAGCCCGGCTAAAATTATCGGCCTCGCACTAACGGGGCTGCTCGGGTCTGCCATTCCATTCCAGATTCTTGGATTGCTGACTGCAAGCAGCATCGCTGAGCCATCGCCAACTGCTGTTATTGCCTCATTTCAGCATGCGATGGGGCCCGTTGGCATTGTGGCGCTGGCAGCCATTGCACTCTCATCCATCACCGGCAACTCTTTTAACGATAATACGGCAAGCTACAGCCTCATCTCAGCCGGCCTGCATGTACCCCGCATTGCCGCTGCTGTTCTGACAGCCTCTCTGGGCTATGTTCTGGCTGTTGCGGGGGCCGGACAGTACGCCAGCCTATATACTGACTATCTGCTTGTCACGATGTACTGGATCGCCCCATGGATCGGCATTGTGCTGGCCGACTGGTATTTTGGAGACCGCACCCCAAAACCCGTGCCCCCTGGCTGGACCAGAGGGGCTACGATTTTTACCGTAACATCAGTGCTTACTATCGGGCTTTTTTCGACCAGCACAATTTATACCGGCCCCGTTGCGCGCTGGCTGGGCGGGGCAGATATTGGCTATTATATTGGCTTCTTTGTCGCAGCGTTATGGTACGCACTTGGTGCACGCTCACGCACCAGTTCATAAAGGCCAACAGCTGCTGCCACTGATACATTCAGGCTTTCCATATCGCCGGGCATATACAGCCCGGCAATCTCATCACAGCTCTCTCTGACCAGGCGGCGCAGACCTTTACCTTCGGCCCCCAGGACCAGAGCCACGCGACGACCTGTCAGAGATGCACCTTCAAGCAGCCCTCCGCCGGCATCAAGCCCGATGGTCCAGAAATTTGCTTTCTGCAATGCTTCAATCGCACGCGAAATATTCACCTCACGCACTACCGGCACAACCTCAAGAGCTCCGGAGGCAGCCTTAGCCAGCACGGCTGTTTCCTCCGGGGCATTCCTGTCCTGAACCACAAGACAGGCTGCACCAAATGCTGCAGCAGAGCGCAAAATAGCCCCGACATTACGCGGATCAGTCACCTGGTCGAGCACAAGAACCGGGCCAGGCCGTTCAACAGCTTCAGCCAGAGAAAGATCAGGCAGTGTTTTAACGAGAGCAGCCACACCCTGATGCACAGCATCGGGGCCGAGCAGCTCATCTAACACTGAGCGCGCAACCAGTTCAGGCTCAGGGCGGTGTTTAACATCAGCTCCCTGTAAAATCGCGCTTTCCTGGTCAGTCAGCAATAAACGCTGAAAGACCCTGCGTGGATTGCACAACGCCGCAGAAACAGCATGTGTACCAAACAGCCAGACACACCCCGCAGGAGCGCTCCCCCCCTCTCTTGCAGAAGAATGTGCCGGTTTTGCACGACGTGACGGGCGGGCGGGACGAGTATTGCGCATCAGAACCTGTGTCTCTTTGTCATTATGCTCTGGCAGATGACAAAATAAATACCAGAAGGGAACCTGTTCTTAGCAGAAACATTATAATCCCGAAATGCTGCACCTGACACGCTCCCTGCCTTCAGCACCTGACAAAAGAGCCCGGATGCCATTAAATCGCCGTTATAAGAGTGTAGCTGACACAAGAATTGGACAATTCCATCTCCCGGCTGTATCGCTTGCCGTCCTGACAGAAAAAAAAATTATGGAGCGGGTCATGAACACCTCCCAGGCCCTGTCTCAGGGCGCTATTACTCTCCACCGTAATGATCTTCCTGATGATCTGACCTTTACGCACTCAATTGCCGTTGATACCGAGACAATGGGACTTAACCCCCACCGTGACCGGCTCTGCCTTGTACAGATTTCATCAGGTGATGGCACAGCACATCTGGTGCAGCTCATTCCCGAATCTCTTGGTGGCACAGGCTATAACTGCCCCAACCTGAAAAAGCTGATGGCAAACCCTGACATCACCAAAATTATGCATTTTGCACGGTTTGACGTCGCTATTCTTCAGCATGCTCTGGGCATCAGAGTCAGCCCGGTTGTCTGCACCAAAATTGCAGCGCGCCTGGTACGCACCTTTACAGACCGTCATGGCCTTGCCGCCCTGTGTCGTGATATGCTGGGGGTCGAGCTGAGCAAACAGCAGCAGACATCTGACTGGGGCAAAACCGAACTCAGCCCTGAACAGATGACCTACGCAGCCTCTGACGTGCTGCACCTCCATGCGTTATGGGCGAAAATGGAAGAACTGCTCCGGCGCGAAAACCGCACCGAACTGGCACAGGCCTGCTTTGATTTTCTGCCGGCACGTGCTCAGCTTGATATCCTGGGTTACGAAACACCAGATATTTTCTCGCACCGTTCTTCCTGAGCCAGGTATCATCCCGGCATTCCACGCACTATATAGCAACCTGTAACAGCCAGAGGGCAAACTGACTTGCATCTCAAAACTTTTCACGCTCTGACAGCCAGCGCCATTGATGTCGTTCGTACAGAACAGGCCGGCCTGAAAGCGCTTGAAGAAGCTTTACAGGACTGCTCTGGCCTTGGCTCTGCGTTTACAGATGCCGTCACGCTGATAAGCGGGCTGACCGGGCGCCTGGTCGTAAGTGGCATTGGAAAATCAGGACATATTGCACGTAAAATACAGGCTACTCTGTCATCAACCGGTACCCCGGCCCTGTTTGTACACCCGGCAGAAGCCTCTCATGGTGATCTGGGGATGATCCGTCCCGGGGATGCTGTTCTTGCTTTTTCCAACTCGGGAGAGACAACCGAGCTGGGCGATATTGCGGCACACACTCGCAGCAACAACCTGCCACTGCTGGCGGTAACAAGTCAGCCTGATTCAACCCTTGCCTGTGCTGCTGATATTGCTTTAATTATGCCTGCAATGAAAGAGGCATGTCCGATGGGCCTTGCTCCGACAACCAGCACCACAATACAACTTGCCTTTGGCGATGCGCTGGCTGTTGCTCTTCTGCAAAAGCGCGGCTTTACAGCCAGTGACTTTAGCTCATACCACCCTGGCGGGCGACTGGGCATGAGGTTACGCACTGTACGCGACCTGATGCGCACAGGTGATATGATGCCGCTGGGGCATCCTGACACGTCTATGCGTGATATTATTATGGAAATGACGCGCAAGGCGCTGGGCTGCATTGGCATAACAGACGAAAACGAGACCCTGGTCGGGTTGATTACCGACGGAGACCTTCGTCGTGCGCTTGATCTTGACCTTGCCGTGACACAGGCAAAGGATGTGATGAACACAACCCCCCTGACAATTTCTCCTGATATCTTTGTGTCAGAAGCAGTAAGCCTCATGAACACCCGATCTCGTCCGGTCACTTCTCTTTTTGTGCTGGATGACCATAAAAAACCACTTGGCGTCGTTCATATGCACGACTTACTCAAGGCAGGTGGCCGATGACAAAACCCGTTACCCCACACCGGAGCGACTTTGCCCGTTCGGAAGAGACAACACGGCAGCAGCGCAACCAGCTTGCCTCGAACCTGAAGCGCCACAAAGCCCCGAATGAAGCTCTGCTGGCACGGCGCCGCACATTGCTGCGATGGGCTAAGTGGGTGCTGCCAGGCACAGCCCTGCTCCTGCTTGTCTCGATTGCTGTATGGCCTGAAGTTGACCGCCTCATTCATGCTGGCAGTGCATCTCTGCGTGACCTGACAAAAATACACGTCGAAAACGGCAGCCTCGTTGGCGCCACCTACCGCAGCGTTGATGAACATAACCGCCCCTTTATGATTACCGCCCAGAGCGTGCATCAGATTGACCAGGAAAGAATGGATCTGGTCAGCCCGGTTGCTGATATTATAAACCAGGGGAATAACTGGATTATTGTCAGTTCAAGAAAGGGGGTTTACATGCAACATGCTAACCTGCTTGATCTGACAGGAGAAGTAACCCTGTATCGTAATGATGGTCTCATGATTCGCAGCCCGGTCGCTGATATTAATTTAAAACAAGGCGTTATTGCCTCTGATATGTGGGTCAGGGCTGAAGGGCCGTTTGGCGTTCTGGATGCGAAGGGCTTTGTGCTGTCTCAGCATGACGGAATTGCACAGTTTCGCGGCCCCGGGCGTATCATTCTCAACGATGACCACAAAACGGACACCCCGGAAGGGAAATCCTCCTGACCATGCGCCTGCCGGTTTTTTCTGCCATAACTTTGCTGCGCCCTCTGTGCGCCGCATTTGTCATCCCGGTTTGTGTGGGAGCAGTCCTGCCTCATACAAATGCCCGGGCACAGGCCATTGATCTCTCTCACGGCGGGCAGATTACTGTCACCGCAGTCGGAGGGTTTGACTGGGACCAGAACCAGAAAAAAATTACTGCCTATAAAGACGCCCGGGCCGTACGGGGCGACGCAACAGTCACCGCAGATAAGCTTATCGCTTATTACCGGAAAAAAAGCGGCACAGATGACGCTAAAACGGGTGCAGCTCCGCTACAGACCGCGCCTCAGAAAACAGCAGCGCCTCCGGCTGATGCTTCAGCCGGCCCGATGGATTCCTCAGGCTCAAACGAGATTTATCGTCTTGAAGCCATTGGTCACGTGCATATCTTTACACAGACCGATCAGGCATGGGGTGACAAAGCCGTTTATGACATGGACAAAGCCGTCCTGGTCATGACGGGAAAAAATATGAAAATGGTGACCCCGCAGGATCTCCTGACTGCCAGAGATTCAATGGAATATTACTCACAGGATCACATCTCCATCGGGCGGGGAAATGCAACTGTGACAACAAATGACCACAGGCAGATCAAAGCCGATGTTCTGGTCGGCTACAGCGCACCGGCTGATGAGCAGACAAAAGACCAGGATAAAGCCACAAAAGCTCAGAAAAGTCAGGGCGGACTGGCCGATGGCTCAGGCAAACTGAAGAAAGTTGACGCCTTTGGTCATGTATGGGTCAGAACACCGACTGAAGTCGTAACAGGCGAGCGCGGTGTTTATGTTCCTGACACCGGCATTGCCCGCATTGTAGGCAATGTTCATATCACCCGCGGCGCTAACCAGATTCAGGGTGCTGCGGCCATTATTAATCTGCATACAGGCATTGCCACTATGACCGAACAGCCCGGCAACCGGGTCAACGGTGTTGTCGTGCCAAACAGCAAAGACAGCACAGACAGGAAATAAGGATGACACAGGCACAAAGCCCATGGACATCACCCGAAGCCCCCGACGATAGTTTCCTCGGCTCTGAGTTCGTGTCTGACAACCCGCTTCACGTCCCTGGCCATGGGCTGTTTGCTCACGGCATCGGAAAGTCTTATAAAAAGCGCGAAGTTGTTAAAAACGTCTCGATAGAAGTGCACCGCGGAGAAGCTGTTGGGCTTCTTGGTCCAAACGGCGCAGGTAAAACCACCAGCTTTTATATGATTGTTGGTCTGGTACAGCCAGATACCGGTTCTATTACACTTGATGGCGCGAATATTACCCAGCTGCCTATGTATCGCAGAGCACGCCTTGGCATTGGCTACCTCCCGCAGGAAGCCAGTATTTTCCGTGGCCTCAATGTTGAACAAAACATTATGGCGGCCCTGGAAGTCGTGGAGCACGACCCTGACAAACGGCAAATGATGCTGGATGGTCTGCTGGGTGAATTTGGTATTTCACACCTGCGCCGCTCCCCTTCTCTTGCGCTGTCAGGTGGTGAACGCCGGCGACTGGAGATTGCGCGTGCCCTTGCAAGCCAGCCCAATTATATCCTGCTCGATGAGCCGCTGGCTGGTATTGACCCTATTGCGGTCGGTGAGATCCGTGATCTGGTTTCACACCTGAAAGACCGTGGTATTGGCGTGCTGATTACCGATCATAACGTGCGTGAAACGCTGGAAGTTATTGACCGCGCCTATATTATGCACAGCGGACAGGTGCTCATGCAGGGTGTCCCTCATGAGATTGTCGCCAATGAGGATGTACGACGCGTTTACCTCGGGGAGAGCTTCTCGCTCTGACCTCTTCCCCTTTTTCTGTGCACTTCTGACAAAAGCAATACTGTCAGCGTGCCAGAGAAGGAACCGGCAGATGAATATCAGGTGGCGCGACCATAACGACAGGTGGCGCTGGTGGTGCCGCAGGTACTTTTACAACATGTGAAACGACCTTTGCGGGGATGATAACACGCTCCATCCGAACCGGTGGTTTTTTATGTGTAAAACTCCATACAAAAGCCCCGTAGCCAGCAACCAGCACACACAGAACAACAACCTTAACACGCCAGCTACGACGCATTTTTGGCATATCAGCAGGCGGGTTAGACAGTAACAGCATAGCACTCACATACAAAATCGAAGAGGCACTTATCTCTATGCTGTGTGACTAAACCTGACAACCTCTTCTTTCACGCGACAGACTATTAATACTCTGCGCTCATAATTTATCAGAAATGTCATAAAAATATAGACAGACGCCGGCAACCATGGCCAAATCATAGCTACGGGTGTTGCAGACTCCCTGCTCTGCAGCCTTAGCTCTGATACCAGAGGTAAAGTAGATTTTTTGCCATCAAGACAAAAAATAACTCCGGCAACAGGTTAGAAAAGGACTCACGAATGAATATTCATGTTTCCGGTAAACAGGTTACTCTTTCTGATGCACTAAAACACAGGGTTAATACCCACCTCAACACACTGACCGGCCGCTATTTTGATAAAGCGTTCGATGCTAAAGTTACTTTCAGTAAAATACGCTCGTTTTTTACGTGCGATATTAACGTCCATGCAGGACGTGGCGGTATTATCCTTCGTGGTGAAGGTGAAGGTGCTGACGCGAACGTCGCCTTTGATGATGCTGCTGAACATATTGCCAAACGACTGCGCCGCCATCACCAGCGTATAACCTCGCATACGCGTGCGGATAAGACTGAACAGCCGCCTGAAACAGGCCGCTCGTACATCCTCGATGCTGAAACCTCATTT
Organism: Acetobacter thailandicus; assembly: GCF_011516655.1. GTDB lineage: Bacteria > Pseudomonadota > Alphaproteobacteria > Acetobacterales > Acetobacteraceae > Acetobacter > Acetobacter thailandicus. The sequence goes on from NZ_WOSV01000002.1 coordinate 377,007, forward strand.
AACGAAAGTAAGGATATCACCCCGCCACCGGAGGAAGCCTCCTTTCCGGTCATCATTGCTGAGCAGGCAACGGACATCCCTTTTCTGAGCGTAAGCGAAGCTGTTATGCGCCTTGACCTCGCCGGCTCAACACTCCTTCTGTTTCGTAACAGTAAAAATCAGGAAATTAATGTTATCTTCAGGCGCTCTGACGGTAATATTGGCTGGATTGATACAGGGCCAGCCTGATTTTTTCCTTTAAAAACGACAAAGGCCAGTGGCGTATCTTATACCACTGGCCTTAACCGGATGTATTCTGGCATTCTTTACTGCAGCCCTGCTGTAACCATGTCGTTTTTCGAAATAATTCTCGAGGCGGCCTCAATATCATCAACGACTGAGAGCAACGCACCATCTGCCGCATGAATAGCCCAGGCTGCATGTCCGTCTGCCGTTACAGAAGGACGCACATAAGCAACATTTGTTAACCCCATAATCAGAAACTGATGCTCTGATAAGTCCTGAGTATTCAGCAGCATAGCTTGCTGATCCGGTGCCAGAACAATCTTTCCGTTATGGGTTGTGACCTTCATAATCCGCTCCATTTATTAAAATAAATTTATAAATAGCACGGTTTTGTTAACTTATCTCATCATTTTCAACTTTATGTAATATTCTTGACGACCGTTGCACAAAATCCCCGGAGGTCCGCCTCGCAGATGTCTTCTTCTGACCAGGCTGCATAATCTCAATACGCTTTACACGCACCTCAGGCTGCGGACGGTATAAGTCTATATGCAGCAGGCCATTATCAAGCCAGGCTCCCCCGGTCTCAATCCCTTCAGCAAGGACAAACGCTTTCTGAAACTGGCGCGAGGCAATGCCACGGTGCAGATAGACTTTTTCTTCTTCCTCTTCTGCCTGCCGCCCTCTTATGACAAGCTGATTATGCTCCTGCGTGATCTGCAGATCTTCCATCCGAAACCCTGCAACTGCCAGAATAATCCGCAGTTTATCAGAAGCAACCTGTTCAATATTATATGGCGGGTAACCATCACTGGCTCCCTTGCTGGCACGTTCAAGCATCTGCTCCAGATGATCGAACCCTAAAAACATAGGGGAGCCAAATACTCTGCCTGACATAAAAGCCTCCTCCCTCCTGAGCGAGACAAAGCCGGACCCAACATGGCATCCGGTCACTGCATAAAATATGGGGGGAGGATCAGAAAAACTCAAGACAAAGGCAGCTTTCAGCCGCGATGAAACTCTCAGAATATCTGTAAATCAAAAAGCAATATGAGCATTTTAAAGAAAAATGACTTATTTTCCTCTGGCATAGTCAGAAGGAGAAGGCTAAATCGGCTGATATGACACATGCGCTTCAGACTGATATCGCTATCGCCGCAACTGCAGCCGATGCGACCCCTATGCCTATTCTCATTGCCCCTCATGCTGTTCTGCGTCGCAAAACACGCGAAGTACGCCCTGAGGATATGGCTGACATTCGTCGTCTTCTGCCTGGCATGTTTTCTGCCATGTATAAAGCACCCGGCATTGGCCTGGCCGCTCCTCAGGTCGGTCTTGACCTGCGTTTTGCACTGGTTGACCTGGGTGAGCCCGAAGCCCGCGAACCTATTATTATGATTAACCCCGAAATTCTGAGCGAAACAGAAACGATGGCTGTGCGCGAGGAAGGCTGTTTGTCACTCCCCGATCAGTATGCTGAAGTTGTTCGCCCTGAAAAAGTACGGGTGCGCTGGCGCTCAGTTGATGGTGACACGATTGAACGCGAGGTTGATGACCTGATGGCAACCTGCATGCAGCATGAAATTGACCATCTTGAAGGCATTTTATTTGTCGATCACCTTTCGGCTCTGCGCAAAAATATGATTATGCGCCGCCTGGCAAAACAACAAAAAGCAAAACGCTGATAACACTGACAGGGATACTCTGATTATGCGCCTCATTTTTATGGGAACACCGGAGTTCTCTGTCCCTGCCCTTCAGGCTTTGCATGATGCCGGCCATGAGATTGTTGCTGTCTACACTCAGCCGCCCAGGCCGGCAGGGCGAGGCAAGGCTATCCGCCCCTCGCCTGTTCATAAAGCAGCTGATGCCTTAGGCATTCCTGTCAGGCACCCGCTCTCTTTACGTAAAAATGAAGAAGAATGGGCTGCATTTGCGGCACTCAATGCTGATGCAGCAATCGTGGCCGCTTATGGCCTGATTCTCCCTCAGGTTATGCTTGATGCCCCCCGCCTTGGCTGCCTGAACATTCACGCAAGTCTGCTGCCGCGCTGGCGCGGTGCCTCGCCTATCCAGAGTTCTGTTCTGGCAGGCGACACAGAAAGCGGTGTCACGATTATGCAAATGGAAGCCGGGCTTGATACCGGCCCTATGCTGGTGCATGCCGCAACGCCCATCACACCGGCAACCACAGCGACAACATTACATGATGCTCTGAGTGCTCTTGGTGGTGAACTGGTCGTGTCAGTCCTGAGCAATCTGCCACAGGCAACCCCTCAGCCAGAAGACGGTGTTACCTACGCTCCCCGCCTGACAAAAGAGGATGGTCGCATTAACTGGCAGGACAGCGCCAGCGCCACAGACCGGCGTATTCGTGCCCTGACCCCCTGGCCGGGTACTTTTACCAGCACGGAAGATGGTACGATTCTTAAAATCGGGTCGGCTGAGCTTCTGGCAGATAAACAGCATTCCGCACCTCCGGGCACAGTGCTCGATGACACATTAACCATCGCCTGTGGCACCGGTGCACTGCGCCTGACACTCATACAAAAGCCTGGCGGACGTATGATGGATGCGCAAACCTTCCTGCGTGGCTTTTCCCTCCCTTCGGGCACACGCCTGGCCTGAACATACACACGCATTATAATTATGACTGAAACCAGTTCATTTACCCCTCAGGCTCATACCGGCTCTGATGACCTTAGCTCTTCCATTCAGCGCTGGGCTGTTAAAGTAGAGTATAACGGCACGGGCCTTGTTGGCTGGCAGCGCCAGACAAATGGCCCCTCGGTGCAGGAGTTTCTTGAACATGCAGCTTCCTGCATCGCAGGGAAACGAACCGTTAACAGCATTACGGCCGGACGCACTGATGCAGGCGTGCATGCTACAGGTCAGGTAGCGCATCTCGATTTTCCGGCTGATATTGCCCTAAAACCTCATCAGGTCAGGGACGGGCTAAGCTATTACCTGAAGCCACATGCGATAGCTGTCATACAGGCTGCCCCCGTACCACCAGACTGGAGCGCGCGTTTCTCAGCGACCTGGCGTTCCTACCGCTACCGCATTCTTAATCGCCCGACACGGGCTGCTCTGGGTGCAGGTCTTTTATGGCATGTAAGAGGGCACCTCGATATTGACCTGATGCAGGAAGCAGGAAACCACCTTCTGGGTCTGCATGACTTCACCTCTTTCCGTGCTGCGGCATGCCAGGCGAACAGCCCTGTACGTTCGATTGATCATCTGCATGTCGCACGCCATGATGACGAAGTGCATGTTACGGTTAAAGCCCGCTCGTTCCTGCATCATCAGGTCAGAAACATTGTTGGCACCCTGGTTCTGACTGGCCACAAACGCTGGAAACCCGAGCGCGTTGCTGAAGCTCTTGCTGCACGCAGACGCAGCGCTGCCGGACCAACCGCGCCACCTGATGGCCTTTACCTGACCGGAGTTGGCTATGACCCAGACCCCTTCGCCTGAGAACGATAAAACTGTTCGTATTTTTATTGATGCGGATGCCTGCCCTGTGCGTGACGAGGTCTACCGTGTGGCTGAGCGTTACGGGCTGCACACATTTGTTGTGGCAAACCAGCTTCTGGCGGTGCCTCCAACTCCGCGCATTGAGCGGGTCATCGTCTCTGAAGGCATGGATGTTGCCGACAACTGGATCGCTGACAATGTCAGAACCAATGATATCGTTATCTCAGCAGATATCCCTCTGGCAGCCCGCTGTGTCGCAAAAGGAGCCTGCACACTCGACCCGCGCGGTCGTATTCTGGATGAAAATGCCATTGGTATGGCCCTGGCCGTGCGCAACCTGATGGATGACCTGCGCTCAAACGGCGCCATCACACAGGGCGGGCGCAGTTTCGCAAAATCTGACCGCTCTGCCTTTTTGTCAGCGCTCGATACAGCTGTTGTTAAAGCCCGAAAAAATGCAGCTCTTCCGGCACAGCGGCGCCACCCGATTTCTTTTTCATAGTCCTCTGCGGCCCCGTCAATGCACCCCGTACAGCGGGAAAAGCATCTGCATAAAACCGGCATATGTCAGGTCAGAGGCCGGAGGGCTGTAATAAGGTGGTAAAAACGAGCCTGTAACATGTACGGCAAGCATGGCCAGCGCGATATAGGCACAGAGCTGAGCCGCCCTTAAACCGCTGACTGCCAGAGCAACGCGCGCGATATACCACTGCACCCATAAAAAATTACCTGAAAATATCAGCAGCATAATCATCAGAAAAAGTGACGATGTTTTCAGGCCAGGAAACACCAGAATACCAAGCTGCGTCAGAATAAAAGCATCAATTACAACCGACCAGCCACACCATAAAGAGGCCACCATATAGCGCAGCCACATCTCGCCACGCTGCCAGTATTGCGCACAAAACTGAGAGACAACCAGCATCATAAGAGTGCAGCACAGATCGAGCAGAATATCACGCAGATCGTTTATTTTAGCGGGAGACACACAGACCAGAAACAGGCTGACAATATTAAACGCAAATGAGGGGGCTAACGCAGCCCACAGATCAGCCTTTGTGTCACCAAAACAGGCAACACCTTCGCGCCTGCCTGTGCAGAGAAGGTACGTGCCCTGGAGGATTCTGCCTGTATTTCCTCCTTCGTCAGAACCCGCCATAATCACAAACCTCGTATTTCAGGTAACAGACAGGTAACCGCTATGCTGCTCCGGCACGATGAAAAAAGACTTTCATCAGATCATCAGGTGACGGATAATGTGGCGGCAAAATGTAAGCAACGACATACATTAACCCTGTAATAACCAGCACCGAGCCATATAACAAAGCGGCCTTAAAGCCACTGATAACCAGACCAACACGGGCAATATACCATTGCAGAACAACGTCACCAATAATACCCATCATCATGACAGCGGCGGTAAAATAGGGGTTGTCAGCAAATTCGGGGAATAAAAAATGACCCGCAACAATAACAATGACCACGCCAAATACAGCGATCCAGTTGCTCCAGGTTGCCGCAGTAATATAACGCAGCCATAAATTGCTACGCTGCCAGCGCCGCGCATAAAACTCTGACACAACAACCGGCAGCAGAATTTTACATAAAAACATTAAAACCTGGATCAGGCCTGTGATTTTTCCGGGTGAGGCCAGAACAGCAAACAGATTAATCAGCACAAATGCCAGCTGCGGTGCCAGTGCTGCACCAAAAGCATCTGTCGTGCCGGCAAAATTATTAATGCCTTCGCGCCGTCCGCTGGCCAGCAGAAACATACCCTGAATGATCTTATGCGCATTTCCCTGCCGGGTCGGCTGAGACATTATGCCAGCACCTCTTTAAGAAAAATGTGATAGATCTGCGTCAGCGTTTCCAGGTCCTGCACACTGGTGTGCTCGTCAACCTGGTGAATGCTGGCACCAACCAGACCAAACTCTACCGCCGGGCAATAACGCGCGATAAAGCGGGCGTCTGATGTCCCGCCTCCGGTATCCTGCTTCGGATCACGTCCCGTCACCTGCCTGATGGCAGAGATCAGAGCCCGTGTCTCTGCCCCCGGTGGGGTCAGAAAAGATTCCCCACTGATATGAATATCTGCATGGCTCTGCGGTGCATGCTTTTGACAGACAGTGGTGATCCACCTGGCCAGTTCTGCACCGGTATGAAGGTTGTTGAAACGTATATTCAGTCGGGCCTCAGCCTTAGCCGGAATAACATTTGTTGCCGTATTGCCAACGTCCATGCTGGTGACCTGAAGGCTTGAGGCCTCAAACCATTCTGATCCCTCATCCAGTGGCCGGGCCGTCAGTTCGCCCAGCAGAGCAAGCAAACGATGCACCGGGTTATCAGCCCTGTGCGGATATGCGACATGACCCTGCACTCCTTCAACCACAATATGAGCATTGAGGCTGCCGCGCCGGCCATTTTTGATCATGTCACCGATAGCAAGAGGATTCGTTGGCTCACCAACAACACAGTAATCAGGAATGTGTCCTTCCTGCGCCATCCACTCCAGCACCTTCTGCGTGCCGTACGTTGCCCGTCCTTCTTCATCTCCTGTGATCAGAAGGCTGACCGAGCCGGGACCACCCTCACCCATACGGGCTGCGGCTGCAACAAAAGCGGCAATACCACCCTTCATGTCACAGGCACCGCGGCCATAGAGCACACCATCGGCAATATGTGCAGCGTAGGGAGGGTGCGTCCACAACTCTTCTTTTCCTGGTGGCACAACATCCGTATGGCCCGCAAAACAGATATGCGGGCCTTTATCACCACGACGTGCAAAAAAATTGAACGTCTTTTCTTTCCCCTCGCCAAAGGCAAGGTGCCAGACCTTAAAACCCATCTGCTCAAGCACTGCAGCCAGAAGCGCCTGAGCTGCTCCTGTATCAGGTGATACAGATGGCTCACGGATCAGCATTTGTGTCAGAGCAACGGGATCTGTCGTATCAGGCAGAGAGGCTTCCTCTCCGAAAGAAAAGCGCGTCATGGTGTCTCTGTACCTTTAGTCGCGCAGCAGGTCGTTGATGGAAGTTTTAGAGCGTGTGCGCTCATCAACGCGCTTGACGATAACCGCACAGGCAAGGTGGGGGTTAGGCTTGCCATCAGCACCAGCAGGTGATGAAGGTGGCAGAGTGCCAGGCACAACCACTGAGTAAGCAGGCACGCGCCCCATGAAGATCTCTCCGGTGGCACGATCAACAATTTTTGTCGACGCACCAAGGAAAACACCCATGGACAGAACTGAGCCACGTTCAACAATAACACCTTCAGCGACTTCTGAGCGTGCACCGATAAAACAGTCATCTTCAATGATAACAGGAGCAGCCTGAAGAGGCTCAAGCACACCACCAATACCTGCACCACCGCTGATATGACAGTTACGGCCGATCTGAGCACAGCTGCCAACGGTTGCCCATGTATCAACCATTGTGCCGCTGCCAACGTGCGCGCCAACATTTACAAAAGAAGGCATCAGCACAGCGCCGGGAGCAATAAAAGCAGAATAGCGCACAACGGCACCCGGCACGACGCGGAAACCAGCGGCATCAAAACGAGCCTGGTCCCAGCCGGCAAATTTAACCGGCACTTTATCAAAAGCCGGAGCACCCGCTGCTGCACCAGGTACAACCACACTGTCGTTAAGACGGAAAGAGAGCAGAACAGCTTTTTTCAGCCACTCATGCACAACCCAGCCACCATCTTCAGGGGCGGCAACACGCAGCTCACCGGCATCCAGTGCGGCAAGAGCTGTTTCGATTGTTTTACGGCCTGCTCCGGTCGTTGCAGAAGAGATCGTATGACGTTCTTCCCACAAAGCTTCGATTTGAGTACGCAGTGTATTGTCTGTCATGAGGCACCGTCAGAAACATAAGGAACATCAGTCAGAGCTGTCAGCCCTGACCATTAAAACGTGAGCAAGGACCATGCGGACAGAGACGAGCCCTGTCAACGCACCATCCTTTATGCCACACACGCCACGGCAGAACTGCCGGGGGCTATAAACAGCTTAAAGTTAGTCAGCTCTGATAAGAGTGCCTGAACCAGAAGTTGTAAACAGCTCGAGCAGACAGGCATGCGGTATGCGCCCGTCAATAATAACCGCAGCCTGAGCCCCTGCCTGCACGGCCTCGATGCAGGTTTCAACTTTAGGAATCATACCGCCGGTAATAATACCGTCTGCAATTGCTTTACGCGCCTGGGTAGCAGTCAGCTCAGGAATGAGATTACCCTGCGCATCAAGCACACCTGCTACGTCTGTCAGCATAAGCAGCCGTTTGGCGTGCACAGCACCAGCCACAGCACCGGCGGCTGTATCGGCATTGATGTTATAGGTCTCGCCATCCTCACCCTGCCCGACAGGGGCAATAACCGGCACCAGGCCAGAACCTGACAGGGCGTAAATCACACGCGGGTCAACTTTAACAGGCTCACCAACAAAGCCGAGGTCAAGCACACGCTCGCTCTTTGTCACGGGGTCATATACTGTGCGCTGATGCTTGCGGGCAGTAATGAGGTTGCCATCTTTACCTGATATGCCAACAGCCATAGCACCGGCGCGGCTGATCAGCCCGGCTACCTCTTTATTGACTGAGCCGGACAGAACCATCTCGATCACGTTAACCATGCTGGCATCAGTGACACGCAGGCCATTAACAAAAGTTGACTGAATGCCCAGTTGGGTCAGCATATTGTTAATCTGCGGGCCACCGCCATGCACAACGACCGGGTTAATGCCAACCAGTTTTAACAAAGCAATGTCACGACCAAATGTCTGCGCCAGGTCAGAATTGCCCATGGCATGACCGCCATATTTTATGACAATCGTATCACCGGCATAGCGACGAAGGTAAGGGAGTGCCCCGGCAAGAACAGCGGCCTCCTGGTGAGGCCCCATGGAGGCATTGTTGGCACTGGTCATAACGGCAAAAGTCCTGCTGCTAAATCTGCCAGATGGCTTCAGGTTAACGGGAGAGCGAACTCGGCAAGCTCGGCGCGCAGCTCTTCAATACCCGTACCTTTTTCACTGCTGGTAACAGCCAGAAAGGGGCAGGCTGCAGGGTGGCGCTTCACCTGCTCCTGCAGGGCGTTGTGTTTAGCACTCAGCGCCTGTGGTTTAAGAGCATCGCATTTGGTCATCACGATCTGAAAACTGACAGCCGCTTTATCAAGCAGCTTCATCATATCAGTATCGTGCTTTTTCAGTTCGACACGGGCATCCAGCAGCAGCATAACCCGGCGCAAACCAGGCCTGCCACGCAGATACTCAAACATCATCTCCTGCCAGTCTTCTTTCACTGACTTCGCAGCTTTTGCGTAGCCATAACCGGGCATATCAACCAGCATCAGTCTCTCAGCGAGATTAAAGAAGTTGAGCTGCTTTGTGCGCCCTGGCTCTGAAGATGCACGGGCCAGCGCCTTACGACCGGTCAGCGCATTAATAAGGCTCGATTTACCGACATTCGAGCGGCCGGCAAAAGCAATTTCAGGCAAAGTCTGCGGCGGGAGCTGCCCCAGTTTCTGAGCACCAAAAATAAACTCACACGGGCCGGCAAACAGACGCCGCCCTTCCTCAAGGGCGGCATCAATCTGAGCCTGATCTGTCAGTTCACGGAAGGTCGTCGAAGCCTGAAGCATTATTTGTTACTCAGCGCAGCTTTTTTGGCATCAGCTGCTTTAAACCCGCGCATAATGATGACCTGCTGCAGAGCTGTGAGCAGGTTGCTCCAGCTATAGTAGATCACAAGGCCAACGGGCTGGTGTGCCATAAAGAACGTAAACACCAGAGGAATGAAAGTCATAACCTTCTGCTGTGCCGGGTCCATGTTCGTTGAACTGGCACTGATTTTCTGCATCAGGAACATGGTTGCACCATAAATGATGGGCCATGCACCAAGAGAGAGAATAGCAAAAATATGTGACGGGTCGAACGGCAGCAGACCAAACAGATTAAACACGTTGGTCGGGTCAGGTGCAGAGAGGTCTTTAATCCAGCCAAAGAAGGGCGCCTGACGCATCTCAATGGTCACATACAGGTCTTTATACAGACACCAGAACACAGGCGCCTGGATAAACAGAGGCAGGAACCCGCCGAAAAGATTAACACCCTCCTCACGGTACAGTGCCATGATGTGCTGCTGCATCACCATCGGGTCTTCTTTGTAGCGTGCTTTAATCTGATCGACTTTTGGCTTCAGGCGGCTTGTCTTCCAGGTCATGCGCATCTGTTTGACGGTCAGCGGCAGGAAGGCAACCTTAACAATCACGGTAAAGGTCAGCAGAGCCAGGCCAAAATTACCCATAATTGAATACAGCCAGTCGAGCACCTTAAACACCGGCAGGGTCAGGAAAGAGAGCCAGCCAAAATCCACCGCTTTCCAGAACATGGGGATATGCAGCATCTTCTGATAATGATCGAGAAGACTGTATTCTTTTGCACCGGCAAAGAGATGTGCTTCAGTCCCCGCTGTCTGCCCGGCAGCCACTGCCACAGGGGCCACGTTGGTAAAGCCAACCTGATAGGTCGTGCTGGCAGCCTGATAGTCATATGTACCAACGACCTGAGCTGCCTGGTCAGGCACAATCGCCATCAGCCAGTATTTATCGGTAATACCGGCCCAGCCACCTTTACCCTGATGGCTCCAGGCAATGTTATTGGGTGGTACACTGTCCTGACGCAGGGATTTATATGACCCTTCGTTCAGGCGGTCATCAATAACGGAAATCGGCCCTTCGTGCACCAGCATCCCCCCATTAGTTTCGGGGGTATAGCCACGGTTAACACGATAAAACGGATAAAGCGAAACCGCCTGCGCTGTATTATTATGCACATGCTGACTGACCGTGAACATAAAGTTACGATCAATCGCCAGCACGATATCAAACACAAAGCCCTGACCGTTATCCCACGTCAGTGTAACGGGGTGTGTCGCATCAAGATGAGGCTGATCAGCTTTCCAGACGGTATTAGCGTCTGGCAGAGCAATTTTGACATCTTCAGGGGCGCGCCAGCCAAAATCAATATAATCAGGACGGGCCGTGCCAGTCTGGCTCAGCACACGCACATCAGGACTGTCTGGTTTTGTTGTTTCGCGGTACGCCTTGAGAACGAGGTCATCAAGACGGGCACCTCTGAGATTGAGGCTTCCCTGAACAGCAGGGGCGTCAATTGTCAGGCGGATATCGGCCTGAGCAGCATCGGAACTTTCGGCAGGTCTGGCAGCTGCACCTGATGTAGCAGCGGCTCCGCCGGCAGGGGCGTTAAGAGCCTGCGTTGCAGCAACCGGCACAGGCTGCTGTTTAGGGGCTTGCGGGAAGAAATAATCAAACCCGATAAGGACAATAGCTGACAGAAATGTTGCCAGTATGAGACGACGTGTATCCATTCTCTGGCCAGCAGGCCCCCTTGTAGCAAGCAAAAAAAATAGCAGCACACTGCCTGCGAGCCGGGAAACCTGAAAAGACAAACCATAAAAAAACGGAAATCAGGCACAACAGGCCTGAAAAACTTTAAGAACCGTTTTTACCTGCTCTGGCTTTTCTGTCGGCCTCAGACAGACATACCCCCAGTGCCTTACGAAAATCTGTGATCAGAGCCGTGAAAGGCCTGTCTCTTGTCCCTGCACGACCAATCAGAACGAGGTCAAGACCGTTGAGCGAGGTTTCTGCCTCGACGATTCTCACAACTTCGCGCAGACGACGACGCACTCTGTTACGCACAACAGCGTTGCCGACTTTTTTGGTAACTGTGTACCCCACACGGGCAGCCCCCGAATCAGCACGCCTGAAGAGCTGAAGAACAAGGCCTGGCACCGGGCTTTTACATCCACGCGCAGCCAGAAAAAGAAACTCTTTGCGCTTTTTAAGGCCCTGAGACTGAAGAGGTCCGTCTTCAGCCTGCTCAAGGTTTCTTCCCTGGTCTGTGACCATGGACAACCCCTCAGCCCTTAGGCAGAAAGACGTTTACGGCCTTTTGAGCGACGGTTAGCGATAACTTTACGACCACCAACTGTTGCCATACGTGAACGAAAACCATGGCGACGCTTGCGAACGAGCCGTGAAGGCTGATAGGTGCGCTTCATTGCGGCACTCCCTCTGATAAATTAATTGTCAGACAGATAGATAAAACTACCTGCCCCTGTAAAGGGCGGCTTATAATGACCTGAAAGCCAGCCGTCAATCGTTGCCAGAGTCTCTCGGATAATCATAACCAACAAGAAGGCTATTCCTGATGCCACAGTCTGACACCATCCAAACCGCCAGCAAAAAACTAAAGCATGATATTAAAAATATTATTGCCCCTGCCCTGCTGAGTGTTGAGCTGCTCGAAACCCACCAGGACTCTCAGGTGCAACAGGCTGCAAACACGATTAACAGCTCGCTTGAACGACTGTTATCACGCCTGAAGCAGGACCCGGCTGCATAAGCAGCCGGAGCCGGAACTTACCGCTGGATAAGTTCTATTTTATAACCATCGGGGTCTTCAACAAAGGCGATAATGGTCGTGCCAAATTTTACCGGCCCGGCCTCACGGGTTACTTTTCCGCCACCCGCACGCACGGCATCAGCTACCGCTGCAACGTCTGAAACACCAACGGCAAAATGACCAAAGCCGGTACCAACGTCATAGCCGTCATCCTGCCCCCAGTTATAGGTAAGCTCAATTTCAGCCTGCCCTGCGGCATTGTCAGCATAGCCAATAAACACAAGCGTATATTTGCCCTCTGGCACCTCACGCCGGCGTAGCTCATGCATGCCGAGTAATTTATAAAATGCGAGGCTTTTGTCGAGGTTGCGCACACGCACCATTGTATGCAGATAACTGGCCATTAGACTTCTCCCCGCCGATAACAGAATAATATCTCATACTAGCAGGCGTCACCTGACACACAAACCGATGAAGGCACGAGCACAGTCACAAATCAGGGAATAAAACGCTCAGGTTCAACGGCTATCAGAAAAAGTCCGCTCTTATCAGCTTCCGCTACGCAGTTTTCAGAATCAGTTAGCAGTGTGTGTGCTGCCTCAAAGGCGATACCCCGCAAACCGGCCTGCGCTGCGAGCCGCACAGTAACCGGGCCAATCGTTGGCATGTCAGCGCGTTTATCCTGACCTGGCTTTAAAAGCTTGACCAGTACACCGCCCTCTCCGGGCTGCTTACATAGCCCCGCACGTTCCAGCATACGGTCTGTGCCCTCCATGGCCTCAACAGTCAGAACCACGCCATTCTGCACAACGCATCCCTGCCCGATATCCAGCCGCCCCAGAGTCTGCACTACTTTTATGCCATGCGCGATATCAGCTCTGGCAATATCATCAGGCCGAATCTGCCCCAGTACTCCGGGTTCAGAAACAGACTGCGGCAAAAATTCGTGAGCACCACGAACCCGAAAGCCTTCCTCCCCCAAAATACGAACGAGGGAGGCCAGAAGGCCATCATCACCAGAAAAAAGAGAACGACCCAGACGGGCAAGAATACGCACCCCCTCAGAATCGGGATACAGACTCCGTAATGACGGGCGACGCACAGGGCCTATAAGAACAAGATCACCGCACTTATGCTCTCTGAGCAAAGAGAGCATCTGACCCGCCGCACCCAGCCTTACAATCTGGTGCGGCCAGGGCGCTATCGTCTCAGGCTCTGCGAAGCCCTCGAAACCAAGAATGAACACCGAGCCGCCTCTGGCCACAACAGCTTCAGCAACTCTGGCAGGCAATGGCCCGCCACCGGCCAGAATCCCTACAGTTTGCGACGACTGCAGTGTCAGGCTCCCTCTGTTTCTGCTGCGCTGTAATCACCTCGTGCAACCCTTACAAGGCCACGCTTACTCGGGCTGTCAATAAAGGTCAGAACCTCCTGAATGCGTGGGTCAGAAGAGTAATCCCTGCGCACACGCTCAAGACGTTCAGCAAATGTCCCTTCCTCAGGCCCTTTAGGATAAAGAGTGAGGAATGCACGGCGCATCTGATGAATTTCAGGCTGACTGACACCATGACGGCGCAGCCATATCCAGTGCAGACCAACCAGCCTGGCCCGGTTTCCCAGCACACTGCCATAGGGGATAACGTCAGCTTCCACGCCTGCAACGCCACCAACCAGAGCAGCATGACCGATACGGACAAACTGATGAATGGCTGCGGAGCCCATAATGCGGGCATCATCCTCAACAACGACATGACCACCCATCACAACGTTATTGACGATAATCACACGATTCCCGACCTGGCAGTCATGAGCAACATGCGCGTTCGCCATAATCAGCACATCGTCCCCGACATGCGTCACGCCACAGCCGGTAGCTGTGCCACGGTGAATCGTTACGTGTTCACGCACAACAGTACGTGCACCAACCTCACAACGGGTTGGCTCATCATTATACTTCAGGTCCTGCGGTGCCATGCCTACCGTAGAGAACGGGTAGTAGCGTGACCCGACACCAAGACGTGTATGGCCATCAACCACAACGTGCGAAATCAGCTCAACGTCATCATCAATAACGACATTGGCTCCGACAGAACACCATGGTCCAACCTTAACTCCACGCCCGATGCGGGCGCCAGGAGCAATAATGGCAGTTGGATGGATTACTGCCCCACTGCCTTCTTCCACCTTATGCAATACCTCAGTTCCTTCCATAACTGCACTCTCGTCCTTCGGTGAAAAAGACAAAAACAAACAGACAAATCACGCTTTTTTATGGCAAACTACTTTTCACAGGCATTTACTTAAAAGCGTCCCTTACAGGCAGAACGCTCAGTCCATGATCATAGCGCTGAATGTTGCCTCAGCTACAATTTTTCCATCTACGGTTGCAGACCCAAAAAACTTCCACACACTACCGCGGCGGCGCTGCTTGGCAACGTGCAGGCGAATCTGATCTCCGGGACCAACAGGGCTACGGAATTTGGCACCTTCAACGGTCATAAAATAGACAAGCTTGCCCTCAAAACTATCACCAAGAGAAAGGACAACAAGTGTTGCTGCTGTCTGAGCCATAGCTTCAATAATCAGGACACCAGGCATCACCGGGCGCGCCGGGAAGTGCCCCTGAAAGAAAGGCTCATTAACAGTTACGCATTTAATACCTGTTGCTTCCTCACCAAGGACAATATCGACCATTTTATCGATAAGCAAAAAAGGATAGCGGTGAGGTATAGCCTGCTTAATACGATTAACGTCTATCTCTTTAATTATCTGCTCTTCCTGCTGCATTACTTCCATTATCTTAACACCCTGATTTTAATTTAATCTTATCTGATAGAATTATCCGGTTAGTCTTTTTTATCATCTTTATCGGCCGAACTCTCAGACGAACCCGGCTTCTTTTTAGCTATTCTTCGCAAAACAGCAACATTCTGAAAGAATTCTTTGAAAGGCATTGCAGGACTACCAATCACATCAGCCTTACTTTTTACGTCAGACATCACACCGCACTGCGCACCTACACGCGCTTTTTCACCTATGCGGATATGCCCGATAAGGCCTGCCTGAGCAGCAATTGTAACAAAATCTTCAAGAATAGTAGAGCCGGAAATACCGGCCTGGGCCACCACTATACAGCACCGGCCCATTTGCACATTATGGCCAATCTGCACCAGGTTATCGAGACGGGAGCCCGCGCCAATAACGGTGTTATTAACCGAACCACGGTCAATAGTCGTATTTGCACCGATTTCAACATCATTACCGAGCACAACCAGACCAAGCTGCGGCACAGTTTCAAAGCCCTGAGGCCCCACAGCGAAACCAAACCCATCCTGACCAATGCGTGCGCCTGGCAGAATAATAACTCTGTCACCCACAACGGCATGCGATAATGTAACGTGACTGCCAATCCGGCACTCTTCACCCAGAGTCACACTCTGTTCAATGACAGTATGAGCACCAATAACAGAACCAGCCCCGATTTTTACGTTTTCGCCAATCATGGCGAAGGGACCGACTTCGCAGGTGGGATGAATGTCAGCTGTTGACGCAACACAGGCTGAGGGGTGAACCCCCGCTCTGGCCGGATGCCTTGGATGAAACATGCGGGCAACACGCGACCAGGCCAGATATGGCTCTGACGTAATCAGCGCAGCACAATGTGGCGGAACTTTATCAGCAAAAGCAGGCGCAACGATGACCAGCCCGGCTGAGGTGTTTTCAAGTAACGTCGCATAACGCCGGTTATCAAGAAAACTGATTTCATCAGAACCGGCATTTTGCAACGGCGCTATGCCTTTGAACCCTTCGGCTGGCAGAGCACGTCCGTCAGCCGGAGGAACAAAAGTAGCCTGAGCAGCCTGAGCGACTGCCTGCGCATCAAAAGGGCCTGACCGAAGGAAAAAACGTGGATTAGCCGGCCCCGCAGCTAAAGAATTTTCGGCATTCATAAGAATTAATGAGTCTTTGCCGCAGAAGGGTTAAACGCAGGTGCAGGACCCGCTGCTGGTGCCTGTGCATCACTATTAGCCGTTGTTGGCATCTTCCCTGACTTAGCAAGCACTTCCGGGTCGACGTCAGCAGCAGGAATGAAAACAGTTGACATAATAGTATTCAGCTGTTTAGCCACCTCATTGGTAATATCCTGACCATCTACATGCAGAGCTACCTGCTCATTATGAAGAATGAGGTTCATACCACGCGATGTTGCTACTTTCTGAATAACCTGAACCAGCTCGCGCTCTATCTGCCCGAGGGAAACCTGAGCGGCCTCCTGAATGATGCGGTTACGATTACGGAAAGCCTGCTGAGCTTTCATAACGCGTGTTTGCAGGCTGCGCTCGCGAGACTGGATCTGATCAGAGGTCAGTGACTTTGCCTGTGCCTGAAGCTTCTGCTGCTCATCACGCCAGCCAGCCTGCTCTTTCTGAACATCACGGGCCAGGGCATCACGACGCGCACCCAGAATATGCTCTACCTGTGCTGCGGCCATTGACTGCTGCATAACGCCAGGAACACTGATCACGCCGATAACGGCCTGAGGAGGAGCGACACCTTTTGGCAGGTCAGGCGCGTTTGGAATAGTTGGGAGAGGCAGAACGGGAGGGGTCTGCGATTCCTCACCACCACTCTCTTCAGGAGCATCAGGCTGAGGAGCTTCGTGAACCTGACGAGGTGCCGGAGCAGGCTTTGGCTGTGCACTCTTTGGCACAAACCATCCGCCACCTGAACTCTGTGCCTGCGCATCTGATAGAAAAGCAGCTGAACATGACAGAAAAACGGCTCCCAAAAGGGCTTTTCTGCTAAAATAAACCATCATTACCTCAGAATTGCTGACCAAAACCAAAACGAATAAGCTGCGTACGGTCGTTATGACTGCGCATGATAGGAACACCAAGGTCGATATTAAGCAGACCGAAGGGGCTCTTCCACGAGAAACCGGCACCCGCACTGACACGTGGCAATGGCCTGTCACCCGAAATACCCTGATACGGGTCACTCCAGGGATGCGACAAGTTACGTTTTACACGCAGGCCCCAGAGACTACCTGTATCAACGAAGGTACGCCCCATCACGCCCATTGCAGACAGAAACGGCATCGGGAAATTAAGCTGGGCTGAAGCGTTGTAAATATAACGCCCGCCCAGGAGATCCTCACCCGGATAAGCGCCATAACCTTTGCTTCGCGGACCGGCACCACCATCAAGGAAGCCGCGAAGGTTCTGACCACCCAGATAGAAGTTATCAATGATATCATGGCGCCCGTTACCCCAGTCACCCATGTAACCGGCACCGGCACGCAGGACAATAGTCCAGTCATGGCTGTTCGTCAGGTCATCAAGCGGAATATAATATGAGGCATTAACTTTAACACGCCCATATTTTTCATCCCCGCCCAGACCAGCAAAATCTCCGCCAAGTGATACCATATAACCATTATGCGGGTTCATACGGTTATCACGCCGGTCATAAACCAGGTTCGTACCGATCTGAGACAGAAGAGAGTTACCCTTCTGGTCGATCACGTACAGGGAGGGCTGATACCAGCCACCGCCGGCAAGACCCACATGACGGCGTGTCAGCGTATAATTCCATGACTGCGAGAGGTAGCGATTATACGCATACCCCATACGCAGGGTAATACCGACACGACTTTCAGAGTAGTTCTGGTACGTCTGATACTTGTTCTGAATACCGAAAATATCGACACCAGCAACAAGGTTACGACCAAGAAAAGCCGGGTTTGTAACAGAAAGGTCAACCTGCCTCTGCCACTGCGACATTGTACCGGAGAGACCGGCATCAACGCCTGTACCAAGCAGGTTGTGCTGTTTAAGACCAATATTACCAATCACACCGACGTCAGTTGAATAACCGCCACCAAGAGAAAATTCACCTGTTGGCTTTTCAACGACATTAACTGCGACGTTGGTTTTATCCTGTGCCGAACCCGGCGTATCCTGAACGTCTACACTTTTAAAGAAGCCAAGATCCTGGACCGATTCTTTAGCATATTTTTTGTAGCTCGGTGTATAGGGGTCACCCTCAGCAAACGGCATCTGACGACGAATAACGCTGTCTTCGGTAATGGTGTTACCGTTAATGTCGAGACGCTCAATATAACGACGCGGCCCCTCACTCACATCAAACAACAGGTTCACAACACCCTTTTCAGGGTTACGTGCGATAACCGGCCTGACCATAGCAAAGGGGTGACCTTCAGCCTGGAGAGTTTCCTCCATATCTGTGGCGTTATCCTGCACAGCCTTACCATCGTACCACTGATGAGCAAACAGCTCGACATATTTTCGCAGGGACTTTGCCGGCACATGGCGCAGGCTTGAGCGAATATCGACTTTACCCAGACGGTAACGCTGCCCCTCATCCATGGTATAGGTTACATAAAATGACTTACGGTCAGGAGAAAGCTCGCCTGACACGTCTTTCATCTGAAAATCAACATAGCCATTGCTGAGATAAAAACGCCGCAGAAGCTCGGCATCGTATTTCAGACGCTCAGGATTATATTCATCTGCTGAAGACATAAACCTGAACCAGGCTGTCTCTTTTGAGGAAACAATACCGGCCAGACGGAGGTCGCCATATGCCTTATTACCAACAAATGCAATTTTGCGAATAAGGGTCTGCGGTCCTTCCGTTATATGGAAAACCACATCCACGCGGTTATGTGACAGCCTGACAATCTGTGGCGTGACGACGGCAGCGTAACGCGCCTTCTCCGCATACACATCGAGAATTTTCTGACGGTCATCAGCTGCAGTTTCTGCCGAGAAAACAGCACGCGGACGCAGAGCGATAACCTTTCGCAGGTCTTCCTCTTTGGCTGCACTATTACCTTCAAACACAATGCGGTTGACGATCGGATTCTCAACCAGGTTAACCTTCAGAACATTGCCCTCACGACGAAGGCGGACATCCTTAAACAGACCTGTCGCAAACAGTGTTTTAAGCGAACGGTCAAGGTCATCCTGAGAGAAGTAATCCCCGGACTGAACAACCATGTAAGAAAGGACTGTGTTGGTTTCGATGCGCGAATTACCGGTAATATCGATATGTTCGATAACATCGTGCGATCCGGGAGAAACCCCCGAAACACTACCACTGACGTATCCTGGCGAAGATGACACCTTACGCTGACCTGCAGAAACAGCCGAAGACTGCCGCGCAGAGCTGGCAGGAGCGTCTGCAGCCATGGCGTATCTCTGCACCAGCAGAAAAGGCACCATACATACAGAGACAAAGAGAGCTGAACGCTTACCCGTCAAAATCTGCTTTCCTCCACAGTCGGGGTCGTTGCACAGCCAGGAACCCATCTTTCATTAATATTGCTCTGCCCTCTGTATGGAGTATCCGATATCACTATCATGACGCAAGTGTTTCCATTTGCGCGATAACAAACTTCAACTCACAAACGATGTTATCCACTTAAACAATCCAAAGCTGGAAAGGTCATTAAACGTCGAAAAAAGAAAAAGAGCAGCAACAGCGGCCAGACCAAACTGAAAACAAACTTCCTGCACTTTAACCGGCACAGGGCGTCCTCTGACCGCCTCAACAATGTAAAATATTAGTTTACCACCATCAAGCACCGGTATCGGGAAGAGATTGATAAGCCCGAGATTAACAGAAAGCAAAGCCATAAACGGTAGTAAACTGGCAAATCCATACTGCGCAACCTGCCCTGAAAGCTGGGCAATTTTAAGCGGCCCGCCAAGCTCTCTGGCACTATGCTGCCCGGTAAGAATCATCCACAGTCCGCGAACTGTCTCCTTCGTCATAGACCACGTCTCTTTTATGCCAGCAATTACAGCCTGAGGCAACGCAAGCGGCGGGGTCTTTTCGACCATAAAGCCAACGCCCAGAAGACCATGAGCGGAACCACCTGATTTTGCCGTGCCTGAACCAATTGTAACCGGCACTTCGAGTTTATTACCGTCACGTGTAACGCTCAGAGTCGTTTTAAGACCAGGAGATACTGAAACCTCCTCCTGAATAGCCGCAACGCTGTCAAGCGAATGACCACCAATGCCAGTAATCACGTCACCTTTTTCAAGGCCTGCATCTGCTGCGGCACTATGAGGCAGTATTGTCGATACATGATTAGTGATTCTGGGCATGCCTGTAACGCTGTACAAACACGCAAGCAGGACAATAGAAAGCAAAAAGTTAAAGAGTGGCCCCGCCACAATGACTGCTGCACGCGACCATACTGATTTTTCATGAAATGTTTTACCAGGAATCCAGGCAGCCCTCTCTTCGGGGGTGGCGGTCTCAGGGTTCATCATTCCATGAGGCAGCACGTAACCGCCGAAAGGCAGGCAGCATATACGCCACTCTGTACCGCTGCGATCAGCCCAGCGCACCAGAGCGGGCCCAAAACCTATAGAGAAAATCTCTACATGAATGCCACGCCAGCGTGCTGCCAGATAATGCCCGAACTCATGAATGGTGACCAGAACACCGAGTACAAAGACGAAGGCGATAATCGCCCGAAGAGAGTCATGTATCATAATAAAATCAATATCACTCCTGCTAACCCGGGTTCAGGCAGCCAGCGTTGATGTCAAATTCCGGGCCTCATGACGTGCCTGAGCGTCCCAGTGCAGAACGGCATCAAGTGTATCTGCCGGCGGAGCACCAAGCTTCTCCATCACCTTCTCCACAAGACGCGCAATATCAAGAAAACCAATTGTCTTATTTAAAAATGCATCAACTGCAATTTCATTCGCAGCTGAAAGAATAGCAGGTGCAGCACCACCTGAGCGTAACGCCTGACGCGCCAGACGCAAAGCAGGAAAACGCTGCTCATCAGGGGCACTGAACTCAAGTGTTGCATAAGCAGCCAGGTCGAGCCTTGACGATGTGGTTGCCATCCGTTCAGGCCAGGCCAGAGTATGCGCTATAGGAATGCGCATATCGGCTGATCCCATCTGCGCAATCAGGCTGCCATCGGTATATTGTACCATACCATGCACAACAGACTGCGGATGCACCAGAACATCAATCTGACTTTCGGGCAGGTTAAAAATTCTTGCAGCCTCAATCACCTCAAGGCCTTTATTAAACATTGTAGCCGAATCGATGCTGATCTTAGCACCCATGCTCCAGGTCGGGTGCTTCAGAGCCTGCCCGGGTGTTGCGGCTTCCATCTCAGCAAGAGAAGACTTGCGAAATGGCCCCCCTGAAGCGGTGAGAATAATTTTCTCAACCTGAGATACCTGCCGGTCGGCCATAGACTGATAAACAGCATTATGCTCAGAATCGACAGGCAGCAGCGTTGCTCCGGCCTCAGCAACTGCGCGAAGCATCACATCACCCGCACAGACCAGAGCCTCTTTGTTAGCCAGCGCGACTGAGCGGCCATTTTTAACCGCAGCCAGAACCGGCTCAAGGCCCGCAGCCCCTGTAATGGCAGCCATTGTCCAGTCAGCGGGCAGAGCTGCCGCATCAATCACCGCCTGCCGCCCGCAGGCAATTTTTACAGACGAGCCAGAGAGCAGACTGCGCAGCTCATCAAACGCTGCTTCATCAGCGACAACGGCCAGTTCTGCATTGAGACTGAGCGCCTGTTCTGCCAGCTTTTTAGCATTCCTGCCGCCAACAAGAGCACGAACGCGATAACGGTCACGCGCCTGCTCAAGCAGATCAACAGTTGAACACCCAATGCTGCCGGTGCTTCCCAGAACAGTTACAGTTCTCATTTTTATCTATCTCTTATAGCTGAAGAAAACGGCTCTATGCTAACGACTGGCCTACATGTGGAGTATAGTTGTCAGAGCGGTTAATACAGCATGCAAATCCGCTGTCCAGAACGGACGAGGCAAAGTCACACACAAAGAAAACAGGGCCGCAGCCGGTGCCGCGAAAATAAGACCGTCAAACCTGTCGAGCAGCCCGCCATGACCAGGCAGAATACTGCCCGAATCTTTTACCCCGATTTTGCGCTTCACACCACTTTCCGCCAAATCTCCGATCTGCCCTACAACAGCAAGAACACCAGCACAAAATAAAGCTGAGCCCGTAGCAGGGTAATCAGAGGCAGAAGCGATCAGGAACCCTGTCAGTAAAGCTGCCAGCAAGCCGCCAGCAGAGCCCGACCAGGTTTTACCAGGAGAAATGCGCGGGGCCAGTTTAGGGCCGCCAAGCATACGTCCGGTCAGATAGGCACAGCTGTCACTGGCGACCACGACACCGATAACAAACAGCACAGGCAAAGCCCCGCCAAGACGCAGCCACAACAAGGCATTACAGGCCACAACAATCACGCACATAATGGCGCACAGAGGCAGACCAAAAATAAGAGAAGAAAGACAAAAAAGCGGGAAGGCGTTCCAGTGGCCAGTCACGGCAGCAATCCAGGCGCAGGCGGCCCACAACACATAAAGCCCGCCACGCCACGACCGGGGCGAAACCTTGAAAAGCGTTGCAGCCTCAGCCGCCATCCCTGCGGTCATGGCAGCAACCATGATCTTATAGGGCCAGTCACCGGCCCATATACAAAAAGCACCAACAGCTCCAAGCATAATGCCTGAGAGTGTACGAACTTTTAAGTCACGCCAGGCGTTACTTTTTTCAGCACTCATGCTGACGGCCTGACACCAAAGCGGCGCTCACGGCGGGCATAATGATCTAACACAGCAGCAAAGTGCCTTTCATTAAAGTCTGGCCAGAACACGTCCAGAAACACCAGCTCTGCATATGCACTCTGCCACAGTAAAAAATTTGAAAGGCGATACTCCCCGCTTGTCCTTACGACAACATCAGGATCGGGGACGCCTGACGTCCACAAATGTTGTGAAAACTCTAATTCTGTAATCTGCTCCGCTGCCATTTCACCACGCTGAACGGACAGTGCCAGACGCTGAGCCGCCTGAACGATATCCCCCCGCCCACCGTAAGACAGAGCAAGCAAAAGGGTAATGCGCGTATTTTTACTGGTTAATTTCTCAGCACGATCCAGCTCGACCCTCAGGTCAGAATCAAAACGCGATAAATCACCAATGAAACGTATTCTGACCCCTTCCTGATGCAGGCCTGCAATTTTATGCCGCAGGTAATAACGCATCAGGCTGGTAAGGTCAGAAACCTCCTGCGGTTCGCGCGACCAGTTTTCGGAAGAAAACGCATATAATGTCAGATAATCCACACCGCGGGCCACAGCAGCACGCAGGCAACGGGTTACTGCCTCTGCCCCGGCTTTATGCCCGGCCAGACGTGGCAGACCCCGCTCTGCAGCCCACCGGCCGTTTCCATCCATGATGACCGCAACATGCGTCGGAACAGAGACTTTTTCTTTTTCACGTGTTTTTTCGGCTGACATCACGGCTTTTAATCTGATCGCGCTTGCACATTAAACCTGTTTGATCTCACGATCCTTATCAGCCAGCATGTCATCAACTTTTTTAACATACTGATCCGTCAGTTTCTGGATCGCATCAGACCAGACCTTAACATCGTCCTGGCTGATATCGCCTTTTTTCTCACTGGCTTTCGATTTATCCATGCCATCGCGGCGTACACCACGCACTGCGATCTTGGCACCTTCAGCATAACGAGCTGCTGCACGAGCCAGCTCATGACGACGCTCTTCCGTCAGCTGGGGAATGGGCACACGCACAATCTGACCATCAGCGGCAGGGTTAAGCCCCAGACCAGAATCACGAATTGCGCGCTCCACAGCAGCAACGGCACCGCGATCCCACACCTGTACAGTCAGCATACGTGCTTCTGGCACTGCAATCGACCCAACCTGTGTCAGCGGCACTTCGCTGCCATAAACCTCAACTCTTACAGGCTCAAGAAGAGCCGGGCTGGCACGACCGGAGCGCAGGCCGGCAAAATCACGTCGCAGGCTCTCCAGCGCGCCGTCCATCCGGCGGGTCAGGTCTTCGGTCAGAGCATTCAGTTCAGACACGGTTTTCTCCTCCGTTTAGCAGGCAGCCGAAGCTGCCTTTATTATATCAGGTCGCACCTCAGAACAGGCAGCAGCCTGTCAGGATGCCTCAATAATCTTTGTAAAGGGGCCTTCGCCACGCATAACACGAGCGAAAGACCCGGCCTCACCAATATTAAAAACAATAATAGGCAGCTTATTCTCACGTGACAGGCTGATTGCAGCCGCGTCCATCACGTTGAGATCATGCGCAAGCACATCCATATAGCTCAGCTGATCATAGCGCTTTGCTGACGGATCTTTTTTCGGATCTGCAGAATAAACGCCATCAACCTGCGTACCTTTAAGCAGCACATCGCACTCCATCTCGGCAGCACGCAGCGCAGCGGCTGTATCTGTCGTGAAGAAGGGGTTGCCTGTGCCGGCTGCAAAAATAACAACGCGCCCTTTTTCCATATGCCTTACGGCACGGCGACGGATGTAGGGTTCTGCGATAGAAGACATATCAATAGCTGACATCACGCGGGTTGGCAGCTCTTCACGCTCAAGCGCATTCTGCAAAAGCAATGCGTTAATAACTGTTGCCAGCATGCCCGCGTAGTCACCCTGGGCGCGGTCCATCCCTTTTGCAGCAGCAGCAACACCACGAAAAATATTGCCACCACCAACAACCAGACACACCTCAACACCGCTGTGCACAACGGCGGCAACATCTGAAGCAATACGCTCTACAGTTTTCTGATCAACCCCAAAGGCACCGCCGCCCATCAGGGCCTCACCCGAAACTTTGAGCAGGACACGTTTACGATCTGGCTTTTCGCCTGTTAACATTGTCATTTGCCCTCGACCATTCCTGAGAAATTCCGGCCCGGCGCATAACCGGGCCTGTGTGGCTCTTTCTTATCCTTCATGAGCGTATGCCACAAGCGGTCATAGGTTCTTTATGGCACGTCATCCAGGCCAATAGCACGCAAACGCGCGCGCTCTTCATCCCAGCCTGAACGCTCTTTCACATTCAGGAAGAGATGGCAGGGGCGTTCAAGAAGTTCAGAAAGCTGCCGGCGGGCACGTTCGCCGATCTGACGAATTTTCTGGCCACGCTCACCAATCAGAATCGCTTTATGCCCGGTACGTGACACATAAATAACGGCATCAATACGTACTGAACCATCAGGGCGCTCTTTGTAGCTTTCGGTTTCAACTGTGGCACCATAAGGCACTTCTTCATGCGTTTGCAGAAAAACCTGTTCGCGCACAATTTCAGCAGCAAGAAGACGATCGGGCAAATCTGTCAGATCATCTTCAGGGTAAAGATAAGGCCCCTCAGGCAGGGTCTCTGCCAGGCGGTCGAGCAGATCATCAACCCCCTGCCCTGAACGGGCACTGACCATAAACACATGCTCAACCGGCAGTTTTTCTGTCACTGCTGCTGTCAGAGGCAACAAAGCCTGGCGCTGCACCAGGTCCGTTTTATTCAAAACCAGCCAGACTTTACGTTTTGTCTCTGCGAGACGTGCAATAATTTCCTGCACAGCCTCTGTCAGGCCAGATTTTGCATCAATCAGCAACATGGTGATGTCAGCATCTTCCGCACCGGTCCAGGCAGCGGCAACCATAGCCCGGTCAAGCTTACGACGCGGACGAAAAATTCCGGGAGTATCAACCAGAAGAATCTGCGTTTTTTCACGCATAAGAATGCCCAGAACCCTGAAGCGGGTTGTCTGAGCTTTCGGGCTGACAATAGACAGTTTTACCCCCGCCATACAGTTAAGCAGGGTCGATTTTCCGGCGTTTGGTGCACCAACCAGAGCAGCAAAACCACAACGTGTTACATCAGCCATTTTTTTTACCTTCCAGCTGCTCAAGCAGGCTTGCTGCGGCTGCGCTCTCCGCCGCCCGCTTGCTGCCTGCCCGACCTGACCCGCTCTGGCCACCAGCTTCAACTTCAACAACAAAAGAAGGAGCGTGTGACGGCCCTTCTGCAACAACAACCTTATAAACAGGCAAAGCCTGACCTCTGGCCAGAACCCATTCCTGCAAAGCTGTTTTGGGGTCTTTGGGCGGACGGGCCTGCGCTTCCAGCAGGGAAGACCAGCCTTTGCGCACAATTTTACGCGCAGGAGACAAGCCGCCATCAAGGAAAACAGCACCCAGAACAGCTTCCATGGCATCAGCCAGAACGCTGGCTGTTGCCTGAACACCAGCACGCGCCTCGTGCGCGGCAACACTCAGACTGTCTGTCAGCTCAAAAGCACCAGCGACCTCAACCAGCATAGTACGTGACACCAGATGAGCAAGACGTGCCCCCAAAGCTCCTTCCTGCTCGCCGGGGTACCGCTCCAGAAGCCACTCAGCCATCAGCAGCCCCAGAACACGGTCGCCTATAAACTCAAGGCGCTCATTGGAGCCGACGCCTTTAAGTTTCTGACCACGCCTGCGGCCACCGGCGTTCTGATACGCTGCAGAACGATGGGTGAGAGCCTCAAAAAGCAGCTCCGGTTTTTTAAAAATATACCCAAGACGCTGTTGTAAAGCGTCAATGGGGGGCTGCGGCACAAGGCCGCCAGCAACAGATGTCACGTCAAACTCCGAAATAAATGTGCCCAGCGAATTTCCGCCGGCCAGTGCCAGAACTGCCAGGCCGGGGCGATGCTATCAAACGAGAAGAAGATGAATTTAGCCTGACCAACGAGATTTTGCATTGGCACAAAACCGAGATCATGCGGGTCATCACCCATAAAGCGGCTGTCGGCACTGTTATCGCGGTTATCACCCATCATGAACAGATGCCCTGGCGGCACAACATATTCAGGCGTATTGTTCTGCGCTCCCTGATCCGTCAGCTTCAGCACAGAATGCTTTACGGCAGGACGACCATCACTGCCGGGCAGAATCTCTTCACAGACCTGGCCATTTTCCGGCTCATGCGTTTCATCCACAGCAACATAAGGGTGCGGATCAATACAGGGCACAAGCTGGTCATTAAGGTAAAGCTGCCCCCCGGTCACGCGGATCCGGTCGCCGGGGAGGCCAATAACGCGCTTGATATAATCGATTGACGTATCTTTAGTGAAACGAAAAACCGCCACATCTCCCCGATGCGGCACTGCGCCCCATATACGACCATTAAATAAATCGAAGTTCATCGGAAAAGAATAACGTGAGTAGCCGTAACTATATTTACTCACAAAAATATAATCACCAACCTGAAGAGTCGGGATCATTGAACCGGACGGAATGAAAAACGACTGAAACACAAAAGTACGCAGCACAAGCACGACAATAAAGGCCGTACCAAGCGTGCGCACATACTCCATGACAACCTGAGCCGTTGTTTTTGTCTCACCTTCTTTGTTTTCGGAAGGCTGATGTTCCGGCATATTCATGATCTGACGCTTTCCTGTCTTAATGCTCTTTTGTTATCGGGCGCGACGAAATAATCACCTCAGCAAAAGCATAGGGCGGCTCGTCTGTCATACTCAGCAGAATATGTGGCTCATGTCCTTCAGGGATTAACGTCATCAGACGTTTGCGGGCGGCACCATAAAGTTTGAGCGTTGGCTGACCTGATGGCAGATTATCAACAGCGATAAGGCTATGTGCCACACCCATAGCAAACCCGGTACCAAGAGCCTTGGAACAGGCCTCTTTCGCTGCCCAGCGCTTGGCATAGGCGCCGATACGCGCATGACCGGAACGCCCTTCAGCACGCTCCCGCTCTGCCGTCGTAAACACCCGATCGAGAAAACGCTGACCAAAGCGGTCAATCACCCCCTCAATGCGGCGCATGTCGCATAAATCGACCCCGGCGGCAATAATCGTCATGGTCCACCTTCTTTCACAGGCATGATTATGAGCGTGCCCTGTCAGCCTGTGTCACACCTGAAGCAGCACGCAACCCGCCAATAACCGAAGAAAGATGTCTCAGATCACGAACCTCGACATCAACCAGAATTTCCATAAAATCAAGCTGACGGTTCACGATCTTCAGATTGACGATAGAAGCATCATATTTAGAAACTGTGTTCGTAACTGTTGCCAAAACCGAAGAGACATTTTCAGCAATAAGACTGATACGCCCGACCCGCATGGTGCTGGCACCACCCCGGTCCATGGCGTCATAATCCCAGTCAACATCAAGAAAACGCTCAGGGGTTGCCGCAAAGTTTTCCAGCGTCTGACATACTTTGGTATGCACGGTCACACCACGCCCGGTTGCCACGACGCCCACAATCCGATCACCCGGGAGAGGATGGCAACAGGCGGCAAAATGTACTGCTATCCCCGCACCCAGACCGACGAGAGGAATATTACCATCAGCGCGCTTCTTCTGGTTACCGCTGGTTCCCGCCATAAGGCGTGGCCCTGCTGTCCCCAAAACACCAGGTAGCCCGGGCACCATACGCGGAGCACGTACTGCACGCCTTAACTCAGGATAGGTGGCATAAACAACATCACGCGCACCAATACTATTGTTGCCAACGGCAACATAAAGGTCATGCAGGCTGTTTTGTTTAAGAGTTTTAAGAACCGGCTCAAGAATTTTCTCTGAACCGTCAACACCTTCCTGCCTGAAAGCCTTAGCCAGAGCAGAACGCCCGGCATCAAGATATGTCTGCCTTTGCTGTGCTGCCACATAACGACGAATGCGCGCACGCGCTTTGCCAGTAACAACAAACCGCTCCCACGAGGGGGATGGTGCCCCCCCGCGCGCGGTCATAATTTCAACCTGATCGCCATTTTGCAGCTCATAGCGCAGTGGCATCAGGCGGCCATTCACCCTGGCCCCGACACAACTATCGCCAATCTGGCTGTGTACAGCATAGGCGAAGTCAACCGGCGTTGCGCCCCGCGGCAGAGAGATCAGCTGACCTTTGGGTGAGAAACAAAAAACCTGGTCCTGGTACAGCTCAAGCTTGGTGTTTTCCAGGAACTCATCAGGAGCTGAAGAGGCTTCAAGAATTTCAAGAAGATCCTGCACCCAGCGCGGCCGCCTGAAACCAGGAGAGCCTTCTGTATTTTCACCACTACCGTCTTTATAAGCCCAGTGCGCTGCCACACCGTTTTCAGCAATGTCATGCATTGCAGCGGTACGAATCTGCACTTCGATTTTCTGGTTGCGCGGCGAGCGCAGCGTCACACCTGTATGGATACTCTGATATCCGTTGACCTTAGGTGTGGAGATATAATCTTTAAAACGCCCGGCAATGACCGAATATGCAGCGTGCACTGCCCCCAGCGCCATATAACAGTCTTCACGCGTGTCAACGATCACGCGGAATGCCATGATGTCGGAAAGCTGCTCAAACGCCACATTACGGCGCTGCATCTTATCCCATATCGAGTAAGGCGATTTTTCACGTCCCGCGACATGAACATTCTTCAGGCCAGCATCGTGGCACAGGCGCAAAAGTTCACGCCTGACATCCTCAATGACATCAGCCCCCTGCCCGCGCAGATAATTCAGGCGGGCTCTCAGTGTTGCATCGACCTCAGGCTCAATCTGCGCGAAAGACAGATTCTGAAGCTCGGTTTTAACCCGGTCCATACCGATACGCTCAGCAAGTGGCGCATAAATATCAAGGGTTTCACGGGCAATACGCTGCCTGCGATCAACGCGCTCCACAAAATGCAGCGTACGCATATTGTGCAGGCGATCGGCCAGCTTCACCAGAAGGACACGAATATCCTTCGACATAGCCAGCACAAGTTTACGGAAGTTTTCAGCCTGCTTGGTACGGTCCGACTGCAGCTCAAGCCGTGTCAGCTTGGTTACACCGTCAACCAGCTCAGAAACTGTATCACCAAACTCTGCCCGGAGCTGTTCCTGCGTGACACCGGTATCTTCAACCGTATCATGCAGCAAAGCTGTTATTACTGAGGACACGTCAAGCCGGAAACCGGCGAGAATCATCGCAACAGCGAGAGGGTGGGTTATATAAGGGTCACCATTATCACGAAGCTGACCCTCATGCGCTTTCTGCGCAACATCGAAGGCCCGCCTGATGGACTCAAGGTCGGCATCAGGTGCATAACCCCGAACGACAGAAAGCAGTTTATCGCAGGTGACAGGCTTTGCGTCTTTTACCGACACATTCGTGCCGTGAGCGGCTGGCGGAGCTTCAGCTATAACTCCACCGCCCCCGACATTCTGATTGCCACTGCCGGCCTGCGTCACTCAGTTCTCTTACCGGCGCCCGCGCCCGCTCAGAGCTGCCTCAACAGCACTGGCGTCGTCATGCGCCTCTTCCTCAGGAGAAATCTCCTGAAGGCCGAAAATATTCTGCTCAGTGGGAACAAGATCCTGCACTTCTTCATCAACAGGCTCAGGCTCAGGCTCACGCGTCTGAGAACGGATCAGGTCGTTACGCAGCTGTGGCAGCGGCACAGCATCCTGAGCGATTTCACGCAAAGCAACTACCGGGTTCTTATCATTGTCACGATCAACAATAAGCTCTTCACCGCGGGAGATATTGCGGGCACGCTGTGCTGCGTACAACACCAGCTCAAAACGATTTGGAACTTTTTCTACGCAGTCTTCAACAGTCACGCGGGCCATTGTGAAGAGCCTCCTGACACTAGCACTTTAAAAAACAGAGGAACCTTCTTAGCGCATTATGCAAGCCTAAGAAAAGACCCCTTTCAGACAATTCTTCTGATTTCCTGCTCAGAAACCTGCTGAACCAGCTTTTTTATCCCGACACCACTCACGGGGTGCACCCAGTCAGGCGCAACATCACAAAGGGGCATCATAACAAAAGCACGCTCATGCGCTCTGGGATGCGGTAAAATAAGCACCGGATCATCCTGACACAGATCACCATAAGCAATGATATCGAGATCGAGCGTGCGCGCCGCATTAGCAACGGAACGCTGACGACCAAAATCCTGCTCCACTCCCTGCAAAACATGCAGCAGCTCATAAGAACCCAGAGTTGTCAGCAGACGGATAACACCATTGACATAAGGGGGCTGCCCTGATGGCGGAACAGGCGCACTTTCATACCATGATGAAACCTGAATATCCTCAACACCGGCAACCTGTTTCAGAACCCCTGCCGCCTCCTGGCACGCAGATAACGGACTCCCCTGAGCTGAAGGCAGATTAGCACCCACCGCAACCAAAGCTGTTACAAGCTTTTTTTCAGGTTTTATTTTCAACTATATTCCCCTGCAGCAGGTTGTCAGATAATCTCCGCTTCCCTTATATTAATAAAACAACTGACACGGGAATTTTTAACTAATTTTAACAATTTTACATTTCGTTAATAATTATGAGGATATACTCTCTTATGAACCTGAAGAAAGACGAAAAGACGTGTCTGTTTATTGACGGATCAAGTCTTTATTCAACCTCCAGAAGTCTTGGTTTCGATATTGATTACAAAAAACTTCTCGATTTTTTTGCTACAAAAACACACGTTGTTCGTGCCTATTATTATGCAGCTATTCTCGACACAGAAGATTATTCTCCCCTGAAGCCTCTCACCGACTGGCTCTCATACAACGGATACTTTCTGGTCACCAAAGCTGCGCGCGAATTCACTGACAGCACGGGCAAGCGCCGCGTTAAGGGAAACATGGAAATAGAAATCGCTGTCGATATGATGGAGATGGCTCCACATATTGATCATGCGATTCTCTTTACCGGAGATTCAGACTTCCGCAGAGTTGTTGAGGCCGTTCAGCGCCAGGGCACACGGGTTTCCGTTGTTTCCTCAATGCGCTCAACCCCTCCCCTTATCGGTGACGACCTGCGCCGACAGGCTGACCAGTTCCTTGAGCTGGCAACTTTAGGCGCAAGCTTTACACGCCGCAGAGCACCCGAAGCCCAGGCACCACAAATGCCATCACCAGCTGCAGCCGCTCCACGCTCTAACGCTCCGATACGCCATCCCGCAGATCAGATGAGCGAACCTGATGAAGGCGATCTTCTCGCCTGAAATCATTGCTGTTTTCATATTTTATACATAGCGTAGGAATGTTTATTGCTGTAATAAACATTCCTGTCAGCATTTAAACTTTTCTGACCAAAAATAAAAAAACCTTCTTGTGAACACACCCACTCTATTTGTCTGTTTATAAGAAAAACATAAATGCGGACGCTGCCTTTAAACAACGCAGCCGCTCTAAACAGCCGGAGTCTACAGTATGCCTAAATGTTCTGAGACCAGATCAAACCTGATCTCTCTGCTTCGTGGCGTTGAACACTTCAACTCTGAAGTTTTTCCTGCAAAAGAATCTCTGTTCTCCGACCTGGCCAGCGGCCAGTCACCCGGCACCCTTTTTATCACCTGCGCAGATAGTCGTATTCATCCCAACCTGATTACTCAGACAGAACCAGGCGATCTGTTCATTCTGCGTAATATTGGCAATATCGTTCCTGCTTATGGCGAAATGCTCGGAGGCGTCTCCTCTGCCATTGAGTATGCCGTCCTGGGCCTTGGCGTAAACTCCATCATTATCTGCGGCCATTCTGACTGCGGCGCCATGAAAGCACTGCTGCCAGCGAACCAGGCCAGCCTGGAAAAAATGCCAACTGTTAAATCATGGTTGCGCAATGCTGAAGCAGCTGCAGCAGCGGCTCTGAACGATTTTACAGCTGAAGATGCCGGTCCTGCAATCGTAAGGTCACTGGCAGAGCATAATGTCCTGCTTCAGCTGGCACATCTGCGCACACACCCAGCGGTCGCAGCAAAACTTGCACGTAACACCCTGACTCTTCAGGGCTGGTTTTATGATATCGGGTCAGGCGAAGTCAGCATCCTTGATGAAAAAACACGCCGGACAACCTCTGTAGCCGAGGCCCTTAAAGAGCTTGAGCTCTCAGCCGAGACACAGGCCTGAACGCCCTCTGCGCTGAAGCAGACGAGAATAATGCCCGCCACTCCTCACCTGTGGCGGGCATTTTTTATGCCCGCACGTGGCCGCCTCTGTCATGCAATGGCCCTTTGCTTAATCAGCCCGCTACTCATAACGCGACCATGTTTAGCCGAAACGCAGCTTAAAATAGCGACATGGAACATGGACTGGCTCATCAATGAAACCTCTCCCCAGGCTCAGACTGCCCCGCCCGACATTCCTCATCGCACGCCAGATGATTTTTATGCTCTGTCAGATTATGCACAGCATCTCAACGCAGATATTATCGCTTTTCAGGAAACCGATAATAAAGATACCGCAACCAGGGTTTTTTCTGAATTACGCTACACTATTCTTATGACGCACGATGATATTCTGCAGCGTACTGGTATAGCTTTAAATAAAAATCTTCACATAACCCGCCACCCTGACCTGACGGAGTTAAGCACAGCAGGCGTAAACACCCGGCACCTGCTGCGAAGCGGGCTGGATATTACAGTACAAAGCGATCATTCTGCCCTGCGCTTACTGGTTATCCACCTGAAAGCAGGGTGCTCATATTACCCGATGACTGAAAAAAAACACAGCTGCCCGACACTCATCAAACAATTCTCCATTTTACAGAAATGGATAGCGCAGCGACAGGCCAGCCATGAAGCCTTTCTTATTCTGGGTGACTTTAACCGCCGCCTGACAAAAGCAGATCCGTTATTTCTCAAACTTTCACAGTCAGGGCCCCTGATGCTGACAACATCAGGTTTTGCAACCCCCTGCGATGGAGGAAGATATTTTATTGATCATCTGATCGCCGGTGGAGATGCTATATCCTGGATTGCGCCAGGAAGCCTGAAGGTCATGCTTTATAAACCCGACGAACAGGCCCTGACATCTGATCACTGCCCCGTCTCAGTAAAGCTTATAATGCCATAAAAAAACCACCCCTTTCACAAGGAGTGGTTTTCAAATTTTTAAGTCACGGTGTCACAGAAAAATCAGCTGACACCAGCAGCCTGACGCTGCCCGCGGCCACCATAGCGACGCTGTCCGGATGCCCCTGCATCAGAACGATGGTTCGTCGGACGACGGGCACCACCACCATTACGTGACGGACCACCCCGGCCACGACCACCCCCACCAAGGACAGGAGGACGCATGGTAGAAGCCTCAGCTTCTTCAGAGTGCCACGGATGATCACGCACAACCGGCACCGGCTTGCCAATTGTTTTTTCTATATCACGCAGCCAGGCACGCTGCTCTGCATCACAGAATGAAAGAGCCCAGCCTTCACGCCCGGCACGCGCTGTACGGCCGATACGGTGCACATAGCTTTCAGGAATATTAGGCAGATCATAATTGAAAACGTGGCTGACTTCATCCACGTCGATACCGCGCGCTGCAATATCCGTTGCAACCAGCACCTGCACTGCACCACTACGGAAACCCTTCATAGCCCGCTCACGCGCACCCTGAGATTTGTTACCGTGTATTGCTTCTGAGCTGATGCCATATTTATTAAGAAACTCAGAAACTTTATTGGCTTCGTGCTTCATCAGCGTAAAGACAACCGCACGCACCACCTTAGGTGACTTGACCAGCTCAAGCAAAGCCTCGCGCTTATCATCGCCATTGATAAACATAACAGCCTGCTGAATACGATCAACCGTACTTGAAGGAGGCGTAACCTCTGCTTTAGCAGGGTTATTCAGCAATGAACCTGCAAGATCAGAAATGCTGCGCGGCATTGTTGCAGAGAACAGAAGCGTCTGCCTCTTTTCTGGCAGATACGTCATGATACGACGGATATCACGGACAAAGCCCATATCGAGCATACGGTCAGCTTCGTCGAGCACCAGAACTTCCAGCGCAGACAGGTCAATATGACCCTGGCCGATCAGATCAAGCAGACGACCAGGAGCTGCGACCAGCACATCAACCCCACGGCGCATGACCTCAACCTGACGCCCCTGACCAACACCGCCAAACACAACAGCCTGAGAGCATTTCATATAACGTGAATAGGCTTTAAAGCTGTCACTGATCTGAGAAACCAGCTCACGCGTTGGCGCCAGAACCAGAACCCGGGCCTGCCTGGACTGAGACTGCTTTGGGTTTTTGTGAAGATATTCAAGGATAGGTAGCGAAAAGGCTGCTGTTTTACCCGTACCGGTCTGAGCGAGCCCGAGAAGATCGCGCCCCTGCAAAAGATAAGGGATAGACTGCGCCTGAATAGGGGTAGGTTTATCGTAACCCTCGTCAGCCAGAGCCTTCAGTATAGGCGTTGCAAGTTGCAGATCAGAAAAAGTAGTCATCAGAGTCAAATCCCTCTGTGCTGTCTGAATAACAATGTTAGTCAGCTTTTCAGCAGCACCACTTTCTTCAGATGATACGTCCAGTAACGATCAACTCTCTGACCAGCACGCATCAACGAAGGCTTTTAATAAAAAATTAGCGCAACAGTTAATGATTTAATTAAAATGATTAACTGCGCCTCCTTCCCCATGATATAAGGGGATTTTCTGGCTCCTGCAAGCAGACAGTACCATTATGGTCCTAACTGGAAGTGCCATCAGACCTTCCAGATTACAGTTTCATATAAGTTACAGCTTATCGTATAATTCTTGTTTTCTTATTGATATAAAATACTTTTCTAATTTCTTTTCCCGTAACATTACTTAACAGAAATACAATACTACCCACTTAAATTTAATAAAATTTAATATAATATAAGAGATTTTCGTAAATATTACTGACAAACAATAAAAACTATAAAAATAAAATAAATTAATAAAATTATAAGCAATTATTGTCCATCATACTGAACAATAAATATTCTTTTATTGTGATAAAAAATATTGTTTTTAACAAAAAATAAAAAATCTCCATAAAAAGTTTTCATAGAGATTTTTAATGATTTTTTAACTTCATAATACTCTTCTGTATAAACCTGTACTTCAATGACAATTTTTTACAAACTCTCGAATTCGTGAGCAGGCATCCTCCAGAATCACCTCACTCGTCGCACAGGAAAGTCGCAGATAAGGAGCCAGACCAAAAGCCGAACCAGGCACTGTTGCAACATGGGCCTCTTCAAGTAAGGCGATCGCAAAGTCACGGTCCGTCTCAAGCAGCCTTCCTGCTGCAGTTTTACGCCCCAGACAACCAGCTATACCCGGATAGGCATAAAAAGCCCCTTCAGGCATTGCACAGGTCACACCTGGTATTTGTCTTAACGCCTCAACAACCATCGTGCGGCGCCGGCTATATGTTTTTGCCATATGCTGCACAAGATCAGCCGGACCATCAAGAGCCGCTGCGGCAGCTGCCTGCGCTATAGCGCAGACACCTGAGGTTGCATTCCCCTGCACGGCAGACATCGCTGCAATTAATGCCTGCGGACCGCCAGCAAACCCGACACGCCAGCCGGTCATAGCATAGGCTTTTGAAACCCCGTTAAGAGTAACAACCCGCTCTTTCAGATCAGGGGCCACTGCCGCGATAGAGTATGACTGCATACCGTCAAAAACGAGATGCTCATAAATCTCATCAGATAAAATCCAGACATCAGGATAGCGCCGCAGCACTTCGGCTATTTCTTCCATATCCTGACGGGAACAGACTGCCCCGGTCGGATTATTAGGAAAATTCAGCACAACCCAGCGCGTGCGCGAGGTCATTACACGTGAAAGCTCGGCAGCTTTGAGGCGAAAACCATCCTCTTCATGACACCGGGCATAAACCGGCGCTGCCCCGAACATGCTGGCAATAAGAGGGTAACTGACCCAGTAAGGAACGGGCACAACGACCTCATCCCCCTCATTAAGGGTCGCCATAAAAGCATTAAAAATAACCTGCTTGCCACCATTTGAGACCATAATCTCAGAAGGCTGATAAATCAGATTATTTTCACGGCCGAACTTACGGGCGACAGCCGCCTTCAAAGCTGGTGTACCATCAACCGGCGGATATTTCGTCTGGCCGTTAAGAGCGGCCTGATGCGCAGCCTCAACCACGGCCGGAGGCGTTGCAAAATCGGGCTCGCCCAGAGCAAGAGAAATAATCTCCTGCCCTTCTGCCCGTAACGCACGGGCACGGCGTGCCATTTCTATCGTCGCAGGCGGCGGCAGTGTCTGCAGCCTGCGTGAAAAATGTCCTGCCATCGTTTAACGCAGACCGTTACAGAAATTTTCAATGCGCTCACAGGCTTTACGCAGGCTTTCTGTATCCGTTGCATAAGAAAGGCGCATATAGCCAGGATACATAAAGGCCGAGCCATGCACAGCCGCTACACCTTCTTCTTCAAGCAGGGCTGTCACAAAATCTTCGTCAGTCTTCAGCACAACACCGCTGCGTGATGTTTTGCCAAGACATTTCTCAACAGATGGGAACACGTAAAACGCACCGGAAGGCATATCACATTCCAGGCCATTACACTGATTAATCCTGGAGACGACAAAATTACGGCGCTCTTCATAAATTTTGACCATATCCGCAATAAAATCCTGCGGACCCTGCAGAGCTTCAACAGCTGCGGCCTGGGCGATAGAACAGGTGTTGCCTGTTGACTGCCCCTGCAGTTTGTTCATCGCTTTTGTCAGCTCGACAGGCGCGCCAGAAAAACCAATCCGCCAGCCGGTCATGGCATAGGCTTTTGAAACCCCGTTCATTGTCACGGTGCGTGAACGCAGGCGGGGTTCGACCTCAACAAAAGTTGCAGGTTTAAACCCGTCATAAACCAGCTTTGCATAAATATCGTCAGTGAAAACCCATACGTGCGGATGCTCTAACAGCACATCACACAGCGGACGCAGCTCTTCAGCCGAGTAGCTGGCACCTGTCGGATTGCACGGAGAGTTAAGGAACAGCCATTTTGTACGAGGTGTAATAGCAGCCCTGAGTTCATCAGCTGTCAGCTTAAACCCGTTCTCGCGCTTACAGTGCACAATAACAGGCACGCCCTCAGCCAGAGTGACGATATCGGGATAAGAAACCCAGCATGGAGCAGGAATAACCGTCTCATCACCTGGATTGAGAGAAGCCATCATCGCATTATAAATAATCTGCTTACCGCCGGTTGAAACCAGAATCTCATCCGCCGTGTAATCCAGCCCGCTATCCAGGCGAAAGCGTTCAGCAACGGCCTTACGCAGCTCCGGCGTGCCAGCAACATCGGTATATTGAGTCTGCCCGTTTTCAATGGCTCTGGCAGCAGCCTTACCAATATTATCAGGAGTTCTGAAGTCAGGCTCTCCTGCAGAGAGGCTGATAATATCACGGCCGGATGCTTTAAGAGCACGGGCCTTAGCGGAAATAACTACCGTCTGGCTTGGGCTAATTCTGTTCAGACGATCAGCGACAATACTCATGGTTTCCACAGTTCCTGACACAGTTGATATGGCTGGCATCTTCCGACCAGTCCACACGAAATTTGTCTGTTGTCTTTCTCAGACTCCGCCGGGCAAAAAAACTTCGGCGGCGGGATCATACAGAAGAAAAATATCCTGCCATCTCTTTTTCTTATAGTTGAGCGAAAACTCCTGTCATTTTTATGATATCACCAGCTCAGAAGCCTGCTGCACGCATAACTTCCTCTTTGCACATACCAGCCTCGCGCATAGCGCGTACCGACCGGGCGTTATCACGTTTTGACAGCCGCCTGCCATCTGCACCGCAGAGCAAAGGGTGAAATGTGTAATGCGGGCGGGGCCAGCCCATCAGATTCTGCAAAAGGCAGTGCAGGTCTGTAGCAGGGCGCAGATCCTCCCCGCGTGTGACAAGGGTAATACCCTGCTTTGCATCATCATGCGTCACACACAGATGATAAGATGCGGGAATATCCCTCCGGGCCAGCACGACATCACCAAACAAAGCCGGCCAGCACTGCACCCGCCGTCCCTCTGGTGTGTTGTAATAAAGGCTTTCGGCACCCCCGGCACATTCGAGTGCACGCTGCATATTCAGGCGCAGCACATGGGGCCTGCCCCGGGCAAGCAGCTCTTCACGCCGCGCTGCGGGCAGGCTGCGACAACGCCCCGGATAAAGAAGGCTGCCATCAGGTGCAGCATGCGGCGCTGAGAAAATAGCGGCACTCTCGCGCGCAATGTCAGAACGGGTGCAAAAACAGGGGTAAAGAACTCCCATCTGCTCAAGAATATCCAGGGTCTGCCTGTACTCGGCCAGGCAGGCAGACTGATAAAGAACCGGGGCATCAGAAAACAGACCAAGCCATGCGAGGTCCTCAAGCAGCTGCCTGGCATATTCAGGCCTGCAACGCTGAGGGTCGATATCCTCCATTCTGATAAGCCAGCGCCCGCCAGGGCGGGCATAAGACAGCCCCGACATGGCCGATGCCACATGCCCCAGATGCAGCACCCCTGTCGGACTCGGAGCAAAGCGCGTAACCCACATTGTTTCTGCTCCCGCTCAGGTTACAAAACCCTTGTAAAAATTACCGTTTCATGACGAACCCGCGCTTTATCTTGCTGCCCTTCATACAATCTGCAATAGTCAGCGGGCTTATTCATCTCGACGACGTGCTTCCCGCAGACGTAATGGTCAGAGTATAACGCCCGCTGCGAAGCCGCTCCCTCGTAAGAGTAAAGGAGGATCGGTGTGGCTGACGGCAGCTTGCTGAATTTCCCGGCTTTAGTGCTGAATGCGGACTTTCGACCACTTTCTTACTTCCCCCTCTCTCTCTGGTCCTGGCAGGATACGGTTAAGGCGGTCTTTCTCGACCGGGTCTCCGTACTCAATGAGTATGACCAGGAAGTACGCTCGCCTCAGGTCTCCCTGCGTCTGCCAAGTGTGATTGCACTGAAAGACTACATCCCCGCAGCGCGCAGGCCGGCATTCACCCGCTTTAATGTTTTTCTGCGTGATAATTTTTCATGCCAGTACTGCGACGACCAGTTTCCCGCACACGACCTGACCTTTGACCACGTGATTCCACGCTGCAAGGGAGGGCGCACCACATGGGAAAATGTTGTGACAGCCTGCGGTGTGTGCAATCTGAAAAAAGGGCCGCACCTGCCAGAAAAAATCAACATGCATCCCCGTCGCCGGCCAGACCAGCCCACATCATGGCAGTTGCAGGAAAACGGGCGTGCCTTCCCGCCAAACCATCTTCATGAAAGCTGGCGTGACTACCTTTACTGGGATACAGAGCTGGAAAACTGAAACACGGCTATTTTGTATAATTATAGCCGTGGTCGTCGGCCATTTTTTGCAGATCAGGCGCATCCCTGAGGTTAAGAGGCAAAGGGTGCGCTCCCTTTTCACTGAGCACAAAATTATGATTGCTCATACGCTGGCAGGTGTTAGCCGCCAGAGGGAAACTCAGAAACATTGGTCCCGCCATCTGCTTACGCAGGCAGGAGACGTCAGTATCCAGAAACGGCCTGCGCCCGACTTCGGACGAACAGCCCGCAAGCACGAAAGCCGATAACGCCAGTCCCCATATTTTTACCGGATACATCATTTTCACTCACCATACCCGCCTGCCAGGCAGCGCAGGAACATTAACCGGAGAAGCGTGTCGTCACGCCCCGGGCTGAGAGAATAACAGAAAAATTCACTCCCGGCCCGCCCGGATAACACATGGCTGAAAAGACAAAATTCAGGAGGTCACGCGCCTCTCAGCTCACTTCGTAGCCTGCACCACGAATAGCATTCTGCAAAGAAGACGTACCAGCGCGCTGCGGGTCATACTCAATAGTTACTTCACCATTTTCCTGCTTCACATCAACGCTCTGTACACCATCAATAGCTGTCAGTGCACGGCGGATAGACGACACACATCCGTCACAGGTAATACCATCAACAATAAAACTGACTGTCGTCATAAAACTCTCTCCCTTAAGACGTAACATCATAGTACTATGAAAACATGCCTGTTTTTACAACATAAACAAAAGCAACCATGCAAGACTCCTTTTATCTGCCAGCTTCACAGCACGACATGACACCCTTGCCTGACCTGCTATGGCGCGACACGGGCCTGCACCGGCTTATGCTTTCAGCTCTCCTGTCCCGACTGAAAAATCAGCTGCTGCTTGAAAACAGTGCAACACAGACACTTGACGCCTGGTGCCGGCAACAAAAGCTGGCTTCTGCCCCGGCTATCAGGGCAGTGCGCGTAAACTCTGACACGCCTGCGCCCCCCTGCCCGCCAGAACTGGCAGAACATCTGCAGCTCACATCCCAAAATGCATCTGAAACACTGCGCTATCGTCATGTGCGCCTGATATGCGGCGCTCTTACACTCTCTCATGCAGAAAACTGGTACAGACCAGACAGGCTGACAAAGGAGATGAATACAGCCTTAGAAACAACCGAAACTCCATTTGGCCTTATCACAACGCCTCTTGGTTTTTCGCGCCGGACACTGGCAGAGCAGGATTTATGGGACCCTCTGCCCGACATAACGGCTGGCATGACTATTCCTGACGGAAACAACTGCCAGTTACATCTGCCCCGTTTTTTGTTTCGTCATCAGGCTATCCTGAAACGACACGATGCAGCCCCCTTTAGTGCAGTGATTGAAACCTACACCTCGGACCTGCTTCGCTTTACACCGCCGCACATAGCCTGAACAAAAAAAGGAGGCCGCAGCCCCCTTTTGTACAAACAACCTCTCTCAGGCATCTTCTCCCATTCGGGTCTGATCAACAAATTCCTCCGTTTTCTCATCCAGCGAACGGGACTTTCTGCCCCCTGGTCCGTGCACGTAAAGATCTTTACGATCAACTTTATCAACCACCTCTGGCTGAACAGGCATCAGGTAGCGCGGCTTACGCATATGATCAGCAAGCTGAAGCTTCGGATTAAAGACGGAATTGAACTTCCACAGCATTTTAACAAAATTGGTCTGCCCTTTCATCAGCAGACGGCCGGCAATACCTGCCGTGTCTTTGAGCGCCTGCCAGCCCATATGCTTGGTGTTAAGCACCTGCTGTGTTTTGACCAGCTCCTCATAAAACTCGGGCAAAGGCAGTTTAGTTGGCAATACAGCATGCTGAATATCAAACAGGCGATAGTCGCGGGTAATAAGGCGCCGGGATTCTTTGTGCCAGATTTCTGTTCCCGGATAAGGCGTTGTGACAGAAATATTCACAATTTCAGGAATTTCGAGACACCACTGACGCACAGCCTCAAAACGACTTCTGTCCCATGACGGGTCAGCAATAATATTAATAGCCACGATCAGCCCCAGAGAACGGGCATAGTCCAGAGCCTCGAAATTTTTGTCCAGTGAGACACGCTTACGAAACTGTTTCAGGCCTTCTTCATCAACGGCTTCCATACCAATAAAGATGTAGGAAAGACCGATCTCGCTCCAGACCTTAAAAACTTCTTTATTACGCAGCAGAACATCAGCCCGCGTTTCAAGATAATATTCTTTTTTAATCCCGCGCTTCTTAATTTCATTAGCAATGGCCATGCCATGCTCTTCATGCACAAACGCAACGTCATCGACAATAAAGATACCCGGCTCTTTAATATCCTCAAGCTCGTCAGCAATCGTCTGCGGGCTGGCTGTGCGGTACGAACGCCCGTAAAATGTCCAGGCAGAACAAAAAGTACAATCCCACGGGCAGCCACGGGCAAATTCAATAGAGGCAGCAGGATCGAGCGTGCCGATAAAATATTTATTACGGTGCCTTAACAGGTCCCGGGCAGGGCGGATATCATCAAGGGATTCCACAAAAACCGGTGGTGGCCCTTCACCATCAGGCGTAATCACACCCGGAACAGTCAGCAGGTCCTGTCCTTTTTCTATCGCGCTGAGCAGCAGGCCGACAGTTGCATCGCCCTCACCTTTGAGAATGCAGTTTACCGTGCCTTCTGAGAGGGAGAGGATATCCTGAGCGATGAAAGAGACCGAATGTCCGCCTATAAACTGAAACACTCCGGGAAAGCGCAGTCGGGTCGCACGGCACAGATCTATGATCTCGGGCACATTCGCCAGGTAATTACCCGAAAAACAAATAACATCAGGTTTGAAATGACTGACCAGCTTCCAGTAATCGTCATGCGTTTCAACCTGAAGATCAATCAGCTGCACATCATGTCCGGCATTACGTGCAGCGGCAGCGACCAGTTCCAGACCCAGAGGCTCAAGCCTGAGAAACACTTTTGTATACATCAGTGCACTCGGGTGTACTGCCAGAACTTTCATACCATTTTTTCCCGTCATCAAAGATCATGCTGACCGCAGAGCTACTGGCGATCATTCAGTGAAATAATTACTATACACGGCATGACGAATACCGCCCGGTAATTTGCCGGTATTTATTATAATACCAGCATTACAGCACAAAAGACTATCTTTTCAGAGCAAAACATTTTGCTCCGGCAATGCTGTGGAACCGGGGTTAAGATATCGGGATAAATGATAAAAACAATCCACCACAGATCAGAACAGACCTGCGCAGTCGTTCATGCTCACCCTATATATTTTTTGTTATACGCGGAGGAGAATCTGATTTTTGCAATGCAAACCCATATAAAAACAGGTTAATCTGCCAGATATAAAAATAATCGCACCCGGTTAAAAACCATGGACACGTAACTGATCAGTAATCACATTATAGTGTTATAAAAATTTTATCATGTTACAGGCCAGAGTATTTTCTGCCCCGGCCTGTAACAGTCAGCAGAAATCAGGGAAGGATTTCTGTTTCAGCAAAGAAGAAACGAATTTCGTTTGCTGCGTTTTCTGCGCTGTCAGAACCATGTACTGAGTTTGCTTCAATGCTTTCAGCAAAACGTGCACGAATGGTGTGTGCTTCAGCTTTTTTCGGGTCTGTTGCGCCCATAACGTCGCGGTTTTTTGCAACTGCGTTCTCGCCTTCGAGCACCTGCAGAACAACCGGACCAGAGATCATGAAGTCAACGAGGTCTTTGTAGAAAGGACGCTCTTTGTGAACAGCGTAGAAAGCACCAGCCTGAGCAGGTGTCAGCTGCACGCGTTTCTGAGCAACGATTTTCAGACCTGCTTCTTCAAAAACAGCGTTGATGTTGCCTGTCAGGTTACGACGTGTTGCATCTGGTTTAATAATGGACAGAGTGCGTTCTGTTGCCATGATATAATGACTCCCTGTTATATACAGCCCCGTATAATACGAGGCCTGTCAGCGTGTTCCTCTAGAACATATTCCGGCAGGCTGGTAGGTCTTTCGCTTCATTGTTCTTATTTGCATCCTTAACGAGAGTATCCCGGTGAGCCTTCTTATCATTTCCGACCTGACCCTTCGCATTGCAGGGCGTACCCTGCTTGACCAGGCCGATCTCTCTGTCGAACCAGGACGCAAAATAGGACTCATAGGCCGCAACGGGGCCGGTAAATCAACACTTCTGGCCGCGATTGCCGGTGACATTGCGCCTGACGGGGGGGATATCCGCCTCTCCTCACGGGCACGTATGGCCCGCGTTTTGCAGGAAGCACCGGCCACCGGCGCCTCGCTGATTGATACAGTACTGGAGGGGGATGTCGAACGATCCTCTCTGCTCGCAGAGGCAGAAACAGCGACTGACCCTGCCCGAATCGCAGCTATTCATGAACGCCTTCTTACTATCGGCGCTGACAGTGCTCCCTCACGCGCAGCCTCAGTCCTGGCAGGCCTGGGCTTTAATGCCGAGGCGCAGCTGCGCCCCATTACCGATTTTTCGGGCGGCTGGCGTATGCGCGTCTCCCTTGCAACAGCACTCTTTCTCGAACCCGATCTGCTGATTCTCGATGAGCCAACCAACCATCT
The DNA here is from genome assembly GCF_011516655.1 of Acetobacter thailandicus. Classification (GTDB taxonomy): domain Bacteria; phylum Pseudomonadota; class Alphaproteobacteria; order Acetobacterales; family Acetobacteraceae; genus Acetobacter; species Acetobacter thailandicus. Next base: position 421,666 of record NZ_WOSV01000002.1, read on the forward strand.
TGATCTTGAAGCGACCCTCTGGCTTGAAAGCTGGTTAGCCCGCTTCTCCGGGGCTGCAATTATTGTAAGCCATGATCAGGGGCTGCTTGATTCCTGCGTTGACGCCATAGCCCATCTCGACAAGGGCAAATTATCCCTCACGCCAGGCGGTTACCAGAATTTTGTACGAATCCGCACCGAGCAGGCTCTGCAACAGGCCCGGCAGGCTGAAAAAATTGCAGCACAACGCGCACATATGCAGTCATTCGTTGATCGCTTTCGGGCAAAAGCAACAAAGGCCCGTCAGGCACAGGCGCGCCTTAAAGCTCTTGAAAAGCTGCCTGTTATAGAAAGCGTTGTGGAGGACGCCCCCGCTCAGTTCAACTTTCCCGAACCTGAGCAGCTCCCCCCGCCTATGCTGCTCATGCAGCGTGTGTGCGCCGGTTATAACGGCAAAGCCATTCTGAAAGACCTTTCACTCAGACTGGACATGGATGATCGTATCGCGCTGCTGGGTTCTAACGGCAATGGTAAGTCAACCTTCGCCAAACTGATTGCAGGCCGCCTCGAACCTCTTTCAGGTACGCTTGAACGCAACCCACGTATGAAGATTGGCTATTTTGCGCAGCACCAGACCGAAGAACTGATTGCTGAGCAGACACCGGTCGACCATATGAGCCGTGCTATGCCAAAAGCACCTCTGCCTGCTGTCAGGGCACAGCTGGCCCGCTTTGGCCTTGATGCGGCACGCGCTGAAACACCGGTGAAAGACCTGTCAGGCGGTGAAAAAGCCCGCCTGCTTCTGGCACTGGCCACGCGCGATGCCCCGCAGCTCCTCATCCTTGACGAGCCAACAAACCACCTTGACCTTGATGCCCGCGATGCACTGGTACGCGCTCTTTCAGCCTTTGAAGGCGCTGTCTTACTTATCAGCCATGACCCGCACCTGACCGAACTGATTGCTGACCGGCTCTGGCTCGTTGCCGATGGTAATGTCACGCAGTTCGATGGCGACATGGCAGAATACCGCACATGGCTTGCTGAACAGAGCCGTGCAGGTAAAGAGCAGGATAATGCATCGAAACAGCCCAGCCGCAAGGATGACCGCCGCGAACGGGCCGAGCTGCGCCAGGCACAGGCGCCTATACGCAAAACAATTAAAGATATCGAAGCAAAACTCGCAAAACTCGCAAAAGAACACGCAACGATCGAAAGTAAACTGGCCAGCCCCGAGCTCTATACTGACGGACAGGCCACAGAAGTAACCCGCCTTAACACGCGTCTGGCCGCGATTACAAAAGAGCAGGAAACCCTGGAGGAAAAGTGGCTGGAAGCTGAATCTGCTCTTGAAAATTTTCAGTTTTCATAAAAACAATTATTTCAAAATGCGAATAAATATGTTTATTTTTCATTCACAGTATCAAAACCATTTCTTTAACTGGATCGGGCAATGCGCTTCAAGAAAAAAATAAAATCTCCATCCCGTTGAAATTAATAGTTAATTTTATGAAAAATACGTTATATTAAAAGTTTACTCATGTTTCGCAGATTACAAAAACCATCAAATGGGGTCATAAGTCACGTTATGAGCTACTGTATCTTTCTCATGACAAGCAAAGAGCTTCGCCTGATATGACCTCTCCGTCTGCCCCCACAGAAAAAAAATCAGCTGTTGCAGAACAAAGCGCCGAGGCTGAGTGGCTGGGCAGTATCACGAGTATTCTGCGTTTTGTCGTTATACTGGTTATAATCGCGGCAGCTGTCTGGCTGCTGAGCGATGTACTGACTATTACCTTTTCTGCGACATTATTTGCCGTCGTTCTTTCAGGACTGTCGCGCATCCTGGTTAAAAAGCTGCATCTCTCTTATGGATGGGCGCTGTGCGCAGTTGTTATTCTGCTGATTGCTGCTGTTGCCCTCCTGGTATGGGGCAGCGGCCCGGCGATCGTTGAAAATGCCCTGCGCCTGAAACAGGCCCTGCAACAGCAGGAAGTACTGTTGCGCAGTAACCTTGAAAATAACCAGGCCGGACAGTCTTTACTCAACTACCTGCCCTCCTCTCTCAGCGGGCAGCAGGGCAGAAGCAGCCTCGATTTTCTTGGCTCGCGCATTGCCGGGTCGATGACAGGTATTGTCGGCTCAGCTTTTGGTGCTGTTGGCACGGCTGTTGTCGCCCTGATTGCCGGTTTATATTTTGCCATATCCCCCTCATTATACGCTAATGGCGTTCTGAGGCTTGTGCCCGTAACACAGCGCCCCCGTGCACGCACTCTGATGCTGCGCACCGGTCACACTCTCTGGGCATGGGTCGCCGGACAATCGCTTGATATGCTGGTTGTCGGCGTTCTCTCCGGTGTTGGACTGTGGTTTATTGGTGTTCCGCTTGCCCTGGCACTTGGCGTTCTGGCCGCACTTTGTAATTTTATCCCCTATATCGGGGCTATTATGGGGGCTGTTCCGGCTATTTTGCTTGCACTTTCACTTGGGGTGCGCGAAGCAATTATGGTTGCAGCCCTTTATAGTGTGATACAGTTTTTTGAAGGCAACGTTATGGCTCCTCTTATCCAGCGTCACGCTGTTAAAATGCCACCTGCCATCACAATTCTTTCGCAGACGCTGTTCGGTGCCATTCTTGGGTTTCCCGGGCTTATTCTGGCCTCTCCTCTCACTGCGGCGTTGCTATCAGTTTTTGACGGCCTTGCCCCGCCTTTGAAAGATGATGAACACATATGACATAATCTTCAATACCTGCCTTCAGCAGGTATTACCTCCTCGCCCTTAGTTTACACCGCTCTGCAATTATTGGTTTTTTCAGAATGCGCATTCTCCTTGTAGAAGACGACCCAACCGTTAAAAGCTTTATCGTCAGAGGCCTTAAAGAAGCTGGCCACTCTGTCGAATATGCTGACAATGGTAAAGATGGCCTGGCACTTGCCACCAATGTTCAGTTTGACATCATTATTCTTGACCGCATGCTGCCAAGTGATGTCGATGGTCTGCACATCGTTGAAGCCCTGCGTAAGAAGAACGACGCCACACCTGTGCTGCTTCTTTCCGCTTTGTCTGATGTCGATGAAAAAGTCGCAGGCCTCCAGGCCGGTGCGGATGATTATGTCACCAAACCATTTTCTTTCAGCGAGTTACAGGCACGTATTGACGCCCTTGTCAGACGCAACCGTAACGACCCGCAACTGCCTCTGACGCGCCTGGCTATTGGCGATCTGGAAATTGATCTGTTATCGCGCACAGCCAAACGTGCCGGGCAGAAAATTGATCTTCAGCCACGTGAATTCAGACTGCTTGAATTTCTGATGCGTAACGCCGGGCAGGTTGTTACACGTACCATGCTGCTTGAGAACGTGTGGGACTATCACTTCGACCCTCAGACAAACGTCATCGACGTTCATATTTCTCGCCTGCGCCAGAAAATTGATAAACCTTTTGGCCGCCCGCTTGTACATACGATCCGTAACGCCGGGTATATGCTTCAGGAATGAAGGTTTTTTCATTCCGTCGATTAACAGCGCTGACACGCATCAAGCTACGCTCTGTCAGCCTGCGTTTCGGCCTGGCCTATGCTGTTTTATTTATTGGGTCTGCTATGCTGTTCCTCTCCTTTATCTGGTGGGGAACAGTCGGCCTTATTGAGCGTCAGACTGAACAATCTATTACCTCTGATGCTCATCTGATATTTAATGCACTACAGCTACATAAAGATACCTCTCTCAATACACTGATTAACGAGCGCCTTGAGCAGGATATTGATGACAATGCGCTTTATCTGCTTGTTAACAAAAATGGCAAACGCATAACCGGAAACCTCATCGAGTGGCCTTCGGTTATTAAAACAACCCACTCCTGGTATACAATTCTGGTAAAACGCGTCGACATTGATAATGTCGCCAAGGTCAGAGCCTATGATATGCCCGGAGGAGAGCGCCTGCTGATCGGGCGTGATATGCGCGGCCTGACCGAGCTCTCACATATGCTCACAAAAGTTCTGCTGTGGGTCTGTGTCATGATTGCTCTGCTGGCTTTCAGTGGCGGCCTGCTGACACGCCGCCTGTTAAGGCGCATCATTTCCTCTATCAGCCGTACAACTTCAGCCATTACACAGGGCGATATGACCCGGCGTCTGCCTGTGCACGGGCAGGATAAGGAACTGGATGCTGTATCGGCAACAGTTAACGAAATGCTTGATCGCATTGCCCGTCTGATGGATGGCGTAAAACAGGTCTCTAACAGTATTGCCCATGATCTGCGCACTCCACTGACCCGCGCGCGCAACCAGCTTGAAGAAGCCGTTATTCATGCAACGAATGAAGACGAGTTACGTGCAGTCATTAACCAGACCATTCGCGGCCTTGATCACCTGACAAATATCTGCTCCGCTCTTCTGCGTATCGCGCAGATTGAAGCCGGTGCCAGACGCTCCGCTTTTACCCAGTTTGATTTCGTAGCCATCCTCCACGATATCATTGAATTTTACGAACCTGTTGCTGAAGAAGAAAACCTGAAACTGACACACTCATTCCCTGAAACACTGATGTTCTTCGGTGATCGGACCATGTTTCAGCAGGCCGTTGTTAATCTGGTTGATAATGCCATTAAATTTTCACCAGCCGGCGGCGTCATAACCCTGAGCCTGAAAGTTATCTCTCCCCAGCCCGATCAAAAAAGTTCTCACCCTCAGATGGAACTTATCGTTGAGGATCAGGGTACAGGAATGACCGAGGCTGACATGGCACGTGCTACAGAACGTTTTTTCAGAGCTGACCAGGCCCGCAATACACCGGGCTCTGGCCTGGGTCTCTCTCTTGTCCAGGCCATTGTTCAGCTGCATGGCGGAACGATTAGTTTGTCTTCGACAAATCCGGGTCTGAGAGTCGTTATCACTGCCCCTCTGTCCCTTGCCTAAAAAATAAAAATCTTATAGCGTTTTAAGCATATGTTAGAATTTTCTTATAATTTGATTTTTTGTTTCTCAGCACCAGCCCTCAAAAACAGGGAACACAGCCACGCTAACGTCCTTAATTCATAAAGGTAAGGCATGAGACATTCTCTGCCCATCGCTATTATACTCATCGCTGCTAACATCGCGTTATCAACCACGATGGAGCGGGAGCAATGTGCTCCCCCTCCTTCTGACCTGATAGACTCCGGCGACCGTCGTATATTCTGCGCCCCAAAACCAACAGTTAAGCCTGTTGTTGTTACGTCTGACAGTAAAGCCTTCTGCGCATCGCTTGTTAAAGCGATTGATGAATATAAGGAGCAGGCTTTATCTCCTATGATTAAACAAATGCGCGATAGTGGTGAGGATTTATGTAAGAAAGGCATGGTAAGGTCTGGCATAGTAAGGCTGAGGCGTGCGTTAATAAGCCTTAAAAAAACAGACGATATACCTTAATATTTATATAAAATATCAGTTTTCCGGGTTTTAACCCTGTAAGATATTCAGGGCTTTCATGTGCCTGTCCGGGCCAATCTTCTCTTGTCGGTAACAGGTCTGGTTTCTGCTGGCATTCAGGCGGAACAATTTATGCCACAAAGCAGAAATATTACTAAATACCTCAGGTCATAGCTCACGCTGCTGACCAGAATAAAACGGAGACATTTTATGAAACGTCACGTGATGTTAGTAGCCCTTGCGGCCACAATGATCGTTCCTGCAACAATAACTCAGGCAGCTGAGACATCAGCAGAAAACCAGAACACCACCAGACTCATTCTCTCTGGCAGTGGCACAGCTCAGGCTCAGCCTGACCAGCTAAAGGCACATTTCCGCATTGAAAGCCGCAACAGTACCGCAGCGGCAGCACAAAAAGCTGTTAACACTCTGGTACATGACGCCATCGAGCAGGCTAAAAAAAATAAAGGCATCACCTACACTGTACAAAACTACGATGTTTCAGAGTGGCGTGATGATAAAATAAAAAATAAATCAACCTGGTCTGCCAGCCAGACGCTGACACTTGTCTCAGCAGACTCCGAGGCACTTTTACCCTTAACCGGGCAGCTTCAGAGCAATGGCCTGTTATTAGAAGGTCTGGAATGGTCTCTCTCACCAGAAAAGCAAAATACACTCCTTCTGGAAGCAAAAAAGAACGCCGTGACTGACCTGCAAAAGCAGAGTGACACCCTGGCGCAGGCTCTGAAAATGCATGTTGTGCGCTTTGAAAGAATTTCTCTTTCTGACACGCCCTTCCCTCGTCCGCTGATAATGGCAGCAATGGCAAGAAGTAAGATGGCAGAAGATGCGCCTGCCCCTTCTGCAACAGCCGAAACACAAACAGTGCATGCCACAGCATCAGCTACGGTGCTCTTAGCACCCTGATGTCATAATTTTTTAAAAGAAAATATGAGGTTCTTCCTCTGCCGGTTTGAGCGGCAGAGGAGTTGCATCCTGCTTCAGCGAGGAGCCAGAACCATAACCATCTGACGATTCTCAAGACGTGGAAGCTGCTCAACTTTAGCTTCTTCTTCCATTTCTGTACGAATACGCTCAAGAATTTTAATACCCAGCTCCTGATGCGCCATTTCACGGCCACGGAAACGCAGAGTAATTTTTACTTTATCGCCGTCGCCAAGGAAGCTTTTCACAGAGCGCATTTTAACCTGGTAGTCATTTTCGTCGATATTCGGACGAACCTTAACTTCCTTGATTTCAATAACTTTCTGCTTTTTACGCGCTTCGTTGCGTTTTTTCTGCTGCTCGTATTTAAACTTGCCGTAGTCAAGAATTTTAGCAACAGGCGGCTCAGCGTTTGGGCTGATCTCAAGAAGATCAAGTCCGACACCATAAGCGCGGGCAAGCGCATCACGGGTTGTAAATACACCCGCCATCTCGCCATTTTCATCAATAAGACGAACCTGGGCTACACGAATTTCCTCATTAACACGTGGTCCCTCACGCGTAGGCGGCGCGGGAATAGGGGGTCTGGCTATGGTCAGCTCCTGTTAAATATTAAAGCATACGGGTGGAAATTTTTAAATGAAACTCCACCCGGCTGGTTAGCAATGTGCGCAATTTTGCGCTTTTTTTCAAGCAGCACAGCCCAGAAAAGCGCGAATCCTGCTCTCACTTTTTACTGTTTTACTCAATGTGTGCTTTTCTTACGCAGGTCTGGTGGTGTTGCCTCAGCCTTCAGTTGCTGAACAATCTCCTCTAAACCTGCCATTGTCTGATCCTGGCTGCCAAGGCGGCGCATCGCAACGGTACGCTGCTCAGCCTCACGACGGCCAACAACAAGAATCACCGGCACACGTGCAACACTATGCTCACGAATCTTGGCGTTAATTTTGTCGTTGCGTGTATCTGCCTCGACTGAAAGGCCAGCATCACGCAGCGCAGCCGCTACTTCCTCTGCATACGGGGCCGCATCACTGACAATAGATGCCACAACCACCTGCACAGGTGCCAGCCACAGCGGGAAACGCCCTGCATGCTGCTCGATCAGAATACCAAGGAAACGTTCGAACGAGCCCAGAATCGCACGGTGCAGCATAACCGGACGATGACGGGCAGAATCCTCACCGATAAACGAAGCATCAAGACGATCTGGCAAAACCAGGTCAACCTGAAGCGTGCCGCACTGCCAGTCACGCCCAATGGCATCGCGCAGAACAAACTCAAGTTTAGGACCATAGAATGCCCCCTCACCCGGGTTATGCTCATATTCAACACCGGCTGTCAGGCAGGCCTCTTTCAAAGCGCTCTCTGCTTTATCCCATGTTTCGTCGCTACCAGCCCGCTCTTCAGGGCGATCAGCAAATTTAACCCGAACATGTTCAAAGCCGAGATCCTGATAAACCTCATAAAGCATTTTTACGAACTTAACGGTTTCATCAGCAATCTGATCTTCCGTGCAGAAAATATGAGCGTCATCCTGCACAAAGCCGCGCACACGCATCAGACCATGCAGCGCACCTGATGGTTCATAACGGTGGCATGACCCGAACTCGGCCATACGCAGGGGCAGCTCACGGTAAGAACGCAGGCCATGACGGAAAATCTGCACATGGCAAGGGCAGTTCATGGGTTTGAGTGCGAGAGTTTTGTCTTCGTCCTCAACCGTGGCAATAAACATGTGGTGGCGGTATTTATCCCAGTGGCCCGAAGCCTCCCACAAGCCACGGTCCACCAGCTGCGGGGTTTTAACTTCCTGATAACCATGGCGGGTTTGCGCACGACGCATGTAATCCTGCAGCGCAGTATATAAACGCCAGCCTTTATGGTGCCAGAAAACCTGACCCACGGCTTCTTCCTGAAAATGAAAGAGGCTCATTTCACGGCCGATACGACGGTGGTCGCGACGCTCGGCTTCCTCCAGCTGGTGAAGGTGCGCATCAAGCTCTTTCTGGTCACGCCAGGCAGTACCATACACACGGGTCAGCATGGGATTGCGATGATCACCACGCCAGTATGCACCGGCAACCTTCATCAGCTTAAATGCCGTACCGACATCTTTCGTGGTGCGCAAATGTGGCCCACGACACAGATCAAGCCACTCACCCTGACGATAGACAGAGATATCCTCACCTGCCGGCAGGTCACGGATCAGCTCAGCCTTAAAGCGCTCTCCTTTTTCTTCAAAAAAGGCAATGGCCTGATCACGTGGCCAGACTTCGCGCACAAAAGGTTCAGCCTCAGCCACAATCTCTTTCATACGCTGCTCAATGGCGGCGAAGTCTTCAGGCGTAAATGGCTGATTTCTGTAAAAATCATAGTAAAAGCCATTTTCGATAGAAGGGCCGATGGTGACCTGCGTACCAGGAAAAAGAGACTGCACAGCCTCAGCCAGCACATGGGCCGCATCGTGGCGAATCAGCTCAAGGGCTTCGGGGTCTTTACGGGTAACAAAGCGTACACCAGCATCAGCCACAATTTCACGGCTGATGTCACACAGCTTCCCATCGACCTCCATGGCAAGCGCAGCCCGGGCCAGCCCTGCGCCAATTGACTCAGCGACGGTTGTGCCTGTCACCGGCCCGTCAAAACTACGTACGGATCCGTCTGGCAGGGTAATGGCGGGCATAGGAAAACTCCGAAATATCAAAAAGGTTCAAAACTGTTTAATGACGACTCATGAGAGCCTCTGCAACCCTGCCAACACTCAGACGTGCCAGGTCGGGCTCAGAAAGCACCTGCACCTGTCCGTTTCTGCGCCCCAGGGGCATTGTCAGAGCAGGACTGCTGTGGGCTGAGTACAACACTATACACTCACACCCCATCATTGCTGCAAGATGTATCGGCCCTGTATCATTACCCACTGCGAGGCAGGCATGCTCTGCCAGCGCAGCAAGTTCTGCCAGTGTCGTCCTGCCGGTATAATCCTCCGCCTGGGGGCACAGCGCACAAATCTCTGCCGCCAGCGCTTTATCTGCCCCGGCTCCGACAACGACAGGTGTAATTCCCGTCCTCACCAGATGCCGGGCCAGCTCACCATAAGACGCGGCAGGCCAGCGTTTTTCGGGCCTGTGGGGTGAAGCACCCGGTACAATCAGCGCATAGGGCGCCTGTCGTGCCGGGTCTTTCATGCCCTGAAGCCAGCTGATATCCGGCAATGGCACATCAGCTATGCCTGCCATACGCAGCTGATCACGCTGGCGCGGCACAGTGTGCATGTCATTACGCCAGGGGTTAGCATGAAAAAATGTCCCGGCGGGTACATGCCCTGACCAGTGACGTTGCCCTGCCAGATAGAAGTAACGCGCTGTACGCCCCGATGTCTGCAAATCATAAATACGGTCATAACCGCGCAGCTGGCGGCGCAGCTGCATCATACCTTTCAGATTACTCCAGCGTGGACGTTCATCGGTCAGAACAGCATCAAACCAGGGAGCAGGCCTCGCAAAAGCAACAAAAGGCTTTGTCGTAAGAAGCGTAATATGCGCCTGGGGATGTGCTTCACGGATAGCCTGAAACGGCCCGAAACTCTGCACAAAATCACCCAGAGCACCAAGCCGGATAATAAGAATATTTTCTTCTGCGGGAGCAGGCAGCCGATGAGTAACGTATTGCATCAGGGCATATCAGGGTCAGCAGCCTGCACGGCGAGGTCCTGCCGGGCCAGATCCGCATCATGTGTATCGGGAGCAAGCTCAATAACCTGCTGCCAGTCGCTGCGGGCCCCTGAGAAATCACCGGCCTGGCCGCGGATAATACCGCGTTCAAGCAACACAGCCGAATCCTGCGGTGCTATCTCAGCAGCACGGGCGATATGCAGTTGGGCCTGGGGCAACAGTCCATCCCTGCGTTCAGCAGAAGCCAGAAGCATATAGGTCTCAGCACTTACCTGAGGCGTACGGGCAACCAGCGCACCCAGATCACGCGCCACAACGTCAAAATGTCCCATCATCAGCTGAGCTCTGGCTCTGAGCAGCATAAGGGTCATGTCTGCGCCCTGCAGGGAAAGGCCATAATCAGCGATCGTCACCGCCTCTGACGGCTGAGAGGCCGCAAGCCAGGCCTGTGCCGCCTCTGAGGCAATAACCGCTCTCTGCCCGTCAGAACTGTCCGGGCCGGAGAATGGTCCATTACGTGCAAGGTCGTTTAAAATTTTTGCCGCCGCCACTTCTTCTCCCACAGACATCTGAGCCAGAGCAAAGCAATGCAGCGCAGGTCTGCCGCCATTATGTTTCAGCCAGTCCTGGGCGTAATCACGTGCACCATAGGGATCATCCCCCGTCATCACATCACACTTTGCAGGCGACCAGACCGCCTCAGAGAGGGCTTTACTTTTCTCTGTCAGCTGATGCGAAGGTGCCACAGAGTTACCCCCTTCAGCTGCGGCAGCACGGGCGCTGTCAGTCACCTGAAAAGTTAACAAAAATACAGGAAAAGCCAGAAAAAAACCTGAGGCGAAAGAACGTTGCATCATGACCCTTTAAAATATTGCAAACAAAATTGCCTCACAGACAAAACATAAAAGGCAGGAAGTAACCGCTGTAACAGTAGGTTATTTGAGAAAAACCATGCTAACAGAATCGTATGAGCGATCAAAAGCCCCCGCCTGTTATCCTGCAGATCCTGCCAGCCCTGAACCAGGGTGGTATAGAGCGGGGAACTCTGGAAATAGCCTCTGCTATCCAGCAGGCCGGCGCGAAGGCTGTTGTTGTCAGCGAAGGTGGTCAGCTGGTGCCGGCACTCACCCACTCGGGGGCAACTCATATTGTCCTTCCTCACTGCGGCAAAAAATCACCCGTTTCGGTTTTGCATAACGCGCGTATTCTTGCCCGGATTATTAAAGAACACAAAGTCAGCCTGGTGCATGCCCGCTCACGCATCCCTGCATGGACAGCCTGGTTTGCCTGCCGGCGTACCCAAACCCCGTTTGTCACAACATGGCACGGCGTGCATAACTCTGACTTTCCTGGCAAACATCGTTACAATGCCGTGCTTGCACGCGGTAACAGAGTTATAGCGATCAGTCGGCATATTGGTCAAAAATTAACCTCTGAATATAACCTTACACCCGATCAGCTGCGTATTATTCCCCGTGGTGCCGATATCAGACAGTTCACCCCTGAAGCCGTCTCCGGACTGCGGGTACACAGCCTGAGCGAGCAGTGGAACATACCGCCTGATAAACATATTATCCTCCTCCCCGGTCGTCTGACCGAATGGAAAGGTCAGGCTTTTCTGCTCCAGGCCTTGTGCCACCTCAGAAAACAGGCCCCTCACCTGCAGTGGTGCTGCCTTTTTACAGGAACAGGTTCACCTGAGAATAAATTTGAAAAAAAACTACTGGGCCTGATAAAAAAATCCGGCCTGACTGACGATGTCTTTTTTACGGGGCACTGCAGCGATATGCCCGCTGCTTTTGCTATGGCCACTGTGGTGGTTGTGCCCTCTCTGCGCCCCGAACCCTTTGGCCGCGTTGTCGTTGAGGCACAGGCTATGTGCTGCCCTGTTATTGTTACAGCCCACGGAGCCGCCCTCGAAACCGTCAGAAACGGCCTGACAGGCCTTGCTATCCCCCCCGGCGATGATGTCGCACTTGCAGATGCGCTCCGGATTGTTCTCGAAGCTTCTCCCGAAGGGCGTGCCTCTATGGGGCAGACTGCACGAAATGACGTGCTGCTTAACTATACAACTCTGAATATGCAGCATGCCACACTTGGCACGTATGATGAGCTCCTTGGGACCCATCTGGCAGAAACATTCTCACACACGATGGCAGACACAGCCCGGCAACAGGCCGAACAGGGAGAACTTTCTGTGAAAAATTACTTTTCACAGCTGGCGCACCCTGGGCAACACACAGCACATGTGTCAGAGAATACGTCTTTCCATCCCTCCGACGCAGAGTTCTGACATGACCTTCCTTACGCCTGCCATGCCGACACCGGCTCTGCGTCCTGTTCCTGAGCGCATTGCCTTTATGGCTGCCCCGACTGATAACGCCAGCCAGACCCGTGACCTCCTGGCGCAGCATTATGGTAACGTCTCTCTCGAACAGGCTGATATTATTGTCTGCCTGGGGGGAGACGGCTTCATGCTCGAAACGCTGCATAAAGTACTCGATGCTGATTTATCGACCCCCGTTTATGGTATGAACTGTGGCTCTGTCGGCTTTCTGATGAACCCTTTGCAGCAGGACAATCTGCCTGAACGACTGGCCCGCACGCAGGCGGCTGAACTCAACCCCCTGTATATGACGGCAGTCTCCGACACCGGAGAAGTCACTCATGCACTCGCCCTGAATGATGTTTTTTTGTTTCGTCAGACACGACAGGCAGCAAAGCTCCGTATCGACGTTGATGAACATGTGCGCCTGCATGAGCTGATCTGTGACGGAGCGCTGATTTCTACCCCGGCCGGTTCAACAGCCTATAATCTGTCCGCCCACGGTCCTATTGTGCCTCTGTCAGGCAATCTTTTGCCTCTCACACCTATATGCCCTTTCCGTCCGCGACGCTGGCGCGGGGCACTTCTGCCATCAACTGCCCATGTGCGCTTTAGTGTGCTGGAGCATGAGAAACGTCCGGTTGCAGCCGTTGCTGATTCACTGGAAATCAGAAATGTTGTCGCTGTTGATGTTCATGAAGACAGAAGTCAAAAAGTCACCGTGCTGTTTGACCCCGGACAAACGCTCTCTGAGCGCATAGTTGCTGAACAGTTTTCGTCATGATGCCACATATTTGACATCTGATGTGATAGTATGGCGCTCTGATACCACCGTTATAGTTTTTCCGGGTCGATATATTCCTGATGCGTAATCCTTTTTCTTTCTCTGTCCTGCCTGCACTCTGCGCTGCTTTTGCGCTGCCGGCTGCCTCGGCCTATGCTCAGGTCACGACGAATACCGAGATTCTCGACACACTCCAGACACAGGCACAGCACAGCACGCCCCCCTCGCGGCATGCACCGCCTGCCAGGCGCATGCAAAAACCTGCGGCCGCGCCGGCGCAGGCAACCGGAAGTAATAATTCTTCCGCGACAGGCTCAGCCGTGCCGGCAACATCTAAGCCCGCAGTCAAAACAACAATACCCGATATTCCTCAGGCCCCCCCACCTGACCCGCAGCTGACAACACCCCCCAATATTGAGCTGCACCCCTTTCCTATTCCGCCACAGCCGGTTGTTCAGCTTAAAGCTGCAGGTAAAGTCACTGAGATTAAAAACGGGATACGGGTTACATTTGCTCCCAAATCAGCAGATCTGAACCCGGTAACACACCAGGCTATTCTGACTTTCGGGCAGAAACTGGCAGAAAACCCCTATAAGCAGGCGCTGATCAACGCATATAGTTCAGCTGCGACTGATGACCCCTCACTGCCACGCCGCATGGCTTTCTCACGCGGTCTGGCAGCGCGCAGTGTGTTAATGAATGCTGGTATACCCTCAACGCGTATTTACCTGCGGGTTATTGGCATTCCCCACGACAGCGAAGGAAACCAGGCCGGCACCCAGGATTTTATTGAGATTTCACAATCCGGGAATGACCCTTCCTGACCCTTTATTAAACCAGACAGGATTTTTGCAGGATGTCCCGCCCGTCACGTTATTGCCTCAGAATGGCTTTGTTTCTTGCCTGTGTGGTTGCCGGGGCAGCCATACTGTGGGAACCGCTTTACAAAGCTTTTTTCTATAACCCTCTGTTAAATGGCCTGATTGCAGCCATTCTGCTGACTGGTGTTATATGGAACATCGTTCAGACCCTGCGCCTGTCAGCTGAGGTCAGATGGGTTGAAGCCCGTAAGCAAACCCGCACCAGCCTCGTAAACACCAAACCACCTCCGCTGCTGACACCGCTGGCAACAGCTTTCAGACTGAACGAATACCATAACGGACAGCACACAAAACTACCTGCCCTGACCGTACAGGCTTTACTTGATTCGGTTTCAGGGCGACTGGATGAAGGACGTGAAATATCACGCTACCTGACAAGCCTGCTTATTTTTCTGGGTCTGCTGGGCACTTTTTACGGTCTTTTGCTAACCGTTGCGTCAATTGCTGATGTTATTTCGGGCATGTCAGTCAATGGTAATGCCCTTGATGCCATGTTCGAGCAGCTCAAAACCAACCTGGCAAAACCACTGCATGGTATGAGCACGGCATTTTCAGGCTCACTTTTCGGGCTGGCCAGTGCACTGATTGTTGGGTTTCTCGACCTCACAGCCGGGCAGGCCAATAACCGATTTTTTAACGAGCTGGAAGAATGGCTGACCGAGCAGACAATATATACAAACACAACACCGGCTGCTGCAGCCACCACTACTGTAGCTGCCGACCCTGCCCCCGCTTACACGCAGGCACTGCTCGAACAGACGGCTGAAAATCTCACAGCACTGCAGCAAATCATACGTGCCAGCGAGGCAAAGCGTGAATATGAAATGACGCAGCTGGTCAGGCTGACGGAACAAATGTCACGGTCTGCCGGGCAGGCAGATATTCTGCGCAGCATAGAGCAACGGCTTGAGCAGATCATACAAAACAATCATGACGGGCGCGTTCAGATGACAAATGAGCTCAAAGACAGCCTGCGTGTTCTGGCCCGGATAAAAAGCACTGACGGTATAACCTCAGACCAGGAAAAACACTGACCATGGCCCGCCGCCGCAGAAAACCCTATACCGGGCCAGACGCATGGCCAGGTTATGTTGATGCGCTTTCTACCCTGCTGATGGTCGTTATTTTTGTTCTGCTCATTTTTGTCGTGGGGCAGACACTGCTCTCAGCCGCACTCAGCAGAAGACAGCATGCACTTGAAGGCCTGGAGGGGCGCACAACGGCCCTCGCTCAGCAGGTGCAGTCTGAGCATATGCTTAACGATACCCTCAGCACCACGGTCTCTGCCCTGCAAAGCCAGCATGATGCAGATGCCGCAGCACTTGCTGCCCTCAGAATCGCAGATCAGAACCAGATCAGCAGCCTGGATGATGAAGTCAGTGAGCTCAACACGCATCTTGCAGCAGCCGGACAGGCTGCCTCAGAAAACGATACTCAGATTTCTGACCTTACGAAAAAACTCAACGACGCTCTGGGTACAAAAGCACAGGGGATCAGTCACTACCGCTCAGAGTTTTTCGATCGTCTTCAGAGTGTACTGCACAACCAGAAGGGCGTGCACATAACCGGCGATCGCTTTATTTTTCAAAGCGAACTTCTCTTTCCCCCTGGCAGTGCTGATATATCAGAGGCAGGCCGGAAAGAAATCATAACTCTTGCCCGGACCCTCAGGGAAGTAACGGCACATATTCCGGCCAGTGTGCCATGGATTTTGCGCGTGGACGGCCATGCCGACCGCCAGCCTGTGCACACAGCCTTCCCTGGTAACTGGGAACTTTCCAGTGCCCGCGCCATCACGGTAGTTAAACTTCTGGTCGCGCAGGGTGTAAGCCCGGCACATCTGGCAGCTACTGGTTTTTCTGAATATCAGCCTGTCGACAACAACGACACGCCAGAAGCCTATGCCCGTAACCGGCGCATTGAGTTTCGTCTGACCGAGCGATAAAAAAAGACGTCTTCTTTATGAAGACGTCATCGCGTTTTCTATCTCAATACGTCCCTGTGTCGCCAGTTCATCAACACGCTCATTTTCAGGCACACCCGAGTGCCCCTTAACCCAGTGCCATGACACATCGTGCGGTTTGGCCGCAGCCAGCAGCTCACGCCACAAATCCATATTAGCAACAGGGTCGCCCGCTGCGTTACGCCAGTTACGACGCACCCAGCCGGTGTGCCAGCGTGTAATGCCATTGCGCACATACTCGCTGTCTGTGTGCAGTCTGACAATACAGGGGCGTTTAAGAGCCTCAAGCGCTCTGGTCGCTGCTGTCAGCTCCATGCGATTATTGGTGGTTTCTGCCTCGCCACCTGAAAGCTCTTTTTCTTTGCCTTTAAAGCGCAGCAAAACACCCCATCCGCCAGGACCAGGGTTCGGGCGGCAGCCGCCATCCGTCCAGATTTCAACAACATCCTGCTCAGGAGCAGAACCCATCTCAGAGTCCATATCCATCAAGTGTCTCCCTTGCCAGATGAAAGCGCAGACGCTTCAGATAATCGAGCGGATCTTTCCGTGTGACCAGGGCGTCTGCCGGTGTATTGATCCAGTCATACAGCCTTGTAAGTAAAAAACGCATCGCCGCACCACGTGCAAGCACAGGCAAAGCTTTTTTCTCAGCCACGGCCAGAGGTCTGACTTCTTCATAGCCACGAAGAATACCCTGAGCAAAGCGGGCATTAAACCGGCCCTCAGCGTCAAAACACCAGGCGTTGAGACAAATTGCAATATCATAAGCCAGCAGATCAGAGCAGGCGAAATAGAAGTCAATTACCCCTGACAGCTCATCCTCAAGGAAGAAAACATTGTCAGGAAACAGGTCCGCATGAATTTGCCCGCGCGGCAGATCAGGCTGCCCGTCAGCACCTGGCCAGAATGGCAGAATACGTGCCAGGGCGGCTTCAATCTCATCTGTCAGGCCAGGCAGCACATCGTCAGCCGCGGTGCCACAGCTTGCCAGTAAGGGCCGCCAGGCCTGCGGCCCAAGGCCGTTAACCCGAAGCGGTGCATAGCTCTGCCCGGCCAGATGCAGGCGGGCGAGCACCTGCCCGAGCGGACGACAGTGAGACTGATGGATAACTTTCGGCCAGGCACCCGATAAAAAAGTGGTAATTGCTGCCGGGCGCCCTGCAAGAACTTTCAGCATCTGCCCGGCCTTATCAGCAACCGGTTGCGGGCAGGCAACGCCCTGCGTGGCCAGATGCTGCATCAGCTCTAAAAACCAGGGAAGCTCCTGCTCATTAACGCGCTTTTCATACAACGTCAGAATGAACTGGCCCTGGGTGGTGCGCAAAAGGAAGTTGCTGTTTTCAACCCCTTCTGCGATGCCACGGCACTCGGTCAGGTCTCCGAGTGCATAGTCTGCGAGGAAAGCGGTCAGAGCTTCATCACTGACATCCGTATAAACAGCCATCTGCGCCTTAACCGAGTGGTGCCGGCAGACGGAAGATAACGCTTTCTTCTTTTACAATGCGCTCATCAATCTGAAGGGTATAGCGTTTAGCAAGCTCCGCCACCATTTCCTGAACCAAAGCCTCAGGCGCAGAAGCACCTGCGGTAATACCCAGGGTGTTCACCCCTTCGAGCACTGTCCAGTCAAGGTCGCACTGGCGCGGCACGAGCAGAGCACGACGTGCACCTGAACGCTCAGCCACTTCGCGCAGGCGCTGCGAGTTGGAAGAATTGGGCGAGCCAATAACAATCACCAGGTCACATTCAGCCGCAATCGCTTTTACAGCCTCCTGACGGTTGGTTGTGGCATAGCAGATATCCTCACGCTTAGGCCCCTCGATCAGCGGGAAGCGCTCGCGCAGAATTTCGACAATCTCAGCCGTATCATCAACTGAGAGCGTGGTCTGCGTAATAAAGGCCAGACGTGCCGGGTCAGCAGGCTGAACCGTGCGGGCTTCCTCAGCATCGTTAATCAGTGTGACAGCACCAGCAGGCAGCTGCCCCATTGTGCCAACCACTTCAGGGTGGCCGGCATGGCCAATCATCAGAATATGGCGGCTGTCAGGGCCACCACCGGCAAAGTGACGCTCGGCCTCGCGGTGAACCTTAGACACCAGCGGGCAGGTCGCATCGAGATACAAAAGATTACGGCGCTCAGCTTCGGCAGGCACGGTTTTAGGCACACCATGAGCTGAAAAGACAACATGGCCATCAGCCGGAACTTCATCAAGTTCCTCAACAAAAATGGCACCCTGTGCTTCGAGCTCTTCAACAACAGTGCGGTTATGTACGATTTCATGCCGGACATAAACAGGGGCACCATAGCGGCGGATGGCTTCCTCCACTACACGAATGGCACGATCTACGCCGGCACAGAAACCACGTGGCCCGGCAAGAAGGACCTTAAGGGTTCTGGTATGAGCGGCGTTATCTGCCTGTGCTAAGGTAATGGTCTGAGTTTCCTCGGGCATGGTATTCCCCAAACTGACAGCGGACGGTATAGAAGAAGCTGAGTATGATAAAGGCTGTTATAAAACGATGCTACACCCGAACTTTACAAAGCACGGCTATTGCAGGCATGGCCTACGCAAAGCACAGGGCATATGCAAGCCGTTTTCGACACTCTCATACCATATCAAAGTCTTTTAGCGTTCTTTTTAACACTCATTCACTACGTTTTCACTTCCAGACTGACAGATCCGGATTCACATATGCTGCACATGCTCACCCGCTCACGCCGTTTCTCTCCTCATCTGGTGCTGGCCGGTTTTATGGCGCTGACTTTGCTATCTGGCTGCGCAGAAGAAGAAGATAAATCACTGGCATTTGCTCCGGCCTGCCCTGTGACACAAATTCCGCCTGAAGCAGCCGATTACTATCTGTATGACGGAAAAACCCCCAGTTTCACTAACCTGGTGACACGCGCAAGCATTCTGACCCTGCGCGGTGACTGCATTGCAGCCGGCCCGAAAGAGCTGACAACCCGTATTGCACTGCGTTTTGGTATCACCAAAGGGGCAGCCCTGCGCGACAGCACGATAACCCTGCCATGGTTTATCGTTGTGCTACACGGTGACAAAATCGTGAATAAACATATTTTTAAACATACTTTTACCGTGCCGGCTAACCTTGCCAACTTCACGACAGATACGAAGGTCGTTACGGTCTCTTTGCCGATTGCGCCCAAAAATATCGCGTCTGATTACCAGTTTCAGGTGGGTTTCCAGCTGAATAAACAACAGCTGGAATATAACAAAAACCATAAAACCGGTTCTGATTTTCGCTCTTACTAAGCGAAAAAAACCTGTGCCTGCGGTTTAAACCGCAGGTGCTTCAGGAAAGCGTGCAGCCTCAATTGCCGCAGCCTGACGAGCCGCAAGCTGCTGCTCGTTATACTCACCCACAACTTCGCGAAACAGCTCGCTCCAGTTCATCTTCACTTTAAGGCGTAAAAAGACTGATCCAAGACCAACAGCTGAGCGGTCAACCAGCACAAACTCACGCGGCAGGCTGACACCGCCGGTACGCTGCAGCCCCTCATGCACACGGCTCAGAATCTCACGGCTCTGATCGGGATTATTCTCATCCTGAATATAACGTTCCTGATCGTCCATAAGCGGGCCAAAGAGAAAACCAGCCCACTCGTTGAGCACATCCACTTTCTCTGAGCTGAGGTCTTTAAAGCCCCAGGCTTCATAAGCTGCGGCAGCCCGGTCTTTATCCTTTGTGCGCAATGCCTCAAACAGCTCGATATTCCCGCTGATAAAAGATGGTTTGAAAATACGAATCGCACCAAAATCAAACAGGTTCAGGCCAAAATCGTCACGCAGTGTGAAGTTGCCCATATGCGGGTCACCATGCACCACACCATAGCGATAAAGCGGCAGATACCAGGCACGAAACAATGCACGGGCAATCTTCTTCTTCTCATCTTCTGACAACCCGGCATCAATCGCTTTACTCAGGCTGCGCCCCTGCACCCAGTCCATCGTCAGCAGGCGGCGGGTACTTAATTCATCAACCGGTTCTGGCACAGTCACTTCAGGGCAGTCCGCCAGAATGGTACGATAGAGGCGGATATTGGCTGCCTCACGCGTGTAGTCGAGCTCTTCACGCAAGCGCTCGCTCAGCTCTTCCACAACGTTATCCTGACGGATGGCGTTATCAAGTTTGTGATATACACCTATCGCCATGCGAAACTGCCGCAGGTCAGACTCCACAGCAGCTTTCATATCAGGATACTGCAGTTTACAGGCCACACGACGCCCGTCATTTAATATGGCCTGATGCACCTGCCCCAGGCTGGCTGCAGCCGAGGCCTCGCGACCAAAGGCCTTAAAGTTTTTCTCCCAGGCCGGGCCAAGCTCTGCTGCCATACGGCGGCGCACAAAGCTCCACCCCATAGGTGGCGCATTTGACTGAAGCTCTGCCAGTTCTTTCGCATACTCCTCAGGCAAAGCCCCCGGAATACTGGACAGAAGCTGAGCGGCCTTCATCAGTGGCCCTTTAAGGCCACCAAGAACACCCTTCAGGTCTTCTGCATAAGAGCTGCCAGAAGAACGCAGGCCCATTTTATGACCTGCATAGCGTGCCGCAATGCCCCCGACTGTGCCGGTGGTCTGCATCATACGGCGCAGCTCACCAAACATGCCGGTATTATCAAGATCACGTTCTGCCATTGGCTCAGACCTGTTCCAGCTGGTCAATAAAACCAGAAATCACATCAAGACCCTTACGCCAGAAATACGGGTCAGAGGCATCAAGACCAAAAGGAGCCAGCAGCTCTTTATGCCTCAGGGTGCCACCGGCTTCGAGCATGGTCACATATTTATCAGCAAAACCGGGTGCGCCTTCACTGAACACACCGTACAGCGCATTAACCAGACAGTCACCAAACGCATAGGCATATACATAGAACGGTGAATGGATGAAGTGCGGGATATAAGCCCAGAACACATCATACTCAGAGCTGAAATTAAAGGCCGGGCCCAGGCTCTCAGTCTGCACCTGACGCCAGATTTCACCAATCTGTTCAGGCAGCAGCTCACCCTGTTTACGGGCATCATGCAGGCGGGTCTCAAACTCGTAAAACGCGATTTGCCGCACGACCGTATTGAGCATATCCTCCACTTTACCTGCCAGCAAAGTGCGTTTACGGGCGGGATCTTTTTCTGCATCAAGCAGCGACTGGAAGGTCAGCATCTCGCCAAACACACTGGCCGTTTCAGCAAGTGTCAGCGGCGTGCTGGACTGATAATAGCCCTGACGCGCGGCCAGAACCTGATGCACACCATGACCCAGCTCATGCGCAAGTGTCATAACATCGCGGGTACGGCCATGATAGTTGAGCAAAATATAAGGATGCGCTGACGGCACCGTCGGGTGTGCAAAAGCACCGGGGCTTTTACCCTCGGCAGGTGGCACATCGATCCATGGATTTGTCAGGAAGGTTGTAATCACCTCACCCAGGCGCGGGTCGAAATCGCTATAGGCTTTCTGTACGATGTCTTTAGCTTCATCCCACGAAATTTTGCGGTCCTGCGTGCCAGGCAAAGGAGCATTACGGTCCCAGTGCTCAAGCTTATCAAGGCCCATCCACTTTGCTTTAAGCCTGTAATAACGATGAGCCAGGCGCGGGTAATCGGCCCGCACAGCGGAAACCAGTGCATCAACCACTTCGTCTTCAACCATGTTGCTCAGGTTACGTGACGAGGTGGGACGGGCATAATGGCGCAGAGAATCGGTAATGGCTTTATCTTTTGCCAGCGTATTCGTAATCAGCGCAAACAGACGAATATTATCAGAGAAAACCTGACCAACGGCCTTACCTGCCTGCTCACGCACAGCACGGTTCTCATCTGACAGACGGTTAAGTGCATCGCCTACAGTAATGGTTTTACCATCGAGGGTGACGCGCAGCCCTGCAATTGTTTCATCAAACAGACGAGACCAGGCCTGTGCTCCTGCTACGGATTTTTCGAGCAGAACTTTCTCGACTTCATCACTCAGCTGGTGCGGGCGAAACAGGCGCGTGTCACGCAAAAATGGCTCCCAGCGCGCCAGCGCAGGCTCTTTAAGCTTTGCCTCAAGCGCAGCATCATCAAGCTTATTAATCTCAAGGGTGAAGAAGAGCAGGTCACCTGCAATATCTGTCAGGCGCTCGTTAACTGACTGACTAAAGCGGGCAATAGCCGCATCAGAAGAATTGGCGGCAAATAACAAAGAGGCATAAGAGCCGGCTTTGCCTAAAATCTCGTCAATTTCTTCACTGGCCGCAATTGCCTCAGCCAGCTCTGCGCCCGATAACCCGCCGAGCTTACCCTGATAGCGGGCAGCAAAAGCCCTGGCACGGGTATGAGCATCGGTCAGATCCTGCTCAAGCTGCGGGTCTTCCATACTGTTATAAAGAGCAGAAAGATCCCAGCGCGGCAGGGCAGATGTTTCTGCTCCCTGCGTGGTCTCTGCTTTGCGAGCTGTATCAGCTTCCGCAGCTGCGGCTGGAAACCGGGACAGATGAGAAAAATGCGCTATATGTTCCATTCCCTCACCCTACACTGCATTTGTGCAGGGTGCGAGAGGATGAAAAAACAACTCTGCCAAAACAAGAGCAGGATTATCCCCTGCCCCTGCTTTTATGACAGTTTCAGGCGCTTTTTTTTACGACTTCACTCTCACAGGTAAAACCGATGATACGTGCGTAGTCACGCGGCACGATCTGCCAGAAAGAAGGCAGAACCTCATCCCATTTATGCAAAAGCATAGTGGCATAGGGTGAGCCGGTTTCTTCAACATGACGCGTTACGAGCGCATGCAGTTTCTCCTGCCATTCAGGCTGCGTGACACGGGTCCAGAGCAGCGAGTCAGCATTAATTTTGTCTTCAAAGTTGTTTTTCTCATCAAAGACAAAGGCCATCCCGCCGGTAAAGCCTGCACCGAAATTGTCACCCGTCTGCCCGAGAATAACAACCGTACCACCGGTCATATATTCGCATGCATTAGAGCCACAGCCTTCGACTACAGCCGTCGCACCGGAGTTACGCACCGCAAAACGCTCACCGGCCTGACCGGCAGCAAACAGCTCACCTGCTGTCGCACCATAAAGCACCGTGTTGCCAATAATCGCATTCTGGTTCCAGACCAGACGTGATGACGGAGACGGACGGACGGTAATGGTCGCACCCGACAGCCCTTTGCCGACATAATCGTTGGCATCACCCAGCACTTCAAGCTTCAGCCCCTGTACGGCAAAAGCCCCCAGTGACTGACCGGCAGAACCGCGCAGACGCACAGTCAGATGACCAGGCACCAGAGTTTTCATGCCAAACTGACGCACAATAAGTGAAGAGATACGGGTGCCAATAGCACGCTGTGTGTTCTGCACATTGTACTGAAGCTGCATTTTCTCACCATGTGAGAAGAGCGGCTTTGCGTCATTAATCATCTGAGCGTCGAGGGTATCCGGCACCTCGTTACGCCCTTCAAGCGTGCAGTAACGGGCATACGGGCCGGGGTCGGCCTGAACCAGCAGAGAGTTCAGATCGAGGTCATCCAGATAGTCTGCACCACGTGACACCTGATGCAGCAGATCTGTGCGGCCAATGATCTCATTCAGGCTGCGGAAACCAAGTTCAGCCAGAATATTTCTGACATCTTCCGCAATGAAAGAGAACAGGTTGATAACCTTCTCCGGTGTGCCTTCAAACTTTTTACGCAGCTCTTCATCCTGCGAGCACACACCAACCGGGCAGGTATTAGAATGGCACTGACGCACCATGATGCAGCCCATAGCCACGAGACTTGCTGTGCCAATACCAAACTCTTCAGCACCCAGCATCGCGGCAATCACGACATCACGACCGGTTTTGATACCACCATCTGCACGCAGTTTAACGCGGTGACGCAGGCGGTTAAGCATAAGCACCTGATGTGCTTCTGCCAGGCCCATCTCCCACGGCAGACCAGCATATTTAACCGATGTCAGCGGACTTGCCCCTGTGCCACCTGAATGGCCGGAGATCAGGATGGCATCAGCCTTCGCTTTTGCAACACCGGCTGCAATCGTACCAATACCTGAACGGGCTACCAGTTTAACTGTTACAGTTGCATCAGGGTTGATCTGCTTCAGGTCATAAATCAGCTGAGCCAGATCTTCGATCGAGTAAATATCGTGATGCGGCGGCGGTGAAATAAGCGTAACACCCGGGGTCGCATGACGCAGCTTAGCGATCAGCTGTGTCACTTTAAAGCCAGGCAGCTGACCACCTTCCCCTGGTTTTGCACCCTGAGCCATTTTAATTTCCAGCTCACGGCAGTCGTTCAGATACTGTGCCGTAACACCGAAACGACCAGAGGCAACCTGCTTAATAGCAGATGAGGCATTGTCACCATTGGGGCGTGGCTTTGCACGAGCAGGGTCTTCACCCCCCTCACCCGAGTCAGAGCGGGCACCAATACGGTTCATCGCGATGGAGAGAGTCTCATGCGCCTCAGGGCTGAGCGCTCCCAGAGAAATAGCCGGGGCGATCAGGCGGCGACGCAGCTGGGTAATGCTTTCAACCTCCTCAACCGGGATAGGTGTCCGGCCAGGGCGGAAGTCAAGCAGATCGCGCAGAGCCACAGGGGGCTGTGCCTTCACTGCCTCGGCATAGCGCATGTAAAGCGAGAAGCTGTCGGTCGAAACTGCGGTTTGCAGCAAATGAATCACATTGCCATCAAACGCATGCTGCTCCCCTTTACGACGCAGCTTATATAGCCCGCCAACCGGCAGAGGCAGGCTGCCTGAGTGCCAGGCCTCTTTGTGGAAATCGAGCACATTGCGCTCAATACCAGACAGACCAATGCCTGAAATGCGCGAAGGCATGCCAGGGAAAAACTCAGCCGTCAGCGCACGTGAGAGGCCAACAGCCTCAAAGTTACAGCCACCACGGTACGAAGCGATGATAGAAATGCCCATTTTGGACATAATCTTCAGCAGGCCTTTATCAACCGCCTTACGGTAACGCTCAACACACTCACGCAGCGTCAGCTTGCCGAACAGACCACGACGATGACGATCAGCAATACATTCCTGTGCCAGGTAAGGGTTTACCGTGGTTGCACCCACTCCGATGGTCACTGCAATAGCATGCACATCAAGGGCTGTCGCTGTGCGCACATTAAGCGAAATAAACGTACGCAGGGAGTGACGCACCAGATGCGTGTGCACCGCAGCTGTTGCCAGAATCATCGGAATATAAGCGCGGGTGGCAGACTGCTTCTCATCACTGAGGAAGACATGCGTACACCCTTCGCGCACAGCTTCTTCTGCTTCACGACGAATACGCTCAATAGCCTCGCGCAACCCGCCCTCACCTGCTGATGCAGGGAATGTGCAGTCGATAACAGCCGTTGAGTTGCCACAAAATGCGATCAGCGCCTCATACTCACCCGAGGTCAGAACCGGGCTGGGCAGCTGAAGCATTTTGCACTGATCAGCTGACTGGTCGAGGATATTGCCAAGGTTACCCAGACGTGTGGTCAGGCTCATCACCCGGCTTTCACGCAGAGAATCGATTGGCGGATTTGTCACCTGGCTGAAAGCCTGACGGAAATAATGCGACAGACCACGATAGCGCGAAGACAGCACGGCCAGAGGTGTATCATCACCCATTGAGCCGACAGCCTCAGCAGCATTTTCGACCATCGGGTGCAAAATAGCTTCAAGCTCTTCGAGGGTTGCACCGGCAGCAAGCTGACGACGACGCAGCACTTCGCCCTCATACAGGACAGGCTCAGTCACATCAGAGCGGACAACCGCACCGATTTTTTGTGTACCGGCAACCCATGAGGAGAACTTATGACGGGCAGCCAGAATATCGAGCAGCTCTTCATTGCCAAACAGTTTTGCCTCGTGGAGATCAACGCCAATGATCTCGCCTGGCCCAAGACGGCCACGTGCGACCACTTCGCTTTCAGGCACACGCACCATACCGGTTTCTGACCCGATAATCAGCAGGTCGTTCTCAGTCACCGTATAACGCAGCGGGCGCAGACCAGAACGGTCAAGACCAGCGATTACCCAGCGGCCATCAGTAGCACACAGAGCGGCCGGGCCGTCCCACGGTTCCATGACGGAGTTGCAATACATGAACATGTCACGATGGCTCTCCTTCATGCAGGAGTGACCACCCACACTGGCCGGAATCATCAGCGCTTTAACCGCAGGGGCATCACGACCGGCAAAAGTAAGCAGCTCAAACACGTTATCGAGCACAGCCGTGTCAGACCCGCCGGCCTGAACAAGCGGCTTAATATCGTTCATCCAGGGATCAAGGTCAGGGTGAGACAGACGTGTCTCGTGACTTTTCATCCAGTTGATATTGCCTGAAATCGTGTTGATTTCACCGTTATGCGCCAGCCTGCGGAAAGGCTGGGCAAGCTTCCATGTCGGGAAGGTGTTGGTTGAATATCTCTGATGATAGATAGCAAAGCGGCTGACAAAACGCTCATCCAGAAGGTCAGGATAAAACTCGGTCAGATGCTCAGCAAGGAACATGCCTTTATAAATAATAGAACGACATGAGAGTGAGCAGATATACAGATCAACCTGTGCAGCAATCGCAGCTTTTTCAATTTTGCGACGAATAACATACAGGTCACGCTCAAGCGCATCCTCCGACTTACCTGGCAGATTACGAATCATAATCTGCTCAATTTCAGGGCGGGTTGCGTTGGCTTTTTCACCAATACAGGCGGTGTCAATCGGCACCTGACGCCAGCCGTAAATCGTGTAACCAAAAGCCAGAATTTCGGTTTCAATAATCTGACGGCACAGTTCCTGAGCGACCATGTCTGTTTTGGGCAGGAAAACCTGACCAACAGCGATGATGCTGCCGTCCTGATAGTCACCGGCTTTTGCAATCGCATCCGCAAAGAAAGCCTGCGGAATTTCAACGTGAATACCTGCACCGTCACCGGTTTTACCGTCGGCATCAACCGCACCACGATGCCAGATGGCACTCAGCGCAGCGATACCAGCCTCAACCACATCACGGCGACGCTTACCATCAATAGCCGCAATCAGGCCAACGCCACAGGAATCGCGCTCATCCGCGGGGTCATACAACCCCTCCAGAGCGTGAACATTGGCGTCCCACTCTTTAAGAAAAGTCTCTGCATTTTCCAGCGAGTCTGCGTTATGGAGCTTGTTCATGTCACTCATCCCTGCACCGCTGCTACGCTGACTGGTGCGTTTTCCTCAATCCACTTATCGATACAATCAGCTGCATCACGACCATCACGAATGGCCCACACAACCAGGCTGGCACCGCGCACAATATCACCTGCGGCAAAAACACCAGGCAGGCTGGTCATGAAAGTATCAGACTTAACAGCAAGAGTGCCCCAGCGTGACACTGACAAAGCAGGCTGCGCCCATAATTTTGGCAGTGGTTCAGGGTCAAAACCCAGCGCCTTAATGACAAGGTCTGCTTCGATGGTGAAAGAGCTGCCATCAACAGCTTCAATCGCCTGACGACCTGAAGCATCGTTCTGCCCCAGGCGCATACGCACAGCGCGAACACCTGTGACTGTCTCATCACCCAGAAAAGCCTCTGGTGCGGCGAGCCATACGAAATCAACACCTTCTTCTTCAGCGTTTTTCACTTCGCGGGCTGAACCAGGCATATTGGCTTTATCACGGCGGTAAAGACACTTAACTGACTTCGCACCCTGACGAATAGCTGTACGCACACAGTCCATCGCGGTGTCACCACCACCGATAACCACGACATTACGCCCCGCAGCATCAAGGCCTTTTGCCTCGTCTGTCAGCGTATCACCAAGAGAGCGACGGTTAGATGCTGTCAGGTAATCAAGAGCTTTCTCGATACCTTTCAGGCCGGCACCCGGGCCACCCAGGTCACGCGATTTGTAAACACCGGTTGCAACCAGAACAGCCGTATGACGTTTACGCAGCTCAGCGAAAGAGAGCTCGCCCTCAGCCTCACCAATACCCTGCCCCATGTGGAAGATGACGCCACCATCCTCAAGCAGTTTATGACGGCGGGCTACGATATCTTTTTCAAGCTTAAAGCCAGGAATACCATAAACCAGCAGGCCACCCACGCGGTCATACCGGTCATAGATATGAACCTGATAGCCTTTACTTCTCAGGCGGTCAGCTGCAGCAAGACCTGCAGGACCAGCCCCGACAATACCGACTGACTCACTACGCTCGGTTACGGGAGAAACAGGTTTAACCCAGCCTTTTTCGAAAGCTGTATCGGTTACATAACGCTCAACCGCACCAATAGTTACGCTCTCAAAGCCTGGTTCGATAACGCAGCTGCCTTCGCACAGACGGTCCTGCGGGCAGATACGGCCACAAATTTCAGGAAATGTGTTTGTCGCTGAGGAAATTTCATAGGCTTCTTCAAGACGGTTATTGGCCGTCAGCATAAGCCAGTCAGGAATGTTATTTCCAAGCGGGCAGCCAACCGAACAAAAAGGCACACCACACTGCGAGCAGCGGCTCGCCTGAGTTGTTGCCTCCTGCGGTTTGAAATCTTCATAAATTTCATTGAAGTCGGCTTTACGGGCCGGGGCTGTACGCTTTTCGGGCTGCTGCTGCGCAACAGAAACAAACTTGAGCATTGATTCGGTCATGGGGGCGCCTTCCCGATTAAAATGGCGCAGCAGACACACTACGCCCAAAACAGGTTAGCCTGAGGTAAACTCTTCCCCCTTTTGTGAAAAGACAGCAAAGCTGACCTTTCTCTGTTTTTCACAAAACCGAAACGTCGTAATATGTAAATTTGTTCATAAATATAGGACTCAAAAGAGTCCTATTGCGTTATAATATCCTGTTTTGAAACAATAATACCTGAACGACCACCACCCGGACGAAAGCGCTCCATATAGAAAGGCACACAACGCTCAATGCTGTTTGGCTCCATGTCCAGCTCAGCAAAACCAGGTTCACCCGGGGGCAGAACATTATCCTGCGAGAGCATACGAAGCTGATCACGCGTGAGAATCTGACCTGGCAGACGCTCAAAAAACGCAGCCTGGAGAGTGGCGATCCAGCCAGGCACTCTGACCAGCAGGTTTTCACGCTTCGTCTGCGCCAGAATCCAGCGATAAATTTCACGCATTGTCAGGATATCCGGCCCGCCCAGAGACCAGGTCTTGCCGGCCTCAGCAAGCTCAGGCGTCAGAATAATACGGGCGATACTCTCAGCCACATCACCGACAAAAACAGGCTGAAGACGGGCAGAGGCACCATAAACCGGCATAACCGGCAGAAAACGCGCCAGAGAAGCAAGGCGGTTAAAGAAATGATCATCCGGCCCGAAAATAACGGACGGGCGAATAATCGACGCTGTAGGGATATATTGCTTCACAGCCTCCTCCCCCGCAGCGCGACTGCGCCCGTAGGCTGAAGGGGCATCAGAGGCGGCACCAAGCGCTGAGACCTGCACAAAGGTCTCCACACCCGCGGCGGCAGACAGGCGCGCAACACGCTTTGCACCCTCGACATTTACACTTTCAAGCCCCCGCCCGCCCAGCACGGCAACCAGGTTCACAACAACAGAGGCGCCTTTAACAACACAGGCAACAGCCTCTTCATCCTGCACGGGGGCATAGAACGGGGCGATCTGACCGACATCACCAAGCGGGCGCAGCAGAGAAGCAAGGTCGGGCCGGCGCCCGGCAACACGCACAAGATACCCTGCACGGGCCAGGTGCTGAACCACATACTGCCCTACAAAACCGTTCCCACCAAAAACGGTGGCTATTCTGCCTGCGCTCATCTGTCCCTCTCCTGCCTGATCTGCTCACATGCAAAAAACAGGCTCTGTTCTGTCAGCTATCTGAAGACATAGTAGCATACCCATTACCAAAAGGCCGCAACAACCCTGACATCACAACACCGTATAAATGACCCCCACAGACTAAGAGGCTGTAATTTTATGAAGTTATACAAAATGGTAATGAAAAAAAACTTCATAAAAATGAAAAAAATCATTTTACCCGATTGACGCACCTGGCCTGTCGCGATAAACACCCGTTCACCGACCTGATGCAAACAAACTTCAGGTAGTCATTTAAGCCCAGATGGCGGAATTGGTAGACGCGCAGGTTTCAGGTACCTGTGGCCGAAAGGTCGTGGAAGTTCGAGTCTTCTTCTGGGCACCAATGCGATGGAAATCATCGTATTGTGACAATCAAAGCAGGGCACTACCAAGCCCGCTTTAAAAATACCCCTTAATAAAAATTCAGCCTTTATCTTAAAAGAGTTTTTTGTTTTAAGTGGCTCTCTGCATCTGCCACAGATATCCCGACATGCAGCAAATTCTTTAAGATTACATAAAATTCACTCTTCGCATCATCCTCTTCTTCTGCGAATGTCTGCGTGCAGAGAATTCATCTCTGCTTTCACACTCAGCAGGAGAGAATTCGTGAAAGCTGCAGTTGTTACCAAAGACCATAAAGTCAAAATTACAAATAAAACGCTGCGCCCGCTTAAACATGGCGAAGCTCTGCTTAAAATGGTGTGCTGCGGCGTATGCCACACAGACCTGCACGTTAAAAATGCTGATTTTGGAGATAAAACCGGCGTAACACTTGGCCATGAAGGCGTTGGTATTGTCAGCGAAGTCGGGCCAGGCGTGACATCGCTCAAACCAGGGGACCGCGCCAGCGTGGCATGGTTTTTCAAAGGGTGTGGCCATTGCGAATATTGTACAACAGGTCATGAAACCCTGTGTCGCAGTGTAGAAAATGCCGGTTTCAGTGTTGATGGCGGCATGGCCGAAGAATGTATTGTCGTTGCTGATTATGCCGTAAAAGTGCCAGACTCTCTCGACTCAGCCGCTGCCAGCAGCATAACCTGTGCCGGCGTAACCACCTACAAAGCAATCAAAATGACCCGCACAACGCCGGGCCAGTGGATTGTTATTTATGGCCTTGGCGGCCTGGGCAACCTCGCCCTGCAATATGCTAAAAACGTCTTTAACGCCAAAGTAGTCGCTGTTGATGTAAACGACTCACAGCTACGCCTGGCAACAAAGATGGGGGCTGACCTTGTCGTTAACCCGCGAAAAGAAGACGCCACCAGCGTTATTCAGGAAAAAACCGGCGGATGCCATGCAGCAGTCGTAACCGCCGTCGCTAAAGATGCCTTTAACTCAGCAGTTGGCGCCGTGCGGGCCGGTGGACGGGTCATCGCCGTTGGTCTGCCCCCCGAAGCCATGAGCCTGGATATTCCCCGCCTGGTGCTGGATGGAATCGAAGTTGTGGGCTCTCTGGTTGGCACACGTCAGGATTTAGCTGAAGCGTTTCAGTTTGCTGCCGAAGGCAAAGTTACGCCAAAGGTAACGTTACGCGCCATTGAAGATATCAACGATATTTTTCAGGAAATGGAAGACGGCAAGATTTGCGGCCGCATGGTCATTGACCTGCAACGCCGCACCTGATCAGCTTTATCTATGGGGTGCCTTAACGGCGCCCCAGCAGGAACAGGGCCTGCTCGCCAAACAGATTAGCCAGCCTTACAGAGCGCCGCCAGGGGGCGCGGCTGCCATCTTCGTCAACGGCCATCCACTGCAGCACGGTGTACCCCTCCTCCTCACACAATGCCAGGAAGTCGCGAATGGTGCACGGATGCACATTTGGCGTCTCATACCAGGGGGTGCTCCATACCGATGTCATCGGCATACGCCCTGTCAGCAGCAGCTGGAGGCGCAGCCGCCAGTGCCCGAAATTGGGAAAAGAGACAATGGCATGGCGGCCAATGCGCAGCATCTGCCGCAGCACCTCACGCGGGCGTTCAACCGCCTGTAAGGTGCGCTGCAACACCACATAGTCAAACGCGCCATCAGGATAATGCACCAGGTCATTATCCGCATCTCCGTGCACAACCGGCAAACCATGCGCGACAGAGCGGGTCACCTCACGCATATTAATCTCAATACCACGCGCATCACACTGACGCTCGCGGAAGAGATGACCAATCAGCGCTCCGTCTCCGCTGCCAACATCGAGAACGCGCGTTCCCGGCTTTACCATTTCAGCAATAAGGCGCTGGTCAAGTCGCATCAGGCAAGCCCCGCATGTTCAGCAACACCGCACAGAAAACCCCTGACTGTGCGGTCAAAATCCGGCTCATCGAGCAAAAAGGCATCATGCCCTTTGTCGCTCTCTATTTCTACAAAAGAGACATTGGCTGCCACCCGGTTCAGTGCATTCACCAGCTGGCGTGACACCGAGGTAGGAAAAAGCCAGTCAGAAGAAAAAGACACAACGCAAAAACGTACCGGAGTACCCGCAAAAGCGGCTGATAAATCACCTTCATGCTCAGCCGCCAGATCAAACCAGTCCATCGCGCGGGTGATCGTCAGATAAGAGTTTGCGTCAAAGCGGTTCACAAAAGAAGAGCCCTGATAACGCAGATACGACTCCACCTCAAAGATATCACTGAACATCGACAAAGACGTTTCAGGCGCCTGCGACGCCAGCTGCCCCCTGCGCACACGCCTGCCAAATTTACGGGTCAGCGCCTCTTCCGACAGATAGGTAATATGCGCCATCATGCGCGCAACAGCGAGACCTCGCGCTGGCACTTTGCCATATTCCCAGTAACGCCCGCCATGCCAGTCAGGGTCAGCGAAAACTGACTGACGCCCCACCTCGTTAAAGGCAATATTCTGCGCGGAATGAAACGGAGACGTTGCCAGAGGGAGAACGGCCAGCATCATATGCGGGTAGGTAACTGCCCACTCAAGCGCCTGCATCCCCCCCATTGACCCGCCAACAACGGCAAAAAGACGTTCTATTCCAAGATGTTTTACGAGACTATGCTGGGCACGCACCATGTCACGCACCGTAATGGGCGGAAAGTCAGTACCCCAGCACTCTGAGCCGTTTCCCTTACCATCGCTGCGGACAGAGCGCGGGCCGGTGCTGCCCATGCAGCCCCCCAGCACATTGGGGCAAATCACAAAAAAGCGGTCTGTATCAATCGGGCAGCCAGGCCCGACCATGCGTGCCCACCAGCCGGGCTTACCGGTAAGCGGGTGCGATTCAGCAACGTACTGATCACCTGTGAGCGCGTGACAGATAACAATCGCATTATCGCGTTTTTCAGACAATGTACCGTATGTGCGGTAAGCAACCTCAAGCGGAGCAAGATGAACACCACATTCGAGGTCCAGACCCTCCGGGAACGTAACACTGGTGTGTTTTCCGGGATCAAAAGAAGCCGTGCTGTTCATAACCGTCCTCTGACACTCCAGCAACATAGCAACATAAACAAACTTTTTGTCAGGCTGCTTTTCGCACCTGATACCAGCAAGGACATACCGGCACCAGGCACATAAAAACTATTTTCGCTTTAGCCATCCATTTTCAAAGCAGCAAGGAACGCGCTTTGCGGAATTTCAACCTTACCAAACTGACGCATGCGTTTTTTCCCTTCTTTCTGCTTTTCAAGCAGCTTTCTTTTACGGGAAATATCACCACCATAGCACTTTGCCGTTACGTCTTTTGACAATGCACCAATGGTCTCACGCGCAATAACCTTGCTGCCAATAGCTGCCTGAATGGCAATTTTAAACAGCTGCCGGGGAATCAGGTCTTTAAGACGTGCACATATTGCCCGCCCGCGGGTTTCAGAGGCTGAGCGGTGCGCAATGAAAGACAGAGCGTCAACAGGTTCCTGATTCACAAGGATGGAGATACGTACGAGATCACTCTCTTCATACCCATCCATCTGATAATCAAAACTGGCATAACCACGTGTCAGTGATTTCAGGCGGTCATAGAAATCAAAAACCACTTCGTTAAGCGGCAGGCGATATACAGCCATGGCACGGGTGCCAACATAAGTAAGGTCAGCCTGCACACCACGACGCTCGCTGCACAACGTCAGCACCGCACCCAGATATTCATCCGGCACCATGATAGTTGCTTTGATCCATGGCTCTTCAATATGGTCGATCTGCGAGAGATCAGGCATATCAGCCGGATTATGCAAAACTTCCTTCGTGCCATTGGTCATGGTGATGTTGTAAACAACCGACGGCGCTGTTGCGATCAGGTCAAGGTCGAACTCGCGTGAGAGACGCTCCTGAATAATCTCAAGGTGCAAAAGCCCCAGGAAGCCACAACGGAAACCAAAACCAAGAGCAGCTGATGTCTCGGCCTCATAATGGAAGGAGGCATCGTTAAGACGCAGCTTGGCAAGGCTGTCACGCAGCTTTTCAAAGTCGTCCGCCACAACAGGGAAGAGACCACACCATACCACCGGGATAGATGGCTTAAACCCGGCAAGGGCTTTTTCGGCCGGACGACGGTCATCCGTGATGGTATCACCCACATTACAGTCAGCAACAGTTTTAATAGCCGCATTAATATAGCCCATCTCGCCCGGGCCAATGCTGTCAACTGGTGTCATACGCGGAGAGAACACACCAACCTGATCGATCTGATGCACCGCACCACTCGACATCATGCGCATTTTTATGCCTCTGCGCAGACGACCTTCCTTCACACGCACCAGCACGATAACCCCGAGATAAGGGTCGTACCAGCTGTCGATCAGCATTGCCTGAAGTGGTTTTTCAGCATCACCCTGCGGCGGGGGAAGACGGGTTACAACAGCCTCAAGAACGCCCTCAATATTCAGGCCGGTCTTAGCAGAAATTTCGACCGCATCATCAGCAGGAATACCAATCACCTCTTCGATCTGCGCCTTAACACGTTCGGGCTCAGCCGCTGGCAGATCAACCTTATTGAGGATCGGAACAATTTCATGGTTGGCATCAATAGCCTGATACACATTAGCCAGCGTCTGCGCTTCAACCCCCTGAGAGGCATCAACCACCAGAAGAGACCCTTCGCAGGCAGCAAGCGAACGGCTGACCTCATAGGCGAAGTCAACATGTCCGGGCGTGTCCATCAGGTTCAGCACATAAGTCTGCCCGTCTTTTGCCGGGTAAAGCAGCCTGACGGTCTGTGCTTTAATGGTGATGCCACGTTCGCGCTCCAGGTCCATATTATCAAGAACCTGGTTGGTCATCTCACGTGCGGTCAGTGCACCACAGGCCTGGATCATACGATCAGCGAGGGTCGATTTCCCATGATCAATATGAGCAATGATCGAGAAATTGCGGATAAGCGAAAGAGGTGTATCGGTCATGATGCTCCCTTTAAGGGATAGGAAAGAAAAAGTCAGCCATTTCCGTCTGAGTTCGCACGGCTTTTATCATAATTTTTTATATTCTCTTCGCCTCACCTGCTCAGAGCAAAGCGCAGAGCCATATTTTTCTCAGAAGGTCACGGTAATAATACGGTGCACCCATATCTCTGCTCCGCCCGATACCGCAGGTAATTCATCCGACTCCTGCTCTGACTGTCCGGCAAAAAAAGGCATTACGGCACCAGGGGCGCCAGGCGACCACAGCCCCGCGACTGAGGGCCGCCCGGTCTGACTGCACAAAACACGGTCATGCCGGCGCGGTGGCAGGTCGGGCACAACCACAATCAGGCTCTCCTCACGCATCACGGGTTCATACATATCGGTATCGACCCGGACAACGTAGGCAGAGGGGGCAAATACGCCAGGAAGGACCACACTCTCCCACATGATCGTCCGGGGAAGGCCCGTATGATCAAAAACCCCCTCTTCATGCAGCCGGGACAAAGGCAGAGCTGGCAAAAATACCCCTCCCTCCACCGGTACTGGCCGGGCCACCTGCCTTTTATCAAAGGCATCAGCAAACTCTGAAAGAGACAGACGCAAAACAGATAAGGCCGAGAAAAGACTGCTCAGAGACGGCCAGCGATAATCCCCCTGTGCGTTACGACGCCGGGAAGGATTAAAAGTTGTCGGATCAAGCCCCGCTGCTCTGGCAAGGCCGGAAGGGGTAAAGCCGTGCTCTGACGCCAGCCCGTCGAGCGTATGCCACAGACGCCCGGCCTCAGACAGGTCAGCGACCACCGCGATACCGCTTCATGCCAAGCACTTCCTGCCTGTAGCGGGCATATCCGGCATCAGTGGCTAAAAAACGCCCCTGAGGTGAACGCTGTACGAATCCCATCTTCTGCATACGCTCAAGGCAGGGATCATCACGCAGACCTGAGGGCCGGCCTGAAGCCCCCGTCAGGCATAATCTGTGCAGAGAAGAGCGACAGCATGTTTCAAGATAAGGCTGGCTCCATACCTTCTTCATAATGTCTCTCCTGTGATATCAGTCATATGCACATCAGTTATACAGCTTTTACGTATCTGAAAATAAAAAACGCCTGCACGGGCCAGCCGTCAGGCGCTTTCTTCGTCAGCAATACAGAACGATCAGGCGGGCCTGAAACGTTGTGTAATCTTAGTGGTGTTCGCCACTGAGTTTTTCGGCCGAGTCCTGGCTGAAGCCAACCAGACAATAAGCAGCCATGAGAACAGACGGAATGATAAATGCCACAACGAAGCCAATGAAGCTTACTTCAGTTGCTGCAACAGCAAAAATATCCAGACCGCAGATAATAAATGCCACGAACATAAACAGACCCATTTTTCCGACCTTTCGTCATTGGGATAACTGACAGAGCACGCCCCTCCTGCCAGTCTGCTCCGGACTATGAAAGACCTGGAAACCGAAGACCATTTAAAAGGCAGAACGGTACTTCCTGCATATTCAGGTGCCACGCTACCTTTTTTTTTACGCAAGTCAATTTATTATTCTGCATTGCTCTTAAGCACATACTCTATGGCTTTATCACACATAAAGGTGCAGAAATTACCGCCTGGCGGGTTTACCCCTCTCAGGCATAAAAACAGGCAAAAAACCCTGCTCACATCACTGCGCTGTCAGTACCGGCATGTCGTTCAGCCAGGCAAAACAAATTTTCACAAAAGCGTGAGAATATATAAAAATAGCAGCTTCTGCCTTTGATAATAATATCTTATAGGCCCATGATTAAAGGGCTACCTGCCCTGCCTCTGGCAGGGTTTGATTGAACAGGCTCAGTTGTATTATCATACCGACTGACACAACAAACAGGATATATTACCATGGCATGGACAGCTCCTCAGGTTACCGAAATCCCGCTGGGCGCAGAAATTAACAGCTACGTTTGCGGCCAGAAAAAATAAGATACGCTCCCATGCGCCCGCTTAGGCTCAGCTGAGCTGTAAGAGCGCCTGGCTGGCGCGTGGGTGCTTTCTTAGTCGTTAATGCTCGACATTATTGTTCTTGGCGCTGCTGCCGGAGGAGGATTCCCCCAGTGGAATTCCGGTGCACCCGCCTGTAAGCGCGCCCGTGCGGGTGACCCCACAGCGCAGTCATGCACTCAGGCCTCACTTGCCGTCAGCGGTGATGGTATTCACTGGTACGTGCTCAATGCTTCGCCTGACCTGCGCACTCAGATCAACCAGACTCCGGCCCTGCACCCCCGGACCGGCCTGCGCTCAACCCCCATCAGCGGCGTTGTTCTGACCAGCGGCGAAATTGACGCTATAACCGGGCTGCTGACAATGCGTGAGAAGCAGGCCTTCTCTCTCTACGCCACGGCACCCGTACTTGAGCAGCTTGCTGCTAACCCTGTTTTCAACGCGCTTGACCGCACTCTCGTGCCCAGACACGAAATGCACTCCGGCCAGCCCGTTGCCCTGACACCTGCTGGTTTTTCCATCACGCCGTTTGCCGTGCCCGGCAAAGTACCTCTTTACGCTGAGCAGGGCGAAAACCCGGCTGAAATTAAAACAGACGGTGAATTTATCGGCCTCGATATCTCAGACGGCAAACAGCATGTTCTGTTTATTCCCGGCTGCGCCATGATGACTGATGCCCTTCGTAAACGCCTTAAAACAGCCGATGTCGTATTTTTTGACGGCACATTATGGACTGATGATGAGATGGTCCGCATGGGGCTGGGGCAAAAAACCGGCAGGCGCATGGGGCATATGTCTGTGGCTGACACGCCCGATGGCACCATTGCCACCTTCGCGAACCTGAACATTCCCCATAAAATTCTTATTCATATCAATAACTCTAATCCGATCCTTCTGGCTGATTCGCCCGAGCGTAAACAGGCGAAAGAAGCCGGATGGGATATTGCTTATGACGGTATGAGGCTCACTCTATGACCACACTGCTCACCCCTGATGAACTTGAGGCAGCCCTTCGTACTATCGGTGCAGAGCGCTACCACAACCTGCACCCCTTTCATAAAGCGTTGCATGGCGGCAGGCTCACCAGAGGGCAAATTCAGGCATGGGCCTTAAACCGCTATTACTACCAGGCCAGTATTCCTGCCAAAGATGCCACGCTGCTGGCCCGCCTGCCCACCCCCGAACTGCGCCGCGAATGGCGCCGCCGGCTGATTGACCATGACGGCACAGAGCCCGGCACCGGCGGAGTGGCCCGCTGGCTTAAACTGACTGAGGGACTGGGCCTCGATACAGCATATGTTCAGTCACTCGACGGGCTTTTACCCGGAACGCGCTTTGCAGTTGATGCCTATGTGCACTTCGTACGCGATAAATCAGTTCTCGAAGCCATTGCCTCCTCTCTGACAGAGCTGTTTTCACCCACCATCATCAGTGAACGCGTGTCAGGCATGCTGCGCAACTATAGTTTTATCACTGAAGAAACACTGGCTTATTTTGCACCGCGCCTGACCCAGGCACCGCAGGATTCAGCTTTTGCTCTGGCTTATGTCAAAGAACATGCCCGCACTGTCGAACAGCAGCAGGCTGTGATCAATGCCCTTAAGTTTAAATGTGGCGTGCTATGGTCAATGCTTGATGAGCTTGATTATGCCTATGTTGCCCCCGGGCATATTCCTCCGGGCTCGTTCCGCCCGCAGGACGACCGATGACACAGGCTGACGGCACTTTTTCAGCCAGCACGGTGCTGCGTTTTGCGCGTGGCACCCGCCTGCAGTTCGACCGCGTACGTGAGCGGTGGTTCATTCAGGCGCCGGAGCGTGTTTTTCTGGTTGATAATATTGCCGCCGAAATTTTGCAGCTGGCTGATGGTGAGCGCTCTCTGGGCGATATCAGCACGATACTGCATGAAAAATTTACAGCCCCGTATGATGTTATTCTGGCTGATGTGCTGCGTATGACCCGTGACCTGGCTGAAAAACAGGTATTACAAACCGTATGACAGCCACTCCCCCACCTCCGATGAGTCTGCTGGCTGAGCTGACCCATCGCTGCCCGCTGCAATGCCCCTATTGCGCTAACCCGGTTGAACTTGAAACCCGCGCCCGCGAGCTGGACATAGCAACCTGGATCCGCGTGTTTGAAGAAGCCGCCGCGATGGGCGTGTTGCAGGTTCATTTTTCCGGTGGGGAGCCCATGGCCTTTCAGGGGCTGCCAGAGCTTGTGCAGGCCGCGTCACGCCTTGGGCTTTATACAAACCTGATTACCTCAGGCGTTTTACTAACCGCTGAAACGCTTAAGCCGCTATATGATGCGGGTCTGGACCACGTGCAGCTCTCTTTTCAGGATGCTGACCCGAACGAAGCCGAGCGTATTGGTGGCATGGCCGGAGCTCAGGCAAAAAAACTTGAAGCCGCACGCCTGGTCACTGAGGCAGGCCTGCCTCTTACTCTTAACTTTGTTATTCACCGGCAAAACATCAGCAATGTCCCTGCTATGCTGAACATGGCCGAACAGCTCAAAGCCCGCCGCGTTGAAATTGCTCACAC
Organism: Acetobacter thailandicus; assembly: GCF_011516655.1. Classification (GTDB taxonomy): domain Bacteria; phylum Pseudomonadota; class Alphaproteobacteria; order Acetobacterales; family Acetobacteraceae; genus Acetobacter; species Acetobacter thailandicus. The sequence goes on from NZ_WOSV01000002.1 coordinate 461,301, forward strand.
ACAATATTATGGCTGGGGCCTGAAAAACCGCGATGCCCTGCTTCCCTCCCGTGCACAGCTTGAAGAAACTGAAGAGGCTGTCGCACAGGCGCGCCTGCGTTTTGGCTCACGCATTACCGTTGATTTTGTAACCCCTGATTATTATGCCGACCAGCCCAAACCCTGCATGGGCGGATGGGGACAGAAGTTTATCAATATCTCACCCGCGGGTGCCGTTCTGCCATGTCACGCTGCTGAAAGTATTCCCGGGCTGACTTTTCCTTCAGTCAAAGATTCTTCACTCGAAGAGATCTGGTATCGTTCCCCGCTGTTCACTTTATACCGTGGCACAGACTGGATGCCCGCCCCCTGTCGCTCATGCAGTCAGAAAGAAATTGACTGGGGTGGCTGCCGCTGCCAGGCTCTGGCTCTGACCGGCAATGCAGGCAACACCGACCCTGTTTGTAAACAGGCACCCGGCCATTCGGCCATACAACAGGCCATTGCAGACAGACCTGAAACACCTCCCCCTCTGATTTACCGGCGATATGGCAATATAAAAACTACCGGGTAATAAAGTCTGTATTACCCGCCCTGCCTGAGCACAAAATACGAACACCTTAATTAATAATAAATAATTTTTAATAAAAATTTGATATATCAACAAAACTCTTCTCTGTTTTGTCATGAACAATATTTTCACATGCTGTAAAATGTAACTAAAAAATAAAAAAATTCCCTTTATATATACATAATATTATCTCAATATCTTCCCCGCACGCTCAGTGTTATGTTAAGAATAAAATAGCGTATGAGTAATATGTGGCCTCTGACTTTCATTGTGACAGCCATGCCAGCCTGTAAGCGGAAAGATTCGAGATGAGATGCATTAAGAAAATAGCACTATGCAGCAGTATTCTTTTTCTGAGCGGGTGCTATAATCTGGGCTCTCACAGGCTCGGCAGAGATGTTGAGCAATATTCAGATTCGATGATTGAATCGAACAAACAACAAACTCTGCTCAACCTCGTACGCCTGCGCTACGCTGACGCCCCCGGCATGCTGAATACAACGCAGGTTATCTCAGGCTATCAGCTACAGCAAAGCTCGTTCCTGGGGGTTGCCTCTGATACTTTCCCCATCCGGCCTAATGGCGGAATAGCAGGACAGTTTCAGGAAACACCAACTTTCACCTTCCAGCCTGTTACGGGTGATGCCTACGCATACAGCTTCCTTCGCCCGCTTCCCCCTGCAACCCTGCTCCCGCTGGCTATGGGCGGGCTGCCCATTGATATTCTGCTGCGTCTGTCAGTTCAGTCTGTCAATATGATGAGCAATAACAGGCCATTTTCTAAAAATTCTGATGACCTGACAGCGGCAGCTAATACACAGACCACCGAGTTCCTTGAGCTGATTCACGACCTTCGTGTGCTACAGGCAGCCGGGCTGCTCAGTATTCAGCTTGAACAGGATAAAGCATCCGCCACTGACAAAACACCACCTCACAGCCGCGTTTACCTCAGCCTCACTGCAACAGATGACGCCCATCTGCTGGCGATCGAGCAAAAGGTAAAAAAGCTTCTCCATTTCTCCTCCCGCTCTTCCCGCGTCGAGATTGTTTATGGTGTGGGAGAGGCTCAGCCCGGTGAGGTCAGACTGCTAACCCGCAGCATGCTCAGCATCCTGGGGCAGGTTGCCTATCAGATCCAGATTCCCGATGACGAGATCTCTTCAGGCAGCACACGCAGAAATAATACTTCACAGAATGAAGAGGACCAATCTCTTATTAAAGTTTACTCATCGCACAAACGACCACATCATGACTTCGTCTCTGTGCATTATGACGACTATTACTACTGGATTGATAAAAGAGACTTTGACAGCAAACTGGCATTTACCATGATGCAAATGCTGTCTGAGCTTTCCAAAACAACTCAGAACCCGGGTTCTGTCGTCACTATTCCGGTCAACAGATAGCCTTTTCTAAACAGCCCTGGCAGAACGTAATGCCGTAACTCTGCAGGGTCAGCTCTTTTTTGCGGCTGAATAAGGATCGTTCTCATGACATCGAACTCTGCCTCTGATCATTCTCTGATCAGCACATCACTGGCAACGCCAGCTCTGCGCTCTGACAACTGGCTGAATGTTCTGTACCTTGCACGGAACTGGGCTGAAGCCTCTTCAAAAACAGACAGCATTAAAAAAGATCTGAGTGCTGCCCTGACAAAACTTGAAGAAATTGACCTGTTCTTTGCCTATCCTGGCACAGCCCTGCTGGCCCGCCTGAAACAATGGCTGGAGGAAGATGATGCCAAGGCATTCCTGCGCCTGGCACAGCGTATTTCGACAACCATCGTGTCACAGAAATACCACCGCGATGTCAGCGCATGGAACCTTGAAGAGCTTGAGGATGAACCCGTTAACCGCCTGCCTCAGGCCCTGACGCATATTAAGAACAAACCTTATTTTGAAGTTCTGAGCGTGGTACCTCATGCACAGTCACGCTGGCAGCATATTCAGGAAGAAGCACGTGGTGTGCGCCGCCCTGAAGACGAGTTTATTTATCAGACAGTCATTGTGGGTAACGCCCCTGATGCTCTGACAGCTATTCTGATTAACCCTGATATCAGCGCCGTTGTTCTTTACGAAGGGTTTGCTGCTCATGCTGCAAACGAAAACCCGCTGCTTGATGTGTTCAACACCGTTATTGACCTCTCCGCCTCTGACGATGAAATTCTGACACTGCGCCTTGCTCAGGCCATTAAAAAAATTCGCCCTGAGCTTGATATCTACCTGCTGAGTGACAGAAATATTGAAGCGCTGGCCGGTAAACCGGAATGCCATTTTATCAACCGCATCTTCTATCAGATGGAAGAGCCGCTTGAGCTGCATCTTTCCATTCTTGAAGGTATCCGCAACCGTTATAAAACGCCTTTCTTTGATAATCTGAAACGGTATGCACAGCGGCCAATAGCCACATTCCATGCTTTGCCGATTGCCCGGGGTAAGTCTGTCTTTACCTCCAACTGGATCAGTGACATGGGCGAGTTTTATGGCCCTAACCTCTTCCTGGCAGAAAGCTCAGCCACAACCGGCGGGCTCGACAGCCTGCTCGAACCCACAGGTAACATCAAAGAAGCTCAGGCCCTGGCCGCAAAAGCCTTTGGTGCCGATCACTCTTTCTTTGTCACGAATGGCACCTCGACCAGTAACAAGATGGTCCTTCAGGCTCTTCTTGCCCCGGGCGATATCGTTATTCTCGACCGCAACTGTCACAAATCACACCATTATGGCTGTGTGCTGGCAGGGGCTCAGCCTTACTATGTTGAGGCCTTCCCCCTGGCACAATACTCTATGTATGGCGCTGTGCCTCTGCGCACCATCAAGACAGCCTTGCTTAAACTCAAAGCACAGGGCGAGCTCGACCGTGTTAAGATGGTTGATCTGACCAACTGCACTTTCGATGGCCATGTGTATGACACCCGCCGGGTCATGGAAGAATGTCTGGCTATTAAACCCGACCTCGTCTTCCTGTGGGATGAAGCCTGGTTTGGTTTTGCACACTGGTCACCGCTGCTGCGCCAGCGCACAGCTATGGGTGCTGCCGCTGTCCTGACCGAAAGCCTCAAACAACCAGCCGCCCTGAAAGCATGGGAAGACCAGCAGAAAAAACTGGGGAACGCACCAGATGATAAAACCCTGCTGAACACCCGCCTGGTGCCAGACCCGCGGGCTGTGCGTCTGCGCGTGTATCAGACAAACTCTGTGCATAAATCTATGTCTGCACTGCGTCAGGGTTCGATCGTTCTGGTCAGGGATGTTGACTTCGAACATGTCGAGGCTCAGTTCCACGAGGCCGTGTTCACCCATGCCTCAACCAGCCCGAACCTTCAGATCATTGCCTCACTCGATGTGGCCCGCCGCCAGATGCAGCTGGAAGGATATGGCCTGGTCAGCAACGCTGTGCAGATTTCGCTTGAAATCAGAAAGCAGGTTAACAGCCACCCCGTCATCTCCAGATATTTCAAGGTGCTCGACAGCTCTGAGATGATTCCTTCTGCTTACCGTCCTTCAGGCATTACCTGCTACAACAGCCATGATATCAGCTGGGACAAAGCAGCGCAGGCCATTAAAGAAGACGAGTTTATGCTTGATCCGACCCGTATGACACTCTTCTGTGGTCATGCCGGGTTTGACGGCACCACTTTCAAAAATATTCTGGCTGATAAATTTAACATTCAGCTTAACAAAACATCGCGTAACAGCGTTCTTCTTCAGTCCAATATCAACAATACACGCAGTGACATAGCGCTGCTCATTCGTGTTCTGGTTGAAATTGCTCTTGATCTCGATAACAAAATTACCGAGAACGCCAACGACTATAAAAAAGCTTTCAGACTGAAAGTGCGTGAACTGGTTGAAGACCTGCCAGAACTGCCTGATTTCAGCCGCTTTGATGATCGTTACCGCGAAAAACCTAAAGCTGACACCCTGCATGGCGACATCCGCCGCGCGTTCTATGATGCCTATAAAGAGAGCGAGTGCGAATACATTCCGCTTGATGACCCCGAAATTGATAAACGCCTTAAATCAGGGCCTGTGCTGGTTTCAGCCAACTTTGTTATTCCCTACCCTCCTGGCTTCCCCATCATGGTGCCCGGGCAGGTCATTACTCAGGGCATTGTTGATTTTATGCGTAAGCTTGATGTCAAAGAAATTCATGGCTTCAACAAAAACCTGGGCCTGAAACTGCTTAAACGCACAGCAGGCAAAGACAAAAAGAAATAAAATTCATGCGCTGGCTATACCTCCCCCGGATAACACCGGGGGAGGTATATTTTTGTGCTCCTCAACGCAGGCCATCTTACAGGTAAAAGGAGAGCCTACAGATGATCTTACACTGGATTGCTGAAACGCTTCGTTCAGCTCCGGAGCTGGCAATTTTTCTGACACTTGCTATCGGGTTTTGGGTAGGTTCACTCAAATTTTCAAGTTTCAGCCTGGGTGCTGTTACGGGCACTCTGCTCGTTGGTGTTCTGATCGGTCAGCTCGGCATTACCATTTCCCCTCAGGTAAAATCTGTTTTCTTCATTCTGTTTTTGTTTGCTGTCGGGTTCGGTGTGGGGCCACAGTTTGTCAGAGGCATTGCCAATGACGGCCTGCCTCAGGCTTTGTTTGCTGTCGTTATTTCTCTGCTGTGCCTGGGCTCTGTCTATCTGGCAGCCGTAATGTCAGGCTATGGCCCTGGCATGGCCGAAGGCCTGCTTGCCGGGTCACAGACCATCTCAGCTTCGATCGGTCTTGCGACAGATGCCATAAACCGTACAAACCTGTCTCCTGAGCATATTCAGTCAGAGCTTAATGCCATTCCGGTTGCCTATGCCGTGACCTACCTGTTTGGCACTGTAGGCACCGGCTGGATGCTGGCTTTTCTTGGCCCGAAGCTGCTCGGCATCAACCTGACGCAGGAATGTCAGCGTTATGAACGCGAAATGAGCATTAAGCCTGATGATGATCATGCTGAGACCGCCTGGCACGAATATATTGTACGTGCCTACAAGCTGGAAACAGCAGGGCTTATTGCAGGCAAAACCGTAGCTGAGGCTGAGCAGGAGAGTGAAGAACGTCTCTTTCTTGAAAACCTTCGCCGTAACGGCAAAATCATCACGTTTGATAATAACACCGTTTTACAGCAGGGTGATATTGTTGCCGTCTCCGGCTCTCATGAGGCTCTGGTCTACTGGTCAAACCACGCTGAAGAAGTGGCTGACCGCGAGCTGATTGATATACCGGTTGAAACCGTCAATGTCATTGTTACCAGCAAACAGATTAACAGCAGCAAGCTTATTGACCTGGCACGCGCACCATATGCCCACGGTATTTATATTAACTCGATCCGCCGTGGCTCTATGAGCGTTGAAATCCCTGCTCTGCCTCAGACCGTTATTAACCGCGGAGATATTATCTCCGTGACAGGCACACGCCGTAATGTCGATACGCTGATTAATGCTGTTGGCTATGCTGACCGCCCGACCAACGTCACAAGCATGGTCATGGTGGGGGCTGGCATTTTTGTCGGCGGCCTGCTTGGTTCCATAGTCCTGCCCGTTGCTGGTATCCCCATCACGCTCTCAGCCTCAGGCGGTGCACTGATTGCCGGCCTTATTCTGGGATGGCTGCGCAGTGTTACACCTAAACTGGGTAACATTCCCGCTGCTTCTGTCTGGTTTATGAACACGGTCGGGCTCAACATTTTTATTGCTGTTGTGGGCATTTCTGCTGGCCCAACCTTCATCACAGGATTAAAGGAAGCAGGCCTGAGTGTCTTTTTCTGGGGTGTTTTTGCCACAGCCTTTCCGATGCTTCTGGCACCACTCATTGGCAAATATATTTTCCGCTTTGACCCGGCCATCAACCTTGGCTGCTGTGGTGGTGCACGTACCAGTACGGCCTCTGTTGCGATGATTGCTGACGTCGCTAAAAGTAATGTGCCAATGCTTGGCTATACTGTGCCTTATGCTGTCAGCAACACATTACTGACGATGTGGGGGCTTGTGATTGTACTCCTGCTGACGTAGTAACAACACGCAAAGTATACACAAAGTTCATGCCGGCAACCGTAACATTGATTGCCGGCAAAATTTATATTATGTTTTCTTACGATAAAAAAGACAATTTTTTTCTAACATAAAACAACAGGCTGTTCATATAAAATTATTAATCTGCTTTAGAGAAATTTATTGGAATAGCCTCTGTTTTATGGTTTGATAAAGTGAACAAAATCAATCAGATTACTAAAATAATCTCACAAAAGGTAACTTTAAAATCCATGCTTCTGGTGCCTTTTCTTTCCCTTCTGAAAAAGAAATTTACGCACAGATATTCCTTCACGGCCAGTAATATAGCCCCTGCGCTGATACCGTTTTTTCTGAGCGGATGTGGTTTTAATGTTGCTCCCTCCTTTCCGATTGTCGGGGCTTATTTCCCGTCATGGATGCTCTGCGCCCTGATCGGGGTTTGCTCTGCCCTTTGTCTTCGTATCCTTTTTCTTCTCATTGGCATTGATGCCTGGCTCAGCTTTCGTTTGTTTACTTACGTATCGCTTGGCACCATCATCGCCCTTGTCTTCTGGCTGGTTGTTTTTGGCCCATGAATACTGAATCTCCCTCGCAGAGCCCGCTAAAAAAATATACGGGTGTCTTTGTTGCTCTCATCTCCATTGCTGCAGCAACCGCTGTCACCCTGTATGTTGCCAGTCGCGATGATAACTATCCAACCAGTGACAGCGCTGCAATTGCTGCTGAAGTCGTGCATGTGGCCGCGGTTGTGGGCGGGCGCATGACAGAACTGCATGTGGTCATCAACCAGCATGTCAATAAGGGTGACCTGCTCTATGTCATTGACCCTGAGCCCTATCAGCTGGCTGTACGTCAGGCTGAAGCCAGTGTTGCCCTTTCAAAAGCCAGCCTCGCTGACCAGCAGCGTATGCTGGCTGTCAGACAGGCGCAGGCTGCCATAGCCCATGACCAGCTGAACAGAGCCGAGAAAAATAACGCACTGGCTGACCGCACGACCGCGCGCCTTGAACCTCTGGCGAAACGTGCCTTCATCCCCTGGCAGCAATATGACCAGGCCCGTGTGACACAAAATGACACCAATATTTCTGTCATTCAGGCCCGCAAGCAGTCAGAAGCATCAGACGTTGCTATTGGCAACCTTGATACCCCGACAGCTGCTGTTGCTGTCAACGAAGCGGCACTGGCGCAGGCCCGCTATCAGCTCCGTCAGACACGTATTTACGCACCTGAAAGCGGCTATATTACCAGCCTGACCGTTAAGGCCGGCGAGGTGCTGGCACCCTCCCAAGTATTATTTACGCTGATCGTTGATGACCAGTGGTATGCCATCGCCAACATACGCGAGCTTTACCTGCGGGCTATCAAACCGGGAGACTGTGCAACCGTTTATTCTATGATCGACCGTAGCGTACCTCTTGAAGGGCGGGTCGCAAGTATTGGCTGGGGCGTCATGTCAGGAGATGGCATCGATCTCAGCCGGTCTTTACCTTACATACCGCGCCAGATGGACTGGGTCCATGTTGCGCAGCGTTTCCCCGTTCGTATTAAGCTTGTGAACCCACCCTCTCTACTTATTCGTATGGGGGCAACTGCCTCGGTCGAGATTCGCCATGGCTCCTCCTGTCATTAAAATTTTTTCCCCGCCACTTACAGCCAGAAGCGTGTGGCAACTGATATGTGACCCCGCACCTGGCAGACTGGGTTATGCACTGCGTATGGCAGCAGGGTGTACGGCATCCACCCTGGCTGGCGAGATATGGCAGGTACCAGACCTGGGGGTGACAGCTCTTGTCACCATGGCCATATGGCAAAAAGACCGGGTAACAAACATCATTGTTGCCATACTGGTTAATATTCTGGTCGGGCTGCTGCTTTGCCTGATTTTTGTAATGGTCACATTTACCCTTGATGGCCCGGTCGTTTTTGTTTCGTGTATTTCTGTTCTGTCTTTTTGTTTTTTCTTTCTGTCCTCGGCAAGCAAGCTCAAACCAGTAGCCTACCTTCTCGGGCTGATTACAGTATTCGGGCTGGTTGTTCTTGAGAACATCCCTATTGGTGAACTGATTACGCGTGCGCTGCTCTATACGTATTTATTTACCCTGGTTCCGGGAGCTGTTCTGATCATCCTGGGCATGCTGATCTGCCCCTCACCGCACCATTTTTTAACACTGGAAATTGCCGCACGTATACGCCTGAGCATTAAGCTGCTTAGCGAACACCCGGATAAAAATACCCTGGCACATGCAACCTCTCTGCTGCGCAAGGGTGCGGCTCCCATGCTTAAAATGGCAAAACTGTCAGGGCTGGAGCGCATGTGGGACAAGCATGAGCTGGCCTGCCTGTCACAGGCTGCACGCTGTTCTGTTACAATTCTTGCTATTGCCAGAGCAGAATCCTGCCGCGCAGAGCGACCTGCCCTGCCGGCAGAGCTGATTAAAACAATGACTCAGATGGCAGAAATTCTTGAAAAAGAAAAATGCCCTTCATGCCGTGATGTCTCAGTTACAGACAACGAGTATGCGGCCTATCAGTCTCTGTCTGAGCTACTGTCGGTTTTTACACAGCCTGACACCACACCTGCGGCCAGCAAACCTAAAGCCAAAAAAGAAAAAACCGGTTTCTTTAGCGCTGATGCTTTTACCAATCCTGAACATGTCCGGTTTTCTCTCAAAGGTACGGCTGCAGTTATGTGCAGTTATGTGCTCTTTCGGTCGGTGACCTGGCCAGGCATTCATACCTGCATTATCACCTGCTTCATTGTTGCGCAGCCAACAATGGGGGCCATGATCTCCAAACTTACACTGCGTATTATTGGTGCCACAATAGGCGGGGCGATAGGTATTTTATCAATTATTTATCTTTTACCACATATGAACGGAATAACGGCATTCCTTATCATGGTATTTGTGGTCTCTCTGCTTGCAGCATGGATCAAAAGCGGTGATGAGCGCATTGCCTATGCCGGCTTTCAGATAGCACTGGCCTTTGACCTGAGTGACCTCAGCTCATTTGGGCCGACAAGCAACATGACAACCGCCCGTGACCGTGTAATTGGTGTTCTTATTGGTAATTTTCTGACTTATGCCATGTACACCAGTTTCTGGCCCACAAGTGCCTATAAAAGCATTGCAGGGCAGCTTGATAAGGTTACCGGTATCCTTAAAAAACTTCAGGCCGCACCAGACCTGAAAACACAGACAGATTGCCTCATGACTTTACAGCCAGCTATTGCCGAAGGCGAAATCTCCGTAGAATTTGCTGAAGCTGAACCAGCCAATATACGGGCAGGAATGACAAATCTGCATGCTTTTAAGGCGGCCTTTCATGATGCAGACCTGATGTCTACGGAAATTATAGAAGGACACAACCCGCCAGGCATCTCACACCGTATCGAGACTATGGAAAGCCTGACACCATGAAATCCCGCTGCTCTCTGCGTGTTCTGACCGCCATGGCTCTGACACTGACAGGCTGTGCCACATCTGAACTCTCAACCGCACCAGCACGCTATAACAGTCCCTGGTCGCCCAGTGTTGCCTCCGACGGTGCTGTTGTGGCAGCAGGCAGACAGCATAAAAAAGGGCTTACACTCCCTGCTGGTTATGTTCTGCCCTCTGACTTTAAAGCGCTCGCTGCCGGCACTTCATCCGTTCTGCCACCGCGAACCGGCAAACCTTACTCGCTGCCCGACCTGATTGATGTGGCACAGTCCGCCAATCCTGATACCAAAAAATCGTGGGAAGCCGCTCGTAACGCAGCTCTTGCTGTGGGCATTATCAAAAGCACATATCTGCCTTACCTCTCTGCAGCTGTTGTCGGCGGCTGGTCACGGAGCAGAAGTGACAAAACTAACGCGTCACTTACCGGAGATGGCTATGAACTCAATGCTGACGGCACACCAGGCCGGCAAAGCCATGGCGCAGGAGAAGTACAAACACTGAGCATGAAGTGGCTTTTATTTGACTTTGGCCGCCGTGAAGCTCTCGTACGTTCAGCCCGTGAGTTACAGCTTGCTTCTAACGTGATTTTCACCGCGGCGCACCAGAAGGTCATGTATGGCGTTACAATTGCCTTTTATACACATGCGGCAGCCGCTTCACGCATTAAACTGCTCCGCATAGCACTCGAAAATGCCCGCCATATACAACAGGCCGCTGAAGCCCGGCTAAGACATGGTCAGGGCACTATTGTTGACGTCACACAGGCACAGCAGGCTACAGCTCAGGTTGAGCTGCGCCTGGTACAGGCTGAAGGTGAAAGTGAAAACACCTATGTCAGCCTGCTGACAGCCGCTGGCGTTTCAGCTGACTCTCATATTACATTTGAAGATGTCTCAGGCCGCCCACTTTCACTCGATGATGTGCGCATGAGCGATAATATGGTGAAAGCTGCAGTCGCACGCCGCCCTGATGTTCTGGCCGCCTATGCAGCAGCCCGTGCAGCCCGCCACCAGGTAACCGCAGCGCGCGATGCTTTTCTGCCAAGTATTTTTACAACAGGTAATATATCATATTCTACCGGGCATATGGCGCTGAGCTCTGTCCCTGGTGCTGGTAATGATGCGACACTCAACCTGTCAGGCAGCCGGTTCAGCTCACTGATACTGGGGGGGGTCAGCATCCCCATTTTTGATGGTGGTCTTAAAGCTGCTCTGCTTAAACGTGCGCATAACCAGGAAGAAAGTGCTAATGCCACCCTGAAACAGACCGTTAATGAGTCGATCAAGCAAATTGTCACGGCAGAAAACGCTCTGCACACAAGTCTGAGTGCTTACAATGCCGCGGGCAGGCTGTACACCGCCTCACAAACAAGCTTTGATGCATCATTTACGGCCTATACGCATGGGGCAGGCTCTGTCACACAGGCCGAAATGGCCCGGAATGGTCTGCTCGATTCAACCATCAGCCGTTCAGATGCTTATTATGCAGCACTGATTGCCGCAGCAAGCCTTGCCTTCAGCACAGGTTCTCTTGGGTAAAATTACCTACAAACTGTCATTTAACGCGTTACCTGCATGAGGGCAGACTGACACTTTCACTCTGTCTCCCTCAGAGGACAAAAGAAAGCTGATCTGATGACAAAACCACATGCTCTGCTGACCTGCCTGGTCACACTGTCAGTCACCTCTTATGCGTTTTTGAGCCAGCCCCACGCAGCCTCGGCCCGCGAGGCGTCGCCTCCTGCACATACCCTCACTATTCAGCAGGCTGTTGACCGGGCCTATACCCGCTATAAAGCGGTATCAGACGGTGCAAATGCCTCATATATCCCCTATCTGGCCAAAGCAGACACAAAATTATATGGCATTGCGGTGGTCACCACTAACGGTAAAATCTTTAAAGCCGGTGATGCCGATTATCTCTTCCCGGTTGAATCAATCGCTAAGGTCTTCACTCTGGCTCATGTGCTCAAAGCACAGGGGACAGACGTTATTCAAAAAAAGATCGGGGTCAATGCGACCGGCCTGCCTTTTAACTCTGCTCTGGCTGTTGAACTCAATAACGACAAACTCACAGGCAGCCCTCCGCCCGGCAACCCGCTGGTAAACGCCGGCGCCATTGCCACAGCCAGCCTTGTTGAAGGTCATTCACCCGAAGCGAAATGGGAGAGTGTACTCAGTACAGCCTCTGCCTTTGCCGGACGTCAGCTGGCGTTAAACAAAGACGTATACACCTCTGAAATGGCTGATAATCAGCACAATCTGGCAATAGCCATTCTGCTGCAAAGCTATAACTACCTCTATGCTGACCCGACTGAGACAATCGACCTGTATACGCGCGAATGCTCCTATAATGTCTCAGCACAGGACCTGGCCGTTATGGGAGCCACACTGGCCAGCGGTGGCACCAACCCTGTGACTCATAAAAAAGTTACTGATGCCACAACCAGCGCGCGTGTTCTGGCAGTTATGGCGACGGCCGGCCTTTATAATACCTCGGGCGAGTGGCTTTATAATGTTGGCCTGCCAGCAAAAAGTGGTGTCGGCGGCGGTATTGTAGCGGTTGTGCCGGGCAAAATGGCTATCGCAGTTTATTCTTCAGCTCTTGATACAGCGGGTAACAGCGTACGTGGCCAGCTGGCTATTCAGTCTGTTGCACATGATCTGAAGGTGAGTATATTCCAGATAAACACAAATTAATCTTTCACCAGAAACGCATTGGTTCTCTTATGCAGGAAACGCTCTTAGCCCTTTCTCTCATCGCCATTACGGGGCTCACCGGAGTGACTGCACGCATGCTCAGACTGCGTGTACCAATGCCTTTGATCCAGATTACTGTAGGTGCCGGCGCCAGCCTTGCCGGGCTCAATGTCGGCCTCGACAGTGAACTGTTTTTACTTTTGTTCATTTCGCCACTTTTGTTTGCCGACGCCTACTGCATTCCCATGCGTGAGTTTGGTGAACTGCGAAACACCATTTTTGCTATGGCCATCGGTCTGGTGATTGTCAGCACAGCAGGTGGCGGCATGATTCTGCACTGGCTGATGCCTGCCATACCCCTGGCAGCAGCATTTGCGCTGGCGGGTGCGCTCTCTCCAACTGATGCTATTTCCGTCTCAGGTATTCTGCGCGGCGGGAGCGTACCTCCCCGCCTGTTAAATCTGTTGCAGGGAGAAGCCCTTCTTAACGATGCCTCTGGTCTGGTGTGTTTTAAGTTTGCCGTTGCAGCAACAACAACCGGGCTGTTCTCACTCAAAACAGCTTCTGCCAATTTTGTATGGGTTGCTGCAGGCGGTATTGTCACTGGCATTGTCATTGGTTTCCTGCTGAGCCGGCTTGAAGCGTTTCTCCTCAGGGCCGGCCTGAACGACCCCTCAAGCTACACACTGCAAACTCTGATGGCACCATTCGCCATCTATCTCATTGCTGAACACATCGAAACATCGGGTATTCTGGCCGTTGTTAGTGCCGGCATGACCATGCGTATGAGCGGGATTATGAACAAAACCCGTATTGAAACCAGGCTACAGACAACAGCGGTCTGGGAGATTGCAGGTTTCACGCTCAATGGCATTGTTTTTTTACTGCTTGGCCTCCAGCTGCCCTCACTTATCGTGCATGCTCAGCAGGTCAGGCTCGATGGTGGATTTTCCCCGTGGGAAATTCCTCTTGCCATCATAGCGCTACAGGTCACCATGAGCCTGATCCGGTTTATATGGGTTGTCCTGTCTGATGGCTGTCAGCACCTTGTCGCACATCTGCGGCAACGCATTTACGCTGTGCTTTCATGGCCCGAAAAACTGGTGCTGGCACTGTCAGGCACGCGGGGAACGATCACTCTGGCCGCAGTGCTTTCTCTGCCGGGAGACACGGAATTTCCTGAACGGGCGTTGATTATCACCATTGCCGCAGGCGTTATTGTTACCTCACTCCTGCTCGCCAGTTTCTCCCTGCCTTATATGCTCAAAATCCTTCCCGCCCAGGGAGAATCCGGCAATGCCGCTCAACAGGAAATAGACGATACCCGCGCGACGCTGGTAACGACAGCAATTACACTCCTGCAACGTGAAGCAACCCGAAACAACGATAGTGCTAATAAAATCACGCCGGATATGCAGCTGGCTCACGATACAGCCGTTCCTCTGCTTTTACATGAATATCAGGAGCAGCTGCAGTCACTCGACAGCCAGCAGTCTAACCCTGACAAAGAACATGAATTCTCACTGCGCAACCGTCGTGCAGAACTGGCATTACGCCTGATGATTATTCGTGCGCAGCGCGATACGCTTCACCGGCTGCTTCGCAAAGGAAAAATCAATAACTCGACAGAAAGTATTTTTGTTCGTGAAATGGATATCCACGAACAGGAGCTGCATAACGAGGCAAAGGCGCTGCCTCACGCAAGCACACCTTAACCAGGGCTTTACTCAGCCCTGGCCATAAAAACAGTCTCAGACAACACTCAGTTTTACGTCAACATTGCCGCGTGTTGCGTTAGAATACGGGCAGACATGGTGGGCTTTTTCAACCAGTGCCTCAGCTGCCTTACGCTCAACACCAGGTAATGACACAGCCAGAGCAACTGTAATGCCAAAGCCGCCTTCGTCGCGCGGACCGATACCCACCTGAGATGTTACTGACGCATCTGCCGGTACTTTATCACCGTCTTTAGCGGCAACAGCCTTCATCGCACCCAGGAAACAGGCAGCATAACCTGCAGCAAACAGCTGCTCAGGATTATTCCCTGCCCCACCGGCCCCACCGAGTTCTTTCGGTGTTGATAAATCAACCTTAAATGCACCATCTGTCGTTTCAGCATGACCTTCGCGGCCACCTGTTGCCCGTGCCTCTGTACTATAAAGAACTTTGACTGACATAGCTTTTCTCTTTTCAAACAGAATTGAGTGCATAGCGCCTGCACATAGAGGTATCTGAGTTTAAAAACACAGATAGTACCGCTGACAGCAGGATACAGGCCTGAGGGCTGACAAAACAAGCCGCCTCATTGTCAAGATCGTGCGACCTGCCCTGGTGTGGCATGACAGGCCATTTTTACATTATATTATCCGTCCTTCACCTGAATGCAGGGCATAGATTTTGCCTGTAAAACCTGGCAGAGCCCCCTGGCCTGATGGCCATTATTTGCAATCAGCTGTGCACGGTAAAAAGACTTCCCGGCGACTGAGACAGGCATAACCGAAGGGGTAGCCACCACTGAACGGGATGCCAGAACTCTCGCACCTTTTTCAGCACTCCGCTTTGCATCAGCATAAGAGGCGAAAGCCCCTATCTGCACCCTGTGGCCCTGCACACCGGCAGTCAGCACAGTATGTGCTGGTAGTGTGGTGACACCAGAGCGCATGGCGGGCGGTAACGTCAGCATATGTGGCGCGGGTGACCTGTGCGCACTCGCACCATAAGACACCTCTGCAACCTGCATGGCAGCCGGTGCAACCGGCCGGTAGATAACGGCACGGACAGGCTGCTTTGCTGCGGCTGTTATTGCCGGAGCGTCAAGGTTTATCTGCGACACAGAGGCCACCATTGCCGGGGCAGCAGGTGCTGCCGGCGCGGTGTCTTCTTCATCAGGCGCGGGGTTCGGGTGTGGGGTATCACGCTCAACCAGGCATGGTGCGGCAGGGTCATAAGCGGCATTAGCATCACGCAGGCAGCCGTCAGCCGTGCGTGTTAACACTGCATTAGTATAGTAAACCTCCGGCGGGCCACTGATGGCATCGGCCTGTGTTGTCGGCCCGGCAACCGAAGCCCAAGGGCCGCGCAAAACAACATCACTCCCCAGATTGGGAGTGATAGAAGCTACATAATTCACTGTTTCATCAGGCAGCGGGTCACCATTATTCAGGTAAGCTGTCACTCTGTCAGGCCCGGCATTATAGGCAGCAAGAAAGCCCGGAGCACCAAATTTGTCATACATCAGGCGGATATAGGCCGTGCCAGCCTGAATGTTGTCATGCGGGTCATAAGGGTCACTGCCCAAACCGTACTGGTCCCGCATATCAGAATATGTGCCCGGCATAAGCTGCATCAGCCCCATTGCCCCGGCATCTGATGTTGTCAGCCCGCCATTGAGATACTGCTGCCCACCTGATTCCTGATGCATGACGGCACGGATCCACTTCTCAGGTAATGAGAAACGCTGCGCCGCCTCCTGTATATAAGGCCCCCACGGGTCACTCGCCGGGCCGGGTGTACTATATGATTTGGTTGCACGTGGCGGATTAATTTCAAACCCTCTCGCTGCCCAGGCCTGTGAAACAGAGCGATAAAGGCGATATGAAGCTGCATCAGCGCTGTCAGAGCCTGTAGCCCACAGCCCGGCACTTACAATCAGAGCAAGCCGGAGCATCAATCTGCACCCGAAAACACTGCCAGACTCTGAAAAATAAGCGCGATATTTCATATGTATATGCCTTACACTCCGACATAACCCGATATGATATTCAGACTATTTTACGGCATAAGTAAGACCGGGTACCTATAAAAATTATGCCATATTCATTTATTTATATAAAATACACACCAAAAAGAAAAATATTATTTATTATTTTACAATAAATAATGATTTATACTTTTACCAGATAAACAGCCCTGCCCCTCAGATGTCCTGTGCCCCCCCCCCCTGAGGCATAAGGCTGGGTATGTGGTTTTTGGCGGGGCACGCCGGTGTTTAAATCATATCCAGAGGCATTTTCCTGACCGGCGGAGGAAAAGCGGCATCCAGCTCAGCAAGGTCATCCTGGGTCAGATTAATCTCCTGCGCTGCGATATTAGCTTTCAGATGCGCAAGAGAAGACGCTTTAGGAATAGCGAGAATGTTACGCTGCCTCAGCACCCAGGCCAGGGCAATCTGTGCCGGGGTTGCCGGCCCTGCTGATGTGGTATGCCGTGCAGCAATTTTTTGCAAAGCCGGGTGCTGCAGCAGAGCCATCCCCTGCCCCAGGGGAGAGTATGCCATTGTCACAATATTACGAAAACGGCCGGCATCGAGCAGGTCATACTCCACACCACGATGCTCCAGATTATATAAAATCTGGTTAACGGCGCACTCACCCGGGCGGATGTAACGCTCAAGCTCCATCAGGTCATCAACGTCAAAGTTTGAAACACCCCAGCGCTTAATAAGCCCCTTTTCTCTGAGCCGGCGAAAGGCTTCAACCGTCTCGCGCAGGGGCACCGTACCACGCCAGTGCAGCAGATACAGGTCAACACAGCGCAGGCCAAGGCGGCGAAGAGAGGTTGTGCAGGCTGCCTCCATACGTTCGAAAGACGCATTTTCAGGCAGGACTTTGGTAACAACAAAACGGTCAGCTTTGTTGTAGTGCAGCACCTCACCCACAAGACTTTCAGAGCGGCCGTGGCCATACATCTCGGCGGTATCAACCACACTCAGACCAGCTTTAAGACCATAACCCAGACTTTCGCGCTCGCGGTCCATCTGCTCACCCTGAATACCCCCCATATTCCATGTGCCCATACCAAGGGCGGGAAGTACAGTGCCGTCAGAAAGTGTGACTGTCCGGGTCATGACGCTCTCTCTTTTGCTCTTCAGGAATGTATCCTGTCACGATAACGCCGGAAATGCTGCTGTATAGGGTACTTTTCAGGTTTTTTCAGGGAGGCTCTTTGACTAACACATAATAATCGCTGAACTCCGGCCCGCAATAACAGACCGGAAGACAATAACTCTGCTCATTTTTTTAAATATTTGAAAATACGGCCATCAATAGAGGCAAGACCAAGACCAATAACAGCCATACCCAGTAACGAGCGTGCGGTAATAACCTCCCCCAGTATTCCCCAGCCCAGTAAAAGAGCTGTGACCGGCACAAGAAATGTCACAAGCAAGACGTTTGTTGCACCTGCAACTGCCAGAATATGGAAAAACAGAATATAACCAATAACAGTGCTGAAAAATGAAATGCCGATCAAAGCACCCCATACATCCAGGCCCGGCATGGGCAGCTGCCACGGATGATCAAATAACAAAACAAGCGGCAGCAAAACGAGGGCCGCACTCGTAATCTGCCCGGTTGCAATTTTAAGGGGCGGTATCGCACTGAAGCGTTTACCAAACACACCGCCAATAGCATAACTTACAGCCGCACCAAGGCTTGCCAGCTCACCCACCAGGCTGTGACCACCCGGCGCGCTAAAGAGGTCACCGCCGACAAGGATCATCACCCCGGCAAAACCAGCCGCAATACCAGCAATTTTAGGCAGAGATAATTTTTCTGTCTCTGTATAAAAATGAGCCACAATAATTGTAAAAACCGGTGTTGTCGCATTCAGAATACTGGCCAGGCCGCTTGAAAGCCTTTGCTCGCCACACACTATCAGCGCAAAAGGCACCGCATTATTAAAAATACCCAGAATAATAAAATCGCGCCACATAGCCCACGAATGCGGCAGCATGTCACGCTTTATCATCAGCCAGATATTAAGAATAAGTGCGGCTATAAACACACGCCCGAAAACAATCAGAAAGACAGGCAGATGAGCCGCAACCATAATCTTGAAAAAGAAGAAGGAAGCACCCCACAAAAAGGCCAGAACAGCGAGCATGATCCATTCACGCCCTCCCATGGCAGGCGCGGCAGAAACGCCATTTTCAGGCTGCATACAACACTCCGGACATCAGCTCACTCCCTGAGGGGAACATAAGCCGACGTTCCCCTTTCTTTTCACTGCTCGCCTGCCTACCAGAAGAGCGCGGGCTTTTCATGCGATTTATTTCAGCACAATACCCTGTTTCATCAGGCCCACACGTGGCATGAGAAGACTCACAGGTCTTTATCAGACAGGGCAGCAAAAGATTTATGACGAAAGTTGGCTTTTATCACCTGACACGCACCAGCGCAGCAGAGGCCCTGCCTCAGCTTTTATCGCGCACGCTTGCCAGTCATAATAAAGCGGCCGTGTGGTGCAGCAGTAAGCCTTTTCTCGAAATGCTCGATAAAGCTTTGTGGGCTGTCTTTACCCCCACATGGCTGCCCCATGGCAAAGCCGGCATTTTAAGGCCCGACCTGCAACCGATATGGCTGACGACCGAAGACGATGTACCCAATGCCGCAAAATTTCTATTTTTGCTTGAAAACCGCACCTGTACAGAAACCACGCCCTTTGAGCGCATTTTCGATCTGTTTGACGGTCATGATGAAGATGCGGTTGCTGCAGCCCGCATACGCTGGAAAACGCTGAAAGACGCAGGACACGAACTCGCCTACTGGCAGCAGCAGGATAAAGGCTGGAAGCAAATGCGCTGAGCCAGAAGGCTCAGCACATAATATGAACTGACGAGATGTATCAGTTCTTTTCGTAATATTTGTGAACCAGAGTGTTCAGCAGGCTCACACCAAAACCGGTTGCGCCCTTAGCCTGGCCAAACTTGCCCTTATCGAGCCATGATGTGCCAGCGATATCGAGATGTGCCCAGGGGGTTTTCTCAACAAAACGGCCAAGGAACTGCGCTGCCGTAATCGCGCCACCTGCACGTCCGCCGATGTTTTTCATATCCGCGATGTCAGATTTAATCAGCGCATCATACTCTTTATGCAAAGGCATACGCCAGACTTTATCACCTGACTTCAGCCCCGCATCAGTCAGCTCAGCAGCCAGCTCATCATTGTTTGAGAACAGGCCGGCATATTCTGTGCCCAGGCCCACCACAATGGCACCGGTCAGTGTTGCAAGGTCGATCATGAAAGCTGGTTTCACATGCTCTTCAGCATACCAGAGCAGATCAGCCAGAACCAGGCGGCCTTCGGCATCAGTGTTCAGCACTTCAATCGTTTTACCTGAAGCACTGCGCACAATGTCACCAGGGCGCTGGGCATTGCCTGACACCATGTTTTCAACCAGGCCAACAACACCAACGGCATTAACCGCAGCTTTACGCTCTGCCAGAGCCGCCATCAGACCAACAACGGTCGCAGCCCCTGCCATATCTCCCTTCATCTCATCCATGCCGGCGGCAGGTTTGATAGAGATACCACCTGAGTCAAAGGTTACACCCTTACCAATGAAGGAGAGAGGGGCATCGCCTTTTTTACCGCCGTTCCAGCGGATAATAACGGTGCGGGGAGCATTTGCACTGCCCTGCGCCACGCCCAGAAGCGCACCAAAGCCAAGGCGCTCCATAGCCGGCACATCGAGCACTTCAACCTCAAGCCCAAGGTGACGAAGACCCTGAATGCGTGCGGTGAACTCCTCGGGTGTCAGTACATTAGCTGGTTCTGTCACAAGGTCACGTGTCAGTGCTACACCATGAGCAACAGCCGCGCGGGCAGCCCATTTTTTCTGCACCTTCTCTGCATCAGCTGTAATAACTGTCACGCTGCTGAGCGCGTGAGCCTTACGGCTTTCAACCGGGTTAAGGTAAACAGAGAAATGATAGGCACCATAGGTTGCCCCTAAAGCAACGTCAGCAGCATGAGGCAGCTCACCGGTGGCAATGGTAATTTTCTCGGTTTTTCTGAGAGCTGATGCTGCCAGGCTGCCTGCCTGCTCAGCTTTAAGAGCATCAAAAGCTTCAGCTTTACCCACACCGGCCAGTACAACACGGTCAAACTTACCGCCAGGCGCCAGCACGGTAACAATCTTACCTTCTTTGCCGGTAAATTCTTCTGCCTCTGCTGCCCGGGTGAGAACGCCACCGGTCATGTCATCAACGGTTTTAAACAGCGGAGAGGTCGTCTGCCCTTCTGCCACCAGCAGAACAAGCGAACCACCAGGCGCGATTGCCTCGGAAGAAAATGAAATATTCAACATAAAATTAAGGTCCTCATAACGCATAACGGTAGCCCCAACATGGAGATGATCGGCACGACTGACAAGGTACCTGTAAAAACTGTTATCGCCCGCAAACAGCCCCTGATGCAAAAAAGACGACCCGTTTACCTGACAGCGAAACAGACTGTGCAAAGGATGCAATATTGTTTGCAGAATGCCCGCACCCGCTTCAGCCAGACAGAAACCATGAAAGCTGCGGCCCCGCTCTGACTGAGGCTCATACAACGCAGGCTGCCTGATAATCAGATATTCCTGCCGAATTGAGGGCATGACGGTTCGGTTAATTTGCCGTATAACCGCTGGCATGAACACGCACACTGACGCACACCTCCTGGCTCTGGCTGCACAGCTTGCTGAAGAAGCCGCCGACATTATCCGCACAATCCGTGCCCGCGGCTTCGAAATTCAGACAAAGGCTGACACCTCTGTCGTGACCGAAGCAGACCATGCCGCCGAGCGCCATATCCTCAGGGGGTTGCGTGCGGCGTATCCTGATATCCCGGTTATTGCAGAGGAAGAGGTGGCTTCAGGCCTGCATGGTGAGGTCTCCCCCGTATACTGGCTGGTGGACCCGCTGGACGGCACACGTGAATTTGCTGCCGGGCGTGACGACTTTACCGTCAATATTGGTCTGGTACGTGACGGGCGGGCCCACCTGGGCGCAATGGCCCTGCCTGCCTATGACCAGCTTTATACAGGTGGCGTCGGCCTGCCTGCACAGCGTAAAGACAAAACCGGCACACACGCCATACACACACGCCTGCCCCCGGCTGAGGGGCTGCATGTCATGGCATCGCGCCATTATGCTGATGACCCGCGCCTGGCAGACTATCTGGGCGGGCGCAAAGTCGCCTCTGTGCGCAACCTGGGGTCAGCTGTGAAATTTGCCCGCGTTGCTGAGGGCGTAACAGACCTTTACCCCCGCCTTGGCCCGACAATGGAGTGGGACACCGCAGCCCCTCAGGCTATTGTTGAAGCGGCAGGCGGACATGTTACACTGGCCGACGGCAGCCCTCTGCTCTATGGTAAACGCGGCTGGAAGAACCCTGAGTTTTTTTGCACCGGCACAACTGTCTCTTCATAATTTATTTCAGACATTTCAGACACAGCACTTTAAATAAAGCATGACAAAACGTCTTACAGCTAACCAGGCCGGCCTCGAAACTGCTGCGCACATTCTGCGTCAGGGCGGGCTTGTCGCCTTTGGCACGGAAACCGTGTACGGCCTGGGCGGAGATGCCACACAACCTGAAGCTGTATCGCGTATCTTTCAGGCCAAAAACCGCCCCAGGTTTAACCCGCTCATCAGCCATTTTCCCTCCGCCGAAGCTGCTTTTTCTCAGGTTATCGCCAGCCCGCTGGCTCATCTCCTTGCTGAAACGTTCTGGCCTGGCCCATTAACGCTCATTTTGCCACGGGCACCGGGCAGCACCATCTCTGATCTGGCGGCTGATGGCCTCAGCACCCTGGCGGTGCGTGTGCCGCGTGGCGAGCATGTGCTTTCACTCCTGGCGCTTACCGGCCGGCCGGTTGCGGCCCCCTCTGCCAACCGCTCAGGGCGGATCAGCCCCTCAGCAGCTGAACATGTCTTTGACGAGCTTGATGGCAGAATTGATGCGGTTCTTGATACCGGCCCCTGTGCCGTCGGTCTTGAAAGCACCGTACTTGACCTGACTGCCCCTGGCAGCCCTGTACTTTTACGCCATGGTGGCATTCCGGCTGAAGCACTCGAAAAAATCTGTGGCCCCTTCGCCTTTCCTCAGAGTGAAGCTGACGCAGCCCCCCTTTCCCCCGGGCGCATGCTCTCGCACTACGCACCGGCTCTGCCAGTGCGGCTGAACGCAACCAGTGTTGAAAAACATGAAGCCCTGCTGGCTTTTGGCCCGGCTCCTCTCACCGGAGCGGGGGCGGTATGGAACCTGAGTGAAACAGGCAACCTTGAAGAAGCTGCTGCCCGCCTCTTTCAGGGCCTGCGCTATCTTGACACACTGGGCGCGCAGCACGGCTTTACTGCTCTTGCTGTGCAGCCTGTTCCGGCCAGCGGCATCGGCCTTGCCATACAGGACCGCCTGCGCCGCGCAGCAGCCCCCCGCCCCGGACAACCCCAGGCATGACAGCGTTTGACCCCAAGGAGCTTAAAACGCTCTCTGACATTCTCGCGCTGATTCTTGATGAGGAACAGGGGCAGTCAGCCTCTGCCCTTGATGCCATTAAAGCGCGGGCAAGACGTAATAAAATTACGGGCGGAGCACTTAAAAACCTGTTTCAGACTATCACTGACGATCCTTCATGGCGTAGCAGTTTTAAAAATACGAAAGCACAAACCCAGGATAAGTCAGAAGAGTATCTTGCCCGCCTGGGGCAGATGCGCACCACGCTCAATGAAACCAGCGAAGAGCTGACAGCCACACGCAATTATACGCACAAGCTGCACGCGCAGCTGCAATATGCCATAAGCCTGCGAAAAGAAACTGAGATGGAGCTGGCGGAGCTGATTACCAGAAGGCACTACCCCAGCAGGGTGATGATCTTTGCTCTTTTTAGTGCTGGTCTTATCGTCGGAGCCGCCACAGCCGAGATCCTTCACGTCCTCCTTCATACAGCAACGCATGTTGTCACAGATAATGCCCGCTATCTCTACTGACTGATTGCCGCAACGCCTCTTTTGCGCATTATGACCCGGCTTTTTTATATTTCTCTGGATTCACTGCTCTTCGACAAGGTTAAACTATGTCTGACTCATCTCTGCCTCCCTCTCTGCATACCGCCCTGAAAGATCTGCTCGGCCCGGCAGGTTTGCTGACCGGAACAGATGATACAGCATCATACTGCACAGACTGGCGGATGCTCTATCAGGGCCGGTGTGCTGCTGTTTTGCGCCCCGCCTCGACCGAAGAGTGTGCAAAAGCTGTTGCTCTGTGTGCAGAGCATGGTGTGCCTATGGTGCCTCAGGGCGGTAATACCAGCATGGTCGGTGGCGCCACCCCTGACGACAGTGGCAGAGCCGTTATTATATCAACCACACGTATGAACCGCATTCGCCACATTGACCACGGCGACCTGACAATGACAGTTGAAGCCGGTGTCACTCTTAAAGCCGCTCAGGAGGCCGCAGCCCGCGAGGGGCTGATGCTGCCACTCTCTATATCCTCTGAAGGGTCAGCTGATATTGGTGGTGTTATCGCCACAAATGCAGGTGGCAACAACACGGTGCGCTATGGCAATGCCCGTGAGCTGACGCTGGGCCTCGAAGTTGTTTTACCCGACGGCAACACACTCAACCTGATGCGCAGACTGCGCAAAGATAATACCGGTTACCCGCTGCGTCAGCTTTTTGTCGGAGCAGAAGGCACCCTGGGGCTGATTACCACCGCTATTATACAGCTGCAGCCCAGCCCCCGCTCGCGTGAGACGGCGCTGTGTGCCGTGCAGAGCCCTGAACAGGCCCTGGCGCTTTTTGCTGCTTTTCGTAAACATGACCCGTCAGCCGTTCTGGCTTTTGAGTATATGTCAGGCACCAGCATGAACCTGGTAACAACACTGATCGATAACTGCACGCTGCCTCTGTCTGAACCTGCACCGGCTTATGCCCTGGTTGAACTGGCCAGCACACGTAGTGATGACAGCCTGCGCACCCTGATGGAGAGTGTGCTTGAACAGGCTTTTGAAGAAGAGCTGATTTCAGATGCTGTGCTTGCTGAAAGTGAAACCCAGCGTCAGTCACTTTGGATGATTCGCGAAGAACATGCTGAAGCACAAAAACGCGCAGGGGCTTCGGTTAAAAACGATGTTTCTGTCCCGCTTTCCGCTATTCCTGCTTTTATCACCGAAGCCACGCAGCGCTGTGAAGCCCTGATCCCTGGTATTCGTGTTGCACCCTTTGGCCATATTGGTGATGGCAACATTCACTTTAACCTGGTGCAGCCTGAAGGCGGAGACTCGCAGGCTTTTCTGAGCCAGGACCACGCGATTATGGACACAGTGGCTGAAATTGTACGCAAATATGACGGCTCATTCTCAGCAGAGCACGGCGTTGGCCAGCTTAAAACCTACATGATGCCGTCATGGCGTGGCGGGGCTGAACTCGCGACCATGGAAAAAATTAAAGCCGCTCTGGACCCGCACAACCTGATGAACCCTGGCAAAATTTTTCCGGCTGCCTGAGGCGAAATATAAATAAAAACAAACATTCCCCGGCCTGTTCTCCCTGACCTGAGGGAGAATAACGCCGGCAAACTGCCCTGCTACGGGCAGTCTCCCTCACCCCTGATGGGGTCATGGCAGCATTGTTGCGTTTAACGCAAAGGTCATTTACCTCTGATGTGCGTAGCAAAACACTCTGTTGTGACTATGTTTGTTGACGAAATAAACAGACATTCAACAACATTGAAGGTTAGTATGAGCGCATCAGTGAAATCCGACAAGGAAGCAGCCATGGCGCTAGCCGAATCAATTATTGGAACGTGGGAACTCGTTTCATACCAGGTTGAACTGCAGTCAACCGGTGAGTTTATTGACGCTATGGGAGATCATCCCCGCGGGCGTGTTATTTTCACCAATGATGGCTGGGTTGCCTTCAACCTTGAAGGCACCGGGCGCACCCCTGCTCAGACAGACCAGGACCGCGCTAAACTTATGAACACACTGGTGGCTTACATCGGCCGTTACCGGATTGAAGGTAATCAGTGGGTTACAAAAGTGCAGACAGCATGGGCACCTGAGTGGGTGGGCAGCGAACAGCGCCGCACCGTGACACTGCTTGGTGACACTATTCAGGTTGTAACTCCCTGGCGTAAAATGCCAAACTGGGCAAAGGATCAGATGTCACGCAGTATCATTAAATTCCAGCGCGCCAAATAACGTTCGTAGCACGCGCTATGACTTCATCTGACGACATCACACTCTCAGTTGTTAAAGGGGCCGGGCTTCAGTCTGCCCTGGCAGAAATCAGGCCGTTTCTTGCGGCCCGTGATCTGCAGACGGATGAAAATATTGATACTTTTGTTCTGGCACACACTACCGCAGACCACCGGCTTGCGGGCTGTGCGGGCCTGGACCAGAACGTGATAAAATGTGTCTGCACCAGCGAAGAGTTCCGCGATGCAGGCCTGAGTCTGAAGCTTGCAACCGAAGTCATCAAATGTGGCCTTACGGCAGGATATGATGACCTGTTTCTTTATACCAAATATAGTAACATCCGCCTGTTCCGTGGATGGGGATTTTCAACGCTTGTAGAAATCCCGGGTGCTGTAGCCTTTCTGCATTATGACCAGGCTGCTTTCGAACACTATATCGAAGCACTCCGCGCCTTCAGAAAAGAAGGAGCGCTGACCGGCAGCATTGTGCTTAATGCTAACCCGTTTACCAACGGGCACCGTTATCTGGTCGAACAGGCCAGTAAAGACTGTGACATAGTGCATATTTTTCTGGTGAAGGAAGATGTTTCTCTCTTCTCATACCAGGATCGTCTGACACTGGTGCGCAAGGGTGTTGCTGACCTTAAAAACGTGATTGTTCACGAAGGGTCAGACTACATCATCTCTCACGCCACTTTTCCGGGCTATTTTCTTAAAGACCGCGCCGCAGTGAACGAACAGGCCTCTGCGGTCGATGCTCTTATGTTCCGTCGTTATATCGCCCCTGCTCTTAATGTCAGTGTGCGCTATGTCGGTACAGAGCCGCTCGATAAAACAACAGCTATGTACAATGTTGTCCTCAGAAAATTTCTGAGCACATACCCCTGCGACAGTAAGCCGGTTGAACTGAAAGAACTGGAAAGAAAGACATGTGGTACTGCTGTTATCTCAGCATCGCGCGTCAGAGAGCTTATCAAAGCCGGTAACTTTGAAGCAATCAAAGAACTGGTTCCTCCATCTACATTTGAATTTATCAGACGTACACACACTCAATCCTAAACGGAGAAGGAGATATCGTTGTGAAAGTCATACAAAAGGGCATGGCCGGCACTCTGGAGTCCAGTGACGTCCTTGTTGTTGTGAGCCCCAACGATGCTGACGACATTAAGCTCTCATTACAGAGCAAGGTCGAAAAGCAATATGGCAACGCCATCAGAAAAGCGATCAGCGAAACTCTGGCGAAATGTGGGGTAACAGGTGCCAAAGTCGACGTCAGAGACCAGGGCGCACTCGACTGCGTTATAAGAGCTCGTGTTGAAGCGGCTGTCTATCGTGCAGCTGATGAAAAAAACGTGAAATTCGGGGGGCAGTCATGAAGCTGCGTCGAAGCATGATGTTCATTCCCGGCTCTAATGCCGGGATGCTGTCTAACTCCTACATTTACAAACCTGACTCTGTCATGTTTGACCTTGAGGATGCTGTCAGTCTGACCGAAAAAGACACAGCCCGCCACCTGGTGTTTAACACATTACAGACGAACCTGTATGACGGCATTGAAACCGTTGTGCGGATCAACGGCGTTGATACACCTTTCTGGGAAGACGACCTCGACATGGCTGTGCGCGGCGGTGTGCAGATTGTGCGCCTGCCAAAAACAGAAAGTGTCGATGACGTTAAAGAAATCGAACAGCGCATTGAGAAAATCGAAAAAGACTGTGGCCGCAAAGCAGGCGACACCAAAATTATGGCCGCTATTGAATCGGCCTGTGGTGTTGTAAACTCGGTTGCTATTGCACGCTCAACCCCCCGTATGGTGGCTATTGCCCTGGCCGGGTTTGACTATCTGGTTGATATGCAGACCTCACGCAGTGCAGGCAGCGAGCCTGAACTGTTTTATGCCCGTGCAGCCGTGCTGCATGCGGCGCGGGCAGCAAAGATTGATGCCTTCGACGTTGCCTATGGTGATGTCAATGATGATGCAGGCTTTCTGCGTGAAGTAGAGATTGCCAAAAACCTTGGCTATAACGGCAAGTCACTCATTCACCCACGACAGATCGACCTTCTGCACAAAGCCTACGCCCCCGCGCAGAAAGATATCGACCATGCCCGCCAGGTTCTTCAGGCCGCAAAAGAGGCACAGGAGAAAGGACTGGGCGTTGTCTCCCTTAACGGCAAGATGATTGACCCGCCCGTTATTCACGAAGCACAACGCGTTATTCTGCTTGCTGAAAACGCCTGAGGGAGGATCCTATGTCATACGATAAAAAACGCGCTCAGGATTATGCCGCACAGCACAACCTTCCCGAATTTGAAGGTGTGTATGCAAAATCCCCTCAGCTGGCGAATACAAACCAGAAATATCACCGCAAGCTGATCCCTTCCCTTGAGGAAGCCATTAAAGCTTCCGGCCTGAAGGACGGTGACACCGTCTCCTTCCACCACGCTTTTCGTGAGGGTGACAAGGTCGTTATGCAGGTGATGAAGACCATTGCTGAAATGGGCTTTAAAAACCTGACTATTGCTCCCAGCTCTCTGCTTAACTGCCATGACGGGCTGCTTGAGTATATCCGTTCAGGTGTCATTACCAAAATCTTTACATCTGGTCTGCGTGGTGAGCTGGGTGAAGCCATCTCTAATGGTGTGATGGACACTCCGGTCCAGATTCACTCACACGGTGGCCGTGTGCATCTGCTGCAGACAGGCGAGCTCTCGATCGATGTGGCTTTCCTTGGGGTTGCATCAGCTGACGAGTTTGGCAATGCAAACGGCAGCCACGGCGCCCTGAGCTGCGGCTCTCTGGGCTATGCCAAGGTTGATGCCCAGTTTGCCCGCTATGTTGTGGTGCTGACGCAGGAACTGATTGACTACCCTAACTACCCCACCAGCCTGTCGCAGGATCAGGTCGATGCAGTTGTTACGGTTGATGAAGTAGGCGACCCTTCTCTGATCAGTGTTGGTGCGGCCCGTCTGACCAAGAACCCTCGCGACCTGATGCTGGCACGTATTGCAGCCTCGGTTATTGAAAACTCAGGTTTTTTCAAGAGCAACTTCTCATTGCAGACCGGTTCAGGCGGTGCAGCAACGGCAACGACGATCTTCCTTGGTGAAAAGATGGTCGAGAAAAACATCAAGGCAAGCTTCGCCCTTGGTGGTATTACCGGGCCGATCGTTGACCTGCTCAATAAGGGCATGATTGAAGCGATTGCCGATGTGCAGTCGTTCGACACTGTTGCTGCTCACTCACTCAGAGACAACACAGCTCATACAGAGATTTCAGCTAACGAATATGCAAATGCCACATCAAAAGGGGCATTTGTTGACCGTGTTGATGTTGTGCTGCTCAGCGCACTTGAAGTGGATACAGACTTCAACGTCAACGTGCTGACCGGCTCTGACGGTATAATGCGCGGCGCTTCAGGCGGGCATTGTGACGTTGCTGCAGCAGCAAACCTGACAGTTATTGTTACACCGCTACTGCGGGCCCGCATGCCCTGTATCGTTGACAGCGTGAACACGGTTGTTACCCCGGGGCAGACAATTGATGTGGTTGTCACCGACCACGGCATTGCCGTGAACCCCAACAACCCTGATCTTGAAAAACGCCTGCGCGATGCAAAACTGCCGGTAACAACTATCGAAGAGCTGAGAGATCTGGCTATTGCACGGGCCGGCAAACCTGACCCCATCGCTTATACTGACAAAGTGGTCGCCGTCGTGCGCTACCGCGATGGCAGCGTGATGGATGTTGTGCGCCAGGTTACGCCATAACGAACAGAAAAGGGCCTTCATGCTATGTCACAAGGCCTTGATACTTTTCATACTGTTTTGCGCGCACGGGAGGACCGTGCGCGCAGGCAGCATGAGCTTTTAAACCAGCTTAACCTCCCCCTGATATCTGCAACGGTTGTGGCCCCGGGCCCCAATAAATCAACCGCTTTATATCGCGACGTTCTTGATGTCGCACAGCAGACATTGCGCGAGGTCTTCAGCAGCCCCCCCTGGAAAGTTGTGCACGAAGAGGCTTATCACAGCCCTGCCGGGCCTGAAGCCTTTTTTGTCATCAGCGGCTCTTCTGCCAGCGATATAAAAAACGCTGTTGTACAGCTTGAAGAAACACACCCCATCGGGCGATTATGGGACCTGGATGTTATACTGCCGGATATGACCATACTCTCGCGGCAGCAATTCGGCCTGCCACCCAGGCGCTGCCTTGTATGTGACAATGAGGCACTGGGCTGCGCCCGCAGCCGGGCTCATACACTGAGCCAGCTTAAAGATAAAATTAAAAGTCTTTTCGAACTCTACAGAAAAGAGAGGCACATGTGATAAATGCAGCCACTATATCTGACCTGGCACGTTATGCCCTTTTAAGAGAGGTCAGCCTCTCGCCCAAACCCGGCCTGGTTGACCGTTATAATAACGGTGCCCATACCGACATGGATTACGCCCTGTTTCTGCTCAGCATTGATGCTATCAGCCCTTTTTTTAAACTGTTTTATGAGCAGGGTTCTGTTACTGCAAACCTCTCCCCTCCCCTGGCACTTCAGGCATTACGCAAAACCGGCATAGCCTGTGAACAGGCTATGTTCAAAGCCACAGGGGGCGTTAACACACATAAGGGCGCAGTGTTTGCCCTTGGCCTTTTATGCGGGGCCGCAGGCCGCCTTACAGCAAAACACCACACTGTAAATGTTGCTACCTTATGCGCTGAAGTATCAGCCATTTGTCACAACCTGACAGAGAAAGATCTGGGGCAGGCAAAACGTAACAATACTTTAACTGCCGGTGAAAAAATTTATCTGACATATGGCCTCAGCGGTGCACGGGGCGAGGCAGAAGGGGGGTTTGCGACAGTATGCCGCTATGCTCTGCCCGCTTATACCGGGGCTTTAACACAGGGAATGCCCGCTGATCACGCAGAGCTGATTTCCCTGCTCACGTTGATGTCATACAATGAAGACACCAATGTCATTTCGAGAGCGGGACTATCTGGCCTGAAATTTGTTCAGCAGCAGGCGCAGAAGATTTTGTTCGCCCTGAAGGAAGAAGGAGATTTTGACCTCAGACATCAGACAGAAGCTCTTAATGCTGCTTTTACCAGCCAGGGCATAAGCCCCGGCGGAAGTGCCGACCTTCTGTCTGTTATGTTATTCCTTTACTATATACAGGTCGCATTCTCTAAAGGAGAGGGCGCATCAGCTGAAAGAGAAAGCGTATGTTAGAGACTATTTGCGGGGCAATTTTTCCCGTAGTTTTGTCAATGATGCTCGGATATCTTGGCGCTTACCTTGGGATGTTTAACCGGGACCAGGCAACCGCTATTAACCGTATGGTCCTGAAATTTGCCTTGCCTATGGACCTTTTTGTTGGCATTGCCCGCATTAATCGTGACCAGATTCTGAATTCAGGCCGCTTTGCCTCCATTATTATTGCCTGGATGATTCTCAGCTTCCTGCTGACTTACTGGTTCTCACGCTTTGTCTTTAAACGCTCGGTCTCCCTCGCTGCCCTTCAGGCTATGGCTGTGGGTAACCCTTCCGTGCCTTTTGTCGGCTCAGCCGTGCTTGGGTTTCTCTTTGGTGGCCAGAGCGCGCTTGCCGTATCACTGGCCAGCCTGACAATTAACGTTGTGCTCATCCCTATCCTTTACTTCCTGCTTGCCAGCGACAATCCCGAAACCATGGGACAGTCAGACAACTGGATGTCACACCTGGTACAGGCCGGCAAACAGCCTGTGGTTCTTGCCCCTCTGGCTGCCTTTGTGTGGGTTCTCTCGGGTTTCCATATCCCTCACCTACTCACCACATCGTTTGTTATGCTGGGCAAAACAACCGGCGGTGCAGCCATGTTCGCCGCAGGTATTCTGCTCTGCCTCATGAAACCTGTTCTGAACTCTATGGTGCTGACCTCTGTTACCATCCGTAACATTATCGCACCGGTTGTCGCATGGGGGCTGGCTATCGCAGCACATCTGTCACCGTTCTATCTGCGTGAAGTTGTCCTGACATTTGCTATGCCTTCTGCTTCTGTCATTGTTATGCTCTCAAGCCAGATCAAAAAAGGAGAGAGAGAGGCTGCTTCAACGGTCTTTTTCTCGACGGTCGCGTCCGTATTTACGATGGGTGCCCTGATCGCACTGACAGCGGAGTAAAACGCTGTGCAGCCCCTGTCACACCAGTGACAGGGGCCAAACTACCCTGATTATAAAAAATCTTATCTGATTTCTGGTCACATTGCGCAGTTAGCAACTGATCAGACCCGCTCAAGCCCGACAGCAATTCCCTGCCCGTCATCAGTTTCTGTCGCTGCCAGAGCCAGTTTACCAGCCATCAAAGAAAGCTCTAAGGCAGCAGTGCCGACAAGTCTGGCACCTGACATGCCTGGCGAATGCCCCATAGCAATCGCGCCACCATTGGGGTTAACCCGCAAATCATCATCAGCGATCCCCATAACGCGCAATGTCGCCAGCGCCTGAGAGGCAAATTCTTCATTAATTTCTAAAAGATCAAGCTCGGTAGGATTCCAGCCCAGCCGCTTCAGAAGTTTTTTTGCGGCACCAGCGCCGCCGGCTCCTCCCGCCCGGAAAGAAGCACCCGCAGCAACAGCCCCGGTTATGCGCGCCAGAGGGGTAAGAGCATATTTTTCTACAGCATGTTCTGACGCAATCAGTAAAGCACATGCACCATCACTCAAAGCTGCTGAGTTCCCTTCGGTAACGGTTGCGCCCTCGCAGCTGTTAACAGGTTTCAGTCCCGATAAAAAATCCTGGCTGACCGGATGCGGCATTTCATCTTTAACGATGACATGATCCCCCCCGCCTTTTTGTCGCACTGTGACAGACACTGTTTCTTTAAGCAGGCGCCCCGTTGTCTGTGCCACAGCTGCCTTAATCTGGCTTCTGACAGCAAACGCGTCCTGATCCGCGCGGGGGATATGATAATGAAGAGCAACTTTATCAGCGGTAACAGAAGAAATAAAATCTCCGTACATCTGCCTGATTTTCGGATTAAGAAAACGCGAAGCCAGACTGATGTCGTGTTTTTCGCTGCGCGGAAATATAATATCTGCCTCCGGGAGCAAAAGAGCTGCACGGCTCATACTATCAACACCACCGGCAATAATCAGCTCAGCCTCTCCCGCCTTAATCGCCCGGGCTGCAGTCATGACAGCCTCCATCCCTGAGCCAGACAGCCGGTTCACTGTCGTGCCACTCACCTCCACAGGTAAACCTGCCAGCAGCAAAGCCAGGCGGGCAATATTACGGCTGCTTTCACCCGTCTGACTGGCACAACCTGTAATCACATCATCAACGGCCGCCCAGTCGACTGTCTTATTACGAGCGGTAAGAGCTGCGAGCGGAACAGACGCAAGCTCATCAACTCTGACACAGGATAATACGCCCCCAAAACATCCGACAGGTGTACGCACATAGTCACAAATAAAAGCCTGGGCCATCACATTATCCATCACACTTACACCAGAGGAGCACGTAGCTGTGTAAACAGCCCTTACCGGCGCCCCTGCACTATAGTAAAATCTATAATATAATTTTCAAAATAAATAACGAAAATAAAATAACAAATAAAACAACTATAAGTATTATTTCTATAATTATTTACGTTAGTATAAACATAATTTTTTATAATTATTATTAAAAAACAAGAACATTTTATTATTTTCTCTTACGCATAAAAACAGGAGTGTAACAATAACGCACTCTGTCTGTTTGATTTTAATGCAGAGACATGCTGCGAGGTGAGAAGCTCTCAGGCCTCTGATACCCTCGGCCCTGATGGCCGAAAGCCTGAAAATATGCGACTGTGCACCGAAGTGATTAAACGCTGACAGGCCAGAGACAGCATGTTCCCTGACCCGTCAGCTCAGGATAAAACCTGAAAAATTATGACAGCTGTGTTGCTGCCAGTCGCTCGCGCGCTTCACCGATGTGTTTACGTTTTAATGTAAGAAACACCAGAGCCGTTACCGGCGGTGCGATAAAGCAACCAATATCAATACCGTTAAAGAGATGTGCCAGCGGGCCAGAGAAAAATGCATTACTGGTCACTGGCAGCTGCACAACAACGCCCGCAAGAAAAGCCAGACAGGCAGGCACATCAAACAAACCGTAAATGCCGCCATCTGCACGGAAAAAGGAATCAATATCGTATGATCCTTTTTTAACAACATAGAAGTCGAGAATATTCACTGTCACCCAGGGGACCAGCACACTAAGCAAAGCAACCACGATATTAATAAAAGTAGAAACAATGTTTTTTTCAAACACAGTCGCTACAGTCAGGCAGCCTGTCAGCACAACAGCTGACATAATCACCCGGGCCATACGCTTAGGCTGCCACGAGGCAGAGAATGTCTGAATAATTGTAATCAGTGTGAGCACACCACCATACACATTCAGCGCATTATGACTGATAATATTAAGCACAAACAGACACAGCAGAACTGAACCAAGACTACCGCCAAGAGCAGCCACAGCTGACATCGGGTCAGACGACGCATAACTGCTTGCTGCCAGCACTGCCCCGAAAACAAATGTCACTGATGCACCAATAGCTGCACCGGCAAGGCTGGAAATAAAGGGACGTTTCAGCCCGACTGTCTCAGGAAGATAGCGTGAGTAATCAGACGTATAACAGGCGTAAGATGTGTTCC
Organism: Acetobacter thailandicus; assembly: GCF_011516655.1. GTDB lineage: Bacteria > Pseudomonadota > Alphaproteobacteria > Acetobacterales > Acetobacteraceae > Acetobacter > Acetobacter thailandicus. Next base: position 495,632 of record NZ_WOSV01000002.1, read on the forward strand.
AGACTAAAGCCGTGGAAAAGCATAGAAACCACCCGAAAAGATTGCATGGCCCGATTGTCCAGACCGTATCAGGCAGACTATGCACCGCCTCAACAAAAGCGATGAGGATAGCTGCCCCCATAAACCACATACCAACACGGTTGAGAAAATGAATGGTATTATAACCAAATATACCAATAGCAACCGCAGCAAGCGCTGCAATGGCTGCACCATAACCAGGGTCAATCTGCGGTATCAGACCATGCAGAGCCCGCCCGCCAAGAGCTGTATTGGATGTAAAAAACCCAAGATAGAGAAGAGAAGAAATTAAAACAATCAGCAAAGCACCATAGCGCCCAAACTGGCCACGGCTCTGAATCATCTGGGGCAGCCCCATACGTGGCCCCTGCGCTGAACAGGCTGCCAGAACACAGCCGCCCAGAAAATGCCCGCTGAAAATAGCACTGGCGACCCAGAATAACGACAAATGGGAGGTCACTGCGATTGAAGCCCCGGTTACAATCGGCAAAGGGGCAATGTTGGTTGTAAACCACAGGGTAAAAAGGTCTGAAACCCGGCCATGGCGTGCACTGAGTGGCACATAAGAGGCACTGTTTTCTTCGATAAGCGCACTGTTATCTGAAAGATCATGAGCTACTTCGGTCATGACTTCACCTCACTTTCGAGAAAAGGCATGCCTTTCATAATCTTATTATCCATCGTCTCTATATGCGCCTGAAGACGTGGTATGAACGCCGCCCATTGCGGGTCTCGCGCCAGGGTATCCCGGCGCTTTTCACGGTCATCAAGGGAAGTAAAGGCCCATATATGAACAATCTGATTAAGCTGGCCTATTTCAGAAAAATAATAGCCGATAAGTGTTCCAAGATGTTTCTTCTGAATGGCAATGCCTTCTTCTGTTACATCTTTGATGTAAGCTGGTAGTGATCCGGTCCTGAGCCTGTAAGTCCGAATTTCATAAAACATGCTACACCTCACCTCATGACAAAGGGGTCACCGATTGGCTCATCCGATGTGTAGATCCACACTGATTTCGTACGAAGGTAGTCATAAATGGAGGCAACGCCTCCCTCCCGGCCGTAGCCGGTATCGCCGTACCCGCCAAAAGGCATAGAAGGTGCAATAACCCTGTAGGTATTGACCCAGACAATGCCTGCTCTGATACGTTTGACCATACGACTGGTACGACCAATATCACGCGTAAACAAACCCGATGCGAGACCGAAACGAGTTGAATTCGCCTGTGCAACTGCATCATCTTCATCATCGAACACAGAAACCGCCAGAACAGGGCCAAAAAGCTCTTCTGTCAGGGCTGATGCTGACGTGTTACGACAATCAAGAATAGTGGGCAGATAGTAATTGCCCTTTTGTGGCATATCCTGCGGCACAGCCCCACCAGTAATCAGTGTGGCACCGGCTTCGAGGCTTTCTGCCACCACGCGCTCAATTTTATCGCGCTGCTGACGCGTCGCCAGGGGGCCCATCTCTGTCGCAAAATCTGACGGCACACCAATGCGAATACGCTTTGCTTTTTCGACAATGCGCGCCAGCAGGTCATCATAAACGCCACGCTGAATAAGCAGACGTGAACCCGCTACACAGCTTTGCCCGGTTGCTGCAAAAATACTGGCAATAATCGCATTAGCTGCACTGTCCAGGTCTGCATCATCAAAGACCATGACAGGAGATTTTCCACCCAGCTCAAGAGTCAGGTGAGCAAAATTGTCTGCTGTATTACGCACGACATGACGGGCTGTTTCTGGTCCGCCGGTAAAAGCTACGCGTGCCACCAGCGGGTGAGACGTCAGAACACGCCCGCACTCTGCACCAAAGCCGGTGATGATGTTAATAACACCGGGCGGAAAGCCTGCTTCATGTACCAGCTTTGCAAAAGCCAGGAGCGGTGCCGGGGCTTCTTCTGATGCTTTGAGCACAACCGTGCAGCCTGCTGCAATTGCGGGTGCAATTTTAACAGCTGAGAGAAAAAGCTGCGAGTTCCACGGGACAATAGCAGCAACAACCCCGATAGGCTCATTATGCGTTGTGGCATCCATGTCTTTTTTATCGACAGGAACCACACGTCCTTCAATTTTATCAGCAAGACCTGCAAAATATCTGTAATATTCAGCAACATAAGCAATCTGCGCTTTTGTCTCGCGCACAATTTTGCCGGTATCCTGCGTCTCCAGATCAGCAAGATCAGAAGCATTCTGCTCTATCAGGTCACCAAGGCGATAAAGCAGTTTGCCACGTGCCGCGGCAGTAAGACCACGCCAGGCCGCGTCATTTAACGCACGGTCAGCAGCTTTAACAGCACGGTCGGTATCAGCCGTGCGGGCTTCTGGCATATTTGCCCAGACTTCACCGGTTGAAGGGTCAACACTGTCAAAGCGTGCCTCCCCGTCTTCAAACCGCCCGTCAATATAATAATGAAACGTCTTCATCAGGTCAGCCCTTATGCTGCAAATGCAGGCATCACGTCGCGCACAAACCGCTCAAGAGAGGCTTTTTTGCGCTCGAACGGCATCAGGCTGTCAATCCAGAAGCTGAACTGGTCATAGCCCATTTTTTCATATCCGCGAATGCGCTCAATCACCTCATCAGGGGTGCCCACAACCAGATTTTTCTTCATATTCTCTGGTGTATAGCGAGGGTGAGAGGCAATATGCTCTTCGCTCAGTGCTTCGATAAAACCATTTTTAATCGGGGCTTTATTCTGAAACCATGATTCGAAATAACAATAGAATTTAGCAAGGTCTTTCACAGCTGCTTCTGTGTCTTTTTCATTTTCAGCCACATAACCATGCATCAGCAGCATAATGTCAGGGCGGGGCACATCGGGGCTGTTCTGACAGGCCTGGTTAAAACGCTCCATGAGCGATTCAACTTCTTCATCACCTGCGGCAAGCGGGGTCACCTGCACATTGCAGCCATTGGCCACGGCAAATGCATGAGAATTGGGGTCACGCGCGGCAACCCATACCGGCAGCTCGGACTGAACAGGTTTTGGCACTGACGTAGAAGAAGGGAAACGCCAGAATTCACCCTCATGCGTCACGTCACCTTTCCACAAAGCGGGCAGAAGCGGCACCATTTCGCGCATCTTTTTGCCGGCTTCCATAGCATCAAGACCGGGAGAGAGGCGTTCATATTCAAACTGGTAAGCACCGCGTGCAATGCCAAGGTCAAGCCGGCCCTGGCACGCAAGGTCAGCCAGAGCGGCCTCACCTGCCAGACGGAGCGGATGCCAGAAAGGCGCAACAACCGTGCCCGTACCCAGCCTTATACGCTTCGTTTTTGCACCAAGATAAGCAATATTAATAAAAGGGTTGGGTGCAATAGTGAACTCCATACAATGATGTTCACCAATCCACGCTGTTTCCATTCCGCCGTCTTCAGCGATTTTCACCAGCGTTTCGAGTTCGCTGAACAGCTCACTATGCGACTTTTCAGGAGCCGTGCGCTCCATATGCACAAAGAGTGAAAACTTCATAAACTCCAATCTCCTTAATGGGATTGCTCATTTTCGTCCGTCTTATGAAAAGAGGAGTATGTGCAATCAGTCAGTCATGGACGCGGCATCCACCTGAGCGAAAAATTGTGAAAGAACGGCATCGGTCGCAGCCGGAGAGATAAAGCTCATCATATGGCGCTCCCCTGGCAGAGAGACGGCGTAACCCTGCGGGGCAAGACGTGCCATAGCCTCTGACATAGCCGGGGTAGAATTCGGGTCGAACTCACCGGTAAGAAAACAGGCCGGCATAGCAAGATGTTTAAGACCAGCGGCATGCACCTCATCAGAAGTCGCAAAAAGTGCGTAACTTCTTGAATAGCCAACCGGATTGACCTGCTCCAAAGCCTGTTTGAGTGCCGTAAAGGCCTCTGTCGCCTCAGGAGCCGGCACATCACCAAACCAGCGCTTTAAGGTGACAGACACATCAAGGCGGGCCTCGCCACTATTGAGTTCGGCCAGTCGTTTCAGCACAGCCGCTTTCTGAGCTGCACTGCGCTGAAAAACTGCATTCATGGGCACAATACCCGCAGCACGCTCTGGTTTGGTCAGGGCATACTGCAATGTAACAAGCGCACCCATAGAATGGCCGACGATAATCGCCTTCTCAAACCCGTTTGCATCAAGCACACGATCGAGCTGAGTGGCGTAGTCCTCCAGCTTTGCCTTCTCAGGCGGCAGAGGACTTTCCCCATGACCAAGCATGTCATAGGCAACACAGCTCCGCTGACCGGCAAAAGCCTTCATCTGCGGAGCCCAGAAACGATGAGACATTCCTACTCCGTGGATGAACACCACAGGCAATGCACCCTGAACTTCAGACCGCTCTGCCTGACAGCATGTACCATCCTTAAGGAAGAATGTTTCAGCCATTTGTGCTGCCTAACTCTTTAAGATCAGCATAACGGTCACCGATACGATGATGCGGACGACCACCAATTGAAGCGCCAAGGGCGACAACGATCTCGTCAGGTGCCGGGCTGTCGTTAATAGCAAACTGAAGGGTCAGATAATGTGAGCGGCGGCCCTCATCAGCTTTATCCATCAGCGGAATAGAAATAGGGGCATTTGGCCCGCCACGTGTGTTGGTAAAGGCCAGGTATGACTTAGCACCAACAGCTGTGCGGAAATGATTGCCAAATCGTAACGTATGGATCAAAGCAGAAGCATGTTCAACTTCACCGGCAGTGCCTACAATGGCTGCTTTGCCATATGCCTCAACCGCATCACCACTGCCTGCCATAGCAATGATCTCAGCAGTCAGCAGCTTGCCAAGCTCAGGGGCAATGGCATGAATTTCAGGTTTAAGGTCTTCAACATAACCACGGCCATGCCATGGGTTGGTCAGCACTGCAGCCGCACCGAACATCTGCAGTGGCTTTGGGGCAGAACGCCCGCCTTCGATAAAGGTCGTCTCTGAATAACGAACCACTTTGCGTAATGACAGCATTATCGCACTCCCCTGTGTTTTGATGACTGGCACCAGAATTCGTTACTGGTTCACAATAATATGGTATACCATAGTATCGACGATAAAAAAGCAACCTTCTTTGAGATATATTCGACTAAAATTTAGGAAAGCTGATAAATCACATAATCAACAGATTTATTTATGCTTTTCATAAGTAAATATGATAACCATGGCACCCGAAATGAATACAGAAACAGACCTCGCATTTGCGCCTCCCCCCTTGCCTGATGAGCCATTTATCAAGCCTGTGCCTCGCATTCAGCGTACATTACGCGAGATAGCAGCCGAGCATTTGCGCGAAGCCATTCTGCGCCTTGAGCTGCGTCCGGGTGACAGGCTTGTTGAAAGAACCCTTTGCGAAAAACTCAATGTCAGCAGATCAATTATCCGAGAGGTACTGCGTGAGCTTGAGGGAGAGGGGCTGGTCAGCAAAGATAATCGTGGCCCTATTGTCAGACAGCCCACCCGTGAGGAACTTGAACAGATTTATGAACTGCGTGCCCTGCTCGAAGGCACAGCCGCGGCACACTGCGCCAGCCGCGCCAGCACGACACAGATGAAAGAACTTTCAAAATTTCTGAAAAATATAGAAATTTCTTATAAAAAACAAAATTTCGTCTCGGTTATTGAGCAAACTGATTCTTTTTACCGGCAGATGTTTCTTGCCGCACAATGTGATGTTGCCTGGGAACTTGTGCAAAAACTCAAAGGGCGCATCAGTGTCTATCGTGCCATAACGATTGCTTCAGCCGACAGGCAGACAACGGGCCTGGCAGAAATGCATGCTATTTTAGAGGCTATTAAAAACAAAGATGCCGCAGCGGCCTCTCTCGCCTCATCCCGGCATGTGCAGAGTGCGGGGCGCATTGCCCTCTCCAGACTCGGCCCGTCTTCTCCGCTGGCAAATAAGAAAAACCCCTGAAAATTACAAAAAAAAAGCCGCCCCTGTTGCATAAACAAACAGAGACGGCCTTTTGTAATCTCAATAATTACGTAAACGTAACAAATAGATTAGCAGTCAAGCGTTACAGCTCTCTCCCACTCAGAGAGATGGCTGCAATGTGCATCCCACTCACCCTGTTTAAGCTGCAGGTAAGGGTCAACAACACCATCGCCAATAACACTGCGCAAACCTTTATCTGCGTCGAGTGCGCGCATCGCATCAAGCAGGTTCAGAGGCAGTTTTTTCGCGTCTTTAACCAGGTGACCTTCGGTATACATGTTGATATCGAGCGGCTCGCCGGGGTGGATCTTCTGCTCAATGCCATTCAGACCTGCTGCCAGCAAAGAAGCCTGAAGCAGATAAGGGTTAGCTGCACCATCTGGCAGACGCATTTCAAAACGACCTTTACCAGGTACGCGTACCATGTGCGTTCTGTTATCGCCCGAATAAGTGACTGAGTTAGGAGACCACGTTGCACCTGACACTGTGCGCGGTGCGTTAATACGCTTGTAGGAGTTTACAACCGGATTGAGGAACGCACACAGGGCATCCGCATGATGAATCAGGCCACCAACAAAGTGATATCCTTTGTCAGACAAACCAAGTTTGTCATTCGCATCATAACAGACGTTTGTTTTACCATCCCACAATGAAATATGGGCGTGACAGCCGCTGCCCGTCAGGTTCATAAAGGGCTTAGGCATAAAGGTTGCGCGCAGACCATGCTTTTCAGCGATGGAGCGGGCCATAAATTTAAAGAAGACATGACGGTCAGCCGTAATCAGGGCGTCGTCAAAAATCCAGTTCATTTCAAACTGGCCATTCGCGTCCTCATGGTCGTTCTGGTAGGGCTCCCAGCCAAGGTCGAGCATGGCGTCACAAATTTCTTTAATGACCTCATAACGGCGCATCAGTGCTGAAGCATCATAACAACACTTGGCTGCGTTATCGTGCTCGTCAGATACCGCTTTCCCGTCGGGAGTAACCAGAAAGAATTCACACTCTACGCCGGTTTTAACTGAAAAACCTGCATCGGCAGCGCGTTTGACCATGCGTTTAAGGGTGTTACGCGGCCCCTGGTCAATATACTCGCCGTGCATTTTCAGGTCAGAAGCCAGCCAGCCTACTTCGGGCTTCCATGGCAGCTGAATAAGTGTTGAAGCATCAGGCACAGCAACGAGGTCGGGGTCAGCGGGGGAGAGCACAAAGCTCGCAGCAAACCCGGCAAAACCTGCTCCGTTTTTTTGCATACCGGCAATAGCTGCAGCCGGCACCAGCTTTGCTCTCTGCACACCCAGAAGGTCTGTATAGGAAATCAGAAAATACTTAATTCCACGCTCAGCAGCGATCGAGGCAAGATCAGGAACGGTAGTGGTCTGAGACATGTCTTGAATCCTGTCAGTCATAACCTGAAAACAAAAAATCCCTGACGCGCATCAGCGCCAGGGATACGCTTTAAATCAAAAACCGCCTTTGCCAGGGTACCAGTCGGTGCCTGCCAGTGGGATTTTGGTCATAGCGGCGGCTTCCATCGTCAGAGAGACGAGGTCTTCCGGCTCAAGGTTATGAAGGTGGCTTTTGCCACAGGCACGAGCAATGGCCTGTGCTTCCATTGTCATCACTGACAGATAGTTCGCAATACGACGCCCGCCCAGAATGGGGTCAAGACGTGCGGCAAGCTCCGGGTCCTGCGTGGTGATGCCAGCCGGGTCACGGCCTTCCTGCCAGTCGTCATAAGCACCGGGCACTGTGCCCAGTTTTGCATATTCAGCAGCAAGATCGGGGCTCTGATCGCCAAGAGCGATAAGTGCTGCCGTGCCAATAGCAACAGCATCAGCCCCCAGGGCCAGTGCTTTGGCCATGTCAGCACCGCTGCGGATACCACCTGAGACAATCAGCTGAACCTGACGATGCAGGCCGAGGTCCTGCAATGCCTGAACGGCTGAACGGATAGCAGAGAGAATGGGCAGGCCGACATGCTCAATAAAGACTTCCTGCGTGGCAGCCGTGCCGCCCTGCATACCGTCAAGCACAATCACGTCTGCACCGGCTTTAACAGCCAGAGATACGTCATAATAAGGGCGGCTTGCACCAACCTTAACGTAAATCGGCTTTTCCCAGTTGGTGATTTCACGCAGCTCTTCGATCTTGATTTCAAGATCGTCAGGGCCGGTCCAGTCAGGGTGACGGCAGGCTGAGCGCTGGTCAATACCTTCTGGCAGGTTACGCATTTTTGCAACGCGCGGAGAAATTTTCTGCCCCAGCAGCATACCGCCGCCGCCTGGTTTTGCCCCCTGCCCCACAACAACCTCAATCGCATCAGCACGACGCAGATCATCAGGGTTCATACCATAACGTGATGGCAGATACTGATAAACCAGTGTTGAGGAATGACCACGCTCTTCAGGTGTCATACCGCCGTCACCTGTGGTGGTTGATGTGCCAACAGCACTTGCACCACGGCCCAGAGCTTCTTTTGCCTGAGCGGACAATGCGCCGAAAGACATACCCGCAATAGTGACAGGTGTTTTCAGGCGAATTGGCTTTTTGGCAAAACGCGTGCCAAGCACAACATCTGTGTCACAGCGCTCACGGTAGCCTTCAAGCGGATAACGTGAAACAGATGCACCCAGAAACAGCAGATCATCAAAATGAGGCAGCTTACGCTTTGTGCCTGCACCACGAATATCATAAATACCCGTGGCAGCAGCGCGCTGGATTTCAGAAATGGTGTTAACGTCAAACGTTGCTGAAAAGCGTGGTGCTGTGCGCGGAGGAGAGTTTTTATTCTGTGACATTATAACCTCAGTAGGCTGAAGCGTTATCGACATTGAAGTTATACAGACGGCGGGCTGAGCCATAACGACGGAAGCTCTCAGCCGGATAGTCTGTAATGCCGGCTTCTTTCAGCAGGTCTTTCAGAATAGCCAGATCTTCATCTGTCATTTTCTTTTCTTCGCAGTCTGCACCAAGGCTTTTCACTGTGCCACGCACAAACAGACGGGCTTCATACAGGCTGTCGCCCAGGGCTTCGCCCGCATCGCCACACACAACGAGATTGCCAGACTGCGCCATAAAGCCGCTCATATGCCCGACAGAACCGCGAACAACGATGCTGACACCTTTCATAGAAATACCGCAACGTGCACCGGCATCCCCGTCAATCACCAGCAGTCCGCCCTGTGCCGTTGCACCGGCAGCCATACTGGCGTTGCCTTCAACATGCACTGAACCGCTCATCATGTTTTCAGCAACACCCGGGCCGGCATTACCTTTAATGACAACATTAGCACGCTGGTTCATACCGGCTGCATAATAGCCAGCCTGCCCGTCAATCGTGACATCAAGCGGTGCGGTCAGACCAACTGCCAGGGAATGGCGTCCTTCAGGGTGAAGGATAGTCCATGCGCCTGTTGCATCTTCTGACTGAAGGGTTGAGTTCAGGACACGAACGGTAGAGGTGTGCAGGTCAATAACCTGTTTTTCCAGGGTCGCGCTCATGCTGCATGCTCCCAGTGGTAAACGCGCTGTGGTTCAGGCTCAAAAACGGTTGCTTTTTCAATACCTGGCAGACCGGCAAAAGCACGATATTCAGAGGCAAAAGCAACGTAATCTTCTGTCTCAGCCATAACAGCAGGCTTACAGGCGACCGGGTCGCGCAGCACAGCAAAACCATCACGTGTGCCAACCACAAAAGTGTAAAAACCATCGAGGTCAGAAAGAGAAGCTGTCAGTGCTTCGTCAAGGCGTTCGCCTTTTGACAGACGCCATGAAAGATAACCGGCTGCAACTTCTGAGTCGTTTTCGGTTTCAAAGCTCAGGCCATCACGTACCAGCTGACGACGCAGGGTGTTGTGGTTTGACAGTGAGCCATTATGCACCAGACACTGGTCAGGTCCGGTTGAGAACGGATGCGCACCAGCCGTTGTAACAGCTGATTCAGTTGCCATACGTGTGTGACCAATAGCATGAGTGCCGGTCATTTCTGAAAGACCGAAGCGTGCTGCCACATCTTCAGGCAGACCAACGCCTTTATACAGCTCAATGCTGTCACCGCTGGAGACAAACACAACACCGTGGCCAAAACCTTCAACAAAGGCGCGCACAGCTGGCTCAGCCTCGTCAGAGCAGGTGATAATGGCGTGGTCGTCACGAAAAACAAAAGTTGCTTTTTGTGAAACTGCAAGAACACCAGCCTCAAAATCCTTACGCTGGCTTTCTTCAAGGCCGCGTACCGTAATTTTAGACTGACCATGCTGTGCACCACCATAAACAGCAAAACCTGCGCTGTCGGGGCCACGTTCTGTCATGGTTTTAAGCATCTGCGCTGTCAGAGCGCCGAGCTGAGGCTGAAGCCTGGGATTTTTAAGAAATAATCCAACAATGCCGCACATCGTACTTCTCCGCGACGAAAGGAAATGATGACCTTATAAAGCTCACCATCCTCTCCATAAGTCAACGGAAAAGAATATTACTTTCTTCTTAGGAAAGTATTCTGAGGCCGGTATATGCCGCCTCTCACTCGTTTTCTGTGTCGCGGGGATAAATGATAATAGACAGGTAACGCATTGGTTTTTCTAATAATTCTTCAGGTCCATGTGGTGCCTGACTATCAAAAAGAAGTGTATCACCGGCTGACATGTCATATCGTTCATCTCCGTGACGGTAGATGACTCGCCCGCTCAGCATGTAAATCAGTTCGACTCCGTTATGACGGAAACTGCTATACGGCTTTGCCTCTTCGTGCAGGGTAATCATATAAGGCTCAACCACGTTTGGTCCGCCCAGCAAATGACCTAACAGCTCATATTCGTGCCCGGCTTTTGTGCCGCGCCGCTCTATCACCACACCCCGGCCTGCTTTGACAAAAGAGCAGTCACGCTGCTCCTCAAACGTTGCAAAAAGCTGACTCAGCTGCACATTCAGCGCACGGCACACAGCCTGAAGCGTTGCCAGAGAGGGTGAAATCTGCCCGTTTTCAATTTTTGACAACATACCAAGAGAAATGCCCGCAGCACTGGCCAGGTCTGCCCCTGTCAGCTCGAGCTTGCGGCGCATCAGCCTGATCTGCGCACCCAGCGATTCCTCAAGCGTCAGCTCCCGTATCGGGGCTGCGGTAGACCCTGTTTGCAGGTCTTCAGATGCTGCATCCTGCTCAGCAGCAGATACTGTGCGCGGTCCGGCCAAAACACTTACTCCATATTGTATAAAAAATGCTGCATAAAACAGCAGATTCCGCCATTTTCTCAGGTCAGTACAGTCATCTCATCAGCAAACGCGGCAAAACGCTGCCTTAACAGGGGCAGGCACTCCTCTTTCAGCACAGCACGCAGAGTCTCGGCAAAATCGAGCGGCAGGCGGCCAAATTCACGACGACGCGCCACAAGCGTTAACCGCCTGCGAAAGGCCCCCAGAGGCAGCGGGTGCACTGCCAGCCCCATACCAGGCTCGTAGCCTGCCTCGCTCAGGCAAAGCGGTGTCGAAATTGCCACCCCGCCATTGCGACACCCGGCCAGCACACCCTGTGGCAGATCGAACTCCTGCCCGGCGGGCAGTTCAATACGCACACGCCGCAAAAACCGTTCAATCTCAGCACCTGAGCGCGACCGCAGGGTAAAACGAATAAACGGCAGTGATGTCAGTGTTTTTTCAAGTTCATCGCGGTTTTTTGGCGCTTTAACTGTGTCAGGGCAGACCAGAAAATAAGGCTCCTCAAACAGGGGCCAGCGCTCAAGCCCTGCGACATCCTCAAGGTCATCAACACCCAGGATAAAATCGATTTTACGCGTCAGCAGTGCTGTTGCATGAGATTCGGTCAGCCCGGCCAGCACCACAAGATGCTCAACCCGCCCGTGCATAAAAGACGCCGTCTCCTGCATCACAGCGCGCGAGAGAGAATCGACAATACCAATACGCAGATGCGACACACGACCGCGCTGCATTTCACGCAGGCGGCCTGAAATCTGTGCCATGTCAGAAATAAGATTTTCAGCAAACTGTCGTAACACTGTGCCGGCCGCGGTCAGCGCCAGTGGTCGCACAGCGCGGTCAAACAGGACAGAGCCTATGCCGGCCTCAAGGTCAGCAATGGTTTGTGACACGGCCGGCTGCGTGATACCAAGATGGCGACCTGCCGCAGCCATACTGCCATTTTCACAAACAGCAAGAAACGCCCGAAGCGCATTAACATCGAAGGGAAGAGGTTTGATTGCCATACTCACACCATAAGTAATATTTATACTATCGCCAGCTATGGCCACCTTATGCTGACCTCATTAACCGGATGAAGAGTCAAAATGTCCAGTAAGCATTACTCACTTTTTTCTCTTTTGCGTGAAACCCTTCGCGGTAATACAGGCTGGAAACCAGCCTGGCGCAAAGCATCTCCTCAATCCTCCTACGATGTCGTCATCGTGGGCGGTGGCGGGCATGGTCTGGCGACAGCCTACTACCTTGCAAAACGCTACGGCATGCGCCGTATCGCCGTGGTGGAGAAAGGCTGGATTGGCGGCGGCAATGTAGGGCGCAATACAACTATTGTGCGCTCGAACTATCTGCTGCCAGGCAATGTGCCTTTCTATGAATGCGCCATGAAGCTGTGGGAAGGGCTCGAGCAGGATATCAATTATAACGCGATGGTCAGCCAGCGCGGTATCCTCAACCTCTTCCATAATGATGCGCAGCGTAATGCCTATATCCGGCGCGGCAACTCCATGCGCCTGCACGGAGTTGATGCAGACATACTCGACGCGGCGGCTGTCAGAGAGAAACTGCCTTTTCTCAATTTTGATAATGCACGCTTTCCCATTCAGGGTGGCCTGCTGCAACAGCGCGGCGGCACGGTGCGGCATGATGCCGTCGCCTGGGGCTATGCCCGTGCTGCTGACCAGCTCGGTGTAGACATTATTGAAAACTGCGAAGTGACCGGTATCCGCATCGAAAACGGGCGCACAACCGGGGTTGAGACCTCACGCGGGTTTATTGGTGCAGGTAAGGTTGGCCTCGCCTGTGCAGGTAACTCCTCACGCGTGGCCGCTATGGCCGGGCTGCGCCTGCCGATCGAAAGCCACGTTCTCCAGGCGTTTGTCAGTGAGGGACTGAAACCCTTTATCGACTGTGTGGTCACCTTTGGTGCCGGGCATTTTTATGTCAGTCAGTCCGACAAAGGTGGCCTGGTGTTTGGTGGTGATATTGACGGCTATAACTCCTACGCTCAGCGCGGCAACCTGCCTGTGGTTGAGGATGTTATCTCCGGCGGCATGGCCCTTATGCCCCGCATCGGGCGTGTGCGCCTGCTGCGCCACTGGGGCGGACTGATGGATATGTCGATGGATGGCAGCCCCATCATCGACAAAACGCCTGTCGAGCAGCTCTATCTTAATGCCGGCTGGTGCTATGGTGGCTTTAAGGCCACCCCGGCATCAGGGTTGTGCTTTGCACACCTCCTCGCGCGTGATGAACCGCATGAGGTCGCCACCGCCTTCCGTCTCGACCGTTTTGGTCGTGGCGCGGTTATTGACGAAAAAGGTATGGGCGCACAGCCCAACCTGCACTGAGGTTCTCGCCATGCGTATCACCTGCCCTCATTGCGGCTCACGCGGTCTGGAAGAATTCACCTACCGAGGTGATGCCACCGTGCGCCGCCCTGCACCCGACGCCCCTCATGACGCCTGGGTTGACTATGTGTACCTGCGCGACAACCCCGCCGGCCTGCACAAAGAGCTCTGGTATCATGGTAATGGCTGCCGCTCCTGGATTGTGGCTGAGCGTAACACCATCACGCATGAGATTCACAGCACGAGGCTGGCCACCGAGGCTCTGTCAGAAGAGAAGTCCGGATCATGAACACTCCCTCAAAGCTTTCCCCGCCAAAGCGCACACGCGCGAACGGGGTCGATACGAGCAAAGCGCTCACCTTCACGTTTGATGGCCGCGCCTATACGGCTTATGAAGGAGACACCCTGGCCTCAGCCCTGCTGGCAAATAATGTCAGGCTGACAGGCCGGTCATTTAAATATCACCGCCCGCGTGGCATTCTCTCTGCCGGGCCGGAAGAGCCAAATGCTCTGATGGAACTGCGTACCGGCGCACGCCGCGAGCCCAACAGCCGCGCTACGGTGACTGAAGTTTTTCATGGTCTTTCAGCTGCCAGCCAGAACCGCTGGCCCAGCCTGGCGTTTGATGCGCTGGGGGTAAACGGCCTGCTCTCACCTGTTTTCACCGCAGGGTTTTACTATAAAACCTTTATGTGGCCGGCCTGCTTCTGGGAAAAAGTCTACGAGCCCATGATCCGCAATGCGGCTGGTCTTGGCCGTGCTGCCAAAGAAGCAGACCCCGACCACTATGAACAGGCTAATGCTTTTTGCGATGTGCTGGTTGTGGGCAGCGGCCCGGCCGGTCTTGCCGCAGCTCTGAGCGCTGCTGAAACCGGTGCACGGGTTATTCTGTGCGAACAGGATTATCTGACCGGCGGCCGCCTGCGCGCAGAAAATATTACACTTGATAACAAACCCGCATGGCAGTGGGGCGAAGAGGTGACTGCGCGTCTGCGCGCTATGCCCAACGTGCGCCTTATGACCCGCAGCTGTGTGTTTGGCCGCTATGACGGCGGCACATTCGGTGTGATCGAACGCGTTGCAGACCACCTGCCTCAGCCAGAAGAAAACCAGCCCCGCCAGCGCTACTGGCGCATTGTGGCAAAACAGTGTGTTGTGGCCACCGGGGCTATTGAACGCCCTGTCGTGTTCCCCAACAATGACCGCCCCGGCGTGATGCTTGCCGGTTCTGTCCGCACCTATATTAACCGCTATGGTGTAGCACCCGGCCGCAAAGCTGTAATCTATACCAACAATGATGACGGCCTGCGCACCGTTACCGACCTTTACCAGGCCGGTGCTGACATTGTGGCTATTGTTGATGCCCGCCCGGTGCCCTCACCTCTCGCACAAAGCCTGGCACAGCAAACGGGGGCTTTCCTCTTCCCTGGCGGGCGCATCAGCAACACGCTGGGTCGCCTTGGTGTTGCGGCTGCCGTTATTGGTAACAAAGCCGGCAAAGACCAGCGCTTTGCCTGTGACCTGATTGCTGTCTCCGGCGGGTGGAACCCCGACCTGGCGCTGACAACGCATCATGGCACACGCCCTGTCTATAATGAGCAGATCGCTGCTTTTGTGCCCTCCATTAAAGCACATGACCTGCATATTGCAGGTATGGTAGCCGGCACACTCACCACGCGTGACACCCTGCATGAAGGGGCCGAAGCTGGCCGCAAGGCTGCTGCTGCCTGTGGGTTTGACAGTGCGGGTACAACTGAGCTGCCCTCTGCCGGAGTGGATGAGACCTATGCCATTCACCCCACCTGGTCAGGTATTGATCAGACCGCGCCGCAAAAAGCTGGTAAAGCATTCATCGATTTTCAGAATGATGTGACCGCTAAAGACGTTAAACAGGCCGCGCAGGAAGGGTTCCGCTCTGTTGAGCACCTGAAACGTTACACCACACTGGGTATGGCAACCGATCAGGGTAAAACCTCGAATGTAAACGCCCTGGCAATGCTGGCTGAGTTTACTGACCGGACTATTCCTGAAACCGGCACAACCCTCATCAGGCCGCCGGCACAGCCCGTCACCCTGGGGGCTATTGCCGGCCCCAACCGTGAAAAACACTTTAAACCCACCCGCCTGCCCCCCACCCACCAGTGGGCAACGGAGCAGAATGCTGTCTTTACCTCTAACGGGCTGTGGCAGCGTGCGCAGTGGTATCCACGCGCGGGGGAAACGCACTGGCTTGAAACGGTCAACCGTGAAGTCAACACTGTGCGTAATGCCGTCGGGTTTTGTGATGTTACGACTTTAGGTAAAATTGACATTCAGGGGCCTGATGCAGCCAGCTTCCTTGAGAAGCTTTATGTTAATGCCTGGCAGAAACTGGCCGTTGGCCGGGCCCGCTATGGCCTGATGCTCAGGGAAGACGGTTTTGCCTTTGATGACGGCACAACTGCACGCCTCAGCCCCACCCATTATGTCATGACCACAACCACCGCCAATGCCGGCCCTGCTATGCAGCACCTTGAGTTCTGCCATCAGGTGCTCTGGCCTGAGCTGGATGTGCAGTTTATCTCAGTGACAGACGAATGGGCACAGATTGCTGTAGCCGGCCCGAACTCACGCGAGGTTATCCGCCAGCTGATCGACCCCGCGTTTGACATCTCAAACGAAGCGTTTGGCTATATGGCCGCAGCAGAAATAACCATCTGCGGCGGGCAGCAGGCCAGGCTGTTCAGGCTCTCTTTCTCCGGTGAGCTGGCCTATGAGCTGGCAGTGCCCGCACGCTTTGGCGATGCGCTGGCCCGCAGGCTGATGGAAGTGGGTGCCCCTTATGGCATTGCCCCCTATGGCACAGAGGCCCTGGGTGTGATGCGTATTGAAAAAGGCCACCCTGCCGGGCCTGAACTCAATGGCCAGACCACAGCTCATGACCTTGGTATGGGGCGTATGCTCTCATCCAAAAAAGAGTTTATTGGCAAAGCCATGGCAGCCCGCCCTGCACTGACAGACCCACGACGCCCCACACTGGTTGGCCTGCGCCCTGTTGTCGCAACAGACGCACTGGTTGCAGGCTCGCACCTGCTGCCAAAAGGCAGCCCTGCCAGTGCAGAATACGACCAGGGGTGGATCTCCTCCTCCGCATGGTCGCCCACCTGCAACAGCTGGATCGCTCTGGGCTTCCTGTCTGAAGGGCCTTCGCGCCATGGTGAGATTATTGCCGTGCACAACCCGCTGAGTGGCACTGTCACAGAAGCGGAAATTGTCTCTCCTGTTTTTGTTGACCCCGAAGGGAAGCGTCTCCATGCCTGATCGTCTTCTTGCTACTTCGGCTCTGCCTCAGGAGGCTTACAGGGTCAACGGGATGATGCTCTCCCTCGCGCCACAGCGGGTGACGGTCAGCATCGGCCCGTTTGCCGGCCGCCTGGGTGAGCTGAACGCCGCCCTGAAAAAAGCCTTTAAGGTTACTCTGCCTGAAGACTTTATAACTGTTGCCGGCCCTGATGGCCTGTTATTTACCCGCGCAGCCCATAACCAGTGGCTGTGCAGCGCCCCTGAGGGGACAGACCTGCTGGCCACGCTCAGCACGGCCTGTCAGTCACTTGCCGCCCTGACAAACCAGAGCGACAGCCGCGTTACCCTGACCCTCTCAGGTAAAGGGGCAGAGAGCATTGTGGCCAAACTGGTCGCACTCGATCTGCACCCTTCAGTTTTCGTACCAGGACAAACTGCCCTGACCCTCGCCGGGCATGTGCCGGTCATTCTGACCCGTCATACAGACGCGACTGCATACGACTTTACCGTTTTTCGCAGCCTGGCACAGAGCCTTCACCATGACATTTTTGCCGCTATGAACGGTGGCATCCCGACTTCGGAACGAGTGTGTCCATGATTCGCTTTTCCCATACCAACTTCACCTTCATCCTCACTCTCAGCTGCCCTAACCGGCCTGGTATTGTTGCTGCCATCAGCAAAAAGCTGTTTGATATAGGCGGCAATATCACCGAAGCCCAGCAGTTCGACTATACTGAAGGCGGGCAGTTCTTCATGCGTATTGTCTTTGACATTCCAAAGTCAGAGACAATTCAGAACAGCATTGAAGCCGAAATGGCACCTTTGTCAGAAACATTCAAAATGGAATGGACCCTGACAAATATGGACAAGCCCCAGAAGGTGCTTATCCTCGTCTCTAAATTCGACCACTGCCTGGTTGACCTGCTGTATCGCTGGCGCATCGGGGAGCTGGCCATTGAGCCGGTTGGCATTATCTCAAACCATCCGCTCGAGACCTATAAAGATATCGAGTTTTATGGTGTGCCTTTCCATCATCTGCCGATCACAAAAGACACCAAGGCGGAGCAGGAAGCACGCATCTGGGATATTTTCGAGAAAAGCGGCGCTGAGCTGGCTATTCTGGCACGCTATATGCAAATTCTCTCCAACGAGTTTTCTGCAAAGCTGTCGGGTAAATGCATTAACATTCACCACTCTTTCCTGCCTGGCTTTAAGGGCGCACGCCCCTACCATCAGGCATTTGAGCGCGGCGTGAAGCTGATCGGAGCCACGGCCCACTACGTTACCAGTGACCTCGATGAAGGCCCGATTATTGAGCAGGATGTTGAGCGTATCTCTCATGCTGACACGCCAGACGACCTTATTCGTAAAGGGCGTGATATTGAGCGGCGTGTGCTGGCCCGTGCAGTGCGTTCACATATTGAGCGGCGTTCGCTCATTAACGGTAAAAAAACCATCGTTTTTAACGACTGATGAACATGATCACTCCCCTGGCCCCGACCATCATTGATGGTAAAGCCGAAGCCGCTGCGCTGACGCAGCAGGTTGCAGCCGAGACCCTGGCTCTGCGGAGCCAGGGGGTTATTCCTGGTCTTGCTGTGGTTCTTGTCGGAAGCGACCCTGCAAGCGCCATTTATGTGCGCAGCAAAGTGCGCAAAACAGAAGCTGCCGGCATGAAGTCTTTCAGCCACACCCTGCCTGCTGAGACAAGCGAGGAAGAGCTTCTGACCCTCATCAGGCAACTGAATGCTGACCCTGAAGTGCACGGTATTCTGGTGCAGCTGCCCCTGCCCGCACATATTAACCGCGATGCCGTGCTTGACACGATCTCTCCTGATAAAGATGTAGACGGCTTTCACACCGTTAATGCGGGCAAACTCGCTGTTGGCCGCACAAACGGGCTTATTCCGTGCACACCGGCAGGATGCCTCATCCTTCTTAAGCGGGTCATCTCCTCTTTTGCCGGCCTGCATGCCGTTATTATCGGGTGCTCTAACATTGTGGGGCGCCCCATGGGGCGGCTGCTGCTCAATGAAGGGTGCACCGTGGTCATGACACATCTTAAAACACGGGATGTCGCAGCAGAGGCAAGGCGGGCCGATATTCTGGTTGTTGCCGCAGGCCACGCACATCTGGTGCGTAAAGACTGGGTAAAACCTGGCGCTGTGGTAATTGATGTGGGCATTAACCGCATTGACACCCCCGATGGCCCTAAAATTACCGGTGATGTTGCCTTTGATGAAGTAGCCGGGCATGCTGCAGCCATCACACCCGTACCAGGTGGCGTTGGCCCTATGACCATCGCCTGCCTGCTTAAAAACACCTTACAGGCTGCCAGAGCCCTTACAGACAAGGAGGCATCATCATGACAGAACAGGCGCTCTTTCGTGAAGCTATGTCACATGTTGGCGCAGCCGTCAGCATTATCACCACTGACGGCGAAGCTGGCAGAGCCGGCATGACGGTCTCTGCCGTATGCTCAGTCACTGACACACCACCCACTCTGCTGGTGTGCATTAACCGCAACAGCCGCTCGCATCAGACATTTGTTCAGAATGGTGTCATTTGCGTGAATGTGCTCAACACCACGCACCAGGAACTCTCGGGCCTGTTTGCCAGCAAGGCAGATCAGGAAACCCGCTTTGCTCACACAACCTGGCATACAGGTAAAACTGGCGCACCGGTGCTTGAGGATTCAGTTGTTTCCTTTGACTGCACTATCGACAGTATTTCAGAAATCGGCACGCACAGCGTTCTTTTCTGCAAAGTTAAAGACATTACTATCAAAGCTGACTGTAAGGCTCTGGTCTATTTCCGCCGGGAATACCACGCCCTGGGCGCGGCCTGAGCAACACTGAAAGCTCCGCCATCAGCTGGTGGAGCTTTTATGTTTTTACGTTATTTGCACACCATTAATCTTCTGATGGTCTTATATTTTTTTACCACGTAATCAGAAGAGTGTTTCTAAAACCTCCCCTCACTAAGTTGTGACTTTCAGGAAACAGTTCCTCTGTTTTTTTGTTAAAATAAACAAAACTGCGACCTCTGCCATTGTCGCAGCACCTCATGTCTGCCAGTTACGCATCTGTAAAATATAACTAAAATACAGATTGGCTTAGAAATGTCAGGTAAAGTTTTAAAAGCATCTCTTATCGGAACTCTGCTGCTACCACTTCTTTCTGGTTGTGCGAGCATTGTAAGCGGTAGTCACCAGACCATTAAAATTTCAACTAATCCAGCCGGCGCAAAATGTTCTGTTTATCGTGACGGCATGGAAATCGGTTCAATTCAGTCCACCCCAGGCACAGTCACTGTGCACCGCAGAAGTGGTGATATTATTGTAGGCTGTATCAAACAAAACTACGATTTCAGCAAAAAAGAAAATGCCTCTGACCTTAATGGCTGGGTTATAGGTAATATCGGGTTTGGCGGGCTTATCGGCCTTGTTGTCGACCTTTCAACAGGCGCAAACCACGCCTACGACCACAAAATGAAAATTACCCTCACGCCTCTGCCAGAAGGCGTCGCACCGCCGACTGGTCTGCCTGATATCTATCCCGGGCCAATCACCCGCGCTACTCAGCCAGAAAATTCTCCTGTAGCAACTCTGCCCGGTGCGTTATTACCTGATCATGTTAATGTTAAGGCTGTTACACCGGATGCTAAAACAAAAATCACACCATAAATAACCTTCATATCCGTTGCTGTCATAGTGCAGCAACGGACAAGGCCTTTTCCTTACACCGCCATATCAGCAGGCGATGCTCAGATTTTACGCCCCGCCTGGCAGCCATGCCATTTGCGCTATATCAAGGACAAATTAAAAACATAGAGTTATGCCTGAGTTTCATCCGTTTTTCATTCATACGGAAAGGCATATATCATGTTCAGCAGGCAGGCTCGGGTCTCCGGTTTCGGAGCAAACCGTAAAATTGCAACAACGGCGCGCGGCTATGATGTTCTGCGTGACCCCGCACTTAACAAGGGCACTGCCTTCACTCAGCATGAGCGCGATGCGCTGGAGCTGAACGGCCTTCTTCCCCCCGTTATCACAACGGAGATAGCGCTGCAGCTTGAACGCGCCTATGCAGCCTATCAGAATGCGCCTGACGACCTGTCAAAGCATATCTATATGTGGCGCCTGCATGATAACAATGCCACCTTATTCTATGCTCTTTTGCAGCACCATATGCTTGAAATGCTGCCTGTTGTCTATGACCCTGTTGTGGGCCAGGCCATTAAAAACTACAGCGAAGTGATGACACGCCCGCGCGGTGTCTTTTTAAGCATTGACGACCCGGACAGCGTTGAACGAAAGCTGGCTGCTTTTGGCGCAGATGCCGACGATATTGACCTGCTTGTTGCCAGCGATGCGGAGGAAATTCTGGGCATTGGTGACTGGGGGTCAAACGGCGTTGACATCTCCATCGGCAAGCTGGCTGTTTATACTGCCGCAGCCGGTGTCGACCCGCACCGTGTTATTCCTGTTATCCTTGATGTTGGCACCGACAACGAAAAACTGCTCAATGACCCGCTATATATTGGCTACAAACATAGTCGCGTGCGGGGCAAACGCTATGATGACTTTATTGATGCATATGTCAGTGCAGTAAAAAAACTCTTTCCTAAAGCCATGCTGCACTGGGAGGATTTCGGGTCAACCAATGCAAGGCGCATTCTCGACCGCTATCGCTCTGTCGTTCCGACTTTTAACGATGATATGCAGGGTACCGGCTCAATTGTTCTGGGAGCTTTGCTAAACGCTGTTGCACGCAGCAAAACACCATGGAGCGAGCAGCGCGTTGTTGTGCTGGGCGCAGGCACTGCCGGTGTCGGCATTGCTGATCAGATACGCGACCAGATGGTAAGGCATGGCGTAAGTGCTGAAGAGGCCACACGGCGCATATGGCTGGTTGACCTGCCCGGCCTGCTGACCGAAAGCATGCACGATGATCTGCTCGATTTTCAGCGGCCTTATGCCCGCCCTGATGCTGAAGTCGCCGGCTACACCCGCACAGCCTGCGAAACCCTGCCCGCAGCCGAAAGCCGCTGGCCTGCTATGTCGGCCCTGCGCGATAAAGCTGCTGCCCGTGATGGTATTATTGACCTGGCAACTGTTGTCAGAAACGTGCACCCGACCATTATGATTGGCACCTCTACCATGCCACATCTGTTCACAGAAGAAATTGTGCGCGACATGGCAGCCCATACCGAAAGGCCCATTATCTTTCCGCTGTCAAACCCGACAGAACTGCACGAGGCAACACCCAGACAGCTGATTGAATGGACGGACGGCAAAGTCTTCGTCGCGACCGGGGCCCCTTTTGACGATGTCTCATATAAAAATGTGACCTATAAAATTGGCCAGGCCAATAATGCAGCCCTCTACCCCGGCCTTGGATTTGGAGCGATTGTGGTACGCGCAAAAGCCGTGTCAGATGACATGATTTTTGCCTCTGCCCAGGCTGTGGCCGGCCAGGCGACCGACACCACCGAAGGGGCTCCTTTACTGCCCCCTAACGATAAACTGCGTGAGACATCAGCCGTTGTCGCCGTTCAGGTTGCCCGTAAAGCCATTGAACAGGGGCTGGCGCAGGTGCAGCCTGAAAATGTAGTTGAAGCTGTGAGAGAATATGCCTGGTGGCCGGTCTACTCACCTGTTGAAGCGATTTAAAAAATATCATACCCCCTCACAGATATCTGTGAGGGGGATGTCATTTACTTTCTGATACGGTGGAGGTCAGCGATATTGAGGCCTGGGTTAAGCTCGAACGTGAAGGTCAGACCAGCCTGTATAGCGTGAGTGATATGAGGGCGCGGGGCTGCCGCAGCCAGCTGATCGGGGTTCCAGATATACTCAAAATAAGGGGACAGACTGACCCCTGGCGCCAGGTTAAAACCATACAGCGCCTCAAGCATCGTCTCAGAATCAGGCCACTTGCTGTTATAACCCTGCGACTGCAGCGAGGCATTCATTGAGCGGGTCACTTTGTGG
>NZ_WOSV01000003.1 GCF_011516655.1 Acetobacter thailandicus
TAAAAAGCGTCACCTGATCGAAAACATGTTCGCAAAGCTCAAAGACTGGCGACGGGTGGCAACACGATACGACCGCTGCGCTCATACCTTCATGTCCGCAATCCATATCGCTGCAAGCTTCATCTTCTATCTCAAAGAATGAGTCCTGAGCCTAGCGTGGTGGGGGTATCAGCCATACTTCATACTCTCCAACTTGCGCGTATATATTATCAAGTTAAGATAAAACTATCACATGATGGAAAAGCGAAAGATATAGCCTTTTAACTTATTAAAATTAAAATAATATAGTAAATTTTATGTAATAATTAAAGTAAAAAATTTAATTTCAATAATATATAGTGTGTTATTTAATTATAATAATATAGGATAATGATAGTTTTTACATTGTGTGTAATATATAAAAATGGCCATCTCAAAAAAAATGAGTGGCCATTTTTAAAATCAATATTTTTCTTTTAATTTTTTTAATTATTAGATCAGGGATCATGCTTAAGCAAAATGGGAGAAGATTTATCTTTCCCTAAATCCTCTGATTTATTCTCCTGAGAAGAAATCATTTCAGGCACCAGCTTAATTGAACAATCGCTTTCCCGCTCCTGCAAATGCCCTTCATGTTTGTGACGTAAAGCTTCAATATTCTCCAGTACGATCGGATATTCTTCAATCAGACGACGAAAACGAGATGCCGGGATAGCCATAAAATGTCCAAACTGCACAGCTCTGATGCTGGCAGGCACCCGCTCATTACGATAAACCTCTAAAGCACCAATAAGATCACCGGCACTATAATAAATATCACGTTCAGCGACATGAGCTTCGGCGAGACCTGCACTCACAAAATAAACCGTACGCACTTTACGGTCACGCTTACTGATCAGCTCATGAGGCGCAACAAACCGCAGTGACGTTGTCGTTGCGAGGTCATGCAACTCTGCCCCGGGAAGGCCTTTAAAAATGGCCGCACTTTTAAGGCGGCTTTCAATTCCGCTCTTAAGGTTAAAGCTCAGAGGTTTTTGCAGGCGACTACGGCGACGCTCAAGCTCTGTCACCAGTTCACGGTTCAGCTCCTCACTAATCAGGGATTCTGCGAGCAAAGAATCATACTCTTCCCCTTCAAGACGCAGAGTGATCTGCCTGAAAATTCTGCTTTCCAGCGCCTCTGAATAACCATGATAATGAAGGCGCAAAGTCTCCACCGCTTCATCAAGCATTTTGCGCTGACGTTGTAAAACCTCAGCCACAATTTCACCAACACGCGGCCCCAGAGTGGGCTCCATGCGCTCTTTCATAAAACGGGTCAGAGAAACAGATACAAAATGCGCGACCATAAGCATTTCAAAACGTTTGGCCATACATAACATTAAGGGGCGGTCGAGATGCAGCCTCTGATGAATTATCTGAGCCAGTTTAAACCGCACAGATGGGCTGAGTCTGCGACGCAAAACCCGCACATAGCCAGCACGCCCTTCAAGACGCGCACCATCAATAGCCGCTTCACTACTACGCAGAAGGGTTTCCATCACACGACGTGAAAGTCCCTGAATACGAAACAGATCCAGCAATAAGGACCGCTCCTGACTGGCTATAGTAATAAGCGCAAGGTTTACGCGCTGAATGTCAGATAAAGCTGTATCAAACTCATTCACCAGCTGCTCTTCATGCGCGCGGCGGTCAATCTGCTGTAATACAGGACGGGTTGAATCTTCTGAAAAACCAAGCTCCTGCCCCATTCTGGCAGCACGATCGCACACACGATCAAGGCCGATACTCAAAATCTGATGGCGCAAAGCTTCATCAATAGGAGACAGCTTATCCAGCTTGAGAAACAGAACCAGGGAACGAAGCGTTGTACCATTAAGCAAAAGAGTGATCAGCACAAAACCTGTCGCGATAATACCAATAAAATGGGCAACCGGAGCAGAGACGTGCTCATTTTCAGTAACCGCCAGTGCGAGGGCCAGCGTGATAGCACCACGCAGACCGCCCCACACCATTGTTATTTTAAAGGGTACGGGCACCGGAGGAGAAAGCTTGGTCATCGCCAGCACAGGGAGCAAACCAAACACCACAGCACCACGCGCAGCAAGGCCCGCAACGCTGGCAATCAGCACCAGCACACAATCCCACCAGGTAATTCCAACCAGCAGGTGCGGCACAAACATTGATGCCAGCACAAACACCAGTGAACCTGCCCAGAAAACAAGCTGCTGCCAGAGCTGGTTCATAAACAGCCAGGTCTGCGGCCTGAAGGTCGAAGGGCCATACATTGACAGTGTCAGGCCCGCCGCAGCGGTTGCCACGACACCTGAAACGCCAAGCATTTCGTCAGAGACAATGTAAGCCATATAAGGCAGAGCAACTGTCAGAGTAATTTCTGCCGCTGAAGACCCCCCTAAAATCGTAATCATCATCAGCGTCAGCTGGCCAAAGATAATACCAACGATCAGGGCCCCGACAAACGAGACGAGAAAAGAAACAACAGCCTCACCAGGATGAATGGAATGATGAAGCGTAATAGATGGCAACAGGATAGAAAAAATAGAAATAGCAGCCGCGTCATTCAGCAGGGCTTCCCCCTCAACCAGGCGGGTCAGACGTGTTGCGGCACCAATATCACGAAAAATACCTGCAACGGCTGAAGGGTCTGTGGTTGCAACGATAGATCCCAGGAGCAGACAAACAACCAGCGGCATGTCAGCAAACGGCTTAAGCGCAAACCCGATCGTCGCCGTTGAGACAACAACAGCCACAACAGCCAGCAAAAGCACTGTACCCGTTTCGTGCGCCAGACGCCGCACATCGATCGCCAGAGCCCCCTGAAACACCAGCATGGGCAGGAATATCAACAAAAAGGCTTCACTGTTAATGGGAAAGTCCAGCATCATTTCAGCCAGACCACTCAATGCTGCGAGGTGCGAATTACGCAAAATAAAATCAGCAACACTGCCGATAATAATACCAACAATAGCCAGCAATACTGTTTCAGATAATTCAAGCTTACGCGCAATTGGCTGAACAGCACTTACAACAACAAACAATACTCCAATAGCAAGCAGTACCGCAGCAAGACCAGTGACTGCCATTCTATTCCTGTCCTTTCCGTCAAAAACTATTTTTTATATTCACTACATGCCAGTTACGACATTAAAATGAAATATGGAATTTTGGTAATTTCATACTTTTTTAATTATCGTCTCAAAGAGTTGGTAAGATAAAAAATAACTATACACGATTATGCAACCATCATTCCCCGTAACGCAGCTATGTCACATCCTGTAACAAAATCACGTGACGGCAGATAACATACAGTCTGGCATTGCAGGATCATATTCCTTAAATAACATCATACAAACAAGAGCCCGGCGATCAACACAATATCAGCGGTTATCGTCTTTATTTTCTCTCTCTGGTAGTGTGCCTTCATGAAAATATTTCCTGCCCTGGCAGCTCTCACCTTCTCCATCACTCTGACAGCCTGCAGCAGCTTTCAGTCTGACAATGCATACCACCCGCACTCCCATCACGGGCGACGCACCCCGACCTGGTACCAGCCACCGGATTATGCACGCCCGTCAAACCCGACAGCTGTTACCCCTGCACCCACTCAGGCAGGTCAGAAATCATAGGGGATATATGATGGTGAATAGCGATACGTTACTGCGCGCGCCAGGAACTACACTGCGCTCAGTGACATCCCTGTTCATCTTCATTTTATTCTGCGCTGTCACGACAGCAACCAGCAGTCGGGCAGAAATTCTCTCTGATACCCCTCGGCCATACGATATCGCACACAGAGGCGGAACACTGCGATTAGCTGCCGCCGCATCAGGGGGAACGCTCGACCCTCAGATTAATTACAGCAGCCAGTACATTAATTTATTTGCTAACGTGTATGACGGGTTAACAACTTTCAAAAAAGCACAAGGACCTGATGGTAATATAGTCGTGCCTGATCTGGCAGAAAATACGCCTGTCGTACAGGATAACGGACGGACCTATATCTTTACACTCCGCCCCGGCCTTTTTTTCTCAGACGGAAAACCAGTTACAACAGCTGACGTTAAAGCATCCTTTCAACGTATTTTTAAAGTCGGGTCACCATCAGCCGGCTCTTTTTACTCAGCCATAGCCGGCGCCGATCTGTGCCTGAAAACACCAGCGACCTGTACACTCAGCGCAGGCATTACGGATGATCCTCTTCATCGCACCATTACCTTTCACCTGACGGGCCCTGACAACGAATTCCTCCAGAAACTGGCTTTTACACACGCTGTCATTCTGCCTGCCGATGCCCCTGACCATGATACCGGCAACACACCCCTGCCCTCAACCGGGCCTTACCGTATCACTGCGTACGATCCCAATAAGAGCCTTAAGCTTGAACGTAATCCATACTTCAGACAATGGAGTGCTGAGGCTCAGCCAGAAGCCTACCCTGATGCGATAGAATATAGCTTTGGCATTCCTGATGAGACTGCCGTAACGGCAGTGCAGAATGGCCAGTATGACTGGATGGCAGAGAGCATCCCTATGGATCGCCTGGGTGAACTTGGCAGCCATTATGCACAGAACACCCATGTCATGCCGCATGCCGCCATGTATTTTCTGGCCATGAACGTCAATATCCCGCCATTTAACAGCCTCAAAGCACGTCAGGCAGTAAATTATGCCGTTAACCGTAAAGCAATGGTCATTTTTTACGGGGGGCCGGGTATAGCCAGACCCATCTGCGGTATGGTGCCATCCGCACTGCCCGGTGCAACTGATTTTTGTTTTTACAGCAAAGCGGCTTCACCGGATGCACCTGTAACGGAGTGGAAAAGCCCCGACCTGGAAAAAGCACAACAGTTAGTCAGAGAGAGCGGTACCTACGGAGAAGCCGTCACGCTCATTACTGCCGATACCAGTGTTGAGATGGCAATGGGTGCCTGGATACGCGATATGCTGCAACATATTGGATACAAAGCAACCCTTCGCCCGCTTAACAGAGCCGTGGCCTCAGGCTACATGCAAAATTCAGCAAATCATGTGCAAATTGCCCTCAAAGACTGGGCGACTGACTATCCTTCTCCCTCCAATTTTCTTGATACCCTGCTGGGATGTGAAAATTTTCATCCAAACTCAGACAGCTCAATCAATATCCCCGGCTTTTGTAACCCTGACATTCAGCGACTGATCGACCAGGTCAAAACAGATTTAAACCTCACAGCAGAGGAAACTGAAACATTATGGCGCACAATCGACCGCATGGTTATGGCTCAAAGTCCCGTTTCTCCTCTTATTGAAAAAAAAACCGTTCTTATCACCTCACCAAGACTAAAGAATTTTTTTTATACACCTGTTAATCAGCTTTTATTTTCACAGGTCTGGCTACATTGAAATAAAAATACCATTTTAATTTTGTTGAGTATTTTCACTTCTTCCTGCCATGCGCTCTCTTTTGAAATTTTCAGTTTATCCACAGAATCTGTGGATGAAGTTCTGGACAATTTAAGGATAATCCCCTGAGCATCGTGAATAACTGTACGAACACTATGCAGATAAAGGAGAAAATATGCCGCGCGTCATGATCAGCCCGGAACAGCGCAAAAACCTGTCTGAAGGAAAAGAGGCCGCACCGACACTCCAGCATGCTCTGCAAATTGATTTTTCTGTACTTCTCAACACCCTGACAGACAACCGTGCCAGGCCTTTACCCGACAAAGCCGGCTTTATAGAAAAAATGCACTTATGTGCTGCCGCTCTGAATAATGATGGCGGCATACCCCTGCTAAACAGACTGAGCCACCACGTCAGCGACACTGTGCGTGGCTTTGCTGTTTTCGGGCTGATCAGTCATTATAAAAACGATACGCCCGAAACGCTCCTTGAAATTGTTCGCCCTTTTGCCGCAGACCCGCATTTTGCTGTGCGTGAATGGGCATGGATCGCGGCCCGCCCCTGCCTTGCAGCCTCACTCACTCAGTCGATTAAAGCACTGACCCCATGGACTGCGGATAACGACCTTAATATTCGCCGTTTTGCTGTTGAGGTGCTACGCCCCAGGGGCGTATGGTGCCAGCATATTCGCCCACTGCGAGAAAACCCTGAACAGGGGCTGCCTCTGCTTGAGCCCATGCGTTCTGAAACCACACGCTATGCCCAGGATTCAGTAGCAAACTGGCTAAATGACGCCGCAAAAGATCAGCCTGAGTGGGTAACGGCTCTCTGCCGGAAATGGACAGAAGAAGCCCCGGAGAATAAAGCCACCCGTCGCATTGTCAGGCGCGCCTTACGCTCCCTGGGCCCTGAAAAAGAAAAAAGCAGCACCTCAGGAGAAAAATAATCCCCCTGAGGTGCTGCCCTGTTTCAGCAGTGAAAATTTAAAGTCTCAGCGCAGAACTGCACCTGTGACTTTAGAAACCGCAGCGACAACACGTTCACTGACAGCTTCAATTTCTGCATCTGTCAGACTTTTATCGACAGGCTGCAATACAATTTCGATCCCGACTGAACGATGACCCTCGGGCACATGCGGTCCCTCATAAAGGTCAAACAGATTGACTGCGACAATCAGATTACGCTCGGCGTTACGCACTGCTTTAAGCAGGTTTTCGCATGGCACATCCCTGCTCACCACAAAGGCGAAATCACGATGAACCGGCTGAAACGCTGACAGCTTTGGTGCAGATTTTTTACGCACTTTAGGCTCTGGCAGGCGATCCATAAACACTTCAAAGGCGACAACCGGCACATCAATGCCTGCAGCCTGCAGTATGGAAGGATGCAGCTCACCAAAGCAAGCCAGTACTGTTTTAGGCCCCTGGCACAGCAAACCGGAACGCCCCGGATGATACCATGAAGGTGCATCTGCAACTGTACTAAGCGCATCAGGTGAAACACCAAGCTGTGTCAGAACATCAAGCGCATCGGCTTTTACATCCCACAAAGAGACAGCCTGACTTTCATGCCCCGGGTAACGTGGGGCATGTCCGCCACGCACACCAGCAACAACCATCTGCTGCCCCTCAGCAGAGAATGCCGGACCTGCCTCAAAAAGACCGATATCTGAACGACCACGTGCGCTGTTACGCTGCAAGGCTGCAACCAGATTAACCAGCGGGGTCGGGCGCATCTGATCAAGGTCAGATGCAATCGGGTTCAGCAGGCGCAGAGCTTCAGGCGCACCACCAAAACGCAAAGCCTCCTCATGGGATACAAACGAGAACCCAACCGTTTCAACCAGACCACGGACTGCGAGGATACGACCTGCACGGGCCAGGCGGGTTTGTTTTGGTGTTAACGCTGTCGCTGGCACAACACTCAGGGCCGGCAAAGGAACTGCGGGAATACTATCAAGCCCTTTGAGACGCAATATCTCTTCAATCAGGTCGCTCTCAGCTTCAATCTGAGCAACACCCTGAGCAGCCGCTGTAGCGAGTGCTGCATCAAGCTCCTGCCCCTGCGACAGGACCGGCTGCTGAGCAATGTCATTACGCCATGATGGTACACTGACGCGTACCTCTGTCTCATTGCGTTCCTGCACCTCGAAGCCCAGCTTTTCAAGCAGAGCAACACTCTCATCTGCCGCGACATCAAGACCACCAAGGTCACGCACCCGTGCAAAACGTAATGTTGCCTCACGCTGCCAGGCCGGAGCCTCACCCGCTGAGACAACCTCACTGGCCTCTCCGCCACACAGATCCATGATCATACGGGTTGCAGCTTCAAGTGCGGCAACCGGGAATGCAGGGTCAATACCACGCTCAAACCGGTAGCTTGAATCTGAGGAAACACCGGCTCTGCGTGCACTTAAAGCGATACGGACCGGGTCAAATAAAGCGCATTCGATAAATACATCAGTTGTTTCATCACTGACGCCCGACGCTTCTCCCCCCATAATGCCAGCCAGCGACTGCACACCGTTAATATCGGTGATAACACAGTCATCCGGTGTCACAATATAGTCCTGCCCGTCCAGCGCACGGAATGTCTCACCCGCACCCTGACAGACTTTAAGGCGGCCACCGGCAACTTTATTCACGTCAAACACATGAAGCGGGCGACCAAGGTCAAAGCAGAAATAGTTGGTAATATCGACCAGCGCAGAGACCGGACGCAGCCCGATACTTTCAAGCTTACGCTTCAGCCATTCAGGACTTGGACCGTTTTTAACATTTTTAACAGTACGCCCCAGAACGAGCGGACAGGCTGGCAGATTGGTATTTTCCCATACAACAGGTGAGGTAAATGTACCTTCCACAGCTGATGCCAGCCATGGGCGAAGTTTACCAAGACCTGCAGCGGCGAGGTCGCGTGCAACACCCCGCACACCCAGAGCATCACCCCGGTTGGGTGTAATGGCAATATCAATCACCACATCATCGAGCCCGGCAAAATCGGCATAAGACTGACCTGGCAGCGTGTCATCCGGCAGCTCGGCAATGCCGTCACTTTCTTCACCCAGACCCAGCTCACGCAGAGAGCACAGCATGCCCCCACTCGCCTGACCACGGATTTTGCCTGCCTTAATAGTGATATCAAGACCAGGAACATAAGTACCAGGTGGTGCAAAAATAACCGGCAGACCAGCGCGGGCATTAGGCGCACCACACACAACCTGCACATTTTCAAACCCTGGACCGGCATCGACACAACAGACCTGCAAACGGTCAGCATCGGGGTGACGCTCTGCCTCAAGAATGCGCGCTGTCAGAAAGGGTGCAACCGCTGCGCCACGATTTTCAACACTCTCAACCTCAAGGCCAATCTGGTTCAGTCTGGCACAAATTTCGGCAAGCGTGGCAGAAGTATCAAGATGGTCATACAACCAGGATAGCGTAAATTTCATAACTCACACGCCCTCATGCAGTAAGGCTGGCGCAAGCGGGTCTGAGCCATAATGACGCAGCCAGCGAATATCACTCTCATAAAATGAGCGCAGATCAGGAATACCGTTTTTCAGCATAGCCAGGCGTTCAATACCCATGCCGAAAGCAAAGCCCTGCCACTCACGCGGGTCAAGGCCACAGTTTGCCAGCACGCGGGCATGCACCATGCCCGACCCCAGCACCTCAAGCCAGTCTTCACCGCCGCCAATTTCACCTGTGCGACGTGACCAGCCGATATCGACTTCCATCGAAGGCTCAGTAAACGGAAAATAAGAAGAGCGAAAGCGCACAGGCAGATCAGGTTTACCAAAGAAAACCCGCAAAAATTCGATCAGGCAGCCTTTCAGGTGCCCCAGTGTAATATCTTTACCGATCACAAGCCCTTCGCACTGATGAAACATAGGCGAATGAGTCGCATCATGGTCAGCACGATACGTCCGCCCAGGGCAGATAACCCGCAGCGGAGGCTGCTGTTTTAACATTGTGCGGATCTGCACACCTGAGGTCTGCGTACGTAAAACATGCGTCACATCCAGCTCAGGTGACGGTGCAATATAAAACGTATCGTGATCAGTACGAGCCGGGTGATGATCGGGCGTATTCAGAGCGGAGAAGTTATGCCAGTCGGTTTCAATATCCGGCCCTTCTGCAACGCTAAAGCCCATTGCACCAAAAATAGCGGTCATCTCTTCAACCGCACGGGAAATGGGATGAATCGCACCACGCGGTGACGCTGGTGGCGGCTGAGAAACATCAACCCGCTCAGCAATCAGACGGGCTTCGAGTGCTGCAGCCTCAAGCTCCTGTCCGCGTGCTTCAACTGCACGGCTAAGCTCATCACGCAGGCGGTTAAGGGCAGCACCCCGGGCTTTACGTTCTTCAGGCTGCATCTTCCCCAACGCCTTGAGCAGGGTCGTCAGGCGCCCTGACTTACCAAGCACACCAACACGGACGGCATCCCATGCCTTAAGGTCTGCAGCCTCAGCCAGCTCTGACAGAACACTCTGCCGGAAAATCTCAAGATCGTCGTTCATGAAACCTCACGCGAGGAGAAAAATAGTTTACAGGGCAATATCCTCTCCGCCAGTATGAGGAAACCCCTTAAAACAAAAAAGGCCGCCTGCGGGAGGCGACCTTTCCTGAAAATCATCAGTGCTCAGCACACTTCAGGCAGCGAGAGCAGCCTGAGCTTTTTTAACGATTTCAGCAAATGTTGCTGCATCGTCAAATGCAACAGCAGCCAGAACTTTACGGTCGATTTCAATGCCGGCTTTTGCCAGACCATTGATGAAACGGCTGTAGGTCAGGCCGTGCTCGCGCACAGCTGCATTGATACGCTGGATCCACAGAGCGCGGAATTCACGTTTTTTGTTACGACGATCGCGGTATGCATACTGAAGCGACTTTTCAAGACGCTCGATAGCAATACGATAGTTCGTTGAGGACCGGCCACGAAAACCTTTTGAAAGGTCGAGGACTTTTTTGTGACGGGCGTGGCTTGTTACACCGCGTTTTACACGTGCCATATCTCAGATGCTCCTTAAACCAGCCCGTAGGGCGCCCACTGTTTAACTGTACGACCATCCTGCGGTGTCATTGTCTGAGGACCACGGTTGGTACGTTTCATTTTCTGCGGACGCTTAATCAGGCCGTGGCGTTTACCACATGGGCCAGCAAGCACCTTACCGGTTGCGGTGATTTTGAACCGCTTTTTAACCGATGACTTGGTCTTCATTTTGGGCATTTCACTACTCCATGAAAACTTGTTATCGCTGTTATATCAGCAAAAAACAGCAGAACACGGCCAGGCATGCCCACACAGGCCCGGACGCGTGTAATCTGAAGTCGCGTGCATAGCTGAGTTTAAGTTAATTTACAAGCTACCATTCAAATGAATTTATGGAGAAAATGAGCCATCAGAGAGATGCAGCCTGCCCTTCACCTGGGCAATCAGTCACACTCCTGCCCTGCTGCATCACGGCACAATGCGGACTGTCCCTGCACCTGCCGCCTTTCCCAATGGCTCTGACCTGCATCTGATGATACGCTCTCTTTTGCAGGCTTTAGACAACCAGAGATTCATGCATTCCGCAGCATGAAGCGTAACTTTATAAGCGAGGTTTGCCACTCACATGATTTCCCTGTCCAGCGCCACACTCAGCCAGCTCCCCTCACAGGTTATTACCCCTGGGTACGACCGCAAAAAGGTTGCCCCTGGCATTGCCCACCTCGCCGTTGGTAACTTTCACCGTGCGCATCAGGCATTGTATATCGACCGCGTTCTGGCCCGCCCTGGACAGGAGAACTGGGCTATTGTCGGCATAGGGCTGCGCGATAACGAACGCGAAACCCGTCGAGCCGGCATTATGGCCGGGCAGGACGGCCTTTATACACTGACGGAATTCTCAACTGACGGCAGCCACACCACCAGGGTTCTGGGCGCCATAACAGAATATGTACAGGCCGCTAAAGATCGCTCAGCTGCCATTCAGCGCCTGGCAGATCCGGCCATTAAAATTGTCAGCATGACCATTACCGAAGGCGGCTATAATATAGATGCAGACGGCAAATTTATGCTCAACACTCCTGCCATTGCCGAGGACCTGAAGCGTGAGGTGCCTCACACAGCTTTTGGCCTCGTAACTGAGGCCCTGCGCCTGCGTCGTGACAACGGCACCGGCCCTTTCACAGTGATGACATGCGACAACCTGCGTGACAACGGCAAAGTAGCCCGTGAAGCTTTTTGCGCCTATGCCACAGCAAAAGATCCGGCTTTAGGTCAATGGATCAGTGAAAACGTGACCTTTCCGTCCACCATGGTTGACCGCATTACTCCGTCCGTCTCCGGGGCAGACAAAGAACGACTGAATAAACTCAGCGGCATTGATGATCAGATGCCTCTCTTCGCAGAGGATTTTACACAGTGGGTCATTGAAGATTCCTTCTGCGCAGGTCGCCCTGAACTTGAAACCGTCGGTGTACAGTTTACAAAAAATGTTGAGCCTTATGAGCAGGTCAAGCTGCGCATGCTCAACGCATCGCATTCAATGCTGGCCCTGCCCGGCCTGCTTATGGATTACGACACAGTACCTGAGGCGATGAAAGACACAACCCTGCTCACCTTACTTGAGCAGTTTCTGACCCAGGATGCATCGCCGTTTATCACACCACCATCTGACGTCTCTCTCGCGGACTACGCCAGCCAGGTTCTTAACCGCTTCCGCAATCCGGCCGTAGGCGACCAGCTGCTGCGCATTGCCTCAGACAGCGCATCAAAGCTGCCTGTTTTCTGGACAGATACCGTAAAAGGCATTCTTGAAACGGGAAAAAACCATAAAAGGCTGGCTTTTGGCACAGCCTGTTTCCTTGAATATCTGCGGGGCACCACTGACAGTAAAAAAAGCTATAGCTTCTCTGAACCTGAGCTGACAGATGCCACCCAAAAACTGATTTTGAGCCATGATCTCAAAGCAGGTCTGACAATACCAGTTTTTTCAGGGTGGGACCTTGCCCAGTATCCGGACTTCACAAATGAAGTAATCAATCTTCGCAAGAGCATACAGTCACACGGCGCGCGCAAAACACTACTTCAGCTTGAGCACTAACACCACGCCTGACTGAAAAGTATTTTTTAAAATTTCTTAGCCATTGCCTGACTCTTAACATCCAGGTAATGGCTATTTTTATGACACTCAGTGCCACTTTTTAAATATTCATAATTTTTACTAAAAAAAGAAAAATATCATCATCTTAAATACAAAAGTTTACATCGTATTTAATTTTCCTTAAGTACCAAATAAGTCTTTTTTATCCTGTAATCATCCGCTATCTTGCGCCCCAGATTACATTTGCCCCCAGCTTTGTTTAACAATGCGAAACAACAGCACATCACAATCCCAGACTATGTCTGTGTCAGAATGTTACGGAAAACGATGCAACAGGCGTTTTCTGTGCACGCACTTATTTAATCTGATATAACAGGAGCAGGATCAGAGTGAAAAAACGTATCTTCCTGGCTGGAATAGCCGGAGCCGGTCTCCTTGGAGGACTAGGTTTTCTTGCCTATGCCTGGCATCCTGCTATCGCTGACATCACCCCTCCCGCAGCTTCAAGCTTTTCAGCTGAACAGGTTGAACGCGGCCGCATTGTCGCCGCTGAAGGCTATTGTGCGGAATGTCATACCCGCACTGACCTGGGTGGCGGCCCCGAATTTGCCGGTGACTACCAGATGAAAACCCCTTTCGGGGCTATTTATACATCTAATATTACACCCGATCCGCAGACCGGCATTGGTAAATGGTCAGAAGAGGCTTTCCGCCGGGCTATGCACCGGGGCATCAGCCGTGATGGGGGCAACCTTATTCCTGCTTTCCCATACGACCATTTCACAAAAATGACCGATCAGGACATCTCTGATCTTTATGCTTACATGATGACACGCCCCGCCGTGCATCTGACACACCGGCCAAACGAGCTGCCTTTCCCGCTTAATATCCGCCTGCTGCAGGCCGGGTGGAAACTCCTGTTCTTCAAACAGGGTGTTTATCAGCCCGACCCGACACATGACGCATTATGGAACCGGGGTGCATATCTGGCCGAAGGCGTTGCTCACTGTGGGTCATGTCATACACCACGTAACTTAATGGGCGCAGAAAAAAGCGGCTCAACTTATGATGGCGCTGTAGTGGATGGCTGGATCGCACCGCCACTTAATGCAAACAACCCGACACCCACCACATGGAACGAAGATGAGCTGTATGCTTATCTGCGCAACGGTGTCGCACCTTTGCATGGATCAGCCGGCGGGCCCATGTCACCTGTCCCTCACCGCTTCCTCTCCACAGTTCCGGAAGAGGATGTCCATGCCATAGCCCACTATTTCGCTTTTGTTGATAATGCTGCTGTACGCGCAAAGCATGATAAAGATGCGCTTGCTCTGGCTATGAATCAGTCTTCTGTCGACCTGACCCATCCGGTCGTTGACCCGGATGCCAAGCTCTACCAGGGAGCATGTGCCGGCTGTCACTATAATTCAGCCCCGACACCAGCCTCAGGCAGGCCTGAACTCGCTTTAAATAACGCCCTCTGGCTTGACGAGCCAACGAACCTTTATCAGGCCATCCTGCGTGGTTTCACTGCTGAAGAAGGCCAGGCAGGCGTTGTTATGCCAAGTTTTTACAATGCGCTCTCTGATAAAGATATGGCACGACTGGCCGCCTACCTGCGCCGCACGCGCACAACACTGCCACCATGGACAGATCTGGAAAAGAAAGCAGCTGCCGCACGTGCAACTGTTGAGACTATTCCGGTCAATTCTTCTCACTAAGGCAGTCACGGAGCGACACAATGATCAAATTCAAACTCAACGGCCAGTACGTTTCCGTCGATGTGCCTGAAGATACCCCTCTTCTGTGGGTGCTGCGTGATGAACTTAAACTGACCGGCACCAAATTCAGCTGTGGTATTGGCGAGTGCGGTGCCTGCACCGTGCATGTTGGCGGTCAGTCAACACGCTCCTGCATTACACCTGTCAGCTCCGTAATCGAAGCTGAAGTCGTCACGATTGAAGGGCTCGACCCACAGGGCCAGCACCCTGTGCAGGAAGCCTGGCGTGATATTCAGGTGCCTCAGTGCGGGTATTGCCAGTCTGGTCAGATCATGCAGGCTGCCTGCCTGTTAAAAACATATCCTGACCCAACCGATGAACAGATTGATGGCGTCATGGCTGGCAATCTGTGCCGTTGCATGACTTATCTTCGTATTCGTAAAGCAATCAAACAGGCTGCCGCTGCGGCACGTGAGGAGACACCATCTCATGGGTAAACTTGAACGTATTGCCATGCAGCAGGACCGCGCAGACGGACTCAAAGCAACGCGACGCAGCTTTTTACTGACATCTGCCGGTTCAGCTTTCTTATTTGGCTTTGCCCGTAAGGCCAGCGCCAGTCAGATCTATCCTATTGCAGATGGTGCGCCTGAAAGCGGTGCTTTTGAGCCGACTATCTGGTCTTCTGTCTCACCTGACGGCCAGATCAACATCAATATCATCCGCGCCGAAATGGGCCAGCACGTTGGCACAGCTCTTGCCCGCATCATGGCGGATGAAATGGAAGCGGACTGGAGCAAGGTACAGATCACCCAGGTTGATACAGACCCGAAATGGGGGCTGATGGTCACAGGCGGTTCGTGGTCTGTATGGATGACGTGGGATCTCTTCCGTCAGGTAGGAGCAGCAGCCCGAACCGTTCTGCTTGAAGAGGGTGCGAAGTTGCTTGGCGTATCCCCTGCTCAGTGTATCGCACGAAAAGGGCAGATTATCGCAGGTAACAAATCTATTTCCTACGGTGACATTGTTCAGAAGGCGCACCCGACACGCACCTTCACACCTGAAGAAATGGCCAAACTGCCTCTTAAGCCCGTATCAAAACAAAGCCTGATCGGCAAAGACGTTAAAGCGCTTGATATCCCGGCCAAAACCACGGGCCAGGCTATTTACGGTATTGATGCCACCCTTGAAGGGATGGTGTATGCACGCCCTAAACTGCCGCCCACCCGCTATGGCTCCAGAGTTCTGTCGGTTGATGAAAGCGATGCGAAAAAAGTTAAAGGCTACGAACGCTACATCGTTATCGAAGACCCGTCAGACACTGTACCTGGCTGGGTTGTTGTTATTGCCTCATCATACCCGGCTGCTATTCGTGCAACAGATGCACTGAAAGTTACATGGGCTCCTGGCAAAACAGCCTCTGTTTCTGAGCAGGACATTATTGATTACGGCCGTAAACAGATTGCCGACAAAAACGGCGGCGTTTATGTTTTTAATGACCCCGGCACAGATAAAGCTTTCTCTTCTGCCAGCAAGGTATTTGAGCAGACATACACCTGTGCTTCTGTCATGCATTACACCATGGAGCCCATGAATGCCCTGGCACGTCTGCACGACGGCAAATGGGAAGTTCATTGTGGCAACCAGTGGCAATCTCTTTTTCTGCCGGTCATTGCCAAAGCTCTGAGCGTGCCGGAAAAAGAAGTCGTTATGTGCAGCTACCTGCTGGGGGGCGGCTTTGGCCGGCGCCTGAATGGTGACTATGCCGTAGCCGCAGCTCTTATCTCTAAAGCTCTGAGTGGCAAAGCCGTTAAACTCATTCTGACCCGCTCAGATGACATGCAGTTTGACTCTTTTCGCTCACCTTCTGTGCAGACACTTCGTGCGGCCCTGAATGATCAGAAGGCCGTAACGAGCTGGCAGCATCATGCTTCTGCCGGCTGGCCGACAAAAGTTATGGCCCCTGCCTTTATGGAAAAAGGCGTTGATGGCAAACCCTATGATCAGTTTGCCATTGCCGGTGCCGATAACTGGTACGATGTTGGCCCCATGCAGGTACGTGCTCTGAGCAATGACCTGGCTGAAGCGACATTCCGCCCCGGCTGGCTGCGCTCGGTCAGTGCAGGCTGGACATCCTGGGCTTATGAAGCCTTTATGGATGAACTGGCACATGATGCGGGGAAAGACCCTCTTGAGTTCCGCCTGGAGCACCTCAGGGCAACTGGCCGAAATGCCGGCAGCGCTCCGAACGCAGTGGGCGGTGCTGAGCGTCAGGCCAATGTTTTGCGCCGTCTGGCAGAAAAATGTGGCTACGGTAAAACAAACCTGCCGGCTGACACGGCCCTGGGCATTGCCACGACCTTTGGTCAGGAACGCAACATGCCGACATGGACAGCCGGTGCTGTACAGGTGCATGTGGACCGCAAAACAGGTGT
This sequence comes from Acetobacter thailandicus, assembly GCF_011516655.1. Lineage (GTDB taxonomy): Bacteria > Pseudomonadota > Alphaproteobacteria > Acetobacterales > Acetobacteraceae > Acetobacter > Acetobacter thailandicus. The sequence goes on from NZ_WOSV01000003.1 coordinate 16,632, forward strand.
CGTAACCTGCCAGAAAATCTGGCTGGTGCTTGATGCTGGCACAATTGTTGACCCTGATGGTGCGGCCGCACAAACAGAAGGTGGTGCTCTGTGGGGACTGAGCATGGCTTTGTTTGAATCAACCAAAATTGTTAATGGCAACCCTCAGGCACATAACCTCGACAATTATACCCCGATACGCATTGCCGATGCGCCTGAAATTGACATTGAGTTTATAAAAAGCACTGAAAAACCAACCGGTCTTGGGGAACCAGGTGTAACGGCTATTGGTGCAGCCATTGCCAACGCCGTCTTTAATGCGGTTGGTGTACGGCTGCGCCACCAGCCTATCCGCCCAGCTGATGTTCTTGCCGGCTTACAGGCTAAAACTGCAGGCTGAATATAAGACTGTCAAAAAAGGGCCACCTCCCTCGGGAAGTGGCCCTTTTTTATATTATCATACTATAAATACAGGGTACTCAGGCAGTCTGCGCCGCAGCTGAACGAATGGCACGTGCCATAGCCTCAACACCGTTACCCCGGTTTGTTGACAATGCCTGCACAAGCCCCAGGTCACGCAAAAATTTTGGATCTGTCTCCAGAATTTCTTCACGTGAACGGCCTGAATAAACCCTGAGCAACAGGGCCACCAGGCCTGAGACAATAGCAGCATCAGAAAGCCCGGCAAAATACAGCCTGCCAGCTTCTTCTTTCGCTTCAAGCCATACCTGACTCTGACAACCAGGAACACGGTGTGCATCATTACACCATTCCTGTGGAAGAGCAGGCAGCTTGCGCCCCATTTCTATGATGAACTGATAACGCTCCATCCAGTCATCAAACAAAGCCAGCTCATCGCCTATCGCTTCAACAGCCTCAGCTGCTGTAGCCTCGGCAGGCAAAAGAAAAGGAGCATCCATCATAAAATAAACCGGCTAAGGTCACCCTTTTTAGCAAGTGGGGCAACTTTCTCTGTCACCTGAGAGGCAGGTACACTGATCTTCTCACCACTGCGGTCAGGTGCCGAGAAAGAAATCTCCTCAAGCAGTTTCTCAAGCACAGTCGCCAGACGGCGTGCTCCGATATTCTCGACACGCTCGTTAATATCTGCGGCAAGATCTGCCAGAGCGTCAACAGCACCATCTTCAAAAGTCAGGCTGATGCCTTCGGTCTGCATCAGAGCTATATATTGCTTCAGCAAAGAATGCTCAGGCTCTGTCAGAATACGGCGCAGATCTTCACGTGACAGAGGCTGCAACTCAACACGAATAGGCAGACGGCCCTGAAGTTCCGGCAAAAGATCAGACGGGTTGGCCAGGTGGAACGCACCCGAGGCAATAAACAGAATATGATCTGTTTTAACCGGGCCATATTTGGTGGAAACTGTCGTCCCCTCAATCAGTGGCAGCAGGTCACGCTGAACCCCTTCCCGAGAGACATCACCACCTCGCGAACCACCTTCTGACGAGCGGGCACAGACTTTATCAATTTCATCAATAAAAACGATGCCATTGTTCTGTGCGTGACTGACGGCTTCCTGTGTAATCGCTTCATTATCAAGAAGTTTGTCAGCTTCTTCGCGCTCAAGATAAGTTCTGGCAACAGAAATTTTCAGGCGGCGCTGCTGAGGTGAACGGTTCATAAAGCCTTTCATCATCTCGCCAAAATTGATGACATTACCTGGCATAACACCGGGCATTTCACCACCACCTGAAGGAGCGGCCTCAACAACAGAAATCTCGATTTCTTTGTCTTCAAGCTGACCATCACGCAGCATCGTGCGGAACTTGTTCTTTGTCTCTGCCGAAGCGCCCTGCCCGACCAGCGCCTCAACCAGACGATCTTCAGCAATCTGCTCTGCCTTAGCCTTCACTTCATGCCGCTTTAATTCACGAACCATGACGATCGAGGCTTCAACCAGATCTCTGATGATGCTGTCTACATCACGCCCAACATAGCCTACCTCAGTAAACTTGGTGGCTTCTATTTTAAGAAACGGCGCCTGAGCCAGTTTTGCAAGTCTGCGGGCGATCTCTGTCTTACCGCAACCGGTTGGGCCGATCATCAGAATGTTCTTAGGCACAACCTCTTCGCGCATACCTGCACTTAAACGGGAGCGTCTCCAGCGGTTACGCATAGCAATAGCAACTGCACGCTTTGCATCTGCCTGCCCTACGATAAAGCGATCAAGCTCAGAAACAATCTCTCTGGGAGAAAATGTCGGAATTTCCATAACGCTGCCTCCCTTATTCTTTTACCGGACCGGCAGAAAGTGTTTCAACACGCACGGAGTGATTTGTATAAACACAGATATCACCAGCTATTTTCATTGAGCGACGCACTATATCCTCTGCTGTCAGACCATCAACTGTCAGAAGTGCTCTGGCCGCAGACAGGGCATAATTTCCACCCGAGCCAATGGCGATGATACCGTCTTCAGGTTCAAGAACATCACCATTACCCGTCAGGGTATAAGAATGCTCATTGTCAGCCACCGCCATCATTGCTTCAAGCCGGCGCAGATAACGGTCTGTACGCCAGTCCTTTGCAAGCTCAACACAGGCACGTTCAAGCTGACCGGGATAGCGCTCAAGCTTGGCTTCAAGGCGTTCGAGCAGCGTAAAGGCATCAGCTGTAGCGCCGGCAAAACCAGCGAGAATTGTGCCTCCCGGCCCTATACGACGCACCTTGCGGGCGTTACCCTTAATAACAGTTGCACCCAGCGTTACCTGACCATCACCAGCCATGGCAACATCCTGACCACGGCGAACGCACAGAATCGTTGTTCCATGCCAGCCAACCGGATCGTATGAGGAAGAATCTGATTTAAAATTATTCATAATCATAAAAAATAGGGATTCCCTGCCAGAGCACAAGGGGGAAACTACGAGGGAAGTATTGCCTTAACTTCAGCCAGCAGTTCACTCCGCCTGTAAGGCTTATGCAGCACACGGGCATCATCAGGCAGAAGGCCCGGATCGGTATAGCCGGTCACAAAAAGAACCGGCAGACCAGGCTTCATTGCCGTCATTTTCTGTGCGGCTTCATTCCCGTTCATGCCTGGCATCATAACGTCCATAACGACCAGAGCGATCTCTTTATGCTGAGTAGCCAGAGCAAGGCCATCTGCACCATTATCAGCCTCGAGCACGGTGTACCCGACATGCCGGAGAAAACCGGCTGTAACAGCTCTGACACTCTCCTCATCATCAACGACCAGTATGGTCTGGCCATTTTTCTCAGAGGGCGATACCGGAGGAACTGTTCTTTCCCTGTTGTCAGGCACAACAGGAGCAGGAGCCGCTTCAAACTGCTTCAGGTCCTGCGTCATAACGGGCAGCCAGAGCTCTATCGAGGTCCCTCCGCCTGGCACACTGTCGACACGAATTTCACCACTGCAGTAATTGATAAAACCATAAATGACAGACAGGCTCATGCCCTTGCCGTGCCCGGTATCTTTTGTCGTAAAGAACGGATCAAAAATACGGGCCTGCGTTTCCTCGGTCATGCCCACGCCACGATCAACGACCTGAACCACAACCCATGCCTTCTCAGACGGTTGTGCTGACACACGCCCCAGCAAACGTGCTGACGTATAAACTGATACTGTAATACGCTCATCGCCTGGCTGTGCATCATGCGCATTCATACACAGATTAAAAACAGCAAGCTGAAGCTGTAAAATATCCGTCCAGACCGGAGGAAGTGGCTCAGAAGGCAAATTAAACTGTACAGACTTTAAACGCTCTGCCGCCTGCAGACTCTCTGACCCCAGCATATTACGCAGGTCATACGGCAGCGCAGAACCTTCCACAAAATCCTGCATTTCACGCAGCACACTGACAATATCGACTTTACAGCATGAAAAATGCCGCGGACGGCTGAAATCAAGCAGCTTTTGTGTCAGCACACCACCGCGTCGTGCAGCCTGTATGGCATTATCATATAATTTCGTAACCGCTGGCACTTTTGGAGGATCGAGCTCCTGCACCAGTTCGAGTGACCCCATAATTGCAGTTAGTAAGTTATTAAAATCGTGCGCAACACCACCTGCCAGCGTACCGATAGCCTGCATCTTCTGTGCCTGCTGCAGGCGCTGATCAAGGCTGAGAAGATCTGTGACATCTCTGTCAATAAAAACAGAATACTCATCAAGCTCGGGGCCGGCACCAGGAAAGGTTTCACGCGATTTCTGGCCAATTAAAATACGCGTCAGGTCATGCCAGCGTGTTTTACCATCAGCATCATTCAGCCTGATAACCTGCTGATCGCGCCCACCAGCAGCAAGCACACTCTGCGCTTCCCTCAGGCTGACAAGTCGCTCAGGGCTTACGATGTCCTCTTCCCGCTGCCCAAGAACATCTGTCAGAGAACAACCCAGCTGACTTGCCATCTGTTCATTCATACGAACAAACCGGTCCTGCTCATCTTTAAAAGCCAGACCGAAAGGCAGGTTATCAAGCAAAATACGCAGTAACGCCTGCTCGCGCCTGAGCGCTTTCTCCAGCCGGTAACGCTCTACGGCCTGTGCGACCATGGACAATAATGTCTCAGGATCCCATGGTTTATATACAAAAAATGAAATCTGCCCCTTATTCAGAGCAGATTCGACTGCCTGTATATCGGCATAGCCTGTCAGCAAAATTGCCCCGGCTGAAGACAGCCGACGCGCCTGTGTAAGAAACCCGTCTCCCGTCATACCAGGCATACGCTGATCAGAAATAATAACCGCAATATCAGACCGCTGCGAAAGAATACTCAGCCCCTCCTCGCCTGAAGCGGCCGTGAGCACATTATATTTCTCTTCAAACAGATCTGTCAGAGCGACGAGAATTTCAGACTCATCATCAACGATAAGAATAGCTGCCGGGGTAGTCTCCACCGTTTCAGGTCTCATCATAACAGCCCTTCTCCTCAGCGCTCCGATAAGGCACCCGTACAACAAAACAGGCCCCTTTACCCTGCTCTCCGCCAGTCACAGAAATACTCCCGCCATGAGCTTTAATAACCCCATAAGCAGTTGCCAGCCCGAGACCTGTTCCCGATCCTACAGGTTTTGTGGTAAAAAAGGGTTCAAATATTCGTTCTCTCAGATTTTCAGGAACCCCCGGCCCTGTATCAGTAATACGAATAACATAATCCTCCCCCTCCCGACCTTCGGTTGCCTCTTCGAGGGAGGAAAAAATATTTATCTCATCATAATTTTCTATATTATTGATTTCTTTATTATTTATTCTTTTCTCAGCGATAGCATCTGCAGAATTACTTAAAATATTCATAATAACCTGATTCACTAATGCAGCCTGACACACAAGTTCTGCCGGTGCATTCAGATGGCAAAATACTTTTATTTCCTGCCCAAATTTTGGAGCCAGAAGTGTCAGGACTATCTTCAGACTTTCAGGTACATCTACACGTGCAAACTCACCCTCTTCCAGACGTGAAAAACGACGCAGACTGGCAACAAGATCGCGCATTCTCGATAAACCAACCAGAGAAGCAGAGAGGCGCTCTTTACTCTTTGTTAATGCAAGCTCTGCCCCGTCAAAATCTGAGGTTTTTACGGCCTGAAGTGCTGTGGCTATGCCTTTCTGTACTGTACTCTCATGAGCCAGTACAAAGGCCAGGGGGTTATTAAACTCATGTGCGATACCTGCAGCCAGCTCTCCCAGAGACGCCATTTTAGCTGACTGCACAAGCTTGGCCTGCGCTTCAATCAGTTTACGATTGGCTGCTGCAAGATCTGCATTTACGCGGCGTAAAGCATCTGCCAGAGCCATACGCGCCCGCGCACTTTCGACATGAGCTTCCTCACGCCTCATCTCATCCTGCAAAATTTTGCGCCGTACCAGGCTGCCTATACGCGCCATAAGCAGATCTGTTTCGATATCAGCGCCGACAAGATCATCAACTCCGGCAGAAAAAGCCGCGACTACGTTCTCTATCGTCATCCTGTCGGGCGTTACCATGCCCAGCACTCTGGTACACTGTCCGTTAATTTCACGGGCAAAAAGCAAATTACGCGCCATTTCAAGGCCATCAAACTGAGGACTGTCCATATCAATAATCACACAGTCAGGATGCTGCTGGCTTACACTGGTCCCGATATCATCAAAACGAGCCGGGTCATCTATAAGACTCAACAAATAACCATGGCTGGTCAGACTCTCAAAAATTAACGGGCTGGTGCTATCTTGGCTTTCTGCCTTCCCGCCACGCCATGACCAGGCAACACTACCCGGCGTTGTGATAACTGTAACGGCAGGTGGTCTGAACCTGACACCTTCACTGGCTGGCATATCATCTTCATAACGACGCAAAAGCGTACAGATACGAAACACCAGCAATAACGGATCGGTATTCTGGCAAAAACAAACATCTGCACCGTTATTAAGCAGGTCACGCTCAAACTGAGTGTCTTCTCCGCTGGTAAGCACGATAACTGGCACACTTCTTGTCCCGGCTGTCAGGCGCAGTCTCTGGCAAAACTCCACAACGTTCATATCATCAAGCTGCTCAGAAACCAGCAGCAGGTCGGGCATATCCGAACCAAATCTGGCAAACGCAGACCGTCCATCCTCAAACAGGTGAAGATTCATACCGCTTTTAATCAACGCATCCTGAAACGGTTTTTTTCGTGTTTGCCCACTACTGACAAACCATAATGTACCGGAACGGGAATTCATGACCTGCTTAACCTTAAAGGTGGTTTTTTAAGGCAGATTAACCGCCAGAGCTCAATCCGTCATACATGCGCATATCGCCCGTTTTGGCGAATAAAATAAATGTGCTCACAGAAAACCTGTACAGTCAGGCCTGCCGCTGCAAAGCATCAGGAAAATGCAACAGTGTTCTTCATGCGGATTGTTTCGTATACTAACAGGAATTTCTGCTCAACTACCTGAACAGCATACCAGATCCAACTGACATGCCCATGCTGCCTTAAGGAAAGCCCAGACCATGAATTCGCGCTCTGACGATAAACTTTCTCACGCCTCAGCACCTTCCTCTTTCGCTCAAAAGTTTTTCTCTGCAACTTTTGCCATACACGTCTTACGAACAGGCATATGGGCTGTATGTTATTTTATTTTTTACTTTGTGCAGCAGATTGCAGAACTTCTGGCCCCTTTCCTGTTTATTGCCGGCCTGGTATGGAAAATTATCCCCATAGCTGTCAGCTCTCTCAACCATGCAACAGCGTCGCTGGATCAGCAGGCTAAAGATATAATCAGCTCTGCAACATCAGCCATACCTTCACATATCGACATTGCAGGACATGTGCTCACTCCGGATGGCCTCATTCGTGATGGTATTATGCTTATGCTCCTTGCTGCAGCGGGTGCAACACTGGCAACACTGGCAGGAAAATACATGTAAAAATCAACAGGATATCTGAGCTACAAACATAAAAAAACCTGCTGAAAAGCAGGTTTTTCAAAGCGGCCTTAATAAGGCTGATATATTCTTCCCGCCGGTGGCCAGAAGTAAACAATATCATCCCACCAGAACCAGAGCGCACATAACACACAAAACGCAAGGAAAAGGCTGGCGCTCCAGGCGACACGCCAGAAACCACCATTCAGAGACAATGCACGTAAATGTGCAACAAAATCTGACCGTTTTTCTTTGGACGGAAAAAATTTTCCGGAAAACACCCCGCGCAAAAACGCGATAAGCAGCGATACAATACCCTGTATTTTCTGCCCTATACCAGAAACCTCAGGCAGAGTGCCCGTCTGAGCAGACATTGCTGACGCACCATAAGCCTTCTCAGCCGGAGAAACCGGTTGTTTCAGCTCCCCCGTAAACTGATACTCATACTGCTGTACATGAGGTTCTGAAGCATCAGAAGACCACGACGTATCTGCCGGAGCATACGCGACATCCTCTCCTGCTTTCGTCGCATCGGCCGATACAGAAGAGGTATCCTGGTACGGCTCCTGCTCTGCCGGAGATGGCGCCGCTTCTCTTATCCTTATCTCGGCATGGACAGAATGAGGTGTTCTCTCTGTCTCTGCCTCAACAGAAGCAGGCGCCTCAGGAGCCGGGGCTGCTACAACAGAAGCAGCAACCTCAGGAGCCGGGACCACCTCAACAGGAGCAGCAACCTCAGGAGCCGGGGCAACCGCAACAGGAGCAGCAACCTCAGGAGCCGGGGCCGCCTCAACAGAAGCAGCAACCTCAGGAGCCGGGGCCGCCTCAACAGAAGCAGCAACCTCAGGAGCCGGGGCAACCGCAACAGGAGCAGCAACCTCAGGAGCCGGGGCCGCCTCAACAGAAGCAGCTACCTCAGGGGCCGGGGCTGCCACAACAGAAGCAGCTACCTCAGGAGCCGGGGCTGCTACAACAGAAGCCGCAACCTCAGGAGCCGGGGCTGCCGCAACAGGAGCAGCTACCTCAGGAGCCGAGGCCGCCTCAACAGGAGCAGGCGCCTCAGGAGCCGGGGCTGCTACAACAGAAGCAGGCGCCTCAGGAGCCGGAGCCACTTCGGTCGAAGACTGATGAATATGCCAGCGGAAACCACACGCTGAACACCTCAGTGTCTGGCGTTTTACAAGAAGCTCTTCAGGTACCCGATATGCAAGTCCACAGGAAGGGCAGACAATTCTCATCAGCACGCTCTGGAACACCCCATCACAATAACATCAGACCAAAAAATAACCATTCAAACTCCAAAGAGGAGCCCGCAGCGCACCATACCCTGTTTTCATAAAAAGATCATACCCTCTTCCTTTATAAAATAAATAAAGGCTACAAGGTACTATTGTGAATTAATTCTCTTTCCTCAGAAAACCTGCCCGGCATGGCAGAAGATAACCTGAAAAACTGACAAACAACGTCTCAGCCATTGTCTTCTCGGTTTAATACGCCATAACTTAAAATCCGATGGCATAATTTTCTGTCCCTTTAACTTTACGGAGCCTGCTGCTCCCGGGCGTATTTTCTGTTATGCTGACTGCCCATTCATTATGATGAATAGCTATTACGAACGGTGCACATGATCTGTCTGCAGAATGTTTACTGGCAACGAGAACGCAGACGCGGGCACTCTGTTCTGCATAATATTACGTTTACGATCAGACAAGGCGGGTTTCGATGGCTGCTTGGCCCCTCTGGCGCAGGAAAAAGCAGCCTGCTTGCGCTGCTCAACCTCGAGAGCCTGCCTCTGACAGGGCAGATGAATATACTGGGTAAGTCTGTCAGCAACACGACACCACGCTCTGCTCTGGTCCGGCTGCGCCACAGAATCGGCATGGTACATCAGGATTATAACCTCATCCATGACCTCTCTGTTTTTGACAATGTTGCCCTCCCTCTCCGCCTGCAAAAACGTCCCGAAGATGAAATCAGTGAGGAAGTAAAGGCCATTCTCAGCTGGGTCGGACTTGGCGCGCATACAGGCATGCCATCTGCCAGTCTTTCAGGTGGAGAGCAGCAACGCACAGCGCTCGCCCGGGCCATCGTGCATCGCCCTGAAATCATACTGGCTGACGAACCGACAAATGCTCTCGAAGAATCTCAGGCCTACAGACTTCTTGACCTGTTTGATGAGCTGAATACCATGGGTACGACTGTCATTATCGCCACGCATAATGAAGCTCTGGTCAGACGTATGCCACGCCCTTCCCTTTACCTGGAAAATGGTCATCTGACCTGTGAAGGCGGAGAATAATGCTCTCTTTTCTTCTGCCCGGCCGTCATGATGGTCTTTCCCTTTCAAAAGCTTTACCAGACCGGACATTATTCTTCCTGGTAACTATGATCAGCTTTCTCGCCGCTCTGACCCTCACTGGCGCAAATGGAGCACGGAGCCTCTCGGAGCGCTGGCAAAATGGTGCGGCTCAGCTGCTGACCATTCAGGTTCCCGAGCCAGATCAGTCCGTAAATAATAAACTCTCCACTTCACGTGCGGATACTGTTGTCGCAGCTTTATCAAAAGCTTTACCTGGCAGCATTGTTCACCGGCTGACACAGGCCGAGCTCAACCACCTGCTGACCCCATGGCTGGGAGACATCAAAGATAATGCCCTGCCCCTGCCCGGCGTCATTGAAGTGAGGCTTCCCGATGGCAGCAGCCCTCCGGACGACCTGAGTAAAACTCTGAACGATCTCGTTGCGGGAACCTCGGTCGAACGCAACACAGAATGGAGTGAAAGACTTAAAATACTGGCCGAGAACCTGCTAACATGCGCCACTCTGGCTCTTGTCGCCGTTACAGGGGTTGCCACCATGATTATCGCCCTGACAACACGAACCGGGCTTTCAAGCCGGCGTAACATTATCCGGATCTTACATAGCCTCGGGGCAACAGATAATTATATTGCAGGCCGTTTTGCGAGCAGAACCGGCCTGCTCGCACTTGCTGGCGGTATTTCCGGCACGCTGCTCTCCCTTATACCTCTCACCATTCTTTTTCGTATGGCAGCACCTTTCACGGCACCTTCTGCCACAATCACCGACCTGCCCGAGTGGTATGAGCTCACGGCAATGTTTCCTTCAGACCTGCTGACTGCACTCGCGGCGCTACCATTCGTTGCTGCGCTTATTGGCTGGTTCACAACACAGACCATTGTTCGCCTCTGGCTGCTGCGTATGCCATGACGCAGGCTTATGGTAACCAGCACTCTCGCCGGACGTCACTTCTGAAAAGATTTTTTTTGCTCCTCGCCTTACCTCTCCTCGGTCTGATTATTCTGTTTGGCTGGTTTTTTGTTACGGCGTTAACTCCGCCTCCGCAGGCATATCTCCTGCCACATACCGACGGTATTGTTGCCCTGACAGGGGGGCAGAAACGCATAGAGACCTCTCTGAAGCTACTATTACAGAATCGGGGAGATAAACTTCTGATCTCAGGGGTAAGCTATCAGACTGCGGATAAAGACCTTCTGCCTCCCCTGCCTGACACAATAAAAACACGTATCACTCTGGGTTATCAGGCACGTTCAACTATTGGTAATGCCACAGAAACAGCTACATGGGTCGCTGACAACCATATTCACAGCCTGATTATCGTAACAGCCGGGTACCATATGCGGCGCGCCATGCTTGAACTGGAGCGCACTTTACCCGGTGTGACTCTTTATGCTTATCCGGTTACACCTCCGGCACTCACGCACCCCCTTACACTGACGACATTGCGCCTGCTTCTGACCGAATATTTCAAATGGATTGGTGCTCTGGCCGGTATAACGCAGAACCCCTCAAAAACAGTCATGACAGCACTGAGACACTAGCAGCCTGACAGAAAACAGATTTGGTGATTTCAATGGGTTGTTCTTCACTTTATTTTATGAAGAGAAGAAAAAGTGATAGTGCCCTGGACTGAAATCACCCGTAGTCAGTATCGTCTTGCTGACCTGAAATATACAAAGTGAGCTTTGCCTGACCCGGACGATGCAGATGGCTCAGCAAAGATGTCTAAGAGACACCACAGACATGCGCAATTTTTATAACTTTATTTACCTGTCATCCTGGAAAAAATTACTAATAGAAATTTTAGTATCTGTCTGGCAATTTTCAATATTCATTTTTTCTTTTTAGTTAATTTCGAAAAATATAGCATATCTTCTTCAATTTGCCTTTTTTCTTCTTCAGTCTGAGGCTTTGGAATATAACCACCACTCAATGCTATATCATACATAGTATCGACCTGCTCATTATACTGCTGTGCAATACACGCTTTATCATCTTTACATTTATTTCGTTCAATAAGCCATTTTTTTTGAAAATTTATAATATCATTTACCTGCGATGCACTTAATTGAAAATGATCAACCTCATTATCCGCTTCAGGAGTTCCTCTGATTGCTTTTTGCAGTGCCTCCAGCATCGAGCGGTCCCATCCACCCAAAACATTACTGTCGCATATCGCTTTTTCAGTTTCTGTATTATTTTGACTGCATTTAAACGATGGTAAAATTTTTTCCCCTGGTTTTATTTTTCTTAAAATAAGTAAAACGCCATCGCCTTTCCATGTCAGAAGGAGTTTTTTATTCGGTAATATGACCTGTCTGGCACCATAAGCCCATTTCTCCTCAGGATCATCACAATTGTAACTTAATGAGGAAACAAGAGTTTTTTTGCTGTAAGGCACATTAAAATCTGCGGGATCACGAACCGGAAAATTATCGCTTGAATGAAACATATGAGCCGGGAATGTCGTGGCAAGCCATTTACCTAACGTGATGTTTTTAGAATTCTTTTTTCTGCAAACACCTGTCGCCGTATCACTTGTAAGCTGTGAAACGTTGATAAAAAAAACTCTGTTTTTTAACCTTGGATCGTCCTGCATATATATATGCTGTGTATTATAGAGCGTTGGATCGATACTCACACTTTCAACAAAATATTCAGCGCTGGTATCCTCCTGCGCATAAGCGCAGAGAGGAAATAATAACGGGTATACTGCAAAAAAGACTTTCTTCATTCAGATATCTTTAATTTCTGGCTTTAAAACGTGTAAAAGACATTTCTCAAAAGCCCGCGCTATGCGCGCAATATTATCAGCTTTATCACAGCCGTTAACTATCTGCCTTGCTGCGATATAGTTTGTGTAAGATCCACAAAAATAATGTATTAACATATGGCCATTGGCAAAAATTGTCCCGTTTCTCATCCCTTCAGACATAATTTCATATGATATTTCACGGGTTAATACCAAATCAGGTGATGTCAGAAGATCAAAATTATTTTTCAGTCTAAGGCTGGCCTCAGCATAACTGCGCCACCATGTGAGTTGTACATAGCCACGCCCATAATAAATATTTTCCACACCATCAAAGTCTTTATAAGATACTTTATTTCCTGCAAAAATTTTTAAACGATTAAATGGTGATTTAGCAGCCTTTGATTTCTCCATTATATATTTTGGTATAATATAGAGTTTATTTGTATGTGATTCCATCACTGCAGCATCACCATTTGGTCGCTCAGCAACCTTTACAGGATATGCATACACCTTCTTTCCCCCTTTACCACTTTCTTGTATCGGAAAAAATGTCTGAGTTGTTGTGTAATTACCTTTTCGCGGTGCCGGACGAGTAATATTTGTTGTAACTACAGACGCGCTCTCCCAGTAAGTTGTAGCCAGCATATAAGCCATCCAGCGAATATCATACACATCCGGATCGTTAAAAATACGTGTCAGAACATCACGAAGATTAGGAATACAGTAAGAAAAAGAAAGGGGAGCATCATATTTAGCATGAAGATCTTTTTTGTCATGGTCGCGGTCAACGCCATTTAAAAACTGATAAATAATCCTCTCTATATCAGGGAAAGGTCCCCTATAGTAATATTTCATACTATCGTTACCATCAGGATAATTTTTAATATCATCTAAAAAATTTTCTGACATATTTAATATAGCATTTATTTTATAAATTACATTAATATATAATAAAAAAATATTACTCACACAAGTAGTTGAAATTTAATTTTATATTATAAAACAATATTTTTCCAAAATACTTCTAAAAATAAATTTGGTAATTTCGTATATTTAAAAGGCACTTATTCTCACAATAAGACCATATAAGCTGTTCTGTCTTGCTAATTGCAATCTATAGTCATTCAGCTGGAGACAACACACTTAAAGCTTCATAAAATCTGATCAGAGCGGTGCGAAGTTTTCGGTCCAAAATCACTCAGGCCGCTTTTTGACGCAGGCTCTAAGGCCTGCCACTGCCCTCTGCGGCCCTCCGCAAAAAACAATCCTTTCTGCAGAAATTGACCTTTTATAGTTTTAGTCTGTAGAACTTTATACAGAAATGCAGATTGCTATCTCCTTCCAGAACAAACAAAACCAGACGGAGACATACTGAATGATCATCGACCAGCGGGTAGGTTTACGCATTGTTGCCCGGGAAATTTTCGGGACACTTTTACTAATGATGGCCTGGGATTTTGTCGTGGTCATTCTGTTTCAGATATTCCACCAGGAATGGATGGAACAACCCAGCCTCCCTGTTTCTCTGATTGGCTCCGCACTGGCGTTATTTATGGGTTTTCGCAACAACAGCGCTTATGCCCGCTGGTGGGAGGCCCGCACATTATGGGGTTCCATTACAAACAACTGCCGCTCTTTCGGTCGTCAGGCCGGCACCCTGCTTAAAGACCGGCCTGACCTTATGTTTGGCATTGCGGCATACCCACATGCTTTGCGTGGCGCACTGGGAAATATTGATGTCTCAGCAGATGTTAACCGCCTTCTGCCACCAGAAATGGCACAGGCCATTGTCGGCTGGCGTAACCAGCCTAACGCTATTCTCTATCAGCTTGGCCTTGGCGTAAGCGATGAGGTTGCCAAAAAGAACATCGACGGAGCCGTCCATGGGCAGATTGACCGTATTTTATCTGACCTAGCCAATGCACAGGGAGGCCTGGAACGTATTCGCAATACGCCGCTTCCCATGCAGTTTTCTTCCCTGCCGCGTGCACTCGTCAATATTTTCTGCATCGTTTTACCACTTTCAATGGTGCAGACACTTGAGTGGATCACACCCCTGGGCTCGACCCTTGTAGGTCTGCTCTTTGTCGTTCTTGATAAAAGTGCCAGTGACCTCCAGGCCCCCTTCTCAAGCACACCGCATTCTCTGCCGATGGCAACAATGGCGCGAAACATCGAAATTGACGTTGTACAACCAACAGGACAACTCTCTCCGCCCCCCCTGGGTACCGTCAACGGGATCCAGTACTGACGTATATGTAGCTATTCGCCGGTTGTTTAGCGATAATCAAAGACATACTTCCTCTTCTGTGGTAAAAGCCAGAGCTATGAATACTTTCAGAGCTACCTCTAAAAATGGCGTGACAGACGCCATGGCACGTACGGCCGCAGCAACTACTGCAGCCGAGGCTAAAATTCGTGTTAAAGACGATGATCCCTTCCAGGAAGGAGATGCTATCGTCTACGCAGCCCACGGTGTGGGACGTGTTGACCGTATTGGCGTTGATGAAATTGCCGGTACAAAGATCGAAGTCATTCAGATTTCCTTTCCTGGCAATCAGATGACTTTGCGCATTCCTTTGTCCAAAGCACGCAAGTCAGGACTGAGGAAGATCGTCTCACGCGAGATCGTTGATAAAGCTATGGCGATCATCAAAGGCAAACCTCATGTCAGTAAGGGCATGTGGGCTCGTCGCGCTGTTGCCTATCAGGAAAAAATCAACTCAGGCGACCTGGTTCAGATTGCTGAAGTCCTGCGCGACCTGCGTCGTAATGTTGACAGTCTCGATGGCAGCTTTAGCGAACGCAAACTCTTTGAGGCTGCACAGGAACGCTTTGTCGCCGAGGTCGCTATTCTTGAAAAGAAAGATCCGGCAGATGTACTTACAACACTGACCGAAGTGATGAAGGCAGCCTGATTTTTTAATATCATAGCGCCCCGCATAAAAGACCCGGAAGATGCAACATCTTGCCGGGTCTTTTTACATGCAGTTACACTGACCATTATTAGCTTAGTTAAGCAATATCTGCCCTGAGGCAGACACCATAAACAGCGGACCTGATTTTATGCATAATAATTTAAGCACAAGCGATGAGACAACTTTACGTCGGGCGCTTAACGAAATTAAATCCGGCCGCTATGAAGCCACGCTTCCTGCCCTTGAGACACTATCCAACCCCGACAGTACAGAAGCGCTGACATTGAAAAGCTTCTGCCTGGCAGGAATGGGCAAAACTGAAGCAGCCGCCAGTCTTCTGTGCCAGGTTGCAGCTCTGACCCCTCTGGCAAAACACCCTCTGGAACAGCTGGTTGATATAATGATCAGCCAGGAACGACGCGATGACAGCCTGCCCGTCTGCCGTGCTGTTATAAAGCGTACCCCACAGGATGCCCGGGTCTATGATATTATGGGGCATGTGCTCACACAAATGGGGGAACTGACAGAAGCGGTTGATATTATTCGACAGGCCTCTGATCTGCGCCCTGACTGTATTCTTTCAAAAAATACTCTGGCAATGGCACTCGCTGAAAAAGGCGATATGGAAGAAGCTTTAGCTATTCTGCAGAATACCCTGAAGCAACATCCTGATAACGCAGCCACTTTATCAAATGCGGCTATTATTCTGGCCAATACAGGGCGCTTTGACGAATCTCTTGATCTGTACCACAGGTCTATTTACCTGCGCCCTGACCATGCTCAGATACGCCTTAACCACTCTATCGCCCTGTTAAAAGCTGGACGTTTCACACAAGGGTGGACAGAGCATGAATGGCGGCTTGATTTACCTGGACATACAAGTCTGCCACGAGAAACGCTTCTTCCAACTCTCACTCCGGATACTGATATCAGCGGCAAGCGCATTCTCATTACGCAGGAAGAAGGCCTTGGAGATACACTTATGTATCTGCGCTATATTGAACCGCTGGCAAAACGTGGTGCTATTCCTCATCTGTGGGTACCGGGCACTCTGGAGGAGCTGTGCAAACGCGTAAAAGGAGCAGCACATGTGCAGGTCGGCGGCTCAGTGCCTGAATTTGACTGGCACTGCCCTTTTATCAGCCTGCCACGGGTTTTTGCTGCCACAGAGGAGAAATGGGGCAGCCCTGTGCCATTCCTCTCCGCTGATCCGGTAAAAGTAAAAAAATTTACTGATCTTATGCCTGATAATGGCAAACTTAATGTGGGCATTATATGGGGTGGTTCGCCGCGCCCTACACTGGTCGGAGCACACCTTGTAGACCGTCGGCGCTCAATGCACCTCGACACACTGGCTCCGCTCGGCAAGCTGCGTCATGTTAATCTGATCAGCGTGCAAAAAGGCCCCTATGCCGGGCAGACAGAAAATCTGCCCGAAGGAATGACACTTTATGACCCGACAGATGACCTTAATTCTATGGATGATACAGCAGCCCTGATTATGGCTCTGGATGTCCTGGTCTCTGTTGATACATCGTGCGTTCACCTGGCCGGCGGTTTAGGCAAGCCCGTGATCATGATGGATCGTTACGATAATTGCTGGCGGTGGCTGCACAAAACAAGCACAAGCCACTGGTACCCCTCCCTGCAGATTGTAAGGCAGGAAGTACCGCGCCAGTGGAAACCTGTTGTTGAAAATGTCTGTGCCATTCTGCGTAAAATGGCCCGTGAAAAAAGCAAATGACCTCTGCTGCTGCAAAGGCCAGAAGCAGGAAACACCTAGCCTGAAATACCAGTCTTAACAGCAGATGGAGCAATCAGTTTAGCCGGACTGCCGTTACCAATCACTTCGAATACACCAAGGTCACGGCGGGTCCGTCCGTTAGGTAATAAGGTAATCGGGCCATCAACGCCGTTAAACCCTTCTGAACGAGTCAGAATATTCACCGGATAACCTGATGGAGCGATTTGAGAAACTGTCTTCGCAATATTCGCAGCATCGTAAGATAAATCAGCAAGCGGCCGTGGCATATGGTGATTTCTGGCCATAAACTGATTAACAAAACCCTGACGGGAGGCCGGGTCGGGTGCTGCGTACCAAGCGCCTCGCAGCGCTCCCAGCTTTGTCGCGAAAGCTGACCATAAACCAGGACCAAGGATACGCACGGAAGGAGCTGCGACCTGTGTCTCGTTCAGAGCATCTATAACCATCCTGAGACCGGCTCCGGTATCTCCCAGAAGCAAAGCATCAAACGGTGGTGCTGGCAGTTGCAGCTTCTGCTCCGCTGGCGTTGCCTCAGCATCCGGCCTGAGTGCTGCGGCAAGATCTGCAGGCAGCGAGCTGTTATTTTCCCCTGCAGAATCTGTCACGGCGGGCTCGGCCTGAACAGGAGCCGTCTCGCCTGCTCCTCCCTGTGCCTGAGCCAGCCGCGAATCATAAGCAGTCAGCTCATGCGCGGTCATCTTAATGCTTGCTGCGCTGGCGATATGGTACACGACAACAGGTGAAGGTAACCCCTGCTCAAGACAAGCTGCTTTCAGACCTGCTCCCATAGCGCGACCCAGGGGGTTGTCGGGCAGTAAGGCTGCAAAACGCGTGCGCCCCTCCTGGTGAGCAAGAAACACCAGCCTCTGAACCTGATCCTCAGGCGTAATACCCATAACCCACACGCCAGGATGTGCCTGCGAAATATCACTGGTAAATGCCAGGACAGGAACGCCGGCAGACAATGCACCAGGGGCCGCTGCGGCTGTATCACCTGCTGTAAGAGGGCCGAGAAGCAGAGTATCACCCGCGCTGATTGCCGCTGCAGCGGCAGCAGCCGCACCACCAGAGCCGGCGGTGTCTCTTACATCCATTTGAGGAACAGCTACGCCCTGCGCCGAAGACGTGGCAGATAAAGCCAGCTGTGCACCTGCAAGTAACTCGTGCCCAAGAGATGCATTAGGCCCGGACAACGGCAGTAAAACACCGACTTTATGACCTGCTTCTGTCGCCTCTGGCTTAGTCGTTTCGTGCGCACAACCGGCAAGCAAAAAACCTGCCATACCAAAAACAGCCAGTCCGGTCTTGCGTATCATCTTATTTACCGTCACATCCCGATACAATACCCTGGCAGTCGTCACACCAGAAAAGAAAGAGCAGGCTCGTGCCATCATCCAGTTTATCTCCCGAAAGCAACCGGCCTGATATAGAACACGGCGGGCCTCTTTCGTCCAATAATAATAATAATCAGCACACTACAGATCGTATGTCCCGTACATTTGCTCTGACGCTGGTCGCAACACCTATCGGTAACCTCAGTGACTTCAGCCCGCGGGCCATACAGGCCTTAAAACATGCTGACCTCGTTTTGTGCGAAGATACACGTACAACAGCCAGATTACTGAGCGAATATAATATTTCAGTCAGAACTGAAGCACTTCATGAACATAATGAGGAGCAAAGAGTTCCGGGTCTGATAAGCAAATTAGAGCAGGGTTTACAGATCGCTCTGGTCTCAGATGCCGGTATGCCTCTGCTGTCTGACCCGGGATATCGCCTGGTACGGGCTGCCATTGATGCTGATATTCCGCTCACTGTCATTCCCGGCCCCAATGCTGCACTAACGGGCCTTGTTTTGTCAGGGCTGCCGCCACATCCGTTTATGTTTATTGGCTTCCCTCCTCCACGCTCTTCAGCGCGCAAAGAAGCCTTTGCAAAACTTCATGCGGCAGAACATGCAGGTCTGGCAGCCACCTTAATATGGCACGAATCCCCTCACCGTCTGAGCGAAACACTGGTGGATATGGAAGCCATATTTGGCCCGTCACGCCAGGGAGCTGTCGCACGTGAGCTGACCAAGCGCTTTGAAGAAGTCAGGCGGGGGACGCTGAGCCAGCTGGCAGAATATTATGCAGCCAATACACCCCGCGGAGAAATTACCGTGCTTCTTGGCCCGCCGTCAGAAACACAGGAAACAAGCCAGCGCTCGCTCGACGATACACTGCGCTCGTTGCTTGAAACACACTCTGTCAAGGATGCTGCAACTCTGGCTGCAACAGCCGCAGGCCTGCCACGCCGAACCGTTTATGCACGGGCACTGGAGCTGACAACGAAAGGAAAAAACTAAAAACGCAGCCTGAAGTCAGCAGACGATAAAAATGCTGACTATCCCTCTTCAGCCAGTGCCATGCCTGCGGCATGTCCGCTGGCCCAGGCCCAGTGAAAATTGTAACCGCCCAGCCAGCCGGTAACATCTGCAGCTTCGCCAATGACATACAGGCCAGGCACTTTTTCAGCCTGCATCGTGCGCGATGAGAGTGAGCGGGTATCGATCCCACCCAGTGTCACCTCAGCTTTGGCAAAGCCCTCCGTGCCTGTCGGATGCACATCCATACGATGACAGGACTGCGCAATATGACGCACAGCTTTATCAGACCATTCAACCAGCGGACGGTCAGGGGCATACTGCCCGGCCATCTCATGCGCCAGACGCTGCGGCAACCAGCGGCTTAAGGCTGCGGGGCCACGCATCTTGCCTTTAGCCTTTTTAATGTCTCCCAGCAGCTGTTCAAAATTCTGACCAGGCAGCAAATCAATACGTATCGCCTCACCAGGTTGCCAGTATGACGAAATCTGCAGCAATGCCGGGCCTGAAAGCCCGCGATGAGTAAACAGAAGTGCCTCCTCAAACACACGCTTGCCGCATGATACTCTGACCGGCAGAGAAATACCGGCAAGTGTGTGCACCCACCGATCCGACTCTGCGCCAAAAACCAGCGGCACAAGCCCGGGGGTGGGCTGTATTACGGAAAGACCGAACTGACGGGCAATGTCATAGGCAAACCCGGTAGCGCCTGTTTTAGGTACAGACAAACCGCCCGTTGCCAGCACAACAGCACGGGCAGAGAAATTACCTGCGGATGTTTCTACGCTAAACTGATCAGAGCGCCTGACAGATGTTACTTTTACATCCGTCATCACACGCACATGAGCCTGTGCGCATTCTGCAAGCAGCATCGTCACGATATCGCGTGCTGAATTATCACAAAAAAGCTGTCCCAGCTTTTTCTCATGCCAGGGAATATGATGCTTTTTAAGAAGTTCAAGAAAATCAGCCGGTTTATATCGGCTTAGCGCCGAATAAGGAAAGCGCCTGTTCTGCGACAGGTAGCATTCAGGCCGGATATCGAGGTTAGTAAAATTGCAGCGCCCACCCCCTGAAATAAGGATCTTACGTCCCACTTCGGCATTGTGATCAAGCACAACAACCTGGCGTCCGCCACGGGCAGCCGTGATGGCAGCCATAAGACCCGCTGCACCACCACCAATAACAATAACATCGGCAGAGCGTGCCGTCCGTTCACGTATCGTCACAATAATTCAGAACTCAGAAATCAAGATTAGCGTAATGACCGGGCGGCGTAATGCCCGACACACGATCAGACAGTAATGGCCGGAAACACGGACGTGACTTCATACGGGCATACCAGTCACGCAGTGCCGGAACGCGGGACCAGTCAATGTCACCAATAAAATCGAGACATGACAGATGCGCTGCAGCTGAAAAATCAGCAAGCGACAGAAACGACCCGGCAAGCCAGTTTCGATTCTCTGCCAGTCCGTTGATATATTTCAGCCTGGGCTTCATCGCGTTATAGCCCTCGCGCAGAATCGAACCATCAGGATTCCCCTGTCCGCTCAAACGCTTAAACACACGCTCTGTAATAAAGCGATCCGTCACATCACGGGCAAAATGCCCGCCAAACCATGCAACCAGGCGCCTGACCTCAACACGCTCTGCCAGGGTACGCCCCAGCAATGGTGTGCCGGAATATGCCTCTTCCAGATATTCACAGATCACTCTGGAGTCAGGCACAACCAGCCCGTTATCCTCACAAAGGACCGGGACCTCACCCGCCGGGTTAAGCGCCAGAAATTCCGGGCGTTTTTCCCACACAGGCTCAATTACCGTATCGAACGGCAGACGTTTCTCACCCAGAACAAGACGCACATTGCGGCAATAGGGAGACATGGGATGATGAAAAAGGGTACGCATAGAAATAAGATTTATGACATTGTCTGCTGTCTTGCCAGAGGCTAAATGAAAATGAAGTAAACTTTAAAATGTCGCACCAGATTATACAGACACAACGTAGCCTTCCCTGATAGTCAGGCACCCTATCCTTTATGATTTTTCCTCCAAGAGGTATTTTCTTTGTCCGGCACGCCTTCCTCTCCCCGTATTCGTTTGTCTGGCCGCTCTTTTCTGGCACTGACCCTCACACCTGAAGCCCCGCTTGTGGACTGGCTGCAGGCACTGGATGCACAGATCAGCCGCTCAGCAGGCTTCTTCTCAGGGAAACCCATCATTCTTGATCTGGCGTGCCTGGCAGAAAATACGCCCCACCTTGCAGATCTCAAATCTGCTCTCGAAGAGCGCGGCATTAATATTATTGCTATTGAGAACGGGAATCGGGAGTGGGCGTCTGTCGCCGACTGGGGATGGCCGGAAAGTCTCGTCGGCGGACGCTCATCAGGTGAAGTGAAAATTCCTGATGAAACAACACCCCCTCCTCCCCCGCAGGCTGTGGCTTCCAGCCTGCTCATTGAAGACCCTGTCAGGTCAGGTCAGCATATTGTCTGGCCAGATGGTGATGTCATTATTCTTGGTGCGGTTGCCTCAGGGGCTGAAATTTCAGCAGGCGGATCAATTCATATTTACGGCGCATTACGTGGCCGTGCGATTGCAGGCCTTGGTGGCCACCCCGAAGCGCGAATCTACGCCCGTGTTCTTGAGGCTGAACTTGTGGCGATCGACGGATTTTATGCCACAGCCGAAGAAATGGAAACCGCCCCGGCTGGCAAGCCAACGCAGGTGCTGCTTGAGGGAGAAACCCTTGTTTTCCGCGCGATAACCTGATTTTCTGCTTACCCGATTACAAAAAAGAAAGTTTCCGTCACATTCTGCATTTCTTTATTTCTGTGCAAACTGTATCTTACACTTTCTATATTGTCTTTGTGCGTTTTTACGAACGCCGGGGGCTACAGATTACAGGGCGCAGAGAGGATAAGGCGGATGTCAAAGGTTCTGGTTGTTACGTCGGGCAAAGGCGGGGTAGGTAAAACCACGACGTCCGCAGCGCTGGGTGCAGCGCTGGCTAAAGCGGGGGAAAAGGTCGTCCTGGTCGACTTTGATGTGGGCCTGCGTAACCTCGACCTGATTATGGGTGCCGAACGACGGGTTGTTTTCGACCTCATCAACGTCATTCAGGGAGACGCCAGCCTTAATCAGGCATTAATCAAAGATAAACGAGTCGATACACTTTACCTGCTGCCCGCCTCGCAAACGCGGGACAAAGATGCCCTGACATCTGAAGGCGTAAAAAAAGTTATCAACGAACTCCGCTCAAAATTCGACTGGGTTGTCTGTGACAGCCCTGCCGGTATCGAGCGCGGTGCACAGATGGCCATGTATCACGCTGACATGGCTGTTATTGTCACCAACCCTGAAGTCTCATCGGTCAGAGATAGTGACCGTATTATCGGTATGCTCGACAGCACGACCGAGCGTGCAAAAAAAGGAAAGAAAATCGATAAACACCTGCTGATCACCCGTTATGATCCGCAGCGTGCCGCACGGGGCGATATGCTTGCCACCGACGATATGCTCGATATTCTTTCTATTCCTTTGCTTGGCATCATCCCTGAGAGCACAGATGTGCTGCGCGCCTCAAACCTGGGCGCACCGGTAACACTTGCTGAGCCGGAAAGCCCGCCCGCCCGTGCTTATATCGATGCTGTTCGCCGCCTGAAAGGTGAAACAGTGGAAATGACCGTTCCGTCAGGTCGTCGGACCCTGCTGGACTGGCTCTTCAGACGGAGGGTAGCATGAGTTCTTTTCTGAGTGCTCTTTTTAAAAAACGTTCATCAGCGCCTGTTGCCCGCGACAGACTGCAAATTCTGCTTGCCCATGAACGTATTTCAGGCAGCGACGATAAAAATGACCTGATCACACAGCTGCATCGTGAGATCATGGAAGTTATCAAACGCTATGTCGCTGTTGATCAGGACAAAGTGCAGATCAAGCTTGATCGTGGCGCACACTGCTCAATGCTTGAAATTGATGTTGAAGTTCCTGGCCTTTCAAACAGTAAGCCTGCATCAGATAAAGCTGCAACGCCCGGACCTGCTCCGGAAAAAAAGCCTGCCTCGCAGGATGCATCAGCGCCGGCTAAAAAGTAACAGGAAGAGCAATTATGTTAAAAAAAGACTGGCATTTTCTGCCGGTCCTTTTTTAACAGCTCAGCCTGAGAAAATATCCTTATATTTTTGATAAATATCCCAAACAAAGCTTGCATTGATCATAAAAGCCTGCTTGCTCTTTATCCTATGCAGCCCACATCTCCCAAAACCGGATGGTTCCCCATTGTTTTGCGCATGGAAGACGCCCATGTGCTCGTTATCGGAGGCGGAAACGTCGCTGCCAACAAAGTGCAGCTACTTGTCCAGACCGGAGCGCGTATCGAGGTTCTGTCTTCTGATTTATGCGATGAGCTGCGCATACTTGCTGAAAAAAAAGAAATTGCGCACCAGGCCCTGGATGTAACGGCTGCTGACGTCAGGGTGCGGCTGCCGCACTGCCGGCTGGTTTATATTGCCACAAATGACAAAGCGCTGAACCGTTCGCTGGCTACCCTGTGCCTTGAGGCTAATGTGCCTGTCTGCTCAGTCGATGATCCGGGTTTTTCAAGTTTTATTACGCCTGCCCTGTCTATTCGCGGGGAAGTGCAGATTGCGGTTTCCACCGGAGGTGCAGCCCCCGTTCTGGCGCGACGACTGCGGGCACGCATTGAAGAGCTCCTCCCGGCTGGTCTGAATAAGCTTGCAGCCTTTATGCAAAACGCCCGCCTGCCCCTGCGTGACAAGCTCCCTGATCCATCTGAACGCCGTAGGGTGTGGGAAAGTTTTCTCGATGGCAAAGGTCAGAAACTGGCTCTGGAAGGGAAAACCGAACAGGCCACCCAGGAACTTAACCGCCTGACGGAAGGACACCGCCAGCAGGGTGAAGTCTGGCTTGTTGGTGCCGGACCAGGAGACCCGGATTTATTGACCCTTGCCGCTCTGCGCCTGATGCAGGACGCTGATACAGTTCTGTATGATAATCTTGTCTCGCCAGATATTCTTAATTATGTCCGCCGCGACGCTGAGCGTGTTTTCGTTGGCAAACAACGCAACCACCATACCCTGCCTCAGCAGGACATTAATGCCGAACTCATTCGCCGTGCAAAAGCCGGGGAACGTGTGCTCCGCCTGAAAGGTGGTGACCCCTTCATCTTTGGCCGGGGCGGTGAAGAAATGGAAGCTCTGGTTGATGCAGGCGTTTCTTTTCGCATTATTCCAGGCATTTCAGCCGCTAATGGCTGTGCAGCCTATGCCGGCATTCCCCTGACACACCGTGACTGTGCACAGGCCTGCCTTTTTCTGACAGGGCATGCCCGTGCAGATGGTACGCTCGAACTGGCATGGGAAAAAATTGCTCTGCATGGCCAGACAATTGTTATTTATATGGGGTTAAATGCCCTTCCATCTTTATGTCAGCAGTTACAGGCTCATGGTTTACCCGCAGACTGGCCAGCAGCTCTGATTGAGCACGGTACAACACCA
The DNA here is from genome assembly GCF_011516655.1 of Acetobacter thailandicus. GTDB lineage: Bacteria > Pseudomonadota > Alphaproteobacteria > Acetobacterales > Acetobacteraceae > Acetobacter > Acetobacter thailandicus. The sequence goes on from NZ_WOSV01000003.1 coordinate 41,626, forward strand.
CGCCAGCGTGTTTTCACCGGCACACTCAGCTCTCTTCCTGAAACTTCCGTAACACACAAGGTAACCAGCCCGGCCCTTGTAATAATTGGTGAGGTTGTCCGCCACAGAGTGGTTCCATTGCACCCCTGACTTTGACGACAAATATATTTTTCATATCGTCGGAATGGTAACGTGCTATCTTTTTTTCAGATATCGACTATAATTTCAGAAGAACGAAACACAGAACTCTTTCATATTTCATAAATCAAAGAAAATATTGCTCTTCCCGGTGGAGGCGGTAGATACAACATATGACACCTGCTTCATTGCTGCTCTGGCTGAGAAACAGCATTCCCACACTGGACCGCTATATTTTTCACCAGCTTTTTGTCGCATTGCTTGCAACAACCGGTGGGCTGGCAGCATTAATATGGCTTATGCAGTCACTGCACTTTGTGTCTCTGGTTGTTGACCGTGGGCTCTCTCTGGGGGTTTTTATCAAGCTGACAAGCCTGCTTGTTCCCTCATTTGTCGCTGTTATTCTGCCTATTACGACATTTGTCGTCAGCCTGTTTGTGTATCAGAGGCTGGCAGGAGACAGAGAGCTGACTGTTATGCGCGCTGCTGGCCTTTCGCCTTTTGCGACTGCCAAGCCAGGGGTAAGCTGCGCCATCATGGCAACCATTTGCGGTTTTTTGCTCAATTTATGGATTGTACCGCATTCTTATCATGCATTCAGAGCTTACGAATTTCAGATCCGAAATAAAATGGCTGCCTTTATGTTGCAGGAAGGCGTTTTTACCAAAGTCTCAGATGTAATGACTGTCTATATCCGTTCACGCAGTCACGATGGCACACTACACGGTATTATGGTTGAGGATGATCGTCAGCCTGACCGCCATGCAACTATTCTGGCCAACCACGGCACACTGGTTGTGGTGGATGATGTGCCGCGGGTCATTTTATACGATGGCTCGCGTCAGGTGATTAACAAACAGACCGGCCGCCTGGATATGCTTGTTTTTAAAGAAGACACTATGGACCTTACGTCTCAGAAACAGGCAGAATCACGCAGTACAGACGCAGCCGAAATGTCTCTTTCTATGCTGCTTCATCCTGATCCGGAGCTTGTGTCAGAGCGTGATACAGGCAAATTTAAAGTGGAAGGATGGAGACGGCTGACCTCACCCCTCACCTGCTTCTCTTTTGCTATGGTCGGGCTGTTTGCTGTTCTGCGCGGTATCTTTTCACGCCATGGCAATATCAAGCGTCCCCTGGGTGCCATTCTTGCCGTCGTTGGCCTGCTTGCATGTAACCTGGTCCTGCAAAACCTCGCGAGCCGCAATACCTCTCTTATTCCTCTCATTCCTGTTCTGGCCCTGCTGCCAGGTCTGATTTGTTCTGCTATTCTGTTCGGCCCCGAACGCGCGAAAAGCACCAAAGCAGAAATGACCTCCTGAAGAGAGAGAGATAAACACAACCATGTTCGCCTCTCCGACATTCTCTTTTTATATCGCACGGCAGTTTGTCTTTTGCGTTCTGGCTATGATTGCGTCTTTGACAGGCATCGTCTGCCTGTTCGATTTTATTGACCTGTTGCGTCGCGTTGCAACAAAACCAAACGTATCAACAAATGTGGTTACTGAAATCGCAGCGTTGCATGTGCCTCATTTTTCAATTCAGATTTTACCATTTGGTGTACTGCTTGGCGGCATTATCTGTTTCTGGCGTCTGACGCGCTCATCCGAACTTATTGTCGCCCGTGCAGCGGGCATTTCGGCGTGGCAGTTCCTTACTGCCCCTCTGGCCTGCGCCATAACAATAGGCCTGCTGACAACCATGGTGCTCTCTCCCATGGCATCCTCCCTCTACCGCAAGGCTGAAGAGCTGGATCAGCAATATTTACGCACAGAAGGCGGGCCACTCACCTTAACGGGGGGCTCTCTCTGGCTGCGACAGTCAGACACCCGGTTTGACCCGCATGGTGTCGCACTCATTCATGTAGGCAGCGTGAAAATGTGGAGCAATGCTTCACTTCATGTGAAAGATATCTCCGTTCTGCGCCTTGACCATGAAGATGGTCTGATTGAACGCATCGAATCACCTGAGGGATACCTGTCACATCAGAAATGGATTCTGAATAACAGCTACACAGCCAGACCTTATCAGATTTTACAGCCTGCAGGACAATTCGTGCTTCCGACTGATTTAACACTGAACCGGGTGCAGGATAGTTTTGCCTCTCCTGAAACTCTTTCCATCTGGACATTACCAGGCTTTATTCATCTTCTTGATACATCAGGCTTTTCATCTGTCAGGCATCGTATTCATTTCCAGTCACTACTTGCTATTCCTGTGCTTGCCGGCACAATGACCCTGGTCGCAGCAGGCTTTTCTATGCGGCCTATCCGCCGTGGTGGTGTTGCCCGTATGATTGGCTCTGGTGTTGCTGCTGGTTTTCTGCTCTTCACTGTGTCAAAAGTTGCTGAGCAGTTCGGTAATTCCGGTGCACTCCCGCCAGTCATGGCTGCATGGGCACCTGCAGTTGCAGGGCTTTGCCTGGCACTCTCACTACTTCTCCACCTTGAGGATGGCTGACTTAAAACAATGCATTATAAGCCACCGTCACGATACAGGTTAACGCGCCGCAAACATGCTATGGCAGCAGCCACCGCCCTGAGCACGCTTGCATCAGGCCTGGGCCTGGCAATGCCAGAAACTGCTATGGCTCAGTTTCGTCCATCTCCGATGCATCTGACACCGACCAAAAATAATTCAACTGATCAGCCAGCAACCTTTCAGGCTGACAAAGTTGATTATAATGACGTCGAGCATACCATCACCTGGACGGGGAACGTACAGCTCTGGCAGGGCGATAACGTCATGCACGCTGACAAAATCGTTTATGACAGAGACACGGGCGTTGTCGCAGCGCATGGCAATGTTGCTTCTATACAGCCTGATGGAACAGTCATTCACGCGCAATATGCCGAACTCACCGGCGGTATGCGCGATGGGATTATGATGCATGTCGGCACAACTCTGCCTGAAAATGCACGAATGGCCGCCAATGGTATGCGCCGTACAGGCGGAAAAGTTAACGACATGAGCCGTGCTGTCTACACAGCCTGTGAAATTTGTAAAAAAGACAAAAAACGAGCACCGTTCTGGCAATTCCGTGCCTACGACGCGACACAGGACCTCGAACATCAGGAAATTATTTTCAGAGACACCTATCTCGATATTCTGGGAATTCCGGTCCTGTATATGCCCTTCTTTTCTATGACCGACCCTTCTGCCAAACGACACAGCGGCTTTCTGATGCCTGGGGTTACCCCCCATGACCGCTACCTTGGTACCTATTTTACAATCCCCTATTACTGGGTGATTGATAATCAATCCGACATGACTGTGCAGGCACTGTTTTCAACCAAAACAAACCCTCAGCTAAGCGCACAGTATCGTCGTCGCTTTAACTTCGGCATGGTCAAAGTGCAGGGCGGCATAACTGACAGCTCTATGCGCTCCAAAGCCTATACCAACGATTTTGGTAACGATGTTTCAGGCGGTAATGGGCACGGTTTTCAGGGCTATCTGTTCCTGAATGCTAATTTCTCACTCAACAAATACTGGCGTGCAGGTGTAAACGTTAACCTGGCAACATCAGCTGACTACATGCGTAACTACCGTGTTACCGGTTATGGTAACGATACCCTTAACTCTAATGTTTATCTTGAAGGGTTCGGTACAGGCTCATATTCACGTATCGACGCCCAGTATTATCAGGGGCTGAACCAGGGTGTTATTCGTAACACGGACCTGCCTTTTGTTTTGCCCCGTTACACATACAGCTTCCTGGGGCAGCCTGATGCACTTGGCGGACGCTTTGGCATGTCTACAACCGACTTTAATGTCAGGCGTGACAACGGGACTTCTGATATCAGAGGGCAGGTTGCACTCAACTGGGACCGTCCTTTTCAGAACAAGCTGGGACAAAAATACCTGCTGACGCTGCATCTTGATTCAACACTCTATAGTGCTTCTCATCTTGACCAGCAGCCCAACTATTATAACCGCCACGGCGCTGCAACTTCAGGGCAGGTACTCCCGACCATCGCTCTGAAAACCAGCTGGCCTTTTGTCCGGGCATTTGAAAAGGGACACGGCTCTCAGATTCTCGAGCCCATCGTCCAGCTTATCTATGCACCCAATACAGGGTATAGCAGAAATAATATGCCGAACGAAGACAGTATGTCCTATGAGTTCACCGATTCAACTTTGTTTTCGCTTAACCGCTATCAGGGCACGGACAGACTGGACGGCGGGTTGCGTGCCAATGTCGGTTTGCACGCAAACTGGACATGGGACGGACATGAGGTTGACCTGCTGGGAGGAGAAAGCTTTCAGGAGCATATCAACCACGATCAGCTCCCATATTCCGGACTTGAGCACCACGCCTCTGATATCGTCATGCGGGCGCGCGTGGTCCCTAATCAGTATTTCGATTTTAACGGACGCATGCGTCTCGATCCCTACACCAAGCACGTAAATTTTGGTGATGCATTATTCAGCGTTGGTGTTCCTCACTTCCGCGTTCGTGGTGGCTATGTTTATGAACCGGTTACACCTTACTATTATTATGCCACAGACTATCGTTCATCAGGGCCCTCTTCACTCTATTACGTCAAAACCAACGAACTGAGTGGTGGTTTCTCCTCAGACTGGGGCGCATGGCACTTGTCTGCTTTTGCACGCCGCAGCCTGTCACGAAAAGAATTTGTATCACTGGGTGGAGACCTTGGTTACAGCAACGACTGCTTTGGAATAGATGTATTATATATGAAACAATACACAACCATTGGCGGGCAGCAGCGTAACTCGACTGTGCTTTTCACAGTCAGCCTTAAAACCCTTGGCTCTTTCGGCCTGAAGTAAGAACTACTTCAAAAACCTTGCCGATTCCGCTATCAGCAATGATACGCTTCTTCTGTCAGAAAGCTGAAAGACCGCTCTGTATGCTTCTACGCTCTCCTGCTCTCATGTGCTCTCTCGCTGCGCTGACCGTTTTTTCTCTTTCCTGTGCACCAGCTATGGCCGCCAGCCATACAACAATTAAGGCGGTCACCCCGGCCGGGCACACAGGCAACGCTGCACCGGCAACCCCTGAGCCGGATGATATGATTCTGGCTATTATTAACAATATTCCGCTGACCAAACGTGATGTTGATAACAGAGGAAAATTATTTGCCCTGTCAACAGGCTTACAAATCAGCCCGGAACTGATGGAGCGCATGCGCTCGCAAATTATCCGTCAGATGATTGATGAGCGTCTGCGCACCCAGGAAATCTACTCCCGGCATATCAACATCTCTCCTGAGCAGATTGCCGCAGCCATTGCCAATATTGAAAAACGCAATGGCATGGCGCCTAACGCTTTGCGGGACCGCCTTGCCTCTGATGGCGTCTCTCTGACCACCCTGATCGATCAGATTCGCGTGCAAATTGGCTGGATCCAGGTTTTGCGGCAGGATCTGGGGGCACACGGGCGTGTAACCGCAAAGGAAATCGCACAGCGTGAAGAAGCGTTGCGCCGTGAGGATGGACGCCCGGAATATAATCTGAGCGAAATTTTTGTAAAAGTTGACGACCCCCGGCATGCAGAGGAAGAGCTGGCTTTTACGAACACCGTTATTCAGGAATTGCGTAAAGGCGCCCCTTTCCCGATTGTTGCTGCACAGTTTTCACAAAGTCAGACCGCATTGCAGGGTGGCTCAATGGGCTGGGTACAGGAAGATGAACTCGATCCGGCCGTCGTTAATATTATCAGGCAGATCCCTGTTGGGGTAAACGCCATTTCAAATCCCATTAAAGTTCCCGGTGGGTTTGTCATTATTACAGTCAATGGCAAACGCATTATCGGGCATCAGCCTGGTCATGTTGTCACTGTGCGTCAGGCTTTCCTGCCATTTAGTACCCCTCTCAACCCACAGCATCCAACAGCACAGCAGGAACAGGTACTGCAAAAAGCAGTACATTATGGGCAGACCGTTAATACCTGCCAGCAGGTAGAAGATATCAATAAAGAATCTGGTGAGAAACGCCCCAGTGACCCGGGTGAATTACCGCTTGAGAGCATGAATCCTCAGATGCAGGAAGTTATTGCACCTCTGCCACTCAATAAACTTTCCCGTCCTCTGATTACCCCTGATGGCATTTCCCTGATTATGGTCTGCTCGAAGAAAGAGAAAAATTTCGCTTCACGGTCACCAAGTGAAATTGCTGACCAGCTGATGAGCGAGCGCGTTGAGCAAACAGCACGCCAGCTTGATAATGACCTGCACCGTCGGGCTATTATCAATAAACGTATTAAAATTAAGGGAGTATAAGTTCTGTCTGCTTCTACTGACAGTCTTAGCGACGTTATCAAACGCCATGGTCTGGATGCCCGTAAAGCTCTGGGGCAGCATTTTTTACTCGACCCTGCTATCACAGGGCGTATTGCAGCTCTCGCCGGCTCTCTTGACGGACGACACATCATTGAAGTCGGACCTGGACCGGGAGGGCTGACCCGCTCCCTTCTGGCAACACCGGCAGTCAGTGTCACTGCCGTAGAGGTCGATACCCGTGCTGTCGCTGTTATTAGCGAGCTGGCACAAAGCCACCCTGCACGTCTGCGCGTAATTGAAGCCGATGCCCTCAAAGAAGATCTGAGCAGTCTCACTCCCGCCCCGCGGCAGATTATCGCTAATCTGCCTTATAACGTCGCAACCCCTATGCTAATCGGGTGGCTGCACCAGGGCAAAGCCTGGGAGCGCTTAACGCTGATGTTTCAGCTCGAAGTTGCTGAACGTATCTGCGCTACACCGGGCAGTACGCATTATGGCAGGCTGGCTGTGATCTCGCAGTGGTGCGCTGACTGCGCGGTGGTTATGAAGCTACCTCCCGGCGCTTTTTCTCCTCCACCTGCTGTATGGTCAGCAGTCGTCAGTATTATCCCTAAAGCAGAGCAGCCATCTCCCGCGTTATTTAAAGCCATGGAGCAGGTAACCGCAGCAGCTTTTGGCCAGAGACGAAAAATGCTCCGTGGCGCTCTGAAATCTGTCGGTGGTGAAAAACTACTCGCCACAACAGGTATAGATGGTACTCGCCGGGCGGAAACACTTAGTATTGAAGAGTTTGACCTGCTGGCAAAAGCACATCTTAACCGCTGAGACGGTACGGGGCGGTCCCCTCTCCTTTAAAAGGCCTGCCTCCCCTCTGTACCCGGTAAGGTAATAAAGGCTGCCAGCTGTTTAATTTCTGCCGGCAGACCTTACGTTACCCTACTCAGGCAAAGCTACTTCTTTGCTTCAGCCTCAGACATATAATCACGGGTAAGAGGCACAGTATCAATCCCCCGGGAGAGCTGGATCTGAAAATTCATATGACCCTGCACCCGAAAAGATAACTCTGCTGCGTCAAGGTAGAACTCAAACATACGGGCAAAGCGCTCGTCATAAAGCGCAACCGCTTTTGCTCTGTTTGCAGCAAAACGCTCTCTCCAGACAGCTATGGTTTTTGCATAATGCAGGCGTAAAATCTCACAGTCAGTGACCCACAGACCAGATTTTTCAACCGCTGTAAAAACTTCACTCAGAGCCGGAGAATAACCACCAGGGAAGATATATTTATCAAGCCACGGGTTTGTCGTACCAGGCCGGTCATTACGTCCTATGGAATGAATAAGAGCGATACCATCGTCTTTAAGACTATTTTTTACGGTCTCAAAAAACTGTTCGTAATGGCTCACGCCAACATGCTCAAACATACCAACGGACACAATACGATCAAAACGACATTGCAGGTTACGGTAATCGAGCATTTCAAACCGTACCTGCCCCTGTAATCCTTCGTCCAGAGCGCGCTGACGGGCAACATCAAGCTGCTCCTGCGACAGGGTTATACCTGTAACAATGGCACCGTAATCCCGCGCCAGAGTCAGCGCCATACCGCCCCACCCACACCCGATATCAAGCACTTCAAGGCCTGGCCTATTAAGTAAAAGCTTGGATGCAATATGGTGTTTTTTTGCTTCCTGCGCCTCATCCAGTGTTTCATCGCCACGGCGAAAATAAGCACAGGAATATTGCCGGTCTTTATCAAGAAACAACTGATATAAACGACTGTCGAGATCATAATGATGCGCGACATTGCGCCGTGAACGTTTAACAGGGTTAAACTGGATCCATTTTCGACAAACGTAACGAAAACCTTCTGCAATCTGAGCTGGCAAATGTCCCGGAGACATTGAGTTAAGCATCAGCAGGTCAAGAAGCTGATACAAACTGCACCCAAGGGGAGTAATCGCACCATCCATATAGCCTTCACCAAAGGCCAGGCCTGGATTAAGAGCCAGAGCAGCTTCAATCTGATGGTTTGACAAGGCCATGCCAGCCGATGGCCCTGACACAGCCCCCTTATAAACACTCTGGCTGCCATCTGCCCATGTTACAGACAACTGCCCTGCTGAAATAAAGCTTTTCAAAATACGATCGAGAAGTCGGTTCATAGTTTTTCATCCCTGTCACGGACATAAAAAAAAGCCCGAAACAAAGTTTCGGGCTTTTTCTCAGCTTATATCAAGAGTGTTGTCACTCAGGCTTCTGCCTGAACTTCAACTTCTTCTGCTACGATCTCGCCCTCAAGAACAACATCGTCGCCGATTTCGGCTTCTTCTTTAACAACAGTTGCATCGCCCTGTGCCTGACGTTCTGCTTCTTCAGCTGAACGGGCAACGTTAACGATAACCGGCACAACAACTTCAGGATGCAGAGCAACCTTGATTTCATACAGACCAAGAGATTTGATCGGATGAGCAAGAGAAACCTGCTGACGAGAAACTATAAAACCAGCTTCTGTTACAGCCTGAGCCACATCACGTGGAGACACAGAACCATACAGGCTGCCGCTGTCACCTGCCTGACGGATCAGAACAACTGACAGGCCATCCATACGCTCAGAAAGACGCTCTGCTTCTTCACGGTTTTTGATGTTCTGTGCTTCCAGCTGAGCGCGTTCACGGTCAAAGCGTGAACGGTTGGCTTCGTTTGCACGAATAGCCTTGCCCTGTGGCAGCAGGAAATTACGGGCATAGCCCGGACGAACTTTCACCACATCGCCCATCTGACCCAGATGTGCAACGCGCTGAAGCAGGATTACTTCTGTTACAGCCATAATTGCCCCCTATCAGCTCATAACGTAGGGAAGCAGAGCCAGAAAGCGAGCACGCTTAATAGCCTGTGCCAGCTCACGCTGCTTCTTTGCGGAAACCGCGGTGATCCGGCTAGGGACGATCTTACCGCGCTCTGACAGGAAGCGGCTCAGAAGACGAACGTCCTTATAGTCGATTTTCGGTGCATTTGCGCCAGAAAAAGGACAGGATTTACGACGGCGATAGAACGGACGACGAGCACCTACGGCTGGACGACGTGCTGCTGGGTTGATTTCATTCGTATCAGACATTCTGATCACTCCCCATCATTCTCAGCCAGATCGGCTGGTTTGTCGTCACGTGCACGATATTCTTCACGATCTTCGGAAGAACGACGGCCACGGCCGCTCTCAAAGCGTCCTGCTGGCTTTGGACCACGGAAGCTGCGCTCACCACGGTCTTCACCCTTACGAGACAGAGTCGGAGAAGGAGTGTCATCAATCTCTTCAACGCGCAGTGTCAGAAGACGCAGAACATCTTCATTGATCATCAGCTGGCGTTCGATTTCTTTGAGCATCTCAGACTTTGTGTCCAGACCCAGGAGCACATAATGCCCTTTGCGGTTCTTCTTGATGCGATATGCCAGGGTACGCAGACCCCAGTATTCACGCTTCTTGACACTACCACCGTCTGTTTCGATCTGAGCAACGATACCATCAACAATGGCATCAACCTGCTGCTGAGAAATGTCGTTACGTGCAATAAGCACGGTTTCATAAAGCGGCATATTGTCTCCCTTCGGATAAAATCAACCCGACTGAGCCAGACCATTCTGACAATCAGCTGTTTTTGTGCAAAACAACGGGTATAGCCGGCATGATGCCACACACCGGCAGGGAAGACGGCCTAACAATCATAATACGCAAAAAAACGCAAGATTTTTAAATACGAAAGCGCTCAGGAATAATCAGTCCCAGGCGTTGCGGTACGGGCCATACCTCTTCCAGCTCGCGAAACACCTCAAAGCCGGCATCCCGGTAAAGCGGCAAAGCACGTGGATGATCCGCTGAACAGGTATTAACCTGCAACATAACCGGATAATATGACCAGGCGAGACGTATAACCGCATCAAGGAAGCGACGCCCGACACCCGCACCAATAACCTCCGGGAAAAGCCCGAAATAATTCAGATTAATAAACTGAATATTCGACAGGTCTAATTCAAAAAAACCGCGAACTGCACCATTTTTAAGCAAATAGCCTATCTGCAGGTTACCCGAAGCAAGCAGTCGCTCAAGAGCTGCATCTGGCTGCGCCTGGCGCATCCACCAGCAATACTCAGCCCCAACGCGATGATGCAGTCTGCGATACTCAGCCACACTGACGCTGACTGAAGGGACAATCTCCCAGCCATCAGGCAACACAGGCGCCTGGCCAGACGGAGCTTTCAGCATACGCATGAAGGTCACAACGACCTTCATGCATGTTACCGGCTCAGCAGGAGAAATTAACGGCTCAGTTGTCATCCAGGAAGGACCGAAGCTTACGACTCCGGCTGGGATGCTTCAGTTTACGCAGGGCCTTCGCCTCAATCTGACGAATACGCTCACGGGTTACGTTAAACTGCTGCCCGACTTCCTCAAGGGTGTGGTCGGTGTTCATACCGATACCAAAACGCATACGCAGCACACGCTCTTCACGCGGCGTCAGTGACGCCAGAACGCGGGTGGTTGCTTCACGCAGGTTGGTCTGAATAGCAGCATCAAGCGGAATAATGGCTGTTTTGTCTTCAATGAAGTCGCCAAGGTGACTGTCTTCCTCATCACCAATCGGCGTTTCAAGAGAGATGGGCTCTTTGGCGATTTTGAGCACCTTACGCACTTTTTCAAGCGGCATACCCAGCTTTTCTGCCAGCTCTTCCGGGGCAGGCTCACGACCAATCTCATGCAGCATCTGACGCGACGTACGCACCAGCTTATTGATCGTCTCGATCATATGTACCGGGATACGAATGGTACGGGCCTGATCAGCAATAGAGCGGGTAATAGCCTGACGGATCCACCATGTTGCATAAGTCGAGAACTTATAGCCACGGCGGTATTCAAATTTATCCACCGCTTTCATGAGCCCAATATTCCCTTCCTGAATCAGATCGAGGAACTGAAGGCCACGGTTGGTATATTTTTTTGCAATCGAGATAACGAGACGCAGGTTAGCCTCAATCATCTCTTTCTTGGCACGTGCTGAGTCACGCTCACCACGTGCTACTGTGGCATACACACGACGGAACTCACCGATAGGCAGCCCGGTCTCCTGCGCCAGGCGAGCAACCTGATTACGCAGATCAACAACTGTTTCAGCATGCTTGGCGACAAAGTTCTTCCAGGACTTACCAGGAAGAGCTGAGACCATATCCATCCATGCCGGATCAAGCTCACGGCCACGATATTTCAGCAGAAAGTCCTCACGGGTAACCCGGCAGCTCTCAGCAAGGCGCAGCATGCGGCCTTCAAGGGCATTGAGGCTACGGAACATTTCTTTAAGCTGAAGGACCAGATCTTCAATACGATTATTATGCAGGCAGACCAGCTCGACTTTACCGACCAGCTCATCGCGCAAAGCAACATAAGTTTCTTCAAACTGGCTCTGCACCTCTTCACCGGCGGTCAGAGATTCAATGCGCTGAACCTGGATAGAGCGCAGCTTTTCGTAAAGCGGCTCGATATCTTCAAAATGAGCAAGAATTTCCGGCTTAAGCTTCTCTTCAAGGGCGGAGAGTGAAAGACCACTGCCTTCACCTTCGATATCGCCTTCGGTATCTTCAGCCTCTTCTTCGCCCTCAGCGGCCTCTTCGTTTTCTTCGAAGCCTTCCTCGGGCGGATTACCACCTGACTGCATAGCCTCAAGATCAACGATATCGCGCAGCAGCATTTCGTTGTTACGAATCATTTCATGCCAGGAAATGATGGCGCGGAATGTCAGGGGGCTTTCACACAGCCCGCCAATCATTTCATCACGACCCGCTTCGATACGCTTGGCAATTGCGATCTCACCCTCGCGTGACAACAGCTCAACTGTTCCCATTTCACGCAGGTAAATACGCACGGGGTCATCTGTACGACCCAGATTTTCGTTTACATTGCCGGCCGGGGTCTCTGTTTCTTCGGCCTCTTCCTCCGACTCTTCACCGTCTTCAGATTTAGCGTCCTTGGAAGTCTCAGAATCGTCGCCTTCTTCATTCTCGACAACCTGAATACCCATTTCAGACAGCATAGCCATAATGTCTTCGATCTGCTCAGAAGACATTTTATCCTGCGGCAATACAGCATTCAGCTCGTCAAACGTGATACAACCGTTTTCACGACCTTTGGCAATCAGCTTTTTGACCGCAGCAGACTGCGTATCAAGAGTAGCGGTATCGCCGTCTTCTGCCTGTGTTACGCTACCTGATGCTGTTTTTGTTGCCATTGCCAGACCTGTGCCTCCCCGTTCGCGTTCCGAAAAAATAAAAATCGCAGTGCTTGTTCAAAACAAACACTGTTGAATCTTCCCGGAGCGGGCAGGACGTGGGATATCCCTCGCCATAAGTCAAGAGGTGTCTTATGATAGTAAAGAAAATTCCGGTTATTTCTCTCCCTCTGTTTCACCGCTTTTCAGACGGGTCAGAGCTTCAAGACGGGGCTGTAAACGCCTCCATTCGGCCTCATCCCCTCCCTCAGCGGCAAAACGGGCAACTTCCTGATCGACTTCCTGCTTAAACTGAGAAAAATTCAGGAAACCATAGAAATGCCACCACTGTGTTCTGGCCGCAACAGCGAGCGAAACATCCTCCCTGCCAGAAAACAGCGGTAAAACACCATCTGACAAAATATATTCCTGCAAAACGGCACGGTCAGACTCTTCAAGCTTTTCAAGCAAATCCTCACTGGTTTGCGGCACCTCACCTGCTATCGACAGATCCAGCAAAACATCTCTGACCTGCTGTAATCCGGCTGACAACGACAGGCGGCAAAGTGCCTCCTCAACCTCCGGGATAATTTCAGGGTAACGCACCAGCAAACCCAGTAACTTACGCTGCCTTTCATAATCAGCATCAACACCGGCTCCGGCAAGCTCAATATTGACCGCACGACTCTTCTGAAAATCTGACCTGCCACTGGTTTTCTTTTTACGAAAAACTTCAAAAAAACGATCAAGCAGTGTCGAACGATACTCTGATGCCAGAGCTTTATCGGGAATCTGCCCAGCCGCCTCGACAAGCTTATGGCGCAGGGCGGCACGCTCTTCCGGCCCCGGATTCTCAACACGCCCGACCAGCAGCTCAAACAAAACATCTGACAGCGGGCGGGCAGCCGCAAACATCTCTGCCACAACCTGCTCTCCACGGGCACGCACGAGACTGTCCGGATCTTCCCCTTCAGGAAGCAGGCAAAAACGCAGAGTATAACCAGCCTTCATCAGCGGCAGCGTCAGCTCTGCCGCACGCTTTGCTGCCCTGCGACCAGCAATATCACCATCAAAACATAAAATCGGCTGAGAGTTCATCTGCCAGAGCACTTCAAGCTGCTCCTGCGTCAGTGCCGTACCCAGAGGGGCCACGGCACCACAAAACCCGGCCTGATGCAGCGCAATAACATCCATATACCCCTCAACCACAATCAGATCGGGGGCTGCCGCACCTGGCGGCCGGGGCGCCCTGAGGGCTGTACGCGCACGATCAAGACCAAAAAGCAGTCGTCGCTTAGAAAACAGAGCCGTCTCCGGCCCGTTCAGATATTTAGGCTGACCATCACCCAGCATACGCCCGCCAAAGGAGACAATCTGCCCCTTTCGGTCACGAATAGGAAATGTCACACGCTCCCAGAACAGCTCACCTTTAGGGCCACCACGCTCATCCAGGCGCATCAGCCCGGCATCAGCCATCATCTGCGGCGTAATACGCTGTGAAGCCAGTGCCTGGGTCAGGCTGTCACGCCCGCCAGACGCCCAGCCCAGCCCAAATTTTTCTATCGTCTCACGCGTCAGCCCGCGTTTTTCGAGATACGCAAGACCCGCCCGCCCCTCAGGAGCATAAAGTGCACGCGACCAGACAAGCTGCGTCTGCTCAAGCACATCACTGAGAGACTGCGCACGGGCAACCTCCTCTCGCGAGCGCTGCGTCTCTTTAGGCACTTCCATGCCTGCAGAGGCCGCCAGCTCCTCAACAGCCTCGGGAAAGCTTTTACCCTCGCTTTGCATGACGAAAGAAATAACATCGCCATGCACACCGCAGCCAAAACAGTGAAAATGATCATCATAAACGTAGAAGGACGGGGTCTTCTCACCATGAAAAGGGCAGCACCCCTTCCAGTTACGCCCTGAGCGCGCCAGCCTGACCCGCCGGCCAATAACAGAGGCCAGCGGCGTACGCGCACGCAGCTCTTCAAGAAAACCAGGCTCTATCGCCATAAAAAATCATATCCTGTTTCTGAACGCATTATTCTTAGCTTAACTGCGCCTTAACCACGGCATTAGCACGGGACATATCAAGGTTACTGCCAAATTTCGCCTTCAGCGCACCCATAACTTTACCCATATCTTTCATGCTTTGGGCACCTGTTGCCGCAACAGCTTCGCTTACAGCCGCGACCAGAGCAGCCTCATCCATTTCAGCAGGCAGATAGGTACGGATAACCGCAATTTCAGCTTCTTCTTTCTCTGCCAGCTCAGGGCGGGCTGCATCACGGTACATTGTGGCAGATTCAGTGCGTGACTTTACCATACCACGCAGAGCTGAGACCGCTTCGTCCTCATCAAGCCCTTCGCCCCCTTTTGCACGGGCAGCAATTTCAACATCTTTAATTTTTGCCATAATCATACGGATAGTCGCAACACGTGCGCTCTCTCCGGCTTTCATTGCACCCTTAAGGTCTGCCATCAGACTTTCACGTAAAGACATCTTCGCTCCTGTTGTTTTCTGTGCATCTCAACCGCATATGAACCAAAGAGAGAGAACTTTCCAGTTTGGGAAGTTTTTTCCCTCACAGGAAATAAAAACCATGAGTGGGAAATTTCTTCCCACTGCGTGGAAAAACTGGTAAGAGAGCGGCATCGCGAGGAGTAACACGCGCCATGTCCATGTCTATCGATAGCATCATCGCTCGCCTGGGTGGCCCGGAGGCCACTGCCCGCCTGACAGGCGTTGGTACCGAAGCCATTCGTAAATGGCGGCAGGCTCAGTCTATTCCCTCCCGCCACTGGCCTGTTATTGCGCAGGCCACGGGGCTTTCTCTGACAGACCTTCAGCCCGCAACATCAGCCTCAGACCTTTCTGCGGCCATGCCTGCAGGCACCAGCTCAACAGGATCCTCCATGCCTCATGCCCGCCCCGACGGCGCCACAGCCGTTCTTGTTCTTGCAGACGGAACCCTCCTCTGGGGCAAAGGGTTTGGCGCCTTCTCCGATACCCCTGCTGTGGGTGAAATCTGCTTCTCAACAGGTATGACAGGCTATCAGGAAACCCTGACTGACCCATCCTTCGCCGGGCAGATCATTACCTTCACCTTCCCGCATATCGGCAATGTCGGCATCAATGATGAAGATGCTGAAGCTAATAAGATTTTTGCACGTGGCCTGGTCATTAAAGAAGACGTGACGGAGCCTGCAAACTGGCGCGCCACAGCACCGCTGCAAAACTGGCTGAAAACGCAGAACATTACAGGCATTGCCGGTGTTGACACACGGGCCCTCACCCTGAAAATTCGCGATAAAGGTCCGCAGAACGCAGCTTTGTTCTTCCCTGAAAACGGGCAGTTCGACCATGAAGCTCTCCTGGCTGCGACAAAAGCCTGGCCCGGCCTTGAAGGCATGGACCTGGCAAAGGATGTCACCTGCAAAAAAGCTTACACATGGAACGACGGTGTGTGGTCATGGCCTGCCGGCACGGTTGCCCCCGCAGGTAAACGCCGCAAAGTTGTAGCTGTTGATTATGGTGCAAAACGCAACATCCTGCGCTGCCTGGTCACTGCCGGCTGTGATGTGACCGTTGTGCCAGCTACCGCTTCTGCAAAAGAAATTCTCGACCTGAAGCCTGAGGGCGTGTTTCTCTCCAACGGTCCGGGTGATCCGGCTGCAACCGGCACCTATGCTGTCGCTGTTATTCAGGATATTCTGAAAACCGGCCTGCCATTATTTGGCATCTGCCTGGGGCACCAGCTGCTCGCACAGGCCCTGGGCGGCAAAACCTATAAGCTTGAACAGGGACATCGCGGTGCGAACCAGCCCGTAAAAGACCTGGATACAGGCAAGGTTGAAATTACCAGCCAGAATCACGGTTTTGCTGTTGATGCCAAGAGCCTGCCAGCCGATGTGCGCGTAACCCATGTCAGCCTGTTTGACGGATCAAACGAAGGCCTGGCCTCTGAGCGCTACCCGGCTTTCTCTGTTCAGTATCACCCTGAAGCAAGTCCTGGTCCATCAGACAGTTTTTACCTGTTTGAACGGTTCGTTAAACTGATCGACGACCATGCCAGCAAAAACTGACACACACGCCCCTTCCCTCCGCTTTCCCAGCCCGGACCGGGCTGTCTGCCAGAACTGGACGACACACCATGCCTAAACGGACAGATCTTCGCTCCATCCTCATCCTCGGTGCCGGTCCCATTGTCATTGGCCAGGCCTGTGAATTTGACTATTCAGGCACCCAGGCCTGTAAAGCCCTGAAAGAAGAGGGCTACCGGGTTATTCTGGTTAACTCTAACCCGGCGACCATTATGACCGACCCGGGCCTGGCTGATGCAACCTATGTTGAGCCGATTACACCCGAGTATGTTGAGCGCATCATCATCAAAGAAAAACCCGATGCGATTCTCCCCACCATGGGCGGGCAAACGGCACTCAACACAGCCATGGCGCTTGACGCATCAGGCGCGCTCAAAAAACACGGTGTTGAGCTGATTGGTGCCAGTGCAGAAGTTATTGACCGTGCCGAAGACCGTCAGAAATTTCGCGAAACGATGGATGCCATCGGCATTGAAAGCCCACGCAGCTTTATTGCCCACACACTGAGCGAAGCCCATGACGCCCTGAAAGAAATTGGCTTCCCCACCATTATCCGCCCGTCTTTCACCATGGGTGGCTCAGGTGGCGGTATCGCTTATAACCGCGAAGAGTTTGAGCAGATTGTCCTGTCTGGCCTGGATGCCTCTCCCACCACAGAAGTACTGGTGGAAGAGTCTGTTCTCGGCTGGAAAGAGTTCGAAATGGAAGTTGTCCGCGATAAAGCTGACAACTGCATTATCGTCTGCTCGATCGAAAATATTGACCCGATGGGCGTGCACACCGGCGACTCAATCACTGTCGCCCCGGCTCTGACTCTGACAGACAAAGAATATCAGCGCATGCGCGATGCCTCTATCGCCTGTCTGCGCGCTATTGGTGTTGAAACCGGCGGGTCAAACGTTCAGTTTGGTGTAAACCCCAAAGATGGCCGCATGGTCGTCATTGAGATGAACCCACGCGTCTCACGCTCCTCCGCTCTGGCGTCTAAAGCAACAGGCTTCCCGATCGCCCGCATCGCAGCAAAGCTGGCTGTTGGTTATACGCTCGATGAGCTCAAAAACGACATTACCAAAACAACACCGGCCTCTTTCGAGCCAACAATCGACTATGTTGTTGTGAAGATTCCCCGCTTCACATTTGAAAAATTCCCTGGTGCACCAGCCCTGCTCTCCACATCAATGAAATCAGTGGGTGAAGCCATGGCCATCGGGCGGTCCTTCTCAGAAGCACTGCAAAAAGGCCTGCGCTCGATGGAAACAGGCCTGACCGGCCTTGACCCTGTTACCCCTCCCGGCGATGGCGGCACAGATGCTTTCCGCGCGGCTCTTTCACAGCCACGCCCCGAACGTATCCTTATGGCGGCACAGGCTCTGCGTGCAGGTCTTTCCGTTGAGGATATTAACGAGGTCTGCCACTTTGAGCCCTGGTTCCTCAGAGAGCTTGAAAAGATTATTCAGGCCGAACATGCCATTGAAAATCACGGCCTGCCACGCGATACACAGGGCCTGCGCCGCCTGAAAGCTATGGGTTTCTCTGACATCCAGCTCGCCCGCCTCTCAGGCCTTCAGGCTGACGAAGTCACGCGTCTGCGCGCAGAGAAAAAAGTTGTTCCGGGATACAGGCGCATTGATACCTGTGCCGGTGAATTTGCCTCTGCCACACCTTATTTCTACTCTTCTTACGAAGGTGTTTTTGCAGCGCCCTCCTGTGAGGCAAACCCGACAGAGCGTGAAAAAATTATCATCCTCGGTGGTGGCCCCAACCGCATCGGTCAGGGCATTGAGTTCGACTATTGCTGTGTGCATGCAGCATATGCTCTGAGCGAAGCCGGGTTTGAGACCATTATGGTCAACTGTAACCCTGAGACTGTCTCAACTGACTATGACACCTCTGACCGCCTGTATTTTGAACCTCTGACCGCTGAAGATGTGATTTCCCTCATCCAGTGCGAACAGCAGAATGGCAAAATTCGCGGCTGTATCGTGCAGTATGGTGGCCAGACTCCGCTGAAACTGTCTCATGCTCTTGAAAAAGCCGGCATTCCTCTGCTTGGCACTCCGGCTGATGCAATTGATAAAGCCGAAGATCGTGAGCGTTTCCAGGCTATGCTGCACAAGCTCGGCCTGCGCCAGCCTGCGAACGGTATTGCCCGCTCTCCGCAGGAAGCTGAAGAAATTGCCGAAAAAATCGGTTACCCTGTTGTCGTACGCCCCTCTTACGTTCTGGGCGGACGTGCGATGGAAATCGTACACGATCGTACGGCCCTGCAGCGCTACATGCGTGTTGCTTTGCAGCTGGCTGGTGTTGATGTTGCTTCCGGCCCTCTGCTGATCGACCATTATCTCAATGATGCTATTGAAGCTGACGTTGACTGCATTGCAGACGGCACAGATGTCTACGTCGCCGGGGTTATGGAGCATATTGAAGAAGCCGGCATTCACTCAGGCGATAGTGCCTGCGCCCTGCCGCCTTACACGCTCTCACCGGCTATTGTGACTGAACTGAAAGAACAGACCGAAGCAATGGCTCGTGAGCTGGGCATTATCGGGCTGATGAATGTTCAGTTCGCGATTAAAGGTGCGGATATTTTCGTACTTGAAGTCAACCCCCGTGCCTCACGTACCGTGCCTTTTGTTGCCAAAGCCACAGGGGTACCTGTTGCTAAAATTGGCGCACGCGTCATGGCAGGCAGCAAACTGACTGATTTCGACCTGGATGACCGTGCCGTAACCCCGCATGTTGCTGTTAAAGAAGCTGTCTTCCCCTTTAACCGCTTTGCAGAAGCCGACACGATCCTCGGGCCTGAAATGCGCTCAACAGGTGAAGTCATGGGGCTGGATACGTCGTTTGAGCGGGCTTTTGCCAAATCTCAGCTTGGTGCGGGCGTGCGCCTGCCCACTTCCGGCACTGTTTTCCTCTCTGTCAGAGACAGCGACAAGGCGCACCTGCCTGCCCTTGGCCGTCAGCTTGCCAGACTGGGGCTGAACATCATGGCAACCCGCGGCACCGCACAGAAACTACGCGAAGCCGGCATTGAAGTGAAAGTGGTCAGCAAGGTGCTTGAAGGCCGCCCGCACTGTGTTGACGCTATTCGCTCCGGCGAGGTGCAGATGGTCATCAACACAGCACTTGGCGCACAATCAGTGGCAGATAGCTTTGATATTCGCCGCTCTGCCCTTGTTCTGGGCATTCCTCACTACACAACAATGGCCGGCGCACGCGCTGCAACACATGCCATTGCAGCAATGCGTGAAGGACCGCTTGATGTTGCGCCACTTCAGTCATACTTTAGTGGGACGTTCTGAAAACAGCAAAAGCGGGTTTTCACCCTTCTGCCCCTGACCGGGGCAGAAGGGATACTCTTATCATAGCGGCCAAAACCGCTTATTATGTGCAACTTTCAGCCGGCATCATGCCGGCGAATTTACTCTGGGGACATGTCTTGCAGAAAACTCCAATGACCGGCAAAGGCTTACTGCGGCTTGAAGACGAACTGCGCAAACTCAAAACTGAAGAACGGCCAGCCGTTATTCGCGCCATTGCAGAAGCCCGCAGTCATGGTGACCTGTCAGAAAACGCCGAATACCATGCAGCCCGCGAGCGACAGTCGTTCATTGAAGGACGCGTTCTGGAGCTGGAGGAGATTATTTCGACGGCTGAGGTAATCGATCCGACTTCACTTTCTGGTGATCAGGTGAAGTTTGGTGCGACCATTACTGTTGTTGACGAAGATACCGATAAAGAAATGACCTATCAGATTGTTGGCATGCATGAAGCCGACATCAAACAGGGCCTTCTGTCTGTCTCTGCTCCGCTGGCAAAAGCCATGATTGGCAAAAGCGAGGGAGATACCGTGTCTGTTCCTGCCCCCGGTGGTGACCGGACCTACGAAATCCTTTCAGTGAAATTCATCTGATATGATTACTTTTGAGGATATCTCAGCAGCCGCAAAACGGATCGAAGGGAAAGTTATTCGTACCCCGACAATTCCGTCTCATGCGCTTTCCAGAGCGACGGGTGCTGAGGTTACCCTTAAGCTTGAAAATCTTCAGGCTGTTGGCTCTTTTAAAGAGCGTGGCGCGGCCAATAAACTGGCGCTCCTCTCTGCCGAAGAACGCGAACGTGGTGTTATTGCAGTTTCAGCGGGCAATCATGCGCAGGGTGTCGCCCGGCATGCCAGCCTGCTGGGTATTGATGCTGTAATTGTTATGCCCCGCTTTACCCCCGCCGGTAAGGTTGTACGCACCCGCAACTGGGGCGCCCGTGTTGTGCTGGAAGGTGAGAGCTTCGCAGAAGCTGTTCTCTTCGCCAAAGAACTTCAGGAACGTGAGGGACGGACTTTTGTTCATCCCTATGATGACCCTGCTGTTATGGCCGGCCAGGGTACCTGCGCACTTGAGCTGCTTGAAGATGCCGGCCCGCTGGACATGCTGATTGCGCCGATTGGCGGGGGTGGCCTGCTGGCAGGCTGTTCTGTTGCAACCCGCGCGATGCGCCCTGATGTTGAGCTGATTGGTGTACAGGTTGAGAGCTATAACTCTCTCTCCGCCTTTCCTGGCCCGGCAACACACCCGGTGGGTGGAGCGACCATTGCCGAAGGTATTGCCGTTTTGCAAATTGGTCAGCAAACCGACGAAGTCATTCGCGATATGGTGTCACAGGTACTGATTGTGCCTGAAGCTGCAGTTGAAAACGCCATTACGCTGCTGGCTGAGGGGGCAAAGCAAATAAGTGAAGGTGCCGGTGCGGTCTCTCTCGCTGCCATGCTGACTTATCCTGATATCTTCCGCGGCAAAAAAGTTGCCATGCCTGTCAGTGGCGGCAATATCGACAGCCGGATTCTGGCCAACACGCTGCTGCGCGCTATGCTGCGCGATGGCCGGATTCTACGCCTGATTATGGAAATTCCTGACCGGCCTGGCGTTCTGGCTGACATTTCAGGCAAAATCGGTAAAGCCGGTGGTAATATTATTGAAGTCTCACACAGAAGGCTGCTCTCTGCCCCCTCTGTACAGGCAGCAGAACTTGAAGTCATGATCGAAGCACGCGACCCTGAGCACGCTATTTCGATCACAGCTGAGTTACGTCAGTTTTATACCGTTAAATACGCCTGAGTTTTATCGTTTTATAAATTAAAGACTGCATCTGCTTATTATCATCATTATAATGATCTGGTAGTGTGGTCTTTAATTATAAAATCAAAAAGGCGTAGTACTATGACAGTCCAGTCTCACTCTCACGCACATCGTCCTGTTATGCTTGTCATTCTCGATGGTTTTGGATGGCGCGAACATGATTCTGATAATGCTGTCAGGCTGGCGCGTACGCCTGTTTTTGATAAATTATGGAACAGTAACCCTCACGCTTTTCTGCGTACCTGTGGCGATGATGTTGGTCTGCCCGATGGTCAGATGGGAAACTCAGAGGTCGGGCATCTGAATATCGGTGCCGGTCGCGTTGTTATGCAGGAACTCCCCCGTATTTTTAAAGCACTGCATGATGGCTCTGTCGCTCGCAGCCCGATTATGCAGAAATTTATCAGCACATTAAAAAGCACCGGCGGGACGTGCCACCTTGCCGGGCTGGTCTCCCCAGGTGGGGTTCACTCTCACCAGGAACATGCTGCTGCCCTAGCAAAAATTCTGACAGAGGCTGGTATTCCTGTTACATTTCATGTCTTTACTGACGGACGTGATACAGCCCCACGCTCAGCCGCTGATTACATCAAAACATTGCAGCAGGAGCTGCCTGATGGTGTGAAAATTGCAACGGTTTCAGGCCGCTACTATGCCATGGACCGTGATAAGCGCTGGGAACGTGTCGAGCTTGCCTACAATGCCATTGTCTCAGCACAGGGTCCGAAAGCAGCAACAGCCGAAGACGTGATATCCTCAGCCTACACAAATGATCTCTCTGACGAGTTTATTCTCCCCACTGTCGTGGGTGATTATGCTGGCATGAAAGACGGTGATGGCCTTCTGACTTTCAATTTCAGAGCTGACCGTATACGCCAGCTTCTTGATGCCCTGGCAGAACCTGAGTTTGATGGGTTTAAACGCCGGAAAGTTATCAGCTTTGGTGCTGTTATGGGCATGACCCATTACAGCGACACACTTGCTAAGCGTCTTTCCATACTTTTTCCGCCACAGACCCTTGAAAATATTCTGGGAGAAGTTGTCTCTAAGGCTGGCCTTAAACAGCTGCGTATGGCCGAAACTGAAAAATACCCCCATGTGACATATTTTCTCAATGGTGGACGTGAGGAGCCATTCGCAGGCGAAGATCGTATCCTTGTTCCTTCCCCCAAAGTCGCAACCTATGACCTTCAGCCAGAAATGTCTGCCCCTGAACTTACCGACAAAGCTGTAGAGGCTATTGCAAGCGGCACCTACGACCTGATTATTCTGAACTTTGCCAACCCTGATATGGTAGGGCATACCGGCATCCTCTCTGCTGCGATTAAAGCTGTTGAAACTGTTGATACGGGCCTGGGGCGGATTGTTGAGGCCCTGGAAAAACAAAATGGTGCATTACTGGTCACAGCTGACCACGGTAATTGTGAAACAATGAAAGACCCTGAAACAGGTCTGCCGCACACCGCACATACCCTCAACGAAGTACCTCTGATTGCCTTTAACACCGGGACAAAAACGCTGAACAGTGGCCGCCTCGCCGATCTGGCGCCTACTCTTCTTGCCCTGCTCGACATACCCCGGCCAGCAGATATGGGCGGCTCTTCTCTGCTCGCTCCTCAGGCCTGACCGATAGTGCAGCCCCCCTTACCTGCTTTTCTGCACGTTAAGATAACGGGGCTGATGCTGCTGTCATGCTGCACACTCTCAGGCACTGCTCTGGCCACAACCAGAACGACTGAGCACCATAAGGTGCGGACATCTCAGCATCATCCCTCGTCAAAGCCACCACAAAAAAGCAGCCATAGAAAAGTAACACCCCAGGCCACGCATCAGCCGGCAATGACCCGCAATGAGCTTAATGCTGAAAAATCTGTAAAACAGGCGCGCGACGCACTACAGGCGGCACAAACACAGCGTAATGCCGTAAAACAGCAAACAGCGGCACAGGTCGCTGCGGTTAAAACTTTTGAGGTCAGAAATGAAACCGCGCAGACACAGGCACGACAAAGCGCCGCTGTTGCTGCCACATTATCTGCTGCGGCCTCCTCCGCTGCAGCAACATTGCAAAGTACAGAGCAAAATATTTCTGACCTTGAAACTCAGATTGCAGATATCCGCAAAGAGCAGGAAGAGTTACGCGCTGACCTGATCCAGAAAGGTAAAGCCCTCTCTCCTGTTCTGCCACTGGCGGAACATCTCTCTCTTTACCCCTCTGATACGCTGGTTACGGTCCCACTCCCCCAGGACAAGGCCATAACCGGCTTTCTTGTTATCAAAGGCATCTCTCACGGGCTCGAAAGACAGGCGCAGGAAATGCGCGGACAGCAGGAAAAGCTGACATTGCTTGATGCTGAGCAATCAAAAAAACTAGCCACTCTGACGACTCTTCAGCAAACACAGGCCCGGCAACGCGACGTTGTAAAACAGCAGGCGACTAAAGCCCGGACTGCCCAGCTAAAAGCCGGGAGAGCGGCAAAAGATGCGGCCCGACAGCTTGAAAATGCCACAAGAAAAGCCTCAAGCCTTCAGGATGCTGTCGCCCGGCTTGAATCTCTTGAAAGCTCTGCCGAGGCTTCTTTACAAAAAGAACTCGCCTCTGCCGAAAAAGCACATAAAGATGCGCGGGATGCAGCGGCCCGAGCTCTGGCTCAGCAACGGGCTGAAGCCGCAAAACGCAAATTACTGGCCCTGCAAAAACAATCAGGACCAGGCCTTTCTGCACGAAGTGCTGCCTCTTCACAGTCAGCCGGCTCATCTGCTCAGCAGGCATCGACATCATCAGCACCGGCAGTATCTTCTGTTGCCGGCAATGGTCCTGAAAGCGGATCTCGTCCGGTAGCGGGCCATATTCTCACAGCATGGCATGCTTCAACAGAATCGGGACCCGCTACAGGTATTACTTATCGTACACCATCAGATGCAGGCGTACGCGCACCCTGTACCGGCCAGGTCGATTTTGCTGGCAGCTTTCGCACCTACGGCCAGATGGTCATCTTAAATTGTGGAAAACATTACCGTTTTGTTATCGCTGGTCTGGGAGAACTTTCCGTTAATACAGGGCAGGCACTCACCAGAGGTGCGCCTGTTGGCTCTATGGGAAGCCATAATTCTCTGTTTGTGCAACTTCGTCATGCTCAGACACCTATTAATCCTGCACCTTTCCTTTAAGAATTAGACAGCAAAGAGTTTTCCTGCACGGCAGAAACCGCTATTCTACCCCACACGGGTCGCAAAATATTATCTGTGCCCCTGTAAAAACGCCTGGCTACTATGGCTTGCAAGAACTGATAATTGTTAGAAAATGCTTTCAGCACGGGATACAGCCCGGCGACAGGAGATTAAAAAATATGAAGTTTCGCACAGGCCTGATGCTCGGTGCCACGTTTCTCACGGGCCTTGCCGTAACCTCTCCCTCCGGTTTATTCCATGCAGGCAGTAACAACTTCCTGCAATCCGCTTTCGCCGCACCTGCTTCTGACACTGCGACAGAGCAACACCCACAGGCTAAAGCAGCTGACGATTCACCCACAAAAAATCATGCCGAAACCTACCGCCTGCTAACTCTGTTTGGCACGGTCATGGACCTTGTCCGCTCTGATTACGTTGAACCTGTTTCAGATAAAGATCTGATTACTAACGCCCTTAACGGTGCCCTGTCCGGTCTGGACCCTCACAGCTCATACATGACTGAAAAACAGTATGATGACATGATGACCCAGATGAAAGGAGAGTTTGGCGGCCTGGGCCTGGAGCTGCAGCAGCAGGACGGACATATTCGCGTTGTCTCTCCCATTGACGGCACCCCTGGTTTTCGTGCCGGTGTTAAATCTGGTGACTATATTATTGCTGTTGATGGTCGCCCGGTTGATGGCGTACCTCTGGATGAAGCCGTCAAAAAAATGCGCGGCAAACCCAACACGAAAATTAGCCTGACGCTTGTCAGAGCTAAGACACCCAAACCTATTATTCTGACGCTGACCCGCGAAAATATTCATATTGATGTCGTGAAATCAGCTCTTTATGGCCGCATAGGGTATATCCGCATCGCTCAGTTCAATGAAGAAACTGAAAAAGCTCTTGTCAGTGCGTACGACAAACTGAAACGCGATGCAGGAGGGAAACTGGCTGGCCTGGTTATCGACCTTCGAAACAATCCCGGGGGGCTGCTTGACCAGGCAATTAAAGTCTCCTCCAGCTTTATCCGATCAGGTGCTATCGTTTCGACACGCGCCCGCAACCCTAAAGACAGCCAGTTGTGGAATGCTCATGGCGAAGACATGACCAACGGTATGCCTATCGTCGTGCTGATTAATGGTGGCTCTGCCTCAGCATCTGAAATTGTCTCAGGCGCGTTGCAGGACCACGGCCGCGCTGTGGTGATGGGAACCCGCTCTTTTGGTAAGGGTTCTGTTCAGTCCATCATTCCGATTCCTGGAAATGGTGCAATCCGCCTGACAACCGCACGCTATTACACGCCGTCAGGCCGCTCAATTCAGGCAAAAGGCATTACACCTGATATCGTTGTAAAAGAAACCCGCGAAGACCCGGGCTTTAGCATGCATGAAGCTGACCTGGAGCACATCCTTAAAAACCAGGGTGGTAACCAGACCAAGCGCCAGCCTCGCAATGACCTTCCCTCCGTTGCCAAAGATATTCCTGGTGAACCACCAGCAAACTGGCCGGAATTTGACTACACGAAACCAGAGACTGATTTTCAGCTGCAGGAAGCTCTGAGGGTTGTTAAATTTATGGCAAACCTGCCAGCACCTGACCCGGTTGCTTCTCTCCCCCCGGTAAAAACTGACGCCAAAAAAAGCGAAATTAAGAAAAAACCCTGATTTATCAGAGGAATAAAGAGCATGACGATAACATCCCACTGGCAACAAATGCCTTCCTCCGGACGTATGTTTGTCCGTTTCTGGGGGGGATGTTTCGTATTGACCGGTATTCTTGTCATCAGCCTTCAGGTCATGGGCCCTCCCCGGCTGGACGGGGATGATATTGATGTCGCCTCTTCTAACCTCAATCCTGGCTCCCGCAATGTTATTCCGGCCCCCTTACCTGAACTGCAGGAAAAACACCGGGGTCCGAATGGCTTTCCTCTTCCCAAAAAAGACGCAAAGGGACGCACACCACGCCTTGCTTATGCCTCTCCTACTGTTGAGGTCCCGCCGGGTAATGCTGAAGTCGCTCTTGTTATTACCGGCATAGGGGATGCCAGAAACCTGACAAATGAAGCTATGGCTTCTCTGCCGGCACCGGTCACATTTGCTGTTTCGCCTTATGCTCCTGAAATGAAAAAATTGCTCGAGCAGGCACGTCTTAACAACCACGAGACACTTCTTGCCCTCCCTGTTCAGCAGGATTCAAAATATGATCCGTCTGCCGGAGAAGATGTGACAGGCTCTTATGCGCTTGGCCCTGGCCTCTCTCCGGAGGAAAATCTCCAGAATTATAAATGGGCTCTTTCCAGCCTCAGTGGCTTTATTGGTGTCACAAACGGCTTCCCCGGTTCCGGCACTGAAAGCTACACCCTTTCCAATGCCTTCTCACCCATTCTTAAAGATATTGACGACCGCGGTCTGATTTATCTGAATGCCACGCCTGAAACCACACCCAGAACAAACGGCCCTGGCGGCACAGTAGACGTCAACATCAATACAGATACTGACATTATTAAAATTGACATTCAGCTGCTCAAGCTCCAGCAGGCAGCCCGCCGCAACCATAGTGCCATCGGGATTATTGGGCCGCTGCGGCCGGTTGCTCTGGCCTGCCTGAGAGCATGGATCCCTCACCTGGAAGATGTCGGCATTACCCTTGTGCCTCTTAGCATGCTTGCCAAAACCCCTGATATTAAGGCAACAGCATCTGACGCCGGAGCCAATACTCAGGACGCATTACCACATAAAACAATCTTTCATATTGACCTGAATAACCACATGCAGCCAGCCGACAGTGCTCAGTCACCTCAGCCTTAAGCCCTTACTTCAGTTTATAAGATGCAGGATAATTATGATGCGCGACTCTTCCGGTTACAGCCTGCCATATCGCCGTAATGTCGGAGCTCTGATTTTTCGTGCAGATGGTAAAATTCTCATAGCCCGGCGGGCAGATATGCCAGGAGCAGGCGGGCCTTTGTCAGAAGGTGTCTGGCAGTGCCCCCAGGGTGGTATTGATAATGATGAAGCTCCGGATAGTGCGGTACTACGCGAAGCTGAAGAAGAGATCGGCACGACTAAGCTTTGCATCGTGCAGGAATGCTCTGACTGGATAAGCTATGACTTTCCTGACCATCTGATTGGAAAAGCCATGGGCGGGCGTTTTCGCGGGCAGACACAAAAATGGTTTGCGCTGGCTTTTAGTGGTTCTGACAGCGACATTAACCTGAACCTGCAAAACCCACCTGAGTTTGATGCTTTTCGATGGATTGAACTGGAAGCTCTGCCTGAGCAAAATGTTGGGTTTAAAAAACCCGTTTATGAGAAGCTGGTTGCTTATTTTTCAAAGCATCCACTCATTTACCCTGCTGCGACACGCTGACAGCATTATCTCTTCTCTGGGTTCCAGCGCAGACATCGGGCATAAATCCCGTCAACTTTAACAGCACTCTTAAACATCAGGGGTATGATAAACACCCTCATCGTTGCTTGCGCAGCCTTACTAAAAAAGGCCGCCGAAGCGACCTTTTTCAGTAAATTAATGAGCTGGTTTTGCCTTACCGTCTCCTTTAAGAGGAGACAGCAGGTAACATAGTGGCACGCATAAAAAAGCACCGATACCCAGTGTCATAAAGACCTCGTTATACGTCAGAATAGAGATCTGACGTGAGAACTCACTGAACAGACTATGCTGCGCAACAGCAGCCGCAGCCTGATGTGTCGCCCCTCTGGCCTGGGCAGCAGCCTGCACCTGATTGAGGTAATCGTTATAAGGCTGATGATAAGGGGTCATCCAGTGCACCATATGAGCCTGATGAGCCTGCCGGCGTTCTGTCAGCAAAGCCGTCGCACCCGAAATTGCCAGTGACCCCAGCACGTTACGCGCCATTGAAAAGAGAGCAGAAGCATCAGAGTTAAGATGCTTAGGAATAGTCGAGTAAGCAATAGTCGAAAGTGGCACAAACAGAAATGCAAGACAGGCTGTCTGACTCATACGGAAAAGCACAAGATGCCTGAAATCGAGGGTCGGCACGAGGTCGGCTGAGAAAAAGAACGAGCATCCCATAAGCGTAAAGCCCAGCGCGATAACATTACGCACACTGGTCTTCGTCATTAATTTGCCGACCAGCGGGATCAGAAAAATCACAGCAACCCCGCCCGGAGACAATACCAGGCCTGACAATGTTGCCGTATACCCCATCACCTGCTGTGCAAACTGAGGCACAATTAACGCTGAGGCATAAAGCAGCGCTCCCATAGCCCCCATCAGAGTTGTGGCAACAGCAAAATTGCGGTCTTTAAAGACGCGCAGATCAACTGCAGGGCGTTTTGCACGCAGCAGCCAGAAAATAGCGCCTCCTAAACCCAGAACCGCCATAACGGCCATAATACGAATAAAGTCTGAACCGAACCAGTCCGCATCTTCTCCGCGGTCAACCATGACCTCAAGACAACTGAAACCAAGCGTAATCAGACAGATACCAACTGTATCAATAGGAGATTTCTGCTTTACTGCCCACGGCGGATCATCAACTGTGAGAATCACACCAAGAGTTGTCAGAAAACCAAAAGGCACATTGATAAAAAAGATCCAGCGCCATTCAAAGTTATCCGTGATCCAGCCACCAAGCGTCGGCCCGATAACTGGTGCCACTACTGTTGCAATGGCTGTCAGACCAAAAGCAGCGGCACGTTTTGCCGGAGGGAAACTGTCAAGAATGATCGACTGCTGCACCGGCTGCAAACCACCCCCGAAGAACCCCTGCATCATGCGGAACACGATAAGCTGGGTCAGCGATGTCGCCATGCCACACAGAAACGAAGACACTGTGAACATGGTGATACAGATCATAAAATAACGTTTGCGCCCGAAGACCTTACCCAGCCAGCCAGAAATTGTCAGCACAATGCCATTGGCAACCAGGTAAGCTGTCAGCGTCCACGTCGCATCGTCATATGTGCTCGACAGGCTACCCGCAATATGTGGCAACGACACGTTTACAATGGTCGTGTCCAGAATTTCCATAAATGCGGCCATGGTCACTACAAACGCCACAATCCAGGGATTATGGCGGGGCTTCCACTCTGCCGCAGATGTTCCGGGCTGTGTACTCATTATTTTGTATTTTCAGTCACCGTTGATGGAACTGGCTGTGCAGCAGATGTTGTCCGGGGCGGAACACCATCCGGACGTCCGGGAGTATCAACATGCACAACCGGCTCGACTGACAGACCAAGCGCCAGCTGCTGTTCAGGGTTCAGTCCTTCATCAATGATGATTTTAACCGGAACACGCTGAACAATTTTAACATAGTTACCCGTAGCATTTTCGGGAGGGAACGCACTGAATGTTGCTCCCGTTCCCTTTTGCAACGAATCAATATGCCCTTTCAGCTTAAGTGACGGATACGCATCAACATGAATATCCACTTTCTGGCCGGGTCTCATATCAGTGATCTGGGTTTCTTTATAGTTAGCGACAACCCACACTTCAGGCTCTACAACTGACAACACATGCTGACCCGTTGCAACATAATTACCCTGTTCGATATTACGTTCTGAGATCCAGCCATCACATGGCGCACGAAGCTCTGTCCAGCCAAGGTTGAGAACAGCGTTATCAAGCCTGGCCTGAGCTGTTTTAACCTGACCTTCCTGCTGGCTGACCTGAATTTTGGTATTCGACACATTAGGCTGCACCGGCTCGGCGATCTGCAGAAGACCTTCAGCCTGCATAACCTGCGCCTTTGCCGCATCAAGAGCAGCCCGTGCGTAATCAATATCCTGCTGCGATGTTGCAGCACGCTGCACACGCATCTGACGTTTATAATCGGTCTCAGCTTTAAATACCTGAGCCTTCGCTGCGGCAAGGCTGCCCTGAGCTTCAACCAGATGCCCGGGATACGTTTTCTGAGCAACCAGATACATCATCTGAGATGCTTCAAAAGCAGCCTGCACCTGCTCAAGGTTACCCACGGCTTCATCGCGCTGTGCTGTCCAGTCCCGCGGGTCAATACGCGCAAGCAGCTGCCCTTTGCGAACAAACTGGTTATCATTGACATAAAGACCAACGACATAACCACTGACATGCGGTGCGACAGACACAGCCCGGCCGGCGGTAAAAGCATCGTCCGTCTCGACTTCATTACGTGTGAGATAAAAATACACGCCTGCCAGAACAGCCAGAGCAACAATAACAATTGTCAGAACAACCTTACGCGTTCCGCTTTTCTTTGGGGGTGCACTATTTTCTTTTGCAGATACTTCTTCAGACTGTTCACTATGGACTTCGGCCATTCTGCTCCCCGCTTTTCAACATACACCGTGTAGATTTTCCGACTCACGGCACATTCAACACCACACCGCTGACCGATCGGTTCGGTCATTTTGTGGCACGATCATCAAACCACTTCAAGCAGTACTATGCAGAATGTTAACGCTGCCCTATTATAAATGATAGCGTTTTTCATAAAAAAATTATTTAAAAACAAATAATTATACTTTTTACCATTCCTGAAAAGACACTCTACTGCTCCAGACTTTGCGTACGTACAAGACGGGCATATAAACCATTTTTCTCCATAAGAGTGTCATGGTTACCCTGCTCAATAGCCCGCCCGTCCTGCATCACCACAACCAGATCAGCGGCTCTGACTGTAGAAAGCCGGTGCGCCACGATAATTGTTGTCCGGTCATGGCGAATACGTGCAAGAGCCTGCTGCACGGCGGCTTCATTTTCACTATCAAGCGCACTGGTCGCTTCATCAAGCAGCAACAGCCGCGGGTTACGCAAAAAAGCCCTCGCCAGAGCAATGCGCTGACGCTGACCACCTGACAGGAACTGACCGCCGGAGCCGACACAGGTTTTATATCCCTCAGGTAACTCAAGAATAAAAGCCTCTGCCGCGGCTGCCCGGGCGGCTGCATGCACTTCAGCCTCGGATGCATCCGGCTTACCCAGAAGAATGTTCTCATAAACCGGAAAATCAAACAGAATCGGGTTCTGGCTCACATAGGCAATGGCTTTACGCAGGCTCTCAATCTGCAAATGACGAAGATCCTGCCCATCAAGCAGAATACTGCCAGATGTCACATCATGCAGGCGTGGCACCAGTGATAAAGCTGTTGATTTACCCGCACCCGACAAGCCCACGAGAGCGACGACCTGACCAGCCTGAGCCTCAAAACTAAACGAATCAAGTCCAACACGCCCGTCATTATAAATAAAACCAACATCTTTAAATATCAGATGTCCGCCGCCAGCAGGTAAAGGAACAGCATCTGAAGCCTCAGTCACCGCAGGTTTTTCATCGACAACACTGAAAATTCTGACCAGTCCGGCCAGCCCCTCCTGCAAGGCGGCGTGAAGAGCCCCTAATGCTCTGAGAGGACGTGCCGCCAGCAGCAAAGCCGCAACGAACCCGGAAAAATCACCCAGCGTTGTGCCAGACATAGCAGCCCGCCAGCCGGCAAAACCAAGAACCGCAGCCACTGCTGTTCCCCCCAGCACTTCAAGCAGAGGGTCAACTCTGGCACGTCCCTGGGTAATGCTCAGCATCGCCTTATGAAGACGCTCGAAAGATGTAACTGCGCGCGCTGTTTCTTCCTGCTCCATACCGTAGACCCGCACTGTACGGGCCTGAGAAAAGCTCTCTGTCAGAAACGCCGCAGTCTCCCCGATCTGCTCCTGCATCCCGCCTGAAGCCCGTCTGACCTTTTTACCTAATTTCTGAATAGGTACGACCGCAACCGGATACAGTAACGCAGCAATCAGGCTCAGCTCCCAGTCCATATAGAACATTGAGACAATAAGGCCTGCAATTGTGACCGTATCCCCCAGGGAGTTAACAACCTTAATCATCGCTTCACGAATAGAAACAGCGTCTGTTGTAAAGCGTGCGGCCAGTTTTGCCGGTGCTTCCTGCTCTATCCGGGTGACATCTGCCTGTATCAGGTGGCTGAACATGATATTTTGCAGGTCACGAATAACCACCAGCACAAGCCCCTGCGCTGCCAGTGTCTGCGCATATTGTGACACAGCTTTTGATGCTGTCACAATCACCACGAGCATCGGTACCTGATACAGAATACGCGGATCATGCGAGGCAAACATATCCAGCGCGCGCTGAATAACCAGCGGATAAAGCGCCGTGAGGGCCGCCATCACAACAGTCAGCAGCAAAACAGCCAGAATACGCCCCGGGTAGTGCCTGACCTGCCCCCCCCATAACCGGCGCAGCAGCGCACGGGTATCATCCGGAGATAAAACCTTACGCGCAGGTTTTTGTTTTTTCTTTCGCTTACGTCCACGAGGAGCATGCTCTGTATCATCAGATACCGAATGAGC
This sequence comes from Acetobacter thailandicus, assembly GCF_011516655.1. Taxonomy (GTDB): domain Bacteria; phylum Pseudomonadota; class Alphaproteobacteria; order Acetobacterales; family Acetobacteraceae; genus Acetobacter; species Acetobacter thailandicus. The sequence continues at coordinate 74,977 of NZ_WOSV01000003.1, forward strand.
CTGAGAAGCGGAAGACGCAGAATGTGTACCAGAAGCGGAGGAGCGTGAAGACATCATACCGTTCCTCTACCAGCCTCACGACAAGAGGTAAAATCCGTCAGCAAAAAATTCTGCTGCTATTTTATCTGCCTCAGGTTCATGGCTTGTTTAAGGCATGCCTCCAGCCCCGCCTGACACCCATGCTGTTGCCACCACTGGCGCACCTCTGTGAGAACACGACCAATATCCGGGCCGGTAGCAAGTCCTGCGTCGCACAGATGTTTACCTGCCAGCGGAAAAACCGGTACGGGCATATCGCGGATGCGCGCCCTCAGAGCGATAAACGATTCTGCCAAAACAGATGGTGAGAATGACGCGTCAGCCTGCGCAAGCCAGACCAGAGCAAGTAGCAGGTCTTTAGATTTATCAGATAAGAGATAACGTAATGCATCATCGCTGATATCAGTCGCGGGTGCCTTGTTACACGACACTGCTACCAGATAGCGCGTTTCTGCACGTGACAGTTTCAGGCGTCTGGCCAGCCCGGAAGGATCTTCCGCAATTAATGCAGCCAGTCGCAAAACCGGATCGGCGGGGGCGCCAGCTGCAAGTAGCGCATCGAAACGGGAAATCGTAACACCTGAAGGAAAAAGAACAGACAGCACGCCCGTCTCCTCCATCAGGCGAACCTGACCCCGGGCCCCCTGTCCGGTTAGTATTTTCTGCATTTCCGACCAGATGCGCTCAACAGATAAACGCTTAAGCCAGTCTGCATTCTCCCTGATCGCACTTATCGCCTCAGCATCAGGCTCAGTACCACCATAACGTCCCTGAAAACGAAAAAATCGTAAAATCCGCAAAGCGTCTTCACGGATGCGTGCAGATGCCTCTCCCACAAAGCGCACTCTGCCAGCGGCAAGGTCTGCCTGACCACCGAAATAATCCGTCAGCTGCCCATGACGGTCACGAAACATCGCATTAATCGTAAAATCACGCCGCTTTGCATCCTCTGCCCAGTTGCTGGTCCAGCAGACAGAGGCATGACGCCCGTCAGTCGTGACATCGCGCCGCAATGTCGTAATTTCATAAGGCTGCCCCTCCATCACAGCTGTAACTGTTCCGTGCGCCAGGCCGGTGGGTACGACTTTAATACCCGCAGCTTTAAGGCTGGCCAGAACCTCTGCCGGAGGCTCTGGTGTCGCGAGATCAATATCAGACACAGGCCGCCCCGCCAGCAGGTCTCGCACAACACCACCAACCAGACGCGCCTGAGGCAAAACACGCCACAAGGCAGTCAAAGCATTACGCTGCTTCGTCGTAAGCCCGGTACTCCCCTTTGAATAATCCTCTGACACGCCAGGCTGCATCATGCTTCAGGTTCTTCGGGGGGCATTAACGAGAGAGGAAAAAAGCTGTCACAGCTCCACACCCCCATGCAGGGGATACCATGACACTGCCCGGGCTCAGCCAGTGCTGCCAGCTCATACCACACAGAGCGCGACAGGCGCGCCTCAACAGGAAAAAGACCATCACCGGCACGTACAGTCAGGTAAGGCGGACAGGCACCCTCTGCACAAAAATCAGAAGAAATTTGCCATCTGGTCCGAATCGGATGCTCACGGTCAGCAACAACAGGCTCATCTGTATTTGTGCAAAAACACAGTTTCTGCATGCGGCCACACCCCGACCACTCAAGCTTCACAGCCTGAAACGGAGCATCCTCCACATCAATATATCCTGTTTCAACAGGTGTACGAAGCAGATAAGCCCCCTCCGAATCACGAGTCAGAACAGAGCCAAACAGACACACCATCGCCTTACGATTTAAAGGCTCTCCTTTGTACAGCCACTCCCCGTTTCTTTTAATCAGAAACGGCAGCTTTCTGACCTGCGAACCTGAAGCAGACCGATCAGAGGTTGTATCAGAACAAGAATGTGTCGTGTTCAGGTGTAGATCTTCTTCATCGCGCACTGACAGATAATCCTGTAATAACTGTTTCACTGCTCAGGACATGATATAGGGTGAATACCCTACTTGATGTAAGACCCATATCTGCACAGACTGGACACATGGCCGTATCAGACAAAAAACATTCCGCTGCTCTCTCTCCTTCTGCCCCACCAGATGTCAGAAAAGCTGATGATCTGTGTGAGCACCTCAAAGCTGTGCAGCAGGAAATCTCGCGCATCATTTTTGGTCAGGACCAGGTTGTTAACCAGACCCTGATCACTATCCTCGCCGGAGGGCACTGCCTTCTGGTTGGTGCACCGGGACTGGGCAAAACATTACTGGTGACAACGCTGGGCACCGTGCTGGGCCTGGATACACGACGTGTACAGTTTACTCCTGACCTGATGCCTTCTGACATCACCGGCAGCGAAATTCTCGATGAAGATAACTCAGGGCGACGCAGCTTTCGCTTTGTACCCGGGCCGGTATTCTGTCAGCTGCTGATGGCAGATGAAATTAACCGTGCCAGCCCCCGCACACAATCTGCTCTGCTTCAGGCCATGCAGGAACATCAGGTGAGCGTTGCCGGCACCGAGCATCAGCTACCCGCACCTTTTCATGTGCTCGCCACGCAAAACCCGATGGAGCAGGAGGGAACCTATCCGCTGCCAGAAGCACAGCTCGATCGCTTCATGCTGCAAATTCCACTCACCTTCCCTGATGAAGCGGCTGAAAGAGCTATGCTGCTGGCAACCACCGGCACAGAAAAAGCCACCCCTGAACGCATTATCTCCACCGAAATTCTCAGCGAAGCGCAGGCACTGGTCCGTACGCTGCCAATTGGCGAAAAAATAGTCGATGCTATTTTAAAACTGACCCGTGCCGCCCGCCCCGAGACAACCAGAGATGAAACTCTGCGCCGTCATATTGCCTGGGGTCCTGGTCCGCGCGCAGCACAAACCCTTATGCTGGCAACCCGCGCACGGGCGCTGCTGAATGGTCGCCTCTCTCCCAGTATAGATGACGTCATTGCCCTTGCACGCCCGGTTATGGCTCATCGTATGGCACTGACTTTCGCCGCCCGCGCAGACGGTGTGCAGATTGACTCTGTCATGACACAGCTTTTAAAAATTCTGGACTAAAGTCTCTTGAGCACACCGGTCCTGCGCCTCAGAAATTTTCTCGGGCGCCTTTCCTCCAGAGGCAGGCAGAGCGTCGCTGATGATTTTACACATACAGCCTCACAGCCTCCCTCATCGGGACATGCACCAGCTGATGGCTCTCTGTCAGGGTTTATAGCCTCTCAGGCTGACGATCTGGCTTCGCGCCTGCCTGCGCTTCTGCTTGAAGCCAGTCATGTCGCAGCCTCTCTGAGCACCGGGCAGCACGGCCTGCACCGTGCGGGCAGCGGCGAAAGTTTCTGGCAGTATCGCCAGGCTCAGCCTGGTGAACCTGTCTCACAGATCGACTGGCGCCAGTCAGCACGCAGCCAGTATGCTTATGTACGCGAAACCGAAGCAGAAGCACCACAAACAGTTCTGCTCTGGTGTGATTTATCAGCCTCCATGCAATGGCGTTCTGCCTCAGACCTGCCTGAAAAACGGGACCGGGCCCTGCTCCTGCTTCTTGCCACCGCCAGCCTGCTTTTACGCAGTGGTGAGCGCGTACGCATCCTTACACCATCAGGTCAGGCTACACGCCATGCGACAGGGACCCCTCTTGAACGTCTGGCTCTTGGTCTGCTTGAAACCTTACGAAACAATGGTGGCCAGGTGCCCGCCCTACCAGCGGCAGCACTCATACCCCGCTATTGCAGACTGATTATAGTCAGCGATTTTTTATGTGATGACACCGAACTGGGCAAACTGCTCAGCCACTGTGCCGGCCAGCAGGTCAGAGCACATCTGGTGCAAATTGGAGACCCGGCCGAACGTACACTCCCTTACAAAGGGCACATTACCTTTGAGGGACTTGAGCAGGAACCTGAGCTCGACCTGCAGCATGTTCAGTCTTTGCAGGATGCCTATCAGTACCAGGTCAGACTGCGTGAGACAGCTCTCACCGCCCTGGCAACACGCCACAACCATTCGCTGACAGTACATAACACTAACAACTCCCCCCTGCCGGCACTTATGAGCATACAGGCGCATATGCATAATAAAGGTCAACTGACAGAGGTGCCTGCATGATTTTTCTTGCTCCCCTGGCTTTATGTGGCCTTCTGACCCTGCCACTGGTCTGGTGGCTGCTCAGGGCAACCCCGCCACGCCCACGCCAGATGCGCTTTCCGCCATTGCAAATTCTGCGCACGCTGCGCCCGACCGAAAATGATGCAGCCAAATCTCCCCTGTGGCTGCTGATTTTACGCTTACTGGCTGTCAGCCTGCTCATACTGGGCCTGTCACAACCTGTTATTACCGGCACACCGCTGCCTGTTTCAGGCAATGGTGCCATAGCTCTCGTTATTGATAACGGTATGCTGACAGCCCCTGACTGGAGCAAACGTCTGAGAACGGCCTTAAATATCGTTGATAACGCCGCTCTGACCAGACGTCAGGTTTCACTCATTCTCACTGCGACGAGCAATACAGCAGACACGGCAACCTCACCTTTCACGCCCCGGCCGGCTGAGACTGTCAGACGCACACTCACCCAGTTACGTCCTGTGCCGTGGGGTGTGCGACGGGCTGAAATAGCAAAACTCTCAAAAATCCACCCGCCTGGTCATTTTGGCACCGTTATTTATCTGTCAGATGGTGTGGCGTCCGAAGGTGATGCTGCTTTTGCTCAGGCATTACAGACGATGGGGCCTGTACGGGAGATCCGTTTTCCTGATGCACCGGTTTATGTGCTCAAACCTGCGACCGGGGCTCATAATACGGCGATAGCTCAGCTTGTCACTCTGCCCGCACCACATCCGCGCCAGATAACTGTACGCCTGCACACGCAGGAAGGTGGCACACTGGCGACTATTCCCCTCACTCTGCCGGCCAGTGCCACGCAGGCTGATATTTCTGCCAGCCTGCCTTCAGCAGTAATGAACCGTATTGACCGCATCACGCTTAACGGGCTGCCAGGCGCAGCCTCTGCCTTCCTCCTTGATGAAGGTGACCGTATGCACCCTGTCGGGCTGATTACGTCAGGAGCATCTGACACCCGCCTGACAGGCCCCTTATTTTACCTGCGGCGTGCCCTGAGCCCAACGGCAGAACTGCACGAAGGCACAGGGGCGTCACTCCTCCAGCAGTCACTTTCCGTCATTATCGCTCCTGATGGCACGCTGTCTGACCCGGCCGTACGTCATACAATGGCTAAATGGATTGAACAGGGTGGCACCCTTATTCGTTTTGCAGGCCCCACCCTGGCCGGGCACAATCAGGAAAATGCACAAAATACTGAAGCTGCCAGAACTGCTGACGCAGCAACTGATCTTCTCCCGGTTCCCCTGTTGTCAGGAGCACGGCAACTGGGGGGCACCATGACCTGGGGCACTCCACAAAAGCTTGCTGCGTTTGATACGACATCGCCCTTCCACGGCTTGCAGGTACCGGCAGATGTCACGGTCTCACGGCAAATTCTCGCGAGCCCCGTTGCTGATCTGTCATCCCATAACTGGGCCAGACTGCAGGATGGCACTCCGCTTGTTACCTACACGACACTGGGGAAAGGCACGATCATACTCTTTCACGTCAGCAGCACAGCCGACTGGTCCTCACTGCCACTCTCAGGCCTGTTTGTCAGTATGCTTCAACGTCTTATTGACCAGGCAAATGGTGTCAGTGCCCCGGCAGATAACAGCCTTCTTGCTCCGGTCTTAACACTTGATGGTGACGGCGTGCCAGGCCTGCCACCACCCGAGGCACGCAGCCTGAGAGCCGATGCCTTTACCAGCACACCTGTTTCTGAGCAGCACCCTCCGGGGCTTTATGGTCCCAAATCTATGAGACTAGCCCTGAATGCCGGCACAGCCCTGCCAGCGTTAAAGGCTGAAAAGCCCGCCGGCCCGCTGCTTGATCCGTCGGGTCACAGACCAGACACGCACCTTGCAGGCTTTTGCCTGGCAGGGGCACTCATACTGCTTTGCCTCGACACAATGCTTACATTGCTGCTTCGCTCAGGCTTTCCGGGCACAAAACGATCTGTTAAATCAGGAGCCTCTCTCCTTGCCTGTTTCATCATGCTCTCTCCCTCAGCCAGAGCACAGGAAGCAATGCAAAACACACCACCTGCTGCTCTTGAAACCAGGCTGGCCTACATCATCACAGGGCATAAAGAAGTTGACGATGTCTCTCGTCAGGGGCTGCAGGGTTTGTCTGACTACACCAATGCCAGAACATCAGCCCGCCTCGGCTCTCCTGACGGAGTTATACCAGGTAAAAGTGACCTGAGTTATTACCCCATGATTTACTGGCCGGTCACGGCTGATGCGCAGGTCACTCCCGCACAGACGGCTGCCCTGACATCTTTTATGGCACATGGCGGCATTCTGTTTATTGACACTCAGGGACAGGATATGAACGACCAGAGTGCTGGTAGTTCGTCAGAGAATTTTGCCGGCGATGCTCCGGGCACTGCTGCGGCATTACGCCGTGTTACAATTGGCCTGCCTATCCCTCCGCTGACAGAAATGACCGACCACCATCTGCTGGCTCATACTTTTTATCTGCTGCACGAATTTCCTGGCCGGTATGCCGGGCAACCGGTTTGGGTCACCCGCGAGGGAGAAGCAGAAAATGATGATGTAAGCCCGGTCATTATCGGTTCAGCCGACTGGGCCCATGCCTGGGCTGTCGATGATACCGGCAACTCTCCCTATGCTGTTATTCCGCAGGGAGCTGCGCAGCGAAAAACAGCATATCGCTTTGGTGTGAATGCGGTGATTTATGCTCTGACCGGTAATTATAAAGCAGATCAGCTTCATGTACCTGCTCTGCTTAAACGACTGGGAGGGGAGTAAATCATGCTTAACCGTCTTATGCACGAAGCAGACTTCTCTCCTCTGCTGCCGCTCTGGTTTCTCATCTGTCTCGGCATTCTGGCCTTTGCGCTATGCTGCTATGCCATTATGCGCCGCACAAAGGGAGCCCTGTTCAGGCTTGCTGGCATTCTGCTGGTTCTGCTCTGGCTGAGCGGACCACAGAAACTACATGAACACTGGCGCCCACTGCCACAAACTGCCCTGCTGGTTGTCGACAACTCCCCTTCCATGCATATCAGAAACCGCGAACAGCTGGCGCAGCAGGCGGCGCATATTCTCACACAGGCCAAAACTGAAGGTCTTACACTACGCACAGTAACACTTAACAGCCCACCGCAGGACGGAACCCGCCTGTTTGACGCCCTTGAACAGGCAGCTGCCGATATTCCGGCAGACCAGTTTGCCGGGGCAATTATGCTCACCGATGGCCAGGTCTCTGATATTCCTCACACGCTGCCAGAACGTTTCACAGCAACGTCACAGGATGGCGTAACAACGCACCTGCCTCTGCACCTGCTGCTGACAGGCAAAGGCGAAGAAACTGACCGCCGCCTGCGAATATTGCAGGCTCCGCCCTACGCCATTATCGGACAACCTGTATCGTTACGCGTGCAGGTAGATGACAGCGGACCAGGTACTGCACCTGACACAAAAGCAGAGCTGAAAATACAGGTGAATGGTGAGGCTCCCTTCACCATTCCTGTTCTGACTGGCAAACCACAGGATATTTCAATCCCTGTTTCTCACACAGGGCAACTGCTTGTCAGCCTCACGGCTTCTCCTCTCGAGGGTGAAGCCTCTTCTCTCAATAATCAGACCACCGTTAATATGAACGGCATTCGTGACCGCCTGCGTGTACTGCTGATTTCAGGCACACCAAACCAGGGTGAGCGGGTCTGGCGCCGTCTGCTTAAAGCTGATCCTTCTGTTGACCTGATTCACTTCACCATTCTGCGGCCACCGGATAAAGACGACGGCACCCCGATTTCTGAGCTGGCTCTGATCGCTTTTCCGGTAAAAGCCCTGTTTCAGGATAAAATTGATCAGTTCGACCTCATTATCCTTGATGGTTTTGAGAATATGAACATTTTACCCTACGAGTATCTGGATAATATTGCCAGGTTCGTAAAAAAAGGCGGTGGGCTGCTTCTTACAGGCGGACCTGAATTTACAGGTAATGGCTCGCTGCAGGACACTCCTGTAGGCGGCATTCTGCCTGCACATGTCTCTGGCATAACCCAGCAGGCTTTCCGTCCACAGCTCACAGATGCGGGGCGCAAACACCCGGTCACAGCAAACCTGCCCGGTGCGCCGGCACCCGGGGTGAAAACGCCAGCGGAAAAAACGATACCTGGTCAATGGGGCCCGTGGTACCGCGCTCTCAAAGCTGACAGCACTCACGGGCAGGTGCTGCTAAGCGGCCCTGACAGCAGCCCTCTGCTCGTGCTGAACAGAGAAGAAAATGGCAGGGTTGCTTTCCTGCTTTCTGATCAGATCTGGCTATGGTCGCGCGGTGAAGGCGGTGGCGGCCCGCAGGCTGAGCTGCTCCGCCGTATTTCCCACTGGCTGATGAAAGAACCAGAACTGGAGGAAGAACAGCTGCACGCCAGCCTTCATGACGGCACTCTGAGCGTCGTACGCCGCAGTGCAGCAGATAAAAACGCCATAACGGTTCAGGTGCACGCACCTGATGGCCAATCTTCAGAGCTGAAACTCCGCGAAACCGGGCAGACCAGTGGCACTACGCATGGTCAGATGCAGGCTGAGCAGGCAGGGATATGGGAAGTAAGCGACGGCACACATAAAACTTTTACTGCACCTGCCCCTCTGAATACTGAAGAGTTCGCTGACCTGCGCGCAACGGCCGACAATATGAAAGCAATAGTACAAAAAAGCGGTGGCCATATTTTCTGGACGGGTGATCACCCCACTGAAAAGACGCTGCCCGGCCTTACGCTTGCACATGCTCCATCTGATTCGCTGAGTTTTCCACACAGAAATGCTCATATTGTAACCGAGCGCACAGCGACACCGTTGCTGCCATCATGGGCTATCCTTTTTGTATCTTTAGCTTTTTTATTTGCAGGCTGGTGGCGGGAAGGACGTCCATGAGCAGCTTATCCTTGGATCATCACACCCGTTGTGCTAGAGTCAGGAGATATTATTCCCTGCATGGACACATGATGACACGTTTATTGCGTACTTTTCCTCTCGTTATAGCGTGTTCTGGTTTTTTTCTTACGGTGCTGCCGGATCTTTCACACGCTCAGAGCGCCCGTGACCAGGAAGCACAGGCTGAGGCGGCTGAAGCTGCTCAGAAAGCCGAAGCTGCTAAAGCTGCCAAAAGAGCTGCTCCGCCATCAGCCATTCCTGGCGCGGCAGAAGAAGACGGCGAGGATGAACATGGTAGTGGTGATATCGAGCCCACAGCAGCATTGTTTGATGCCATTAACCGCGGCAGTACGCCATCTGCTAAAGAGTCAATCAACCGTGGAGCAGATCTGAACGGGCGCAACATCCTGGGGCAGACCCCCCTGGAGATGTCGATTGACATGAACAGAAATGCCATCACATTTCTTCTCCTGTCGATGCGTGGACAAAATACCCGTGCATCAACGGTATCCTCTGTCAAAGAAACCGTTGCCTCATCAGGAGACCAGCCTGACTCAGGAAGAAAAATAAAACCTGAAAAGTCAGTTGCAAAACCTGGGAAATTACCCGACCAGTCGGGCGGGAAACCACAGCCATCCGTTGGCTTCCTTGGATTTAGTGGCAGTTAAATCAGTTCAGAAAAAGCCGGGGAAATTTCTTCCCCGGCTTTTTTGTATCAACCTGCTGCAGCTGCAGGTGCTTCAGCCATGAGCTGAGCAGTAAGAGCCAGACTTTCCTGACGTAAGACATCAAGAGGCAGCAACTCGCCACCACGTTCGAAATGCCAGAATGTCCAGCCATTACATGATGGGGCGTTTGTCAGTGCAGCACCCATTTTATGGATAGAGCCCCGCTTATTGCCGCTGATAACCGTACCATCAGGTGAAACAACAACGCGAATACGTCTCTTCTTATCATACAACATGGTTCCGGCATCAAGCAGCCCCTGCTCGACCAGGCTACCAAATGGAACCCTTGGCGCTTCACGCTTATCTGGTGTTGTCACGACTGCATCCTCAGCAAGAGGCACTTCCTGCGCAACACGCTGACGCGCTGCTGCAATATAATCAGGATGACGTTCAACACCGATAAAACGACGACGCAAGCGGCGGGCCATTGCAGGTGTTGTGCCGGTGCCTGTAAACGGGTCCAGCACAACATCACCAACTGACGTGGAAGCCAGCAGCACTCTGTGCAAAAGACTTTCAGGCTTTTGCGTAGGATGAAGCTTCAGCCCATGTTCGTTACGCAACCGCTCGTTACCTGTGCACAACGGCAGGCACCAGTCAGAGCGCATCTGCACATCATCATTAAGAGCCTTCATCGCCTGGTAGTTAAAGCGATAACGGCTGGTTTCGCTCTTAGCGGCCCAGATCATCGTCTCATGTGCATTGGTAAAACGCCGCCCACGAAAATTAGGCATAGGATTTGATTTACGCCAGACGATATCATTCAGGATCCAGAACCCCAGATCCTGCAGGATGGCACCAATACGAAAAATATTATGATAAGAGCCGATTACCCAGATCGTACCGTCCTTATCAAGCAGGCGATGCGCTTCTTTCAGCCAGTCACGTGTGAATTTATCATATGCCTGCAGATCTGAAAATTTATCCCAGTCATCATCAACGCCATCAACAAGCGTATCATCCGGGCGACGCAACTCACCCCGCAGCTGCAGATTATATGGCGGATCAGCAAAAATGCAGTCAACTGAGCCTGACGGAAGCGTTTTCATGACTTCCACACATTCACCACACAGAATCTGATCCAGCGGCAGCTCTTTATCTACCGTTTTTGCGCCGCTCATACCTGCTCTCCTGCATAATAAAGTTCGAATTGTTTACGGACTGTGCCGAATGTTTTGCGATGGTGGGGGGTAATACCTGATGCGATCAGTGCCTGACGATGCACCGCTGTGCCGTAACCTGAATTTTTCGCCCATCCATAAGCTGGCCAGCGCTGATCAAGGCTGTTCATAATGCGGTCGCGCGTGACCTTAGCGATCACAGAAGCCGCCGCGATGGACAGGCTAAGGCTGTCACCGCCGACCAGGCACTCCGCACTGCACCCGAAATCTGGTTTTTTATTACCGTCAACCAGCACATGATCTGGCAAACGAGGCAGGCGCGCGACGGCACGCTGCATAGCCAGATGAGCCGCATTATGAATATTAAGGCGATCTATTGCGGGAGCAGAAACAGCCCCCAGGCCAATTTCAACACCCGGAACCTCAGGCAAACGCGCAGCTATAAACGCACGTAACTGAGGCTTAAGTTTTTTGGAATCATCAATGATCGCTGCCAGATCGTCTGGCACACCGGCACCGAAAACAACGGCCGCAGCGACAACAGGACCTGCCAGAGGACCACGGCCAACTTCGTCCACTCCGGCTACGCGGCCGCCATATTGAAGTTCCCGTGTCAGATCCGGCATTACCCCTGCTTTCATCAGTCATGGTACGACTCGATGTTATTTCACGAGTCGTACCAATCGCGACTCCGTAAAGCAAGGAGAATCACTTTTTGCGACTCAGGGCAAGAGTCGCATCAAAAAAAAGTTCAGGAACTTTTTTTACGCGGGAAAATCAGCCAGCTCAGAATAAGAGCAACACCTGAGACAATCCCCAGAGAAAGAAGAGGTTTATCACGCACAAAAGTTGTGGCTTTTTCTACAAACCCTTCACCTTCTTCATAAAGATCGGCAAAGTCCTGACGTGCGCCACCGGCAAACTGGTCAAACTTACCCTCAGCCTGAAGACCAATATCACCTGTCAGACCACCAACCGCATCCTTAGCGCGACCTTTAGCTTCCGTAGCCAGTCCTTCAACTTTATTCGCTACGACTTTAAGTTTATCATCAGCCATCTGGATTTTTCTCCATTCTGTGGTTAACGACCATCAGCATACACTTAAATTTTATTAATACCACATATTGAATCCACTCTTTTTCTACCAATACCCTACACGAGTTCATGATTAATTATGCAAAAGCCTCTTAATTTACCTCTTATCGTTTTACTTATAGCCAGCACTGTTTTTATGGAGCAGCTTGACGCAACAATACTAACAACAGCCCTGCCCTCTATTGCTCATACCCTTCACGTCAGTATAGTTGACACGTCAGCCACATTAACGGCGTACCTCATCGGCCTGACCATTTTTATTCCGGCATCCGGCCCGCTGGCAGACAGACTGGGCAGCCGCACCACCCTTTGTATGGCGCTGTTTATTTTTATTACTGCTTCTGTTGCCTGCGCCTCAGCACAAAGCCTCAGCTTTCTTGTCGCTATGAGAACATTACAGGGCTTTGGCGGCGCCCTGATGTTTCCGGTCGGGAAACTCATTATCCTGCGCATTACGCCCAAAGATAAGCTGGTTTCGACCATGACATGGATGATGCTGCCCGTCGCGCTCGGCCCTCTTCTCGGCCCGGCCGCGGGTGGCTTTATTACTACATATTATTCATGGAGATGGGATTTTTATATTAACATACCCTTTTGCCTCATAATAATTCCTATGATTTATAAATTTGTACCTGAAATAAGAGTAAAAAATGCAAAATCATTCGATATAAAAGGATTCATTATTACTGCATCCGGACTGACCTGCATCGCAATATCCATTGAATTATTTAGCCACAACCAGACATCCAAACTCATATCACTCGCGCTTTTTGCTACCGGCGCCTGCTGTGCCGGCTTATATAATTGCTACACGCACAATCCATTTCTTGACTTTACTCTTCTCAGGCTAAAAATTTTCAGACTGGCTTTTATTGGAGCCGGCGCCTCACGCATTGCTCTGGGAGCATTCCCATTTCTGCTACCTTTATTTTTACAAAGCATTGCCGGACTGACACCCGCCCGAAGCGGCATCATGATCTCCTTCGCACCCATCGGTGCTATTGCAATGACACCTTTCATACCGCGCCTTCTGCGCAGATTTGGCTTCAGATACACTCTTATGCTCAACGGCTTTTCAGCTGCCATTCTTGGCACACTCATTACGTTCTTCCACAGAGGAGAAGCATTATGGGGACTTATGCTGATTATTTTTACAGCAGGCGTGTGTCAGGCAGTTTTATTCTCCGCCTATAATTCCATCGCCTATTCTGACGTCCCCCCTCAACGGATAAGCAGCGCAACCAGTTTTTACTCAACCATGGAGCAGATACTCGTTGCCTTTGGCATTTCAATTGCGGCAGGAACACTGACTTTTTCTTCGCAGTTTCATCACAATACAGTTCCGGCCGCAGCAGATTTTGCAGCATCTTTTGTTATTGTCGGTATTGTTTCTTCAGTTGCCGCACTTGCGGCCTTCAGACTGCCGCACAATACCGGACTACTCCTCAACAAAAGAGATATAACTAAATGATATGGAATAAAAATTAAGTAACTCAACCACTTTAGCTCCCCCAAAAAACATAAAATGTTAATTAAATTTTAATTTTATATTAAAAATGCAAAATCTAAAAATAAATTAATAAATGATGTTTTGTTTAAATAAATATAAGAAATTATAATAATACAAAATTGATTTTTTTTAATTATAAGGATTATATTTTTATTTATGTATTAAAAATTTACTTCTACTGCCTGATAAATATTTATTTAAAACATAAGGCATGTATAAAAATAAAAATTATATAAAAATATCAAAGTAATAGTTGCGAAACAACGATACGTATGCTTTATGTTTAAACGAGAATGGTATTTTGATACTGAATTTCACATCAGTGAAATACCCGGCCCTTCCTCAGGGAAGCACTCCTGCACTGAGGCGGGCAACAATAACTTTGGCGGATGACACTGACCCTCTTATGGATAATGATCTCACAGATTACCCTCAACATATGTCACCGCCACCAGAGCCGCCATCTTCAGATAAGCGGATCACGGTGCGGACGATTATTATTATTGCCGTTGTATGCCTGCTGGCTCTGGGTGTGAAATCCTGCTTTTTTCACGCACCCTCACACCCAAAGAATCAGCCAGGTAATACCTCTTCTGAAAATGATGATACTCAGCCTGTAGCTGTGACCGCTGCCAGGCGCGGGTCGATCCCTGTCAACCTGATTGAACTGGGTACGGTTGTCCCCATTACAAACGTCACTGTTCAGACACGTGTCGAAGGGTACCTGACTGATGTTCTGTTCACTGAAGGGCAGCACGTACATAAAGGGGACCTTCTGGCAATTATTGATCCGCGCCCTTACCAGGTTCAGCTCGAGCAATATGAAGGACAGCTTGCACGTGATCAGGCCCAGCTTGGTCAGGCTCGCGTTGATAATGCCCGCTACCAGCGCCTGATTAAACAGGACAGTATCGATGCAAAAACAGCACGTGACCAGCAATTTCAGGTTGAACAGCTTGAGGGAACAGTAAAGGCTGACCAGGCTCAGGTTGATAGTGAAAAGCTACAGCTTATTTACTGTCATATTGTTGCACCTGTTGATGGTCGTATCGGTATCCGTGCAGTTGACCGGGGGAATTTTCTGTCTGCCGGGCAATCAGGCGGACTGGCCATTCTGACACAGATGCAACCCATCTCGGTTGTCTTTACACTCCCGCAGGAGCAGCTGCCTGAGGTTGCAACCCAGCTAAGAGAGAAAAGAGAGCTGAAGGTTGCTGCATGGGACAGCTCTAACACACATAAAATTGCCGATGGTATTGTTAGCGCCCTCGATAGTCAGATTGATACCTCAACAGGCACAGTGCGCCTGCGCGCCATTTTTGCCAATGAAAATGAACATTTATTTCCTAACCAGTTTGTGAATGCTCATCTCCTGGTTAAAACCCTCGATAATGTCGTTCTTGTACCATCAAATGCTTTGCAAACCGGCCCTTCAGGACGTTTTGTCTATATTGTCAATAATAATGACACCGTTGATATTCGAAGAGTTGTTCCCGGCGTTTCAAACGAAACCACAACGGTTATCAGCTCAGGTCTGAGAGGCGGAGAGCGTGTCGTCACTGATGGCACTGACCACCTGCGTATTGGTACGCATGTGACTATTCCGGTCGCTGAGAAAACTGACCTCTCTCCAGGCTCTTCAACACCGTGAACCCTTCAGCTCTTTTCATACGCAAACCGGTTGCCACGACTCTTCTGATGATCGCCATCATGATGGCGGGCATGCTGGGGTATTATTTTCTGCCTGTTTCAGCACTACCGCAGGTTGATTACCCGACTATCACAGTCGAGACCTTCTATCCCGGGGCCGGGCCGGAGGTTATGGCCACATCAATCACGGCTCCCCTGGAAACACAGTTCGGGCAGATGTCAGGTGTTGATCAGATCACCTCACGTTCCTCAGGTGGCGCATCCATCATTACGATGCGCTTCAGCCTGTCGATGACAATGGATGTTGCTGAGCAGGAAGTACAGGCCGCAATTAATAACGCCAACTCACTTCTGCCCTCCGACCTGCCTGCGCCTCCGGTTTATGCAAAAGTTAACCCTGCTGATACCCCGGTTATCACTCTGGGCATTACGTCAGCGACAATTCCTTTGCCTGAAGTTGAAGACTATGTGGATACACGTCTGTCTCAAAAAATCAGCCAGATTTCGGGCGTTGGTCTCGTAACTCTGTCAGGAGGCAACCGTAAGGCCATTCGTGTGCGCGTTAATGTGCCAAAACTCACCTCTTATGGTGTGGACATGGATACACTGCGCACCACCATTGGCAACGTCAACGTTAACTCTCCGACCGGCACATTTAACGGTCAGGAACGGGCTGTTACATTACGCGTAGATGGCCAGATTTCCTCAGTGGATATGCTGCTTAACCAGGTTATTGCCTATCAGAACAGCGGACCGGTTCGCGTACGGGATATCGCCAGCGTTGTCATCGGTGCTGAAAATAGCCAGCTGGCAGCATGGGCCAATCTGACTCCTGCTCTGATTATGAACGTACAGCGTCAGCCCGGAGCAAATGTCATTGATGTTGTCGATAATATTAAAGCAGCCCTCCCTCAGCTCCGTCTGTCATTACCTCCCGGCATTGATATTACCCCCCTCACTGACCGTACGACCACAATCAGGGCTTCAGTCGCAGACGTTGAATTTGAGCTGTTTCTGGCTCTGCTCCTCGTAGTAGGCGTCATTTTTATCTTTTTGCGTAATATCCCAGCAACAATTATCCCCAGCCTGTCTGTTCCCCTGTCAATCGTCGGCACATTTGCTGTGATGTACCTGATGGGCTTCTCGCTCGATAATCTTTCTCTCATGGCTCTGACAATCGCAACGGGTTTTGTTGTCGATGATGCCATCGTAATGATCGAAAATATCTCGCGCTATATCGAGCTGGGTGAAGACCGTATGACCGCCGCTATAAGAGGCGCCGGTGAGATCGGTTTTACTATTATATCACTCACAATTTCACTGGTGGCAGTTCTTATTCCGCTGCTGTTTATGGGAGATGTTGTCGGACGGCTTTTTCATGAATTCGCCATGACACTGGCTGTGACCATCATACTCTCAGCCATCGTGTCTCTGACACTTGTCCCCATGATGTGTGCTTATATTCTCAGTGAGCGCATTCATAACCCGCACCTCCCCCAAACGGCCTTTCAGCGCTGGTCTCAGAGTGTTGAAAATGCAACTGAGCGCCTCATTGCTTTCTATGGTCGCGGGCTGGATATCGTTCTTGAACATCGTGGCCTCACATTATGTGTCGCCACAGCTACGGTCGTTCTGACATGCGTGCTGGCAATTATTATTCCCAAGGGTTTTTTCCCTGATCAGGATACCGGTGTTATTCAGGGCGTTTCGGTGGCCTCTCAGAGCATTTCTTTTGAAAGTATGAAACAGCACCAGCAGGAACTGGCACGTATCATCCTTAAAGACCCTGATGTCGCCTCCCTCTCCTCTTTTGTTGGCATTGACGGACAAAACTCTACCCTTAATCAGGGGCGTTTTCTGATCAATCTTAAAGATCGGGAGCAACGCTCCGGCAGTGCAGCAGAAATTGCCAGTCGCCTGTCACAAACCACAGCGAAAGTTGTTGGTATTAAACTGTATATGCAGCCGGTTCAGGATCTGACACTGGATACAACAGTAACTGCCACACAATATCAGTTTCTGCTTGAAAACCCCGATCCAAAGCTGTTCGACACCTGGATCCCGCTTCTGCTGCAACGTCTGCGTAAGGAGCCGGCACTTTCTGAAGTCACGTCAGATCTTCAGGCACAGGGGCTGGTTGTTAAGGTTGTGCTCGACCGTACAACGGCCGCGCGTTACTCAATTACTCCCCAGACAATTGATAATATTCTTTATGATTCTTTTGGCCAGCGCCAGATTTCAACCATTTACACACAAGCCAACCAGTACCGTGTGATTATGGAAGCAGATCCCCTGCTTCAAACCAGCCAGAAATCTCTCAACCAGCTTTATCTGCCTGGCATTAGTGGCAATTCTGGTGAGAGCGTATCGGGCCCGACCCGTTCACCAACATCCGGCCTGGTGCCCTTACCTGCGGTAACACAAATTCAGCATAAGACTGCACCCTTACTGATCACACATTTTGGCCAGTTTCCGGCCACGACTATTTCGTTCAACCTGTCGGACGGATACTCGCTGGGGGATGCTACAGCCGCTATCCGCAGAGTAGAAAAAGACATTAAGCTCCCTCCGTCTTTTCAGACATCATTTCAGGGCACAGCAGCAGCTTTTGAAGGCTCCCTGGGAAATGAGCTTTTTCTGATCGGTGCAGCACTTGTGGCGGTCTATATTGTACTTGGCGTACTCTACGAAAGTTTCATCCACCCGGTTACTATTCTTTCTACTCTGCCTTCTGCTGCTATCGGCGCACTTCTGGCTCTCATGATCTCAGGGGCTGGGCTCGATATCATGGGTATTATTGGTATTGTCCTGCTGATAGGCATTGTAAAGAAAAACGCCATCATGATGATTGACTTTGCTTTAGAAGCCAGTCGTGTATACGGCATGGACTCTCTGCAGGCGATCAGACAGGCTGCTCTCCTGCGTTTTCGTCCTATTCTGATGACCACACTTGCCGCAATGCTCGGCGCATTGCCTATGGTGCTTGTACACGGTAACGGAGCAGAACTGCGCTATCCGCTGGGTCTGTCGATTATCGCCGGTCTGGCTATGTCACAGATACTGACACTGTTTACCACTCCGGTAATTTATCTGGCTCTCGACGGATTGAGTAACCGCTGGAAAACCTGGCGTAACGGCAAAAGCATGCCGGAGCCAGAAGCACCGTGAGCTCAGAAAAACCATTCAGCGTATGCCGTGTTTTTATTGAAAGACCTGTTGCAACGGTCCTTCTGGCACTGGCTATGGTCCTGACAGGCATTATGGGGTTTGTTCGCCTGCCTGTTGCCGACCTGCCGAATGTTGATTTTCCGGTTATTGTTGTACAGGCCAGTCAGCCTGGCGGGTCTCCCGAAGAAATTGCAAGTTCTGTCGCGGCCCCCCTTGAGCGTCACCTGGGGCAGATCGCCGGACTTTCAGAAATGACCTCCCGATCATCTGAGGGTGAAGTACGTATTATTCTTCAGTTTGACCTGTCTCGCGACATTAATGGCGCAGCAAGAGACATTCAGGCAGCTTTACAGGCCTCCCACGCCGACCTGCCGACCTCTCTGCGTTCAAACCCGTATTACTATAAAGCCAACCCCAACGCAGCACCTGTGTACGTTCTGGCACTGACCTCTGATATACATACACAGGCACAGATGTATGAATATGCCTCTAATGTTCTGGTGCAGCAGATCTCACAGATTGAGGGAGTAGGACAGGTTGATATTGGCGGCAGCTCTCTGCCGGCCGTGCGTGTTGAGCTTAATCCCAAACCACTTTTTCAGTATGGTATCGGTTTTGAGGATATTCGCGCAGCACTGGCCTCAGCCAATGCGAACACCCCAAAAGGTGTTATAGATAATAATGGCGTGCGCTTTACCCTGCAAACCAACGACCAGGCACGCGATGCCAAAGCTTACCGTGACCTTATTATTGCCTGGCGCAATAACCGCCCGGTCAGGCTGGCCGACGTCGCAACCGTAGAAAATAATGTTGAGGACATTCACAACAGCGGTTTTTTTGGTCAGGCTCACTCTGTCATTGCGCTGGTTTTACCTCAGGCTAATGCCAATGTCATTGAGCTTATCGATAAAATACGACAAAAAATCCCACTCATGCGCAGTGCTCTGCCCGGCGGTGTTGATCTGCATATCGGGCTTGACCGCTCTCTGACAATCAGAGCCGCGCTGGCGGACACAGAGTTTACGCTGATTATTTCAGTTATTCTTGTCACGCTTGTTGTTCTGGCGTTCCTTAACTCTCTTCGTATGACGCTTATTCCGGCACTCGTCGTACCTACTTCTATTATCTCAACATTCGCTGTCATGTGGCTGCTGGGCTATTCACTCAACAACATGTCCCTCATGGCGCTTACGGTTTCAACCGGCTTTGTTGTTGATGATGCCATTGTCGTTGTCGAAAATATTGCACGCTACCTTGAAAAGGGCTTCTCCCCCCGGGAGGCATCGCAGAAAGGATGTGATGAGGTCGCTTTTACTGTTGTGTCTATTTCTATCTCTCTCATTGCCGTTTTTATACCGATTATGTTCCTGAGCGGACTTTCAGGCCGTCTGTTTCATGAATTCACAATGACACTGACTGTGTCTATTTTTATCTCCATGATTTTGTCATTAACGCTGACACCAATGATGGCGTCTCAGCTGCTTAAAGCACATGATGAAACCGGAAAAAAACTCAGCCCGCCACTACAAAAATTTATTGATATCATTCTCTGCCCTCTGAACTGGATTGAAAGAGTGTATGCCTCAACACTCGAAATCGCCCTGCAACACAGGCGCATTACACTCTGGTCCCTGCCGGCATCATTTATTTTAATTGCTATTCTTTTAGTCAGTCTGCCAAAAGGGTTTATTCCTACCTCAGATACTGGTCTGGTTATTGGTCATGTTAAGGGAAGCCAGAGCATATCTTTTGCCCAGCTTTCACAAAAACTGCTCTATATTCAGAAAATCATTGGCGAAGATCCGGATGTTGAGGACGTTGCAAGTTTTGTAGGTGGACAACATGACGCCCTCAATGCCGCAACTATGTTTTTACGCCTGAAAGATAAAACATTACGCCCCGACACGGGGGCCCACATGATAACCCGCATAGAAAAAAAGCTTAAAAACCTCGTAGGGGCAGAGCTGTTTCTGGTAGAGCCTGGTACAATTCACTCAAGCGCCAGACAAAGCGACGGATCGTATCAGTATACGCTCCAGGGAGGGAATGCTCAGGAGCTTTACCAGTGGACTAAGAAACTAACGGCTGAACTTCAGCGCCATAAACAGCTTCAGTCCATCTCATCAGACGTCGATGAAGGTGCTCCTGCTATCGGTGTGCACATAACACGTGATACAGCAGCCCGCTTTAATCTGACCCCGCAAATGATTTCTAATACATTATATGACGCTTTTGGGCAGCGTGCGGTCTCTATTATTTATAACTCTATGAATCAGTACCGTGTGATCATGGAGGCTAATCCGCTCTACTGGTCCTCACCTGAAATGCTTAAACAGGTATGGGTCAGTGTTTCTGGTGGTTCAGCCGGTGGTGGTACAAAATCAAACACTATTCGTGTCAGAAAAGCGAGCGTAACAAGCTCATCTGGTGGCAGTGGTACGACAGAGGCTGATCTCAGCCAGGCCTCCTTTAAAAACCAGATTGCGAACTCTCTGGCCGGTGGCACCGGGGCATCAAATGGTTCTGCTGTTTCTACATCAAAAGAAGCAATGCTTCCTTTAACCTTTGTCTCTCAGATTAATGACACAATTGCTCCCCTGACGGTTAACCATCTGGGGCAATCTGTGGCGACAACCATTTCGTTTAATCTGGCAGATCATACTTCACTCAGCCAGGCAATCCATATTATTCGCCGGGCCGAGCTCAGAATGCACATGCCCCACACTATCCGGGGAAGTTTTATCGGCAATGCTGCACAACTTAAAAAATCTGGCGTTACCCAGTCTCTTACTCTGATAGCAGCTCTGGCTGCTGTCTATATAACTCTTGGTATTTTATATGAAAGCTATATTCACCCACTGACTATTCTTTCAACACTTCCTTCTGCCAGCTTAGGTGCCCTTATTGCATTACGATTATTTGGCCAGGAACTTTCTTTAGTCGCGGGGCTGGCAATTATTATCCTGATCGGCATTGTAAAGAAAAATGCTATTATGCTGGTCGACTTTGCTCTCGACACCGAACGCACTGATGGTACGCCAGCTCTGCAGGCTATAAAAATGGCGTGCCTTTTACGTTTTCGTCCTATCTTTATGACGACACTGGCTGCAGCCTGTGGCGCTTTACCGCTCGCCCTTGCACATGGGTATGGTTATGAAATCCGCCGCCCGGTCGGCATCGCCCTTATGGGGGGGTTAATCCTCAGTCAGGCACTTACTCTGTACACAACACCGGTTGTTTACCTCCTTCTTGATAAACTCCGTATGCGACCAAAACCCAAAACTAAACCGCGGCCCGTATCATCATGACAGGCAAGCCAGCTGAGACACACAAGATGAAGCCTCTATTCTTCCACCTGCTTTCTCGCCGTCTATACCTTCTTCTGGGCCCACTGGTCCTTGCGGGCTGTATGGTAGGACCGGACTATAAACGTCCTAAAGCCATTGTCTCAGCTAAATTTAAAGAGCTGCAACCCTCTGAAGGGTGGAAATATGCGGCACCTGGTGCGGCTGAAATTCCTAAAGGGGCATGGTGGACAATGTATCACGACCCGGTTCTTAACGAACTAGAGGAACAGGTTGCCATTAATAACCAGAACGTTAAGCAGTATGAAGCACGATATCATTCTGCCAGGGCTTATATTAACGCTGTTAAAGCACAGCTCTACCCGACCCTGAGTTCATCTGCTGCGTTTAACCGCCAGAGTACAGGGCGTGGAACGTCTGACAGTGTCGCGGCCCTGCCATCAAATACAACCAAGAACAACTATAGCCTTGGTCCTTCTGCCTCATGGGACCTTGATTTGTGGGGAAGAATTCGTCGTCAGATCGAAGGACAGGTTTCAGAAACCCAGGCCTCAGCAGCTGATCTTGCAAATGCCAAACTCTCATACCAGGCTCAGCTTGCCAGCGCTTATTTTAATATGCGTTATCAGGACAGTCTCTTTGACCTTCTTGACCGCAATACAAAGTTTTATCAGCGCTCATACGAGATCACTCACAACCAGTATGAAGCCGGCACGGCTGACCCTACAACATTGTTTCAGTCAAAAACACAGCTGGAACAAACACGTGCTCAAACCACGGCCACAAAAATTGCCCGTGCGCAATATGAACACGCGATTGCTGTCTTTATAGGAAAAGCACCTGCCGACTTATCCATTCCTCACGGTGCGCTGACACGTGAGGTGCCGGCAATACCGGTTTACATGCCATCTCAGCTCCTTGAGCGTCGTCCGGATATTGCTGCAGCTGAGCGCCGTATGGAGGAATATAATGCGCAGATCGGTGCGGCTGAAGCAGCTTTTTACCCACAGGTCACATTAAGTGCGTCTTACAGCTATGCAGGCGATCCTATTGGTTCGCTCATTCAGGTAGCCAACCGCGCATGGTCTCTCGGTGCATCTGCCTCTGAAACACTTTTTGCCGGCGGAAGTCGTACGGCTGACGTACGTCAGGCCGAAGCCAACTATGATTACTATGTTGCAAATTATCGTCAGACCGTTCTGACTGCCTTACAAAATGTAGAAGATCAGCTTTCTAACCTGCGCCTTCTCGCCCAGCAGGCCGATCAGCAGCAGATGGCAGTTGAAGCCGCTAACCGTGCCGTACAGGTCTCTCTTAACCAGTATATGGCGGGTACACAAATCTACACCAGCGTCGTAACTGCTGAAGCAACTGCACTTTCAAATGACCAGACTGCCCTGCAAATTCAGCAGGGACGCATTATTGACAGCGTATCTCTGATCGAAAATCTGGGAGGAGGATGGGACGCTTCAGAAATTCCCGACAAAGATTCAATGCAACGGGATATCCCTCTTCTGCCCAGCTTTATTCAGAAAGACAAAAATTATCTGCCTAACGATAAAGAACAACAAAAAGCGGCAGTGAAGAAGCAGAAATAAAAAAGTCTCTGTCTTTTTTAAGACAGAGACTTCTTATGAAAAGAAAGGAGGGTTATTTCACCATAGCCCGACCAAAAAGCAAAGCAGCGACAAGAAACACCACAAACAAGATAATGGCTATAAAGAACAGTATTTTAGCGACACCTGCTGTCGCAGCCGAAATGCCGGTAAAACCAAACAAACCCGCGATAAGAGAGACTATAAAAAAGAAAAGTGCCAGCCTGAGCATATCTTATGATCCCAACAAAAGAGAAAAGTAAAAAAGAGAACTAAAGAAAACAGATCAGCGCCGACGTAAGAGACGCCCTGTAAAAAATACAATAAATGCAGCTGCCGCCAGACTCACAAAGGGTCTGTCAACGACAACATCTCTCACTGCGTCAGCAAAAGGAAATTTATCAGATGCTTCATTACCGCCTCCGGCCTGGCTGAACAAACCCTCAGCACCATCCTGAAGGCGGCCCACCCCTTCTTCAAGTTTAAACTGTGCCGTTTCACTTTTTACAGTCATTTTACAGATCCTCTTATCTAGCTGTGTTAACTGATACACCGGCAATCATAGAACGCAACTGCAACACGGCCTGTTTGAAAGGAACAGACTCTGCTTCCTTCATTTCTGCCGTAACATTGAGACAACCAGCAATTTTTGCCGGAGCTCCGGCCAGAACAACAATACGCGTAGCAAGCTTTAAGGCTTCTTCTATATCATGGGTAACAAACAAAATTGTTTTATGTGTCTGCTCCCAGATTTTCAGAAGCTCATCCTGCAAAGTATGGCGTGTAATCGGATCAAGAGCACCAAAAGGTTCATCCATTAACAAAAGATCCGGGTCAACGGTCAAAGCCCGCGCAACCCCGACACGTTGCCGCTGGCCACCTGAAAGCTTACGTGGCCAGCGATCAGCCTCAGCAGTCAGACCAACCAGACGCAAAGCACTCTCAATACGATCCTGCTTTTCCTGCCTGGTCAGAGCAAGCCCCTCCAGGCCAAAAGCCACATTTGCAGCGACACTACGCCAGGGGATAAGACGGGCATCCTGAAAAACCAGAGCATTCTTACGCCGCCTGGGATCGGGTGCGGCAGAGACCTCATGAACAGCTCCCTCCAGAGGGACCGTAAGCCCCATGACAACCCGTAATAATGTTGACTTACCAACACCTGAGGGGCCAAGCAGCGCAACAAACTCACCTCTTCTGAGAGAAAGTGTTACGTTACGCAGAATAAAATGTGCCCCCTGATCGTAGGACAAACCTATATTGTCGAGGGAAGCAACCAGATCATCATTCATACCTGCCACCGAAGCACGTATCTTCTTACAAAACCAAACAGAAAATCTGTTAAGGCATAAAGCAAAGCCATTGTCAGCATATAAACAACAACAACATCGGTAGCGAGCAAACTCGAAGCCTGCATCATACGCGCACCAATACCCGGCACACCAAACAGCTCGGCCGCTACTACCGACATCCACCCCTGCCCGAGGCCTGTACGCAAGCCAGCCATGATACCAGGTGCTGAAGCGGGTAACGTGATCTTAAATAAACCTGCCAGAAAGCGACCATGACCAAATGCGGCAGCAAGCTCGTAAAGTTCAGGATCAACGCTCTTGACGGCACCATATGCCGCATAAAAATTGATCCAGAACACTGAAATAGCGATAACAAATGTTGCGCCAGCCGTATTAAGGCCAAACCATAAAATGGCAAATGGCACCCATGCAAGGCCAGGCACCGGGCGCAACAGGCGGATGACCCCTTCAAGAAGACCATCAAGCAGCTCAAGCATACCGCACAAGATGCCAAGGAAAGCCCCAAAGACTGAACCGATCAGAAGACCAAGAACATAATGCGTTAAACTATCGCAAATCGCCTGCTGCCAGAACCCGCTGCGCACCTCATCAAGCCATGCGGGCCAGAGTGTGCCCGGAGCAGGCACCATGCCGGAAGGTAAGACGCCACTTGTAACGGCGAACTGCCAGCCAGAAAAGAAAACAATAAGCCCGACTGCTGAAAGTAAAATATGCCGTCTGTGCGAAACTTTTCTGATCACTTTTGAATCTGCCGCCACATATCGAGGTCAAAGAGCGCATCAACAGGCTCAGTCTTACGAAGAAGCCCCTGCTCTGCTTCAAAGTTCTGAAGCTCTGCCACACCTTTAACAATGCGTTGCGGATCACTGATAAAGTGCGATGAGGCATGAGTGAGAGCCTGTGTCATAATGCTCTCGCTCAGAAGCCCCCCACCCAGTACTTTCGTCACAAAAGGTGCCGCCTCCTCAGGATGCTCAGATAAAAATGTTGTTGCGCGCACAAAAAGCTGACCAAGCTTCAGTGTCCAGTCACGATGTGCCGGGTCTTCAGGTGCAACCACGGCCAGCACTGAACCTGGCTGATCTGGCATCAGATCATGGCCGGTGGCTAAAATTTTACTCTCAGGCAACCGATTACGAATAACGGTCAAAGCTGGCTCACGCAAAATAGCCGCATCAACAGCCCCTGCCAGAAAAGCCTGCTGTGCCGCATCAATATCGACACCGACAACAGAAACACTGTTTGTAAGAGGCGGTGATATCTTTACCTGCTGAAGCAGCCAGTACCGCAAAACGGTATCAGGTACAGACCCGGGAGGCTGAGCTGCGATACGCACATTTCGAGACTGTTGCTTTTTAAATGTTTCAAAAAGCGTTTTTACATCAGCAGATGCTGGTGTTTTTTCTTCATTTTGCGTCAGTAATGCAGCCAGAGAGCCCCGTGAAATAACTTCAAGCTCTTCGACTGAGGCCGCTGTAATTACCTTAACATCCACACCATGAGCGCGCGCCTGAAGCAAAGGCAGGACACCGGCCACATAGGCATCTATCCGACCAGAGACCAAAGCCTGTAAAGCCTGTGGGCCAGAAGTGAAACGTACAGGCTGCAGGGTCAGACCGGCATCATGTGCCCATCCCTTGCCATCAATTACGAAAAGAGCGGAAGAGCCTATAACAGGTATATAGCCTATACGGATTGGTTCTGCTGCACGGGCAGAAAACGCGAAAATCTGCACGGTAAAAACACATAGCAGTATCGCTTTTAAAGAAAATCGCTTCATTTTTTCACGACCATTCATTGTGTGTTGCAGAGACATTACACAAATTTGTCTGTGATAAAACGATTATACTAAAATTTTATAAAAATAATAACTCATGAAACATGAAAAATGCCCATAGCAGAACATTATTAACACGCTGAGCTTCTGTATTAAATATTACAGGAAATCTGCGTTAAAAACGCATATATTTTTAGTA
The DNA here is from genome assembly GCF_011516655.1 of Acetobacter thailandicus. GTDB lineage: Bacteria > Pseudomonadota > Alphaproteobacteria > Acetobacterales > Acetobacteraceae > Acetobacter > Acetobacter thailandicus. The sequence goes on from NZ_WOSV01000003.1 coordinate 101,458, forward strand.
ATCACCAGATTACGGAAAACACGATAAAACGGCAGGGTCTCACCAGAGACTGAAAGCCTCTGGTGATGAAAACCTTAAATCAGGCTGCGATGTCCTGATCTTCTGTTACTTCAGGGCGAGGACCGCTGTCCTGGCCTTTTGCGCTGACATCACGGTCAACCAGCTCAATAACAGCCATATCTGCTGCGTCACCATAGCGTACGCCAGCACGCATAACGCGGGAATACCCACCTGTGCGGCCTTTATAGCGATCAGCAATTGTAGAAAACAGTTTTTTCACGATTGCATCGTCACGCAGCATAGCGAATGCCTGACGACGAGCATGAAGATCACCACGTTTACCAAGCGTGATCAGTTTTTCTACAACCGGGCGAAGTTCTTTCGCTTTTGGCAGTGTTGTAGAAATCTGCTCATGTTTGATCAGTGCAACAGCCATGTTGCGAAACATAGCTGCACGGTGAGTTGAGGTTACGCCGAGTTTACGGCCGGCAATACGATGACGCATAGTTTATTCCTAGTCGTAAGAAGACGGCTTAAAACGACTCATCAAGCCGTTTAGCCATATCTTCAATATTTTCCGGTGGCCAGGCCGGCACATTCATACCCAGAGAAAGCCCCATAGACGTCAGAACTTCCTTGATTTCATTCAATGATTTGCGGCCAAAGTTAGGCGTGCGCAGCATTTCCTGTTCGCTCTTCTGAACGAGATCACCGATATAGATGATGTTATCGTTCTTAAGGCAGTTTGCACTACGAACAGAAAGCTCAAGCTCATCAACCTTACGCAGCAGATTCCGGTTAAAGGGAAGATCATCCTGCGGCTCTTCAGGCTGTACGCGGCGTGGCTCATCAAAATTGATAAACAGCTGCAGCTGATCCTGAAGAATACGAGCTGCCAGAGCAACTGAATCTTCCGGAGAGATCGCTCCGTTAGTTTCAACTGTCAGAAGCAGCTTATCAAAGTCTGTTACCTGACCAACGCGGGTTGGCTCAACCTTGTAAGACACACGCTTAACAGGAGAGTAAATCGCATCAACAGGAATCAGACCAATCGGTGCATCTTCCGGACGGTTAGCCGCAGCAGGAACGTAGCCTTTGCCCATTCCGACCAGGAACTGCATGCCCAGTTTAACACCTTCATCAAGCGTACAGATAACCAGGTCAGGGTTCATGATTTCAATATCATGACCTGTCTGGATCTGGCTTGCACGTACTTCGCCAGGGCCAGTAGCCGTCAGCACCATACGCTTTGGGCCCTCGCCATGCATACGCAGAGCGAGCTGCTTAATGTTCAGAACGATGTCTGTAACATCTTCACGAACACCTGCGACTGAAGAGAACTCATGCAACACGCCATCAATCTGAATGCCGGTCACGGCGGCGCCCTGAAGAGAGGACAGCAGAACACGACGCAGTGCATTGCCCAGTGTCATACCAAAACCGCGTTCAAGCGGCTCAGCAACAACTGTTGCAATACGTGCTGGTTCAACTCCAGGTTCAACCTCAAGTTTTTCAGGCTTGATCAGAGATTGCCAGTTTTTCTGAAGGACCAAGGTACCGGCCTTTCAATAGGAGGAACAACTGCTAAACAGAAGTTTCTCTAGCTTACACACAAACCGAAAAAATGGTGGCTGAACAGGCAGCCACCGATTTTTCAACTCTCAGACGCGACGACGCTTACGCGGACGGCACCCGTTATGGGGAACCGGTGTCATGTCACGAATAGAGGTAATGGAGAACCCGACAGCCTGAAGCGCGCGCAGTGCACTTTCACGACCTGACCCAGGACCGGAAACTTCGATTTCCAGCGTTTCCATACCGTGTTCACGGGCCTTACGACCTGCATCCTCAGCAGCAACCTGTGCAGCATAAGGTGTAGATTTACGTGAGCCTTTGAAGCCCTGAGCACCGGCTGAAGACCAGGAAATAGCATTTCCCTGAGAGTCAGAAATGGTGATCATTGTGTTGTTAAACGTGGACAGAACATGTGCCACGCCAGAAATAATGTTCTTGCGCTCTTTTTTACGAATGCGCTGCACTGCGGCTTTCGCCATATTTTTTTACCTCAGTCCCTGCCCAGAAGCCCTCTAAAGCCATCCGGAGTTTTTCAACAAATCGGATTAGCGTGTAACTTTTTTCTTACCTGCAATCGCAACAGCTTTACCCTTACGGGTACGAGCGTTGGTATGCGTACGCTGACCACGAACCGGCAGACCGCGACGATGACGCAGACCGCGGTAGCAGCCCAGATCCATCAGACGCTTGATGTTCATAGCGACTTCACGACGAAGATCACCTTCAACGCGATACTGGGTATCAATCAGTTCACGCAGCTTTGTGATTTCGTCATCACTCAGCTCATTAACGCGTTTTGCATCAGCAACACCAGCAGCAGAGCAGATCTGCTGAGCTTTAGTTGCACCAATCCCGTATATGTACTGAAGCCCGATAACAACACGTTTGTTGCTAGGGACATTCACGCCGGCAATACGTGCCACGCCTTATACTCCTGTAAAAATCTGCCCTCACAGACAGATTCCCATGCGCTTTCACCAGGAAAGCAGATTTCACTTAGTGGCCGCGAAATATACCGGCCACCACAATAAGTCAACGAAAGCTGATCACTTTTTCGTGATAAGCTTCTATTTAGTCACAAACTGTTCAATTTGTGCCGCAACTTCCGCTGCAGGCGCCATGCCGTTAACGGTCCGCAAACGCCCGCTCTCCCGGTAAAAAGGCAGAATCGGTGCTGTCAGATTACGGTATTCCTGAACACGTTTTACGACAGTTTCCCGCGTGTCGTCAGAACGTCTTTTAAAGTCATGACTTCCACATACATCACATGTGCCTTCCTTTGCAGGAGGGCTGGAAACTTCGTTATAAGTAGTACCACAATTAACGCAAGTGTAACGCCCGGCTATACGATCAGCCAGTGTATTTTCGTCAACGTCGAGAAACAGAACGACATCTATCGTCTTGTTGTCAGCTGCCAGCATAGCATCAAGTGCTTCTGCCTGCCCGGCAGTACGGGGAAATCCATCAAGGATAAACCCATGACGACAATCAGGCTGCTCAATTCTGCTTTGCAGCATTGAAATGATCAGAGCATCGGGAACAAGTTTACCGGCTTCCATAAGAGCCTTAGCCTGTTTTCCGGTCTCTGAATTTTTTGCAACTTCTGCACGCAGCATATCACCGGTAGAAATCTGCACCAGCCCGTGACGTTCTTCAAGACGTTTAGCCTGAGTGCCTTTCCCTGCTCCGGGAGGGCCAAGAAAGATAATATTCATCGACGAGAGATCCTTTGTTTTCTTCCGCCGCGAGAACGTTTCATAAGTCCCTGATACTGGTGTGCCACCAGATGAGACTGAACCTGAGTTACAGTATCAATTGTCACAGAAACAATAATGATCAGACTTGTTCCACCAAAGTAGAAAGGCACATTGTAACGACTAATCAGAATTTGCGGCAATAAACAGACAAGCACCATATAGGCGGCGCCGATAGTTGTCAGTCGAGTCAAAATTTTGTCAAAATATGTAGCTGTTGCGGCCCCGGGACGAATACCTGGAATAAACCCTCCCTGTTTACGCAGATTATCAGCCGTTTCCGGCGGATTAAACGTAACTGCTGCATAAAAATAGGAGAAAAACACAATCATCGCTGCATAAATGAATAAATAAAGAGGCTGACCCTGCCCCAGTGCATCTCCAAGAAATGAGAGCCAGTGCGGCATATTTTTACCGTTCATAAAACCAGAAACGGTGGCCGGCACCAGAAGAACTGAAGAAGCAAAAATAGGAGGGATAACCCCTGCCGTATTGACCTTTAGTGGCATATGCGTGGAGTCACCACCAAACATCCTCTGCCCCATCTGGCGCTTAGGATACTGAATAACAACCCGGCGCTGTGCCTGTTCCATAAAGACAATGAAGGTAATTGTCGCTGCTGCAAGCAGTAAGAAAAGCGGGACGAATACAGGAGAACGTGCTCCGGTATAACCCAGCTGAAACAGAGACATCATTGCCTGTGGAAGGTTAGCTACGATACCAGCAAAAATAATGAGGGATATCCCGTTACCAACACCACGTGACGTAATCTGCTCCCCAAGCCACATCAGGAACATTGTGCCGCCGACAAGCGTAATGACACAGGAAACCAGAAAGAAAACGCCAGGATGCACAACCGCAGCTGCACCAGTCGCTGTACGCATTGTCTCCAGCCCGATGGCAATGCCATAAGCCTGAAAAACAGCAATTAACACTGTCAGATAACGAGTATACTCATTAAGCTTTTTACGACCCTGCTCACCCTCTTTCTTCAAAGCTTCAAGAGAAGGTAAAGCCGTCGACATCAGCTGAACAATAATAGAAGCTGATATGTAGGGCATGATGTTCAGAGCAAAAACGGTCATACGACCAAGAGCGCCACCTGAGAACATGTTAAACATGCCCAGAATGCCACCCTGATTCTGAGCAAGAAGCTGCCCCATCACGGTCGCATCAACACCAGGAACAGGAATATAGGTTCCCAGGCGATAAATAATCAGCGCACCAAGCGTAAACCAGATCCGTTTTTTGAGTTCTGTAGCTTTTGCAAAGGAGCCCACATTAAAGTTGGCAGCCAGTTGTTCGGCCGCGGAAGCCATGCATCCGTCCTTTCACACAAACAGCGCCACCACAATTTAATGCGGGACGCTGGTATGATAATCGTCTGAAAAGTTTAAGTCAGAAAACTTTCTGAGAAACAGACCGAAAGGAGAAGAGAGAAATACCCCCTTCCCCTTTCTTATGTGTCAGGAAGCGCTAACTTCAGGTGCCTTAGCAGCAAGAACTTTAACAGAGCCACCGGCTTTTTCAATTGCTGCAATAGCAGCAACAGAAGCACCAGAAACTTCGAAAGTTACTGCGCGTGTCAGTTCACCTTCACTCAGAATACGCACACCAGCATATTTACCTGTACCAACAAGACCTGCATTTTTCAGCAGCTCTTCTGTCACAGTTGCACCAGCTTCAATTTTACCTTCTGCAATAGCTTTTTCTACTGCACCGAGGTTAACCGGTGCGTAAACTTTGCGGAAGATGTTCTTAAAGCCGCGCTTAGGCAAACGACGATACAGCGGAAGCTGACCACCCTCAAAGCCGTTCAGAGACACGCCTTCACGTGCTTTCTGACCTTTTACGCCTCGGCCTGAAGTTTTGCCTTTGCCAGAGCCGATACCACGCCCCAAGCGTTTTTTGCGGTAACGAGAACCCTCATTATCGCGAAGCTCATTCAAGTTCATATCAATCCTCCACCTTCACAAGGTGCGCCACTTTACGGACCATACCACGTGTTGAAGGAGTATCTTCCAGAACCCGTTCACGACCGATTTTATTCAGACCGAGACCGACCAGAGTTGCCTGCTGGCCAGGTTTACGACCGTTACCAGATGCGATCTGGATAACTTTGAAAGTTTTCGTATCAGACATCTGCAGTTTCTCCTGCCGGTGCATTCTGATCACGCTTGCCGAAAATTTCAGCAACCTTCTTACCACGACGGTTAGCAATAGAGCGTGGGCTTGCACAACGGGTCAGAGCGTCAAACGTCGCTTTAACCATGTTATGCGGGTTACGAGTGCCGAGAGATTTAGCGACAACGTCGTTAATTCCCAGGCTTTCGAACACTGCACGCATTGGACCACCAGCAATGATACCTGTACCGGCTTCAGCCGAACGCAGGATAACTTTACCAGCACCAAAGTGACCAGAAACGTCATGATGCAGTGTGCGACCTTCTTTCATCGGCACACGAATCATTGCACGTTTTGCACGCTCAGTTGCTTTACGGATAGCTTCAGGCACTTCACGTGCCTTACCTGCACCGTAACCGACGCGACCTTTCTGATCACCAACAACAACCAGCGCAGCAAAAGCAAAGCGACGACCGCCCTTAACAACTTTTGCAACGCGGTTGATCGTGACCAGCTTGTCGATCAGTTCATCGCCTTCACGTTCGCGATCACGGCCGCCACGACCGCCTTCTCTTGGTTCACGAGCCATTACGTGATCCTTTCCTCAGAAGGAGAGACCACCCTCGCGGGCAGCCTCCGCCAGGGCTTTCACGCGCCCATGATAAAAATATTCTCCACGGTCAAATACAACCTGAGAAACGCCTGCTGCGACTGCACGCTGAGCAACGAGTTTGCCAACAACGTTAGCACTCTCTTTAGTTGCCCCTGTTTTCAGGGTCTCACGCAGCTCTTTATCAAGACTGGAAGCAGAGGCGAGTGTACGTCCCTGCACATCGTCGATAACCTGCGCATAAATGTTTTTTCCAGAACGGAAAACCGACAAGCGCGGGCGACCACCAGCCTTGTGACGGAGCTGGTAACGGAGACGGGCGCGCCGCCGGTTCCGCAGTTCCTGCTGAGTGCTCATTATTTCTTCTTGCCTTCCTTACGACGAATGGTTTCCGTTTCGTACCGTACACCTTTACCTTTATAAGGCTCTGGTTTGCGGTAGCTGCGAATATCAAGAGCAACCTGCCCTACACGCTGTTTGTCGATACCTTCAACGACAATCGCGGTCGGACGTGGTGTGGAAATCTTGATACCCTGCGGGATCGGATAAACCACATCATGAGAAAAACCGAGATTCATCACAAGGTTGGATCCCTGAACAGCAGCACGGTAACCCGTTCCGCTGATTTCAAGAGTTTTTGAAAACCCTTCAGAAACACCTTTAATGAGACTTGCGATCAGCGCACGGGTTGTACCCCACATCATACGCGCCTGAGCAGCGGTTCCCACCGGAGAGACTGCGATCTGGTCGCCTTCAATTTTCGCTTCAATGTGAGAAGAAAGCGGCAGCGTAAGTTCGCCGAGCTTTCCTTTCGCTTTGAAAACACCGTCAGCAATAGAAACGGTGACCCCGCCAGGAACAGTGACAGGATATTTGCCTACACGTGACATGTATCCCTCCTCAGAATACGCGGCAGAGAACTTCGCCGCCAACATTGGCAGCGCGAGCCTCTACGTCAGAAAGAACACCACGTGGAGTAGACAAAATCGAAACACCAAGACCTGCACGAACACGTGGCAGCTCTTTAATCTTCGAATAAACGCGACGTCCAGGACGGGAAACACGGTTAATTTCTTTAATAACCGGTTCGCCTTCAGAGTATTTCAGCTCAATATGAAGCTGAGCAACACCTTTACGGACTTCTTCACGTTTGTAGCCACGGATGTAGCCTTCGCGCTGAAGTGCTTCAAGCACATTCAGGCGCAAATTAGAAGCCGGAGACACACAGGAGGCATGACGCGCACGCTGTGCGTTACGGATGCGGGTGAGCATATCACCCAACGGATCAGAAAGTGACATTACGCGCCCTTACCAGCTTGCTTTAACCAGACCTGGGATCTGACCACTTGAAGCCAGATCACGCAGTGCGATACGGCACAGCTCGAATTTACGATAGTTACCGCGTGAACGACCTGTCAGCTTGCAACGCAGACGGACACGAACCCGTGAACCGTTGCGAGGCAGCTCAGCAAGCTTGAGAGACGCATCAAAACGATCTTCTACAGGAAGAGTGCGGTCCATAATGATATTTTTCAGCGCCGCACGCTTATCCTTGTCACGTGCAGCCAGACGAGTACGTCTGGCATTCCGCGTGATGGCAGAAGTTTTAGCCATATAATTCTATCCTCCGGAACCCTTCGAAAACCTTCGACGGTTTTCCAAGACAACAACACCTGAAACCAGGTAAAGAATTTCCCTTAAGCAACAAAGGGAAGATCAAATGCTTTAAGAAGCGCTTTGGCTTCAGCATCTGTCTTAGCACTCGTCACAAACACAACGTCCATACCACGGATGTCTTCGATTTTATCATAATCGATTTCCGGGAAAACGATCTGCTCTTTCAGGCCCAGCGCAAAATTACCGCGACCGTCGAAACCCTTATTGGCAGGCAGACCACGGAAGTCACGGATGCGAGGCATAGCAATGGTTACCAGACGGTCGAGGAACTCATACATCTGAACGCGACGCAGAGTAACTTTACAACCAATCGGCAGACCTTCACGAATCTTGAAGCCCGCAATAGCTTTTTTAGCCACTGTCTTAACTGGCTTCTGACCAGCAATCAGTGTCATTTCAGCAACTGCAGCGTCAAGTTTTTTCTGATCGCCAGCAGCCTCACCTACGCCCATATTCAGGACGATTTTTTCAAGGCGAGGTACCTGCATGATGTTTTTGTAACCAAACTGCTCACGAAGCTTGGCACGCAGTTCATTCTGATAACGTTCCTGAAAACGGGGAACGGAACGAACACCTGTAGATCCAGTCATTCTTACCCCCTCAGCCTTCGATCACTTCGCCAGTTGCCTTGGCAACACGCGCTTTCTGGCCATTTTCCAGAACACGGAAACCAACGCGGGTTGGTTTTTTCGATGCAGGATCAATCAGCTTGAGGTTGGAAAGGTGAATCGGAGCTTCACGAGCAATGATACCGCCTTCTTCACCCATACGTGTTGCACGACGGTGACGCTTTGCAATCGCTACGCCACGAACAACAGCGCGGTTTTCAGCCGGACGAACAGAGAGAACTTCGCCCTGCACGCCTTTTGAAGAACCGGTGATAACAACGACTGTATCGCCTTTTTTAATACGCGCAGCCATTACAGCACCTCCGGTGCCAGAGAGATAATTTTCATGAACTTACGCGCACGCAGTTCACGAACAACCGGGCCAAAAATACGTGTGCCAATCGGTTCCTGCTGTTTGTTAATCAGAACAGCAGCGTTCTTATCAAAACGGATCGCACTGCCGTCGGCGCGGCGAACCGGATATGATGTACGAACGATAACAGCTTGGTGGACGTCGCCCTTTTTTACCTTCCCACGGGGAATGGCTTCCTTAACGGAAACGACGATCACGTCGCCGACCGAGGCAGACTTCCGCTTGGAACCGCCCAGCACCTTAATGCACTGCACCTGACGGGCACCGGAATTATCTGCCACGTCAAGGTTGGTCTCGGGATGGATCATTTTCTAGATACCCTTACCTTACACCGACACGCCGACGACAGATGCGTCAACAACTTCGCCGTTACGAGAAACGACAGCCCATGTCTTACGACGGGAGATCGGTGTACACTCGATGATACGGACGGTATCACCGATTTTACAGATATTTTCTTCATCATGCGCCGCATATTTTTTAGAACGACGAATGAATTTCTTATACAGCGGATGCATAACCCGACGATCGACAAGAACCGTTACGGTCTTGTCCATCTTGTCACTGGTTACACGTCCGGTAAGGACGCGCCTTGGCATCGTCCAACTCCCTTCAGGAAATGGCAACAGATGTTTTTGCACCTGCTGCGGACTTCTCATTCTGCGACACGATCGTTTTGATGCGCGCAATCTCACGACGAACGACACGAATGCGGCTCTGGCCTTCGTTTTGTCCGGTAGCCTGCTGGAAACGCAGATTAAGCTGCTCACGCTTCAGATCAAGAAGAAGCGCATTCAGTTCGTCTGATGTTTTGGCACGCAGGTCAGCTGGCTTTGTTGCCTTTGCCATCTCACGCATCTCCGATTCGGGTCACAAACTTCGTTTTGATCGGCAGCTTCGCTGCACCGAGAGCGAGCGCTTCACGTGCAACTTCTGGCGGTACACCTTCGATTTCGAAGATAATACGACCTGGCTTTACACGGGCAACCCAGTACTCGGGGGATCCTTTACCAGATCCCATACGCACTTCTGCTGGCTTTGTCGAGACCGGAAGGTCAGGAAAAATACGAATCCATACGCGACCGGCACGTTTCATAGCACGAGTAATGGCACGACGTGATGCTTCGATCTGACGTGCAGTAATACGTTCGGGCTGAAGAGCCTTCAGGCCGAATGTTCCAAAATTGAGCGTAGTCCCGCTTTTGGCAAGGCCGTGAATACGACCTTTATGTGCCTTACGGAATTTTGTACGCTTTGGAGAAAGCATTATATTCTATCCTTCGCCTCAGCGCTGAGGGGCCTGTTCGGCCGCCCGGCGATCCAGAGCCATCGGGTCATGCGCAAGGATCTCGCCTTTGAAGATCCAGACCTTCACACCACAGGTACCGTATGTGGTATGAGCTGTTGCTGTCCCGTAATCGATATCAGCACGCAGAGTGTGCAATGGCACGCGGCCTTCACGATACCACTCGATACGTGCAATTTCTGCGCCGCCCAGACGACCGGAGCAGTTAATACGAATACCCTGTGCGCCAAGACGCATAGCTGACTGAACAGCACGCTTCATAGCACGACGGAAAGCAACACGACGTTCCAGCTGCTGAGCAATGTTGTCAGCTACCAGAGTTGCATCGATTTCAGGTTTACGGATCTCAACGATATTCAGCGCTACTTCTGTACCCGCCATGCGGGTCAGCTCTTTGCGCAGAGCGTCAATATCCTGACCTTTTTTACCAATAACAACACCTGGACGTGCTGCGTAAATCGTAACGCGAGGCTTTTTAGCAGGACGTTCGATAACAACACGAGCAACACCAGCACCTGCAAGCTTACGACGAAGGAAAGCACGCAGTTTCAGGTCTTCATGCAGCAGACGAGAATAGTCTGCGTCAGCGTACCAACGGCTATCCCATGTGCGATTAATGCCGAGCCGGAGCCCGATTGGATTGACTTTATGTCCCATACGTCAGGCCGCCTTCTGTTCGCTAGCAGCTGCCTCAGGTTCCGCAGCCCGTTCAGCAACAACAATCTTCAGATGGCTGAAGAATTTTTCCACACGAGCGGAACGACCACGACCACGTGCGTGAAAACGCCGCATAACCGTAGCTTTTCCAACTTCCACAATCTTAACTACCAGCTGATCAACATCAAGCTGATGGTTATTTTCTGCGTTTGCGATTGCGCTTTCCAGAGTCTGTTTCACCTGCTGAGCGATACGACGTTTAGAAAACGTCAGTGTCGCAACAGCCTGTGATGCTGGCTTATTACGAATAAGGGCAGCAACAAGATTCAGTTTACGGGGACTAACCCGGATATTACGCGTAATTGCTTGCGCTTCTGTTTCCGCGAGCATGCGCGGGTGATTAGGCTTGCTCATTTTAGCCCCGCTTTGACTTCTTGTCGGCCCCATGACCATGGAACGTACGGGTTGGTGAGAACTCACCAAACTTATGTCCCACCATGTTTTCCGTTACCTGCACTGGCAGGAACTTCTGACCATTATAAACACCGAACGTCAGCCCAACGAACTGCGGAAGAATTGTTGAACGACGTGACCAGATTTTGATCACTTCGTTACGGCCTGAAGCGCGAGACGCTTCAGCCTTATTCAGCAGATACCCGTCGACGAACGGGCCTTTCCAGACGGAACGTGCCATCTTCTATTGCCCCTTACTTGCCGGTCTTGCGACGACGGATAATCAGACTGTCCGTACGCTTATTGACCCGAGTTTTATAACCTTTGGTAGGTTTGCCCCATGGTGTAACCGGATGACGACCACCAGATGTACGGCCTTCACCACCACCATGCGGGTGATCAACCGGGTTCATCACAACGCCACGGTTATGTGGGCGACGACCCAGCCAGCGTGCACGGCCGGCTTTACCAAGGTGCTGGTTCATGTTGTCAGGGTTAGACACGGCACCAACTGTTGCCATGCATTCACCACGAACAACACGCAGTTCACCAGACTGCAGTTTGATCTGTGCATAACCGGCATCTTTACCAACCAGCTGCGCATAGGTTCCGGCTGAACGAGCCAGCTTGCCACCGGCAGCCTGCTTCAGTTCAATATTGTGTACGATCGTACCAACCGGAATAGATGCCAGCGGCATAGCATTGCCTGGTTTGATATCAACGCGATGACCCGCGATAACATTATCGCCAACCTTCAGACGCTGCGGAGCCAGAATATAATTCAGCTCACCATCTTCGTACTTAATCAGCGCAATAAATGCTGTACGGTTCGGATCATATTCCAGACGCTCAACTACACCCTGAACGTCGAATTTACGACGCTTAAAGTCGATGTAGCGATAAGACTGTTTATGACCACCACCACGAAAACGAGAGGTTGTACGACCGTTATTGTTACGGCCACCCGTTTTGTTTTTACCTTCGGTCAGCTGCTTAACCGGCTTGCCTTTCCAGAGGTCGGCGCGGTCAATCAGAACCGTGCCACGAAGGCTCGGTGTAACGGGATTAAAGTGCTTCAATGCCATCTGTTTCTACCTCACGTCACGTCAGGCTGGTGGTCAGATCGATAGACTGACCTTCTGCGAGCTGAACGAACGCTTTCTTAATATCGGAACGCTGTCCCAGACGACCTTTAAAGCGTTTAGCCTTACCCTTCTGAACAAGAGTGTTCACGTCAACGACTTTAACACCAAAAAGCGTCTCTACAGCCACCTTGATTTCAGGCTTCGTGGCTGTCATTGCAACCTTGAAAACAACCTGATTTTTCTCTGAAAGAGCTGTCGCTTTCTCTGTGATATGCGGCGTACGAATGATGTCGTACAGCGCTTCACGTGAAAGACGCTCAGCCTTCTTACGAATTGCTAGAACGTTGGTCATACCAGACGCTCCTTCAGGCCTTCAAGGCCAGCTTGTGTAATTGCCAGAACTTCATGATTCAGGATATCATAAACGTTGGCACCAATCGTTGGCAGAACATCAATCTTGGGCAGATTGCGGGCTGCACGAACAAAACCTTCATCAACTGCTGCATCAACAATGAGAGCAGATTTCAGACCGAGGTTTTTCAGCTTAACAGCCAGTTCGCTTGTGCGAGTCACGCCAGAAGCAGACTGCAGAACAACAAGCTTACCTTCCTGTGCTTTCTGAGAAAGAACAGAGATCAGACCCAGACGACGTACTTTTTTCGGCAGATCATAGCCATGGTCGCGAACAACCGGACCATGAACAACACCACCGGTGCGGTACTGAGGCGCACGGAGTGAGCCCTGACGTGCACTACCGGTACCTTTCTGACGATAAGGCTTCTTGGTTGTGCCTGAGACTTCGCTCATGCCTTTAACTTTGTGCGTACCAGCGCGGCGTTTTGCCAGCTGCCAGTGCACAACGCGCGCCATGATGTCAGCACGTGGGGCAACAGCAAACAACTCAGCAGGAAGCGTCACAGAACCGGCGCTGCCATTATCGAGAGTTTTGATTTCAATTTCCATGACTTCAGGCCTCCGCCGTCACGAGAGCAGCCGGGTAAGGCGCATCCGCATGGCGGGCTTTTTTGATCGCATCACGAATCAGAACAGTGCCGTTTTTAGCTCCTGGAATAGAGCCGCGCACCATGATCAGATTCTTTTCCGGATCAATTGCTGCAATTTCAAGATTGAGGGTCGTCACGCGTTCATCGCCAAGATGACCAGCCATCTTTTTATTCTTAAAAGTTTTACCAGGATCCTGACGGTTACCGGTAGAACCATGAGAACGATGGGAGATGGAAACACCATGCGTTGCTTCCAGACCAGCAAAGTTCCAGCGCTTCATAGCACCTGCGAAACCTTTACCCTTACTGGTACCAGTGACGTCGACTTTCTGACCAACAACAAAATGAGAAGCAGAAAGTGTTGCGCCAACTTCAAGTGCTGCATCTTCTGCAACACGAAATTCACGTACAACCTTTTTAGGCTCTACTTTTGTGCGGGCAAAATGACCACGATTTGGTTTGGTAACATTTTTTACCTTGGCGCTGCCCATACCAAGCTGAACAGCCGTATAGCCATCCCGCTCCTGAGTACGGACATCAACAACCTGCAGTGCATCCACATGCAGGACTGTAACGGGCACATGAGTGCCGTCTTCCTTGAAAAGTCGGGACATTCCCAACTTTTTTGCAATTAATCCGGTGCGCATCGTCTGGACCTTAAAGTTTGATCTCGACATCCACGCCAGCGGCGAGGTCGAGTTTCATGAGGGCGTCCACGGTCTGCGGAGTTGGCTCAACAATGTCGAGCAGGCGGCGATGAGTTCTGATCTCGAACTGCTCGCGACTTTTCTTATCCACGTGGGGGGAACGGTTAACCGTAAACCGTTCAATATGCGTCGGCAGCGGGATAGGACCCCGAACCCGCGCACCCGTACGCTTCGCCGTGTTTACGATCTCTTTTGTGCTGTTGTCAAGCACCCGATGATCATACGCCTTCAGGCGAATGCGGATGTTCTGGTTGTCCATTTATTTTCTAGTCCAACACCTTACTTGTCCGGAGTAACCCGGGCCGCCAAATAAGACCCCAGCTAAACAATTAGCCGGGGCCCTACAGTCTTTGGCTTTTTCCGAATTACTCGGTGATAGAAGCCACTACACCTGCACCAACGGTACGGCCGCCTTCACGAATAGCGAAACGCAGACCTTCGTCCATAGCAATAGGTGCAATCAGCTCAACGTCCATAGCACAGTTATCGCCTGGCATTACCATTTCTGTACCTTCTGGCAGGTGAACAACACCTGTTACGTCAGTTGTACGGAAATAGAACTGAGGACGATAGTTTGTGAAGAATGGTGTATGACGACCACCCTCTTCTTTCGTCAGGATGTAAGCTTCAGCTTTGAATTTTTTGTGCGGCGTAATTGAGCCTGGCTTTGCCAGAACCTGACCACGCTCAACGTCTTCACGTTTTGTGCCACGCAGAAGCGCACCAATGTTGTCGCCAGCTTCACCGCGATCAAGCAGCTTACGGAACATTTCAACACCGGTAACGGTGGTTTTAACAGTGTCACGCAGACCAACGATTTCTACTTCGTCACCAACGTTAACTGCGCCACGCTCAACACGGCCGGTAACAACTGTACCACGACCAGAAATTGAGAATACGTCTTCGATCGGCATCAGGAACGGACGATCAATCGGACGCTCTGGCTGAGGAATGTACGCGTCAACCGCTTCCATCAGCTCAAGAACGCGATTTTCGCCAACTTCTGCATCACCATCTTCGAGGGTAACCAGAGCAGACCCTTTGATTATGGGGATATCGTCGCCAGGGAACTGGTAAGAAGACAGAAGCTCACGAACTTCCATTTCTACGAGCTCGAGCAGCTCAGGATCATCAACCTGGTCAACTTTGTTCAGGAACACAACCAGAGCAGGCACACCAACCTGACGAGCAAGCAGGATGTGCTCACGTGTCTGAGGCATTGGGCCGTCAGCAGCAGAAACAACCAGAATTGCGCCGTCCATCTGAGCAGCACCGGTGATCATGTTTTTCACATAGTCAGCGTGTCCGGGGCAGTCAACGTGAGCGTAGTGACGCTTCGCTGTTTCGTATTCAACGTGAGCTGTAGAAATGGTGATTCCACGAGCGCGTTCTTCAGGTGCAGCGTCGATCTGATCATATGCCTTAAACTCAGCACCACCAGCTTTCGCCAGGGTCTTTGTAATAGCAGCTGTCAGAGAGGTTTTGCCATGATCAACGTGACCAATGGTACCAATGTTACAGTGCGGTTTATTCCGCTCAAATTTAGCCTTAGCCATTTTTCCACTCCACACTTCCGGTTAAACCGGAAGCCGTTTCAAAATACACTTCACTGAACTCCACCGGGGAGCCAGCGCACGCAAACAGTTACCAGCGATAATGACTGAAAGCTTTGTTTGCTTCAGCCATACGATGGGTATCTTCACGCTTTTTTACAGCAGATCCACGATTGTTAACCGCATCAAGCAGCTCATTAGACAACCGGTCCTGCATGGTGTTTTCTCCCCGTTTGCGGGAGGCATCAATCACCCAGCGAATGGCCAGCGCCTGACGGCGTTCTGCACGGACTTCCACAGGAACCTGGTACGTCGCACCACCAACGCGGCGTGAACGAACCTCTACTGCAGGCTTAACGTTATCCAGAGCATTGTGGAACAATGCAACCGGATCAGCAGAAGCTCCACTACGACGCACAAGCGCCTCGAGAGCTCCATAGACAATCCCTTCCGCAGTGGATTTCTTGCCATCATACATAAGCGCATTCATGAAACGCGTGATGACAATATCTCCGAACTTCGGATCGGGAAGAATTTCGCGCTTAACAGCGCGGTGACGGCGGCTCATACCTTAACTTTCCCTTACTTCGGACGCTTAGCGCCATAAAGCGAACGACGCTGGCGACGCTTCGCGATACCCTGGGTATCAAGTACACCACGAAGGATATGGTAACGCACACCCGGAAGGTCTTTTACACGACCGCCACGAATTAACACAACGCTATGTTCCTGAAGGTTATGACCTTCACCAGGAATATAGCTCACCACCTCATAGCCATTCGTTAAACGCACCTTAGCAACTTTACGCAGTGCAGAATTAGGCTTCTTTGGTGTCGTTGTATAAACGCGGGTGCAAACACCGCGCTTTTGCGGGCATGCCTGCAGTGCAGGCACTTTGTTGCGCTTGACTGCGGGCTTACGCCCCTTGGCAATGAGCTGGTTGATGGTCGGCATGCGCCTTTCCCGATCCTTACACAATTGAGCCGGAAGGCCTTTTTATCGGCCACCGACTGTCATTTAAAAATCCCATCAGGCAAAACACCCGTATGGGGCTATGTTAACATCCGACCCCGCTTCTTACAGAAGCCAGTCGCATGTTTTACAAGTGAATTCGACATACCCCGCTCTCACAGGCAGAGCGGAGCCGAGGGCTGTTTCGTAACGCCTTGACCAGATGAAGTCAAGACAATACGGCCGATTCCTCTAAGCTTTCTCCCATTTTACTTAACAGACAAAAAAAAACCGGGGCGCAAACCCCGGTTTTTATCTTTAACGCACACTGTAAAGGCGAATCATTCAGCTGCTGAAGAACGCCCTACACGCTGACGGTCCTGAGATGCTGCAATCGCACGAAGGCGATTCATAACACTACCTGTACCGGCCGGGATCAGACGACCGACAATGACGTTCTCTTTAAGACCATTCAGACGATCAACCTTGCCAGCTGTCGCTGCTTCAGTGAGCACTCGTGTGGTCTCCTGGAAGGAAGCGGCAGAGATGAACGACTGCGTCTGCAGAGACGCTTTCGTAATACCCTGAAGAACAGGCATCGCAAGAGCCGGACGCTCACCAGCGTTCAGGCACTTCGTATTTTCAATATCAAACTCAATACGATCTACCGTCTCACCGATAAGATAAGTTGTGTCGCCTGGCTCCAGAATCTCAACTTTCTGAAGCATCTGACGCACGATAACCTCAATATGCTTATCATTAATCTTCACACCCTGAAGACGATACACATCCTGAATCTCGTTCACCAGATAGTCAGACAGCGCCTCTACACCCATGACTTTAAGAATGTCATGTGGCACACGAGGACCATCAACCAGCGGATCGCCCTTCTCGACAAAGTCACCTTCCTGAACGGAAACGTGCTTGCCTTTGGGGATCAGATATTCTGTCTCTTCGCCTGTCTCGTCGTTTTTAACGATAATACGGCGTTTAGACTTATAATCCTTCCCGAACTCAACGCGACCTTCCATTTCTGCAATGATCGCATGGTCTTTTGGACGGCGAGCCTCGAACAGTTCAGCAACACGTGGCAGACCACCCGTAATATCACGGGTTTTAGACCCTTCACGTGGCAGACGGGCAAGCACGTCACCAGCATGAACTTCTGCACCATTCTCAACTGAAAGCAGTGTTTCAGGTGACAGGAAGTAACGGGCGTCATTACCATTGGCCAGTTTAATCACTTCACCGTTTGGACCTGTCAGCTGCAGACGCGGACGCAGATCAACGCCCTTCCCTGCCTGCTTATAGTCCACCACCACTTTAGATGTCAGACCGGTCACTTCGTCCATACGCTCAACGAGTGTAATGGAGTCAATCAGGTCAAGATATTCAATCTTACCGGCTTTTTCTGTGATGATTGGCAGTGTGTAAGGGTCCCACTCTGCCAGCTTCTGACCACGGGCAACGGCTTCACCTTCTACTGTCAGCAGACGGGCACCGTAAGGCACACGGTAGCGCGCTCTTTCAACGCCTGCATCATCTGTCAGCAGAATTTCACAGTTACGCGCCATAACAATCGGAACGTTCTGAGAGTTATGAACCACGTTACGGTTACGGATCACAACCTTACCATCACGTGATGCTTCAATCATTGACTGCTCAGCACCACGCTGCGCTGCACCACCAATATGGAAGGTACGCATTGTCAGCTGCGTGCCTGGCTCACCAATAGACTGAGCGGCGATAACACCAACGGCTTCACCAATGTTAACCGGTGTGCCGCGTGCAAGGTCACGGCCATAGCAATGACCACAAACACCAACGCGACTGTCACAGGTCAGCACGGAACGGATAAAGACAGATTCAATACCTGCTTTCTCAATCCGCTCTGCCTCAGCTTCTTCAATCAGGCTGTTACGAGGCACAATGACCTCTCCTGATGTCGGATCAGCAATATCAACAGCTGCCGTACGACCAAGAATACGCTCGGACAGAGACGCTACGATCTCACCGCTGTCCATAACCGCACGAACAGTCAGACCACGCTCTGTACCACAATCTTCCTCAATAATGATGCTGTCCTGCGCAACGTCAACCAGACGGCGGGTGAGATATCCTGAGTTAGCTGTTTTAAGCGCTGTATCAGCCAGACCTTTACGGGCACCATGGGTTGATGTGAAGTAATCGAGAACCGACAGGCCTTCTTTAAAGTTAGCGATAATAGGCTGTTCGATAATTTCACCTGATGGTTTCGCCATCAGACCACGCATACCAGCAAGCTGTTTCATCTGTGCCGGTGACCCACGAGCACCGGAGTGGCTCATCATCCACACAGAGTTAATTGGTTTACCAACTTCCTGACGGGAAATTTCTTTGGTCATTGCAGCCTGCACTTCGTCAGTGCAACGTGACCAGGCATCAACCACTTTGTTATAGCGTTCGCCGGCGGTAATCAGACCATCCTGATACTGCTGTTCGAACTCTTTCACTTCAGCAGCTGTACGCTCTACCAGAACTTTCTTCTCTTCAGGGATGATCATGTCATCTTTACCGAAGGAAATACCAGCTTTAGCAGCGTGCCTGAAACCAAGAGCCATCAGACGGTCACAGAATATAACAGCTTCTTTCTGACCACAGTGACGGTAAACCGTATCAATTACGTCAGAAACAGCTTTCTTTGTCAGCTGTTTATTGATGAGAGAGAACGGAATAGCTTCATTTTTGGGCAGAATCTGCGCAATCAGTACGCGACCTGGCGTGGTCACAACAGTCTGATAGACAGTCTTGCCGTCTTTTATCGTCTCAAAGCGGGCACGGATTTTATCATGCAGCTTCAGAGCACCATCATTGAGCGCATACTCAACTTCACTAATGGAAGAAAATGATGGTGCACCCTTAACCAGAATTTCACCCGTTGTTTCATCATAGGTGTTTTTATCTGGTGTCAGCGCGTATTCCGGCAGCTCAAGGCTGAGATAATACAGACCCAGAACAATATCCTGAGACGGCACGATAATTGGCTTACCATTTGCCGGGCTGAGAATGTTGTTGGTCGACATCATCAGTACGCGTGCTTCAAGCTGAGCTTCGAGGCTCAGTGGCACATGCACAGCCATCTGGTCACCGTCAAAGTCAGCGTTAAACGCTGTACAGACGAGCGGATGAAGCTGGATAGCTTTACCTTCGACCAGGATCGGTTCGAACGCCTGAATACCAAGACGATGCAATGTTGGTGCACGGTTAAGCATAACAGGATGTTCACGGATAACCTCTTCGAGGATATCCCACACTTCCGGACGTTCTTTCTCAACCATACGCTTTGCAGCTTTAATGGTTGTCGCGTGACCATATTTCTCCAGCTTGGAGTAAATAAAGGGCTTAAACAGCTCCAGCGCCATCTTTTTGGGCAGGCCGCACTGATAAAGCTTCAGCTCCGGACCAACCACAATAACTGAACGGCCTGAATAATCGACGCGCTTACCAAGAAGGTTCTGACGGAAACGACCCTGCTTGCCCTTAAGCATATCTGAAAGAGATTTAAGCGGACGTTTGTTCGCACCAGTAATCGCACGGCCACGTCGACCGTTATCAAACAGAGCGTCAACGGCTTCCTGAAGCATACGTTTTTCGTTACGCACGATAATATCGGGCGCACGCAGCTCCATAAGACGTTTCAGACGGTTATTACGGTTGATAACACGACGATACAGGTCATTCAGATCTGATGTTGCGAAACGACCACCATCAAGTGGTACCAGTGGACGCAGCTCAGGTGAAATAACCGGAACATAGTCAAGCACCATCCACTCAGGACGTGAACCGCTTTCTGCAAAAGCTTCAACCAGTTTCAGACGCTTAACGAGTTTTTTGCGTTTTGCTTCTGAGGAGGTTTCTTTCAGTTCCTGACGCAGGTGAACCTTTTCGGCATCACAGTCAATACGCTCAAGAACCTTCTTAATAACCTCAGCACCGATACCAACCTCAATGCCTTCTTCACTATATTCATCAAGAACATCAAGGTACTGGTCTTCAGTCAGCAGAGAATACTGCTTCAGTGGTGACGTACCTGGCTCAAGAACAAGATAGTTTTCGAAATAAAGAACTTTTTCAAGATCTTTAAGCGTCATATCGACCATAAGACCGATACGGCTAGGCAGAGATTTTAAAAACCAGATATGTGCAACAGGGCTGGCCAGCTGGATATGCCCCATACGCTCACGGCGTACTTTTGCCAGAGTAACTTCAACACCACATTTTTCGCAGATAATACCGCGAAACTTCATGCGTTTATATTTACCGCAAAGGCACTCATAGTCCTTAATAGGACCAAAAATACGGGCACAAAAAAGGCCATCACGCTCAGGCTTGAACGTACGATAGTTAATCGTCTCGGGCTTCTTAATTTCACCGTAAGACCAGGAGCGGATCTGCTCCGGTGATGCCAGCTGAATTTTAATCTGATCGAAGGTCATCGCCTGGCCGGTCTGACCAAGGATTTTCATGAGTTCATTCATGTGCTGAAGCCCCCAGAGGGAAAGTGAAAGCAGCCGGGGTGTTTGCCCCGGCTACTTCTGCAAAACAAAAACTGAGAATAGCGGCTGTTAAAGCTGGTGCGCTCACTCTGACTCAGCCCCCTGCTCCAGCTCAACATTCAGACCCAGAGATTTGAGCTCTTTGATCAGAACGTTAAAGCTTTCAGGGATACCCGCTTCAAAGTCATCCTGCTCACGCACAATCGCTTCATACACTTTGGTTCGACCGGAGACGTCATCCGATTTCACCGTCAGCATTTCCTGAAGTGTGTAAGCAGCACCATAAGCCTCAAGTGCCCAGACCTCCATCTCACCGAAACGCTGGCCACCAAACTGAGCTTTACCACCCAGAGGCTGCTGCGTTACCAGAGAGTATGGACCAATAGAACGGGCATGGATCTTATCATCGACAAGGTGATGCAGTTTAAGCATGTAAATATAACCAACTGTGGTTTTACGCTCAAACGGTTCACCTGTACGACCATCAATCAGCTGAGACTGACCTGATTTATCAAGACCTGCTTTTTCAAGCATCGCTTCGATATCAGGGATAGACGCACCGTCAAACACAGGTGTTGCTATTGGAACGCCCTTACGCAGGTTATTCGACAGCTCTATCAACTCATTATTGTTCATATTGGCAATAGCGTCATCATAGACTTTCTCGCCATAAACATCTTTGAGTGAATCAAGCAGTTCCTGGCGTTTCTCACCTGTGCGCTGGTATTCATCAACCAGATCACCAATGCCGCGGCCAATATTAGCACATGCCCAGCCAAGATGTGTCTCAAGAATCTGCCCCACGTTCATACGTGAAGGCACACCCAGCGGGTTCAGAACGATATCGACCGAAGTACCATCCTCAAGGAACGGCATATCCTCAACCGGAACAACCCGGGAAACCACACCTTTGTTACCATGACGGCCGGCCATTTTGTCACCAGGCTGAAGCTTACGCTTCACAGCAACAAAGACTTTAGCCATTTTCATAACGCCAGGGAGCAGCTCATCACCGCGCTGAAGCTTCTCGACCTTGCTTTCGAAACGTGCCTGAATTTTCTGAATTGATGCATCGAACTCACGACGCAGCACTTCCAGCTCAGCCATAACCGTATCAGAATCAACGACGATGTGACGCCATGCACCACGAGGATGCTCAGCCAGAACCTCAGCTGTAATTTCCGTGCCAGAACGAATGCCTTTATAGCCCGCACCAGCTACCTGACCGACAAGCTTTTCGCTCAGACGGCTGTAGAATGAACGCTCCTGAATACCACGCTCATCATCACGGTCTTTAGACAGACGTTCAATTTCTGCGCGCTCGATTGCCATCGCACGCTCGTCTTTATCAACGCCACGGCGAGAGAACACACGCACATCAACAACCGTACCCGTCGTACCTGGCGGCAGACGCAGAGACGTATCACGGACGTCAGAAGCTTTTTCACCAAAGATCGCACGCAGAAGTTTTTCTTCTGGTGTCATCGGGCTTTCACCCTTTGGTGTTACCTTGCCGATCAGAATATCGCCAGGGTTAACCTCAGCACCGACATATACAATGCCTGCCTCGTCAAGATTGCGGAGCGCTTCTTCACCAACGTTAGGAATATCGCGGGTAATCTCTTCCTGACCCAGCTTCGTATCACGAGCCATGACTTCAAATTCCTCGATATGAATCGAGGTGAAAACGTCATCTTTCGCAATACGCTCGGAGATCAGAATTGAATCTTCGAAGTTGTAACCATTCCAGGGCATAAACGCGACCAGAATATTACGACCCAAAGCCAGTTCACCAAGCTCGGTTGACGGACCGTCAGCAATAATATCACCAGCTTTTACCAGATTACCTACGTGCACCAGCGGACGCTGGTTAATGCAGGTTGACTGGTTAGAGCGCGAGTATTTGCGCAGACGGTAAATATCTACACCCTGTGTCGCACCAGAAGAATCTGTTGCACGCACAACGATACGGGCACCATCAATCTGGTCAACGATACCATCACGTTTTGCAACGATCGTGGCACCTGAGTCATGAGCTACAGCAGCTTCCATACCCGTACCAACCAGAGGCGCATCAGAACGCACCAGCGGCACAGCCTGACGCTGCATGTTTGATCCCATCAGTGCACGGTTTGCGTCATCGTTCTCAAGGAACGGAATGAGCGCAGCAGCAACTGAAACCAGCTGTTTTGGCGAAACGTCACAGGCTGTCACGTCAGTTGGCGCCACCAGACGGAAGTCACCACCACGACGAACAGAAACCAGCTCATCAGTCAGTGCACCAGCAGCATCCTGCTTCGCATCAGCCTGTGCAACGACCAGCTTTTCTTCTTCCATAGCGGAAAGATATTTCCAGCCATCCTGAAGAACGCCATCTTTAACAAGACGATAAGGTGTTTCAATAAAGCCGTACTTGTTCACTTTGGCATAAGTTGCCAGAGAGTTAATCAGACCAATATTCGGGCCTTCAGGCGTTTCAATCGGGCAGATACGACCGTAATGTGTTGGATGAACGTCACGCACCTCAAAGCCGGCACGCTCACGGGTAAGACCGCCCGGGCCAAGCGCTGAAAGACGACGCTTGTGCGTTACTTCTGACAGCGGGTTGGTCTGATCCATAAACTGGCTGAGCTGCGATGACCCAAAGAACTCACGCACAGCAGCCGCAGCTGGCTTTGCGTTAATAAGGTCATGCGGCATAACAGTGTCAATATCGACTGAGCCCATACGCTCACGGATCGCGCGCTCCATACGAAGCAGGCCGATACGATACTGGTTTTCCATAAGCTCGCCAACAGAGCGAACACGACGGTTACCCAGATTATCAATATCATCAATCTGACCGCGACCGTCTTTAAGGTCGCACATCACTTTAATGGTGCGCAGAATATCTTCTTTACGCAGCACACGCAGATCATCCGGAGCATCCAGATCAAGACGCATGTTGAGTTTTACACGACCAACAGATGACAGGTCATAGCGATCAGCATCAAAGAAGAGACCACGGAACATAGCCTCAGCGGTTTCAGCCGTCGGCGGCTCACCTGGACGCATAACACGATAAATATCGATCAGCGCTTCATCACGTGAACTGTTTTTGTCAACTGTGAGCGTGTTGCGGATCCACGGACCATTCGCTGCATCAATTGCCAGCACAGGGAATTCGGTAATCCCGGCTTCTTCAAGAGCTGCGAGACGTGCCTCGGTGATTTCTTCACCGGCTTCGCCGTAAATTTCACCGGTTTCATAATTGACGATATCACTGGCGATAAAACGACCGATCAGATCAATGTCACCGACAAGAACTTCACGTGTTTTTTCAGCAATTTTACGAACAGCACGGGCTGTCAGCTTAGCTTCTGCCTCAGCAACAACCTCACCCGTCTCGGCGTCAACCAGCGGTGCAAGCAGCTTAAGACCACGGAATGATTCCGCATCGAAAGGACGTGCCCAGCCTTTAGGGGTTTTGGTGAATTTCACCGTACCATAGAAGCTTGCCAGGATCTCGTTGTCGTCCATCCCCTTGATATCGAGAATGTCAACATCACCACCTTCAGCCAGCTTAGCTTCACGTGCAGCAACAGAACGATCGCTCTCAAGCGCATAAAGCAGCGTGGTAACAGGCAGCTTACGTTTACGGTCAATACGAACGTAAATCAGATCTTTTGCGTCAAATTCGAAGTCAAGCCATGAACCACGGTAAGGAATAACACGCGCTGCAAACAGATATTTACCTGAAGAGTGCGTTTTACCTTTATCGTGATCAAAGAACACACCTGGTGAACGGTGCATCTGACTGACGATAACACGCTCTGTACCGTTTACGATAAACGTACCGTTATCGGTCATCAGCGGCATGTCACCCATATACACGGGCTGCTCTTTAATATCACGAATAGAACGTGAGCCGGTATCTTCATCAAGATCCCAGACAATAAGACGCAGAATAACTTTCAGGGGCGCTGCATAAGTCAGGCCACGCTGAATGCACTCTTCAACATCATATTTTGGTTCTTCAAATTCGTAATTTACAAACTCAAGACGCCCCCGACCTGCGAAGTCATTGATCGGAAATACCGACCGGAAAACTTCCTGCAAACCAGTCGGTGTGCGCGAATCAGGCGACACATTAGCCTGAAGAAATGCTTCATAGGACGCACGCTGTATGTCGATCAGATTCGGCATCGGAGCGACTTCGGGAATCCGCCCGAAACTCTTGCGAATCCTCTTCCGTCCTGTGAACGATTTAGTAATTGCGTTCATCTTCGCTCCTGCCCGCCGTTGCTCTCGGATCATCAGATCTGCCCCGAAGACAGATCAGAGGGTCCGACCGCCCTTGTGTTACCACAAAAAGAACTACCATACCCAATCAGACTCAATAAAGATCTGAACAGGCAAACGGGCAGAGGCCAAAGCCCCCACCCGAAAGTCTTTTCCAGTTACTTTACTTTCAGAGAAAGTAAAATACAGGAAATTATTTAATTTCGACGCTTGCGCCGTTGTCTTCAAGAAGTTTCTTGATTTTTTCGGCTTCGTCTTTGTTAGCGCCTTCTTTAATGGTTTTAGGAGCACCTTCAACCAGGTCTTTAGCTTCTTTCAGACCGAGACCCGTGATACCACGGATTTCTTTAATGACGTTAATTTTTTTGTCGCCAGCTTTGGTCAGAATTACGTCGAATTCTGTTTTTTCTTCAGCAGCAGCGGCAGGAGCAGCAGCAGCAGCAGCAACTGCAACCGGAGCAGCAGCAGAAACGCCCCATTTTTCTTCGAGGAGTTTTGACAGTTCAGCAGCTTCGAGAACGGTCAGAGCTGACAGTTCGTCAACAATCTTGTTAAGATCAGCCATAGATTTAGACTCTCTATATAAATACTGGTTTACAAAATGCGACCTCAGCATGAGGGAGGCCACACTTCAGAAAAAAGACATCACACACCAGACGGCGTGTAATTTCAGGCAGCTTCCGCCTCACCCGTTTTGGCATAGGCCCCAAAAACCCGAGCAAGCTGGCCAGCCGGTGCCTGAGTGACACCAGCAATACGTGTAGCAGGCGTGGAGATAAGACCCACGAGCTGTGCACGCAGCACATCCAGAGATGGCAGCTCAGCAAGAGCCTTGATTCCATCGGCCCCAAGGACCTGAGAACCAAGTGATCCACCAAGCACCACAAGCTTGTCATTGGTTTTGGCGAACTCAACGATCACCTTCGCTACAGCGACCGGATCTTCTGACCACGCAAGCGCGGTAGGACCCTTCAGCAGCGAGCTGATTCCGTCGAATTGGGTACCAGCCAGGGCGAGTTTTGTCAGCCGGTTCTTCGTGACTTTGTACGAAGCACCCACTTCACGCACCTTGCGTCGCAGATCAGTCACATCAGCTACGGTCAGACCTTTATTTTCGGTGACCACAACCATTGACGTTTCGGCAAACACGGTGGCGAGGGAAGCAACGAAGTCCCGCTTTTCCGTACGGTTCAAATCCCGTCTCCGTCTTGTTCCGCCTGACACATGTTCAGTCAGAACGGGTTGCCCATAGAGCTTTACGACCACCGCAAAGCTCTGCTCGCCTGCCCTCTAAACGGAATCCCGGAGCTACCGTAAAAAACGATAGACAACCAGCATCCCCGTCTTACCACCTGCAGGCCTCAGGGCCTATTAAGGTCTAACCACATGCGGTCTCGGACAGGTCAGGAAGCTGAATATACCAGCTTCCCTGAGATGTCACGCCAGATATACCGACGCAACGTCATTCTTTTACTCAGCCAGCGAAAGCTGAAACATCAAGGCTGACACCAGGACCCATTGTAGAAGACAGACCTGCCTTCTTAAGGTATGTGCCTTTAGCACCTGACGGACGCGCTTTCTGAACAGCATCAACAAATGCACGAACGTTTTCAGCAAGCTTCGCTGCATCAAAAGATGCTTTACCAACGCCAGCATGAACAATACCAGCTTTCTCAGCACGGTATTCAACCTGACCAGCTTTAACAGCTTCGATAGCACCTTTAACGTCCATGGTAACCGTACCCAGTTTTGGGTTTGGCATCAGACCACGTGGACCGAGGATTTTACCAAGACGGCCAACCAGAGCCATCATGTCAGGCGTTGCAATGCAGCGGTCGAAAGCAATTTCGCCTGCCTGCACTTTTTCCATCAGGTCTTCTGCACCGACAACGTCAGCACCGGCAGCCTGAGCTTCGTCTGCTTTTGCACCACGGGCAAAAACACCAACGCGCAGCGTTTTACCTGTGCCATTTGGCAGAGAAACAAAACCACGGACCATCTGATCAGCATGACGCGGATCAATCCCCAGATTCAGGGAGATCTCAATTGTTTCGTCAAACTTAGCTGTTGCATTGCCTTTTACGAGAGCAATAGCTTCATCCAGACCATAAGCCTGATCGCCGTTTACTTTTGCCTGAGCAGCTTTGAGACGCTTATTAGCCATAATCTCAGCCCTCCACCGTCAGACCAATGGAACGAGCAGAACCAGCAAGCATGCTTACTGCACCGTCGATGTCATTAGCGTTCATGTCTTTAAACTTCTGCTCCGCAATTTCACGAAGCTGCGCCATCGTCACTTTACCAACATTGGCTGATCTACCAACAGTCTGGCTACCTTTTGAAACCTTTGCAGCTTTCAGCAGGAAGTATGTGTTTGGCGGCGTTTTTGTAATAAAGCTGAACGTACGGTCTGCATAGGCTGTAATAACAACCGGGATCGGCATACCTGGCTCAAGACCCTGGGTCTTGGCGTTGAACTCTTTACAGAACTGCATGATGTTCAGACCGCGCTGACCGAGCGCTGGACCTACTGGCGGTGAAGGGTTAGCCTTACCAGCAGGAATCTGAAGCTTGATGTAGCCAACAACTTTTTTGGCCATATCCGGGACTCCTTATCGTTGAACCCGAACCGTGGTCAGCGGCTCAGCGCATACCGCGCACGAGCCTCCCACGTTCCGTTGAGAGTGCCGCCCTTAGCGGCTTTTTGAAAACAGGTCAAGCAAATCTGCTATTTTTTTTCACCAGTAAGATCAGCAGAGCGTGCATCTGTCTGCGTGCCAATACCGCCGACGGGCGTTGCGTGATGAAGCTTTTCATACTGCAAAACGCCAAATGGCATCAGCTCATGAGAGCCAGGCAGTTCGCTCCGTGACCAGCCCCCGCCCAGCGCACGAATTAACTCTACACGCGCATCAAAGGCCCGGGTCTGAACCTGCACAAGTTTAATACGCGCCTCAAGTGCTGCAATCTGCGCGACCACTGCATCCAGATAGTTTGTAAGGCCACCTGTATAAAGCGCCATTGTCATCGTCTGCGTGCGCAACGCGGCATTAACCGCGCCACTCTGCTGCTGCTGCTGTACCTTCAGGCGCGTTGTCCTGGAAAGATTATCCTGCACTTCCTGAAAAGCGCTCAGCACAACGCTTCTGTACAGATCTTCCTGCTGGCGATACTGCGACCAGCTACGCTGCAGCTCAGCCCGCCGCGCCCCGCCGGTAAACAAAGGTAGCAATGCCTGCACAGCATACTGGTACATAGAGTTAGACAGAGACGCGAGGTCAAACCCGTTATCCATAAATCCGGTCATCGCGTTAAATGACACATCAGGATAAAATGCAGCCCTTGAAATACCAATCGCCCTGTTCGCCTGGGCCATGCCCCGCTCAGCTGAGGCAACATCGGGACGACGCTCCAGCAGTGTTGCAGGCAAGGCAACGGGTGGTTCAACATCAGCAAAAGCAAACTTATTCACCGGCGCAATATGAAACGTTGCCGGAGCCTTATTCACAAGTACGGCTATAGCATGCTCAACAATCTCACGCTGAGTGAGAATGTCTGTCTCCTGCGCCTGGGTCGTGAAAAGCTGTGTCTCAGCACGTGACACATCCATACCAGGAGCGATAGAACCAACAAGACGCAGCTTAGTAATCTGCACCGCTGTTTTATAGTAACCTATCGAATCCCTGTACACCGCATCCTGCACATCAAGCCCGCGCAACAGAACATAATCACTGGCCAGTTCAGCCTGAAGGCTGAGACGTGCCAGCGCATAATCTGCGGCTATAGCCTGCGCGCGCTGCTTGGCAACCCGGGTTCTGTTACGGATAGCCGACCAGAAATCAGGCTCCCATGTCGCCACAGCTGAATATTGCTCAGACGACATATAGGTAGGACCGGTGGCAGTTCCACCACGCCAGAGCCTGTGATGAGAGCTTTTGTTTTTCTGTGCACTCGCACTGCCATTGAGCTGCGGGTACAAATGCGATTTAGCCTCAGCAACAGCGTCACGCGCCTGCAAAAAAGCCTCAGCCTGCGCCTGCAAGTCAGGGTTAAGGCGCATAGCCTGAGCCTCAAGTTCATTCAGCTGCGGATCACCAAACATGACCCACCAGTCAGAACGAAGAGCTGCGTCAGACGGACGGGCATCCGTTAAAAACTTCGCATCCCCCCAGCCTGCCGGCAGCTTCAGAGGTTCAGGCTTATAACGGGGAGCAAGGTCACAGCCAGACAAAGCCGTTGTCAGTGACAGAGCAGCAAGCCCCCACCGCATCATTTTATATGACCTTCCGCCCCATTTCATTGACGACCTCCGGCTTCAGGTACTGGTGCATTATCATCAGGCAGAGCTCTTACATTTTCTGTCTGCTTTGCCGCATTAGCCTTTGCCGCAGCGGAGGCCGCCACGGGCTTAACCGGAGGAGCGTTATACCCTGGCGTGCCCTGAACAACACGCACCTCCTGCCCGTCAAGAATGCCGGCAGAAGGATTATTAATGACACGATCGGTCTTTTTAACACCGCGTAAAATCTGCAGGGTAGACCCAAGATTTGTACCCACTGTAACGCTTACAAGATGCACATGGTTGGTATCATCAACCAGCGCAACCTGCGTACCCTCCGCGCGGAAAATAAGCGCACCCAGCGGCAGGATCAGAATATTTGAATCTCCCGGAGCACGGAATGTCGCTGTCGCATACGAATTAGGCCACAGTTCACGGGTTTTATTATCAATTGTGAGCTCAGTGGTCACGGTACGGGTAGAAGAATTAAATGCCGTCGCTGCTGTGAGATATTTTGCTTTAAACACTTTATCAGGATACTGCGGCAGAACCAGATCAGCCTGAAGGCCTGGCCCTATAACATCAGCGTAATCCTGCGGGACAGCGACGAAAACACGCATAGCATGCACATCAGCAACACTGAAAAGTTCTGTCGCCTGCCCCTGTGAATCCACATCACCGCGGCCGGCATTAACATAATCACCTACGTTAGCAAAACGCGATGTAACGACACCATCAAACGGGGCGACAATACGCTTAAAGTTCTCCAGCGCGGCAAAGCGCTCGACATCGAAGCCCGCGGCCTCCATCTCAGCTTTTTCAGCCGCAGCATTCGCGGCCTGCACGTCAACCTCCTGACGTGAGACGGCCTGCGTACCCTGAAGAGCCTTCCAGCGGGCAGCTGTAATTTCAGCAAGTTTATACCGGGCTTTGGCAACATTCAGCCGGGCCTGCGCTGCGGAATACTGCGCATCAAGACCTGGCGTGTTAATTTCAGCAAGTACGTCACCTGCCTTCACAACAGCACCGAAATCCTTATACCACATTTTCACGTAGCCCGAGACCTGGGCATAAATAGGAGCCTGATACCAGGCCGAAACATTAGCGGGCAGAGACAACGTACGCTCTGACGGCCCCTCCTGCGGGTAAATAACCTGTATAGCCGGCACAGCCTGATGAATTGTTTCATCAATCAGTTTTGAATACTGCATATGCCGCTGCACAAGGCCGATAACGACCAGCCCCACAGCAACACCCCCGACAACAAACACCCAGAGCCGGCGTTTTGCAGGGGAAACTGAATGCTGCCCCGGGTTTGAGTCATGTCTGCCGTGCGGCCCCTGATCATGCGCACTCATCAGCTCTCTCCCTCGCTCTTCAGCTCTGTCTTTTTATGATTGTGTAACAAGGCAAAAACGCAGGGGACGAACAGCAATGTCGCAACAGTTGCAACAATCAGCCCGCCCATAACGGCTTTACCTAAAGGCGCATTTTGTGAATTACTCATAGACATCGGCAACATACCGATAATCATGGCCAGTGCAGTCATCAGCACAGGGCGAATACGCTCATACCCGGCTTCAAGAGCAGCCTTAACCGCGTCACCATGCTCATCAAGCCTTTCACGGGCAAACGCTACAACCAGAATAGCATTTGCGGTGGCCGTGCCCATGCACATAATCGCCCCGGTCAGAGCCGGCACAGACAATGTTGTATGCGTGAGAAACAGGCTCCATGAAATGCCAGCCAGCGCCCCCGGGAGGGCCATGATGATGATAAACGGATCAAGCCATGACTGAAAGTTAACAACGATCAGCAGATAAACCAGCAGAATGGACATCGCCAGACCAGCAATCAGCTGCACATATGCACTGTTCATTGTAACTGCCTGCCCACGCACAACGAGAGATGAACCATGAGGCAGATTGATCCGCTCCTGGTCAACAATCTGCTCGACATCACGCGAGGCTTTACCCAGATCAACTCCCTCATTTGAGGCATAAATATCAAAAACGGGCATAATATTATAATGCGCGACCTCACCCGGGGTGCCTGTCTGCTCAATATGGCTCAGCCCTCCCAGAATCTGCATATTTTTACCTGAAGGGTTACCGTCACCTTTATCAACCGGTGTAAGCTCCAGGTCATTCATGGTCTGCAAAAATGCAGCCGGCGTCTGAATATCAATCAGATGCGAGACACCAGTCGTAACATCAAGCCAGTAAACCTGACCGACCTGTGAACTGCCTGAGAGTGACACCAGCGCATTGTTAGCGACATCAGATTCCGTAATCCCTGTACCAAGGGCATATGTACGCCGTGCGTTAATGCGCAGTGTAGGCGTTGTCATAGGCTGCTGCACCGAAATATCCGTCAGCCCCGTAACATGGCGCAAACGCTCAGCCAGCCGGTTAGCAAACTTAAAATTATCCGTCAGATTACGACCGACGATCTGCACATCAATAGGTGACGGCAAACCAAAATTCAGAATTTTTGAGGTCAGATCACCAGGCATGAAAGAAATTTGTGTACCGGGAAATTTCTCCATCAGATTGCGACGGATCAGACGACGATACTCAGCAACCGGGGCCTCAGAGTTTTTCAGTGATACCGTCAGGTCACAGTCCTGTGTACCAACCGTAGGTGTAGGGATAAATGCCTGGTTCAGCGCACTGAAGGGAAGACCGCAGTTATCAACGATACCCTCAACCTGACCAGGCAGTGTGCGCTCGATCTCCTGATTAATAAGCTCGGAAATTTTTCCGGCTTCCATCAGCCTTGTGCCCAGCGGCGCACGCATATGAATAGCCAGCGCGTCAGAGTTCACTTCAGGGAAGAAGTCCTGCCCGACAGCCAGCAAAAGCCCCATTGACAGCACAGAGCACAAAACAAAGATCGGTATAAAACTGGTACGCACGCTCACCAGATATTTCAGCAGGCGGTAATAGGCGTGACGAAAAGCTTCAAAACGACGCTCAAAGCCTTTCTGAAAACGACCGAAAAACGTTTTCGGCGCTTCACCCGCATGTGCACGGTGGGCTTCAACCTGAGCCGCCAGCATGAACTTTGCCATAGTTGGCACCAGCGTTCTGGACAGAATGAACGAGGCGATCATGGCAAACACAATGGCTTCAGCCATTGGCATAAACAGCCAGCCGGCAACCCCCGTCAGCTGGAACAGCGGTGTCCACACAATACAGATACACAATGTCGAAACGAATGTCGGAATAACAATCTGGTTAGCCGCGTCGATAATAGCGGTTTCCAGATCTTTATTCATTTCAAGATGCGCATCAATATTCTCAATCATCACGGTGGCATCATCGACAAGAATACCGACCGCGAGCGCCAGACCGCCAAGCGTCATAACGTTAATGGTCTGCCCCGCCCAGCCAAGGCAGATAATCGAGCACAGCATTGCCAGCGGAATTGACGTGGCAATAATCACTGTCGAACGCCACGATCCGAGGAACAGCAATACCACAAGGCCTGTCAGACACGCTGCTGTGAACATTTCACGCAACACATCCTGAACAGATTCCTTCACAAATGTAGAGGCGTCATTGAGGATTTTGATACTAACACCCGGCGGCAGGGTTTTGACAATCCCCGGCAGCAGGGCCTTCACACCCGCAACCACCTCAAGCGTAGAAGCATCACCACTTTTCATAATAACGATCAGAACACCCTGCTGCCCTTTAACAAGCACCAGGTTGGTCTGAGGCGGACCACCTGAATGAACCCAGGCAACATCCTGCAGGCGCACTACAGCGTTTCCGACCTGCTTGATCGGTATCATATTAAGTTCATCAAGCTCACGGGGGGACGCGTTAGTCTGAACCATCCAGTCAAATGGCCCGATACGCTGATCACCTGCAGGCAGCACAATATTCTGACTACCCAGAGCTTTTGAAACGTCAACCGGCGAAAGCTTATGAGCCAGCAGCTTAATCGGGTCGAGGTCAACCATTATATTGGCTGGCTGACCACCATAGGGATTGGGAATAGCTGCACCCGCCACCGACACCAGAGCCGGACGGATATAGTTTGACGCCATATTGTAAATTTCTGACGCCGTCATCGAGGTTGAGGCAACCTGAAGGGTAATAACCGGCACCGAAGACGCATTATACGTCAGAATCAATGGGGGCGTTGACCCCGTCGGCATCTGCTTAATCACAGTCTGCGAGACGGAAGTAATCTGCGTTTGTGCAACGGCAGTATCTGTTCCGGGCTGGAAGAAAATTTTAACAATACCACGCCCGTAATAGGACTGACTCTCTATGTGCTCAATATTGTTAACGGTAGCAGTCAGCGCACGCTCGTAATAATACACGACACGACCCGACATATCTTCAGGCATTAAGCCGGTATATGTCCAGACAACTGCAACAACCGGGATGTTAATACTTGGAAAAACGTCAGTAGGGGTTTTGAAAATTCCCCTTATACCAAAAACAACAATGAGAATAGAGAGCACAACAAAAGTATATGGCTTTTTAAGCGCCGTAACGACGATTTCATTCATTGCGCGCCTATCCTCAGATGATCACTAACAAACAACAGACATCCTTCCCTCGCATACAGCTATCCTGTGATGACGCAAATAAAAATACCTTTAACAGGCCTAAACTTACGTTCATATTCCCTGTAAAAGCAGGACATAATTACTCCACACCTGATACTTACGTACCTTTTCTCAGAACAGTTCATTACCCTTAATAAACGTATTCGCTCACAACGAAATTAACACACATTTCCGCGTGAAATGATACCATGCAATGACAGGGATTTTTTTAGAGATTATACTGAACCATCCGGCACAGAACCGTTCAACAACAATAACAATTCACAACAGGAACTTTCCGCGTGCATCTGCCTGACCCCGCCGCTCTTTCGGCACCGTCTTCGTCTCGTCATAAAATGCTTTACCTTCAGGTTGTCGCAGCTGTGATAGCCGGTATCGTTGTTGGCTACTTTTTTCCCGGTTTTGGCACATCATTGCGGCCACTGGGTGACGGATTTGTTAAACTCATCAAAATGGTGATCGCCCCTGTCATTTTTCTGACGGTCAGCACCGGCATTGCCGGCATGGCAGACCTGAAACAAACCGGGCGCGTTGCCGGCAAAGCTATGAGCTATTTCCTACTCTTTTCCACGCTAGCACTGATTATTGGCATGATTGTGGCCAATGTTGTCCGCCCGGGCAGCGGCCTCAACATCGACCCGGCATCTCTTGATGCCAGCAGCATCAGATCATTTGTTACTGAGGCACACTCTCACACATTTACCGAATTTCTGATGCACATTATTCCCACCACAACGGCGGGAGCCTTCACATCAGGCGAAATTTTGCAGGTGCTGCTCATTTCCATTCTTTTTGGGATCAGCCTCGCGCAAATGGGCAAAGCCGGCGAAAAAATACTCGATTTTTTCAAAAGTCTGACCGAACTGGTCTTTGGCGTCGTCAGACTGGTGATGTACGCTGCTCCTGTTGGTGCTTTCGGGGCAATGGCTTTTACAGTTGGTCGTTTTGGCGTCAGCTCTATTGGCAATCTTGTGCTGCTTATCCTCACCTTCTACCTGACTGCTATTTTATTTATTGTCCTCATTCTCGGTGTTGTTGCCCGCCTGGTGGGCTTTAACATTTTCAGTCTGCTGCGTTACCTTAAAGAAGAGCTGTTAATTGTTCTGGGTACCAGCTCATCTGAATCAGCCCTCCCCGGCCTGATCTCAAAACTCGAAAATGCAGGCTGTCCGCAGGGTATTGTGGGGCTGGTCGTGCCTATGGGGTATTCCTTCAACCTTGATGGTACCAATATCTACATGACCTTATCCGCCCTGTTCATCGCTCAGGCGACAAATGTTCACCTTGGCCTGGGTGAGCAGGTTGCTCTTTTGCTTGTCGCTATGGTCAGCTCAAAAGGAGCCGCCGGCGTTACTGGTGCGGGATTTATTACTCTTGCCGCAACACTTTCTGTCGTACCTTCTGTTCCCGTTGCTGGTATGGCGCTGATTTTAGGTATTGATCGCTTCATGTCAGAGTGCCGGTCACTGACAAACCTGATTGGCAATGCTGTCGCCGCGATTGTTGTTTCACGATGGGAAAATAGTCTCGATAAACAACAACTGCGCAATGCACTTGAAAATAAAAAAATATCCCACCAGGCACCTGAAATTTACTGAGATTAAAACGGAACAGTATGTGATGAATACAGTGCAGCGCATAAGAGGTATTATTGCGGGATCAGCCGGCAACCTTCTGGAGTATTATGACTGGTACGTTTATTCATCTTTCGCAATTTATTTTGCCCATGCTTTCTTTCCCCACGGGGATCAGACCGCTGAACTTTTAAAAAGCGCTGCAGTATTTGCCATTGGCTTTTTTATGCGCCCTGTCGGGGGCTGGCTTCTTGGCTCTGCTGCTGACCGTTATGGCAGACGAACAGCCCTGACTGTTTCAGTCACAGCAATGTGCGCCAGTTCGCTTATTATAGCCTTCTGCCCTACCTATGATCAGATCGGCCTTATGGCACCTGCTATTCTGCTCATTGCCCGCCTCGTTCAGGGGCTCAGCCTTGGTGGTGAATACGGAGCTTCTGCCACCTATCTGGCTGAAATGTCATCTGCACATAACAAAGGCTTCTGGTCAGGCTTTCTCTACGTCACGCTGGTGATGGGGCAACTGCTGGCTCTTATTATCCTGCTGCTCATGCAATATGTTTTTCTGACACCAGAGCAGATTTCCGCATGGGGCTGGCGCGTGCCGTTTTTTCTTGGCGCTGTTGGCGGCCTGCTGATTTTCTGGATGCGGCGAAACATGGAAGAAAGTGAAAACTTTAAATCCAGCCACAAGAAGAAAGAAAAAGGTGGCCTGAAGGTACTCTGGAAATACAAACGGGCTATTATGACCGTATGTGGCATGACGCTGGGCGGCACGGTCATTTTTTATACCTACACAATTTACATGCAAAAATACCTTGCAAATACGGTAGGCTTTCCAAAAGACACCGCAACTCTGATCTCCTCAGCTTCGCTTGTCGTCTTCTCTCTTCTGCAACCTGCCTTTGGTGCCTTATCTGACCGCATAGGCCGTAAACCCCTGCTTATCTATTTTGGTGTTATGGCAAGCCTTTGCACACTTCCCGTTTTTTCAATGCTGTCAGAAATCAAATCCCCCTGGCTTGCCTTCCTCCTTATCGTTTTCGCCCTGAGCATCGCCTCAGGCTACACGTCTATCAATGCCATTGTTAAAGCCGAACTTTTTCCGACACAGGTCAGAGCCCTTGGCGTTGCTCTGCCATACGCCATCACTGTATCGGTCTTTGGTGGCACGACAGAATATATTGCTCTGTGGTTTCGCCAGATCGGCCACGAATCCTGGTTTGCTGTATATGTTTCGGCCTGTGCGTTTGTCACTTTCCTGACGGTTCTGACACTTCCCTCAGGGAGCCAGATCGACACATCCCCGGAAAATACGGCAAACTGAAGAGTTCATAACAAAGGCAAATGCTGTCAGAATCAGGCCTTCAAAAAGCCATGAGTCAGGTCTTTTCTATACGCATAGAACAGTTACAACGCTGAACAGGGAGTGTTCTCATGCGGTCTGTTACAAAGCTCTTAATTGCTCTTCCTGCTGTCATCGGAACTCTGATGACGACCGTGCCTGCTGCACATGCTTATCCTTATGGCCGGGGCGGCCCTCCTCCAGGCGGTGGATGGGGAGGTCCCGGCCCGGGTGCCTATCGCCACCATCACCATAGCAATGGCGGCGCTATCGCCGGTGCTCTGATTGGCGGGCTTGCTGTCGGCGCCCTCGCCGGAGCGGCGATCGGTACTCCCGTAGCTCAGCCGGCTCCACCGGTTGCTTATATTCCACCAGCACCGCCAGTCTACGCTGTGCCAGTGGTACCGGTAGCACCACCGCCACCACCACGCCCCGTTTATTATGCTCCTGGCGGGTATTATGCACCCGGCTCTTACTACGCTCCGGGCGCTTATTAAGCTTTCAGGCAAACAGCCAGAGCATTTACAGTGCCGAAACAGCCTCCACAACTGCATCGGCATGGCCGTCAACTTTAACTTTATGCCATATGCGCGCAATTTTTCCTTCAGCATTAATCAGGAAAGTTGTGCGCTCTATACCCATGTATGTTTTGCCATAAAGCGACTTTTCGACCCAGGTACCATAGGCTTCGGTCACCTGACCATCTGCATCTGATGCCAGAGGAAAAGCCAGCCCGTATTTTTCTGAAAAGCTTTCGAGCTTTTTCATCGGGTCACGCGAAACGCCAATAATATTAAGTCCGGTTTTATCAAAAGCCTGCAAAGCATCGTTAAAAGCGCAGGCTTCCTTCGTGCATCCTGGCGTATCAGCTTTCGGATAGAAATACAGAACAAAAGCCTGCCCTTTAAGGCCCTGAAGGCTAACGTGCCGGCCGTTCGTAGCATCCATCGAAAAGTCGGGAGCTGTATCTCCCTCTTTCAAAACATACGTCTGCGACATAACACTCTCCTTTTTTGACACTATACGTTACTGACTGCTTTCTTCACCTACGATGCCAGCAATACGCTCAAAACATGCTCTGACAGCATGTGCCAGTTCACTGGTTTCACTCAGCACATCAGACAAACTACCCATCTGTAAAGCACGCAGCAACACAGCCTGAGCACCGGCTGAAAGTTCCTTTTCCAGATCCTGTGGCGGCACGGGTCCACACAACAGACGTAGCAGACACTGCAGACGCCGCCAGATACGGTCAGCCTTCAGCAAAAGTGTCACATCATCGTGCGACAATACGCCTGCCCGGCCAAGCTGTGTCAAAGCACGTCGCGTGCATGTGTCTCTTACCGACGAATCAACTGCCTCCAGCTGCAGACTCTGAGCCAGAAACTCGACTTCCATCAATCCGCCGGAACGCCTTTTAACGTCCCATGGGCTTGATGCGGGCAAATCCCGCTCAAGTCTCGCCCGCATGCTCCGTGCGTCTTCAAGAACACTCCCCGCACTGAATGGAATTTCCTTTACCGAACCATCAAGAATATGGTTCAGGTCCTCCTGCAAAACACGACGCAGGGCCGGAGGTGCCGTGATAATGCGTGCACGGGTTAAAGCCATACGCTCCCATGTCCATGCCTGTTCACGGTGATAACGCATAAAAGCAGCACGTGACACCGCAACCGGACCAGCGGCACCTGACGGGCGCAGCCGCATATCAACAGCATAAAGCGGCCCCTCTGGCCCCGGGGCTGTCAGTGCTGCAATAAAGGCGTGGGCCAGCCTCGTGTAATATTGTGATACCGTCACACTCCGGGGGGCAGAATAAAATGCACCCTCTGCTGCTGCCGCAGCCCGTTCAGGAATAATGCTGTTTAGCTCTTCTTCCGGGTGATCAAAGACTAAGAGCAGATCAAGGTCTGAACCAGGCATCATTTCACGAGAGCCTGCTTTACCCATTGCAATGACTGCCATGCTGCCGCCAGGAACACGACCATACCGGCGGGTATGGTCTTTCTCTACAGCACGCCACAAAGCAATCATCACCGCATCAGCGAGAATAGTGCGGATACGCTCTCCCTCATCTTCATCCATCCGCCCTTCAAGAACAGCGACAGAAAGACGAAACTCCTCACCACGCAGAAGCGGACGGAGCATTGTCACGAGCATTTCAGTATCTTCTGCTTCACGGGCCAGCTGATGCAGGCGCTCGCGAACATTACGCCCGGATTCAGGCTCAGGCTCCAGTATACCCTCAAGAGCAGAAGGGGTATCGGCAAGATGATCAGCAAGAAAAGCCGAGGCATCAAATATGTCTGCAATGCGATCAATCAGAACCGGGTTTTTCTCAAAAAGAGAAAGCAGCTGCACCCCTGCATGCTGACGCGCCAGCAACGTGTCAAAACGCCGCAGACATGCCAGAGGGTTGCTACGGGTTACAAAGCTGCCCAGCAGAGCAGGCAGCAGCTTACGCAGCAACGCCTGGGCACGCTCTGAGCGCAAAGCCCTCATGCTATGTTTCTGCCAGCGCGCCAGAATCTGGGCAGCCTCAACAGCCTGATCAGCACTAAATCCCTGCTCGTTGAGATAATCAACCGTTTTTTGATCGTTCGGGTCAACAACCAGAAAACGTGCATCCTCCGCTTCGGGGCTTCCTGAATGCGTCACAAAGTGGCGTTCAAAAATACGGCGCGTTTCACGCATGCGTGGCAACAGATCGAGCACCATTGTCTCAGCATCTGAGTAATTCATAAAGATAGCGAACGCCTCAAACGCCTCACGCTTATCTGGCAAAGAATGCGTCTGCTGGTCTGAGCGCATTTGCAGACGGTGCTCAGCGTCACGCAGCAGACGATAGGTACGAGCCAGTGTCTCTGCCTCTTCACGCGGCAGATAAGCCGAACGCACAAGCTTTTTAAGCGCACCAAATGTTGTTTTATCCCGCAAGGCGGGGTCTCGCCCGCCCCAGACGAGCTGCATCGCCTGAACAATAAACTCAATTTCGCGAATACCGCCCTGCCCCAGTTTCAGGTTGTGCCCAAGCAGCCAGCTGATACCTGCCTGTGCATCTGCCATCATTGTGTCAGGCTGTGAGGCAAGGTCCGTCCGCCCGGTTTTACGGTAGTGGTCTATACGGGCCTTCATGATGTGAATATCATCAATCAGAGCGAAATCGAGATGGCGCCGCCAGACAAAAGGACGAAGCCCATCCAGAAATGACCGCCCCAGAGCCAGATCACCAGCAACAGGGCGCGCTTTTATCATAGCCGCCCGCTCCCATGTCTGCCCCAGGCTTTCATAATAAACCATCGCGGCCTGCACAGAAACAGCAGGCGGCGTTGATCCCGGGTCGGGCCTCAGACGTAAATCAGTACGAAAAACATAGCCATTTGCATCGCGCGCTTCCATCAGACTGACTAAATCGCCGGTCATGCGAATAAAAATGCGTCTTACACCGTCTGATTGCTTGTATAATGACGGATCATACAGCACCATAAGGTCAATATCAGAGGAGAAATTAAGTTCACGTGCTCCGTGTTTTCCCATTGCCAGAACAAAAATTCCACAGCGGAAGGTCGGACGCTCCGGGTTTTTCAATTCTATCTGACCTGAATAGTGGGCAGCGCGTAATAAATGCCTGAGAGCAACCTCCAGAGTCATGTCAGCAAGACGGCTCAGCGTCTGAGTAACTTTTTCAAGCGACCAGAAGCCACCCAGATCAGCAACTGCGGCCAGAAGCGCAATACGTTTCTTAGCCTGACGCAGAACAGCCGCAATATGCTCTCGCTCACGGGTAATGTCACAGGCATCGAGCTCAGCAAAAACATGTGCCGCACTTTCTGCCGGCCCCTGCCGCATCAGTGCCACAAAGAATGTGATATCCTGGAAGGCAAGATCAGACAGGTAGGGGCTGTTGCCACCAAGACAGGCAAGCAAAGCCATGACACCCGGCTGATCAAGGACAGCCTGATAACCAGCCTCACGCAGGGCATCAGCCATGTCTGTGCAAAAGCGGTCCGCGGCCTGCGGTTCAGCTGCCGCCGGCCACCTGGCATCGGGCCAGACGCTGGAACCACGCAACTGACGGATATCATGAAACAGAATTTGTGGAGCGGGTTGTATCATATGACCATCCTGGAGAAGAACAAAGGGTTGCTGCGTTGACTTCAACTGGTCAAGACCTGCCTCGTCCCGCAAAGAAAAAATTACGTTTTGCGCTGCTTATTACAGCGCTTG
Organism: Acetobacter thailandicus; assembly: GCF_011516655.1. Classification (GTDB taxonomy): domain Bacteria; phylum Pseudomonadota; class Alphaproteobacteria; order Acetobacterales; family Acetobacteraceae; genus Acetobacter; species Acetobacter thailandicus. The sequence goes on from NZ_WOSV01000003.1 coordinate 142,724, forward strand.
TTGTCCTGCTTATTCCGGTCTGCGCAGTGGCCAGCCTGCTGTGCTATATGCTCTTTAAACCTTTGAATATAACACCACTGGCCAGACCTTTTTTGCCTGTGGTCTTACAAAAAGATAAAGCACATCCTGAAAATAAAACCACCCTTGACTTTGGCAGAATTGAGCTGAGGTGGAACAGCCTGCACGATGGTTTTGCCATTCCACTCAGACTTAAAATTTATAACATCAGTCTCATCCCCGGTGCCCCGACAGCACCGGCCGACACTATTAAAGAGGCTGAAGCGACACTTAGCCCGCTATCATTAATACATGGTCAGATCAGATTACATACTCTTGCCGTTACAGGTGCGCATCTGAATCTCAGCCGCACACCGGATGGTGATATTAACCTGACCGGAGCACCAGACGGCACACACCATCATAATAAAAAACATTCACACTCATTCAGCTTCAGCAGCATCCGGCATGTAAGGCTTCATGATACTGTTATTAAGCTCGACGACAATAAAACAAACACACGGTGGACACTCTCCCCCGCAGAAGCTGATCTGAATGTCCAAACCCTGCACGGAAAAAACGCTGTAACCGGTTCACTCTCCTTACAGATTACCAGTCAGGATACACCTCAGACACACCTGGCTATAAACGCAGGCGGCGTTGTTACCAAAAATAATAATGCAAGATGGCATATTGCTCTCACACCGGTCCGTCCTTCGGCATTTGCTTCACTTGCACCAGAACTGACCCAGATTAACAACACCGTAAGTCTGGGTGCTGATATCACTCTCTCACCTGTTAAGCACAGCATCTGGCTAGTACCTGGTGCAGTTGACCTGACGACCGATATTGGCGCAGGCACGATAGAAGTAAAGAAACTACCTTATCTTCTCACGCACGGTACCGCCACACTGCATGCTGACCTGCTTCATCACTCAGCCAGCGCAGTCGGAGCAAAACTAAAATTAAAAGAACTGACCCTTAACCTCCTTAACCCTGCCGCACCTGATCAGCCCGATCAGGGCCTTACGGTCACAGGTCAGGGTTATTTTGATATTTCCGATCTGTTAAGTCCCACAGGCCTGTCAGGCGGAGCAACGCTTTCTATCCCCGGCTTACAATTTGCGCAGATAGGTAACTACTGGCCTATACGTGCGGCCAAAGGCGGACGCCTGTGGGTAATGAAAAATATTACATCAGGCACAGCCCGAAACCTGCATGTCTCTCTGGATTTACAAAGCAAAACCGGCTGGAGTGCTCTGAAAGTCAAACATATTGACGGCGGGGTCGATGGCACAGGGCTAACTGTTCACTGGCTGCGTCCGGTTTCGCCTTTTCATGATGTTAGTGCACATCTGGCAATTAATAACCTTAAAAGCATCACTATTACGTTTACCCAGGGCTACCAGATCGCAACGCTCAAAAATGCTGCGCTGGCAACAACCGGAACAGGACGCATCACAATTAACTCCGGCACAATGGTCATCAACGGGCTTGATCAAAAAGATCAGACGAGCGTGATCAATGCCAGTATGCACGGCAAGGTGCAGGATATTTTGTCTCTGCTGTCTGAGCCACGTATGCACCTCCTCTCGCGCCACCCGCTCAGTTTCAGCCACCCGTCAGGCAGTGCAGATATCTCGCTGATGCTGGGTCTTCCTCTGGAAAGTCACATTACAGCCGATCAGCTTGTCGTTGATGCCAGAGCAGCTCTGTCACACGTACATCTTGAAAACGTTGTGCTGCATCACTCCGTCAATGATGGTCAGTTTAAACTCCAGGCCACAACAAAAAAACTCAGCCTGTCAGGGCACGCACTGGCTGGTGAGCAGCCATCTGACGTTTCCTACATGATGAATTTTGTACCTGGCAGCCCGACTGATATTGCTGAAACACTCCACCTGAATGCACATATCACACCAGATTCTGCTCTGGCTGCGGGCGTTGTAACGGGAAACCATTTCGAGGGCATGGCTAACCTGAAAGTTGATTATACGCGTTTTTTTAATAAACACGCCATCGTCAACCTCAACCTTGACCTGAAACATGCAAACATCTTCATTCCCATGTGGCATAAAGCCGCAGGGCAGCCTGCCACACTCTCTGCCACACTCAACATGGCTGATGGTCATATGGTCAGTGTCGATAAACTCGCCGGGGACGGACCTGATCTGAATATTCGCGGGCAGATTAATCTGCGCTCTCAGACAGCACCCAGGCTGGTTGTATCCTCTTTCCATATAGGGCGTTCCTCAGGACACGCTGAACTGTCTCTTCCTTTTCTGTCCAGAGACAAAACGATTGATGTCAGCGTTGTTGCTTCACAGCTTGATCTTTCCCCCCTGCTGGACTCAGCTTTTGCCTCCGCGCCATCTTCTTCTCCTGATACGAAAAAGAAAGAAAATGATGGATATTCTATCCCCACAGCAGCGAATGGGAAATTACATGGCCCTCCGGGGAATGCGTGGAGAATAAATCTGCAGGCTGACTCACTGATTTATAATGAGACCAAGCCTGCTCTGCACAGCATTAACGCCCGTTTTTTTCATAATGGCCTGCGGCTTGAGAAAATGCTTTTCACCATGAAAGCTCCCTCTCCCATTACAATTCAGATGACCCCCGCACCTAAAAACCGGCATTTATCTGTGAATATCCCTGATGCCGGTGGTTTTCTCAAAGCCTTTAACATTATTCCTGATGTCGAGGGCGGACATGCGACCCTGGAAGGAACATTTAACGACGCTTTGCCGGCAGCACCTTTTGATGGTGTTATTAATGTCAGCACATTTTCAGTAACTAAAGTACCAGGTATCGTTCTCGCAGCGAGAAACATCTCTCTCTATGGCTGGATTAATAGTAAAAAGGCCTCTTCATTTGCAATTACGCACCTTTCGGTGCCCGTGTCGTTATCAGATGGCATTATCAATATTCATGATGCCAATGCTGGTAACGGTGCACTGGGGGCGACGATGAAAGGAGACATTAATCTGAAGCAGGGTACACTGGATATTGATGGTACGGTTATACCGCTATTTGCCCTGAACAGTCTGCTTGGTAAAATACCGGCTATCGGACAATTATTCAGCCCCGAAAAAAATGGCGGCCTGCTGGCAGTAACATTTTCACTGTCCGGGAAACTTAAAAACCCTGATTTCCACGTTAACCCGTATGCCATCCTGTTACCCGGAGCGCTGCGGGCGGTTCTCCCTGACTAAGATTATGCCTTACGGAACAGGAGGGGCATCCGGATCTTCTATGTCGGCATTACTTTCTGTGAGATAAATTGTATCATGCAGGCGATCAAGAACATGCGCCGTAACAGCGCCTGAAGCGATAAGCCTGCGGAAACCAATATCTTCCTCTTCAAAGCCTGTATCAACACCGTTGCCACTTGTCTCACCTACAGGCTGAAACAGCGTATCAAACTGCGGAAGAACCTGCGGTGTCAGCCAGTGGCGCGTATGTGATACAACAGAAGAGGCATCGGCGACGTCACAGGGTCTGTCAGCAGTGAGCACCACAGTCTGTGTTGTAATAAATGCCTGACCCGGAGTGTAGTCGGATATTGCGTCTGCAAATATTGTACCAGCAGGAATGATAAGAGGGAAACCTTTTGCCCCAGCAGGCGACGCAACACAAATACTTACTCCACCCTGCCCTTTAGGCACCTGTTGTACGACACCAAGGCCGGCAGCATAATCATGACCGGTCTGAGCAGAGGCATATGAAAAACACAACAACGCCACTACCCCGGTCCAGGGCAATAACCTGGTAAACTTCCCCATCGTACAATCCAGCCCTGCTACGCGTTCTTACACACACTACCCAAACAAAGGCATATATTCAAAAATTCTTACGGCGTAGCAGGGGCGACCTTACTAAACCCCTCCGGCACTCTGAAGATACTATCAGGTTGAGCCGCGCGGTCTACTCTTACAGCCTGAACCATAATTTTTTGTTTGCGCGAAACCTGAAGCAGTAAGCCATCGGCCGTATAACAGGCATCCGTGACAAAACCATCTGAATCTTTTGTGCGCCAGAGCGTGCAATGCTCACCAGCGACAACTGAAGAACCAAGACGTGCATAATGCCCCATCATCGCCGGATGTCCAGGAGGGGTCAGCTCATGTGACGGAGCAGGCATAACACTCTGAGTATGACGCACCAGATCCACCACTGTCAGGGTATGATCAGGCCAGGAGGTTAACATGAAAAGTGCGTTCCCCTCAGGGTCAATACGCTGACGCAGCGTGGCAACCTGCCAGCGCATCCGCTGCTTAAGCAGGCTTCCGTTTTGCGGAGACGTTAACTCATAATCTATGTCAACATCAGTTCCTGGCGTAATACACGGCGCATTCTGGTCACATACAGCCTCATGCTTTCCTGCCGCAGCAGACGACGCAACTGCAGGCGTCTGTGCATATACTGCAACAGAAAACATGCTGCCCAGCAGCACCCCAAGGCCTGCTATAACCTGACCAGATACCTGCCTCATTGCCCCTCTCTTTCTCCTGTCTCTGACGCGGCCTCTGACCCTGTCGCACCCGGCCCGGTTCCTGTTATACCTGCGCTGCCGGCTGAACTGTCCGGAGATGATGGCTCACCGCCCCCTTCACCTCCGCTTGCTTCAGCATTACCTCTGTGCGGTACAAACTCATGAAAACCAGCAGGCGGCTCAAAAGCACTTGCAGGAACAGGATCGTAAGATATTTTTTCAGCCTTAAGGTGACCATTAAGGCCGTCAACATCAACCCCTTCATAGTCAAGAATAAGACCATCTGCTGTCACGCAGACCTTACTCTTACCCTGCGTTGAGACAACACCCCATAATGTGCAGGGCTGCCCCGCGATAACATCCTGCCCCTGGCGAGTAAACTTCATTGATAAATCAAGAAAAAATGGATTTCTGATCGCTTCCTGCTGTACAAGGCGCGTGTAGATTTTACGGGCATCCAGCGTAATAATAATTTCCTGCGCACTACGGTTCATAATAACTGAACCACGCTCCTCATCACCCTTGCTGTCCTGAAGGTAGCGAATGCGCATCAGCCCGCCATCACCTGAAAACAAAAGCTGCACATGACGGTTTGTCAGTGGCGGAACCGTATTTTTCTCAGCCTCAGACATACCAGCCGGAGGGCGGGGCTGAAAAACGTAATCAATTGTTGCATCACGAGCAGGTGTAAGAGGCGGATGCTCCTGCGAAGCAGCCTCTGCTCCCACAGCGCGGGCTCTCCACATATCACAGCTCACAATATTCAGACTTGTCAGAAAACATGCCGCCACAGCTGGCAGAAAAAATTTACAGCCTGACAGGCGACGTATCATAACGATCCTCGTTTTTTCATCTTACACTGCGGTGCCACGCAACGCACGAATTGTGTTTCGTAATTCCTCTTGAGGGATATTACTACGCCAACATGGCGACATATGGACAGCACCCGACAAAGTCGCCTTATAATCAGCGGCAGGGATCTCAAGCCCGCCAAAACGCGCCAGATGTTCTGTGCCAAATTGTGTATCAAGCACAATAAAGCCAGAAATCTGTAGCCGCGCGACCAGGTGCACCAGAGCAACTTTTGAGGCATCCCGCTCACGGCTGAACATGCTCTCACCAAAAAAAGCACCACCCAGAGCAACACCATACAAGCCGCCCACAAGCCGGCCATCCCTGCGGCATTCTACACTATGAGCAAACCCCTGATCGTGCAGAGCACAAAACAGACGAAAAATTTCTGCATTAATCCAGGTCTCTTCACGCCCGGGTGCCGGAGCAGCACATCCTCTCATCACGCCGGGAAAATCCTGATCAACAGTGACATCAAAGGTATCTGAAAGCACCGTACGCATCAGACGGCGTGGCAGATGAAATGTCTCCAGCGGTAAAACTCCGCGTGGGTCAGGGTCATACCATGCCAGCTCGTCCCCTTGTGCACTGTCAGCCATAGGGAAAAAACCTGCAGCATAAGCACGCAGCATAATCTCAGGTGTCAGAACCTGTCTGGACACATCAGAGCTCCTTTATAATTTAACTGTTAATTCCTTTGCAGGACGGTCACTAAAAATTTTATTTTTCAACGCAGGATGACCCTTCCTTTTATTCTGAGCCCATTCCATGATCTCCTGCTCAGGTCATACTGCTATAATATGGTATAATTTTACCGCTTTCTTATCTGTCAGGGGTCAATATGTCTGCTGAAAAACCTCGTCTTATCCGCTCAGTTCGTCTGCTCGACGCTGCAGAGCGACGAATCCTGTCTGAATTTTCAGCACCTGCGGCACCAGCTCATCCGCTCAACACCGCAGAGCTGATTGAACTGGCACATAGTTTTCAGGCACAGGCCTTACTTGTAACACATCACACACCTTTAAAAGGCGATGATGTTGCAGCCCTGCCAGACTGCGTCAAGCTGGTTGCGACCGTTAGCGTAGGCCTTGATCACCTTGATGTCGCCGCTCTTAACGCGCGTGGTATTGCTGTATCGAATACACCCGGCGTGCTGACTGACTGCAATGCCGACCTGACCATGATGCTGATTATCGCAGCATCACGCCGGGCGGCAGAATACTACAACATTATGAAAAAAGGCTGGGGCCATTCTCTGGAAATGGATGAGATGCTTGGCCACAGAGTCAGCGGTAAAACTCTGGGCATTATTGGCATGGGGCGCATTGGTCAGGCCGTAGCACAGCGCGCACGCGGTTTTTCAATGAATGTGTTGTATCACAACCGCCGTCAGCTGGACCCCTCGCAGGAAGAAGGCGCTACATATTATGCATCTCTCGAAGAGATGCTGCCAAAATGTAATATTCTCTCGCTTCATCTGCCCGGATCATCAAACGGCCAGCCCATCATTACAGCCCGTACACTGAGCTTGCTGCCGCGCGGGAGTATTCTGGTCAATGCGGCCCGTGGCTCTCTTGTTAATGAAACAGCTCTGATTGATGCTCTTCGTTCAGGTCAGCTGGCAGGAGCAGGTCTTGACGTATATCAGAATGAACCTAATCCTGACCCACGCATTCTTGCCCTGCCAAACGTCTTCATGACACCGCATACCGGCAGCGCAACGATTGAAACACGCACAGCTATGTGTATGCTGGCACTTGATAACGCAGCAGCTATTGCTGCAGGCACGCCTTTACCATCACCCGTAACGGCCTGACCATAATCATATTAAGGAGAGACCCGTTATGACAATGCGCCTTTTTTGTGTCATTGGCATTGGCCTGAGTGGCCTGGTGTCACTCTTTGCACCGCATTATCAGGTAACAGCTGAAGTTGTATCGAGCGGCTTTATGATACTGGCCCTGGCAGGCACGCTGCTCATACAGGAAGACTGACAGGTAATTCTCAAGCAGGAGCGCATGACGTCACGCGCTCCTGCTTTAAGTGCGGGCTTATTTTTTAACCTGCTCACGCAGTGCCAGAGCTGTGTCACGCACCACAGGGCCATGTTCACGCTCAAGACGGCGAATGGTGAAATGTGCTCTTGCGAGTGCTCTGTAATGATTCAAAAAAGCAGTATTCAGGGATGCACCACAAAGCGCACCAGCGACAGGCATAAGCTGCAAAGAGACCTTTTGCCCCAGAGCCAGACCATAATGTGAAGCTACTTCAGCGATCAGCATAACAACCGGGCGACCACGTAACAACGCCCGTGCCGAGAAATAGCCCAGTTCATTTTCATCCCCGTCGCGCACATTAGGGAAGGCTCTCAGCGCAAAAACTTCCAGACAGGCAGCACGGGCATCTTCCTGCGACAGATCTTCACCCTCTTCACGGGCAATATGTGCAATCTCGCGCATAATTGTCAGAGTTGTAAAAGCAATATCGGGGGCAAGGCCAGCCAGACCTGTAAAGCCACCGACAGCTCCCGAAACTGCAACTGCAGCCTGCGTTACCGGTTTACGCCAGCTTTGCTCATCACCCGCCACGGCATCACTACCGGAGCGCAGCCCGACAACAGCAATATCAAACGCACGGGTCACAGCACTTTCTGCCAGAGCACGCAGCTTCTGCTCCATACCAGGGGCCATACCAAGTCCACGCAGGCCAAGACGCGCGGCATGGCCGACAGCTCCGCCCATCAGGTCAGCAAGGCGCACAAGCACACCTTTCCCGGCCTCAACCTGTGTCAGGGCATGCTCCAGCTCGCCCAGATCCTGAGTGCTCAGAGCCAGAGGGACAACATCACTGCCGGCCTTGTCATTGTTCGTCATTTGCGGTCTTTCAGCCTCCTGCATGCACGCCACAATCAACGGTGGCGAAACTGGTCACGCTGTTCTTTCGGATCGATGGCATTATAACACAGAACTTTCGGGTACAACACAACCCCGGTGCCTGCACATCAGACACCAGAAAGATATGGTTATTGTCGTGCCCTGTAATAAGGTCCATAAATATGCCCTGCCAGTGCCTGTGAGACATACTCTTCAGGCACCCTCCATACAGGCCAGTTCAGTTTTTATACGGAGCTTTGTTTATGTCACACTACAAAAAACTTTCTGAGGATTTTGCAGTTGCCCCTCAGATCTCACCTGATGACGTGCCAGCTATTCGTGCTGCAGGCTTTAAAAGCATCATCTGCACACGTCCCGACAACGAAGATCCAGGCCAGCCTTCAGCTGAAACCATTGCAAACGCGGCCACACAGGCAGGCCTGTCTTTTTATGCTATTCCTGTGATGTCAGGTGTGGCTCCCTCTTCCGATGCTGTTATCGAAATGCAGGAAGCCCTGAATACACTGCCAGGACCAGTATTCAGCTATTGTCGCTCTGGCACACGTGCGGGTGTTCTCTGGCAGCTGGCGACACAGAAATAAGCCGGAGCCTTATTCTTTCCAGCCACCCATACTGCACAGCGCCTGCCAGTGCTGTGCAGACACCGGACAGACTGAAAGCCTGGACTGCCTTACCAGAGCAAGGTCCTCCAACGAGTCATCAGCCTTAATTTCAGCAAGGGTCACCGGCCTGGGCATAGCACCCACTGTTTTAACATCGACACATACCCAGGAACCAGACTCTGCGCTCGGGTCGGGGTAAGCCTCACGCACGATTTCAACAATACCAACAATCGCGCGCTGCACATTTGAGTGATAAAAGAAAGCGCGGTCACCCAGGCGCATTGCGGCGAGGTTTTTCTTTGCCTGATGGTTACGCACCCCGGTCCAGGGTTCTGTACCATTGGCAACCTGCTCCTGCCAGCTAAATGCATCTGGTTCACTTTTAATCAGCCAGAACGCCATATTTTTCACTCAACCCTGTTGCCATCACGAAAAACTGTTTTCACAGCCCGGATAATAACACTCTCAAAAAGGCCTGCTTTGGTGTAAGGATCAGCCGCAGCGAAAACATCAGCTGCCGATGGGTTGTCAACATCAATCATAATCAGGCTACCGCATGGCTTTTCTTCTTCATCAAGCATAGGTCCTGCAAACCGGATGATATTTTTATGTTTTTCAAGATGAGCAAGGTGCTGAGCACGTGTTGCCAGGCGGGTCTCAAAACCATTCTGACGATCTGTGCACACAATAGAAAACAGCATATCTTTTTCTCCTGATAATTGCCTGCTCAGATCGCCCACGAATAATGGCCTCGTGTCAAGGGGAATAAAATGATATAACGCCCCCTGCACGCGAGTTGCTATTTTTTTCCTGACACAGAAAAGATACTTCGTTATGTGCCTTCAATGTTCCTTCATTCAGTATGCGAAACGAACAAACCATTGAGTGCCTCACATTCTTCTGCCTCACGTCTCAGCAGCTTTTTTCACCGCTACGCTAACCCGGGCCGCTTTCTCAGGCTGGGCAAAGTGCTTCAGCCATGGCTCACCTGGCCTGCTATTGCCCTGACCCTGACCGGGTTGATCTGGGGGCTGTTTTTCTCTCCTGCTGACTGGCAGCAGGGAGATAGTGTGCGCATTATGTACATTCATGTACCCACAGCCATTCTGGCATCAGCAGGATATGCCGCTCTTGCTCTTTGCAGCGTGCTGTCTCTGGTGTGGCGTCACCCGCTGGCTGACCTGGCAGCGGCAGAAATCGGCCCTGTCGGGGCCTGTATTACCGCTCTGTGCCTTGCGACGGGGTCCTTGTGGGGCAAACCTATGTGGGGCGCCTGGTGGGTATGGGATGCCCGCCTGACATCAGTACTTATTCTGTTCTTTCTCTACCTGGGGCATATCACGCTTATACGTGCTTTTGACGACCAGCAGCGCGGCTATCGTGCCGCAGCCATCCTGGCAATTGCGGGCGCAGTTGATCTGCCTATTATTAAATTCAGTGTACAATGGTGGAACACCCTGCACCAGCCTGACAGTATCACTCTGACCAGTGCTCCCACCATGTCTGGCAGCATGCTCTGGCCTCTCGCTCTGTCAATGCTGGGTATTTCCCTGGGGTTTGCAGCCATCGTACTGGCACGTCTGCGCGCTTCTGTAATGGAGAGCCGTATTCGCAGCCTGCTTTCAAACCAGCGCCGCCACAATGGTGATCTCTCATGACACATCTGCCATTTATTATCGCCAGTTACGGACTTTTTATTGCTCTTGCCCTTTACCTGAGTGCGGGAGCTGCCCTACGTCTCAGAACTGCTCGTTTGAAACTGCTGTCACTTGAGCCGGCTAAACCCAGTTCGCCAGGAAAAAAATCCGTCTCATGACCCGTAAAACACGCCGTCTCTGGCTGGTTATTATCTGCGTAGCATGCTTTGGCACAGCCGCGGCTCTGATGCTGCGTGCCTTTTCATCTGACATTGTTTTTTTTGTCACGCCCTCACAGCTCACACAGAACGCACAGCCAGCTGACCGTACAGTTAAGCTCGGCGGCATGGTTGTCGCTAATTCGGTTAAACGTGAAAAGCATGGGGACACACCTGTTTCCAGCTTTGAAGTCACCGATGGCCAGTCAGCCGTCACCGTGAACTATGAAGGCGTATTGCCTGACCTGTTTCGCGAGGGGCAAAGTGTCGTGGCAATTGGCTCGATGAAGAACGGTATCTTCATCGCCAGTGAAGTTCTGGCCAAGCACGACGAAACCTATATGCCCAAAGAAGTGGCTGAAGCCCTGAAAAAATCGGGCAAATGGGACCCACGCTTTGGCCCGCCGCCTGATGCCGCCAGCTGGAACAGTATGACGGTTAAGGATGCAAAAAAATCTCTCCTGCCGCCGCCAGCTCCTGCTGCACAGTAACATACCACCACACAGTTAATCCGGGAGTGCCCCACTGATATGCTGAGCCCCGAACTCGGACATTACGCCCTTGCCCTGGCCTGTGTTCTTGCCTTTGCACAGGCGGTTGTGCCGCTTATCGGCGCCTCAACTCGCGACATCCGCCTCCTGACGCTGGCGCCTGCCCTGGCTCTGGGACAGCTGCTTGCGCTTCTGGTATCCTTTCTGTGTCTGATCAATGCCGCAGTAACTGATGACTTCTCGGTTCAGAACATTGTCGCAAACAGTGCTGTCTCTAAACCTCTGCTGTATAAAATAACCGGTGTATGGGGCAACCACGAGGGCTCAGTGCTTTTGTGGATCCTTATCCTGGGTATCTGCGGGGCTGCGGTTGCGGCGTTCGGGCGTAATCTGCCTGGTATTCTGCGGGCACGGGTTATTGCCGTACTGGGCATTATCGCCGCAGGTTTTGAACTCTTCTGCCTGACAACATCTAACCCCTTTGCGCGTGTATGGCCCGCCCCGATGGATGGACAGGGTATGAACCCCCTGTTGCAGGACCCCGGCCTCGCCTTTCACCCGCCCATTCTCTACACAGGCTATGTTGGCTTTGCCGTACCGTTTGCTTTTGCTATCGCCGCTCTGATCGAGGGCCGGGTCGATGCAGCATGGGGCCGATGGGTCAGACCCTGGGCTGTTGCGGCATGGTGCTTTTTAACCTGCGGGATCGCACTGGGGTCATGGTGGTCTTATTATGTGCTGGGCTGGGGCGGCTACTGGTTCTGGGACCCGGTTGAAAATGCCTCTCTCATCCCCTGGCTGACTGGTACGGCACTCATTCATTCCGCCACAGTTGTTGAAAAACGCGAAAGCCTGAAGATCTGGACCGTACTCCTCGCTATCGCCACATTCTCCTTCTCTCTGTCAGGTACATTTCTGGTACGCTCGGGCATCCTCAACTCAGTTCATGCTTTTGCTAATGACCCGGCACGTGGCATTTTTATTCTTGCTCTGCTGGCCCTGGTTATTGGTGGCTCACTGGCTCTGTTTGCCTGCCGCGCACCGGCTCTGACATCAGGTGGTTTTTTTGCACCGGTCTCCCGCGAGGGGGCACTTGTGCTCAACAATATTTTCCTGTGCTCCATCTGTGCCGTTGTCGTAACCGGCACGATGTATCCTCCCTTTATGTCATTGCTGTTTGACCGCACAATTTCGGTCGGTAAACCTTTTTTTGACGCAACAACAATCCCCCTTGCTCTCCCTTTATTTATGTTCATGGGGATCGGGCCAATGCTTCCCTGGAAACGGGCTCAGCTCTGGCCGGTGATACAGCGACTATGGATTACCCTCATCCTGACAGGACTGGCTTTTGCTATATCTCTCTGGGGGGTTGCAGGTGTTTTCCCCGCTCTGTCATGTGGTGCTGCTGTATGGGTTATTCTGACAAGCATTACCGATGTAACAGAACGTATCAGGCTGTTTCGCATGCCCTTAAGTGGCAGCCTGCAACGCGCACGTGGTCTGCCCCGCTCTGTCTTTGGCACCGCCCTGGCACATGCAGGTGTGGGCATCAGTGTTCTGGGGCTCGCTGTTATGTCTCAGGCGCAGCACAAAATTACCGAAATTACACCTGGCACTACGCAGCATCTGGCAGGTTATGACTGGACGCTTGAAAAGGTGGAGCAGGCACCCGGCCCTAACTACACCGCCATGACAGCAACAGTTAAAGTCAGCCGCAATGGTCATCTGGTCGCCATGATGCACCCGTCACGTCGCAGTTTTAACGCACAGCATCAGACAACAACCGAAGTCTCTATTCACACCAACCTGCTGGCAGACCTGTATTGTGTGCTCGGAGACCAGCACGGAACAGATGCTAACCCCACCTATGTGCTGCGCCTTCATTATAATCCTCTTGCACCATGGATGTGGCTTGGTGCTCTGATTATGGCTGTGGGTGGTATACTCTCTCTCTCTGACAGACGGATAAGAGTCGGTGCACCGCGACGCGCTCAGTCTGCAGCCAGAACGGTGACATCACCATGAATGACACACACGACGCTCCTCCCTCATCGCCGCTGCGCCGCAGACTGCTTATGGGTGTTCCTCTGGCGGGTGCTGCAATCGTTGGGGTCGGTTTCGCCAGAATGCTCTCTGGCATGCAAAAAGGCTCCTTCGATCCGCACAAAATTAATACACCGGTGATTAACCGCCCCGTTCCCGATTTTACCCTGGCTGCGCAGCCGCCTGGTACAGGCTTTTCAGCGCAGGACCTGCGGACCATGACCAAACCTGTTCTGGTCAATTTTTTTGCCTCATGGTGCATCCCCTGCCTGGCAGAAATGCCGGTACTCATGACCATTAAAAAAGACATCGAACTCTGGGGTATTGCCTATAAAGACCGTCCTGAAAATGCTGAGGGCTTTCTGCGTCATTCAGGTAATCCCTATACACGTATCGGCAGTGACCGTGAGGGACGTACAGGCATTGACTGGGGCATTTCCGGCGTACCCGAAAGTTTTCTCGTCACCCCCGGTGGGATCATCCGCTGGCACACAGCGACACCCCTTGCCCCGGATATTTTGCAAACGACCCTGCTTCCCCTTCTGGCAAAACTGAACAGCCCATGAGACATATGCTTTCAGCCCTGAAACGCCGTTTAATCACCGTAGTTTTTGCTGCTGTTATAGTTGTCATTGCAACGCCTGCCCTGGTGCTGGCCGTTGATGACCCGTCAGAAATGCTGCCTGACCCAAAGCTGGAAGCACGGGCTGAGCATATCGGTTCACAGCTGCGCTGCCTTGTATGCCAGAATGAGTCGATCGAAGACAGTAGCGCCGGTCTGGCCCGCGACCTGCGCCGCGTTGTGCGTGAACATGTAGCGCAGGGGCAGAGCGACGGGCAGATTATAGAATGGATGGTCAGCCGCTATGGCAACTTCATTCGCCTGGCTCCCCCCCTTACACTGGCAACGCTGTTGTTGTGGGGGATGGCGCCTCTGGCCCTGCTGTGCGGATTTGTGATTGCTTTTGTGGTCAGAAGCCGCCGCGTGAAGATACAGGTTACGCCATCACCTCTCACAGAAGAAGAAAAAGCCAGACTGGCAGAACTGACAAAGGACTAAATGCATGATCTGGCTTTCTATCCTGCTTTTAAGCCTGCTGGCCCTGGCTCCGGCGGCTGTACAGCTCTGGCGACGTTCTCAGCAGATTAAAGATGAACGCGGTTCAGCGCTCGCTTTGCATGAGGCTCAGCTCTCAGAAATTGACCGTGACCTTGCCGCTGACCTTATTGCACCTGCTGAGCATGATATTGCACGCCTTGAAATTCAGCGTCGTATACTCGCAGCTGATCGTCCTGCCCCGCAGGCAAGTCCGCGCCTTTCGGCTCCCCTTGTCTGGTGCGGCCTGCTGCTTCTGCCAGCAGCGTCGATCCTGCTTTATCTTTGCAACGGTATTCCTTCTCTGCCACCTCAGCCACTCGGCCAAAGGCTGGCTGCAGAGCACGCACAGAATGTGCGCAATGATGCTGTTCTGGATCGTATGAGACGGACCCTTGCACAAATGTCAGCAGATGACCCCAGCCTGAGACAGGGGTACCTTCTGCTTGGCCAGGCTGAAGCCTCACGAGCCCGCTATGCAGATGCAGCTGATGCCTGGAACCACGCGCTCAGTCTGGGCTTTGAGCCTGAGCTGGCGGCCCGCACGGCTGAAGCCATGACACGCGCCAGTGACCATGTCACACCGCAGGCCCTGGCTCTTTTTCGTAAAGCTATGGATGCCGCACCGGCTGATGCTTCGTGGCGCAGTGCCGTACAGGCACGCATAGCTGAAGGAGAACACGAGCAGGATAACCCCTGAGGGCTCCTGCCGCTATACACTATACAAAGACAGTAAAATTAACGGATGCCGTTTTTTTCCATATGGCGGCTCCATATATCCTTTTTAAAACTGGCCTGTGGCGGGCGAATTTCACAGGAAATTAGATAAAGGCCAATCACAAAGACAAGGTTTGAAAGCGCGTTAAACCACATCGCCTGAAAAAAGGGAGGAGCGGTTACGTTTGCCTGCCACATTGTGTAAATTGTAAATGGTATAGAAACGATCCTGACCCCGCGCAGTACATGGCGCAGCGGATTAGCATAACCTGGTTTAACCAGTGCGCGCATACGACAAAGGCCTATAAAAAACGTTACGCACAACGCCCAGATCAGAATATTAAACACCATCGAACTAAAATCTTCGATGCCGTTAAAAATAAAAACAGCAATAATTGAAGCCGCAGAAAAAAGTAGTGACCCCAGCTGAAAACTCATACCGACATCAAGAACATTCATCCTCTCCGGCAGCCGGTCGGCCAGAGGCTGAAAGACTTTATCAAGAAGCCAGGCATCAGCCTGTGTAATACGTTCACCTAAACCCATCTGCTCTTCACAATATTATATAAAAACTCTCTGCCCGCCGGTCCTGCTTATTTATCCGGCAGGCAGATCGTTTACGTTAAAAATTAAACGCTGCTGCTTTCAGATTTGTCGGCAATATTACCGTCTGGTGTTGCTTTGTGCACAGCCTCAGGCAGAAATTGTGCCAGAGCACCCAAAACTGCATCTGCCGGCAGGCCTGAGCGATCGACCAGATTGTGTAATGTTTCGCTACCAAGCATCTCTCTGATTTCATCAGCTGTTACAGGCAGATTATCACCCTGGCCAATCCATGAACGGACCTTATCGCCCAACCCGCATTCGTCAGCTTTTGCCTGAATTTTAGCAATCATTTCCGGCTGCAAAAAGGACTGAAGCTGCTGCTGCATCACGCCAGACAGGCTGCTTCCAATCGTGCTTTCAACTTTATTTACAAGGTTGGCTAAAAAACCAGACATCTGCAGATCCCCAATGTCGCTGCAAAATAAAAATACAGCAGGTTGCGTCACCCCGAAAAAAGGCCGACGATCTGCTTTGTTATGGACCAGATAAGCAACTTATGCGAGCTTTATGCG
This sequence comes from Acetobacter thailandicus, assembly GCF_011516655.1. Taxonomy (GTDB): domain Bacteria; phylum Pseudomonadota; class Alphaproteobacteria; order Acetobacterales; family Acetobacteraceae; genus Acetobacter; species Acetobacter thailandicus. The sequence goes on from NZ_WOSV01000003.1 coordinate 158,884, forward strand.
GTTGTGCCTCTCTGCCCTCCCCTCTTTTCAGAATGGATATAGCTGATATGCGCTGGATACCCGGAGGAAATTTTCAGAATTCAGGCTACTTTACCGGCGAATCCTTTATTCCTCAGCCTTAGAATAAAAGCCTCAGGTCTTGCCAGACATTCTTCCCTTTCTTCTGAAGCACATAAAGCCGCTGGAGCGTCTGAACGCCTTCAGTCAGTCTGAAAATAAGTTACTGGCAAAATGGAAATGGCTGTTTGCGCCATCATTGCCAGCGCTTAGCTTTGCCATTCGTACCACCGTAGCCTCCCTGATCGCACTGTATCTTGCGATGTGGATGGAAATGGCTGATCCGCAATGGGCGGCTATGACTGTGTGGATTGTAGCACAGGGCTCACGAGGTGAATCCCTCTCCAAAGCCAGATGGCGTCTTGTTGGTACAGCTGTGGGCGTAACCATGGCTATTACGCTCATTTCGTCTTTTATTCAGCAGGCCTGGCTGTTTTTCCCTGCACTGGGCATATGGGTGGGGTTATGCTGCACGCTGGCTACATTAGTACGTAATTTTCGCTCTTATGCTTTGGTGCTGGCCGGGTACACCTGCGCCATTATTTCCATCGGCTCCATTCAGACCCCTCAGAATGTCTTTATGATTGCCATGTCACGTGCCACGTACATTGTTCTTGGTATCGTTTGTGAAAGCACCATCGCAGGTCTTTTCAGTTCAAACCTGGCAACCACGGCACGCCGCAACATCCGTGAAAAACTGCATACAGCACTGGGTAGCGTGTCTGTGTCAGTAGCCGGCCTTTTATCCGGCTCTGAAAATGCAATGATCCGTTCACGAGAGATGTTTGGCCCACTGCTCTCGATCAATGATCAGATAGAGTTTTCAGAAGTGGAAATGGGGCCACATGGCCATGAGGGAGACCATGCACGCGCTGCCCTTGCTGCAGTTTCTGTTTTGCTCTCCCGCGGGCTAGGCATGGCGGTGCGCCTGCAGTACCTCGACAGTGACCAGCCTGCATTTCAGAAAACCGCAGCACAGGTTAGCAGCTTCCTTAATACTGTCACTCAGAACCTCGATACTGATGAACATGTCCAGGAGTTGCTGCATGACCTGCAACATTTGCGCGGCGAATGCCGCCAGCAGATTGTCGATGCGCTGACGCAGGAAATCAGTACGCCCAATGAAGAACAAAGCGTCGAAAAGGTACAGGCCTTACTTGATAACCGTATTCTGCATAACGCGCTTGATGAATTGTTGCTGGAGCTTGAGCAGGCCATTAAAGAATATGATGCCAGCCATCATGTCATACGCGGTGACCACTTCCATTTTCGTATGCAGGCACATAACGACCAGCGGGAAGCACTGTATAACGGAATAAGAGCTTTTGCCGCTATTACCGCCGCAGGCCTGATATGGGAGATCACTGCCTGGCCATCAGGACTGACTTTCATTACGTTTGTGGCTATTGTCTGCGGGCTGTTTGCCACGCGTGAAAACCCTGTTCTGGCCAGTACGCATTTTCTTTACGGCACATTATGGGCCGTTGCGATCTCTGCCATCCTTGTTTTTATTGTCATACCCCCTCAGGCTGACTACGAAACGCTGGCAGCTACATTTGCGCTTCCGATGATTGCTGGCGGGCTGGCTGCGCGTAATGCAGCGACTGCCTTACCTTCAGCTGCATACACACTCTTGCTGCCAAACTTTGTCGCTCCCAGTAACCATGGCCGGGAAAATGAACTCGCCTGGTTTAACTCAACAAGCAGCGTTATCCTTGGCATTGCGTTTGCTATTATCGTGTTTAAAATTGTTCTTCCCTTCGATAATGCAAGTGAACGCTGGCGTATGCGCCGCAGCATGCTTAACGAACTGCGCTTTCTGGCCTCCGCACATCCTATTCCGGAGACAAGGGACTGGATTGGTCGTAACATTGACCGCTTTTCACGGCTGATCCGTCATGCCGGACCAAAACCTTCAGCTACCATTGAAGGCTGCCTTCAGGGCACTCTGGCAACCATGACTATAGGTCTCAACATTATACGCTTGCGAAACCTGCTCGCGCGGCAGCAAATTCCTCCACAGGCCCGCCGCACGATAGAAGTCGTCATGCTACGTATGGAGCGTTTTACAGGTAAATATGACCGCACAGCGCAGACCGCACAGCGTGCAACCAACATTCTGCGCCGTCTGGAGGCAACCGAACCCAATATTACAACAAGGATCGAGCTGACGCGTGCCATTGCCTATCTGATTGTTGTGTCGCACGAGCTCAGGGCTAATGCTGTTTTCCTCGACACATCAAAGCCCTTCAAGGTCAGATAATACCGCGCCTGCAGGCAAAGTATCATTTTACTGCGCAGGCGGGGCCAGAGGATGCAATAAAACGCCACCTGCGAGCTGCCCCCACTGATCGGCATCTTTTTGCATCTGACTGCCAGATTGCGCTGCAGCACTCTGAGCCGCACGAGCCCATAAAGAGGCTGCACCTGCATGATCGCCCGAGATGCTGGCCGCACGCGCTGCCAGAGCCAGAGCTCTCGACATTTCGTTATACGAACCCTCATCTCGTCTCAGGTCAGCAACCTCACGGGCAAGAGACATAGCCTGAGCCGGGTTGGTTTTAATGAGAGACAGTGCCTCAATCTCTTTTTTATCAGCCAGCACAGAAACAGAAACCGGCTTTTTCATATTATGAAGGCGTGTATATGCACGTTGTAAAGCGGCATTATCACCACTGTCATACCCTGCCAGCCCCATAATAAGCGCTGCACGACCTGCAAGGTCTTTATCAGCCTCAGCCATAGGCGCCGCAGCATCCTCTATCGCCTGCGTATAATTTTTCAGCTGATAGTAAGCAGCTGCCTGGACCAGCTTTAACGATACGACTGACGTATCATGGCGAATAAGAAGTGTCTGACTAACGTCCTGAACTGTCTTTAAAGCATCCTGCGGCTGACCCGCCGCGAGCTGAGATACAGCAAGGTTATAACCAGCCTCGGCCATTGCCGGACCGTCATCACGCTTAAGAGCCTGCTGCCCGGCCGTGCGATATTCACTCATCGCGACCTTATAGCGCTTCAGGTCAAAAGCGCTCTCACCCGTGTCCATTGCCTGAGCATAAACAGGATCATCAAAAGCTATTGGTGCCGGCTGTGACGTACTACCGCAGGCGGCGAGAGACATCAGCGCGGCGGATGAAAGAATTATTTTTTTCATGGCTGCACCCTGCGTGGTGGCAACCAGCCTTTTTTACTGTTTTTTGGCTGCCCTGAACCGCCAAGTAACCACATGCCACGCAGCTGGTTTGTAAGTTTCTGAAGGCTGTAAAGAGTTGTCTGAGCCTGGGTCAGCAACGCAGGCAGATCAGCTGTACTGTCCTGCACACTGGCCGCGATTGCCGGCAGATGCGGTGTCGTTTTTGCCAGGTCACCCGACATCGACTTTACATTTCCCATTGTTGCGTCAGCTTTACTCATGATAGTCGCCATCTGATTTTCTATCGGCTTCAGCTGACTAATGACCGTATTGAGTGATACGATTGTTTTCTCTGCATCTTTAATCAGTGCATCATTGGTCAGAAGCTGGCCAACAGAGCCTTTTCCTTCGTGCATAGCCGTCATAGTGGCATCAAGCTCAGCCATCATATGACGCGCACTCTCCAGTGTAGGAACAATCTGCGTCTTAATATCATTCAGCGTTGCTGTGATCATATCACCAGGATTAGGAGCCGGCGTCGCACTGATAACAGCATAATCCCAGTTCATCGGGGCACCATATCCCCGGTTCAGATCAAGATAAGACGACCCTGCCACAATAAACTGCTTGCGAATAACTGCCGTACTGTCACGACGGATAAAGGGCTTAGCCTGCAGGTCAAGGTCAACAATTACATACATATCGCCTGAAGGGTTCAGCTTGATGGAACGAATAGTGCCAGCATGCGCCCCCAGTAACTGAACATCACCCCCGACGGTCAGCCCCTCAACACCACCTGCGGGCAGTGTAACGCGTAAGATAGCCGGTGGCGTCAGCCAGTCACGCAGCACCCCGGCCTCGACGATAACCCCACCGAAGGCTACCAGGCTCAGTATTACAAGGAGCCCCACCCACTCGTCCGTATATCGGAGTGAGATTAATGGCTTAACTTTCTGTCGTAAACGAATCTGAAACATTAGCCTGCCCGCACCGCCACGAGTCCATCATCCACAAGGCGCCACATACTGGTGGCTAACTGACGATAGCGCCTTTGCACTGTATTATTACGCACCAGCCAGATTACTCCAGCTTCTTTATTTCGGGCTGCAACAACAGCACCAACAAAAGCCTCTTCAAGATCAGCAGGGCATGCCTCCAGCAGATTTTCGAGAAGAAGAATCTGAGGGTTACCTAAAAACGCCCTGACACAGGATGCCCTGATAAGGTCTGTCTCAGAAAGCATATCCGGACGCAACACTGGCAAACCTGGCAAACCAAACCAGCTGCTCAGCTGTGTTGCCTCAATAACAACCTCACTCATATCACGCGTCGTATGATGTAGCTGCTGCAGGCCTATTCCCATATAAGTGCCGAGAAAATCAGGCCAGCTGGAGCGGTGTGACATCCGGCCAATCCGTCCGCGCAGAGCATTTTTCTCCCGGTCGCGTAAATCTGCCCAGTCAAGCCCCATAAATTTAACGGCACCATCAACCAGCGGGACAAGCCCTGAGCACATATCTGCAAAAGCAGTAGCCCGGCTGTTGTCACGCACTTCTATGATAGCACACTCACCAGGCATCAGTTTCATACTGAATGGTACAGGTGGTAACCCACTCTCATCAAATGACGGAACAGCTTTATTCAGCTCTAAAACCGGACCTGTTGCACGTGTGTACATATTCAGAAATCCAGACTAAACAAAACGCTGACAGCCATAACAATCAACATACCGCGGGAAAATCCGCGAGGTAAAAGCGTACGAAGGTTATCCTGACTGGTCGCAGTCAGCCCTGTAATACAGGAACCAACCCCTACCACAAACCCGACAGTAACAAATTTCAGAGGGATCATAATATAATCTGCCGTAGACATGGCAGAAATAACATCATTAAAAAAAGACCATACCGGACTTGTCACAACTCCCGAAACGCGACTGATAATATACCCGGTCAACAGTGACGCGATTGAAAAGACTATGCCCAGCGTAAAACCGGCAACGGTGAACGCAAGGGTACGAGGCATAACAAGCAGCAAAAACGGGTCGATGCCCTGTGCCTGAAATGAGCGGATCTGCCCGCCTGTTGTCAGAAGGCCAAGCTCTGTTACAGACAGCATGCCATTACGACCGAGTAGCAAAATACCGACCAGAATAGGCGCTATCTCACGGACAACCACGTTAATCAGGATAGAGCCGGTCATTTTGGCCATACCAGCCACACCAAGCCAGTATATTGTTTGTGAAACCGCAGCGACGCCGGTAAGTGTTCCTGCAAAGAGCGTTGCAATTAAACCACCACCAATCACGCTGTTCATGGTCGTGCCAAATTCATAACGCACTGTACGTCGCCAGGCATTCTGACTGATACTCTCAAACAGAACCCCCCAGCAGGCCCCCAGCATCACCAGAAAAAACCAGACCTGATGGCGCACAAGCCGCCCAAGCGCCCCTGTTTTTTTTACCAGCCACAAAAAAAGACGCAGCAGGAGGCTCTGCTTCTGATGCATCTGAATGCTATCGCTAAGAATAGCATCATTTTCATCACCACCACCCTGTGCGGGCAGTTTGCTCTCCCCCCCGCTCATCGGTGTGCTGCCAGAATGTAAGCGCGGCTCAGACCGAGGTGAGGCGCAAAGAAGGTTCCTCTGCTACGGAACAGATAACGGTCACGCAACACAGTATAAACACGTTCTGTCACCTGAACGGTACCCGCGCCCGCTGCCCCCTGCGCCATCAGTTCGGCGACTGAAACTGTCTGCCCCCAGAGGTTAAACACTTTGGGCTCATGTCCGACCTCACGGCCAAAAGCAGCCCCGTAATCAAGACCCATCGTAAAGACAGGTTCAAGGTTAGCGCCGGCCAGGGCGGCCATAAATGCCTCACGCATTGACAGGGCTGCATTGGCAATGCGCAGCAGAGCCGTTGGGTCTTCTGCATCTGTACAGCCTGCCGTACAGATCATACGATGCCCGGCAATTTTTACGGCAAAAAGCTGCTGTTCTGTAGCGATACGCTGCACTTCACAGGCAAGACGATCTATCAGCTGAAGCAGTTCTACTGTTTCTGTATCATTGTGTAAGACAGGGTCGGTGAAAACAACAACCAGCACGGCAACGTGATGATAGACACCTGAAGTCTCAGCCAGAGCAGCCTTTGAATCTGCATTCAGCACGGTGTCAAAATGTGGTTTCAGCCCGGAGACCACCTGTGGCACATCATTATCACCAGCAATAATTTTGCCAGTGTCAGCATCGTTAAACCCTGTTGTACGGTCACCGTACAAACTGGCAAAGCGCACAGCAACAATAGAAGATATCAGATCAACAAAATAAAGAAGGTGACCAACAGATGACGCATCTTCGAGAACTATTGCGCCAACAACTTCACCGGCTCCGCGCGCAGGATGAACCACGACCCGCTCAGTGCCGATCTCTCGCATAACCAGCCTTTCAAACTGTGTTGTGCGTGTATCGCCGGTCGCATCGTCAACGGAGAAATTTTCACCATCTTCGAGGGCCTTAAAAAACTCCTCCATATCCTGACGAAACATTTCAAATCCGCCGGAATGTGTATCCTGCTTGCTGTCATAGGAATCTTCACAGATCATCGCTGAGCCATCATGCAGAAAACGCCAGACACTCACACGACGTGCACCGGTAATGTCAGCCAGCTGCTCAGTCAGGACCAGAGGTTCACTGGGGTCATCAAATAAATGCGGCGTTGATGATATCTGCTGAACTGAAGCGGCCTCACGCGCGACCTGTCGTTGCTGCGCGACAAGTAATCGGTCTGTACGATCTGTTCTGCGCACCTGGCGGGCCAGCAACCCGGCAAGAATTAAAGAGAAAACAATAATAACAGCAGCAAACTGCAAACTCTGTTTGCTACTCTGACGGGCAAAATTCGAAAAATCACTCTCAGGTGCAGACAACAGCAGCACCCAGCTTTCTGACGAATTCTTAAGAGGAGACGTCATCGTAACATACGGCTTACCATCAACCGTGAAGCTACGAGGTCCGAACCCCCGCACACGATAATGATCAAAACCCATAGCCAGAATAGGCGAGGTTTTGGCATTAAGTACCATCTTTGCCGGGTCCCAGTCAGCTTCCTTAGCCAGCTTCATCAGATGCCGGCCAGCGATGACCCTCCCCTCCGTATCCAGAATGATAGCATTGCCGGTTTTACCGACCTTCATTCTATCAAGAAAACCGCTTAGCTCATTAAGTGAAATATTTGTAGCGAAAACAACAGTCTGACTATCAATCCCCTTAAATCTCAAAGCACTGGTCATAATAAACTGACCACTGGACGGAAAGAGATACGGCTGTGTCCACTGCACTGCATCTTTATGCTCCGTCACTTTATACCAGGGACGCAGACGCGGATCATACTCACCTGCCGGATCACTTGCCTCACCGATCTGCACACCGTCATTGTTATAATAAATGTGATGAAAAACTTTATGCCCCTGAGTTCCCTCAAGAGTTGTCTGCTCAATATTTTTTCTGTCTTTCGTCCGGGCAATCATCGTAAAATTGCCCCTGGCGTCGGCCAGGTAGAATGACTCAATTTGTGGTATATTATGCAGCATTGCGCTGCCATATGAAAAAAAGACACGCTTCTGTACAGCAACAGGCACATGCTCGATCATCCCGCTGGCAACAATATTACCAGCTGAGGCAGGCATGATATAATCTGAAACTTCCTGAGAAATATAACGCTGCACGGCATCCAGCAGCTCATGCGTCAGCGTTCGCACCCCTGTTCGCGTGGTGTTATACGAGTGCATGCCAATAACGACAATAGCAAGAACACTGAGCACCAGAGCAAGGCCTGGCAGCACAAGATGAAATAATATACGCCTGACAGAAAAATCGCTTTGTTTCGTCGGGTCAATTATTTCTTCAGAAGACACGATTTTTTTCCACTAAAATCTGAATACTCTTTGCTGATGCAAAGAGGGTATTCTTTTTTTATAAAAACACACCATAATCTTGCACAAAAAAGATCAGATTAACCAAATATTTTTTATGAATCTGCTTCTTCAATGCGCACTGGCAATGACATAGCCTGACCAACCCTGGCCAGTCCACGCCTTACACTATCCCCTTTTACTGCCACACATGACGAACTCAGCCGCAAAACAAGTTCTTTACGCTGGCTGACAAGTTCCGTCCCCTCAAGCAGAGCTGCGGTTCCACCTGCAACAGAATATGCAAGCCGCAATGCCTGCCCAAGTATTATCGCACGATTCCACTCATCATCTTCGAGCAAAATTCGTGATGTTGATAAATATGCCTCATCAGAAACAGCAGAATATCTGACCGCCAGGGCCAGGGCCAGCCATGCACGGGCCTTATGATCAAAGCCGGTACCCTGCAGCCTTAATACACGCCAGTATGTCTGCTCGGCACGATATTCAGGATGATCATGACTACCAACATCTGAAATACGACAGGCAATACGGCGCAGTCGATTCTGGCGTTTTGTTTCTTTTATAAACAAAGAATCAGTCCACCGCAGCAGCACGCCTGGCATCTTCATGCTTCGCCCGAGCCGCAGACACATATCCTGCGCCACAACCTCCATAGGGTCCTGCTCAAGGCAGTCAGGGGCGACATTAAGCATGTACCACCCCTCACGCAGACCATCGACACAAAACACAACCCGCTCAGGCTGTATTTTTCTCAGCAGACGGCGCAGCACAGTTGCGGCAAAAGGTATATCTGACAAACGCTTTTTAGGAGATCCTGACAACCGCTCAAGCCCGCGGCGTGGTGCATGCAACAGCCAGCCGGTCATCTCGCGTGCCTCTTCAGCATCAAGCGTATAGTAATGAATAATATTAAGAGGATACTGCATACGGGCAATATGCAGGCGGGCCAGTGCACGAAATGCCCCGCCGACCAGATAAAGGGTGCTGCCTTTAAGCTTACTCAGCCATCTTACATTATCAATATCGTCATCGGCCAGCTGCTTGGCTATTTTGATATCACCCTGAGAGCGGTCTCCTAATCTGATTACACCAAGTGGTAACGTACTTGCATCATGACGACCTTTACGCGTCAGATTAATCAGCTCCAGAGAGCCCCCTCCGATATCTGCGACAATACCTGAAGCACCCGGGATGCCACACATCACACCGATGGCAGAATGGTCAGCCTCTTCTTCGCCCGAAAGAATGCGAATGGGCACGCCAGGCATATGGCTACGCAGCGCATCTATAAATCCCGGGCCATTTCTTGCATCACGCACGGCAGCCGTTGCCAGAATTTCAAACGGATCAGCATGCATAGCACGGGCAATGGCATGAAAACGCTTCAGCACGTCCAGCGCAAGCGTTACACCCTCCTCATTGAGCATACCTGTCTGTGTCAGCCCTTTACCAAGGCGAAGCACTGCTTTTTCGTTAAAAATCGGAACAGGGTTGCGTGATACCCCTTCGAACACAACGAGACGGACGGAGTTCGACCCGAGATCGACTACAGCCGAACGACGAGGAATATCATTCTGCATTTCTGCTCTTTCTCTTTATGCGTCAAACATCAGGTTCTGAAAGGAAGACAACGTGGCAGGAGCCCTCACCCCTCCCTCATGAGCTGCCGAACCGCGCCCGGAAAGAGAAGAGTTTGTCATAAACCATTCATGCGCCGAGAAGGGCTTTCTGCCAGGAGCAACTCTGCGCCATTTACCATTGGGTTCAAGCATCCATGACTGAAGTGTATCTTTTATATTAGATACCATAATCTGACCGACAACCTGAGCATGCACCGTCGGGTTTGTGATCGGCACCATACTCTCAACCCGCCAGTCCATGTTACGTGTCATCCAGTCAGCGGACGAAATATAAACCCGGGCATGACGCGACGGCAGACGATGACCATTACCAAATACAAAAATACGGGAATGCTCAAGAAACCGCCCGACGATCGATTTCACCCGTATATTGTCTGAAAGACCAGGGACACCAGGGCGCAGACAACACATACCGCGCACAACAGCCGAAATTTTCACCCCTGCCTGTGATGCACGATACAAATGATCAATCAGCTCAGGGTCGACCAGTGAATTCATTTTCAGCCAGATACTGGCCTGCTTCCCTGCTTTAGCCAGGCTGATTTCAGCATTAATCTGCTCAACCAGTGTCTTACGGATTGTAATAGGGGAAAATGATATTTCCTCCATTTCAGCCGGCAGCGCGTAACCCGTAACATAGTTAAATAACCGTGCAGAATCACGAGCCAGCTCTGGCTTGCAGGTAAAGAAAGACAAGTCTGTATAAATTCTGGCCGTAATGGGATGATAATTCCCCGTGCCAAAATGTGCATAAGAACGAACCTGGTTCCCTTCCCGCCGCACAACCAGGCTGAGTTTCGCATGTGTTTTCAGGTCAGCAAACCCAAAAACAACCTGCACACCGGCAGCCTCAAGCGCCCGGGAGAGGCGAATATTCGCCTCCTCATCAAAACGGGCCCGTAGCTCAACCATTGCTGTCACTGACTTGCCTGCTTCAGCCGCTTCTATCAGAGCCTTAACAATAGGAGAGTCACGGGACGTACGGTACAGAGTTTGCTTAATTGCAATGACATTAGGGTCAAGTGCAGCCTGCCGCAGAAACTGCACCACCACATCGAAGCTTTCAAACGGGTGGTGTACCAGCAGATCTTTTGCACGAATAGCAGCGAAACAATCGCCGTTAAAATCAAGAATACGCTCCGGGAAGCGTGGCGTATAAGGCGGGAAAAGCAGATCAGGCCTGTCATCAACTATCATCTGCTTCAGGTCAGAAACACCTATGATACCCGGGTGCACAATAATCTCTTCATCCGGCAGATCGAGGTCCGCCGCAATAGCAGATGCAAGCTCTCTGGGAACGCACGCTTCCATGTCGAGATGGATAACCACACCACGGCGGCGGCGTTTTAATGCACTTTCATATGAGCGCACCAGATCTTCGGCTTCATCTTCAAACTCGACATCCGTGTCACGCACCACACGTAACATGCCGCTTTCGCCAATAACCAGACCGGGAAACAGCTTGTCGATGCACAGCGCTATCATATCTTCAAGGCGAATGAAGCGCACTTTACGGCTACCATTACCATCCCTGACAGGCAGACGAATAAAACGCTCAACCTGCGCAGGCAGAAGAATAAGCGCATTCATCACGAAATCGTCAGTTTCACAATTCAGCAGACGCAGGGCCAGAGCAAGACCCATATTGGGGATGAATGGTAACGGATGCGCTGAATCAACAACCAGCGGTGTCAGCACCGGAAAAATCCGGTCCATAAAACAGGAAACAAGCCAGGCACGATCGGCGTCATCAAGCTCTGGTATATCCTGCAATATAACATCAGACTCAGCGAGCAACGCTCTGAGCTCAAGCCATATACGCTGCTGTTCATGCAGCAGCACAACAGAGCGTTCACGCACAGCATTTAACTGCTCTGCGGGGGTCAGACCATCGGGAGAGAACGCCGCAAGCCCTTCTCTTACCTGACCAACCAGACCAGCAACACGAACAGAATAAAATTCATCGAGGTTACTGGCGCTGATAGAAAGAAAGCGAAGCCGCTCAAGCAAGGGGTTACGGGGGTTATCTGCCTCCTCAACAACGCGCTGATTAAAATCAAGCCATGAGAGCTCACGATTAATGAAACGCTCAGGAGAATCAGACGCGATCTGAGGCTTTACGGGTTTTTTTTTAGAAGGCGCAGTGGCACCAGGAGGGCGTTTTGCACGGCGTCTTATAGCAACACCGGTTTTATTGTCCTGCCTGCTCCGCACCACCACTGCTGTCTCCTTATTTTATATCGTCCTGACACTACCGCGCAGAACGTATAAATACAAAATATTTCAGCAGGATAAAATATGACATCCTGCTGAAACAGAGATCAGAAGCAAACTATTTTACAGATGTCCCTTTACCAGCTCATCTGCCAGCGCCTGATCTTTATAAACAACCTTCAATGCCTCGATAATAGCAGCACTATCAACAGCGACTGCTCTGTTATTACTTTCATCATAGAAGAAATCTCCACCCAGAGAGTGAATATTCCCGTCAAAAATCAGGCCAACAGCATGTCCCTGAGTATCAATAACCGGAGAACCTGAATTACCGCCGATAATATCGTTGGTCGAAACAAAATCAAACGGCGTTTTCATGTTCAGATGCGCTTTAGCGTCAACCCATGGCTGGCTCAGCTTGTAGGGATCTGCGCCGGTGGCACGCTCATACAAGCCGGAGAAATACGTAAATGGCGGAATAGCGCGACCATCCTCGTTCCAGCCTTTAACCTGCCCAAAGGACAGACGCTGTGTAAAGGTTGCATCAGGATATGATGCCATACCGTCACGGGCAAAACGTGCTTTTGCCATTGCTTCAGAAGCCTGACGTGATGGAGCAAGCACATCATCATCCATCTGATGGCGCAGATTACGAGCTTCTGGCTCAATTTTTCTGGCCAGAACAATCATCGGATCATCAGATGCAGCAATCGCTTTTACTCCACCTTTCCACAAGGCAAGACGCACAGCAGGGTCAGCAAGCTTTGTGCCTCCGACAAGCTCATTCGCCAGCTCTTCAGGAGATGATTTGGCCAGGACGAGCTGTGTCAGCTTGCTGTCAGCGCCAAGAACCTGACGCAGTCTGGTCAGAGAGAATGCAAGTTCTGTTTTTTCCAGTTCAGGATACACAGGAGCCACTGACGCCAGTTCTGCCTCAAGAGCAGGAAGGTTAGCATCATGATACGCGCTCAGACGGCTGGCATCTGGCTTCTGACGCTCATCAGCAGCACGCACCAGCAGTTTTGCATAAGCAAACAGATCACCACCAAGACCAGAAGAGCGCTCAAGCATCATATAAGGCTTAAAAATCTGCTCTTCTACAGCTATAGCCTGGGTATTTTTAGCCCATGGATCGCCATAAAGTTTCTGACGTTCAGGGTCTGCATTGATCCAGTTCTTCAGTTCGGTTTCGCTTTTAACCTTTGCCATCAGAAACTTTGAATCAGCCAGCACAGGCACTCGTCCACGGAAAACTTTAAGGCTGTTTTCTATGCCAAAAATACGCTCCTGCGCTTCCTGGCGATGACTGGCACTTTCACGACTATACTGCCACAGCACACCATCAAGTGCTGAGTAAGCATCTGTCACGAACGGAACCATCACATTGCGACGAAATTCCAGATCAGCCAGAGGCAGCTCGCGCTCGGTCGAACCAGGGTTGCCTGAGGTAAAGACCAGCTGCCCTGCTGCCGGGCCGACCGGATCAAATGGCAGGTAAGAAGAAACTTTGGCAGGCTTGCCATTTTCATAAACCCGCAAAAACGCCATATCGAGGTCATAACGCGGGAAATTAAAGTTGTCCGGGTCACCACCAAAGAATGCCGCATTCTGGTCAGGAGCCATAACCATACGGACATCCTGATAACGGTGGTATTTATACAGCGCAATGCGACCACCATGATACAGGCTGACAACCTCACAGCGCCAGGTTTTGGCATCTGTGCCGGCACATTCTTTTTCAATAGCACTCTCTTCAGCCTGACGAGCCTTTGTATAAGCCTCACCATCTTTGCCTTTGAGCGCTGCCTGCATCCGGTCTGTTACGTCCGTAATACTGTCAAGCTGATTAAGTTCCATCGCCGGGCAGTTCTGCTCCTGAGCCGGAGAGGCGGTATAATAACCATCCTGAAAATAATTATGTTTTGAATCAGAAAGCTGCTGCAGGCAGGTGTTCGCACAGTGATGGTTGGTCATTACGAGACCATCTGCTGACACAAAAGAGGCTGAGCACCCAAGCGCCAGTCGCGCAGAAGATTTAGTGACGTGCTCAATCCATTTTTGTGTGGGCGTAAAATTATACCGCTCTGCCAGTTGTCTGACGGGCAGATTATCCATCGTCCACATGCCTTCATCGGCACGGGCGTCTGACAGCATCACAGACCCGCAGGCCAGAATGCCGAATAACGACGCGTATTTTACAATTCCTGCCATATGCTCACCCGATTATCCTGTTTTGTACAAAATACGTTACAATATTACATTCGCGGCTATCCTGACCTGAATACCCCCTCAGAGCAAGACTACAGGCAAACCATAAAACCCCTGATTTTCACCTACAAAAGCTCCGTCCCAAAGGTGGTTTTTGCACTTCATGCGTAAAAACAGGCCGGGCTTTTACGTTTATTTCGCATTCGTAAAATTTACTGATATCTTCATTACGCAAACAGCATTACGGTCGAAGAAACCAGAAAATAAAAAAAATTCTCAGAATGTATCTGAGTGGCCATTTATCTGCTCAAGAACCTCCTGAGCCAGCTTACGGGTCACCTTCCCTCCGGATTCCAGAGCCAGATTATCCAGCCGCTCTGTCATATCTCTGATCACACCGGCATTGCGTGGCAGGCGCCTGAGCAGCCAGTCTGTAACTGACTGCCCCACCACAATTTGACGTTCAGCCAGCAAACGCAAAAATAAACGCCGCAGCAAAGCCTCTTCTGCCGGACCAATGGGCACAGAAGTCGTGGCACGCAAACGACTCACCAGGTCTGGCAGAGCGACAGACCAGCGTGCAGGAGGTGTACGGGCAGTCATTAAAAGAGAAATGCGCCGCTCACGTGACATATTAATAAGGTGCAGCAGGTCACGCTCCTGCGACACACAATCTGCATTATCAAGTGCCAGAGCACTCAGCTTTTCATGCGAAAGAGCAGCAACATCTGCATTACAGAGACTGGTTCCATCGATAACGGGTGCACCGTGCCGCCCTGACCAGACCGAAAGCAGATGCGTTTTGCCTGTACCCTCATCACCCCACAGCACCAGACGACCCTCTGGCCACTGCCACCGGGCCTCCGGATCCAGAACCCAGATACGCGCCGCTGCATTAGAGGGAGCCGCAACAAAATCAGATCGTTCGAATCGGGAATGACGCATAAATGGCAACGCTGTCTGCCCGTTTCCTCTTACTGACGATGCTGTCTGAAAAACTTCCTGAGCTGATTTCACCCCGCCTTCTTTGGCCAGTTTTTCCTTCTGATCGAAGGTTTTTCCCTGCCTTTTCAGAAATTCGGGGTTATCATGCACTGATTTTTATTCCGTTATTCCGTTTCAAGCCGCTTTGCGTGTCGCGCGACCTGCCGTAAAGACTTCCTCACAAATCTGTACACTCTGTACCATCACATCGATTCCTTAGCAAAGTAAGTGTGCCATTATGACGTCTTCTTCCAGTTCATCCTCCGGTCTGACATATCGTGACTCTGGTGTGGATATTGAAGCAGGAGAAGCCCTGATCGATGCCATCCGCCCGGCTGCCAGCGCGACCGATCGTCCTGGCACCATGGGTGGTCTTGGCGGCTTTGGTGCATTATTCGACCTGAAGGCTGCCGGCTTTAAAGACCCTGTTCTCGTTTCATGCACCGATGGTGTCGGCACGAAGCTGACCCTCGCCATTGAAACCGACCTGCATGAAACAATCGGCATTGACCTGGTTGCTATGTGCGTCAACGACCTGATTGTACAGGGTGCTGAACCTCTGTTCTTCCTTGACTATTTTGCAACAGGCCGCCTCTCCGTTGATAACGCAACACGCATTGTCAGGGGCATTGCCCAGGGCTGTAAAGATTCCGGCTGTGCGCTGGTTGGTGGCGAAACTGCTGAAATGCCAGGGATGTATGCTGATGGTCATTACGATCTCGCGGGTTTCTCAGTCGGTGCGGCAGAGCGTGATAACCTGCTGCCCCGTAGCATCGCAGCAGGCGACACACTGATTGCCCTGCCTTCATCAGGCATTCACTCCAACGGCTACTCACTTGCACGCCGTATAGTTGCTGATGCACATCTGACCTGGACAGACCCGGCGGCCTTCGCTCCCGGCCAGTCACTGGGTGAGGCACTGCTCACACCAACACGCCTGTATGTAAAACCTGTTCTGGCTTTACATCGTGCAGGCCTTCTCCACGCGGCTGCCCACATTACCGGCGGCGGCCTGCCTGGCAATCTGCCTCGTGTTCTGCCCAATGGCCTTGACGCCGTTATTACTGCAGAGTGGCCGGTTCCTGGTGTATTCAGCTGGCTTGCCCGCACAGGCAATGTCGAAAATGAAGAGATGCTGCGCGTCTTTAACTGTGGCATTGGTATGGTGCTGATTACCGACAAACCTGATGACGTTCTGGCCATGCTCAGAGAGGCAGGAGAGCCTGCCACGGTAATCGGTCATATTGAGCAGGCCGCCGACAGCACCGCTAAAGCAGGTCTGAAAATGCAGGCCTGCCCTGATTTTCACCAGGTTTAAAAATGACTAAAACACCTGTCGCATTACTTATCAGTGGCCGGGGCAGCAATGCCACGGCTCTGATTGAAGCCTGCAAAGCAGAAAATTTTCCTGCGCGGGTCTGCATTGTTATCAGCAACAACCCTGAAGCTCCCGGCCTTGAAGTTGCACGTCAGGCCGGCTTGCGCACCCAGGTTGTTGACCACCGCCCGTTTGGTAAAAACCGTGAAGCACATGAGCAGGCTTTGCATGCCTGCCTGACTGAAGCGGGAGCTGAACTGATATGCCTTGCCGGGTATATGCGTCTGCTCACCCCGTGGCTGACAAGCACCTGGGCCGGCCGGATGCTCAACATCCACCCCAGTCTTCTGCCTTCTTTCCCTGGCCTGCATACACATGAACGTGCTCTTGAAGCTGGTGTACGCTTACATGGCTGCACCGTTCATATCGTAACAGAAGGTATGGATGAAGGACCGGTTCTTGGTCAGGCGGCTGTACCTGTCCTGCCAGGCGACACGGCAGACGCTCTTGCCGCACGTGTTCTGAAGCAGGAGCACCGCCTTTACCCGGCAGTTGTGAAGCATTTTCTGGACAAAACTGCTCCGGCCTGCCAGGGCGGGGAAGCATTACTGGTAGGCTGACCGCCCGCCCTTCGACATACTTCGCGCAGTTGCGCAATCTGATAGTGAGCTGATGACAGCAGAATCCCGCCGCCCTCATGGAAAACGCCCCCCTGCGCGCAAGAAAAATATACAGCCGCAGCCTGACCCGACGCGTGATGTCGCCTTTGATATCCTTTGTGGCGTAGTCGAGCACAGACGCATGCTTGAGGGTTCTCTCTCAAAGTCTGCAACGCAACATAATGCTGAACCCCGTGACAGAGCAGCAGCCCACCGCCTGGCGGCAGCAACCTTACGCCATATGGGTACATTGCGGGCTGTGCTGGAACCCTTTTTACGCAAAGAGCCGCCTGAACCCGTACGTATTGCTCTGATGATGGGCTGCGCACAGCTTCTGTTCCTTGATGCGCCCCCTCATGCTGCTGTTGGCACAACTGTCTCTCTTCTGCGCCGTCGCAAGCTGGCTCCTTTTGCTGGTCTGGCAAATGCCGTACTACGTAAAGTTGCTGACCAGGGCAAAACGCTGCTGGATGGTATTGATCAGGAACGCCAGAACATCCCTGCGTGGCTCTGGACAGCATGGAACAAACTGGGAAAAGGTACCCCGCGTGCTATTGCCCGTGAACTGTGTGATGAGGCACCTCTCGACCTGACATTGCGCCCTGGCATAACCTCCCCGCTGACAGAGATGGGGGTTGTATTGCCAAACGGTTCTGTACGCCTGCCTGCCGGCACGCGCGTCAGCGAACTTCCTGGTTATGATGAGGGCACATTCTGGGTACAGGACGCCGCAGCAACCCTGCCCGCACGGCTGCTTAATGCACAGACCGGCGAACTGGTGGCAGATTTGTGTGCCGCACCGGGTGGTAAAACAGCTCAGCTCGCTTTTACTGGTGCAACAGTTACCGCTGTTGAACAAAACACCAGCCGCCTGAACCGCCTGCACGAAAATATGGAGCGTCTGGCATGCCCGGCAACCGTTATTCAGGCTGATGCCACCACATGGCAGCCTGACGCGTTGCAGGATGCTATTTTACTTGATGCTCCGTGCTCTGCTACCGGCACCATCCGCCGACACCCTGATGTACTGTGGGTCAAACGCCCGCAGGACCTGCCTGCCCTTACCAGGCAACAGGACCAGATGCTCGAAGCAGCCAGAACTATGCTCAAACCTGGCGGTCGCCTGATCTACGCGGTCTGCTCCCTCCAGGAAGAAGAAGGACCAGCAAGAGCACGCGCCGCCGTAGCCATGGGCTGGAAACCATCTCCGTTTACGGCTGAGGAACTCAGCTTTTTACCTGAGGCCCTGACGCCTGAAGGCTGGCTGCGCACCCACCCGGGTCTATGGGCTGATAAGGGTGGTATGGACGGATTCTTTGCCGCACGTTTTATCTGTCCTGAAAGGTAAATTCTTTATCAGCGAGAGTTGCAAGTTGTCGTTTTATTGCCAATACTTCAATGCATGACAGCACTGACACGTACTCTTATCGCACCGAGCATCCTCTCCGCTGACTTTGCCCGCCTGGGTGAGGAAGTACAAGCCGTTGATAAAGCTGGCGCAGACTGGATTCATCTTGACGTGATGGACGGGCACTTTGTGCCCAACCTGTCGTTTGGCCCGCCTGTTGTCAAAGCACTGCGCCCTCACAGCACATTGCCATTTGATGTGCACCTGATGATTGAGCCAGCTGACCCCTACCTTGAGGCCTTTGCAAAAGCCGGAGCCGATCACATTCTTGTGCATGTTGAAGCCGGTCCTCATGCGCATTACCTGCTTCAGCGCATACGAAAAATGGGCGTTAAACCAGGTATTGTTCTCTGCCCTGCGACCCCGCCTGAAGCGGTCAGTGAACTCCTCGATATTACTGATATTATTCTGGTCATGACGGTTAACCCAGGTTTTGGCGGCCAGGAATTTCTTCAGAGCCAGCTTGGGAAAATACGGCGTATACGTGACATGATCACGCACTCAGAGCGTGATATCAGACTATCTGTTGACGGTGGTATAAACCCGGAAACTGCACGACTGGCGGTGAATGCTGGCGCCGATACGCTTATTGCCGGCAGCTCCGTTTATAATCAAAGTGATTATGCTAAGGCCATCGCAGCATTACGCGTATAACTCTTATTTAAGTCTTTCTGTTCTCTAACCTCCGGAGCATATTTCCTCAGATGCCACTGCGCCGCTGGACCCGCGATACCCGCCTTGCTTTTGCCATGCGCAATCCGGTCAGGTGGAGAAAGCCAATGCCGGAGTCCCCGGCTCAGACCCTGCGCGACCCATGGCCGGGAAACCCCGCTACAGGCGAGCGTCTGGTCCATAACCAGACATATTTTGAGGGAGTAACCCGTAAGCTTCACTATGGCATCTGGGATGATTCCTCATGGCCCGAGACCTACCGCAGGTGGCTTCAGAGCTTTGAATGGCTGCGTGACCTGCGTGAACTGGGAGCCGAGTCAGCCCGTATCAAAGCGCGCAGCCTGGTCTCATCATGGATCCATATTCCTGCTGCTGAGCGCCAGGTTTCAGACCCGTCAGTTACCGGCACCCGCCTGACAGCCTGGCTTTCATATTACGATTTTTTTGCAGCGACTGCTGATGAACCTTTCCGTGAGGCTCTTATCAAAGCCCTGATTATGGAAGGGCGTTCTGTTATCGCTCTGATGCCCGAATATGCCAAAGGATGGCATGCACTCACGGCCATGAAAGGGTTACTGGGTGTTGCTATCGCTCTGCCTCAGTTTAAAGAGTTTCTCGCATGTTACCTGAAGCTAAGCCCACACCTTATTACACAACAATTTCTGGCTGATGGCACTCATATTACGCGCAACCCTGACCATCAGCTCAAAGCTGTCAAAGAAATAGCTGAAATTCTGAGCTTTCATCAGACGGCGCGCCTGTCTATCCCCCCCAATCTGACCGCCATGACAGAACGTGCCGTCGCAGCCCTGCGCACTATGCGTCATAATGACGGCGGCCTTATGCTTTTTAATGGTAGTTCAGAGCATGATTCTGCGACAATTGAGCATATTCTGAACCGTGCCTCACGCTCACGTATTATGGCATCAAGCCTGGCTGATGGCGGCTATACCCGCATGGCAAGTGGCCGTGCTTTGCTGATTGCTGATACTGCGACCTGCGCTCCTTCAGGCCATGACAAAACAGCCCATGCCGGTATGCTGTCATTCGAATTTGCATCAGGCCGCAGTCGTATCATCGTCAATTGTGGCTCCAGCACACAGCCCGGGTGGAATAAAGCGCTGCGACAGGCTGCTGCCCACTCTGTTCTTGAATTTCCGGATATCTCACCTGTCGATATCCAAAAAGATGGCAGCATTGCCCATCGCCCTAAAATTACAGCAGCCCAGGCCAGCCAGAGTGGAGCCAGCTGGCTCCACATGACGCATGATGGTTTTGAATCCCGGGGGGGTGGCATTTTTACACGCCTGCTTTATCTCAGCGCTAATGGTCAGAGTCTGCGCGGAGAAGACTCTCTACCTGGCGGCACCAGGACTGATTTCTGCGTGCGCTTTCATCTGCACCCCAATGTTACAGTTGAAAAAACCAGTCATGGGCTCCTGTTACACACAGATGAAGAAAGCTGGCTGTTTCAGTCTGATGCTCTGGCAACAGTGGAAGAAAGCGTCTACCTTGGCACGTCACAACGACAGCCGACCCTCCAGATTGTACTGACTCCTTCTGTTCCTGAAAAAACACAGCCAGAAGAAAAAACAGAAGCTGTAGAAAACAGAGAAATACTTGTCTCTGACAATACAGATCTGGCTCTTACGGAATCTGACGATACGGTCCCTGCCTTCCTGAATATGGCTCCGGTCAGTCCCGCTCCACAGGTTGCAGCAGAACAACAGGTCAGTATTCCTGAGCAGGAAGCACTTCTCTCCTTCGCAGAAAACTCAGTGCCTGAAACCGGGGAAGAGGATGATTACGCACCAATTCCGCGTGATCCACCCCCGGCAGACAGCATCCCGACACTGTTCGAAGGCGTTACACGCCTGCAGTACGACCATACCCGCGCACGCAACCATGCCGCAGCCTCTCAGACCACGCTCAGCCGGGCAGAGGCCACTGCTGCACTCCATGCTCGTCGATTAGAAAAAGAAAGACAGATTACCCCTCAGGACACACCTTTGTCGGCTGAGTTCCTGGCCCGCCGGGGCCAGCAGACACAGCCTGTGCCGTGCCCCCCCATAAAATGGGCTCTCACACTGGTGAGTGAGCCGTAGCAGATGAAAATTCTTGAAGTCACAAATGTTGATTTCGCTCTGAACCACTTTCTCCTGCCATTAATGAGACGCTTAAGAGAAGAAGGACATGAGGTGGTCGGTGTGTGTGCCGATGGGCCCCTGCTCGACAGACCTCGCGCTGAAGGCTTTCGAATTGAAACTCTCCCCTTTGTCCGCTCTTTTTCTCTGCCTGGGCAACTCAAAGCTTTCTGGAGCCTCATTCGCCTCATAAAACGCGAAAAACCCGATATGGTACATGCTCATATGCCCATTAGTGGCATACTTGCGCGACTGGCTGCTGCCATATGCCGTGTTCCTGTCGTCGCCTATACATGTCATGGCTTTCTCTTTAATCAGCCAGGGTCAAAAGCACGCCGCATGCTGGCGGTTATGCTTGAAAAATTATGCGGACATCTGACTGATATCTATCTGACAGTGTCCTCAGAAGAAGCAGAAGATGTCCGACGGCTGCGAATCCATCCGCAGCCACACGCAGTTGGAAACGGGCGGGACAGCAGCGTTTTCAGGCCAGCCCCTGAAGCAAGACAACGCATACGTGACAGTTTAATGACAACGGAAAACACACCGGTTATCATCGCAGTGTCACGCCTGGTACGCCACAAAGGTTACCCCGAGCTGCTGGCAGCTATGGCCTCTGTACCGGATGCAGAGCTCTGGATAGTTGGAGAGCGCCTCCCCTCAGATCACGGTGCTGATTTAGAGGCAAACTTTGAACAGGCACGCAATATTCTGGGAAGCAGGCTGAAATGTCTGGGATACCGCACTGACATTCCCGCTCTTCTGGCTGCAGCGGATATTTTCACACTACCCAGCCATTTTGAAGGCCTGCCAATGTCGGTTATTGAAGCTATGATGACCGGGCTGCCTGTTGTCAGCACAGACATCAGCGGCCCCCGTGAACAGGTTATTCAGAATGTTACTGGTCTTCTTGTTCCGCCAGGCACGGCAGAACCCCTGGCGAAGGCTCTGAAAACACTCTCAGAAAACAGCACGCTGCGTCATCAGATGGGACAGGCCGGCCGACACAGAGCACTGGAATATTTTGAAGAAAAAAATATCATCAGCCACACTGTCAGACTACTGCTCTCAGGAGCCTGACTATAGTGTATTATTACTGCGCAGCAGAGGCCGGCTGAGATTTATCTGTAACCGCAGCTGGTGGCGAAGCGGGTTTCTTATCACCCTCCTGCAGAGCAGGCTGTTTCAGTAATCTGACTGTAAAACGTGAAGGAGACGCCGCCAGACGCGCACCGCTGCGCGCAATATAATCGAGGCGTATTCTGACCCCGTTATCATTTTCCATCAGAAGACCGCTCACCCCGCGCCCCAGGGTTGCCTCTCCGCTCAGAGCCCAGAAGGTGCCGGCAAAATCTTCAATACGCTGAAGGTTATATACCTGCCCGACACTCTGGCCACTCGAGTAACCAACTGCCGCGGCAGAGGCTCCCTTAATACTAAAGGGGTAAGAACGGCCACCATAATTGAGAACGCCCCCACCCCAAGTGTACCCTACGCCAAGATCAGCTGATTTTGTATGAAATGTCACTTCACCCGTTTTAGGGCCAAGAGGTGACTGCGCACACGCAGAAAGAGACCATAAAGCGCAGCAAACTGCAGCAGAAAAAACATGAACAGATGCAACACGCATCAAATGGCTCCTTATATGAAAACCAGCCTGTCCATCGTTCCTGGATCACAGAACAGATTCAGACTATCCGCATTTTAACATGCGCCAACAAAAGAAAAAACTGAACTATTCCAGAGAAAGAGATAATTTATAAAAAAAAGAAAAAATCTTTTTGATTTGAAACCAATAGAATGTTGTTTTTATCTGCTCCACAAAGGATTGTCCAGCTTTTCAAGAAAGGCGTGATGTGCTGTCAGCTCCTGTTCTGACGGCACAATCCTAATCACCCGACGATGAGCAGGTCCGCTGTAGACTGCACCAGCCAGCTGCTGCTCGTCATCTGCTGTGAGCCCCAGACCACGCTGCCGCCCTCCCATAAGCTCAACATAAACATCTGCCAGAAGTTTACAGTCGAGCAGAGCGTTATGTGTTGTTCTGGCAGACAGGTCGACCCCAAAACGACGACACAGAGCATCAAGACTATTGGGCATGCCGGGAAAACGCTCACGGGCCATATCAAGCGTATCGACCATACGGCTCATATCAAGTGTCGGGTACCCTGCCTTTTTCAGCTCTGCATTCATAAACTTAAAGTCAAAGCGGGCATTATGCGCGATGAGCGAAGAATCCTTTACGAACTCAATAAAGCCCTCAGCAACAGCTGCAAATTTTGGCTTTCCGGCAAGGTCTGCCGCTGTAAAACCATGCACCCGGGTTGCTTCCTCGGGCACATCACGCTCAGGGTCAATCAGCACATGAAATGCTTCGCCCGTAGGCATATCATCAATCAGCTCAAGAGCGGCAATCTCAATAACCCGGTCGCCTTTTTCGGGGTCAAATCCTGTTGTTTCTGTATCAAACAGAACTGAGCGCTTCATTGTTTCATCATCCTGATTAACGACTGTACCTGCTGTATAGTCTGCCGCACTGTACCTCCCGTTCTGATAACACGATCAGCACGTCGCCTTTTTTGCCGGTCAGGCATTTGCCTGGCAATGAGCCTGCGGGCCTCAGCTTTAGTTATACTGCGCCGCAGAGCAACTCGCCCGGCCTGAATGCGTGCAGATGCAGAGACAACGACAATATAATCACATAATCTCCAGGCACCGGCTTCAAACAGGAGTGGAATATCTAACACTACCCAGCGGGCTCCCTGCTGCCTGTGCCTGCGCAAAAATTGCGTACGCTCAGCCCATACCATCGGATGAATTATCTTCTCAAGCTGCCGGAGAAGAGCAGGCTGCTGCACAACAGCGCGCCTTAATGCCCCCCGGTCCAGATGACCATCACTCACCGATTCAGGCACCAGCTGCGCGATAAATGGTAATGCCTTACCATGATCAGCCTGCAGGGCGCGTACCGTCGCATCAGCATCAAACACGGGAAAACCTGCACGGGACAGAAAAGCTGCCACCGTAGTTTTTCCCATCCCCATACCACCGGTCAGACCAAGAACGCGCATCGGAACCCTGTATTTTTCCTGCTACAAACTCTGACGCACAAAAGCTTCAAGCTGTTCATCAACCTGCGGGTCCTGACCAAACCACTCACGAAAACCAAGCCGCGCCTGATGAAGGAGCATACCCAGCCCGCCTGCAGTTTTCAGTCCCTGTTTTTGCGCCTGTGCCAGCAAAGGTGTCAGCAAAGGAACATAAACAATATCGGCAACAATCAGAGACGATGATGCCTGAGCCAGAGAGGGACAGAATAACGGGTCAGGCCCACCCTCCATACCAAGAGAGGTGGTGTTAACCAGCAGGTCATATGCTCCAAGCCTGCTCTCCCATTCATCCCATGCCACCCTTTCAAGCCCCGGAAGAGCCTGAGCCAGAGCTTCTGAGCGGGCCTCTGTGCGGTTTGTTACTGCGACATGCAAACCTGCATCCTGCAAAGCTGCTGCAACAGAGCGTGCAGCTCCTCCTGCCCCCAGCAGCAGAGCTTTTCCCTGCGGCGCATGACCCGCGGCTTTCATACTGGCAACGAAACCGCTGCCATCTGTTGACACCCCTCTGATACGCCCGTTCTTTTCAAAAATCAGCGTATTGACCGCCCCTGCACGTTTTGCCGAGTGATCAAGCTCATCCACCAGGGCGTAAGCTGCTTCTTTATGGGGGATAGTAACATTGGCTCCTTTGAATCCGGCGGCCTGAAGCCCCCTCACAGCTAATTCGAACTGACCAGGCTGAACAGGCAGCGGTACATAAGCACCATCAATACCATAACGGCGCAGCCAGTAATTATGCAGCAAAGGAGAGCGTGAATGCTCAACAGGCCAGCCAATGACACCGGCTATACGGCCATGACCTGTAAGGATAGCTGAGGGAATATCTGTTTTAACGCTGGACATTATGAAACCTGTTCGCATGCAGAGGCTGTTTCGCCCCCGTATTTCTGGCAAAAGATGCTCCATGCCTGCGGCAGCAGACGGGCCAGGCGCTGTGCCCATTCGAGCTGCCCCTGCGGACTGGTGATCAGATCCTGACGAATTTCAAGCTCGATATAAGGCAGGCTACGCTGCTCACCATGTTTTGGCACAGTATAGTCAGAGGTATCTGTCAGAGCATAAGGCTCATTATCCCCTACAGTCAGTCCCTCTTCACGCAAAAGCGCGATCATAATATGTGCCAGACGTGAATCGTGATTATGCAGCAAACCAGCATGCCAGGGCCGCTTTACGCCATTCATTTCAGGGGTGAAGCTATGCAGGGCAACAATAACTGAAGGCAGAGCTGCGGCCTGACGTGCATCCAGCTCGCGGGTAATACGATCATGATAAGGATGCAGGATAGTCTCTTCACGCTCTTTGCGCTGCGCGGGCGATAAATTCTGGTTCCCTGGCACCAGCGTACCATCACTAACTGTCACAACAGAAGTACGATGTCCGGGAGCACGATTACAGTCGATCACCAGGCGAGAGCACACCTGTTCTATCAGCACGCACTCTAACAAGCCTGATAAAATACGGCCGACACCATCAATGCCAATATCCCATCCGATATGCCGCGCACGCTCTGCCGCACTCAGCCCCAGATCCTGCAGATGAGACGGAATTACCTGTCCGGCATGGTCACTAAGCAGAACAAACGGTGCCCCCCCTCTTTTACCAGAGACGGCAACCCATTTGCTCTCAGCCTCTGCCGCTTTTGTCATCACCCCATACCCTCTCTGGCTGCTGTCGTGTTCTGCCAGACACTATAATGGACAAATGCAGAGAGAGCACCCTTATGCCAGGAAAAACTTTCATGACATTTGCACTGTCATTAGCATGAAAAGTGAAGAATATTACGATTAATTAAACAACCCTCGCAATCCATCCTTATTTTAACTATCAATTTGAAATATCAGATAATATAAAATATTTTTACATTATTTTATTGCAGAAAGAAACAATATTACTCAGGAGCGTGTAAATAAAGCGATTGATTTTTTAAAGGAAGCGACAGACTATTTAAAAAATCACCCTGAAAAAGTCAAAAATAATAAAGATTCATCATCAGAAACAAAATACAACGATATCGAAAGTAAAATCAAAGATTTTGTAAATTTAAAACCGTCTGAATCTATAAAATACAAACCAAAAATAGGCGTCTTCGGAAAGACCGGTGCAGGAAAATCATCTCTCTGCAATGCTGTTTTTGGTAAAAAAATATCTGAAGTATCTGATATTAAAGCCTGCACCCGGACACTTAATGAAATACCAGTCGGCAACATGACTCTGGTCGACGCGCCTGGCATTGGTGAAACCATAGAGAGACATATAGAATACAGGAATCTCTATAAAGAATTCGCTCAGCAATGTGACCTTATTTTGTGGGTTATGAAAGCTGACGACCGTGCTTATGCCGAAGCTCAGGATATATATGAAAATGATCTGAAGTCTGGGTGTCCGGTATTTATTGTTTTATCTCAGGTA
Organism: Acetobacter thailandicus; assembly: GCF_011516655.1. Taxonomy (GTDB): domain Bacteria; phylum Pseudomonadota; class Alphaproteobacteria; order Acetobacterales; family Acetobacteraceae; genus Acetobacter; species Acetobacter thailandicus. Next base: position 185,783 of record NZ_WOSV01000003.1, read on the forward strand.
GATAAAATCGCTCCCCATCGGGAGTGGAACTGGGACACATTTGAGCCCGGACCTAATCAGATTAAAAATATTGAAGAAAAAATTAACGAGGTCAAAGATGCCTTTCGCATTGATCCCTCGCACATATCGTATGTCTCGATCGATACCGAGGCGTCGGAAACAGATATCAATTTTAATCTGGAAACGTTACTTGAAAGAATAATATCTACTATACCCAACAAAAAAAAGAATCCATCTTCAGAGAGATAAAAAAAGAAATAAGAACTGAAAAATAGAAAAAAGTAGAAAACGTATTTATAGAATACGCTCTCAATACAGCTAAATAGTTTGCCTACAGGTATTTTCCTGTTCTTAAAACGCCTTTTTTAAAGAACAAATTCGCAAAATGAAAGAATATATAGAAAACGGAGCGAAATCTCTTTTTAAATCGATTTTTGGTTAAACAGACGACACATCTTCGCATCAAATCTTCAGGCATTTACATCTGCGGGAATTTGCACCACAGCCTCTGCATCAGTAAACTACATGTCCGATCAGGACTTCAGGGATACAGGCAGGGGCTGGATAATGTCTGCGGACAAGACAAACAACACAAACACCTCATCACAGGCAAACACCAACGCACAATGGGGCGGGCGGTTTGCTGGTGGTCCATCAGACATTATGCAGGCGATTAATGCCTCTGTCAGTTTTGATAAGGCCTTATGGAAACAGGATATTGAAGGCTCGCTCGCTCATGCGGCCATGCTGGCTCACACCGGCATTATCACCCGTGAGGATGAAGCTGCCATTCGTGATGGCCTGGCTGCCATTCGCGGTGATATTGAAGCGCAGCGCTTTGATTTCTCTGAAGCACTGGAAGATATTCATATGAATATTGAAGTGCGCCTGTCTGAACGTATTGGCGAAGCAGGTAAACGCCTGCACACAGCCCGCTCACGCAATGATCAGGTGGCTACGGACTTCCGCCTTTGGGTGCGCGATGCCATTGACGGTCTCGACCAGCAGGTCGCCTCGCTCATGCGTGCACTGGCAACCCGCGCTGAAGCACATGCAGCTGACCCCATGCCCGGCTTTACGCATCTGCAAACTGCACAGCCCGTTACCTTTGGCCACCATCTGATGGCCTATGTCGAAATGCTGGCCCGTGACCGGGGCCGCCTGAGTGACACACGCAAACGCCTCAACGAGTGTCCACTGGGTTCAGCGGCGCTGGCAGGAACATCCTTTCCGATTGACCGTCAGATGACAGCACGACTGCTTAAGTTTGACCGGCCTACAGCAAATTCACTCGACGCAGTCTCTGATCGCGACTTTGCTCTCGAGTATCTGTCTGCTCTCTCCATCATGGCAATGCATCTCTCACGCCTGGCCGAAGAAATCGTCATCTGGTGCTCGTCTCCCTTCTCATTCATTCGCCTTTCAGATGCTTTTACAACCGGCTCATCCATCATGCCGCAAAAGCGTAACCCTGATGCCGCAGAGCTTATTCGCGCAAAAACCGGGCGGATGACTAGCAGTCTGGTCGGCCTGCTGACCGTGATGAAAGGTCTGCCGCTGGCTTATGCAAAAGACATGCAGGAAGATAAAGAGCCTGTTTTTGCAGCAACTGACGCGGCTGTGCTGTCACTGGCTGCCTGCGATGGCATGATACGTGACATGACGGCCAATACAGAAAAAATGCGCGCACTTGCCGGCTCTGGCTTCTCAACCGCAACAGACATCGCCGACTGGCTGGTACGTGTACTTAAAGTACCTTTCCGCACAGCGCACCACATTACCGGCCGGCTGGTTGCCAGAGCGGAAGCAAAAAATATTGGCCTGTCAGAACTTTCTCTTGCTGAAATGCAGGAAGAAGAAGCCGGGATCACCGATGACATTTTCTCGGTTCTGACGGTTGAAGCCTCCATTGCCTCACGCACCAGCGAAGGCGGAACAGCAGCATCTAACGTCAGTCGTGAAGCAAAGAAATGGCTGGCTGCACTGAACAGAGTCTCAGCATGAAACGTCTCCTCTGCGGCTTAATAGCCGTGACTTTTCTGGCGCTTCCACTTAGCGGGTGCGGTAAAAAAGGTTCACCGCATCCCCCGGGGCCGGCAAAAGATGTTATATACCCCCGCATCTATCCACCCAATGATTAACCAATAATGCGAAAGACATGAGTATATGTTTTTCGCTCTCTGTGATTATATAAATTAAATTTAAGGTTTTAAGACATCTCAATGGCCGACTCTCTTTCTCACGCAGGCACATCACCTTCGGTAGCTGACCTTCTGGCTGCCCGCCCCAACCTGAAAATGGATGGTGTAAGCGGCCTTTTAATGGATGGTGTCTCACTCAGCACTATTGCTGGCAAAGTCGGCACTCCATGCTGGGTGCTTAGCGCAAACACACTGCGTACCCGTATGCAACGCCTGAGTGCAGCAATGCAGCAGATCGGCTCAGAGGTTTCTATTCACTATGCTGTTAAAGCAAATGACCATCTCGCGGTCCTGTCTCTCCTCCGTCAGGAGGGTGCAGGTGCAGACATCGTCAGCGGGGGTGAATTAACCCGCGCACTAAAAGCCGGCATAAAAGCAAGCGACATTGTTTTTTCAGGAGTTGGGAAAACTGATGCTGAGCTCGAGGCCGCTCTTGGCGCTGGTGTCGGCCAGATTAATGTTGAGAGTAAGGAGGAGCTGGAAATTCTGTCAGCTCTTGCCCGAAAAAACGGCAAAACAGCAACCATCACCCTGCGGGTTAACCCCGATGTTGATGCCAGAACGCATGCAAAAATTACGACCGGCCTGGCTGCGAATAAATTCGGCATTGCGTTTGAAGAAGCACAGGCACTTTATGCTCATGCCCTGACACTCCCCGGGCTCGCCCCTGTCGGGTTTTCAACGCATATCGGCAGTCAGATTACTTCTGCAGCGCCCTACCGTGCAGCCTATGCACGTATGGCAACCCTCATTCAGTCAGCCCGCTCTGCCGGCCTTGATGTCTCTGTTATGGACTGTGGCGGTGGCCTGGGAATCTCTTACTGCACGGAAACAGAAGGGCAGCCTGAAGCCCTGGCCGGCGCCATTAAAGCCGAGCTTGGACACCTTAACCTCAAACTGGCCATTGAACCAGGTCGCTGGCTGGCCGGGCCCGCCGGCATATTGCTGTCGACAGTTATTTTGCGCAAAGAGCATGCCTCAGGTGTGCCATTCTGCATTATTGACGCTGCGATGAATGACCTTGCACGCCCCAGCATGTATGATGCCTGGCACGGCATTATACCCCTCAGCGCACATGAAGCCGCTGGCCCGGTTGCCCCGGCTCATGTTGTCGGGCCTGTATGTGAAAGCGGTGACACATTTACACGCGACCGCGACCTTCCCTCCTTACAGCGCGGCTCACGCGTAGCGATCCTTGATGCCGGTGCTTATGGTGCCGTCATGAGCTCAACTTATAACACCCGCCCTCTGGCTGCTGAGGTGATGATTGATAACGGAACCTGGCATATCATACGCGAAAGACAGGAGACTGAAGAGCTGTGGCGTCATGAAATTGTACCCTCAGCCCTGACCTGATGCCTATGACAGGAGAAACGCAACGCCTCTCACTCAATGCTAAACTTGTCGCAGTGCGCAAGCGTGCTGCTCAGATTTTGCAAACGGAAGCATACTGGAGGGCTTTCCTGCCCACTCTGGGCCTGGTTGCGCTTTATATCCTGGCAGCCCTGCTGCGCCTGCCACACTACCTGCCTGACAGCGTAAGACTTATTTTATTAGCCGGATGGGCCATCCTCTGTGGCAGGCGGCTGTATACCGACCTTAAGCGTATCCCTCCGATATCTCCTCATGCTGCAGATCATCGTATTGAAGAGGTATCAGGCCTTAAAAATCGTCCTCTGACGACACTGACAGACAAACCAGCCGGTTTACAGGATGTCCACACCACGGCTTTATGGCATGCACATAAAGCACGGACTCTCTCTGAAATCGTGACACTCAAAGCAGGCTTTCCACGCCTGTGGCCTCACACTTTTTTCAGCCGGTTTGCCACTCTGGGCCTGATTGCCGCTCTGACCGGTGGCTTCGTGCTTGCCGGATACTCCGCTCCCGGGCGCATACTTGCAGCTTTTGTCCCTGACTGGGATGATCCTGATACTCCCATGCCACATGTGGAAGCATGGATTACTCCCCCCTCCTATACCTCAGCCATGCCTGTTTTTCTGGGGAGTGCGGCATCGAACCCCAGCGTGCCACAAAACGCAAAACTTACAGCTATCGTCACAGGCACAGATACCGCTCCGGTTCTGAGAACCGGCTATAACCAGATTAAAAACTACAAAACCACACGCCTTGATTCACAGAGCTGGAAGCTGGAAGCTTCACTTGAACGCTCAGGTCTCATTCGCCTCAGAGGGCGTGGGCGTACACTTCGCCAGTGGGCAGTCACAATTGAACCAGACGGTGTCCCCTCTGCTGAATGGGGTCCTTCTCCCGGTGCTCAGAAAAATGACTGGCGTACACGCCTGCCCTTTCAGGCCGCTCATGCTTTTGGGCTCGACTCTCTGACCGCTGAGCTGCAACTTGCCCATCCTGGCCGTGGTACACAGCGCACCCTGGCCGTTCCTCTCCCTCTGTCTGGCCATCCGAAATCTGTTAAAGGGGCGGTCTCACCTGACCTTTCCGAAGACCCATGGGCCGGAGAAACTGTAACAGGTCGCATTGTTGCGCATTCTGTCAGCGGGCAAAGCGGCACCAGCAAACCTGTTACTTTCCGCCTTGGCGCAAGAGTTTTTCACTCACCGGTAGCCCGTGCCGTTCTTGACCTGCGTAAACGTTATGCGCTCGGACAGGAAAACCGGGAAGATACTGCCAGCGACCTGGCCGTACTGGGAGATGCCCCCGGCCCGGTGCAAAACCATACCGGCATGCTGCTTAACCTTGCCGATATTGTTGCTATTCTGAACAACAGACACACAGACAATGAAACTGCACAAATCAGTGCTGTTAACCTGATGTGGGACCTGGCCCTTGATATAGAAGACAGACAAAAAGATAAAAATGAAGCTTCTGCACAGGCCTCACTGGATGTCAGGGCCGCACAGGCTGCCGTGGCTCAGCAGCTTGAGTATATGAACAAAACGGGACGTGGGGACAAAAACGCCCAGCAGGAGCTGAAAGAGCGGATGGCAACCCTCAATAATGCTCTGGCCCGTAAAATGCAGGCTCTGACAGAGCAGGCTATGCGGGATCATACGATCATCCCGGATATGCAAAATTTCTCGCAGGCTAATCAGAATGCCTTCTCAGGCCTGATGAAGCAGATGCAGAAAGACGCCATGAGTGGCAACCCTGAAGAAGCTATGAAGCGCCTGCAGCAGATGGAAGACGCTGCTGAACGCATGCGCAATGCCACACCAAAAGATATGGCTGCAATGGCGCAGCAAATGATTGCGCAGGCAAAAGCGAAAGAACAGGCCGCTGCCTTGCGTGACATGACCAGTAAACAGGCTGCTTTGCTTGACCATAGCCAGTCACGCATTGATGCTAATTCCGCTGAAGAAGCAGGCGATTCTGAAGATGAGGGGGCGAACGACAACTACCAGTCCATGCCAACCTCTGAACTTTTACGTCAACTCGGCCTGCCCGTCCCTCCTGATGCAGATAACAGCCCTGCGCCACAGACAAATAATAACAACCAGGCGAAACTGCCTGATCCGGCTAAAGCCGAAGCTCAGGCAGCAGCACGCCGTAATGACCGCGCCGTACAGCACGCCCTGCAACGCGCACTTGATGAATTACAAAATGAATTTAAGGACCTGACAGGTAAAACACCACCCGCTTTTGCTGAAGCAAAACAGAGTATGCAGAACGCGATGAAGGCTCTGGGGGATGGAGAGGACACTGTCACCGCCTCTGAACAACAGAAAACCCTTGATGCCCTGCGTAAAGGCCGCCAGCAAATGCAGCAAATCATGAAGGGTGACGGACGAAGTGCTCCCTCCAGCTTTCTGCCATCTTTTGGTATGGGCTCAGGCAAAGGCCAGGGAGACAACAATCAGAACGGAAAAGGTCAGTCCGGCAAGGGTAACGACGGCTCTTCTCCTGTCAGTGATGCAGACGGAAGCGATGGTTCGGACCCAAAACACAGTAAAAACGACCCGCTGGGACGCACAATGGGCAGCGGCAATGACCAGGGACACGATGAAAGCTCAGAAGTGCCTGATAGCGTTGCACGCCAGAGAGCCCGTGATATTGAACAGGAGCTGCGACGCAGAGATTCTGATCGTACCAGATCAAAACAGGAGCTGGACTATCTCGACCGCCTCTTAAAATCTTTTTAACGCATTTGAGGACTGTTCCTATAAGAGCAGTCGATGACATGACAGAAGGCCAGAGTGATGAAGAAGCGTAAATTTTTACCTTTGTTTCACATCATATTTCTGTCCTGTAGTCTTACTATTTCAGGTAAAACACTCTCAGAGGCCCGTGCCGATGGTCCTGATTTTCGCGATCATCTTGCGGGCGTCGGCAATAATGACCCCCGCCAGCGTGTTGATGTACGTCAGATGCCCTGGGCAGCGATAGGACGCGTTCAAACTGAACAGGGGAGCAGATGCACGGGTTTTCTGATTAGCCCGACTGTTGTTGAAACTGCAGCGCACTGCCTGTGGAATTCGGCGACACATCGCTTCGTGCCGGCTTCAATTGTTCATTTCCTTCTGGCCTATAGCGCCGGGCAATACACAGCACACGCCCGGGTTAAAGAATATATCATCCCTCCGGGTTACACTCCCTTACAGGAAGAACAAAAAGCCGGGCTGGATAAAGCCACGCTGCTGCTCGACCATCCGATTGCCCGGCCTGAAACAATTTTTCACGTTGACGCCACCCAAAATGATATCAAAGCCGGGAACCCGGTTGTTCTTGGAGGGTATGAGCAGAACAAACCTGATGTCATTACAGCTGATGTAAACTGCCAGATTACCGGCATAAGCCGGGACCTGAGCGGGCACCCTCTTCTGGCTCATAACTGCGCAGGCACACACGGCAGCAGCGGCGCACCTTTACTGACAAACACCAGAGATGGCTGGCAGGTTCTGGGCATTCAGACTCTGGCGCATGGTAACGAGGCCGGCGGTTTTGCGGTGTCACTCCTTAAAGCGCCGGATATATCCTCTCAGCCCTGAGCAGATTGTTCTGTTTTTTGCTCCAGTTCTTCGGCCACTTCTTTTGCTGCCTGTTTTTTTACGGTGCTGACATAGTCACGCAGGTAAGAAGAACTCGCCGAGAATAAAACCACGGCGTAAAACATACTGATCAAAATCTGAAATAGCACACTCAGCTTGGCAATACCCGTCTCGGGGTAAACGTCACCATAGCCAATTGTCGTTGCTGTAACTACACTAAAAAAAATACCATCAATAATAGAAAGAGGACCACCCGTCGAAAATGAATGATTATCAACATGAGAAAGAAATATATAAAAAACAGAAAATATATAATTAAAAAATATATATGACAAAATCATAGAGATCAGAGCGCCCGGAGCATCAACCCCGAGGCTTTTATCTTTTAATTTTTTTATTTTTATAAGAAATATTTTTATCTGCCTGTTTTTTTCAGCGCCGATAGAATAGAAAGCCTTCGTGCTTTCGACAGCCATGGCAACCGAAACTAAAAATAAAAAGGCCAGTACAAAAATTCCCAGAGAGACCCTGGCAACGCCATATTCATGCGGCGAAATTGCATCAATCAGAGGAAGAATAATCAGATAAAAAAGGAAAAAAACACCTATCACCAAAAGCACAAACCTGACGACATTGTAAAACGTGCTTTTTTGCATTCTTCACCCTAAAGAAAAATCGTTCATTTCATTATTCTTATTGCAGAATGCATAATGTCTTCGTCAGGAACAAGCCCCGCCCGCCACTCAGACTCTCATTGACATGGTGAGAAGCGCCTGCCTGACATGCCGAATTTATGCGCCTTCAGTTTTTGTTCCTGACGCACTGACATAATTCTCCGGCCCGGGAAACTGGCGTGTTCTGACTGCCTCAGCATAAGCAGCAACTGCTTTATCAATATCGGCAGCAAGCGTACCAAACTGTCTTACAAAGCGCGGAGTGAAATCAGTAAACAAGCCCAGCATATCCTCACCCACCAGAATTTGCCCTCCGCAGGCAGGCGATGCCCCGATACCTATAGTTGGCACAGGCAGGCGGTCACTTAACGCACGGGCCAGCGGTTCAACCGTGCTCTCGATAACGACAGCGCCGGCGCCGGCAGCCACAACAGCATCTGCATCTTTTATAATCTGGTCAGCCTCACTGCCCCGTCCTACTGTTCTGAAACCGCCATGCGTATGAACAGCCTGAGGCTTAAGGCCAATATGGCCAATAACAGGAACCCCTCGCTGAGTAAGGAAATAAATTGTCTCAGCCATTTCTTCTCCGCCCTCGAGTTTAACGCATCCGGCTTCGGTCTGCGCCATCACTCTGGCAGCGGTCTCAAACGCCTGCTGCGGGCTCTTCTGGTAGCTTCCGAAAGGTAAATCGACAGCGACACAAGCCCGACTACTCCCTCTGATGACAGCCTGACCATGGGCAATCATCATTTCTGTCGTAACACCCAGCGTGGATGGCATTCCGTAAACAACCATTCCCAGAGAATCACCGACAAGCAGCAAATCACAATGAGGGTCCATTAACCGGGCCATAGGCGTAGTATACGCAGTTAACGCAACAATTGGTGCCTCAAGCCTGGCCAGAGAGCGCAATGTATGACGTTTACCTGCTTTATGCTTACTCAAAAACCGGCTCCTTTTTCTTTTATCTGAAGATGCTCCTGGGGCACTCATACCCATAATGTGCCCTGGCAGACTGCCATATAGAATATTTTATACTAAAAGCATAAAAACCTGCTGCTTAGCCCGTTGACAAGACAGGCTCATCGCTATAGGTCTGTGCTCACCGATACGGAGAGGTGCCCGAGTGGCTAAAGGGGGCGGACTGTAAATCCGCTGGCGTACGCCTACGTTGGTTCGAATCCAACCCTCTCCACCATTTTCCCATAAAAAATAATAGTACTGCAGACATTTGATGCTCTGAATTTATCAGATGATTCTGGCATGAAAAATGCCTGAACCGCTGACTGAGCCAGAAAAATATTCTCCTTATATTTATATCACGATATCAGACTGTTACTCATGAATGGTCTTTTTTAAAAGAGTAAATTAAAATAAAATCCTCTGCTTTTTAAACGTAGCACCTAAGTGCCCCCAATATAGTCACACATAAAAAATGAATTGAAGTTAATCATTAACTAAAATATATTAACTTTAGTTAAGATTAATTCATGAATAAGATTCTGAAAGTTAAGAAAACATCTATTTCTTTCAGAGACGATCTTATAAGGACACTATATTAACATGTCTTTTTTTTCATCTCTCAGACACTCTGCGACCGATGCGGTAAAAAATGCAACGGATAAAATCCATGAAACTGAAAACAAAGCATCAGGTTTTGTCGGTAATTTAGAAGATAAACTTTCAGGAGCTTCAAAACTCAAAGACATTGGTAGCAAAATAGAGAATGAGGTATCTGACACAAAAAAGGGAATTTCTGACGCAATAGAAAATAAGATCTCTGATACAAAAGAGAGAATTTCTGATATCCCGGTAGTGAAAGATATTAACAAAGCTTATCACATCGCCTTAGACATTAAAGATGCAACAAAGTCACCTGTATCTGCCCTGAATAAGATTTTACCTAAGAACAGCGAGTTATTCTCAAAAATAGTAGATTACACCGCTGGTGGTGTGACAGACGCGCAAAATAAACTTAACAATAGTCGCGTTAACAAGGTCTTTAGTTTTCTTGCATCTATAGAGAAAAGTAAGCTTGCAGGCACAACCTATTCTAATTTGAACTATCTTAACGATCAGGTTGCCATTAAAGCACCAGTTGATCAGGATCTTAGCAAAACACCAACAGTGTCGCAGCTCCTCAATGCTGCCAACGCAGAATTTACAATTGACGGCACCCCCAAAGGACTTACCCCTTTCCTCGTTAATGGCAAGCAGCTCTATACAGTTGATGACGCAACGGGCATGTCTTCGCGCGTGTGGCTGACCGGTGATAATCAGGTTATCATCTCATATCAGAGCACCAGCGGCGGTGATAATATGAGTATCAATCCCGTAGCAGGTGTTGCCGGCATGGCTTCAAATGCTCAGATTTTTAATCAGGATGTGTCTGGAGCGCAGAAAAGTGCTCTGAAGTGGGCGAACAAGGTTGTTCAGGAAGCTGAAGCCCGTGGCATAGACACGAACAATATTTTCGTCACAGGCCACTCTCTGGGGGGCATTGAGGCCTCTTACGTAGCGCAGCAGACAGGCTTGGGCGGCATAGCCTTTTCTGCAACCGGTATTCCCTCATCATCCACAGCAAAAGGTGATGGCTCTAACTTCCTCAGCATCATGGCCTACGGTGACCCGATTGCAAGTTATGCCAGTGACACGAATGGGGGAGCCTCTTATGTCTCATGGAAAGACGAAGGTGCATCATCCAGCCTCAACCACTATGGCAAGGTTATTCAGGTTGGCTCTGAATCTGACAATGAAGCCCTTCGTAAGACTGTCGCTGGCTGGACCGATGGCACCTTCATTGATCAGATGAAAACTGTTGGTGACGTCTTTAAAGATTTTGTTAAATTTCATACGCCGATTACACTTGCCTCTGACCTTGGTGTCACACTGACAACCAAGGCAAACTCAAATGGCCTCATGACACTCAATGGTGCAAACGGCACACCGGCTAACATTGGCGGTGATACTATTGGCCAGCTCACAGGCAGCCATTCAGATGCCATGGTAGCCCAGCTGCTCAAAAATAATTCTCTTGCTGCCTGACCATCTCTCCTTATTAACACTACGCACTAACGAAAAGGCCCGAAGTTTTCTTCGGGCCTTTTTTATAAAGACTGCTGGCACTTCATAACAATCTGGTTAGATAATTAAGCATAAAAAATAATTGCTTTATTCCGGTCTATCTTCATATGCTCAAAGATAAAGACGTGTGCATCACCGATGCTGGCTCTCAATAAAATAAAAAAGATATAAATCATGCCCCACACCGGTACCAACTTTGCCCCGCCACTCGCCTCTGCGCCGGAGACTTCTAAAGTCTTACAAACTGTTAGTGCTCAGCCTAAAAGTCGTGCCAAAGCCATTATGCAGGTTGCCAGCGGCAACGTTCTTGAAATGTACGACTTTATGGTTTTCGGCTTTTATGCCGCAGCGATAGGAAAAACTTTCTTTCCTTCATCTGACCCGACAGCAAAACTGATGCTGGCGCTTGCTACATTCGGAGCAGGCTTTCTGATGCGCCCGCTGGGTGCCTTAATCCTGGGTTCATATGTTGATCGTATCGGACGTAAAAAGGGGCTTATCGTTACACTTGGCCTTATGGCAATCGGTACACTTATCGTCACTATAACACCAGGATATGCTGCCATTGGTTTTGCAGCACCACTGCTGATTCTTGCCGGGCGACTGATTCAGGGATTTTCTGCAGGTGTTGAGCTTGGCTCCACCTCAGTTTATTTATCTGAAATCGCGGGACCGCATAATAAAGGCTTTATTGTCTCTTTTCAGTCAGCATCACAGCAGCTTGCTGTTATGGCAGCCGCTGCACTTGGTGTTGGCATGACACACCTTATGTCTCACGAAGAACTCCTCTCATGGGGATGGCGCATCCCCTTTCTTATCGGGTGTCTTATTGTTCCGGTTCTTTTCCTTCTCCGCCGGAACCTGCAGGAAACAGAAGCTTTCTCTTCTGCACATTCACACCCACATTTTGCCGAAATACTACAAACGCTGTCACGTGAATGGCGCATCATTGCCGTTGGCATTCTTATGGTTCTGATGACCACAACTTCGTTTTACATTATCACTGCCTATACGCCTTCTTTTGGCACAGCAGTTTTGCATTTAACCGCTCATGACAGCCTGGTTGTTACGCTGTGTGTTGGCATGACTAACCTCATTCTTCTTCCGGTTTTTGGTGCTTTATCTGACCGTATCGGCCGAAAAAAACTCTTATTAATCGCTACAGTGAGCGGAATAGTCACTGTCTACCCTGCTATGACCTGGCTCGTATCTGATCCTTCTTTTTTCAAACTACTTGGCGTGGAGCTGTGGCTTGCTGTCATTTACAGCATGTATAACGGTGCCGCAGTTGTTTACCTGACAGAAATTGTCCCTCCGCGCATCCGCACTACAGGATTTTCTCTGGCTTACAGCCTGGCAACCTGCGTTGGAGGCTTTACACCTTTCATCTGCACCTCTCTCATTCACGCGACCGGCAACCGCGCCATGCCAGGACTGTGGTTAACTCTGGCAGCATGCAGCGGATTACTGGCCTCACTTCTCGCCCGCCCCTACTCTCATTCACAGTCGAGTTCATCATGACCAGAATTCGCTGTACCACAGATAATTCACAGCCTTTTTCTCTGAAATGCCGGCCGCTCATTACAGGAGCAGGAATCGTCGGCTCTCTTATGCTGCCGCATTATGCACAGGCTGCATCAGGTAACCCTGAAGTGCAGGAACTGATGCGTATTGTAAAAATGCAGTCACAACAGATGAAAATGCAGTCACAGCAGATTCACGAGCTGCAAACGCGCCTCTCAAAGGTTGAGAAAAAATCAGATACAAAAACTGTTAAGGTGACCTCACTGCCTGCTGCATCTCATACTGCGTATGCACATGTTACTTCAGGACCAGTTGAGCCCGTAAAATTTGCCGGAGATACCTCTCCTGGAATTCAGACTACCACTCCGGTATACCCTCTGAAGGCTGCAGCCCCCGGTTCTTATGCAGCTGTTTCGAGCATCCCAAACAATGCATCACCTGTTATGGGTGTGACATCACAAATTCCTTCAAGTGGCAGCACCACGTCTGTCGGCGGGCTTGTACTGAAATGGGGGCAGGGTCTGCCCACGTTTACAACGCCCGATAACGCCTATTCCTTTAGGGTGCGCGGCCGTATTCTCGCTGATTACGGCGGCTCATTTGGCAGCCGTTACAGCAGCCTCAATGTCTCTCGTACACTGATGCGCGCAGCCCGTCTGGGTGTTGAAGGTCACGCAAGGCAGCTTTCATGGGTTTTTGAAGCCGACTTCTCTGATAACAAACCAGAGCTCATGAGTGCTTTTATGATGTGGAGCCAAAAGGTTCAGAAAAAAACCCTGGACCTTGCACTGGGAAATATTTTTAACGAACGAAGCTTTGATGGTACCACAGGCTCAGCACAGACCGTCTTTCTTGATCGTGACCTGGTCGCGACCACTCTGTTGCCGGTGCGTGGATGGTACGGCATGGGGGGCATGTTCAAAACCATTGGTAAAAACTGGCACGTAGCGGCACAGATAGCCGGCAATAACGTCAATTCCTCCAATGCGACCAACAATATTCGTGATGATATGACCTATGAAATACGTTCTCACTATATTCCATGGCGCAACAATAATGCTCTGATTCATCTTGGCATCTGGGGTTTCTATGAAGATGTCAAACCCGCAGCAAACTTCTCACAGTCAGTGCGCCTTCTCGCCCGTACTAACGACGCATTTGCAATGCAGTTTGGCCCTACGACTCCAATTTCCAATTCTTTTGCCGGCGGCCTGGAACTGTTTGGTATTTATAAAACCGGCTGGGCTCTTATTGAATATGGCGCACGACATCTGCAGTTTCGTAATACACTTCCTGTAGCTTCGTCCTATACAGACAAACTCGGCGGTTCAGGCACGATTCAGGCTTTAAGTCTGCAAACAGGCCTGTTCCTCACCGGTGAAACTCCAAACTATTTTGCACGAACAGGCGTATGGTCCTCACCTCGTGTACTGCGTCCCGTCACCGAAGGTGGCTGGGGAGCATGGGAACTTGCAGCAAGATGGGACTGGGCCGATTCCTCCAACATTCCAACCGGTGCACGTGCCTGGACTGCTACAGTTGGTGTGAACTGGTATCTGCTTAATTTTGCACGAATTATGGTCAACTACACTCATGCTGATGTAACAAACAGAGCCGGAAACTATATTGGAACCAATACCGGCAATACATTTGGCGTAAGATCAGGAATTACATTCTGATTTTTATTGTAAAAATATTATTTTTTTAAAAACGATATCCTCATCATCCCTTTGATATGGATATCGTTTGTTTTAACAAAACAAAAAGCAATCTTATAAATGTATTGATTTTAATTTAATTTATAACTATAAGTTAATTTATAGTCTCGAGACTGTTTAGTTAAGAAAGGAGGTCCAGAATATGAAAAAATCTACCATTGCTAAGCTTGCAGTTGCTCTTTTTGCTTACCCGCATCTGACAACCTGCTCTGTTCCAGCTGTTAAAGCAGCACCGGTACAGCACGTCGTCGCTCATTCGACGCACGTAAAATAATAATAGTTTTTATTAAAAAAATATAGAGAAAATATTATTTTATAAACATATATAGTAAGTAATTATTTTATATATGAGTATAGATAAATTAATTTAATTAACGCTATTTATTTAATTTTTAATCAAACTGTTTTCTAAAAAGGAATCAAATCATGAAAAAATCTACCCTGGCTAAACTTGCTGTTGTTCTTTTTGCTTACCCAAACCTGACGACCTGCTCTGTTCCGGCTGTTAAAGCAGCACCGGTACAGCATGTCGTTGCTCACACAACAACGGCACATTGATCGTCAGATCAGTCTGACCTGAAGCCTGGCGATGTCGGGCTTCAGGAGATGGGCTCTGTATTTTAAAAGTAACCCGGAATTATATTATAGTAATTTTTATCTAAACTTTTCCGCGCGCCAGGTATTTCTTTTTTCCTTTCAGTCCTTTTTTCATAAGGACCGGAAGAATCATTCGCCAGACACGCGGCATAATTAACATAAGCTGCGCCAGCACGCCGTCTGAACTCGGACAAAAAATCTCTGCTTTCGGACGCAAAAGAAGGCGCTGAACAATGCAGGCTATTTCATCCGGTGACGAGGGCGCCGTTACAAAATTTAAAGGAGAACCGCCACTATCAATTTCTTTTTGCAGCATCGGTGTATCAACGGCACCAGGAAACACTGAAGATACACGTAAACCGAGTGGCTGCACATCCTGAGCCAGAGCCAGAGCATATCCACGCAAACCAAATTTACTAGCAGTATAAATGCTGCTCCCCGCCAGAGGCACAAGAGCTGCCATAGAGTTAATAAAGATAATGTGCCCGGCTGCTGGCATAAGCGGCAACAAGAGAGTTGTTAAAAAAACCGGTGCTTCGAGATTAACCCGCAGCTGCCAGGAGGCGCTTTCGATATCGTAATCCCCTGCTCTCTGAGGATTAATAACGCCTGCACAGTGAATTAATGCAGCAAGCGTAACACCAGCCTGACGCAAGCCATCAGTCAGTGCTTCTATCTGCTGATTCTGTGCAATATCGCAGGCAACTGGCGTAACGTGATCCCGCGGCTGAAAATCACCGGCACGGTTGACCGCCAGAATGTGATACCCCTGACTGACAAGACGCTGCACAAGGTGGACACCAATCCCACCTGTTGCTCCGGTTAACAAAGCAACAGGGCGATTAATATCAGAAGGTAACTTCATAAAAGACATAGAGAGCAAAGCCAGAGTTGTTCCTTGCTCCTATATGAACGCTCTCTATCTCTTTGTCACGTATGGTAACAATTTATTATCATACTGTAAGGACACGACCTGCAATCGTTTTCAGCCTGGCCAGTAAAGCAGGGTCACGCGCTTCAGGTGCTGTAATCAGTGCGTGCTCAAGTGCACGGTCACACCCGGCAAAACACAGGTCACGCCGCTGACCAAGCGCAGGAATAACGGCTTTAACCAGTGCCTTCGCATTTGCAGAGTTTTTTTGCATAATTTTGATAACGCTATCTACCGTCACATTATCATGCTCTTCATGCCAGCAGTCATAATCTGTAACCATGGCAACCGTCGCGTAGCACATTTCAGCTTCACGCGCTAAAGACGCTTCCGGCATATTGGTCATACCAATGACAGAACACCCCCATGAACGATAAAGTTCACTTTCCGCACGCGTCGAAAACTGCGGGCCTTCCATCACCAGGTAAGTACCGCCACGCACAACATTCAGGTCCAGCGCTCTGGCCTGGGTTTCGAGCACACTGCCTATACGAGGGCAAAGCGGGTCTGCCATAGAGATATGAGCAACACATCCTGTGTCAAAGAAGCTTTTTTCACGCCAGATCGTACGGTCAATAAACTGATCAACAATAACAAAATGACCAGGAGGCAGCTCCTCCTTCAGGGAGCCAACAGCCGACAGAGAAACAATGTCTGTGACCCCGGACATTTTCATCGCAGCGATATTTGCCCGGTAGTTGAGACGTGAAGGCGGGATAGGATGCCCACGCCCGTGACGGGGCAAAAATACACATTTCACGCCGTCGAAACGCCCGAACAGCAGCTGGTCAGATGGTGCTCCCCATGGCGTCTCCACTGTACGCCACTCTTTGTTCTCAAGACCATCAATATCATAGAGGCCTGAACCACCGATAAGACCAATAACAGGCTCTACACTCTTATTTTCTGACATGAGACCAGATTCTCCGCTTCAGGATAACAAATATAATGATGAGAAAACACAGATAGAGCACAACGCCAACACCCAGCCGGCGTTTACTGTCACGATGCGGCTCAGAAACCCACTCCAGAAAGGTCGTCACATCATGCGCCTGCTGCTGTACAGTAGCAGGATGACCGTCCGTGAATGAGACAGCATTGTCATGAAGTGGCGGTGGCATAGCCGTAATATGCCCTATCATATAAGGGTTAGCGTATCGCGGCGCTTTCTCCCCCCCAACAGGCTCACCATAGCTTGTCAACATAGCATAAATACGGTCTGCCCCGCCGGGATGAATCAGACCTATACGTGACAGATCAGGAGGAACAGCCCCTCCGTTCGCTGCACGGGCCGCAGCAGGGCTACTATACGGTGAAGGCAGAAAATCGTCGGGCAACCCTTTACGAAACTTAAAATGTCCTGCTTCATCATGACCCGCAGCGATCTGCCAGGATTCAGCTAAAGCAATTGTCTGCTCAGGTGTCAGACCCATCTGACTCAGGTCGGAGAAGTGAACCTGTTTAAGGCTGTGACAGGCTGAACATACTTTTACAAAAACTGCGTAGCCTCTCTGCACAGCGCTGAGATCGAAATGCCCGACAGGCCCCTCAAACGACCAGTGCTGAGGCGGGGCTTTCTGAGGCAGTAAAGAGGACTGTGCGTCAGCACTCTTTACACAGCCTGCACCCTGTACGGCTGCAAAGAACACAGATGCGATAACGAGATATTTTTTCACAAACATCGCTCAGTCTTCCACTTCATCAGGCAGATCAGCTTTCTGAGAACGAGCTGCCAGAGGCAGAAAAATGAGAAAATAACCATAATACCCGGCCATAGCGATACGCTCGACCAGCAACCAGTCACCCTGCACATGGTGCTTACCGGCAAGGCCAGACACAACAAAACATGCAATAAGCATACACAGGGCAATGCGCGACTGAACATGCATGCGCCCCCACGGCCTTCCGTCAACAGGCGCATCGTCCAGGGACGGAACAAAAAACAAAATCAGTACAGCCCCTGCTGAGAGCACAAGACCGCCAAATTTTGAAGGAATAGCCTGCAACATCCCGTAAAACGGCAGGAAATACCATTCAGGCTCAATGCTGGCAGGAGTGTGCAGCGGGTTAGCAGGGCGATAATTCTCTGGCTCTGTCACCAGACCAGGCCAGAAGCACATTACAGCTACAAAAGCCAGTGCACAGACAAGGATACTTAATACGTCTTTCACAGTGAAATAGGGGTGAAAAGACAGCATACGCTCACGGCCCTGCCCTTTGCTGCCTGACGGGCTGCTACTGCCCTTAAAGTGGACAATAGCGATATGCAAAGCCACAAGACCGGCAATGCTGAATGCGATAGTAAAATGCAGCACAAACATACGGCGCAATGTAGGAGAACCGGGGCTATCCCCTCCCAGAAAAATCGATTCAAGCAATGGCCCGACACCAGGAACCGCCCCTGCGGCCTTACCTGCGATGTCGGCACCCCAGTAGGACATCTGCCCCCATGGCAGCACATAACCAGCAAAAGCTGTCATCATCGCCATGAGCAACAACGTCACACCACTATGCCATATCGCCCGGCGTGGTGCGGCATAAGAGCGATAACACAACCCCCGAAACATATGGATATAGAGAGCTGCCATAAAAAAACTGGCTCCGGTGGTATGAATAGCCCTGAGCAGCCAGCCTGCTGCACCCCGGCGCTCAAGGGCTTCAACCGAACTAAATGCCAGAGACGCATCAGGCGTGTAAGACGTTGCCAGCAATAAACCGCTTGCTATCATCAGTGCCAGCACCACCAGCAGCACAGCACCAAGAGTCCAGAGCAGGTTAAGGTCACCTGGCACAGGAAAACTCATATAATTTCTGATAAAACCAGACAGACTATGCGCGTCTTTGCGCTCTGTATTCTCTGAAGACTGCGCAGATTGTTCGCCGGACATTTTCTTCTCTGCCAGAGTGGTCGGGCTTTTCAGCCCTTATTAATGCCGCAAACAGATACCATGTCTTGCCCTGTTGCGTCAGACCTTTACTTCATCAGGCCTGAAATACCTGCCGTCCTGCTCAGAAATCAGCCTGACATAAAAGCGGATATGACGATAAACTCTGCCAGAAATGAGACATAAAAATATTTTCAAAAATAGCGATACAAAAAACGAAAAGAAAAACAAATCTTTACAAAATGATGACAGACCGCGATGAAACAAACATAACCCTTAGCGGGAAGCTTCTCATCTCTGCACTCAAAAGAGCAAAAGAACACCGGCATGACCTCAGACACACAACATTCAGCCTCCGGGCATATTGCCCTCAAAACGGAAGCCCGACTGTGGTTTGAATCCCTCCGCGATAAAATCTGTACAGCCTTTGAGCAGATCGAACAGGAGAGCTGTGAACGCAAAACACCTGTGCTCAGGGAACGTACAGCAGCCGGGCAGTTCAAAAGAAAAACCTGGCAGCGTCAGAATGAAGATGGCTCGCCCGGCGGCGGTGGCACTATGAGTCTGATGTCAGGGCGTGTGTTTGAAAAAGTAGGCGTGAATGTCTCAACAGTTGAGGGAACATTTACCCCGGCTTTCGCTCAGACTATTCCCGGGGCAGCAGAAGACCCCCGCTTTTTTGCTACCGGCATAAGCCTGGTTGCTCATATGTGCAGCCCGCTGGTGCCGGCTGTGCACTTTAACACCCGTATGATTATTACCACACAGGGCTGGTTTGGCGGTGGTGGCGATATCACTCCGATGTTCCCTGCCTCTGATGAGGCCGCTCATGATGCTGAACTCTTTCACAATGCCCTGAAAAATGCCTGTGAGAAACACGACCCCGGTTATTATCCCCGCTTTAAAAAATGGTGTGATGAATATTTCTTCCTGCCTCACCGCGATGAGCCCAGAGGTCTTGGAGGTATTTTCTATGACCGTCTCAACAGTGGTGATGTCGCGGCAGACTTCGCTTTTACAAAAGACGTTGGCCTTGCCTTCCTTGAGAGTTATCCGGCCATCGTGCAGCAACGCATGACACTCCCATGGAGTGAAGAACAACGCGAGGCACAGCTCATTCGCCGCGGGCGCTATGTCGAATTTAACCTTTTGCATGACCGCGGCACATTATTTGGCCTGAAAACAGGCGGCCACACCGAAGCAATTCTGATGAGCATGCCACCAGAAGTGAAATGGCCATAACCCTAAAAAACGTTCAGAAAAATTATGCTCTTTCATTTAAAAAAAACTTTATAAGAATACATCTCAGGCAGAATTGACGTTCACCCCTGATAAAGGAGAATTGCCCTCGTGCCGTGTAACACTACGCAGCATAATGCACCCCGGACTTTTTCACGCCGACGTTTGCTGAAAAATACCTCGGCCGGTCTCTGTGCTGCATCTGTTAACGCTCTGC
The DNA here is from genome assembly GCF_011516655.1 of Acetobacter thailandicus. Taxonomy (GTDB): domain Bacteria; phylum Pseudomonadota; class Alphaproteobacteria; order Acetobacterales; family Acetobacteraceae; genus Acetobacter; species Acetobacter thailandicus. The sequence goes on from NZ_WOSV01000003.1 coordinate 205,823, forward strand.
TGCCGGAGAAAAGACACACAGCCTATGCCGCAACCACCGGAGCACAATGCCTCGTTGTCGCAGGCATGGCAGATAGCATATGCGGGCAATGGGCTGATCTTCTTGCACCCTCCCTGGCTGAGAGACTACGCTTACCTGCTTTCAAACTCAAAAACACTCTGGGGTGGGACGGCATTACCGCAGCCAACCTGTTTGAAGTTCAGCAGATGCAGATACAACCTCCTGCCGGGCTGGTTGTGCCGGGTACGGTTATTCTTGCTGAGCTTGGAGGCGACTCGCGGGTTCACTATGATTATCAGCGCTGGATTCCGACCTTTCTGAGCTACCAGCCAACCGTTACTGTTGGTCGTATCTCTCTGCACCGCTCTTTCTCTGCTATACTGAAAGAGCACCCTTTGCGTGTTGCAGTTTCAGGATATACCGGCAGAGAACTCCCCTCCCTTCTGGCACTTGAGCTACTTAAGCTCCACCCTTTACCCCTGACAGGGTTTGGCACACCAGAATCAGCTATTGCAGCTCTGCTGTCAGGCGCAGTTGATATCATTCAGTTACCCGTTGATTCTGCTTACGCTGAACGTATCGCCAGCCTGAAAGAAAAAGGCTTCAGGCCTCTTTTTACAAATTGTCTTTATAAAAATAATCTGCCTGACACCGAGCTGCCGCCTGTTTTCGGCAGCATCTGCATGCAGGAACGCCCGCGCGCCTTTACCAGCCCGCTTTATAAAGTCTGGAGCACAGCAACAACGGCAAGTACATTATGCGCCGGTTTAATGATGCCTTTTCTGTCTGCACCGGAAACAGTCGCACACTGGCGACAGGCCTGTCAGGAACTGGCGGCCTTACCTGACATCAGAAATCACGCCAGAGCAGAAAATGAAGTCATTAAAACAGGTGCTGACTGTATGGCACTTTATGCTGCGACAAAAGCCGACACTTTAACAACCATAACTCTGCGACGCTGGCTGGCACTCAATATACCACGCTGGCGCGATGCTCAGGCGAGTAACAAACCTGCACTAAACACGACGACGACGCAGTAATATTTTTACGGCTCCCCGGTTTGCTGCATGGGGATACACCACACCAAGCATACGGGCCCGCAGCTCAGGGCGGTCAAGCCAGAATGGCAGCTCACGCCGCAGGATGCCGCCTTCTCCACCTGAACCAAGCCCGGTAATAATTTCTACACAGCGCAGGCCCTGGCGATAAGAAACATCCATAAACTCAAGCAGGCGATGATAAGCCTCCTGCGCAACCAGACCGTGCAGATCAAGGCGACGCTGAACGCGTGTCTTACCCTGCTCAAAGTTGCGCCAGCTCTGATCATCTATACCAGGACTCCGGCGCCCGATTTTATCAGCCGGGTGTATCTGCCGCTGCACCTGTGCCGAGGCAGGAGAAACAGGTGCAAAAAAAGCCGGGAAAGTATGGTCGCGCGAAAGTACCTCAGATGGAAAATAAGGTGCCCCGGTGTGGCTTTTACCCTGGCGGGCGGGTTTCTTTTCAGGCTCTGAAATCTGCGTGGCAGTACAGTCCTTAACAGCATCATCAGCAGCGTTACGCAAAGGCACAACGTCGCTCATCACGCGGCCCCATAACACTTTTTCTTCTTCAGCTAACTGCCGCCACCTCGCCACAACCTGTTCTCTCCCTTACCTGCTCCCGCACTGACGCGACTGTGCGGGAGACCTCATGCTTTATCAGTTATGGCCCATCCCGGCCAGTGACTTGCCCTGATAACGCCCTGTCAGCGTTTTGAGAAAGGCAACGATATCAGCCACATCCTGATCTGAGATGTGAGTATCTGGTGTCTGATACCGTGCCATCTGACGAACAGCTTCCTCAAGGGTCTTCACACTGCCATCATGGAAATATGGCGCTGTCTGATCAATGTTCCTCAGTGTTGGCACAACGAAACGCGACCGGTCCTCTTCCTTATGCGTTACAGTATAACGCCCCAGATCAGCATCAGTCATCGGGCCGCCTCGATCTTTAAAGTAATCCCCTTCAAGACCCATAATCTCATAGGCACCACCACCAAGTGCAACTCCGTTATGACAGCCGGAACAGCCAACAGACTTAAACTTAGCATACCCACGCCGGGCCTGCTCGCTAATGGCTGACTCATTGCCCTTAAGGTAAGCATCAAAAGGACTATCGGGGGTCAGTAATGTTTTTTCAAATTCAGCAATTGCCCCTGTTATCGTATTCTCATCGACTTCTGCATCAGGGCCATAAGCTTCATGGAACAGATCCATGTAGTGTGGGTCAGCCATTACCTTTGCGGCAACTTCTTTCCAGTCATGCGAACCCATCTCAAGCGGATTCATAACCGGACCGGCGGCCTGTGCCGCGAGGTCTGGCGCACGGCCGTTCCAGAACTGCGCAATTTTGAAATAGGCATTATACACCGTTGGCACATTGATTGGCCCCTTCTGCCCTCCAATGCCGGTTGCTGTAACCAGATTGTCAACCCCGCCATGGTTAAGATCATGGCAGCTTGCACAGCTGATTGTGCCATCACCTGAAAGCTTTTTATCAAAAAAGAGCTGCTGACCCAGAGCAACCTTTGCCTGATCTGTCAGCACTGCAGCCGGAATTGGACGCACAGGCTGCCCTTCAAATTTACTGACAGCACCTGTGTCAGAATAATATTTACGCCGTGTATCTTCGATCCAGCGCAGAATTGACTGACGCTCAACATCAGAAAGGTGGGCATGCCAGTGCATCAGAAGGTAGAGCGTTGGAGGCATACGATTTTGCGTAATAACTTCTTCAATACGCGACAGCTGCTCCTCTGTCGGAGGCTTGCCCTGCTGCATAGCGGCAAGAACCGGCTCTATGCGGAAATGACGCAGCCCCTCTCTGAGGTCTTTGCTCATCAGCTGCTTTGCCACCGGCAGATGAAAATAAAATGGCAGATTGCGATTTGTTGCATGACAATAGTCACAGCGCGCCTCGGCCAGAGCATTAAACGCAGCCTGCGCAACGAGATCTTTCGATGAAGGAGAAGAAGCCGAAAGCTTTGGGGCCGTCTCACGATCAAAATGTGTGAGATATGCGACCGTACCGCCATAAGCCAGCACGCCAACACCCACCAAAACTGCAATAGCTCTACGCAAAACCTGAACTCCTGAAAAATACTACATTCTGTCTGACGTATTTGCGTTCACCGCATGAAAACCGTCAAACAGATTATTTTTGAAATTTTCATTGATAAAAACGATCATACAAAACGATCAGATAACGACCATTAATGTTCTGAACTTTTAAACATTATACTATTTTTTACGCATAAACCACAATAAAAACCACAGGCACAGCCATAAGCGCCTGTGGTTCATTTAAAGTGTTATTAAATATCAGGCGCTACGTGCTGCGGCCAGACGCCACGTGCTGCCAGGAGAGCCAAGCAAACGCTCAAAAGTCCAGAGGTCAGAAAACTCTGTTACGGCATCTGTGCCAGCAACAGGCAAAGCGTCCGCTCCTGTGATCATACTAACCTGATCAGAAATGATCCTTACATCTATCGAAGCCAGCGTCCCGCCGTCCTGGTTATTCAGACGCACATCCTCAATACCCATAGAGAAAATCGCTTTAATCAGGGTTGTCTGCTTCTCCGAAGCGGCGTCACGCGCTGTAATAGCCTTATCAAAAGACGCATAGGCCGCCGGGGTCAGACGCAGCTGTAAAACATCCCGGTTACCTGTAGCATAAGCCTCAACAACCTGCGCAAACACAGCCTGTGCCCCGGTCAAAAACTGCTGAGGGGTGAACTCGCTATCATACTGACGCACATTACCAAGCAACTGGCCGACCCGCGTATTATCTGCCGGAATCTGATAAGCCACACGCGGCACAACAGGCTCAGGCGCAGGCCCGGCTGGTGTATTTTTTACATCGGTCCGTAAAGCAGGTGGTACAGGCGCAGGCTGTATCCCCGTGCGTCGCCCCAGAACACTGCGCAGACGCAACACCAGAAATACCGCTACAAGAGCAAAAAATATGAGATCGACCGGCAAACGATCGAAAGAAAAATTCATTTTTTACACGCCCGTTTCTGTGCACTTACAAACCTGATTAATGCAGCAAGCATAACCAGGGCGATCAATTGACACAATCTTAAAGCATACATCAGCTATACGCTTTTCTCCGACAAGCCCCTTGCAGAGCAGCATCTTATGTTTCTAATCTGACAGCCATGATTGTTTTGCGACATTGTGAAAGCGAATTCAACCAGCTTTACAGCATGACAGGCCGTGACCCCGGAACGCCCGACCCCTCTCTTTCCACTCAGGGCAAAGAGCATGCCCTCAGACTTGTCAGTGAGCTGCAGGGATCTGTCACGCGTATTCTGGTCTCACCCTTTACCCGCACTTTACAAACCGCAGCACCTCTGGCGCAGGCTCTGAACATAACGCCCGAGATTATGCCTCTGCTACGCGAACGCAACCTTTACTCATGCGACGCAGGCTCACCAGCCTCGACGCTTTCAAAAGCCTGGCCCGGTCTTGATTTCAGTCAACTCGATGAAAAATGGTGGTCTGGCCACCCTGAGAGTGACCACCAGCTGCAGGACCGGGTGCGCCAGTTCAAAGCGTTTATGCGCACACAACCCGATACATCACAGACACTGGTTGTATCACACTGGTGGTTTTTACTGGCACTTAGTGGTGACAGCCTTGAAAATGGCGACTGGCAGCATCAGTCTCTGTAAAACAGCCGTTTTCTCAGCTACATTGAAAGGGCTCATGCGGTATATACAGGAAACGAGGCCTGAAGGCTTTTTCTTTGCTCCTCCCCCTTGCAGATGCAGACGGAGCATGTCCTCATAAGCACATAGCCTGAACCGGCTCCGCTTTAAGGAGCGGGAGCGGGTGTTCATTGTGGTCTTAATTTTTATTATAAACTACCAAGAAAGTTGCTTTTTTTATGTCCGACTCTCAACAGGTAACACCTCCTGCACTACCTCTGGCAATTAACCTGCAATACACAAAAGACCTCTCTTTCGAGGTCCCTGCAGGTGCAGAAATTTTTGCAACCCTGAGATCTCAGCCCAACATTTCAGTGAATATTGACGTTCAGGCTAACCGCCTGCAGAACGACCAGGCGATTTACGAAGTTATTCTGACAATTAAAGCTGATGCAAAAGAAGCTCCTGAAGGTGCTAATGCTCCTGCCGGGCGCACAGTCTTCATTGTAGATCTGACATATGCCGCCGTTGTAACCCTGACCGATGCACCTGATGACCTGGTAGAACCTATTCTGCTGGTTGAAGTGCCTCGTCTGATCTTCCCATATGCACGCAACATCATCAGTGATGTAACACGTGATGGTGGCTTCCCGCCTATCGTACTGCAGCCAATCGACTTCGTTGCTCTGTGGCAGAGCAAACGCGCAGAATTCCCACAGACCGCAGGCAACGCCTGAGTCGTGGTATGAATGCCACCTCCGGGACTACGTGTTCCGGAGGTTATTCTGACACTGAGCTTTTACTTATGCTCAAGTAATGACAAAACAGACTGTGCATCAGGCCGCAAAGCGACCCTGACATGCTGCCAGCCGGCAGCCAGAAGCACCTCTGCCGTTTTTTCAGAAATAACCAGAGCCGTTGTTTTTCTTGCCTGCACCAATGCCGCACCGGGAGACAGAGCACGGATCCATCCTCTGGCACTCTCAGCTGAAAAAAACAGAATATTGCTGATCCCCTCTTTTATAAGAGCCAGCTGAACCGCTTCATCTATATTTTCTGCAGGCAGGGCGGCGTATGTCACGTACCTGACCACATCGAAACCCTCCGCCTGCAGGCGTGCAAGCAATGCATTTCCCTGCCCGTCACCGGCCAGTAACAGCAAAGTTCCGGCAGACGGAGCGACCTGTTTTTTTAGCAAAGCCACGAGAGATTCAGCATTACCCTGTGCGCTGTAAACACGATGAAAGCCTGCAGCCTGCGCGCGCTGTGCTGTACGGTCACCAACGGCATAAACCGGCAGCCATCTGTCAGCTGTTATCGCTTGTGCCCCGCAAACAGCCTGACCACTGGTAAGAATAATACCTGCCGGATTAGCAACGGAAGACAATACCGTTTCGTACTGAATAACATGCAGCGCGGGTGAGGCATAAGCGCGCCAGCCGGCCTGCTCAACAGCCCGCATCGTTTCAGACAGACCGGGCTCAGGCCGGGTAACGATAACCCCGCCTGCTTTTATCATTCTTCAAAAATAGAAGCGGGACTATCGGCACGCAGGCTTTTACCAAGCTCCCGCCCCAGACGCTCTGCATCTGCCGGTGCCCCGCTGATATCACGCTTAAGCAGGAAGGTTCCGTCCTCACTGGCGACGAGACCTGTCAGATGCAGCTGGGGCTCCTCACCGGCGACAAGAGGAATCAACTGTGCATATCCACCAATAGGGGTGCGACAGGAACCATCAAGCTCAGCCAGCAAAGCGCGCTCTGCGGTGGAGACTGCACGGGCTTCATAGTCTTCAATCGCAGCCAGCAGCTCGCGCAGCTCAACATTATCCTCACGCACCGTTACACCAACAATACCCTGCCCGGCGGCTGGCACCATAACTGTGGGGTCAAACACTATGTCAGCGCGTTCAGCCATTCCCAGGCGGCGCAGGCCAGCGAGCGCCAGCAGGGTCGCATCACACTGACGACCGGCTAACTTATCGATACGAGTCTGTACGTTGCCACGCAGCAAACCAAATTTAAGATCAGGCCTGGCATGAAGCATCTGCGCCTGACGACGCACTGAAGCACACCCCACGAGTGCGCCATGTGGCAAAGCAGAATAAGGATCCTCCGGGTCAGCCTGACGTAACTCAGGACCAAGGATCAGAGCATCACGAGCATCTTCACGTTTAAGAGTACAGGCCAGCACCAGACCGGGCGGCAGGTCCGTTTCGAGATCTTTAAGGCTGTGAACAGCAAAATCGATACGACCGTCGGACAGAGCTTCGTGAATTTCTTTAGAAAATAATCCCTTACCGCCAATTTCTGCCAGGCGGCGGTTTTGAACCTGGTCACCGGTGGTGTTAATCTGGTGCTCCTGAAATGCGTTCATATCACGCAAAACCGGGCAAAACCGGGTCAGCATCGTAAGGAAAGCCCTCGTCTGCACCAGCGCCAGCGGCGAACCGCGTGTACCAACCCGCAAAGGCAGCTGGCTGCGCGAAGCATGTCCGGTTGTCTTTTTCTGGCGGGCAGCTGCTTCTGCTGCAATTTTCTGCAGAGCGGGCGAAAGGGCTGGTGAGGAGGGTGAGGCTGAATCCATGAGTCCTGTCTATTACCAGAAAGAATGAAAAGACAAGCAGCCATAATGCCCGGCAGGATTGAAAAATTTGTAACCCAGCCAGCCAGCCGCACCGCCACACATCATCTGACCCACGACATGCCCCGGCGTTTGCCTTATACAGGCCACGCCCGCACAATACGAGAGAGCAGAAGGCAGATAATGACAGCTGACAGCTTTTTTTCTGTCGTATAGAAAGCCTGCTATGAACATCTGGCATAACGGGGCACAGACCCGCCCTCACACTAAAGGCGCAGAATAATGTCGATACAGCACACCGGCATTGCTGGCCCGGTTCTGGCCATAGAATCCTCCTGCGATGAAACCGCCTGCGCCATTCTGGCCCCTGACGGTACCTGCCTTGCGCAACGTCTTATCTCGCAGGATGGCCATGCAGATTTTGGCGGAGTTGTGCCCGAAATTGCTGCCCGCGCGCATCTGGCACTCCTGCCCGGCCTTGTCAGCCAGACGCTGAAAGACGCTGCCATGGCCCCTGAGGATATCGGCTTTATTGCAGCCAGCACCGGCCCGGGCCTTATTGGCGGGCTGATTGTTGGTACGGGCTTTGCCAAAGGTCTGGCACTTGCCCTGAATAAGCCCTTCGTTGCAGTGAACCATGTTGAAGCCCATGCCCTGACGGCACGCCTGCCCGGGCTGGTACCTGGTGGTGCGCCATTCCCCTACCTGTTGCTGCTCGTCTCGGGCGGGCACTGCCAGTGCATTGCCGTTGAGGGTGTGGGGCAGTACCGCAAACTGGGCGGCACCATTGACGATGCAGCAGGTGAGGCCTTTGACAAAGTCGCTAAAATGCTTGGCCTGAGCTGGCCCGGCGGCCCTGCACTTGAAAAACTGGCACGTGATGGCAACCCTGACGCTATTGCTCTGCCACGCCCGCTTGCCGGACGTGCGGGATGTGACTTTTCTTTTTCCGGCCTGAAAACTGCCGTGTCACAAAAACTTGCCCCTTATGGGCAGACAGCTCTGCCCTACCGGTTCGCGGCTGATCTCGCGGCATCTTTTCAGCAGGCTGTGGCTGATGTGGTAGCCAACCGCATACAGCAGGCCTTTGATATGATGCCCGAGGCCACATTGCTGGTGTGTGCCGGTGGTGTAGCTGCCAACACTGTGCTGCGCGCACGCCTTGAAGAAGTTGCTGCCAGCCGCGGACTGCGTTTTGCAGCTCCCCCGCTCAAACTCTGCACTGATAATGCCGTTATGGTCGGCTGGGCGGCGCTTGAAACCTGCCAGGAGGCCGCACGCCGTGGCCTGCCCCCCCCTGACGACAGCACAACGCGCCCCCGCCCCCGCTGGCCACTGGAAGAAATGACACAGCGGTTTGAAACTGAAACGCAGGCGGAGTAGACTTGGATGTCAGATCTCGTTGTTCATTGCGCAAACTCTGACCTGAACAGCATAGCAACGGCTCTTCAGACTGCCAAAATCCATCTGATTGATGACACCAGACATGGGTGGCCCTGGAAAGAGATTCTTCAGGGGGCCGTGACCCTCTGCGTTGGACTTTTCGCCGGCTGGATTGCCTGGCAGCAAAAAGAAATTGCCAAAGAGAACAAAGAAATATCCAGAGAAAATAAAGAAATCACAAAACAAAAATTAAAATTAGAAATTTTTGAAAAAAGAATGGAAATTGTAGAAATAATAAAAAATTTTTATAAAAATCAAACCGAAACATCCTTATTCGAGATACCACGACATACACTCAACGAAATATCGTTGTATAACTTAAAACCACCTTTAGACCGCCCCCCTTCAAAAACATCTCTTATAGAAAATACTCTCTTAAAGCCTAAAAAAATGCATTCAATTCTCCAAAAAAAAAATGAAGAAATAAACGTATTTTTCTCACCAAAAACATCAAATATTTTATATAAACAAATTAATATACTGAATGATGTCTATCATTTAAACATGATGTATATCCATAATCAACATTCACTTCTTGATGAATGTTTTAACGAACGAAGAATATCAGATAAAAATAACTTTTTAATATTAAAACAAGATGCAGCCAAAACATATAAACTCATGTGGGAGAGCCTTCGCAAGAACGAATTTAAAGGTCTCAGCGACTGGTAAACATCCCCCCTGCCTGGCGGCAGCACGCGCAACATGATGAAAAACCTGCCCCGCACATAATCTCTGTTTTCAATTCTCAGCAGCTCGATTATGCACAGAGCATGAACTACAGACATGCCTATCACGCCGGAAACTTTGCTGACTGCATGAAGCACGCGCTTCTGGTCTCTTTGCTTAGCCATTTTTTGCGCAAGCCCGCTCCTTTCATGGTGCTCGACACTCACGCCGGTCTTGGCCGTTATGACCTGCTCAGCACCGAAGCCGAAAAAACCCAGGAGTGGCACAGCGGCATAGGCCTGCTGGCTGACGAGCCGCATGACAGCCCGCTTACCCCCTGGCTGGAGCAGGTTAAAAAAACCCGCAACCCGCATGTCTACCCAGGTTCACCGCTGCTCATTTCTTATCTGCTGCGCGAGCAGGACAGGCTGATCTGCTGTGAAAAGCACCCTGATGATAAGCGTAAGCTTTATGGTGTTTTTGCCCGCAACCCCGCGGTAGCTGTGCATGAGCGCGACGGATACGAGGCCCTGCGTGCCCTGCTGCCCCCCAAAGATATTAAGCGCGGACTTGTACTGATTGACCCGCCGTTTGAAGAGCTGAATGAGTTTGCCCGTCTGGCCCAGGCTGTCAGCACCATTCAGGCACGTTTTCCCGCTGCTATTATTGCCATCTGGTATCCCATTAAGCACCGTACACCAGTGCGTAACTTTATGACCGGTCTGCAGGATGCCGGCGTGCGTGATATTCTGACCGCAGAACTGCTGATGAAGCCCGCCACTGACCCTGATCAGCTTAACGGCTCAGGGCTTATGGTCATTAAACCACCCTATGGCTTTGCTGAGCAGGCAAGCCAGCAGCTGGCCCGCCTGAAAACCGTATTTCATGCTTTTAGTGCTGAGGTTGTGCAGTCAGTCGCGCAATAAAGCGCGACCTCACTGAACGGCTTTAAGGTGCAGCCATATATCTGTGACAAAGCCCTGCACACCGGCTTCGAGAATCTGCACGCCAATACACAACAAAACAAGGGCTGCCATCCGGCTGACAATACGGGTGCCGGTTGTGCCCAGCATGCCCACAAATTTGTCAGCACCGGCATAAACCGCCCAGACAATCAGCACCACACAGGTCGCTGCAAGACTCAGGGCAATCTCATAGGGCAAAAAAGGCTCATCCGGCGGGCAGCCTGACCCGAGGGCAATGGCAACAGCAATTGTACCCGGCCCGACGGTAAAGGGCATTGCCAGCGGAAAAAACGCGGTATCTGCCCAGTTGGGGGCCATAACGGTTTTACCGTCCTGCAGTGCCTGCTGCTCTTTTTTAGCCTCCATCACCTCGGGCCGCTGCAGCAAAAACCAGGCACGTACGGCAACAACCAGACCACCTGCCACACGCAGTGCATTGACTGTTACGCCAAAGAACACCAGCACTTTGCCGCCAAACCAGATCGAGACCATCACGATAATAAAAGAGTAAAAAGCGACCAGCCGGCTGAGTGCCCTGATTTCACCTGGTGAGCGACCAGCTGTTGCCTGCGCAAAGATTAAGGACGCCCCAAAGGGGTTCACAATTGAGAACAAGGCCGGAAAAGCCAGAAGAAAAGCTGATATCGCCGTGGACACACTATTCCCGTGCAAAAACGACGCCACAAACGGTAATGACATCTGCAATACTCACGATCAACTACAAAACCACTCTGTCACAGTGCGCTATGAAGCCGATAAAGGCACTAACGACTCCTGCTCTCTGTATGCTGCAACAAAGCGTGAGGCGAGCACAATATCCTCTGCCGGGTAGCAAAAATGAAAACGATCATTCTCAAGGGGCCATACGCTCAGGCCGATATCGTCATAAACCCTGAGAAATGATTTTTCCACTTTCCAGAAAACCGGCTTCAGACCGCGCTGAACAGCCAGATCGCGAAAACGCCAGATCGCTGACACACTGTCACTCTCAGGGCCGGCCGGGTCACCAATCGCAACCAGAAATTTACCACGACGAAAGAAAGGAATAACCGCCTCTTTTGTCTCACCGGTCACATAACCCTGTGGAGTGATCTTCGAACTGACTATATTCGTAAGAGCGTGTGGTAATGTCAGGTAACGTGCCTGTGCTTCAGCACTCCAGCGTGTCACGGCTATGCGACCAGGCCACATCAGGCTGCCGGTTACAACCAGCCCAAGAAAAACAGCCAGTGCTATGCCACCACGTGTCGTATCAGAAAAAGAAAGCTCAAAAACAATCTGCCACCAGCTTCCGGCAGCATGATGACTGACCAGAATAAACATGCAGCCACACAGCAGCACCATACACAACAGTGTCGAAGGTGCCAGCGGCTCACTCATCAGCCGTGCACGCCGGTAGTAACATGAACGAAATGGTGCGATCAGAAATGCAGAGAACCCCAGCATGATAGGCACAATAAACGTGTCACCACGCATAAAGGTCATAACAGCAGAAAACAGTAATGCCCCGAGAGTCAGGCGCCAGGCGAGCGTAACCCGCTGTGACAGCCCGACCGCAAGCCCTATAAAACCAACCCCCATCAGCGAAAGAACATAAGCACTGATTTTATTCAGCCAGAGCAGCAGGTGCCCTTCAGCAACGGGATATTTTGCAACCGGATCAAGCAATGTCAGACAAATAAGCATAATGCCGCAGATCGAGACCGTGCCGGTCGAAACAGCGACAGAAAAATCAGCTTCACTTTCACGCACAAGCTGGCTGGGCCTGATGCGGCGTGGCTGCAATGGCTGGGAAGCCTGCCGTAATCTGCGCCGCTTTTTTGCCTCAAGCGCATCATCACTGCGCATAAAAACTTCATGCGCGGCAAACATTCCGCCAGCCAGAAAAAGAGGAATAATATAATAATACAGACGAAAAATAAGAATAACGCCCATAATCTGAGGCGTAGACATATAAGGCCCGAGGGCGAGCAGCATCGCCCCGTCAAAAACACCCAGCCCACCCGGAACACTGGCAATAAGCCCTGCGCTGTATGATGCAATATAGACTGCAAGAAATGTAGGGTAATCAATCGCCACGCCTGCTGGCAGCAAGACATAAGCAATAGCCGCAGTTGCCGCTACGTCAGCCGCAGCAACCACAGTCTGCATAACCCCCATGGCAGGAGAAGGCAGGTCAACCTGCCATTTGCCTATTTTGATCTGCCTGAGCCTGAAAGCAAGGCCAATATACGCTACAACCAGCGCCCAGAGTGCAATACCAGCAAAAGTGAGCAGAAAGCCCGGCACATGCTTACCGGCAAGGGGAATAACCTGAGGCTCCCATACCAGGACACCACCAATAAGAACCGATGCCCCCAGCAGATAAGTAACTGAACAAAATGCTATAATCTGTGCGATGGAGAAGGAATCCACCCCCCAGTTACGGTACAGGCGGTACCGGACAGCTGCGCCGGAAACAGCTGAAAATCCCAGGTTGTGAGACAAAACATAAGAACAAAAAGCCGCAAAGGCCGTACGTTTATACGACACTTTCTTATAACCAACCTGAACAACGGCAAGCCGGTCGTAAAAAGAAAGTATAAAATAAGAAAGAAACGTACACCCCACTCCCAGAAACAGTTTTTTCTGAGAAATAGATGTCATAGCCTGTTTAATGTCAGAAAATCTAAGATCTCTGACCTCATGCTGAACGACCACTATCGCTGCAACCATCAGAAGCAGGCCAAGAGCGTGAGGCAAATGCCTTAACCAGCGCCGCTTCTGACACGCCGCTGGCTTGTTCTGCCCCTGCAAATCTGACAGATTTTTACTGTCCATTGAAAATAATGCCTGATTTATTCCTGAGGCTCTCGTAACAGGGCCGTTTCAATCAGTGCTACGGTTTCACTCACACCATACAGGGCAACAAAACCACCAAAACGTGGCCCCTCTTTTTGCCCGAGCAGCACTTCATACAAACAACTGAACCAGCTTCTCAGCGGGTCAAACTCATGGCGTTTACCAATCTCAAATACGAGATTTTGCAACACCGAAGCATCGGTGCTCTCACCTTCATAGCCCCGCAGAGATACTGCCAGATCAACCAGAGCGGCACGCTCCTTATCTGTCGGCACACGAAAAACTTTAGAAGGTCTCACGAAGTCAATATAATATGCGACCGCATACCGGACAAGGCCAGCCAGCATAGGATGTGTCTCAGGCGAGACATCTGCATCGTAACGGCGGATAAACCCCCACAACACTTCAGGCGTTTCTGCATTAGCAACCGAAGCAAGGTTAAGCAGCATGCTAAAGAATACAGGTGAGCCTGACTGAGCCTCGACCTTCCCTTTACCAAAGAACCATGCCGGGTTCGCACGCAGGTCCCCCTCCGGAGCGTCAGAGGCCTGCAACGCCAGGGCCTTATCAACATGAGTCAGATAATCATCTGCAGCTTTAGGGATGACATCAAAATACAACCGCTTTGCACGCTGCGGCTGATTAAACATGAACTGCTCAAGGCTTTGCTGAGGGGCATATCGCAACCACTCCTCAACCGAGAGACCATTGCCCTTCGACTTGGATATTTTTTGCCCCTGCTCATCAAGGAAGAGTTCATACGTCAGACCAGCCGGCGGCTCCCCTCCCAGAATACGGCAGATTTTACCTGAGAGACGCACACTATCAATCAGGTCCTTACCTGACATTTCATAGTCGACACCCAGAGCATACCAGCGCATAGCCCAGTCAGCTTTCCACTGCATTTTAGCGTGGCCACCGGTCACCGGCGTTTCGAAAACCTCACCTGTTGCCGGGTCCGTCCAGCGCACTGTGCCCTCAGCCGGGTTTACTGCATCCATCTTAACCTGCATCACCTCACCTGTGCGTGGATGCAGGGGCAGAACAGGAGAATAGGTTGCACGTCGGTCTGCACCAAGTGTTGGCGCGATAACCCCGACAATCTCCTCATGCACTTCAAGAACACGCCTCAGTGCAGCGTCAAAACGGCCACCTGTATAATAGAGCGTTGAGGAAGCGAATTCGTAATCAAAACCAAACTGGTCAAGGAAATTGCAAAGACGGGCGTTATTATGCGCGGCAAACGATTCGTGGGTTCCAAACGGATCAGGCACACGCGAGAGCGGCTGACCAATAAACTTTGCCAGCATGTCGCGCTGTGGCACGTTATCGGGCACTTTACGCAGAGCATCCATGTCGTCAGAAAAAGCCAGAAGCTGCGCAGGCTGCCCCGTCAGCTCAGTATAAGCCTGACGCACCCACGATGTGCGGGCGACCTCTCCAAATGTGCCAATATGCGGCAGGCCTGACGGGCCATAACCGGTCTCGAGCAACGCAGGCCGTGCAGCCTTGCCGTCACCTTTGACACGACCCTGACGTGCCTGAACATGATCGGCTAATTTACGGGCCTCTTCAAAAGGCCACGCACGCGGAAGAGGGGGTTGGGGTGTATTTGGATCTGACATTTTGCGGAAGCTATGAACTGTGCAGACTTAGGTCAATAAAAAACAATAAGGTCACGCACTTTACTGCTATTTTTTTACAGCTCTTGACCATAAACAGCACACGCTACATCCTGCTGCGGCACTATTAAGCGTATTGTCACATTACTTGTGTCAAAAGAGGTAACCCATGACCCGCACAGCCGCTCTGATTCTGATCGGTAATGAAATTCTCTCTGGCCGCACACGCGATGACAACATCCAGTTTCTGGCAACCGGCCTCGGCGAGCTGGGCATTCCTCTGCGTGAAATCCGGGTTATCCCTGATGTACAGGCAACAATTGTCACGACAGTTACCGAAATGCGTGCGCGCTATGATGAAGTGTTCACCACGGGTGGCATCGGACCAACCCATGACGATATTACGGCTGCCTGTGTTGCTGAAGCATTCGGTGTGCCGTGGGAATTTCATCAGCCAACATTTGAGCTGCTCAGCAAACAGTTTGGAGAGAACTTCAACGCCGCCCGCCAGCGCATGGCCAAATTTCCACGTGGCGCGACCCCTATTCCTAACTCAGTCTCAGGCGCCCCTGGTTTTACAATAGGGAATGTGCATGTCATGGCCGGTGTACCCCGTATTATGCGGGCGATGTTCACTGCTCTGGCACCGACACTGCAGCGTGGCCTGCCTGTCATGTCACGAACCTGGCACACCACAACATTATTTGAGGGCTCTCTGGCTGAAGAGCTTGAGCATATTCAGACTAGTTACCCGCACCTTGATATCGGCTCATACCCTTTTCACCGTCAGGATGGCCGACGCGGTGTTGCTCTCGTTGCCAAAGGCCAGGATGAAGACGCCGTTATTAAAGCGGCAGAAGCAATTTATGAGCTGATTATTAAAAAAGGCGGGTCTCCTGTTGAAGGAGAAGCCCCGCCCTGATCGGTTTTTTAATTTTGTAGCCTGTGAGAAATTACTTAGACAGCACTTCACGGCCCATCGCGAGGAATTTCTCACGCCGCAGCTCTTTAAGACGCGATGACGACAGCTTCTGCAAAGGCTGTAACTCTTCTGCAATTGCCTGGCGCACTGTATTAAATACGGCCTGCGAGTCGCGCTGTGCTCCGCCAACCGGCTCCGGAATGATACGATCAACCAGCTTAAGGCGCAGCAGATCCCGCGCTGTAAGGCGCAGTGTTTCAGCTGCAACGCTCGCCTGCTTAGGGTCACGCCACAAAATTGAAGCACAGGCCTCTGGTGAAATAACAGAGTAGATCGCGTGCTCAAGCATAAGCACCCTGTCACCGGCACCTAAAGCAACAGCACCACCTGAGCCACCTTCACCAATCACTGTTGCGATCAGAGGCACAGGGGCTTCAAGGCATACATCAATTGAGCGTGCAATAGCTTCAGCCTGCCCGCGCTCTTCCGCATCAATACCAGGCCATGCACCTGCAGTATCAATAAATGTAAGAACTGGCAGCTTAAACTGACCTGCCAGTTTCACCAGACGCTGTGCCTTACGATATCCTTCGGGGCGGGCCATACCAAAATTACAGGCCAGGCGGCTGTCAAGATCAGAGCCACGCTCAGTGCCGATCACCACAACAGGGGTGCCATTGAAACGACCGATGCCACCAATAACGGCACTGTCGTCAGCATAGAGCCTGTCACCCGCCAGAGGTGTAAATTCAGTCAGCAGAGCGGCCACATAATCTTTGACATGCGGGCGCTGCGGATGTCGCGCAACCTGCACTTTCTGCCACGGTGTCAGCCTGGCATAGATAGCTCGCAGGTGCTTCTCTGCCTTCTCCTGAAGACGAGCAGTTTCCTCTGCGATATTTACCCCATTGGGGTCACTCATCTGCCGCAGTTCATCGATCTTGTTACCAAGTTCGGCGACGGGCTTTTCGAAATCAAGATACTGATGCATGCGATGCGCATAGCATATCCGCGTATAAAACAAAATTAATTCATGAGCTCACAGAGACAAAATACACACAGAGAAAATGCCCTAATTTCCTTTTCTGCCGCCGCCTTCGGCTAAAGGATGGCAACTCTCTACGACGCGCCGCAAATGCTCTGTTTGCACATGCGTATATATTTGAGTCGTAGAAATATCTGCATGCCCCAGCAGCATCTGCAAAGCCCGCAGGTCAGCCCCCCTGGCAAGCAGGTGCGTAGCAAAAGAATGCCTCAGCACATGAGGGGAAAGACATGTCGGATCAAGCCCGGCTCTGACACCAGCCTCGTGCAGAATTTTATCAAAAGCCTGACGGGTCAGAGCACGCTTTGGGTCACGCCCGGGAAACAGCCACGGGCTTTCAAGCCAGGCATCACAGGCATACAGCTCTTTGACCGCCTGCCAGGCCGTGACTGAAACCGGGACCAGACGCTCACGCCCGCCTTTACCGCGAATCAGCAACATAGGCCGTTCGCCCCTCAGCGCCTCTCTGGGCAAAGACAACAGTTCAGAAATTCGCAACCCGGAACTATAAAGTAGCTCCAGAGCCGCACGCGCAACGAGCATACGGCGCTTCTGCGCTACCGTATTATCACTCTCCTGCACATGACAGGCCTCTATAAGAGCCTCGACCTCTGCCTCAGAGAGAAAGTGAGGCAGTGCCAGCTCAGGGCGTGGCGAATCAAGAGTCGCAGCAGGATTATCCTTCCTTATCCCCTCACGCAGCAGGAAGAGATAAAACTGCCTGATGCATGACAGCCGCCGCGCAATTGTACGACGCGCCTGCCCATCTGCACCAAGGTCAGCCAGCCAGGCAGCCAGCTCGTCTGTTTTTGCATCAACAGGCAATATTCCACGCATGGCCAGGAAATCAGAGCACGACTCGAGATCTGCTGCATAGGCAGCAAGTGTACGCGCTGAAGCCGCACGCTCTGCTACCAGCATTTCAAGAAACAGTTCTGCCTCGTGCCCTTTGATCATCACTGTGCCGGAGCGGCCTGAACAGCTGGTGCGGCAGGCGCCACCGGAGCCGCCAGAGGCACAGGCGGAGGAGGTGCCGGCGGCATAGCCTCAGCTGGCATGACAGCCATTGGAGCAGGAGCAGCCTGAACAGCAACGGTGCCGTGTACTGCCTGCTGTGCAGGCGGGTGAACAGAGCCACCCAGAGCGAAAATACCACCGGCAAGAGCCAGGCAGATGACAGCAATACCAATCAGTAGCTTACGATTCATTTTTCTTTTTCCCGACATAAGCAGAGAACATAGATGTGTTCCTGCAGCTCTATGGTAAGCTGAGCATCATGTCATCACGTATCTTATCATCACATCAGACGGCAGACCCGCCTCCGCTTCCACTTAACCTGGAAAAAATTACTCACCAGCATAATGCAGGCGCCCCTCCTTCGCGACGCAGCATCGTTCTGGTGGGGCTTATGGGAGCCGGGAAAACCACTATAGGCCGCAGGCTTGCTGACCGCCTGCGCCTTCCCTTTATTGATGCTGACGTTGAAATAGAACGCGCAGCAGGCTGCTCTATCGCTGAAGTTTTTCGCCTCTACGGTGAGGCTGCCTTCCGTGACGGAGAGCGCCGTGTCATTCGTCGCCTGCTCGAAGGCCCGCCTATGGTGCTGGCAACTGGTGGTGGTGCCTATATGGATGCCCAGACACGCGCCCTTGTACGCGAGCGCTCTGTTTCTGTCTGGCTGCGCTGCTCACTGCCGGTTCTTCTCAGTCGGGTTATCGGCCGGACACACCGCCCGCTCCTGAACACGGAGAGCCCTCATATTGTGCTGTCACGCCTTATGGACGCACGTCACCCGATTTATGCCGAAGCTGATATTATCGTCGATTGCGGAGAATATAACGTGGATCACAGTACAACCAGAGTGATCGAGGCTCTGGCTCATTCACGCCGGCCAGTCAGCCTGCCCGTCGCTTTATCACACACCTCATATGACATTCTGATCGGCACAGACCTGCTTAAACGTGCCGGCGCTCTCCTCGCCCCGCTGCTACCGCAGAAAAAAGCAGTTATTATCACGGACAGTAATGTCGAGACTCTTTATCTGGAAAGACTCCAGAACTCTCTGAGTGAAACCGGCATCACCTTTCGCACACATGTGGTCATGCCCGGAGAAGCGTCGAAAAGTTTTAAAACATTTGAAAGCATTATCGATTCCATCCTTGAGGATGGCATTGAGCGTAAAACCGCCATCATTGCCCTGGGCGGCGGGGTTGTAGGTGATCTGGCCGGCTTTATCGCCGCATCGACTCTGAGGGGGCTGCCATTTGTACAGATTCCGACAACGCTGCTTTCACAGGTCGACTCCTCAGTTGGTGGTAAAACCGGCATTAACACCCGGTGGGGTAAAAATCTGGTCGGAGCTTTTTGTCAGCCTCTGACCGTACTGGCTGACGTTTCAACCCTTCAGACTCTGCCAGCAAGAGAACTGAAAGCCGGATATGCCGAAATCGTCAAAGCAGGGCTTATTGGCAGCCGCAGGCTGTTCAGATGGTGCGAGCTGAACGGAAAAGCTGTTCTTGAAGGCAACACAGAAGCACAGACCGAAGCTGTGCGGCAGGCCTGTGCCTTTAAAACTGAGGTCGTGGCAGCTGATGAACGTGAACAGCAGGCCAGCAACGGGCGGGCTCTGCTCAACCTTGGCCACACCTTTGGTCACGCACTCGAAGCTGAAATGGGATATGACGGACGCCTGCTTCACGGTGAAGCCGTCTCTGTTGGCATGCAGCTTGCGTGCGCACTCTCTGTCAGACTGGGCCTCTGCTCCGCTGCTGACTATGAGCGGCTGACAGCACATTTGCATGCTCTTGAGATGCCGGCACACGTTCGTGATCTGCCATACAGCTTCAGCGCCCGGACACTCATCACTCATATGCAGCGCGACAAAAAAATGCAGGACGGCAAACTTTCTTTTGTTCTGTTACGCGGAATCGGAGAAGCCTTCACCAGTCGCGATATTGACGACCATCTTGTGCATGAGGTCCTGACCGAAGACGGCTGCACATCTTAAAAAAAGATTTTTTAAACCTTTCAGATTTATTATGGCAGACCTCGTCAGGCCTGCCATAATCCTGCCGTGTTTAACGGCGAGATAACTGCACAGACTGCCTGATATGAAGCCTGCGACTTGAAATCACTGCCTTATTCTTCAAACAGTTGCATCAATAATTGTTTGTGAGAGCGAAACAAACTGTTGCACCCAGGACACAATTGTGTTTTGTAATGGCAGTAAGGATGCAGCTACGGGTTTCTATTTTAGAACTAATCGTTTTATTAGAACTTCAGGCATCTAAAGTAACTTGGTCCGCCGAATGGTTGGCGGCATAATTAACAGATGAATTATTGAGGGCGAAAAAATGCGTCTCCGCACGGCGTTACTTGCAACCACACTAATGGCAGCGGCTCCTGCGGCCGCATCTGCCACCACCATTACCGGACCTTACGTCAACGTTGGTGGCGGCTACAACCTGGTCCAGAGCCAGCATGCTCACATCTCCGGCTTTGCCGGTGGCGCATCAAGCGATGAGAACGTCAGTTCTTCACGCTACCGCCACCAGAACGGCTTCACCGGTTTTGGTGCATTTGGCTGGGGCTTCGGCAACGGTCTCCGCGCTGAAGTAGAAGGTGTTTACAACTACTCAGAAATCAATCACCGCACGGCATCTGTTGCTAACAAAACACGCAGCAGTGATCAGTCTTACGGTGGTTTCGTTAATGTTCTTTACGACATTGACCTGAAGCAGTTTGGCCTTGATGTGCCTGTTACACCATTCGTTGGTGTTGGTGCCGGCTACCTGTGGCAGCATTACAACCCAACCTACTCTTATTTCTCTAACAAAAACACAAGCCATCTTGGCGGCACAAACGGTGGCTTTGCTTACCAGGGCATCATCGGTGCAGCTTATGACACCGGCATTCCTGGCCTGCAGGTTACAACTGAATACCGTATGATTGGCCAGCCTGGCTCATTCGTTGATGGAGCTTTCTCTTCATCAGCTAATTATGCCAACGGCAGCACAGGTCGCGGTCACGTTAACTTTGACCAGCGCTTCAATCATCAGTTTATCCTGAGCCTGCGTTACGCTTTCGATACAGCTCCACCAGCACCACCAGCTGTTGCTCCTGTTCCGGCAGTGCCAGTACACGCACCAGCTCGTTCTTACCTGGTGTTCTTCGACTGGGATAAAGCAACACTCAGCGCACGCGCTCGTCAGATCGTAGCTGAAGCTGCACAGGCTTCAACACACGTTCAGACAACACGCATCGAAGTTAACGGCTACACCGATAACTCAGCAGCACACCCTGGCCCACGCGGTGAAAAATACAACCTGGGTCTTTCTGTTCGTCGTGCAGACAGCGTAAAAGCTGAACTGATCCGCGATGGCGTTCCTGCTGCTGCAATCGACGTTCATGGTTATGGTGAAGCTCACCCACTGGTCCCAACAGGCCCAGATACACGTGAGCCTCAGAACCGTCGTGTGGAAATCATCCTCCACTAATACGACTGGTCTTTATGACAAGGAAAAGAGGTGTCTCACGACACCTCTTTTTTTTTGCTATCCTTCTTCTGTGCTCACACAGGGGCGTAAAATATAGTGTCTGAAAAGCTTACAATTTTCCTTTCCCGATTCACTACAGCGGAAAATACCGCAATGGTGATCAGGCTTTTCAAATTTGGAAGTATCGGCTGCCTGGGCTTTATATGGGATTCTGCAACCGTTTATGGTCTGCGCCCTTTTACTGGCCTGACAGCTGCCACTCTTATTGCATATTTTGTCGCGGCCACCCTTAACTGGCTGCTCAATCGCCTCTGGACATTCAGAGAAGTCGAATCCTTTGACCATCCGCTCCGTCAGTGGGCTCGTTTTCTTGTCGCAAACAGCCTTGGTTTTCTGCTTAATCGCAGTACGGTTTATACGCTATTTTACTTCTTCCCTCTGTGCAGGGATTATCCGGTTATTGCGCTGGCAGCCGGCTCCCTCGCTGGCCTCATCGCCAATTTTAACCTGAGCGAAAAAATCGTTTTTCGAAAAACCATATCCTCTGCTCCATCTCCGGATCAGACGAGTAACGTACAACCAGAGCCGGAAAAAACATCTCCCACCAAAGATGCTGCATGATGCATTTACCATGCTGAATAACACCGCCTCTTTCAGTAAAGAGCGGAGTGCGCTACATAGAACGATGGGTTAAGGAAGTTTCTTTGTTTTCCTGCCTGGCCGTGACTGGTGTTTTATGGATTTTTTCTGCAAAGAATACCGCTTAACACTCTCATGTGCCCAACCAGTTTCAGGACCGTCTGCCTCAAGCCATGCTAACAACAAACGATATCCGCACTACATTTCTGGATTACTTTGCCGGAACAGGGCACCAGATTGTCCCCTCTTCTTCGCTGGTACCACGTAATGACCCTACTCTGCTGTTTACCAATGCAGGCATGGTTCAGTTTAAAAATGTCTTCACCAGACAGGAAACACGACCTTACTCACGTGCAACAACAGCGCAGAAGGTTGTAAGAGCAGGCGGCAAGCATAACGATCTCGATAATGTTGGCTATACAGCCCGTCATCATACCTTTTTTGAAATGATGGGGAACTTCTCGTTTGGGGATTATTTCAAACCTGAAGCAATTGAGCTTGCCTGGACACTGGTAACAAAAAATTTCGGCCTGCCCAAAGAAAAGCTGCTCGTCACAGTTTATGCTGAAGACGAAGAGGCTGCCAGCCTCTGGCGCAAAATTGCAGGACTTGATGACAGCCGTATCATCCGCATCCCTACAGCTGACAATTTCTGGCGTATGGGTGATGTCGGCCCGTGCGGTCCGTGCTCTGAGATTTTCTACGATCATGGCCCTGACGTTTTTGGTGGCCCTCCTGGCTCCCCCGACGAAGATGGTGACCGGTTTGTAGAAATCTGGAACCTCGTCTTCATGCAGTATTTTGAAGATCCGCCAGGCACACGCTCACCATTACCAAGCCCGTCTATTGATACAGGCCTGGGGCTTGAACGCTTTGCGGCTATTTTGCAGGGCAAGCGCGACAACTACGATACAGATATTTTCCAGGCTCTGATCCATGCATCATCTGAGCTGACACATCAGGCCGCAGATGGCGCTTTCAAAGCCAGTCATCGTGTTGTAGCTGATCACCTGCGTTCATCAGCCTTTCTGATCGCTGATGGTGTGCTGCCCGCCAAAGATGGTCGTGGCTATGTCCTTCGCCGCATCATGCGCCGCGCTATGCGTCACCTGCACATGATGGGTACGAAGGACCCTTCATTCCACAAGCTGCTCCCTGTTCTGCTCCAGCAGATGGGCCAGGCGTACCCTGAACTCACACACAGCGAGAGCCTGATCCGCGAAACTATGCGTGGTGAAGAAGAGCGCTTTAAGGCTATGCTTGACCGTGGTCTGGCTCTTCTGACGGAAGAAACTGATAAGCTGCCTTCCGGCGCACCCCTGCCAGGTGATGTGGCCTTCCGTCTTTATGACACTTTTGGCTTTCCCCTCGACCTGACACAGGATGCCCTGCGCAGCAGCGGTCATACCGTTGATGTCAGTGGCTTTGATGCTGCTATGGCTGTGCAGCGTGAGCGTGCCCGTGCCTCCTGGGTTGGCTCGGGCGATACCGCGCTTGAAACGATCTGGTTTGAAGCACGGGATAAGTTCGGCTCATCCGAGTTCCTTGGTTACTCTACCCGTCAGGCAGATGGTGAAGTGCAGGCCGTAGTTTCAGGCAACGTCTTCGTCAAAGAAGCCTCGGCCGGTGACGAAGTTGCTGTTCTGCTCAATCAGACTCCGTTCTATGGCGAAAGTGGTGGTCAGGTTGGTGACACCGGCACACTGACAGGCAAAGACCTGCAAATTGCCATCACCGGCACGCAGAAAAAAGCTGGTGATCTGATCGTTCATTACGGCACCATCATTAAAGGTACGCTGCGCCCGGGTACGGCTGTGACAGCAACGGTTGATCATGAACGCCGCTCAGCTATCAGCGCTCACCATTCAGCAACCCACCTGCTTCATGAAGCGCTGCGCCGTATTCTTGGTACGCATGTGACACAAAAAGGCAGCCTGAACGGGCCAGACCGCCTGCGTTTTGACATCAGCCAGCCCCGCCCTGTCACAGCTGAAGAGCTTGCGCAGGTCGAAGCTGAGGTAAACCGCCTGATCAGAGAAAACTCACAGGTCGTTACCCGTTCAATGACACCGGATGAAGCGGTTGCCGAAGGTGCAATGGCTCTGTTTGGTGAAAAATATGGCGATGAAGTACGCGTAGTTTCTATGGGCGCATCTGACGGCAGCAAAGCCGCATGGTCTGTTGAGCTGTGTGGTGGCACGCATGTTAACCGCACCGGTGACATAGGGCTGTTCCACATTACGTCAGAAAGCGGTGTATCTGCCGGTATCCGCCGTATTGAAGCTTTGGCTGGTAAAGCCGCTGAGGACTTCTCACTTGCAAACGAACAGCGTCTGCAGCAGATGGCCGGCATGATGAAGGTCAGTGTATCTGATGCGCCTGAACGCCTGGCAACTTTGCTTGAAGAACGTCGCATTATGGAGAAGCAGATTTCGCAGCTCCAGCGCCAGCTGGCCGCGGGTAATGCGGTTTCAGCCGGAACGGAAACGGTAGCTGGTGTACGTCTTGCTGTTCGTAATGTTGGTGACACCGCCCCCCGCGAGCTCAAGGGACTTGCTGAAACCATTCTGAAACAGGGTGAAACGGATGTCGTCGTTCTGATTTCTACCGCCGGAGGCAAGGGCAGTGTCGTTGCAGCTGTAGCAGCCGACAAAACCGAGGAGCTTGATGCGGTAGCTCTTGTAAAAGCTGCAAGCATTGCCATGGGCGGCAAAGGTGGTGGCGGACGACGCGATATGGCTCAGGCCGGCGGTCCGGATGCTGACGCTGCTGATGCTGCATTTGAAGCTGTTCGTCAGATTCTGTCTGAAAAGAACTAAGAGCACCATTTGCCAGCGGGAAACTATATTGCTTTTTTTTACCCGCTGGCGTTCTTAAGCCCTTGCTTTATTTTATGCCGACAAGGAAAAACGTCATGTCTCTGATTGCTTCCATCCTGAAAGTGATGGCTCCCCCTCACCCTGAGGCACGACCTTTTCTTCTCGCGTCTGGCGCGACGACACTCGTGAGCCGTTTTCTGAGCCGTAAAATCTCTAACCGCCATCTGAAAACGACAGCAAAGTTGCTGGGTACCACCAGTGCACTGTTTTTCGGCTTTTGCCTGTATTTCTTCCGTGATCCTAAGCGGCACACACCCGCACGCAACGATGTTGCCGTTGCCCCGGCTGACGGACGTATTGTATCGATTGAAAAAATTGCACCACCGGCTGAACTCAACATGGGCACAGCACCGGTATGGCGCATTGCAACCTTTCTGTCAGTGCTCGACGTGCATGTGAATCGTGTCCCTGCGGCCGGCACTGTAACCTGCATTGCCTATCACCCAGGCCAGTTTCTCAACGCCAGCCTTGACAAAGCTTCAGACCTGAATGAACGCAATGCCATGAGTCTGCGCCTTCCCGATGGCCGTATGCTGGCAGTTGTACAGATTGCAGGCCTTATTGCACGTCGTATCGTCTGCAGTGTTTCTGAAGGGATGCAGGTTGAAGCCGGAGAGCGCTTCGGGCTTATTCGCTTTGGTTCGCGCACAGACCTATACCTGCCACCCGGTGTAGAGCCTCTGGTATCTGTTGGTCAGACAATGATCGGCGGCGAAACTGTTATGGCGCGCCTTTAGGAAGAATGAGTGTGCCGGGGTTTTTAATGCTGCGTTTTATGACCAGAGGTTTGTCCCGCTCGCCTGAAGAACAAACCATTCGGCATAATGACCGATAATGCGAACACAGCGGGCATAACGGAGCGAGAAATGCATAAAGATGATTTTGAGGCAGAGCCTCAGTTTCGAGCAAAAAAACCCCCGGCAAGACGGTTAAAACGCCGTGTTCGTAAAAAAATGACCGGCATTTCCTTTAACCGTCTTATCCCTAATCTTCTGACTATGCTGGGTTTGTGTGCCGGGCTGACCGGCATGCATTTTGCAACCAACGGAGATTTTCAGCACGCTGTCATCTCTCTGCTGATCGCTGCTTTTCTTGACGGGCTCGACGGGCGCATTGCCCGTATGCTGGGCGGGTCAACACGGTTTGGTGCCGAATTTGACAGTCTTTCAGATTTTGTGTGCTTTGGCGTGACTCCCGCTTTTATTCTTTATTTCTGGGCCCTGAAAGATGGAGGATATAACGCTTTTCTCCCCTGTCTTTTCTTTATCGTCTGCATGGCACTGCGTCTGGCACGCTTTAACTCTATGCTTGATGATGAAAACACGAAACCAAAATATACGAGCGGGTTTTTTACCGGTGTCCCGGCTCCTGCCGGAGCATTTATTGTTTTATTTCCACTTCTTACAGGCCTGGAAGCGGAAAGATTGAATCTTCACGGGCTGCTGAATATCTCCCGTAACCCTTATGTTGTCTCTGCAACATTAATTGCTATCGCGCTGCTTCTGGTATCCACTTTACCGGTCTGGTCATTTAAAAACTTCAAAGTCCCTAAATATTATGCACTCCCCATCATGCTTGGTACGGGTATTTTTGCTGTTTTAATGGTCGCTAACACGTGGGCAACACTGGCAGCAGGTGATCTGATGTATCTGTCACTGATACCCATGAGCTTAGCCAGCTACAAACGCCTTAAACATGAAGCCGAAAATCTGCATATCACTTCAGAGGAAGATGATCTGCTCTCAGAGTGATGCTTCAGCCTCAGACTGACTAAAAAGCGAACACAGGCCATCAAGAACAGCCTGTGGCGGCGGCGGGCACCCGGGGATGGTCAGATCAATCTGTACTTTGCGCTGCACCCCCCCCATAACAGCATAATTTTCTGTAAAAAAACCGCCATCAAAAGCGCAGTCACCAACACAGATCAGCCCCTTAGGCAGAGGCATGCTTTTCCAGGCGGCCTCAATAACCGGTGCCATGGCTCGTGTCAGTGCACCGGTTATCAGCAAAACATCAGCACCCTGAGGCGCCTTTACAAAACCAAAACCAGCACCACGCATATCACAGGCTCCGGCAGCCAGGGCCTCCAGCTCCATACCGCAGCCACCGCACCCTCCTGTATCCACATGAAAAAGGAGCAGCGGCCAGCGTGGGCCGGCAGGTTTAAGACGTGTCCCGCCGCCTGTAAAACAGGCATCAAAAACTGCACGCATCAAACTCATACTATCAGGCCTTTTTGTTTAACCATCATACGCGGCAGCATTTACACCTAAAGAGGCACGCCCCAGTTCAAGGTCTGAAATATCCTGACCAGACAAAGCCGCCTCAAAAACCATCAGCGCCGCAGCGGCAGGGTCTCTGACATACACCCGTTCAACCCGTCCGCTACGCAGGGTAACCCAGTAGAGCACCATACCCCATGGGCCTTCTGAAACACCGATACCCTCACTGTCTGTAACAGCAAGCTCAGTCCGCCCTCCGGCAGTCAGACCAAGGCGGGGGCCAAGGTCGCGTAACATCCGCAGGCTTTCGCCTGTTTCTGCGACCATCACAGCAACACGGTCCTCAGCACATCCGCCTTCGCGTCCGGTTGTAAAACGCCATACTCCGTCATAGGCCCATAAAAGACGCCTGAAATCTCCCTCTCCGCCAGCTGCGCGCAGAACAGGACCATCAACACCAAGGCGATCACACATACTGCGATCAACACATAAAATGTCAGACAAACGTGCGGAAAGACCGGGGTAGTTGCGCCACAATGCCGCCAGAGAAGGATAAAACTCCTCACCAAGCTCAGAGAGATGGCGACATAACTCTCCGGCCTCAGCAGCCTGCTGCAGGCTGACGCCGCCAGGTACAATATGATCCATCAGCAGGCGTGAGCCCAGAACAGGAGTTGCAACAGCGAGCAGCTTTTCGCGAAACATCATACACTGAGAGGCAACAAGTGACGCACCCGCATGACGGGCTATAGCGGCAAGCGCGAACAAATGATGCGTAATACGCTCAAACTCAAGCAACACAACGCGCAGCAGCTCAACTTCTTCTTCAACACTCTGCCCGCAGGCCGCCTCTACCGCCTGACAAAAAGCCAGTTGATGCGCGACAGAAGAGCCTGCTGCGACACGCCCGCTTAAACGGCATGCCTCCTCTATACGCGACATGTGCCAGCGCTGTGCAAGACCACGATGCGCATAACCATTAACTGCTTCGGCACGGCGTATCTGCCCGCCATTATCTGTCGCCAGAGCAATATAAACCGGCGTTTCAAGGCCGCCTGTTGCAGGGCCTGATGATGCCTTTACCCCACCGGCCTGCATAATCTCATCCGAGGGCTGAAACACTAAATGTCTTTCTGGCAACTTTTCAGACGTGTCTGTAGTACCGCTCAGCGGCCCCCTGACAGACCATAACCCATGATCAACCAGGGGACGCTCATCCTGACACCACATCGCTTCGGCACCATAGAGATCAAAAATCATCCGCTCATAATATGCTGAAACAGGACGCGCAGATGACAGAGCAGGATAACGATTATTTTCTAATAACAGGCTGGCTGCCAGAGGCTGCATATCAGGCTGCATAAAGAGCGCATGAACATACGTGCCATCGCACCACAGGCCGGTAAAAGACAAAGGATGTTCTTTAAGGCTTTCTATCAGGTCCCGCCATAACATCTCTCCCAGCACATAACGCCACGATGTTTCTGTCACAGTACCTGACTGAATATAACTTACAGGATCCATCAGAAAACCCCCAGCATCATAGCCAAAGGCACCATAAAACCCGTTGCAACCAGCACAACACAGGCGACACGCCCTGCACTGTCATGTGGCCAGAAAGAAAGGTCTCCCGAATTTTTAGGAAACACGCGTAAAATCACACCCAGAATACCGCCTATTGTCAGTATAGTCAGCATCCATGACATGTCGCTGAGCACAGAAAATAAGAGCAGGCAGCCAACAAACGGTGCTCCGGGTGGCTGGCAGGCCAGGGCACGGGCCGCCCATGCGTACTTAGCCATTTCAGTTCCTCCGGCCAGGCACCATCCACACAAAAATAAAAGAGCGGCGACATCAGCTCTGGCACCCACCGCAATAAAAGCCAGCGCGAGTGGAAAAGAGTAAAAGCGATACCACTTATCGTCACCACGTGTACTGACAGCCGTAAACCAGAGAGAAACAAGCCCTGCTATAATCAGTGTTGTGTGAAAGGCATCCCCTCCTGCTGCACGAAAATGTAAAGACAGAAGGATGACAGCCCCCACAAAGGGACGAAAGAAAGCGAGATCGACATTCTCTGCCCAGATCATGCTGAATGGCACCAGTCCGGCAAGAACAATGCTGCCACAGGCAAGCATAATGCCTGCCTCGGTTTTTCCTGGCGGCAGTAAAAGTCCGGCCAGGACAAGAAACAGACCAACCGCCATGCTACGCAAAATACGCCAGCCCACCATGGCTTTGCCCGCAGCATGGCCAATAACGAACACCCCGTAAACAAGGGATAAGCCAAGCAGACCAAGCCCCACAACCGGCTCTGGTGTAATACATGCCAGGTCCGCAAGTCCGACAGAAACATAAGGCAGGCTGCGTAATAAACGTGTCTGAAAACTCTTTTGCTCCAGCACCGTCATCAACAGGCCAAAGGCCAGCATAACACGCCCTGCCCTCTGCACGGGGTCATCGTCCCACCCTGAGGCAACAGTACCGGGATTAAGAAACACTACGACAGAGAGAAGGCAGGCTATACCTGCTGCCCACAAAGAAAGCCGGCGATTCTGTGCTTTTCCGGTCATAGCAACGAGAACAGCACCCAGAAAGGGCCAGACAAACGAAAGGGCTGCAAAAAAAAGAGAAGCCGTCATCAGGAAGCAGGTCCCCTATCTGACGCACCAGAGCGCTGAGGCACATAGTCAGGGTGTGGTGCACCAGCGGCATGATCCAGCGCATCACCATCATCCTGCTGGCTGCGTTGCCATTTTTTATTTTTACGCTCCTGACGTACAGGAGCACGAACGACATGCACGCGCGGCATCACCCGGTGCACACAGGCCCCACCCAGTATAGCAATGCAACAGCCGATCAGTGCGGTAACCGCAAATGCCGTCACCTGCCTGTACATCACGGCAGATAATAAAACACCCTCTGCACAGGTAAGAAGGCCAGCCCACTGCCAGACCATCGTCTGGCGAACACTCACTGTGACCAACCCTGCCATAACAACACATATACCTGCGGGAAAAACCGTGCCATCGGGGTATAAATTCATCAGCATGAGCAAAATCATCACACCAGGAAGTAAAAAAGGTGCTGCGATCACCTTACGTTCTCTCACCTCGTCATACTGATAGAAATTAAGAAACAAAACAGGGCCGACACCCAGTATTACAGCAAAGGCAGCCCCTGCCTCCTGCAGCGGTGTCAGGCCATCAATAAGCATGGCAACGGCCGTCATGATGCCCAGAGCCGGCAGAAAAGCTATGCTGCGCGCTGCAACACAAAGAGCAAGGAACGGAACGATTACAGCGGCCAGTGTCATGGCGCAAACCCTCCTTCTTCCTCGTTGTACCATGATGTTTTATGCGAAGGCGGCGTGCCTTTCTCGTTTTTATCAGATACCGGAAGGAAAAGAGGCGTTGCAATCTGCCAGGCGACCAGCCCTGCCAGAAAAACAGATAAAAAACGTACACGCCCGCGCTTTATCACCGACAAAAGAACGAGCCGGATCAGCACCAGAAAAAACATCGCACAGACCAGTTTAAGGACCCAGCCTCCGGTACCGTAAAAACAATTTACCATCCATGCTGTGGCACCCTCCTCAGGGAGCGGCAAAGCCAGAACCCCCGACCAGACAATATCACCGGCGAGCGTTATCCAGCACAACTGAAGAATGTCATGAGTCCAGAGCCATAATCCCCGGTCTGCGCCAGAAAGAGGACACTGAGCCTCGTCCGCAACGCTGCCACCCTGCCCGAGAGCACCAAGGAATATAGCAGCCCCGGCCAGCACAAAAGGTGCTCCCTCCCCTGAAGGAGAATAGGCTCTTGTGTGAATAAGAAAATTGCTGAGGTCCTGACCGCCGGTCATCAGCAATATTGGCGTAAGCGCGGGTAAAAGCAGTATATCGCTGACACCGCTCAGATATCCGTCTGAAGCAGACTGCCCCGCCTGAATCATTACAGGGAGCATCAGCAACACAGACACCAGCACAAGCAATGCACAGATGAGCAGCAAACCAGGAGCAGGAAAGCCGGGAGGACTTAAAGAAAAAACAGGCACCATGCCACAGACAGCGATGGCAAGAACAAAAGCAACCCGCGTTACAATGCACCCGACCTGCTGACCCGGAGCCATGATACCAAGACGCTTTAACTGATGCCTTATATTCTGCCACCTGCCACCGGGCCAGTAACGCAACTGCCCTGTTATTCTGCCAGCCAGCAG
Source organism: Acetobacter thailandicus (assembly GCF_011516655.1). Lineage (GTDB taxonomy): Bacteria > Pseudomonadota > Alphaproteobacteria > Acetobacterales > Acetobacteraceae > Acetobacter > Acetobacter thailandicus. The sequence goes on from NZ_WOSV01000003.1 coordinate 237,063, forward strand.
ATCAACAAACCCGCGAAAATAAGGGGCCGCATACATCATCAGAATAATCTGAAAAAATAACGCGATTACAATAAGCAGATACCATTGCCATGTCAGGATCAGCGGGGGAGAAAACGACGTCATTATCCTGCAAATAATCCTAAAAACAGCCCGGCGCCAAGAAACAGTAAAACAAGAACACCACTCTGTGCTTCACACACCGCGCAAAATCTAAGGACAAACTGCCATAACGGACTGACTGCCGCGACACATTTCTGCCAGCCGGTATGAACCGAAACTTTGTATGTCTGCCACCCCAGAAAAGTATCAACCTGAGCATTAAACTGTCTGTCAGAAGGGACAGGAGAGATGGAATTCAGCTCCTTTTTTTCTGCCTGTATGAAGGGTGCCCCCTGCTGCCAGAAAGAAGCCTGAAACTGCGCCTGAGGGAGAGGGGATATTTTAAAAAGTGTACTGAACATCTGAAGGCAGCCAGCACACAGTAACAAAGCCATTACACAATAAAGAGGGGTGTAACTTTCAGATGAACTGATAAACCAGACTGTAATGCTTTTTGACCACAGGAACGGACGTTCAAAAGTACCGGCGAGAAGATTATCTGCAAAGGCAAGCCACCCTCCCGGAAAGAATGCAACGACAGCAGCCGCTGCGACACAAACCAGTGCGGGCAGCAAAGTAAAAATACTCTGCGCTATATCTTTATCTTCCTGTGCGGAACGAGAACGCACAACGGCAAGAACCAGGCGCAGCAAAGCCAGAATATTAATGACCATAACGCAGGAGGTTATTACAGTAAGAACAATCACTGCCAGCGCCTGTAACGGAGGTACTGCGCGGGCAGCCTGCTCAGCTGCACCAATAAAACACCATAAGACTGAAAAACTGCCCAGCGGCGGCAGGCCAGACAGAAAAAGCAAAGCGCATGCCATAATGCCCTGAGCGTAGCGTCCTTTTAGACGGGAGGGTAAAATCAGCGAGCTGGCGCCCTCTTCCTGCTCCGGAGATGCGTCTTTTGTGTCCTGACAGAGCCATAAAAGGACAAGAGCTGATAAAAAAGGTGCTCCGGCCGCCAGCAGAGCTGCTGTTCTGAACTGCTCTCCGCCCTCAAGTGTCGTGCCAAATGCCAGCACAAGAATAACGACCAGCAGGCCGAAACCTGATGTGACCAGACCCGACATCAGCTGACCGGCAGAAGACGAACGACGTAAAGCCTGCATGCTGCCAGACAAAGCGACGCCGCAGCCGCAACAAAGCAGAAAAAACTGACAAACCGAAGGTAACACACCTGATTCAGTGAGTAATCGCCCAAGCAGAAACAAACCTGTCGCGCCGGGCAGCAGGGCAGAAGGACCAGTTTGTACAGATGTCGCCTTGCCCAGCAGCAGGACCATAACACACAAGGCCGGCGTAAAAAGAAGGCTGTCAACAGGCACTGTAGCCGGCACCACGGCCACAGGCAGACAAAGACCAATCCACCCTTTTCTCACCAGAAGAATCAAAGCTGTGCCCACAAGGAGGCCAAAAATAAGCGGCGAAAGCGCAAGGAAAGCAAAACCACTCAGCACACAGGCAACACCATAACGCCCCGAGCCACTGACCCCTCCGGTAAAAGACAGCAGTACCATCATAGGTAAAACCGGGCCATCCATGCCAAAAACCGGGCACCAGCTCAGCTCACCTTCAATACGCAGCACTGTACCGACCGCAGACAAAAGACCGGTCAGCACCCAGAATGCGACCAGTATTTCAGCACGCCACGGCTCTGCCCGCCCAAACCTCGCTGCCGGCAGAACCGTAACGATACCGCAACCGGCCAGGCAGATCAGAAGGCCACAAAGAAAAAATGAAACCGGAATGGTCTTACCCCCGAAACATATCTGACAAGAAACCACACCATATGCGGGACAGAGGACCCGAATAACCTTAAACCTGCAGGTGAGATCTTTTTTTAACTCTCCTGCAGATACGCAGAGTATACCGAAACCATCACCTTATAAAAGAACGTAAAAAAGCCGGCCGGTGACTTATATACCGCCGCCACCGCCGTTGCCAGACCGGAAGAGGTAATGTGAGAGGAGCATTGATATTTTTCACAACCTCAATAACGCACAGGCTACCCAGACCAGGTACGAACATTTTACCTGCAATATCGCTCACAAAATTAATATGAGCGTTTTTACATTCCCAGGTCAGGGGGAGAAAAAACATCTTCTCCTGGCGCTCTGCTTTCAGGCAGGCAAGATCAAGTAAACGCTTTATCGTATAAGATGAAAAAGCCAGTTCTCTGGCAAACGGGGTGTGCTTCAGACGGCTGCGCCCCGTCAGAGCTGCGGGGAAAATTAAAATCATACGCCCGTCATCCCGCAAAACCTGGGCGGCCTCCCGCAATAGCCTGACAGCCTGGCGTTGCGTCTGAAAAGCATGCATCAGGACAACACGGTCAAAACTTTCGCTTTGAAACGGTAAAACACCTGCTTCGCCAACAAGCGTATGCACCATGCTGTCACGCAGACCCGCCCCTCCACGCTTCACACCATCATAATGCGGCAAAACAACTGAAACAGGATTCATCTGCAGCCCCGGCCAGGCGCGCAGGCAAGGGGAAGCATAGCCCACTCCAAGCACTTTCTGCCCGGCAGTCAGATCTGGCCAGAAAACTCTGACCTGACGATGCAACAGCGACATACATCTCTGGCCGGTCCCGGTTGCATAAAAATCAGACAACGCTGAAAAAGTGACGTTTTGCATAGTTCATGTCTATCATGATCCTTTGATCCTGTGACACTACAGATCATATAGTCTTTTACGACTTACGCTATACAGGAGCCCCCGTAATGTCTCTTTCAGTGCACCCCATCCCTGTCATGTCAGACAACTATGTCTGGGTTTTAACCGACACAAAAACTGGCATAACAGCCATTGTTGACCCGGGAGTCGCAGAACCGGTTGAAAAAGCACTTGATGCTGCAAACCTTAAACCTGACCTGATTTTGCTTACACATCACCACCCTGACCATACAGATGGCACAGAGGCCCTGAGAAAGCGCTACAATGCAAAAGTCGCAGGGGCTGCTAACGATGCCAGCCGCCTGCCAAAGCTTGATATTGCATTGCGTGAGGGTGACACAGTAGCCGTAGGTGACTCTGTTGCGAAGGTGCTGGATGTACCGGGACACACAATCGGGCATATCGCTTTTTATTTTGACGGTGCTCCTCCTGCCCTTTTCTGCGGTGACACACTCTTTAGCATGGGCTGTGGCCGCCTTTTTGAGGGTACGCCGGCACAGATGTTTGACTCTCTGAGCAAATTTAACAGTCTGCCTGACGAGACCCGTGTTTATTGTGGCCATGAATATACACTAAGCAACGCGGCTTTTGCGCATCATACAAACCCCGACAACAAAGCTCTGCAGGCTCGCATTGAAGAGGTAAAGAAGCTGCGGGCTGAAAATCTGCCAACCCTGCCAACAACACTTGGCACAGAACGGGCTACCAACCCCTTTCTGCTGGCGAAAGATGTAGCCACCTTTACAAAATGGCGTCAGGAAAAAGATAACTTTTAAACAACCTCTCTTAATGAGAAACAGTTGTATCAGCCTGCCTGCCCTGCATCAGCCCTTCGGCGGTATGCAGGGCAGAAAGCAGAGAGCCCGCACTGTAACCGGCAAACACAATCTCACTATGACGAACGGGAACAAACAGCGTCACAGAGCGCGGCTTTGTTTTCTCATTACGAGATAAAACGGCATCAAGCTTTGTCATAATTTCCTGTTGCTGCTCCGGCACTATATTATCATGCCTCAGCTGCTCAAAAAACGGTCGGAAACTCGTCAGAGTCAGCCAGCTGTCACCACTCAGCCCTTCATGCTCAAGCACAAAGAGTTTTGCAGCCCAGGTCATATGCAGACCCTGCCAGTTTGCCTCAGCCTGAGGAATAAGAATATCAGGTAAAGCCTGGGCCGCCGTTACCGGCTCAGAACCAGAATTGCCTTCTTTCTGCTCTGCCACATCACCGGTGCTGCGTAACAAACGCTGCCAGCTTTGCCGGCGCTCAGATAAAGGACCGGGAATTGTCACAACGACAGAAACATTGGTTAACACGTGCTGACCGGGCGCGATGTTAAGCTTCTGCGCAGTGATGTGCAAACCCGCTATCCGCTTATCAGCCTCAGCCTTTGGGTTAATAAGCATACGCCCTTTTACCTGGCGCAGTGACAGAGCGTGTTGCGCCAGTACACCCTGCCGGGAGGAAAGCGTGATAAAATCTGCAGAAAACGCTATATCCTGAGCAGAAAGAGGAAATACCCCCCGCAACGGAAGCAAAAGCTCAACAGGAGCACCTGCCATTTGCCAGACATCGCTCTGCTTTGAGGATAAAGACAGCCCCAGCTTTTCTCCGCCTTCAAGCCTCAGAACAGCTGAAAAAGGATGAAAAGGTGAAAAACCCAGCCGGACGTTCTCAGCAAAAAAAAGTGCTTTCTCCGAGCATCTTACCGAAGCACCTGAAAGCTGCACTGAAGGATTAAAAAAAATACCGGGGTAGCTTGTCTGCTTTGTCGCTCTGAGCGTACACCCGCTTTGCTGCTGAAAGGCGACAAGCTGGCGCTTTAAATAAAACTGACCAGACAAACTTAATATAAAATCCGCCATACCGCATAACAGGATGCCGCACAGCGCGAGCACAACAGAGCGATATAAAATCTTTCTGCGCGTTTTAAGCCCTGTCATGCCGTCACAACCAATACATCAGGGAGAAAATGTCTCCTCCATATCTCTCCAGGCCTGCTGAATGTCAGAAATCATCACTTTACCAGGCGCAGGCTGCACTGGCTTGCCAATGACCACATATAAATCCCCTGATTTTTTCAGAAAAGCATTCCGCCCCCAGAACACACCGGAGTTTGTGGCTACAGGAATAACCGGTTGTTTTGTATGGTTTGCCATAGCCGTAATACCAGGCTTGAGCGGCACCCTCTCCCCCGGAGCTGTTCTTGTTCCTTCAGGGAAAATAATCACCTGCTTGCCAACATCCATCGCCTTGCTGGTTTCCTGCAACAAAACACGTAAAGCCCTGGCCCCGGCAGAACGGTTAATGGGCATCATGCCGGCGAGAATAAGCATTGGCCCGACAAGAGGTATTTTGCGCAGTTCCCCTTTCATGACGTAACAAGGCCTGGAAACAAGTAACATCCAGATAAGAGTGTCAAACGCTGACTGATGCTGAGAGGCAATCAGCAAAGGGCCTTCAGCCGGCAGGTTTTCCCGCCCGACAATATGAACTTTAACCCCGCATACAGACTGAAAAAGCGCAAGCACCAGCCGTGACCACAGCTTTGCATATGGTAACGCATAGCCCCGCGCAAACCAGCGCACAGAAAATGCCCCCACACCCATGAGCATTGTCAAAGAAAAGGAGGTGACATTAAAAATAACAGAACGGATAATAGCTACAATCACAACAATATCTCTTTAAAAGCGGTCCGTAAGCCCGCTCAAAAATCAGCCCGTGGCTCTCTCCATGCTCTTAAAAGCTTACCTGTTGCAAGTCATTATAACATTAAAATAAGAAAAACTCTCCTTCTCTCTGGCCTGCGCGGAGTTCGGGATGTATAAAAATCCACCTTATCTCAAGAGGATTAGAGAACCACGATGAGCGACTTTAAAGTAAAAGACATTTCTCTGGCTGAATGGGGCCGCAAGGAAATTTCCATTGCAGAAGGCGAAATGCCAGGCCTGATGGCGCTCCGTGAAGAGTATGGCAAAAGCCAGCCTCTTAAAGGAGCACGCATTGCAGGCTGCCTGCACATGACCATTCAGACTGCTGTTCTGATGGAAACCCTGGTAGCTCTCGGTGCGACTGTGCGCTGGTCTTCATGCAACATCTTCTCCACCCAGGATCACGCAGCGGCAGCTATGGCCGCAGCTGGCATTCCGGTTTTTGCATGGAAAGGCCTTAGCGAAGAAGAATTCGTATGGTGTATCGAGCAGACGGTTAAAGGCCCTGATGGCTGGACCCCGAACATGATTCTCGATGACGGCGGTGACCTGACCGTGCTGATGCACGACAAATACCCTGAGCTGCTCGCCGATGTTAAAGGACTTTCTGAAGAAACAACAACAGGTGTGCACCGCCTGTGGAAAATGCAGAAAACCGGTGAACTCAAAGTTCCTGCAATCAATGTTAACGACAGCGTAACCAAGTCAAAATTCGACAATCTTTATGGCTGCCGCGAAAGCCTGGTCGATGCGATCCGCCGTGGTACTGACGTGATGATGGCTGGTAAAATTGCTGTCGTTGCCGGTTATGGTGATGTTGGCAAAGGCTCTGCTGCCTCTCTGCGTAACGCAGGCTGTCGCGTGCTGGTAACCGAGGCTGACCCGATCTGCGCCCTGCAGGCCGCTATGGAAGGCTATGAAGTTGTTACCATGGAAAACGCTGCATCACGTGGCGATATTTTCGTGACAGCTACCGGCAATGTTGACGTCATTACCCTTGAGCACATGCGCGCCATGAAAAACCGCGCCATTGTGTGCAACATCGGTCACTTTGACTCTGAAATTCAGATCGAAGCCCTGCGTAACTTCACGTGGGACAATATCAAACCACAGGTTGATGAAGTTGTTTTCCCTGATGGTAAACGTCTGATCGTCCTTTCAGAAGGCCGCCTGGTAAACCTTGGCAACGCAACAGGTCACCCCTCTTTCGTGATGTCTGCGTCTTTCACCAACCAGACTCTGGCACAGATCGAACTGTGGACTGCTCCGGCTGGCAAATACGAAGCCAAAGTTTACACCCTGCCTAAAAAGCTCGACGAAAAAGTTGCTGCTCTGCACCTTGCTAAAGTTGGAGCACAGCTCACACAGCTCAGCCAGGCACAGGCTGATTATATTGACGTACCGGTTCATGGTCCGTTCAAAAGCGAAGAATATCGCTACTAAGAGCATACAGACTAAACGGATCGCAACCTGCGGGTTGTGATCTGCTCTGTTTTTTCTCTTCACACAGGAGATTCTCTGATGAGTATTTTCGGCTCAATTCTCTCAGCTATTTTCCATCACGCTAAAGCCGCGACACCTGATGCACCGGCAGCTACCGGGAGTGCACCTGCACAGACAGGCGCTGCATCTGCCACGGCACCCGCAGCTGCCGCACCGGTAGATGTCAATGCTGTGCTAAATGCGCTGGCAGAAAAGAACCCCCAGAAACTCAACTGGCAGGAATCTATTGTCGATCTGCTTAAGCTGCTTGACCTGGACAGCTCTCTCGATGCCCGCAAAAAGCTGGCTGGCGAACTGGGTTTTACCGGGGACACCAACGATTCAGCCTCTATGAACGTCTGGCTGATTAAAGCTGTGCGTCAGAAACTGGCTGAAAACGACGGCAAGCTGCCTGCAAGCCTCTGATACTCTGCTAAACATTCTACAGAGTATACAGATATCATTATGCCTGATTGCTAAGGCCATCAGGCATAATGTCGGCCGTTAATGCTTTTGAGCTACCTTTGCAGCCTCAGCTAACGAAACAGGCATACTTCATATTGCTGGCAATGCTGGAATAGCGCCAATAAACGTCATTAATAATCGAATAGCTTTACCATTATAAAACTAAACGCTCTCAGCAACCCATTTTCGTTTTTTAGTCGCCTGACCAATGCCCGGGTTGAGACAATTGCACGGATCAAGCGTGCGATAATGCGCCAGCATTTCATCTGGTGCCTGGTACAAATGTCCTACATTATGCTCAGCAGGGTAGCGCGCACCACGCGCATCAAGGCCAGGCAACATGCTGTGTTCAACGGCCATGACATCATAGCCTTTTTTCACAACATAATCCTGATGCATCACATGGCACAGAAAATGACCATAATAGAGCTTAACAATCAGCTTTTCTTCAATTTCGGCTGGCAGCTTTTCAAACCAGTCCTGGTCATTACGACGCAGAGCCACGTCGAGAGCCACAATATTTTCAGCCTCCCGGTGATGCACCGCACGATAGCGCACCGCTGCACCGGCAGCAGCAAAACGATGCAGAAAAGCACGCTTACCTTCGTCTGTCGTGCACTCAAAAAATGAGCCACTGGCCTTGCTGAAATACTCCTGCAAATAAACTCTTACAGCGGGCATCAGCTTCTCTGAAACTTTAAGCATCAGGTGATGTTCAAAGCGATTTCTGTACTCAAGCATCCTTTTAGGCAACTGACCTGGTAAAAATTTACTGGCAAATTGTAAAAAACGGTCACTGGGGCTGTCAGGTAAAAAGCGGAATTTTTTAACAAAGCCATCAAAGTGCAATTTCCAGGCAAAAAACCGGGGCAAAAATCCTGTACCCAGATAGCGAATAACTGCAAACGTATCTTTGCCGTATTTCTCAGCAATATCAAATGCATCCCGGTGCATATATTCACCAGCAACCGGCAGCTCATCAAAGCCTGTCAGTAAATGACGCCTCAGATCTTCAAGCTCCTGCGTGTCATTTGTCCCAATATAAAAAACATGGGAACGTTTCTCAGCAGGGAATGTGTCCAGTCTGACAGCGAACACCACAAGCTTACCGGCACAACCGGCAGCTTCATGCCAGCGTGCAGGATCAGCATTATACCGTGCCGGAGTGTCTGCATCCACGTCACGAACATGCTGAATATAGCGGTCATCATGCCCACGGGCTGCATCCCACGTGACATCAGCATCACTAAAATCACCATTTTGCACCCGTGTCAGAACAGCCTCCGGGTCATCCCCCAGGTTAATACCCAGGTGGTTAACCAGGCGCAGCTGTCCGTCTTCCCCAACCTGGCCAAAAATAGCCATTTCCGTATAAGCCGGGCCACGCTGTACCAAAGCACCGCCTGAGTTATTACTTACACCACCAAGAACGGATGCCCCGATGCAGGATGAACCAATAACTGAATGAGGCTCACGCCCCAGCGGAGCCAGTTTATTTTCAAGCTCATACAATGTAGAGCCTGGCAGGCAGACAACCTGGCGCCCCTCACCGATGAGGTGAATACCTGTAAGCCGCAAAGTGCTGATCAGCACTATCTCACGGTCGTAATTATCGCCATCAGGTGTTGAGCCACCGGTCAGACCGGTATTAGCTGCCTGCATAATAATAATTTTATCAGCCTGCACAGCAGCCTGAGCAACCCGCCAGAGCTCTGTAAGGGTACCCGGCCTTACAACAGCAAGCACCTGACCTGACCCAAAACGAAACCCATGCCGGAACTGATACGTGTCAGCATCTCCACTCAGCACATGCTCTTTACCAACAATCGCTTTAAGACCGGATACAAGCGCGTGATCTGGCTGAGATTGTACATGCGCCATGGGATATTAATCTCCTGAATGTTTGTTATTTTTTATCTAATGTTAAGCTATTTGAAAATAGCAAAGAGAAGCTATACACAAAACCATTTTATCTAATAATATCTGCAGGTAATATTAAAACTCACCTGATCATATTATGTTGTTTCTGAACAGACTGAGCCACCTTACTCGGATGAGCCGCTTTCAGCGCATCCGTTGAATCAACCACAACGAGAAGAGACCCTGCTAAAGGCGACTGATTACGATCTTTGCGCAGCAAGGCACTAAAACGCCTGTCAATTGCGGCAGTACGCTCATATTCAGCATCAATCAGACCATGTTTATCAATGAAAATATTTAATGCTGCAGGGATGCGCACACATCCTTCTGACGCAGTATGCCCCAGGCGCGGCTCAAGATAAACAGGGTCAGTCGCATGCATCTCAAGGCGAATTTGCCCTTTCTCACGTGAGGGCAGCCAGCCTTTTTCAGCCCACTGCCAGCCAAAGTCCCACACGCGCATATCTTTGACACCGTTCCCTTTGATACCATGCTCGTTTTTCGTACCTAAAGCCCTGTAGCCCAGAATATCTGATGTATTCGCAAAAACACCTGTCGGGGTAATATAGTAATATTTACGACCAGTTGTACCACTTGATATTTTGGTCACGCCGATAACCTGCCAGTCCTCAGCATCGCCAGGAAGTGCTGCAATAAGTGCAAGGCGCTGAACCCCGGGGTTACGGTCTACAACAACCAGCACCTGCGGACGTGTCAGCGGATGGTCTGCTGAATGCTCTGCCAGTTCTTTCTGTGCAAGGCTGATCCAGAGCGCTTTCTTCTCGGCTGAAATATTTTTTTCACCGCCAACCTCTTTGTTAAAAGCGAGAGTAAGGCGATGCACTTCTGCTGGCACATCCTCAACAGCAAGTGTCGGATAATCCGGCATAGCTGGCACTTCAGGAAGAGTTTCACTACCGGCCGTATGCTGGTCAGAGGTTATTTTATCTGCCGGAGCTGGACTGGTTTGTTCCGACTGAGGTGTTTCACTACCAGAAACGAGAGGAGAGACAGCCCGCTCCTGCGCATGCGCCAGGAGCGGAACAGGAAACACCATGCATGCCAGAATAAAAATTTTTGCTCTGTGCAAATCAAACTCTCCGGTCACTGACGACGGAAAGTTCTGGTGCTCCCTTCGTCAAAAATTTTAAATATTCAGAGAACGGCCATCTGCACCCAGAGCCGCTTCTTTCACTGCTTCACTCAATGTCGGGTGTGCATGGCAAACGCGCCCGATGTCTTCAGCAGAAGCACCAAACTCTATAGCCATTGTTGCTTCTGCAATCAGCTCACCGGCAGAAGGGCCAATAATATGCACACCAAGAACACGATCTGTTTTTTTACAGGCGAGAACTTTCACAAACCCATCAGTCATACCCAAAGCACGTGCACGACCATTTGCAAGGAAAGGGAACTTACCTGTTTTATACTCTACACCTTTTTCCTTTAGTGCTTCTTCTGTAAATCCAACAGCAGCAACTTCAGGCCATGTATAAATAACGCCTGGAATGGCATCATAATTTACATGACCAGCCTGACCTGCCAGCAATTCTGCCAGAGCCACGCCTTCTTCTTCTGCTTTATGTGCCAGCATCGGACCAGCAATAACATCACCAATCGCATAAATACCGGGAACACTGGTAGAAAAATGTGCATCCGTGACAATACGGCCACGCTTATCCAGTTCAATACCGGCTTCTTCCAGCCCCATATTTTTGCTGGCAGCAGTACGGCCAACAGCAACCAGAACAACATCTGCCTCAATCGTTTCAGCAGCGCCACCGGCAGCAGGCTCAACAGTCAGCACAACACCTGACTTTGTTTTTTCTGCTTTGGTTACCTTATGACCCAGTTTCATTTTAAAGCCCTGTTTTACCAGGAGTTTCTGAAACTGAGATGCCACTTCGCTATCAATACCCGGAACCAGATGGTTCATGAACTCAACGACTGTAACATCTGCACCCAGACGATTCCAGACACTGCCCAGCTCAAGACCGATAACGCCACCACCAATCACGACAAGCCGTTTAGGCACTGAAGACAGTTCAAGCGCGCCTGTTGACGTAACAATAACTTTTTCGTCAATCTCGATGCCAGGCAGGTTCGCACTATCACTGCCTGAAGCAATGATGATGTGCTTTGCTGTAACCGGCTTGCCATCAACAGTAATGCGACCCGTACCTTCAACCTTACCGTGACCTTTAAGCCAGGTAATGCCATTTTTCTTGAAAAGGAACTCAACACCTTTGGTATTGGCTGTCACAATCTCGCTTTTACGAGCCTGCATTTTAGCAAGGTCAAGACCAACTTTTTCAAGCACAACACCATGAGCTGCAAAATCATGTGCCGCAGCATGATAATTTTCAGATGACTGCAGCAATGCCTTTGAAGGGATACAGCCAACATTAAGGCAGGTACCACCAAGGGTTGCGCGTTTTTCTACACAGGCGACCTTAAAGCCAAGCTGTGCTGCCCGAATTGCGCATACATACCCACCCGGGCCTGAACCAATAACAATGACATCATAATCAACGTTTTCAGCTTCAGCAGGTGCAGCCGCTTTTACTTCCGGGGCTGAGGCAGCCGCCTTTGCCGGAGCTGGCGCAGAGGCCGCTTTAGCAGGAGCAGCACCACCGGCTTTACCTTTTTCAAACAGGGCCAGAACCGCACCGACTTCAACCTCGTCACCTTCTTTCACGACGTGGCTTTCAAGACAGCCATCAGCCGGAGCAGGCACTTCAACGCTGACCTTATCGGTTTCAAGCTCAACTATACCCTCATCAGCCTTAACCGCTTCACCTGGCTGCTTCAGCCATTTACCAACAGTAGCGGTCGTAACACTCTCACCAAGGGCAGGAACTTTAATTTCAACTGGCATAAATTTTGCCTTTCTTATTCATTCACAAAAAAAATCGGCAGGGCTGAACCCTGCCGATCACAGACGATCAGACGTCAATAAGAAGGCGGCGCGGATCTTCAACATTTTGTTTGATACGCACCAGGAAGCTGACTGCCTCTTTACCATCAACAATACGATGATCGTAAGACAGAGCTGTATACATCATCGGACGGATCACAACCTGACCATTCACAGCAACCGGACGCTCCTGGATTGCGTGCATACCCAGAATACCTGACTGCGGCGAGTTAAGAATAGGTGTTGAAAGCAGTGAACCGTAAATACCACCATTGGTGATAGAGAAAGTACCACCTGACAGATCATCGATCTTCAGCGTCCCTTCACGGGCTGCTTTGCCATAACCTGCAATGGTTTTTTCAATCTGAGCAAAGCTCATTTTATCCGCATCGCGAATAACCGGGACGACAAGACCGTTAGGCCCGCCAACAGCAATACCCAGGTTCACGAAATCACGGTAAATGACGTCTTCACCATCAATTTCTGCGTTAATAGCAGGGAACTCTTTCAGGGCCGCAATCACGGCACGAGAGAAAATGGACATAAAGCCCAGCTTTACGCCATGCTTTTTAACAAAAAAGTCCTGATATTCCTTACGCAGTTCCATAGCAGCTGACAGGTCAACCTCATTAAAGGTTGTCAGCATAGCTGCTGTATTCTGCGCATCTTTAAGGCGACGTGCAATGGTGCGACGCAGGCGCGTCATTTTTACACGTTCTTCACGCGGGTCATCTTTACGTGGGGGACGAGGTGCTGCCTGCTGCTGGCTAACAGGTGGCTGAGACAGGAACCCAAGCACGTCACCTTTTGTAATACGACCACCAAGACCTGAACCCTGACCAACCTGATTTGCGCTCAGATTATTTTCGGTCATAAGTTTCTGGGCTGCCGGCAGTGCAAATGGTGCTCCTGCTGCTACTGGCTGCGGTGCTTTTTCAGCAGCGACCGGAGCTACCGCCTTTGCCGGAGCTGGCGCAGAAGCCGCTTTAGCAGGAGCAGCACCACCGGCTTTACCTTTTTCAAACAGGGCCAGAACCGCACCGACTTCAACCTCGTCACCTTCTTTCACGACGTGACTTTCAAGACAGCCATCAGCCGGAGCAGGCACTTCAACGCTGACCTTATCGGTTTCAAGCTCAACTATACCCTCGTCAGCCTTAACCGCTTCACCTGGCTGCTTCAGCCATTTACCAACAGTGGCAGTCGTAACACTCTCACCAAGGGCAGGAACTTTAATTTCAACTGGCATCTTCAATCCTTACCTTCTTCAACCTCAGACCAGCAGGTTATTGCCCCTGCCGGTTGTTTTCGCGCCGCTATAATACGGCAGGCAATGTCATCAGCTTAACCACTAAGACCTTTATTTTTTAAGGCCCAGCGCTCTTTCCACCAGGTCAGTCTGCTCAGCCGCATGTATACGGGCGAGGCCTGTAGCAGGGCTGGCAGCAGCGGCACGCCCGACATAAACAGGACGACCGGCTTTATGTTTTACCAGAGTAAGAGCACTCTCTATCCGACGGTCAGCAAAGAGCCATGCTCCACCGTTCTCTGTTTCTTCCTGACACCAGATAACCTCTGCGTTCGGATAACGCTTAAGCTCTTTTGCCAGTGCTGTCTCAGGGAAAGGATAGAGCTGCTCAAGGCGTACGATGGCAACGTTATCAAGCTCTTTGTCACGGCGTTCGGCCAGCAGGTCATAATAAACCTTACCTGAACACAGAACAACGCGCTCAATATCTTTGTCAGCGGCGAGTTTATCCACCTCGCCAAGCACAGCCTCAAAGCGTGTACCCGGGCCAAAGTCAGCCAGCTCAGAAACTGCAAGTTTATGCCGCAGCAGAGATTTAGGCTCCATCAGGATCATCGGCTTACGATAATCCAGCTTCAGCTGACGACGCAGGGCATGGAAGTAATTTGCCGGGGTCGTTATATTGCAGACAAACATATTATTTTCTGCACAGAGCTGAAGATAACGCTCAAGCCTTGCAGAAGAATGTTCTGGCCCCTGCCCTTCATACCCGTGAGGCAGCAGCATAATGAGACCAGACATACGCAGCCACTTTGTCTCGCCTGATGCAATAAACTGGTCAATAATCACCTGAGCACAGTTTGCAAAGTCACCGAACTGAGCTTCCCACAGCACCAGAGCCTGAGGGTTTCGCAGCGAATAACCATACTCAAAGCCCAGAACACCATATTCTGAGAGGAAAGAGTTCCATATCTCAATCTGCGCCTGATCATCGCAAATATTATTGAGCGGGGTATAGGTTGTCTGGTTATCCTGGTCGGTTAATACAGCATGACGCTGACTGAAGGTACCACGCTGGCAATCTTCACCGGAGAGACGCACACGATGTTTTTCAAGCAGAAGAGAGCCAAAGCCCAGAGCCTCGCCGGTTGCCCAGTCAAAACCCGTACCATTTTCAAACATATCCGCTTTTGCACGAAGCTGACGGGCAATTTTTGAGTTAACGTCAAAACTCTCAGGCGTTGTCGACAGTGCCGCACCGATAGTTTTCAGCGTATCAAGAGCAATACCGGTTTCAGGATATACATCCTCAGCTTTACCAGAGGGAGCATGCAGCCCGAGCCATGATCCTTCAAGCCAGTCAGCCTTATTCACTTTATAGGACTGAGCAGCCTGATAGTCGGCATCAAGCTTGCCTGCAAAAGCATCCCACTGCGCTTTTACTTCATCATCTGTAACAACGCCGGCAGCAACCAGACGCTTTGCATAAAGCGCATGAGGCGTTTCATGCTCAGCTATGGCTTTATACATAACCGGCTGCGTAAATGTCGGCTCATCGATCTCGTTATGACCGTGACGACGGTAACAGACGATATCAAGCACGATATCGCTGGCAAAAGCCTGACGGTAATCTTCAGCCAGGCGAGACGCATAAATAACCGCTTCGGCGTCATCGCCGTTCACATGCAGGACCGGAGCCTGAATAGCTTTTGCAACGTCTGTATTATAGATACCTGAGTGAGCATTTTCCTGATTAGTTGTGAAACCAATCTGGTTATTCACGACCATATGAATGGTACCACCGGTGCGGTACCCTTTCAGGCGGGACATGGAGAGGGTTTCGTAAACTATACCCTGACCCGCAAAAGCCGCATCACCATGAATCACGATACCCATATGGGCAGAACGATGTTCTGTATCGCCGGTATCATCCTGAATAGCGCGGACCTTGCCACAGACAACCGGATCAACGGCCTCAAGATGAGAAGGATTAGGCTGGAGCGTAATATGAACGGAATGACCATCAACTTCGATATCAGTTGATGAGCCCAGATGATATTTTACGTCACCCGAACCGGCGACATCATCAGGTTTAAACGCACCGCCAGAGAACTCATTAAAAATGGCAACATATGGCTTACGCACGATATTCGCCAGCGTATTCAGACGACCACGATGCGCCATACCGATCGTGACAGACTTAACACCCTTGCCTGCAGCACGATTAATGATGGCATGGAGTGACGGGATAGAAACCTCACCCCCTTCAAGGCCAAAGCGTTTAGCACCGACATAACGTTTCTGGCAGAATGCCTCAAAGCCTTCTGCTTCTGTCAGATCTTTCAGGATGAGCTTCTGCTCATCAGCTCCGGGGCCACTTTGCCAGTTATCACCTTCAAAGCGCTTGCGAAACCACTCACGTTCTTCATGGCTGCGTGCATAGGTGTATTCGGCACCAATGCTATGGCAGTAAACAGAGCGTAAAGCTGCAACGACATCACCAACTTTAGCAGATGGTCCCTTCAGCAGGGGTTCGAGCAAGGCACCAACATAAACCACAAGGCTCATGTCTTTTTTGCTAAAGCCATAGGTCGCAGGGTCGAGCTCTTCATGTGGCTGAGGCACCTTCAGACCCAGCGGGTCAAGGTTTGCCTCCATGTGGCCATAAGTGCGGTAAGCACGTACCAGGCGGGCAAGAGCCAGACTATGCTGCGCTGAAAGACCATCGGCCGCACCGGCACCTTTTGCAGGTGCTTCAGGCTCTTCGCCCGTAATCATAGAAGCATGAGGGGCCCATGAGGCTCCCGCTGCATCTTTCAGAACCGCAGCTTCTTCCTCTTCAAGAGAATCAAACAGCTGCGCGAAAGAAACATCCACACTTTTATGATCCTGAACCCACCGTGCATATAAATCCGCAAGGTAAGCAATATTAGCCCCGTTAAGAGCCGATGCCAGTGTATCTGAAGCTGTCATATCACTCTGACTCCTGCCAGCCTGAATTGTACCTCACCAGGCGGCTTCGTAATGTTTTCTTCACAGACATAATACAGAGTGCCATCGCCTTCACATCGCCACAGCTCCACAGAGGAACTGCCGCACTATAATCACGCGACACCCTCTGACTGACTGTTTTCTCCGACATCATGCCCTGTGCACTCTCTCATCTCTGTGACGTCATATTTTTAGCTGAACAAACTCAGCCCACATGTGGTTTTGCTAAACCGCGGCCGCAGCAGGGACAAGATACCTGGCTGTCACGCTCTAGAGAGCACTATGTGCTGCACGCGCAGCCTGAGCGCCCCGTTCAAGCCAGCTTTCGCTGCCCATCTCAGCAAGACGTGATGCAGTACGGGCAAACGCATCAGCGCCCTCACCTGTCGTGAACAGTTCATCGGGGGACGCTTCAGCCGACACAAACAGCAGATTTCCGTTGTCGTACAAGGCATCTATCACTGTAATGAAGCGCCTGGCGAGATTCGTTTCCTCATCTCCGATCACACGCACATCATCTATGAGAATAACGGGGAACTGCTTTGCAAGAGCGATATAATCACCCGGTCCACGCGGCTGTTCACACAAAGAAGTGAAGGAGAAACGGGCCACTGAACCAGCCGCCTGATCCACCTCAAACGTACGCCCGCTCAGCTGAATGGTATACGGTCTGGCTTCCTGCCCGGCTGCATATTTTTCAAAAATTTCATCAAGACATTTTTTTGCCTGAGAGTCGGCCGGTGTAATCCAGGTCGTCTGCTCCTGCTGCCGGCCCCTGCGATAATCACGTGGAGAATCAAGCTCGACCGTATCCAGCTCGCGATGAATAATGGCAATGAAAGGTTTAAAGGCATCCGCACCGGGACGATTCTGAAACAGCTCACCAGGCACTGTGTTCGAAGTGGTGACAATTATCACACCTTCGGCAAATAATGCCTCAAACAAACGCCCCAGAATCATAGCATCAGCGATGTCATTAATCTGGAACTCGTCAAAACATAAAAGATCAACGCGCGAAGCAATATTTTTTGCAAGAGGTGGTATAGGGTCAGCCATATTGGGGTGGCTGCGCTTCATGTCATAAAGCGTTTTGTGTACGTCCTGCATGAAACGCAGAAAGTGAATACGCTCTTTACGCTGCAGGGGCACACACTCAAAAAACAGATCCATCAGCATCGTCTTGCCCCGGCCAACACGCCCGACAAGGTATAAACCGCGCGGACGTTTAACCTGTGGCTCAGGCTTAACGCGGCGCAGCAGACCTGTCAGCAGCCCGGGCCTGGGTGCAGAGCGCCTGGGCGGCAGATTGCCCAGCTGCATCCACAACTGATTAAAGGATTTAACAACCCGCTCCTGATCCGGGTCAAACCTGAGCTCACCTGACGCGAGACGCGCCTGATAAGCTGCCAGAGGCCCCTGTCTTTGCAAAACTGAGGAATCAATTACATTTGAGTCATTCATACCCAACGCCGATAGCTGGGAGAGGGCCTGTTCTGCAAGGGGACAAATAGGACCTAACTATGTCGTGACCGGTTTTTTCTCCCGCATACCTCAGCTTATCCACTTCTCCTTATTCTGAGGGCGCTAAAGGCAGGTCAGGTAACCCGTGCCCGCCAGGAGCCATAACCCAGGGGCGCTTACCCTGAGCATCACGCCCTGAGCGTACCCTCAGAGTATGAAACCCGATGAAAATGGTTTGTGCGCCCTGCCGCCAGGCCGTAAAACGATCAAGCCTGACAGGCACATCAGGGCAGTTACCCCTGAGTGGTGCTGCGCTGATAATAACATCCATTCCGCCACATGCTGCAGCGGTCAGCTGCGCACTATTCGCTGCACTGCGCAGGTCTATAAGAATCGCCTTATCATGCGCCATCAGCACGCACACACCAGGCCCGCTATCCTCACCGCATATAAGCCTGCCTCCCGCCCCCTCCCCCTGCTGAGGGAAAGAATGTACCGCGCTGACAGCAAGCTGCTGTCGCCAGGCCCGGCTCACCCATGCAGCATCATGCGCCTGCCCGCCCAGCCATAAAGCACTGCCAGACCTGACCCCCACCATCCCTCCGTCGGGGCTGATCAGAATATCAGGCTTTGCCACAAACAATGATGATAACAGCCCGACACACAAGGGCAGACACCCCAGTAAGCGCCAGCGCTGCCGCCACAGGCACAGCCAGCATAACCCGAGCAGCACAAGGCACAGCCCCCGGACGGGCATACCAGAAAAAGTCATATGCGCTGCCGGCCATGATGCCACCACCCTGGCAATCAGCATTGTCAGCTTTATACCCCACCCCATGGGTACCAGGGCCAGCCCCTCAAGATGAAAAGGCAGCAGCACAAAGGTAACGAGCCCCCAGGGCATAATCCAGACCGCCATCAAAGGTACGACTATAAGATTTGCGATCAGAAAATAGGGCTGAATTTCACCAAAATGTGCCATTACAACAGGCAGGGCCGATAACCCGGCCAGTAAGCTGGTAATGCAAAGAGCCATACCGTGCCCGGCCAGTCTGTGCCCGATACGTGCCAGATTATTGCTGACATAACGTGCACGATAAGCAGATAGCTCTGGCCCCAGCACTTCATAACCTGCAATAAGTGCCATCACAGCCATAAATGACATCTGAAAAGCCGCTGTCAGTAAAAATTCAGGATGCCAGACAAGCAGAATGGCAGCTGCCAGAGCCAGCCCGCGCATCGACATAACCCGTCTGCCCAGACACAACCCTGCCACAGCAACTGACGCCATTATCAGGCTGCGCATAACCGGCACATGTAACCCGGTTATCACAGCATAGGCCCCGCCACCCGCCAGGGCGATGCATGCGGCAATTGCCTTACAGGGCCAGTACAGCGCGGCTCTCTCCAATAACACCAGAGCAAAACGTGACAGCCAGAACAGCACCATCATCACCAGGCCAAGATGCAGGCCCGCAACAGAGAGAATATGAGCGAGCCCGGCTGCGGCAAACTGCTCCCTGACCACGGAAGGAATACTACCGGATTCGCCGACAAGCAGTGTTGCTGCAACAGCCCCGGCACTGCCAGGCAGAGCTGCGCGAATACGCGCGCTCCACGCCACACGCAAAACCTGAATCGCTTCTCCTTCATGCAACAAAGACACTGAACTGTGCCCCAGACGCTCTGTCTGGCGCAGTGCACGCCCCGTTCCTGCCACATCAGCAAACCAGAACTCACGCTGCATATCCCTGCCACCAGGAAAAGAAGGGAACGGTGGCGGCAAAAGCAAAGCCTTCACCCGCACCTGATCACCCGCAGCAAGGACAACAGGATCATCTTCACGCAGTTTGAGACGTATAATACGCTGTAACGGAGGCATTCCGTCATCATAGAATGTGTCAAAACGTGCCTCTGCCAGTTCGACACTGCGTATGTAATGACCATCACGCTGCATGTCACTCACATGCCTGACGACGGCGGTTATCTCTGTTGCGCGACGGGGAAGCTCAGGCATGGGCGTATGCGCATGCCCGGCACTCCACGCAGCCATAAACCCTGCCGCCACTGACGCACAGACACCACCTGACAGACGGCACCACACATTCAGCCAGCCTCGCCACATTAACACCCACCCGCTCAGAATAACGGCAAGCGGCACCCACACGCCCGGCAACGCAGCAGGTTCATAGCTCAGAGAAAAATACCACGCGATGCCCAGAGCCAGACAAACGGGCACCCACACAATAAAACGACGCTGTTCAGCCAGCAGACATTCTGTCACTCTGCCTTTCATCGCTGCCATAGTGCAGAATGCGCGATAAGCTGTCAGCACATATGGCTCCTTTTGCCTGCTCATGATACGGGTGACATCATGACGACTATCCGCACACGATTTGCTCCGAGTCCAACAGGCCTGCTGCATATTGGCAATGCCCGCGCAGCCCTGTTCAACTTCCTCTTTGCCCGCCATCACGGTGGCAAGTTCCTCCTTCGTATAGAGGATACTGACCGTGAGCGCTCGACCCAAAAGGCTGTCGACGTCATTTTTGACGGTCTGGCCTGGATGGGCATCACACCTGATGAAGAGCCGGTCTTTCAGTCCACCCGTCAGGCACGCCATACAGAAGTCGCCCTTGAGCTGCTCGAAAAAGGCCTGGCCTATAAATGCTACTGCACACCTGAAGAGCTCAAGCAGATGCGTGAAGACGCCATGGCGCAGAGCAAACCACCTCGCTATAATGGCCTGTGGCGCGACCGTGACCCGTCAGAAGCACCTGAAGGCGCACCTTATGCCGTACGTATTAAAGCACCGCGTGAAGGTGAAACCACCATTACTGACCTTGTTCAGGGTGAAGTACGCGTAGCCAACGCTGAGCTGGATGACATGATCATCCTGCGTTCTGATGGCACACCAACTTATCAGCATGCCGTTGTGGTTGATGACCATGACATGAATATTACGCACGTTATCCGTGGTGATGACCACCTGACAAATACCTTCCGCCAGGCCATGATTTATCGCGCCATGGGATGGGAGCTGCCAGAATTTGCTCATCTGCCTCTGATTCACGGGCCAGACGGCGCCAAACTCTCAAAACGTCATGGTGCACAGTCTGTCGTTGAATTCCGCGATATGGGATATCTGCCAGAAGCACTGTGTAACTATCTGCTGCGTCTGGGCTGGGGACATGGTGATGCTGAAATTCTCTCCCGCGAGGAACAGATAAAACTGTTTGACCTTGATGGTGTGGGTCGTGCGCCATCGCGCATGGATTATGCCAAGCTGTTACACATCAACGCTGTATGGATGCGCCAGGCGGACGATGAACGTCTGACTGATGATGTTCTTGAGCGCCTGAAAGCTGTTGACGGCGTGCAGGTGAATGACACAACCCGTACACGCCTGCTTGCTCTGATGCCAGGCCTGAAAGAACGGGCACGTACACTGGTTGAGCTGACTGAAAATGCGCAGTTTCTGGGGCGGCAGGTACCTTTGCCTTTTACCGAAAAAGCAAAGAAACTGCTGACACCCGAAGCACTGCAGATTCTTGACGGCATTTCACGCGATCTGGCAGCAGCTCCTGACTTCACAGCAGAGACAATCGACAGCACACTGCGACAGTTTGCCGAACGTGAAGGGCATAAACTGGGCCAGGTTGCTCAGCCGCTGCGCGCAGCAGTGACCGGGTCAACCAGCTCACCGGGCATTGATGCCACCCTGGCCGCTCTCGGACGGGATGAAACTCTGGCCAGAACAGGAGCAGTGCTGCATGGCTAGTTCTTCGGACACCCCTATCCGGCATCTGCTTGGTCTGGAGGGTATGCCTCCCGACCAGATTGAGCCCCTGCTTGATCTGGCCGAGAACTACGCGTTGCTTAACCGCTCCCGCAAAGTCTCCCGCGATGTACTGCGCGGGCGTACTTTGATTAATCTGTTTTTTGAAGACAGTACCCGCACCCGCACGTCTTTCGAGCTGGCCGGCCGGCGTCTTGGCGCTGATGTGATTAACATGTCCGTCGCTCAGTCTTCGGTCAATAAAGGTGAAACGCTGCTCGACACAGCAGCGACGCTTAATGCCATGCAGGCTGATCTGCTGGTCGTGCGTCACTCACAGTCTGGCGCACCAGCTCTGCTGGCGCGCAAGGTTGATGCCAGCGTCGTTAATGCTGGTGACGGCATGCACGAGCACCCTACCCAGGCACTGCTCGATGCCCTGACCATTCGCCGCCATTATGGCCACCTGGCCGGGCTGACCGTGGCTATCTGCGGTGATGTCGCACACTCACGCGTGGCGCGCTCCAACATTCACCTCCTGACCACAATGGGCAGCAAAGTGAGAGTTGTCGGACCACCAACTCTTGTGCCTGGTGCTATCAGGCACCTTGGTGTTGAGATCTTTCATACCATGGAAGACGGTCTGAAAGATGCAGACGTTGTTATGATGCTACGCCTGCAGCATGAGCGGATGTCCTCCGGGCTTATCCCCAGCCCGCGCGAATATTTCCGCTTTTATGGTCTCAACCAGAAACGCCTGGCTCTGGCCAGACCCAAAGCACTTGTCATGCACCCGGGCCCGATGAACCGCGGCGTGGAGATTGACAGTCAGGTCGCTGATTCAGATCAGAGCGTTATTCAGGAACAGGTCGAAATGGGTGTAGCTGTGCGTATGGCTGTACTCGATCGGCTGACACGCAGCAGGCATTCAGTATGAGCACCCTTCTTTTTGAAAATGTCCGCCTTATTGACCCGGCAGCCTCTCTCGACCAGCCAGGCCGCCTGCTTGTGCGCAACGGTATTATTGAAGCCATTGATCAGGCCGGCGCTGAAGGCCGCCCGGAAGAGGCCGTAAGCATTGATGGCCGCGGGGCGGTGCTTTGCCCCGGCCTCGTTGATATGCGCGTTGAAATTGGTGAACCAGGTTATGAGTACCGTGAAACCGTAGCCTCTGCCGCACGGGCCGCCTCTGCCGGTGGCATCACGACCATCGCAGTTCTGCCCACCTGCAAACCCGCTATCGACAACCCTGCGCTTGTGCGCCTGCTGCGCAGCCGGGGGGAAGAAACCGGTGCGATTACCATTCTGCCCTATGGTGCGCTGACCAAAGGCTGTGAAGGTAAAGAACTGGCAGAAATTGGCCTGCTGCATGAAGCCGGTGCCATTGCCTTTACTGACGGGGCACGGGCTGTTGACCCGGCCCGCCTGATGCGCCTGGCACTTTCATACGCCGGCGGGTTTAACGCTCTTGTTGTACAGCACCCTGAAGAACCATCACTGGCAGGTTCAGGCTGTGCAACAGCCGGCAACCTGGCCACACGCCTTGGGCTTGGTGGCATTCCCTCCGCTGCCGAAGCCATCATGATCGCCAGAGATATCCGCCTGGCAGAAATGACCGGTGGAAAACTTCATTTTGCCCATGTCTCAACGGCTGAAGGGCTTGAGCTGATCCGTCAGGCCAAAAAACGCGGGCTGGCCATTACCTGTGACACAGCCCCACATTATTTTGACCTGAATGAAAACGCTATTGAGGGTTTTCGTACTTACGCAAAATTCTCCCCTCCCCTTCGCCCCGAGTCAGACAGACTGGCAGTCTGTGCAGCACTGGCTGACGGCACGATTGATGCTATTGCCTCTGACCATATGCCACGTGATGCTGATGACAAGCGCCTGCCTTTTGCTCAGGCAGCAACCGGCGGGGCTGGTATGGCTACCCTTCTGGGCGTTACTCTGACACGCGTGCATGATGGCACGCTGTCCCTCTCTGATGCTCTGGCTCTGCTGACCAGCAAGCCTGCAGCTTTACTGAAATCTTCAGCCGGTACTCTGACTAAAGGTGCAGCTGCTGATCTGTGCCTTTTCTCACCTGAGCAGAGCTGGCTTGTGGAGGCAGGTAAGCTGCCCGGCCGCGGGCAGAACACAGCTTTTGATGGCCGTGCTCTTGAAGGTCTGGTTCTGGGCACCTGGAAAGCCGGGGTGCCTGTGTATCGAAAGACCGAAAAATAATGCAGGACTTCCCTTCCTATGCGCTGTGGCTTTTAGCAGCTCTGGCTTTTCTGGGGTACGTCCTGGGCAGTGTTCCCTTTGGTCTGATACTGACCAGTCTCGCAGGTGAAGGCGATCTGCGCAAAATTGGTTCAGGCAATATTGGTGCAACTAATGTGCTGCGCACCGGTAATAAAAAGCTGGCAGCAGCAACATTACTGCTGGACATGGGTAAAGGCCTGATTGCCGTGCTGATTGCATGGATCATGACGCCACCCGTTTTTAGCACCCGCATTGCCGCAGCCACTGCCGTTGCAGCTGTAGTGGGGCACTGCTTTCCTGTTTTTCTCGGGTTTAAGGGCGGCAAAGGCGTTGCCACAGGGCTGGGAGTGACTCTTGGTCTCTCCCCCCTGACAGCTCTGACCGGAGGGATTGTCTGGCTGATTACAGCCAAACTCACCCGCATTTCATCAGCGGGTGCTCTTGCCGGGTTTATCGCCATTCCCCTGACCGCCCTGGCACTCAATGGCTTTAAAATTAACCACGACCCAAAAGTTCTGGCTCTTTTGCTTATCAGCATTCTGATCATCGCGCGTCATCATGCGAATATTGTCCGCCTGCTAAGCGGCACAGAACCTCGTGTTGAACGGAAGAAAAAATAATTTCCTGTAATGGATAACCTGGTTGCCTGCCTCCGCCTGGCCCGCACGGATTTCATCGGGCCACATCGGTGGCAGCAACTTATCGCACGCTACCATACACCTCAGGCCGCTCTGGATGCTCTGCCTTCTCTTCGCATCCGCGGCACGGCACCCCCCGCACCACCTGGAACAGACCAGGTTATGCGCGAAATTGATGCGACATTAAAACTGGGCGGGCAATTTATCACTCTGCTTGATGCATCTTACCCCCGTCTCCTGCGGGAGTGTCCTGATGCCCCTCCGGTTCTGATCTGCCTTGGAAACCCGGCTTACCTCAATCAGCAGAGTATCGGCATTGTCGGTGCCCGCAATGCCTCAGCGCAGGGAATGAAAATAGCAGAAAATCTGGCTACAGACCTGGTCGAATCCGGGCTAAGTGTGGTCTCAGGCCTGGCGCGCGGAATCGACCGTGCCGCACATCTTGGCAGCCTGCACCGCACGGGGCGTGCAATTGCTGCCATCGCAGGAGGGCTGGACTGCCCTTACCCCCCTGAAAATATAAAACTACAAAATGAAATCGGAGAAAAAGGCGTCGTCATCACTGAAGCGCCTGCCGGTACTTTTCCAACAGCCAGACATTTTCCCCGCCGCAACAGACTTATTGCCGGGTTAAGCGCGGGGTGTGTTGTCATTGAAGCCTCAATGCAGTCTGGCACACTGATTACAGCGCGTCTGGCCGCCGGCTACGGACGTGAAATTTTTGCTGTTCCTGGCACACCCCTCGACCCACGTAATAAAGGCAGCAACGACCTCCTGCGTCAGGGAGCTGTTCTGACAGAAAGTGCAGCAGATGTTCTGGCCGCGCTTCCACCCTTTCCCTGCCAGGAAAGTAGCTCTGAAGCTTCTCTGCGGGGGACACATTCACCTTCTCAGTCTTTTTTTTCTTTTTCTGCCATGGAGGCAGAAAAAATGACTACACCGCCGGAAAACAGGACTAAATCAGCCTCTGAGCCTGAAAATGAAGCTGACGAAAATAAAAAGATCAAAGAAAAAATACTTGATCTCCTGTCATATACGCCCCTACCTGTTGACGATCTTGTCCGGCACTGTCAGTTCTCACCTTCTATGGTCCTTACCGCGCTGACGGAACTGGAGCTCGAAGGAGATATCACAGTTCTTCCCGGAGGGCGGGTTGTTCTGGCAGCCTGATAACCTGTGAAATAATTAACTGAGTACTCCTGCCACGCTGGGCAGGTCGGAGAGAGTATGACTGACGTTGTTGTGGTCGAATCGCCTGCAAAGGCGAAAACAATCAACAAATATCTGGGCGACGGTTATATCGTTCTCGCCTCTTTCGGCCATGTCCGCGACCTGCCTCCTAAAGATGGCTCGGTTCGACCTGACGAAAACTTTGCGATGTCATGGCAGTCTGATGAGCGCGGATCAAAACAGATTGCGGCCATCATCAAAGCACTGCGTGGTGCTGACACCCTCTACCTTGCCACTGACCCTGACCGCGAAGGGGAAGCCATTTCATGGCATGTGCGCTCTATGCTCGAAGAGAAAAAAGCTCTCAAAGGCATTGAAGTACAGCGTGTCACCTTTAACGAAATTACCAAAAGTGCCGTCAGGCACGCTATGGCTCACCCGCGTGACCTCGACTTCCCCCTGATTGAGGCTTACCTAGCACGCCGCGCACTTGATTACCTGGTGGGCTTTACCCTTTCCCCTGTTCTGTGGCGCAAACTTCCTGGCTCGCGCAGCGCGGGACGTGTGCAGTCTGTCGCTCTGCGTCTTATCTGTGAACGCGAAGCAGAGATCGAAGTGTTCCAGCCACGTGAGTACTGGACAGTCACCGCAGCTCTCTCGACTGTCTCAGGTGCCCCCTTTACCGCACGCCTGACACATCTCGACGGCAAAAAACTTGATCAGTTTGATCTGAATAATGCGGTTCTGGCTGAGGCTGCCCGCAAAGCTGTTGAAACAGCGACTCTGTCTGTTCATGCTATTGAACGCCGCAAAACCCGCCGCAACCCACAGCCACCTTTTACAACCTCGACACTGCAGCAGGAAGCCTCACGCAAGCTGGGCATGGGCGCACAGGCAACCATGCGCACAGCGCAGCAGCTTTATGAGGGTATTGACCTGGGCGGTGAAACCGTTGGTCTGATCACCTATATGCGAACCGATGGTGTGCAGATGGCTGCTGAAGCCATCAATGCTATCCGCCAGCACATCAGCAAAGATATCGGTGCTGATTATCTGCCTGAGCAGCCACGTCATTATGCTTCAAAAGCGAAAAATGCACAGGAGGCTCACGAGGCTGTTCGTCCGACCAATGTCTCTCTCTCTCCGGCAACTGTCGCGCCTCATCTGACATCTGATCAGCGCCGTTTATATGAGCTGATCTGGAAACGTGCTGTTGCCAGCCAGATGGCATCTGCAACACTTGACCAGGTTGCTGTAGACATTGCTGATCCCGCTGCAAAAACCATTCTGCGCGCTAATGGCTCTGTTATTACCTTTGATGGCTTTCTGCGTCTCTATACCGAAAGCTACGATGACAACGATAAAGCTGCCGATGATGAGAGCCGCATGCTGCCTGCCATGCAGGAGCGTGACAAAACAGCCCTGAGCAACGCTGATGCCGAGCAGCATTTCACTCAGCCACCGCCACGTTTTTCTGAGGCCTCACTGGTGAAGAAAATGGAAGAGATTGGCATTGGCCGTCCTTCCACCTACGCCTCTATTCTGACCGTTCTGCGTGACCGCAACTATGTCATGCTTGAAAATAAACGCTTCGTGCCTGAAGCCCGGGGACGGCTGGTTACAGCTTTCCTCGTGTCCTTCTTCGAGCGTTATGTCGACCCGCAGTTCACTGCCAGCCTTGAAGAGCTGCTTGATGATATTTCAGATGGCCGGGCAGAATGGAAAGAGGTTCTGTCCTCTTTCTGGGCCAGCTTCTCTAAAGCAGTTGAAGATACCCGCGAACTCACCATCACTGATGTACTCAATGCACTTGATGCTGACCTTGGACCTTTCTTCTTCCCGCCCCGCACTGACGGGTCAGACCCGCGTCACTGCACATCATGTGGTACGGGACGCCTTGGCCTCAAACTCGGCCGTTACGGGGCATTTATTGGCTGCTCCAACTATCCTGAGTGCCAGTTTACACGTCGTCTCTCAGCTGAAAGCGCTGAAGAAGACGAAGGTGGAGCCGCTCTTAAAGATGGCATGAAAATTCTGGGGCAGCACCCTGTAACAGGAGAAGATATTACTGTTCGCCAGGGCCCCTGGGGGCTTTATGTGCAGCAGGGCGAACCTGACCCGGCAGATAAAAAAGCCAAGCCCAGGCGCGCTTCTCTGCCTAAAAATACCGATGGTGATAAAATTACACTCGACCAGGCTGTGGGGCTCCTCTCTCTGCCGCGCCTGATCGGCCCTCATCCGGAAACAGGTGAGCCTATTGAGGCTGGTCTTGGCCGTTTTGGACCTTACGTCAAAATGGGTAAAGTTTTTGGCTCACTGGATAAAGATGATGACGTTCTGACCATTGGTCTGAACCGTGCTGTTGATGCGCTGGCCAAAAAGCTGGCGTCTATCCGCACGCTGGGTGCTCATCCAAAAGATGGTGAGCCCGTGATGGTGCGCAAAGGCCGTTTTGGCCCCTATGTGCAGCATGATCAGATGGTAGCCACATTACCACGTGGCACAGATATGGACGTTGTCACGCTGGAGGAGGCTCTCACGCTTCTGACAGAAAAAGGCAAACCACTGAAGAAAAAAGCCACAGCAACTAAAAAGAAAACCACGACCAAAAAAACGGCTGAGAAAAAAACAAAAGATACGGAAGAGAAAGAAAAAACGCCTAAAAAAGCCCCCGCGGCTAAAAAACCCCGTGCTACAGCCACGCGAAAAAAAAAGGCTGAAGAATAAGCCTGATGGGCAGAAGCCACGGGGCTTCAGCCCTTCCTGACAGCGAAGCACTCCGTACTTTTCTGGAGCAGGAAGGCACACCGGTTGGTGTTGCTGAAATTCTGCGTGCTTTTGGTCTGCCTCTGCACCTCAAACGGGCTCTGCGTGTCATGCTGCATGACATGGCCCTGTGTGGTGCGCTGGCCTGGCTACCGGCAGGGCGTCTTAAATCTATCCCAGATATGCCAGACACAGCACGCGTACGTGTTACCCGGCGCCGCGAGGATGGCTGTGTTTTTGCGTACCTTGCCTCTGACCCCAATACTGGTGTCAGGCTGATATCTGATCTGCCAGACGGCACACTGGTTCTGCCTGGTGACCTTGTCAGTGTCAGACTTCGCCCGTCATCACCACCCCGCAACCTGCGTGAAGGGCGACCTCTGGCACTTCTTGCACCCGTGAGCCGTGACCTTCCTGCCTGTGTCGACACAATTACCAGCAACGGGCCGTCAGTCTGTATAGAGCTTTACCCCTGCGATAAACGTCTCTCCCTGCGACTGCAGCTGTCAACAGACCAGAACGACTCTCTTTTAGCGCATATGAAAGTGGGGGCACTCATGATGGTGCGCCTGCTCTCTCATAATAAAAATGGTCTGGCACAGGTTAGTTTCTGCTCCTTTCTGCAGGCCACATCAGCACAGGACCAGGCCGCGCAGCTGAGTATTATCACTCATAATTTGCCTGAAAAATTCCCGTCCGACGCTCTGAACGAAGCACAGGAGGTACGGAAAAAACCTCTGCCGGAAGCAGAATTGCAGCAGCGCAGAGACCTCAGAACAGTTCCTCTGATTACTATTGATGATGAAACAGCTCAGGACTTTGATGACGCACTCTGGGCTGAACGCACGGAGAAAGGTTTTCACCTTATCGTCGCCATTGCAGATGTTGCCTGCTACGTACCGGCCGGCTCGGCGCTGGACAATGAAGCACGGGAGCGAGGCACCTCTGTTTATCTGCCTGGTCGTACCATCCCTATGCTGCCAGCAACACTCTCTGCTGACCTGTGCTCTTTAAAACCCGGAGAAGACCGGCTCTGCATTGCCCTCGACCTGCATATCGCTCCCGACGGTACTTTACTATCAGGCACCATTGACCGTGCGATTATGCGCAGTGCGGCACGGCTGACCTATAAACAGGTGCAACATTGCCTCGACACGTCTGAACCCCCGGCGCCTCATATTCCGACCCGTCAGATTTTAACACTGTCTGACACATCCAGGGCTCTGAGGACGAAAATCAGCCAGAATGGTGCTGACAGCAGTTATGAGAATAACAGCCTGAACTGGCATGTCATATGTGATGATGCTGGCAGCCCTGTCTCCTTTATGCCGCGTCAGAGGCTGCCTGCTCACGACCTTGTTGCCAGTTGTATGATTACGGCTAACCAGTTCATCGCACAGAAAATGCAGCACCTCTCTGCCCCCGGGCTGTTCAGGGTGCACAGCAGGAGCTCACATAATAAATACAGCTCTGATAAGATAATGGCCCGGTACACTCCCCTGCCTGGCGGGCATCATGGGCTGGGCCTGTCTGTATACACGCACTTCACCAGCCCAATCAGACGATATACTGACCTGATCAACCACCGGGCTCTGACTAAAATACTTGATCAAAAAGCACAGATCAGAGATGATGATACGGCACATCCGGGCATTCTGGCTGAACATCTTAACTATACAGAAACCCGCTCATCTTCTGCGGTGCAGGACTGCCTGAGCCGCCTTGCCTCGGCTTACCTGAGACCCTGCTGTGGCACTCTACTCACAGCGACAGTGACCAGAATGACACAGAAGGGGCTTGGGCTTATATTGACGAAAACGGGAACTCCGTCTTTTCTTTCCTCTGGTGTCTTGCTGAATTATTCAGGGTTTTATGACGACTCGCACTCCTTACGCGCCACATTATATTCCCGGTCTGCGCTTCAGCCTGGCAGTGTGCTCTCCGTGGTGCTCAAAGCAACAAACCAGGCAACGGGAGTGCTCTCTCTTCTCCCTGATACGTCAGATATCCCCCGGTGACAGCGAAAGCTGTCATGCTCACCTGGCACGAAAAATACCTTTATTTCTTATTGTCGCGCTGGCCTGTACCAGGCCCTCGCCACTCATGGCGCAAACCAGCGACGACGGACATAACCTGCCTTACACCCTCGGGTCAGCAATTCAGACATCATCGCTGATACATAATACTTCAGGCGCAAACCTGTCTGTAATGCCTCCTGGTACAGAACACTCTGCCATGCAAAATTCTGCTAACAGCATGGACTCTCTGTCCGGTGGGGCAAAACCCCCTTTCGTAATAACCGCCGCCCCGTCAGCCGATAACGCTATGCTCCGCGCTGTCATGGCAACGGCACTTGAGTTTCTGACCCCCCGCACGCTTGAATATCATTCAGCCAGGGAGTTCACTCTGTGGGGGCTGGGGGCACTAACAGCCCTTGACCCGACATTGTCCCTGCATACTGATAAAAAAGAAATCAGTCTCATGGACGGGCAAAAAACGCTTTTTACTCAGCCTGCACCACCTGCCGCAGACAGTGCCGCATGGGTAGAGCTGGCTGTGCATTTTATAACGGCGGCACAGACCCATTCAGAAACTTTTCGTAAAATCAGCCAGGATGATCTCCTTCAAACCTTTTTTGATGAGCTGTTTAATCATCTTGACCCTTACTCACGCTATATCGGACCATCCCCTGCCAGCTCAGACCGGATAGCCCGTACCGGCGGTGAGGCCGATGCCGGTGTTACGCTTACTCACAAGGGCGGACATATCCTCATTAAAACGGTAAATGCCAACGGCCCGGCCTGGACAGCCTCTGTTGATGCAGGTGACAGACTGGTTGCCGTAGATGGCCGCTCAACAGCCGGCCAGAGTGTAAAAACTGTTTCAGAATGGCTCAAAGGGAGTGAAGATTCCCTTGTACATCTACGCCTTCTCTCTCCAGGTCGTAAACGCAGCCACGTTGTGTCTGTACGCAGGGCACGGGTACCGCCTGAAACAGTGTTTGCTTTTACCAGTGGCTCACTGCTTATTTTACGTATCACAGCTTTCTCCTCTGATACTGCAGAAGAGATGAGCCAGTATCTCGACCAGGCGATGCAGGATACACATCTGCGCGGCATCATCATCGACCTCAGAGGAAACAGGGGTGGTGTACTGCAGCAGGCTGTCACGGCGTCTGCCCTTCTGCTCGATCACGGCGTTGCTGCAGTAACTGATGGCCGTGACCCGGAGGCTAATCATATCTGGGCGGTACAGGGTGGCGACATGACCAGCGGCCTGCCTATTGCAGTACTGGTGGATGGGCACACCGCCAGCGCGGCAGAAATTCTGGCTGCAGCCCTCGCAGACCATCACAGAGCCGTAATTATAGGCAGCTCAACCCTGGGGAAAGGCCTGGTACAAACCGTAGCCCAGCTGCCTAATAAAAGTGAGCTGTTCGTGACCTGGAGCCGCGTCATGGCTCCGCTGGACTGGCCATTGCAGGGACTCGGCGTCATGCCACATATCTGCACAAGCCTCGGCGCCAGTGCCATTGCCCGGCAGGTGCATGCCCTGTCTCAGGGGCACCTTGAAAATAAACCAGCTCTTGAAGCCTCTCGATCAGCACGTTTCCCTATTTCGACATCAAACATCCTTTCCATTCGTAAAGCCTGCCCGGCAGCTCTGGGCAGAGACGAAGATACTGAGACCGCACAGATGATTCTCAATAATAAAGCCTGGTATAAAGCTGCCATTTCCGCTACCCCGGAGGATGCATCTCAGCAGGCAACGGCGACACATCAGTAATGTCTGCACCACGACTACGAGCTGATATCGCTGCTAAAGCCATTCTGCGCGAAGCTGGCAGGGACGGACAATCAGCGATGCTCATCCACAAAGGGGCATCCGAAGCTGGCAGTCTGCTGGTTGTTTTACTCGAACGTGATGGATCTGCTATGATTCTGTCTCAGACCCGTACAACAAATGGTGATCCGGCATGGTTTTTTTCCAGCGGAGAAATACCTCTTACAGTTGAGGAGACAGGGCAGTACATTGACAGACAGAGACGGTATGACCCCGATTTATGGGTACTGGAACTCGAAGCGCCCGGTTTCAGATTACCATTTGAAGCAACTCTGGTATGAAAATAATCGTTAAGAGTATATCATTTCAGCCACACATGGAGGAACAACAGGGCAGATAATGAGAGTGTATCATAAAACAATTCCTCTCACCTGTTGCAGATCATGCAAGTTTACAGCAAGAAAGGCATAGCGGTTCTACAGACCGTATGCATACACTATTGTTATAGGCCACTGAACAGTCAGTGCCAGTGCGGGAGAAAAAGATGAAGCGGCGCCAAGATCTTCTCGGGCGGACATTGCTTTCTGCGCCGCTGGCTGCTGCTGGCCTGTATCTGCTTAGCCTGGCTCCGGCCTGCGCACAGCCAGTGCAGGGCATTTATATTGGCGGCGAAGGCGGTGCGACTTTCAACCAGGATCAGCGCGTCCGCTCCTCACCTATGTTCCCCACCGGCCGGGATCGCTGGCGCACGGGCGGAACAGGCATTGGCTCACTCGGCTATGGACTGGGTAACGGCTTCCGTGTCGAGGTCGAGGGCGACTATCGCAGCATGGCTTATGAAAAATTCATATCGAGTGCTGTCAGCAGCAAAGCCGGCGGGCGCAGACAGACCTATGGCGTGATGGCCAATGCTTTCTTTGACATGGATGTCGGCCGTCCCTGGATTTTCCCATATTTTGGTGCCGGTATCGGCTATGGCTGGACCAACATGCGCACCTCAGTGACAGCACCAGGGAACCAGTTCCGTCAGGGTATTGGCGGTACCTTTGGTAATTTTGCTTATCAGGGCATGTTCGGTCTGTCCTTCCCGTCACCCTGGGTTGTGGGACTTTCCCTCACAGCTGAATATCGTTTCTGGACTATGCTGGGTCCGCAATCGCACCATGCTGTTTCTATCGGAACAGTAGGAGCCGATCAGACCAAGGCTTATAGTCTGGCTACAGGCAACAGGGACACCAAAACCGACTTCAATCACTCACTGATGCTCGGGCTGCGGTATGAATTTAACCCTGCACCGCCACCACCACCTCCGCCGGAAGAGGCGACTCCTGCTGCACCGGCACCTCAGGCAACCCGTAGCTACCTGATCTTTTTTGACTGGGATCGGGCAACTCTGACTGATAAAGCACGTTCAATCGTTTCTACTGCCGCGCAGGCCTCTACTCATACCAGCCTGACCCGGATTGTGGTTTCTGGTTATACGGATAATTCATCTGCTTTCCCGGGCCAGAAACGCGGAGCAGAGTACAACATGGCTCTCTCCATCCGTCGTGCAAATGCAGTCAAAGCTGAACTGATGCGCGATGGCGTACCTGGCGCTACAATTGATGTCCACGGCTATGGTCAGGCAGACCCTCTCGTTCATACAGGCCCGAACACAAGGGAACCTCAGAATCGTCGGGTTGAGATCCTGCTCCGTTAGGCGCAACGGAATTTTATGACATACCCTTCAGAGTTTGATATTTTTCTTGCCACAACACCAGGGCTCGAGCCGGTGTTGTGCAATGAAGTGCGCCTTAAAGGTTTTAAACAGGCACGCATTGTGCCCGGTGGCGTCACTATAAAAGGTGGCTGGCCAGAGGTGTGGCGTGCGAATTTATGGATCAGAGGAACCAGTAAAATACTGGCTCGTGTGCTGTCTTTTCCTGCACGTCATCTGAGCCAGCTTGAACGCAGAGCGCAAACCTTCGAGTGGGGGAAGCTACTTCCTGCTGACAAACCTTTCCGTGTTGAGGCGACCTGTGCAAGATCGCGCATTTATCATGCTGGTGCTGCCAGTGAGCGTATTGCACGGGCTATCACAGCAAGTATGGGAGCTCCCGGCGCCGAAACGGCAGAAATTACCGTAAAAGCCCGTATTGAGGACGATATCTGCACGATCAGTATAGATACATCAGGAGAGCTTTTACATCGTCGGGGATCAAAAGAAGCTGTAAATCGTGCTCCGCTACGCGAAACACTGGCTTCTCTTTTCCTGATGCAATGCGGCTACACCGGTGCTGAACCGGTATTTGACCCGATGTGTGGGTCCGGCACTTTTATAATCGAAGCAGCAGAAATTGCCGCACGCCTGAACCCGGGACGCGCACGACATTTTGCCTTCGAACAGCTCGTGCCTTTTGACAAAGAGGCCTGGGAGAAAATGCGCGCTGTTAAAAGCGCACGTCTTCCTTCCTGCCGTTTTTATGGCAGCGACCGGGATGCGGGTGCCATTGTCATGAGTGAGGCTAATGCAAAAAGAGCTGGCGTTGACAGCTATACAGCCTTTGCCTGCCAGCCTGTGAGCGAGATCTCTCCACCTGAGGGAGAGGCTCCTGGCCTGGTAATCTGTAACCCGCCTTATGGCACAAGGCTGGGTGACAAGACACAGCTGGCCGCACTTTACCGGGCTTTTGGCAACACGATGAAAGCCCGCTTTTCAGGATGGCGTGTCGCTATAATCACCAGCGAATCCAGCCTAGCGCATGCAACAGCTCTGCCATTTTTGCCGGTAACGGCTCCGGTTCCTCATGGTGGCCTGAGAATCTCTCTCTACCAGACCAGGCCTCTGCCCTGAACAGAGCTGAGGCCTGTATGATAGTTTTCAGAGCCCGTTAAACAAAGACGTTGAGAGATAACGCTCTGCAAAAGAGGGTGCAATAGCAACGATTGTTTTGCCTTTGTACTCATCTTTTTTCGCAAGCTGCAAAGCAGCATGCAGACTTGCACCAGAGGAAATACCAACAGGAATGCCATCAAGACGGGCACAGCGCCGGGCTGCCGCAATTGCCTCACGCTCTGAGGTTGTCAGCACACCATCAAGCGACTTTGTATGCAGCGTTGCAGGACAAAAACCAGGGCCAATGCCCTGAATACCGTGAGGTCCGGGCTCATCCCCATTCAGGATAGCGCTTTCTGTGGGCTCAACACCAAAAACCTGAAGACCTTTTTTACGTGGTTTCAGGCATTCTGCGATACCTGTAGCAGTACCTCCGGTACCTACACCAGCCACCACAACATCTACCGCACCATCGGTATCTGCCCAGATCTCCTCAGCTGTTGTGAGAGCATGAATATGCGGGTTAACCGGGTTATCAAACTGCCCGGGCATCCAGGCATCCGGCATTTCCTCAATAATTTCATGAGCACGCGCTATAGCGCCCGCCATGCCTAAACGTGAGGGGGTCAGCTCAACCTGAGCGTCCATAAGGCGCAACATGCGGCGGCGCTCAATGGATGCTCCCTCCGGCATGGTTACCACCAGGCGGTAACCACGCGCAGCTGCAACAAAAGCCAGAGAAATACCGGTATTGCCTGATGTCGGCTCGACAAGAACCGTCCGTCCAGGGCTGATGCGCCCTTCTTTCTCGGCCGCGAGTATCATAGCTGCCCCGATACGATCCTTAACGGAGCCGAGAGGATTGAAAAACTCGAGCTTGAGAAGAAGACGCGCCTGAAGTTCGTCCTCTTTTGTCAGATGCGGAACAGCGACCAGTGGTGTTCCGCCCGTAACATCAACAATAGACTCGTAAACCCGGCCACGAGGAGCTGCAAAACCATATTTTGCGGCATCAAGATCGGAAACGCTCATATCACTGCCTTATTATTGTTGCCTGAATAAACCTGTTCTAATGAATATAATACGAAATAAGTTCGTAGATAAACAGAGCATCCCCTGCTATAGGGGGGTTAGAGCAGCTTTTAACATTTTATTTCCTTTTTTACAGTGGAAGGATACCGGAACATGATTTTGCGCCGAGACCGGGCCATAACAGCAATTCTGATTATGCTGGATGTGGCTTTTTACGCCGGCCGTTCCGGCACTGTGAGTGCGGCTGATATTGCCGAGCGCTCAAGCCTGGCCCGCAGAGGAATTGAGCCTTTGCTACAGTCCCTCTCCCGTACAGGATTGCTTGAAAGCATACGCGGACCACGCGGCGGCTACAGACTCGGTCGTCCCCGGCGTGATATCTCACTGGTTGATATCATTGCAGCCGTCACTCAGGATGAACCAGGTCATGAAGATGGCCCACAGGGGCCACTCTTTGCAAAGGTCATAGACCCGACCTGGAAACAGCTTGATAAAGAAGTCACGACACAAATGAAAAAAACCAGCCTTGATGATCTGGTTAAAAAGACCGAAAGCGCAGGGCTCAAGCGGCCTTTAAATGAGCCTATTACTTTTTCCATCTGAAAACTAAGACCCGCGCCCTGTTTTCACAATAAAACGCAAAAGGCCCGGCTTCCTCAGACCTGAGAATAAGGAAGCCGGTTAATTGTACCTGATTTATTTCTTAACCGGTGCATGACGGCGCACAGGAGCTTTTGCTTTAACCGGTGCTTTCTCTGCCTGGGCCGGAACTACCGGCTTAGCTGCGACGACACCTGTCGCATCAACTTTCACTGAAACTTTCAGATGCTGGCGGGCGCCACCTGCTGTCGGAATAAGAGTGACAACAAATTCGTCTGTACCGGCATAACCCAGAGTCGGTGTGTAGGTGATATGTGTATCGCTATCCAGATCATAGATCAGCGCTTTACCGTGTTCTGGCACAGGATCAACACCAAAAGAGGCGTAAGCACCACCACCTGGCTGGGAGACTTTCAGTTCACACAGCCCGTCATCAGAGCGCACCGTCATGGTCGTTGAGAGCTGACCATCAGCACCAGCCGTTACTGGCGTTGTCGTACACACAGCTGATGTTTTCAGATACCCGAACGGATTAGGAGACCCGGCAGGCGCAGAAACAGAACCCGTGGTCGTCGCACAACCGGCAAGCATAGTACCCGACACTGCCAGCACAGCAAATTCTCGCAAGCGCACTCGTCAACTCCACTTAATTTTTTATCAGTTGTTAAAAATGCAGCCGCAACCATCCTGACATAACGCTTCAAATGATTGCCAGTCCAATTACAGAATACATAACTATTATGACCTCTGCACTTAGAACATCCGGAGCCAGGAAGAAAGAGCTTAAAAAAGCACTACCAGTATGAAACTGGCTGTTTTTGTTATTTATGACATAATTTAGTCATAGCTGTTCTCTGTTTTCGTTCTGTTTTTCCCTGACAGCTATAAATGGGTTACTTTAAAAAAAACTTACAATGCGCACCAAACACCATAGAAATAGAGTTAAAACATCTGTATGTTCCCCGACTAAATGCGCTATTCCGCGTCACCTGAAATTTTTAAAAAAACCATTTGTATGCTGAAACAGATCTGTGCATCCCCTGTCAGACACGACAGAAATGCTGGTTCCAGTATATACCGGAGGAACCATATGTCTCGTTTTTCCCGTCTCCTGGCTGCCTGTGCTCTTACAGCTGGCATTCTGCACAGCTCTGGCAGCAGTTTTGCTGCAAACGCCTGCGGGCACTCTCCTGCTCATGAAGCATTTAACGTCCAGGCCCTGAAAAGTGAGCTGATGGTTACAGCACTCTCCTGCAGTGCTCAGGATAAATACAACTCATTTGTTGCAAAATTCCGCGGTAACCTGCTGGAAGAAGAAAAAAAGCTGAACACCTATTTCCGCGCGACCTATGGTCGCAACGCACAGCGCCAGCATGACGATTATATTACACAGCTGGCCAATGTTCAGTCAGAAAAAGGTCTGTCAGCAGGTACAATCTTCTGCATGCAGCGCGTTCCCATGTTTGACGAAGTCAATGCTCTGAGCAGCGCAGCCGACCTCGCTGCCTATACAGATGCAAAAGATATCACACAGCCAGCATCTTTCGAAACCTGTGCAGCACCTGCCTCAACCAAAGGTAAACGCCCGGTTCGCCGCGCAACCCGTACTGCTAAAAAATAAGATCTGTACCCACAGCCTTCGGCCTCATAATTACAGAGCACCGGAGGCGTGGTGACCTGCATTACCTTCCCCTGGGAAATGCATTTTTGTCAGAAACCTTCTGATTATAGTGAAAATTTATTTCAGTTCACTTTTTGTTCCCGAATATTCCCCTTATACTCCCCCGACCTGACACCCTACGTTATTAATGCTGGACAGACCCCGACCATGAGTGACCTGTTTTCCG
The DNA here is from genome assembly GCF_011516655.1 of Acetobacter thailandicus. Classification (GTDB taxonomy): domain Bacteria; phylum Pseudomonadota; class Alphaproteobacteria; order Acetobacterales; family Acetobacteraceae; genus Acetobacter; species Acetobacter thailandicus. The sequence goes on from NZ_WOSV01000003.1 coordinate 275,723, forward strand.
GGCTTCCCCGTCCCCCCCGCAAGCCGACAGGCAAAGCACCTGCCACGGCAACCGGAACAGATAATGCGGGCAAAACAGCAGATTATAATGCTGATGCGATTGAAGTTCTTGAAGGGCTTGAACCAGTCCGCCGCAGACCGGGCATGTATATTGGCGGCACAGATGAAACCGCCCTGCATCACCTGGCGGCAGAAGTGCTTGATAACGCAATGGATGAAGCCGTTGCCGGGCATGCTTCCACTATTGATGTCACACTGGAACCAGGTGACAGACTGGTTATTCGCGATAATGGCCGTGGCATCCCCGTTGATGCACACCCCCGCTTTCCTGACCGCTCAGCTCTTGAGGTTATTCTCACAACACTGCACGCCGGTGGCAAATTCTCCGGTAAGGCCTATGCCACATCAGGTGGCCTGCATGGTGTAGGTTCATCCGTCGTCAATGCATTGTCATCACGGATGGATGTCGAAATAGCCCGCGACCGCACCATCTGGCAGCAAAGCTACGAACGCGGCATCCCCGTGACGCCACTGGAGAAGGCCGGCGTTACACAAAACCGTCGTGGTACGCAGATCGCTTTTGTACCTGACACACAAATTTTTGGTACACATCACTTCTCGCCGGCCCGCCTTTATAAACTCTGCCGTTCAAAAGCATTTTTGTTTCGTGGGGTGACTATTCGCTGGGCCTGCGACCCCTCGTTACTAAAATCTGGGGACGAGACACCTACTGAAGCCGTATTGCACTTTCCAGGCGGGCTGGCAGACAGCCTGACAGACGAGCTGGGAACCAACCCGGCGCTGCTCACCCCGTTATGGACAGATGTCGCCTCCCTCCCCCCCACACATGACGGTCAGGATAACGGACGAGTCGAGTGGGCTGTTGCTTTTCTCGACAGCGGTACAGCCGCTCTGGCCTCCTACTGTAATACGATCCCGACATCACAGGGCGGCACACACGAAACTGGTTTTCGTAATGCTCTGGTCAAAGGTCTTCGCACCTGGGGTGATCAGCGTTCAACAAAAAAAGCTTCGGCCATTACGGCTGAAGATATTCTTGGCGCCATTGCGGCAAAGCTCTCGGTATTTATCCGTGACCCGCAGTTTCAGGGCCAGACCAAAGAAAAACTGACATCACCCGAAGCCAGTAAACTGGTTGAAACGGCCCTGCGTGACCGTTTTGATCACTGGCTGGCACAAAACCCGCCTCAGGCTGATGCGCTTCTGGCATTTGTTATTGACCGTGCTGAGGAACGCCTTCGGCGGCGTGAACAAAAAGATACACCCCGTAAAAGTGCTACGCGCCGCCTGCGCCTTCCAGGCAAGCTGACTGACTGCACCAGGGAACAGGCGCAGGATACTGAAATTTTTCTGGTTGAAGGCGACTCCGCTGGTGGATCAGCTAAACAGGCCCGTAACCGTGAAACCCAGGCTATTCTGCCGCTCAGAGGCAAAATTCTTAACGTCGCCAGCGCAACGACTGAAAAACTTCGGGCGAACCAGGAACTGCGTGACCTGATTGAAGCTCTGGGCTGTGGATCAGGTGACCGCTGCGATATTACAAAACTGCGCTATGGCCGTGTTATCATCATGACCGATGCTGACGTAGACGGTGCACACATAGCCTCGCTGCTGATGACCTTCTTTTACCGCGAGCTGCCAGAAATTATTCAGGGCGGTCATCTCTACCTGGCGCAGCCCCCTCTCTACCGGCTGACACAGGGCACACGCACCGTCTACGCAATGGATGACGATGACCGTGAAAAGAAACTTAAAACCGTCTTTAAGTCACGTGGCAAAGTAGACGTCTCTCGTTTTAAAGGGCTCGGAGAAATGCCACCCGCTGACCTTAAAGAAACAACTATGGACCCACGTAAGCGCACTCTGCTACGCGTAGTTATCCCCGCTGAAGACAGACTCCTGACACGTGAACGCGTTGAAAGCCTGATGGGGCGAAAACCTGAGCTGCGTTTTGCGTTCATTCAGGAGCATGCCTCATCAGCTGATGAACTTCTGGATGTCTGAGCCTATGCCTGCCCTGACCTTTTCTCTCTCTGCACATCCTGTGCGGTATACATGAGCACTGACCACAAGCAGACAACAACCAAAGAACGCACAACCGCTGTTATGCAGTTACTGGGGGGAATGATCTCCCTGCAATTTGGCTCATCTGCTGCTAAAACTATGTTTCCCATTTTCGGTGCGACAGGCATGGTTGGCTTACGTGCCTGCTTTGCTGCCGTGATCCTGGTCATATTTTTTCGCAGCTGGACTATATTGTCGTGGAAAACCCTGCGTATGGCCATGCCGTATGGTCTGGTCACCGCCCTGATGAATGTGTTTTTCTATCTGGCACTTCAGCGCATCCCTCTGGGCATGACGGTTGCTATCGAATTTACCGGCCCGCTTTTCCTGGCCTTTCTTCACTCACAGCGTCTGGCAGATGTCGGATGGCTTTTGCTGACTGTTACAGGTCTGGTTCTCTTACTCAGGCCATCACATACAACCTCCCCCGATACACTTGGTGTTCTTTTTGCGCTTGGGGCAGCCACCTGCTGGGCATTTTACGTTGTCTTTGGAAAACGGCTGATTGGTAAAATGGCACCCGGTCACGCCTGCGCCCTGGGGCAGCTTTGCGGCGGCATCAGTCTTTTCTTTCCCTGCTTTGTACCCGCACTTATTACAGGCTCATCACACCCCTCTCTGCTGGCACTGGGCTTTATAGTTGCACTCTGCTCTTCTGCCATACCTTACGCACTGGAGATGCGTGCCATGCACACGCTCTCAGCGCGTGAGCTGGGCATTTTCTATAGCCTTGAACCTGTCTGCGCTGTGCTGGCCGGGGTTCTCATCCTGCATGAGCATCTCGAACTTTTACGTTTTTGCGGTATTCTCCTGGTCGCAGCAGCTTCGGCTGGCACCGTAATCATGCCTGAGAAAAAAGACCGGCCCACTTCATCATCTCACACATAAAAAAAGCCAGACACTCAGGTCTGGCTTTTATCATCAGCAAAACTTTTACAGGCCTTACCGGTAAACGGCATGCTCATGTGGGGCCTGCAACATCGCGGTATGATCAGCAGCGGCTCTGTTCATAAGTTCAGCCTGTACACTCTGCGTCACGACCGGATCGAAAAGACGGGTAAAAGTACCGGGGTAAATACCCATCCACAAAATAATAACAGCCAGAGGAGCAAGCACAGCAACCTCTGTCATCGTCAGGTCACGCAAGGCACTTGTGGTTTCTCTGACTGTGCCAAACAACACGCCTTTGTATAGATAAAGCATATAGACAGCGCCCATGATCATGGTGGTGCCTGCCAGTAAGGCAACCCACAAAGACACATGTACTGCACCCATAATCACCAGTAACTCACCGGCAAAAGAGCTGGTACCTGGCAGACCAACATTCGCCATTGTGAAAAGCATGGCAAATGTCGCCAGCAAAGGCATCTGTCGCGCAACACCACCAAGCTGCCCGATCTCTCTGGTCCCGGCTCTTACGGCAATAACTGACACACAAAAGAACAATGCAGCAATCACGATACCATGTGAGAGCATTTGCAGAATAGCACCATCAATCCCCTCTGCGGTCAGCGTGAACAGACCAACAGCAATCATACCCATATGAGAGAATGAGGAATATGCGATAACCCGCTTCATATCGGTCTGTGCAAAGGCAATATAGGCCGCATAAATGATCGCCACAACGCCCAGCGCAAGAACGTAAGGAGCGAAGGCATGGGCTGCTTCAGGGAACATCAGGATACCAAAGCGCAGCAACCCATAAGCACCGGCCTTAGACAAAATGCCCGACAGCATAGCAGACGCAGGAGCCGGTGCCTCGGTATACGCATCAGGCAGCCAGGCATGCAGCGGAAACAGCGGGAGTTTCACACCAAAAGCAAGAATGAAAGCAAGCAGCAGCCAGCCCTGAACCTGATGCGAGAACCCTGCGTTCATCAGAGCCTGTATATCAGTCGTCCCTGTTTTCAGCCACATTGCGACCAGTGCAAGCAACATGAACAGCGAGCCACCAAAAGTGAACAGAAAGAACTGCAAAGAGGCCCAGATTCTGCGGCGACCACCCCAGACACCAATCATAAGACTGGCAGGGATAAGCGTTGCTTCATAGAAAATATAAAACAGGATGAGATCCTGCGCTGAAAACAGGCCAAACAGAGCTGTTTCAAGCAAAAGGACTGTCACAGTAAAGGTGCTGATCTGCGTTTTGACAGAATTCCAGCTCACCATGAGTGTCAGCGGTGTCACCACAGCTGTCAGCAGGATAAAGACCAGGGAAATACCATCAAGGCCGGTATGGTAGGACATACCATAATCTGTCATCCAGCCCAGACGCTGCTCAAACTGTAGCCCGGGTGTTTTAGGGTCGAACCCACACCACAACATAACGCTCAGGACGAGGACAGCAAGGCTGGTTGCAAACCCAACCCATTTGGCTGCCAGTTGTTTGGTATTGCCTCTTCCCATAAGAATGACCAGCAGGACGCCGGCTAAAGGAAGATACGTGATTATGGAAAGCAGGCTGGAGTACACGGCGTTCTCACCATCCGGGTTACACTAAATAAGTGAGCTCTATTGTGCTCCCTTTTCTTGCAGCCGACCAGAGAAATAGTGTTCACATTCAGCCGACCTGCAGGAATTTTTATAAAATACTCTGAAACACTACCTGCGGCCAAAAAGCTTTTCGAGATCTTTTTTACTAAATTTCAACCATGTCGGACGTCCATGTGAGCAGGTACCTGCCCTGGGCGTCTGCTCCATCTGACGAAGCAAAGCATCCATCTCTTCGCGGGTCAGGCGACGACCGGCCCGAATACTGCCATGACAGGCCATACGGGCAATGACAGCATCAAGCCTGCTATCCAGAGAAGGCATTTCATCAGGTCTGCCGCTGTCATCTGCCTCAAGCTCTTCTGCCAGATCACGCAAAATACCTCTCGAGTCGCTGGTATTCAGCAAAGCTGGCAACCCTCTGACCAGAACAGCATCTGCACCAAAGGCCTCAAGCTCTATACCAAGTTGTGAGAGCAGAGCCTGTCTGGCGACAAGCAGCTCCACCTGGGCAGGTGGCAGATCAATGACATCAGGCACAAGTAAACGCTGCGCCTTTACCTGACCACTCAGAAACTGCTCACGCATGCGTTCATGGGTCAGGCGCTCATGAGCTGCATGCTGGTCAACCAGCACCAGGCCGCCATCAGAAGCAACAGCAATCACATACGTATCCAGAACCTGCGCAACAGCACCACCCAGAGGGTAATCTGTCTCATCCTCAACATGAACAGTGACAGGCTCGGGATGATGCAACGGTGCCCGGACACCCTCTGAAAATCTGTGCTCCTGCGGAGGCAAAACCCGGACAGAAGGAGAGTCAGGCAATGCCAGACGTCCTTCAGCAGGACGATGTAAGGTGCTCTGTGCCGGATAGGGCGCTGTTGCAGCCTGCGCTAAAGCAGTCTGCTCGGGTGGATACCAGATACGAGCCGGACGACCGGCTGGCGGTAAAGAGGGCCTGACACCGACATAGCCTGCCCCTCCTTCTAATGCCCTGCTCAGCGTGCCGATAACCAGTGACCTGACGGCAGCCTCATCAGCAAAACGGAGCTCTGTTTTAGCGGGATGAACATTCACATCAACTTTTTCTGGCGGGATATCAAGCATCAGCACCAGTACAGGGTGCCGACCCACCTCCATAACCCGGCGGTATGCCACACTCACAGCCGTTTTCAGCACAGGGTCAACAACCGGCCGGTTATTCACCAGCATAAACTGCCCGGCTCCTGTTGCCCGGTGTACAGAGGCGCCACAGGCAAAACCTGACAGCACCATTCCATCGCGTTCACCATGAATATTTAGAAAACCATCAGCATCCTGCACGCCCAGCACAGCTGAGGCACGGGCGGCCATATCCTGCGCAGGCAGGTCAAGCCGTTCACGCCCATCCATCGTGAAACGGAAAGCGGTACCCGGCACTGAGAGCGCAAGCCGGCGAATAGCAGCCTCAGCGTGATTACCTTCTACCCTGGCACTTTTAAGAAATTTACGACGAGCCGGTGTTGCAAAAAAAAGGTCTTCAACAACAACGCTGGTACCCGGCACACCCGCTACAGGTTCAGGAGGTGTAATTTTACCTCCGGCCACATGTATACGCCAGGCTGTACTATCCTGCGCAGTACGTGACGTAATGGTCAGACGCGCCGCAGCACCAATGGAAGGAAGAGCTTCACCACGAAACCCAAGCGTTGTAATGCGCACGAGGGTTTCATCATTAAGCTTTGAGGTGCAGTGCCGTTCAACAGCCAGCAGCAACTCATCGGGGGTCATGCCACAGCCATCGTCTGTAACAATTATCCGGTCAGTGCCGCCACCTTCCAGACGAATATCAAGACGCTGCGCACCCGAATCGATGGCATTTTCAACCAGCTCTTTTAAGGCCGCTGCAGGCCTCTCAATCACCTCACCTGCCGCGATGCGGTTGACCAGCACCTCTGGCAGGCGGCGCAGCCTGGGCCGGAGCGGCACTGCACCCGGCCCCTCTGGTATTATGTCAGCTGACACGGGTCAGGCGGCCATCTTACCAGGGCTGATACCAGCTCTTTTTGTTAGCCGGTTTCGTTGGGGTTGCCCCTGAAGTCAAAGGCTTACCAAGAGCTGCATTCTTTTTCAGGCGATCATTTTCTTTGTCAGCATCAACGACTGAGCCGGCTGTACCACCGTGCCAGAACATGATCTGATCAACAAAACCTGAATCATTCGGCTCAAGCCCGCCTTCATCTGATGCATCGGATGCGGCTGTTGCTGACTGAACCAGAATTGTCTGCCCTGAGCTGGAAGCACCACTTTCACCATGCAGAGCAACATCAGGAGACAAAGTTTCAAGAGCCTGCAGGCGCTCGCTCTCATCCTGAGGGCGCTCAGCGCCACTGACAGGCCTGGCCAGTTCGTTCATGGGCGGCATAGAAAGTGGTGCGCGTGTTGTCACCGTATATTCATCAGGCATACTGCGCTCAAGACCAAAGGCACGTGCAGCTTCAGACCCTGTGCAGCCAGACAGCAGCGTTAACCCGCATAACAAGAAAGAAGAAGTCAGTCCTACAACACAGCGTGACATTTTTTGCCTTTTACCCTTTTCAGACCAGTCAGCACACCACAGACTGGTTTTCTTGTTTAAGTGGCCTGCGGCTTATTGCCTGCACGCATATTATGCAACAACAAAACGCCTACTGCACAGACAATAGCTGAGTCAGCAATATTAAACACGTACCATGAATGACCAAAAGCGTGAGCGTGCAGAAAATCAACCACTGCCCCATAACGCAGACGGTCAATCACATTACCTATCGCGCCGCCAATAATTGCTCCGACACAAACCGCTATCAGGCGGCTGGATGTTTTAAACATCCACACCAGCAAACCACATACCACAGCCAGCGCCACTGCGGAAAAAACAAACGGCCCTGCAACCCCGCCAAGCAGGCCAAAGGTCACGGCATGATTCCACACCATCGAGAAATTAAGGAACGGTAAAACATAGACCGAACCTTTCTCTGGCAGGTCAAGACCGTAGAGAATCCAGAATTTGCTTAGCTGGTCAGCTGAAAGCACCAGAAACATAACCAGCAGACCCAGCCCCGCTGAGCGCAGCAAAAAAGGTTTGCTCACGCTCCCTCCTGCATATCAGGGGCTAAGGTTGCGCCGACCACAGACACACAGCGCAGGCACAGCCCCGGGTAGTCAGGACGGGAGCCTGTCTCTGGCAGTACTTTCCAGCAACGCACACATTTTTCACCCTCAGCCGCACGTACAACAGGCGCACCATGCAACAGGCCACCCTCAGAGCCCTCGACATAAACTGAGCTGCTCTGAGGGTCGATCATGATATCAACATGAGAAACAATACACAGCTCAGACCAGTCAACACCGGCAAACAGACCGGCTTCCTCTTCTGACAAGGTCAGCTCAACCTGCGCCTGTAATGAAGATCCGATTGTACCATTACGGCGGGCATCTTCAATTTCGGTTGTAATAATACGTCTTACACCACGCAGTTTGACCCAGCGTTCATCAAGCTCAGGGTTATTCCACTCAGCGGGCAGCTCAGGGAACGCCTGCAGATGCACGCTTGAACCCTCACCAAAGCGAGCGGTCCAGGCCTCCTCAGCTGTAAACACCAGCACTGGAGCAAGCCACGTGGTCAGGCAACGATGCAGAATATCAAGCACCGTGCGGGTTGCGCGACGTGTCAGCGTATCAGGAGCATCACAGTAGAGCGTATCTTTACGAATATCGAAATAAAATGCTGACAGGTCGGTCGTGCAGAAACCATGCAGAGCCGGATAAACGCCAACCCACTGATGAGTTTCTACCGCGCTGTTAACCAGGCCGCCCAGATCAGTCAGTCTGTGCAGCACCCAGCGCTCAAGTTCGGGCAGTTCGTTATACGGTACAGCCTCATCAGCCTCAAACCCTTCGAGAGCACCCAGCACCCAGCGCAGAGTGTTGCGCAAACGCCGGTACAGCTCACCCTGCTGCTTAAGGATTTCTTTGCCGATACGCAAATCTTCATGCGTATCTGAGTTCATCACCCACAGACGCAGAATATCAGCACCAAGACTGTCATTTACCTCCTGCGGGGCAATAACATTACCCAGGGATTTTGACATCTTACGGCCCTGCTCATCAAGCACAAAGCCATTTGTCACGAGCGTTCTGAAAGGTGAAACACCCCGGGTACCAACGCTCTCAAGCAGAGAGGACTGGAACCAGCCACGATGCTGATCTGAGCCTTCGAGATAAACATCGGCCGGGAATGTCAGGCCTGGCTGCCCAAGAACGAAAGCATGTGTTGAACCACTTTCAAACCAGACATCGACGATATCAAACACCTGCTCATAATCGTCAGGGTTACGATCAGCTCCAAGGAAGCGCGAAGCCGGCGCACTATACCAGACATCAGCCCCCTCTTCACGAAAAGCCTCAACAATGCGCTGCATCACTGCCGGGTCACGCAACACCTCACCTGAGCGTTTTTCGACAAACACAGCAATAGGCACACCCCAGGCACGCTGACGGCTGATACACCAGTCAGGACGGTTACGCACCATTGAGGTCAGTCGGTTACGTGCCTGAGCCGGGACAAAATTTACACCGTCAAGCGCGTTGAGAGCTTTCTCACGCAGATCCCCCTCACCATCCATCCGGATAAACCACTGAGGTGTTGCACGATAAATGACCGGAGCACGTGAACGCCATGAATGCGGATAAGAGTGAACCAGCTCACCACGGGCAACAAGACCAGCAGGAGACTGCTTTTGGGCTATTCTCTGCTGCATGCTGTCAGTCAGTGCGGCACAAACGACATCGGCAGCCTTAAAAACATGTACACCGGCAAAGCCAGGCACCCATGGCGCATAAAGACCGTCATCCTGCACAATTTCTGGCACTTCAATGCCATACGAACGACAAAGGCGGAAATCATCCTCACCATGTGAAGGCGCCATGTGAACGAGGCCGGTACCCGCATCGGTCGTTACAAAGTCGCCTGGCAGCATGGGCACATCATACTCATAGCCAGAGCCACGCAGCGGATGTGCACAGACAACGCCCTCAAGCGCGCTGCCTGGCAGCGTATACACCACATGATGAGCTGTGATGTGCGCATCACGACAGAAAGCACCTATCAGTGATTCAGCAACCAGAACCCTTGATCCGGGCGCCAGCAGCGCATCGGGAGCTGTCTCGTCAATACGCAGAACGACATAGGTGATCTCAGGGCCATAGGCCAGAGCACGGTTAGCTGGCAGCGTCCAGGGTGTTGTTGTCCAGATAACGACAGAGACATCCTGCAGCGCCTGAGCAGCGGTCGGGTCTCTGACAACAGGGAAAGCAACCAGAACAGTTGTCGATTTATGATCGCGATATTCGATTTCAGCTTCAGCCAGGGCAGTTTTTTCAACCGGGCTCCACATGACAGGGCGAAGACCACGATATAACCCGCCATTCAGCAGAAAACGGCCGATCTCCTGCACAATGGCTGCCTCAGAAGAGAAGTCCATCGTTGCATAACGATTCGTCCACTCTGCCTGAACACCCAGGCGTTTGAACTCCTCCATCTGCACATTCAGCCATTTTGCGGCATAGGCGCGACATTCGGCCCTGAACTCAAGGACCGGAACACTCTCTTTGTTACGCTTACTCTTGCTGTACTCTTCTTCAACCTTCCATTCGATCGGAAGGCCATGACAGTCCCAGCCTGGAATATAGCGTACAGCGTAACCCGACATGCGACGCGCACGATTGATAACATCTTTACCAATTTTATTGAGCGCATGGCCAATATGCAGGTGACCGTTTGCATAGGGAGGGCCATCATGCAGCGTAAAAGGCTGGCGCCCTTCACTCTGTATTTTAATCTGATCATCCAGCCCGTTTTCTTCCCATTTTTTCAGCCACTCAGGCTCGCGTACAGGCAGACTGCCTCGCATGGGGAAAGAAGTACGCGGTAAAAAAACCGTATCGCGATAAAGATCGGCGGGAGAGGTTTTTTCCGTATCGCTGCTGGATTTAGACATGGAACGGCAGACGTCACTCTTATTGGGGTTCAGCACACAACGTGACAGGCAGGCTCTGCCGTCACACATATCTCTTCAGGTTATCCTGACGAAGGCCCTGCGGGTCAAGCAATTACAGTGCAGAAAACGCTCTGCCGCACAAAAGAAGGCCCGAAAAACGTCAAAATCAGGAAATACGATGGTTTTTTTGCCTGAAAAGCAGATCATCTATCAAATAGATCGACACGATATAGGTAAAAAATGCCGCAACGACCGTTCTCAGATACTGCTCGGGCGGGACAAGAAACCAGAGCAGAACTCCGAGAAACGGCAGCCCTATCACATATAACAGAATACCAAGCAGCCTTTTCATAAGCTCCCTCTTTCCTGATCAATGACCTGACGGGCCTCGTCTGCGTCACGGGTGATCTGCTGCCTCAGCGCATCGAGGCCGTCAAACCGTTTTTCAGGACGCAGCATACGGTGCAATGCCACAGAGACTTCCTGACCGTACAAATCGCCCTCATAGTCAAATAAATGCACTTCGAGGCGACTTTCAAGCCCGTCATCAATCGTGGGGCGAATGCCAATATTGGCGACACCAGCATAAGCAGAACCATTTGTCAGGCGCACTGTGACAGCATAAACACCGCGCGCAGGCTCAAGATGGCGACCAAGCGCAATATTTGCGGTCGGAAAACCCAGTAGTCGCCCGCGCTTTGCTCCGTGCTGCACAACACCATGCACCGACCATAAACGTCCAAGCTCCTCAGCTGCTCTTTCAGGCTGACCGGCTTTAAGAAGTTTACGAATACGAGTGGAGGAATAAGGGCCGGCTTCATCTGTCAGGGCCGAAACGGCTATAAAGCCCATATTCAGTTCGCCGCACCGCTCTGCCAGAAACTCGGCATTACCTGAGCGTTTGAACCCGAAACAAAAATCAGCCCCGCAGGCGACATGCTTCAGCCCAAGAGCCTCGCTCAGAACATCTTCAGCGAAACGTTCTGCCGGCATGTGGGAAAAAGCTTCATCGAAGCGAATCTGGAAAACATGCTTCACACCAAGAGCAGACAAAGCTGCAAGCCGCTCAGCAGACAAAGTGAGCCGGAAGGGTGGCTCAGTCGGGCGGAACAACTCACCCGGGTGGGGTTCAAACGCAACAACGGCCAGAGGCAAATCAGGCCGGGCACTATGCAATGTCCGGACAAGGTGCGCATGGCCGCGATGCACCCCATCAAAATTCCCCAGCGCTGCCGCACATCCCCGCACCTCATCCGGAACTGATTTCCAGTCTTTGTGCAGCCGTGCTGTCATACTTACGCGCCCTCCTGACCAGGCAGGGCAAAGTGGCGGGCAGCCTCTGGCAGGCTGGCTGCGACAGGGTGCGACGTGCCGGCAACTGTACCATCTTCAGGCCGCACAACCTGACACACTTTCAGCCCGGCTTCAGCCGCGGCATCAAGCTCAGCAGTTACATCAGAAAGGAACAAAACATCAGCAGCCTGCCAGCCGGCTTCCTTCACGATCGCCCGGTAACTGTCAGCTTCTTTCTTACCACCCACTCTGAGATCAAAAAAATGACTGAAAAGCGGTGTCAGATCACCCTGCTCTGTATGGCCATAAATCAACCTCTGAGCCGCTTCAGAACCTGAGGAGTAAACAGCCAGTGTCAGACCATTTTCAGACCATTTTTGCAGCACAGGCGCAACATCAGGGTAAAGGCGGGCTGTCAGCTCACCCTGCTGGTACCCTCTGGCCCAGATCAGCCCCTGCAGCTCTTTCAGCGGAGCAACTTTTGCATCCTCATCAATCCAGCTGATCAGCTGCTCTGCCGGTGACTTATCAGGAGCAATTTTTCTGACATCCGCGACGATTTTCTGCACGGCTGCATCATCAGCATGCTCATCAAGGTAGTCTTTCAGACACCCGCGGGCGTAGGGAAAAAGAATCTGGTGCACAAAAGACACCGGTGCTGTTGTTCCCTCAATGTCGAGCAGAACAACGCGGGGAGCTGAAACAGAAGATTTCACTGTGGATACACCAGAAAACGTTGTGCCAGATCGGTGTCGGTATAATCCGCAATCCAGCCTTCCTTGTGCGTAAAGATACGCAGAGTGACAAAATCAGGAGCCGGGCCGCCATCAAACCAGTGCTTATACCCTTCAGGCACTGAGATCAGATCTGACTGACAGCATTCGACATCATAAATCCGGTCGTCAATATGCAGAACGAAATGACCGCTGCCATGCACAAAAAAACGCACTTCATCTTCGCTATGCGTATGCTCTGACAGGAATTTTTTGCGCAGTGCCCCATAGTTCGGCGTTTGTGCATTAACCCGCAGAACATCGGCCGAACCGGCACCTGTTTCACCCATAAGGCGATCAAGAAACGGACGGTATGCTGTAAGCACTGTGGTCTCATCAGCATCACGCGGAGGAATTTCAGGCCCCTCCCAACGCTCAAAACGCACATTAAAAGGTTTAAGGAGCGCAGCTATCTGCGCAGGGTCAGATGTTTGTACAACAGCCTGCCCGGGTGCTGTATCCTCAAAGATGGTAAGAGTGCTCATCGCGCCAGTTTCCTTCTTTCAAGCTCACAGGCCAGCAAAAACTCGAGCCCTTCAAGGCGTGCCAGAGCCGTTGTCATATTTTTACCCCAGACATAGACCCCGTGCCCGCGAATAATATACCCGGCAGACATACGACCAAAAAAGGGCTCAACAACGCCGGCCAGACGCGCAATATCCTGATCATTCTCAAACACAGGGACCGACACGCTGGTTTTGTGGGTTGTCTGCCCTTCAAACACTTTGAGCACTTCATAGTCTGAAAGCACCAGAGCAGGGTCGGCACTCAGCATAGACAAGACTGTGGCCGCAACTGAATGCCCATGCAGCACAGCACCCGCCGTCGGGTCGTTGCGATAAATCTGACAATGCAGCAATGTTTCAGCGCTTGGCACGTCCTGCTGACGCAGAGGCCTGCCCTGCATATCGACAGTGATAACGCCATCAGCCTGCAAAAAGCCCTTGTGCCCACCCGAGCGGGTTATCGCGATGGCACCATCCTCAAGGCGGCGGCTGATGTTACCCGCTGTAGCGGGCACCCAGCCTCTGCTGTCCATACGCTGCCCTGCCTGAAGAATATCTCTGACAGCATGTGCAAAATCAGTCATTACGCCCGCTCAACCTCTCTCTGAATACGCCGGATATGCAGGCGCGTCAGAGGCCTTGTATAATACGAAAAAATTCAGACCGCCACTGCAACAGATTTAGTGTGTTTTCTCACGCTGTGCGGTCTGCTCAGTTGTGGCAGACGGTGGCGGAGAAGGAATTTGCCCGCCTGAAACGGGTGGCTCCTGGTTCATGGGCTCATCGTCAGCCATATGTTTTTTAAATGACTTAAGGCCCTTAGCAAAATCACCCATAAGAGAGCTGATTTTACCACCGCCACCAAACACCACCACAACAACAGCCAGAACTATCAGCCAGTGCCAGATGCTAAAACTACCCATTCTGCTGCCCCTCATTGACCACACGCCAGCTCTGCGCGCGGTTATACTACCTTAAAATATTCTGCCATGCACATGACGTGTCAGATGATGATCTGACAAGCCCACGACATGATTTATATCTGTTTTGTCACAACGCCACGACAGATCTCTACCAGCCTAGGGCTGTATGAAGCCATAGGCAGGATAAACAGTTTTGCCCATCCCATCAATCGGGGCCCACCAGACCTTTACTTTCGTCCAGTTATTCGCTGCCGAAACATCCTGCACAGGGGCATTACGGGTCACCCGTCCGGGCTCCCAGTTTGCGTGATCAACAATAATCCAGCGACTATTTTTGACTTTACGCACAACAGACACATGCCCCGCCGGCAGGCGACGTGTTGAGCGAAACACCAGCACATCCCCCGGCTGTGGCACAGACGACCTGACATAACGCCCCTTCGCCTGCCACCACCAGCTTGCGGCATCACCATGCAACAAACTTACCTGAGAGTGCTCACGTGCGTAGGGTGCACACTGAAGCCTGCCATTCCACCCTCCCCCGCAGGCCGAGAGCACCAGCAAAGCAAGACAAAAAATGCTCTGCCTTACGACTCGGCACGCAGACGCTCGGTCCATTCTTCAGCTTCCTCTGCTTCCATATCGAGCACCCGCCGGGCCACATCATGACCAAAACCCGAGCGCGCAAAAACACCGAGTGCTTTATGACGCATAGCCTGCTCAGCCTGAGGCCCGTCATCTTCTGCCTGAGCGGTAACTCTGCTGTTCAGGCGCGGCAAAGAGGCAAAAGGCCCAAGCCGTCTTTTCCGTGCCAGCACAAGCGCTGCGGCAAGCTCTGTTTCCTGGGCCGAAAAACTTTCCACAGCACCTTCAAGAGCGGCCTCACGTAACGGGGCATCCACACCATGGGACGCCAGATGCGCCTGCACAGCCTTACCAGAGCGGCCGGACCGGACCAGCCGCCGCGCCCGCGCCCGTGCATAATCCTCATCATTAACCGCACCGAGCCGCACCATGTCAGCGGCGACCTCTTTAATAACGTCGCGCAGAGCTTCACTCTTACCAGTCAGATCATCCCGGTCCACTCCGGCTTTCAGGGCTGCACGCTCCCACCTGGCAACACGACGGAACAAAACCTGCTCAAGGTCATGGCGTGTCGCGGCAAACCGCGCGAGATGCGCCAGAGCGACCTCACGCAATCGTGTGCGATCAGGCGGTGGGGGGCATTCAGAAGGAATTGTCACAAAGACCACCTGCACTCCCGATAAAATACACGGTTATTCTTTTTCATCTGATGGCAGAAACCCGTTTTCTTCAAGACTTTTTAACGTAACATATTTGACTTATCGCCTTTTGCTGGCCCATCATAGCGTTGCATGACAGATCACCCGCTCCGTACAGGCAGCGGGCTTTTCTGTTTTTGTGCCTCCATCCGAACGCGTCCAGAAACTTTTAACGACGGTAATGTAAAGATATTCTCCATGATTCCAGCTCTGACCCCTACCTACAACCGCGCCAATCTTGCCTTTGAAAAAGGCGAAGGCGCATGGCTGTACACGACTGACGGGCGACGATTCCTGGACTTTGCCGCCGGCATAGCAACCTGCTCGCTCGGCCATGCACACCCTCACCTGGTTAACGCTATTCAGCAGCAGGCTGCAAAAGTTATGCATGTCTCAAACCTGTTTCGCATTCCTCAGGCTGAAAAGCTGGCACAGCGCCTGACAGAACACAGCTTTGCTGACAGTGTGTTCTTCTGCAACTCCGGGGCTGAAGCTAATGAGGGCATGGTAAAATTTGCACGCCGTGCACAGGCCCTTGCCGGCCACCCCGAACGCACTGAAATTATCTGCATGGACGGGGCTTTTCATGGCCGTACCCTTGCTATGCTTTCAGCAACAGGCAACCCAAAATATCTCGATGGTTTTGGCACACCCGTGCCTGACTTTATTCACGTACCTTTTAACGACATTGAAGCGGTCAAAAAAGCACTCACCGCACGCACCTGCGCCATTATGCTTGAACCCATCCAGGGCGAAAGCGGCATCAGGGCAGCCTCTGGCGAATTTTTAAGCCAGCTTCGTGCACTATGTGATGAAACCGGGGTTCTGCTGGCTTTTGATGAAGTGCAGACGGGTGTTGGCCGCACAGGCCGGCTCTTTGCTCATGAATGGGCCGGTGTCTTACCAGATGTGATGTCAACAGCTAAAGGTCTTGGCGGAGGCTTTCCGATCGGTGCGGTTCTGGCAACCGAGACTGTCGCAAAAGCTATGACTTTTGGCACCCATGGCACCACTTTTGGTGGCAGCCCTCTGGCCTGTGCCGCAGCCAATGCCGTGCTTGATGTACTGCTTGCACCCGGC
Organism: Acetobacter thailandicus; assembly: GCF_011516655.1. Classification (GTDB taxonomy): domain Bacteria; phylum Pseudomonadota; class Alphaproteobacteria; order Acetobacterales; family Acetobacteraceae; genus Acetobacter; species Acetobacter thailandicus. The sequence continues at coordinate 292,175 of NZ_WOSV01000003.1, forward strand.
TTTCTGGACCAGGTCTGTGCACGGGCCAGACTACTCGACACATTACTCGATGAGCTGATCACCCAACATCCGGGTGTTTTCGATGCGCGCCGCGGACGTGGCCTGCTGATCGGCCTGCATTGTGTGCCACCGGCAGGTAACGTGCTTGAGGCTGCAACTGAGGCCGGGCTGCTCTGTGTCACGGCTGGTGACAATGTGCTGCGCCTGCTTCCTCCACTGACGGTGACTGAAGATGAATGTCTTGAGGCTGTCTCCTGCCTTAAAAAAACTGCTGAGCTGCTCAGTGTAAACCAGAACGCTGCGGAGGCTGTATAATGTCTGACGTTTTATCTCCTGCTGTGTCTGCCTCATCTGACACCACTCTGCGGCATTTCCTCGACCTGAAAGATATTGACGCAACAACCCTGCGTCAGATTCTTGACGTTGCCCGCGATATCAAAAAAATGCAGCAGAACCGCCGTTTTCCGCTGCATCCCCGCACACCACTGGCGGGACGGACACTGGGGATCATTCTTTCCAAACCCTCTACCCGTACGCGTGTCTCCTTCGAGGTTGGCATCCGCCAGCTGGGGGGTGATGCCGTTATTCTCAGCCCCTCAGAAATGCAGCTTGGACGAGGCGAAACCATTGCTGACACAGGGCGGGTGCTGTCACGCTTTGTCGATTCACTGGTTCTGCGCACGGGCAAAACAGAGTCTCTGCATGCCCTGGCAAAATGGAGTTCGGTGCCCGTTATTAACGGCCTCACGCCCTCCTCTCATCCGGTACAGATTCTGGCTGACATCCTGACCTTTGAAGAAAAACGCGGCCCGGTAAAAGGACGGACTTTTGCCTGGACAGGTGACGGCAATAACGTACTGACCTCACTGATCGAAGGCGCTGTGCGTTTCGGTTTTACTCTGCGCGCTGCCACACCACCCGATATGCTGCCGCACCAGCCCACACTTGAGTGGGCTGCACGCGAAGGCGGAAAAATTGAGTGGACGCAAAGCCCCCAGGATGCCGTGCGCGGAGCCGACTGCGTTATCACAGATACCTGGATCAGCATGTCTGACTCGCAGGACGAAGCGACATCGCGCATTCTGAAACTCGAACCATACCGCGTTGATTCCAGGCTTATGGCCCTTGCTGCCCCTGACGCCCTTTTTATGCACTGCCTGCCTGCCCATATAGGCGAGGAAGTCACGCAGGATGTTTTTGAAGGAAAACACTCTGTTGTATTTGATGAGGCCGAAAACCGCCTTCATGCACAAAAAGGTATTCTTGCCTGGGCTATGGGTGGTGCCGACTGGCTCTCAATGGGTCAGGACTAACGCTTTAACGAAAAGAACTAAGGCTCTTTATGAAAACCCCTGCTTTTCTTGATCGACAGCGCCCCGATGTGCCCGATCTGGTTGTGCCTGGCGGCGTCACCCCTTTCTACCTTCAGGGGCGCCCGGTTCGTGGCAGGCTGGTACGCCCCGGTGTGCTGGCAGATGTAATGCTAACCCGCCATGACCACCATGCCGCTGTTACCCGCCTTGCCGGCAAAGCCCTCTCTGTTGTCGCAGCTCTTGCCTCTGCACTTAAATTTCAGGGCTCTTTCTCTCTGCAAATCAAAGGCAATGGTCCTGTCAGCCTGCTGGTCGCGGACTGTACCAACACTGGTGCGCTGCGTTTTTATATTCGCGCGGATGAAGAGGCTGTCACAGCTCTGCTCAGTGAAAAGCCAGAACCATCTGACTACGACCTGACTGGTGATGGTTACCTGGCACTGACGATTGATCAGGGGCCAGAAACAGAACGTCACCAGGGTATTGTCGATATCTCAGGCGACAGCCTGACTGATATGATCAGCCATTACTTCAAAACCAGTGAGCAGCATGCCTGCTGGATCAGCCTGCACTGTGAGCTGACTGATGCAGGATGGCGCACCGGAGCGCTCATTCTTGAACGGCTCGCTGACGACGGTGGTATTCATATTGAAACCGACGACACACCAGATGACAGCTGGAACACAGCCACCATTCTGGCATCGACCCTTAAAGCCAGCGAACTCCTGGACGATGCACTGCCCCCCAGAGAACTTCTGTTCAGATTATTCCACGCAGAAGGGCTGCAGATCGGTCAGCCACGTGCTCTGGCTTATGGATGTCGCTGCTCTCGTGCCCGGCTGACAGAAATTTTACAGAACTTTTCTGATGATGATCTCGACCACATGATGCTCGATGACAGGCTGATTACCATGACCTGCGAATTTTGTAACATCAGCTTTCATTTTCAGCGAGACGACATCAGCTCAGAGGATAATGACTGACAGATAAGACATCATTACCCTGCCACCATCTGTGTTAGTCTGATTGCCGCCGCACAATGAATGGCAGGGTCGTGAAGAAACGATTTTTTACACACACCCCGAGCCTGGACAGAATTCTGATTATAAGAAAGTTCGTGCCATGATGCCGTTTTCCCGTTTGCTCCGCCTGTCAATGGCGATGTCGATCCTTTCCTCTCCGGTGCTGCTCCTGTCAGGATGCGCAAACGATAAGCAGTCCGAACAGGCTTTTACCCCACTGAACTATTCTTATCTGAGCAGGCTCAACCTCAATGTTTCACGCATTGATATTCTTGATCAGACAACAGAAAACCCGGTTGAGGGTAATATTGCCGCATCTTCCCCTGTTCCTCCTGCGCAGGCTTTACGCCAGATGGCACAGGACAGACTGGCCGCTGTAGGAACGAATGGTGATGTTGCGCAATTTATTATCTCGCGCGCGTCTATCCTGAATAATGCCGGCGGCAACCTGGCCGGACAGATGAATACACGCCTCACCATTCTCAACCCTGAAGGCCTCACTGTTGCCAGCTCAGACATGCAGGTAACCCGGCAAATGCGCCCAAATTTGTCAGATGGCAACGCAGACAAACCGGCTAACCTCTATGCGCTGACCAAAGAGATGATGCAGGATATGAATGTTGAGCTGGAGTATCAGCTGCAACATAAAATGACCAGCTGGATGCTCGATGGCGGCGGCAAACCACTCAACTCAGCCGTACAAACACAGTCCCTTGACCAGCCAGGCAGCACACCAGCCGCAACCACGGACTCATCTGTCACACCAGCTGCAGCCGTTACTGTACCTCAGCAGTCAGCCTCTTCAGCTGCTACAGTATCCACCACCACAGGGGCATCAGCTATTCCTTCTGCAACCAGCTCAGACAATGCTCCTGTAACAATAACAGGTTACAGTGCTGCTCAGCCTTCCGCCACAAAAACACCATCACAGTCAGCGGAACCTGATGCGGTCTTCCCTGCAGGCGAAGACTCCTCTTCTGACAGCACCGCAACTCAGTCAAAGGTTATGTCCCCCCCTCCTCATACCCTGAAATTACCCGGGTAACCGAAGCAAAAGACAACACTGCAATCCTCTGATATAGCATCAGGAGATTGCAGTTCCCTACAGGTCTGCCATAACTGACTTATGTCAGCAGCAGCTTCTTCCTCCCTGTTCTCTGTGGCAGATACCCTGCCCATACGCGATGTTCTGCCAGAGCTTTATAATGCTCTGGAACAGGGCACATCAGCCATTCTGGTCGCACCGCCAGGTGCCGGTAAAACCACGACTGTTCCCCCCGTGCTTGCCCGCGCTTCGTGGCGCAAAGAAACTGACCGCGTCATTATGCTCGAACCCCGCAGGCTGGCAGCCCGTGCTGCAGCCCAGCGCATTGCCAGCCTGCTGGGCGAGGAAGCCGGCGGTTTTGCAGGCTATCGCACGCGCCTCGATTCAGCAGTCTCTGCCCGCACACGCATTGAAGTGCTGACGGAAGGGCTGTTTTTACGCCAGGTACTGAATGACCCTATGCTTGAAGGGGTTGCCTGCGTCATCATCGACGAAATACACGAACGCTCCCTTGAAGCTGACCTTGCTCTGGCTTTTTGCCTTGATCTGCAACGTAGTCTGCGCCCTGACCTGCGCCTTGTTGCAATGTCAGCCACAGCTGAAACAGACCGGCTCACAGCCCTGATGCAGGCTCCTGTCATCACCAGTGAAGGGCGCATTTTTCCGCTTACTGTGCAGCATGCAAAACGTGATATTGCGCATATTCGTGACCTGCCGGCGGCCACAGCAGCTGCGGTCCGCCAGGCACTCACGGATACTGAAAGTAATATCCTCGTCTTTTTACCAGGAAAGGGAGAGATACGACGCACAGCCGCTTTACTCGAAAATTGTGCAGCAGCTGTATTACCTCTGCATGGAGAGCTCCCTCCGGCTGAACAAAACCGCGTGCTGCGTCCTGACCCAGGCGGCCCCAGACGGGTTATCCTTGCGACCTCAATTGCTGAAACCTCTCTGACTGTTCCGGGTGTGCGGGTTGTTATTGATGGTGGCTTTCGCCGCGCCCCACGCTTTGATGCCGGAGCTGGCCTGTCACGCCTCGCCACTGTGCGCATTTCAAAAGCAGCAGCCAGACAACGTGCCGGCCGTGCCGGCCGTGAAGCGCCTGGCATTGCCATTCGCCTGTGGACAGCCGCAACTGAGCGCGGACTGCCTCAGCATGACCGTCCTGAAATTCTCGAATCTGATTTATCTGATTTTGTCCTCTCCACCACATTGTGGGCTGATACAACCGGCGACACGACATCATCCCTGCCCCTGCCTGATGCGCCTCCTGGCAGTGCTGTCGCAACAGCAACGCAGCTGCTTATGCTGCTTGGTGCACTCAATGACGATAAAACGATTACCAGCCTGGGGCGCAAAATGGCTGGCCTGGGCACGCACCCGCGCCTGGCTGCAATGATGCTGGCCGCCAGAACCAGAGAAGAGATGGCTCTTGCCGCCGATATTGCTGCTTTGCTGGAGGAGCGTGACCCCCTGCGCCCTGTAACAAGCGGCCGTAGTGGCCCTCCCACGCCGGCACTCTCAGATATTTCTCTGCGCCTTGACCTGATTGCAGGCCATGACCACCCCCAGGCAGACCGGGCAGCACTCGCAGCGATCAGGCAAACAGCAAATCGTTTTCGTACCCGCCTGGGGCTTCGGCCCGGGCATGCAGCACAAGGTGACCCCGCGGCTCTTCTGGCCGCTGGCTTTCCTGACCGGGTGGCCCTCTCACGCGGAGAAGCCGGGAGCTTTCGTCTGTCAGGTGGCAACAATGCAAAACTACGGCGCGATGACACACTGGCCGAAAAAAAACTCCTGGCTGTAGCAGGTCTTCATTTGCGCACATCGGCTGAAATTCGTCTGGCTGCCCCGCTTGACCCTGACGCGTTACCACCTGCTTTACTGGCACGCACAAAAGAACAGGTTGAAACCACGCTTGACCCTGTTTCGGGTGCTATTCTTGCCCGCAGACGCACGCGCATAGGCTGCCTGATCCTTAAAGATATCACCGAAAAAGTTGATACCGCCAATGCTGCGGCTCTCCTTCTCCAACAGGCTAAAGCAGCACCAGACACAACACTTGGCTGGACAGATGCCGCCCGTCAGCTTCAGGCGCGCGTTGAACTGGCGCGTAACCTTCCCGCAGCAGGCAACACCAGTGAAGAGGGATGGCCCGATTTTTCGACAGAAGCTCTTGCTGCCGGGATGGAAGAGTGGCTTGCCCCCTGGATGGATAATATAACCTCAGTAACGGCTCTGAAAGAACTGGACCTCTCCCAGCTTCTGCGCACTTACCTGGGCTATGCACGCACCCGCTGGCTGGATACGCACCTGCCTGTACAGCTGACATTTCCAGGCGGGAGCGCCGCTGTTGATTATACCCAGCCCGTGCCTGTGGCCTCAGCCAGAGCTCAGGTTTTTTATGGCACAACAGCGACACCACAACTCGCATCAGGCCTCGTTCCTCTTCGCCTGGCGCTGCTTTCACCCGCTGGCAGACCACAGGCTATTACGGCTGACCTGGAAAATTTCTGGAAAAATGGCTGGCTGGACATGAGGCGGGATATGCGAGGCCGCTACCCAAAACATGAGTGGCCAGAAAACCCGGCCCTTGCCCCGGCACAGCCAAAAGCAAAGCGAAGCTCAGGCAGATAATACTAAGAACCTGCGCTCACCTGTCTGTGCAATGTCACAGTGACAAACCAAAAAACACATGTTTTGATGTTTTGCTGGTTCATTGCGCTGACAGCTGTAAAAATGGAGCTGAGATGACTGTTTTAAAAAAACTGATACTGAGATCATGAAGCTTTTCTTACGCTGTTCGGCAGTTTGCCTTGCTACCCTTGCCGTCAGCGCAGGCTGGATCACATTACGTGCCAGAGCACAGCCGACTTACATCCCTCCGGCTCAGCCTATTGTACAACCACCTGGCACAGGCTCTTTTGCCCCCCTTGTCAAAAAAGTTGTGCCTGCAGTTGTCAACATTGCCGTGACGCGTGGCTCTGATTCTTCCGCGCAAAAAAAATTACCGAGCACTATTAAAGGGACACCTCTTGAACACCGCCTGCGCGAACGCATGCGCAAACATGGCAATAATATTCTTGAAGCCGGCTCAGGGTTCATCCTTGATCCAAGCGGGTTAATCGTCACTAATGGTCACGTTGTTGATGATGCTGACACTATTACCGTCTCGCTGCTTAACGGTAATGAATATACCGCACGCCTCGTCGGCATTGATAAACTGACAGATATCGCTGTGATAAAAATTGAAACACAGCATACCCTCCCTTACCTGGAATGGGGCGATAGCCGTCAGGTACAGGTAGGAGACTGGATTCTCGCTGCAGGTAATCCTTTTGGTCTGGGGTCATCCGTCACAGCAGGCATTGTTTCCGCACGCGGGCGCGATATAGGCACCGGCCCGTTTGATGATTTTTTACAGCTTGATGCCCCGATTAATCCTGGTAATTCAGGTGGCCCCACATTCAACCTGGCCGGTCAGGTCATTGCACTTAATACGGCCATTGTGTCACCTACAGGCGGGTCGGTAGGAATTGGCTTTTCTATTCCGTCAGAAATAGTCATCCCTGTTGTCGAGGCACTGCGCCGCTATGGTCACATTGACCGCGGATGGATGGGAGCAACCCTTGAAGATACTCCCTCACGTGATGGCGCAAAGGTTGTAGAGGTCGACAGAAACGGGCCTGCTGCCAAAAGCGGCATGCTGCGCGGTGACATTATAACAAAAATCAACAAAGACAGTATCAGCTCAGCACGCATCCTGATTCGTGCCATCGCGGCAGCTCAGCCTAATACGGACGTGCAGATTTCAGTTACCCGCAGGAACAAACCTGTCACTTTAACGCTGCATGTGGGACATCGCCCGGTTTCTGAGGATTAGCTCTCTTTTCCAGCCGGAGAGCAATGTCATGGCACTGCAAAACAGCAGCGCCATGACATACAGACTTTATGGCCGGTCTTTATGGCGCACAGCACTTACAATACCACGGACAAACTGCCATGTACGACCTGCCGTACAAATCGCTTTTGCCAGTCGTGGTGCTGCTTTAGGGCGGAGCAGACGAGGGTCATAACCGGAAAAACGACGGTCATCTTCCTCGATACATAACGCCATAAAATCAGGCAAATTCAGATCAATACTGGAAATCTCTTTTGTACCGGTAACTGTAAAATTATTATCCTGTGTATGTACTTCACCCTTGTCATCAACCGTTTTAACCAGAGTTAACCGCTCATAAATAAGGAAAAGCCAGACCGCAACAACCTTAAGCTCGAAATAAGGGCGACGGTACCACGGTAAAACAGCACGATACCAGGCCAGCCAGTTGGCAAATAATAAAATATGCCTGCATTCTTCCTGCATAACCGGCTCAAACGTCTCAATCAGCTCCGGTGGGAAAAAAGCTGAACGCTTTGCCAGTTCAAATAACCCAAAAGCAAAAAAACTGTCCACACACTCAGAGAAGCCTGTGACCATATATGCCCACTCAGCATCTTTGGGCTCGATATACGGCGGCTCCGGAGCCATAGGAATATTATAGGCCGCAACAAGTTTGCTCAGAACTTCTTTATGACGATTCTCTTCCCAGGCATTACGCGAAATCGCATCTCTGATATCCGGATCATCAACCAGACTGGCATAAGCTGCCATACGCAGCCGTGCTTTCCCCTCAGTCTGCACAGCAATATCCCAGATAGGCAGAGAGGTCACACGCCTGAGTGTTTCAGGGTCAAGCTTCGGCCAGTCAATGACTGATGGCTTATAGGGATTAAACGTATCACGAAACATCTGCGCCATAGCCTGCTTGTGTTCAGCAGAACCTGGAACCAGAGGTCCGCGATGTGCGCTCACCCAGTGCCGGGCCTGATAATCTGCTTTGACAACAGCGGCTGAATCAGGAGGAACTGGCAGATCATCAATTCTGTCAGGTAATTTTGTATAAATATCAGAAAGAGAGTTCATCATATAACGCCCGTTCGCTAAGGGCTTTTCTGACAAAACACAGAGCAAAACGCCGCAAAGCCAGAAAACTGCCCGGGAGTAGTAAATTACTGGCTTTTCTGATTCTGAGAATCAGAAAAGCCATACCGAAGCCAGAACTTAATGAATATCAGACAATTTCGAAATAATTCTGGTCACCAGACCATAATCAATCGCTTCCTGTGCAGACATCCAGTAATTACGATCTGTATCTTTCGAAATTTTTTCGTAAGAATGACCGGTTTCACGCGCAAACAACCTGTTAAGACGCTCGCGCATTTTAATAATTTCGCGTGCCTCGATATCAATATCAGTTGCCGGACCTCTTACACCGCCCATGGGCTGATGCAACAGGAAGCGCGTATTAGGTAAACAGAAACGACGGTCTTTGTGCCCGGCCGCAAAAATAAGGGCACCAGCCGAAGCAACCCAGCCTGTGCCAATCATGTTCACCGGCGCCACCGAATCGACAAAACGAATCATATCGTGAATCGTATCACCGCTCTCTACATGCCCTCCGGGAGAGTTCACATAAACATCAATCGGCTTGTCAGACTCACCTGCAAGCGCAAGCAATCTGCCAGTTACGTCACGTGCTATTTTGTCGTTAATACCGCCAAAAATAAGCACTTTTCTCTGCTTAAATAACTTTTCCTCAAGCTCTGCGGCCTGAGGTTTCTGCGTTTCTTTCTCAGACCCGCCTGGTGTTTCAGGGGTATCAGGAGCATCGGGCTCCTCATCATCAAGTCTGATCATGTCGCGGGAGAAAATACCCGTCATACCTGTCTCCGCATCATTTGTATCATGTGTCATGGCTACATCCTGCCCCTGCTCTGCGCCTGTGCCAAGTGGCAAAAGTAACAGGACAGCAATAACGTAAAAGAAAACTCCCTGCACAGATGATCTCGCCACCAGGCTGAGAAGCAGCTAGGATAGCCACAGACAGTGTTTACAACGGAGTATCTGCACCCACATGCCTAATGTATGTTCCCGGCAGTTCAGAAATCTGAAACAGAGTGTTCTGACCTGTTTACCCTGCAAGGCTACAAGACTGCCGGTGCAGCTGCTTTTCGCGGCGGGTGGCCTGCTGCTGAACGGGTGCAGCAACAACCATAAGGACTTTGTGGATAACAGCCTTGACTGGACACAAAAAATGCGAGGGGGAATTATCGCAACACAAAGGCCACCGCCGCCAGGAGCCAATGAGCCCTATCCGAATGTTGGTCTCGTCCCGACAACTGTCCCGCCCATGCCATCACCTGAAGCGCGTGCTCTGCTGACCGAACAGCTTATTCGTGACAAAAACCTGACACACCGCACCGAAGCCGCCAATGGCACACTGACACCTGACATCCCTCCTCCTCCCTCAGCCAGACTGACATCCTCTAAAAACTCTGCAGCTCCGGCACTGGCTGAAGGGCAAAATGGTGCCGTGATGGATGCCGCAACCGCGCCGCCGCAAACTGAGGCAAAAAAAACATCAGCTCCCCAGAGCAAAGCCCCTGCCGCACCACAACAGGAAGCAGAACTTGCCATGCCTGAAGTCACAGGCAAGGCGCAGGCGCTGCCCGTGGCTGACAGCGACCTGCCACAGATTGCGGAAGCGCCTCCGGCGGTACCCTCTGTAGCAGGGATTAATGTTCCCTCAGATGCGCTGATACCGGACGAAAAAACCCCGGACTATGATCTGGCTGACCCGACAGGCACAGCCCTGCACTTTATGCCCGGCTCTGACCAGCTTTCTGCCGGGCAGGATTCTGCGCTGATCAAGCTTGTTGGCAAAACCCCTCAGGGACCGTTCTATGTCCGGGCATCCGGCAGCTCCATCTCGCTGAGTGCCAGTGACCAGGCCGATGCTGTCCAGCTCGGGCTGCTTCGGGCCCAGCGTGTAGCCAGCCAGCTTATAGCTTTGCACGTACCTGCTAATGCTATTCATATTCGCGCTGAGTCTTTTGGCAGCGGTGCTCATGTATCAACCACACCATGAACACAGTCTCGCCATAACAAATCTATAGTAAAAAGTAATATAAGAAGCCCTTAAGGGGAGTTGCCTCATCCGTTTCTGCCACTACTATGACCTGTCTCGTAACCAGGCGGGCTCTGCCCGCATCCTCACCTCGGATATTTGCCGTCCATGACCGAAGAATTCCATCGTATCCGCCGCCTGCCCCCGTATGTTTTTGCCTCAGTTAACCAGGCGAAGGCGGCGGCCAGGGCCAGAGGTGAAGATATTATCGATCTGGGCATGGGTAACCCTGACAGCCCCACCCCACCTCACATTGTTAAAAAACTGATCGAAACAGTGCAGGATGCCCGCTCGCACCGTTATTCGGTCAGTAAAGGCATTCCGGGCCTGCGCCGCGCACTGGCCGGCTATTATGAACGCCGTTTTAATGTCAAACTCGACCCTGAACGCGAAGTGATTGCAACTCTGGGTTCGAAAGAAGGGCTGGCTAATCTGGCGTCAGCCATCACCAGTCCTGGTGACACTATTCTGGTGCCGAACCCGTCATACCCCATTCATCAGTTTGGCTTTATGATTGCAGGGGCCTCAGTACGCTCTATTCCGGCAACACCTGACGACAACATGCTCAGCGCACTTGACCGTGCCGTGCGACATTCAGTGCCTAAACCAACAGCTCTGATTGTAAATTTCCCGTCAAACCCGACGGCTTACCTGGCTGACCTCGATTTTTATAAAGAACTCGTAGCGTTTGCCAGAAAACATGAGATTTATATTCTCTCTGACCTGGCCTACGCAGAGATCTATTTTGGCAATCTGGTCCCTCCTTCGATTCTGGCTGTACCAGGCGCCAAAGATATCGCCGTTGAATTTACCTCGCTCTCCAAAACCTACTCTATGGCTGGCTGGCGTATGGGCTTTGCTGCAGGGAATGAACGCCTGGTCGCGGCCCTGACCCGCATCAAATCCTACCTGGATTATGGTGCCTTCACCCCCATTCAGGTTGCTGCTGTCGCGGCCCTTAACGGCCCGCAGGACTGCGTAAGTGAAATTCGTGCGCTTTATAAAGAACGCCGCGACGTTCTGATTCGCGGCCTGCATGCTGCCGGCTGGGATGTCCCCTCTCCGGAAGGATCAATGTTCGCGTGGGCGCCTATTCCCGAAAAATTCCGTGATCTTGGAAGCGTTGCCTTCTCTAAACTTCTGCTTGAAGAAGCAGGCGTTGCCGTAGCGCCAGGCCTGGGTTTTGGTGAATATGGTGAAGGCTTTGTCAGAATTGGCCTGGTCGAAAACACCCATCGCCTGCGCCAGGCAACACGGGCCATTCGTGGCTTTCTTGCTGCACATGGTGTAAAACAACCCGCTTCTTCTCCCTCCACCAGCAAGCCGGAGCCCGCCAGGTCGTGAGTGCTTTATCTTCTTCTTCTTCTCCTCTTCGTCTTGGTATTGCAGGGCTGGGTACAGTCGGCGCAGGCGTCATTAAACTGATTGAAGCTAATGCGGATCTGATCAGCGCACGTGCCGGCCGGGCTTTAAAAGTTGTGGCTGTCAGTGCGCGCAACCGCAAACAGGACCGCGGCATATGCCTTGATACCCTGCGCTGGTATGATAACGCAGCTGACCTCGTAAATGATGCTGAAGTTGATGTTATTGTTGAGCTTATTGGTGGTGCTGAAGGCACCGCCAGAACACTGGTTGAAGCCGCGCTGAAAGCTGGCAAACCTGTTGTTACCGCCAATAAAGCGCTTCTCGCACTACATGGGCCGGCACTGGCAAAACTGAGCGCTGACAATGCCGCACCTCTGCTTTTCGAAGCTGCTGTTGCGGGTGGTATCCCTGCCATTAAAACTGTCAGAGAGGGGCTTGCTGCTGACCGCCTTGAACGCATTGGCGGTATCCTTAATGGCACCTGCAACTACATTCTGACCGTCATGCGTGAAACCGGGCAGGATTTTGCAACCGTTCTGGCTGATGCGCAAAAACTGGGCTACGCTGAGGCTGACCCGTCAACAGACGTTGATGGCTGGGATGCTGCCCATAAGCTGGCTATTCTGGCAGGTCTCGCCTTTGGTCAGCCTGTTGTTTTTGACAGCCTTCACGTTGAGGGCATTCGCCAGATTGGCTCAGCTGATCTCGATTTCGCACGCAAACTGGGCTACCGCATCAAGCTGCTGGGGCTGGCCAGCCTGCGTGAAGACGGGCTTGAAGCCCGCGTAACACCATGTCTTGTCAGGGAAGATGCTCCCATTGCTCAGGTTGACGGTGTTTTTAACGCTGTCGTGACAGAAAGTGCCTTTGCCGGTCGCCTTATGATTGAAGGACGCGGCGCCGGTGCCGGCCCGACAGCCAGCGCTGTCACCGCCGATCTGATTGATATTGCACGCGGCAAGACAGTCTCTGTCTGGGGTGTCGAACATTCTGACAAGCCTGCCCTTCAGGCACTGCCACTTTCAGCCGGCAAAGGGGCTTTCTACCTGCGCCTGCTGGTGGAAGACCGCCCCGGCGTTATTGCCGATGTTTCCGCCGTACTACGCGACTGTGGGGTTTCACTTCGCAGTATGCTGCAACCCACCCCAGCCAGAAACGAAACAACACCTCATGTGCCTTTGATTCTGGTCACTCATCAGACATCTGAAGCCGCTATGCAGGACGCTGTTACACGCATCAAAGCTCTCAGCGTTGTGACAGCCTCTCCTGTCGTCATTCGTATCGAAACTGACTAAGTGGCTTAAACTCTGATACCCTCTGTATAATCAGGAAGGAATTTTTATGCCCGACTCACAGGACGCTAAGAGGTTTGTTGTTTCTGACCGCAACCTGGCACTCGAACTGGTGCGCGTTACCGAAGCCGCAGCTCTTGCCTCGTCTCACTGGACGGGTCGCGGCAAAAAAAATGAAGCTGATGATGCTGCCGTTGAGGGTATGCGCACAGCTTTTGACACGGTAGCCATTGATGGCACCGTTGTCATTGGTGAAGGCGAAATGGACGAAGCACCAATGCTCTACATTGGTGAAAAAGTCGGCTCAGGTGGCCCGGCAATGGATATAGCCGTTGATCCGCTTGAGGGTACGAACCTGTGCGCCAAAGATATGCCCAATGCCATTACGGTTGTGGCACTGGCCGAAAAAGGTAATTTCCTGCACGCACCTGATGTCTATATGGACAAAATTGCTGTTGGTTCAAACCTGCCTGAAGGCGTGGTTGACCTCGATTCCTCTATCGCGGCCAACCTGCGCAACCTGGCAAAAGCTAAAAATAAACCTATTGAAGAAATCGTTCTGTGCACGCTTGACCGTGAACGCCACGAAGAGCTGATTGCAAAAACCCGCGAGGCCGGTGCACGCGTGCGCCTGTTAAGCGATGGTGATGTTGCGGCAGTTATTGCAACCTGTATGGACACAAGCCAGGTTGATATCTATGCCGGCTCAGGCGGAGCCCCTGAAGGCGTACTGGCCGCGGCAGCTCTGCGCTGTGCTAACGGACAGATGCAGGCCCGTCTTTTATTTGAAGATGATGCACAGCGCGAACGTGCCAGAACAATGAACCCGGGTAAAAACCCTGACCGTAAACTTGGCCTGCATGACATGGCAGCCGGGTCGGTTCTGTTTTCAGCAACCGGGGTTACTTCCGGCACATTGCTGCGCGGCATTCGCCACTACACAACACATGCTGTAACGCATTCGCTCGTTATGCGCTCAAAATCGGGTACAATCCGGTTTATTGAAGGTCATCACAACTTCAATACAAAAACCTGGCTTCCTAAATAACCCACCTCTTTATAAAGAGTATACTTAACACGTTATGACCTCTCCCTGCCTGACCAAAGACCAGACACCCTCAGCGCATCATACTGTTCTGGGGGTTGAAAGCAGCGTCTCCGGACGCAGATGGCTTTACAGGCAGGGAGCAGATAACCCTGATGTCATACGTATGGGGGCCAGCATTGCCAGGCAGGCAGGCCTGCCCGAAATTATAGGGCGTCTCCTTGCTTTACGCGGGCTTACACCTGAAACACTGAGTTTATTCCTTACCCCCCGCCTTAAAACGGCTCTGCCAGACCTGAGTAAGCTACAGGATATGGAGCCCGCTGCGGCCCGCATGGCGAAGGCAGCCATGCAGCATGAAACCGTCGGCGTATTTGGTGACTATGACGTAGATGGTGCGTGCTCTTCAGCTATTCTGGCCTCTTTTTTTGAAGAGCTGGGCTGCACTGTTCATACCCATATCCCGGACAGAATGACCGAAGGCTATGGCCCTAACGTGCCAGCCCTTGAAAAACTGGCTGAACAGGGTGCGACGCTTATCATCTGCGCTGACTGCGGCACAGCAGCGGCTGATATTCTCAATCAGGTTACTGACAGGGCTGATATTATTGTTCTCGACCATCATAAGTCTGAGGATGCCCTGCCCGACATTCTGGCAACAGTTAACCCCAACCGTCCTGACTGTGCCTCTGGCCTGAAGCATATTTGCGCCGCAGCACTCGCGTTCCTCTCTCTCATCGCGACACAGAAGAAACTCCGCGAAGCGGACTGGTTCAAAACTCACCCTGAGCCAGACCTTATGCGCCAGCTTGACCTGGTGGCTCTGGCCACCATATGCGACGTCATGCCCCTGCGTGACCTGAACCGGGCTTTTGTCGCACAGGGTCTTAAAGTTATGGCGCGCCGGCAACGCACTGGTCTGGCTACCTTACTTGATGTTGCCGGGGTTACCCGCGCGCCGGATGCGTTTTCATGCGGGTTTGCTCTGGGGCCACGTATTAACGCAGGGGGGCGCATTGCTGAAGCCACGCTTGGCTTAAAACTGCTGCGCTGTGAAGACCCGCACGAAGCACGTGTCATGGCCGAACGGCTGGACGGTGTAAACCGCAACCGTCAGACCATTGAAGCAGATATTCTTGACCATGCCCTGCAGCTGGCCACTGAACAGCGTGAAGCAGGTCACTCCGTTATTCTGCTTGCCAGTAAAGCATGGCACCCGGGCGTTGCAGGCATTGTCGCAGGGCGCATTAAAGAACAGTTTAACCGCCCTGTTCTGGTTGGTACCGTGCAGGATGATGGCGCTGTTAAAGGTTCAGGTCGTTCTGTGCCTGGCATTGACCTCGGCACAGCCATCATAGCGGCCCGCCAGAGCGGTTTGCTTACAACAGGTGGCGGACACGCTATGGCAGCCGGCTTCTCTTTCCCTGAAGCGAATATGGCGCAGGTTCATACCTTTTTAGAAGAGCGTCTCGCAACAGCGGCAGCACTACCCGAAACGGTTGACCTTGAAGTGGACATCACGCTCTCTCCGGCCGGAGCAACTGTTGAGCTGGCCGAACAAATGACCCTGCTTGCTCCGTTTGGCACGGGCAATGCCGAGCCTCTGATTGCATTATCAGGCGTACATATTACTAAATCAGATCGTATCGGCGCGGATAAAAACACATTGCGCCTGTTTTTGCGTGGCACAGAGGGGGGACGGCTTAAAGCCCTTATCTTCCGTGCTGATAAAAGCCCTCTGACAGAAATCCTTGAAGATTCAACCCGCCCTTTGCTGCACATCGCCGGATATCTGCGCTCAGAAACATGGCGCGACCGTACGGACGCCACGTTCTTTATTCAGGACGTTGCTTTAGCCTGAAGCCTGAGCTCAAACAAAAAAGGGAGGCTGAACCTCCCTTATCCTGACATTTGAATAAAACCTGCTTTTACTTACTGCTGTTGTTCCTGCTCACGGCGGGCTTCAACTTCTTTCTTCATTGCAAGCTGTACTTTTTCAAAAGCACGTACCTCGATCTGCCTTACACGCTCACGCGAAATCGAATATTCAAGGGCAAGATTTTCAAGCGTTGTCGGCTCATCTTTCAGGCGACGTTCGCTGAAAATATGCCGTTCACGCTCATTCAGCGTTGCAAGAGCAGTTGCCAGCAAAGCTTTTCGACCTGAAAGCTCCTCATTCTCTGCGTAAACTTCTTCCTGGTTATGTTGCTCATCAACCAGACGATCCTGCCACTCCCCGGCCTCATCCGCACGCATTGGCGCATTCAGGCTGTGGTCAGGTGCAGACATACGGCGGTTCATGCTCACAACATCCTGCTCGGACACACCAAGCGTTGCAGCAATTTTATCAACCTGCTCAGGCTGCAGATCACCGTCTTCAATTGCCTGCATCTGCCCTTTAAGGCGACGGAGATTAAAGAACAGTTTTTTCTGTGCCGCGGTCGTACCCATTTTAACCAGAGACCAGCTGTGCAGAATATATTCCTGAATAGCGGCTCTGATCCACCACATAGCATAAGTTGCCAGACGGAAGCCTTTGTCGGGATCAAACCGTTTAACGGCCTGCATCATACCAACATTGCCTTCACTGATAAGCTCATTCATCGGCAAACCATACCCGCGGTAACCCATGGCAATTTTTGCAACAAGCCGCAGATGTGATGTGACAAGTTTATGTGCAGCCTTCACGTCCCCTTTATCTTTCCAGAGATAGGACAGGCGAAGTTCCTCTTCGGGGGAGAGGATAGGATATTTACGAATTTCCTGAAAATACCTTGATAAGTTATTTTCAGGACCAACATTAACAACAGAAGACACCATCGAACCAGTACTCCCTTGACCTGAAAACTCCCTGTTTCTACTACCAGGTATATTTTTTCTCCCGGTAGCATAACGCTAAAAGAGGCAAGCCTCAGTCAAAAGTAGACATTATTTACGTCTCTCTCCCCTTCACCCCCGTATGGGCGGTCTGAGGGGATCAGGCGTCCATCTTCCGGCTTCTTTAACAACACACCGGGATGGCTGAAAAGGATGACTCTGAATCATGGACGTGTCAAGAAAACTCTCTCAGAAAGTATCAGCACATCCGAAGGGAGGTCTGGTATATTCCCCACCATTAAATAATCTGTCTTTTCCAAATAAGACGAGAAATTTTTTAAGTATTTTTACATATTTTTCATTTATTCCCCGCTTCATATTTTCTGATAAATCAGAAAATATTCTGCACTATACAGCAACAAAACTTCTTATATCGGGGTCTGTAATGATCAGTCTCTTATCTCCCCTGCCTGTCATGACCCAAACACTAAAAAAAGAATCTTATGGTGCTCTGCCATCAGGTGAAACTGTTGAACTTTATACCCTGCACAACAAAAACGGGATGGAAGTACAGTTCATCTCTTACGGGGGGATTATCACCGCCATAAAAGTACCAGACAAAAACGGCAAAACAGATAACGTGGTTCTCGGCTTTTCAGACCTTGAGGGGTACAGCAAAAAAGATGCCGAAGCCAATATATGTTTTGGTGCCCTGATAGGGCGCTATGCTAACCGTATTGCCCGGGGCACGTTTGTGCTTGAAGATAAAACCTATCACACGCCGATAAACCTTCCGCCCAATACACTCCACGGCGGCAATACGGGTTTTAATAAAAAACTCTGGTATGTGCAGCCACTCTCTGGCCTGAAACAGGCAACAGGAGCAGAACTCACCCTGACCAGTGCTGACGGTGAAGAAGGCTTTCCCGGCAAGTTACAGGTCAAAGTCCGGTATATTCTGGATGATGATAACCAGCTGCACATTCACTATCATGCCACGACTGACAAACCGACAGTTATTAACCTGACAAATCACAGCTATTTTAATCTTGCTGGAGAAGGGTCAGGCTCGGTCGCAAACCACCGGTTAAAAATTAACGCCAGCCTTTTTACCCCGACTGATGCAAACGGTATTCCGACCGGGCAAATCAGTCCGGTTGCGCAAACACCCTTTGACTTCAGAGCAATGCACGCCATCGGAGATTTTTTACGCAGCAACGACCAGCAGATGCTACAGGCGCGCGGCTATGATCATAACTGGATTATCGACGGCTATGACGGCAAAACACTCCGCGAGGCCGCAATACTCAGTGACCCACAGTCAGGCCGTTCTCTGACTGTTCTGACCACACAACCCGCTATGCAGGTTTACACCGGCAACTCACTCAATGGTGCCTATGCCGGGCCTTCGGGACGGGCATATCGTCAGACAGATGGTGTCGCACTCGAAACGCAGCACTACCCTGATTCACCTAATCATCCGAGCTTTCCGACAACGACGCTGCTACCCGGACAGGAATATGATCAGACAACTGTTTTCAGATTTCAGACCGCCGCACCATAAGGCCATCAATAAAAAACGCGCCCCCTGAAACAGAGGGCGCGCCTTTTAGCTCATCACTCTGATAAAAATCAGACTGAGTAGTACATTTCGAACTCAACAGGGTGAGGTGTGTGTTCAAAGCGATACACATCTTCCCACTTGATGTTGATATAGCTTTCGATCTGGTCTTTGGTGAACACGCCACCAGCCAGCAGGAACTCATGATCAGCCTGCAGAGCTTCAAGAGCTTCACGCAGAGAGCCTGCAACTGTTGGAATCTGCTTCAGTTCTTCTGGTGGCAGATCATACAGATCTTTGTCCATCGCATCACCAGGGTGAATTTTGTTCTTGATACCATCAAGACCAGCCATCAGCATGGCAGAGAATGCGAGGTATGGGTTTGCTGTCGGATCAGGGAAACGCACTTCAACCCGCTTAGCTTTAGGGTTGGTTGCGTATGGGATACGGCAGGATGCTGAACGGTTGCGGGCTGAGTAAGCCAGCAGCACAGGAGCTTCAAACCCTGGGATCAGACGCTTGTAAGAGTTAGTTGACGGGTTAGTAAAAGCATTGAGTGCTTTTGCATGCTTAATGATACCGCCGATGTAATACAGGGCTGTGTCAGAAAGGTCTGCATAACCGTTGCCAGCAAATGTTGGCTTGCCGTCTTTCCAGATAGACTGGTGAACATGCATACCTGAGCCATTATCGCCATAAATTGGCTTTGGCATGAAGGTTGCTGTTTTGCCATAAGACTGAGCAACATTGTGGATACAGTATTTATAGATCTGCATGAAGTCAGCAGAACGCACCAGCGTGTCGAACTTCGTGCCCAGCTCATGCTGAGACTGTGCAACCTCGTGGTGATGCTTTTCAATCGGCAGACCCATCTCACCCATAGTGGCGAGCATTTCAGCGCGCAGGTCAGCTTCGCTGTCAACTGGTGCAACCGGGAAGTAACCACCCTTCTGGCCAGGACGATGACCCATGTTGCCTTCAGGATATTCTTTCAGAGAAGCGCCAGGACCTTCAATGCTGTCGAGCTGGAATTTACCATAGTTCGGGCCTGTGCCAAACAGCACGTTGTCGAAAATGAAAAATTCTGCTTCAGGACCGAAGAATGCGGTATCACCCAGGCCAGAAGCCTTCAGATACTGTTCAGCCAGCTTTGCTGTTGAACGTGGGTCACGGTTGTAAGGCTGCCCGGTTGATGGCTCGATAATATCGCAGAACAGAATCAGCTGAGGACGGGCTGAGAACGGGTCCATTACAGCTGTTTCAGGATCTGGCAGCAGAACCATGTCGCTCTCGTTAATCGCTTTCCAGCCAGCGATAGAGGAGCCATCGAACATGAAGCCTTCAACAAAGGTTTCATCTTCAATTGTGGTCACATACTGTGTTGTGTGGTGCCATTTACCGCGCGGATCTGTGAAGCGCAGATCAACCAGCTCTACAGAATGCTCTTTAATAAGATCAAAAACCCGCTTAACTGCTGCGGCTTTTGCATCGCCGGAAGATGCTGTCTTTTTAACCATTCTTTCCTCACTTTAAACCATCTGTTGCAAACCGGAGATACCGGCATGACTGAAAACTATCAAATACACGTCCTGAAACGTTGCTGTCAGGGTCAGCGCTCTCTGCTTTTTCCTGACATCAGATAGCGTCTTCTCCTCTTTCTCCCGTACGAATCCGTACCACATCATCAACCGGCATCACAAAGATCTTACCGTCACCGATCCGCCCCGTACGAGCCGCAGCAGATATGGCTTCAATCGCCCGTTCTGCCAGACTGGCGGGGCAGACGATCTCAATTTTTATCTTGGGGAGAAAATCAACAATATATTCGGCGCCACGATAAAGCTCGGTGTGGCCTTTCTGCCGGCCAAAACCTTTAGCTTCGATCACGGTAATGCCCTGCAACCCGAGTTCGTGAAGAGCCTCCTTCACTTCGTCGAGCTTAAAAGGCTTTATGATGGCTTCGATCTTTTTCATATCACATCGTCACTATATCACGGCGCTCTCTGTCAGGGTCCATCTTTTATGCAACCCTGTCCTCAGGCAACAGTAACCCGGGGCCGAGCAGTGACAAACTGGCACGGGTTGGCCGCAGGAGCAATCGGGCTTAGAAGCAATAATATCGATAAAGCACCAATACCCTTATTAATACAATGATATTAAATCATTTTTATGATTTCTGTTTTTCGAAAAGAAAGCGAATCTGCACATGACAAAACCCCTCAACCAGCAGCTTGAAGCACTACCCACAACGATTTTCACAGTGATGTCTGCGCTTGCACGTGAGCACAATGCCATCAACTTAGGTCAGGGTTTTCCTGACACTGAAGGCCCGCAGGACATTGTGCAGACAGCTGTGAACGCTCTGCTCGACGGTCAAAACCAGTACGCACCACTGACCGGCCTGCCGGAACTGCGCCAGGCCGTTGCCGAATCGAACAGGCGTTTTCAGGGACTTAACATTAACCCTGACACAGAAGTAGTGGTGACATCAGGAGCAACCGAGGCACTTGCTGCCTCCCTTATGGCCCTGATTGAGCCAGGCGATGAGGTCGTTCTGATAGAACCCCTCTATGACACCTATCTGCCTGTCGTGCTTCAGCTTGGCGGGGTTCCACGCCTGGTTCGACTCGAACATCCGGACTGGACCCTTCCTCGTCAGGCTCTGGCCGATGCTTTCTCTGCCCGAACCAAAGCCATCCTGCTCAACACGCCTATGAATCCCACCGGCAAAGTCTTCACTCACGATGAGCTGTCTTTCATTGCCGGCCTGCTCAGAGAGCACGATGCTTATGCGTTATGTGACGAGGTGTATGAACACCTGACTTTTGGCGCAAAGCATATCTCGCTTATGACGTTACCCGGCATGCGCGAGCGGTGCATTCGCATTGGCAGTGCAGGCAAAAGTTTTTCAATGACCGGCTGGAAAGTCGGATATGTCACAGCTCCGGCTCCGATAGCATCCGTCATTGCCAAAGCGCATCAGAATCTTGTCTTTGCAACGGCTCCCAACCTTCAGCGGGCTGTCGCTGCCGGGCTGCGCAAAGACACAGATTATTTTACACAAATAGCTGCGGACTTTGCGGGCAAACGCGACCTCCTTTCGGACGGGCTGCGCAAACTCGGCCTTGATGTGCTCCCCTGCCACGGCAGCTATTTTGTCATCGCTGATATTTCACCTCTGGCTCGTGGTGAAGATGACATGACATTTGCAAAAACTCTGACCATTGAAGCCGGGGTTGCAACCATACCAGCCTCAGCTTTTTACAGTCAGCTTAACGGCACACCGCCTGCGCACCTTCTCCGCTTTGCATTTTGCAAGCAGGAGCAGGTTTTGCGTGATGCACTGAGCCGTATAGAAACCTGGCAGAAACAGCGTTGAAAAATTTTCTTCAGGATTATGTCAGTTATGGATTGACGGACGCCCGTACCTTCTCTAAATGACGGCATCAAGCTGTGTGGCGGATGTAGCTCAGCTGGTAGAGCGCCGGTTTGTGGTACCGGTTGTCGCGGGTTCGAGCCCCGTCATTCGCCCCAGCTTGATATTTCCCTTGAAAATCAATGCGTTGCCAGAGCCAGGCGTAATAGAGCTTTAGCCGTGCGTCATACCCAGGCAGTGTGCCAGGGGTGAGCATGACGCTGGCATAGCGAAAGCTACCCGTAACGAAAAACGCCGGGACATTTTGTTAGGCGCGAAGCAACCTTATAGTCAGAAGTGACCATTGAGCCACTGCATTTCAAAAGGAAGTTACGGGTCTGAATACGTAACACCCCAGGTGCAATAACATACCTGCACTGTCATTTCTGCCATAATTTTCCCCTTTATCCTGTGTCATGTAACCCTGACAAACGTGAACCATCACAGAAAGGGACTATCATGAACGCCAGCATCATGATTAGTGCGATTGCTCCGGTTATTTTTATTATCGCACTTGGTTACTGTGCCGGCAGGAACAAAGATTTTGACGCACACCAGACAAAAGGCTTCAGTCGCCTTGCCCTGCGTTATGCGTTACCTGTGGCTTTGTTTCTTGGCATGGCACAATTTAACAAGTCTCTGTTACTTCAGCAGGGCCCCGTTATCGTCATTATGGTTCTGGGTTACTCCCTGTTTTTTTTAGCAAGCTACCTGATTTTACGAATGAAAAAGTTTGGCAAAACTGAAGCCATTCTGCTCGGTTATACAGTCAGTTCAACAGCTGCTCCCATTTATGGCCTGACCGTACTTGTACCAATTTATGGCCTGCAAACAGGAAGTGGTGTTGTCGGGCTGGCCGCACTTGTTACAAACCTTGTGCAGGTCTCAGTCGCTGTCTTTATGCTTCAGTCAGCCAGCATGGCAGAAGGCCAGGCTGCCTCCATCAGCACCATATTAAAAGACACTCTTAAAAACCCGCTGGTATGGGCACCTGTACTCGGTGCGGTCATCTCCGTTTCAGGCATAACATTACCCGATATCACGATATCAACACTTAAGCCTCTTGCCGTTTGTGCCGCTGCGGTTGCCATCTTTGCCTGCGGCCTCACCCTGTCCTCTTTCCCTGTTAACCTGACATCAAAAATAGTTATTTTCGGCTCTGCAACCTGCATTATCTTTCAGCCGTTGCTCTTCTTCGTGTTTATTAAAGCATGGGGACTTAAAAGTACTATGGCAAAGGCAACCTTTGTGGCCAGCGCCATGCCAACTTCAACACCGTCTGTCTTATTTGCTCAGCAATATGGCAAATGCCAGGCTGAAACATCGAGTATCATGCTGGTGACAACAGTGGGGATGATTGTGGCCATTCCTGCAGCTGTACTGTTAAGCGCCTGGCTGTAACAGCCCGCCGGCCCTGCACAACCTTATTCCGGTTCCTGGCAAACAAAGGAATTAAAATAGATTACACAATTTCTGCGTTAGTGTTGCTATACCCGTCTGCTTCACCGCTTTCTGTGCAACAACACACCGTGAAAGGTATTTTTTATGAAACAGCCCGACACCTACACCCCCCCGGACGTCTGGAAATGGAATAAAAATACCGGGGGGAAATATGCAGCCATCAACCGACCAGTTGCCGGTGCAACCCACGATAAAGCACTCCCCGTTGGCAAGCACCCGCTCCAGCTCTACTCGCTTGGTACACCTAATGGCGTTAAGGTCACCATTCTGCTTGAGGAGCTGCTGGCAGCCGGGCACACAGGCGCTGAATACGATGCCTGGCTGATTAACATCGGCCAGGGTGACCAGTTCAGCTCCGGATTTGTTGCAGCTAACCCCAATTCAAAAATTCCGGCCCTGGTTGATCACAGCGGAGCCGAACCTCAGCGGGTTTTTGAATCAGGTTCTATCCTTTTATATCTTGCTGAGAAATTTGGTGCCTTTTTACCTGCGTCCCCCTCACAGCGCACAGAATGCCTGAACTGGCTGTTCTGGCAAATGGGAAGCGCGCCTTTTGTTGGTGGTGGCTTCGGGCATTTTTACGCGTATGCACCAGTCAAAATTGAATATGCAATTGACCGCTTCGCTATGGAAACCAAGCGACTGCTTGATGTGCTTAACCGTCAGCTTGCCGACCACCCCTTTGTTGCAGGACATGAGTATAGCATTGCCGATATGGCCATTTTTCCGTGGTATGGCGGGCTGGTCGAAGGCTGGCTTTATAATGCCGCCCATTTTCTGAGCGTTGATGACTACCACCACGTAAAGCGCTGGGCTGATCAGTTACTTCAGCGCCCGGCGGTGCAGCGTGGCCGCATGGTCAACCGCACTTTTGGCGACCCTGCCACACAGCTTCATGAACGGCATGATGCCTCAGATTTTGAGACGAAAACCGCTGATAAGCTCACATCAGGCAGCTAAGTGCTGCCAGGCGCAGACACTATAACCAAACCTGCACTTAACCATAGAAATGAAATAAAGTACCGTCTGTGTCCTTTTTTTATCCTGCGCCATGGGATAGATCGTAGCGACGTTCTTTCTTTCAATCAGGAGTATCCATGATCCTGACTATCCTCCTGTTTGCACTAACAGGCCTTTTCCTTACAGCCGGAGGCGCTTACCTGGCAGTACTGGGCGGTTCAGCCTTTTATCTGTTCAGCGGCGTTATCCTGCTTGTTTCCACCGTAATGCTTTTCAGGCGCAAAAGCGCGGTATTATGGCTTTACGCTGCTCTTGTGTTTGCCACACTCGGCTGGGCTGTAAACGAAGCTGGCTTTGACTTCTGGACACTGGCTCCCCGTCTGGATATCATTCCGCCTCTGGGGCTGCTGCTGCTGCTCCCCTTCGTCTCACGCAAGCTGACAGCCAGCAAAGTCGCACTTTTACCGCTCGCACTAAGCATTCTCTGCACCCTGGGCGTTGCCGGCTATGCCATAACGCAGGACCCGCAGGATATTGCCGGCTCACTCCCCTCCGTGGCACAGCAGGGTGAACCTGTTACCCCGGGAGACACTGCCGAAGCTGCCGCAGGTGACTGGCCCGCTTATGGCCGCACGCAGTTTGGTGACCGCTTCTCACCCCTGACACAGATCACACCTGCAAATGTTAAAAATCTGAAGGTGGCATGGACCTTCCGCACCCATGATCTGAAAACAGCGAACGACCCGGGTGAAATTACAGACGAAGTTACCCCGATCAAAATCCGGGACACACTTTATCTGTGCACACCGCACCAGATTTTGTTTGCCCTTGACCCCGCTACCGGCAAGCAGAAATGGAAATTTGACCCTAAAATCAAATATAACCCTTCCTTCCAGCACATGACCTGTCGTGGCGTTTCTTACGCTGAAACACCGGCAGTCACTCCTGTTGCAGCTGAAGCCGACAACACGGCAGCAGCAACTGATGCACCCGCTGCTCCTGCCGCTCCGGCTGATGACTGCACGGCACGTATCTTCCTGCCAACAAATGACGGCCGCCTGATCGCTCTGAACGCTGACACAGGTGAACTCTGCCACGGCTTTGCTAACAATGGCGCACTCGACCTGAGTGACGGCATGCCAATGAAGAGAGATGGTTTTTATGAACCGACATCTCCGCCGGTTGTTACCAAAAAAGCAGTTATCATCTCCGGCGCTGTCACCGATAACTATTCAACACATGAACCATCTGGCGTAACCCGTGCATTTGATGTGCGTACAGGTAAACTGCTGTGGGCGTTCGATGCAGGTAACCCTGACCCGAACGAGCTGCCATCAGCCACTCATCAGTATGTTGCCAACTCACCTAACTCATGGATCACGGCTTCCTACGATGCAGGCCTGAACCAGATCTACATCCCAACAGGCGTTGCAACACCTGACATCTGGGGCGGCAACCGTACCCCTCAGCAGGAAAAATATGCCTCTGGCATTCTGGCTCTTGATGCTGACACAGGCAAACAGGTCTGGTTCTATCAGACAGTTCACCACGATTTGTGGGATATGGACATTCCTTCTCAGCCCAGCCTGGTCGATATTCGTCAGAAAGACGGTACTGTTATCCCGGCACTCTATGCACCGGCAAAAACAGGCAACATCTTTGTGCTTGACCGCCGCAATGGTAACCTGATCGTACCGGCACCTGAAACACCAGTGCCACAGGGTGCTGCACCGGGTGATCATGTTACACCAACACAGCCTTACTCTCAGCTGACCTTCCGTCCGAAAGAGCGCCTGAAGGATTCTGACATGTGGGGCGGCACGATGTTCGACCAGATGGTCTGCCGCATCATGTTCAAACGCCTGCGCTATGATGGTCCGTTTACTCCACCATCACTGCAGGGGTCGCTGATCTTCCCTGGTAACCTTGGCATGTTCGAATGGGGTGGCCTGGCTGTTGACCCGGTCAGACAGGTAGCTTTTGCTAACCCGATTGCTATTCCGTTCGTTTCAACTCTTATCCCGCGTGGTCCGGGCAACCCTGCACACCCTGACCCGAAAGCCGGTCCTTCCGGCTCAGAAAGCGGTGTTCAGCCACAGTACGGCACACCTTATGGTGTTGACCTGCATGCCTTCCTGTCACCGCTGGGTATTCCCTGCAAACAGCCAGGCTGGGGTTATGTTGCTGGTATTGATCTGAAAACAAACAAGATCATCTGGATGCACCGTAACGGCACCACCTATGACAGCTCACCTCTGCCGCTGCCTTTCAAAGTGGGGATCCCTTCACTTGGCGGACCGCTGATTACAGCCGGTGGCGTTGCTTTCCTGACTTCAACTGCTGATTATTATATCCGCGCTTATGATGTCACCACAGGTAAGCAGCTCTGGCAGGACCGTCTGCCAGCGGGTGGTCAGTCTACACCCATGACATATGAAACAAACGGACGTCAGTTTGTTGTTTCTGCCGATGGTGGTCATGGTTCTTTCGGCACCAGACTGGGCGATTATATCACCGCCTATGCTCTGCCAGAAAAAACACAGCACTAAGCCCGCACTTAACAGAGCTGGTAAAAAAGAAGGGGGAGCAGATATTCTGCTCCCCCTTTTTCTGTGTCAGGCTTCTAATATTTCAGCCAGCTGCACCATGTCATCGGGAGCCGGAGCCTCAAAAAGCAAAGCCTCGCCTGTACGCGGGTGTGTAAACCCAAGGCGGGTCGCATGTAATGCCTGCCGCGGGAAGTCGAGTGCAGCAGCCCGTGCCGTAGCAGAAAATCCCTTCGCGACAGCGGGAATGCGCCGCAGATAAACCGGGTCACCTATCAGCGGGTATCCATGTGCTGAAAAATGCACTCTGATCTGGTGCGTACGCCCGGTTGCGAGTTTACACGTTACCAGTGACGCACTCCCCTGAAAGTTTTTAAGCGTTTTATAGTGCGTTAAAGCCCACTTCCCACTGCGTGGTGTAATGGTCATACGTTTACGATCACGCTTGTCACGCCCGATATTGCCTTCAAAATCTCCCTCTGCCGGAGCAGGACAGCCCCAGCACAAGGCAAGATAAGCCCGGTCAATCCGCCGGGCTGCGAAATCCTCTGACAAAGCCAGATGCGCTTTCTCTGTTTTGGCCACAACCATCAGGCCCGATGTATCTTTATCAAGACGATGAACTATGCCTGGCCGTTTCTGCCCGCCAATTCCCTGCAGGCTGTCTCCGCAATGGGCAACAAGGCCATTCACCAGAGTACCTGTCTCATTGCCCGGGGCAGGATGTACAACCAGCCCCGCAGGCTTATTAAGCACAAGCAGGTCGCTGTCTTCATAATAAATATCAAATGCCATCGCCTCGCCCTCCGGCACAGCCGGCACAGCCGATGGCACACTCAGAGAATAACTCTGACCTGCTTTCACCGTCTCGGCAGGTTCGGTTACACTCTGCCCGTCACGCGTAAGGTGCCCTGCCTCGATCAAAGTTTTCACACGTGAACGCGACAAGCCGCCCGAATGTAGTGCAATAAACCGGTCAACCCGCTCACCCGCCTGTTCAGACTTCACAACAAAAATGAGTGTCTCTCCTGCGGCAAAATCAGCCTCAGGGTTTTCATCAGTTGAATCAGAGTATGTCACGCGATTTTCCTGCCTTATACACGAAGAGGGGAACGTCAGATGAGAGAGTTTTTTATGCAAACCATTTCTCTTACAACAGGCTGGTGCTACACAGAAAAACTGTCTTTCTTCATATCCCGCCCTTTCCTGCGGGTCTATAAGCAGGAGTAACCCGACGATCTCCCGGCCTCCTCCCCTCCGCAGCTATGACGTACACTCTGTGCATGAAGCTTACCGCAAAACTCTGCGCAAACGCGGCATTACCCTGCTGATCCTGACGGGAGCTATTATACTCTCCTGCCTTACTGACTTTGCCATCGGTCCCTCCGGGCTTTCTCCATCCGCTTTGTTACACACCCTGCTGCACCCTGACACAGTACCAGCCACGCAACGGCTTATCGTCTGGCAGATCCGCCTGCCTTACACTCTGATGGCCCTGTGTGTGGGGGCGGCACTCGGACTGGCAGGGGCCGAAATGCAGACTATCCTGGCTAATCCGCTTGCCAGCCCTTTTACGCTTGGCGTTTCAGCGGCGGCGGCCTTTGGCGCTTCCCTTATTCTGGTCACAGGTCTGCATACAGCTCTGGTTTCTCAAAGTACGCTCATTACAGCCAGCGCGTTCATCTGTGCCCTGCTTTCCGTACTGTTATTAGATAAAATCAGCCAGAGCAGAGTCGCCAGTACCAACGTCGTCGTGCTGACAGGTATCGCCCTGGTTTTTACCTTTCAGGCTCTCGTATCTCTTATGCAGTTTATCGCCAATGAAGATGCCTTACAGGATCTTGTATTCTGGACTCTGGGCAGTCTGACCCGCGCATCATGGGCAAAAGTCGGAGTAATTGCTGGTGTCGGAGGGGTCGTCAGCCTGTTTTCATTCAGGGCCGCGTGGCAACTCACCACATTACGTATGGGAGAAGAAAGAGCAGCAAGCCTTGGGATAGATGTCGCGCGCATTCGCCGGGCCTCACTCATACGTATCAGCCTGCTTTCAGCTCTGGCCGTCTCGTTTGTCGGGGTTATCGGTTTTGTCGGGCTGGTTGCACCACATATTGCGCGCCGGCTTCTCGGCGAAGATCACCGCTTTTACCTGCCAGGCAGCATGGCAACGGGAGCGCTTATCCTCTCTCTTTCCGCCCTGATTGCACGCGTACTGGTGCCCGGCCTTATTGTGCCGACAGGTATCGTAACATCTCTCGCAGGCATCCCATTTTTCCTGATTATCGTGCTTCGCCGTGAGGAGCTGAACTAATGCCACCAGTCGGCCCCCTGACGGTTAAAAACCTGAATGCAGGCTTCGGCCGACGTCGCATTTTGCACGACCTCTCTCCCAAACCATTTGTATCAGGGCAGATTTGTGCTCTCACAGGGCCTAATGGCAGCGGAAAATCAACTTTTCTGCGTGCTCTCTCCGGCCTGATACCATCACAGGCGACACTCACCCTCGGAGATGAAAACCTCGCGCACCTGCCTCTGGCACAAAGGGCACAACGCTGTTTATATCTGCCTCAGACATTACCAGCCGCTGTGCAGCTGCCTGTTATTGAAGCCCTGATGGCTGCGCAACGCGCCTGCGGCCCCAGGCGGCATGAAGAAATCACAATATCAGAGACCGAACATGCTCTGGCATGGCTGGACAGGCTCTCCGTCAGCCACCTGGCCCTGAAAAATATGAGCACACTCTCAGGCGGACAAAGGCAGCTGATCGGGCTTGCTCAGGCCCTCAGCCGAAGACCTGTGTCTCTCCTGCTTGATGAACCCCTCAGTGCCCTCGACCTGCACCATCAGTTTGCCGTTATGCGACTTTTACAGCAGGAAACCAGAGAACGCCCGCTCATCACCCTGATTGTACTGCACGACCTGAATATCGCCCTGAACATGGCAGATCGTGTTCTCCTGCTGCATGAAGGTCGCATAAAAGCAGATGGCCTTCCAGCTGAGGTGCTGACCCCGGAGGTGTTGCGTGATGTCTACCGCGTTCATGCACATGTCGAACGTGGCCAGAGTGGACGACCATTTATTCAGATCAGCGGTATTGCAGAAAAAACCTGAAGCTACGTGCCGCAGAATGTGTTCTGCACCTGCTCATGCGCCTCTGCCGGGCGGGCATAACGCTCTTTGCCGGGCTGCTCTTCAAAAGGACGCGACGTCACAGCCAGCAGTTCTTCAAAGGCTGTCATGTCATTATGCGAAACGGCCTGTGTGATCATCTCTTCAACAAGATGATTGCGCGGAATGTACAGCGGGTTAACACGCTGCATCGCCTGTGCACGCTGTGTCGTGCCAGGCAAAGGTTCTGCGGCCAGTCTGGCCTGCCACTGTGCTGCCCAGGGGTGCAATGCCTCAGGCAGATATGCTGTCGGGGTGCTCAGTGCTGCTTCAGTACTCAGGCTTCTGAACGTTGCCGTATAATCCAGACGCTGGGCCTGCATCACCTCAAACAGGCTGCGTACCAGACCTGCATCTCCCTCCTGAGCTGTCTGCAGCCCCAGTTTCTGACGTAAGCCTGCCAGATAAATTTGCTGAAACTGCCCCTCAAACACGGCCAGCTCTGCACGGGCAAGCTCAAGAGCCGTGTTCCGATCTTCAGATATGACAGGCAGAAGGGCTTCAGCCAGGCGGGTCAGGTTCCACAACCCTATCTCTGGCTGTCTGCCATAAGCATAACGGCCTCTTTTATCGATAAAACTGAAAACCGTATCCGGGTCATAATGCTCCATAAAAGCACAGGGGCCATAATCAATTGTCTCACCTGATATGGCCATATTATCCGTGTTCATCACACCATGCACAAAGCCATATAACATCCACTGAGCAAGCAGCTGACACTGACTGGCTATAACCTCACGCAACAACGCACAGGCAGCCCCGCCCTCGTGAGAAGCCTCAGGGTAATGATGCGTTAGAGCATAATCAGTCAGCAGGCGCAGTCCTTCAAAATCTTCCTGTGCGGCAAAAAACTGAAACGTCCCCACACGTATGAAACCCGAGGCCACACGTGT
The DNA here is from genome assembly GCF_011516655.1 of Acetobacter thailandicus. Classification (GTDB taxonomy): domain Bacteria; phylum Pseudomonadota; class Alphaproteobacteria; order Acetobacterales; family Acetobacteraceae; genus Acetobacter; species Acetobacter thailandicus. The sequence continues at coordinate 323,085 of NZ_WOSV01000003.1, forward strand.
CAGCACGGCACCAGGCAGGGGTGTTTCACGATATACCGGCTGGCCGGTTGTCACCGCTGCCAGCGCGCGTGTTGTTGGCACACCCAGGGCCGCCATGGCCTCACTGACAATGTACTCACGCAGCACCGGGCCGAGCGCAGCACGGCCATCACCACTACGTGAAAACCTTGTGCGCCCCGCACCCTTGAGCTGAATTTCTTTCACATGCCCGTTCTGGTCTGTCACACTACCCAGCAACATAGCGCGGCCATCACCCAGCTTAGGTACAAACTGCCCGAACTGGTGCCCCGCATAGACCTGCGCGACAGGTATGACCCCTTCAGGCATTGCATTGCCTGAGAGCATAGCCACACCCTCTCTGCTGCGCAGCCAGTGACAGTCCAGCCCCAGCTCACCGGCAAGAGCGGTATTAAGCTGCACGATCTGCGGCGCGACAACCGGAGACAAAGGCGGATGCACGTAAAACCGTTCAGGAAGTGTTGTATAAGTCTGTGCTGGCAGAACTGGTATCATTCTCATGCTCTTAAATTCGGAGATAAAATTATATCTTCACTCACTAACCAACGCCTGTATTACATGGCTGGCAGAAAATAATCCTGATAAAAATTTTCACTTCCCGCTGACGGCAGGCAATATCGTGACCAGGCACTCTGGCTCTGTCAAAGCAATATATGATAGATCATATCAGAAAGAAATTATGACCTGCTGAAGCTGAAATTTCAGCCATTATGAACGCGGAGACGTCAGACCCGATGAGCCAGCCTATAAAAACCGCTTTCACTATCACACCAAAAGCTGACCGTATTTCAGCCGCTGAACGTGAAGAGCTCCTTAAAGCCCCAGGGTTTGGCCGTGTCTTTTCTGAACATATGGCCGTTGTGACCTACACTGAGGGTAAGGGATGGCACACACCTGAAATTCTGCCTCGCCAGCCTTTACAGCTCGACCCTGCTGCCTCTGTGCTGCACTACGCGCAGGAAATTTTTGAAGGCATGAAAGCCTATCGCAGCCCCACTGGTGAGCCATTACTGTTCAGACCAGATGCAAATGCCCGCCGTTTTCGCCGGTCAGCCGAACGTATGGCTATGGCTCAGGTGCCTGAAGAGCTGTTTCTTGATGCAGTGAAACAGCTGGTGAAAATTGATGCTGACTGGATTCCCGCTCCTGAGGTCGGCACGCTGTATATTCGTCCGTTCATGATCGCAACAGAGGTTGCTCTGGGTGTTAAGCCTTCGGCAGAATATAAATTCATCGTCATTGCCTGCGCTGCCGGTGATTATTTCTCTAAAGACGCCGGCCCGGTTACCGTATGGGTTGAAGAAAATACCGTGCGGGCCTCACGCGGTGGCACCGGTGAAGCCAAATGTGGCGGCAACTATGCAGCCAGCCTGACAGCCCAGCAGGAAGCGAAAGAGAATGGCTGCCATCAGGTTCTCTTCCTTGACGCCAGTGAGCGTAAATGGATTGAGGAAATGGGCGGCATGAACATCGTTGCTGCTCTTGATGATGGATCACTCCTTACGCCTCCTCTTAAAGGAACCATCCTGCACGGTATCACACGGGACTCCCTGCTCACTCTGGCACGCAGCCAGGGGCTGACAGTGCGTGAAGAGCCTTATGCCATCGACCAGCTTTATGCTGATATTGCCTCCGGCCGTCTGCGTGAGCTGTTTGCCTGTGGCACTGCCGCTGTTGTCACCCCAATTGGCACACTGAAAACCTCAAAAGGTGAGCATGTCATCAGTAAAGAAACAGGTGCAGTAACGGCCTCTCTGCGTCAGGCTCTGTGTGATATGCAGTTTGGCCGCACTCATGACACCCAGGGCTGGGTTCATACCGTCGGCTAAAGCAGAAGATCCCGCTTACGCATCTCAGTCCGGCCCCCGTCAGAGGCCGGATCATGCTCTCTTTACTGGCATGCGGCATATTATCAGTGCTTTGATGCATAGGAATAAAAAGCCACAGACAGTAAAGAGGAGCATTATGTCAAAATTCGCCTTTGCAGTTTTTACCACGGCTTGCCTGGCGATCACGCCGGCTCTTGCTCAGAAACCGCATACCACATCCTCAGCGCATGCTGACGTGCTGGTCAAAAGCAGCACCTCCTGGAACGGTAAACCCTATACAACTTACCCTGCCGGGCAACCTCAGCTGACAATGCTCAGAATGTCCATTCCCGCCAATACTGCTCTGCCATGGCACACGCATCCTTTTCCTAATTCGGTATATGTTTTACAGGGGCAGCTGACGATTGAGGACAAAGCCAGCGGTAAAAAACAGGTTTTTCATGCTGGTGAAGGCTTTACGGAATCAGTTGATGATGTTCACCGCGGGGTCAGTGGTTCAACACCAACTGTTCTTATTATCACCTACTCAGGCACACCAGGTGCGGCAACATTCAAAGCAGAACCCGGGCAGAAACCTGAATATTAAAAACCCTATAACGAGAAGATCATCACCTGATGATCTTCTCCAAAAAACTAAGATAACAAAGGTGCGAAGACACCGCACAACGATCAAATTTATGATGATGAACGCCTTAGGATAACCTGTCTTTTTCTATAATAATGTCGTTATGGTGCCTTATCAGCTGTTTGTAACGGTGCAATGCGCATCAGAAGATAAGGGCGCTCCTGCTTATCTTTTCCGGCATTAAAAACCGGCAGACGTGACCACTGCCCTACCGTCAGCAAAAGACTGTCACCATCAAGCGCTATGCTGTCAGGGGCAATAAGGCGCGGGTCCTGGGCAACAATGCTCAGCTCACCATCGGGAGCACGACGCACCACAGCATGACGCTCAATATCTGTCAGATATAAACTGCCATCAGGCGCTGTCGCCATACCATCCATTATGCCGACCTCACCTTCATCTGTGACGGCTGACTTCAGGACTTCCTCAGAAAGGTGAAAGTCTGCCAGCTCTGCTGTCGGGGCACTATAAAGCCGTCGCGATGATAAAGGAGACCAGTAAAGCCTTGAAGAATCAGCATTCAGAGCAAGGCCATCAACACCACCCTGCCCCATAACCGGATGATTGGGGTCATAACGCCTCAGCTCATGATCAACCTGCATCACCAGCCCTGGTACAGGACGCACTGACACTGACCCTTCAAGAATACGGCGCATTTTACCACTGGCAAGGTCAACGGCGATCAGAGCAGGATGGGTCTTCTCTGATGTATCGGACACAAATGCCGTACCTGCCTTACCGTGTGTCAGATCAACACGCACATCATTCACATGACTGTCAGACGAAACAGCGGGCTTTGTAAAAGGGTATGATCTGACGATCTTACCTGCAACAGGATCTATATGCAGCAACGCAGGCTGCGGTTTAACTTTATGGCCGGCTCTGACACCTTCATCCACCACCCAGAGCTGCCCCTTTGCATCAACCGTCATACCCAGCGGGGATATCATGTCATGCTGTGCCAGCGCACCAGGGAAAGGCGTGAGTTTGCCCGGGCTCCACACTGCCAGGACGGGACCAGGGTGCCACTGCGCACTCTCAGGAAATGACAGTATAATACGCCCGTCTGGCAGGCGCGCTATGCCCGATGGCTGCGCTTTTTCAAAGCGATCAGCAACCGTAACATTCTCTGTCGGTGCAGAAGCATGATCGACGCTATCCGCTGCAGCGGCTGCACCGGTATATGCCAGTGCGACAATCAGCGCACTGCCACAGCAGGAGAGAAAAGCTTTCTTTCGCATTTTTAAAAAAGGCGTTTTCATTTATCTTATCTCCTGCACGGTCATGTCGTTTCTCTGCCCGCTATAGCCATAAACGGGCTGAGGCAAACGTATCAGGCTGTAATGCGCTCTATACCTCCCATATAGGGACGCAGAACCTCAGGCACCACAACCGAGCCATCTTCCTGCTGATAATTTTCCATCACTGCAATCAGAGTACGACCAACAGCAAGGCCGGATCCGTTCAGTGTATGCACAAAAACCGGCGAACCTCCGCCCTGCGGACGGAAACGGGCATTCATACGCCGGGCCTGGAAATCACGCGTGTTTGAACATGAAGAAATCTCGCGCCAGGCGTCCTGCCCTGGCAACCAGGCTTCCAGATCGAAGGTTTTTACCGCACCAAAACCTGTATCGCCCGCGCAAAGCAGCACGCGCCGATAAGGTATTTTCAGCTTTTCAAGCACTGTTTCGGCGCAGCGTGTCATCCGTTCATGTTCAGCGCTGCTCTCTTCAGGCGTGGTGACAGACACCATTTCAACTTTTTCAAACTGATGCTGGCGCAGCATACCACGCACATCACGCCCGGCAGAGCCTGCCTCACTACGAAAACACTGCGTCAGCGCTGTCATACGCAGCGGAAGGCTGCCCGCTGCCAGAATGTCACCACTGACTGACGCTGTCAGCGGCACCTCAGCTGTTGGCACCAGCCAGCGACCATCTTCTGTACGAAACGACTGATCAGCAAATTTAGGCAGCTTATCTGTGCCATACATCGCGGCATCATTAACCAGCACAGGCACCAGTGTTTCGGTATAATCATGCTCCTGCACGTGCAGATCGAGCATAAACTGCCCCAGTGCCCGTGACAGACGAGCCAGAGCCCCTTTCAGCACGACAAAACGGGCACCTGACAGCTTAGCTGCTGTGCCAAAATCCATCTGTCCCAGTGCTTCACCCAGTTCAAAGTGCTGACGCGGAGCGAAAGAAAATGCCGGTCGTGTACCCCACTCATGCTGCACGACATTAGCGCTTTCATCCGGTCCTTCAGGTACATCAGCATCAAGGCGGTTTGGCAGAGAAGCCAGCACACCTGAGCTCTCACCATCAAGAAAAGCAATTTTCTCTTCAAAAGCTTCCATCTCAGCACGCAGACCAACGGCCTCAGCCTCCAGCGCCGAGGTATCTTCACCTCTGCCTTTCAGCGGGCCAATTTCACGCGCCAGCGCTTTACGGCGGGCCTGCTTTTCCTGCAGGGCAGTTTGTGCCTGTCGGCGTTCTTCGTCCCATACCAGCAGTTTATCAGCGACAGGCGCCAGGCCACGGCGGGCAAGGTCAGCATCAAATGCGGCGGGGTCTGCGCGAAGGGCGCGAATATCATGCATAAGGGCACCAAAATTTCTGTTTATTAAAACAACGATTACTCTGCTTCAGCCTCTTCTGTCTTAACCCGTTTAGGCTCAACAAGCCGGGCAGACACAATAGAGACTTCGTAAAGCAGGATGAGCGGAACAGCCAGCCCCGTCTGTGTAATGATATCGGGTGGCATGAAAATAGCACCGGCGACAAACGCACCCACGATCGCATAACGACGATAACGACGCAGCATATCAGATGTCACAATACCAACGCGCGCCAGCAGAGTCAGCACAACAGGCAGCTCGAACGAAACACCAAATGCCATAATCAGCTTCATGACCAGAGAAAGATATTCTGACACTTTAGCCTGAAGCTCAATCTGCACATTCCCGTCTCCTGCCGGAGACTGAAACGACAGAAAAAACCGCCAGGCGACAGGAAAAATAAAGTAGTAAGCCAGCCCTGCCCCGAGCAGAAACAGGACAGGTGTCGCAACGAGAAAGGGAGCAAACGCTCTTTTCTCTGACCTGTAGAGACCAGGTGCGATAAAGATCCAGGCCTGCATTGCTACAACAGGGAATGAGAGAAAAGCCGCGCCAAAAAAAGCAACCCGGATGTAGGTGAAAAAGGCTTCGTATAACGCCGTATAAATCAGATGGGGCTGCTCGCCTTTCTGGCGCATAATCTCCCCCAGAGGGCGCGCCAGAAACAGGTAAATATCACCTGCAAAATGATAGCATATACCAAAACATATGAGAAACGCCCCGATCGACCAGAGCAGGCGCTTACGTAACTCAATCAGATGATCAAGCAACGGCATAGGCTGATCGTTAATAGGGTTCTCACTCATAGGCTCGTGCTCAGTCATAACGATATATCCGGCGTGTCGTGGTGCCCTTCAGGTAATGCCTGGTTAACAACGCCGGGAGCAACCCGACGATGCCCATGCACCACCCTGACCGGCGGCAAAATAGCAGGAGGATGATACTGCGCCTGGTCACACAAAATACGTCTGACAACAGCAGGCGGCAGCTCGGCAGGAGCATCTGTTACACCGGCTTCAATCTCCGCATTCTGATATAACTGCTCATGACTGTCGGCCGCACCCGAGAAAACAGGCGCGCTGACATGTGGCACTTCAGCCTGAGATAAAGGCGGCAGAATACCCGGGCCCGGCAGTCTGTCCAGTGCTCTGGGGCCGGCAGGTGGTGCATTAAGTGCCGGAGGGGGCGCAAGCGTACGCGCCATACTGCCATCAGAATCAATGGCTTTCATAATACGGCCCCGTACATCCATACTACGCAGGTCACGTACATGATCGCGCACTTCTGACAGATCAGCCTCGCGCACCATTTCATCAACATGAGACTGAAATTCGCCTGCTACGCCACGAATTTTTTTCAGAACTTTTGCAAGACTTTTTGCTGCAACCGGCAGATCTTTGGGGCCAATAACGATTAAAGCCACCAGCCCAATCAGAAGAATTTCAGACCATGCAAAGTCAAACATCAGTCACATCCTGACGATAACACAGCCCTGTACCAGCTTTACACTTCATCACTCTTTTTTACTCCGGCACAGATACAGCCTCACCATCATCCTCACTTTCTGCTGTTGATGCAGCTGAAAGCAACGGTGGGACGTCTCTTAAAAGTTCTTCGCGAGCCGGAAGATCCGATAACGCACGCAAACCAAAATAACGCAAAAAGTCAGGTGTGGTACCCCATAAAACAGGCCTGCCAGGAATTTCCTTACGCCCGCGTGGCGAAATCAGCGACGCCTCAATAAGCGTATTCATCACATTCTGCCCGAGCGTTACACCGCGTATCTCTTCTACATCAACACGTGTGCAGGGCTGGTGATAGGCAATAATTGCCAGTGTCTCCATCACCGCACGAGGCAACCGCCGCGGACGCTCCATAACCCGTGTCAGGACATGAGCAAGGTCAGGCGCGGTGCGAAACTGCCAGCCTCCGGCAATTTCGACAAGCTGCACCCCCCGCCCCTCATAACGGGCAGACAGATTTTTCAGAACAGAGAGGCTAAATGCTGCTGCGTCCTCCACCTTCTCTGGCACAAGCTGACGTACAGCAAGCAGTTCAGATACTCTCGACAACCTGACCGGCTCTGTTTCAGCAAAAATCAGCGCTTCTGCAAGACGTATGGCTTCCTCAGGCAATGAGGGCACATCCTGAACTTTAGAGATCATCATCAGCACTCCGGGTAACCGGCTGAACGGGGCTGCCCGCACTCTGACTGGCACGCACTAAAATCTGACCAAACATTTCATCCTGCCGCAACTCAAGGTTCCCTGTTTTAGCCAGCTCAAGACCTGCGATCAGAATACTGGCTTTTGCTGCACGGTTGCGATGTAATTCTTCACGGCGCGTGACAGCACCTGTCAGTGCCTGAGGCAAAAACATTTCAAGGCTACGCCAGCCAGGCGGGGCCTCACCCAGCAGGCGTGTCAGCCGCGTCAGAGCCTCTTTCACAGTCCAGAAAGAAGGCCTGGGAGGAGCATAAGGACGCTTTGCTACCGTGCGCCGCATGGCGCTCATATAAGCACGCATAAGCTGAGGGATATCAAGCACCAGACCCGAGCGGTCTATTTCGGTCAGATCTTCTGCCGTGCCGCGCTCCCATACATCGCGCCCGGTGTGAGGTCGCGCTTCAAGCCACTGAGCCAGCTGATTCATACAGGCAAGCTCTCTCAGGCGTGCCTGTAATAATTCAGCCGCCTCTTCTCCCTCCGCTGCCTGCTCGCTCTCCGGCGGTAAAAGCAGGCGCGACTTCAGCCAGGTCAGCCAGGCCGTCATCACCAGCCAGTCAGCAGCCAGTTCAAGGCGAATATGACGTACCTTTTCAACAACGATCAGATATTGCTCAACAACCTGAAGCACTGAGATACGACTTAAATCGACTTTTTGTGCACGAGCGAGTTCAAGAAGGAGGTCAAGGGGGCCTTCATACCCCTCAAGCCGCAACACAGGAGGATGCAACAAAGCGGCATCCTGCTGCTCCGTCTCCGCTGCGGTTGAGGAAGGCAGAGCCAGCGGCTGGTGCTGGTCTGCACTATCAGATTTTTTATCTGTCATTGTGCAGACCACACCAGCCTTAGCATGACGTTAGTGAACCTGTGTGCAGGCCAGCCCACGTTCACGCACAGCACTACAAAACGCACGTGTATCAGCTGAAGACGCAAAACCTGTCACACGCAGACGATAAAAAATTGCATTATCACGCTGTATTTTTTCGACTGACGGTTTACGTGAGCCAAAAAGGTCAGAGTAGCGCGTCTGCAGCCTTGTCCACTCTTTCATAGCCTGCTCCGGTGATTGCAAAGCCGCAAGCTGCACCTGATATTTCCCACCGGATGAAGCGGGTGCAACAGGCTGCGTTGCTGTGACCACCTTTTTCTCAGGTACTTTTTTTACCGGTTCGATCGGTGCCTGAGGCGGTGTTTTATCATCCACCGGAGCCTCAGGAGTTTCAGGCGCAGGCAGGGCATCAGACTGAATCACCGGATCCTGACTATCTGCAGGCTGCATCACACCAGCCGCAGCTTTATCGTCATTTTGCGCAACAGCAGAAGTGTCAGGAGCGGCAGGAGGAGTCTGGCTCTGCTCTGTACCGGCTGGTGCGCCGGCAACATCAGGCGATGCACCTGCACTGCCAGCAGTCGTATCCTGTTTTTCTGCACTTTGCCCGTATTGCTCAGCAAGCCCGCCGGGGTTGGGCTTTTCGGGCCCGGGCGTCAGGTGGGCCTGCCCATCATCAGCCTCAGGCACAATCATATTATCAAGCTGCATACCACCCGGATCAACCGGTTTTGTGCGCATTGCGACAGATGGCGGACCAATAACGGGAATCCCCCCCTGATGGTGCCCCAGCAAAGCCCACCCGCCGATACTTACCAGCAGAAGACCACCCAGGCCTGCTGTACCATAAACAAGCCAGCGGGTGCTTGCATCGCTGTTCAGCGCATTGGTCAGAACCCGAAAAGCAGACCCGCCTGCCTTACGAGGCGGCGGCTGATGCCCCCCCATACGCTCACGCGCATAGTCAGCAGATCTGCGATTTTCCTGGTATTGTTCTTCGTTCTGACTCTGGTCGTCAGACATCAGCGCATTTCCTCTACTGGTTCGACACCCATTACAGCCAGACCTGAACGAATAACCGTTGCCACAGCAGCAACAAGAGCCAGGCGGGCACGGGTTGCCTCAGGCGCTTCAGGCTGCAAAAAGCGTAAAGCTGCATCGTCACGCCCGTGGTTCCACAAAGAGTGAAAATCACCGGCAAGATCCGTCAGATAAAAAGCAACACGATGCGGCTCTCTGGCCTGAGCGGCGGCTTCAACAAGACGCGGCCACTCAGCCAGGCGGCGGATAAGAGCCATTTCAACATCGGCACTCAGCGTATCCAGCGGCACTGCAGCTAAAACTTCAGCATCAGTTGCGCCATAGCTACCCTCTTCAGTCGCGGCACGTAAAACAGAACGACACCGGGCATGAGCATACTGCACATAAAAAACCGGGTTATCACGCTGCTTTGCCACAACATGATCAAGATCAAACTCCATCTGCGCATCGCTCTTGCGGGTCAGCATAGTAAAGCGCACAACGTCCTTACCGACTTCGTCAATCAGGTCACGCAGCGTGACAAATGTGCCTGCCCGTTTGGACATTCTGACAGGCTCACCATTTCTCAGAATATGAACGATCTGACACAGCACAACCTCAAGCGGTGTGCTGCCACCGGTTACAGCTTTCACTGCGGCTTTCATACGCTTAACATAGCCACCGTGATCAGCACCCCAGATATCAATCATCACCTGGGCACCACGTGCAACCTTATCAGCATGATAGCCAATATCATTCGCAAAATAGGTATTGGTACCGTCAGATTTTTTCAGAGGACGGTCAACGTCATCACCAAAGTCAGTCGCACGGAAAAGAAGCTGCTCGCGTTCCTCCCAGTCATCAGGAAGCTTACCTTTAGGAGGCTCAAGCACACCCTCGTAAAGCAGGCCTTCTTTTTCAAGGTGAGCAATGGCAGCATCAACAGCCCCGTCACGCAGCACCTGCGCCTCTGACGTAAAGACATCATGCTTCACACCCAGGGCGTGCATGTCTTCTTTAATCGCCACCAGCATATGAGCTACAGTGAAGTTGCGAACGGTACCGAGCCATTCACTCTCAGGCAGAGGGGCCGCGTCATCACCCGCCAGAGTGCGACCATATTGCCCGACCAGATCCTCACCCACAGGAATGAGGTAATCCCCTTTATACTGAAGACCATTAGGTGTCAGAGCCGCAAACTCGTCTTCCGTCAGCTTTGTGCCCAGCGCCTGAAGATAACGCCAGTAAGCTGCCCAGGCCAGAGCCCTGACCTGAGTGCCGGCATCATTAATATAAAATTCGCGGGTTACATCAAAACCGGTTTTTGCCAGCAGGCTGGCTGTAACATCGCCCACAACAGCGCCACGGCAATGCCCGACATGCATTGGCCCGGTAGGGTTTGCTGAAACGTACTCAACATTAACCTTTACCCCGTTACCGGTCTGAGCATCACCATATGCCTCACCCGCTTTAAGGATAACCGGCAGAATATGACGCAATGTATCGGGCTTAAGTGTGAGGTTAACAAAACCAGGACCAGCCGAAGCCGCACTGGCTACCCCTTCGGTTTTTTCAAGCAGAGCTGCGAGTTCACCTGCAATATCAGCAGGCTTGCGGCGTGCAGTTTTTGCCAGCAAAAGGGCCGCATTTGTCGCCATGTCGCCGTGTGAAGGGTCTCGCGTTGGAGTGACCTCAATACGGGCGAGTGTTTCTTCGGGCACGTCAGGCAACAGTGTATGCACTGCGGCAAGAACCTGGTGACGATAATGCTGGAACAAACACTCTGACATACGCGTAAAAATCCTAATACAAAACGATACAACGCCGGGGTTTCAACCTGTTACTGACAGGTCCGTCAAGCGGCGATACTCATCAATAGCAAAACGGTCGGTCATAGACGCCACATAATCGGCCACTGTACGACGCAAAGCCATATCATTGCCAGAAGGGGCTCTCTCACGCCAGACATCAGGCAGCAGATCAGGCGACTCCGTCAGCACAGTAAACAGACCAGAGGTAACCTTTCTGGCTTTATACCCCATGCGGTTAACCCGCCAGTGCCTGTAAAGCCGGGCAAAGAGGAATTTTCGAATTCCTTTATTTGCTGCCCACATTTCGGGGCTGAAAGCAATAACAGGCTGCGAGGCTGCACGAATATCCTCAACGCTCTGGGGGGCGAGGTCCTGGAGGTTCCTCCGCGATGTCACCAGCACGTCTGTCACCAGAGCATTGATTACCCTGCGCACAACCTCATGGCGGATACGCTGCGCTTTTTGTGGCACATCAGTATAATCAGCTGCAATCCTGCGCACTTCAGCCAGAATACCCCCGACCAGAGGCACATCAGTAAGATCATCAAGTGTCAGCAGGCCCGACTTCACACCATCATCAAGGTCGTGACCATGATAGGCAATATCATCGGCCAGAGCAGCAACCTGCGCTTCAGCTGACGCAAAGCCGGTAAGGTCAAGCGGCCATGCCGCATCAAACTCACGCAGCCATGGACCTGGCTTTTTAACCGGCCCGTTATGTTTGGCCAGCCCTTCTATCGTCTCCCATGTCAGGTTCAGACCGTTAAACGTGAGGTAGCGCCGCTCAAGCAGCGTAACCTGACGCAGTGCCTGCGTATTATGATCGAACCCTTCCCAGTTATACATCAGCTCGGCCAGGGCATCCTCTCCCGCATGACCAAAAGGAGTATGCCCAAGGTCATGCGCCAGAGCCACCGCTTCGGTCAGATCTTCATCAAGGTGTAAAGCACGCGCCATAGAGCGGGCAACCTGTGCCACCTCGAGAGAATGCGTCAGCCTGGTACGAAAAAAATCACCGACATGATTAACAAAGACCTGAGTTTTATACTGTAACCGCCTGAAGCCTGAAGAATGTACCACCCGGTCCCTGTCACGCTGCCAGGGAGAACGCGTAAGTGACTCAGCCTCATCGTACTGCCTGCGACCACGCCCCTCCCCTCTCTGCACGGCATAAGGCGCACATGTTGCGAGATGTTCCTGTAAAGACATTCTTTCTCCTGCCCGACCTGCTGCAAAGCCCGCTGACAGAAGAGCCAGAAGGCGGTTATAAACAGGCATAATAGGGCATTGTTCAAAATTTCACCAACTTCTCTGCATTTTCCCCTTCAAACACCTTTACCGGAACGCTATTTATAACAGCATGACCCAGCCACAGCCCTTCTCCGTCTCCGATGCTGCTGCCAAGCGCATTGCCTCTGTTCTTGCCAGCCGCAGGCAGTCTGCCGCGGGGCAGAATACTCCCCTGCCGGCCGCTCTGCGCGTTTCTGTTGATGCAGGCGGCTGCAACGGCTTTCAGTATCGCTTTGGCCTGATTACCCAGGCAGAGATCGCTGAAGATGATACGCACTTTGAGAAAAATGACGTGCTGGTTGTGGTTGACCCTGCCAGCCTTGAGTTACTTGAAGGTGCTCAGCTTGATTTTTCTGACAAGCTGATGGGCGCACATTTTACAGTTAACAATCCCAATGCAGCCTCATCCTGCGGTTGTGGCACAAGCTTTTCCCTCGCATGAAATTCGCCACCTGGAATGTAAATTCCGTTCGCCTGCGCCAGAACCTGATTGCAGACTGGCTGGAGCGACACGACCCTGATGTGCTGATGATGCAGGAAATCAAATGTGAAACGGCAGCGTTTCCGGCTGATTTCTTTATAGAACGCGGCTATGCCTCTGCCGTGGTCGGGCAGAAATCCTATAACGGTGTAGCCACACTGGTTAAAGGTGACAGAACAGAAATTGTCACTGACCACCTGCCCGGCTTTGATAACCCGGCAGCCCGCTATGTTGAAATACGCACGCAGGGGCTGGTCTTTGGCAACCTCTATCTGCCCAATGGCAATTCAGGCGGAGAAGAAGGATACGCCACCAAGCTGGCCTTTTTTGAAGCACTGACAGCGCGGGCTGAGCACTATCTGCGCGAAGAAACTGATTTTATCTTTGCCGGAGATTATAATGTCTGCCCCGCAGCCGGCGACTGTGCGCCCGGAGCCCTCGCACCCGATGATGCTCTGGTCCGGCCACAGACACGTGCAGCCTTCCGCCGTCTGATCTGGCTGGGGCTGACAGATGCTCTGCGCGCACTGCACCCGACAGAGACACTCTACACTTTCTGGGATTATCAGGCCGGAGCATGGCAGCGAAACAGCGGCATACGCATTGACCACGCCCTGCTTTCACCCAGGGTCGCTGAACGCCTTGTCAGCGTATTCCCTGACAAAGACGAGCGCGCTATGGAGCGACCTTCAGACCACGTGCCGCTTCTTGTCACCCTGCGCGACAAAACTGAGGGATAATTCATGACTGATACTTTTCCTTCTTTGTTTGCCGCAGCATGCGCTCTGGCTCAGGGCAAGGTCAGCAGCCGGCACCTGACAGAGCTGGCTCTGGCACGTATTCATGACAAAGAAGGAGAAGGCCGTCAGACTTTTAGCGTCGTACACGCTGACAGTGCACGAAAACAGGCTGACCTGACGGATACCCGACGCAGGGCCGGTGAGCCAATCCCCCCGCTTGCCGGACTGCTGATGTCCGTAAAAGATCTGTTTGACGAAGCAGGCAGCATCACCAGGGCCGGCTCAGTCGTACTCAGTGATGCCCCGCCGGCACAGCAGGATGCGCCTGCCATTGCTCTGGCCCGTCAGGCTGGCCTTATTTCTATCGGACGGACAACAATGACGGAGTTTGCTTTCTCCGGCGCTGGCATGAACCCGCATACCGGCACCCCGGCAAACCCGTGGGACAGAGCAAACAGGCGTATTCCGGGCGGCTCATCTTCCGGAGCGGCAGTTTCTGTCTCTGATGGTATGGCTTTTGTGGGTATAGGCAGTGACACCGGGGGGTCATGCCGTATTCCCGCAGCGCTGACGGGGCTTACCGGATATAAACCAACAGCCAGCCGCATTTCAACCAGAGGAACTGTCCCGCTTTCCTCAACTCTTGATTCTGTTGGCAGTCTGGGCCGTACTGTATCATGCTGCTGGGCTGCAGACCGTGCGCTTGCAGGCCTGCCTGTTGACTGGAGCGCACGACCTGAAGCCCGCAAAACCAGCCGGCCACGCCTGGGTGTACTACAAAGCTATGTGCTGGACGGTATGGATGACACTGTTGCCAGCACGTGGCATGCCGCACTGAAGCAGCTGGAGAAATCTGGTGCCATTCTGGAAGATGTATGCTTTAGCGAGCTTGAAAATTTACCGCAGATTAACCGGCTCGGGGGCTTTCCTGCACCTGAATCCCTCGCGTGGCATGCCCCGCTGCTGGAGCATAAATCAGAAGCTTATGATCCCTTTGTGCTCAAACGCATTTTACGCGGCAAAGAACAAAGTGCGGTTGATTACCTGACACTGCAACACGAACGGCAGGCACTTATTAACAGGGCAGCGCAGGTCATAGCCCCCTATGATGCACTTATCATGCCAACAGTGCCGGTTATTGCACCACATATTGCTGACCTCGTGGCAGATGAAACACTGCTGACACGTACTAACCTGCTGCTGCTGCGAAACCCGACTGTTGCCAACTTTATCAATGGCTGTGCTATCAGCCTGCCCTGCCACGCAGCCGGCGCTGCCCCTGTAGGCCTTATGGCCATGCAAACAGGCCACAAAGACTCTCACCTGTTTCATGTTGCGGCGTGGCTTGAAGAGGCTTTAAGGCTCGGAAAACAATAACCAGGCTCAGGACTCATTCTTTGAGATAGAAAATGAAGCTTGCAGCGATATGGATTGCGGACATGAAGGTATGAGCGCAGCGGTCGTATCGTGTTGCCACCCGTCGCCAGTCTTTAAGCTTTGCGAACATGTTTTCGATCAGGTGACGCTTTTTATACAGATGCCAGTCGTAAGGTGGCTTTGATTTCCGGTTCTTTTTCGGCGGAATACAGGCTGTGATAGTGCGTTCTGCAAGCCATAACCTGATCCTGTTGCTGTCATAGCCCCTGTCCCCGATGATTTCTTCTGTCTTGTCGGGGAGATCTGCCAGCAGCACGTCTGCGCCTTTGAAGTCACTGACCTGTCCTGCAGTCAGATGCAGGCGGACAGGCCGCCCCTGATCATCGCACATGGCATGCAGTTTTGAGTTCAGACCGCCTTTTGCGCGTCCGGTATGGCGGGGAAAAGCCCCTTTTTGAGGAGAGACGCTGCCATTCTGTGCACTTTAAGATGTGTGGCATCGATCATCAGGCGCTTCGAACGGCCCGCCTGTTCTGCCAGGGTTTTAAAGATCCTGTCAAAGACACCCAGGCGGCTCCAGCGGATGAAGCGATTATATAAAGTCTTGTGCGCTCGGGCTGCGGTTGGGAGATGCTGCCAGTACATTTTGGTCCATGGCAAACCATTTACTGGTGGTTTCGCAGACTGATGCGCCGTTTTCTGTTTCAGACGATCCATGATGTCTGCCTGATGCTCGATCGTGAAGCCGCAGGACGCGAAGCCAGCCTATCCGGGGGCGTCATCGACAGCCAGAGCGTTAAGGCTCCTCATGCAAAGACCCGTGGCTATGACGCCGGCAAGAAGATCGTTGGTCGTAAGCGCCATATCGCAGTTGATACAGAGGGCCGACTGCTTCTGATTAGGCTGACGCCAGATGATATTTCAGACAGTGCAGGGGAACAGATGATCCTGGATGCCATCCGCAAACGCTGATCATGGGTGAAGCATCTTTATTGCAGATGGAGCTTATGACCGCTTTTAATTGATGGATAAAGCCGCTTTTCTCGACTTCACGGTCGAGATCATCCGGCGCTCAGATACAGCAAAAGGGTTTGAGATTCTGCCACGCCGGTGGGTCGTCGAACGCACCTTCGGCTGGATGGTCCGCTGGCGCCGTCTCGTCAAGGATTACGAGAAACGGATCGACGTTGCCGAGGCCATGATCCACATCGCTATGGGAAGCCTCATGCTTCGCAGAAACGCTCATCCATGAATTTCCAAAAAGGCTCTAAGTGCAAATCTTTTTCATCTTTTCGTTAAAACCGTATCGCGCTGCACCAAAAGAATTACTATAACGCCTGCGGCTTATCGGGCAGGAGAGAAGCAGAAGAGAAAGTCATCACTGATTACAGTTCAAAACGACAGGAAGAACAAAAAACTATTAAAAACAAATATTATAATATGAAAAAAGAAACCATAGTTTTCTGATTACCAACCTTATAGATAAAAAGACCAAATTTTTTAGAAGAGTATGGTATTTATCGATATAAATATTAACTGAAAAAAATATAAGAAAGAAAAAATACCATCTATAAATGATATTCTTGATGGTATTGGACATGCATCTTGGAATTTTTCTACATCTCTTGCTAATGGATTAATTAGATTTTCTGATGATATATTACCGTTTGTACCTGGGGTTGACTCATCCTTAATGAAAAAATCTTTTAATGATTACCAGCAAGATTTAAGAATGATTAAAGCTTTAAAAGATTTAATTAGTCATAAAAAAAATATATGAAATTCTAAAAATTATAGTAGAATATTTTGTTGAAAATATTGATTATAATAAATTAATAGAAATTGAAAATAGAATAAAAATTTCAAATGAAAAAAAGAACATATTATAAATAATTTAAGTAATTTTTCTATTGAATTTGTTACAAAATATGAATTGCAAAAAATTATTACAGATAGAATAATATATGCTATAGTTGAAGACGTAGCTGTGTCTACCGCAATATCAAAGATATGTTCTTTTGCTGCGTCGCAAACATTAACAGTTATTGCCATAGAAGGTATGCTTAAAAAAGCAGGAGATGCGTCAGATAGACTTAAAGTTAAATATCCTGGTTTATGGTACAGGCTTTCCACGAAAGGATATGATATGTTGTATTTTATTTTTAAAAATGAATTAAATAAAATATTTCTTTTTTAAATTTACAACAAAATATGTTTAAAAATGAATAAAAAATATAGTTTTTTGTTTTTTGATTTTATAATTAATATTTTTATGGGAATAATAAGTGTTTTAACTACATATTTAACTATAATAACAGCATTAATGTTTAATGGTTGGAAAGAAGTTATAGTTCCAATATTTGCTTTTTTAACTGGAGCTCATATTTATATTTTTTTAGGCAAATTAAAAAAGAAAAGATTATTTCATAATAAAAAATGAAATTAATTTTTTTATAAACTTATCCTTGCCTTTTTTGACAAAAAAGCAAACAGTGTTTCCTACGGCGTGTCGTCAGTTAAGCAGGATGATAACTGAAACGAACTGGACGGCTGCGAGGAACGTTGATTTCATCTTGTCGTAGCGCGTTGCGATAGCGTGGAACTGTTTGAGTTTATTGAAGAACCTCTCGACAAGGTTACGCTCCCTGTAAAGAGCGAAGTCAGTTTCCCGTCGTGTCATTCTGTTGCGTTTATGCGAGATAACAGGGGTAATCCCGCACTCTGTCAGTTTGTCGGTGAGCCTGTCTGCATCATAAGCTTTGTCTGCGAGGAAAGCATCCGGATCGATGTTTTCGAGCATCGGTTCTGCCTGGCTGATATCTGCGTCCTGCCCCGGTGTGATATTGATCTCCACCGGATTGCCCAGGGCATCGCAGATGGCGTGGATCTTTGTGCTCAGTCCGCCTCGTGATCGTCCGATAGCCTGATCCGAGCCCCTTTTTTGAGAGCTCCGGCACTATGCTGATGCGCCCGGACAATCGCGCTGTCTATCATCATGTATTCATTGTCATGACCGGCCGCCAGATAACGAAAAATCCGCTCAGTAACACCACTTTCACAGCAGCGGCGCAGACGCCGGTGAATGTTCTTCCAGTCTCCGAAACGGGCTGGAAGATCACGCCAGGGGATGCCGGCACGATAGCGATACAGTAATGCCTCCACGAACAGACGGTTGTCCGTCGCCGTGCCACCAACATGACCTTCACGACCGGGAAGAAGGCCTTTTATCCGGTCCCATTGATCATCGCGTAAACCGTAGCGCCGCATCCGTTTCTCTCCTCCAAAACCGGGAAAATAGTCAGCACAGAACGCCGGAAAGTAAAACCCTCACCTGCCAAACTCAGGGCTTAACTGACGACACGCCGTAGAAATGATTTTATATTTTCCTTGGCCAGTAAACTGATTTCGGCTGATCAGAGGTCCTGTTGTTTATGATGAGGCGATAAACCGTTTTCTGACATACCTGCGCCCCGACCAGAAAAGGCAGCTACCGTTAACCGTAATCTTGATAATGTTGTCAGAGCCCGGATTGATCCGGCAACGGAGAATTGTAGCATGAGCCTTCCTGATGGTACGAGAAAAGCAGGTAGCATCAGTCTGCCTGGCGGACGAAGCCACATCACTCTGCCAGCTGACAGTCTCGGCAATTTCGAGATTCTCCGATGATCCCCGTCACAGCAGAGATGATCAATGCCGGTGACATTGATGAAGAATATGCTGACCTGATGAAGCGTATCACCTTCCTGCTCGATCTGTGGCACGATAAACCAGCCAGTAATAATGACCCATACGGGCGTATGGTCTATTTCCTGCTCTGGCTGCGCCAAGAGGTTCAGGCACGGCGCATACCAATACCTCTTGATCGCTCTTACCTTGGCACTCTCAAATATCTGACAGGGTCAGGAGATGTCCGTGATTCTGATGATGTCGGCCGGGCTATGGGAGAGATAATTCACATTCTTCAGGGACGTGGGCTGATCAAGCCGCGTCATTACCCGCTGCTGGTCTCTCTGATGGATGATTTTATCGCTGCTGTAGAGAAAAACAGGCCAGGTCTGGCAGAAACTGATGCGTTCTTCAGAGAATATTGCCAGAAGCGTGATGACATTGTTGCCGGCACCCTCAAACCACCTATCGAACCCACAAAAGAACGAAACCGTTTTGACTTTGCCAGCGCAAAATCTCTGGCGCCGGTATTACCAGGAGAGACGAACTTTGACTTTGGGTTGAGGCGGCAAATGATTCGTACAACCTATCCCCTTATGGGATATCGCCCGCTCAATGTCTACAAACCTCCCATGCCAGCCCCTGTACCTGGCCTTGAGCGCATGGCGCCGGATTTTACAGCTCTGCGTGACCAGGAGAGGAGGAAGGCCGCCGGAGAAGATAAGTAACGCCTTAATAAAAAGGGTTTATTATAATTCCCTTTATCGAGAGTATGTTCTCAACTGGCAGCCATGAAGAAAACAGAAATGCATTTTGAAACGACAATAAAAAATTAAATCTCATGGCTGTATCTTATAAATACAGCGTATAAATTCTCTCCTCCCGAGAAAAACCTCTCACATTAAAAAATAAACCTAAATAAAATAGCTGGAGATCTTGGTTATTATAATTTTGTGCGACCAATTAAAGGAAGACGTGCGAGCATATTTTTTAGCGCCAGAGCATCCCACGGCATATGTTCAGCAATACCCAAACCAACCACATCAGCTATTTCTGATATATCATTCAGTAGTTGTATCACCTGCGCCATTGATACTTCCCCCTGCGCGATACCCTTAAAGGTATCAGGCGGCACATTGGGCTGAGCAAAAAGCACAGAATGAAAAAAACGTGGATTGAAAACATCGAGATCTAAATGAATAGCTAAATACTTTGCTCCTGTTGATCTGAACCAGTCCAGAACAAGTTTACTTCCCTTTTGCGCCAGCTCTTCAGGCCCTGCATTTTTCAGGCCCAGACGTTTAATTTCACCGGCCTCCCACTCAGTCGGGTCATGTAGTCCGGCAAATAAAACATTCTCTGGCTTAACAGGGTAAGCCACAGCTTGTGTGAAATCTGCATCCCCCAGCCCCAGCAAATTTCCAAGAACCATGGCGTGGGCATGATTAAAGTGTTCTGGTGTCATAATGTCCGGGTGTGTATCAACCCACAGTACGGCCAGTTCATCCTTGTAACGCTCACTAAGATAAGCAAACGGGGCAAGATCTACCAGGCAATCCCCTCCCAGAACGACCAGACGATCAGGGTTGTGCTTATCAATCAGACCGCGTGCAGTATGAAGCTGCTCAAGTAATACCTGGCGCCCTACTATTCCATTTTCTTCAGATAAAGGTTTCTCCGTCGGTGCCTTAACAGGTACTTCTTCAACCGGTCCATTTGTGACTGGTGCAAGCCAGCTTAGAAGCTGAGAACCAAAAAAATAAGGAGGGTTATTACCACCCTGCCATTGAGGAAAAAGAAGACGGAGTGTTTTATCTGAGGAGAGAGTCATGGATTTCTTTTTCTACGTAGACGTTAGATACAGATACACATTTAAACTTTTACAACTCAGCAGCTATTATAACCCACTTAATCTGACAGCGCTTTAATAACAGGGTAAAAAATTCGCTCTCCCGGCGGGTATCAGCCCTTTGTCTAACCTGCTCAGACATTATAAGCCCTGAGCAAACATATCCACCGTCTTCAGACCTTCGTCCGACGAAACAGGGTGCCCCCTCTCCAGGTCACTGTGACACTTGGTTACCTCCGTGCTATTTTTTGTGTAACATAGGCACAGAGCACACAGGGGTTGGGTCATAGCACCCGATACATCTGACACACTTCTTACTGGCGGAGAGTAACCCGTTGAAACTGCGTTTACGTCAGCTTTATATGATCGCACCCTGTGTCAGCATAATATTGTGCGCTCAACCGCAAAGAGGCTTTGCCGCCGACACCCCTGCCCCTCCGGTCGTTCTGCCTCACCCCACGACATTACAAATCACACAAACGCAGCCCATTGCTCTGCCACAGCATATTCAGCTTATATGGCACGGACAAAAAACACCTGTGCTGACAGCCGCAGTTGCACGCTTTCATACACGACTTGAAATGCTCTCCGGCACCAAAATTTCATTCTCAGCAGCGGCTCAAAAAACACATAACTTTGCTCTTGTTATCTCATGCCCGGAGAAAGGAGATTTCTTCCCTTCCCTCGGCATGAACGAAGCTTATTCCCTCAAAGTCAGCCCGGCCGGAGCTGAAATTTCAGCACAAAGCGCCGCTGGCATTCTGCATGGCCTCACCTCACTGCTCCAGCTGGTCAGCCAGACCTCAGCCGGGCCAGTGCTGCAACCGGCAACCATGACAGATGCTCCGCGCTTCAGGTGGCGTGGTCTGATGCTCGATGTCAGCCGTCATTTTATGAGCCTGTCCACCATCAAACGGCAGATTGATGCCATGGAAATGGTTAAGCTCAACGTGCTGCACCTTCATTTATCAGATGGCCAGGGTTTCCGTGTCGAAAGTAAGCTTTTCCCGCGCCTGCAAAGCATATCCTCACACGGACAATATTATACACAGGATGAGGTCCGCGCCCTCATCCACTACGCTGCCGAGCGTGGCATTCGTATCGTTCCGGAATTTGATACACCTGGCCACAGCTTTGCCCTGCTTGAAGCTTATCCGCTTTATGCCGCTCAGGCCCCGCTCAACATGACTGACCGGGCAGAACGGAACCGGGCGGCCCTCGACCCGACAAAACCTGAAACATACGAATTCATTTCAAAGCTTTATGGCGAAATGGCAGCCCTTTTTCCCGATGCCTACTTCCATATTGGCGGGGATGAAGTTGTCGCAAAACAATGGACTGAAGCGCCCGCAATTTCAGCCTATATAAAACAACACAAGCTAAATGGCCCGGCAGAACTCCAGGCAGAATTCACCACCAAAGCTATCGATATGCTGAGTAAAGACCACAAGACAGCGATCGGATGGGACGAAATTACAGCAGCATCTATCCCGCAACGCACTGTTGTTGAAGTCTGGCGTGGCGCAGCGCACACTGCAGAAGCGACGGCAGACGGCCACCCTGTTATTCTTTCAGAGCGTTATTATCTCGACCGTCTCCTGCCTTCTGCTCAGCATTATCAGGATGACCCGCTAGCCTCACCTCAGAACACTTCTGAGGCAGAAGCCGCGGCTCGTACCAGTGGTCCAGGAGGTACAATCACAACGCAAAGTAAGCCGACAGATACCCAGCCTCTTTCAGAAGCCCAGAAGAAACTCGTGCTCGGGGGTGAAGCGGCTTTATGGACTGAAATTGTCTCTGAAGACATGCTGGATGCCCGCCTGTGGCCACGACTTGCAGCAATTGCTGAACGTTTCTGGTCGCAGCCTGAAAACTGCCAGCCGGATACCCTGTCTGCCCGTTTAGGTGTGACCCGGAACAGGCTGGAAACTCTTGGCATTCAAAGCGATGAAAGCACTGAAAAACGCATTACTCAGCTTGCACCGGGAAAGGAAAAAAGCGTCAGGATACTCCTTAGCGTCACCAGCCCGGTAAGAAATTATGCTCACAACCACGAATTTCTGCAAATTCGCCATAAACAGACAGCAACCGAACAGCAACTAAATACCCTTGCCGATATTGCCAGCCCTGACTCGCCACAGGCAGAAAGCTTTAACAAGCGGGCAGCAGCGTTCATGGATGGGCAGATAGAACTCAGAGACTCACTGATTACTGATCTGCAGCTCTGGTCGGGTAATAATGCCCGGTTTATAAAGGCCGCAGCCCGCTATCCGGCTTTGAAAGACGGACTTCAGGCCTCAGCACTCCTCCATGACCTTGCAATGGCGGGGCTGGCAGCCCTGGGTGACAAGCGCACACTGCACTGGCGTAACAAAGGATGTGCTGCTGTTCAAATCGCAAAGGAACAGATTGCAGCATCAGAAAATATAAAAATCGTTTCAAAAACCCAGCAGCCTGAAGGAGATCTTCTTCAGGATATTACACCGGGAGTAGAATCTCTCATGAGATGCTCAGAGTGAGATTTTCTAAGAATTACATGAATAAATTATAAAAATTAGTCTCCTGGAGAGCGTGTTACTGCGCTTTATACTCGCACCACGCTGACCACCTCCTCCGGTGACCATTTCACAGACTTTCGTCTTCCGCCGTAACTATACAAACATAACTATACAAAATCTCTCATCATGCTTGAAGATAGAGAAAGCCGGTATATACAGGACTATCTTATAACCAATAACTTTTCCCTCTGCTTTTTTCTTCTGGCTTTAACCGGATATACTCCCGCATGCTGCCTGTTATTCTTTTCCCTCAGATTGACCCGGTACTGGTAAATATTGGACCGTTTCCCATTCGCTGGTACGCTCTTTCTTACATAGTCGGTTTACTCCTTGCTCTGTTTCTTGTTCGCAGGCTTGTTCCTCTTACGCCACGGGCCTCATCAGTCGAACAGGTTGATGACTTTTTTGGCTGGGGCGCACTTGGTGTCGTACTGGGGGGGCGTCTCGGTTATATCCTGTTTTATCAGTCAGAATATTATTTAAGCCATCCGCTCTCTATCTTCGAGGTCTGGCATGGTGGCATGTCATTTCATGGCGGTGTTGTGGGTGTTATTCTGGCCATGTTTTTTTATGCCAGACAGCAAAAAATTAACTTTTTTGCCTTTTCTGACAGAATAACCGTTGCCATTCCTATCGGGCTGGGTCTGGGGCGTATCGCCAACTTTATTAATGGGGAGCTCTGGGGGCGCGAAGCCTCGACATCAGTACCCTGGGCAATGATTTTCCCCGGCGGCGGCGATGTCCCTCGTCACCCCTCTCAGCTCTACGAAGCTCTGACCGAAGGCCTGCTGCTCTTTCTGGTCATGTATACAGCATCACGCAGCCACAAAATCAGAGAACATGCCGGCATGCTTGGCGGCCTCTTTCTGACAGGTTATGGTGTTGCCCGCAGCTTTTGCGAATTTTTTCGCGAACCTGATTCTTTTCTTGGCTTTTTACCTGGAGGAATCACAATGGGGCAGGTTCTGTGTGTACCAATGATCATTATCGGTATCACTCTGATGGCCCGTGCCTGGTTTGCTCCACCTTATGCCGGTTTGCCTGATACCCGTGATAATGCCCAAGACACCGCTAAGAACTGACCCTCTCAAAAATCTTTCAGCTCTGCCTCCCGGGGCTGAAAGGCTTGATGTTTTTATGGCCCGTGCCAACGCCCATTATTACGCGACGCATCCTCTTTTATCAGATTTTGTAACCTCCCCTGAAATCTCTCAGATTTTTGGGGAGCTTCTTGGTGCCTGGGCTGTGGCAGTCTGGTATAATATGGGACGTCCCTCACCCATTATTCTGGCAGAAGCAGGACCCGGCCGGGGTACATTAATGGCAGACGCCCTGCGCCTGATAACCCGCGTAGCCCCTGACATGGCACGTGCAGCTGACGTCCATCTGATAGAAACATCTCCTCTTATGCGTGCCGCACAGGCAGATGCCTTGCGACCTTACACCAGCCCCACATGGCATGACAGCCTGACAGAACTGCCTGAGCAGCCTTTTATTCTGCTGGCTAACGAGTTTCTTGATGCTTTGCCTGTACGGCAGTTTGTACATACACCGGCACAAGGCTGGCACGAGCATTACGTCACCGGTGAGAACCTTATCTCTGTCAGCTGCCCCCCTCCCCAACTGCCGGATAAACGTACCTTTGAAGACAGCACGGTCGTCGAACTCTGCGAGCCTGCATTAGATATTGCCCGGCTTCTCGGCCTGCGTATGACCCGTCACGCCGGGGCTGCCTTATTTATTGATTACGGGCATTTTTCACAGCTAACCGGAGATTCTCTTCAGGCGCTGCGCCACGCCCGGCCGGCGCATCCACTCAAAGCAGCGGGAGAGGCTGACCTGACAACCCATGTTGACTTTCTTGCCTTCGCTACTGCGGCACAGCAGTCAGGGGCGCAAACATGGGGGGCCATAACACAAGGTACTTTTTTGCGCACACTGGGGCTGATGGAACGCACTGAACAGCTGGCCGCTCATGCCAGCCCGGCCGATGCGCAGAACTTACACCACGCCACAGCACGACTGGCAGCCCCTGAAAAAATGGGGCATCTTTTCAAAGTTCTTGCTCTCACCTCTGTGGGCATGAGTCCCCCTCCTGGTTTTACGAAAGGACCGGCTGCATGACATCTGCCGCCTCACTGCCTCAGCAGGCACTTTCACCTCTCACCAGCATACTCCTTAAACAGGCCCGTCACGGTTTTTTCACCCGTGAAGGAGGTGTTTCAACCGGACCTTATGCCAGCCTGAACTGCTCTGTACGCTCTGAAGATACCCCCGCACACCTGCGTGAAAACAGACGCCGCATTGCTGACTGGATCAAAGTGCCTGAAAACGGGCTGACAAGCCTGTCTCAGGTACACGGAAAACGGGTTATCACTGTCACTGAACCACTCCCCGCCGGCCAGCTGGAAGAAGCTGATGCCATGGTAACACGCAATCCGGCTATTGCACTGGGCACTATTACAGCTGACTGCGCACCGGTATTATTTGCTTCTGCTGACGGGCAGCTTGTCGGAGCGGCTCATGCAGGCTGGCGCGGTGCTCTGGCTGGCGTGATTGAAGCTACTCTTGACGTCATGCAGCACGAAGGAGCGCCTGTTGCCGGAATTTATGCCACCGTCGGCCCCTGCATCGCCCAGAGCAGCTACGAAACCGGTGAAGACATGCATTCTGAGATAACAAAGAGCGACCCTGACGCCGCACGCTTTTTTATACCAGGGAAACGAACCGGCCATTATCAGTTCGACTTAGGCGGATGGTGCCTTTTCAGACTTAAAAGAGCAGGTGTGCAACATGCTTCTCTGCTCGGCGTTGATACATTTTCTAATGAAAAACAATTTTTCAGCCATCGTCGCCGCACGCTGACTGGCAATGGCCCGCTGGGGCATCAGCTTTCTGTTATCTCACCAGGAGCGCGCGCATAATGCTCTTCACTTTACGTCAGACAACTCTTCTCCCTTTGTCTGCCCTTCTGATGCTCGGTGGCTGTATGCATGTACCCCGCCCTTTTTCAGACCCAGGTGCAAAGGCACGACAGCTTGCAGCTAACGCGCCGCCCTCGCGTCTTGATGTACCTCAGCCAGAACACACAGATCTTTCTCCGGCTAACTCAGCACTGCTATCGCAGGATATCGCTGAAGCGCTCCTTCAGCAGACTATCCCTGCAATTGCACAGCCTGCCAGAAAAGGGGACTGGTGGCTTAAGGTCACAACTGAGCAGCGTAACGATATGATTGTGCCGCTCTACACTGTCATGACACCGCAAAACACCGTGCGGGCAACACAGGAAGGCGTGCCCATTCCTGAAGAAATGTGGAACGAAGCCACCCCTGAATTTTTAAAGCAGGTTGCCAGCGACGCTGCTCCGCGCGTTTCTGCTGTGCTAAGCGGTATCCAGGCAGACCAGATGAATAAAGACCCCAACAGCCTGAAACACAGACCCGCACGCGTTTATTTCTCTGGTGTGAAGGGTGCTCCGGGGGATGGCAACATCTCACTGGCACGGGCTTTTGTAACCTATTTTCACAACACCCCTGATGTCCTGCAAAACAACCCCGCTGATGTTGACTTCACCGTAAACTGCCATGTTACCCTGACCAATGCTCCTGCCGGCACCACCAGCCACCCACAGCAGCACATTGAAATTGTCTGGCAGGTTTTAGATAAGAATGGCAAAGAAGCCGGAGCAGCAACGCAGCTGCACGACATTGATGCCCACTCTCTTGATAATTACTGGGGTGATGTTGCCAGCGCAGCGGCACAGGAAGCTGCAGCAGCTGTAGATCAGATTCTTAGTCGCTATTCAGGACGTGATGACGCCCCTCTTCCCGACCCGGCCTCAAAGAAAAAATCTTCAGATAAATAAGTAGCTGCCATATCCCCTTCTGCGCAAAATTTCCGCAGAAGGGGATACAAAATTATTAAGCAGCCTGATGTATTAATTGCCGCATAATTTAAGCCCGATAACACACAGCACAATACCACTGATGAACACCAGCCGCATGGCTGAAACAGGCTCATGAAAAACGATCATACCGAACACAACAGTGCCTGCAGCCCCCAGGGCTGTCCAGACAGCATATGCTGTACCCATAGGGATACTACGCGTTGCCAGCTGTATAAGGCTGATGCTGGTCACCATGCACACTAACAGTCCGGCAAACCAGCCAATATCGCTCAGACTTTTTGTAAAACGTAAACAGGTTGTAAACCCTATTTCGAGAATACCGCTTACGATTAAATAAAACCAGTCCAACAAAAAATTCCTTTTTTTCATATCGTTAAAAATAAAATATCTTTTCTTATTATCACGGCATAAAAAAAACAACTTCTCTTTCTCAAATATATTAAATATTTTATAATATATTTGTTATTTCTATAAAATTTAAAGAAGGATTTTTAATGATAGAAATTTCAAAACATAAAATTGTCCTATTATTCTTTTTTACTCTGCTTACAGGACATGCGACATCTTATGCACAAAATATTAGTGAAGAAGATAAACTGACACAAAAAATTATCGAATTTTACAACTACACCGGAAATGATGATGTTTATTATTTAAATGATTTATTTAAAATTAAATTAAAACGGGAAGTTTCAGAGAATAGTAATACATACACTGACAGGTATGTTTATATTAATAAAGTTTACTCTATTAATGTTGCCCATATTTCTGTCGCCGTCAAACGCCTGTCAGACAATAATAATATTTACTTTGATATCGCTGCTCTGTCTGCGCAGTGCTGGAACTTTCGTTCATTTGCAAATGCAATGACTGAACCTCCTTCTGAAACAAACAGTGTTATGAATGATCCTGACTATGCCATATATCAGCGCCAGCTCTCACAGCAGCATGTTGTCTGGGTCAGCCCTGTAAGCGGCAATAAGCTCTCGCTCGATTATATAAATGACCCCATGAAATACGGTGGTCGTGACTGTATCAGAGCAATTACGATTGCAAGAGAACACTGACATTCTTCTGCCGCAGGTGCACACTCTGAATATCGCAGGCCAGGGGCAGTGACCGGCCAGCCCCATATTTCTGAGGCAGGCCGGTCACACCACTTTAAACATCGGCCCGGACTGACCGCATAAAGCCGGGCTCTCTCAGGCTTCTGACTGCTCCTGCGCAGCACGATGCTGTGCATCCCACTTACGTGTAAATGGAAG
This sequence comes from Acetobacter thailandicus, assembly GCF_011516655.1. Lineage (GTDB taxonomy): Bacteria > Pseudomonadota > Alphaproteobacteria > Acetobacterales > Acetobacteraceae > Acetobacter > Acetobacter thailandicus. The sequence goes on from NZ_WOSV01000003.1 coordinate 351,198, forward strand.
GCAGATAACAAACAATAATGTGCAGATTACAGCTGTAAAAAACAATATACGAAATAAACCTGCATAAGCATGCAACGTCGTGACCAGATCTGTGGCAGCAACGCCCTCGCCAATGGCAGCATAGTTTGCCATGATACTTCCCAGATACATAGCAACACCGTTTGACACACAATAGCTGCCCATCATAAATGCGCCAACATTTGCAGGAACATACCGGGCAACCACAGCAAGCCCCAGCGCACTGATCAGCAGTTCACCCACTGATAACGCCCCGTAAGCCCAGAACATAACCCATGGCGATACCAGCGTTGTACTTGTTGCCGCACTCCACCACCAGATCAGAAAAGCCAGAGCAACAAGAGCAAAACCGGCTATAAATTTTTCAGCAATAGGAAAATTCCAGCCACGTTTTTCTATCGTGCCGTAAACCCATGACAGAACAGGACTGGCTGCCATAATCCACAAAGGATTCAGCGCCTGAAACTGCCCCGCAGACATAGAAAACAGCGTATGCCCGAACAGGGTAAACTGTGAGCTGACATCACGCAGCGCAAACAATGTAAGAGAAGTGACCATCTGCTGATAAAAAATGAAATACAGCATCGTCTGTACGATCAGCAGATAAGCAAGCCTTAAGCCGGGTCTGAAAGCCTCCTCCGCTTTAGCGTAAAGATAAATCCAGATACCAAGGGTCACAATAGCGGCCAGCCAGACGCAGCCTCTGCCCAGTGAGGGAGAGCCAAGCACTGCCAGCAGAACAGCGCCTGCAACCACCATAGCGCCAATCACTGCACCCATACGGCCCCATGCTACGGGCTCAAAGTCAGGAGCTGAACCAATATGCTGCAACCGGCTACGAAACAGCAGATAGCTCAGCACGCCAAAGGCCAGACCAGCAGAGCAAACAAAGAAAGGAGGCCCCCAGCCAAAACGCTGCTGCAGCCAGGGTGTCAGCAAAAGGGAGAAGGTAGAACCGACATTGATGCTCATGTAATAAATTGTAAAAGCAACGTCGATCTTTGCATCATCGCCTTCGTAAATGCGGCGTACAAGGTTAGCGGCATTTGCTTTAAACAGGCCATTACCCAGCGCAATCACTGATAATGCTGCGAAAAGGGCCATCTGACCGCCAAAGTCAAAACCCAGCAGGGCATAACCCAGCGTCAGCACAATACCCCCCATAAGCATGGTGCGACGAGAGCCCAGCACGGCATCACCAAGCCAGCCACCAACAGCCGGAGCTGCGTAAGTGATAGCTGCAAATGTGCCCCACAGCAGGTTGGCCTGTTTGTCGCCAAAACCCAGCCGCTGGACCATATAAAGCAGCAGGATCCCCTGCATGCCATAAAAACCAAACCGCTCCCATAACTCTATGGCAAGCACGACAGAGAAAGACTGCGCCCTGGCAGGTGCGCGAGGTAAAGATGCTGTCATAAGGCTCCGACCATATTGTAATCTCTTTTCCAGAACAGATATACCTGCGCTGTGCAGGTTTGTTGCTGACAGGCTTTTACACGAAGTGATTTTAAATCGCACCTGTAACAAAGCCAGAGATATCATATCTCGTCAGAAACAAGTCCGTACCAGAACGCTTACCCCACAGCCCGGCGGTTAACCGGCACTGTGTCGTATTCTCACATTTTTTTCGGAACTGGTGTTATTTCAATGGCAAAGATCAAGGTAAAAAATCCCATCGTAGAAATGGACGGCGATGAAATGACCCGCATTATCTGGCATTTTATTCGCGAAAAACTGATTCTCCCCTATCTTGATGTCGATCTGAAATACTACGACCTGGGAATCGAACACCGTGATGCAACCGATGACCAGGTAACAGTCGACGCAGCTGAAGCCACAAAACGCTACGGCGTCGCAGTAAAATGCGCGACCATTACACCTGATGAAGCCCGCGTTGAAGAATTTGGCCTCAAACGTATGTACCGTTCACCCAACGGCACTATCCGTAACATTCTTGATGGTACAATCTTCCGTGAGCCAATCGTCTGCTCAAACGTCCCTCGTCTTGTACCACACTGGACAAAACCAATTGTCATCGGCCGTCATGCTTATGGTGATATTTACCGCGCAGCAGAAACCAAAATCCCGGGGCCTGGCAAAGTTACCCTGAACTACGTTCCTGCTGACGGTGGTGAAAGCATCACCCTCGATGTGCATGATTTTAAAGGTCCAGGCGTAACCCTTGGCATGCACAACACCCGTGCATCAATCGAAGGCTTTGCCCGCGCCTCTCTCTCCTACGGCAGAGACCGTAACCTGCCCGTTTACCTCTCTACCAAAAATACCATCCTCAAAGCTTATGATGGTATGTTTAAGGATGTTTTCCAGGAGGTTTATGAGCGCGAATTCAGGGCAGATTTTGAAAAAGCCGGCCTGACCTATGAACACCGCCTGATTGACGACATGGTGGCCTGTGCCCTGAAATGGAACGGCGGCTATGTATGGGCCTGTAAAAACTATGACGGTGACGTAGAAAGCGACATCGTAGCACAGGGATTTGGCAGCCTGGGCCTTATGACCTCTGTTCTGCTCAGCCCGACAGGTGATGTTGTTGAAGCCGAAGCTGCACATGGCACGGTGACCCGTCACTACCGTGAGCACCAGAAAGGCAAGGCAACCAGCACCAACCCGATTGCCTCTATCTTTGCATGGACACGGGGACTGGCTTACCGCGGTCGCTTTGATAATACCCCCGATGTTGTACATTTTGCCGGCACACTTGAGAAAGTCTGCATCGACACCGTCGAATCAGGTAAAATGACTAAAGATCTCGCGATGCTTGTCGGCAAAGATACCCCATGGCTCGACACACAGTCATTCCTTGATGCGCTGGATGCCGGTCTGAAAAAAGAATTCGCTAAATCCTGATCATCTGATCTCTGCGAAAAATATTATGAAAGGGGAGCCTTCTCACAGGGGCTCCCTTTTTTTGTGAAAACCGCTAATGTGCCTGCCCGCACAGCACTCGTCCATTTTATGGGCCTGCCTCATTCAGTCAGTCATACCTCAGAAAGGTTTTTTAACATCATGGCCGACACGCCCGTTGAAACAGATGTTGTCATTATTGGCGCAGGTCCGGCTGGACTCTTCGCCGCATTTCAGTGCGCTATGCTACGCCTGAACTGCCTGCTCATTGATGTTCTGCCAGAAGTTGGTGGTCAGTGTATCGCCCTTTACCCTGAAAAGCCCATCTATGACATTCCGGCCTGCCCGGCGATTGAAGCCTCTCAGCTGATCGCTCAGCTGGAAAAGCAAATTGCACCCTTTAATATTCCGCGCCTGCTTAAGCATCGCGTTGATGACGTTTCTGGCAACCGGGGCGACTTTTCTGTCAAAACTGACAAAGGTACAACCGTTAAAGCAAAAGCCATTATTATTGCTGCCGGAGCCGGTGCATTTGGCCCGAACCGCCCACCGCTTGAAGGTCTGGAGCACTTTGAAGAAACTGGCTCGGTGCAATATTATGTCCGCCGAAAAGCTGACTTTGCAAACCGTAATATTGTGATTGCAGGAGGCGGGGATTCCGCACTCGACTGGGCACTCGCACTCAAAGATAATGCAAAAAAGCTGTATCTTGTACATCGTCGCGACCGTTTTCGTGGTGCGCCTGAAAGTTTACGACTGCTTGATGATGCTGTGGCTGCCGGGCAGATTGAAAAAATCACCCCATATCAGCTCCACGCCCTTCATGGAGAAAACGGTAAACTCAGTGCCGTTGAAGTCATTGATCTGGATGGCACAACCCGTAAACTGGAGGCTGACACTCTCCTGCCCTTCTTTGGCCTGGCCACCGACCTGGGGCCCATAGCCACATGGGATATTCAAACAGCACGCTCTGTTATTCCGGTCCGTCCCTCTGACTGCGAAACATCACGCGCAGGTATTTTTGCCATTGGCGACATTGCGAGTTACCCAGGAAAGCTAAAACTTATTTTGCAGAGCTTTAGTGAAGCAGCCATGGCAACACATGCCATTCACCCGATTGTACACCCTGACCAGGCTTTGCACTTTGAGCATTCGACAACACGCGGCGTACCGGCAACCGCCTGAATATTAAAGAAGGGCCAGATACATAAAAAAACAGAACCTCGGAGTTACCTCCGGGTTCTGTTTCAGTCTCAGAGCTCAGGGGGGAGTTATACTCCACCCTGAAAAGAGACTTGCTTACTGAGCAGCTGCTGTTGAATCAGCGGCTGCTTTTGGCTTGTGATGACCATGATGGCCGTGTTTTTTACCATCATGCTGATGCTGGCCGTGATGAGCACCTTTCTTAGCAACGTCACCACTTTTAGAAGCGGAATCTGACGGAGGAGCTGGTGGCACATCACCTTTAGCAGGGACTTCAGAAGAAGCAGCAGGTGGTGCAGGAGGAGCTTCCTGAGCAAAAGAAGGGGCAGCTGCACCCATCAGAGCAACGACAGAAGCGGCTGAAAGAAAATGACGAAACTTCATCGAAAAATTTCTCCTTAAATAAGTCAGGTTCCTCACGGTCACGATTTTATCGATATATCGCTGACACGTTCATACACAAACCCGACTAACATCCTGTTTATAACACGATCGCAAGACATCGTCTTGATATAAATTTTATAAATAAACGCGATTTGCCAGTATTTAAACTTATACTGATTATATTGCTGACATAATCCTGTTGTCAGGCATTACAAAACAACCTGCCATACCCCAATACCCGTTTTTGCACATAAAAAAAGCCAGCCTGCTATGCACAGGCTGGCCCTCTTCTAACGATAATGCCTCAGGCGTTATCGCCCTTACGTTCACGTTTTTTACGCTCATTCGGGTCAAGATAACGCTTACGCAGACGAACAGCTGAAGGTGTAACCTCAACCAGCTCATCATCTTCAATGTAAGCAATAGCCTGCTCAAGCGACATACGACGTGGCGGAACCAGCAGAAGTGCATCATCTTTACCGGCTGCACGAATGTTGGTCAGCTTCTTTTCACGAACCGGATTTACTTCCAGGTCATTTTCACGTGAATGCTCACCAATGATCATACCAACGTAAACTTTTTCACCGGCATCAACAAACAGCGTGCCACGGTCCTGCAGCGAGAACAGAGAGTACTGTGTGGTTGCACCATCTTCAGCTGAAATCAGCGAACCGTTACGACGGCCTTCAATCGTGCCTGCATATGGCTGATAGCCATGGAAGAGACGGTTCATGATACCCGTACCGCGTGTATCGGTCAGGAACTCACCATGATAACCAATCAGACCACGTGAAGGGATAATAAAGGTCAGACGAACTTTATCACCACCTGACGGGCGCATATCCTGCATCTGGCCTTTACGCAGAGACATCTTCTCTACGACAACACCTGAATAAGGCTCGTCCACGTCGATCATAACTTCTTCGTATGGCTCTTCGCGCTCACCTGTCTCCTCGTTAGTGCGATACAGCACGCGGGGACGACCGATTGTCAGCTCAAAGCCTTCACGACGCATGGTTTCAATCAGAACACCAAGCTGAAGCTCGCCACGGCCTGCGACTTCAAAAGCTTCGCTTTCGGGGCTTTCTGTCACGCGGATCGCAACGTTACCTTCTGTTTCCTTAAACAGACGGTCACGAATCTGACGTGATGTCACTTTCTTGCCTTCACGACCACCCAGAGGGCCATCATTGAGGCGGAATGTCATAGACAGGGTTGGCGGATCAACCGGGATAGATTCCAGAGGCTCAGCCACTTCAGGCGCTGCGATTGTGTCAGGAATAGTCGCTTCTGACAGACCAGCAACAGCAACGATATCACCGGCTTCAACTTCATCAACCGCGACGCGATCAAGCCCACGGAAAGACAGCAGTTTCGTCAGACGGCCTGTTTCAACCACAGAACCATCACGACGGAGCACCTTAACGGGCATATTAACTTTAGCACGTCCCTGCTCAACACGACCGGTCAGTACGCGACCAAGGAAGTTGTCATTTTCAAGAATAGTCGCCGTCATAGCGAACGGCTTTTCTTTATCCAGTGCAGGTGATGGCACATGACGCAGAATCAGGTCGAACATCGGGCTGAGGTCTTTACGTGCCCCGTCAAGTTCTTCATCTGCCCAGCCCTGACGGCCTGAAGCGTACAGCATCGGGAAGTCAAGCTGCTCTTCATTTGCATCGAGTGAAGCAAACAGATCAAAAATTTCGTTATGAACTTCGTCCGGGCGGGCATCGCCACGGTCAATTTTGTTCACAACAACAATTGGTTTCAGACCACGTGCCAGTGCTTTACCAACCACAAATTTTGTCTGTGGCAGTGCACCTTCAGCAGAATCGACCAGCACAATTGCACCGTCAACCATGCTCAGAATACGCTCAACTTCACCGCCAAAGTCAGCATGTCCGGGTGTATCAATAATGTTGATACGGGTATCATTCCATACAACAGATGTACATTTAGCCAGAATGGTGATGCCACGCTCGCGTTCCAGGTCATTGCTGTCCATCGCGCGTTCAGCAACCTGCTGATGCTCATGGAAGGAGCCGGACTGCTTAAGCAATTCATCAACGAGTGTAGTTTTGCCATGATCAACGTGAGCAATGATGGCGATATTGCGGATATCCATGAAGAGTGCCTGATTTTCCCTGCGGGTTCTTCCGCCCCCCATTCGCTAAAAAAGGAGGCAGTTAAGACGTCACATAAATAAAGTTCTGGCTTGTCATTAAACGTCAGCGGGCAGAATTGCACGTAAAATCATTATGAAAACGACACACTGCTCTTATTTTTACCTGTCAGAGAACGGTTTTCTGCCCCTCCGGCCCGTTTATGGCTCATATATCCTGCCTGCAATGGACAGATCACCGGCATGAGAGTATTTTACAGTTGAGGATCATTCGCAACACGGACATGACAGGCATCCGGTTCAGAGGACCCTCCCTACCCGCCACCTCTCAGGACAGGACCAGTCAGCCGTGCGCCTCAGTAAGCTTCCGCTTTATGAAACAGCAGTCATCGACCGTGTTACCCCTCTGACATCATCAGACACGATTGCCCGGCGCCTGAGTGAGCTGGGTTTTGTACCAGGTGAACCGGTCAGGGTCGTAGCTCTGGGCCCGCTGGGAGGAGACCCCATGGCGGTAGAAATAGGCTTTACGCGCTTTGCACTGAGACATTCTGAGGCAGAACGCATCATATTACGCACACCTGCCCCGCTGCCTGACCAGAAGCATTCTGCATGACCTCCGACAAGCCTTTACAGGTTGCTCTGGCTGGCAACCCGAACTGCGGAAAAACAGCTCTTTTTAACCAGCTGACTGGCAGCCGCCAGAAGGTGGCCAATTATGCGGGTGTTACCGTAGAACGAAAAATGGGGAAACTCGTCACCCCGGCTGGCCGCAAAGTTAAAATTCTTGACCTGCCTGGCACTTACAGCCTGTCTGCTGCCAGCCCTGATGAAATGGTCACCCGTGATGTCTGTCGCGGTGTTTACCGGGGTGAGCCTGCCCCTGACCTGCTGATCAGTGTTGTAGCAGCCACCAACCTGCGCCTGCATCTGCGTTTTATGCTTGAGCTCCGGCAACTCGGGCGCCCGATGATTGTCGTGCTCAACATGATTGACGCAGCAGGTAAACAGGGCCTGCATATCGACCTGAAGCGACTGGAAAAAGAACTCGGACTACCAGTTGTCACTGCCGTCGGTATTAAACGTGGCGGTGCAGATAATGTGCTCAGAGCACTTGATTCCCCTCCGGTCGCTCCACCTCCTCCACTGCCAGATGACACAGATCTGCATGAGGAAATCAGACGCATTATGGCGCTCTGCGTCAGCGTTCATGAAGACCGCAAACAGCAGCTTGAAGAAAAACTCGACCGCTGGGTGCTGCACCCCGTCTGGGGCATGTGTATTTTATTCGTGCTGCTCTTTATCATGTTCCAGGCAGTTTTCTCCTGGGCCCAGCCGGTTATGGATCTGCTCGACAGCATCATGAAACAAGTGGCTGACCTGACACGTGCAGTGCTGCCTGCTGGCCAGATCAGTAACCTGCTGACAGATGGCATCATTGCCGGTGCCGGCACAGTCATCGTCTTTTTGCCGCAGATTCTTATTTTATTTTTATGGATTCTGGCCCTCGAGGAATCGGGGTATCTGCCCAGAGCAGCCTTCATGCTTGATAAAATAATGGCTGCAGCCGGGCTGAGTGGCCGCTCTTTCATTCCTCTTCTTTCCAGCTTTGCCTGTGCTGTACCCGGCATTATGGCTACCCGTACGATTCAGAGCCCGCGTGACCGGATGGTGACAATTCTGATCGCCCCGCTCATGACATGCTCTGCCCGGCTGCCTGTTTACACACTTCTTATCAGCGCTTTTGTTCCCTCACGGCATATTCTCAAAATCTTTAATCTCCAGGGGCTGGTGCTCTTTCTTTTATATGGTGCCGGAATACTGAGCGCACTGCTTGTCTCGCGGCTTTTTAAACGTAGCGGCGCAAACGAACCACCTTTACTGATGGAACTGCCCAACTACCGACTGCCAGGTCTGCAAAGCCTTGCCATTGAGCTCTGGCAGCGCGCTCGTATATTCCTCTCACGCGTCGGCAGTATTATCGTCACACTCAGTGTCATCATGTGGGCACTTTCGAGCTTCCCTGCGCCACCGCCAGGGGGCACGCTGCCTGCTATTGATTATAGTCTGGCTGGTCGAATCGGCCATTTTCTGCTTCCTCTGTTTGCTCCTCTTGGCTTTAACTGGCAGATCTGTGTGGCCCTCATCCCGGGTCTGGCAGCACGTGAAGTCGCAATCAGTGCTCTTGCCACGGTTTATTCGGTCGGCTCGTCAGAAGCTGATGCTGCGGCTCAGCTTGCACCTTTACTCTCTTCTCAGTGGAGCGTTGCAACTGCTTTGTCTTTACTGGCATGGTATGTTTACGCCCCGCAGTGTTTTTCAACCCTGGCCGTTATTAAACGCGAAACCCGGTCATGGCGCATGGTCTGCATCACTGCGGGTTATCTCTTTGGCATGGCCTATGCGGCATCTCTGCTCACCTATCACATAACCCGGTTCTTTAGTGGTTAAAGCAGGAAGCGAAACATGGTTCAGATTCTCATCGTCAGCATTCTTGTTCTATTCTGTGCCGGTTACTGGCTGCAAAGGCTGGCTCCCTCTTTAATGAAACCTTTCTGGCGGGGGCTGGCTCTTACTCTCAGCAGCCTGCACGTGCTGCCAGGCCTGCGCGGCAAAGCTGAGAAACTGGCCTCACCCGGCATTACCCGCACCGGATGTCGCGGCTGCAAAGGCTGCGATTCCAAAGGTGGAGGTTGCCATTAACCTGTGTTTCTGAGCAAGGTGCTGCCTGAAACAGGCACTATCAGAACACAGGACCACCCCGTGACAGAAACAGACAACATTCCCCGCACACCTAAAGCGCTGACCGCCGCCGTCATTATTATGGGTGTACTTATCATTGTTGGTACTGTCACACTGGTGGGACTGATCATTCATCGCATCGGCCATCACAGCAACGCACAATCTGCTCTGCCTGCGCATGTACCATTACAGGACGCTGTCACAACCCAGACCGAACTCCCGCTAGGAACAACGCTGACTGGTATGACCCGTGTGCAGGACGACCTGCTGGCTTTGCAGGTAAATGAAAACGGTGAGCAGAAAATTCTTCTGTGGCAGGTCAGTACCCGCCGCCTACTGCCTGGCCTGACTATACCGGCAGCAAAACACTAAAAACTAACCTGATTATTAATCAGGTGACATCATCCTGAAACTGAGAAAAATACTGGTGATCTACCTCTCTCTGATGACGACGAAGCTGCTCAAACTCTGAAACACCACGCCAGAAGGCAAAAGGCTGCTGCCGGCTCATCAGCACTTCGAGTGTTTCGCCACGTTTTTCTGCTATCTCTTCAAAAAGGGCATATGCGTCCTCGATGACGTATCGCATGGACGCACCTCCATAATACACCAGAGGGTGATGCTCCAGCTGGCGGCAACGAAACAGGAAAAGCTCAAGCGCTTTTCCTGCCTCTTTTCTCAGCTCTGAAAGTTTATCAGCTTCAAAACTGATCCGGCCTGACAGCCCTATAAACTCACCAGACATCATAAATGTTTTCGTATTCAGCGTTACAACAGCCGGCACGCCTCTGACGATCATAATATCACGTATTACTTCCACCTGACCTGAACCTTACACCAACGCCCTGCCGGTCTTGTCAGCTCAGAGCCTGACGAAAAGCTCTGTCTGGTCATTCGGCTCACTATGTCTTCGGGAATATCAGAATTTAAGATATTTTATGACAAAAAATTTAATTTTCTGATCAGTATTTTTCTCTCGCTGAAAAGCAGAAATTGATAAATCTCTTTTCCACTCGGCTGTTCCATTATTTTTTCAAACCCTTAGCGTTGCAGGCCGGTTAAGGAGCTCAGATAACATGACACAGTCTTTTTCTTATACAGGCCGACGACGCTTCCTGACACAGGCCCTGGCCGGAACGATGACTCTGGGGCTGCCGTCATACGTTTTTGCTCAGGCACCAGCTGACTTTAATGGTAACACGATTGACAGGCTATTTCTGAATGCCGTCAGCGAACACGAGATACCAGGTGCTGTGGCTGCAATTGGCAGCAAAGGGAAAACAATATGGCGGGGTGTCTTTGGCCACCAGGCTCTGATACCCCACCCCGAATCCATGACCTGGCATACGCTCTTTGATATGGCCTCTCTTACGAAGCCTCTTATCACGGCTCCCTCAGTCATGCAGCTGTATGAACAAGGCAAAATAAAACTCGACACGCCTGCCTGCCACTATCTGCCTGATTTTGCCGCTCAGGGAAAAGAGCATATTACGATACGCCATCTGCTGACACATTACTCAGGCCTGCAACCCGACCTTGACCTGGGGACACCATGGTCAGGCAAAGAAATTGCTGCACAGCTGGCCTGTAACGCCGTACCACAGAACAAAGCCGGCAAAAAATTCGTCTATAGCGATATTAATTATGTTGTTCTCGGACTGATTGTGGAGGTCCTCTCAGGGCTGCCGCCCGATATCTATGCCACACGTCATATTCTGCAGCCTCTTGGTCTTAAACGGTCATTCTTCAGGCCTGATCCTGCATTATATGATGATATTGCTCCCACTCAGTTCGATGAAAACGGCACTATGCTGCGCGGAGTCGTTCACGATCCTACAGCAAGAAGAATGGGCGGTGTGGCAGGCCATGCCGGCCTTTTCTCATGCGCTGATGACATCATCACATACGCAAAAGCACTTCTGGCACGCCGCGCTGGACAGCCGTCGCTTTTTCCGCTCTCACAGAAAACTGTTATCATGATGTCTACCCCGCAGCAGCCACATAAAAAAACAGATCTGCGCGGCCTGGGGTGGGATATTAACACCCATTATTCAACACCACGTGGCGCTGTTTTTCCGCTGACCTCATTTGGTCATACCGGTTTTACCGGCACATCGCTCTGGCTGGTGCCTGAGACGCAGACTTTTGTAATGATTTTAACGAACCGTGTGCATCCTGACGGAAAAGGCAAGATCATTCCGCTTCGCCATGATGTCGCGACGGAAGCTGCCATAGCACTCCGCCAGAATTAAGGCTTACTGGTTATCCCGCTGATATTCAGAGGGATAATTTTATGACTGAGTATATTCCTTCATATATAGACAAATCACATAAGTTACGGCAGAAGAACGTTTATTCCGTGTTATTCCTTCTGAAATCTGATTGTCCTGATGAAATACTCTCTCTCCGCTCTGCTCCTTCTCTCAACCACTGTTATCGGCGAAGGTGCTACGGCTTTTGCACAAACAAACCTGCAGACAACGACACATTCAGGAGCAGGGAAAGCGCAGCCAGCAGGAAAAAGAGAAGCCATTACTGTCACAGGGCATACAGCAGCAGGCGCTCTGGCAAACTATAACAAACCCGATGCAACACTCGGACCGCTAGGCACACGCCGCACACTTGATACGCCAATGTCGATTATGACAGTGCCTCACGATGTCATTGTTAATCAGCAGGCCCGCAATATTAACGACCTGATGTCTTATATGCCCTCAGTACAGCTTGAAATTCGCGGCGACCCAAATACCAGCCGCCCCCAGTCTCGCGGGTTTGAAGCTGATGTTGTTTCAAACACCCGCATGGACGGACTAAACATTGTATCGACCACCCCCTATGCGGCTGAGCAGTTTGATAACCTTCAGGTGCTTAATGGCCTGGCCGGTGCATTATATGGCACACAAAACCCCGCAGGTACCTTTGAATACAGTCTGAAACGCCCCACTGATAACCGCTTTAACCGCCTGACTGTCGGTGTAGATTCGATCGGCACTGTTATGGAGCATGCAGACCTGTCAGGCCGGCTTGGCCGCAATAAATGGTTTGGCTATCGTATCAACCTGCTGCACGGCAATGGCACAAGCTATGTTCAGGACAGCTGGGTACGCCGTAACCTTGTCAGTGCTGACTTTGACTTTCGCCTGGATAGTAAAACAACGATTGAAGTTGATGCCAGCCACTACACATATGATGAGCGCGGCACACCAGGCGGCTTTGCTTTTGGTGACACAATTGATCTGCCCAAAGCCCCTGATATGGGAAAAGCCGGCCTGGGTCAGAAATACGCCGGCTTCAACATGGAAACCAATACATTTCTGGCCAAAATCAAACATCGCTTTAACGACAACTGGAGCATGACACTGGGCGGCCTGTATCAGGATGCTATCCGCCAGGTTTTTGCTACGGCCAACACGCTGACCGATAACAGTGGCGATTATACACAAAGTATCGCAGCAGCGACCACGGCTAATGACTTCAGAGTAGGCAGTAACCTGGCTTATATTAACGGGCGGGTTTTTACCGGCCCGGTCAGACATGATCTGGTGATTGGTACCAACGGTTATATGATGGGTAACTATAACCCCACAACCGGTGAAAAATTTACGCTTGGGAGCTCAAACCTCTATAATCCGCAAAAACTGCCTGGCCAGCAGCCCTACTATCACGGTCGCTACCGCTCGGCTTACGTTATGAACCAGTCGTTTATTGTGGGAGATACAATACGTCTGGACAAACACTGGTCAATTATGGGCACATTATCATGGAGCTGGATACGCACTGACAGCTGGAGCAACCCGCTGGCAGCTGCTTACAAACACTCTGTTTACAAACGCTCTGCTGCATTCAGCCCTATGACCAGTCTGATTTACAAACTAACCGATAATCAGACAGCCTACTTTACCTATGGCCGTTCGGTGCAGCCTGGCACAGTCGCCCCCGCGGGTGCAGCCAATGTGAACGAATATACCAGCCCGCTGCGTAGTGAAGAATATGAAGTGGGCTACAAAATCATGTTCAGAAAACTCCAGATCAACGTCGCCGGCTTTCGTATGACCCGCCCGTTTGGCTATACTGATCCCACAACGCACATCTTTAACACCTATGGCAACCAGCGCAATTATGGTGTTGAAGCACAAATTGCCGGTTATATTCTGCCCAACCTCTCTGTTCTGGCCGGCATGACCTGGCTTGATGCTCAGATGGGTAACACTGGCAACGTCGCCACCAGCCATAAAGAAGTTGTTGGTGCTCCTCCTGTACAGGCTAACGTTTTACTGGATTATCGCCTGCCTGCTTCAACGGGTGATATTGCTTCACGCCTGGCTTTCAATGCCTCGGTGCATTACACCGGCCGCCGCGCTGCAAACCTGACCAACTCCACCTATGCGGCCTCATACGTTACACTTGACCTTGGCACACGCTTTGCCTTCAGAGCCGCACAACACCCGTGGATGGCCCGCTTTGGTGTCTCAAACGTGGCAAATGAACGTTACTGGGCATCTGTTTACCCGACCTCAATCAACGGAGCGAGTGCTACAGCCAATAACAGTGCCTATGCCGGCCTGCCGCGTACGTTTCATTTCACTCTTGAGGCTGACTTCTGAACCTTATGCAACCACGATCAAATCTTGACCTGAAAAAAGAACCTATATAGAACAAAAAATATTATCCCTCTGAGATTCTGCCGAAAAGGTGCCTGAGTTATGCTAACACGCAAACAATATGCCCTTTTGCAGTTTATTGACTCGTACCTCAAAAAAACCGGCTTTTCACCCTCATTTGATGAGATGAAAACCGCCATGGGGTTGCGTTCTAAATCAGGGATACATCGCCTTATTTCAGGTCTGGAAGAACGCGGTTTTCTGAAGCGACACCACCACCGTGCCCGTGCACTGGAAGTGCTGCAACGACCTGAAATGCTGGCTAACGAAGCCGAAGAGCCATTACCGCACAACGTTGTCAGAGGGAAATTTTCATCCCCTCAGGCGCCTTCCTGCAAAGTTCCCCTCTACGGGCGGATTGCCGCCGGCCTGCCTATTATGGCCATGCCGGAAACACTTTCTTACATCGACATCCCTTCTGACCTGACAGGTTCAGGTGAGTATTATGCGCTGGAAGTCGCCGGGGATTCCATGATTAATGACGGGATACTGGACGGCGATACCGTTGTGATAAGACGCACTGAACACGCAGAAAGTGGTCAGATTATCGTTGCTCTGATTGACGAGAATGAGGTCACACTCAAACGTCTGCGTCGTAAAGGCAAAACGATTGCACTTGAAGCGGCTAACCCCAGCTATGAAACGCGTATTATACCAGCGGAAAGACTGAGAATTCAGGGAACGCTGGCTGGTCTGATACGCCGGTACTGATACGGGTTACTGTACCGAAACAGGCTCTGCTGCCGGCCTTTAATCAGGCCGAACACGTGAAAACGCAAATGTTGCAGCAAAAGCCGCGACAATATTGACTACAATTAAAATAAACACCGACATAAGCGGATCATAATAATACTGACCGCCCAGTGCACCCCGCATCCCATCAATACCATAGGATAACGGGTTAAGAGAGGTCAGTGTTACCACCAGCAGCTTTTGTCCCTCCAGAGGGAACACCGCCCCGGACAAATAAAATAAGGGGGTTGCAACAAAATTTACAATCTGCCCAAAACTCTGTGTGTCTTTAAGAATAGAGCCCAGAATACTGCCAATAAACGAAAAGAAAATCGCAATCAGCACCGCAAAGCCAAAGGCTATCAAAACACCTCCGGCAGGCACTTTATGTAAGCCGGCAACAGAGCAGACCACCCCAACCAGAACTGCCTGAATCAGCGCAACAGTTGTCACGCCCAGCGCACGCCCGAACAAAATACATGTGCGCGAAGCCGGAGCAACCATCGTCTCTTTAATAAAGCCAAACTGCCGGTCCCATAGCAGATCATTGCCAGCAAATACTGTATTAAACAAAATGCACGAACCCAGCACACCCGGTACCAGAAAGGCAAAATAATCCCCCCGGCCGGCCTGCTGGTAAATAGGAGAAAAACCAAGCCCCAGCGCTACCAGGAACAGGAATGGCTGAGCAAGAGCTGAAAAAACACGTCCAGGTGCGCGCAAATACGCCATTACCTGACGTCTCCACAGACAATAAATCAGATCCATGGCTGTTCTCCACCACTGCATTGCAGTGCCGTAAATATATTCTGTAAAACTATACTGTTCATTTAATTATCCGCTTCAGGCAAAGCATCTTCTATTTCTGTTTTGCCTGCAAAAAATACAGATTCGCGCTCTGATAACTGACCGGTCAGAGATAAAAATGCATCTTCAAGCGTCTGACCTTTTGCGTGACTGATCACATCAGAGACAGAACCGGCTGCTATAATTTTACCCTGATTAATCACAGCCACTGTATCTGCAAAACGCTCTACCTCATCGAGGTAATGTGTTGTCAGAAAAACTGTCAGATTTTGTGTTTTTTTAAGAAAATGAAGATGGTCCCACAATAATCTCCGACTTTGCGGATCAAGCCCCAGTGTCGGCTCATCAAGAAAAATAAGCACCGGCTGATGCAGCAAAGCACGAGCCAGTTCAACCCGTCGTTTAAGCCCGCCTGAAAGTTTTTCGACAATAACACGCTGATGGGACGTAATGTTAAACAGCTCAAGAACTTCAGCTATTCTTCTTTTACGCTCACTGCGCGGTATTTGATAAAAAGAGCAGTGCATCCATAAATTTTCATACACTGTGGCAGTCTGATCAAGCGTACAATCCTGAAACACAACACCGAAGCGCCGTCTGACTTCATAAGCCTGACGTGCAACATCCATCCCGTCTATTTTAATCACCCCTTTATCAGGCGGCAATAATGTTGTGAGCATTTTAATAGTCGTGGTTTTGCCTGCGCCATTTGGCCCAAGGAAAGCAAAAACCTCGCCAGCTTTCACACTAAAACTGATATCGTTAACAGCACGCTTCTTGCCGTATTCTTTAACGACATTCTGCACACTGATCATGTCTGATGCCTGAAATGCCGCAGTCTCTTTCATAAGCCGGCGGGCTCCGCCTGTTTTTTTTCTTTTGTCTTAACCGGAGTTTCCCTGAACATACCCCATTTATCCAGCGTATCAATTGCTGCCTGAATACCATCCTCTGAGCGAATTTCTTCCCCCAGAATTTTAGCAGCTTTAAGGAAACGTGACCCCTGCGCCATATGAATAACATCGGCAAGCTGCTCAGATGTCAGAGTTTTCCGGTCAAGCATAACAGGATTAATCCCTATTTCGTGCATACGCCACCTCCAGAAAAACTGATCTGCTACGAATGGCAACAAAATTTGTGGAATACCGGCACGAGCCGCTGCCGCCACAGTGCCTGCACCACCGTGATGCACGGCGAGTGAAACCCGAGGGAAAAGCCAGTCATGCGGCACACTGTCTACAAAAAAGATCCTCTCATCAGCAGAGACTAACTGGTTTTTAGCTAAAGCTCCCCAGCCTGTAGCCACAACGGCTCTGCGCCCGGATTTACGTATTGCGTCAAGTATTTTACGTGTAAATTCTTCAGAACGGCCGGTTCTCATACTGCCAAAACCAACATAAATTGGCTTATCGTTGCCGCTCTCAAGAAAAGCAACGAGATCTGCAGGCGCTATCCATGCATCTGCCTGGTCGTAAAACCAGTTACCAGTCACTGCTATTCGGTCAGAACGCCAGTCAGAAGGCTGAGGCAGCAGATACCTGCTGTAGGCATACAAAATATATCTGTTGCCTGAATCCCCATATTCTGAAGACCATGGCCCCATCCATGAAAACTGCTCCAGGCCCAGCTCCTTACGAATGATAGAAGCCGGGTTAGCCAGAACACGCCACACGATCAGCCTTACAAGATGCCCCAGCAAAAAATTAACAATTCCGGGCATACGTTTTTTCGGTGAAGGCCACAGGGGGGGAATCTCTTTGCTCGGCGTCAGTGGCATAAACTGCGTCTGAACAAAAGGGATACCACGTTTCTCTGACAAAGAGGCACCAAGCACAGTGCCAGAGCCAGAGCCAATAATCAGATCTGCACCTTCTGTCGCTTCCCAGCCCTGCTGTGCCCACAAAGGCATCCAGGTTGTCATAACCTGAGATACCTTTTTACCAATCGTGAAGGGATGCCCTTCATCAAGTGCAGCATGCTCTTTAGCCATCAGCTCAGCAAAGTCAGACCGCAGGGGGGCATGCGTAAGGCCTGAAGTTTCAATCAGCTCCTTATGATTGTCAGATGTCGCAATAACGATGTCATGGCCTTTTTCCTTAAGCCTGCGCCCCAGCGCTACGAAAGGACGCGCATCACCCTGAGTTCCAATTGTAATGATAACAATTTTCATTATTTTACCTCATGAGCACAGCGTGAATCAGACGGGCTTAATGGAAAACCATATGGCAACCCCCCGCCCTCATCTCTGCTATTCTTTAGATAATCATTTAAAATAAAAGAAATTTTTTCAATATTTCCGGTTTTAAGCATATCCTGATGTCGCGCTGCCTGCTCGCAGACCATTACCCGCCCGGATGTATAATTTTTCCACTGCTCAGGGTTGTCGAACCTTACGCCCTCAGAGGCATCTCCTCCCTTTGCCGCGGCACGAATAAACAGAATATCTGTATCAGATTTACATGGTATATATTTCTGCAACATCGCCATATTACGCAATGTAACCTGGAGAAATACCTTAGCCAGATTTCTCTGATCTTTCTGACCATAGACTGCGCTTTGAGGAATCTGAGAAATATCAATCCCTTCAAGAAAGAGAGCGGCAACCTCTTCAGCAGTTTTTGGTTCAGGCCTGTCAGGATCTGTCCTGATATCAAGAAACTGTAATGCCAGACGGACATTTTCTTCAGAGGCAAGAGTAATATTACGGTGTGATTCTTCAAAAGGATAAGAATCAAGCATAGCAAGCATCTGAATCTGCTCGCCTCTTGCTCTCAGCTGTGCACTCAGCCCATGAGCGATTACACCTCCCATCGACCAGCCTACAAAGCAATACGGTCCATGCGGATGAATTTTTAAAATTTCATCGAGGTAAATATCTATCAGTTCTTCAACTGTTTCGGGGCTGTTCTCATTAAGCAATAACCCGGCATCCTGCAGGGCATAAACCGGATGTTCAGACGGTAAGAGTGCCACAAGCTCTTTAAAACTCCAGCTTATACCCAGAACCGGATGAATACAGAAAACCGGAGCTCCCTCACCTTGCGGACGTAAAGGCAGCACAACAGAAAGCGGGTCAGCGGCCTCACCTTTACCAGCAAGGAACGGAGCCAGAGCAACAACTGTCGCTTCAGTAAAAATTTGCCCGACAGGCAGTTCGTATCCCAGCTCAGACAGTCTTGCGACCATCTGCAACACCATAAGGCTATCCCCACCCAGACTGAAGAAGCTGGTATGAATATCAACTTCTGTAACGTGAAGGAGCTCTGCCCATATATCTGCCAGTATTTTCTCTTCATGCGTGCGGGGCAAAACTTTTTCGGAAAAAATTTCTTCTTTCGGTGTCAGAGCCTTCAGCATACGCCGGTCAAGCTTACCGGCACTTGTCCGTGGTAAATGATCAACATACACAATGCGCCCGGGGACCATCTGCGCAGGCAGTTTTTCACTTATCTGCCGACGTATCACAACCGAATCATGCTGATCTGCCACCAGACAGGCAACCAGCACTGTCGTCATATCATCAGCTGATTTTTCAGCCAGAACAGCCGCCTGCCTGACGCCAGGCAATTGCATAAGAACACTTTCGACCTCTCCGGTCTCAATACGCATGCCTCTGATCTTTACCTGATCATCAGCGCGCCCTGACAGCCAGACCAGACCATCGGCTGTACGGACGGCTCTGTCACCTGTGCGATATGCCCGCTCGCCTGAAGGAGCGACAATGAAACGCTCCTGCGTCAGGTCAGGGCGGTTCAGATACCCTGTTGCCACCCCTGCACCGGCAATGAGCAATTCGCCTGTTACACCGTCAGGCAGCGCGTTACCGTCGCGGTTCACTATAAACAGGCTGGTATTGGCCAGAGGCCGCCCCACTGGCGGGTTAGCACAGCTCTCAGCTGTTAACCTGTATGCTGTTGACCAGATCGTTGTCTCTGTCGGACCATAAACATTGAACACAGCGCGGCTATTAGCAAACAGTTCAGATGCAAGCCCGGGAGAAAGAGCCTCCCCCCCAGTTAACAACGTCAGGCCACATAAAGCTGAAGTAAGACCACTACCGGTAAATGTTTTATATAATGTTGGTGTAGCCTGAAGGAATGTCACACCACAGAGATGAATTTTTTGTACCATCATGTGCGGATTACGTACATCCGCATGTGTTGCCACCACGACGCAACCACCAGCCACCACAGGCATCAGCAACTCAAGAACAGAAATATCAAACGTCAGCCCGGTTACTGCAAGCAGTCGGTCATTCTTTGTGAAATCAACTGTTTCTGTCATTGATAATAGTAAATTATACAGTGCAGAACATGGCACAACCACTCCTTTGGGGCGTCCTGTCGTACCGGATGTAAAACTTACATAAGCTGTCTGTGGCGGCACGCTGAATGCCGCACCGGATAAATCTGTTATCGGTAACTCTTCTTTTTTATCCAAACTCAGAACCAGAACAGCGTACCCATCAAACCATGATGTCAATGCATGGTCGCCAATAATCACCAGCGCCGGATTAGCCTCTTCAAGTATGACTGCGGCTCGCCCCCGGGGGCTTTCAGTATCAATTGCCACCCACGCGCAACCGGCTTTAAGAATAGCCAGAAGAGCAATAACCATCCGCCTGTCACGAGGCAGTGCCACAGCAACCAGGTGACCAGGAGCAAGGCCCGCTGCCTTCAGACGTTTGGCAAGATGTTCAGCCTCCTCATACAAAAAACGTGAGGACACTGTCCCATCACAGTCAATAAGAGCAGACTCATGCCCTTTCCTGTCTAAAGACTGCATAAGGAGAGAGGCGGCATCATTGTCAGGCCACAGCCGCACCGCTGCTTCTTCCTCCGCGGCATGAAGCGCTTCTTCCTCCGCGGAAACAAGCGTAACAGAACTGATACACTGCCCAGGCCGCTCAAGAATCTTATTAACCATCAGGCGAATACGCTCCAGATGGGCATCAAGCTCTTCTGCAGTGTATAAAGCAGGGTTCGCATCAGCCTGAATGACCAGCCCTCTGCCATCCTGCCGGTCAAATACAAAAAAGGTCAGATCCTGCATTGAGCCATTACTGATATTGCGATTACGGGCCACACACTCACCAAAAGCAAGCCTGTAGTTAAATGGCTCAATATTAATACCCAGACGGGTTATATGCTGCCCGGTCTCAAGCAGACCAAGAGTACGACGAAGCTCCTCGTAGCGAAAAAGCTGATGCCTGAGCGCACGCATCATCACACTACGTGACTGCTGCACGAGGTCAGAGAAAGTAATACCTTCATCAAAATGGAAACGCAGTACGATCCCGTTTGCCACCATACCGGGTGTTTTACGCAATATGCGGTTAACACGCGCACTGACAGGCATGCCGACAACAAGATCATTCTGCTCTGTCACCAGAAAAATATAAGCCGCGAGCAACGCAGTCAGCGTCTGCGGTAAAGACCCGCCATACGCTTTGCCAACTTCGGTAATACGCTCCACACTTTCGGCTGACAAAGAAATTTCGCGAGCCAGCTCGCCACCATTCTCGCCGGTAAGCGGCTTATGCGGACGAACAGACAAAGACACGGGCTCAGGCAGATCTGTCAGCTCACGCCGCCAGTATTCCTTATCCGCTTCATAGCGACGTGATTCGCCATAAATACGCTCCTGCTCTGACAAAATCTCTGGTGAATTATACTCTGATAACCCGGGCTCGCGCCCCTCAGCACGGGCGGAATAAACCTGTGCCACACGTGCAGCAACCAGCCCGCCGGTAAACCCGTCGAGGACGATGTGATGGCCACAATGAAACCAGACATAACGCTGATGACCAAGCCTGATCAGAGCATTTTTCCACAAAGACTGGGTTGTAATATCAGTCGGTTTACGGGTTTCTTTCTGCATCCAGTCCCAGGCAGAAGTATCAGGATCCGGATAATTACTCATATCAATAAGAGGAAAAGTGACGTCGTCACTGATAAAAGTAAGATATAAATTTTCGCTGTCAGAGAAAATACGCGACCGTAAAATCGCTATTTCATGTCGCACTTCATACAAAGAACGAAGAAACAATTCTTCATCAATATCTCCGTCAAGATAAAGCGCCTCTGCAATATTAAATGATGAACCAGGAGGCGCAATGTACTGGGCCATCCATAGCCCGCGCTGCGCCGTCGTAATAGGAAGTAAATCCGGTAACTCTTTTCTGCTCATAACGCCCTCTGAAGACCACACCAGCGACCCGAAACCCACATAACTAAAACCACGTTTATTTCTTCTTTTTCATAAATAACTTTATATTAACCATGACAGCTATAATCTTATTGAGTATCAACACATCATTAAGACTTTTATCATTGAATCACATCAAAAATAGAAAAAAACTTTATTATAAGAGATAATTTTTATATTTATAAAATAAAAAAGCCTTTTCATTTTTCTATAACAAACAGAACATTCAAAAAATTTTGCCTCTGAGATTCGGTTTTTCGGATAACATAAAGTTAACAAAATTACAAATTTGAATCTTTATAATTATAAAGATTTATCATTTTACGTTAACCATTACGCTCTGAGTGCGACACCATAAAAGGGCACGACAGAGCCAGCTGAATAGCAGCCCGGGCTAATCGCGATTGCAGGTACATCCCACGCCGGAACGATATAAACTATCCGCGAACTAAGTTCTGAGATCTGCCTTATTGGCACCTCCGATTCAGCCTCCTGATAATATTATGAATTACCCCAATACTTACTTTATCAAAATGGGCATATACTACTCATGGTAATAACAGAAACGCACAAATATGCAAATATTAATTTTTTATATAAGTATTAATTTTTTAAAAACCAGAAACCATGACAACTAATACTTTATTTAATTTGAAAACTCTAAAAGGGAGACGCTTATCTATGAGCGTAGTTCTGTAATGTCGTGCAGCATGACCTCGGCGTCCGGCACGCCAATCACATCCCTGCCCCTTGCCTCATCTTGCACACGGCGTGCCCCGCGTGGATGACCGGCGTGTTCTGAGCGGGATCGTTTATGTGATCCGCAACGGGCTTCAGTGGAAAGATGCTCCCAACCGCAGCCCGAGCGCACAAGACCTTATATAATCGCTTCATCCGGTGGAGCCGCCTGGGTGTCTTTGACAGGATCTTTAAAACCCTGGCAGAACAGGGGGGCCGTTCGAAGCGCCTGATGATCGATGCGACGCATCTCAAAGCACACAGAACGGCAGCGTCCCTTCTCAAAAAGGGGCTTTTCCCCGCCATACCGGACGCACAAAAGACGGTCTGAACTCAAAACTGCATGCCATGTGCGACGATCAGGGGCGATCTGTTCGCCTGCATCTGACTGCAGGACAGGTCAGTGACTTCAAAGGCGCAGACGTGCTGCAGGCAGATCTCCCCGACAAGACAGAAGAAATCATCGGGGACAGGGGCTATGACAGCAACAGGATCAGGTTATTGCCTGCAGAACGCACTATCACAGCCTGTATTCCGCCGAAAAAGAACCGGAAATCAAAGCCACCTTACGACTGGCATCTGTATAAAAAGCGTCACCTGATCGAAAACATGTTCGCAAAGCTCAAAGACTGGCGACGGGTGGCAACACGATACGACCGCTGCGCTCATGCCTTCATGTCCGCAATCCATATCGCCGCAAGCTTCATCTTCTATCTCAAAGAATGAGTCCTGAACCTAGCGATCTTATACGGCGATTCCGTCCTTTTCTCAGGTTCCTGTACACTCTCAGTACAGGGGCAGACATCGGCATATACCACAAAGAAAAACCTGAAAATCTCAGCTATTACCAATGCAGGTGGCAATTCTGTTGATCTGAAAATGAGTGACTGGGTTCAGACCAGCAAGATAGACCTGAAGGCATTCGGGGCATTTCCTGCCTATGGTAGCACTTATTACTCAGGCATTGTTCTAGACAGGACAATGATCCGGGATACGCTAAGTTACAGAACATGGGCAGCTATCAGAAAATCAGGGGGCTGGTAAAAACCCGGCTACATGGCTGGGGTATAACAGCGTCAGACTGGGATTACTCCTACCCAAAGAAACCGAAAGAAACCGAAAGAAACCGGCTTAGAAAGGCTTGTATCCTATATCGCAGATTGTCAGTCGGGCAAAGCCTCTCTCGCAGATTTTGAAAGCTATGCGAATAAGCAATCCTGGCTTGACTATCTGCTGTTTATTGAGCTGGCAGCCTCTCAGGACAGCATGATTAACAATCTGTTTCTGGAATCATGGGATGGCGGGAGTATCTGGCACATCATGGCGTATGATATGGATGAAACATTCGGTATCATATGGAATTATACGCCAGCTCAGGTTCAGCCTGGGGTTATAGGGTGGATAACAAACTATAATGCAGCATGGACTATGCTGCGTGAATATTTTGCAGATGATTTAGCTGCGAAATGGAAATATTTGCGTGATAATAACGTGATTTCATCTGATACGCTCGACAAAACAATCCGCAGGCTCACAGGCACGATTTCAACTGACGATTTCACTGCGGATGTTACTGCCTGGGGAACAAACAGCCTGTCGACCTATGGCTTTCTCATTACGTGGATACAGGGACGCATTGCCAGGCTCGATGAACAGTGGGGCTATAACGCGTCATAACAGCGCATGACGAACGAAACCGCCTGAAAGGGCGGCTTCTTATTTCTGGACTAAAAAAATATAACGGAAGAACAGAGCGGGGGTTCTGCCCCTGCATCTGACGAGGATCTGCGCCGCTCTCAGGCTGATCAGCGCGATCAACCATACCAAATCCGGCACTGGCCCGACTTCTGACACAACGCTAAGGATAAATAAGGAGGCATTAATGTTTGCCAGATAAATATTTAATATTTTCAGATGAACATATGCCGACGATATCAGATTTTAAAAAACTAATAAAATCATTGGCGTCCCGTACGGGATTCGAACCCGTGTTGCCGCCGTGAGAGGGCAAAAAAAGTTTAATTCTATCCATTCCTTATTCTCCTAAATGGTTCAAACTACATATTATTATATCCTCTGATATCACTGTTTGTCACGTGTCTTCACTTACAAAGTGGCGCAGAAATGGCGCAAGAATGGCGCAGACTGGCTTAGAGCCTATAATAATGATATCTTTGGCAAATGTCTGATGTTCCTTTTTTGTTCAAGTTAACCCCTGCTGTGCTGAATTATGAGTCAGCGGCGGCTTACCTTGGCATTAGTCCAGGTAGGCTTAGGAACCTGATGTGGCTAGGCATTGGTCCTAAAAAGATATCATACGGGAAGAGAGACGTAAGATTCAGGGTTCAAGACCTGAATGAGTTCATAGCCTCTAAGGCGGAACAATTCCCGAACAACGAAGGGATTAAGAGACCGAGAGGTAGACCCAGAAAGGTGCCTATGCCTTCCGTCTACGATATGGATGGCGGGGATGTGAGGTGGTTCTTTGAGGTTCAGGATACTTTGAAATTAATGGACCAAATTACATATTGGGATATCTTCTGGCGTATCACCTACTCATCATCGTTTGCCTGTTTGGTCTTAATTATCTTTATGTATTTTTATAAGAGGAATGAAAAACGTGGTTCCGACTATTAATTCATTACTTTCTCAGTCTGGTGGAGGAATTATTGTAGCTATATTGTTCGCTATTTTTCACGTCAGTTATACAAGCCTAGTTAAGCGTGGAGAAAATAAAGAAAATGAAGAACGCAAGAGCGAACTTCAGAAAAACATTGAAGAAATAAAGGGAGAAATATCAAAAAATACAGAAACACATAAAATAATAACAGGTCGATCTTTGGACCGGGAAATAAAATACAATCAAAAAGAGTACGAGGGCTTATCTGAATGTTGGTTAAATATGAGGAGCGCCTTTGAATTAGCAAATAAAATTGCTAACGAACCGTCAATGCTTCCTAATGTGAATGCATATGATGAGCATCAATTAGAATCATATCTAAATACTTTAAACATAAGTGATGATGACAAAAAAATAATACAACATTCTAGTAAAAAGAGTGCAGAATTGTTTTATATACTTTTGCATATGAATATAGAGAAAATAAAAAATACAAGTAATGATTTTTTAAATTCTTTATATAAGTACCAAATATTCATAGAGGATGATATTTATGAAAAGTTTTACGATTTGTTTCGGATTTTAGATGCTATTATCGTTTGGAAACGCCAAATATACAATCAATACTGTTCAGAGGAAACTAAAGAGGAGGCGAGAAGTAATATAAAAGCGCATTTAGGAGAAGGGGCCAAAAAGAAAATGTCTGTTCTTCTTGAGGAAATAAAAGAAAAAATCAAAAAATAATTTTGTAATTTTATGTTTCTGATATATTATATAAAAATACCTTCGTAAGCGTTAACTTACGAAGGATTTAAAAACTTAATTTGGATGCGCTAGGAACACATTCAAACAATTTACACTGAACATTTTTAGATTAAAGCATATAAAGTATTTAGTCAACAAAAACGTTAAATGTTTGAATAATTTTTAGCCATTCTCAAAATGGAGAAAATTATGAAAGCATTAGACTTAATAAAATTGCCAAATTGGCACAATAAAAATGATAAGATTATTGATAAATCCTTGAAGCAATCTTGCGAGATTGCACCGCATCTTAAAAACCTTGCAAATAATCTTATCATCAATATGCCTCGAATGGTTCGAGCTTCTCAAAATCTGAAATCAATCAGCATTGAGAAATCAAGCCATCTTTTCAGGCTTGATAATGCTATTAGTCTGCCTTGGATATCGTTCAACACAGATAAAGCCATTAACTGCCTGTTGCTGGATATAGACCATGACGAAGGCTTGGCTATGTGGGAAGACCTCCCAGACAACATAAAGCCCCACCTTGTCATTGACCCTTGGAGTGGCAGAAGTCTTGCCATTATCCAGCTTGCTACACCCGTGCTCACGGGAGAGGGGGCAAGGCTCGGACCACAATTTTTAGCAAATCTTGCTCATGAAATGATGGCTTCCTATTTTGAAGCCACAGCTTTGCCACACAGCAACGTTGTTAAGAATCCTTGGGGGTTATCGAGCAACATCATCGGAACGCTATCCAGACGCTCACAGCAACCTTCTACTGGCATACTATGGGATACACACCAGCAGATTAATCCTGAACTCTGCTGGCATACGGTTCCAGGAAAATATGAGATTGAATTACGTGATATCATCGACGTATTTAAATCTTACTATGAAAATTATGCTCCAAAAAGCACAAAGAGAAAATTCATCAACAGAGGTGAGCCTTCATCTCTTGGTAAAAATTGCCTGATATTCGATTTGTTGAGGTTCTGGTGTTATGACCACAATGAGTCATCTTTTCAGGCAATTTATCAGAAATGTATCGATTTAGATTTTCAAGAGAATACCAATCTTCCAAAATCTGATATTAAATCCATTTCAAAATCCATATCCAAATTTATGAACACCAGATTTAACCCGCGCACAAACCTAGATTCCAGAAGAGGAATTATGGGTTTGAAGGGCTCTCCTCTGAATAAAGAAGAACGCCAAAGAGTGAGTGCGAGACGTACACACTCCATTCAAAACGATAGGAGAGACGCAAAAATTAAATGGGGATTGGAAAATTTTCCAAAGGATAAAAAATTATCTCAAAGGGTTTTTTCAAAAATATCAGGATTATCTTTAAAAACAGTAGAAAGAAACTGGGAAAATATCAAAAATATGGCAGGTTAAAAACTGCCGTCATATGGTGCCCTATCAGGTATTACAGATTTTAAAAAAATCAGAGATGGGAATCTTAGTCAAATCTAAAGGAATCCTACATCTTTAAAATTGGAATCCTATATTAACCCATAGTCACCAAAAATTTTTTCGCCGAGCCTATTAACTGCGTTGAAGGGTCACTTTGACCAACAATAAGCCATTTATGGCGCTACGCAGTTCCCCTTCCTCAAATTACATGAGGAAGGGGTTAGGGGATGGTTTTGTTCTTGCGCAAGCATTTTTTGAATGCTACGCGAAACATTTAAATATTATTCTGTTAGAGCGATAATAAAAACGATATAACTTTTAAATATTTTTTAAGTTAGAAAAGGATAAAATCACGCTGCATTTTAATAAATTATTTTTTCTATAAAAAGTAATGTATTTTAATTACATGTTATTATATTTTTATTCTGTTTTTCTCTCTCTATTATTATAATTATTATACATTCTTTTTATAATAGCCAGTCATGGGAGGCGTTGCCCCCCAACTGGCAAGGGGCTCTGCCCCGTTGACCCCGAAGAATGGAGAAACAAGGAGGAAAGGAAAATGGCGACAGCACAAAGAGACAGATTTTTTATAAAATTAAATCCTGATGAAAAGGCAAAATGGAAGAAACACGCTGAAGAAATTGGATATAATAATATTTCTTCCATGTTGCGAGAAATGGTTCGTGAAAGCATTGCCAGCGGAACAACTGGAAATGAATTAAAGGACGAACTTCTAAAAATCAGGCGTGAGATTTCAGCAATTGGCAATAATATTAACCAAATTGCGAAGCACTCAAACCAGACAAAAACAGCACACGACATTCCTGATTTGTCCAAAATTAAAAAAAATATTGCACGAGTTGTTCAGGTAATGAGGGGCAGAATTGATAATTAAAGGCGGGGCTGTTTCGTGCAAATCTGGCACATCAAAGACAGCATCCCATATTTTTGAAGGACCAACCAACGAGCAAATAGAAGCTCTTCAGGGCAACCCTGAAGACATGAAAGACATGCTAAACGACGCACGTCAGCAGGGCTTAAAATATGCTTTTGAGCACTTTAAAATCTCTCCTGAAAAAGAGATTACCAGAGCCGAGGCTTATAAAGACTTTCAAGCAATCGCTGATGAATACGGCTTTAGTCTTTCTGATTCTGTGATTGTTGAACATCGCAAAGCCCGCCAGAATGACGAAAACAGCCCTATACACTGGCACATGATAGCGCCTTATCTGAATCCAGAGACAGGCAAAGCTGTTGATTTGAAAAATAATTTTGCCAGAAATGAGAAGCTTTCACGCTTATCAGAAATCAGAACAGGGCAAACTTTAATCAAAGGTCAACATAATGAAGCGGTGTTTTACACCCTTCAAAAAGAAGGAAAAATATCAGAAGCCAACCAGGTTAAGCACCTAATGGAAGGAGATTTGCCACTTCCATCATATAGCCAAGATAGCCACCAAAAAGCAGGAAGAAGAGGAATTAATCTACCAGAAGAAAAGAATAATATCAAAGAGATATATAAATTATGCGATGGGATAAAGTCATTTAAGAGTGCTTTGGAAGAAAAAGGTTACTCTATAAAAGAGGGAAATAAAAAAGATACATATATTATAGAAAAGGATGGTTTGTTGATTGGTTCAGCAAATCGTTTGCTTTCTATGAAAAAAGAAATATTTAAAGAGGAGTTTAAAAATGCAACAACAACAAGGAAAAAACTTAGGTTCGGAAGCGATAAGCAAGAAGCCAACAATTCAGCAAGCGACATACAGCCAAGCCAAGAAATCAGCACTCAACACATCCCAGATAATAGAACTTCTGACAGAGCAGCCGGCAGAAGAATCACCGATTCAGCAAATCCTGGAACTACTCCAGGACATTCAAAGTCAGCAAAAAGCACTGCTCAAAACATCCGAGCAAACAGCAAAAATACTTCATACGCTGTTGCAAAAGCTCGCATAAATTCTTCTGCTGGCGTTGCTTCCGTAAAAGTTGAAAGTGATGACAAAACAGCTTCAGCCGCTGGAATTAGAGCAGGAAATGCTGTTATTGAAGAATGGAAAAATCTCGAAAGATTAAATGAAGAAATTGATGAATTTTTTCAAAATCTTGAAAAGATGAATAAATTAAATAAGATTTCAAAAGAAAGATTTCTTAAAAAATCAGCACTGAAAAATGTAAATTCTTCCTTAAAAGAAAAATATGATGTTTTGAAAAATAGACCGAAGGTAAGAAGCTGGAAAGATATTAAATACGATTTAGAAAATAAACCGTTTCAAGATTATTTAAAATCTAAAAAAGAAAAAGAGCAATGCGAAGAAAAAATAAAAATTCTTGAAAAGAAAAAATATGGAATGTTTAAATCTTTCAATAAAGAATATAAAAAATATATTAAAACATTAGAAGAATTAAAAGAATTACTTACAGAATTATGCAGTAAAGAAAATAATTTATCAGACAAATATGACATTAAATTAAGAATTTCTTATGACGAAGCAAAAAGCGAACAAGATAAACAAAAAAGAGATCAGGAAGATTATGACAAGAAACATGATATTGAAAAAACAAGAGATGATTTTGCAAAATTGAAAAATATTAAAGAAGATATTTTAAACAATGATAAAGATATAATTGAAGATGTTCATAAAAACGGCCCTGAAAATGAGCTTAAAAAACGCCAAGAAGAAGAACAGAAACAATTAGAAGAATTACACGAGAAACAGAAAAAAGAAGCCGAGAAAACGGCAAAGCTTTCACAAGCACGAACAAATGCTATGTTGAAAAAAATGGATGGTTCAAAAAAATCACAAGAAGAACTTGAAGCCGAAGAACTCAACACACTCGGCTTTAAGCCTTGATTTCATTAGACAAAACTCCCCCTACCCCCCTCTCGCGTGCTTCGAGAGGGGGAACTTCGTAGCGCAACAAGTTGCTTTGTATTGGGCACAGAGCCCATCACTCTTCTTTATATGCAATCCTCAATATTTTTTCTTGTTCTTCTGCAAAATTAGCCAAGTCTTCGAGGATAGGTTGGTAGTATCTGTCCAGAGATTTTAAATCTCTGTGACCCGTGACGCGACACAAGTCCAACGGATTGGTGAAGATTTTAGCCAATCTTGAAGTTGCTTCATGGCGCAAATCATGGAAGGTCAGGTCTTTTAATCCTGCTTTTTTAACATAACGACCATATCGAACAGAAAAAGCATCCTCGGTTCCAACATTAAAAATTTTGTCTGTTGGCTTTGGTTCATGTTCATAAGAGGCAAGCTTTTCAATCAGGAGGCGACGAGCCCCAGGCATCAAAGGGCGCTTTTCTGGTCCATGTTCTTCTCTATGTTTCTCGTTTTTCGTTCGAGCTAGTGAGATTGTCTTGCCATCAAGGTCAATATCACACCAACGAAGAGATAAGGACTCACCACGTCTACAAGCCTGCTCAATCGACCATTTCACAAGCCAGATATCATCAAGACAGACAGAATCCGCCATGCATTCAATCAGGCGATTATATTCCGATTTTTCTGCATTAACGTCATTAAGCCGACGATTCCGCTTCTTGTCCGCGCCTGCTGGACGCTTGACGATTCTACCCGAGGCAGGATTTTGAGTTAGCGGGATATCCCACTCGCTAATAGCGTGCTGAATGATTGAGGCTAACAGATTGAGCCGTTTGACGCACGTAGAAGGGGCTAGCCCAGATTCAAGCATTCTGTCCCGAAATTTCCGAACATCTCCCGAGTTCAGCTTTGAGAGCCTTGTTTGTGCAATCTCATCGCGCAGGATGGCAGGAACGTGTCCAATCCTGTCAGTGGTCCTATTCTGCATATTGTCATCACGAAAACGTGATACTAACGATTCAACAGTATGTTTGTCTAGTGGGGACGTATCTCGAAAGAGTCCCAATTCAGCTTCGGCGGATTTCTCATTAATCCAGCGTTTGGCGATAGCAGCGGACTCAAAAGTCTTAATGACACGTTTGCCATCTATCTGCTTGCGAGCCTGATACTGTTTTGGGGCTCGATAGTAGATTCCCTTTGGTAGGGTTCTGCCTGTTGCAGGGTCTCGATTCTCAGGTTTTGAAGTTGCTTCAGACATATCTTTCACCCCTACCATTTTTACAGGAGTGGCGCAGAAATGGCGTGAATAATCTGATTTTTAAGCCTGATTTCTTGGAAAACCCAATAAAATCAATGGTGTCCCGTACGGGATTTGAACCCGTGTTGCCGCCGTGAGAGGGCGGTGTCCTGGGCCCCTAGACGAACGGGACTAAAGGCAGCTCTGATTTAAAAGAGCACCCACAAAAAGGCAAGAGGCAAATGATGATAAAAATTTGCCCCTTTAAACAATATGTTATAACATAACATTCTTTGGTCAGTTATGTATCTCAACTCTTTATAAAACTGAAAGTGTTTCTGGCATGCGGAAATCCGCGCTTTTGTATTCCTGCCTGCTCATAACGACTGACATCCTGTGGATGACAGGCGCCGCAAAAAGTCAGCCTGCACAGCTGACACCTTCTTTTCACCCACTCTGCGAAACACAAAAAACATGTAAGAAAACAAGCAAAAAGCCTGAGACTGTAACAAAAAAAATCAGTAAAGATCAGCACTCTGAGTATGTTACTGTTACAGCCCACCTTGACCAGGCACGCTCTGAACTACAGCCCGACACCGGCGCAACGGTTTATAAGTTTAGCCGCAAAGCACTGGAAACCATTCCTGGTGGTGATAACGCACCACTCAACCAGGTCTTGTTGCAGGCACCGGGCGTTGCACAGGACAGCTATGGTCAGATTCACGTACGCGGCGACCATAACTCCGTTCAGTTCAGACTGGACGGCGTACAGCTACCCGAAGGTCTGAGTGTCTTTGGACAGACACTGATGACCCGCTTTGCAAACAACATGTCACTGACTACAGGCGCTCTCCCCAGTGAATTTGGCTTTAACCAGGCCGGGGTGATCGACATTACAACGAAAAACGGCAGAACAAACTCAGGCGGTAATGTTTCCATTTATGGCGGCGCGCGTGACTATTTCTTCCCCTCCGTGCAATATGGTGGTCATTCAGGAAAGTGGGATTACTTCGCGACGGCTGACTTCGTGCATAACCGGGTTGGTATTGAAAACACCACACGCTCCTTCAACGCGATCCATGATCTGACCAACCAGTATCATTTTCTGGGACACCTGAGATACACGCCTGACAGCACAACACGTATCAGCCTTATTGCCGGGGTATCAAACGCTGAATACCAGCTCCCCAACAACCCCGGCCAGCAAACCCAGTTTGCCAACCCGGACTATAGCAGCAGTAACCTCGCCTCACAGTTACGCGGCAGCACAGACAGCAGCAACCTGGATGAACACCAGAAAGAGATAACTGACTTCGCCATTCTCTCTTTACAAAAAGATATTGGTGCTTTTTCTCTGCAAAGTTCAGCATTCACAAGTTACAGCAGCCTGCGTTACTCTCCTGATCCGCTGGGAGACCTCGTATTTAATGGTATTTCTCAGCGAGCAGCACGCTCTGTTTTCAACAGCGGCACGCAGCATGATGTGACCTGGCATGCCGCTCCTCAGCACACCATACGCTTCGGCTTTCAGATTTTTGCAGGCCGTTCAGTTTCAAAAACAGATTCTAAAGTATTCAGAGCAACCCGAACAGATGCTGACGGAAGCCCTGTTTACTCCTCCTCTCCTTCCACCATTTATGATGGCAGTGGCAAAACAGGCATTCAGTATGGCCTGTATCTTCAGGATGAATGGACCCCCCTTAAAAATCTGACTATCAATTACGGTATGCGTTTTGATGGCATGAGTTTTTATTCGAGTGCGACACAGTTCAGCCCGCGCCTGAACATTGTATGGAAACCATGGCGCGGCGGTGTACTCCATGCCGGGTATTCACGCTACTTCACCCCCCCGCCGGCTGAAAATGTCAGCTCCCTCTCTGTTGAGAAATTTGCCGGAACCAGTGGTGCCTCGCCTGGCATCCTGAATAATGCCGTCAAAGCTGAGCGAGACCATTATTTCGATGCAGGATTTGAACAAACTATTCTGCCAGGCTGGCGCGTTTCATTTGATGCTTACTATAAAATAGCACATAATCTGATTGATGACGGGCAGTTTGGTGCGCCTATTATTCTGAGCAGCTTTAACTATCGCCGCGGACAGGTCAACGGCTACGAGGTCAGCACCTCCTATACCAGAGGCGCACTGTCTCTTTATGGTAATTTTGCATGGTCACGCGCCATTGGCAAAGACATTACCAGCGCCCAGTTTAATTTTGACCCTGATGACCTTGCCTATATACGCAGCCGCTGGATTCATCTGGATCATGACCAGCGCTGGACAGCGTCTGCCGGCGCTTCATACACTTTCTTCAGTCACGGCTGGCACCCTCTGCTGCTTAGCTCAAGCATGGTATATGGAAGCGGGTTAAGAGCTGACGGAGCAACTGTACCGAACGGTGTTTCTTTGCCACAATATGTCACTTTTAATTTCTCAGCCGTGCAAACACTTAAAAACCTGTTTGGCTACCGGTTTGCAGGCAATACGCAGATAAGGCTTGATGTTTTAAATCTGTTTGACAAAACCTATATGCTGCGCGACGGGAGTGGCATTGGCGTTGGCGCACCTCAATATGGTCTGCGCCGTACTATTCTTACAGGAATTTCTCAAAACTTCTAAAATATAAAAGAACGTTTATTTGTGTTTGTTTTTTATTTTTCAAAAACAAACACAAATATTTAGAATATATAAATACATATACAATCAAAAACAAATAAAAATAATAATTTAAATAAAAATAATAATTTAAATAAAAATAATAATAAATATAAGTAAAAAACAAAAATTTATATAAGTATAAATACATATTAAAATTAAAAATATTATTTTTATTATTTTCTTAACACGACCAGAAAATTAAAAGAAATCATAAGCTTGTATTAAATAGAATTATATGACACATTCTAGCCCGCTGTAAAAAACGCCAGCGAAAAAAGCCTGTAAACATTTTTCATAAACGAAATAAAGCAGAAAAAACCGTGAATAATCAAGATATTAAACAACAGATCATCTCACCTGGGAATGACCTCGGCCAGAGAATGAAAATTCTTCGCAAAGCTTCAGGCATGACACAGCAGCAGGTTGCAGATTCCCTTGGTGTATCCCGCCCTGCTATCGCTTTCTGGGAAACCGGACGGGAAGGCAGTGCTCGCAAACATATTCCCAAACTTGCTGAACTTTTTGGTGTTGACCCGGAGATTTTTTTAACCGGCCATACGCAGATCGACATTCCGCTTGTTGTCTCTCCTGATGAGCATGACATGATTGGTCTGTACCGTATGCTTGATGCATCACGCAAAGTATCTGCTCAGAAATGGCTGGAAAGACAGGTTAAGACGCAACAGAAAAACCTGGAAAAGCTGACCTGAAAAATAATACACCAGTCAGGATTATGACATTATATTTAAGCCGCAACATCCAGTATTATAACAATAAAAAATTACACTTGCGATATATACAGCCGATTTACTTACCCCTCTCTGAAAGAGGCAGATTTCGGCTGTTTTCACATAGAATTTAAGAAAAATTTCTATTCTGCAGTGCCGTAACCGGGTACGAAGCCAGGTCAAGCAATGCATCAAGGTCAATAAAATGTTCCAGATGGTCCGCCAGACTATTCAGAGCATCTTCGACTATCATGTCATGATGCGCTATTTTCTGAAAACCATCTTCCTGTTCATACCAAAAACCACCTGGCGTAAAATCTGCACCTCCGGCACGTGATAAAAGCGCCATACGGCCATCCCTGCCACCAAAAATACCATGAAGATAAGTACCATAAACCTGTCCGCTGGCTGAAACGGCTCCTTCAGGTTGTCCGTCAAGCTCAAGCAAAGGACGACGACAACCAGCACCATCTGTTTCACCCAGATGCATCTCGTAGCCCGAGACGCTGGCCTGCATACCACTCACAATACCTTTTTTCTCAACAAGATGTTTAGATTCTGTCAGCACTGTTTCCACATCAAGCAGCCCCAGCCCTGCAACTGTCTCAACATCCCCCTCAACGCCTTTCGGATCGGCAATATGGTGGCCCAGCATCTGATACCCGCCACAAATACCCATCACATGCCCGCCACGGGCGAGATGGTCCTGCAAATCATGCTCCCAGCCCTCTGAACGGAACACCATAAGGTCAGACAAACTCCCTTTAGAACCGGGCAAAATTACGAGATCACACTCAGGCAAACGTGTCCCAGGTCTGACCATTATCAGATCAACAGCAGGCTCTGCACGCAGAGGATCCAGATCATCAAAATTTGCAATAAGAGGGAGCAAAGGCACAACCACTCTTAAACGGGGAACAGTATAACCCTCTCCGTCGCCTTCCTCAGTGTAGATATCCTCTCTGCTCTGATCCGTATTCAGATCAGAAGCATCTTCAGCAGGCAGATAACGCACAGCAGGCAGATCAGGTACAAGCCCGAGAGCGGCCCAGCCTGTGTGCCCGCAAATGACTTCCATGCCGTCATAAAACAGCGAAGTATCTCCGCGCATTTTATTGACAATAAAGCCTTTAATTAGCGCAGCATCCTCCGGAGCAATCACAACCTGTGTCCCCACGAGGCTTGCAATTACGCCTCCCCTGTCTATATCGCCAACCAGAACAACCGGCGCCTGCACGGCCTGCGCAAAACCCATATTGGCAATATCAGTCATCCGCAAATTCACTTCGGATGCAGATCCTGCACCTTCAACCAGGACAAGATCAGCCTGCGCTGCCAACTTCCAAAAGCTTTTCAGCACCTCAGGCATCAGCCGGTCTTTACGGGACTGATACTGACGCGCTTCTACTGTTTCAAGCACATGCCCATGCACAACAAGCTGCGCGCCTGTCTCCCCCTGAGGCTTGAGCAAAACCGGGTTCATATCCACTTCGGGCTGAACACCACACGCCAGCGCCTGAAGGGCCTGCGCCCGCCCTATTTCTCCGCCATCTGCCGTCACGGCTGCATTATTCGACATATTTTGCGGTTTAAAGGGCAAAACTTTCAGCCCACGGCGGGTAAAAGCCCGTGCCAGACCAGCCAGTAATGTTGATTTTCCAACCCCTGACCCTGTTCCCTGAATCATCAGAACACGCGCTGTCAAAACTCCACTCCCTTCTGAGCTTTTACGCCACTGCGAAAGTGATGTTTAACAAGAGTCATTTCGGTCACCAGGTCCGCAGCCTCGGTCAGTTCAGGTTTGGCATTGCGCCCCGTTATCACGACATGCTGCCCCTCCGGCCGCGCCTTCAGCACATCAAGAATATGAGGCAAAGAGAGATACTCATAACGCAGGGCAATATTCAGCTCATCAAGCACAACGAGCCCGACATCAGCGTTAGCAAGCGCATCAGCCGCAAAACGCCAGGCTTCTTCGCAGGTTGCAATGTCACGTGCTTTATCCTGCGTCTCCCAGGTAAATCCTTCACCCGGCGCATGCCAGGAAACAAGGGGATCGAAACGTTCAAGAGCACGCCTCTCTCCCGTATCCCAGGCGCCTTTAATAAACTGCACAACAGCAACACGGCGCCCGTAACCCAGTGTCCGCAAAGCCATACCAAACGCTGCCGTTGATTTACCTTTACCCGGCCCGGTATGCACCATCAGCAACCCTTTTTCGAGAGTTTTTGACGCTACCTCACGGTCCTGAACCTCTTTACGCTTACGCATTTTTTCACGGTGATGTGCCTCTGCACCCTGTAATGAAGACGAAAGCGTCTGATTCATAGTAAATCCTGATCTTATTTATTTAATAAAATATTTTCTGAAACAACAGAAAAAGAAAGATCACTCATAAATACTCTTTTCCCGGAAATTTATAGATTTCAAAGACTATACATCGTTAAATCACACTGAACAACCTTGCAAAGCCCTGTGGTATAGATGGCGAAAGCAGTTGTGGCTTTTCTCCCGCAGCCAGTCCGGTCAGCAGACGCAAAGGGCCACCGTGGGATAAAATGCATGATGAAACACCACTTTCTTTAATATCCTGCCAGACTGCGGTTATACGCTGCATCAGGGATAACCCGCTCTCGCCCCCGGGGGGTGCAAAACCTGCCGGATCAGCGGCCCATGCATCCAGCTGTATACGACTGATCTCACTCCAGCACTGTCCTTCCCACTCACCAAAATCCAGTTCAGCCAGACGCGGGTCAATGCGCAGCTCCATACAGGTAGTTTTGACGAGCTTCTCAGCCATATCACGGCATCGGGCCGCGGGTGAGCTGTATACCACCTGACACGAAGCCCCCTGAGCCAGCACAGACAAACCAGCAGTCAGCCTCTCCCAGCCGGGGCGCAGAGGCACCTCCTGACGACCATAGCACATACCCTCTGCGACCATAACGGGGGCATGCCGGGCCAGTAACACAGAAAAACGCTGCACACTCTTTCTCCTCAGGATTTTCCTGCCTGCTATAACCTCTGTGTCAGAATAAAAATGATCTGCTTTTCTGCTACAGACACACTTCATTCTGCCACGATCATAACAACCAGCCGGATGTGCGGTCTATGCTAGCATCATATCATGCAGGCCCTGTCATCAGAAAGCCGTGTCATTGCAAGCCAGCACGTGAAAAAATGATCCGGACACCAGACCTCGCCTGCCTCCGCATGCACCAAGTGGTGTGCCATCGCCTGCTACCAGATCAGCCAGCGGGGCATCCTCTCCCGCATCCAGCACAGAAGCATAATGGAATTCATGCCCTCGCAAACGGCTGCCAGCTTTGCCAAGCACCGTATCTGCCCGCAATGTTGCCTCCCGATACCCAAGATTTAATTTGCGCCGTGCAAATGATGTACTATGCGCAAGCAAACCGGACATAGCGTGCTTTTTTCCTTCTGCATCTTCAAGGCATTGCCCCAGCACCATATAACCACCGCATTCACCATGCACCGGGCGGGTGCGAGAAAAATGCTGAAGGCCACTTATAAAATGTCTGGCCTGCGCAAGTCCTCCGGCATGCAGCTCGGGGTATCCTCCAGGCAGCCAGCATACGTCACAGCTCTCATCAGGTACTTCATCTGCCAGCGGCGAAAAAGGCACCAGCTCTGCCCCTGCCTGACGCCAGAACATGGCCAGATGACCGTAGAGAAAAGAAAATGCATCATCCTCCGCCACAGCAATACGCTGCCCTGGCGGCGATAAAACAGCATGCCGTGTCAATTCAGCAGTCACAGGCATTGCAGCCACCGGGGCAGCCAGAGCCAGCACAGAATCAAGATCCAGCTCCTGCTCCGCTTTATCTGCCAGTTTTTCAATCCAGTCTGTCAGGGCACCATGCTCACGCGCCTGCACCAGCCCAAGGTGCCTCTCTGGTAATGATTGACCAGCCTGACGCATCAGCGCACCACATGCTGCCAGACCAGCGGCCTCGATCGCGCCTGTCGTCAGCCTGACATGACGCGGCGATGCCACACGATTAAGAACAACACCGGCAATTGTCACATCGGGGTGCCATGAAGCAAAGCCTTTAGCAATCGGCCCGACAGACTGCCCCTGCCCTGACACATCAAGCACCAGCAAAACAGGAATACCAAAACGTGCGGCGATATCTGAAGGGGAGCCACGTGCGCCCTCCGGCCCGGTCAGACCGTCAAACAACCCCATAGCTGATTCAACAATAACCAGATCAGCGTCATGTCCTGCTGCCTGCAGCAGGCAGGCCTGTAAATCAGGTGGCATACACCAGCTGTCAATGTTGAGGCCATACCGGCCCGTAATAGCCGCATGAAAAGCAGGATCGATATAATCAGGACCTGTTTTAATCGCACTCACCCGCAGCCCTCTGCGCTTAAAAGCCGCCAGCAGAGCAACTGTCAGTGTTGTTTTACCCCCTCCTGAACGTGGAGCAGACACCATGAGGGCACGTACTGTCATATGGAACTTTCTCCTGAACCCTCGAGCGCGGCAGCAACACTATTAGAGCGGGGGTGCCACAATCCACGCTGCATGGCTGACGTAAACCATGCTCGCATAGCCTCCCACGCAGCAGGGTTAACCTTTTGTAAAAAGGCGCTGCAACTCTCATCACCTAAAGTCCGGGCAAAGACCAGGTCAAACTGTCTGTCAAAGCGTGCCGGCACCGTTGCTGCAAAACCGTGCAATGCCTCGACCCCGCGTGTCATCTCGGCCGCACCGGCATATCCGTGCCGCTGCATGCCTTCTATCCAGCGCGGGTTAGCAAGCCGGCCTCTGACAATACGGGCAACTTCCTGTTCAGTCGCGCGCAGGCGGGGAGCATCAGGCCGGGACGTATCACCATGCCACAATGCCGGCCGCGCCCCGAGTGATGCCGCCGCTGCGGCAAGTCCGCCCTCATGTGCAGCATTTTCAGGGCTTTCGAGCATATCTGTTTCAGCGTAATCCTGCACATGCAAAACAGCATTCGCACGCTGCAACAAAGCAGCCAGACCTTCAATATTCTGCTGGCCATCACGCCCGCCGCCATATGTCCAGGCGGAGCCCTTCAGCCAGGCCTGCCCAAGCTCATCGGCTTTGCCCCATGTACCATTATGCAGATGCGCTTCGACACCAGTGCCATAGCTCCCCATAGCCGCACCAAATATACGGGCACCTGCCTGCTTCAGGGCATCTCCCTCAAGCCCTTTAACCGAAGCGGCAAGCGGGTTCCACTCAGCGGCCTCATCTCTCGCGGCAACAGCAGAAACGACCTGGTCAAACAAAGCAATCTGATCAGGGAAAGCATCACGAAACAAACCTGATATACGCAGTGTAACATCAACACGCGGGCGATCGAGCACCGCCAGTGGTATAATTTCAAACCCCTGCACATGCCCCGTGCCGGTTTTACGGGTTATTTCAACCCCCATCAGACGCAGGGCCAGAGCCATATCCTCTCCTCCTGTACGCAAAGAAGAAGAACCCCATAAATCCATAACCAGATGCGTCAGCGGCTCACCCTGCTCCTGCAAATGACGGGTAAGCAGCAATTTTTCCATTTTTGCAGCAAGCTGCATAGCAGAGGGTGTTGGCAGGGCACGCGGGTCGAGAGTAAAAAGATTTCGCCCGGTGGGCAGCACATCAGCCCGCCCGCGCGTTGGCGCACCAGCCGGCCCCGCCGGCACAAGGCGCCCTGCCAGCGCATCACGCAGAGCATTCGCCTCTGCCTCTGCACTTAAAGCCACACGCCGGGCAATGTCGTCACGGTCATACCCCTGACCACAGGCCTGCGAAATCGTATCGACCAGAGTGTCATAACCAGGTGCACGCTGACCAAAAATATGCAGACCATCACGGATCTGCAAATCTTTTACATCACACAAATAGGCATCAAGGCGGGCAAGTGCTTCGTCTTCATCTTCATCTCCGGGACGTACGCCACTCTCTGCCAGGACCCCGGTACGGGTTGCGCGCTCAAGAATTTCCTGTCGCAACAAGGCCCCGCGCCTGAAATCAAGCCCGTCAGCCTCAGCATACTCATCAATCAGCCTTTCCAGGATCTGCATATCTTCTGACAGACCAGCCTGCATCACCGGCGGCGTCATATGTCCGATTGTTACTGCCCCAAGGCGCCGTCTGGCTGCAGCTGCCTCACCAGGGTTATTGACAATAAACGGATAAATAACCGGCAGACCACCTGTCAGCACAGCAGAGGAGCAGGAGGGCGAGAGCGCTGCCGCTTTACCTGGCAGCCACTCAAGTGTGCCATGTGTACCCAGGTGCACCATGGCATCAAGATGACGGCAAACACGTAACCACAGATAAAACGCAATATAAGCATGACAAGGCGGACTATCAGGGTCGTGATACTGCGCTTTACGGTCAGTCGCGCGTCCTCTGTCAGGCTGCACGGCCAGTGTAATCGCTCCGCATGGCACAACACGCAAATGAAACACACCCTGATGCACGGCGGAATCATCTTCCGGTTCACCCCAGGCCGCACAGACACTCTGCATAAAGGCCGGCGGCAGTTTTTGTGTCAGCTGCCTGTACTGATCAAGAGAAAGAACAGGCCGGGGTGCCTGTTGTGTCATCATCTGCACCAGCTCTGCCTGCGTGGGCAGTATGCCTGTTTCATACCCCTCAGCCTGCATCAGCCTCAGGATGGAAGAAAGGCTGGCGAAACTATCAAGCCCGACGGCATGAGCAGTGTGACCTGTGTCACAGCCCTGCGCACCAGGCACGCCAGCACCAGGATAGTCAGACAACACAAGCCCGACCTGCCTGTGCTCAGGCAGCAGGCAACGCAGGCGTAACCAGCCCATAATACGCGCAACAGCCTGCTCTGTACCCGGAGCATAAATCTGGCGGGATGCAGGCTGACCAGGTGCAGTTTCCTCACGGAAGGAGACGGGAAAACTCGCAATGCTGCCATCAAGCTCAGGTAAAACAACCTGCATGGCCAGGTCAGCACGTGAGAGCCCTCTGGCGCTTGCCTGCCACAGTCCCTGGGTTGTGCCAGGCTGCAACAGCTGAATAACAGGCACACCGACTGAAAGAAGAGGAGACTGCCCATCCCTGTCACGGGAGGAAAATACCGTAGCATTCACCAGACAATCAGGGTGTACCTGCGCCAGCCAGTCATTAAGCGCGCCGGCTACTTTTGTATCCCGCAAAGATGTGACAAACACCATATCGACACGGCAACCATGCTGTGACAACTGACGCGCCAGCTCTTCAGGTGCGCTGTGGTCACCCACCAGCAAATGGGCGCGATAAAACACCACGACAACTCTGGCTGCTGCTCCCTCCGGCAAGGCAGCACACCAGCCAGACGGCAGCTGAAGCGGTGACGGAGCAGCAGGAAAAGTACGATAAACGCCCCAGTCTGGCAGCGGTTCAGGCGCCTGCCCTGCATCAGGCACGCCCCTGACAATGGCCTCCATGACCTCCAGCGCACAGGTCATATTGCGTGGCCCGCCATAGCGGAAAAACCCGATCAGGCGTTTTCTCTGCTCCGGATCAATCGTGGACAGAGAGGCCAGCAAAGGATCATCTTCCTCTGCCTCCCCCTCTTTCCGGCGGGTATGCACACAGTCACCAGGCAAAAACACAAGTGGCACGCCCTTTGCCCTGCACCAGCCCGAAAGCTCCTCGGCACCATAACGCCAGTAATCAAGTCCCCCAAGCAGGCGCACAACCACACAACGCGCCTGGCTCAGTGTTGTATCGATAAATAAATCGACAGACATAGGATGCCGCAGGCGTGCCAGTGGCACGACCTGTATACTGGTATGCGTGCTCTGTCCGGCATGCTCCGCGGCCCGGCGGGTAATCGCGTCACGCAGCCCCAGAAGATCTGTCTCAGTAAACGAAAGAACAATCAGCTCTGCGGGATCAAGCCCCAGATCTTCTGCCTGGTCCTGTTCATCAAGTGTGCGGTTTTCACGAACAAGAAGGTGCATAACGTGCCAGCCTGCCTTTAAGGATTATACGCCTGCCAGAGCCTGGCGCACGGCAGCTTCCTCAAGCCCTTTCTGGCCAATGACCACAATCTGGCCAGTACGCGCCCCAGCTGCAGGCAGCGAACGGTCAAATTCGTAGCGAAAACGCGTACCAACACCCTGCACGGCCAGACGCATGGCTTTACCCTGCACGGCAGCAAAACCTTTCATACGCAAAACATCAAAACGCGCGGCAACATCCTGCAAACGACTCAGAAATGTCTCAACATCTTTTTGCTCGGGCACTTCAACAACGAAACTCTCAAAATCATCATGCTCATGCTCGCCCTCTTCCGCATCATGATGGGAAGGACGTGCATCAAGGTCTGCCTCAGCTTCAGCGCCAATACCCAGCAGGATAGCAGGATCTACCCGACCCTCTGCTGCACGGATAAT
This sequence comes from Acetobacter thailandicus, assembly GCF_011516655.1. GTDB lineage: Bacteria > Pseudomonadota > Alphaproteobacteria > Acetobacterales > Acetobacteraceae > Acetobacter > Acetobacter thailandicus. The sequence continues at coordinate 394,321 of NZ_WOSV01000003.1, forward strand.
CTGCACCGGACGCGGAGCCAGACGGCGGATCTCTGCCTCAACTTTTGCCAGCTCCCCTGTATCAGTCAGGTCTGTTTTATTCAGCACAACCAGATCAGCAGCGTTCAGCTGGTCTTCAAACACCTCAGCCAGAGGGTTGTCATGGTCGAGAGACGGGTCAGCTTCGCGCTGGCGGGCAACGGCCTCCGGATCATCAGCAAAACGACCGGTGGCAATAGCAGGCGCATCAACCACGGTTATAACACCATCAACCGTCATACGGCTTCTTATCGTAGGCCAGCCAAAGGCTTTCAGTAACGGTTTTGGCAGCGCCAGACCTGAAGTTTCGATCACGACATGCTCTGGTGGATCCGCACGATCGAGCAATGCCTCCATCGCCGGCAGGAAGTCGTCAGCGACGGTACAGCACAGGCAGCCATTCACCAGTTCAACGACATCATCATCGCGACAGCCTTCAATACCGCAGCCACGCAAAATTTCACCGTCTACACCAAGAGAGCCAAACTCATTAACCACCACAGCAATGCGATGCCCTTTGGCATTTTGCAAAATATGCCGCAACAGCGTGGTTTTACCTGCCCCCAGAAAACCACTGATGATAGTAACCGGAACGCGCGAAGGAAGTGCTTTATTCATGACTGTTCATCCTCTCTCTCATAAAGACACGCCGGGACACGCCCCAGCACCATATCAGACAAGGCTGCCGGGCGACGCGATGGCATAACCGTACCCTTTTTACTGGCAGCATATAAACGGGCATATGTCAGTATATCTTCGGCTTTTTCAGGGCCAAGGTGGCCCATAAGCCAGGTCCAGCGCCCTTTCATGGCAATTGCAGCTGTGCACCCGCGATCACACGATGCCAGACATTCAACACCTCTGATTTCAGCAGCAGGAATTAATGCGGGATCCTGCACTTTTTCTGCATCAGTCAGAGCCAGCAAACGATCGTACAGCTGTGCACCAGGCGGGCGGTCCATAGCCGGGCCACCACGGCGACAGGTAAGGCACACATGCAGGATGGGGATATCCGGCATATCTGCTGATGAAGAGGACGCTGACATTCTGTCTCCTGACACACAGCCCCGCGCAGCAAGGGCCAGACACAACCCGGGTGCAGAAAAAAGCAGCCCCCCAGTCATGACAGAAAAAGACTGAGAGCATGCATAGCATATCGCTACACACTGGTTACAAACCGGGCACCCCGCCAGATGTAACACTGCATCGGATTTCGCTATAAAACCACCAGATTAACAAGGCTGGCTTTATATAATGGCAGGTCTCCTGGCTTATGGGCTGTCAGCCTGAAAAGCCTGCTTACGCATAGCTCAGACCAACATCATACCCTGCTCCTTCCCGCACCTGTTACAGCCGGTGGAGGCTGCCGGCAAACCGGCAGCAGAGGTATGATAAACTCACTTACAGTTGCGGGGGCAGCGACGGATTAACAGCCTGAGCCATGCACCGTTCTTCCCTTTTCATTCCTCACGGAACACCATTGCGCGGACAATGATCGTAAACCTCTTTTTTTTCAAGAGCGGACAAAATAACTAACCTGATCGAGATGTGTCACCCACAGGAGCAGGAGTAACCTTCTGCCCACTTAGAAAACAAAGTAATCGTTCAACATTTATCATAAAAATTACGCCAGATAATTTTATACATTAACTAATTTTCATTTATGACGTAAAACGATATTGTTGCCTGACACATCAGGCATTTCTCTTTCCATGCTATATCAGCAAAGAAACAGTAATCAGCATAAGAAAGAAAATAAAAGAGTTTGATTATTTTATAAAAAACATTCTACTTGATGACCAGATAGGAACAAAACCCAACGAAAATCGTGTTCTTGTTATAGGATTTTTACCATCAGGCATGGGAATAACTTCATCTATATCATCATTATATTTAAGATTTATACCTTATTACAGTGAATTTTCTATTATCGTAGGAATGATCACATCATCAATATTTGTAGGATATATACAGATAACAGCAAGAGGAGGTATTCAGAATAAAAATAAAGAAAAAAGAATTTTACTGTTAAAAAAACACAAAAATTACTTAGTTATTCTTACTTTTTTTCAATTTCAGGGATTTTAATTTCAGTTCTTTCTTTTAAATTCCCACCACAAAATGCAACTGATGAAAACTTTTTTATTCCTATGATTTTATTAATTGTATTTGCCGTGATGGGTGTTCTCGCCATACCTTTCACCTTTATGGCGCGTCGTATCAGCTGGCTGGTAAACCCACGATAACACCACCCGCTAGTCAGCACGCGACAAGGCCAGACGAAGCCCAAATGCAATAAACAAACAACCGGTAATGCGGTCGAGCACTTTCACTGTAGCTGGCTTTTTAAGCAGGTTACTTAAAGGCAAAGCCGCTGCTGTCAGCACAACAAACCACAGCACTGTCATGGCGCAATGAATAAGAGCAAGAAAAAGCGAGTATGCTGCGACAAACGCACCAGAAGGAACGAACTGCGGCAGGAATGTAATATAAAAGACCCCAATTTTAGGGTTAAGCATATTAGTCAGAAAGCCTTTACGTAAAAACTGACCAGTCGAACCTGAAATGGATTTTGCAGCCCCCTCCGCCTGAGCCATGGCCTCACGCGGGCGAAACAAAAATAACACACCAAGATATGTCAGATAGGCTGCGCCCGCCCATTTCACGCATTCATATGCCAGTTCTGAGGCTTTAAGCACTGCGCCCAGCCCCAGTGAAACCACCAGCCCCCAGATCAGCAGGCCGATAATAATACCCAGCCCGGTTTGTGCCGCAGCACGACGCCCGCCCACAGCAACAGAGCGCAACATCAGCGCAGTATCAGTACCCGGTATAACGGTCAGCACTGCTGCAGCAGCCAGAAACGAAAGCATAAGAGGGATATCAATAGTCATAACAGCGGCCTTTTCTGCTGGCTTTCGGGGATATATACTCACTGTCCAGGAGTTTTTTAATAACCTTTTTGTGGGTCATAACGCAAAGGCACATCCTCCCCCCGCTCAAAAGCACGAATAACCCCGACAACATAACCTGCCCGTGCGGTGCGAGAGGCCTCTGATGCCACATGAGGCGTAATCAGCACTCCGGGGTGCGACCATAAAGGCGACTCTGCGGGCAGCGGTTCATGCTCAAACACATCAAGCACGGCATTATGCAACGTGCCATCATCAAGTGCTCGCAAAAGATCACTCGTAACGACAAGCCGGCCACGCCCCACATTAATCAGCCCCGCTGGTTTCTGAAGCTGTTTTAAAACATCGCAGGTTATAATTCCGCGGGTCAAAGATGTTTCGGGCAACAAACACACCAGAATGCTGCAGCTGCGCAAAAATGTTTCAAGCTCTGCAGTTCCGGCGTAGCTGGTAATATGATCATAAGATTTTTTATGCTGCGACCACCCGACAACGGGAAAACCAGCCTGCACCAGGCTTTGTGCAACAGCTGAACCCAGCGCCCCCAGCCCCATAATACCAACCGGCGTCTCAGAGGACAGGCGCACCGGGGGCACACCCTGACGCGCCCATATCTGCTTATGCTGTGCGCTGTGCCAGCGTGGTGCCTCGCGCAGAAGAGAAAAGACAGCCCAGCGCACATAATCCTGCATCTGTGCAGCAGTGTCCTCTCCTCCCATACGAATAACCGGTAAATTTGCAGGCAGATCGGGGTCTGTCAGAATATGGTCAACTCCGGCTGCTACGCTCAGTATCGCTTTAAGGCGGGGCATCTGCGCAAGCCGTCCGGGTTCAGGCTGCCAGACAAAAGCATAGTCAATACTGGCCAGGTCAGCCGTTTTGTCGTGCCAGTCAATAACAGTCAGTTCAGGCATGAGGCGGTTAAATATAGTTTGCCACACCACGAAAGACCCGGGACCACCCGCTTTCACTATAAGAGATAACATATCCCCTCCCTGTTGCTTAACGAACTCCGGGAAAACAATAACGATGCAGAAAAATTAATATCTCAGGCGTAATATATTTTCATCATATAGGCACATCCGCTGAAATATGTTTAAATTACATCTTCGTGACTGGTTTTTTCTTAAAACCCGTGTTGTGAAAAGCATTTTAACTATGCAACGTTGCGTCTAACTTACGGAGATATCATGGCAGCCTTTAAGCGTCATACCCGTTCCTCTCTCAAACTGGCTCTTTTTGCCACTGTCGGAATAGGGATTGGCTGTAGTTTAACTCCCGCCCACGCTGATGACACGCCTCCTGCAGCGCCGGAAGTGCTTATGCCGGCCTCGTCATTTGCTCCATGGGGGTTTAACCTGAGTGGTCGTGATACCGCTATCATCCCGGGCAATAATTTTTTCGAATATGCAAATGGTACTTACCTGAAAGATCTGACTATTCCGTCAGATATGACCAGCTATGGACCGTTTAATGCTCTGGCTGAACTTTCACGTCAGCGCGTGCAGAACATTCTGAACGAACTTTCTGCACACCCGGTTAAAACACCGCATAGCACAGATGAAAAGCTCGGCACATTTTACGCATCCTTTATGAACGAAAAAGCCGTTGAAAAACGCGGCATCAGCCCTCTTAAAAAAGACCTGAAAACCCTTCGTTCTCTCACCGATGCACAAAGCTTTGCCACACTGTCAGGCTCAGCTTTCACATCTTTTACGACCTCTCCGTTTTCACTCAGCGTTTCACCTGACTCAAAAGACCCCACGCATTACTCAGTCTACCTTGATCAGGGCGGTCTCGGACTACCCGACCGTGACTACTACCTGAAACCTCAGTTTGCAGAACAGAGAAAAGCGTATCAGGCCTATATCACGCAAATTCTTACCCTCATCAGATGGCCAGAGCCCTCTAAAACGGCAGATGCTGTCATTGCCTTTGAAACAAAACTGGCTGAGGCACACTGGGCCCGCGCAGATATGCGAGACCCAAACAAAACCTATAACCCGATGACAGTCAGCGATCTGATTAAAACCGCGCCTGGCTTTGACTGGAAAAGCTGGATGCTTGCTGCCGGCCTGCCAGCTGAAGGCCTTGAAGCCAGCACCATTATCGTACAGGAGCCCTCAGCCATTACCGGAGAAGCAGCTGTTCTCGCCAGCACTGCCCCCGAACTGCTGCGCTCATGGCAGGCATTTCACACCGCCAGCAACGCTGCCGGTTATCTGCCTGACGAATTTGTTCAGGCAAGCTTCACCTTCCATAAAGTTCTGAGCGGTCAGCCTGCTCTGCCAGCACGCTGGAAGCGCGGTGTCAGCGCTACAAACTCAGCAATGGGCATGGCATTAGGCAAGGTTTATGTTGAGAAATTCTTCCCGGCAGAAGACCGCGCAGCTATGGAGCAGCTGACTGAAAACCTCAAAACAGCCTTCCACACCCGCCTGCAGCACAACAGCTGGATGACCCCGGCAACACGTCAGGCTGCTCTGACCAAACTCGACAGCCTGGAAATTCAGGTCGGTTACCCCAAAAAATGGCGTGACTATTCCGGCCTTGAAGTGAACCTGAAAGACCTTTACGGCAACGTCAAAAATGGCATTGCTTTCGAGTGGGCTTATGAACTGAGCCACCTGGGTAAAACAGTTGACCGTGATGAATGGGATATGACCCCTCAGACAGTCAATGCCTATAACAACCCGCTGTTTAACGAGATTGTTTTCCCCGCAGCTATTCTGCAGCCGCCATTCTTTAACGCAAAGGCCGATGCCGCCATTAATTACGGTGCCATTGGTGGCGTTATCGGTCATGAAATGACCCATTCGTTTGACGATGAAGGGCGGCAGTTTGACGAACATGGTCGCCTGCGTGACTGGTGGACTAAAAAGGACACAGAACGCTTTCAGAAACTGGCAGCCCGTCTGGGTGCTCAGTACGACGCCTTTGAAGTGCTGCCTGGTGTGCATGTCAATGGCAAGCTGACTATGGGTGAAAACATTGCTGATCTGGGCGGTCTGACCCTGGGGCTTGATGCGTATCACGCCTCACTGAATGGTGAGAAAGCTCCGGTTATTGATGGCCTGACAGGTGACCAGAGAGTCTTCCTCGGCTGGGCACAGGTCTGGCGCCAGAAACTGCGTGAAAACACAGTTAAAAGCCTGGTGGTGGTTGACCCGCACTCACCGCCGGAAGCTCGTGTAAACCTGCCCATGCACAACATCGATGCATGGTATAAAGCATGGAATGTCAAAAAAGGGGATGCGCTCTATCTCGCACCCTCTCAGCGCGTAAAAATCTGGTAACAGAACACCAGGGTCTTTCCTCTGCCAGCCAGAGGAAAGACCTTTACGTCAGGGCGTCACAACCTCATCAAGCCTGGCGGGTATAAAAAATGGTATGCCCCCCTTACCCGGGCCACGCAGCCCCTTCTGTTCTGCAACCCATACACCTGCACTGACATCTCCCCCTGAAGGCAGCCAGCTCTGCGGTGTTGTCATCCAGCTCAGCATATCATGAGCCACACGCTCACCTCCCTGATCTCTGAGCAGCAGATGATGTCCCCCAGGGATCATGTCAAAACGTACATCTTTTTTCTCAGCTCTCCTGACAGATAAATCATGCCAGACACGTGCCATAGCAAAAGCCGGCACAAGCTGATCATTATCGCCATAGACACATAGTATGTTACCCTGGTCATGCTTTGCCGCAGCCGCTGCCTGCTGCATCAGGGTTACAAGCCCCCGCAATGCTATCCACTGTGTTGTACGAAGTGTCAGCGGATCATAATAAAGACGAATAAGAGCTGCCATATTATCTGTAGCCACCACATGCACAGAGGCACTCTGTTCAGGCACAAGGGTATGCGGCGACAGCGATGCAAAAACTGATAACAGCATATCAGCTGTAAAACCCGGATCCCACACTGCCGGAGCAAGCAGAATTGTACCAGCAACAGCAGGGGCGTCAGGCTGAGCCATAAGCACCATAAGCACCGCCCCTCCCATACTTTCACCGGCAAGATATATAGGCGTACGGGGATACATTTTTTTTAGCTGGTCAATCAGTTCTCGTGTATCAGCAACCATCCGCGCAGTACCTGCCCATGCACCACGTTGTGGTGCGGCACCAAAACCACGCTGATCAGGAGCTGCGACCGTTACACCGGCCTGCGTAAAAAACGAAGCCCGGCTTTCCCATGCATCGCGACTATCATTAAAACCATGCAAGGCAAGCAACACAGCTTTTGGCTGCCCCTGTGCTTTCCAGATACGCACCGGCAACGCTGCGCCATCACTCATGGTAAATATATGGTCCGGCGCGACAAGCACAGAAGCCTGTTGCCAGCGTAGCGGAGGCTTTGGCGCAGGGGGCGCGCCTGTCGTGCAGCCACTCAGCGCTATGAACATCCAGGTCATAACACAGCCGGCAATGACCCTCTGACACCATAATTTTAACATTTTAAAAATACTCAGAGACTCTTCGCTCACGGATATGGGAAGAAGAGTGAATGGAAACATTTTGTCTGCAGGGGTATCATGCCAGACAAGAGTGCAATACCAGAAACAGATCTGGCCTGGCCAGAAGACAAGGAACAGCCCTATGCTTATTCAGGCAGAAAACCAGACACCACGCCCGCGACTGGGCTATATCGAGACTATTGTTGTCGATTCCCGCAAAATATACTGCAATGGAGGCTCTGATACTCTGGGGCACCCTGGAGTATGGCTGAAAATAGGAGACCAGCAGACTGTTTGTCCCTATTGCTCACGCCTGTTTATTCTGCAGCCTGAATAATTACTTATCAACTTAATTTACAGGTATTTTATGTCCAGTTTTCATTTCCGGCCATTACGCTCAAAGTCCCATAAAACGATTAAACTCTTCACAGCAGCCCTGTCTCTTGTCGTAGCTCAGGCAACTCTGCCTGCTTACGCACATGCAGAAAGCGGTGGTGATGTTCCGCAGATTAGCGACCTGAAGTTTGCCGCTGCAGTTCATCCTTACGCTTCTCCTGAGGCTGCACCGCAGGCAGTAAAGGATGCTTTTGAAGAAGCACAAAAAACAGACAAACTGGTTATGCTGATTTTTGGTGCTAACTGGTGCCCTGACTGCCTGATGCTTGAAGGCGCTTTAAAAAATGCATCCGTTGCACCATGGGTAAATAAGAATTTTGCCATCGCAAATATTAACGTCGATCATTTTCAGTACAATACAGACATTGCTGCAAAATTTGGCGTTAAAATTAAAGCCATTCCTCTTGTTCTGGTTATCACCCCCGCTGGCAAAGTGCTTAACAGTGACGGTACGCTGGCACTGGGCGAAGCCAGGAGTATGTCGGCACAGGCTATGGTGAATAAGCTCAACGAATGGAAAAACCGGCGATAACACCGGATGATCCGGACTTCTCACTTATCACATTCAGGGAAATGATAAATGACTCTGCCACAAGTTACTCTGAGCGATGGCACGACACTGCCAGCTATCGTATTTGGCACCTATAAACTTAATGGTGCCTCCGGCGTTGAAGCAATGAAAAATGCTATTGATGTTGGTTATACCGGGCTGGATAGTGCCTTCAACTATGAGAATGAGGGTGCTCTTGGCAGAGCCTTGCGCGAGTGTGGGCACAAGCGTGAAGATCTCCGCATCAGTTCAAAGCTGCCAGGCCGGCACCATGCCTATGATGAGGCTCTGGCAACGATTGAGGAATCTCTCTACCGTGCTAATGTTGAATATTACGACATCTACTTCATTCACTGGCCGAACCCGAAAGTGGGTAAATATGTCGAAGCATGGAAAGCACTGATAGAGGCCAGAAAACGCGGCTATGTGCGCTCTATTGCCGTCTGCAATTTTTTACCGGAACATCTTCAGCGTCTGCAGGATGAAACAGGCGTACTCCCTTCAGTTAATCAGATTGAGCTGCACCCTTATTTTCCACAGGCCGAAGCACGTGCCTGGCACAAAAAACATCATATCGTCACACAATCCTGGAGTCCCCTGGGGCGTGCTAATGATATTTTGCAAAACCCTGTTCTGAACACTATCGCGCAAAAACTGAATAAAAGCATTTCGCAGGTTATTCTGCGCTGGCACCATCAGCTTGAATGTATTCCTCTTCCTAAAGCTTCGGGTCGCAAACATCAGATTGAAAATATGTCAATTTTTGACTTCAGCCTTTCTGATGAGGATATGAAGGCTATTGCTTCTCTGGCTCGCCCTGATGGGCGCACCTTTAATCAGGATCCTTCTTTTTACGAAGAATTCTGAAACTGAATGATATTCAGAATACATTCCGTGTTATGCTTTCGTCAGATATAACAACTTACGGAAAATGTAATCTATATGGCGCTACCCACCTCTCCCGCGCTTCGTGGTCCGGTACTCCCGGCACTGATCGCCACAGCGGGAGACAGTGCCCGCCAGCGCTTTATGGAATTTTTTGCCGCGCAAATACGCAATCCTAATACGCGGCGGGCTTATGCAAGAGCTGTTTCCGGTTTTCTGTCCTGGTGTGATGACCATCATATCCGCCATCTGCCCGACATCACTCCGTTGCATGTTGCAACCTGGGTGGAGCTGGAAAACCGCAGAGTGTCAGCACCCAGTGTGAAGCAGGCACTGGCTGCCCTTAAACATATTTTTGACTGGCTGGTAACCGGGCAGATTATACCAACAAACCCGGCAGCCTCTGTACGTGGGCCTGCACATAGTGTGCGCGTTGGTAAAACACCTGTGCTTGAAGCTCATGAAGCACGGGCCTTACTGGATTCTATAGATACATCAACCAGTTCGGGCCTGCGGGACAGAGCTTTAATTGCACTCATGGTTTTTTCATTCGCGCGCATTGGTGCTGCTTTATCTATGCGGGTAGAGGATGTCTTTATTCAAAATCGCCGCCTGTGGGTACGTCTGAACGAAAAGGGTGGAAAACAACATGCCATGCCATGCCACCACACACTTGAAGAGTATCTGCATGCTTACCTTGACGGTACAGGACTGGCAGACACCCCAAAAAGCTGGCTTTTTTGCACAATTAAACGCGGAACAAAGCATTTTTCTCAAAACCGCCTGGAACAGCCTGATGCCTACGCCATGGTCAGGCGCCGGGCAAAAGCCGCCGGTATCAAGACAGCAATAGGCAACCATACATTTCGGGCCACTGGCGTAACCACTTACCTTAAAAATGGTGGTACCCTCGAAAATGCGGCCGCTATGGCCAACCACTCCTCCACCCGTACGACGCAGCTTTATGACCGCAGACGGGACGATATCTCACTTGATGAAGTAGAACGCATCAGATTATAGCGACATCGAGGTGCTGGTCATTAAACGTGATTGTTTCTGGCCCATCTGGCAAATAACCTGAGGGGATTGCTTTGGACGCGTTTATTGCTCCGGAGGTTTAAAACCGGAGCATTTTGTACCTGATGTATATGATTTGGTTGCGGGGACCTGCGGCCAATGAAAAAGCTGAGCACCGATACCGAACGGCAGATCGTTGATGAAGGCAATAAGACGACGTATCAGGCCGTTTTCATCGAATTCCTATTTCTCGTTGCCATAGAACCGGAAACACCGCTCTTCCTCGTCATGCCACTCATAGGCAAAACGCACTGAGATCCTGTTCTCCCTGTGCCCGGACCTCCTTTGACATGAGATTACCACACTCAGAAGGCATAAATTTAATATTTATAACCTATAGCACCTAAACGGAAAAAACCCTCATAAGAGCCATCAGGAAAATCAACTTCCCATCACTCTGATGTCAGAAATAAATTACAATAACCAGAAGATCTTCTATCCCGCCGGATGATTAAAAAATGGTGATGTATGGCGAAAAAAGCTTCCCTTTCGATAAGTCACACTACGTTCTTTATTCTTGCGGCCCTATTACTCGGTATGCCAGGTCATGGAAATGCACAGGATCGTCGCTACATTCGTGAGCCAGAACTGCCTGCCCATGTCTGCGTAAAGCTCACATCAGACGATGTACCCGATGCGCACAACCTCCAGGAAGCCATTAATCACTGCCCTTCAGGTCAGGCAGTTCATCTGACCAAAGGTCTCTTTGTTAGTAACCCACTGGAAATGAAATCAGGCGTGTCGCTCTGGCTGGATAAAGGGGTTATTTTAGCTGCTACTTCAGACCCTCAGGCTTATGATCGTGGCACAGGAGCGTGCGGCACCCTCGACAATAAAGGGAAAGGCTGCAAGCCCTTTCTGACATTCCAGGACTATAGCGGTGGAGGCATTTATGGCGATGGGGTTATCGATGGTAACGGCGGCCAGGTAATAGAGGGCAAAGATGAAACATGGTGGCAACTGGCACGTCGCGCGCAACGCGAGCATAAACATCAGAATGCCCCACGCCTCATTCAACTTAACAACACCCGCGATGTCACCTTCTACCGTGTAACTTTACGCAATTCTCCTAATTTTCATGTTGCTATGAATGGGGTAAAAAGAGCGACCTTCTGGGGCGTAAAAATCGACGCACCAGCCAGCGCCCGCAACACCGACGGCATTGATCCTGGTAATTCTGAGGATGTTACCATCACTCAGAGCTTTATCCGTACAGGCGATGATAACATTGCCATTAAAGCTGGGCCAAATGGAGGAACACATAACATCTCCATCACCGACAACCACTTCTACCAGGGTCACGGTATGTCTATTGGCAGCGAAACACAAAATGGTGTGCATGATATTCTGGTCCGCAATCTGACACTGGACGGAACAACCTCAGGCATTCGCATTAAAAGCGATGTAACGCGAGGAGGACTGGTAGAGCACATCCTCTATGAGGATGTATGCATGCGCGCAAACCGGTGGGCTGTAAATTTCGATACCAGTTATGATAAAGAAGCTGTCGGATCTGCTATTCCTGTCTATCGTGATATCACTCTGCGACACGTAACGAGTGACGGTGGCCAGTTGGTAGCGCATGGGTTTGATAAGGAACATGCGCTTGATATTACGCTTGATGGTGTGCATTTTCCTGAAAAAAACCAGTGGGATATCAGTAATACCCAGCTGCATACAGGCCCCTTACAGGAAGGAGCCCCTGATTGCTCAGCTCAGTTCGTCCCATTCCCAGAAAACTCTCCGAAAACTGTTTATACTGTCGGTAGTGGAAAAAGCTTTACCAGTATTCAGAGTGCTCTTTCAGCTGCTCCGGATGGATCCACCATTGCGATCTATCCCGGCACGTATCGCGAGGTAGTACATGTTACACGCCCTGATATGCACCTGATCGGCATGGGACGCACGCGTGAGGAGACAGTGATTGAGGGGGACCGTGCCGCGTTTGAAAGTGGTGGCACCGGAAAATCTGCAATCGTCTTTGCCGAAGGCGATGGTGACACGCTCGAGCATCTGACAATCACTAACCGCTTCCACTGGAAGCATCCGGATATTACGAAAGACGCCCAGGCTCTGGCTCTTTCAGCAACAGGAGACCGTCAGCATTTTTCTGATCTGCATCTTACAGGCTATCAGGATACACTTCTGGCAGCCAGTCACGGATGCAGAGAAGACAGAGATTGCCACCCTGCACGCCAGCTTTATCAGGATAGCCGGATTGATGGTGCAGTAGATTTTATTTTTGGCGATGCTCTTGCCTGGTTCGAAAGAGTGGAATTACACGCCCTCGGACGCCCATTTGTCATACTCACGGCCCAGGGGCGGCGTAGTGCGGATCAACCCAGCGGCTATCTGTTTCATCAGTGCAGCATTACTGCCGACAATGATGTTAAGGAAATCAGTCTTGGGCGGCCATGGCGCGACTACGCGACCGTCGTTTATAAAGAATGCAGGATGGACCCGCGTGTACTCCCCTCAGGCTTTACGGAATGGAACCACCTCAACCGGTTAACTACAGCTCGTTACGGTATTGTGGATGCCAGTGGAACCGGTGCAGCTAAAGGACCACGCGAGCCACACATGCTGGCTGTCAACAAAGAACTCCGTCAAATGATATCAACGCCTTCTGTTTTTTGGAAAAACAGCCTTTGAAAAACTTATGATTACCGATCAGAGGATAATTTTTAACCGACACAAATCATGATACTTCTACAAAAGAACAGTACTTATGTTTTTAGTTTAAAAATCATACTCTCAGTAATGACCTTACCTCTTCCCCCTCAGGCTGCGGCACTCGTCGTGTTATACTGGCGGCAAGCTTCAACATAGGCGTAAGAAACATGGGCAAATTTACGCGCCTGCCACTGATGGTAGTCGCGTACAAGCCGGGCTGATATCCAGCTTTTTCGGCCTGTTTTACCGAAATCGTTTTCTGTCTCGATTTTTTTCAGAAGCCGCGCGATATTCCCACGCGAAACGCCATAACGCTGCGCCATAGCATTGGCACTGTCGAGGACAATTTCTATCCGTTCTATGTCGCCTGCGGGTGATTCTGTTACAGACTTAGTCATTTCATTCAGAACGGACATGCCCACCGTTGTGCTGACAAGTTGTACAATAGACTGCGGTGGTGCTCTTAAAAAAGCATCCTGCAGCATTAATCTGGCAAAAATCGGGTGCATGTGATTAAGGATTTCTGGCGTTACACGTGTAACCTCACTCCTGCCCGCTCCGTCAATCTGGTCAAGCGCCTGCAAATTGACGCTAAGATAGACATGGAACATCTGCTCAGAAAAAGCGCTCATCTGATAAGCGCGCACCCGGCCATCCTGACTGGGAATGGCTTCTATATAGCCAAAATTCTGAACTTCCTTGAGGTAATTTGTAACCGTATTCGGGCTGACCATACTGCTATCTTCAATCAAACCATACAGGTTGGTTGCGGTCAGCGGGGGAGCTGAAGGGTCAACCCGTCGCTGAAAATGTAACAAAAGAGCCGCATGCGTCAAAACCCATCGTCTTACATCGGCCACGTAACGCACTTCACGCGGCATCTGCTTGTGAATGCTCAGTAATGCCTGATTGCAGAAAGCCAGACATTTCATGAAATGCGGCAATCCAGCGAGCGCCTGAGCTTCATAAACCGGTATATCGCCTGTCATACCCACCTCTGCACTTATCCTTCCCATGCGATGACACAGTCAGTTGCCTGCTGCCCCCAACATCGCGTTTGTCGCATTTTTGGGGATACCGCAAAATCAATCTTGATACGATATAAAAACTAATCAAAAACAAGGAAATATTGTGTTTAGCCGATCATCTTTAATGAGATCGGTTCGTTGATCATTTCCACTCTGCAGAAGCACCTCTTCCATATCCAGCCCCACAGAACTGAAGACTGACTGATGACTTTGACAACCCGCACGCTTCTTCTTGGCATAACCGCCCTCACCCCCGGCTTTGCCTGGGGACAGGCCCTGCCCACGGGCGGCACCTATGTAGCGGGGTCTGGCAGTATCAGTACGACAGGGGGCACCACTACAATCGACCAGTCATCCGCACGCGGGGTCATTAACTGGCAGGGCTTCTCCGTCGGAGCAGGCGCCTCGGTCCGGTTCAACAACGGCAGTGGCGCCACCCTCAACCGCGTAACGGGTGCGCAGTCTTCCTCCCTTTTGGGGCATATAGGCGCCACCGGCACGGTCTTCCTCATCAATCCCAATGGCGTAGTGATAGGGCCTGGCGGAACAGTAGTGACCGGCGGCAGCTTTATCGCCTCCACGCGTGATACGCCCAACAGTACGTTCATGAAGGGGGGCAACGTCATTCTGTCCGGCAGCTCTGCCGGCACTGTCACCAATGCGGGCAAAATCACCAGCACCAGCGGCAATGTAGTGCTGGTGGGGGCCAGCGTCAGCAACAAAGGTACGGTCAGTGCTGCGGGCGGCACGGCGGCTCTGCTGGCGGGCAATCAGGTGGTGCTGAGCGAGGTCGATGGCCCATCGGGCATTTATATCGTGGCAGACAGCAAGGCAAAGGGCAACGTAACCAACACCGGGCGGATCAGGGCTGCCGCCGCCACGCTGGCCTCGGCCGGTGGCAATGTCTACGCGCTGGCGGGCAACCGTGAGGGGCTGGTGCAGGCCACCGGCACCACAAGGGTGAACGGGCAGGTCTGGCTGAGCGCACCCCACGGCACAGTAACAGTTGAAAGCACAACGCTAAAGGCCACCAGTGTCGATGGCTCAGGGGGTATCATCCGCGCCAATGGCAGGGCCGTGAACCTTCGCGGTAAAGCCGTGCTGAATGCCTCGGCCAGCAAAGCCGGACGTAAGGGGGGCCATATCCTTGTCGGCACCGACAGCATGGGCGGCACCAACCTGGCCCGCAGCACCACCCTGGCTTTGGGCGTTACCCTGAAAGCAACCGGAAAAGGCACAGGAGCTGGCGGCACAATCGAGACCTCGGCCCACACACTGGCCGTGGGAGCTGCTACCATCAGTGCCGGGCCTGGTGGCAGCTGGCTGCTCGACCCTGATGACCTGACGATCGACAGTAACGCGGCCAGCACCATCAATAGCGCACTTAACAGCGGTACCAATGTAACCGAGCAAACCTCGGCCGCCACCGGCAACATCGCTGGCACTGGCACGAGCAGTGCGGGCAATGGAGATATTCTGCTCAACGCCGCTCTGAGCTGGAACAGCGCGGCCCGCCTGATCCTGTCCTCCTATCACTCCATCACTCTCAATGCCGATATCACCGTGGGCGGCGCGGGTAAGCTGACCCTGACCACCAACAACAACATCGGTGGCACTGGCACAGGAGATGGAACTCTGAACTTCGGCACCTCCAGCGTCCGGTTCACCAGTTCCTCCCTGACCGCCGCCAGCACAACGAGCAACAGCCCGCTGACCATCGATGGTCATAGCTACACACTGATTACCAGCCCCGGCGATTTACAGAATGCCGTTGGCGTATCGGGCTATTACGCTCTGGCCAGACCGCTCGACATGAGCAGTATCAGTAATTTCACGCCTCTGACGCCCGGTGGCTTTACCGGCACCTTTAACGGGCTGGGTAATACCATCTCAAACCTCGTGATTAATAATAGTGGTGCCGATTCTGTCGGGCTATTCGGGCAGGTAAGCACGGGTGGAACCATCAGGAATGTCGGCCTTATTCAAGCAAATGTGACCGACTACGGCGAAGCGACAGGCAGTCTGGCCGGCGTTAATGACGGCACGATCAGCAATGTCTACGCGACTGGGAACGTGACTGATGACGGCGACAACAAAGGCATCTCTAACACCGCAAGCAGTAATAGCGGAAATGCCGCGGGCGGTCTGATCGGAGTTAATGAGGGAACAATCAGTGATGCTTACGTGACAGAGAACGTGACCCAAAATAGTATCCTCGGTGGTCACGCTACGGTGGGCGGTCTGGTCGGCCTTAATTACTACGGCACGATCAGCAATGTCTACGCAACGGGAAATATGAGGAGCACCAGCTACAACGGGGAGACTGGCGACCTGGTCGGCTATAATTACTACGGCACGATCAGCAATGCCTACGCAACGGGGAACGTGAACGGCACCGGCGGCACCGGCACCACCAAGACTGGCGGCCTGGTCGGCTCTAATTACTACGGCACGATCAGCAATGCCTACGCGACAGGAAATGTGACTGGCAGCGCCCTCAGCGAGGTTGGCGGTCTGGTCGGCTATAATAGCGGGTCGATCAGCAATGCCTACGCAACGGGAAATGTGACTGGTCGCTACGGCCCTGCAGGCGGCCTAGTCGGCTATAATTACTACGGCACGATCAGCGATGTCTATGCAACGGGAAATATGACTGGTAACTACCTTCCGGGCGCTCTGATCTGCGTTAATTACGGCACGCTCAACAATGCCTACTTTGACACCAGTACTTCCGGCACCACAGTGGGCATTAGAGCGGGCAACATGTCGGGCGGCAAGGGCCTGACTACTGTGCAGTGGCTGACCGAAGGGCCGATGGTTAGCGGCAGTCCTTACAGCTTCACCGATCCGGGTGCCTGGGTTTCAGGTTCGCCTTATCCGATACTTGCCGCCCTGCCCCATATTGTGATCAGCAGCACAGGGGCACAGACTTACGGGCAGAGTGCCTTTTCTGTCAGTAGTCTCACCTTCACAGATCAGAACAGCAATAACGCATCGTCCCTCGTGGATACAAGCAACCTGAAATGGTATAGCCCGCTTCTCTCATCGACGAGCAATGCCGGAACAACGGGGGCCATGTATGGCACCGGCGCCACGGCAAAGGGTTATCAAATCACCTATCAGGCTACTGATACTGTCAGCAAGGCCGCCCTGGCCATTACCGCCCTGAACCAGACCGGCATCTATGGACAGAACCCCTCACTGAATAATACTGACTTAAAAACCAGTGGTCTGGTCAATGGCGATACCGTTAGCGGGGTCAGCCTCTCCACAGCCGCCACAAACCTGAGCAACACAGGCGCCTACGCCCTTACCGCCAGTAACGCACGCGGCTCAGGGCTGAGCAATTATGCCATCACCTATCAGAGTGGCACCTACGACATTACACCCGCGGCCCTGGCCATTACCGCCCTGAACCAGACCGGCATCTATGGACAGAACCCCACACTGGATAAGGCTGACTTTAAAACCAGTGGTCTGGTCAATGGCGATACCGTTAGCGGGGTCAGCCTCTCCACAACCGCCACAAACCTGAGCAACACAGGCGCCTACGCCCTTACCGCCAGTAACGCACGCGGCTCAGGGCTGAGCAATTAT
>NZ_WOSV01000004.1 GCF_011516655.1 Acetobacter thailandicus
GTAGGAGGGGTCTTCCTCAGCGCGCAGATGGTGGGCCACAGCCATGCCCAGACCCGCAGAAATGGATGTGGAGGAGTGAGCCGCACCAAAGGGGTCGTATTCGCTCTCTGAGCGTTTGGTAAAGCCCGAAAGCCCGCCAGGCTGACGCAGGGTGCGAATGCGCTCGCGCCGGCCGGTCAGAATTTTATGGGGGTAGGCCTGGTGGCCCACATCCCAGATGACCTTGCTCTCAGGCGTATCAAACACAGCGTGCAGGGCAACGGTGAGCTCAACAACACCAAGAGAGGCACCAAGATGCCCCCCGGTGGAGGAGACCGCATCAATTGTTTCAGCACGCAGCTCATCAGCAAGCTGGCTTAACTGGTCAACCGAAAAATTACGCAGATCCTGCGGGTATGTCACGCGGTCCAGAACAGGAAAACGGCCGTGAGTCGGCACAGTGGTGGAGTTTGAGTTTTTTTCCTGAAACGGCGAGGTCATGTGATGTTTCCCATTCTTATTGAGTGTTTTTTCACTTTTAGTGCAGTATCAGCGCACCTGGGGTATCATGGTTTGCAGGCTCTGGTTTTAATGTTTCTGTGATTAAGGCAAGGGTATGTTACAAACTTATTGACGTCTGTTGCTTATTTGTCACTTTTTTGGAAAAAGCTTTAGACTCTTGAGAGCGGATATCTTATAGGCTGGGCAATTATGGTTTCGTTGTGTGGATTCCTGTAATAAATCTGACAAACTTGCTACAGGGCACAGAAACCAGGTGTCAGGTTAGTTTCATTCTTTTTTTCTGGAATGACTGGCAGTCTCATCCAGTTTCATGATTGCAGGCGTAAAAAAACGCCGGAGCGGGGGTTTATGGCCGTACCGATAATGCAGGCCGTCAGGGTCGGGAAGTATGTTGTCACGCAGCATCTCAAAAAGCGCAAGCGCTATCCGCTGGTGCTGATGCTGGAGCCGCTTTTTCGCTGTAATCTGGCGTGTGCGGGATGTGGTAAAATAGATTACCCGGCGGCTATCCTTAACCAGCGTATGACCGTTCAGGAATGTCTTGATGCAGATGCCGAGGCTGGTGCCCCGGTTATTGCCGTGGCAGGTGGCGAGCCATTACTGCACAAAGAAATGCCCGAGATTATCCGTGGTCTGATTGCGCGTAAAAAATACGTTTATCTGTGCACAAATGCGTTATTGCTTGAGAAAAAGATGGATGAGTATGAACCATCACCTTTCTTCTCATGGGACGTGCATCTAGATGGTGATAAGACAATGCATGACGCATCTGTCTGCCAGGATGGTGTGTACGAACGTGCAGTCGCAGCAATTAAGAAGGCGAAAGCACGCGGGTTCCGCGTCTCTATTAACTGTACTGTGTTCGATGGTGTCGCACCTGAGCGTCTTGCCGCATTTTTTGATGAAGTGATGGCGATGGGTGTGGACGGTATTATGACTGCTCCGGGCTATGCGTATGAACGCGCACCTGATCAGGAGCACTTCCTTAACCGTCAGAAAACCAAGCAGCTGTTCCGTGACGTTTTCCGTCTTGGAAAGAAGAAAAAGTGGCGTTTCACACAGTCACCACTCTTTCTGAACTTCCTGGCTGGCAACGAGCAGTATCACTGCACGCCGTGGGGTAAGCCGCTGCGTAATGTCTTCGGCTGGCAGCGTCCGTGCTACCTGCTGGGTGAAGGTTATGCAAAATCGTTCCGTGAGCTGGTTGAAGATACCAACTGGGATGATTATGGCACAGGTAACTATGAGAAATGCGCAGATTGCATGGTGCACTCAGGTTATGAATCAACAGCTGTGATCGATGCCGTTCAGCGTCCGTGGCATATTGCCAAAGTAGCTTTGTTCGGGCCTGAGACTGAAAAGCCAATGGTGCCGGAGATCTCCCTGGCGAACCAGCGCCCGGCTCAGTACAACTACTCTGAACAGGTTGAAGAGCAGATGGCTGAAATTGAGGCCCGCAAGCCTGCCCGCGCACCACGTGTGAAGGTTGTGCGTAAAAAGGCTGAAGATGCAGCAATGCCACTGGAGGCAGAGGTTGCCGGGGCAGACTGAGTGTTGCCTGAGTAACTACGCCTGAAGAAAGGACAGCTCAGAGTATGGGCTGTCCTTTTTTTTACAGCTTATGTGGTGTTTATTTTTTAAACTAAGCAGGCTGCCCTGATATGCAGCTATGCATGCGTCTCTGACTATTGTGTTTTTATAAATGTTATTTTCTGCCTGTGGTGGTGATTTTCTCCAATGACGGTTTCTGTCCTTATTATCTTCCTTCTCGTTTTTCTTAATGCAGTCTTTGCTATGGGTGAGCTGGCTCTTATTTCAGTCAGAATGCCCAGGCTTGCCATATTGCGTGAACGCGGTGTGCGTGGTGCTGCGCGGGCTATGAAGCTGGCAGAAAATCCTCAGATTTTCCTTCCTACTGTGCAGATCGGTATGACGCTGGTCTCTATTCTCGAAGGTACTTTTGGTGGTGTGCGTATCGAGGCATATCTTACGCCGATGTTGCAGCAGGTGACGGTTCTCCGTCCCATTGCGGCTCAGCTGTCAATGGTGCTGGTGGTGATGATTATCACCTGTCTGATGCTGGTGCTGGGTGAGCTGGTGCCTAAGCAGCTGGCTCTGCGTGAGCCTGAGGTCATGGCGGCCCGCCTGGCTTTTCCTCTTGAGCTTCTGGCTAATATGACGCGGCCGGTTGTTGCTGTTCTGCGTCAGTCTTCAAACCTGGTACTCAAAATGATGGGCGCCGGAGATGCTGTTACTCAGACTATGACTGAGGAGGAGCTTAAAGCCTATATTGCAGAAGGAGCCCGGACGGGAGTTCTTGAACATCAGGAACGGACGATGATTGAGCGTCTGCTCAGACTTGCCGACCGGCCAGTCAGAGCGATTATGACGCCGCGTAACGAGCTGTACTGGATTGACCGTCATTCCGGGCGTGATGCGCTTATTAAAGTCCTGCGTCAGACAACCTATGCCCGTATTGTTGTATGTGAGGGCGGGGTTGATAACCCCGTGGGGGTTGTGCTGGCTAAAGATATGCTGGACCGCACACTTGACGGCATGCCGGTGTCGATTGAGGCCGGGTTGCGGCCAATGGTTGTTGTGCCTGACAGTATATCAGCTTTCGATATGCTTGAGCGCATGCGCGCCATCCCACTGGGTATAGCTTTCGTTTTTGATGAGTATGGTTCGTTTGAAGGGGTGGTGACAGCCTCTGACCTGTTTGATGCGATTGTAGGTGAGAAAAACCACGAGACACAGCCTGCTGTGCATAATCCTCAGGCAGACAGCCAGAATGCTGTTCTGATGCTTGACGGCACAGAGTCAGCAGATGAGGTGAAAGATCGTCTTGGCCTGCGCCATCTGCCTGATGAGGGCAGTTATCATACCCTGGGTGGTATTCTTCTGGCGTTGCTGCGTCGTGTGCCCGCTGCTGGCGATAAGGTTATTTATTCGGGCTGGTTATTTGAGGTGCTTGAGATGGAGGGGCGCCGCGTGGCCCGGGTCAGAGTCAGCCGTCAGAGCCTGGCAGAAAACTGATCTGACTGTGCTGGCGCGAGGTCTGCGCCAGCACAGAAATGCTCTAGTGTAGTGTGATTTTTCTGTTTGCCAGCGCTGTTTCTTCAGCGAAGTCGGGCCATTGATTGTGTGCCAGAGCCTGTAACGATGGTTTTGGCAGGTTCATTTTGCTGGCATAAATCCATAAATAAGATAACGCCCTGTGCACATATTCCCGCGTTTCAGCGTTGGGCAGCAGCTCCATATATAAGAAGGGATCTTCAGAGCTGACTGCACTGTCTCTTTCCCATTTTGCCAGTGCTGCCGGGCCGGTATTGTAGCTGGCCAGAAGGCGGATCATATCGCCCCCCTGCAGACCTGGCTGCTGAGTGGTATGCTGGGTCAGGTCAGCCAAGTAATGCACATACCGCTGTCCGATTTCAAGGTTCAGGCTTGGGTCGTGCAGGGTGTCGACGGCCTGCTCAAACCGGTGGGTGATATTCGCTGGTGAAGGGCTTATGATAAAATCGGCAGTTAAAGGCATAATCTGCATAAGCCCGTGCGCCCCTGAGCCTGAGACAGCTTTGGCGTCGAAGTTGGATTCAAGTCGTGTCAGCGCATAAACCAGTGCAGGGTCCATGGTGAAACCATTTCTGGGTTTCAGCACAGGCAGAGGCGTATTGTCGTTTCGCTGTGTATGCGCTTCCCGGTTATTGATAGCTTCGGCCATTTCGGTTGCCAGATTGTGCAAACCGGCGGCTTCGGCCACAAGCTGAAAAGAGCGGGCCAGGGTAACGTCACGAAAATCAGCCCATGCCCGACGAATTGTCCGCTCAGCTCTTTCCTGCTCTCCCGTTTGCAGAAGTGCAAAAACGCGACGACCTATTTCAGTCCCGCCAACGGCTTCCAGGTCAATCTCTGTCAGCACCGGTGTGGAAGGAGCAGAATCTTTAAGTGCTCGTGTAAGTTCGGCTTTATGTACATAATTTTTGTCATGCCCGCCACCTGAGGCATGGAGCTGCTGTGACGCCAGCAGGCCATAGAAGGTGTCGGTGAAGCCTTCTGCATGCTGAAGCCATAAATGGTATTTATGGGTTTGTCCCAGCTTTTTATAGGCCCGTGAGGCCCAGAAAGCACAGGCTGCACGCATGGCTGGTGTTGCGTTTTCTGCATATGTCGCTTTGGTGAAAAAAGGCACGGCCTGAGCGTGCAGGTCTTTTTTCCACAAAGCGAGGCCTGCAATAAAGCCAGCCAGGGCATTTTTATTGTGTGTCTGCTCAAACCCTGAGCGTGCTATTTCGAGCGCGACGTCGGTATTACCCATTGCCAGCATTGCCTGTGCGGCTTCAGCTTTGAGCTGTGCGGCATAGGCGGGGGTCATACCCGGGGTTTTTTCAATCAGCCTGAGCGCGCTGCGTACCCCTTTGATGCCCCATCCGGCTCGTTCGCGCAGTGTACGGTCAAGCAGATGGTTGCGTGTAAAATCATAAGCGACATGACTGGCCGGAATACCGGCATAGCTCAGAACTTTCCCTGACGGGGGAAGCGGGGCAGGGCTTTTTTGCTGCGTAATGGCAGCCAGCCTGTCCCATATCGCTGAGGCATCAGCGTGTGTGCTGTATTGTTTTAGCCAGAGTCGAAGCTCTGCCACGCTGGGGTGGTAAGCCGGGTTAAGGTAACGGTCCGCCTCAATGTCTGCCAGAAGGAGGGTATCTGTCAGATGTGTGCTGCTGCTGATTGCCTCGCTAAAGGCGCCCTGTCGCTGCAGGCGAAAAATAGAGCGGATCTGAAGGCTTGCTTCAGAGGAAAGAGGTTTAGGAAGCGGGAGATCATCGCTACCATTGAAAGCCTGCCTGGGCATGACCATCGCCAGCTCATTGCTGTGCGCGTCCTGTCCTGGTTCAGGCGGTGCGGCATGAGCCTTCGTTGTTGTAACGCTGGCCCCTGCCCATAAAGCTGCTCCAGCCAGAATGGCTGTCGCTGCGATATGATTAGAGATTTGTCCTATCGCTCGCATGGCTGGCGGGATCTAGGGGTTTCTGCGTGAAAAAGCAACCTTGCAGTGCCGGGAAGTGCCTTCGCTGAGTTATAAACAGGGTGTGTTACACGCTTCGCTAATTTTATAAAATGACGATAATTTTCTTTTTAACTGTATGAAAAAATGAAATTTTTATATTAAATAAATAGTAATGAATGCGTGTTGTATGACATGAATTTCCCGGTGTTTTTAGTTTTTTTGCTGTAGCGTTTGTGCAACAAGAAGCAGAGTTGCCCATATGTCCTTGCGTGCAGCCGCGCTGGCGCGAAGCTGAAGGGGGTGGCGTATGCTCATCATGGGGAGTGGCTCAGGGTACTCTTCAAGGGTGAGGTCGTGCCATGTATGTGCGGCAGGGAGCTTAGCTGACCCTGTCAGCACCCGGGAGGGCATACTGCCGCATAACAACAGCCTCTGAGGCGCAAAGAGCCTGATGGTCTGTTCGAGGAAGGAGCGGCAGGTCTGAATCTCGATCTCTGAGGGAGGGCGTCCGCCTGGTGGTCTCCACGGCAGAGCAGTTGCAAGGAGGAGGGTTTTTTTGTCGATTCCTGCCGCGTTAAGCATCTGATCAAGCAAAGAGCCACATAAGCCTGAGAAGACATTGCCACTACGGTCTTCATCAGCATCAGGAGCATCACCGATAATCATAAGCGGAGCGTGACGCGGGCCTTGCGCAAATAAGGTGTGAATCGCTGTTTTATAGAGCGAGAAGCCATGAAACTGCTCCATAACAGTTTTCAGCTCTGCAACGGAGGTTGCCTGTCTGGCGACCTTTCTCGCGGCTTCAACGCTTTCGCCTGGCATAGAAGCGTGCTGAGTAACCGGATTCCGGGCTCTTTGTGCTGCTGGCGGCGTTGCAGCGGCCTGCTGTCTCGTTTGTGGTGCTGCGGTAGCTGTATCTGTATGGCGCAGGGTGACAGAAACCGGTGTGAAAGTGCTCTCTCTCTGATCAGTTGCACTGTCACCTATCGCGGTATCGACTCCCCATTCTTCGTAAAGACGAAGAAGAGAAAGGGGAGAATGTGTCATGTCACCATTACCTGAAAAGAAGAGAGTTTGGCTATTAGCTTCAGGCGGAGTAGAAAGGCAGGAGGGGTTCATATTAGTTTTTCCCTTTCTGTTGCTCCTGAGACCTGGGTTATTATGGTACTTTGTCGCTATTTGCCTACAGCTTTTGTGCTGTTTTTTTCTGTTAATGTAGCTGCAGATCCGTTTGCGTGTGCAGCATCAGTGCCAGAACTGGCACAGACACAGGGTAAAAAAATAACTGCCGCAAACCAGAAGGTCGATTCGGGCGCTTTTCTGGCCGGAATTGCCGCAAGGAGTCGCGGGGATGATTCTGAGGCTGCCCGTGCACTGCGTGCGGCCTCACAGGCTGACCCGGCTAACCGTGACATGGCTACCCAGGCTTTTGTTCTGAGTGTCCTGGCAGGTAGTCCTGAAGCTGTTGAGCTGGCCCGCAGAGAAGAGCAGTTTGCGGGGAAGGAAATTCTTTCCTCCTTTGTTCTCGGTAATCACGCTGCTCTTAAGGGAGACTGGCAGGCTGCTGCCCGTTATTATCAGCAGGGCAGTCAGGACCCGATGGCTCATCTGGTTCTGCCTCTGCTGCTGGCCTGGTGTGATCAGGCCGAGCATAAAGCGCATGCTGCCCTTGATGCATTATCTCGTATACAGGGGAGCGTGCTTTCTCCTTTCTACACGTTGCATGCGGCATTAATTGCTCAGCTATCGGGTGACAGTGCTGAAGCTGGCCGTCTATTTGCTCAGGCGCAGCATGCAATGCCGGGTGAGGATCTTTTGCTTGCCCGCTCCTATGCTGCCTGGTGCTGGCAGAATGGTCAGCGTGATAAAGCACGAGAACTTTTGCGTCGTATGATTGATGCTGATCCGGTTCTCGCTCTGGCAGGAAAGCAGTTTCAGGCTGAAGTCAGTAAGTTTCC
Source organism: Acetobacter thailandicus (assembly GCF_011516655.1). Taxonomy (GTDB): domain Bacteria; phylum Pseudomonadota; class Alphaproteobacteria; order Acetobacterales; family Acetobacteraceae; genus Acetobacter; species Acetobacter thailandicus. The sequence continues at coordinate 7,471 of NZ_WOSV01000004.1, forward strand.
GGTTGATACGTCATTGCAGGGGCTTGCCCGGGCTTATGTGCTGACAGCGTTTCTTTTTCAGCAGCAGCTGCGTAATGCTGAGCAGGAGGCTATGAGCCCACAGGCCGCCAGACAGGCCCGTTTTCGTTTAAATGAGGCGACGCGGCTCATGCTCAGTTTTGCACTTGAGCTTGACCCGCATATGTCTGAGGCTTTGCTGATGATGGCGGAAGTGCAGCAGGATGAGGGGCATCCACAGGCTGCCCGTGCTACGCTCTTGCGCATGCCATCAGGGAGCCCGCTGATGCCCGTTGCGGCGTTTAAACTGGCTCTTATTGATAATGAATCAGATCATCTTGATGAAGCCAGAGATAAGTTGCTTGCGCTGGTTAAAGATAACCCTGAGCTGGTGCTGCCTGTAAGTGAGCTGGGGAATACGGAAGCTTCCCGTAAAAACTGGCAGGGTGCATTTGCTGCTTATGATAAGGCGGTTAATTTATCCAGGGCAGGAGCACCGCTGCGCGGGGTGAAGAAGGAATACTGGTCGTTATTATTTCTGCGGGCAGTTACGTCTTATGAGCTTGGGAACTGGCCAAAGGCTAAAGCCGATCTGAAAGAAGCATTGGCCTTGCAGCCTGATAATCCTTTGCTGCTTAATTTTCTTGGTTACTCTATGACCGAACAGCATGAAGACCTTGCTGAGGCTGAGCGCCTGCTGCGAAAAGCTGTTGAACTTGACCCGGATGATGCGGCTATTCGTGATAGTCTCGGCTGGGTTATGGTTGAGCGTGGGGACCTGAAGGAAGGTACACAATTACTGGAGAGGGCTGTCGCGCAGACACCTGAAGACCCGGAGGTGAATTATCATCTGGGTGAGGTTTACTGGCGTATGGGACGTCACAGAGAGGCTGTTGATCACTGGAATCTTGCTCTTGAACTGAAGCCTGAGCCGCGGGATGAAAAGCTGATCAGGGGTGCTCTTGCCCGGGCTGGCAATCTGCCTGATAAACAGGCTTCTGTGTCGCTATCAGGGCTGCCTGCAGGAAAATAAAAGAGAAATATAAGTTAGAATGTCTGAAAAAACAGAAAATGTTTCTTCGCAGATTTTTTCAGAGTCTGCTCGTGCAAAAATTAACCTGTATCTGCATGTGACGGGTAAAAGAGCAGATGGCTACCACCTGCTTGATAGTCTGGCTGTTTTTGCAGAAGCCTGCGATGAACTGCTTTATGAACCTGGCGATGAAGAACTGCGCCTGGAACTGACCGGACGATTTGGCGCCCCGCTGGGACAGGATGCTGCCGGACAGAATAATCTTGTGATGAAAGCTGCAGCCATGGTGCAGGCCGCTGCAGGTGGAGCTGCCAAAGTGCCTGGGGGACGGCTTGTGCTGCGAAAAGAGCTGCCGGTTGCCTCTGGTATCGGTGGGGGGTCAGCAGATGCAGCTGCAGCACTTCGTCTGCTCAGTCGTGCCTGGCAGGTTGAGCCTGATAGTGAGGCATTGTCACTGATGGCTGAAAAACTCGGGGCAGATGTTCCGGTGTGTCTTGATAGTCGGGCCGCCCGGATGGAAGGCATCGGTGAGAAACTCTCGGATGCACCCGCCCTGCCTCCTTCCTGTGGTATATTACTGGTCAATTGTGGTGTCGCGGTTTCAACCCCTGAGATCTTCCGCCGTCGCGATGGTCATTTTGTGCCCCGGGCAGATCTGCCTGATGCCTGGCCTGATGCGCAGTCTCTGGCTGGTTTTTTGTCGCTTCAGAGTAACAGCCTGCAGGACGCAGCATGCCTTGTTTGCCCGCCTGTCAGAGATGTTCTTAATGTGCTGGCTGATATCCCGGACAATTTACTGGTGCGTATGAGCGGGTCCGGGGCAACATGCTTTGCTATTTTCCCAGATGACGCAACCGCCCGGCAGGCTGCTTATTCGCTTTCCCGAAATCGGCCTGAATGGTGGGTCTGGGGTGGAGGCTTCTGTTGAGCCGCCTTATATATGTGAGATAAACGCATCAGGTAAGGGAAACTGTTGCAGGTATTCATGCTCTGGTATGAATGTTTTTTATGCGGAGAAAAGCTATGGTGTCAAAAGTAGATCTGACGTTGGCGGATGATCTTGAATCCGTGGTGATGACTCTCTCCTCTGATGATGAGTCTGCTGAGGCAGTTAAAGTTGCGCTGTCTGCTGAACAGGTAACATCATTGCTTCAGGTGCTTGGCCGCGTGCGTGAAACGATGCTTAAGGATAAAGCCGTACCACCCATTGAAGGGGCACGTTTTTCTGCTGTTTCGAGAACACGCTGGGCACTGCAGCCGGAAGTAGTAACCGGTGGATCAGTCCTTGCATTTCAGCACCCTGCTTACGGGCCTGTCGGGCTGGTTTTAACGCCGAATGATTCGGAAAAGCTGGTACGCGGCCTGCAAATCCATCATGGCCTCAGGGTTGAAGGACGTCCTGATGACAGGAAGCTTAATTAAGGCCTGAGTTTTTTGTTATAAGAGGAATATCCGGTCATAATACGCTGATAGCAGCCATAAATTAACTGGCCGCTATCAGTGAGGTAATGTGCTGATTAAGTATCAGCTATTTTTTCCGAATGCAGGACGGGTTGCCTCAAAAAGAAACCACGTGCGGCGTTCTGTCTCATCAATCCAGTTTTCAAGCAGGCTGGCTGATGCAATATCGCCGGCTTCATCACACAGTGCATGCACTTTTCTCATATGTGTGGTGAGTGCCAGATTGTCTTCGCGCAGCTCAGCCAGCATATCTTCAGGCGTAACGTAGAGGGCATCATTATCTGCAATTTTTGTACGGCGGCTGATCTCGCCGATTGAGTGCAGAGTTGTTTCTCCGATTTTGCGGGCGCGTTCAGCCAGAGGATCCGTCATTGCGAATATCTGGTCGCTCTGTTCGTCGAGCAGGAGGTGGTAGTCACGAAACTGACGGCCACTCATGTGCCAGTGAAAATTTTTCGTCTTAATATAAAGTGCAAATGTGTCAGCCAGCAGGTCTCCCAGGCCGATACCAACTTCTTTAACAGCCTTAGCTGGCAGATCTGTCGGGGTGCCAAGATACTCTTTAACGTGAGCTGATTTAGCTTCTGAAGATGCTTTAGTCATGAATCCTGATCCTTACTGTACTATGTTGATGCACTGAAAATCATTCGTGACGCATATAATAATGTGTGAATAACAGGACTTAAAATAAAGAGGTGTTTTCTATTTTATTTAAAAAAACATAAAATTGTTATTAAAAATCTTACTCAAAGCCGGGTGGGCGGCTGAGTAATTTATCCTGTGCCTGCGCTAGTGTAAGGCTGCCGGAAAGGAAGCTCGCAATAGTTTCAGTAATGGGCACATGCACATTATGGCGTCGGGCAATGCTGAGAAGAGCGCTGGCTGTAGTCACACCCTCGGCAACGCCAGGAAGTGTGGTAAGAGCTTCCTCTTTCCTGCTTCCCTGTCCAAGAGCCAGACCCATCCGGTAATTTCGTGAGGCCGGGCTTGTGCAGGTGAGGAGCAGGTCTCCGATACCAGCCAGACCTGATAAGGTGGCCGGCTGTCCACCAAGTGCTGTCGCCAGGCGTCCGGTTTCGGCGAGCCCCCTGGTAATCAGAGCTGCCCGGGCATTTTCCCCCAGACCAGCTCCCATGGTGGCACCTGCTGCAATAGCAATTACGTTTTTAGCTGCTCCGCCCAGTTGTACCCCTGTGCAGTCAGTGCTGGTGTATAGCCGAAACAAGGGTGATGAAATCGGTTCGGCAATATGTTGTGCTGTTTCATGCTGAGTAGCAGCAATAACAGCTGCGGCGGGCAGGCCTGCGGCAATTTCATGAGCAAAGTTTGGCCCTGAAAGAAAGGCACCTTTCAGGTCTGGTCTGACCCGCGCCAGAATTTCAAGTGGAAAGTCCAGAGTGGTTTGCTCAATGCCTTTGCAGCATAGCAGGACAGGTGCCTGAGGCAGATGTGGCAAAACAGATGCAAGGTGCTGAACGGGGATAACAACAACGCTCAGGTCGGTTGTGACAGGGAATGTGTCAGAGACTGTGATGTCTGCTGGCAAGGGGTGGTCACGTAGTCGCGGCATGGCTCCCGAAGGCAGGCGGGCAGACGGGTTGCGTGCCCATAATCTTACATTTGCGCCGGTTTTATGAATATGCAGAGCAAGAGCGCATCCCCACGCACCGGCCCCAAAAACAGTAATATTTGTCATGACACGACTTTGCCAGAAAGTAATGAATCCGGCAAATAACAGAATTACAGTGCTGAGAGGAAAGTATCAGGCCGTAAGTGCTGTTGCCGGTGTTTCAGCACAGTTGCTCAGATGCGAAAACAATGCTGGTGTCTGGCTTTTTTTTACAAGAGCCTCACGCAGCATACATACGACACCAGGCACGCAGTTGCCGCATTTGGCTTTGCAGCCTCTGGCAGCATAGATATCGCGCGGATGTGTCGCGCCATATTCAACAGCATGCTCGACATCTTTGTGCGTAAGAGAGTTGCAAGAGCAGATGATCATTGTGATCGTTCCGATTCCTGAAGAAACTCATTTTTTTATACACGAATGAGAATTATTCGCAATAAAATTTTTTCTGATGAATTTCAGTGAGATGAGGTTCTTATTGCGAGGCAGGTTTATAATGTAGAAAAATATGTATGATGAGAAATAGACGTGTTAATAATAATAAAATTTTTAATATTTTTTCAAAATTAAGCTCATTAAACAGGAGATATTTTTGTCTTTTAAAAAAATAAAAACGGCGATGACTGATTTTTTATTATTACTTTTTAAAAATGACGAAGCTGATGAGGGGCGTGAAGAGGGTAAGGTGAAAATCCGTGATATTCCCTCGCGGCATAACTATGAGGTCAAAGGCTTTCATCTGCGTATGCAGGGGGTACTGGCTTTTATTGTTGCGGCGCTGACCCTTTACACGTTTGGGCGTTTTTGTCTGTCATTATTGTGGGGCGGGATACTGGCCATCATTTGCTGGCCGGTTGCATCGCGGCTTATGCGCCGGTGGCCATCCTCCCATGGTCGTTCAGCCGTGGCTGCTGCATGTGTCGTTGGTGTCGTGCTTATTTTTGTCGTGCCCATGATTCTGCTTGTCTCCGTTTTAACAGACGAGGCGGGTAAGGGTATTGCCTGGGTTAAAGATATTATCCAGAACGGATTGCCGGAGCCTGTCTGGGTGGAGCGTTTGCCCTGGGGGGCTGCTGCTGCTCATGGGTGGTGGCAGCAAAATCTTGCATCACCTGAAGAGCTGCGTAACCTTTTTGGTCACCTGAAATTCGATCAGCTGATGAAACCAGCCGCGTCACTTGGGCATAGTTTCGTCAGTATACTCGTTATCATGGGTTTTGCCCTGCTTATTCAGTTTTTCTTTCTTCGTTCAGGCGATGAAGTCGCTGTGCGGTGTGAGCGGCTTGGCGTGCGGCTTTTTGGTGTGCGTGCCAGAATGGTCTGTTATTATATTGTCAGTGCTGTGCGCGGTACTATGGCAGGTCTTGTGCTTGTTGGTCTTGGCGAAGGGGCACTTATAAGTGTCGCATATTTTGTTGCGGGAGCACCTCAGCCGGTACTGCTCGGAGTTTTTACCGCTCTGGCTTCAATGATACCTATTGTCGGGTCAGTTGCTTTGCTGGTGTGCTGTCTGCTGATTGCTGTAAAGGGGAGCATGATTTCGGCAATTTGTGTTGCTGTGTATGGCTCTTTTATTCTTTTTATGGGGGATCATTTTGTCCGGCCTGTCCTGATAGGGGGCTCTGTGCGCCTGCCATTTGTATGGGTGTTGATGGGTATTCTGGGAGGGCTTGAAACCTGGGGTATTAAAGGGTTGTTTATTGGTCCGGTACTGACTGCGGTTGCATATTTTATATGGAGTGTAGCGTCAGGGGGCGGGCTGGCAAAAAAGAGTAAATCTGAACTATTGGCTGATTGAAACTGCACGGTGAGCTGGTCGGTTTTTTAACAGGCCAGTTTTTGGATTTATATAAAAATTTAAAGTTTTTATAATTATTTAGTAAAATTTATTTTTAATTTTTTCTTCGCTGCGTTGTTTGCTGTTTTTCTAAGGGAAGAAGTCCTTTACAGCCTGTATATGACATGCGACTGTGCCTGTCATATTGTTGGCGGTTAGATTAATCTGGCTGGACGGTTTTAACGCACGGATACTTTTATGGCAGCTTCTCAAGAGGAAAACGCAACTGTAGCGCAGGTATGGAACAATCAGCGCGTTCTGGTGTGTAGTGGCGGACGGTATGAGTCTCAGGCAAATGCTCAAATTCGTGAGTCTATTATGGACGGATGGGTTGAGTGTTTTGGTGAAGAAAATGTGACGGCTGTTCATATTAGTGGTGCAGCTGAGTCTATTGCATTTCTTAAGCCTACGATTGTTTTTGCTATTGGGTCATACCTGCCTGAGAGTACTTATTTTGGTGAAGTATGTCGTGAGGCCAAAAAAATTGGTGCGACAACTGTTTTCTGGGCGACAGAAGATCCCTACGAGCAGGACGCTAATTATCGCGTAGCTGACGATTTTGACGTTATTTTCTCCTGTGACCGCTGGGGGCATAATTTTTATCAGCGTGACCGGGTTTTTCATCTGCCGCTCGCCGCGAGCCGCAAGCTGCATTATGCACCAGTCGTAAGTGAAGAGCAGCGTCACATTGATGTTCTTTTCTGTGGTGTCGCGTTTACCAGCCGTAAAGATATTGTCCGTAATCTTCTCCCGTCTCTGCGTCGTCTGAATATTCGTATCATCGGACCAGGCTGGAATGAGTTCGGTATTGGCTTCTCTGATGATCGTATTGATAAAAAACAGCTGGTTGAGCTTTATCAGCATTCGCGGATAGTGCTTAATCTTGGGCGTTCGCTGCACTTTGAAAATAAACGCTTCATGATTTCTCCCTCAACGCCGGGCCCCCGTACGTTTGAGGCAGCCGCAGCTGGTGCGTTTCAGATTTTTCATGAAGATACATATGAGCTTCGCCGGTATTACCCGGCCAGTGAAATTCCGTCTTTCTCGAATAAGCGGGATTTTGATCGTCTGATCAGTGAGTATCTTGCCGCACCTGAAAAACGCTTGCAGGCGACAAAACTGGCGCAGAAGAGAACTCTGGAGCAGCATACTTATGGTAATCGTATTCGTGAGGTTGTGAAAATTCTTGAGGATCTGAAGCTGATAGTGCTCTGATGAAGGCGGTCAGAGGGTTCGTAACTTAAAATCCGTCATATCTTTTGTCGTTTGTAACTGGTTGCTTTTTTGTAGTATTTTCGATGCGTCGGGTTATAAAGTTCGGATTTTGAAATGTCATTATTAAAGCTAAAGCGTAAAATAGACTGGGCCGTTTTTGATGGTGAGTGGTATAAGCAACAGTACCACTCAGTATTGTCTTTTTTCGAGTTATCTCAGGATGGCGAGATCGAAGAGTTTTATAAAACAAAAGGGAGAGACCTGAAGCACTCTCCCAATCCATTTTTTGATGAATCCTGGTATTTGCAACGTTATTCTGATGTGCGTGAGCTGGTTGCTTCAGGTGAGTATCATTCAGGTTTTGATCATTATGTCCGGGTGGGAAATCTTTCACACAGCCCGCACTGGTTGTTTGATGAAGAGTATTATCGTCGTCTCTACCTCGATGTTTCGCCCGAAATATTAAGAGAGAATAATATTCGTAATGGCTATGATCATTATTTAAATCAGGGGAGCCGTCAGCTTAATTCTCCCTCTGTGTTTTTTGATCCGTCATTGTTTATTTCAGAAAATCCTGATTTTAAAATTGATATTGAGGAGGGGCCATATATTGCGCTTTTGCGGTCTGTGCCTGAGCCGGCCGTGTATCAGAAGCGTATGTCCTGGTATTTTGACCCGGACTGGTATGTAAAAACATATCCGGATGTCTGCGAAGACGGGGTGTTATGGCAGGGGCCTCTGCATCATTATCTTACTAATGATACCCCTTTGAAATATAATCCCAATCAGTATTTTTCTGAAGATTTTTATCTGAGCTGCTACGTTGATATTGCCGGTGCAGTGCAAAATGGCGGTTTCAGGAACGGCTACGAGCATTTTGCCAAATATGGGCAATATGAACTGCGCCAGCCTGAGCCTGAGTTGTCGTTGCGGGTTTATGCAGAAAATACCAAAGTTAAGACTGAAGTCGCTAAATATGCGAAGTCTAGTTTTTTTGTTTATTATGTGATGAACAATGGTATTATTGATCAGTCAGGTTACACTGAAGAAGAAATAGAGAGTATTTCTAAAGACGTGTACCAGCGTATGAGCCGCCTGCGGCTTCCGTTACTTTTGCGCTCAAAAATTGATTTTTCATGTGAAAATCCTGAGGTCAGCGTTATTATCGTGGCTTATAATAATTTCGCCATGACTATGACAACGCTTGCGTCACTACGTGATAATTATGATGGGCGCATTCAGGTTATCCTGGTTGATTCTGGCTCCTCTGATGAGGTCAAGCATATCGAGCGCTATGTAAATGGGCTGGATATTATCAGAACTGTAGGCAATGTTGGTTTTCTGGCAGGCTGTAACGCAGCGCTGGAGAAGGTTAAAGCAGACTATGTGCTATACCTCAATAATGATCTGGAGCTGATGCCTTTAGCGCTGGAAACAGCGCTGGCCCGATTTGTAAAAGAGCCTGAGGCTGGTGCGGTTGGTGCAAAGATTATTCGCACGAACGGTCTGTTACAGGAGGCCGGGTGTATCATCTGGCAAAGAGGTGCGGCATCGGGTTATCTTCGCGATCAGCTGCCTGATGTTCCTGAGGCAAATTATGTTCGTTCTGTTGATTTTTGCTCAGGCGCTTTCCTGCTCGTACGTACGAATATTCTTAAAGAGCTGGGTGGGTTTGATGCTGATTATGCCCCGGCTTATTTTGAAGATACGGATCTGTGTGTTCGTATTAATAAAATGGGTTTTGATGTCGTATATGACCCGGGCGTTACCGTTATACATTATGAGTATGGTACGTCGGGGTCCAGTGGCAGCAACCAGCTCATGCTCATTAATCAGCAGCGTTTTATCGAAAAAAACAGCGATTATATAGAGCAGCGTCTGCCGCGGCATGACGGGCAGCTTCTTTATGCGCGCTCAGCATATCCTTCGCTTAAGCGTGTGTTGTTTATTGAAGATTATTTGCCTTTCCGGCACCTGGGTTCGGGTTTTACCCGTTCAAATGACATTATTACGGTATTAACGAATTGTCTGGGATGTCATGTTACTGTGTATCCGGTATTTAGAAATACCGGTGAGGGAGATGATGTCTATTCCGGGTTCCCAGATCGTGCAGAAATTATGTGGAATAAAGGGATAGATGATCTTACAGATTTTCTGAAAAGTCGTCCTGGTTATTATGATGCCATATGGGTTGCGCGTACTCATAATGCGGAGCGTGTTGCACCGGTTCTGGCTGATGTTGCCGGTGTTATGCCGGGCTGTAAGGTTATTCTCGACACAGAAGCTGTTGCCGCGGGGCGTGAACAGCAAAAGGCGGCTCTGCGTGGTGAGCAGGCACAGCATAGTCTGGATGAAATGCTGAGGCAGGAGTTTCGTTCTGCAGGTGTTGCGCAGAAGTTTGTTGCGGTGAATGAACGCGATGCGGCGACCCTGCGCAGGCTGGGGATGCAGGATGTCACCGTTCTGGGGCATCTGCAGTCTCCTGATCGTTCTGCTCCTGGCTATGATGCGCGGAAGAACCTTTTGTTTGTAGGTGCTGTACACGACAAAGATTCTCCGAATTTAGATTCGCTTATCTGGTTTGTAACGCAGGTTCTGCCTTTGCTTGATGGCAGGTTGCCTGATGATGTGACATTTGATGTTTGTGGTTTTTGTGGCGCAGATATTGATCTTGCTGCGTTATTACCCCATCCGCGCGTAAGGGTGCTTGGTCGGGTTGATGCACTCGCACCAGTTTATAATGCACATCGTGTTTTTGTTGCACCAACACGTTTTGCAGGTGGTATACCCTATAAAATTCATGAGGCAGCAGCTCATGGCCTGCCAATTGTTGCGTCAGATATTTTGCGTGAGCAGGTTGGATGGCAGGATGGCACTGATATGCTGGCCTGTGATCATATGAATGCGTCTTCGTTTGCAGAGGCTATTGTAAAGCTTTATACAACGTCAGATCTGTGGGGAGAAATACAGCATAATGCGCTTGAGCGTATCGCCCGGGAAAATCAGCCGCAGGCCTATATTAACGCTATTGAGAAAATAATAATGATGTGACTACGTTTGTAAGACATCATGGTGTGTAAATATGTTTTTTTACTATGAAGTAACCGGCAATGATCATAGCGCGGTGAGTGACAGTAAAAAGGCGTGAGCAGGGGTCAAGAGGGACAGATGGCCGTTATTTATAATACGAACTATACAAACAATCCGAATGCTTATCTGACCCTTGCTGTGCAGCGGGCAGCAGTCGAGCTGCTGGGTAAAGAGCACGTCGTGGTTGCCGATAATCATAACCTCGGCGCACTGGCTGCGGCAGGTGAGCATGATACACTGCTCTGTATTGACGGGCAGCGTATCAATATGGCCCTTTTGCAACGTGTTCGGCCTGCCTTTAAGACTATGATTTTGTGGACGTTTGAAGATCCTTTTATGAAGGACTTCAATGTCGCAAATGCGGGTTTGTTTGATTATATTTTCACAAATGATCCATCCTGTGCTGAGGCCTACGGGAATAAAGGGCATTATTTACCGCTGGCTGCTTCACGCTCGCTGCATGATCGTAAGATTAAAAAAGCTGATGAGCTTGAGTATGATATTTTCTTTGCGGGGACGATGTGGCCAAACCGCGTTAAAACTCTGCGTCATATTATCGCAGCGTTCCCTGATGCACGCCTGAAGCTGATTTGCCCAGGCAATGAGTACCTGCCACCTTTGTCATCCGACCTTGCAGAACTCGCTATTCAGCGTTCTGTCAGTCACGAGGCTTTTGTCGATTTTGCCAATGTCAGTGCTGTGACTCTGACTATGTTCCGTGATTATGCCAGCCATGGTGACACCAGCCAGGCGACCGCTCCCGGGCCAAGATTTTACGAACTTGCTTTAGCTGGTACCGCTCAGGTTATTGAAGCGCCTGAAGCAATGGATAGTAAATATTTTGACGACGTTAAAGGTATTGCCCTGGCGCGTCATACTGGTGGTGTCATTGCGGCGATTGATGGTTTCCTTAATAACAGCACGTTACGTAACAGAGCGGCTCAGGCTGCTAAAAAATCTGTTATGGAAAAGCATCTTTATGAAAACCGTATCAATAAAATTATGGATGTAACCGGCGCTAATTTATATAAGCGTCCGGCAGCTGCTGTTATTGAAGCGAAGAAAGTTCGTCCTCTTCGTGTGCTGATGTGCACTCATTCGACTAAATATGAGGCAGCCTGGGGCGGTGTGGAAGTATACCAGGAAACATTGTGCACTTTGCTTGGGCGTGAGGTTGATTTTTATTACTGGCTCAGACGTGACGGATGCTGTCGCCTTCTGACGTCCAGTGGTGAAGAGGTTGAGCGCTTTGATGTGCCTGAGGTCGGCTGGACAGACGCCATGTGCGATGCTCCTGAGGAAGCAGCTTTTTCTAATGTTATCAGTCATTATAATTTTGACGTTGTGCATTTTCAGCATCTTGGTCACCATGCTCTGTCGCTGCCTATTATTGCAAAAGCCTGTGGTGCCGGCGTTGTTTTCTCTGCTCATGATTTCTGGTTGATTTCGTCGCGTTATAATTTGCTCGACCAGAGCTTCATTTATGATGAAGAGCTTACAAAATCGGTTGTTGCTTACGATAATATTCTTAAAAATTCGTCGAATATTGAGTATGGCGGCGAGCAGACCCGACGTGCCTTTGTCGCGACTATGCTGCATTCTGTTGATTTGCTGCTGTTCGGAACCGAGCATTCTTACAATCTGGTCAGTGAAGTTTACCCGATTGTTAAAGAAAAAAAATGCGCTATTCTGGGTATCCCTTCACCACAGAGCACACTGCCTGTAACGCGCAAGAGTTATGCCCCTCTTGTGGATGGTAAACTGGGTGTCGCTATTGTTGGTAATTTTTTACGCACAAAAGGCGCCGATACGATCCTTAATCTGATCGCACTGGCTCACCCGGATCATTTCCATTTTCATATTTTTGGTGCTGTTCATCCTGAATATCAGCAGGTTCTGAATAGTATGATGGCGCCGAATGTTACAGTGCACGGCCAGTATTCGATGGGTAGCACAGATGCCCTGAAAGTGGCGGATGTTGCGCTTAACCTGAGTATATGGCCTGAGACTTATTGCATTTCGCTGTCAGAAGCATGGCAGAATGGTCTTATCCCTATCGTGACCGATATCGGTGCGCTTCATGATCGTGTTGAAAATGGCGTAAACGGTTTTAAAGTACCTGTTAATAGTCCTTCCGTTGTTCTGGCCCGCCTTGAGCTTCTGCGTGCATCTGAGACACTTCGCCAGAAGATTATGAGCAATATTACCCCTGCGCTGTGGCCTGATGCAGAAAAATATGGTCGTGAGCTTTATAAAATTTATCAGGATGTTGCTCCGGTTCAGCGTCTTGGCTTCTCTGAAATGCAGATTGATGCAGGGCAGGTTCATTTACTGCCTCATGAGATCTGGCGTAAGCAGGCTCCGCCTCGTCATATCTTTGATCCGCCAACAATGCGTGATCTGAGTGTAGAGTTGCCTGAAGTTGTAACAGACTGGTTCGCTATTCAGGATGCAGAATATTATATTGATGATATCTGCCATCATGTTTTTGCTGAGAGTGAACTTTCTGACTTTGATAAGGCTTATGAATTTCATATTCGTGGCTGGCATATGGTCCCGCGTGTTACGACGACCGGTACACTGTATACCGTTCTGATCGGCAGCGAAGATCAGCCTGTTATTTTCATTCCCTGTGTCAGAGAGTCACGCCCTGACGTACTGACAATTTATCCTGATGCTCCTCGTCGTTCAGGTTTTGCAGGTCAGGTGGCTCTGCGTGGAAAGTGGTGTGAAGGTACGTTCCGTATTGGTCTGGTGAACGTAATTAATGGCCGCGGCAGCTTTGCTCTGACAGCTTTCCAGATTGAAGTTGAAGGTGCAAAAATTAACCGTATCATCCAGAGCCCATCATCTGTTGAACGTGTCATTGCTGACTTCCAGCGTATTTCTCATCAGGATAGTCTGCTGAGAGGCATCAAGCTCAAGCACCTGAATCACAGGCGTCCTCTTGAAATTACCCGTGCAAATGGCATCGAGTACTATATTGATGAATGCACGTCTCTTATCGGTAGTCCGGCTCCTGAAATTACAAAAAATAATTTCATTCTGAAGGGATGGGCGTTCCAGCATAATACCCGTGCTGCTGGTCAGATTTTTCTGGCCTGCATTTCGGAAGACAGTGAAAGCATGTTCTTTGTTGGAACGGAGCGTAGCCCCAGAAGCGATGTAGGCGGACTGTTTTCAGATTCACCGCTCTGCGCAGGATTTTTTGTAGAGATATCTTTTAAAACGGGTTTATCTCAGCACTTCAGTGGTAATTACCGTGTTTGCTTGCTTAATGTTATCAATGATTCTGTAAGTATAGAGCCGCTTAATATTCTGCTGACTCTTGATAATAATATTTTGAAAAAAGTAAGTGATAGTGATTTGTCAGAGAAAGTGACAAATCACATTCATCATATTTTTGAAAGTCATTTACATGCAGAAGCAGCAGGCCTGAAACTGGTCTGAGCTGATTATTTCTCCACAGCCATGGTCTGTGGAGAAATATCTCTCCTGATTTTTGGGGTTATGACTTCAATATTTTAATAAAACAAAGCCAGGTGCACAAATCTCAGTCCCGGGCTTTATTTTTATGAAGTGAAAATTTTCTCAGCAGTTCTTACCAGGCTGGTTACGTTGCCAGGTCCCCGTTCAGGAGCTTCAAGCCGTGGGCCAAGCCGTGCTTTAAATACCATAGGTACTGGTGGAAGCTTATAGAACGGCCAGCCTTGTGAGAGGTATGGAGAGGCAGATTCAATAATAACCGGTTGAACAGGTTTGCCGGTGCGCTGCGCTATGATGGCAAAGCCCCCCTGAAATGTACCTGTTTTTTCACCAGGTTTAGAGCGCGTTCCTTCCGGGAATAGTAAAAGTTGCGCGCTTTCGTCGAATGAGCGTTGAATTTCAGGGAAAAGTTTATTTAACGGTTTAATTTCAAGGTAGCCTGCCGTGCGCAGTGTCATGCCCATGGCGTAGCGTTTCCATATAGAGCTTTTTGTCACTGCGATGGCATTGGGTAGTAAGGAGGCCAGAATCATACCATCCATGCGGGAGGGATGGTTGGAAATAATAATCAGGTTTTTTTCTTTTTTAATTTTTTCTATTTCATCGAAATCGCATGTAAAGAGCTTTGATTTAATGAGGTAGCGAACACCTGCGCCTGACATAATGGCCAGCCATTTACGCCCCAGACAGCGCCGGAATGGCGTGTCAGGCAAAAATAAATTAATCAAAAATGATCCGGCATCCATGATTATAAAAAGTAATCCGAATACGATCAGGGAAAGAAAAAATTTTATATGAATTAAAATGATATCTGCAAATTTCATGGTGAGCGGCCAAAATTATGTATTTATTAAAATTAACTTTTATACATAAATTTTTTGTAATGCAACCAGAGGAAAGTGACACGACACCATATGGGAGGGTTTTACGTTTTCTAAAGCAGGTGCTTTTTCGCGGCAGATGGCCTGTGCATAAGGGCAGCGAGGGTGAAAATGGCAGCCTGAAGGGCGTGAAACCGGGCTTGGAATATCCCCTGTAATGGCAGGTAGCCCTGTTTTTCCTTTTGTGGGGTGAGGGATCGCCTGTGTCAGCATGCTGGTGTAAGGGTGAGCCGGCGTGTGAAGAACGGTGTCTGTTTCACCTATTTCCACAATCGAGCCGAGATACATCACGGCAACACGTGTTGATATTTGTCTGACGACCGAGAGATCGTGAGAAATAAAAACATATGTCAGGCCGAGCTGGTCCTGCAGGTCCGCGAAAAGATTAATAATCTGAGCCTGAACTGATACATCAAGGGCTGAGACAGGTTCATCAGCAACAATTAACTGCGGTGAAAGAGTAAGGGCGCGGGCAATGTTAATACGCTGCTTTTGTCCGCCCGAAAATTCGTGAGGGTAGCGCTCAAGTGCAGAGCGGGGTAGCCCGACAAGATCAAGTAATTCTGTGAGGCGGGCAGTTATCATATCTGCCGTGTGTTTGCCGTTTATCGGGTCAGCATGCACACGCAGCGGTTCAGCCAGCAGGTCGCCAATACGGCGGCGTGGATTCAGGGAGGCTGATGAATCCTGAAAAACCATCTGAAGTCTCTGACGCAGAGGGCGTAATTTTCTTTCTGAAAGCCGGGTGATGTCCTGTCCATCAAATAAAATACTGCCAGATGATGCAGGCAGCAGGCGCAGCAGGCAGCGGCCAAGGGTTGATTTGCCGCACCCTGACTCGCCAACCAGCCCAAGCACTTCGCCCTGCCTGACCGAGAAGGAGATATCATCAACGGCTTTCAGCGTTTTTCTGCCTGGCAGCTGATATGTCTTGTGCAGGTGGCGTACTTCAAGAAGGGTTTTGGTTGTGTCTGGTGCAGGTATCGACATTTCTAGTGTTCCTGCTGGCCTGAAGTGGAGAAAAAGCATGCAGCCTGCTGACCATTTCCTGCAGGGGAGAGAGGTGGAATAGTCGAGCAGATTGTCTGTGCATCGTGGCAGCGTGGTGAGAAGGCACAGCCTGCGGGTCGCTCGTGCGGGGCGGGGGGTGTGCCTGCAATAGCGGGTAGTCTGTGGGGGCGTTCACCATAAAAAGGAGGAATGGAGTTAAGCAGAGCTGTTGTATAAGGGTGCCTGGGGTGAGCAAAAAGTGCTTCGGCCAGCCCTGTCTCGGCGATGCGTCCGGAATAGAGTACCATAACGGAATCACATGTTTCTGCCACGACGCCCATGTCATGCGTAATGAGCAGAACAGATGACCCGTGTGTGTCACGTAATGTGCTGATGAGTTCGAGTATCTGCGCCTGTACTGTGACATCAAGAGCTGTTGTTGGTTCGTCAGCAATCAGGAGTGTGGGGTTACACGATAAGGCCATGGCAATCACAGCCCGCTGGCGCAGCCCACCGGATAACTGATGGGGGTAACGGTTTGCTGTGCGTGTCGGGTCAGGCACGCCCATTTCGGCGAGGAGTTGCACGGTGCGTTCGCGGGCCTGTTTGCGAGAGAGGCGCTCATGCGCCATAATCTGCTCATCAATTTGCCAGCCCACAGTATAAACAGGGGTGAAGGCAGTCATCGGGTCCTGAAAAATCATGGCAATGTCACGCCCGCGAATGGCGCGCATTTTCCTGGCTGAGAGACCAACCAGTTCCTGCCCCCTAAAGCGTACAGAGCCAGTAATTTTCAGTCCTGGCGTATCAAGCAGCCCCATAATGGCGGTAGCTGTAACGGATTTGCCAGAGCCTGATTCGCCAACCAGGCCGAGAATTTCGCGTTCTCTGAGCGTGAAGGAAATATGCTCAATGAGGGCTACAGAGCGCCCGTATGAGGGAATGCTGACACACAGGTCTTTAACTTCCAGCAGGGGCTGAGATGTGGAGTGGGGAAAATTAACGGCCATCACGCACTCTGGGGTCAAGGAGAATATAAAGAATATCGACAACAGCATTGGCAAGAACGACAAAGGTGGCTGAATACATCACCGTTGCCATAATGAGGGGCAGGTCGAGGTTCGTCAGAGCCTGATATGTCAGGCGGCCCACACCAGGCAGACCAAACACGACTTCTGTCAGCAGGGCACCACCACCCAGCAGCTGTGCAAAATCAAGACCAAAGAGCGATACGTAAGTAATGGCTGAGGTGCGCAGACCATGAAAAACCAGGATGCGGGCTGGCGAAAGACCTTTGGCGCGTGCTGTGCGCATAAAATCTTCCTGTGCCAGAGCGACAAGGTCAGCCCGTAATATACGGCTGTAAATGCCAATAAACATAACGGCCAGCACACACCAGGGAATAACCAGAGCTTTAAACCATGCCAGGGGGTTTTGCGTCAGCGGCACATAACCTGGCCCGGGCACCCATGAGAACAGCCATGTGTCATGATAGCGGCTGAGTGAAATCAGGTTGGCAACCTGGCCCAGCCAGAAAACAGGCATAGAAATACCGACAAGGCCGAGCATTATCAGAGTGCGGTCAACCCAGCTTCCTTTCATGGCTGCGGCCAGTGTGCCCATTGCCACTGAGACGATAAGCCAGATGACAGCACTGCCACAGACCAGAGAGAGGGTAACAGGGGCTGCCTGAATAATTTCAGGTACAACCTGTTCACCACGATTAGCATAAGAGGTCAGATCCCGGGTGATGAAGAGTTTTTTCATCATGGTGGCGTACTGAAACGGCAGAGGACGATCAAAGCCGTATTCATGTCGCACTTTTTCCATCGTCTGGGGGGAAGCATTGCGTCCTGCAATGCGTGCCGTCGGGTCAGCTCCGGGCGTTGCAAAAAAGACCAGAAATACCAGAACGGAAATACCAAACAGGACGATAAGCGTCTGCCCGACCCTGCGGAGAAAAGCTGAGAGCATAGAGTTTTCCTCCTTCAGCGCGAACGGCGCGTGGCGTTGCGAATGTCCAGGGCGTCTCGCAGGCCATCACCCAGAATGTTGAGGGCAAGAACAACAAAAACAATCGCAAGGCCCGGAGCAATGGCAACGACAGGGCGGGAGTAAATCAGTCCTTCCCCATCCTGAATCATGGTTCCCCATGAGGCAGCGGGAGCCTGTACACCAAGTGACAGGAAGGAGAGGGCGCTCTCAGCCAGTAAAGACAGCGCCATGAGGAGCGGGCCAAGCACAACCAGAGTGATCAGCACATTGGGCAGAATATCAAACAGGAGCACACGCCACTGAGGCACACCAAGGCAGCGTGCTGCTGTGACAAACTCAGCCTGTCGCAGCACCATAACCCGTCCGCGTACAGGGCGCGCGGCATAAGGGACATAAACCAGTGCAATAATGATGATGGGAATAAGCAGGTTATCGGCTTCAATCGTAAAAGGGCCAATTTGCAGCCCGTGCCTGACCGTGATGATGGAGAGGGAAATAGCAAACAGATAAACCGGTACAGCCCACATAATATCCATCAGTCGTGACAAAATACTGTCAGTGATACCGCCAAAATAGCCGGCTGTGACACCCACGAGGGTAGATAAAAACAGACACAGAACAGCGGCACAGGCCGAAATCATCAGGGAGTTTCTGCCACCATACAGCAGGCGTGCAGCAATATCGCGGCCCTGGCTGTCCGCCCCCAGCAGATAAGCTGTGTGACCTGTTGGCCCAATAGGGCTGAGACCCAGATGAAGCGGGTTATCATTAGGTTGCATGATATCCACCTCATGCCCGTTAAGGACAATACTGCCCGCAACGTTTGAGGCAAAGGCGTCAGTATGAGCTACATAGTGCGCATAAAGTGGTGCCAGAAGGCAGGCGAGCACTATGATGCACAAAACAGCAAGGGCTGTCATGCTGCCTTTATCAGCCAGAAGGGTACGGGCGGCCTGTCGCCACAGGCTGACAGAGGGAGCCGGAGAAGCAGGAGTTTGAAGGTCAGTGGTCATTTGATCTGAAGCTGAGAGAGCAGAAGGTCATCGTTAAGGGTGGCAATGGCATTATGAACGCGTTTTGCCAGCAGGGTTACGCGTCTGATCTGTACTAGTGGTACGGAGGGAGCCTGCGCCATCAGAGCACGGTCAGCCCTGGCCCATGAGGCATTGCTCGCGTCATAGTCTTTCAGTGCCAGCATGGCAGACTGATCCATGAGCGCATCAATGTCCGGGTTGCAATAAGCCGAGACATTGAGGGAGTTGTCTGAATGGGGGTGAATGGTGGTGCACGAATATAAAGTTTGCAAAAAGGACGAGGCAGAGGGGTAGTCAGCCTGCCAGCCTGTCAGGGCAATCTGCACACGGTTGTCACTATTCTGAATATAGGAAAACTGTACGGCCTGGGTCATGCTGCGCACTGAAGCGTCATATCCCAGTTGAGCCAGTGTATTACGCAGCTCTGTCGCCATAGCGCCGTAGCGCCCGTCAAGTGGTGCGACGATTGTGATTTTTTGCCCGGCTGTACCGCTTTCCCTCACAAGCTGACGTGCTTTTTCCAGGTCGGGTGCCTTCCATTCTGCCGCCGGGTGCTCTGGTGAAGCCCCCTTTGTGTAGGCACATGACGAGTCAAAGCCGGGTGCTCCGGAGGGGATGAGCTGGCATATTGGCGTCGCGACAGCAGGGCCACCGTGATAAATAACCATGGCGTGGCGGTTCACGGCATAATTGAGCGCCTGTCTGGCTTTCAGGTTGTCAAAGGGCGGTAGTGTGGTGTTAAGAGCGGCATAATAATAAAGAAGCTGGCTATATATTTGCACCTGGCCTGCAAAGTGGTCACCTGCCTCACCCAGCCGGTCAAGGGGAATGCTCTCATACATCCAGTCAAACTGACCATTTTCGACAGCCGTTAGCTCTGACTCCTGGTCAAGACCAAATGTGGCTTCAATAATATCAGGATAGCCGGCTGGCTGGGCATCATGCGCCCACTCATGAAAATAGGGGTTGCGCTCCATGCGCAGAAAACGTGTTGGGTCATACCCTGTGATACGATACGGCCCTGTACCCGGAGGGGCAGTGTTACCTGTGTCAGAGGCTGGTGTATCAGCGGGCAGAATGGCCGAATGCGACCAGGCCAGTCTGGGGAGGAATTCCGGGTCAGGTGTGTCGAGGTGGAAGGTTACTGTGCGGCTGGCGGGGTCTGTTGTTATCCCTTCTTTCAGCGTGCAGTGCGCGGGGTCAGCAAGGCATTCTTTTGCCCCCTTAAGGTGGCTGTAATACGGACCAGCTGTCGGACTGCCGGCTTTAAAAATACGGCGGAAAGACGCTGCAACATCTTCAGTATTCAGTTCATGCCCGTTAGAAAACCGGATACCTTTGCGCAGGGTAATACGATATGTCAGCCCGTCATCTTCAGGTTGTGGTACGTTTTCTGCCAGGCTGGCGATTACGGGCACTGCCCGTGCACCTGCAAATTTTGGATAGGCAAGGAGTGTGTCATAAACAGGGGTTTCGAATTGCCGCGTCAGTGCCATATAGGAGATCTGAGGGTCGAGCGTGCCGCCTGAACTCTGGGCCACCATACGCAGTGTGCCCCCTGAATGTGGCAGGGGAGGTGTTTGTGAGTCGTTTTGTGCCATAGCAACGGCAGGAGACAGAATAACCACGCTGACTGACAGTGTCTGTGCGATAACAGCGAGAGTGGATGCACGCAGGAAATTCATGCGAGCGGCAAAAGTAAGGCATCTCAGCACCTGATGTCATACTCCGGTCTGGCTGTTAAAAGAGGGGGCCTGGATTATAATTTCCGTTTTTAAAACGAAAAGAAAGTAATAAACGAAGGAAAAGGATATTTTTCCGCAAAATGTCTGATTTTTCAGTGCGTAATGTTGACCTCTCATTAACGCATAGATAGTTTGCAACGATTTTTTTCAAAAATAAGCTTTCAGAAGAAGAGTTTTTCTATGCTGAAAAGCTTTATGACGAGAGAACAGACCTGAAAGTATTTGGACATGAATTGTCATAACCGCAAAGAATTCATGAGTGCTTTATCCTTTCTTTCAGAAAAGATCAGAGTGTTATCACGTGTAACGTCTGTTTTTTTTGTTTTGTGTCTGACGATGATGGTGCCAGTACATGTGGCCCTGGCAGCTCAGAGCAACACAGTGCAGACAGACCACACGGTTGCAACGCTCATTACCGCGTCAGATGCAGCAGACGAGCAGAATCCCCTGCATGTTGCACTACGCCTGCAGCTCAGCCCGGGCTGGCATACATACTGGCTTAACCCCGGTGATGCCGGTGAGGCCGTCACGACAGAGGTTGCAGCTCAGGGAGCGTTGCAGGGTAAGACCAGTACTATTATCTGGCCTGTGCCCCTGCGTATTCCCGATGCCTCCCTGATGTCGTATGCTTATACCGGCGATGTTGTGCTGCCTTTATCGCTGACTCTCCGTAAAGGAGACGCAGTTCAGAACCGGGTCGAGGTAAAGGCCCATGCGGACTGGCTGGTCTGTGCCAGTCTGTGTGTGCCCGAAAGCGGAGATTTTACACTTACGCTGCCGGTTGGTACCCCCGCACCTTCAGCGCAGGCACCTTTGTTTGAAGCCGCTGGACAAAATACCCCTGTTCCATCACCGTTTACTGCGACAATGACCCCGCAGGGATTACTCAAAATCAGTGGTGGTCAGTTTTCAGAAAGATCGGTGAAAGAGGCCTGGTTCATGCCTGAGCAGCCTGGCCTTATTAACCAGCCTGCTGAGCAGAAACTGAGAGTTGAAAATGGAGATGTGCTTCTTCAGCTCACGCTGCTGCCAGAGTTTAAGGGGCATCGTTCATTATCTGGCGTGCTTGTTCTTAAAGATGCTGATGGTGCACAGCGTGCCCTGACACAGGCAATAACGGTAAGTGAGGCCCCTGCAGTCACGCCCTCTGCAGTAGCAGCGCATACTGGCCTGCTGAAGGAAATCGCTTTTGCGCTGCTGGGTGGGTTGATTCTTAACCTTATGCCCTGTGTTTTTCCTGTGCTCGCGATGAAGGCTCTGTCAGTTGCAAAAATGGGGCATGGTCAGCGTCATGCACAAATTGGCAGCGCAGCCTGTTATGCCGCTGGTGTGATGGTAAGCTTCCTGGCACTGGGCGGGTTGATTATGAGCCTGCGTGTAGCCGGGAGTGCCGCTGGCTGGGGCTTTCAGTTCCAGTCAACGGTGTTTGTCACGGCTATGACATGGCTTTTGTTTGTTATGTCTCTTAATCTGCTTGGTGTCTTTGAGTTTCTGCCGGTTTCAGCAGGGAGCGGTCTAAACGCACACAAACATGGTTATATGCATGATGTACTGACAGGCGTTCTGGCAACGGTGGTGGCATCTCCCTGCACCGCACCATTTATGGGCGTGGCTATAGCCGGTGCGCTTTCTGGTCCGCCTCTGGCGGGGCTGAGTGTGTTTGCGGCTATGGGGCTCGGGCTGGCAGCTCCATATCTGCTGCTTGTCCTGGTACCTGGTCTCGCCTCGAAAATGCCAAAACCAGGGCCGTGGATGCAGTATCTGCGTCAGTTCCTGGCTTTTCCTCTTCTGGCAACCTGCGTCTGGCTGGTCTGGGTGGCTACGCTACAGGGCGGGGCGCAGAGTGTGCTCATGCTGGCGAGCGGGCTGGTGATGCTGGCATTTTCAGCATGGTTGTATGGCGTTGCCCAGGTACGTTTTATACAGCGTGGTATGACACACGGGCTTTATGGCGTGTATGGCCTGGCGATAGTGGTGTTTGTCGGGGCACTCAGCCTTTTGCCCATACTGGCCCAGAGCAGTGGCAATGTATCGCAGGCCCGTGCATCCGGCCTGCCAGAGGGTGTTGAAGCCTTTACTCAGGCCCGTTTTGACGAACTTAAAGCTCAGGGTAAGCCAGTGTTTGTTGATATGTCAGCAGCCTGGTGCATTACCTGTCTGGTGAATGAGCGCATAGCGCTTGATATTCCGGCAACCAGAGCGGCTTTTGCAAAATATGGTGTGACAGTACTGCGCGGTGACTGGACTAACCATAATCCGGCTATCAGTGCGTTTCTGAGCGCGCACGGGCGTGATGGTGTGCCACTTTATGTATACAGCCCGGCGCATGGGCCTGAGGTGACACTGCCTCAGATTCTTACGCCGGCACTGATTTTAAAAACGCTGGAGCAGTAAGCCGAAAGGCTTACTGTTTTGCGTCAGGATGCATAATTTGTTCGAGACGTGCCTGCATTGCCCCGGCATCCAGCGTGGCGTCAATGCTGCCCTTATAGTGGGCATCCGGGTCCATGACGACGAAGGAGGGAGACATCTTCATGGTGTAGCCCCATTCGGGGTCTGATATTTTTTCGACAGGAGCATGATATTCGCGGGCAAGCTCAGCCAGAGCTTCAGGTGAAGCTGTGCCCGCTACAACACGTGTGCCCATATCATCAGTATACTGATGCAGGCGTGGGGCATTGTCGCGCTGCGGGTCGAGGCTGACAAAAATAATCGAGGCATTGCGCCGGTAAGGGTCAACCTTGTTCAGGGCCTCTGACATGTTGCGCAGGGCGGTCTCGCAGGCGTCCTGAGTGCAGTGGGTTGCGCCAAAAAGCACGACTATCCAGCGACCACGAAACATCAGGTCAGTCATTGAGCCGGTTGAGGCGTCCATCAGGCGAAAAGAGCCGCCCACCTCATTGCCATAATTGTTGAGTTTGACGCCATGCTGCATGGCAAGAAAAGTACCTGCCCCTGTGGCAATGCCAGCCGCGAGCAGGACAGTAAGGGTGACGGTGAGTACACGTTTATCTTTAGGGGTCATGGGTTAGTGTGCCTCTGCCCAGTTATTTCCGATACCTGTTTCGACAACCAGCGGCACAGAGAGCTGTGCTGCGTTTTCCATAATATCGCGCACCAGGGCAGCAACACGCGGTGCCTCATCCTCACTGGTTTCGAATAAAAGCTCATCATGCACCTGAAGGAGCATGCGTGCAGACAAACCTGCATCTGCTATGGCACGGGGCAGGCGGACCATGGCACGTTTGATAATGTCAGCGGCCCCCCCCTGAAGCGGGGCGTTAATGGCCTGACGTTCGGCATATTGTCTGCGGGCTGCATTTTTATCGTGAATTCCTGGTACGTAGCAGCGTCTGCCAAATGAGGTTAGTACATAGCCCAGTTCACGGGCCTGTTCGCGCATACGCTCCATATAATCTCTGATACCGGGATAGCGTGTAAAATAGGCCTCGATATAGGTGCGGGCCTCACCTGGTGAGATGCCAAGCTGCTTTGACAGACCAAAAGCAGAAATGCCGTAGATAATGCCGAAATTAATAGCTTTGGCTTTGCGCCGGGTGAGGGAGTCAATCTCTTCAGCCGGAATGCCAAAGACCTCAGAGGCTGTACGGGTGTGAATATCCTGTCCCTGTGTAAAGGCCTCCCGCAGTGCAGGAATGTCAGCGGCATCAGCCAGCAGGCGCAGCTCAATCTGCGAATAGTCAGCTGAGATCAGTTTTTTACCTCTGGACGCAATGAAGGCTTGTCGGATGCGTGTACCTTCTTCTGTGCGGACGGGAATATTCTGCAGGTTAGGCTCGTTGGAAGAAAGGCGGCCTGTGGTGGTAATTGCCATCTGAAACGAGGTGTGCACTCTGTCGTCTGTGGTAGCCTGACGCAATAGTGCATCGGTATAGGTACTTTTTAGTTTTGCCAGCTGGCGCCATGCCAGTACTTTCTCTGGCAGGGCATGGCCCTGATCGACCAGGTCCTGCAATACGGAGGAGTCAGTGCCCCATGCTCCGGCTTTGCCACGTTTACCGCCTTTAAGGCCCATCTCGTCAAACAGAATTTCACCCAGCTGACGTGGTGAGGCGACATTAAATTCACGCCCTGCTTCCGCGTGAATATCTGTCTCCATTACTGCCATACGGGTTGCAAAATCTTCTGACAAACGGCTCAGTGCTGCACGATCAATGGCAATGCCGGTTTTTTCCATCTCTGCCAGGACGGGCGAGAGTGGTCGTTCAATCTGTTCATACAGGGCAAGACACTGGTTTGCACGCATGGAAGGGTGCAACGCATACCACAGGCGAAGTGTGACATCGGCATCCTCTGCCGCGTAGTCAGTCGCTTTACTGACGGCCACCTGAGCAAAAGGAATTTTATTGCGGCCTGTGCCGGTAACGTCTGTATAGCTGATGGGCTTGTGCCCCAGATGCAGGGCAGAAAGCTCATCCATTCCCTGCCCATGCAGGCCGGCGGACTGCACGTAAGAGAGCAGCATCGTGTCATCAGTCGGGCTGATGTCTGTAAAATCAAGGCCTGCACGGTCAAAGACCAGCAGGTCAAATTTGGCGTTCTGAAAAATTTTCAGCACGCTTGCGTCGGCCATCAGCGGGCGTAGCAGAGTAATGGCATCATCCGGGCTGAGCTGCTCGCCTGCAGGCTCTTCCAGGGTGCCCTGGTGGCGCAGGGGCACGTAACAGGCTTTGCCAGGTGCCGTCGCCAGCGAGATGCCAACTATACCGGCACTCAGCGGGTCAAGGCCGTCTGTTTCTGTGTCAACGGCGCACAGGCCGGCCTCCCGCGCGGCGGCAACCCAGCGTTCAAGCGCTTCAGCTGTTCGTACGGTCTCATAACCGCTGTAAGGGGGGGCGGTAACTGTTTCAGAAATGCCGGTGTCGGCCTGAGCTTCTGTCGGGTTGACTGATGCTTCAGCTGTGGCGCGGGCTGCTCTGTGTGCTTCTGTGCCGGCATAGGTGGCCATACCCATACGGCTGATGAGTGAGCGAAAGCCCATGTTTTCAAGCCAGGCAGCCAGAGTTTCTTTTTCAGGTTCTTTTACGGTCAGTTCGTCAATAGCGACAGGCAGGGGAACGTCACAGGCCAGTTCAACCAGGCGGCGTGAGATGCGGGCTGCCTCTGCATGCTCGATCAGCATTTCGCGCTTTTTGGATTTTTTCATCTCCGGTGCAGCACTGAGCACAGCTTCGAGTGTGCCGAATTCATTAATCAGGGCAGAAGCCGTTTTAGGGCCAATGCCTGGCACTCCCGGTACGTTATCGCTTGAGTCACCCATTAATGCCTGCACATCAATCACTTTATCCGGGGTGACGCCGAATTTTTTTTCAACCTCGGCAAGACCAATGGGCTGTTGCTTCATGGGGTCAACCATGCTGACGCCATTGCCAATAAGCTGCATCAGGTCTTTGTCGGATGAGACAATAGTGCAGGTGCCGCCAATGGCCTGAACGGCACGGGCGTAGGAGGCAATCAGGTCATCAGCTTCCCAGCCTGGTAATTCGATGCCCGGCACATTGAATGCCCGGGTTGCATCACGTACCAGGGCAAATTGCGGGCGCAGCTCTTCGGGGGCTTCAGGGCGGTGAGCTTTGTAGGCCGGATATATTTCTGAACGGAAGGTGTGTCTGCCCGCATCAAAAATAACAGCCAGGTGGCTGCCTGCATGTTCACGCAGCAGGCGCGAGAGCATGTTGGTAAAGCCATAAACAGCATTAACCGGCACACCTGCCGGGCTGGTCATTGGTGGCAGGGCATGAAACGCGCGGAAGATAAAACCGCTGCCATCAACAAGGACAAGATGAGGTGTGGAGGTCTGAGTCATGATGCGGCAACCAGGTGAAGAGCTGTCAGAAACTGATGTGCCAGAAGCAGGGGCACATCAGTGGGATATGCGGCCTTGTGCCGGATGTCCAGAACGCAGAGCCGTTATCCTTATGTAAGCAGCCTGTAAGCGGCTATTTACTGAGAGTATGCAGCTTTTGTGAGAACTGCTCAAAATCGGGTGCGCCGTCACAGCCTGAAGGGCGGTGGTAGAGGCAAACAGAATCCTCTTTACATTTTATCTGCTGCCAGTCTGCTCCCGGAGAACCACTCTCTCCATACGTGCTGGTAATAAGGTAGTTATAATGCTGCTGTGTTGTTTTTACTTCCTCAGGTGAGGTCAGCAGGTAGAGAGGGATATGTTTTGTCAGCCCTGAATACCCGGCACCTATTTCCCGATAGGTGTCAGCCTGAGGGTCTGTCAGTAGTCCGATGCCACAAATATCATGCCGGTGTGTCGCCTGTAATTCAAAGCTGATGCCATAATTGCCGCGTGAGAGATAAGGGGTGTAACTGCTGTAAAAAGCAAAGAGCAGTAAGAGGCTCAGCCCTGCAACAGGCATGGCTGCAGGGCTGAGCCTGGCGATAATATGCGTATAGCATCCGCAGGCTGCACAAAAGACCAGAAGCGGTACAGCAGAATAAACAAAGCTGACTTCTTTGTGTGGGATAAGAGAATGATAAAAAACAATAAAAATAGCAACCAGCAGGGGTATTCTTCTCTCTTTGCCACTTTTAATGCAAAAGAAAATCAGAGCAGGAAATAAAGCGCCCCACAGCAGGGCATATTTTTGCACATAATAGCCAGGCCATTTTTTGCCAAAGCTGTTCGCAACGCCCAGTGTCTGATTATAGTGATAGTTTCTGAAAACAGACTGAAAAGCCTGCTCCAGCGTCAGATAATCTGTCAGGCCAAGCGCAGTAACAGGTATTAAAGCAGCGAGGCAGCCGATGAAAAATGGTTTTATTTTGCCTTTTTGAAGCAGGAAGAGGAACGCCAGGGCGGAAGCAGGGGCTATCTGAAACCTGATGGCAGCGGCCAGACTTAAACAAAAGCCTGAAACAGCGGCCAGAAAAAAGCAGATTCTTGTCGTGCTTTCCTGGCGATATGCAACAAGACAGATAACGCCCACACATAAAACATTCCCAGCCAGAAACTCCCCCAGTGTGCGAATGCCACCGCTGAGAATGTCAGGCCAGAACGCAGCACAGACTCCGAGTGTCCACGCCATTGCGCTGCCGCCATTGCGCCAGCCGTACCAGAAAAAAGCAATAACAACCGGCAAAGAAAAGAAAGCGGTGCAGACTCTGATAAACAGTAGTTGCTGTGTGATGCCACAGGCTGCACCGATTTTCATAAGCTGAGCGATAATACCAGGTACCAGCCATGAGCGAATACCGGCATGCCATTCCCAGGTGGTTATGCCGGTTCCAAATGCCAGTTTATGTGCCGGTTCCATATATTGAAAAATTTCATCTGGTCGCCAGGGCTGCGGCCATACAATGGCGACCAGCAGGCGGGCTGCAAATGCCATGAAAAGGCATAAAGTGAGCGCGCTGTAAAAGCCAGGGCGAGCGCCTGATGGCCTCAGAATATGCAATGTCGTCTTCCTGTGCGTTTTCTCTGTATGGAAGTTTCCGCCCGTATGACAGAAGGCAGAGGGCGTCAAGCAAAAGGGATGACTGTTCGGAAGGATAAGTCAGATGCACAATAGTATAATGCTGGCAGTATCAATATATGCCAGAATAAAAAAACATCCGTAAGTAAAAAGGAGGAGCACTGTTATGTCACAGAGCACTATATCTCCCGGCCAGGAAGATGAACGCGAACGGCGTCTTCAGCTTCTTCTGGCGCGTTTGCCTGTAAAAATACAGAATTATGTAGCGCGCCTGCGCCGCCCTGAAGCAAAATGGACCCGTATTCCCGCTGGTGTTTTATTTATTCTTGGTGGGTTTTTATGGTTTTTGCCTGTGCTGGGCATATGGATGCTGCCCCTTGGCTTATTGCTGCTCTCAGATGATGCCCCCCTTTTAAGGCGGGCAAGCGGCGTTATTCTCGAATGGATAGAACGTAAACACCCGAAATGGATGGGTTTGAAAGACTAAAGATTTTATTGGAGAGAGGGCTTAAAACCACTTTAAAAAGTGGTGCCCAAGGGCGGAATCGAACCACCGACACAGCGATTTTCAGTCGCTTGCTCTACCAACTGAGCTACTTGGGCACTGTAAGCCTTACAGCGTGAGAGGGGTGTATCTCACCCCGCTCAGATGATCAAGAGACTAAATGCGCTTTCTGTTAATTTTCTTCGTTTTTTTCTGAAGGTTCGGCCGGGACAGGAATACTGTAAGTGCCATTAAACCAGCGGCCCAGGTCAATGTCAGCGCAGCGGCGTGAACAAAAAGGCCGTGTTTCATGGTTTGCTGGCGCTTTGCAGATGGGGCAGGTAGCAGTTTTAGTCATTTGTGTCTGTTCTCCAGCTTAAGTCGGGCAAAGAGGGATCAGATTTTAATGTAAATGGTTTACCCCGCAGGCGGGCACAGTCAGCCACAGTCTGCGGTATCGTTTCAAGAATAGCAATCAGCCGCAGGCTGCCACGTAGCTGAGTTGCCTGGGCTGCATCTTCGCTGCACATAGCTCTCAGCGCTGCCAGAGCACGCCCCCGAGGGGAGGTAAGTAGTTCAGGTAATGAGGGGTGTATGCGGGCCCGTACAATTTCAATCAGCCCCAGCGCTGTAATATCTAGGCAGCGTGGCTGTAGCGGGTCAGCTTTAAGCATGGCTCTGACAGGTTCAAGCAAAGCCTGACGTTTTTTGACAGCGAGACCTGCCGGGTCAATGAGAATAGCCCCGGAAAGGTTTCGCAGCCTGATCTGGTGCAGTAAGACGGGCAGAGCATCACGGTTAGCAGCAAACTGGGCTGTTTGCTTGGTCTGCCCTGAAGCAGAGGGAGGGGCATCCATATCAATTGCGATAAGTGCCGGTGTGGGAGTAATGCTTGCACTCATCCTGCCGGGGAGTGTGACGATTGTGTCTGCCAGCGCATCACATGCCTGATTGATGCTGGCTGGTACAGGCTGAAATAATCTGCGCCGCCTGTCACGTAAAGCTGGCGGGATAAGCGCTGCGGCCTCAGGGCTGTCAGCACATAACTCAGCCTGTGGCCAGAGCTGAGCCAGTCGTTCAAGCGGGGTTGGCCCGCGGCTTATAAGGCCTGGCTGTGATGAGGCTGGCAGGTCGGGCTGTGTGCCTTGTGGCAGGCGCAGGCGCAGGCCTTTACCGCCAAGGGCCGCGCGCGTGACCTGCACAATCAGGTTATGCCCTTCGGTAAGCTGCGCCTGGTTGCCAGAGAGAGACAAAAAGCCCTGCTGCCTGCCCAGGCCGATATTGACAAATGCACCGCCCATAGCAGGTACAAGTGTCGCTATACGTCCGTGATACAGGTCCCCCACACCGTCGGGAAAATCAGGTCGCCAGAGAGTATAGTCCAGGAGTTCATCGTCCTGAACGACAGCAAGGCGCAGTTCTCCGGGCGTGTAAGCCAGGTAAAGTTGCTGTGTCACGGCAGCCAGTTGCCAGGTTGTCCACGCAGCAGCTGTGCTGTCTCGAACAGTGGCAGGCCAATAACGGCTGAAGCACTGCCTGAGATGAAGCGTATAAAGCCTGCGGCATGCCCCTGCAGAGCATAGCCACCAGCTTTGCCCTCCCAGTCGCCGGCATCAAGTAATGCGTCAATCTGATAATCAGAAAGGCGCGAGAACGTAACAACGGTTTCTGTTACCCGCTCACAGGTGCGTCCCTCAGGCCAGGCAGCAGAGGGCATAAGCCTGATTGCGGTCATAACAGTATGACGACGACCAGAGAGCATGCTCAGGCACTGACGTGCTGTAGCTCTGTCTTCCGCTTTGGGCAAAATGCGCCGCCCGAGCGTGACAACAGTATCCGCCCCGAGAATTAAAGCCGGGTCAGAGAGCTGCTCAGCCACACGCCGGGCTTTTTCATCAGCCATACGCTTTACATACTGACGTGGCGGCTCATCACGCCTGGGTGTTTCGTCAATACTGGCAGGCAAAACACGGTCAGGCACCAGCCCGAGCTTAGCCAGAAGGTCCAGCCTGCGGGGTGATGCTGATGCCAGGACAAAAGCCGGGCGTGTTGCATTGTCGCTGCCGGGTGCCCCAGGCATTGTCATGATGCTTACTTGAAGCGGAAGGTAATACGACCTTTGCTCAGGTCATAGGGGGTCATTTCAACATTGACCCTGTCACCCGCCAGAACACGAATGCGGTTTTTGCGCATTTTGCCGCTGGTGTGGGCCAGAATCATGTGTTCGTTGTCAAGTTTGACACGAAACATTGCGTTGGGCAGGAGTTCGGTGACTGTGCCGCTAAATTCAATCATGTCCTCTTTAGACATGGCATCCTTCGTTCATTTTAGGGTCTCATCAAGGTTGTGTTGTGCAGGTATGGGTGAGTGCCAGCCTGCGGTCAAGCGTTAGGTGTATTTTTCGTTAGTGCATCAAGCCGGGCAGAGATGCTCAGAGCGTGTGCTTCAAGCCCTTCAGCGGTGGCCAGAGCGACCCCGGCAGGGCCGATGCGTTTCAGGGCTTCAGGCCCGCCTGCCAGGAAAGTTGTGCGTTTCATAAAGTCGAAAACAGAGAGGCCTGAGGCAAAGCGTGCTGTGCGTGATGTGGGCAGTACATGGTTGGGGCCGCCGACATAATCTCCAACAGCTTCAGGGCAGTAACGGCCAAGGAAAACCGCGCCTGCGTGGCGTACACGAGCCAGCAGAGGCTCAGGGTCATCGACCATCAGTTCAAGATGTTCAGGGGCCAGGCGGTTGGCCAGTTCTATGGCTTCGTCAAAGTTGCGTACAACAAGAACAGCGCCGTTACGCTCCCAGCTGGTGCGGGCAATAGCTGAGCGGGTCAGTACTTTGAGTTCGGCCTCAACAGCGGCTGTCACAGTGTCAGCAAAAGAGGCTTCAGGTGTAATCAGAGTCGCCTGAGCTTCTTCGTCATGTTCGGCCTGCGCAAGCAGATCAAGTGCAATCAGACGCGGGTCAGTGTTCGAGTCGGCAATAACCACCACGTCAGAAGGTCCGGCAATGCTATCAATGCCGACATGCCCGAACACCTGACGTTTAGCTTCAGCCACATAAGCGTTGCCCGGGCCAACAATGCGGTCTACCGGGCTGATTGTCTGTGTGCCATATGCCATGGCTCCGACTGCCTGTGCTCCGCCCACACGGTAAATTTCGGTTACTCCGGCGCGTCGTGCGGCGGCAAGAACCAGTGGGTTAATTATACCGTCAGGTGTTGGCACACACATTGCCAGGCGTTGTACACCCGCAACCCGTGCCGGGATGGCGTTCATTAATACTGATGAGGGGTAGGCCGCCTTGCCGCCAGGTACATACAGGCCGGCTGCATCAAGGGGAATCCAGCGCATGCCCAGTGTCATACCTGCGTCATCAGTATAGCGGGTATCTTTAGGGAGCTGAGTTTTATGAAATGATTCAATACGGGTGGCTGCCAGGTCGAGGGCCTCAAGCAGTTCGGGGCTGACTTCAGCGCATGCCTGCTCAATTTCGTCTGCTGTGAAAGCCAGCTTATCAGGTGTGAGTGGCAGGCGATCGAATTTTTCGGTCAGAGCGCAAAGCGCGGTGTCTCCTTCTCTGCGTACCTGTGCGAGAATGGCAGCAACGGGTTCGTTAACCTTGTCGCTTTGTTCTTCGCGTGAGGCAAGGAGAGAAGAGAAGCCGGCCTCAAAGCCTGAATCACGAATATCGAGCCGTTTCATGACAGTGCATGCACCTTATTAGACTGTGGCAAGTGGAAGGGAAGTTTTACAGGCTGCGCGGAATGTATCGAGAATAGCTGTAATTTCTTCAGGACGGGTTTTAAGAGCTGTGCGGTTTACGATGACACGGCTGGTAACACTGGCAATCGTCTCGACTTCACGCAGGCCATTAGCACGCAGAGTTGAGCCGGTATCAACCAGGTCAACAATCAGGCGGGACAGGCCCAGCATAGGGGCCAGTTCCATCGCGCCATGCAGGTGCACAATGTTGGCGTTAATGCCACGTGCAGCAAAATAACGGCGTGTAATAGCAGGATATTTTGTAGCTGCCCGTACTTCAGACCATTGTGACCATTCATCAGCACTATGGGGCAGGTTTTCAGGCTGTGCGACTGAAATACGACATTTACCAATGCCCAGGTCAAGGGGGGCATAAATGGCGGGGTAGTCAAATTCCATCAGCACATCGGCGCCACAAATACCAATATGTGCGCCGCCTGTGGCGACAAAGGTTGCTACGTCAAATGACCTGACGCGCACAACATCAATATTCGGATTGCTTGTCGGAAAGCGTAGTTTGCGGCTGCTGTCGCCCAGGCAGTCGTCAGAGGGGGTCAGGCCAGCCTGTTCGAGGAGTGGCGTAACAGCCTTGAGAATACGCCCCTTTGGCAGAGCCAGAATAAGAGGCTGGTGGTCTTTCGTGGCAGGCTGAGGCGCGGTCATGAAACTTCCGGTCGGGACAAAACAGAGAACACGAATGTTCCTAGCACAGGAGGCTGATGCGGCAAAGATTGAGAGAGAGGAGGCCGGGCCTCCTCTCTCTCACGATTGTTTTAAATGTTAGCGACGCCACCATCCGGTGCGGGGACGACCTTTGGGGGCCTCGTCACTGATCACAACAGGCTGCACCACTGAAGGGTCAGCATCGTTGTCTGTGCCGGCCTTCTCTGGTGCGGAGCTTTCGCTTTCAGCAGCTTCAGCTTTTTTCGAAGTGCGTCTGCGTCGGGCAGGTTTTTTCTCCTGCACGGCCTCACCACTGTCTTCAGCTACGACTTCCGGCTCCTTTTTGCGGGCTGGTTTGCGGCGTGTCTTAGGTTTATCTTCAGTCGCGACTGCTGGCTCATCAGCCTGTACCGGTGCGGCAGAATCATCCTGTGTGACCACTTCACCAGTCTCTGTCGCTTCAGCTTCAGTCTGTTTGGCGCGGCCAGAGCGTCTGCGCTTTGAGTTGCGGCTTTTCTGTGGCTGATCCCCGGTTTCTTTTTCAGCAGACTCCGGTGACGTTACGTTGTCTTTGCTGACAGTTGCAGTTGCAACAGCTCTGATAACAGGCTCCTGATAGTCTGAAGTTTCCTCAGTCGGATCTTCATCAGTCAGATCAAACATCTCCACTTCATCACCGAACGGATTAGCGGGTGTTGGCCCTCTCCAGATCGGCACATGTCTGACAGCTTTGTTATCGTTTTGCTCAGACTGTTTGGCCTGCTGCTGTTCCGGACGGCGCACGCGCGAATGACGTGTACGACGTCTGCCTGGCATCAGAGCGTGTTCGGTCTGTGCAACATCCGGCTGTTCATCAGACGGTTCCGGCGTGTCAGAGGATTCTGACTGTACAGGCTGAGGCGCGTCAGACTGGTTCTGGTCATTATGCTGCTGCGCACGGTCCTCGCGGTTACCCCCGCGGCGGCGGCGGCGGCGGCGGCGGCGGGGCTCTTCTTCGCCTGCAGCCGGGGCTATTGCAGAGATATTCTGCTCGCTGGTTTCAGCCGGTGTTTCGGTCGCAACGATCTGTGCTGCTGGTGCAGTTTCAGCGGCCAGAGGCGCATCAGCCGGGGTAGTAACAGGTGAAGAGAAGCGCTCTTCTCTGCCGCTGGCCTGCTGGCGTTCGATACGAATTTCAGGGGCAGGCAGTGTATTGTCAGCCGCAAAGAGAATTCTGACGCCGTGACGTTTCTCTGTTTCTGCAACCCATGAGCGTTTATTGTTGAGGATGTAGAGAGCGATATTGCCGTCAACATATACAGTCAGTGCAGAGGCCCTGCGACGATTGACTTCTTCTTCAATGGCACGAAGTACGTGCAGCGCAGAGCTTTCAATGCTGCGTATCATGCCAGTGCCATGGCAGTGCGGGCAGGGTGCAAACACCGCCTCTGCGACGGAGGGGCGCAGTCTCTGCCGTGAAAGTTCCATCAGGCCAAAATGGGAGATGTTACCCATCTGAATACGAGCCCGGTCATTACGCAGCGCATCTT
Source organism: Acetobacter thailandicus (assembly GCF_011516655.1). Classification (GTDB taxonomy): domain Bacteria; phylum Pseudomonadota; class Alphaproteobacteria; order Acetobacterales; family Acetobacteraceae; genus Acetobacter; species Acetobacter thailandicus. The sequence goes on from NZ_WOSV01000004.1 coordinate 41,738, forward strand.
TCATGCGGCGTTCGATCATGACGTTGTGGCGTCGGGATTCCATGTCAATAAAATCAATGACAATCAGGCCGGCAAGGTCACGCAGGCGGAGCTGACGGGCAATTTCGTCTGCTGCTTCCTGGTTAGTGCGGAAAGCTGTTTCTTCGATATTTCTCTGGTTTGTGGCTTTACCTGAGTTAATATCGATAGCAACCAGAGCTTCTGTCTGGTTGATGACCAGGTAACCGCCAGAACGCAGCGACACAGTCGGAGAGAAAATAGCGTCGAGATGACCTTCGACATGGTAATGCGTGAAAAGTGACTGGTTATTGCGGTTCCATAGCCTTATTTTGTCGGCATGCTGCGGCATAAGCAGGCGCATAAAGTCACGGGCAGCTTTCCAGCCGGCTTCACCATCAACCAGAATTTCACTGATTTCACGCGTATAGCCATCGCGGATAGCGCGCTTGACGAGGCTTGCTTCTTCATAAATCAGCGTGGGTGCCAGAGACTGCAATGTGTGGTCACGAATGTCGTCCCACAGGTGCAGCAGATACTCGCAGTCACGCGTAATTTCGGGGCCAGGGCGCTGGGCACCGGCTGTGCGGACAATCATGGCCATGCCGCGTGGCAGCTCAAGGTCAGAAATAATGTCGCGCAGGCGGCGGCGATCGGGCACTGAGGTGATTTTGCGTGATACACCACCCCCACGCAGTGCGTTGGGCATCAGCACACAATAGCGACCAGCCAGAGAAATATAGGTCGTCAGCGCAGCGCCTTTATTGCCACGTTCTTCTTTGACAACCTGCACCAGAATAACCTGGCGACGATGGATCACTTCCTGAATGCGGTAATTGCGCAGAAATCTGGCAATACGCTTTTGTATCAGGGCTTCGTCGCCGGTGTCTGTTTCGCCGCCAACATAATCAGGCGCATCATTGCGTGAACGTGTACGTGCTTCAGGGACTTCATCACCCCCTTCAAAAGCCGGCGAATCGTCCTCGGCTACAGATGCAGCAGTATCGTCGTCTGTTTCAGATCGTGCTTCAGGTGGCTCTTCGCTTTCTTCGCGTTCGGCCGCCTCAAGGAGGGCCTCTTCTTCAGCCTGAAGGGCCAGCAGCTGTTCGCGGTCTGCAACAGGAATCTGGTAGTAGTCGGGATGAATTTCGCTGAAAGCAAGAAAACCGTGGCGGTTGCCACCATAATCTACAAAGGCGGCCTGAAGGCTTGGCTCAACACGCACAACGCGCGCCAGGTAGATGTTCCCTTTAAGCTGTTTTTTTGCAGCTATTTCAACATCATAATCTTCAAGCCGGTTTCCACCCATTACCGCAACACGCGTCTCTTCCGCATGTGTTGCATCGATTAGCATACGCTTGGACATCAAAAACAAAACTCCGATGCTGCGGGGGCCAGCCTGTCAGATCTGTCCGTCGTGACGAACGGATCTGCGACAGGGGCGCTTCCGGCAGGCATGAATAATCACTCGACAGAAAAAAATCGGAACATGTAGCCTGGAGAACGTCGTGCTGGCACAGGCAGAGCTCTGCCTGTGATCTGATCACGTATCTGACGTTCCGGGCCTGGGCTACACTCATAAATCCTTCAATCACTTAATAGTCCTGCTTTCATGTCTGCGATGGTGGTGCGGAATGACCTTAAATAACGCACGCTATCTGCCGCATTCAGTTCAGCATCCAGAAAACAGTAACAGGGCACACAAAAGCCTGTTATTGCTTTTATATGCCGCTATTATCAACCATGACGCAAAGCAGAAGAATGCGCAAGTCATTCAGGCCTGCTACTTTTTTACAGCATGACGCGGCTGACATTTTGCGGGCATGCTGTGATTACGGGTTGTATACTGTTACGAAATGTTTTTTCATGAGCAGACTGGCCGGAATCGTGGTACATCACGAGGTTAGTGCAGGCAGGATAAGAAACAGGCCGCGTAGACTGGCCATAATATGACCTGAAAGAAAGATCATGTTCGAACTGGCGCGCAGAAAATTGCTGACTGTTACGGGTGGTGCTTCTTTACTGGGCAGTATCGTGCCTGCTGCGGCTTTTGCCTCAGGCACTCACAGGGTTACTTCGTCAGGTCATTCAACGCTTCATGCTCCTGCCATCACAGGGAGGGCACGTCCTGCCTTACCTCTTGTGATGCTTGATCCGGGCCATGGCGGTAAGGACCCCGGGGCGATTGGTTTTTCAGGTACCTATGAAAAGCATGTGGCTGAAGCAGCTGCGACAGAACTCCACCGTCAGCTCATTGCAACGGGGCGTTATCGTGTGGCGATGACGCGCACGAGTGATCATTTTATTCCGCTTGATGGTCGTGTGGAAATGGCGCATCAGCACGGAGCTTCCCTGTTTATTTCTATGCATGCTGACGCGCTGCTGAATAAATCAGTGCGTGGTGCCAGTGTTTATACACATTCGCATGGTGCTTCTGATTCGCAGACGGCGGCACTGGCCCGGACAGAGAACAGCGCTGATCGTTATGGCGGGCCGCTTGTACGTGGCGCCACACCCGAGGTTCAGCAGATTCTGGCCAGCCTGGTGACGGAAGAGGCGCGTAAGGGCTCAGCCTCTATGGCCGGTGCTGTTGTGTCATCTTTTAAAAATCGTATTAATCTTTTGCCGCATCCTCAGCGTCATGCTGCTTTTGCCGTTCTTAAGTCAGCACAAATTCCGTCTGTTCTGGTTGAAATGGGGTTTATGTCGAATCGTCTGGATGAAGCAGCCCTGCGTCAGGCGGGTCACAGGGCTATGGTCGCTGGTGTAATGTGCCAGGCAGTTAATCGTTATTTTGCCTCTGAAGGTGCCGGTCTGTCAGGCTGAGCTGCATTTTGTCGCCATAAGGCGAGTGAGAGAGCGCAGACAATGCCGGCACAGGCGCCAAGTCCCAGCCAGATCATCACGCCGGTTTGCCAGTCCGTGTGCAGGCTGAGGAGCAGCGCTGCGCCTGGCAGTAAAAATCGTACATAACGCAGTGTAGTGATGGGTAAGGGTGAGGGTGCTATCAGTTTGCGCGTGCGCGGCTGCACGATTTCGTGTGCCAGAAAGCCTGTAAACCACAGCAGAAAAATAAGTATAAAGATCATGACGTTTTTTTTATCAGGCGCATGGCAGCAACAGCTGCGGCAGTGGCTGTTATAAGGCACCATATATCAACAGTGCATGACAGAGCTATGTTGCGCGGAGTGGGGTGAGGCACCATGAGTGCATCAGCTATGGGCAGGCCTACGCCCAGTGCTGCCAGAGTGATCAGCTGCATCGTCCATGCGGCAAAAGGGCGTCTGGCGAGCGAAAAGCAAATTGCCTGCGTGGCTGAGAGTGTCCATGTGGCGAAGAATACGCTGACTTCAGCTTCGGCCCGCCCTGGAAAAGAAACTGGTATCAGTCTGTTTGCCCATAGAAATGCCAGCGCACTGATGGGAAGACCCGCGACTGTCAGAATGCAAAACCCTTCCGCCAGTTTATAAACAGTCATGTGACCGGATATACGGCGGCGTTTGATCAGAAAGAGCACCAGGCCACTGATAATGAGGATGGTGCAGCTCAGGCCTGAAAGAAAATAAAGCCAGGACAAAACAGAGATTGAAAAACGGGCATGGTGCAGGCCGCGCGCGAGCTGAAAAGGTCTGTCGGCTGTGCTGTCATGTGTAATGATGCGTAAAAAATGCCCGTCATTACGGTCAAAAATGGCCTGATCGCGCGTGAGAAAAAGGCTGGAATAATCACTGCGTGAAATGCGTATGTCTTCTGGCGTGAAGAGGATAAATCCACATTCCTGTGTATTCAGGCGTTTTTTTGTCTCTTCAATCAGCGGGAAAAGGGGCGGAAGAGCAGTTGTTTCGATATGTCTGGCAGGTGTGGCTGCCGCAGGGCGTGGCTTTTGTGCAAACAGGCTGTAAGGCTGAATAATTGTGCCGGTGTAGGTTATGACCAGCAGAAAAGGCAGAAACAGAACGCCTGTCAGCAGATGCGCGTCAAGCCAGGCACGGGGTCTGGGGCCAAAAGGACGAAACAGGACCATGTCGGGCCATATGGACCGCAGATGTATGATAAGGCCTGAGAGCAGTGTAACGAGCAGAAACAGTCCGGCCAGGCCGGTCAGAATACCCCCCACAATCCGACCGCTGTGAAGTGTATAATGAAAATTATAAAAGAACTGACCGCCTTCGGTGTCGCGTCCTTTAAGAAGGAGCCCCGTTGCAGGGTCATAAGCAGGGCCGGTGAAAGCAGTGCCGTTATAGTGCAGCACTCTGAGCACCGGGTCACGGGCTGAAGGCAGGTTAATAAAAACGGCGCGTCCCTGTTTTTGATTCTGCAAAACTGTATCAGCCGCTGTTTGTAATGCTTCAGGCGTGATGTGGTGTAATGGACTGAGCGGAACCTCGGGCTGCATCCATTGCGTTATTTCCTGATCAAAAACAGTCAGGGTGCCGGTGAGGAAAATACAGGCCAGTACCAGCCCGGCGATAAAACCCACCCAGCTGTGCAGCCAGCCCATATGCAGGCGAAAAGTCTCACGTATTCCGGGCTTAGTCATTACAGCGCCAGGTTTTTTATTACGATGCCACTGATACTTAAAAGGACCAGAAACCACAAACCCCATTTATGCATGCGCGCACCATAACCAATGACAATAAGTGCAGGGATGAAGGCTGTCGCAAATGCAGTTATGGCCATAGCGCCCTGTGCAGGGTTAAGGCGGCTGGCTGCTGTGAGCAGGTCTGCCCATGAGAGGGCAGCACTCCAGGCGAGGCAGCCGGCGCAAAGCAGCCATAGCACGCGGTGCCATGGCATTAGTCGCACTGCCGGTTTGCGCAGCTTATGTGCGTTCTGCGTGAGGGGGGTGTGCTGAGCGGGAGAAGAGGAAAGTGCCGGCAAGAGATTCGCGCTTCTTCAGGTTTAGACATCCGCCTTATAGCAGAGCTGTTTGAAATAGTCATTGAGAATGTTTCTCATTTGCGTATATAAGGCCGCTCAATTGAACCCCTCTCAGAATGTGTGATTACTCATGTTACCTCGTCAGCGGTCAGCTTCCCGAATTTTTACGTGTCTTCTCATGACAGGTTTTATGAGTGGCGGTGCTTGTTCGGCTCAGGCAGCAGAGACAGCATCCGATCATAAAAAAAATATAGTCAAAACCAGGGAGAGTGATGCGAACGAAAAAGCAATTGAGGCGAGAGAGGATGAACAGCTGGTTGTTACGGCCAGTCGTCGTAACCGTATGGAAGTGGGCAGCGGCGGGCAGCTTGGCGCACTTGGCACAAAACGTGGGCTTGATGTGCCGTTTAATATCCGCAGTTACTCTTCCAGCCTGATTGCAAATCAGCAGTCGCAGACACTGGGGCAGGTTTTGCAAAATGACCCCTCTGTGCGTACGACTATGGGCTATGGCAATTTTTCTGAGATGTTTGTTATCCGGGGTTTTGTACTGAATAGTGATGATATTGCTATTAACGGGCTTTATGGCATTACCCCGCGTCAGCTTGTCTCTCCTGAGCTATATGATCAGGTGCAGATTCTTAATGGTGCCAGCGCGTTTCTTAATGGTGCAGCCCCGAGTGGTTCGGCGGTTGGCGGCAACATTAATCTGATGTTTAAACATGCTGAAAAAACACCCGTTACGCGCGTCACAGGCGGCTATACCAGCAGCGCGATGGGAGAAGGAAGCATCGATGTTGGCCGACGCTTTGGTGATAATAAAAATTATGGGTTCAGACTGAATGTCGCCGGTCGTGACGGAGAGGATGCTATTCAGAACGAGCGCCGTCACAGTGTTGTGGTGGGAGCCGATTTTGACTGGCATAACGACAACACCCGCATTTCAGTGGATATGAATTACCAGAATCAGGGGGTGAATGGCGGGCGGTCTGCTGTGTTTCTGGGGAGTGATGTTACGCGTGTGCCACGTGTACCGTCAGCCTCAAAAAACTATGGTCAGCGCTGGGCCTATAATGATCTGAGTTATATTTTCGGGATGCTGAATGCTGAGCATGACCTGACAAAGCATATTACACTTTATGGTGCTTTTGGCGGTATGGGGGCGAACGAAAAGGGACTATATTCTAACCTGACTGTTAAAAATGTCAGCACAGGTGATGGTACTAATGGCAGTATGTATGTGCCTTATGTACAGACCAATGAAAGTACCCGTGCAGGCCTCAGAGCCCATTTCAATACTGGGTTTTTTAAGCATGAAATTAATGCGGGTGGTAACGGATTGTGGGAGGATACAGCTACAGCCTATGCTATGTCGTTAACGCCGGCCGCAAATAATTTATACCATCCTCAATACTCTGCTCCATTAAACAACTCTTATGTTGGTGGTAATATTCATAACCCTAAAACAAAAAACACAACGCGCCTTTATAGTCTGTTCTTCTCTGATACGGTGACCTTCTGGCATGACCGTATCGCGCTGACTGCAGGCTTTCGTTACCAGAGTATGCTCATCAACGCTTTTGATTATAACACCCGTGCCCGCACCGATCATTATAATGAGGGTGATTTTACACCGGTTGTCGGCCTGGTTTTTCATCCCACGCGCCGTACATCTGTTTATTTTAACCGTATCGAGGGGTTGTCTCAGGGGCCGGTGGCTGCGGGCACGAATATTGTTAACCTCGGAGAGGTATTTCCGCCTTATAAAAGTGTTCAGTATGAAGTGGGTGCAAAATATGACACCGGCCGCTTCACTACGACACTCGCGTTTTTTCAGATATCGCAGCCGCAGGCTTATCTGGCCGCGACAGCTCAGAGCGATTATTATCGTTTTACAGCGAATGGAATGCAGCGTAACCGCGGTGCGGAGCTGAATGTTAATGGCACTATTATGAAGGGGCTGCGCTTTAACGGAGGGGCGACCCTTATTGATGCCCATATTGTTAAGGGCGATAATAAAGGGAAAACAGCTATTGGTGTGCCGAACTACACGCTGAATGCTAACCTTGAATATGACCTGCCTTTTTTGCAGGGAGGCACAGTGGTTGGTCGTGTTGTTAATACGGGCAAGCAGTGGGTTAACGCAGGTAATACCATGCACTTGCCTGTATGGACCCGTTTTGATGTCGCTATGCGTTACACTTTTGCTGTGAAGCATAAGCCAATGACACTGCGTTTTAGCGTCGATAATATTGCCAATAATCGTTACTGGGCGTCTTCTCTCGGGGGGTATTTGATGCAGGGGGAACCACGCACCTTTAAATTCTCGTTTACGACAGATTTATAATCAAAAAAATGCTGACTGAAGAACTAGTTTTTCTATTTAAAAAAACGGTTTTCAGTCAGCAGTTTTTTATATCTGCGGCCGGAAGAACACCCCGCTTAATTGCGTAACGGGTTATGGGTAAAACGATGAGCCAGAGCTGACGAGTCAGCTGTCTGAGGGAGCAGGCCAAGCAGTTGCAGCTCATCACAATACTGAGCAACCTGCTCGCGTAGTTTCTGCCCTGTAATCGCCTGTATGACCGGTTCTTTCTGGAGCATCCGGAATATGGTCTGTGCGTTTAATCCGTCAGATGTCTGGGCCATAAGAGTAGCGGTTTCCTGCAAATGAGTGCGGGACCATTTTGCAGCATCTTTCAGGGCCAGAGTGAGTGCTGTTGCTGCATCTGCTTCGGTGTCAGGGGCAGTATGGCTGATACCAAGTACCAGGTTTGTACGCTCTGAATAAGCGCCTGTTGTACTGCCTGCCAGTTCAGAAAATACGCCTGGCTGCGTGCTGAGCAGCTGCCACCCTTGCGGGTCATCCGTCACTACCGCGTCCGCTTCAGCGAGCGTATCCGGCGCTGTCAGTGTGGCATCAGGTACGATTTTCCAGTTTATTTTCTCCATAGAGTTCATGCCCTTGCGGCGCATCATGGTGGCGAAAAACAATTTTCCTGCATTGTTGTGCTCGCCAACCAGAACAGTACGGTTCAGGAGCTGGTTAAGTCTCTGAATGCCTGTCGCGCGCCGCACGAGCAGGCGAAATGTTCCTGGCTGTACCCCCAGAATAAGGCTGGCGGCCAGTCCCTGATTGAGATGTGTTAACCATGTGGTGGCGGGTGCAACCGCAAAAGAGGCCTCTCCTTTTGCCAGGGCCGTTATAGCCTCATCCCCGTCTTCAGGCGGGTTGTTAAAGGGCAGGAGATCGAGATTGTAGTGCGTAAGAAAATTTTTCTGCGCAGCAACATTCAGAACCGGGCTGTTATCTGCGTCAGGCCATGCCAGGCGTATCTGGTGGTAAAGGCCATCAGCTCTGCGGCGGGGGTGATGATGCCTGTGCAGATGGTACAGCTCAGCACTGCCTGCGGCTGCCGCTCCGGCTAATCCACAGAGCAGAAACGTGCGGCGCGGGAAAGTGCCGGGAGGGGGGCCTGACATGCTCATGTTCCTGATCTTTCTAACGCGGAGAGATCTGTACTGTCACGGCAGAAACAGTTGCGATAAAAAAAATAAAAAAAATCACATAAGGGGGTTTACGAGCCCCGCCAAATGCGGTTATACGATGCCTCGCTGATCCCGAATAGCTCAGTTGGTAGAGCAAGCGACTGTTAATCGCTGGGTCGTAGGTTCGAGTCCTACTTCGGGAGCCAGCCTTTTCATAAAAATATAAATATTGTTTCTCCAGGGTGATAACCGTTGCGTCTTCTGACTGTATACGCGTGTGCCGGGCAGAATCTGGTGGAGCTGCGTTATCAGCAGCTCCGGGGTAGTATCAGCGCAGGGCCGCAATGCCGGTCAGTTCGACTTTCCATGCCGGGTTAGCCAGTTTTGCTTCAACTGTTGCACGGGCTGGTTTATTATCCTGGTCTAACCAGGCGTCCCATGCTTTGTTCATTTCTGTAATATCGTTGATATCAGTCAGAAAAATCTGAACGGAGAGAAGACGGCTTTTGTCAGTGCCAGCCTTGCTGAGCAGAGAATCAACCTGGCGCAGAATGTCAGCCATCTGTCCTTTTACATCAAGTGACGGATCATCAGCGACCTGACCAGCCAGGTGAATCAGACCATTATAGATAACTGCGCCACAAAGGCGTTCTTCGGGCTCAAGGCGCGTAATATCGCTCATGACAGGCTCCTGTGTGTCAGAAAAGAAAGCCTCAGCTTAGAGGCATATTATCAATAAGACGAATATCCTCCAGGCTTGCGGCAACAAAGAGGCGGGCAGAAGGGTCTGCCGCTGCTGTGATCTTCAGTGTCTCGCCTGAGCGCAGTTCGAGATAATGCACAGTAAATCCTGCCTGGGTAAGTTTGGTGCGGCAGGTGGCAAGTGCGTCTTCTTCTGTCTGATCATGTTTCATGCTGGCAATGCATGCGAGCAGAAGAGAGGGGAGTTGCGCAGCCTGCCGACGCTGCTGAGCTGTCAGACGACGGTTGCGTGAAGAGAGAGCAAGCTGATCAGCTTCGCGCACAACCGGTACAGAGAGCACAGAAACAGGGAAGTTCAGATCTTCAGTCATGCGGCGGATAATGCTGAGCTGCTGGAAGTCTTTTTCACCAAATACAGCCACATCAGCGCCTGTCTGCATCAGTAGTTTGGTGACAATGGTGGTTACACCATTAAAATGCCCGGGGCGGTCTGCACCGCAGAGAATAGTATCTGCGCCGCTGACGGTTACCTGCGTTGAAAAATGTTCGGGGTACATGTCCTGGCTGTCGGGCGTGTACAGCACGTCGACGATACCGGTCTGCCTGAGGAGGTCTGCATCGGCCTCAGGGCTGCGTGGGTAGAGGCGAAAATCATCTGCGTTATTAAACTGAATGGGGTTAACATAAATCGTGACAATGCGGCGGGTGACTTTACCGTCCAGGGCACGCACAAGTGCCAGGTGCCCGTTATGAAGAGATCCCATTGTTGGCACGACACCTATGGTTTCGCCTTGTCTGTGCCATTGAGTGACCAGGCGGGCCAGTTCCTGCCGGTCTGTAATAATCTGCATGTCAGATCCTGGTTGTGTAATAAAAGATACTATACTTATAAAGCACTTCTGCTCTGAAGAAAAATAATGTGGTGTTTTCGCTGTTAACGCTATATCGGGAGCATATGCAGGCCGTGACGCTGTTTTGATGACAAAGCGTCGCGGTTTTTTTTGCCTTCAGGATATGGCACCTCATCTTATGAACACAAAAACTCTTTTCTCTGGCATGGCGCTTGCTTTTGGGGCGTACGCGTCATTCTCGATCAGTGACGCGTTCTCGAAAATGCTGGCGGGACATATGAACCCGTTTGAGGTTGCTTTCTCAGGTGGTGTGTTCGGGCTGCTTATTCTGCCATTTATTCGCAAACCACATGAGTCGTATCTCGATGTTGTGCGGCCGCAAAATAAGGCTATGTGGGTTTTGCGTGCTGTGTGCGTTTTTGTAGCGACAGCAGCCAGTGTAAAGGCTTTTATGCTGCTGCCTATGCCTGAGGCTTTTTCTCTTATGTTTCTGATGCCGTTATTTGTCACTATTCTTTCAGTTGTGTTGCTGAAAGAGAAAGTGACGATATGGGCGTGGATTGCGGTTGTGCTTGGGTTTGTCGGTGTGCTGATAGTGCTGCGCCCTGGTGTGCGTGCCCTGAACATAGGGCATTTATGCGCTTTGCTTTCAGCTATATCATGCGCAGGTAGTGTTATAGCCTATCGTGTGGCTGATAAAGAAAGTGTACGTTTGTCTCTGTTTGGCTCAAGTCTGGCGGGGCCGCTTATCGGTAATGGTATTCTGATGGCCGCTAATGCAGCCTGGCCGCCGCATATTACTGCCTGGGTATATTTGTTTGGTTATGGTTTTCTGGCTGCATTAGGGCAGCTGCTGCTTATGCTGGCGACAGCCCGTGCTCCGGCTAACCGTGTTGCTTTGCCGCAATATAGCCAGATGGTCTGGGCCATTGCGCTAAGCTATATCGTTTTTCATGATGCGCTGGATGTCTGGACCTTTGTTGGTATTGCCGTCATTACTTTTTCAGGCATGCTCAACTGGTTTCGTCAGCGTATTCGCTACGAGCGTATGGCCATGAAGGAGCGTGCAGAGCGTAATCGTGCTTTGAAAGCCGGGATGTTGAAATAAAAAAGACCATCAGCTTTCTCTCTGTCGTTCAGCCATGGACCATGTAGGGAGCATTGGCTTCTGTGGTCTGGTAGTCGGTTTAAATGGGTTTGTTTTTTAACCCCATTTATGTGCTGTCTACTGCCTGACCAGAGGGTGATATGATTTTAAGGGTGGTATAATTATATGAATATTGCCAGTCTGTTAAAAAATTATACAGTTTTTTCAAGATAGATGATGAGATGGGTATGGAATATATAAGTTATAATGGTGTAGCTGCCGGTATAACTAACCAGAAACTGGCGCTTATTGGCCTGGCTCATAAAGCGCTGAGAGAGAAGAAGGGTATAAAGCTTCCTCCTCTGGTTATGTTTGATCCGCAGAGCAGAGAACCCCGGCCACGGGTTGATTTTGCGTCAGTATTTGATGTTCGTTATATTTGTTATGTTCTTAATGCCTTTTCCATTCCTGTTAAATACGGGCCGGATGATGATTATCAGGAAGTTGATTCCTCAGCCTGCTTCTGGGAAGGTGCAGAGCGGTTTGGAGAAACTAAAATCCTTGGTGATATGGCGCTTTATGGGCTGACGTGCCAGCTCACCAGGGCTTTTATTCTGAATGACACTATAGAAGAAATTGCTACGATCATTAGTGATGGTATTTTTCAGGATCGTGATATCAAACATGTTATACAAATGCGTGTTGAGAAAGACTGGGAAGATTACAGCCATAGTGTTTTAAGTCCGGTTAAGTATGAAGATAATTTACTGGCGCCATCAGCTATTCTGTCGAAAGCCAAAAATAAATTTGGATATTTATTATCATCAGCATTAATTCTGTGTGATGAGAATAATATGCCATACTCAAAAGAAGAAATAAGAACTATAGCAAAAAAAGATTTCAATATTTATTTATACTGGAAATCGGATTTTATTAACATAAGAGAATATGATACTCTTACCTTATCACTTATTGATTTTTCTCTTTCTTTGAAGGCGACTTTTTTTGTGGGGACATGTAAATCTACTTTTTCATGTTTTGCTGCATTTGAAAAATATTGTAAGGAGCGGCATGATACGCTCAATCATTTTATTTATAATGGACAGACACCAGAGCTGGAGGAACGTTTTGATAACGGCACCAGTACAGATTCGCGTATAGCAACTAAAAACTTTTTTGGGCGCAAATGCCTTATGCCTCGCCATGAGAAAGAAATTGCTCTGCCTGTAAGGCTGTCAGCTCATATTTCTAATATTGGTGATTTTCATACACAGAGTTCTGTTGCCTCTTTCCCGGAAAGCACTCCTGTGGTGGTGGGTTATTTTGAAAATACTGCCCGTTTCAGAATTGAGGGGTTTGAGCTGCATATAAATCCTGAAAATTTACGGATCAGGTATAAAGCTGTGTTGTTGAATGGCCGCATCAGCGACTGGGTAGCGAATGGCGTATATTGTGGCACCAGAGGGGAAGGGATGCCGCTTGTCGGTTTTGCTATAGAGATAGCCGGGCCGGAAAGTCTGGAGCTGGATTGCGTTTATGCAGCACAGTTTTCAAGTGGAGAAATTGTCACGGAAGTTAAGAATGGTGAGATGTGCCGCAGCACATCAGGGATAGAGAAGCTGATATCTATGCAGGTCTCTTTTCGAAAAAAGAAGTTTAAGAATAGCTGACGAGAAATTGGACAGGTTTCACATTATACGAACATTCGGTCTGCAGGTGGATGTTCGTGTGTGACCAGAAAAAGAAGTGAGTTACGAGCAGGAGAAAAATGTAGAGCCGGCGTAAATAGTACAGTCGGTATAACAGGTTAAGCCGCTGCTGCTCATTGTCAGGTCAGTATATATCCTTTTACCCGATAATTTTTCTGTTTTTTCGTGATATTAATATTTTCACTGATAGTTTTTGACACACTGAAACAGGCCTGCTTAACACTGTCACACAGAGCATAAAAGCCTGGGGGCGGGACAACACATATTATGACATTTTCTGTCGTGCAGCCGGTCGTTAAAGGGTGGTGTCCAGGTCTGCATATGCCCATGCAGGCGGCTGATGGCTGGCTGGTGCGGGTGCGTCCGCTTTTTGGCCGGGTCAGTGCGCAACAGGCACTCCTTCTGGCTGATGAAGCAGAGCGTCATGGCAATGGTGTTATCACGCTTACAAATCGTGGCAGCCTGCAGCTCAGAGGGTTTACTTACGAGCAGGCGCTTCTTTTTCCCCGGCGTATGGTTGAGGCAGGTCTTGGTCTGCCTGATCCGGGTGCGGAAAAACGCAGGGCACTACAGGTTTCGCCTCTGGCCGGGCTGGATAAAGACTGTGCTGTACAAACGCTTTCTGTCGCTCATAATTTGTCAGAACAGCTTATGAACTCAGAGAATTTGTCTGCTTTACCGGATAAATTTGGCTTCGTGGTTGATGGTGGTGGTTTATGCCCGGCTGGTGCCTTAAAGGGCGATATATCTTTGCAGGCTGTGGCTGGTTCCGACACTTTGTGGCAGGTCGTCTGTGGTGTTGCTCGCAGCGAGGCTCTTGATGTTTCAGGTGTTGTCTCGCTTGCTCTTGATCTGGCCAGGCGCTTTGTTGAGCAGGCCGATAAAACACGCCCGCTTCGCCAGCCTGAAACAGGCTGTCTTTTATTTGAAGCGTGTAACCAGCCGTATGAGCGCGTAATAATCCCGCCGCAGAAAAATCCGTTGCTGACTGGTTCTCTGTTGCCGGGTGTGTATGGTCTGGGTGTGGCACTTGGCTCTCTGACGCCTGAAATTTTACGTGATTGTGCCGCCGTTGCCAGTCAGGGTGAGGGATATATCAGACTGACGCCGTGGCATAGTCTGATCCTGGCATGGCAAAATGCGATGCCTCAGATCACAGGACTTCTGACAGAGCATGATGACGCCAGGCTGCGCGTTTATGCCTGTTCTGGTGCGAAGGGATGTGCACAGGCTGCCCACGATACACCGGCACAGGCCCTGGCTCTGTCAGCTTTTTTGCCGTCAGGTGCTTCACTTCATGTCTCAGGGTGTCGTAAGGGGTGTGCTCATCCTGCTCCGGCAGATGTCACAGTTGTGGCTACTGCTGGTGAGTATCATCTTGTCAGAAACAGTAGGGCAGGTGATGCCCCTGTGTGCAGGGTGACAGATTTTGAGGCCGTGTGTGCTTTTGTGCGCTCAGATATGGGTGAAGGCGGCGGTTAAACGAAGGAGTGAGGGCCATTATGGCTGGTTATGACTATATCCATGATGGCGCGGCCATTTATCAGCGGTCTTTTTCTATGATCCGTGATGAGGCAGATCTGAGTGCCTTTCCTGTTACTGATGCTAATATTGTGGTGCGTATGATTCACGCCTGCGGCATGGTTGAACTGGCTCAGCATGTCAGCATGTCAGCTGATTTCACGTCTTCTGCACGTCAGGCACTGAAGGGTGGATGTCCGGTTTTGTGTGACTCAGAAATGGTAGCACATGGTGTTACCCGTGCCCGTCTGCCTGCTTCTAATCCGGTCGTTTGTACGTTGCGTGATGAACGTACGCCTGAGCGTGCAAAGCTGATTGGTAACACGCGTTCCGCCGCAGCACTTGACTTCTGGGGTGAGAGGCTGAAAGGCGCAGTCGTGGCAATCGGTAACGCGCCCACCGCGTTGTTTTATCTGCTCGAACTGCTTGATGCCGGTGCACCAAAGCCTGCGGCTGTTATTGGTTTGCCGGTTGGTTTTGTCGGTGCGGCTGAATCGAAAGAAGCTTTGTCTCAGCGTACAGATGTTCCCTGGCTTATTGTGCATGGTCGTCTTGGTGGCAGTGCAATGGCTGCAGCTGCGGTTAATGCTCTGGCCAGCGAGACTGAATAATGGCTACAGGCACACTGCATGTTGTAGGGGTTGGTCCGGGCAGCCCTGATCTGCTTACGGTAAGAGCTGCCCGCCTGATCGAAGGTGCTTCGGTGGTAGCTTATTTTTGCCGTGAGGGGCGTAAAGGGCACGCCCGCACTATTGCAGAGACATACATTACTGAAGGGACGCATGAGCTGCGCCTGGTGTATCCGTTCACGACAGAAATCGCAGTGGAAGACCCGGATTATCAGCGTGGTATCCAGGCATTTTATGACCGCAGTGCGCAGCAGCTGGCAGGTATGCTTAAACAGGGTCAGGATGTTGTCGTGCTGTGTGAGGGCGAGCCTTTTCTTTATGGTTCAGCCATGTATCTGTTTGACCGGCTGAAAGAGCAGTTTGCAACCTCGGTTGTGCCTGGTATTGCCGCTATGAATGGCTGCTGGTCACAGGTTCAGCTGCCTATGACACACGGCGATGATGTTCTGTGTGTTATTCCTGCGACATTGCCTGAGGCAGATCTGACCCGCTGGCTGCAACAGGCTGATGCCGCAGTTATTATGAAAATAGGCCGTAACATGAGCAAAGTGCGCAATGCCCTTGTACAGTCAGGTCGCATGTCAGATGCGCGCTATGTTGAGCGTGGCACGCAGCCTGATAGTTTTTCCTGCCCGTTTGAGGAGTGTGGAGAGACCGCACCATATTTCTCGCTGGTGCTGGTTCCGGGACGAAAGGGTGTCAGATGAGCGGGCGTATCAGCATTATCGGCCTCGGGCCTGGTAATATTTTGCAGCGTACTCCCCAGGCAACACAGGTGCTCGAACAGGTGACCGACCTTGTGGGGTATGGCCCTTATGTGCAGCGGGTTGAAGCGCCGCATCATGTCATTCGTCATAGTTCTGATAACCGTGTTGAGGCTGAACGCGCACGTCACGCTCTTGAAATGGCTTCAGCTGGCCGGCATGTCGGCGTTGTGTCAGGTGGTGACGCCGGGGTATTTGCCATGGCCAGTGCCGTCTTTGAGCAGGTGCAGCTTGGGCCTGACACATGGCGGACGCTTGATATTGAAGTCATCCCCGGGGTCAGTGCGGTTCTGGCGGCTGCGGCTGCACTTGGTGCGCCACTGGGAGGCGATTTTTGTGTGATGTCTCTTTCAGATAACCTCAAGCCCTGGCTAGTTGTTCTGCGGCGGTTGCAGCTGGCGGCAGAGGCCGGGTTTGTTATCGCCCTTTATAATCCGCGCTCGCAGGCACGCCCCTGGCAGCTTGGTGAGGCCTTGCTTCATCTGCGGCAGTTTGTGCCGCTTCATACGCCTGTTGCGTTTGCCCGCGCTATTGGTCGTCCCGATGAAGCCGTCAGAATAACCAGTATTGAAGAGGCTGATGCCGACCTGGCGGATATGAGCACTCTGGTGCTGATCGGGTGTGCAGCCAGCCGGTTGATTGAGCGGCCTTCTGGTCATCAGCCCTGGTTTTATACATTGCGCAGTGTTGTGGCGGAGTAGTTTTGTAACCAGCTGAGAGCCTCCTGCGCTGTATGTACGCAGGGGCCGGCTGGCTGCGCTGGCCGATCGATTATTAAGACCGGAATATTCAGCTGCCTTGCGGCTTCTATTTTTGCAAATGTTGCTTTTCCACCTGAATTTTTTGTGACAAGCCAGTTAATCTGGTGCCGGCGAAGCATGTCATATTCGCCAGCCAGGTCAAAAGGGCCGCGGGCAGTGATGAGTGTTGTGTGAGGTGGCAGGTCAGTCGGCAGGGGTGCTTCGATTGAGCGCAGAATATAATGGTGCTGTGGTGCATTTTTAAAAGGCCTGGTTTCTTTGCGGCCGGTGGTTAAAAAAATCTGTAAAGGCTGGGTGATCTCTGCCAGAATCATGGCTGCCTTATTCAGGTCCGGTGCGTGGTGCCAGGTGTCTGCTGGTGTAGCTTTCCAGCCCGGGCGTTTGAGACGCAGCAGGGGGAGTGAGAGCCTCTCACATGCTATGCTGACATGCTGGCTCATGACAGTTGCAAAAGGGTGTACTGCATTCACAACAGCCTGAATTTTATTGTGGCGCAGCCAGTCGTAAAGTCCATCAACCCCGCCAAAGCCACCGGTGCGCACTGACAGGGCTGGCAGATGTGGGTTGCGCGTTACACCGGCAAGAGAGAGTGTTGGTGCAAAGTTATTCTGGTATTCCAGAAGAGTACACAGGGTGCTGGCTTCGGTTGTGCCCCCGAGAATCAGAACAGGTACAGGCGGTGAGTGCAGAAGAGGCATGATCAGAAGTCTTTGCTACAACACGCTATTTTGCGTCATACGGTAGGTTATATCAGTGTGACACGTTATAGCACCAGGATTCGGAGAGGGCATAAGGCATGATCGTACCCAGCAGAAATATGCCCTGGCTGACGGTCATAGGCGTGGGGGAAGAAGGGGCAGAAGGTCTTTCTGCCACAGCACGCGCGCTTATTGAAACTGCACCGTGGATTATTGGAGGAGAGCGGCATCTCACCTTATGCCGCTCGCTCATAAAGGGTGAGGCCCATTCGTGGGGGCAGCCTTTTTCAACGGGCATCGAACAGGTTCTGGCGCGCAGGGGGCACCCGACACTGGTTCTGGCCTCAGGTGATCCATTTTTTTACGGGGTAGGGGTTACGCTGGCGGCTCACCTGAGTTCTGAGGATATGGTCTGCCTGCCTGCTCCGTCATCTGTTTCACTGGCCTGTGCCCGGCTGGGCTGGGCGCGTCAGGGTTGTCAGGTTCTGTCTGTCTGCGGGCGCCCGATGGAGGTGCTGCGGCCTTTTTTGCAGCCTGGAGCGCGCCTTCTGGTGTTATGTGCTGATGAGACAACTCCGGGGCTCTTACTCTCCTGGCTGACCGAGCTGGGTTTTGGCCAGACCCAGTGTTATATTCTCGAAGCGCTCGGGGGGCAGCAGGAGAAGCGTGCTTCCCGCCTTGCGTATGAGGGGATTACAGAGCCTGTTAACAGGCTCTGTATGGTCGCTCTTGAGATACCACAAAGCACAACACAGTCTGCTCTCTCGCGGGCGGCAGGTCTGCCTGATGCCTGCTTTGAGCATGATGGCCAGCTTACAAAACGTGAGGTGCGTGCAGTGACATTATCCTCTCTGGCACCAAGAGCCGGAGAGCTGTTGTGGGATATCGGTGGCGGGTGTGGGTCTGTGAGTATTGAATGGATGCTGACTGACCCGAACTGTCGGGCTGTTGCGGTTGAGCGTGTGCCTGAACGCGCAGCGCGTATTGCCCGCAATGCTCAGATGTTAGGTGTGCCTGATCTGCATATTGTGCAGGGTGAAGCCCCTGGGGTTTTATATAATTTACCTCAGCCATCTGCCATTTTTATTGGCGGCGGGGCAACTGCCCCCGATATGCTTGAGATAGCGTGGAGCAGACTGAAACCCGGTGGACGTATTGTTGTTA
Source organism: Acetobacter thailandicus (assembly GCF_011516655.1). Taxonomy (GTDB): domain Bacteria; phylum Pseudomonadota; class Alphaproteobacteria; order Acetobacterales; family Acetobacteraceae; genus Acetobacter; species Acetobacter thailandicus. The sequence goes on from NZ_WOSV01000004.1 coordinate 59,991, forward strand.
ATGCCGTTGTTGCAGAAACAGAAATACGAGTGTTAGAGGCCTGGCAGAAATGGGGTGGTGAGGTGAGCCGCCTGAGTGCTGCACGTCTGACTGCTGTTGGCTCATTGCATGGTTTTAAACCGGCTATGACGGTTACGCAGTGGGTAGCCTGGAAGCCGGTGGAGTGAAATTTTACCGCACTATAGCAGGTCTGGGCTGGAACAGTCATGCCACAGCCGAACAGGCAGTTCATATTGTGCAGGAGATGATGTGTCATTATGACGTGGTAAACCTTACCTGTCTGGCTGTGCCTGCCTTTAAAACCAGCCGGCAGCTGGCCGGCGATGTAGCCGCCATGCTGGATGTGCCTTTGTGCTGGGTTAATGATGCAGAGCTTGCTGATATACAGCCTTTCTGCCTGACATATTCTGATGTAGCGCGCCGTCTCACCGGCTTTGCGTCGGTTGCTGAGGGGTGTGCCCTGGTTGCAGCCGGAGCAGAGGCTCAGCTATATGGTCCCGGGCAGAAACACGGGGGCATTGTCTGTGCCCTGGCAGGAGGAAAGAAAGCGTGACCGTTCATTTTATAGGGGCAGGCCCGGGGGCTGCTGATCTGCTGACTGTGCGGGGGCGCGATATTCTGGCTTCATGTCCGGTGTGTCTTTATGCAGGTTCAGTTGTGCCACCTGATATGCTTAAATTTTGTCCGCCGGGTGCGCGTCTTATTGATACAGCTCCTCTGACGCTTGATCAGATTGAGGCGGAATATGTGAAAGCGCATGAGGCGGGTGAAGATGTGGCTCGCCTGCATTCGGGGGATTTGTCGATATATAGTGCGGTTGCTGAGCAGACCCGCCGTCTTGACCGGCTGAATATTCCCTGGCGTATGGTGCCGGGTGTACCTGCTTTTGCCGCAGCCGCTTCTCTTCTGGGGCAGGAGCTGACTGTACCCGGTGTTACGCAAAGCCTGGTACTTACCCGTATGACAGGCCGAGCCTCAGCAATGCCTGAGAAAGAAAAGCTGGCGGCTTTTGCGGCAACAGGAGCAACTCTGGCAGTTCACCTGGCAATTCATGTGCTTGATAAAATTGTTGAGGAACTGACACCCTTTTATGGTGCTGACTGCCCTGTCGCGATTGTTGCCCGTGCCACATGGCCTGATGAGGTTGTGCTGCGTGGTACGCTGGGTACCATACAAAATGTGTTTGAGCAGTCACCTGTTGAGCGTACTGCCCTTGTTCTGGTCGGGCCTGCTCTGGGGCATAAAGAGTTCCGTGAGAGTGCGTTATACGATCCTGATTACCGTCGTCGTTTCAGAAGCTGAGGTCGTCAGTGTTCTTCCGTGCGGCCTACGCACTGGCCGGCACGGTTGCAGACAACAACATCAGCTTTGATACTGGCTGGTGCCAGTGCCTGCTGCACGGTTTTGAGCGCAGTTTGTGCGATCAGGGTTCCAAGAGGAATGTTTTCCTCCTGTGTCAGTAAAAATGCCTCGGCTACCGTCGGGCTGGCCGCAATGGCGCTGATGAGGGGGGGAGAGGCACCTCCTGTGGCAGCGAGTTCTGCCAGAGCACGCATGTCAGCCTGGCCGCGTTTTGAATGAAGGTCTAGCCGCCCCTGGCCCAGTTTGGTCATTTTTGCAATGCCACCGGCAATGGTCAGGCGTGGCACAGGGTGCTGACGCAGATATTTGAGCATCCCTCCGGCAAAATCGCCCATTTCGATCAGAGCGGTCTCAGGCAGGTTATAGAGTTTTTGTACAGTGTTTTCGGAAACATTGCCGGTGGCGCCGGCCAGGTGGTGCAGGCCTTCTGCTCTGGCAACATCAATGCCGCGCTGGATGCTGTGAATCCACGCAGAACATGAAAAGGGGACGACAATGCCTGTTGTGCCCAGAATAGAAAGACCACCGACAATACCAAGGCGCCCGTTCAGAGTGCGTTGTGCCAGGCGTGCACCGTCCTGCACTGAAATGATGATTTCTGCATCGGGCAGAGAGCCGTTAACTTCACTCAGTGTCCTGCACATCATAGCGCGGGGCACGGGGTTAATGGCGGCTTCACCCGGGGGGAGCGGCAGACCCGGTCGCGTTATGGTGCCAACGCCGGAGCCTGCACGAAAAACGACGCCGCTGCCCTGTGGCAGGTGGCGGACTGTGGCGCGAATACAGGCTCCGTGGGTAATATCAGGGTCATCTCCTGCATCTTTTATCACCTCAGCATAAGGGTTTCCTTTGTCTGTGCCATAACGGCAGATGGAAAAAACACACGATGACCCGTTGGGTAAGGTGATCGGCACAGTCGCTGGCGGATCATAGCCCAGCAGCAGCATCCAGGCGGCCCGGGTTGCGGCTGTAGCGCAGCTTCCGGTGGTCCATCCCCGGCGGAGCGGTGGTGCTGTGTTTGTCATAACCATTCTTTTACAAAGCTGAATTGTCAGGGAAAAGAGTTATCTCCGTACAGATGTGAAGATGCTTTCATCATACTGCATTTTGTCCGTGGTGAGAGAGCTGTTTTTTATGGTAGAAACAGGCATGTCTTATGCTGATTTTATCCATCTCCGTGTACATTCTGCTTATTCTCTGAGCCAGGGCGCTATTCGTGTTCCTGAGCTTGTCAGCCTGGCGCAGGAGATGCAGATGCCAGCCGTGGGCATGACAGACTCGGGCAACCTGTTTGGTTCGCTTGAGTTCTCGCAATATGCCAGCAAGGCCGGGGTGCAGCCCATTACAGGGTGTCAGATCAATCTGCCGGCACGTAATCCTAAGCCGGGGGCTCCGCTCGAGCCGGTTGTGCTGCTGGCACAAAATCCGGCAGGCTTGTCTAACCTGCGTATTCTTTCCTCTCTCGGGTTTCAGGAGTCTGACCCCGCCGCTCCGGTTGTGCAGATGCAGACACTCTGTGAGCATTCCGAGGGTCTTATTTTGCTGACCGGGGGGACGCGCGGGCCATTGTTTCAGATGCTGGCGGAGGGGCAGAAGGATGAAGCGGAACGCTGGCTTGCACAGCTGCACGAGACATTTGACGACCGGCTGATTGTTGAGCTGCACAGACATAATCTGCCGGTCGAAAAAGCCGTTGAACCGGGGGTTCTGGCCCTGGCTGACAGTTTTGGCCTGCCGCTGGTAGCAACGAATGAGTGCTTTTTTGCCCGTCGCGATATGTATGAGGCCCATGATGCCCTGATCTGTATTGCTCAGGGGCGTACAATGGCAGAGCGTGACCGCTGGCGTGTTACACCCGAGCACTGGTTTAAACCACCTGAGGTGATGCGCGCTTTATTTGCTGACCTGCCTGATGCCTGTGACAATACACTCGAGATTGCCCGTCGCTGCGCGATTAAGGTTGAGACCTGTAAACCTCTTTTGCCGGTGTGCCCCAAGGTGAGGGAGGGATCAACGGAGGATGAAACGCTGCGTGCCATGGCCTGGGAAGGGCTGGAGGAGCGTTTTATTAAGCTTAAGCCTGATGACGCCACGCGTGAGATATATAAAAACCGCCTGGCGTTTGAGCTCGATGTGATCTCAAAAATGGGGTTCCCCGGTTATTTTATGATCGTGGCTGACTTCATCCAGTGGGGAAAGGCGCATAACATCCCGGTCGGGCCGGGGCGAGGTTCTGGTGCAGGGTCTCTGGCCGCCTGGGCACTGACGATTACAGATATTGACCCCATTCCGTTTAACCTTCTGTTCGAGCGGTTTCTTAACCCCGAACGTGTGTCTATGCCTGACTTTGATATTGATTTCTGTCAGGACCGGCGTGACGAGGTTATTGCTTATGTGCGGCGCGAATATGGTGCTGACCGCGTGGCGCAGATTATTACCTTTGGTAAGTTGCAGGCCCGTGCAGCAGTGCGCGATGTCGGGCGTGTGCTTGGTTTGCCTTATGGCATGGTCAATCGTGTAGCTGAGCTTATTCCTAATAACCCCGCTCAGCCGGTCACGCTGAAGCAGGCTGTTGAGGGTGAGCCCAAACTGCAGGAAATGCGCGATGAGGATGAAGCACTGCGCCGGCTGCTTGAAATAGCGCAGCAGCTCGAAGGGCTTTATCGTCATGCCAGTACACATGCTGCCGGTGTCGTGATTGGCGACCGCCCACTGGTTGAGCTGGTTCCGCTCTATCGCGACCCGAAAAGCGATATGCTGGTTACCCAGTTTAATATGAAGTTTGTTGAGCAGGCTGGCCTGGTGAAGTTTGACTTTCTTGGTCTGACGACGCTTACCATTTTGCAGCGCGGTATCAACTTTCTCAATAAAATGGGTGTTGAGGTTGATCTGGGCCTTATTCCGCTCGATGACCCGATTACGTACGAGATGCTCAGCCGGGGTGATACCGCCGGGGTGTTTCAGTTTGAAGGTGCAGGTATGCGCGACGTTTTGCGTCAGATGCGTCCGACCCGCCTTGAAGATCTGATTGCAGCCGTGGCGCTTTACCGTCCTGGTCCGATGGCAAATATTCCTGATTACTGCCGGCGTAAGCATGGTGAGGCCTGGGAGCCACCACACGAGGAGATTCGTGAGATTCTTGAAGAGACCTATGGCATTATGGTCTATCAGGAACAGGTGATGCAGATTGCCCAGAAAATGGCTGGTTATAGTCTGGGTGGTGCTGATTTGCTGCGGCGAGCCATGGGTAAAAAAATTCGTGCTGAAATGGATAAGCAGCGTGAAATTTTTACAGAAGGAGCTACAGCACGCGGTATTGACCATGACAAAGCTATCGAGGTGTTTGACCTCATGGCAAAATTTGCTGACTACGGCTTTAACAAATCGCATGCTGCCGCGTATGCTCTTGTGTCGTATCAGACCGCCTGGATGAAGGCGAACCATCCGGTTGCCTTTCTTGCCGGCTGTATGTCGCTTGCGCGTGAGCGCACAGAAAAACTTGCCACTCTGCGCCAGGAAGCGGAGCGTATGGGTATTAAGGTTCTGCCACCTGATATTAATAAGTCAGAAGCTGATTTTTGTGTTGAGACGCTGCCTGATGGTACACACGCCATTCGTTACGCACTGGCTGCGGTGAAGCGTGTTGGTGCCGGTGCGATGGAGGCTCTGACAGCTTCGCGCGGAGATAAACCATTTAAGGACCTGGCTGATTTTACAACACGGGTTGATCCTAAGCATATTAACCGCATGCAGGTTGAAAACCTGGCAAAGGCGGGAGCTTTTGAATGCCTCGATCAAAACCGTGCCCGTGTGTGTCGTTCGGCAGATACCTTGCTCAGGCGGGCGCAAAGCCAGGCGCAGGAGGCCGCATCAGGGCAGATTGGCCTGTTTGGTGGTACAGGCCATGTTGAACCGTTACGGCTGGCTGAGGGGCCTGACTGGCCTGAGTTTGAACGGCTGACGATGGAGGCTGATGCTATCGGTTTTCACATGACGGCTCATCCGCTTGATGCCTATGGTCCCGTGCTGCGGCGCATGGGGGTGACTAAGTCCTCAGCGTTGCAGGCTGCGGCAGAGGCGGGCGTGACCCGCGTCAGCATTGCCGGCTGTGTCGTTGATAAAAAAGAACGCCCGACCCGCACAGGTAATAAAATGGCCTGGGTGCGGTTGTCAGATGCCGGTGGCAGCTGTGAGGTCACTCTGTTTTCTGAAGTGCTGGGGCGTGTGCGTGAAAAACTGGTCACCGGGGCAGCCGTTATGGTCAAAGCTGAATTAAAACTCGATGGTGAAGCGATGCGTATTACGGCCAGCGATGTGACGGAGCTGGAGGATGCAGCAGCACAGAGTAAAAGCATTTTGCGTGTCTGGGTTGGTGGGGAGGAGGCCTTGCCTCAGTTGCGTGAGACGCTTGAGCAGCAGCGTGGTGGCATGGGGCGTGTTGTGTTGTTGCCTGATGTCAGTGGTGAACGTGATGTGGAGCTTCGCCTTAAAGGGCTTTACCGGGTAACGCCTCAGCTTAGTCAGCGCCTTAAAACATTCACGGGTATTTCCCGTGTTGAGCAGGTTTAAGGCTCAGCATGGTGCAGTTATGGGCGCAGCTTCTGCCATGGAAAGACCCGGAAGCTGTTTTCGCTGCCTGGGGGGAGAGGCCCTGGTGTGCTTTCCTTGATAGTGGCGGCCCGGAGGGAGAGCGCAGCCGCTGGCAGATTTTATGCATTGATCCCGAACATGCTTTTATCGTTCCTGCTGGCGATGAAGCTGGTTCTGCCAGTGTATTTAAACGCCTGCGTCACTTTATGCCTGTACTGGCAAAGGGGTGTAAAAAGCCTTTAAATCTGCCATTTTACGGTGGCTTTATAGGTTTTGCCGGGTATGGCTGTGGCATGCAGCAGGAAAAAATAGCGACACGTCATACTGATGATGCTGAACCACAGGCGGCTTTTGCGCTTTATAATCACGCAGTTCTCTGGGATCGGCAGGAAAAGCGCGCTTATGTTGCCGGGTTTTGTCGCGATGATATGTCAGGCTGGCAGCAGGCTGGCCTTCAGGCACGTTTTCATACGGCCTGGGCAGAGCTTTCTTCAGAGGTGCCTGTTGTGCCGGCCCTGCCTCGTCTTGCTTTTGAAGCAGACAGGCCACGCAGTGGCTATTGTATGGCTGTCATGCAGGCGCGTAACTATATTGCCGCGGGTGATATTTTTCAGGTTAATGTAACCGGGCGTTATAGTGCCTCTTTGCCTGAAAATTTTTCTGATGTCGCTTTATACAGCACCCTGCGCCGTCAGGCCCCGGCGCCTTTTGGTGCTTATTTACGGTGTGGCCACAATTATGCGCTGCATTCAACATCGCCTGAGCGTTTTTTGCAGGTTAGCACGCAGGGTGAGGTCAGTACCCGCCCGATTAAAGGGACAGCACCGCGCGGGCGGGATGCTCAGCAGGATATCGCGCTGGCTAACGCTCTTTCAGAAAATGAAAAAGAACGTGCTGAAAACCTGATGATCGTTGACCTGATGCGTAATGATATCGGGCGTGTTGCACAGACAGGAAGTGTGCATGTGCCGGATCTGATGCAGGTAGAGCGGTTTGAGCATGTGCATCACCTGGTTTCTGAAGTGCGGGCTCAGCTTAACCCTGATCAGGATGTGTTTGATCTGTTGCAGGCAACATTACCGCCTGGTTCGGTTACCGGTGCACCTAAACATCGGGCTATGCAGATTATCGATGAGATTGAAGCCGGTGCACGAGGTGCTTATTGCGGCGCTGTTTTGCAGATCGGGGTAGATGGTCGTCTTGATAGTTCTGTTATTATCCGCACTCTGGTCAGGCACCGTAACTGCCTGCATGTTTCAGCCGGTGGTGGTATTACCATTTTGTCTGACCCTGAGACGGAATATGAAGAAATGCGCCTTAAGCTCAGGCCGTTACTCGCGTTGTTTGGGGCTGAACCGTGAAGGGTGTTGTCTGGCTGAATGGCGCTTTGTGCCCGGCTGATAAGGCTTATATATCAGTGGCAGACCGTGGTCTGACCCTCGGTGACGGACTTTTTGAAACATTCAGGGTAGATAAGGGGAAACTCTTACATATCGGGCTGCACATGGCGCGCCTTCAGGCAGGCAGTATGGTGCTTGCTCTGCCAGTGCCAGAGCAGGATGTCGTTGAACAGGCAGCGGCATCATTACTTGGTGCGCTGAATATTGAGCAGGGGTCAGCGCGTCTGACGGTTACACGAGGTGCCGGCCTAAGGGGGATTGCGCCGCCTGCACAGTCACAGCCGACAGTCTTTATGACCGCCTCAGAGGGCGCTTCTGTTCCTGCTGATGTGACACTGATAACCAGCCAGCTGGTACGCCAGGATGAACTTTCCGTGTTGTGCCAGTTTAAAACACTGAATTACCTGCCTTCCATTCTGGCACGGCAGGAGGCGGTAAAGGCCGGGGCAGGCGATGCCCTTATTTTGAACACAAAAGGCCGTGTTGCTGAAACAACAGTCAGCTCTGTGCTGGTACAAAAAGCCGGGCGGTTTCTGACACCATCACAGAAAGAAGGCGCTTTGCCAGGGGTGGCCTGTGCTGTGCTGCGTCAGAAGGGTTTACTGGATGATGTCGTTCTGACGAGAGAGGATCTGATCCAGGCTGATGCTGTTTATCTGGTCAATGCTCTGAGCCTGCGTTGTGTGACAAGCCTGGATGGTATGCTTCTCAGGCAGGACAGAAACGGATTTTATAGAGTATGTAAGGAACTATCGTTAATAATATGACAAAATTTGTCCTGTTTTTTCGGTAATTTTTATGCATTTCAGCCTGCCGGAAAATTTGTATCAGGCTGTATAGCGGGTGTAGCCTGCTCCCCGTTATGTGAAAGGATTCGTGGGCCATGTTGATGGAAGCTTCGAAAAGCCAGAAAGACGATCAGGACAGAAAACCAGAATACGATCTGCGCCAGATCGATTGTGACCCTGATTTCTGGTACCCTGTAGCCTGGTCGCACAAGGTCAGACGTGGCAAGGCATTTGCTGCACGATATGCTGGTTATCCTGTTGCGCTTATCCGCCCTGAAAGCGGGCCGGTTTATGCACTGGAAGATCGTTGTGCTCATCGACAGGTGCCCCTGAGCAAAGGTGTTGTCGAAAAAAACTGTATCAAATGCTGCTATCATGGCTGGTCATTTGATAGTGACGGTCAGTGCGTAACGGTGCCTTATCTTAACCGTGAAGGCGTTGGACGACCGGTTCGCTCTTTCCCCTGCCGTGAAAAAGGCGGCCTGATTTTCATTTTCCCGGGTGACCCTGCACTGGCAGACAGTGTGCCGCTGCCTGGCGTGGCACAGGTGGGTAACCCTGATTATAAAACCCGCCAGTTCAGCCCGCGCCTGAAATGTCATTATACCTTTATGCATGAAAATCTGATGGATATGAATCATCAGTTTTTGCACCGGCGGCAGATGGGCTCTATTACAGCGCGTTTTCTCGGGCAGGATAAAGGGGAGAACTTTCAGGAGGCCCGGTACAGTTTTGCCCGGAAAGGTGGTGAGCAGCCACTGGCTGAGGCGTTGATTTTTGGCCGCCATAAAGATCTTCAGGGGCGCGAGCAGCCTGTTGAGGAGGTTGTGTCGATACGTACAACCTATCCGTATCAGACACTTCAGATCCACGATAAAGATGGTGATCTGATTATGGATCTGTGGACCTGTTATGTGCCGCTGGGTGCTGACCAGCAGGGCACGCAGGCTTTTGGTTTGTTGTCAGTAAAAAAACCGAAATGGGGGTTTTTGCTTGATCTGGCCTGGCCCGTTCTGGGGCTTTTCACGCACCGTATTTTTGAAGAAGACCGTGAAATTGTAGAGCTTGAGCAGAAAGCCTGGCGTGAGCTGGGGGGGGACCGCAACATTGAAGTTTTCCCCACAGTTAAGGCGCTGCGTGGTCTGCTTGCCCGGTGTGGTGTGCCTAATAAGATGGCTAAACCTGTACAAAAAGGCTGAGACTCTGGCTTTTTACCTTGCATGACCGCCAGAATCTTGTCATATCGGCACAGCCTGGCCGGTGCCAGGACGACACACGCGAGGCCTTGCACCTCTGGTGTCCTGCCAGAATGGCGGGGCAAGCTTCGCGGAGGATTAACCAGAATGGTAGGATTGACGCCCCATGGCGATGCCTGATTTCACACTCCGTCAGCTCCTTGAAGCTGGCGTTCACTTCGGTCACCACACACGTCGCTGGAACCCACGTATGGCGCCGTACCTGTTTGGGGTACGTAACCAGGTTCACATCATCGACCTGCAGCAGACTGTTGGTCTGCTTGACCGTGCACTCCAGGCTGTTCGTAACACAGTTGCTGGCGGTGGCCGCGTTCTGTTCGTTGGCACCAAGCGTGCAGCAGCTCAGCCTGTTGCTGAAGCAGCAAAACGTTGCGGTCAGTATTATGTGAACCACCGCTGGCTCGGCGGTATGCTCACCAACTGGAAGACCATCACAGGTTCTATTAAGCGCCTGCGTCAGATCGAGGAAATGCTCGAAACCGGCACAGCTGGTCTGACCAAAAAAGAAATTCTTGAGCTGACCCGCGATCGTGACAAGCTCGAGCGTTCACTGGGCGGTATTAAGGAAATGGGCGGTCTGCCTGACATCCTGTTCATCATCGACACCAACAAAGAGAAGCTGGCTGTTGAAGAAGCAAACAAACTGGGTATCCCGGTTGTTGCTGTTCTCGACAGTAACTCTGACCCGAAAGGTGTTACGTTCCCTGTTCCGGGTAACGATGACGCCATTCGCGCAATTTCTCTGTATTGCGACCTGGTTTCTTCTGCTGTTCTCGATGGTATTTCTGCAGAGCTGGGTGCTTCTGGTCAGGACCTCGGTGCTGCTGAAGAACTGCCAGTTGAAGCTGCTCTGGTTGCTGAAGCAACTCCAGCCGCCAGCTGAAGCCTGATAGAGCGCAGCGCGGGGCATTTTGCCTCGCCTGCCTCAGGGTGAATGTGTGCCTGTACCTGCAGGCAGATGATGCGGTACGCGCCCCATGCAGGGCGCGTTGCCGGTTTTTAAGGAGATTCTGATATGGCGGCTATTACCGCTGCACTGGTCAAAGAACTGCGCGAAAAAACTGGCGCAGGCATGATGGACTGCAAAAAAGCCCTCAACGAATCAAACGGTGAAGTTGAAGCCGCAATCGACTGGCTGCGCACCAAGGGTCTTGCTGCTGCTGCTAAAAAATCTGGCCGTACAGCTGCTGAAGGTCTGGTTGGCGTTGCGTCAGAAGACAAAAAAGCCGCTATGGTTGAAGTGAATGCTGAAACCGATTTTGTAGCCCGTAACGAAGCTTTCCAGAACTTTGTTGAAAGCGTAGCTAAAGTTGCGCTTAAAGTTGGTGAAGACCTTGAAGCGATTAAGGCTGCTGTTCTCGACACCGGGCGCACAGTTGCTGACGAACTGACACATCTGATCGCTACCATCGGCGAGAACATGTCTCTGCGTCGTGCACGTGTTTTCACTGTGCCTTCAGGCGTTGTTGCTACTTATGTTCATGGTGCTCTGCGCCCTGGTCTTGGTAAAATTGGTGTTCTGGCTGCTCTCGAAGCACCATCTGCTGATGAAGCTGTGCTGCAGCTGGGTCGCCAGATTGGTATGCACGTTGCTGCAACCCGTCCATCTTCTCTGGATGTTTCAAGCCTGAACCCTGAAGAAGTTGAGCGTGAGCGCGCTGTTCTGGTTGAGCAGGCCAGAGATTCAGGTAAGCCTGAAGCGATTATTGAGAAAATGATCGAAGGTCGTATCCGTAAGTTCTATGAAGAAGTTGTTCTTCTTGAGCAGGTATGGGTGCATGACGGTGAAAGCCGCGTTAAGGCCGTTGTCGAAAAAGCCGGTGTTAAACTTGCTGGTTTCGATCGCTTCCACCTCGGTGAAGGCATTGACAAAGAAGAAGATGATTTTGCGGCTGAAGTTGCAAAAGTATCTGGCGTCTGAGCTATTGCTGAGATGATGAACAGGGGCGGGATTTCCTTCGGAGAGGAGGAGATTCCCGCCCTTGTGCTTTCTGTTACCCCTGTGGGGGAGGCGGGGGCGCGTGTTCATGTGATGACCGAAGAGCACGGTCTGGTCCATGGCATGGTGTTTGGGGCACGCTCGCGTGCTGGTCGGGCTGTGTGGCAGCCTGGTACAATTATTAAAGCCCGCTTTCAGGTTTCTGGTCCGGCTTCTATGCCCCGCGTGTCGGGTGAGCTCCTTTATAGCTGCGCCTTTCGTCTGCTTGAGCAGCCACTGGCTTTATCGGTTATGCAGGCAGTATGTGCTATTCTTGACACCGCCTTGCCGGAATATGAACCGTCTTCGCTGCTTTTCATTAAAACTCTTGAAATACTGACGGCTTTGGGAAGTGACCCTGTGCAGGCTGAGCAAACAGCTCTGGCGCATTATGTGCGCTGGGAGCTTGTGGTGCTGACAGAGCTTGGTTTCGGTCTGGACTTGTCTCGTTGTGCTGTAACAGGCGCCGTGACGGGTTTATCCTGTGTCTCACCACGTACAGGGTGTGCTGTGACAGAGGAAGGCGCAGGCGAGTGGAAAAATAAGCTGCTGCCTTTACCCTCTTTTTTATTGCATGAGGAGGAGACCGGCTCTCATGCAGAATGGTATGACGGGCTGCGTCTGACCGGGTATTTTCTGGCTCGCCACGTTTATGGCCAGCGTCATGTGTTTATGCCTGCGGTACGTGAACGACTGAGTGCCAGGTTAAAAAAAGAGAGTGAGCATAATATAAATACTGATAGCACTCATTAAGAATTACTTTTTATCGAGGAAATGATTCTCTTCTAACCATTTCTGAGCAAGCTCCGGCCAGGGTGTGCCGCCCTGTGGTACGTTCATACCAAAACCATGCCCTCCTTTTTCAAATAAATAACGGGTTACGGGCACATGATGCGCCAGGCAGGCCTGCTGTAATATTGCGGTGTTGGCAGGGTTTGCAATGCGGTCATCAGCCGCCTGTATCAGAAAAAAAGGTGGGGCTTTATCGGTTATGTATGTCTCGACGGACCATGCTTTTTCTTCCTCTGGTGTTGGGTCCCTGCCAGCCAGAGAGCGGTGGGTACGTGTTTTATTATAGGGAGGCTTCAGAGTCACAACCGGATAGGCCAGCATGGCAAACTGCACGTTAAGCGGGAGAGAATCAGCCTGGTCCACAGGCTGATAGGTTTGCCAGTCAGGTCGGCTGGCGCACATGCCCATAAGGTGCCCGCCCGCCGAAAAACCCATAAGGCCAACTTTATCAGGGTCGATATGCCATGTGGCGGCCTTATATTTAACCAGCCTGATAGCGCGTTGTGCATCCTGAAAAGGGGGGAGGCCGCCTTCATTCCACCCTTCTTCAGGCAGGCGATAGGTCAGAATAAAAGCCGTAATGCCCATAGAGTTCAGCCAGCGGGCCGCAGGTATAGCTTCTTTACCTGTGGCAATGTAGTGGTATCCTCCGCCTGCGGCGATAATTATCGCCGTGCCGTTTGGGTGCTCAGGCTGATAGACGGTGAGTGTTGGTACAGATATTTTCGAGTATGCCCCGCGTGAAGAAATAAAAGGGCCGGATGAATCCGGGCCCTGACCACCGGGGGGACGTTCGGGCCATAACGGAAAAGTTGTGCTGTCGTTCAGCATCGGGGCAGCTTTCGCATGTGGTAACAGAAGGGCATAGGCCAGAGCAACTGAGGCTGTGGTGCTCAGAATTTTACGACGCGTTATAGAGGTCATAGCAAAAGCCTTGTATCTGAAACGCAGAACAGACCTATATGTGTATCAGTCACGCCAGAAATAGAAAGAGCAGAGTAATTTGCTGTTGCTGCCCAGTGCGGGGGTAGAACAAAAGAGGTTCAGCCGCTATGTCTGATCATGGGTTAAAGGTGGCATTGTGTCAGGGAGTGTAAGATGAGCGAAACTGTTGAAGGCTGCGTAGAAGAGACCAGACTGACCGATGCTCTGAGCAAGCGGTATCTGTCTTATGCGCTCTCTACTATTATGTCGCGTTCGCTGCCCGATGTGCGCGATGGCCTTAAGCCGGTTCACCGTCGCCTGGTATATGCCATGTATCAGCTTAAGCTTGATCCCTCTGCGGGCTTTAAAAAATGCGCCCGTGTTGTGGGTGACGTTATCGGTAAATACCACCCTCATGGTGATGCTTCGGTTTACGAGGCTCTCGTACGTCTGGCGCAGGATTTTGCAGCCCGTTACCCCCTGGTAGAAGGGCAGGGTAATTTTGGCTCGGTTGATGGTGATAACGCTGCGGCAATGCGATACACCGAGGCTCGCCTGACCGAAGTTGCAAGTGCATTGCTTGAGGGGGTTGAAGAAAATGCTGTTGATTTCCGCCCGACCTATGATGGTGAGGAGCAGGAGCCCGTTGTCCTCCCCGGTGCCTTTCCTAATCTCTTAGCCAATGGTGCTTCTGGTATTGCTGTGGGTATGGCAACCAGTATTCCGCCCCATAACGCTGCTGAGGTCTGTAAAGCAGCGGCTTTTCTGGTCAAAAAACCAGGCTGTACCACGCAGGAGCTAATGGCGTATCTGCCCGGGCCGGACTTTCCGACCGGTGGCCTGATTGTGGAAGATGAAGCGGCTATTCTGAAGGCCTATGAAACAGGCCGTGGCAGTTTTCGTATGCGTGCCCGCTGGGAGGTGGAGCAGGGGCGTTTTGGCACATGGCAGATTATCGTCACTGAAATTCCTTATCAGGTGCAGAAATCCCGGCTTATCGAACAGATGGCTGATTTGCTCGAGCAGAAAAAACTCCCGCTTCTGGGTGATATCCGTGATGAAAGTACCGACGTGATTCGTCTGGTACTTGAGCCAAAAACACGCGGTATTGAGCCTGAAGTGCTGATGGAAACATTGTTTCGTGCCACGCAGCTTGAAAGCCGCTTTGGCCTGAACATGAATGTACTTGGCGCTAACCGTACTCCGGGGGTTCTGGGGCTGAAGGAGGTTTTGCAGGCCTGGCTTGACCACCGTCATGAGGTGATGGAGCGTCGCAGTCAGCATCGTCTTGATGCGGTTGCACGCCGTCTTGAAATTCTTTCTGGTTTTCTCGCAGTTTACCTTAACCTTGATGAAGTCATTCGTATCATCCGTGAAGAAGATGATGCACGTGACTGCCTTATTCGCACTTTCTCTCTGACTGATATTCAGGTTGAAGCTGTTTTAAACATGCGTCTGCGCAGTCTCCGACGGCTTGAAGAGGTCGAGATTCGCAAAGAGCATGATAAACTCTCTGCAGAGCGTGCAGCCCTTGAAGAGTTGCTGGCTGATGCCGGTCTGCGCTGGAAACGTATTGAGCGTGAACTGCGTGAGATGAGTGTACAGTTTGGTAAAGGTCGCCTGGGTGAGCGTCGCAGTACTCTTCTTTCAGCGCCTGAGCCGGTTGATATTTCTGTCGTTGATGCGGTTGAACGTGAGGCTGTTACGCTGATACTGTCGCAGCAGGGCTGGGTGCGTACGGTTAAAGGCCATAATATTGATGCTGAAAATCAGAAGTTCAAAGAGGGTGATGCCCTCAGGCTGACAATCCCCTGTTACACGACTGATAAAATCTGCTTCTTTGCAACGGACGGAAAAGCTTTCACCGTGAAAGCGGCTGATCTGCCACGGGGCCGTGGCGATGGTCAGCCTCTCAGATTATTGTTTGACCTGCCAAATGATGAAGAGCTGATTGCTGTTTTTGCTGTGAAAGCAGGCGGTAAACGCCTTGTTGCCTCAGATGTCGGGCGCGGTATGCTGGTTGAGGAGGAGAGTATGGTGGCTGAGAAGCGCTCAGGCCGCCAGGTGCTCAACCTAAAACCAGGTGAGCGTGCTTTGCTGTGTAACCCGGCTGAGGGCGATCAGGTCGCAGTTATTGGTGATAACAGGCGTTTTCTGATTTTCCCGGCAGAACAGTTGCCTGTTATGGCGCGTGGCCTTGGTGTTGCTTTGCAGAAATATTCTGATGCACGCCTGCGTCAGGCTATAGTTTTCTCGTCAGAGAGTGGGTTGTTGTGGCCTGGTACGGTGCGCGTGCGCCAGTGGTCTGACCTGCAGGAGTGGGCAGGTCGTCGCGCTGCAGTCGGTAAAACTGCACCGGCATGGGCCATGAAAAAAGGGTGACCGACAAATCACCCCCCCGGTTTTGTAAGCCGGGGGGATGCAGTTATTTGTTATTTTGCATCAGGTGGTCGTGGTAGCCGTACTTCTGCCACTGAGCGGGTGTGGTCAGTTTTTTGGGTTCTTCTGAACAGGCTGAGAGCGTTACAGCACAGATCAGTAGTAAGATAACATGTCTCATAGTCCGGGGTCTCTGTTCAGAGGGGTTATTTACGGAGTTCCATAGAAATCGGGCCTTCGCGCCGGCCATGGGTAAACTGGTCAACAAGCGGGTTGCCGCTGTTCATGAGAGATGTGGCTGCACCCTGCCAGACCATCCTGCCTTTATAAAGCATAGCGGCCTGATCACCAATGCGCTGGGCAGAAGCCATGTCGTGGGTAATGGCGATAGCGGTTGAACCGAGTGTTTTTACGCAATCGACAATAAGCCCGTCGATAATAGCGCCCATAATAGGGTCAAGGCCTGTTGTAGGCTCATCAAAGAACAGAATTTCAGGTTGTGCCGCGATAGCCCGTGCAAGGCCAACGCGCTTTTGCATGCCGCCTGACAGTTCAGAGGGGTAGAGGTCACAAACCGACTCATCAAGCCCTACCTGAGCCAGAACTGAGGCTGCTTTCTGGCGGGCGTCAGCACGTTTAATGCGCTTTTGTGCCAGCAGGCCAAAGGTCACGTTTTCCCAGACGGGCAGACTGTCAAACAGAGCAGCATTCTGAAATAGCATGCCAATTTCGCCGCGTAGTTTTTCACGGCGTTGCTCAGAGGCTGCGACAATATCTTCCCCGTTGATTTCAATGCTGCCGGAATCCGGGGTGATAAGCCCGAGAATACAGCGCAGCAGCACTGACTTGCCACTGCCCGAACCGCCAATAATGACAAGAGACATTCCGGCAGGAACATCAAAAGTAATGCCATCCAGAACGGTTCTGGAACCGAAGGATTTGTGCAGGTCGCGAATGCGGATTCTGGGAGTGGTGCTGGTCATTGTGAGAAGAACAGATCCGTCAGAAGATAATCAAAGGCCAGGAGCAGAATCGAAGCGGTAACAACAGCTGCTGTTGTGGCTGAACCAACGCCTTCAGCGCCGCCTTTGCTGTTATAACCGTAATAGCAGCCCATCAGTGAGATCAGAAAACCAAACAGTGCTGCTTTGACCAGCCCTACGGTGACATCTGCTATTTTGAGCGAGTTGAGCGTTGCCGTGATATAGGCATGAGGTGAAAAGCCCAGCTTCATAACACAGACAGTAAAGCCGCCGGCTACACCCAGAATATCGGCAATAAACACCAGCAGAGGCAGAGCCACCAGCCCTGCGAGAAGGCGTGGTGCCACCAGATATTTCATCGGATGGGTTGAGAGTGTGCTCAGTGCATCAATCTGGTCAGTGACACGCATGGTGCCCAGCTGTGCGGCAATGGCTGCCCCCACGCGCCCGGCTACCATCAGGCCGGCCAGCACAGGTCCCAGCTCGCGGGTCACGGCCAGCACGACAATGCCGGCAATAGCATTTTGTGCATGGTATTGCGCAAATCCTGTGTAGGACTGCAAAGCAATAACCCCACCTGAAAAAAGCGCGGTCAGGGCGACAACAGGCAGGGAGAAGAACCCGGTCTCCTGAAAGGTGCTGAAAAACACACGCCCGTAAAAGGGTGGGCGAAAGATGTGCGACAACCCTTCAAGAGCGAACAAAGCCAGAGACCCGGCTGCGCGAATCAGATCAAGGGTTGTCCGGCCCAGTCTGGCTACAAGAGAGAGCAAGCTATCCATCTGCCCGGTTTATCATCCTGGTTAAGTGCTTTTATAAATCGTGATGTTAAGCCGTAGCCTGATACGGGCGAGGCGTCAAAGTCTGAAATATTTTTTTATGATGAGATCGCTGAGTAGCCGCCGGGTTGCCCGATAAAATGTCAGCTCAGACGCATCATCCGTTCACCCCCCATTGCAGAGCGTGATGATGAAGGGCATCTGTAGTGGTAATAATGTCTGCTATTCTGTTTTTTCCTTTTGCCCCGGCAGGTGAAGGCAGGATTTCAGCACAGGACTATACAGCAGGAGAGTTTGAGTGCGCATAGCTATGATAGGCGGCGGGTATGTCGGACTGGTATCAGGTGCATGTTTTGCCGAATTTGGCGTGCATGTTGCTATTGTTGAAACAAACCCTCAGCGTCTGCATGCCCTGCGTAACGGAGAAATTCCTATTTATGAGCCGGGTCTTGATGCGCTTGTGGCATCAAACACGCAGGCTGGCCGCCTGACATTCGGTGATGATATTGCTCATGCCGTAACAGGCGCTGATGCGGTATTTATCGCTGTTGGTACACCACCCAGAAATGGCGACGGCGCAGCCGACCTGCAGTATGTTCATGCCGCAGCCCGCCAGATCGCTCATGCGCTGACAGGCTATACGGTTGTCGTGACAAAATCGACCGTACCGGTGGGCACAAGCCGGCGTATTGCGGCTATTATCCGTGAAACCCGCCCTGATGCTGATTTTGATGTGGCTTCCAACCCTGAATTTTTGCGTGAAGGTAATGCAATCGGGGACTTTATGCGCCCTGATCGTGTGATTATCGGCCTTGATCAGGAAAAAACGCGTACCGATGGCCGTGCTGAGGCGGTGCTGCGCAATGTATACAACAAAATCTCTCACACTGGTGCAACACTTTTATTCACCGGTATTGAAACCGCTGAGCTGACCAAATATGCCTCGAATTCTTTCCTCGCGATGAAGATTTCGTTTATTAACGAAATGGCAGATCTGTGTGAAAAATTAGGCGCCAGTGTAGAGGACCTTGCCGATGGCATGGGGCTGGACAGGCGTATTGGCCGTGAGTTTTTAAACCCAGGCCCTGGTTATGGCGGTTCATGTTTTCCTAAAGATACTCTGGCGTTGTCACGCATCGCGCAGGAGGCGCAGAGTGCCTGTCGCCTGGTTGAAACCACAGTGCTGGTTAACGAAGCCCGTAAGGCTGGCATAGCCGGGCGCATTGCCGCTTTGTGTGGTGGTTCAGTGTCAGGTAAAACGATTGCTGTTCTCGGGCTGACTTTTAAGCCTGAGACAGATGATATGCGTGAATCTCCCTCACTGCCTGTATTGCACCGACTGGCAGAGGCTGGCGCGGTTATTCGTGCCTATGACCCGGTTGCTATGAATGTGGCTCGCCCGCTTTTGCCTGCAGGGGTGATATATTGTGAGGATGCACTCAGCACAGCTAAAAATGCTGATGCACTGGTGGTGCTGACAGAATGGGATGAGTTTCGTGCACTTGTGCCAGCCGAACTGGCACAGCGTATGAAGAACGGCGTCGTTATTGATTTACGCAATATTTTCGACCCTGCTGCCATACGAACTGCCGGGCTTCGTTATGATTCTGTTGGGCGCCTGTGAGCGTATAATGCGGTAAGGAGAGTCGGCTGTGGCAAAAAAACCTTCACGTCGTTTTGTGTGTCGCAGCTGTGGCGTTGTGCACCCGAAATGGATCGGGCAGTGCGAAGGCTGTGAGGAGTGGAATACGCTTGAAGAGGAGCAGATTGAACCTCTGGCAGCTTCTTCTGCACGGCCGTCAACGCGGGGGCGCCGCATTAAGCTTGAAGGGTTAAGTGGTATCGCTCAGCCGCCGCCACGCATTAAAACCAGTATCGAAGAGCTTGACCGTGTTCTGGGGGGCGGGCTGGTGCCGGCCTCTGCTGTGCTGGTAGGGGGCGACCCGGGTATAGGTAAATCAACCCTGTTGTTGCAGGCTGCCTGTCGCATGGCAGAAAGCGGGTCACGGGTATTGTATATCTCGGGTGAGGAGGCGGCAGATCAGATTCGCCTGCGTGCGCTCAGGCTGGGGGTGGGGTCAGCGTCTCTTGACCTTGCAGCATCAATTAACGTGACAGACATTGTGGCCACGCTTGAAGCTGAGCCAGATGTTAAAGTCGTGGTGATCGATTCAATTCAGACGATGTGGCTTGAAACGATTGATAGTGCACCAGGCACAGTCTCTCAGGTGCGGGCCTGTGCGTTTGAGCTGATCCGCCTGGCGAAGCGGCGGGGTTTCAGCCTTATTCTGGTCGGGCACGTGACGAAAGAGGGCGCTCTTGCAGGCCCGCGTGTGCTTGAGCACATGGTTGACGCGGTGCTTTATTTTGAAGGAGATCGCGGGCACCAGTTTCGTATTTTACGTGCGGCCAAAAATCGCTTTGGTGCAACAGATGAAATTGGCGTTTTTGCGATGACTGATCGTGGGTTGGAGGAGGTCAGTAACCCTTCGGCTTTGTTCCTGGCTGAACGTCGCGGCAATATTGCAGGGTCAGCTATTTTTGCAGGGCTTGAGGGTTCGCGCCCGGTTTTGCTTGAGGTGCAGGCTCTGCTTTCTCCTAAGTCGGGTGATGGTGCACCACGCCGGGCTGTTGTGGGGTGGGATAGTGGCCGGCTTTCTATGTTGCTCGCCGTGCTTGAGACGCGTTGCGGGCTGAAGCTGGCGGGTATGGATGTTTACCTTAATGTGGCAGGTGGTCTGAGAGTGACAGAGCCTGCAGCTGACCTTGCTGTGGCAGCGGCACTAGTTTCTGCTGCGAGCGGGGTGCCGACCAGTTCAGGCGATGTTTATTTTGGTGAAGTCGGGCTGTCAGGCGAAGTGCGCCAGGTGTCACAGGCTGACGCCCGTTTAAAAGAAGCCGTAAAGCTTGGTTTTGACCAGGCAGCACTGCCCCGGCGTGTTGCCAGAGGGAGTGCCCGCAGCAAGCCGCCTGAAGGTTTGACCCTGCGTGAAATTGGCCATTTATCGGACCTGACCGGCGGTATACCTGAAGAGTAAAGGAGTTTAGAAAAAATATATTGGATGGTTGCCAGAAAAACGCTCTAAGCGTATAGAGGCCATAGTCAGATGCGGATGTAGTTCAATGGTAGAACGGCAGCTTCCCAAGCTGCATACGGGGGTTCGATTCCCCTCATCCGCTCCAGACACAATTATCTCCCTCCTTAAAAAATATATAACCGACAGTGCTCCCCTGCTATTGGGAGGATCATCTGTGAGAGTATCAGGGTACCGGCACAGTGCGTTATAACCTGCCGCGCAGAAGCGCTGATTAAAGAAAAATTGAGAAATAGTTTTATGTCCAGGGAGCGATAATACTGCCGGGACAGACTTTCAGCGATTTACCGTGCGTTAATCACGGCTGCTGCGAGATAGATCATGGCACTGAAGTTTTTGTCTGTTTTGTCGGTCATCTTGATACGTTTAAATTGTTTTAAGCGTTCAGATGAAGTGCCCGATCAGGTTTTTATGTTTATAAAATTATTTGTAAATCTTTTTATAAAATAAAGTATTTTTGTGAATTTTTATACGATATCCCGGCAGGCCGGATAAAGAGATGGCGAACTTTAAAGAACACTGAGATAAAAAGCTGATACCTGCCATGAGTGCGAAGTGTCAGCATCACTTATTTTCGCTTTCGTAAGGGCAGCATAAGCAGAGCCTGGTCTATGGCTCCACCGGCGTATCGTTTCATACGACATAATAACGCTACACTAATACTGCATCTTTTCAGAGAGGCAGTAACTTACTGCACAGGCTTTGATCCCTCAGCAGCTATCACAACTGAGCTGGCGTGACAGCATAAGTATTGTCTTCAAATTGTCTCACAACCTTAACACACAATTTTAAAGTCTGCGGGTAAAACCCTCTGAAATTCTCTAAAACAGATGTGCGGATAAAGGTTAAACGTGAAACCTATAAGAACTATGAAAAAGCTCAGATGTCTGCTTCTGTCCACATCAACTATATCGTTCATGTACTACGCGCCAGTACATGCCTGGAGTAAACCTTTAGCAAAAACTACAACACACTCATCTAAAGGCTTACATCATAAGCCAAAAGATAATGCTCCGAGTATGATGGGGGCAACGTCACCCACAGACGTATCGGAAGAGCAAATTTCTGTTTTTGGAGCACATCATCGTCAGGTTGCTGCTGGCCTGATGATTAAAGAAGATGCTCCTAAATCCCGCTCTACCGTCACGCAGGAATTCATTGAGAAGCAGGCAAACGGGTCAAACCCAATGCAGCTCATTGCATTGCTCCCCGGTGTTAATACGTCAGACCAGGACCCTCTGGGCATGACCGGTGGCAATATGACAATGCGTGGTCTGACATCTCAGCAGATAGGTTTCACGCTTGAGGGTTTTCCCATTAACGATATTGGCAGTTATGCTGTGTACCCGCAGGAAATTGTGGATGCAGAAAACTTGCGTAGTATCAACGTGGAACAGGGTTCTGCAGATCTCGATAGCCCGCATATTTCTGCAACCGGTGGTGCTGTAGATATGTATCTCCGCGATCCGGCGAACCATTTTGGTGGTAAGCTCGTCGGGTCGTATGGCTCATATAATATGCGTCGTATTTTTGGTCGTGTGGATACAGGCTATGTTGGTCACACAAACCTGCGAGGTTTTGTGTCTTTCTCTCAGGCTGCAGAGGATATGTGGAGAGGTCCGGGTAGTTCCAATAAAATGCATGGAGAAACCAAATGGGTCAACAAATGGGGTAATGGCAACGTCGTTTCACTGAGTATTATTGGTAATCATTCTTCAGGGGTGCTTTTTCCATCTACGAGAGTAACCACCGCAGCTGATATGAACGCCATGAACACCGGTAAGGGTTACAACTCTCTGGTCAACAGCATGATCAAGAATAACGTCTATGAGTCGAAATGGAACCCCGACAGTCCGAGTGGAAATTATTACCAGCTACACAGAAACCCGTTTACAAACATTTACGCATCGGCTCCTTCGACTTTCAGGTTGTCTGATAAAATCACTCTGACAGAAACACCGTATTTCTGGTACGGGAACGGAAATGGTGGTGGGGCCTATAGCACCAGTTTTCAGAATTATCAGTATGGCGCTGAAAAAATGTCAGCGTCTCTTGGAAATTACAATGCATCTAATACCAAGTCGATGCTTTTGTATAATCCTTCAAACACGCAAACCTACCGTCCAGGCTCTGTCACCAAACTGACTTTGCACACCGGAATAAACCGTCTTGAAGCCGGCTACTGGTTTGAGTATTCAAAACAGCGTCAGACAGGCCCTTATAGCCTTATTAACCCGGAGACGGGGCGGGCGCTTGATTTATGGGGAGGGGGACCTAACCTCGTATTATCAAACGGTGTGACGGCTGAATATCGTGATACGTTAACACAAACACGTATTCATACACTTTTTTTAGCTGACAGTCTTTCACTGCTTAATAATAAATTAAACATTGAAGCGGGCCTTAAATATACCTTTGTTAAACGTCAGGGATATAATGGTCTGCCAGACACATCGACAGGATCTCATATCAATGGTTCCTGGCAGCAACCTCTCCCGGCTTTTTCTGTTCGTTATAAAGTGAATAGTGAAAATCAGTTTTTTGCTTCTGTAACAACAAACTTCCGTATTCCTATGAACAGTTCCCTATATGATTCCGGGTCATATTATCCAGGTTCTGGCTATTCTACCAAAGCGAACCCAAACCAGAAAACGGAATATTCGATTTCTGAAGAAGCAGGATGGCGTTATCAGGGAGCAACTATAATGAGCTCCATTACGTTTTTCCATTATAACTTTACAAACCGTCTTTATACACAGGTTATTACTCAGCCGAACGGCAGCTATTATACAACCAGTATTAATGGTGGTGGTATGCATGCTTCGGGTGTGGATGCTGAAATTGGAACACGTCCGTTTCATAATTTCCGCCCGTATGCGTCTTTTGAGTATGTTGACGCCCGCACTGATAATAATCTGGCTGCCAGCAGTGGCAGTACCAGTGACTATGTTCATTCTAAGGGTAAATTTGCCCCTCAGACGGCTAAATATCAGGTTGGTTTTAACCTCGATTATGATGACGGTAATTTCTTTTCAGGGTTTAGTCTGAAATATACTGGTTCGCAGTATGCGACGTTCACAAATGACCTGAAGATTCCAGGTTATGTTCGTATGAATATATCTGCAGGTTATCGCTTTAAAAACTTTGGTTTTCTTAAACATCCAACACTTAAGCTGAACCTGATGAATATCGCGAACAACCATTATCTGGGTTTTGTTAATGGTGCTGCTACGAACGCGAAAGCCACAACCGGTGTCTTTGGTTCTAAAATTGCAGGCCAGAGCACAAGTTATCTGATCGCCAGCCCGTTCTCTGTTCTCGGGACGTTCAGCGCAGATTTTTAAAATTCTTCAGTGAGATATCCGCCTGCTGCATGAGGCGGATTTTCTTTCATTATCTCCCTGACTATTGTCAATTCGATGCGCAGCATGAGGAAACGTCATCATTGTCCTCTGACATTTATCGCAGAAGCCTGCTGACCGCTGGTGCGGGTCTTTCACTGTCTGGTTTGCTTCCGTCAATTCAGCGTGCACGTGCAATCCCGGCACGACGTGAAAGCGGAACAATCAGCGACGTTCGGCATATTGTTATTCTGATGCAGGAGAACCGGTCGTTTGACCACTACCTTGGTCATTTATCAGGGGTGCGTGGGTATGGAGACCGACATGTTGTGCACGGTCCGGAAGGTTTTCCGGTCTGGTGGCAGCAGCGTCATAAATCAGCAGATGGCTGGATTACGCCTTTTCACCTGCCAACACAAACAACCAGCGCGCAATGTGTCATGGATCTTGATCACAGCTGGACGCCAACGCACGCAGCAATTAATAAGGGCTGGAATAACCAGTGGCCACGTTATAAGACAGATATGACGATGGGTTATTATACCCGCGATGATATCCCTTTTCATTATGCACTGGCTGATGCGTTTACAGTCTGTGATCACTGGTTTTGCTCTACTCCTACTCAGACACATCCTAATCGCTACTACCTGATGACGGGTATGGTTGACCCGGCGGGAACAGGCGGAGGGCCGGTGCTTGATAACAGAGACTGGGTCGACCGTCCTTTTTATTCGAATGTCGCAGCACCTTTCTCATGGACGACTTACCCTGAGCGCCTGCAGGACGCAGGTATTGACTGGCGTATCTATCAGCAAAGCATGTCAGTCTCTGATATTGAAAATGGTAATTTCGGTACAAACGTACTGATGAATTTTCGTAATTTTGTTGATGCGCCACAGGGTTCCCCTTTGTATGAGCGGGCTATGACTGCCCGGACACTCGATAATCTGCGGCAGGATGTGCTGGCTGATCGCTTGCCTCAGGTCTCGTGGGTTTTGCCGCCGGCAGCTTATTCCGAACATCCTCGCTGGACACCAGGTTACGGTGCAACCTTCATTTCTCGTACGTTAGATGCGTTAACGGCTAATCCTGAAGTATGGGCCAGAACTGTTTTTCTGGTTATGTATGACGAGAATGATGGTTATTTTGATCATATGCCGCCGCCTCAGCCGCCAACACCTGTGCTGCCAGGAAAAAGTACGGTTGATACAACAGGGGAAATTCATGACCGTGTCGCAGCTTTTCGCCCGGAAAGCCAGACCGCAGATATGCTGCCTTTCGGTCTGGGTCCGCGCGTGCCGGCCTTTATCATTTCTCCCTGGAGCACAGGTGGTTTTGTCAGCTCAGAAGTTTTTGATCATACGTCAGTTATTCGCTTCATTGAGGCACGCTTTGGCGTAAAAGAACCTAATATTACCCCCTGGCGTCGTGCCATTTGCGGTGATCTGACAGGCGCGTTTGATTTTACACGCAAACGTACTGTGCTGCCACCACTGCCCGATACCACCGCTTATCGAAAAATAGCTGATACATCCTGCAAACTTCCCGCCGTCATTGTGCCTCATCAAAGCCGTATTGAGGATATGGGACGTCAGGAAACAGGTGTGCGTCTGGCCAGACCATTACCTTATGACCTGACAGCTGATCTCGTTCCTTCTGCTCCGGGTGTTCTGACCCTGAATATGCGTAATGACGGTAAGCAGGCTGCGTGTCTTTATGTTTATCGTGATACTACGCATGAGACGCCTCGCCGCTATACAATCGGGGCAGGCAAAGCTTTGCAGGACGTATGGTCTGTGCAGCAGGGTGATAGTCACAAGATTACCGTTCTGGGTCCTAATGGTTTTGCACGGTATTTTTACGTTCCTGACGCGACGACCATGAGCCTTACGGCCTGTCATGATGCAGTCACCGGTAACCTTATTCTTAAAGCTGTTAATAGCGGAGCAGTTTCTAGGCGTCTTTTACTCCGGGATAATGCTTATGGTGCAGCAGACCGCAGCTTTGATGTTCCGGGTCAGAGCTCTTCCAGCTTGCCTGTTAACCTCGCGAATAGTCATCACTGGTATGATCTGACGGTAATAACGGAGGGTGAGGACCGTAATGAAATTCGTCTGGCCGGCCATGTTGAGACAGGACGCATAAGCATTACAGATCCGGCTATGGGGGTAATCTCAGGTTAACTATGTCGGGTCTCAGTAACTTTCTCAGCTTTGTAAACTTAACATTACATATCTGTATTCTTTCCAGAATCAGGCAGTCAGGATTCCAATGAAATTTCGTTTTTTTTGTGCATCTCTGATCGGTGCAGGCACACTTGCCTTTTCTTCCAGTGTATTCGCCTGGGGGCCGTATGGGCATGCGATCGTAGCGGATATCGCACAGGAGCATCTGACACCTCAAGCTGAAAAGACCGTAACTGCGTTACTCGCTCTTGAAGATCATCAGACACTCGATCAGGTTGCCTCCTGGCCCGACACGATTGGTCATATTCCGGAGAACAAAGGAGGAGCACCCAAAACGCTGAAATGGCATTATGTCGATATAGACGTGTCCCACTCAGTCTATGATCAGGCCCGTGACTGCCCGGACCATGCCTGCGTCGTGGAAAAACTCCCCGAGGAGGTCAGAATCCTTGCCGATACGCATGCGTCACCTCAGGAGCGTCTGGTTGCACTGAAGTGGATAGTTCACCTTGCGGGGGATATCCATCAGCCGCTGCATGCTGCTGAGCGCAATAAGGACATGGGTGGCAATGCAATCCACCTTACTTATTTCGGAAACAATGCCAATGGTCACATGAACCTCCACTCTCTGTGGGATGAGGGGGTGATAGATCATCAGGCGAACCTGCATGTTGGCCCATTCTATAGCATTGACCCCGTTCGCGCGAAGCAGGAGGCGGATCGTCTTGGCGCTCAGATCACACCTGATGAGACGAAATACTGGGTGCAGGATCTGGATAGCGGAGATATTCATGATGCCAGCGTTAGCTGGGCTAACGAAAGTCATTCCCTGGCTCGTACTGTGGCTTATGCTGCGCTGCCTGCCAGTAAGGGAGCTGATGTTGGCAAGGCCTATACCGAATTGACATGGCCGATTATGGAGCTTCGCCTGGAACAGGCCGGAGTTCGACTGGCCGCTATTTTAAATAAAGCGCTGTCGCATTAAGTCAGTAGTAATACCGCGTCTGATAGCGCGGTATTACCACCATACATCGTGCCAGACTCTATCGGTTTATCAGCATAGTTATGTGGCTTCGTAGCACTATCTGTTATAGTCAGCAGTATCAGTCTGCAGCCACGCTGAAAGTTTCATCTTGTATTTCAAAAAACTCCTGAGCCTGAAGAAGTCGCTGAGATGGCAATTATTAGCCATCGTACGCACGGAATAATCAGAGAGCACTTTTCCTCACTGATAGCAGGCGGGCGTTACATAAAACTTAAAGGCAGAAAGGTATAACGCTGTCTAAATTTATGCATATGGTAAGAAAAATATAATTGTTCTGACTTTTCCAGATATTACAAAAAACCTATCTGATGTTATGCCTTTCATCTGTATTTTAACAAAACATTTTTTGTTCAGAAAAATCATTAACTATATAGAGGCATAGTTTAAGGATTTACTAAACTTAACAGAAGCTTTGCTTGCAAAACAAAATAAAAGAGCCTCTTGAAAAAAATAACGAGAAGTTTCAGGCTGTCTGAATGCATTTTATGACGGAATAAAAAATTTATGCCTCACCATGTTACAGCTGCGCCTGCATTTTCCTCTCGTTCATCATTGCGTAAAGCGATTATTCAGTCTTTTCGTAAGCCCGAAGCTGAGTGTGTTAAAACCCTGACACCCGCGGCAACCCTTAATGATGCAGAACAAAAAACCGCAGCTGAGCTGGCGACCCGCCTTACAACGGCGCTCAGGGCAGAGCGTCGCCCGGGGCTGGTTGAAATGCTTGTGCAGGAGTTCTCCCTGTCCTCTTCTGAGGGAGTTGCCCTCATGTGTATGGCTGAGGCTCTGTTGCGCATTCCCGATACCGCTACGCGTGATGCCCTGATTGAAGATAAAATAGGTAATGGTGACTGGCTGGCGCATATTTCGCGTGACCGCCCGCTATTTACCAATGCAGCAGCCTGGGGGCTGGCTGTTACGGGTGAGCTGGTTGGTAAGCGTGATGAGAAAAATCTGAAAAATACGCTGCTTGACCTGGTGTCGCGCAGTAGCAAGCCTCTTATTCGTCGCGCTGTCGATACCGCTATGCGCCTTATGGGTGAGCAGTTTGTGCTGGGCGAGACCATTGAGCAGGCACGTGAAAACAGCACAGAGCTTGAAGAAAATGGCTTTGCTTATTCTTATGATATGCTTGGTGAGGCAGCCTTTACGGCAAAAGATGCAGAGCGCTATCGCAGGGATTATCTTAATGCCATTCACGCTATAGGTCGCAGCGCAAAAGGCAGCGGTGTGTATGAGCGGCCAGGTATTTCTATTAAGCTTTCTGCTTTGCATCCGCGTTATGTTCGCGCGCAATATGAGCGTGTTATGGCTGAGCTTTTTCCGGTTGTGAAAGAGCTTGTGCTGCTTGCCCGCGGCTATGATATTGGCGTGAGCATTGATGCAGAAGAGAGTGAGCGGCTTGACCTTTCACTCGATCTGCTTGAGGCGCTATGTCATGTGCCAGAGCTTAAAGGCTGGCATGGTATCGGGTTTGTCGTGCAGGCTTATGGCAAGCGCTGTCCGTTTGTGCTTGACTTTATGATTGACCTTGCACGGCGGTCAGAACACAGGCTGATGATCAGGCTTGTTAAAGGTGCTTACTGGGACAGTGAAATTAAAAAAGCACAGATCGATGGTCAGTCTGATTTTCCTGTTTACACGCGTAAGTGCCATACAGATATCAGCTATCTCGCCTGTGCGCGTAAATTGCTTAATGCGCGAGATGCTGTTTTTCCGCAATTTGCCACACATAATGCCCGTACTGTTGGTAGCCTTTATGCGCTGGCAGGTAAAAAATTTGAAGCCGGCTCATACGAGTTTCAGTGTTTGCACGGTATGGGAGAGCCTCTTTATAAGCAGATTACCGGCTCAGCTGAGCTCAGGCGTCCGGTACGTATTTATGCGCCGGTTGGTACGCATGAGACATTGCTGGCTTACCTGGTACGACGTTTGCTTGAAAACGGTGCAAACTCATCATTCGTCAATCAGGTGGGTGATGACACACTTTCTGTCGCCACTTTGATTGAAGACCCGATTGTTACGGCACAGCGCTTTGAGCCTTACGGCGCACCACACCCGGAGATTTCCAAACCGGCAGATCTGTTTGCGCCTCAGCGTCGTAATTCGTCAGGGCTTGATCTGGCAGATGACCGGGTCTTATCTGGTCTGGCTGCGGGTTTGAAAGGGGCGCCAAAAACCTGGAAAGCGGCTCCTGTTGTGTTCAGGCAGCGTGTCAGAAGTAAAGAGCGCCCTGTTATTAATCCTGCCTGCCACAGTGATAAAGTCGGTGTCGTTGCGTCAGCTACGCCAGCTATGGTGACAAAAGCAGTTGATGCAGCACAGGCAGCACAGGCTGAGTGGGCCGCAACGGCGCCGTCATACCGGGCGGATATTTTTGATAAGGCCGCAGATCAGCTTGAGGCACAGCGATATGAGCTGCTTTCTCTGCTTTCGCGTGAGGCAGGAAAGTCTCTTCCCAATGGCGTGGCTGAAGTGCGTGAGGCTGTTGATTTTCTGCGCTATTACGGTGCGACTATTCGCCGCGAGTTTGATAATACGACACATAAGCCACTTGGTGTGGTGGTTTGTATCAGTCCCTGGAATTTCCCGCTGGCCATTTTTATCGGACAGATTGCAGCGGCTCTTGCCGCTGGTAATGTTGTTCTTGCCAAGCCAGCCGAAGAAACTCCTTTGATTGCTGCTGTTGCTGTTAGTATTTTGCATAAAGCCGGTGTGCCTCAGGCCGCCTTGCAACTGCTGACAGGGGAGGGGGATGCAGGCGCAGCACTTGTCGCTGATGAGCGTGTCAGTGGTGTGATGTTTACCGGTTCGACTGCGGTTGCACAGCTGATTAACCGTCAGCTTGAAAAAAGACGAACACATACTGGTCAGCCTGTTCCGTTTGTTGCAGAGACAGGTGGGCAGAATGCCATGATTGTCGATAGTTCAGCTTTGGCTGAACAGGTTGTGGCTGATGTGATTGCTTCAGCTTTTGACAGTGCAGGGCAGCGTTGCTCGGCACTGCGTCTGCTGTGTGTGCAGGAGGAATGTGCCGACCATGTTCTGGGTATGTTACGTGGCGCAATGAATGAACTCCGGCCTGGTAATCCGGCAGATCTGTCAACCGATATTGGCCCCGTGATTACAGCAGAAGCTGCAGAGAATATTACGCGCTATATTGAGGCATTTCGTACCAGGGGAGCATCGGTTTTTTCTGTGCCGGTGCCTGAGCATTGCTCTGAAGGGTATTTCGTACCACCCACCCTGGTAGAAATAAAAGCTGTGAAGGAGATGGGAGGCGAAGTGTTCGGTCCTGTGCTTCATGTGCTGCGTTATAAACAAAATACACTTGATCAGCTTTTAAACGAAATTAACGCTACCGGTTATGGCCTCACTTTTGGCTTACATACGCGTATTGAAGCAACAGTGCAGCACGTGCTGTCGCGTATCCATGCGGGTAATCTGTATGTTAACCGTAACACGATTGGTGCTGTTGTTGGTGTGCAGCCATTTGGTGGGCAGGGCCTGTCAGGTACCGGGCCGAAGGCTGGTGGACCATTGATTTTGCGCCGTCTGCTTGCTCAGTCGCCAGAGATAGTATGGACATTCTCTGGTGAGAAACCTGTGGTGATGCAGGCATGGACAGACTGGCTTATCGCTGAAAAAGAGACAAAACTTGCCGGGCAGGCTCTGGTTCTTGGGCGAGGCAGTGTAGTCGATGGTGAATGCATGCTCCCAGGGCCGGTGGGTGAAAAAAATCTCTACCGTCTGGTACCCAGAGGCGCTGTATTGTGTATTCCTGCCACGAAAGAAGGGCTGTACAACCAGCTCTCTCTGGCGTTCTCAGGAGGGAATACGGTTCTGCTTCTGGCTGATGCCTCAATTGAGGGCTGGATCGCAACTCTTCCTTTGCTTGTTCAGAATGCAGTTACGTTTGTTGCCAGCGCTACAGAAAAGCCCTGCGCTGTGCTGCTGGGTGAGCGTGATGATGATGCGTTTGCCTATGCACGTGCAGCACTGGCTGAAGGGGATGGCCCGGTTGTTCCGGCATGGATTACCGGAGAGGAGCTTCCTCATGCGGAGTGCGTTATTGAGGAGCAGTCACGCAGTATTAATATTTCAGCCGCAGGTGGTAATGCCAGCCTCATGACGCTGAGCTAAACGGACCGTTTGTTTTTACGAAAAATACCGACTTTCATTACTGAGAGCCGGTATTTTTTGCTTATCCGTGTTCAGGCTGTCTTTTTGTCGGATAGTACTGTCTGCTCCTGTGCCGTCCTGCGTGTGATCAGGCATGCCAGGGCATAACAGGCCAGTGACGTGCCCAGGCTTGCGATAGCTGTCATACGTTCATTGTGCCCCCACAGCATAGCAATGAAGACAAGTGTTACCGCGATCAGAGTACCATAATTTATATAAGGAAAGAGCAGCAGAGTATAATTTGCGGTGTCGCCGGTTTTTTCTGCTCTGCCTCGTGTGCGGATATAGGCTGCGACGATCATAGAGTAGACAACCAGGATGACACCCCCGCTACAGCTAAGCAGAAACGCGAAGATCGTGTCAGGTGCAAGGATGGATGAGAATGCGACCAGAGTGCCGGCAATACTGCTGATAACAACGGCGAGGCGGGGTGTTTCGGTCTTGCCGGTGCGCGCCAGTCGTGCAGGTGCATCACCACTGGCGGCCAGTTCGGTCAGAATGCGGGATGTGACGTACATGCTGGAATTCATGCAGGAGAGAATAGCACTCAGTACGATGATACGCATTATCACGCCGGCACCGGGTATGCCCATGACATCCATTGCGGTGACAAAGGGCGATTTACCTGGTTCGATATTCTGCCATGGCACGACCAGTAAAACCATAGCGACTGAAGCGAGGTAAAAGAGTGTGACCCTCGCCCCGATGCTGCGCGTTACCCGCGCAACATTCTGGCCGGGTTCGTGTGATTCTGCTGCGGCCACTGTTGCAATTTCTGACCCCATCATAGTGAACAGAATGGTTGGTACGATGGCGAGTACACTGGCAGGTCCAAAGGGAAAAAAGCCACCATGCCCCAGAAAATTGCTGGCAGCCGGCACCCCCGGGCCAAAGACATGCCCGACAAACAGAGCGGCAATGCCAATGAAAAGAAGAATGCTCATTACCTTAATGAGAGAAAGCCAGAATTCACATTCGCCAAAAACACGCGGGGCTGCAAAATTAATAAGTTTCAGGATGATAATCAGGCCGATAGCCAGCACCCATATGGGAAGCTGAAGCCAGTCCTGCACGATCAGGGCGCCGGCAATGGCCTCACTTCCCAGTACAACAATCCAGAAAAACCAGTAAAGCCAGCCAGCTGTAAAACCAAGGCGTGGGCCGAAAGAAGCGCGGATATACGCGACAAAAGAGCCTTTGCCCGGGTGAGCCGCAACCATTTCGCCGAGCATACGCATAATCAGAACGACAAGGATGCCTACCGCCAGAAAAGTTACAAGAACAGCCGGGCCAGTCACAGAAATGGCGGCACTACTACCAACAAAAAGGCCTGCACCAATGACACCCCCCAGGGCGATCATTGCAATATGGCGGCTTTGTAGCCCATCAGTATTGGTAGTTACTGCATTTTTATTGTTGTCAGGCATGATATGCAGGGGTCCCTCACTCTGATATCGTAATGAATGGTTGCACATTCCAAAAGCGTTATGCAATTAAAATATTACACTCATGTAATGTGTGGAGAAAACAGTTTTTCGTGAGCCTGAGATGCGTTCTGAAGCTGCTGTTAAAATAATCTCTCCGGCATTGTAATTGTGGAAGTGAATATAATCAATATCACGAAATTTTTTCCAATAATATCAGGAGATTTTTTGTATAAATTAAAATAATTATTTTAT
Organism: Acetobacter thailandicus; assembly: GCF_011516655.1. Classification (GTDB taxonomy): domain Bacteria; phylum Pseudomonadota; class Alphaproteobacteria; order Acetobacterales; family Acetobacteraceae; genus Acetobacter; species Acetobacter thailandicus. The sequence goes on from NZ_WOSV01000004.1 coordinate 92,747, forward strand.
TATGATTTTTGGTGTATTTTTATTTTTTTTCAATAATGGGGTTTTAATTTTTAATTAAATAGTCATTTCCTTAAAATAATTAAAATTTTTCTTTTTTATAGATATTCCTGTTTTTTTAATCTGGCTGTACTGGCTGTGAGATAGCTCTCCTGCGTTGCAGATCACTTGATTTTTTTTTGTTTTACAGGAAGTTTGGGCATGATTTTTGGGGGAAGGAAAAACTCAAATGAAGCTGTCTTCTGTCTGTAAGTTATCAGCGTTGTCACTTGTTGTTGCAATGACCTGTTCTTCTGTTTCTGCTTATGCTGATCAGGCGCCGGGTGATGTTGGTACGCCTGCGCTGAGTGATGTCGATTTGTCAGGCTTTGTTGCCAGCGCTGACCCTGTTGAGGTTGCTGGCTTGCTTAACTACTGCACTGAAACCAACTATGTTTCTTACGACGATGGTTTTCAGGTGCTTCAGTCTTATAACAAAAAGACAAATGCTGTGCCTGAGGGGCAGGAGGGCAACATGAACTATGCCCGTGGTACAGCCGGTCAGATGCTGGTTAACGGCAAAACTTATTCGTTGCCGATGTCTGTAGTTCCTGTTCGTGAAAAAGCCTGTAAAGCTGTGCTGGCACGTGCGAAAGCTGCGCTGTAAGAATAGTCTGAAGAAGGCTGGTCATATTGGTCAGTCTTCTCTGGAATTGAATATCGTATAGAAAAATAAAAATTCCGGGTTTATTGCGGTGAAAGAAAACAGAAAATATCAGCTTTTTTCTGGTTTTTCTGCAGGCTGATATGGCCGGTCTGAGAAGAGATTTTCGGCGCTTAGAGAATGCATTAAAGCAAAGCGCGGTGTACCGTTAATTGATTCGTTCCACATTTTTAAGGGACGAACCCAGTAAGTGCCGTGTTCCTCACTGCGGTAAGTAACAAGCCATTCTTCGGTTTCGCTATGACGTCCCACGCAGATCAGTGTATAAAGATCGCCTTTATAGTGCCTGTATAAGCCGGGGCATGGATGTTCCGGGGGCGTGGTTTCGGACATCTTGTGAGGGTAAGTTTTCATGGCCAGAATGTGTTCCATAACAGGTCAGAAGAGTGCAGTGTTGAAAAAACAAGTCATTATGTGTGCTGTCATCACTGGTCTTTTATCAGCCGGCGGATCCTCCTTCGCCAGGCAGGCCAGGTACAGTAACAATGTCTCATCTCTGGCAGGGCATCAGGTGGTGCTGACACGTCAGCCAGGGGGCGAGCTTGATACCATAGCACGTAAGTTAAATGCCGATGATCTGGCAACAGCTGCCCGTCATAAAGAAATACCTCTGGTGCTTGTAGGTTCAGCAGCTCTTTCTCCTGACGGGCGGGATACGGCCTTATTTGTTCAGGTGCAGTCTGCAAGTCTGTGTGGCTCTGCCGGATGTTCAACGGATGTTTATCTTAAAAAAGCTGACGACTGGGTTAAAATTCTGGATTCTGTCAGTGGTCCGGTGACGGTCCTTCCGCGCAGGCATGATGGTATGTATGATATAGTCGTTGATGGTACAGACCGCTGGGTCTGGAGAAACGGCGCCTATCATGACACGCTGACTTTAACTGATGGTCCGTCAGTAACGAAGCCTGCCCCCAAAAAACCACATGAAGTTCATACAGGTTTGCGTGGCTAATAATACAGCAGTCTGAAATGATAGCTGAAAACGAGTTGTAATTTATGTCTTCTTCTGCTCCCGGTAGCGTTCGTCTCACTCTTATCAAAACATTGCTCACAGTTGGTCTGACGGTGGTGCTGGTTATGGGGATGCGGTTTTTTCTCACCGTATTGCCGCGTGTAGATGCTGCCACTGGTGGGCATGCTGGTGCAGATATTCTGAGGATTCTGACGGGAGATGGTAGTCTCACACGTCAGAAGATAGTAACGGGTTGTTTGCTTCTGGTGTGCTTTCTGCTTGCTTTGTTTTTGCTGTGGGTGGGGCAAATTATTCTGAAAAGAATTAAAACATAAAAATCTGTTTTTATGGATGAGGCCCGGAGTTCTCGCTTCTGCTCTTACAGAAAGCCCATGAGTAAGCGAGAATACACCATGAGATGATCAGAAGGCTGCCGCCGGTGGGGGCGATATGAAAAGCACGATGACCACTAAAGGCCGTATAACAGACGCCAGATACAAACATGAGCGTGCCTGTCAGTAAACCGAAGCCTGCAATAAGGGTAAGGCGAGGCACGTGTCGTGGAAGTCTGAGGCCGATAGAAATAAGTGCAAGGGCATGCCACATTTGCACATCTGTTGCGTTATGCAGCATAGCCCGCCCGCCCTGTGCCAGTTGTTCATCCGGCAGATGCGCTGCCAGAGCGCTCATTATGACAGCAGAGGCAGCAAGCAGAGCGCCACAAACACACCATATACGTGTAATAACTGAAAAAGCAGGCATAAAAGCTTCCTTTAATATTCGGTTTAAAAGGATAAGGTTATGAGCATTCGCATAGATCGTGTTGTGACACGAGGGGGAGATAGCGGACAAACCTCACTGGGTGACGGAAGCCGTGTATCTAAACATACAGCCAGGGTAGGAGTAATTGGTAGCCTGGATGAGCTGAATGCTGCGGTGGGTTTGTTAAGGGCACATGTTCCCGATGAGTCTCCTGTCAGTCAAACTTTGATGCAGATACAGCATTTGTTGTTTGATATGGGCGCTGATATCTGCTGTCCTGAGGCAGCAAAAAAAGCAGAGCGGGCGGCACGTATTACAGAAGAGCTTCTGCTGTGGGTTGAGCAGGAAACGTTTGCGCTGCAGGAGAGACTGGCGCCGTTGACCAGCTTTGTATTGCCAGGTGGCAGTATTGCAGCGGCGTGGGCTCATATGGTGCGAACTCAGGTGCGTCGTACAGAACGGGATTTCGTTACTTTAATGCAGGAAGAAGAGGTGAATAAAAAGATATTAAAAATACTTAACAGATTGTCGGATTATTTTTTCGTTCTCGCCAGACATTTTAACGATGATGGTAAAAAAGATATTTTATGGAAAATTAAATAGTATTTTTTATTAACTTTAATTTAAAAAAAACTATAAATTTATATATTTTTTTAATTTTTTTTGTCTTTATTGAGTGTTTTTTGTTCTTATTTAAATAAAAAATGGCTATTTATTTAAAGTTAATTATATTTTTTTAAAATAAAATTCACATTATATATTATTTTTGATTGTTTTTGAGGGATGTTTTGTGAGTAGTGAAAGTATTTTTGATTGGAAAAAAAATCTGAGTATGTTATCTGTCAGTTAAAGAAATTATTTTCTCTTATATGTTAAGAAAAAGAGATTAATTTCTACAGTATTTTAATCATTTAACGGCGTGCCATAAACATGGCGTATGTAATGCATCAGAAGGAAGTGAAGAGTTATTTCTCTGATTTCTGAAAAGAGAAGATTTTAGAATTTCTTCTGATGTATCAAGAAAGTAAAAAGTATAATAATGGTAAGTATTATAAAAGCAGCGGCATCATCTTCATTTTTTTCAAAGCCTGAGAAAAGCCAGGAAGAGGCAAGCGAAGAAGAATCACTTCGTAGTGCCCTTGAGCGCATGGGTTCTTCTCATCAGAGTCGTGCACAGGCTGTTCAGCGCGCGCAGGGTGACGGCAATCAGCTCAGACGTCGTCGTTTTGTAAAAGACGGTGATGTACAGGTTGAAAAGCACTCTCTGGCCGGTATTAAGCCAAGAGCACTTGCTTCAGTGCAGGCAAGTGGTACAGCGCGTACAGTTCATTTCTCATCAGGTAGTACAGGCGACAGCGAGCTGGTGCATTTGCGGCGTTTGCTGGCGACCGAGAAAAAGCGCGCAGAAGAAGCCTCACGTTTGATCGAGGATATGCAGCATACAAATAAAGCGCTGACTACACGTCAGGTTCATGCTGACCTTGAGGTGACAGAGCTGAAAGTGAAGCTTGAAGAAGCTGAAACTAAAGTTGTAGCTCAGACCCGCATTATCAGAGGTCTTCAGTGGGACCTTGAGCGTTGCGAGGAAGAAATGCATGGCCTGCGCAAACGTCTCGACGCGAAGCCACGTGGTCGCCCTCGTAAAGAGGTATCTGCGGCTCCGGTTGTGGAAAAAGACTTTGAGAGTGAAAGCAATGCTGATGTCACAGATAGTGAGCCACAGCCTGTAAAATGGTGGAAAGACTAAAATTCTGTGTACAGATAAAGGGAGCAGATGAAATTATTTTCGTCTAAGTCACTGCTCGTTGTTGTATTTGTAAATATAGCGTGCGGTGTCGTATTTTTGTCTGTGCCGATTTTTATTGAAGGTTTTCTTTCTCTTTTTAAAAATGTTTTTGATATTTTAATTTTGCCGTTTTCATTTTTATTTAAAATTATGGGCTGGTCGGCACGAGTTTCTTCTCTCGATCAGCTTTCTCACGGGCTGATAAAGGGAGGCAGATATAATCTGTTTCCCAGATTGTGTTCAGTTATATTTCTTATTTTATCAGGAAGCTGTTCAGCGTTGACGCTTGATAATATCGGTGACAGATTTTCTGTATTTTTACTTTGTCTGGCACCGGCATTTTTGCTGGCATCCTGTTTTTTGTCTGGTATATCCCTGTCCTGTATTATGATCCCTGCGTTTCTGGTGCAGTTGTATTTTCTTGCATTTTGTAAAGCTGAGTATTCTGCTGGCAGAAAATAAAAGCGGGTTATGAGATGCGCCCGGTTTTTTTATAGTTCATTATAAATCAGTATGATCAGAGTGTTGTAATGTAATTTACAAACCAGTTTCTGATCGTTTACAGGTTAGTTTTTATCCCCCAAAATGGTTATAATCCTGTTTGTTAGCATACTCGCGGAGAGGGGCCTGTGCCTTCGTTTGGGGTCTGTATTAGAATTAAGTAAGGAATAATTACTTGTTGTTCATGATATTCATTTTACTCATGCGTCTTTTGAACATTTATTGCTGGGTTCTGCTTGCTTCATGTATTTTTATCAATTTGTGTATTTTTGGGGTGCTTGATGCCCGTAAAAGCTTCGTTCAGAGAGCAGGATATTTCCTTGAGGCCGTAACAGAGCCTGTTCTGGCTCCTGTCAGGAGAATTTTGCCCGATCTTGGCGGTGTTGATTTTAGTCCTATGGTTGTACTTCTTCTGATCCGCTATGCCGTGCAACCTGGTCTGATAGAGGTTTTTCGTTATATATTAGCAGGCTAAGCGGATGCAGCAGCCTGCCTCAGATCAGTTCTGAGGCAGGTTTTTATAAAGCTCGAGGGCGTGCGCCCGGGCTGTTTTCAGGTCTACAATCGGGGCGGGATAGCGCTTGCCTGCTGTCACAGCTGTATGCCTGAGCAAATCTCCGCCTGCTTGCCATGGTGTATGTATTAATTTATCAGGCAGAGCGCGCAACTCAGGCACCCACTGACGAATATATTCGCCTGATGGATCAAATTTTTCGGACTGGCCGACCGGGTTGAAAATGCGAAACCAGGGGGAGGCATCAACGCCCGTGCCGGCGCACCATTGCCAGTTCATTGCGTTTTGGGCCGGGTCAGCATCAGCCAGTCTTTCCCGAAACCATTTTTCGCCTTTACGCCAGTCTGTGAGCAGATGTTTTGTCAGAAAAGAGGCTGTTACCATTCTGACCCGGTTATGCATCCACCCGGTTGCATAAAGTTGGCGCATGCCGGCATCAACCAGCGGATAACCTGTGCGGCCCATTTTCCATGCATTAAACAGGGTTTCATCATCACGCCATGGCATATGATCAAATTCAGAGCGAAGGTTCTTTGTCGCCATATCAGGATAATAGAAATACTGAGTCCAGGCGAAATCGCGCCATCCCAGCTCTGACAAAAATGTCCATCCCTGATCTGCCAGGTGTGGTTTCTGCCGCATAACAGCTTCGGTTGCGTGCCACACCTGTCGGGCTGACAGGAGGCCGGCCCGAAGATAAGGGGAGAGAGACGACGTGCCGTCTTTATCAGGCCGGTCTCTGTCCGTGCTGTAGTGTGTCAGCCCTGTTTCGAGAAATGTTTCCAGCAACTCATGCGCGGTTTCCTCTGAGCAGAGCCATTCTTTTTCTGCATCACATGCGCCTTCCGGCAGGCTGATTTCTGATTCTTTAAAGATGAGATTTTTCAGATCATCTGGCCAGGGGAAGAAGGTAACCTTCTCTGGTGCTGGCAGGCTGCGGCCTGGTGCTCCTAGTTTTTGCAGTGCACGCCACCAGGGGGTAAACACTTTATAAGGCTGATCGCTGCCAGTGCGTAAAACCCATGGTTCATGTAACAGGCGCCCGGGCAGCGAATGTACAGTGCATCCGGCGTCCTGCAGGGTGCTTTTGAGGTGCGTATCCTGCTCACGTCCTGACAAATCATAGCGGCGATTCCAGAAGACAGAATCAATATGTAATTTCTCTGCAAGTTCCGGGATAATCTGCGTTGCCGGTCCACTTATTTCAGCCAGATCACCGCCCATTTTCTGTAGAGTTGCGGCAAATGTCGCACGTGCCTTGCTAAGCCACCATTTGACGACTCCCTGCGTTGTTGTGGCAGCGTCGTGAACATACAGGCAGATAAGCGGTTTTCCGCTATTGATTGCGGCATGAAGGGCCGGGTTGTCAGTAATACGAAAATCGTCCCGAAGCAGGACAAGAGCCGGTTGTGAGGGGGATGATACAATGTTCATAAATACTATTTTGACGAAAGATGACATGCTGACAATACCTGCCAGTGTGGTCACTTTTTATTTATTTTATTAAAATATAATTAATACAATTTTAATTATATATGAAGTTATGTATAGTAACCGAAAATATCCTATGAATCTTTATGTCTTTTATCGCTGCGATAACAAAGTAGTGCGAGTAGTATTTAAATGCAAAAAAATATAGAAAGTAACTCTATGACTTATAAGGCTGTTAATGAGGCCTGTGGTGTGCATAGGCTGACATCACAGCAGGAATCTGTTCTGCGTGAGCGCGGTACAGAACCACCAAATTCAAGCAAACTTAATTCTGAAAAGCGTAGCGGTACATATTCATGCATTGGCTGCGGCAGTACTTTATTTGTGTCCGGGACAAAATATGAAAGCGGTAGTGGCTGGCCATCTTTTTACGCCCCGGTTTCTGGTGCGGTAGAAAGTATGGTTGATATTAGTAATGGTCTGGTGCGTACCGAGGTTGTTTGTTCAGTATGTAAGGGGCACCTTGGCCATGTTTTTCCTGATGGTCCGCCTCCTACCGGGGACCGTTACTGCATTAACGGGATTGTTCTCGATTTTTTGCCTGATGAAGGATAACTCGTGGTAATCGGGAGTAAAGGCGGACCAGAGGGTCATGCCTGACGTAGCGGGACACCCTGAAATATATTTCAGGCAGGTTGGTGACTATGACCTGGCTATCCGCGATGCAGGTGCGGGCGAAGGACTTCCTCTGGTTCTGATTCACGGCTTTGGGGGCAGCATTAACAGCTGGTTTCTGACGCAGAATGCCCTTGCTGCTGGCCGGCGTGTCATTGCTTTTGACCTTCCTGGTCACGGCTCTTCGTGCCTGCATGTAGGGGAGGGTACATTACGGGCATTTGCCAGTATTGTTTCGCATATGCTGACAGAAATGGAGCTGCCACGGGTGCATCTTATGGGGCACTCGCTTGGAGGAGGGATAGCTCTTAGCCTCGCGCAGCTCAGGCCTGACCAGGCAGCGTCTCTCAGCCTGATTGCACCAGCAGCCCTTGGGGCTGAAGTGAATGCTGAGTTTCTTTACAATTTTATTGAGGCAGATGATCCGGCTGCTATGCGTCTGGTGCTGGAAAAGCTGGTCGCTGCAAAAATTCTTATTGGCCGTAAAGCCGTCGAAGATGTTTTGAGTAATCATAACGTCGCGGGTGTCAGAGAGGCTCTGCATCATATTGTGAATGCCTGTTTTGACGGAAGCAGGCAGCGTCAGATTCTACGCTCCGTTTTTACGACGACTGATATCCCCGCTCAGGTGATCTGGGGTGTTGAGGATGCTATTTTACCTGCATCTCATGGGCAGGGTCTGCCATCACGTGTCACAGTGCATTTTCTGGAGGGGGCAGGGCATATGCCGCAGCTTGAAAAGGCAGCAGAGGTAAATGCGCTGATACGTTCTTTTTTAATGCGGGCTGAAGCAGAGGCCGGGCTTTGAGCCCGACACTCTGAAATACGCACTCAGGAAGCAGAAAGGTTTACAATACCAATCTGTCCGCCTTCTGTACCAAAGCCCAGCAGGCAGCCATCAGCGCTATATGCCAGGGTAGTGACAGCACCATGTTTGCCCGTTGTGGTAACGGGCAGAACGCGCTGGCTTTCAGTCTCAATCAGCAGCACTGTGCCGTCAGAAAAACCGGCGGCAACGACATCCTGCTGAGGGTGGAATGCAACACAGGTGCACAGGGCACCACCGGCACCGGGAAGTTCTTTGGGGGCTTTACCCATTGGGCCACCACCAAAAAATGGCCACATAATAACGCAGTCTGCTCCACTGGTTGCCAGCCATTTTCCGTTTGAGGAAAAGGAGAGTGAGCGTACTTTGGAAGGATAACCGCTCATACGAATATTATGACCGTCAGACAGACGCCAGCCATGCAGGTCGTTATCCTGCATAGCGGTAATCAGAGCATCCCCTTTAGGATGTATGGCAATGCCGATATGGCTGCCTTTCCATTCCAGAACGCGGGCAGATTCGCTTTTAGGCTGAGTGAACCAGACTGATGCCCCGTTATAGTGAGAGGCCGCTATACGCTTGCCTTTGGCATCAAAAACAATCCCTGACACAGCTGAGGGGTGCTCGAGTGTTTTGACAAGTTTGCGGCCTGTTGCATCGCGCAGCTCAACCTGTTTACCTGTGGCAAGAGCAATGCAGCCGGTTTTGGCATCGACATGAGTGGCGACATGGTCAACCCAGCGGCGGCTTTTACTCAGCTCTTCAATCTCGCCATGCATATCAATGCGGCACAGACGGCCATCATCTCCGCCAGTCAGAAAACTGTGTGGGTCCGTGTCGGGGGCAATGCACAATGCCGAGCCGTCATGCACAGCGTGGGTGACCCAGGCAGAGGTTTCTGTCAGGTCAGCACGATGAATAACTATGACATCGCCTTCACCGGTGGTGAAAGCAAAACGCTGGCTATCGCGTGATGCTGTGCAGGCAATAATATGGCCGTTTACAACGCGTGAAGCACCGCGTTTATCAATCAGCCCGTGGATGGTGGGAGTGCTCATGCGATTGCGCAGCTTTCAAATCCACGCCGCAGCTGAGGACGGTTAAGGTTACGACCAATAAAGACCAGGCGTGATTCGCGCGGTTCATTCTCTTTCCATGGGCCAATAGAATCACCATCAGCCATCATGTGCACGGCCTGAAAAGCAAAGCGGTCAGGCTGCCCTTCAAAATTCAGAATACCCTTGGTGCGCAGCATGTCAGCTCCTTTTTCCTGGAGCAGGGCGCTGATCCAGAGCTGGAATTTATTGGCATCCAGCGGAGTTTTAAGGCTGAGAGAGACGCTGCTGATATCAGCTTCATGTTTATGCTCAGGGTGTTCGAGAAATTCAGGCATATTTTTAAGAACACGCTCAAGGTCAAAACCGCCCTGGTCGAGCACATCAGTCAGTTTGACGTTGCCCTTTTTTGTCCGGTGAACGGGAGCAATGCTGTTAATTGATTTGAGAGTTTTCTCCACAGCTTCGAGCTGTGCTTCGTCGGCCAGGTCGGTTTTGTTGAGAATCAGAACATCAGCAAAAGCTACCTGCTGGTGCGCTTCAGGGCTTTCTTTAAGGGTTTGCTCAATGTTCATAGCATCAATGACGGTAACGACGGCATCAAGGCGGGTTTTGCTTCTGACATCTTCGTCGGCAAAGAAAGTCTGAGCAACAGGGGCAGGGTCAGCCAGGCCGGTTGTTTCAATAATAATGCCGTCAAATTTGCCACGGCGTTTCATCAGGCTGGTCAGAATACGGATAAGATCACCACGGACTGTGCAGCAGATGCAGCCGTTGTTCATTTCAAACACTTCTTCATCCGTATCGACAACCAGATCGTTATCAATACCAAGCTCGCCGTATTCATTGACGACAACCGCATATTTACGGCCGTGCTGAGCCGTCAGAATATGGTTGAGCATTGTTGTTTTTCCGGCACCAAGAAAGCCCGTGAGGACTGTGACGGGCACCAGAGCATCAGAAGTGGGAGAGTCAGACATCAAACAGGGTCTCCGTTAACGGCATGAAGTCGTTCTCATATAGGGTGCATTCTGACCTGATACCAGAGAAGAAGAGCAGAGTTCTCTGGCAGGCTCAGTTATGCCTCAGGAGGAAGCATGGTCGCGCATCACTTTGGCGGGCTGTGTATGCTGTGCACGACGTGGTGTGGCAGAGCGCAGGAATTTGACGGCCAGAGCACCGTAAAGAGCATGGCTGCAGATAGCGCGTGAAACGCCAAAGGCCAGGAATGCGCTGGCCAGCAGAGCGAGTGTAACCTGCTGGTTATCACACATTTCCATAACAATGACAGTTGCTGTCAGGGGGGACTGCGTCACCCCGGCGAAGTAAGCGACAGTGCCCAGCAGCACGACAGCGCCCGGAGTGGAGTGTGGCAAAAACTGTGCGATCCATCCGCCAAGGCCCGCACCGACAGAGAGTGAAGGCGCAAAGAGCCCGCCTGGTACACCAGAGCAGTAGGAAACAATGGTCGCGATATATTTGAGAATAAAATAGGACATGGGATAGTGCTGGGTGCCCATAATACTTTCCCGGGCCTGAAAATAACCTGTGCCGTATGTCATGCCGCCAGAGAGAACACCAATAACAGCCAGAACCAAACCGCATAGTGCAGCAAAAATAATCGGGTGTTGCATGATAAAGCGGCCGGCATAACCGGGAATACCCCGTGAAATACGCACAAGGAGAGCAGAGAACAGCCCGCCTGTAACCCCGCCGACAATGCCGCAGACCAGAACAGCCAGCCAGCTGGCTCCCACCGGCACGACAGAGTCAGTATGCCCGAAATATGTGTAATTGCCGACCATAGCGATAGCTGTCACCCCGGCCAGCACGACGCAGGTCAGCATGGTGCCACTGGTGCGCTGCTCATAAGAGTGAGCAAGCTCTTCAATCCCAAAAACAATACCAGCGAGCGGTGTATTAAAGGCTGCAGCAACCCCGGCGGCACCACCGGCTTTGATCAGAGCATGCTGGCGCATGGGGTCATTGATTTTCATAAACCGGCCGACAGTGTGCATGATAGATGCACCCACCTGAACAGTCGGTCCTTCACGCCCGATAGAAGCCCCCGAAAGCAGCCCCAGTGTCGTGAGGAGAATTTTGGCAAAAGCAATACGAAGGGACAAAACCTTATCAATGGTTTTGAAGTCGTGCAGATGCAGGCACGCAATCGCCTGGGGGATACCACTGCCCTGTGCACCGCGAAACCATTTCACTGTCAGCCATGAGGAGAGAGCCATGCCACAGGGCGTGACCAGCAGCATAAGCAGAGGGCTGATGGCAATGATATGACTGCGCAGATGCGCCGCTTTATCAGCTATGGCAGCAAAACCAACCGCTACAATTCCCACCATCACAGCACCTGACCAGTAAATCAGCTTACGGCGCCAGCTTGCTGTTCCGGCTTTTGCCTGCTCACGAATATGACGGAGCTGTGCGGAGGCGGCTGTCATGCTGGACGGCATGGGAAATCCTGAGGCTTAGTAAAAGATGCGGGTGCTCTTAGCACGTTCCCTTTATAAAGAAAGATATCTCTGTGCCTTACCGGCCTGATTATAAGGGAAAGTGCACCCTGGCAGCCGATAATAGTTTAATTTGTTGCCGGACGTGGCCAGAAAACAATACCTTCATGCTTGGCCATGTTGTCAGGCTCGACGTGAATATGTACCAGGGTGTTGCCCATCTGCCTGCTGAGTTCCTGCTCAATGAGGTCGCAGATATCATGGGCTTCTGTCACGGTCATATTGCCCGGTACAATCAGGTGAAAGTCAAGAAACGTCATGGCTCCGATGACGCGTGTGCGGATGTCATGTGCCTCAATCGCCCCTTTGCCTTTTAAGGCAATAATATCGCAGATCTGCTCAATAGTTTCAGGGGCAGGAGCCTGATCCATCAGGCCGGCGATAGAGTCGCGCATAACACCCCAGCCCACACGCAGTACGTTAAGGGCAATCAGGCCGGCGAGAATGGAATCGAGCCGCTCCCAGCCTGTGAGGGGAATAAGTGTGATACCCGCAATCAGACCTGCACCTGTCCAGACATCAGAGAGAACATGCTGCCCACCGGCAATCAGAGCAGGTGAGCGGCGCTTTCTGCCCGCACGCAGCATCACCATGCCCCATATAAGGTTTACCAGTGTTGCCGCACCATTGAGCGCAATCCCTTCATAAGGGGCAGTCGGCGGGTGCGGGTGCTGCCAGCCCAGCCACGCTTCCCGTGCAATGATGAAGGCTGTGAGCAGAACCAGCGTACCTTCAGCAACGGCTGAGAGATATTCTGCTTTATAATGGCCATAAGTGTGGTTGTGGTCTGCCGGGCGGGCAGCAATGCTCAGAGCCCACAGTCCTCCCACGGCAGAAACAACGTTGATGATGGTTTCAATCGCATCAGAATACAGTGCGATACTGCCACTGACAGCCCATGCAGCATATTTCAGACTCAGGGCGACAAGGCTGACCAGAAGGCTGTATATGGCAATGCTTTTGTTGCTTTCAGGCAGAGAGAGACCCAAGGGTAACAGCTTTCTTTCAGAGAGGGAGGTGGAAGAGACAGTCCAGGTCTCAGACTGAATCAGGGTCTGTCAGACGGCATGACGGAACGTACCCGGCACTTTCTATTTGTATCGTCGCATGTGCGATACGAAAACGGCTGAGCAGTGTTTCATGAATACCTGTGAGCATATTGTCTGACGTTTCAGCCGGTTTATCAGATGTAACGGAGGAGCGCACCAGGTGTACTGTCAGGGCTGTTTCGGTGGTGCTGAGTGGCCAGATGTGCAGGTCATGCAGGTCCTCAACACCGGGGGAGGAGAGCAGAAACTCTTTTACCGCGGTGTAATCAACCGAGGCCGGTACGGCATCCATAGCCATGTGCATGGCATCACGTAACAGATTCCACGTGGTCAGGGCGATAAGGGCTGAAATGATAATGCTGACAACAGGGTCAATCCAGGCTTTGCCGGTCAGCAGCATAAACCAGCCGGCAACCACCACAGCCAGAGAAATGACGGCATCTGACATCAGGTGCAGAAAAGCTGCGCGGATATTGAGGTCATGTTTTTGCCCTGCTGCAAAAAGCAGGGCTGAGCCCCCGTTGATAAGAATACCAAGGGCGGCGACAATCATCACGGTTTTGCCAGCTACAGGTGTGGGGTCAGAAAGGCGAAGAATAGCTTCCCATGCGACACCGCCGGTAACAAGCAGCAGCACCACTGCATTGCTCAGAGCAGCCAGTACAGATGAGCGGCGTAAGCCATAGGTAAATTGTGTATCAGGAGAACGCTTAGAGAGCGTGTCTGCCAGCCAGGCGGCTCCCAGTGCCAGAATGTCTGATAAATTATGCCCGGCATCAGACAGCAGCGCCAGCGAGTGTGAAAGCAGGCCCCAGACTACCTCTGCTCCGGTATAAATGGTATTAACCAGGATACCGATGGCAAACGCCATGCCAAATGATGCCGGCGCATGTGAGTGTGCGCTGAACCAGCCGTGACTATGGTCATGATCATGGTCGTGATGCTCGCCGTGGTGGTGATCATGATTGTGTTCATGATCATTGTGGCTGTGCGTGCAGTGTGCGTGGGTATCAGCTTCATGGCTGTCAACGGCATCTGTATGCTGATGCGAAGAGGGCACTTTGACCATAAAATGTTTCTCTCCTTGGCAGAGTGGCTTTTCGATCGCTGATTGCATCTGTAAGCCATCAGCCACGGGAAGCCGGTGTTATGCCGGTGTTTTTTGTTTACCACATCTGATAAGGGCCGCGCCATGCTTCGACTGACAGAATTGCAGCTTCCGCTTGATCACTCACCGGAAGAACTGGAGGAGGCTATCTGTCAGAAACTTTCAGTTTCTTCGGAAGAACTGGAGGAGTTCAGTGTGTTTCGGCGCGGGCATGATGCCCGCAGGCGTCACGCTGTGCGGCTGGTGTACACCATTGACTGCACCGTGAAGGATGAAGCCGGTGTACTGGCCCGCTATAAAGCAGCCCACCCGCGTGACACGCATGTCGCAGTCAGCCCGGATATGAGCTGGACCCCGCCGGTAAGTGACGGTGCGGTCTGTGCCTCAAAACCAGGTTATCGCCGCCCGATAGTGATTGGTGCCGGGCCCTGTGGTTTTATGGCTGCGCTGATGCTGGCCCGTATGGGCCTGCGTCCATTATTGCTTGAGCGCGGTAAAATTGTGCGCGAACGTACGGTTGATACCTTCGCCCTGTGGCGCCGTTCAGTGCTGACGCCTGAAAGCAATGTGCAGTTTGGCGAGGGAGGTGCAGGCACTTTTTCTGACGGTAAATTATATAGTCAGGTGCGTGACCCGCGTTTTCTCGGCCGTCAGGTTTTGCGTGAATTTGTGAAGGCCGGCGCGCCTGAAGAGATTTTATATCTTGCTCATCCGCACATTGGTACCTTTCGTCTGGTGTCAATGGTTGAGCATATTCGCGCAGAAATAGAGGCAGCCGGAGGGGAGTATCGTTTTGGCTGCCGTGTTGATGCGCTCGATCTTGATCCGGCTACCAGAGCGATCCGTGGCGTGACGCTGGCCAGTGGCGAAATTATTGAGTCCGATCATGTCGTGCTGGCTGTCGGGCACAGTGCACGTGATACTTTTGCTATGCTGGCAGAAAGTGGTGTGGAGATGAAGGCCAAGTCGTTCTCCATGGGGGTACGCATTGAGCATCCGCAGTCGGTTATTGATACTGCCAGGTTTGGCAGCAGTGCCGGGCATGAGCTGCTGGGTGCGGCAGAATATCGGCTGGTGCACCATGCCAGCAATGGTCGTGGTGTTTATTCTTTCTGTATGTGCCCAGGGGGAACAGTTGTCGCCGCGGCCTCTGAGGAGGGGCATGTGGTTACAAATGGCATGAGCCAGTACAGCCGTGCTGAGCGTAATGCGAATTCTGGTATGGTTGTTGATTTGCGCCCTGGGGAGGATTATCCTGATGACCCGCTGGCTGGAATTGCTTTTCAGCGTCACTGGGAGCGGCAGGCTTTTCTGGCTGGTGGCGGAGATTATAAAGCCCCTGCTCAGAGAGTGGGTGACTTTCTGGCGGGTCGGCCTTCTGTCAGCCTGGGAACTGTCGTGCCCTCCTACAAACCGGGTGTCACACCGACGGATCTGTCAAAATGTTTGCCGGCTTTTGCCGTTGAGGCCCTGCGTGAAGCTCTGCCGCTGTTCGATCGTAAGCTCAAAGGTTTTGCGATGGAGGATGCGGTGATGACCGGTGTCGAAACCCGCACGTCGTCTCCTTTGCGTATTCCGCGCGGGGAGGATTGTCAGTCTCTCAACACGCCGGGTCTGTTCCCCGCAGGTGAGGGGGCCGGGTATGCCGGTGGTATTCTCTCCGCCGGGATTGATGGTATCCGTATTGCTGAGGCTGTAGCACTGGCTATCACAGGGCGCCGCGTTGAAGGTGCCGCCCTACGATAAGAACAACCCGGTTAATGAGCTTTTATAAAGGCATCAACCAGCTCGATAAAGCGGGCCGGGGCATCGGCGTGAATCCAGTGTCCGGCCTTTTCGATTGTCTCCAGCGTATAGTGCGGGAAAAGCTGACGCATCACAGGGAAGTTATGCGGTTGAATATAAGGTGACAGCTCCCCTTTGATGAATAAGGCCGGCCCTTCATAGTGTGTGTCAGGGGGGAAGTCAGGCCAGCCCATAACTGCGGGAAGGCTCTGAAATATATCATGCAGACCGATGGACCAGCCTGGTGTTTCACCCAGCGTGAGGTTTTGCATCATAAGCTGGCGTACAGAATCATTGGGAATAAGCGGACGCAGCAGAGCATCTGCTTCTTTGCGGTCGAGCCTGGCAGGAAAATTAACATGTTCCAGCCCGGATGAGAGATCCATGTTTGCAAAGCCGCCGGCGCCCGGGGCAATATCACCAACAATCAGGCTATGAACCATCTCGGGGTGTGTTAACGCCAGGGTCATGGCGGTTTTGCCCCCCATAGAGTGGCCGAGCAGGATAACAGGTTCAGTCGTGAAATGTCGTATCGTTTCGCGCACATCCTCTGCCATGATCTGGTAGGTCATGGGGCCATGGGGACTTTTGCCATGATTGCGCAGATCAATAGCCAGAGTGCGGTGGGTTGCAGCCAGGTGACGCTGCGCAAAACCAAGATTACGCGCCTGCCCGAACAGACCATGTATGAGCACAATAGTCGGAAGTGGTGTGTCAGAGGCGGGCAGCGTATCGGGGTTACGCTCGATGACATTGAGAAGCACGATAGGTCGGGCCTTTTCAGTTTCAGGACTGAGCAGGTCGGGCCTGCTCGTAAAGCAGGCGAAATGTGGCCCATAGATGCGTCTGTGGCGAGAGCTGAATAAAATTTTTCTCATCACCTCATAGCGAGCACACTTTGATTGTTAGTTTTTTCTTGGTGTCTTTGAGAGAATTGTTTCTAATGCAGTCTCAGAGGCGTCTGACGGCAAATAAAAAATCTATGCGCCTTACCATCTTGATGGAGTAAAGAAGATGAGGCGCTGTCTGGTTATTGTGGGCCGGCCTGAAAATGCAGAAGAAATGCTGAATTTCGTTAGTGGGATAGCCGCACGTCTGCAGCCTGATTGTATTGATTTCATGGCACTGCGTGAACCACCAGGGGACGGATTAAGCCTGCTTACAGAAAGCAGCACTGTTTTACTCAGAGAGGACCAGGCAGACTGGGCTGAGGCCTGGCGTGCCAGAGTGAATTTGTGGCGTCAGAACCTGTATCAGGCTGTTACAGATGGTATTTTTCCTGAAATTAACTGGCTGGCACCTGAGGCTAAGGCTGATGTGATTATTCCGGTTTTTGGAAGAGATGCTGACCTGCTGATACTCAACCTGCCCCAGGAGAGAGATACAGAACATCAGAAGCAGATTCTCAGAAGTGCTGTTTTTGAAACAGGCAGACCACTTTTGCTTGTGCCAGATGGCTGGAGAGGGAGCTGCTGCGATAATATTATGTTGTCATGGAAGCAGTCTGACTGTGCCCGCCGTGCCTTTGAAGCTTCGCGCCCGTTACTTGCCGGTGCTGCTGTGCATGTTCTGGTGAATGGAGAGGACCCCTGGCCTTATGACATCATGCCAGAGGTTAATGTGACGGATGTACGTGTCGTTCGGTTAAGCTCACCCACAGCAGCAGGAGCAACGATTTTAGGCGAAGCCCGCCGCTGGCAGGCTGACCTGATTGTTATGGGGGGGTATAAACATGCTGCTTTGCATAACCGGCTGGTGAGCAGCACGACGGGCTATGTGCTGCACAACTCAGTTCTGCCTGTTTTTTTACAGCATTAACGCGCGTCTTTTACGATCGTTCGGTAAAACCATAACGCCAGCAGGCAAAATACCAGTAATCCCATTGCTGAGGCCACGGGAGCCGGTACCCATGCGGCCAGTGAGAGGACGTCATCTTTGCCAAGCGTGCATGAGATAAAAGCCAGCACAACGCCGGTCAGGCTCTCACCAACAATAAAGCCCGAGGCCAGCATGGTGCCGGTCCCTGCGTCGTGTTCAGGCAGGCTCTGAGGCAGTGTTGTGCTGTCATCCTGTTTGTTTTTTGTGTGCAGGTGACGTTTAATGGCCCAGCCCAGCACTGCACCGGCTGCCAGGGTAACGCTGACAGAGGGAGGCAGATAAATGCCGATCGCAACCCCCAGCGGGGGCAGTGCCAGGGCACGTTTGCGTAACAGCAGGTCAATAATAATCAGAATACAGCCAAGCCCCATGCCCAGTGACAGCATGGACCAGTCAAGCGAATGCGTAAAAATGCCTTTTGTAATGAGTGTAATTAATGCCGGCTGCGGGGCAGAGAGCGCGTGTGAGGGGTCCATCCCGGGGCGGGGCATATAACCCGCAAAACCATATGCCTGGTAGAGAATATTCAGCACCGGGGGGATAACTGCCGCACCAACGACGCAGCCGGCAATCAGGGCAATTTGCTGTTTCCAGGGGGAGGCACCAACAAGCTGACCTGTTTTAAGATCTTGCAGGTTATCGTTTGAAATGGCTGCCGTTGCGGTAATGGCAGACAGAATGAGAATGGTGAAGCCTGTTGCAAGCTTTTGCTGGTCGAGCATCATATGGGCAGGCATAAGCCGGAAGGCTTCCAGGGCCAGCAGCATCAGGGCAGAGAGCATCGCTGCGATAATAATAATGCCTGATATTGGTGAGGAAGATGAGCCGACAATTCCTGCCATATAGCCGCATGTAGCCGCCATGATAAAACCGAAGATAATGCAGAATAAAACAGATGCAATGACGATTGGCCAGATCGGGTCAGATGACGGGGTAAGAAAAAAAGTAAACAGGCTGCCCAGCATTACTGTTGTCAGTCCGAGCAGAGCAAGCAGGCTGCGGAAAGAGAGGTCTTTATCTTCTTCCGGGCCGGCAGAGGTCTGATGGCGTGTACGCACAATACTTTGCAGCCCGCGGGCTACTGGCTTTGCCAGCTCAACCAGTGTCCAGACAGAGGCCATAGCGATAGCGCCGGCGCCGACAAAACGCACTTTATGTAACCAGACAGACTGTGCGAATGCAGCGGGGACAAGATGTTCAGGGTTAGGTGTATGGGCTGTAAGCCATGGCACGCCACCGCCCCATGCCAGAACACAGCCGAAAAGCATGGCCAGTCCACCGGTTAGCCCGACCAGGTAGCCAGCACCCAGTAGTGCCAGAGAGAGGCCGCCGGTTATCTGAAACACGGCAGCGCCTGCGCTGGCTGTAACTGATACACTGTCTGACAACAGGCGCAGGCCATTGCTGCCTAATGTAAACAGGGCAGCGGCTGTGCTGCCTTTGATCAGCGCATTAAGTCCTTTTTTGTTTTCGCCTGAATTGCCGGCACGCAAAATTTCTGCTGCTGCTACGCCTTCAGGATAAGGCAAAGCGCTGTCTGCCACCAGTGCGCGACGGAGAGGAACAGTGAATAAAACCCCTGCAATCCCCCCTGCGAGAGAGATGCCTGCGGTCTGCCAGAATGGGAAATGGCTCCATATTCCTGTCATGATGAGACCGGGAAAGGTGGCAAAAACGCACGATAGCGTGCCGGCAGCTGAGGCCTGACTTTGAACAATGTTATTTTCAAGAACAGAGCTGCGCCCCAGAGCACGCAGAACAGCCATTGAAATAACAGCCGCCGGAATAGAAGAGGCAAAGGTCAGGCCAATACGCAAACCCAGATAAATATTTGATGCTGTAAAAACAACAGTAATAAGTGCGCCAAGAATAAGCGCGCGCAGTGTGAGTTCTCTGGTGGTTCTGGCAGGTGACGACATTTCTCTGATCTCGTTATACAGGCAGGCGGATGAGCTTTACTAAAGAGATATCACCTGTCTGTCTGCCTGAAAATGAAATGAAGTCGTAATGAAAGGGAATCCTGGCCCGGCATGATCAGAATGTTACGTCAGCAGTGCCCAGAACAAACGCTCCTGAAGACGCCCCCGACTGTACCAGTGCTTTTGAAGCAAAAACATACTCAGCGCCAATGCTGTAGGTCAGGTTTCTGGTAGCCCGCCACGTAAAGTTAGCTTGCGGCAGGGTAGCGCTGTAGCCACCGTGAGGGCGAAAATTATAGGCAGTGCTGGCGTTGTTATACACAGCATCATTTGTAGTATGTCTCCATACAACCGGCACTTTCAGAAGCAGGCTTGTGTTCTGTGTGGGCGCCAGGGTGATAACCGGCCCTACGTCAATGACGTTTGACAGGCCGAATGCAACGCTCTGGTCAAGATAAAAGGCAGAGGGAACAAACGGGCTGAGAAAGCCCCCCCATTTGCTGGTGGCACTTTTGTGCATGTTGCCGCCTGAGATATCATCCGCCTGTATACCAATTGCTGGTCTGCTCCACCATTTGCTAAAACGCCAGGCGACTGTCGCATTCAGAAAATAGGCTGAAACTGAGCGTTTTGGTCCATTGTTTGCTGCCTGAAAATTACCGCCCTGCCACATAGCACCAGTTGAAAATTCAACGTGACCAGCGTTGCCCCATATTTTTACACCAGGTGTATCGCGGTGGGTTGAACCCGCAATGTTGCTGGTTGCCCCTGGTATGGAGCTGTTAGCCAGCAGATAGCCCATGTAGAAAGCATCAATAAAAATCTGGCTTTTTTGCCCCATTAACTGGAATTTTGGTAAGGCGTAAGATGTATAGGCACCAAATAATCGAGTTTTCCATCCGACTTTATTGCGAAATGCAACAGGGTTACTGGTATCTGTCAGCATAAGATCAAAAATATCGACCCTGAAATTTTTCCAGAAAGCATACCCGCGTAAACCGTTCCATGAATAGGGTACGGTCGGGTAGACTGACCCTGCCGTGATGTAGGCAGGTGCATCAAGAAAGACCATGCGCCCGGCCATGGCGCCCATAGTTGCACCGAGCATATGCCCTTTAACTTCGATAAAAGCCTGTTGTGCGTCAATTTTACTGCGCCAGCGTCCGCCTGCATATCCGTAGTAGTTAACGCCCCCGGCCTGCCCACTAAGAAGCTCTCCATACAGGCGTACGTGCTTCCCAAGATGTAAGTCTGCACCTGCGCTCCAGCGCAGTGTATTACGATATGCCGGGGATTTTCGTACTGTACCCAGACCGGCTTTCTGGTCATAAAAATTACGATTTTCAAAATTAGCGCTGAGGGTCATGTAAACAGTTTCATCCTTATTAAAAGGAATGAATTTCAGAGCCTCAAGCGATTTATTCCGGTTTTTGTCATTGCGCAGACGAGACCAGTCTTCAGCCCATCGTACATTCGAGTAGTAAGCCACAGTGCCCCAGCCTGCCGCCGCTCCTGAGTTGGTATTGAATACGCCCCATGGCCCCTGGTGCAGCAGGCTGGGAGGGACCGCGTTCAGCTCGAGCATTTGCGGGTAGCCATAAGCCTCTGAACGGCTGCTGAGGGGAGGCAGCATTTCAGCATCCCAGAAGCTACTTTCTTTTGCAGGCTTCTGTGCAGGAGATCGGCTTTGATTATGTGGTGCGGTTACACTGCTGATTGTGGCAATCTGACCGTGAGTGTGATGGCGTACGAGCGTTGACGCAGGGGAGTGTGGGTTTATCAGTGGTGTGGTTGCGTCTTTTGCGTGAGCAGAAGCGCTTATCACTGTTGTCAGCAGTATGAAGGAACAGGGCAGTAAACAGGGCCCGAAACCTGCTTTAAGCAGAGAAAGGTGTTTTTTTTCCATAATATGCCCGGATGAAATATGTCACGAGGGTAGGAAATAAAAATTTTCTTATTTCAGGTAGTAACGACACATAATTACACAACTCGTTAGTGTGTAGAAGGCCGGTTGTATATTACTGTGTGGTGACCTGATAGTGTCTTCGGGCAAGAAAACGGACTGTTCGCATGTGCTGGTCAGTGAACATAATTTCAAACTCTTCCTGGTAGCATAGTTAGGTATTGTATCCGGCTATGCTTATTATTTTTTTTCTGCGTTCAACGTATATGAGATATGTATTGATGTCATATCTCATTTACGTGTGTTAAGAATTTTTTGTTTTCAGAAGCTGTTATGGTTGCTTTGTCTGAGCGCATTAAGACAGTCGTTCACACGAGAGGCCAGCCTTACGTCATGCAGGTTGCTTAATGCTTCGCGGGTCCGGCTTTGCCATGCGTGAGACATGCCTGCTGCATTGCACAGCCCTTCTAACCTGAACGCGCCGCCTGGTGTGGCATCGGTGTATTCTGATGCACTCAGAATCTGTACGGGGTGCCTGGGCAGGTTGTAGCGGGCTGTCTGCAACAGTGAGCGGTTTGTTGCCTGGTCTGCCAGGGGTAGCAATGCGGCAACAACTTCGCGGGTATTATCCTGCCCGGTGGTGATAACCTTTCTGACCTGCGACCAGTCATGTGCTTTATCAAGTTCTCTGGCTGTCTGCCTTACACCACTCTCTTTGATCATATTCATAAGATGTTCTGATGAGGTTACCGTCTTCGCTGGCGCTGGTATATCAGCAGGCTTTTCCCGGCTTGTTAAAACGATAAGCCCAAGGGTACAGCCAATAAGGAGTGTCAGAGCAAGCGTGCGGCCCGGTTTCATTCTGCGCCTCTTTTCCGAAGTATATTTTTTAAATTTTGTTTTTGAGAGTGTTAAGGTCATCATCTGCGGAATGATCAGGTGGTTAACAGCATGTAAAGCAGCGTAGTCCTTCTGTTAGTGTTTGTTATTGCTGCCTATGAAGCCGTTACAAAATGGCTTCAGAAAGGCACGAGAAAGGTAAGGTTGCGGCAGAAAAAGGCGTGTCTTAAAGGCAACGGTTAAAAGAGGAGGGAGCGGGAGAGCTGTTGATCGTGTGGGTTATGTTGCGGTATCAGGCCTGAACGTCACATTATGCTCTGGTGAGCAGACTGGCTCTGGCCCGTAACTTTTTTCTGAGGATCATGATCATGAGTAACAGTCCTTCTCCTTCCGAAATTACCCGCCTGCAGGTCGCATTGCGCCGTCTTCTGGGGTCACCCGGTCTGACAGTTAACCCGCCGCCACGTGCTGGTATGTCAGTTGAGCTGGCTGTTCACGGCGAGGTTATAGGCACTATTCATCGTGATGATGAAGAGGGGGAAATTTCTTATGCAGTTAATCTGATTCTGCTTGAAGAAGATCTTCCTGCTGCCAGCTGATTAAAGCATCTGTCTGAAGGCTGGTTAAACAGTAAAATAACCAGCCTTCAGGCAGGCACTAAGCGCTCAGGCGTTGCCCGGTGCAGCTGATGCAGTCATCGTGCGTGGCCGTGGCGCGGGAAAGTTGATACTGGTCACCTTCCACTGCCAGTGCTGGATGCGCATATCAATTTCCAGCGGTGTTTCATTTTCGTGCCCCGGGAGATGAACAAGGGCAACGAAAAGGTCAGGGCGTTCAAAATGAAACGTAGCCTGGCTGATCAGGCTGGCAAAAGAAAGATTGTGAGTAGCATGCTCCTGCGCAGAAGCGGGCAGAACCTCGTCAACCAGCGTGCCAAGATTTTGCTGTGAGACGTTAATATCAACAGCATTTGAAACGACCTCCGTTGCGAACGAAGAGCCAAATTCAGGCAGATCGTCTGTTGCTGCGGGCAGCAGATGCATACCCGCCATCGCCTGCTGTTTGATAGAGGTATCGAGTTCTCCCCAGTTAATCATCTGCCCGAGAGAGACCATGTCATGTGTCTTCAGCGAGGATCCGATTGACCACAACGTCAGAAAAGGGGAGGCCAGATAGAGGCCAAATGCGGCTATTGATGCCCCGGCACACACCATGCGAGCCATGTGGCGTCCTGGCCGGGCTGCGAGCCGGGCACTTTGTCCGACAGAGGTGTAGTGGGTCATAATAACGCATTCCCCCTATATGAAAATTGCATAGCTATTCATAACAGACATGCAGGTCATATGCAAAGATAAGCTGCATACAATTTCGATTCTGTAAGGTATTTTTTTAAGGGTGTAGCAATATTTTCTTAATGGCCTGTCAGGGTGTTCTGTGGCAGGTGCAAAGTTATTCTCAGGCGTGGCAATGAAAGGTTAACATTATGATGGATACTGAGTTTACTGAGGAAGAAATTCAGCGTTATTCCCGTCATATTCTGCTGCCTGAGGTTGGGGGAACAGGTCAGCTCGCGCTCAGGAAGGCTTCTGTTCTGGTCGTGGGGGCAGGGGGACTTGGCTCACCTGTTGCATTATACCTTGCTGCCGCAGGGGTAGGTCGCATTGGTCTGGTTGATGATGATGTCGTTGAACTGTCAAACCTGCAAAGGCAGGTTGTGCATAACACGGCAGCTGTGGGCGAACAGAAGGTTGTCTCAGCAAAGGCGCGGCTGCTGGCGCTGAATCCTGACATTACCGTAGATACCTGGAATGTACGTTTATCAGAACAGACCTGTGATGAGATTATCGGGCGTTATGATCTGGTTTGCGACGGGTCTGATAATTTCTCCACCCGTTACCTGGTAAACGCTGCCTGTGTGCGGGCACGTCGTCCACTGGTGTCAGCGGCAGTGCAGCGCTTTGGCGGGCAGCTCTCGACCTATCGTCCCTGGCAGGGCGGGCCCTGTTATCATTGTCTTTATCCGGAGACTGATGGTGACGCCGCCGGGTTAAGCTGTAGCGAGGCAGGTGTGTTTGGTGCTGTGACTGGTGTGATGGGCACCCTGCAGGCGACTGAAGCGCTCAAAGAAATTCTGGGTCTTGGGGAGAGTCTGTCAGGCCGGTTGCTGATGTGGGACGCCCTTAGTACACGTTTTACGACGATTACTCTGAAGCAGGATCCGTCCTGTCCGGTATGTGGTGGTAAACAGGAGATATCAGAATGAAAAAAGCGGCATCTTCTCACATGGGTGTTCAGACATTTTCTTCCTCCGGTGTGGGGCAGAATATGACTGGTGAAGATAGAAACGGGAGAATGCAGCATTCTCCGGCTATTGCCCTTATGCTTGTCGAGGCCCGCTATGAGAGGATTCATGCTGCTCTGATGCTGGCTGTTACGGCCTGCGCACTTGGGCAGCGCGTCATATTGTTTGGCATGGGCAGTGGCACTCGCGCGTTTTGTAAAGACTGGTCAGGGCTTGAAGAGAGTGAGCGTGAGGCAGGACGGCTTGAAGCCGGGGTTGCCGGTATTGAAACCCTGCGTGAGGCGCTGTTTGAATTTGATGAGGCTTCTTTTCATGTTTGCGACTCCGGGATCAGGAGTATGAAAATTTCTGAAGATCAGTTGTGTGATGCGGTTACGGTTATAGGGCTGCCTGGTTTCCTTGAACTCTCTCAGGGTGCCAGGCTGGCAGTTTTCTAGGTAAAATGGCGTGGTGCAGTGTTATAAAAATACAAATTTGCATGAAGACTCTTGTCGTCTTTGCTCTCTCTTGGCAGGGATGCTGCTATGATGTCTGAAATTCTGTTGTCTCGCCATTTGCGTTTGTACGCTGCCCTGGGGACTCTGGGGTGTGTTGTCGCTGCTTCTGATGTCTTTGCCGCAACGCAAAGTACTTCGTCGCATCCTTCTCATGCTGTGCATCACAGGAACCCGAAGAAACACTCATCCGATAAAAAAGCCGTTCCGCCGGCGAAGAAACATCAGAAAACAGCAGCTCACCATGATGCGCATAAAGCGCACCCTGCACCTGTTGTGCATCATTCTGCTGTTCACAGGAAACATGCCGTTGCTGCCGCGGGTGCGGGCGCAGTTGCTGCTGCTGGTGCCGCTGCTGCGGTGCAGAAGGCGGAGAGCCCCTCTGCTGCTGCTCCGCCTGTGCCTGACGTGCCTCAGACGCCTGAAGCCCCTAAAGGCACAGTTACCGGCCTGCCATTGCCACGCTATGCGTCCCTGCGTGCTGACGAGGTGAATATGCGTGCAGGCCCCGGGCGGCGTTTTCCTATTCTGTGGGTTTATCATCGCCGTAGCATGCCGCTGCGTATTGAGCGTGAGTTCGATGTATGGCGTCTGGTTGAAGATGAAAGTGGCCAGAAAGGCTGGGTGCAGCAG
The DNA here is from genome assembly GCF_011516655.1 of Acetobacter thailandicus. Classification (GTDB taxonomy): domain Bacteria; phylum Pseudomonadota; class Alphaproteobacteria; order Acetobacterales; family Acetobacteraceae; genus Acetobacter; species Acetobacter thailandicus. The sequence continues at coordinate 118,382 of NZ_WOSV01000004.1, forward strand.
GCTGTTGTTTCCGGCAGCCGGTCTTTTGTTGTGCCAGGTGAGCCGCCTGGCGATGAAAGCCCCATACCCGATAAAGTTGATAAAAATGGCAATAAAATTCCGGTTTCAGGTCATATGGACAGTCGCGTAACAGGAAGTGTGACAGACCTTGCCGAGGCTAAAAAAATCAAGCAGGCTGTCTTCCTGAAGAAGAGTCCTGAAGAGTCGTCAGCTGTTGTTGCGGTTCTCAGGCCAGGTACGGTCGGATCAGTAAAAGAATGTGCCGCAGGAAGTGACTGGTGCAAAGTCTCCGTCAGACCATATAGTGGCTGGGTACTGCGCCGCGATATGTGGGGGATTGATGCAGGAGAAGTCATTACTCCTTCCTGAGGCAGAGTACGGCAAAATAAGGACAAGAAATGTCGATACAACACGCCCTTCATTGTCGGACCAAGATTGTAGCAACCTTGGGCCCGGCATCCTCTGATTATGAGACCATTCGTGATCTGGCTGTTGCCGGAGCCGATGTGTTCCGTTTTAATTTCTCGCACGGTTCACACGAAGATCATGCAGCGCGACACGCTATAGTCAGACGTGTTGAGGCTGAACTGGGTGAACCAATCGGCATTCTGGCAGACATGCAGGGTCCAAAGCTGCGTGTTGGTAAATTTAAAGATGGTAAGGTCACGCTGCAAAGCGGTGCTCCTTTCCGTTTTGATCTTCACGATGAGCCGGGTGATGAAACCCGCGTACAGCTGCCTCATCCTGAAATTATCCGGGTGGCCCGTCCTGGCAGTCGTCTGCTGATGGATGATGGTAAACTGGCCGTCGTTGTTGAAAAAATCGGACCGGACTGGCTCGAAACCCGTATTGAAATTGGCGGCGTTCTCTCTAACCACAAAGGGGTGAATGTTCCTGATGTGGCACTGCCAATCCCGGCTCTGACCGTTAAAGACCGCCGTGATCTTGAGTTCGCACTCAGCCTTGGTGTTGATTATGTTGCGCTGTCATTTGTGCAGCGCCCTGAGGATGTCAGCGAGGCCCGTGCTCTGGTTGGTGACCGTGCAAACCTTCTGGTTAAGCTCGAAAAACCTCAGGCTATGGAAAATCTCGAAGCTATTCTTGAGCTGACAGATGCCGTGATGGTGGCCCGTGGTGACCTTGGTGTTGAGCTGCCACCTGAGAACGTCCCACTTGCACAAAAGCGTATTATCCGTCTCGCCCGTAAACTGGGTAAGCCGGTTGTTGTTGCAACACAGATGCTTGAAAGTATGATTTCGGCACCTACGCCAACCCGTGCTGAGGCCTCTGACGTGGCTACGGCTGTGTTTGATGGTGCTGATGCGGTGATGTTGTCAGCTGAATCTGCTGCCGGTCAGTATCCGCGTGAAGCTGTGCGGATCATGAACCGTATCATCTGGCGCATCGAGCAGGATCCTGAGTGGCAGGCATCTATGTCTGTTGCGCGTCTGGCACCGGAAGATTTTGTTGCTGATGCTATCGCCGGTGCAGCACAGCAGGTTGCTGACACGCTGAAAGCCTCTGCCATTGTAGCGTATACGCATCGCGGTGCGACAGCGTTCCGTATTGCACGTGAACGTCCTCTGTGCCCTGTTCTGGGCATAACACCAACACATGAGGCTGCGCGTCGTATGGCACTTGTCTGGGGTGTCAGAGCTTTCCTCGGCGGGCAGGGTAAATCTGTCACCAGTGTTGAAAGTATGGTGGACGTTGCGCAGGATGTCGTCGCTAAGGCGGGCGTTGGCAGCTCAGGTGGCTCTATTGTTATTGCAGCAGGGTTGCCCTTTGGTGTTGCCGGGTCAACTAACCTGCTGCGCGTTGCTAAAATTCCCTGACTGATAAAGCGTTACTGAGAGTTTTTGGGCGCCTGACAGGCTGTTTTTCCGGCTTGTCAGGCACTTTTTTTAAGAAATACAGGCAGTAATGTAAAAAGCCCGCAGGCTATCGAGACAAAGAGCGGCAGCCCGTTTGATGTCAGGCCCATGGCAGTACTCGCCGCTTCAGGGCCAATAAAGGTGCCGGCACCCCAGGCGACTGAACTCACAGCATAAATTGCGACAAGGTTTTTTCCCTGGTATCGGCTGCCTACAACAGTCATAACAATGGTGTAGAGGCCAGCGAACAGCCCATCCCATATAAACAAAATCACATAGGCCCAGGGCTGATGTGCAATGCCGACAGGCCAGAGCAGCGCACCCAGGCAGGAGAGCGTGCCAAGTGCAATAAGCAGATGGCGGCGGCTGATGCGGTCACCAAGCCAGCCAAGCGGGAGCTGAAAGCATATTGCCCCAAGCAGCATGGCAGACAGTAAAAGAGTAGCCTGTTTTTCAGGCCAGCCATTTTGCATGGCATAGAGGGACAGAAAAGAAGAGCCTGATGCCTCGAGCATAGCGAGCAGCAATGTTGCACTTATAGCTATCGGAGCAAGGGCAATATAACGCCACAGAGCGGTATGCTGTGTTGATTCATGTTTCTGAGGTATCTGAACCCATGGCATGGCGATCAGACCAAATGTCAGTAACAGCAGGCCCGAGGTTATAAGAAAGGGTGTGAAGCTATGGCGATCTGTTAAGCCCAGCAGCAGTGGCCCGAGAGCAAAACCAGCTGACATCATAGCACTGTACAGACCCATGGTACGGGTACGCACAGTGTCCGGTGTCATTTGATTTAGCCAGCTTTCTGAAAGAATGAGCAGGGTTTCCGTTGCCATGCCCATGCCAGTGCGCAACGGGAACCAGAGAGACGCAGAGGTGATGAACGGAAATGCCAGTAAGACGCATGCCAGGAAACATAATGCAAGCATGACAGGGCGGCGCGGGCCAAACTGCACAGCAATGTGAGGCAGGAAAGGAGCGATAAGCAACACACCAAGAGCATGCATCATGGCGTTAATAGCAACAGTTTGTGTGCTGTACCCGCGTTCTGTGAGCTCCAGCATGAAAAGTGGCCCGCTCAGCCCGTATGTCAGACCAAAAATGACAGCAACCATCATCAGGCAGCCTGATGTGATGGTTGCCAGCCGGGCGGAGGGAAGTGTGGTGTCAGACATGATCTGGTAAGGCCTTTGCTCTGCCTGAGCTTTAGTCTGAGCAGATCAGTGCCGGTTTTTCCTTATTGGGTAATCGTTAAAAGATATTGTTCAGGCACTGGCAGCCAGAGCAATGCGACGTTTCATTTCTGCGATAACGGCTGGTAGTCCATCAAAAATAGCCTGTCCGATGAGAAAATGACCGATGTTGAGTTCTCTGATTTCTGGAAGAGCCGCAATCGGGCCGACATTTTCCCATGTCAGACCGTGTCCTGCATGCACTTCAAGGCCGAGAGTATGCGCTGTCGTTGCTGCGTTTTTTAAGCGTGTCAGTTCATCAGCCTGGTGGCCCTCAGCATATGCGCCTGTATGGAGCTCGATGACCTGGGCTCCTGTTTTATGGGCTGCTTCAATCTGTGCCATGTCCGGGTCAATGAAGAGAGAGACACGAATACCCTTATCGATAAGTCTCTGCACCTGATGTGTCAGGGTGCTCAGATGCCCCGCAACATTCAGACCGCCTTCAGTCGTTAACTCTTCACGGCGTTCAGGTACGATGCAGCAGGCATGTGGTTTGAGCGTGCTGGCAATCTGTACCATTTCAGTCGTCGCGGCCATTTCCATATTGAGTGGAATTTTCAGGGCATCACGCAGGTGGGTCAGGTCTGCATCGCGAATGTGACGACGGTCTTCGCGTAAATGAGCAGTAATACCATCAGCCCCGGCGTGCTGAGCCAGCAGGGCAGCAGCGACCGGGTCGGGGTGCGCTCCGCCACGTGCATTACGTACAGTGGCAACATGGTCGATATTAACACCAAGGCGCACAGCGGGGCGAAGAGCAGAAGTCATGAATATGTCTTTCTGTTATGAACCAGTGTGCTGGCCAGGCGAATGGCCGCCAGCAGGCTTGACGGGTCAGCAATGCCTTTGCCTGCAATATCAAAAGCTGTGCCATGATCGGGCGAGGTGCGGATGATGGGCAGGCCGAGCGTAACATTCACACCTTCGGCCATATCAAGGGTTTTGAGCGGGATAAGCCCCTGATCATGATACATGCACAGGGCAACGTCGTAGTTTTTGCGTGCCTGAGGTGTGAAAAGTGTATCCGGCGGGAAAGGTCCTGTCACCGTTAGCCCTTCATTTTGGAGCGTTTTGATCGCTGGCAGAATAATATCGCGTTCTTCTGTGCCCATCAGTCCGTTTTCACCGGCATGAGGGTTAAGGCCAGCCACAGCAATGCGGGGTGAGGTAATGCCAAATTTATGACGCAGGTCATATGCGGTGGTACGGGCTGTTTTGATAATCAGCTCCGGGGAAAGCTGGGAAATAGCTGTTTTGAGCGATACATGCACTGTGACAGGTACAACCCGTAAGGACGGGCCAGCAAGCATCATGACATCTTCACCCGGGGTATGACACAGCTCAGCCAGGTAAGAGGTATGGCCAGGATGAGCAAAGCCTGCCTGTTTGAGTACATCTTTACTGATAGGGTTTGTAATCAGTGCTGTCGCGGCATCAGTCTGAACGAGTCTGACAGCCTCGCTGATACTGGTGATGATGCTTTCAGCATTACGGCTGTCAGGCTGCCCCTGCACCGCAGGGGTGTTAAGTTTCAGGGGGATAACCGGTACAGCGTGTGCGAAAACAGCCTGGGCCTGAGATGGTTTTTCAATAAGTTGTACCGGTACACGTCCCGCCAGTAGTTCTGGCGCACCGAGAAACACAAATGCCGGCTCCTGATTGCGCAAAGCCTGCCAGGCCCCGATTGTTATTTCGGGGGCGATACCAGCAGGGTCACCCTGTGTCAGAACCAGCATAATATGCTTCTCCGTTATGTCAGGCGGGGGCCTGGCCTGTCAGGGCATAAAGAACGCGGATCCATGAACGGATGCCTTTATGGAAACTGCTCAGGTTATATTTCTCATTGGGTGAGTGAATACGGTCGTCATCAAGACCAAACCCGATTAGCAGAGAGGTCATACCCAGAGCCTGCTGAATTTCAGTGACAACGGGAATAGATCCGCCACATCCTGTAATGGCTGCAGGTTTCTGCCATTCGGCTTCGAGTGCGGCGAGGGCAGGGGGAAGAAATGGCATGTCAGGAGAGACCATGCTGGCCTGTGATCCGCCATGACTTATAAATTCTGCTGTGCAGTCAGCGGGCAGGCGGGCCAGCACGTGAGCACGAAAAGCTGTGCGGATTTTCTCAGGATCCTGATCGCCAACCAGACGGAAAGAGACTTTTGCAGAAGCTTTTGAGGGCAGAACGGTTTTAAAACCTTCTCCTTCATAGCCGCCGCTGATGCCGTTAATTTCAAAGCTGGGTCGGCTCCATGTCTGCTCAAGGGCTGAGTAACCAGCTTCACCAGCCGGAATGCTCAAACCAACAGGGCTAAGACTATCACCTGTTTCAGAGGCAATTTCACACCATTGCGCCCGTGTTTCTTCAGGGATAACAGGCACGCCCTCGTAAAAATCAGGCAGGGTGACGCGTCCGGTTGCGCCGTCACGCATGTCAGAGAGGATGTCACACAGTACCTGAATGGGGTTGCGGGCGGCATTGCCATACATGCCGGAGTGCAGGTCACGCTTAGCGGCTGTCAGTGTAACCTCTTCGCCGGTCATACCACGCAACATGGTGGTGATCGCCGGCTTGCCACCGCTGAGCATGTTGGTGTCGCAAATCAGGGCAACATCAGCTTTTAGTTCATCTTTGTTAGCCTGAAGGAACGGCAGCAGGTTTTCTCCGCCGGATTCTTCCTCACCTTCAAGAAGAATGCTGACATTAAGAGGCAGAGTGCCGCATGTGGTTTTAAGTGCGCGGCAGGCCTCGATAAAGGTCATAAGCTGGCCCTTATCGTCAGCGGCTCCACGTGCCGTTATTTCTTTTTCGCCAGAAGGTGTCGTGACGATAGCTGGCTCAAAAGGGTCAGAATGCCACAGGTTTAGCGGGTCAACAGGCTGTACATCATAGTGGCCATAAAACAGCACATGAGGAGCATCTGCCGGGCCTTTAATGTGAGCAACAACCATCGGGTGGCCAGGCGTGTTGCGTACACTGGCCTCAAACCCTGTGTCTGTCAGGGTTGCGGTAAGCCATTCAGCAGCTTTTCGGCAATCAGGTGCATTTTCAGGTCGTGTTGAAATGCTGGGTATACGCAGCAGCTCAAAAAGACGGTTCAGGCTGACATCAAGGTCTTTGTCGGCCTGGAGCAATGCAGCATTGAGTGTCATGAGTGTTGGTCGTCCTGTTGTCTCAAAAAATAATAGGGTCAGTGGCCGGGCTGATGAATACCAGCATGTGACCTGTAGTGTGAAAAGTGGACTAAGGCCTAAAAAGCCTCAGGTGAAAACTGGTTGAGAAAGAGATACAGCAAATTGGGCATGAAACCAAAGGAGACCATCGTTCGGGCCGTGGGGTTGATCAGGCTATACCATACAGGATCAAAATGTTCAGAAATCATAATCTGATCAGGCAGATTGCGATTGCTGAGCAGAAAATGTCTGAAGGGTGACAGTGGCTGTGTGTCAGGGGATAAGCCGCAGTTTTTATAGTAAACAGCCGGGTTGAAAAAAATATGGCCTGAGAGGTGCTCTTTGTCGCCTGCGCGCAGATAATGGTCATATCCGTTGGCATAGCCGCCGGCAGTCAGGGCCTCATCAGAAAGATGAGGGTTTTGTGCACGGTAATAGCGCTCGGAGAAGAGATAATGAGGCGATTCAGTCCGGTAGCCATGCGCACAATAATGCTCGAAGCCTGAACGCAGGGCGCCGCTGCTAAGGGCCTGCTGGGCGTCTGAACTATTCTGGCGATACCATTCTTCATGAAAATAAGGGTTGGGTGAATGACCTGAAAAAGCCCCTTCTTTGTGGTACCAGCTTTGAAGATTATCATCGGAAGACCGGAGCAGGTCTGCCCCGAGCACCTCTTTGTATTCATCGCGGTACCAGGCTGCATCAAATTTATGCCAGAGTGCTGCGTCAGGAGCTGTGGTCATAGACTGACTTTCTGTTTTTCAGAGAGAGGGTAGAATAGCTTGTGTTTCTATAAAGATGTGGAACTCAGACGGTCACCTTTCGTTCCTGCCATAGTTTTGCAAAGTCGATCTTCTGTATGATGACAGGCAGAAAGCCGGCCTCGCGGCTGAGAGTGGAAAGAACATGCCGTGCTCCCGGAAAGAGTATATGCGGAGCATCAACCAGGAGTTGAGGTTCCAGACTTTCGGGGGTGGAGTTCACAAGCGTGAAAATGCCTGCATAGGTGAGAGAGGTCTCGAAAAATGTAGTGGGTTCTTCACCTGCAGGCGGATTGCTGCTTTGCCCGCGGCACTGCAAAATAAGTTCAACCTCAAAATCTGGCTGGTCTTTCGTCAGCTGGCTGGCCCGTACATCAACAATGATGGCCATGTGAGGCCGCTCTTTAGCGATGTTATAAATAGCAGGTGCATTCATAACCTGAAATGTGACGGATTTATTATACTGAAGGCCTGTCAGTATTTGTGGTTTCCTCTGTGGCTCAGTATAACCTTTATGGGAGGACCCGGACTTTCTTTTATGGCGGGACATAATTATAAAAACTCCCTGTTCCTTATGTATGGCCGTCTTGTTTTTTGTTGCTGAAACGAGACCAGAATTCTGAAAATACTGTATAGCAGCAACATAACGCCTTTTCGAGTCTGCATCGGTAAAGCATTGTCAGAAAAGATGTCCGATCTTTTGCAGAAAGGGTAAAGACATAAAAGAAAGATCATATCTTTCTTGCCGGTGGCCCTGTATGAAGAGGGCTCCCTTGTCCTTTTTTCAGGTGTAAGGTTACAAGAAAAAACATGATCAGGTTGTTTGTAGTTATCCCTTTCCTGCTTGTTTTGCTGGTATTTTGTGCCAGTAATCAGGACCCTCAGAATATGTGGCTGATGATCTATACCTGGCGGTGCTCGCTTGGTGTGTTCGCGCTCGTAGTGTCAGCGATAGCGTTTCTTATCGGCGCTTTTTGCTTCTGGGTGTCTGAGCTTGGGCAAAGGCGGCGCGCGCGCAAAGCTGAACAACGTGTGAAAGAGCTTGAGGCTCAGCTTCTTAAGGTGCAGGCCGCGAGTATTTCTGATGTCGCACCTGCCGCCCATACACCTGATTCTTTAACAGAAGAGTCTGTCAGAACATGAAACGTCATACCGGTCTTATCGTTGCTCTTGATACGCAGGATGTTGCTCAGGCACGCGCCTGGGCAGGTGCCGTGGGGCCTGCTGCCGGAGCTGTGAAGCTGGGGCTTGAGTTTGCTTATTCAGCCGGGCTTGACGCGATGGCAGAGGTTGCGGGTGGCGTACCGCTTTTTCTCGACCTGAAACTGCATGATATTCCTAATACTGTGGGTTCAGCAGTGCGGGCATTATCGCATTTGCGCCCGCGTTTGCTGACACTGCATGCCTCTGGCGGCCGCGCCATGATGGAAGCCGCACGCAAAGCCTGTGATGAGGCCTTTCCTGAAGGGGAGAGACCAGCTCTGCTGGCCGTGACAGTGCTTACCAGCCTTGATGATCAGGCCCTTGCAGAAACAGGTGTGAATGATACCCCACGCAACCAGGTGCTGCGTCTTGGTAAGCTCGCCGTTTCTTCAGGAATGGATGGTCTGGTGTGTTCGGCTCATGAACTCAGTCCGTTGCGTGACGCGCTGGGGGATGCACCTTTGCTGGTTACACCTGGTATTCGCCCGGCAGGTAGTCAGGCCGGCGATCAGAAGCGTATTATGACGCCTGCGCAGGCACGTGATGCTGGCGCCGACTGGATTGTTGTGGGGCGCCCTGTTACTCAGGCTGCTGACCCGGCCGAAGCAGCCCGTGCGATTGCAGCAGAGCTGGCAGGTTAACCCATGATACAGCCGAGCAGCTTGACGCGCAGAGGTATTAAAATTTGTGGCCTGACAGAAGAGGCAGGTTTTGATGCCTGTGTTGAGCATCAGGCTGACTGGGTTGGTTTTGTTTTTTTTGATCGTTCACCGCGCAATGTGGCCCCGCAGCGGGCACAGACCTTATCATTACGTCATGCCGGCGGGCCTGAGCGGGTAGGGTTATTTGTGCACCCTGAGAATGATGACATAGCCCGTGTACTGGACTATGTTTCGCTTGATGTTCTACAGGTTTATGCTAGTCCTGCACGGGTGAGTGAGATACAGCAGTGTTTTGGGTTGCCTGTCTGGCTTTCATATGCCGTTACCCGGCGGAGCGACCTGCCGGAGGCAGAGATGTTGTTTGCTGACCGGCTTTTGATCGAACCTAAGCCACCTGCTCAGTCTGATCGCCCTGGTGGTAATGCCGTTATGCTTGACTGGTCTGTTCTGACTGGCTGGACTCCTGATTTTGAATGGATGCTGGCAGGTGGTCTGACACCGCATAACGTGGCTCAGGCTATTGGGCAGACGGGCGCACCTGCGGTTGATGTGTCCTCCGGTGTTGAGGTCTCCCCTGGGCAAAAAAGTCCTGAAGCGATTAAGGCTTTTATCAGAAATGCCCGCTATGATGCTTTTTCTGTCTGAAATACCCTGAGAAGTGAAAATTTCTCTTGCCAGTTTCGTCAGGCTTGCTATTACCGGTGCGCGCCGGAGAGATGGCCGAGCGGCTTAAGGCGCACGCTTGGAAAGCGTGTGTACGTTAATAGCGTACCGAGGGTTCGAATCCCTCTCTCTCCGCCATACTCTTATAAAATATCCAATAAAAACAAAGAGATAACGAATTTCCTAAAATCGTTACCCCTTTTGTACCCCCTCTTAAAACGATCGCTAGGGCGGCTTGCGTCCTCTTAATCCCCTTTGTGCTTTGGCGTGACTAACACACCGGAGGGCGCGGGACGGCAGACCATGCATACCCATCCCTCTGACGGGTCATAATCATCTGCCCGCTTATACCATTCCTGACACCCGCATACTGAGCAGGGGCCGTCTCCTGTTAGGCTCAGGACCTATTAATTCATTGAACTGAGCGAGAGATTGTGATTCACAGGCTTACCGATGGAGGATGAGCCTGTGAGTGATGTATTTTTACTGTCTGAACGTCAGATGGAGCGGATTGAGCCATTTTTTCCTCTGGCGCACGGCGTGCCCCGCGTGGATGACCGGCGTGTTCTGAGCGGGATCGTTTATGTGATCCGCAACGGGCTTCAGTGGAAAGATGCTCCCAAAGCGTATGGCCCGCACAAGACCTTATATAATCGCTTCATTCGCTGGAGCCGCCTGGGTGTCTTTGACAGGATCTTTAAAACCCTGGCAGAACGGCAGCCTCTCTGCTTAAAAAGGGGCTTTTCCTCGCCATACCGGACGCACAAAAGGCGGTCTGAACTCAAAACTGCATGCCATGTGCGATGATCCGGGGCGGCCTGTCCGCCTGCATCTGACTGCAGGACAGGTCAGTGACTTCAAAGGCGCAGACGTGCTGCTGGCAGATCTACCCGACAAGACAGAAGAAATCATCGGGGACAGGGGGCTATGACAGCAACAGGATCAGGTTATGGCTTGCAGAACGCACTATCACAGCCTGTATTCCGCCGAAGAAGAACCGGAAATCAAAGCCACCTTACGACTGGCATCTGTATAAAAAGCGTCACCTGATCGAAAACATGTTCGCAAAGCTCAAAGACTGGCGACGGGTGGCAACACGATATGATCGCTGCACTCATACCTTCATGTCCGCAATCTATATCGCTGCAAGCTTCATCTTCTATCTTAAAGAATGAGTCCTGAGCCTAGTCAGTCCTGTCACAGCGGACGTACCTCAATGACAGTCATGCTCTGCGGCCCGTAACGGCGTGTCAGGTGAGCATCGACAATCTGTACATCATCATTCCACATGATACGATTTAAAGCATCAGCGGCGGTCTTCATCTGGTTATCTATGTCTGGCCTGCTGACCGGCAGTACCTGACCGGCAACAGCCGGAATTTTCGTGAAGAGACGTTCACCGACCTTCTCATAATGGGACTGGTTCCTTTCGAATCGCTTCAGATTATGACTGACTTTCCCCTGAATGAGGCCGCAACAAAAGAAGACATGGACTGGGATTTCGCGGCTTCAAAAGTCTTAAAACTGTTTATACGACGATCAAAGGTTTTGAGGCCATGCGCGCACTAAAAACGGGGCAGGTCAAACTCTTCCAGTCTCAGGAGGGCATTATGGGAGTAGTGCGCCTGATCGAAAGGCAGTTTGGGATCTGCACCTCCTGAAAAGCCTCCGTAAATTTTTTTGGACAACAATAATATCAATTGGTTATGATTTTAAATTGACCCCAAAAGAGGGTTTTTAGAACCCTCCATTTTATTATGATAAAATAATGCACAGCCAATTAATTGAAAGTGAAAAAGAAACTATTGAAAAGAAATATTGTATATATATTATGAATATTAGGTTCATTATATTAATATTTTGCTGATATAAAAATAAATGCAATTAAAAATAAAAAAATGAAGTTATAAAAAATAATCTTTTTGAAAAAATGGAACCGATAATAAAAGATATAGTTCAAATTATAGAAAAAATTTTTATTTTATCTTTTTTTAATTCTTCATAGAAAGAAAACAGAACCGCTTTACTGACGAACTGGCGAGTGAAAGACCTGAAAGGCGTCATTACGCCGTGTCTGGAGGGTTTCATCGAGAGCATAGCCCTCCTGATCCACGGCCCGCAGCATAGGTAGGGTCGAACTTACGGCTCCACCGGCAGGGATCATCGCGGGTCAACTCATCTCTTGGTTCTCAATGGAGTAAGAAAGGTCCATCCAGTAAAATGAAGAGATGGAAACAGTTGAAAAAAGCAGCTCAGAAAGCAAAGGATGCTGGAAAGAAGCTGATGAATATAGATCTTCGTGAATTCTAAAGAGGAAAAAATGGCAGATACATACCCAAAGTTTGATATAAGAAAATATATTAAGAAATATGGTGAATTAAATTACAGAAAAGATGTGCCAGAGAAAATTTGTGAAAAATATAAGGGAAAACTTCCTAACGATCTTATTTTATTCTGGCAGGAATATGGTATTGGAACATGGTTAAACGGAAAATTTCAGTTTTGTATTCCTTCTGATTACTCAGGAATAGTAGATATTCTGTTCTCTGGTGATCCGGATATTATTCCAGAAAAAACTCATATAATTGGATATTCTGCATTTGGAGATCTTTTAATTTGGAATGAACGTTTTCAGCGCTGTGAAGTCAGTTTACCATATTTAACAATGAGTATTCCGAAAATTGATTTTAATACATTTGGAACAGAAAATTTTCCGTTAAGCACAGTTGTGGCTGGAATTAAATACCCTGAATATTTTTATATTGAACCATCTGATGATCAATACCCTTCGTTATTTGAAGAAGCTGTTGATAAGATTGGCGAAGTGACTTTAGATAAATGCTACGGTTTTTTTCCGGCACTCGCACTTGGTGGTTCTGCATCGGTGAAACATATCCAGATCGTCGATGCTCGGGTTCATTTTATACTTCTTGCTCAGATGGGTAATTTACGGATTCTTCGCGAAAATGAACAGGATAATACGGAATTTGTCCGTAATGCTGGCGAAACAACATCATAGAGGTAATTTATATTTCTTTATGTGTTCTGACTTTTGTTTAAAATAACCATAAAATTCCGGTTTAAGTAAAGAAACGTTTCCACCACGAACGGGGTGAACACTCACCCCGTTCGTTCACCGGAATACCTGATTTTTGTTTACTTTCTACGTTAGAGGTGAACGTAGGGTGATCGCGTTCAGCTAAAAGTGCCTCAGCTATAGCCAGACATATTCTTAAATCAGTATTTTTATCGTGTAGTTCTTTAAGGTAATTTTTATCTTTTTGAGCATTCTCTGTTCGACGGTTTAATTCTTTTTGTAAACTAACTATGGCTAGTCGCATGGTCGACATTGTTTCTTCGTTCACCCTGTGTGTTCGGGGAAGACAGAGAGTTTAAAGGAACACTTACACGAACAGTTCCACTATTATCTGTAATTTGCTTATAAGTAAGTTATTCCGTCTTTGTCATGATACTTTATTTTATAAATATCTATTAATAACAACAATATAATATCATTTTTAAGTTTTAAATCGCTGATTTTATGTTTTTTTGTAAAGACTTTCAGAAGCTTCCTTTATATCCTGCTTCCAGTCGGACATTGCGTTCAACTCCGGAGAGTCGATCGCGTGCCGGGTATGATGGCGCGAAAAAAAAGAACGGATCGAAGCTGCATATGGCGGTCGATACCCTGGGGCATCTTCTTGCCCTGCACGTCACTCTGGCAAACAGGGCTATACCGGATCAAAAGCAACGGAAGCCGCTGAAGAGCACAATATTACCATCGAAATCGTCAGGCGGCCTCAGACAAAACGGGGTTTTGTGTTGTTGCCCTGACGATGGATCGTGGAAAGATCATTCGCGTGGGCAACACGGTGCAGAAGGCTCGTGAAAGACTACGAGCGCTGCGTTTCAACACTTGCCGCAATGCACATCGTAGCCTTCGCTGGTTTCATGTTGAAAAACGCAGCCCGACTGCTCACGCAAAGTGCATAACACCCTCTGGTATAATTTAAGGTGGCAGGAAGAATAAAAAATCATTCAAAAACAAAGAGCAGAAGCTGAAAAAAAAGAAACAGGACGCTCTTGAATGCCAACCTTATTGACCAGGAGACCCAGGTTTTATTCTGGGTATGTGTTTCGTAAGATTTGACCCAAGATTTCGTGAGCAGCTTAGATCGCAACTTAAAGTTTATGCATTCTGTGCCACTTTAAAAAATATTGGATTTACAAGTCAGGCTAGAGATATGCAGTCTTATCAGAGGCTTGCTATGAGCCTTCTGTTTATTATGGATAAAATTATTATTGATCCTGAATCCTATCCTTTTGCGTTATCTGAAGTTGAGTTTGCAACCTATGCTACGCAAATTTTTGATGGTGAAATTCAGAATATACAAAGCACTTACCATGCTCCAAGTTATTATATAGATGCTGCAAAACTGGCAATGATATCTGTTTTTGGTTTGGTTTCTGGTGCAATAATGACAGCAGTAATGCCTGAAATGCTTGCGGCTGGTGCGGTTATGTCTCGTTTAGCACCAGCATAGCGAAATCAGTTGCAAGTGGTGTAGGAGGGAAGATAGCAGCCGCAGTGCTACCTGTTGATCTTAGAAAAGATTATCAACACAAAACACTTTGGCCAATTTATAACCTTGACCTTGACCTTGACCTTGACCTTGACCTTGACCTTGAACGCCGGAAAATAAAATAATGATTTCATCACTTATAAAAGTGATAGGAGATTTTTCTTATAAACATTCAGGTATTGTAGGTATTTCATTCATTTTATGTTCATATTGGCAGTTTTTTAAAGGGTATGATTTATGGCCTTTTGTTTTGATTTTATCTACAATGGTAGGTCTGGCGATGTGGCCCTTTGATGAAGAGCAAAAAAAGTGGAAAAAAAAGAGTAAATTAAGATCTATATATGTAAGTGTATCTATACCTTTGGTGCTTATATTTCAGGCATTACTTCCTTATATATCATAAGGATATGATTTTTAACCTTTGTTTTTTCTAACAGAAAAGACTGCTTCACAGAAAAAGCGAAAGGACTGAGCGGTAACTCTGACCTTTCAGCATAACCTGCCAGATGCCGGAAATCTGCTCAAATACGTCACTCTTGCATCAGCTACGCAGGCGCCGGTGCACGTTTTTCAACTATCAGAACGGACAGGCAGATCATGCAAGGGAATGCCGGCATGGTAACGATACAGAACCGCTTTCACAAATAAACTGCTATCGTCAGTTATCCCGTCGACATGGCCTTCATGACCCCGGGAGAAGATTTTTTGTCCGCTCCCGCTGGCTGTCACTCAGGCCATATCGTCGCATCTATTCTCTCCCTGCAAGCAGAGAGAAGCACAGAAGCCGAAGCACCCGAAATGTTCAGACCCGCAGGGTCTGAACATTGGTGGATATTTTAGTAGTGAACTGAGGCTGAATCGAGAGGTGTCGCTTTCGGCGGGACGAAAGTGGTGAGGTCAATCCCTTCGACAGCAGCTTTATATTCCTCATCGTTAGGTATACGTCCAAGGATCGCAGACAGCACAACAACAGGTGTTGAGGCCAGAAGCGATTCTCCTTTCTTTACGCTGGAGTCTTCAACAACGCGTCCCTGGAAGAGGCGGGTTGACGTTGCAAGAACGGTATCACCCTTAGCGGCTTTTTCCTGGTTACCCATGCACAGGTTACAACCAGGGCGTTCCAGATACAGAATATTTTCGTATTCTGTACGTGCTGCTGCTTTTGGCTTATCATCGTTAAATTCAAAGCCAGAGTAACGTTCCAGAACTTCCCAGTCGCCTTCTGCTTTCAGCTCGTCAATGATGTTGTAGGTTGGTGCGGCAACGACAAGCGGTGCTTTAAACTCAACTTTACCCTGATTTTTTTCAAGGTTTTTGAGCATCTGAGCAACAATTTTCATGTCGCCTTTATGCACCATGCACGAACCAACAAACCCAAGGTCAACTTTCTTATTGCCGCCATAATAGGAAACAGGGCGAATAGTGTCATGGGTATAACGCTTAGACACATCAGGGTTGTTTACGTCAGGATCAGCAATCATAGGCTCGTTGATCTGATCAAGGTCAACAACAACTTCAGCGAAATATTTTGCGTTTGCATCAGGGGTCAGAGCAGGTTTTTCACCTGAACGGATCTCAGCAATACGCTTGTCAGCTTTAGCAATCAGGCCTTTCAGCGTACCGGCGGCATTGTCCATGCCTTTGTCGATCATGATCTGAATGCGTGACTTGGCAATTTCAAGCGATTCTATCAGCGTCTCATCCTGCGAGATACAGATCGCTGCTTTTGCCTTCATCTCAGCCGTCCAGTCGGTGAAGGTAAAGGCCTGGTCAGCGAGCAGTGTGCCGATATGTACTTCGATAATGCGCCCCTGGAAAACGTTATCGCCACATTGCTTAAGCATCTGCGCCTGTGTTGCATGCACCACGTCACGGAAGTCCATGTGTGGCTGCATTTTGCCTTTAAACGTGACCTTAACAGACTGAGGGATGGGCATTGTTGCTTCACCCGTGGCCAGTGCAAGGGCTACGGTGCCTGAGTCAGCGCCAAAAGCAACGCCTTTAGACATACGGGTGTGGCTGTCACCACCGATGATGATCGCGGCATCATCAATCGTGATGTCGTTCAGAACTTTATGAATAACGTCTGTCATCGGATGATAGACGCCTTTTGGGTCGCGTGCAGTGATCAGACCGAAATTATTCATGAATTTCATGAGTTTCGGAATGTTTGCCTGTGCTTTTTTGTCCCAAACTGAAGCCGTATGACAGCCAGACTGATAGGCACCGTCTACGAGAGGAGAAATGACAGTCGCTGCCATTGCCTCAAGTTCCTGTGCAGTCATCAGACCGGTCGTGTCCTGAGACCCGACGATATTTACTTTTACACGGACGTCTGAACCTGCATGCAGGACTTTACCCGGTGTGACACCAACAGCGTTGCGGTTGAAGATTTTTTCAACAGCAGTCAGACCCTGGCCATCAACTGTGATTTCTTTGTTGGGAGCAAAAACCTTGGGCGCTTTTTCGCCAAGAGTCTCAGCGGCAAACGTCTGGAGCTTTTTGCCGAAAACGATAGCATAAGAGCTGCCGGCTTTCATGAACTCCAGTTTCTGAGGCGTAAATGAAGAGGCAATATCAACCAGCTCTTTACCATTTTCGTCACGAAGCTGCTTGTTTTTTACATCAATAGTCAGAACAGTGCCGGTCGCAACTGAGAATTTTTGTTCAAGAACCGGGTTGCCGTCTTTGTCCAGCACAGGTTTGTTGTCTGCGTCGGTTTTTTTAACCCAGTTTTTCAGGTTAATACCGATACCGCCGGTCACATCCACTGTGGTTGCAAAAATCGGTGAGATACCGTTAGTGCCCGCGACGATAGGAGCAAAGTTAACAAAGGGAACATAAGGGCTGGCCTGTTTGCCGGTCCAGAGCGCAACGTTGTTCACGCCTGACATACGGGATGAGCCAACGCCCATTGTACCTTTTTCGGCAATCATCATCACCCGGGCATCAGGGTGTTTCTTTTGCAGCGCAACGATTTCTTTCTGCGCCTCAGGTGAGATCATGCACTGACCATGCAGCTCACGGTCTGAGCGGGAGTGTGCCTGGTTACCCGGAGACAGAAGGTCAGTTGAGATATCGCCTTCAGCAGCGATAAACGTCACAACTTTAATTTCGTCTTCTACGGCAGGTAGTTTGGTAAAGAATTCAGCCCTGGCATAGCTTTCGAGTACGTCTTTTGCGACGGCATTGCCAGCTTTATAGGCGTCACGCAGACGGAACATGTCAGCGTCGTAGAGGAATACCTGGGTTTTCAGCACTTCGCCGGCCTGGGCAGAAATTTCACCCTTATCACCAAGTGCGATGTCGAGCAGAACTTTAACTGACGGGCCGCCTTTCATGTGTGAAAGCAGCTCAAGAGCAAAAGCTGGTGTAATTTCCGGGACAACTGTTTCGCCCAGAACAATTTTTTTAAGGAATTCTGCTTTCACACCAGCGGCGCTGGTTGTGCCTGGCAGTGTGTTGTAAATAAAGAATTTAAGGGCATCAGCACGGTGCTCGTTACCGGCGTCCTCAATTAACGCAATAATGTCACGAACCAGCCCACCGTCGTCGATTGGCTTGGGAGCAAGTCCTTGATTTTTTCTGTCCTTAATTTCGGCCAGGTAATCTGAGTAGGCGTTCATGGCAATTCCAACGTCATTGATGTGTGTGGACCTGAAACACAGTCCTGCAAACCGGTGGTGGCTGAGCTGGCAACGGTCAGACCGATTTCAGTTACGTCAGCTACCTTCGACAGACAAGACACTGTATTCCAGCAAAACAGTCCTTTTAATTCAGCGTTCACCGCTTAAAAAGCAACCCACATGCCTGTCAGACCAGCCTGCACAGCCAGCCTCACTTCACTGGGCTTTGCTTATCTGACTGATGATGGGGCTTTTGTCATTTCAAATTTCCGGCACTGCTTTTTGGAGAAGGGGCGGGAGCAGCTTTTTCATGCCAATTCGCATGACAACCCTGTCTACCCGTTGTAAGCACTCTGTGGAGTTATGCCCTATATGCTGTGGCAGATGTCAGGAACGTACTATTTATGCCTGTTTATGATTATCTGGCTAACTGGAAACAGCAGATTGACCAGAGCCCGAACGCTATTTACCTGACACTGGCTGATGCACTGGCCTTTTCTATACGGAAAGGAGATTTGCAGGAGGGGGATAAGCTGCCTCCGCAGAGAACGATCGCAGAGTATCTCGGCACTAATCTTACGACAGTGACACGAGCCTTCACTGAGGCGCGTCGTCGTGGCCTGATTGATGCAACAGTGGGTCGTGGCACTTTTGTGCGTTTAGGAGCAGGTGAGAGTCACTGGCGACATACAGGGCCTGCCGTTGTTGACCTGACAATGAACCTGCCACCTATCCCGCAGGACCCCTCGCTCCAGCGTATTATACAAAATGATATCGCTGCGATCCTGAAGCAGCAGGATCTCAGCAGCCTTATGTCTTATCGTGTGACCGGTGGCACACTTGAAGAGCGTCAGCTTGGCGCGAAATGGATCGCGCCGGTTCTTGGGGCGCGCCGTACGGATGATATTCTGGTCGCTCCGGGAGCACAAAGCGCTCTGGCCGCGATTGTCAGCAGCCTTACCCAGCCTGGTGACGTTATTGTTACAGATCGCATTGCTTATCCGGGCGTTCGTACAGTAGCTGCACAGTTCGGGCTTATTCTTGCAGGTGTTGACAGTGATATTGAAGGCATGATGCCAGATCAGCTTGATCATGTCTGTGCGCAGTATCATCCGCGTCTTTTATACTGTATCCCAACCATCAATAATCCTACGACAGCAACAATGTCTTTGCAGCGCCGTAAAGATATTCTGGCTGTGGCACAGAGACACCATCTGCATATTGTTGAAGATGATCCTTACAGTCTGTTGCTGGATGAACCGCTGCCAGCGCTGGCGGTATTAGACCATAACCGGGTGAGCTATATTGCGACACTTGCAAAGACTCTCAGTCCTGGTTTGCGTACTGCTTATGTGGCCCTGCCTAACTCTGATATGACCCGCCGGGTCACAGCTGCTATTCGGGCCATTGCACTCACGAATGCAGGTCTGCTGAGTGCAATGACTGCAAGATGGATGCAGACCGGCCAGGCTGAAGCTTTGCTTCAGGCTATAAAAAAAGAGCTTCGTTTGCGTCAGTCTGTTGCACGTAAAGTGCTGGGGCCTGACCATTGTGCAAACCCCTGTGGTCCGCATGTATGGTTAAAACTACCAGAATGGTGGGGAAGTGCAGATTTTGTAGCCTATGCGCGCAGGCGTGGGCTGGCACTGGTGCCAAGCACTGTTTTTACCATTAGTGGTGAGCCGCCACAGCGGGCCCGCATTGCTCTGGGAAGTGCACCTGATGCGGCCAGCCTTGAGGAATCTTTAAACGGGGTGATGTCTGTTCTCAATCATAAGCGCTCACCTGGTTTTACGGACATTGTATGACTGGCTTCCTCTGCGCAGGCATCAGGAAGACTCCTTGTCTGAGGGGCATCACTCAGAGAGAAAGTGAAAAACAAGAACGGGCATCGATCACGAATTAGTGAGTAAAAATCCCTTTTAAAACAATATGTTATCTTAATATGATATGATTGTACGCTTTTTCATAAAATATTGTATGCTTTTGATTGCATAGTATTGTCGTTTAATTTTTATTTTGATTTGTTTGTAATGCTTTATGAAAGCATACAATATTTTGTCTTTCCCTTATCCCGTGTCACGTTTGCTTCGGCAACACGGTCAGGTCCGGCTTGCCGCCGGAGGCCGCAGTACATGGGAGACATACTATGCCAGCAATCGAACACGCACCCCATAAAGATGGTGACTGCTTCGTCAATTATGAAAATAAAGTTTTTGAAGACGTTAAAGCAAAACCAGGCGAAAAAGCTCTTATCACATTCCATACTGTTGCCAACGAAGGTTCAGTCGGGTTTGTAAACCTTTTGCAGGCAACACGTCTTATCCGCAAAGGTTTCGAGACATCAGTTCTGCTCTATGGCCCGGGCGTGACCCTGGGTGTTCAGCGTGGTTTCCCCCGCCTTGGTGATGAAGCTTTTCCAGGTCATATGAACTGCAATAAGCAGATCGTGAAAATTCTTGAAGAAGGCGGAAAAGTTTACGCCTGCCGCTTCGCTCTTCAGGCACTGTATGGATATGGCGAGCATAATCTGATTCCGGGTATTACACCCATCAACCCTCAGGATGTACTCGACCTGACCCTCATCGCGCGTCGCGATAATGCGTTTATTCTGAACAGCTGGACTCTCTGACGGCCGAAGGGAGAACCGCCATCATGTCACGTATTGTTCGCGCCGCAGCCATTCAGATCAGCCCTGTCTTTGGTGACGATGGTCTGGGTACTGCCCGGAAAGTCTGCAAGGCCATCCGCGATGCCGCCTCAAAAGGCGTGAAGCTGGCGGTCTTTCCTGAAACCTTTGTGCCGTATTACCCCTATTTTTCTTTTATTCAGCCCGCATTTCGCTTTGGTGGCGAACATCTTGAGCTTTATGAGCGCGCTGTTGTTATTCCTGGTCCGGTAACAGACATGGTGGCTGAGGCTGCACGTGATACCGGTATGGTTGTTGTGCTGGGTGTAAACGAGCGCGATGTCGGCACGCTCTACAACACACAGATTATTTTCGATGCGACGGGCGAGATTCTGCTCAGGCGCCGCAAAATAACCCCGACTTACCATGAGCGTATGGTCTGGGGGCAGGGTGATGGTGCAGGGCTTAAAGTCGTTGACAGTGCAGCTGGTCGTATAGGTGCACTGGCCTGCTGGGAGCATTATAATCCTCTCGCACGCTATGCGCTGATGACGCAGCATGAAGAAATTCACTGCGCACAGTTTCCGGGTTCGCTGGTCGGGCAGATTTTTGCAGATCAGATGGAAGTCACCATTCGCCATCATGCGCTTGAATCAGGCTGCTTCGTTGTCAATGCGACAGGCTGGCTGACTGAAGAGCAGATTAAGGATGTCGCCCGCGATCCTTCTCTTGAAGGGCCTCTGCGTGGTGGTTGTTTTACGGCCATCATATCCCCCGAGGGCCGGCATCTGGTTCCGCCTCTGACCGAAGGTGAGGGCATGGTCATTGCAGATCTTGATTTTGCTCTGATTACTAAACGCAAACGTATGATGGATTCAGTGGGGCATTATGCCCGTCCTGAGCTGCTTAGTCTGCTGCATGACCGTCGTCCGGCCAGTACGGTGCATTATGTGGGTGAAGAGGCACCCCGTGACAAAGAAGGGGACGTATTATGACTGTCCCGACACTTGGCACATTATCAGGCCGTAAGCTCATTACAGATCTGCAGTCTATGGGGCTGCAGATTGGTGAACAAACCGGTGGTATCTCGCGTAAAGGCGGCGCCGGGCCGTCAGACCATAAAACAATCACGATTGCCGGGCAGACCATTATGGTGCCGGTGTTTACGGCAGGGGCTCAGCGTTCGCCATTTCAGGCCAGTCTGCCAGATCAGAGCGGCAGCAGCGTGTTGCAGCGCGATGGTCAGACACTTGGTATTATTCACTTTCCGTCAGCGCCACGTTTTTACGGGCTAAGCACAGCTGACGGTATCCCTTACTGGAAAATCGCTCTGCTGCATGGGCGTGATACACTGGCAACAACGGTGCATCAGACCTGTATTCGCTATGCAGACCGTCGTACCTCCTGCCAGTTTTGTGCCATTGGTCAGTCGCTCGAAGCAGACCGTACAATTGCGTATAAAACACCCGCTCAGTTAGCCGAGGTTGCTAAGGCTGCGGTTGAGCTTGATGGTGTGCGCGACATGGTGCTGACAACAGGCACGCCGAACGTCATTGACCGGGGTGCGGCTGTGCTGGCGGAGTCAGCGCGTGCTATTCGGGCTGCGGTTGACCTGCCGTTACAGGTGCAGTGTGAGCCGCCGCGCGATCATGACTGGTTCGGTCGCCTTCGTGATGCCGGGGCAGATAGTTTAGGCATGCACCTTGAGGCCGCGACCCAGGTGGTGCGCGAAAAGATTATGCCAGGTAAAGCGACTGTCAGTGTCGAACGGTATATGGAGGCCTTTGCCAGCGCTGTGCCTGTATTCGGGCGCGGGCAGGTTAATACCTACTTTCTGGCAGGACTGGGTGACAGTGCAGAAGACATTCTTGCTCTGGCTGAACGTCTGATTGCACTTGGGGTTTACCCCTTTGTGGTGCCGTTTGTGCCTATATCTGGCACACCGCTTGAAAATCACGCTCCTCCTTCAGCCGACTTCATGAAGTCAGTGCTGGCACCATTGGGTCGTATGTTGCGTGAAGCAAATATGAAATCGACTGACATTCGTGCCGGGTGTGGCCGTTGTGGTGCCTGCTCCTCTCTCTCAGCTTATGAGTCATGATGATGACGGAAGATGTAGAAAATCGCCCGTTTATTCCTGTTGAATACGTTGTGCGACTTGCCCGTACACCGTGGGAAAAAGCAGGGTTTTACGCACTTCGCAGAGAAGTCTTCTGCACGGAGCAGCATATTTTCTCAGGTGATGACCGGGATGAGATTGATGATGTTGCAATTCCTGTTATTGCCGCCTGTTGTGTAGCAGGCATGCCAGATCGTGTTGTGGGTGCTGTGCGTATTCATGAGGCTGAGACCGGCGTATGGCGTGGCTCTCGCCTGGCTGTGCAGGCTGAACACCGTAAGCTGGGGCGTATTGGCGCAGAGCTGATCCGCATGGCTGTCAGTACCGCGCACAGTCTGGGGGCGACGCGTTTTCTCGCCCAGGTACAGGAGCAGAATGTGCTGTTTTTTCGCCGGCTTTACTGGAAAAGCCTGGGGGAAGTGATACTGCACGGCCTGCCACATCGTGACATGCAGGCTGACCTGACGCGCTATCCGCCACACGGGCTTGACCAGACCTGGCTGCTTCGTCCTCAGCCCCGTAACCGGCAGGTGGCATAATGACAGGCGCACTGGCTTCACTGCTCCATACATTACGCACCGGCAGCGCTCTTGCTGCCAAGCAGGATATTGCCGCTGTCACAGCTATTCTTCCTCAGGCCAGTGAAACAGGGTTCAGGCCTGGTGATGATTGTGCCGCCATTCTTGACGGAGAGGGTTATCTGCTCCTGGCAAGTGAAGGGTTTCAGGATAGTTTTGTACGGGCCATGCCGTGGTTTGCCGGTTATTGCGGGGTGATGGTTAATGTCAGCGATATTACCGCAATGGGCGGGCGCCCGGTCGCTGTAGTTGATGCGCTGTGGAGCGAGACGTCAGAAACGGCAGCGACAATTATGACCGGTCTGCGTGATGGCGCACGCACGTATCATGTACCGGTTGCCGGCGGGCACACCAGTATGCGCAGCACGCATAATTCGCTCTCTGTTGCTATTCTTGGGCGTGCGCGTCGTTTACTGACAAGTTTTGATGCCCGCCCGGGTGAGGTTCTGATCGCAGCCATAGACCTGCGTGGTCGCTGGCATGACCCTCATCCATTTTGGGATGCAAGTTCAGCACTATGTGGCACAGATGATGACGCCCGCCTGAGAGGAGATCTCGAACTTCTCCCCTCTATTGCAGAGGATGGTCTGAGCAAAGCGGCAAAAGATATCAGCATGGCGGGACTGCTGGGCACCGCTCTGATGCTGGCGGAATGTTCAGGTATCGGCATGAGCATTACTCTTGATCATATTCCCCGCCCGGATGATGCACCAATGCTACGGTGGCTGTCAGCATTCCCCAGTTACGGGTATCTGCTCACCGCATCAGCTGAAAATGCAAAGACGATTATGGATCGTTTTCACAGACGTGACATCGGTGCTGCTGTCATTGGTGTCTGTAACGATACCCGTCGTCTTGAAGTGACATGGGGTGATGAGAAAGAAACTTTCTGGGACCTTGGGCAAAAAACTCTCATGGGGTGCGCACCATGAGCCTTTCAGTTGGTATTCTGACGCACTCAACAAACCCGCGCGGTGGTGTTGTGCACGGTATGGCCTTGGCAGAAGCATTGTGCGATGCGGGGTATGAGGCAACCCTGATCGCGCCAGATGTGACGGGGGCAGGTTTTTTTCGTAAACCCCGGTGCGCTACCCGCTATATTCCCGCTGTGGCAGAGCAGCACTTACCATCACTGGTGGAGCGTCGTATTGGCGAGATATCAGCAGCTCTGCGTCACAATGCACAGTACGATGTGCTGCATGCGCAGGACCCGCTGAGTGCGAATGCTCTGGCTGATCTGGTTGCTGAGGGGCAGATAGCAGGTTTTGCCCGCACGGTGCATCATCTGGATAATTTCTCTGATCCAGGTGTGGCTGCACGTCAGGTCAGAGGGTTAGCTGCCGCTGATGAACTGTTTACGGTCAGTCAGCTCTGGCAGGACACTTTGCTGACAGATTATGGCCGGCATGCCCCGGTTGTAGGCAATGGAGTGGATCTGACACATTTCTCTGCGCAAATAAAGCCGGAGGACTGCCAGTTGCGCAGCCGCTACGGGCTGCCTGAACATACGCCGTTTATTCTCTCTGTTGGTGGTGTTGAGCGGCGTAAAAACACGCTTCTTCTGCTGGAGGCTTTTGAAGCGATACGACAGGATAAACCTGACCTGCACCTGGTGATTGCAGGGGGCGCGTCTTTGCTGAATCACACAGATTATCGTCGCCTTTTTGACGAGAGAGTTCAGAGCGCGGGCCTGGAAAAAGCAGTTACTGTGACAGGAGCCATTGCAGATGACGATATGCCTGCATTGTACAGGCAGGCTTCTGTTCTGGCTTATCCGTCACAAACGGAGGGGTTTGGTTTGTGCCCGCTTGAGGCCATGGCCTGCGGCACTCCGGTGATTGTACCAGCCTTAAGGCCTTTTACCGAGCACTTTGAGGGCGATGAGGTGTTCTGGTGTGATCCCCTACACCTGGCAACACTGGTTCATGCATTGCGTGCAGCCTTGAGCGCTGTTGCTCAGGAGCGTTTTAAGGTGAGTGGCCCCGCAACAGCCTGTCGTTTCGCCTGGCATCATGTCGCCAGGCGGCATTTTTTAGCATACGGGCGCCTGGCTGCATTATCGCGTGCCGGTGTCCATGCTTCAGGAGTTTTGTAAGCATGCCCGAAATGATTTTTCGTGTGCGATGGCCCGACGGGAAGGAGGCAAACTGTTATTCTCCCTCCCTGGTTATTCAGGATCATTTTACGCCTGGTCAGGAATACCCGGTCCGCATTTTTCTTGAAAAGGCAGAAACAGCACTCGGCGAAGCGAGTGAGCGTGTACGTGCACGTTATGGCTTTCCATGCAGCCGTGCCCTTGGCCAGCTTCAGGTTATTCGTCAGACCTGCGTGCCTTTTCTTAACCGACCCGACGCACAGGTGAGCGTCCTGTCTTTCAGTTTCTGAGATGGAAAAATACCATGACACAGAATGAAAAAAATATTCCTGTTATTATTGTCGGTGGTGGTCAGGCTGGCCTGTCTATGAGCTGGTATCTCTGCCGTGAAAATGTTGAGCATATTATTTTTGAAGCGAAAACAGCCTGTCATTCATGGGATGATGAACGGTGGGATAATTTTTGTCTGGTAACACCAAACTGGCAGTGTGAATTGCCCGGGCACCCCTATAAGGGAAAAGATCCGCATGGTTTTATGGTGAAAGAAGAAATTATAGAGTATGTAAAAGGATTTGTTAATTCATTTAACCCGCCTTTGCGTGAACATACGGCAGTTTCATCCGTTACCCGTCATGAAAAAGGTGGTTACCGGGTTATTGCTAATGGTGAGGTATGGCATGCAGAGCATGTTGTGATTGCCTCAGGTGCGTATCATGATGCAGTTGTGCCCGGATATGCCAGTGCTATTGATTCATCAGTCTTTCAGTTGCATTCACAGGATTATCGCAATGCTTCACAGCTGCCTGAGGGCGCTGTGCTGGTTGTGGGGAGCGGGCAGTCTGGTGCACAGATTGTTGAGGATCTTTTCCTTGAAAACCGCAAAGTACATCTCTGCGTTGGGTCAGCCCCGCGTGTTTCACGCTTTTATCGTGGCCGCGATGTGGTGGACTGGCTGGCCGATATGCAGTTTTACGATCTGACGGTTGATAATCATCCCTTGCGCGATGGCGCGCGTGACAAGACAAATCATTATGTGACCGGCCGCAATGGCGGGCACGATCTTGACCTGCGTCTTTTTGCGAAAGAGGGTGTTGGTCTGCATGGCACACTTGAGACAATTCGCGATGATGTTGCATATTTTCTGCCTGATCTGAAAGTAAATCTCGATGATGCAGATAAGACCAATGCTGATATTAAAAAATCTATAGATGCCTATATTGCCCGCGAAGGCATAGAAGCACCGGTTGAAGCACCTTATGAGCCTGTATGGCTGCCTGATGGCAGGAATGCCCCCCTTGACCTGATGGCTGCGGGGATCACGTCAATCATCTGGTGTATTGGGTTCCGCCCAAATTATCGCTGGATTGATGTACCCGTCTTTAATGGTGGGAATAAGCCTGTGTGGCGCCGGGGTGTGACGGATGCACCAGGTTTTTATTTCCTCGGGCTGCCATGGCTGCACACATGGGGATCAGGGCGGTTCTCAGGTGTATCACGTGATGCCGCATGGCTGGCAGGCCAGATCACCGGCAAAGACGTTTCTGTAGCCTGAGAAGGATCATCGCTATGCTTCCATGGACAACATATGACGCGATGTATGATGCGGCTGTCTCTGCTCCTGAGATATTCTGGCTGAATGCTGCGCGGCGCATCACATGGAAGCAGGCTCCCTCGGTTGCATGCCGTGTGCGCGAAGACGGGTGGCATGACTGGTTTCCCGGCGCGACGCTGAATACCTGCTATAACGCGGTTGACCGCCATGTTGAGGGTGGTCGCGGAGCACAGCCGGCGCTGGTCTGGCACTCATGCGCAACTAAAGAGCATCAGGTTGTTACTTATCAGGAGCTGAAAACAAGAGTAGCCGGGTTTGCCGGTGGTTTGCGTGCTCTGGGGGTGGGGCGTGGTGACAGAGTGCTGATCACCATGCCAACGATGGTCGAAACGGTTGTTGCTATGCTGGCCTGTGCCAGGCTGGGTGCTGTGCATGTTGTGGTTTTTGCTGGTTATGCAGGCCCTGAGCTGGCGCAGCGCATTGATGATGTAACCCCGAAAGTCGTTATTGCTGCCAGCTGTAGCTTTCAGGGGCGTACTGTTATGCCGTCTGCTCCTGTTCTCAGTGAGGCACTCTCCCTGGCTATTTATAAGCCATCAGCCTGCGTTATTGTACAGCGCGATGCCTGCCCGGCAGCATTACAGCCAGGGCGGGATTATAATTTTCATGTGCTTGAAGAGGCAGAGCCGGCAGAGCCGGTTTTACTCCATGCGGAAGATCCTCTTTATATTCTGCATACTTCTGGCACAACGGGCCGGGCAAAAGGCATTGTGCGCGATAATGGCGGCCATGCTGTTGCTCTCGCTTTGTCTATGGAGCTGATTTACGACTGTAAGCCCGGTGATACTTTTTTTACGACATCTGACCTTGGCTGGGTCGTGGGCCATTCTTATGGTGTTTACGCGCCACTCATCAGTGGTTGTACAAGTGTGCTGGCAGAAGGATGTACAGCGGCTGCTTCTGTAATGGCTCTTTGTCGCAGGCACACTGTAAAATGTCTGTTTACGACACCGACACAGATGCGGCTTATACGGCATGAAAGCCGTTATCATTCTGATGTGAAACTGCCTGCTCTTGAACAGATTTTTATTGCCGGAGAGTATGCAGACCCGGCATTGCTCGACTGGGCACGCTCATTCTTTCACAAACCGGTGCTTAATCACTGGTGGCAAACTGAAACCGGGTGGAGTATCACAGCTCATTTTTCAGGCCTGCCTGATTATAACTCCGAGAGTGAGGGGAATGAAATCGGACGACCCGCGCCAGGTTTTCTCCCTGTTATTCAACCCCCTGCATCAGGAGGGGAGAGTGGTGAAATTCTTTTAAAACTGCCTTTGCCTCCTGGCTGCCTTGCTGGTTTGTGGAAAGATGAGGCTGTCACTGTTCCTGCATTATATTTTGATAATACTCTAAAATATTACCGTACTTTTGATGAAGGGAGTATTGAGGAAGATCTTACTGTTCGTATGTTCGGGCGTTCTGATGATGTGATTAAGGTAGCAGGTCGCCGTATTTCAGGGGTGCAGATCGAAAAAATCATTTCCTCTCATCCTGCTGTTTATAACTGTGCGGTAATTGCTACTTCTGACCCTTTGAGAGGGCAAAGGCCTGTTGCCTATGTCGTAACAAAAACTGAAGCAGAACATGAGCTCTCTTCAGATCAGATTGTCAGAAAAGTTCACGATATGCTTGGGCCGTGGGTCGGCCTTAAAGATGTAC
The DNA here is from genome assembly GCF_011516655.1 of Acetobacter thailandicus. Taxonomy (GTDB): domain Bacteria; phylum Pseudomonadota; class Alphaproteobacteria; order Acetobacterales; family Acetobacteraceae; genus Acetobacter; species Acetobacter thailandicus. The sequence continues at coordinate 146,855 of NZ_WOSV01000004.1, forward strand.
GGTTTATCAGCAGTCTTCCTGTGACAAAATCAGGTAAAATAATCAGAAAAAAATTACATTGTTGTTGATTATTCTACGTTTTCAATGAAATTAATATAAAAATGAAGCTGGCATAGATACCTGTTATTTATGAATCCTGAATATGGCTTTATGCAAAACAAATACGATAATTATTATAATTATTTATTCTATACTCTGGGCGTGGTTGTTCAGGTCTCACGCCACGTGAGTGTTGTATGCTTACAGTCAGCAGCCTTTTTTGCCCTGATTGTTGCATGCAGCGTTTTTAACGGAAAAGAGGATTAATATTATGGCGCAGAATATTGAAGGCAAAGTTGTCGTTATTACCGGCGCCAGTAGTGGCCTTGGCGAGGCTGCTGCGCGACGGCTTGCGGCTGACGGTGCCAAAATTGTTATTGGTGCCCGCCGTCTGGATAAGCTTGAGGCTCTGGTTAACACACTTTCTCTGGGTGCAGGAGCAGCCGTGAAGACAGATGTAACACAGCCCGAGCAGGTTCAGGCGCTGGTTGATCGCGCGATAAAACTGCATGGCCGTATTGATGTGATCATTAATAATGCCGGCCTTATGCCTCATTCTCCTCTGGAAAAATGTCGCATCGATGACTGGAACCGGATGATTGACGTTAACCTTAAAGGCACACTTTACGGTATTGCTGCTGTGCTGCCCTATATGAAGGCACAGAAGAGCGGGCAGATTATAAATGTTTCATCGGTTGCAGGTCATAAAGTTGGCCCGGGAGGCGCCGTTTATTCTGCCACCAAGACAGCAGTCAGGGTTATTTCTGAAGGTTTGCGCCAGGAAGTTAAACCTTATAATATTCGTTCAACAGTTATTTCTCCCGGTGCTGTTCAGTCAGAGTTGCCGGAAAGCGTGACTGATGCAGATACGGCAAAAACCATTCAGGAATTCTACGATAAATATGCCATTCCGGCAGATTCCTTTGCACGGGCGGTCGTATTTGCCATGAGCCAGCCAGATGATGTTGATATTAATGAAATTCTGTTTCGCCCTACGGCTCAGCTATACTGAATATCCTCTTTATTTGCTCTGAATTGTGCATCATTACTGAAAGGTATTTTGGTAATGATGACGATTTCTTATTGAAGCAGCAGGAGAGTATCCTGATGGCGTATCGTGATTATGTTGCAGGATAGTCAGTTATTTTTCGCGGTAGCGTAATGCGTCAACGACTAAACGAAAAGCTGCAGAAGATTGTCGCCGGTTAGGGTAATACAGGCGATAGCCTGGAAATGGTGGGCACCAGTCCTCCAGTACACAGACCAGGCGCTGGTCTTCAAGGCAGGCTGCGATCTGATCTTCCATCAGGTATGCCAGTCCAAAGCCATCAACAGCTGCCTGAAGGATCATTTGTGGTGAGTTGAAAGTGAGCTGTCCATCTACACGAACACGTAGCGCACGATGGCCTTTTTCCAGCTCCCACGCATAAATGCCCCCTGCCGTTGGAAGGCGGAAATTGATACAGCTGTGTTGTGACAGATCGTGCGGTGTAACAGGTGCCGGGTGCGATTTAAAATATGAAGGAGCCCCTGCAACGACCATACGGAGTGGCGGACCAATGGGTACCGCAATCATATCACGGGCAACTGTTTCTTCCAGTCTCACACCGGCATCAAAACGTTCAGCGACAATATCTGTCAGGCCGGTCTCTATTGCCAGTTCAACGTGAAGATCAGGATATTGCGGCAGTAATTTTTTGAGTGCTGGCCATAGCAGGGTAGTGGCGGCATGTTCTGATGTTGTAATCCGCACAGTGCCGGCCGGTTTATCTGATAATTCGCTGATAGAGGCAATTTCATCAGCAATTGTATCGAGTGCAGGAACGAGTGTACTCAGCAGGCGTTCACCCGCCTGTGTAGGAGACACGCGCCGGGTTGTTCGGGTCAGAAGTCTTACGTTAAGGCTTGCTTCCAGGCGCCGTATTGTGTGACTTAGTGTGGATTGTGACGTTCCCAGTCGTGCCGCGGCACGCGTAAAGCTCTGCTCCTCTGCAACTACCATGAACGCATTAAGATCGACCAGTTCGCTGCGACGCATTTATTAACCTCTGATATAAGATCAAGCGTATTATAGCATCTAATCATAGCAATAGCGTCATGGTTCAATAATTTTTCCTGTATAGCAGGAGCTGCTTTTCTGCAGCTCAATTCGCAAGGAAAGAACTCATGGATATCAGACGTCCTGGTTTCAGACCATCTGTTAAAGGTCCGGCTGAGTGGTTTACCGGAACAGTACGCGTGGATGCACCCTTCGCGGGGAGTGGTGCTCTCGCCTGTGCTACCGTCACTTTTGAACCTGGTGCCCGTACAGCCTGGCATACACACCCGCTTGGGCAGACTCTTCTTATAACAGCTGGTTCCGGGTGGGTTCAGCGTGAAGGTAGTCCGGTTGAAGAGGTATATCCTGGTGATATCGTCTGGTTCGAACCTGACGAAAAACACTGGCATGGTGCATCACCAGAATGCGCGATGACACATATTGCCATTACAGAAACAAAGGATGGCAGGTCCTCTGACTGGATGGAGCATGTCAGTGATGAGCAGTATCATCGTTAAAAATTCATAGACAGAAAAGAACTTTATTAATTTCACTGGCAGGAAATGAATTATGAAAAAACGTATTCTTGGAAAAAATGGTCTGGAAGTTTCAGCTATTGGTCTGGGTTGTATGGGGCTGAGCTTTGGGTATGGTCCGGCAACCGAGCATAAAAGTGCGATTAATCTTATTCGTAACGCATTTGAAAAAGGCGTTACCTTTTTCGATACAGCAGAGGTTTATGGCCCGTTTACGAATGAGGAACTCGTTGGTGAAGCTCTGGAACCTGTACGCAAAGATGTGGTGATTGCCACGAAGTTTGGCTTTCGCAACGGGGATTCAAAGCAGGGACTGGACAGCCGCCCGGAGCGGATCCGTCAGGTCGCCGAAGAGTCACTCAAACGACTGCGTACAGATGTCATTGATTTATTTTATCAGCATCGTGTTGATCCGAACGTACCCATGGAGGATGTTGCGGGTACAGTAAAGGATCTGATAGCAGAAGGGAAAGTAAGGCATTTCGGCCTTTCAGAAGCCAGTGTGCAGTCTGTTCGTAAAGCACATTCTGTTCTTCCGGTCACAGCTTTACAGAGTGAATATTCTTTATGGTGGCGTGAACCTGAAAAAGAAATTCTTCCTGCGCTTGAAGAGCTGGGAATTGGTTTTGTACCCTTCAGTCCTTTGGGAAAAGGGTTCTTGACCGGAAAAATTGATACTCAGACCACATTTGGCGAGGATGATTTTCGTCATGTAGTGCCAAGGTTTTCTCCTGAATCTCTTGCCGCAAACCAGGGGTTGCTTACTCTGGTTGAGGATATTGCAGCGGCTAATCAGGTTACTCCGGCGCAGATTGCACTGGCATGGCTTCTGGCGCAGAAACCATGGATTGTTCCTATTCCTGGAACGACAAAGATCGCCCGGCTTGAAGAAAATCTGGGTGCAGCAGGTGTAATTCTGAGTAGTAAAGAGCTTGCGCGTATTGATGCAGCTCTTGCTGATATTGTAGTGGCAGGTGAACGTTATCCCGCCTGGATTAAAGAAATGGCCGGGCGATAATTTTTAAAAAGCCGTTCTGATATCTTCTGAATATCAGAACGGCTGAATGATTTTATGAGTAAATCTGTTTAATCAGAAAGCTAACCGGTTAGCTTTTTATTTTTATGTTTTTCTTAAAACAAAAATACTTATTTGCTTGCATAAAAATATAAAAATTATTTTTACAATTTTGTTTTGATTATAAAACAAAAATTTATTATAAATTTTATAAATAAAATTTATTTTATATTTTTTAGATTTTAATTATTAAAATAATAGTTCATTATGTAAGATAATATCAAACAAAATTGAGCAGATTAAGGAATATCCGGTGCATTCAGTTATCTTGGCTGTTTCTGACCTGTTTCAGGCGTGTCCTGAAATAGCATTATTCCTTGCACTACTGGCCGGATGCTGGATCGGTCGTTTCCGTTTTGGTTCTTTCCAGCTTGGCGGGGTAGCTGGCACTTTACTGGCCGCTGTACTGATCAGTCAGGTCGGCGTTCATATAGATTCCGGTATAAAAACTGTTTTGTTCGCTTTGTTTATTTACGCTGTAGGTTATCAGAGCGGACCACAGTTTTTTCGTTCGCTTGGTCGTCAGACCATGCGTGAAATTTTAATGGCTGGTGTGCTTGCCGTAACAGGCCTTGTCACTGTTGTAGTGATCGCCCGTATCTTTCATCTTGATAAAGGTCTGGCTGCAGGACTTGCGGCTGGTGGTCTTACACAGTCAGCTATTATCGGTACTGCCGGTTCATCACTCGAAAAACTTGGTTTGCCTCTGGCACAGGTTCAGCAGCTTCAGGGTAATGTCGCTGTTGGTTATGCTGTAACATATATTTTTGGGTCAATTGGCCCCATTATTATGTGTGTTAATGTGCTTCCGTGGCTTATGAAGCGAAGCATAAGAGACGATGCGCTGCGCGCAGAATCACAACAGGCAGCCGGCGTGCATATTGCCGGGGAGGGTGAAGTTGAATCTTTTCCCGATCTGATCGGGCGGGCTTATCAGATAACAAAGTCAGATCTGACAGTTGCAGCTATTGAGGCGCTTAGTCCGGGTATAACGCTCGAAAAAATTGTGCGTAACGATAAGATGCTGGCAACAGGCTCTGATGCTTCTCTGCAGCCTGGCGATAATGTGCTTCTTGTTGGTCGTCGTGCTGATATTATTGCAGCAGGAGCGCAGATTGGTCAGGAAGCTGGTGAAGTGGCTGGCCTTGATTTCGTGTTGTTGCGTCGTGATATCTGTCTTTCAAGAAAAGACTTTTCCGGTAAAACTATTAAACAGTGTGTGCAGTTGCTCTCTGCCGTAACGCGGCATGGCGTGTATCTGGTCTCTTTGTCGCGGGCTGGTGTAAAACTTGCTCTGACCCCGGATACTGAGGTTCATGACGGCGATGTCGTCACCCTTCTCGGTGCATCAGCAGACGTACAGCGTGTTGCATCACAGCTTGGCCAGATTTTGGTGCCCAGTATTAAAACTGATCTGGTCTTTCATTCTTTAGGCGTGGCTGTTGGCCTTTTAATAGGTCTCGCTGTTGTGCATCTGGGTTCAGTCCCGCTTACACTGGGCAGCGGTGGTGGTGCACTGCTTTCTGGCCTGTTGTTTGGCTGGTATCAGGGACGACACCCCTCTTCTGGTAATATGCCTTCAGGGGCTTCAGCGTTGCTGGTTGATTTAGGTCTTGCCGGGTTTGTGGCGGTAACAGGGCTGCAAACCGGCCAGCAGGCGGTAACGACAATTATGCAGCAGGGGATTACGTTATTCCTGCTCGGCGTTATCGTAACACTGATACCCCTGGTGCTGACAATGCTCTTTGGGCGTTATGTGCTGCGTTATAATAACACAGCTATTTTTGCCGGTGCACTTGCCGGGTCACGTAGCGCAAATCCTGCCTTTGGTGAGGTTCTCAGCAAGGCAGGTAATTCTGTTCCAACAACACCGTTCGCCATTACTTATGCGGTAGCCAATGTTTTACTGACATTGCTGGGGCCGCTGGTTGTTGCATTTTCCTGATTTTTTTCTCCTTTTAAAAGGTATGTTCTGATGAGTACGGATTATTCAAAATTTGCCAGCCTGAGCCCCTTTGAGCTGAAAGACGAACTTATTCGCCTCGCCTCTTCAAAGGCAGACCGTGCGATGCTTAATGCAGGGCGGGGAAATCCAAATTTTCTTGCTACATTACCCCGGGCAGTTTTTTTCCTGTTTGGGCAGTTTGCTCTGGCTGAATCTCGTTTGTCTATGTCTTATTTATCTCCTGCACTGGGCGGAATGGTGCGTGTTGAGGGAATAGAAGGGCGATTTGACCGTTTTGTTGAGGCGCGTCAGGGGCAGGAAGATGCAGATGCCCTTGCTGTCGCTGTGAGCTATGTGCGTGACCAGATGGGCTTGTCAGCGTCTGAGTTCCTTCAGGAAATGGTTGAGGGTATTCTTGGTTGTTATTACCCCACACCTCCTCGCATGCTGCCTTTGAGCGAAAAAATTGTAGGCCAGTATGTTTTGCGCGAAATGGTGGGTGGAGATATTGCGCTTGACACGACAGAGTTCTTTGCGACTGAAGGCGGTACTGCTGCCATGGCCTATGTCTTCAATACGATGAAGCAGAATGGCCTGATTAATAAAGGTGATAAAGTTGCGATAGGGATGCCGGTTTTCTCACCCTATATTGAAATTCCGCAGCTTGAAGAATATGGGCTTGAAGTCGTTAGCGTACAGGCTGATCCGGCTCTGAACTGGCAGTACCCTGAGCATGAACTTGAAAAACTGCGTGATCCGGGCGTCAAGATTTTCTTTTGTGTAAACCCCAGTAACCCGCCTTCTGTAAAAATGGATGATGCTTCTCTTGCTAAGATTGCATCCATCGTTAAGGAACGTCCGGATCTGATGATTTTAACAGATGACGTTTATGGTACATTTGCAGATAATTTCCGCTCTCTTTATGCAGTTTGTCCGCGCAACACTATTCTTGTTTATTCGTTCTCGAAATATTTTGGTGCAACCGGCTGGCGACTGGGCGTTATCGGTATGCATAAAGATAACGCGATTGACGTTCACCTCGCAAATCTGCCCGCTGAAGAAAAAAGCCGTCTTGCAAAGCGCTACAGCAGCCTGACGCTTGATCCGTCCGCTCTTAAGTTTATTGATCGCCTTGTTGCCGACAGCAGAGCGGTGGCTCTCAATCATACTGCTGGTCTCTCTACACCGCAGCAGGTGCAAATGGTACTATTCTCTTTATTTGTGCTGACCGATCATGAAGAACGATATAAAAAAGTTCTTAAAAATCTTATTCGACGTCGTGAAGCTGTGATGTATCGTGAGCTGGGAGTCAGCCGGTCAGAAGATGCGAATGCTGTCGATTATTATACGCTCATTGATCTTGAAGATACCTGCCGTGCACTTTACGGAGAAGATTTTGCAAAATGGATGCTTGAGCGTGCAAGCACAGGTGAAATTTTGTTCCGTATTGCAGATGAAACAGGGATAGTACTGTTGCCAGGCGGAGGATTTGGTACAGTCCGCGCAGCGGCCCGCGCTTCTCTGGCAAATCTGAACGAGTTTCAGTATGCCGCCATTGGCAGTGCTCTTCGTAAAATGGTTGATGAGTATTATCAGGAATTCAAGCAGAAAAAATCCTGATGAAAATCGGGCGGGAAGAATGTTCTTCCCGCCTGTAAATATATCATCTCTTTATTGTAGCTATCAGAAATACAAATAAATAACGGGTAGCTCATGTCATGCCGGCTGTGGAAAACGATGTCGTATCAACCTTAGATATTTAAAAAACAGAAGATATCTTAAGAAGGTTATACAAAAGGAAAAAAGTTCGTGGGACAAACAATAAAGAGGGGATTTATAGCTGGCTGTTGTACGTTTTTTTTGGCTTATGAGCCTCCTGCCTATGCTGACCAGTGGTACACAGGTTCTCTGGTTTCTCCTTCAGGTACAACGACGTCGGGTATTCTTAATATCGAGCCTTATTTTTCATATAGTCAGCCAGTTGGTGCTTTTGATGCGCATAACCGTTCAGGTCCGGAAAAACATCCTTATCAGCGTAGTTTTGCTAACTCCACACTTATAAAGTATGGAATCACACCTGACTTTAGTATCCAGTTTCATACGGTTGTTCAGTATGGCTGGAAACATAATGACGGGCACTCTCATGGTCCTAAAGCTGGTGATATGCCGCTTGATCTTATTTATCGCATTTTACGTCCTGACCCTAAACGTTATATTCCGGCCCTGAATGTCTTTGTCGGTATGATTTTCCCTACGGGAGATTATAAAAAGCTCGGCGACACTCAGGATGGAATAGGTACTGGTGCTTATGTCTTCCGCTTTGCTCTGACAGAGCAGTCTACTTATACTTTACCAGGGTACCATCAGTTGCGTCTGCGTATGTGGAACTGGTTCAGGCGGGCAGTGACCTCAGCACAGCTGCAGGATGTTACCAGTTACGGTACTGCTATGGGCTTTAGGGGGAAGGGACAACCAGGAATGAGTGGTCAGACTGGGTTTTCTCTTGAATATGGTATCAATCAGAGCTGGGTTGTGGCAATGGACCTGGCGCGTGACTGGGCTAATGGTACCCGACTGCGCGGGCATAATGCAGATGGCCAGTATATTCACACGATTGGTAAGGCTTCAGGTGACTGGCAGATTGCCCCGGCGATGGAGTATAACTGGAACCCACGGTGGGGGATTATTGTCGGGTCTTCTTTTTACTTTGCCGGTCACAATAAATCTATTCAGATCACGCCGCAGTTTGCTATTAATTCAATGTTTTGAAGTGGTTTAAATTATTTCAGGCCGGTAAAATACAAGAAGAGAAAAGCAGGGGCTGAATACAGGCGGTGGATAACCGTCTGTTCAGCCGGCAGCTATAATTATGTTTGCCGTTAAGCTAATCACCCATGATGTCTGATATGTTCTTCCTGTGAGAGGGTAATATTGTTGCCCCGCCTTATTATTTTTCTCATATATGGCGGTATGTCAGGCCTTATCCTGCCATGGAGAATGGTCCCTCAGCAGTTACGCTGGCAGAGCGTATACGTTGTGCGTCCTGTACTGGTGGTACACCAAACATACGGCGGTATTCACGGCTAAACTGAGAGGGGCTGTCATAGCCTACTGAAAATCCTGTGGCTGCGGCATCAGCTGAAGTGCTTAAAAGCAGTCTGCGCGCCTCCTGAAGGCGAAGTTTTGTACGGTATTGTAAGGGGCTCATCATCGTTGCTGCACGAAAATGCCTGTGAAACGATGAGGGGCTCATTCCCGCCATTTTAGCGACTGATGCAATATCAAACGATTCAGTATAGTGGTTGCGGATCCAGCTGATTGCCCGGTTAAGTTGTGAAAGGTTTGTGCCCGCTGTTGCAATCTGGCGTAGTACGTAGCCCTGTGGGCCCTGTAATAAACGGTATAGCAGTTCACGTAAGATAGCAGGCCGCAGAATAGGAATGTCTTCAGGGTGCTCAATGAGCCTGACAAGCCGCATCACCGGGTCAAGTATTTCGCAGCTCAGTGCACTGACTGTCATGCAGGAAGGGCAGGAGGATCCGTTACCGGGGAAGGTATCCTGCATTTCAAGTAAAAGATCAGCAATATGCGCAGGGTTAAGTGTTAGACATAAAGACAGGTAAGGCTCATCAGGTGAGGCCTGTGTGATTTGCCCTGTTACAGGCAGGTCAACGGCTGTGACGAGATATTTACTGGCATCATAATGAAAAACCTTATCACACAGAACGACCTGTTTGGCACCCTGCACAATAACGCAAAAACGCGGTTCATATACGACATCAGCAGGTATGGTCGGTGCATCAGCACGAAACAAAATCAGGTCAGGCACGACTGTCCGTGTCAGAGGCTCAACACAGTGACGGTCTATCATATCACGCAGCCGTAACAGAATATCCTGCATAAAATTATCCTTATGATGTTCGTCCATGAGCTTCTCTCATCTTTATAGTCATGCCTGATCCGTGCAAAAGGAGAATTAAGGGTATATGGCAGGATTGTGCAAGGATATGGCTGAATTGTGCATTTTTTATTGTCTTCTTAGTGTGTGAGGTTGAGATATATAGTGAATTTCAGCCATTTTTTTATATGTAAGGCATGGCTCTATAAGCAGTCAGATAAATGAAAAGCAGAATCGTGCAATTATCTGCGTGCATTACTCTATCGAATTTCAAAAGAAAAGTTGCATAATCCTCCCAATCCTTACGTGCTGATCTACTCTTCTCTGCTGAAAAACTCTTTCAGGCAGCAGTAAGACGTAATCACGGCGCGGTATCTTATTCATGGCGAAAAGCTTGCCGATTTGTCCGGGTGCTGTGGGGCTCCTGACAAGCGGGGTGTATGTCTGCGCCCCAAAGCCATCAGAACAGAGACAGTTAATGGGGATCGTCGCCTTTTCACTCCGACGGCCTTACACATTCCTGGTCGCAGGGCTTATTATCCTGCTGCTGGGTATTACGGCCCTCTTTAAAACACCGACCGATGTCTTTCCCAGTATCGATATCCCGGTTGTAACCGTTGTCTGGTACTATGACGGCCTGGATGCCGCCGAGACAGAAAAACGTATCAGCACTTATACAGAGTTTTCTGAAAGTTTTTTTGTTAATAACCTGCGTACAATCGAAAGCCAGACAACGCCTGGTCTTGTATTGCAAAAACTGTATTTCCAGCCTGGGGTTAATGTTGACCTTGCTGTTGCGCAAACAGTATCTGCAACAAACTCCATTCGTGCGCTTTTGCCGCCAGGTATTCAGCCGCCTATTATCATGCAGTACAGCGCCTCGAGTGTGCCTGTTCTTCAGCTTTCTCTGTCTTCAGATAAGCTGACAGAGAGTGATTTGTATGATTACGGCATTTACCGCATTCGTCAGCAGTTAGCACCTGTTCCTGGCACTATGTTGCCTCCGCCCTACGGCGGCAAAATTCGTCAGGTTATGGTGGATATTGATGAAACAAAGCTCGCCGGAGCAGGCCTGACTCCTCTTGATGTCTCTAATGCCATTAATGTTCAGAATCTGACGCTGCCAGGTGGTGCCGTAAAATTCGGTTCAACCCAGTATGACGTGCGTATGAATGGTATGCCTGATGTGGCAGCGCGCCTGAATAATGTACCATTAAAGCATGACCCGAAAACGGGCGCTATTGTGCGTATACGTGATGTTGCCCAGGTGCGGGATGGTACAGCTGTACAGCAAAATATTGTGCGTCGTGAAGGGCGCCGCTCTGTTCTGCTGTCCATTATGAAAGCCGGTAATGCTTCAACTCTGAATGTTGTTAATGCCATTCGTAATGAAGTGCTGCCGGTTACGCGGGCTGCAGCACCTGCAGGTATGAAAATTGAAGAACTGTTTGATCAGTCTCTTTTTGTTAAGGCTGCCATTACTGGTGTGGCGTCTGAAGCCGTGATTGCAGGCCTTCTGACTGCGGCTATGATTCTGGCATTTCTTGCGAGCTGGCGCTCAACACTTATCGTTGCTGTCTCTATCCCGCTGGCGATTTTATCTTCTATCGCTGTGCTGTCCTGGACCGGGCAGACCCTGAACCTGATGACCCTTGGCGGCCTGGCTCTGGCTGTTGGTATTCTGGTTGATGATGCAACAGTGACTATTGAAAATATCCACCGTATCCGTCATGAGGGAACAGAGCTTAAACGGGCTGTGCTGGATGGTGCTTCAGAAATTGCTCTGCCAACACTGGTTTCTACCCTGGCAATTTCAAGCGTGTTTGTCTCCGTTGAGTTTCTTGTGGGGCCAGCCCGCTTTCTCTTCACGCCAATGGCACTGGCAGTGGTATATGCCATGCTGGCATCTTATGCGATCAGCCGGACACTGGTGCCTATTTTTGCAGCCACTCTGCTACGCGCAGAAGAACGCCAGGCAGAACGCCGTCGTGATGCAGGGCTGCCACCAGACCGCATTGCACGTTTTGGTATGGTTTTTGACCGTTATTTTGACCGTGTGCGTGACAGCTATGTGTACACCCTGCACAGACTGATCAGCAGTGGCTGGAAAGTGCCAGCTCTGGCAGGTACTGTTCTTCTGGTTACTGGCATTCTTGCAACGCAGGTCGGTCAGGATTTTTTCCCGAGTATTGATGCCGGTGAATTTAAACTTCACGTCCGGGCACCTGAAGGAACGCGTATAGAAAGTACCGAAAAATTATTTGACCAGGTTGAAGATGTTATTCGTGACATCGTACCTGAAAAAGAGCGTGCGCTTTTGCTTGATAATATGGGCATGCCTTTCCGTTATTCCATGCCTTTTGATGATGGTACAACCGTTGGTACAAATGACGGGCAGATTATGGTTGAGCTGAAGGAGGGACACCGCCCGACAGCTGATTACATCCGTAAACTGCGCACCGAACTGGCCCGTCGTTTTCCACATTGTGTGTTCTATTTCCAGCCGGCAGATATTGTGACCCAGATTCTCAATTTTGGCATACCAGCTCAGGTTGATATTCGTATTTCTGGTTACGATGTCACTAATAACCGAAAGGTTATGCAGGAAATCCGTCAGGAGATTTCTCATATCCCTGGTCTGGTCGATGTACATCTGCATCAGCAGATTGCAGCACCCGAACTGGCTGTGGCAATTGACCGCGAACGTGCACTTGACCTTGGGTTAACTCTTAATGATGTCGCCCGAAATGTGATGGTTTCTCTGGCATCGTCTAACACGGTTACTCCCAATTTCTGGGTCGATCCTGCCTCTGGTATTCAGTATCCGCTTGCAGTGCAGACCCCGCAATATCGGGTGAATAACCTGGGTGATTTGCGCAATACTGTGGTGGCGTCATCTTCTGCTGTGCAGAAAAACCCGGCATTGCTGAGCAATGTTGCAACAATTCAGCGCGGAACAGGGCAGAATGTTATTTCACATAGCAATATTCAGCCTGTTCTCGATATTGATGCGAGTGCTGAAGGGCGTGACCTGGGCAGCATTGCCCGTGATATCGATCGGGTTATTGCCCGTCATCGCGGTGAACTTTCTGCGGGTAACAGCATCACCGTGCAGGGGCAGATTGAAAGCATGCGTTCAGCTTTTGTCAGGCTTGGCATAGGGCTACTAGTGGCAGCTGTTGCGGTTTACCTGCTGATGGTTGTGAATTTTCAGTCCTTTATGGACCCCTTTGTCGTGGTGCTCGGCCTGCCTGGCGCAATGTGCGGTATTGTTTTTATGCTGTTTGTCACAGGTACAACATTCTCTGTTCCGTCTTTGATGGGGGCAATTATGAGTGTGGGTGTTGCGAGTGCAAACTCAATCCTGCTCGTAACATTTGCTAAAGAACGGCGCGCTGAAGGCATGAGTGCTGCTGAAGCCGCTATTGCCGCAGGGCAGGCACGCCTGCGCCCTATTCTGATGACCTCACTGGCCATGATTATTGGCATGCTGCCGATGTCGTTAGGGCTGGGGGACGGAGGGGAGCAAAATGCTCCGCTTGGTCGCGCTGTTATTGGCGGGCTCATGCTTGGTACGTGCGCCACATTATTCATTGTGCCCTGGCTTTATACCCGCCTGAGAAAACAGGAAAGTCGCATTCTTGAGGAGTACAGTCATGTCTGAACCTGTTTTACCTGTAACCGGCCCGCGTAAAGATGTTGCCCGCCGGTCAGTCGCTCCTTTTATTGGCCTTGGTGTTGTGTGCCTGCTTGGATACGGTATTTATGCCCATGCTGAGCGGGGGAGTGCCGTGCGGGCTCTGGCCGCAACACGTGAGCACCAGATTCCCGAAGTGAGCTTCATGACAGTGCACAGAGAGACAAAGCCTGTCTCTCTCGACCTGCCCGGTGAAACAGTTGCTGTTGAAACAGCAGCAATTAACGCCAGAGCTTCAGGTTATATTGCTGAGCGTCATGTAGATATTGGTTCTCATGTCAAAGCAGGCGATGTTCTGGCGGTTATCAGAGCGCCCGAGCTTGACCGGGAGGAAGCCCGTGCGCAGGCGGCTCTTGCGCAGGCACGGGCTAATCTTAGCCTTGCCCGTATTACGGCCAGACGTTCGGGCGGGCTTGTGGGCGGCGGAGCTGTGAGCCAGCAGAATTTTGATGCTGATCGTATTACTCAGCAGGCGCAGAATGCCGCTCAGGCTGCAGCTGATGCGGCTCTGGCAGTCAGTGCGCAACGGCGTGCATATACAATAATTACGGCTCCGTTTGATGGTGTGGTTACAGCCCGTAATGTTGAAAAGGGTGACCTGGTCAGTGCTGATAACCCGCAGTCTGCGCCTTTATTTGTCCTGGACAGAACTGACCGGCTGCGTGTGCGGGTGCATGTGCCGCAGGAAGAGGCGGGTCGCATACAGCCAGGAACACCAGTCAGGCTGACAGTGCCGGGCCGTCCGGGCGAAGCTTTTTCAGGTTCCGTTACACGCACAGGCCATGCACTTGAGCGCGAAAGTCGTATGCTGCCAGTTGAAGCAGAACTGGATAACCGTGATGGCAGGCTTGCAGCCGGTGTTTACGGGTCTGTTCATTTTGAGGTGCCCCGGCCGGCATCAACTATTCTGATACCTTCAGAATCTCTGATGTATAATGCAACAGGTTTATCAGTCGCTACTGTTGATATGACGAATCATCTGCATATTCGTCCTGTCACAGTCGGGCGTGACTATGGTGATAAAATTGAAATTCAGACAGGGTTGCCTGAGGGAAGCCGTCTGGTTTTACATCCGGCTTCTGCTCTGGCAGACGGTCAGGAAATTGCACCACATGATGCTCATGCGCCAGAAGGAGCATGAGCATGGCACCATCATTGAAAATATTATCTGCAGGCCTGGCGTTGCTGATGGGCGGGTGCACAATGATCCCGACCTATCATCGTCCGGCTGCGCCGGTTGAGAAAAAATGGCCTGGTAACGGGGCATCTGAAACCGTGGCACAGGATGCAGTTGATCTTGATAACTGGCGTAATTTCTATCGCGATCCGGTTTTGCAGTCCCTCATTTCTGCGGCACTGACCAACAACCGCGATCTGCAGGTGGCACAGCATCAGGTTGAGGCTGCAAGTGCACAGTTTGATATTGAAAACGCAGCTCTTTTTCCGGCACTGAACGGCACAGCCGGTGCGAATGTGCAGAAAATGTATTCTCGTATCTGGAGTTTATCTCAGGGGAATGAACCATTTTATATGCGTCAGTATGCCGTAGGGTTTGGCATATCAGCCTATGAGGTTGATTTATGGGGGCGTATACGTTCAGCCTCGCGTGCATCGTTCGACCGCTATCTGTCGGATGCTCTTGGGCGTGAAAGTATGCGCCTGAGTGTTATAGCCAGCGTTTCGGTGGCTATGCTTAACTGGGTTGCAAATAATCAGGCCTTGCTGATTACACAGCATGTTATTGAAAACCGTCAGAAAACGTACAGACTGGTTGAACAGACAGCGCGTGTTGGTACGGGCACACAGCTGGATGTCGCTGAGGCTGAAGCGGCTTTGCGCGACGCAGAGACACATTTGCAAATTTATACGCGTCAGCGTGAACAGGCGATGAATCAGCTTACGTTGCTTATAGGCGGGGCACCTGATCAGGCAACGCGTCTGGCATTAGAGAAGAAGGCTTCTCTGGATGATGTTCAGGCTTTTCCTGATGTGCCGGAGGGTTTGCCTTCAGACATGATAGCACGCCGCCCGGATATTCTCTCTGCTGAGCAGGTTCTTCGTTCAGCAAATGATGATATCGGGGCTGCACGTGCTGAATTTTTCCCTAAAATTCAGATTACGGCAGCTAACGGTACGGCCAGTAATAATATTACCCGTCTGTTTCAGAGTGGCATGGGTGCCTGGAATGTTGCCCCGCAGGTTACAGTGCCTTTGTTTGATGCCGGACGGCTTACAGCTGAGCTGCACCAGGCAAAAGCGCGCAAAAAAGAAGAAGTCTCACGCTATGAAAAAACCATACAGACTGCTTTTCGCGAAGTTGCTGATGCTCTGGCAGGACGAAGTACTTATCTCAAGCAGCTTTCTGCCCAGGTAGCACTCGTGCAGGCCAGTGATCGCCAGTATCAGCTGGCTCTGGCCCGGTTTAAAGGCGGGTATGACCCTTACCTGGATACTCTTGTGGCGCAGCGTACGTTGTATGATGCCCAGCTTGGCGCGATTACAACACATTTGCAGCAAATGTCTAATATCGTCACGCTGTATAAAACGCTGGGGGGAGGATGGCAGGGAACTCTGCCGCATCGTAAGGATAATGTAATTAATCATATTTTATAATATCTTAGACATTGATATTTACAGACCAGAAACAGAGTGCCGGTGTGTAACCCTGGTGCCGGAACAAATTTTCCCGGCATCAGGTATGCGGTATTTAACGGATGATGTTTTCTGAACAATATTTTGATAATATATAAATTTCATTCATGTTTATATGAAAACAAATCATTTTTATTCATATATTTGATCGTGCATAAGGCGGTCACGACTTTGAACCGCATATAGAAAAATTATCGTTTATGAAAATAAGAAAGCATATTTACTTTTTTATTTTCAATAAACGTAATCAGGTTTTTTTATAAAAACAGGATGCAGTAATACGATGATTAAGGAAGATACATTCACTATAAAACGTATTCGTTTTGATGAGCATTATCTCCCTTCAGAGAATACGCGTCTGACGACAAATTTTGCTAACCTTGCAAGAGGGGAAAGCCGCCAGGCAAACCTGCGTAATGTTTTAAAGATGATTGATAATCGTTTTAATGATCTGGCACACTGGGATAATCCGAAGCGGGATCGTTATGCTGTCGAACTTGAGATCATTTCATTTGATATGGATATCAGTTTTAAAAATAATAAAGAAACTTTTCCTCTGATAGAAATTCTGAAAACAACTATTATTGATAAAATAAATAATAAGCGTATTGAAGGTATTGTGGGGAATAATTTCTCATCTTACGTGCGTGATTATGATTTTAGTGTTTTGTTGCCTGAGTATAATAAAGACAGGAAGGATTTTTCTAAACCTGATAATTTTGGAGATTTACATGGAAATCTCTTTAAAACGGTCATCAGTTCAGATTCTTATAAAAGAAATTTCAGTAAAGCGCCTGTCATATGCCTGAGTGTATCAGGTAACAGGACATATCATAAAACTGATAATGAGCACCCTGTGTTAGGGGTTGAGTATCAGCAGCGCGACTTATCGCTGACCGATCAGTATTTTGCAAAAATGGGCATGCAGGTTCGCTATTTTATGCCAGCCAGGAGTGTTGCACCTTTAGCATTTTATTTCTTTGGTGACCTTTTGTCTGACTATACCACGCTGGAGCTCATAAGCACGATCAGCACGATGGAATCATTTCAGAAAATTTATCGTCCTGAAATTTATAATGCTAATTCTGCTGCATCTGACTGTTATCAGCCAAGCCTTAAACACCAGGATTATTCTATAACCCGGATCGTTTATGACCGGGAAGAACGCAGCCAGCTGGCTATCACACAGGGCAGGTTTACAGAAGAACGATTTATTAAACCTTATCAGGATATTCTGGAGCAGTGGTCTGCCAGTTACGCCGTTTAACCATTTATAAGATACAAGGTCACGCCCCATGAAAACACTACTTCCAACCTCAACAGCAGGCAGTTTGCCCAAACCCTCATGGCTTGCAGAACCTGAAACGCTCTGGTCTCCCTGGAAGTTAGAGGGAGAAGAGCTGACAGAAGGGAAACAGGATGCGCTGCGCCTGACCCTTGATGATCAGGATCGCGCCGGTATTGATATTGTGAGTGATGGTGAACAGACCCGCCAGCATTTTGTTACCACCTTCATTGAGCATCTGAGTGGTGTTGATTTTGAAAATCGTCAGACCATCAAAATTCGTAATCGCTATGATGCAAGTGTGCCATCAGTTGTGGGGGCGGTTACACGTGAAAAACCTGTTTTTGTTGAAGATGCCCGTTTTTTACGTACACTGACAAAAAAGCCGATAAAGTGGGCATTGCCTGGCCCGATGACGATGATTGATACGCTTTATGACGGCTATTATAAAAGTCGTGAAAAACTTGCCTGGGAGTTTGCCGGAATTCTTAACAAGGAAGCCCGGGAATTAGAGGCAGCCGGTGTCGATATCATTCAGTTTGACGAGCCTGCATTTAATGTTTTTTTTGAGGAAGTTAATGACTGGGGTATTGCGGCTTTAGAAAAAGCAGCTGAAGGTCTGAAATGTGAAACAGCAGTCCATATCTGCTATGGATATGGTATTAAAGCGAATATTGACTGGAAAAATGCCCTTGGCGCGGAATGGCGTCAGTATGAAGAGATTTTTCCAAAGCTGCAGAGCTCCAGCCTCGATATCATATCACTGGAGTGTCAGAACTCTCGCGTTCCTATGGATCTGATCGAACTTGTTCGTGGTAAAAAGGTCATGGTAGGCGCTATTGATGTCGCAACTCATACTATTGAGACACCCGAAAAGGTTGCGGATGTTTTGCGTAAAGCTTTGCGGTTTGCAGAGGCTGATAAGCTTTATCCGTCTACTAACTGTGGCATGGCACCTTTGCCCCGGCATGTAGCAAGCGGCAAGCTCAGAGCATTAAGTGCCGGGGCAGCAATTGTTCGGGAGGAGCTGACCCGCTGACAGGAATATAGCTTGTTAAAATAATAAAAAATGATAATTATCATATAATTATATAAATTTTGTGCATAGATTTAAGGTGAAGCATGGATGTTCTGGAGCGTAGTCACCTGAAGGTTATTCAGGCTGTCGCGCGTGAAGGCTCATTAACTGCTGCCGGGCTGCGTCTTAACCTGACGCAACCCGCGCTAAGCCATGCTATTCGTAAAATAGAAAATCAGCTCGGAGTTAAGGTCTGGCGCAGGGAGGGGCGGTCACTGGTGCTCACTCAGGCGGGAGAATGGTTGTTATCTCTGGCCAATCGCATGTTGCCTCAATTTGAACTGGCTGAAAAACGGCTTGAACAATTTGGCAATGGTGAGCGTGGTACATTACGCATCGGTATGGAGTGTCACCCCTGTTATCAATGGCTTTTAAAAGTGGTTTCTCCTTATCTGGAAAGATGGCCGAAGGTTGATGTTGATGTGCGGCAGAAATTTCAGTTTGGCGGTATTGGTGCATTGTTCAGTAATGAGATTGATCTTGTTGTCACACCTGACCCGCTTTACAAACCCGGCCTGAAATTCACTCCTGTTTTTGACTATGAACTTGTGCTGGTTGTTGGCCCTCAGCACCCTTTGCGTGGTGAGAAGTTTATCTCACCAGAGCAGCTTGCGGGAGAAACCCTGATAACATACCCCGTACCGTCAGAGCGGCTGGATATTTATACGCAGTTTCTGCAACCTGCGGGTATTAGCCCAAGGCAGCAAAAGCAAATAGAAACAACAGATATTATGCTTGTGATGGTCGCTCATGGCAGGGGTGTTACGGCTCTGCCGGGATGGCTGGTTGAGGAATATGCGCAGCGCTTTGAACTTTCTCCTGTGAAGCTTGGGAAAAAGGGTATCGCAAAGCAAATTTTCCTTGGCTGTCGTGATACGGATGATGATATTTTTTACCTGCAGGATTTTATCCGGTTTGCTGCGTCGCATCATTAGCCCTTTTTACCTTCAGCATTGTTGACAGGCCTGTGTTCTGCGCGCACATCATCTGACTGATGGTCTTTGCCTTTAAAATACAAGGCAGAGTGTAAAAGGGAATCAGGTATCATGGCATGATATGCTGTTTAAGCCTGAGCTGTCCCCGCAACTGTAAGTGGTATGTTTCTGCATACTGATCATAAGATCAGACCACTGGGCCTGGCCTGGGAAGGGAGATGCAGCCGGCGACGCCACAAGCCAGGAAACCTGCCATCGTGAATTGTTGCAAACGGGAAATGCTGATCGGGGAGTGTCAGCACAGAGTGGCATGCGCTGGCACAGCCTGATAAGGGCGTCAGTTCCTGCATAAACTTAGTCTCGTGGCAACATTCGGACCACGAGGTAGTTTTTATGGTGCGCAGACTTCTTTTTTTGAGCACAGCATTCTTCATTTTTCCCGGATGTATGGTTCGGGCAGCTGAACAGCCACAGCAGGCAGAGACAAGCCTGACGTCAGAGGAAGAGATGCTGTCACGTAATCCTGAACAGATTACTGTGAGTGCAGCCCGCAGGCCCGTCAGGCGTGATGAAATCGGTACTGCCATGACAATCATTACAGAGCAGCAGATTTTAAAACAGCAACGTCGCTCTTTACCAGATCTGTTAGCCCGTGAACCAGGGTTAAACCTTGTTCGCACCGGCGGAGCAGGGGGCACAACGTCAATTTTTATGCGTGGTACGAATGCCAATGAAGTAAAAGTGCGCCTTGATGGAATGGATATTAATGATGGCAGTTCTGCCAGTGGCATGTTCGATGCTGCTCAGTTTATGACTGATGGTATAGGGCGTATTGAAGTTCTGCGTGGTCCGCAAAGTGGCCTCTATGGTGCAGATGCTATGGCAGGGGTAATCGATATTACGACAGCCCGTGGCGAGGGGCGTTTTAAACCTTTTTTACGTCTTGAAGGCGGCTCATATGGCACATTTAATCAGGTTATCGGGTTACGTGGCAGTAAGGGGCGTTTCCATTATAATGTGACGCTTAATCATTATCGTATGGATGGGTTTCGCAGCATTCCGCATTATATTGACCGCTATTATGGTGCCACACGTGCGCAACGCCACACCGGCAACCGCAATGATAACCGGGGCACGAATATTCGTCTGGGCTATGACGTAACCAGAAATTTTGACCTTGGCCTGACAACCCGTCTGATTCAGAGCAATTATCACACCTATTCCCTGTATGACCTTCAGAGTGAAAACGAAGGCGGGGGGCATGTGCGTGAGCGTAATAATACAAATGAAGCAATTGTGCGCGGGACCGCTCATCTTGTGTCATTTGATGGTTTTTTTGATCAGGTCATCGGCCTTGGTTATATGGCCATTCGTAATCGCTGGAACCAGACAGGGCTGTATGCTACCGGGCCCATTTATTACCGGTCAGACCGGCTGAAAATTGACTGGCATGGTACATTTAACTTTAAAAAATATGGCACAGTGCTGATTGGTGCTGAGCATTTTCATGACACGTTTGATACCAGTCATACTGCAGGCAGCGCTTATGACACCGGCTATCATACACAGGCGAGTATGGATACAACTGCAGGCTATGCACAGTATGAAGGTAACTGGAACAAAATTCTCTATGGTGCTGCCAACGTGCGTTATGACAGCAATTCGCGTTATGGCCATTATGTCACCTGGCGTGTGGCGCCTTCTGTTCATATTCCACATACAGGCACAATTATTAAGGCAAGTGCAGGGTCAGGTTTTCATGGCCCTACACTTTATCAGCTCTTTTTTAATCAGACCGGATCCAGCTATTCGCAAAAAGGTAATCCTGACCTGCGGGCAGAGCGTCTGATTGGCTATGATGCCGGTGTTGAACAAAAACTGCTGCACGATAAGCTGCATTTCGGTGCAACATGGTATGATAACAAGGTTAAAAACCTTATCCAGTCAACATTGTCGATAGATAACTCTTCAGGCTATTCGTATTATCAGTATTCCTATGGCAACGTCTCCCGTGCCCGTATGTATGGGGTGGAGGCATTTGCTGAGTGGAAACCCATAAAGACCCTCGATTTCAATCTGACTTATACCTGGACACATGCCCGTGATCTGACAAATCATCTGCCTTTGCAACGCAGGCCACAGCATAAGCTGAATTTTAATACTTCATGGAACCCGGTGAAAGATCTCACGTTATCTGGCAATATTCTTTATGTCAGCGGCTGGCGTGACCTGCCGGTTATTGGTTCTGAGGTTTGCAGCACCTGTGGTAAGGGGCATGGATATTTCACAGTTGATCTTGCTGCCAGTTATAAAATTAATCGTTTTGTTACAGTCTTTGCCCGTGCTGATAATCTGCTCAACAGGCAGTATGAAGAACCGATAGGCTATCTTCAGCCCGGGCGGGCAGGTTATGGAGGCGTAACACTGAGCTACTGATGCGCTGGTTAATTCCTTTGATAGGCATAGTGTATTGTGGGGTTCTGGCTGGTCATGGTCAGGCTGCCCCGCGTATTGCCTCACTTAATTTATGTACTGACCAGCTTGCCCTGATGCTCGCTGATAAAGAGGAGATCGTTGCCCTTTCTCCTCTTGTGCGCGACTGTTCTGCTTCTGTGCTGTGTCATGAGGGGTTGCCACACGTTATATTTGCAGCCGATGCTGAAAATATTCTGTCTGTGCATCCTGATATTGTTCTTGCAGGGCAATACACAGCCCGTACTGCAGTGATGGCAGCGCGTGAGGTTGGTGCTCATATAGTCATACTGCCACCGGCGCGCCGTTTGTCTGACATCCCCGGGCAGATCCGGCGCGTAGCTCAGGCTGTGGGCCATCCGGAGCGGGGGGAGGCTTTTATTGCTGCTTTTGAAAAGCGTCTCAGAGGTATGAGTGATCTGACGACAGGTGTTAACCCGATTGCGGCTGTTTATGAAGCTAATGGTCTGGTTGCCGGTGGTGCTTCCTTGCAAAATGATGTTTTGAAATATTCAGGTTTCCAGAATCTTGCTGTGCGTGCTGCTTTGCCTGCAGGGGGACGTATTCCGCTTGAAACGCTGCTGGCCTGGCGCCCTGACCTGCTTATTCTTGACCGCTCAGGACAGGGGCACTCTCTTGCTCAGGCTATGCTGGATAACCCGGTTCTGACGGAGTTTTTTCCCGGGGTGCATCATGTGAATGTTCCTGCCTCTCTCTGGTTATGTGGTTTGCCACAAACGCTTGAGGCAGTAGCTGTTCTGCGTCGTGCCCGTGCAGCACTGGCAGAGAATAAAACGGAGGCCCCATGACGAAGCGCGAGGTTCTACTCAACAGCCTGTTATGTATGAGTATATGCCTGCTGGTTATGACCTCTCTGCTATGGGGAGAGCACGGTTTTTCTTTTATGCAGGCATTGCATGAATGGCTTGCCGGTCAGCATACAGCCGGCTCCGTTATTCTGGGGGGGCTGCGTCTGCCACGGGTCATTCTGGGCATTATGGTTGGTGGTACACTGGGCCTTTCAGGTGCCGTATTACAGGGGTATTTGCGTAACCCGCTGGCCGACCCGGGGTTGCTGGGGGTTTCGGGCGGGGCGGCACTTGGTGCTGTTTGTGTATTTTACACGGGGCTTAGTGTGATGGGCTCAGCTCTGCTGCCCGCCGGTGGGCTTATCGGGGCCTTTCTTGCTGTCGCTATGCTGCTTCTTCTGGTGGGGCGGGGCACTGCTCTGGTGCTCTTACTGGCTGGCGCTGCTCTGAGCAGTTTTACTGCGGCTTTAACGGCACTTGTGCTGAACCTCGTGCCAAGCCCTTATGCTTCGTTTGAAATTATGCGCTGGCTGATGGGCTCTCTGACAGACCGGACCATGTCTGATGTATTGCTGGCACTGCCCGGTGTAGCAGGAGGATGCATTGTGATGATGTTATCAGGGCGTGCTCTGGACGCGCTGACACTGGGGGAGGATGTTGCTCAGACAATGGGCTTTCATCTGCGTGGCCTGAAGGGGGTGCAGTTACGTCTTGTCGTGGGCACGGCTCTGGCTGTTGGTTCCTGTGTGGCTGTGTCAGGCGCTATTGGTTTTGTCGGGCTGGTTGTACCTCATCTGCTCAGGGTAGTTGTGGGGTACAGGCCGTCTCGTCTGCTCTTGCCTTCTTTTTTGGGCGGGGCCGCTCTGCTTTTGCTTTCAGACCTCATTGTGCGTGTAGTTTCAGGTCATAAAGACATACAAATTGGCGTTATAACCGCACTTATTGGTGCACCTGTCTTTTTTTACAGAGTGCTTCAGTTCAGAAAACAGGGGCAGTTTTAATGCTCGAAGTGCATCACCTTTCCTGCCAGGCCGGAGGACGTACGTTACTGGATGCGGTTTCTGCACAGTTTGACAAAGGGTGTGTTACAGGCTTACTCGGCCCGAACGGAGCCGGTAAAAGTACGCTTCTGAAAGTTACAGCCGGCCTTGTGCCAGCCTGTGCGGGGAAAATAACACTCGACGGGCATGATATACAGTCTTTAACGACAGCGCAGCTGGCGCGACAACTGGCTTATATTCCGCAGGATAATCCGCCTCTTCCAGCTATCCCGGTATGTGAAATCATTTCACTGGGGCGTTTACCTTATGGTGAGACTGGTAGCCGGGCTATAAAGCATTATGCTGTTGAAAATGCTTTGAAAGCTACTGGTCTGGCAGACCTGGCGCAACGTCGGGCTGATCAGCTTTCAGGGGGAGAGAAGGCGAGATTAATGCTCGCACGCGCGCTTGCTACAGAAGCGGAAATTATACTGGCAGATGAGGTGATGGCGGCTCTTGACCCCGCTCATGCGCTTTCTGTTATGCAGATATTGCGTAGTCAGGCTGAAGCAGGCAGGTGTGTTGTGCTTGTTATTCATGATCTGCTCATGGCAACGCGTTTTTGCGATAATCTGGTGCTGATATCTGATGGTAAAGTGCAGGCCTCTTTGCCACCGGCAGACCTGACGGACACTCTCGTGCAGAATGTTTATGGTGTCACCACGCGTAAAATCGGAACCGGGCTTGTGCCATGGAATCGTGTGTGACCCCATAGCTGCCAGTATTTTTATAGGTTAAGTATCATAAAGGGATTTTTCGTAATAGTATGCCGCAGTTATATCAGCGATACACTATTGCGGGATCATTATGCAGAAAGAGAAAAATGTGTGATTTCCTGCTGAGAACCTACGGTGCGGATACCAAAATACCCTGGGGATGCAGCATTGACTGGTGCTGAAAAGATTTTTTTACCATCAAGGAACAAAGTCGTCACACCGTTATGAACACTTATAACAGTGTGATAAACATGGTCCGGTTTCAGCATATCAGCCGGGGCAGTACTTTCCTGTAACAGGATGCGTGCGCCTGAGCCGTCATAATGCCTGAAGCGTGTGGTTGTATTATTATTGCCGCCAATACCTGCATATTCGAGAACAAGAGAGTTATAGGCAGAGAGTGTGCCGTTGCGCACATGAGGAAGTGCGCCATTTTTTTCATGTGCGTTCCAGAAGATATTCATATCTGAAACGCGTAGTGCTCCTTCCGGCTTCAAAATTTTCCGATCGAATGTAAGGGTATAGTTACCTTTTAGCGGGTGTTCGAACCAGAGTGTGACACCCCGCTGTGCTACGATTTTTACTCCATCAGGAATAATTTCTGCCTGTGAAGCAGGGGTGACAGGCAGAGTTTTCTCAGCTTCAAAGCGCCAGATATGGTTCTGATTATCCTGTATAGTTAAAGTGTTTTCGGCTTTTGTCCCGGCTTTTGATAAAACCGGAGAGGCCGCACTGAGAGCAAGACATAAAACGTAGTGCCCGGGTGTATAAACACGTCTAGAGCGTTTCATAAAAAATGTTCTCCTCCTGCGGGGCAAGTGCCATCAGACCTGTTGCCCCCAGCCCCCACTGAGCTGCGGCATTTGTTGAAATATGTGGTGCTTCATCAACTGCTTCAGGCACTGCCGGCGGTGAGAGATGGTTTATCTGAAAGTCACTGAGTAAAAGCCCTGCATCACCCTGTGCAAAAATACGCCACGCCTGCCTGCACAAAGCGGTGTCTCTGAGAGTGTAGCCTGCGTAGGCCAACAGGCGGGCATGTGCCTGCCTGAGGTTTAAGTGATGCAGTGCCTGCCCCAGTTTGTTTTTCTGGTTTTGTGCGTCAGCCAGATAGAGTGTGCAGTAATCCAGCCAGGCATTTTTAAAATCAGGCTGCGGTAAGAGCATAATCAGCTCGCTGCATGTTTCTGGCAGTCCGAACATGGCGCTCAGATGTGAAACAGAAAGAGCCCCTGTGCGATCCTGAGCAAACTCACCTGTATGCAGGTCCATCACACCCAGTCCGGTAAAAAAACCATGAGGCTGGGCTGCAATGCTGGTCATAGAGGCCAGTAGTTTGTTTTTCCATGGCTCATCACCTGTACGTTCCCACTCCAGCAGCCAGGCGGCGGCAATGGCCCCCCAGTCTGTACCAAAGGAGACCGTTGCATGATGAGGCTGTGCCTTGATGGCCGCTGCCCCGCCAGTTTTGCGTCCGGGGACAATATCCTGCAGGCGGTTAACAGCGTTAACCTGTACATGCAGTAACTCACCGGTACGCTCATCCGCAGTCAGGAAATAATAGATTTTTGCATTTGCAACGCTGGAGATACGCAGTTGTTTGGCGCTGTCTCCCCAGTGCTGCACGTTATGACGCGAACCTAAGGGGGCGAATTTTCCGATATGGTAGACATCAACTTCTGTAATATGTCGTGTCATGGCTTCAGCCTGACGAAAGCTTTCCGCATTGCCTTTGTGCAGGTGGTATGCCCAGAACCACATAACAGAGCTTAGTTCACCGTTATCCCATGCAAACCCGCCAATGTCATAACGCCATGTATGCCTGTCGGCATCATAGGTGTGCATAATGTCACCGTAGTTCCAGAAGCCATACCAGCGTCTTTGCTCAATCTGATTACGGTAAAATGTAAAAAGTGTATCAAGAGCCTGGTTTACTTTTGAATTTACACTCTGCGGGTGTTCGGGGCTCCAGAAAGCATGGGTCGCACGTGATGTGAACAGGTCAGACAAAGACTGCCTTAATTGTGGTGGAGATGAAATGCGCTGAGCGATAGCCACCAGGCTGGTGTTGTCGGGTGTATGGTCAGTAAATTCTATAACGATTTCGCTGGTTCGGCCAACACCGTAAGAGGAGGAAAAACCGGGTTCATAATCCTCATAAGTGATATCGAGAGCCTGCCGCTGCGTGGTATAATCGTTCTGATTTTCGGGGGTCTGATAAGATGCCATCTGCATGGGCTCTGCATCTGGTGCCCAGAGCCATGCTGTGAGTTGTGCATTATTCTCTCCTCCGTTTTCTACAGAGAGTGCTGCCGGGTAGCTCTGCCAGAAATTTCTGATGCCGAGCACGACACCCCCCGATACGTCGCCAAGAAAAACAGTGCCAGAAGCTCTTTGTCCGGAAAAAGCATTGATCCAGGCGTCATGTTTTGTAATTCGTTTTTTGAGTGAAAAGCCATCACACGTTGCCTGGGTAAGTGTATAATCACCATAAACAGGGACATACCCGATAGCACCAGAGACTTTAGGAGACCATTCTGCCTCAGGTGGCACAGCCTGGCCCTGTGTTTGTGCGGAACGTATATTGCTGCCCGGGTCGCGGCGTAAGCCGGTCAGAGGTTGCAATGCTTCAGCGAAGACACCGCCATCAGCACTTACAAAACGAATGTGCCGGTTATAGGCTTCACCATGAAACTGAGAGGAAATATTCAGCCCCAGACCACGCACTTCATATTTTTTGGGGTCAATATCATGAATGATTGAGTGTATAACGCGAATTGCACCGCTATTTTTATAAAAATAGAAACGAAAAATAAACGGAATAACCTGTGTATGATCTGGTCCGCTATGTTTACCTTCTATGCGGATAACAGCCCGGTCAGGCCCGTTACCTTCAATTTCAAGTGTGTGAACGTCGCCATGGCACGGGAAGGTTCTGGTTTGTGTTATCTCTCCCTGTTGTGTGCTTTGTTCCAGCAGAGTGATGGCCTGCACCTGTGCCTGGCGTGGAAACGAGAGGGATAGAAAAGACTGCCCTTTTGAAAAACTGGCCTGGAGTTTCCCTGTGTTGACAGAGATCTGATCATCCGTCTTTTGCGCAATGGTTTCCGTTCTGGTTTCTGAGTGTCGGGCAGGTACAGCATGAAGCCGGGTATATGCCGCCAGGTCAGAATGTGCAGTTGGAGAAACTGCATGAGCACTCCATTTGACAGATCCGTCCGGCCACCATGCGGTGATCCATGACTGTACCTGCTGCGTTCCGGCATCTGAGGTGCCCAGCGAAAAGCGCGCTGGTGCACGTAAAGCACCCTGTGGCCAGGCGACGCCAAACGTTGTGCCCTGAAAGACATTTCCTGATGGCGGACCGTCAAGCCAGTTTATCTGTGTCGTAGCAGATTTGTGCTCTGCTGAGCCTTGTGCCTGCGTTGCTGCGGTGAAAAATAAGCTGCTGGTTGCGGTTGAGAGTTTAAGGAAATGGCGCCTTCCTAAATGTGGCAACGTACCTGTCTCCGTCTTATAAGAATAGAAAATGAGCTGCCTGGTTTTTCAGAAATGCACACTTACCGTGCCACCGATGATGCGCGGTGTACCCAGCCAGCCGAATACAGAGCCATAATCCCCCTCACGCAGGCTGCGATAATATGTTTTGTTCAGAACATTATTTACCCATACAGAGGTATCGATAGCCGTATTATGCACCTTAATTTTGTACCCAAGAGAAAAATTCAGCAGGCCGTAAGCCGGTATCTTGGCTGAGGGAGAGTCATCAACCGTTGCAAATGTTGCTGTGCGATAAGAGTAACGCACTGTGGCGTACACTGAGGATGTATCATTGAGGGTATAGTCATACCGCCCAAGCACACTCAATGAGAGTTTAGGTGCCCTGAATACAGGTTTGCCGTTCAGACTGCATGATTTCGGAGGCTGACTTTGCATCGAAACCTCGGGCATGCACCTGGCATTGTCGTATGTCAGATATTTTGTGTCATTATACAAAATGTTGGGTGTAATCATCAGCCCTTTAAGGGGGTGCCAGTTCATAGTATATTCAACCCCGCGCGACCTGTAGTCACCCGCATTGGTTAAATAGGTCTGCTGTGTTGTCGGGTCGTACCCCTGGGTCTGAAAATTCTTAACCAGAGCATTAAAATAATCAATTTTGAAATCAAGCCGGGCAACCGGAATTTCTTTGTGAAGACCGACTTCAATACTTTCAGTTGTTTCAGGTTTGATATACAGGCTGCCAAAGCCTGCTTTTCCGGCTGAGCCGGATGAAATATTCAGCGCACCGGCTTTCATGCCATAGGCAAGTGCAACGTAAAATTTTGTCAGGCTGTCAGGGTCATAATCAATATTGACCATTGCTGAGGGTAAGGCTGTCGTTTTGCTTAGCACACCAGAGTAAAACGGGCTTTTGTTTAACCGGCGGAACGTACCGCTTTTATCGTCGATACCTTCACGAAAGCCAAATTTCATTGTGACTTTTTTAATCGGATGTGCCGTAGCCTGCGCATAAAACGAATAATAATCATCGCGGAGTGAGCCGTAGCGATAAACATCCAGGCCGTTATACAGTTTATTACCATACCATGCACCAGCACTGTCAGCGCTGTATCGTGTAATGGCATTAGTATTCAGACTTTCACCCGAGTAGGCAAAGCCCGCAGCAAAGTTAATAGTCTTCCATTGAGGGGAGTCAAAACGAAGGTTTTCATACCATGTCCGGTCACGTACATTCGTGCCCGAATTATAATAGACATTAATGCTGTATGGGTCGGCCATAACCGGGTTTGTATCAAAATAGCGGAACGAGCTTATGGATGAGAACTTCCACCCTCCTGCAAAACGCCAGCTCAGCTGAGGTGAAACACCAAATTGCTGCGTTGTGTCATAGTTCTGGTAGTCAATATCAGTTTTGCGGCCAGTAACGATATGGTTGCCAAATTTGGATGACATATCCTGGAATTCGTTTTTCCCATCGACAGTAATGCTTTTATAAAAAACCGGTGTCGGAGTTTCCCGTTCAGCACTGTAATCTGCGATCAGTCTGAAGTGGAATCTTTTACCCGGTCTGTAAGTAAGCTGCACTCTGACACTATCGCCATGATACCCGTTGACGTTGTTGCCATAGCGAACATTTTTAATAAAACCGCCCTGTGCTGTATGGTTATAGCTGATGCTGCCAAATAAATTTTTCAGAATTCTGCCTGATGTTAAAGCTGAGGCCTGCATATACCCGTAGCTACCGTAGGAGAATAAAGCTTCATTGCGCGGTGTGGCAGAGGGCATACGCGTTTTAATATCAATGACGCCAGCCGTGACGTTGGCGGGGTATAAAGTCCCCTGTGTGGCTCCGTTATATACGTCTATTGATTCCAGGTCGTTAAACCCGTGTGACATCATTGACGGACGGCTCAGGTAAACACCGTCAAGAAACAGCCCGACACTGCTGGGCATACCGACGTTTGTCTCACCGCCTGTCTGACCACCGCCATCACCCATGCCGCGTATAGAAATACTGCTGTTAAAAGGGTCAGCCGCATCAATATTCAGGCTTGGTGCAAGCTGCTGAAGGTCTTCAAGTGTGTTAATTCTCTGGCTAACCAGCTCTTTTCCTGAAAAATGGTAAGAAGAGGATGTCGCGCGCTGAGGATCTTTGCGTACCTTGTTGCCAATAACCTCAAGAGATTCTTTCTGTGCTTCTCTTTTATGGAATTTACTGGCGTTTTTATGCCGTAATGGTTGCCCGGGCTGAGCGCTTTCAGCCCATGAATTTGTGCTGAGCAAAGCGGTTGTCAGTACAAAATTAATAACTATCCCTTTTCGCAACATAAAAAAACCACCACAAAATTGTCATTAAAATTCCTAAATCATCTGATTCCACGATATTTATGTACATTATAGTTAAATAAACTTTAGATGATGTTATTTTATAAAAAATATACGATAAATTTTAGTGTTAAATGAAAGTCAGAGTGATGTTCTCTTCATATTTTTTGCGTATTCTCAGAGGGGGGGTGCCCTTTCTCCTGCTGCCGGCACTGGCCTGTGCAGACGAGAAAACTCCACCAAAATCATGGGTAGACCCTGATACAGGGCACCGTGTTATCCGCGTGACAGATGATCCTGGCTCATCGAGTCTTTATTTTAATATCAATACGTACACACCTGATGGGAAGCAGATGATTTATACCACGCCTGATCGTGGTATAGGTGTGATTGATCTCACTAGTCTAAAGGCCAGACCTCTGGTCAAAGGGCCGGTTGGTGGTGGGCCGGGTGCTGTTGTTGTTGGTCATAAATCCCCCGTTGTTTATTATTTTAAGGGGAAAGAGAATGATCCGCAGTATGCCTCTTTGTGGAAAGCGGACATTAATACAGGCAAACAGCAGAAAATTGCAGATCTGCCACGCCGGTCGGGTGTTTTTTCAATTAATGCTGATGAAACGCTGGGAGCCGGCAGCTATATCGTTGGTGACGGAGAAGACTATAACGGGCGCCAGGCAGGGCAGATCGCACATAAAAATACGGTTGCAGAGCCATTAAATAAGAAAGAGAAAATGGCCAGACGGTTTGCTGCAAAGTTGCCAATGATTATTTTTACTGTCGATTTGCATAATGGTCAGATTAAACCCGTTTTTGCCAGTACGGACTGGATAGATCATTTGCAGTTTTCACCCTCTGATCCGACCCTTTTGATGTATGCCCATCAGGGTGCCTGGCAGCAGGTTGATAAGCTCTGGACTATTCGCACTGATGGTTCAGAAAATACCCATATCGATCCACGTATTATGCAAATGGAGGGCAGTGGCCATCAGTGGTGGGACAAAAGCGGTAAAAACATCTGGTATGACCTGCATATGCCATTAGGTGTTAATTCGTTTGTTGCGGGGTATAATGTTGAGAATGGAAGCAGAACATGGTTCCACTATGAGCCGCAGCAGGCTTCAATCCATTTTAATTTGTCCTCTGACGGTAAACTGTTTGCCGGAGATGGCAGTAATGCACCTGATGCAAAGTGGATTTATCTGTTCCATCCGAAACTGGTAAAAGATGATCATACGCTGGGGAAAAACCTTATTCGTCCTGGTTATTTCGTGGCTGAACATCTGGTGAATATGGCACATCATAATTACCATCTTGAGCCTAATGTTAGTTTCACTCCGGATAACCGGTACGTTATTTTCCGTTCTGATATGTTCGGGCCGACTTATGTTTTTGCTGTTGAAGTAAAAAAACATAATGAAGGTGCTGACTGAAAAAATTTCCACCGGTGGAGAGCGCAGAGGTAACCACCTGATATTTAGCGGGGAGGGCGTAAGCTTAGCATAAACGCCCTCCGGTTGTTTTCTGTTTATCCAAAGTGGCTGGTGCAGCTGAGTATACTGACGGGCTCAGAGCCTTGTATGGAAGTATAAAACTCCTTTTTTCTATGGTAGCGTTTCTGTGACACGAAATGATGCAGGGCAACAGGAGGCAACATGGTGCAGTATGTTGGCGTTCACGACCTTATACGGCTCATTCGCCTGCAGGGTATCGAAACTGTTCTCAGAGAGCTTGCTGAGTATATCGAGGATGATTTTCGTCGATGGCCGGCTTTTGATAAGAGGCCGCGCCTTGCCAGCCATTCCGAGCATGGTGCCATTGAACTTATGCCCACCAGCGATGATGCTCTCTATAGCTTCAAATATGTTAACGGACATCCCGGCAACACCCGTGACGGGCTTCAGACCGTTATCGCCTTTGGTATGCTCTCTGACGTCAGAACCGGCTATCCGCTTATTTTGTCTGAAATGACACTTCTGACAGCTTTGCGAACAGCGGCAACCTCTGCTGTTGCAGCACGTTATCTGGCCCGTGCTGACAGTCGTGTGCTGGCTATCATTGGTGCGGGTGCTCAGTCAGAATTTCAGGCGACTGCATTTAAAACCCTGCTGGGTATAGATACTGTACGTATATATGACACAGACCCCGATGCCACACAGAAGTTCTGTGACAATATGAAAAACAGCGGCCTGAGTATCACAATCGCTGCCAGTAGTCAGGAGGCGGTTGAGGGCGCTGATATCATAACGACCATTACAGCAGATAAACAAATGGCGACTATCCTGTCTGATAATATGATCGGCGCTGGTGTGCATATTAATGCTGTTGGCGGAGACTGCCCCGGTAAAACCGAACTGCAGGCTGATATTCTGACGCGAGGTAGAGTCTTTGTGGAATATACTGAACAGACACGGCTTGAAGGCGAACTGCAACAAATGCCCGAAGACTTTCAGGTTACCGAGCTATGGG
The DNA here is from genome assembly GCF_011516655.1 of Acetobacter thailandicus. GTDB lineage: Bacteria > Pseudomonadota > Alphaproteobacteria > Acetobacterales > Acetobacteraceae > Acetobacter > Acetobacter thailandicus. Next base: position 179,365 of record NZ_WOSV01000004.1, read on the forward strand.
AGATTATAGCTGGTAACAAAAAAGGTCGTCGCAGCGCGCGTGATATTACCATTTTTGATTCTGTTGGTTTCGCGACGGAGGATTTTTCCGCTCTGCGCTATCTGCGCGATAAAGTGAGCGGTACTTCTTTTTGTAAAACTCTCGATCTTCTGGCAAATCCTGAAGACCCTCGTAATCTCTTCGGGCTTCTTAACAGTTCTGTACCGGATGAAGAGTGCTCTTTTGAATAGGATGTAGCCTATGTCTTTGTCTCACCCTCCTGTGCCCGCAACAATGGTGGCTGCAACAGTGCCGGCCCCGGGCGGACCAGACGCAATTCGTTTTGAAACTCTGTCCGTGCCACAACCCGGGCCGGGTGACATTCTGGTGCGCGTCCTGGCCTGCGGTGTAAACCGGCCTGATGTTATGCAACGCAAAGGGCTGTATCCGCCACCACCTGGTGCACATCCTGGTCTGGGGCTTGAGGTGGCCGGTATTGTCGCCGCCTGCGGTGAGCCTCTGCCTGGTCAGACTATGCTTGAAGTCGGTGCACGGGTATGTGCTCTGACAAATGGTGGCGGCTATGCAGAGTATGCACTTGTGCCTGCAGCCCAGTCTTTGCCCTGGCCTGATGGTTTTAATGCGGTTGAGGCCGCAGCTCTGCCTGAAACGTTTTTTACGGTCTGGTCTAATCTGTTTATGCCGGCATTTCCTGCCCCAGGGGCACGTGTGCTCATTCATGGTGGCAGCAGTGGCATTGGCACAGCGGCTATTCAGCTGGTCAGATCTTTTGGTGGCATCCCTTATGTCACAGCCGGTACAGCTGAAAAATGTGCTTTATGTGAAAAGCTTGGTGCCATAGCCATTAATTACCGTGAAGAAGATTTTGCTGAACGTCTTCGTGAGTTAACAGACAAAAAAGGCGTCAATATTATCCTTGATATGGTGGGTGGCGGCTACCTTGAGCGTAACCTGCGCAGTCTCTCAACGGATGGTCGTCTGGTTATCATTGCTCTTCAGAGTGGCTCTAAAGCACCGGATGCTGACCTGACCCGTATTATGACACAGCGTTTGACCATTACCGGCAGCGCCCTGCGTAAACGAAGCCCTGAGGCAAAAGCACAGATCGCTCAGCAATTGCAGCAGCATGCCTGGCCACTTCTGGCGTCGGGTGAAATAACGCCTCTGATCCATACTATTTTACCGCTATCGCAGGCAGCGCAGGCGCATGAGGAAATGGAGAGCGGTAATCATTCAGGTAAGATTATTCTGACAACAGAAGAGTCTCCTCAGTCATGACAACATCTTCTCTGCTGGCACAACGTCTTGAGCGGGTGCGCTCTGAAATTGCCGCAGCTGCACATAAAGCCGGTCGAAACCCGGAGGATGTTGAGCTTGTTGCTGTTTCCAAATTTCATCCCGCCAGTAGTATTGCTGAAGCTATTGCTGCTGGTCAGCGTATATTTGGCGAAAATCGTGTGCAGGAGGCATCTGCAAAATTCCCGGCATTACGGGAACTCAGTCCTGACATAAAGCTGCATCTCATCGGTGGGTTGCAGACTAACAAAGCCCGGGATGCTGTGCAGCTGGCTGACAGGATTGAAAGCCTTGATCGTCCTGCCCTGGCTGATGCTCTGGCAAAAGCTGCTGATGCCTGTGGCCGTATGCCAGAGCTGCTGATTGAGGTAAATACGGGTAACGAGCCACAAAAATTTGGTATAGCCCGCGATCAGGCCGATGATTTCATCAGGCTTTGTCAAAAACGCTTCGGAGAGAAACTGTGCGGGCTGATGTGTATTCCCCCGGCGGATGAAGATCCGACTTTGCATTTTCAGCTGCTTCGCAGTATGGCCTTGCATCATGGACTGCCTGTTCTTTCTATGGGTATGTCAGCTGACTACCCCCAGGCGATTGCTCAGGGTGCAACACATGTGCGGGTAGGTACGGCCATTTTCGGGCCCAGACCAACTATACCCTGATGAAGAAAAAACACGAATGACTTGCTCTTTGCCTGCAAGTGCCTTTATGCAGGCGCTCCTGAACCTCTTGCCCGTAAGTACATGCATACGGAGTGTAAACTGACATGACCGACCCAGCCAGCCCTTCATCTGATCATGGTGCCTCTGACGGCGCTACGTCAGTCGATGCAGCGCCACTGCACGATCAGTCAGCCCCTCCCGGGCCCCGGCATATTACTGAATTTGCCGGTGATGAACCTCAGCACGTAGCAGCTCCGGTTGGCTTTGCGGCCCTCCTGTCTGTGCTTGGCGTTGTTTATGGTGATATTGGTACAAGCCCGCTTTATGCCTTTCGGTCTACCGTGCAGGTTATTTCGGGTCATCATCAGGTGGCCGCGTGGGAGGTGATGGGGGTCGCCAGTCTGATCTTCTGGACACTGATCCTCATCGTAACCCTGAAATATGTCATGCTGATTATGCGCGCTGACCATAACGGAGAAGGTGGTATTCTGGCCATCTCCTCTCTGGCGCAGCGTGTCATTTCAAAACCAAAGCTTCGTACAGCGCTCGCACTGGTTGGTGTTGTCGGAGCCTGCCTGTTTTTTGGCGATGGTATTATTACTCCGGCTATTTCTGTTTTATCGGCGGTCGAAGGTATCGAAGTCAGTGTGCCCGCAGCGCATGATCTGGTTATTCCGATCGCTGTGATTGTTATTATCAGCCTGTTTAGTGTGCAGTATATCGGTACCGGCAAGGTAGGAACAATTTTCGGGCCGGTTATGCTCCTCTGGTTTGGCACAATTGGTGTGATGGGTTTGCTTAAAATTCTTCATCATCCTGCCATTCTCATGGCTCTCTCGCCTGTTTATGCAGTTGAATTCGTGTTCTACCACGGCAGGCTCTCATTTCTGGCGCTTGGCTCTGTCGTGCTCTGTGTCACCGGGGCTGAGGCTCTTTATGCCGATATGGGGCATTTTGGTCGGGCGCCTATTCGTTATGCCTGGTTGTTTTTTGTGCTGCCTATGCTGGTGCTGAACTATTTTGGCCAGGCGGCACTTATTATTGAAAGTCCTAAATCTCTGGCTAATCCCTTCTTCCTGCTCTGCCCGGGGTGGATGCAGGGTTTTATGATTGTTCTCTCCACACTGGCCACCGTTATTGCCAGTCAGGCTGGTATTTCAGGTGGTTTTTCGGTCTGTCGCCAGCTGATTCAGCTAGGGTACATGCCGCGGCTGCGTATCACGCATACGAATGCTGAAGAGGAAGGGCAGATTTATCTGCCCGACTTTAACCGTTTTCTGGCTGTTGGTGCGGTGCTGCTGGTTTTGGCTTTTCAGAGTTCAGACCGTCTCGCTTCAGCTTATGGCATCGCTGTTACAGGTACGTTTATCTGCACCACATTGCTGGCGATTGTTGTCTTTCGTTATCATTTCAACTGGCCTGCCTGGCGGGTGGCTGTTGTCTTTGGCAGCTTCATGGTGCTGGATACGACCTTCTTTTCAGCCAATGCGCTTAAAATTCCTGATGGCGGCTGGGTGCCGGTCCTGCTTGGCTGTGTACTGACCCTGATGATGACGACCTGGAAAAAAGGCCGCAGTCTGGTCATAGGCAGGCAACGTCAGGACAGCCTGCCCATGGGCTCCTTCATCGCCAGGCTGCCACAGTCGCGCATCATCCGTGTGCCGGGTATGGCAGTATTTATGACGGGTACGCCTGATATTGTACCTCCGTGCCTGTTGCATAATCTGCGTCATAATAAAATTTTGCATGACCATGTAATGTTTGTGACGGTGCAGAACCTTGATCAGCCTGAAGCTGAAAGAGGCCATCGTGTTTCTGTCGAGCAGCTGGCCCCCGATATTTATCGTGTTATTCTGCGCTATGGCTTTATGGAAATGCCCAATATTCCGCGCGCTCTTGAAAACCTCAAAGCAAATGGTGTGGATTTTGATGCGCTGCAGGCCTCTTACTTCACCTCACGCGAGATGATTACCCGTTCGCCAGTTTCACGTCTCTCGCGGTGGAGAATGTGGCTCTTTATGTTCATGGCACGTAACTCAACATCCAGCATGGAATTCTTCCGCATTCCGCCTGACCGTGCTGTGCAGCTGAGTGTGAAAGTGGCGATCTGATCCTTGTCTGCTGAACCACTCGCTCTTTATATCCACTGGCCTTTTTGTCTGGCCAAATGCCCCTATTGCGATTTTAATTCGCACGTCAGAGAGCAGATCCCTGAGGGGCGCTTTGTTAAAGCGTTGCGTGCTGAGCTGGCTTACGAGGCCAGCCGCCTCGGGCGGCGTAAGCTGGGCTCGGTTTTCTTTGGCGGAGGCACGCCCTCTCTCATATCGCCTGAAAATGTGGCCGCGTTGATTGAAGATGCGACCTCACTTTTTGATCCGGCAGATGATATCGAAATTACTCTTGAGGCTAACCCGACCAGTGTTGAGGCGGGGCGTCTGCACGGCTTCAGACAGGCCGGAGTGAATCGTGTTTCATTAGGGATTCAGGCTCTTGATGATGTTTCTCTGCGTTTCCTTGGGCGGGAGCATTCTGCAAAACAGGCAGTTGCAGCACTCGAAACCGCCCGCAACCTGTTTAGTCGCATTACCTTCGATCTGATTTACGCCAGACCAGGGCAGTCACTTGCTGACTGGGAGGAAGAGCTGCAAACAGCATTAACTCTTGCGGCAGATCACATCTCTCTTTACCAGCTCACAATAGAGCAGGGCACACGTTTTGAAGCTCTTTTTCGTTCAGGTAAGTTTAGTTTGCCAGATGAAGACGAGGCAGCTTCTCTTTATCAGCACACAGCAGAAGTCACCTCCCGTTTCGGGCTGGCCGGATATGAGGTGTCGAACTATGCCCGCCCTGGCAGTGAAAGCCGACACAATCTGACATACTGGCGTTATGGTGATTATCTGGGGATCGGGCCAGGTGCACACGGGCGTATTACTGAGGGTGATGATCTGTTTGCGACACGTCGTCACCGTGCCCCGGAGCCATGGGCAACGCTGGTTGAGCAAAAAGGTACAGGCCAGACACAGAAGGAAAGTCTTGTTGCACAGGAACGTGCACGAGAGATGTTGCTGATGGGGCTGCGGGTCACAGAAGGCCTGAACCTTACACGCTTCAGAGAGCGTACCGGGCTTACATTAGCTGATGCGACGAACTCAGTTATTCTCGACGCAGCCTGCGAAGAAAACTACCTTACTTTAGAGGGTAATAATCTCCGTGCCACAGCTGAGGGCCGCCTGCGCCTGGAAGCTTTGCTTGGTGCCCTGATTCGTTAAAAGGCACCTTACACGTATATTATCAGAGCTCTTTGCAGGGTTTTACATTATCTCTTTCGCGTGTCGGCCGCTGAGGGCGGCGCTCGAAATGAAGGTCCTGGGGACCGTTCAGATTTTTCGCTTTCTGAGACAGCGTGTTCAGCCAGCGTTCTCTTGCCTGCTCGGACGGAGCAGAGGAGGGAGATTGATTATGGACAGACAGGTTCATACTATAACCTCTCGCGTAAAGAGCTCCGGCAGGGAGCTATCAGGAAAATATCTCCGGTTATGACGGTAAAATAGTCTGTACCAGTCACTCTGAGATGGTCTGTTTCTACCCTGTTTCTCTCTTGTTATTTTTGACAGTTTTTTTAATTCTTATTAGTCATAAAATAGCGGTATTTAGTGATACCAGACAAAAGAAGAGACTTGCTAAGCCTAACATGACCAGTTTTTTTTGCAATGTTCCTGGTAGCTCAGAGCATGACTGAAAGGCGCTGTCGGGTGGACAATCTTTCCCTTCGAGGTAACGCCACCCCTGAAAAGGACGCATTGTCATAGGGTTAGTGCGTATTAACTCAGGCGATACACATATGAGTGTACTCTCTCTGCCATCGGGACGTGTACCGCTTTTAATATCAAGAATAGTTTGCCGGCATACAATCAGCCCGCCAATTACCCGGTATAATGAACCGCCGCTCAGAAGTTCATCCGCACGTTTAGGAAAAAACCGCGTATAGACCACCGGCACCGGGCCATAATCCGGGTGTGGATAAAGGTTTTCTGACATTTTCTGGCGCTGTATCAGCTCTTCAGGCGAAGACACACCAACGGCAAGTTTGATGAGACCGAGCATGAGAGGGACCTTCTTATATCAGAGTAAGTTAGCAGGGTTGTGGTACATGGGGGAAAATCCTGTCACTGACAGATATTCTCTTTTGCCGTAGAAGCATAGTTTGTGTTTTATCATCACCAATGATAAATTCAGGGACATCCTGAGAAAAGACAGCATTTTATGAATGTTTCGTCAGCATCCTCCCTTTTTTCGAACATATAAGGAATTTTTTGTTATCCATGTCTGTTCGTCTTTTGAACATTACAGGTCTTTTCCGTAGCAGGCCTAAAGCTTCTCCTCTTGTGATACTAACGAGTGTTTTTTCACTGGCACTATCGGGTTGTGGTTATTACGACTCTCGTACGGCCCATAAAGCGCAGATCTCTCTTATCGGTATTTCAAGCAGTGATTTACAGGCCTGTATGGGTATCCCTGATAAGACTAAAAAGCTGCCTGACGGGTCTGAAATTTATGAATATACCCGGGGTCTTAATATACCATCAGCTAATGACTCCACTCTTTTCCCGTTGCAAAGTGTCGTCAATATTATTGAAAATGCACTGGGTGGCGCCGGAAAAACCTGCGTTGCAGATGTGCGTATTACAGACGGGAAAGTGACTGATCTGCATTATGGTGGCGATAATGACGAAATTGTCGGTGCTGATGGTGTTTGTGCGACAATTGCCAGGGGGTGTGTTCGTCGTCCCCTGCCGTCGATGCAGGTTATTTCTTCTAATCCCCTGGGGCCGGTCAAGGCATATCGTCAGCCACAGATTAAACCTGCCAAATCGCAGCCAGTTGCAACGGGAGAGGGTGCCGCCGTTACGCCTCAGGCCGGAGCAGCCGTCGAAGGTATGCCAGCTACTACTCTGCCTGACCTGAAGACAAAAGCGGTTACACCAGCAATACCTTCAGCTATTGCGCCGGCTAACGCGCCATAATATTTTATAATCCTGTGGTCCGATGTAAAAAGGAGCACAGGGTTATTCTTTGTTTTTCATTATATCCTCTTGGCAGAACACAGGCTTTGCGCTAGGAAAGCAAAATGTGGACCCGTAGCTCAGCTGGATAGAGCGTCGCCCTCCGAAGGCGAAGGTCGAAGGTTCGAATCCTTTCGGGTCCGCCATACTCTTATAAAATATCCAATAAAAACAAATAGATAACGACTTTCCTAAAATCGTCACCCCTCTTAAAACGATCGCTAGGGCGGCAAGAGCCTCTGCTGCTGCCTCACTATCTTCTTCTGTTGCTGGTCTGTGTTGTTCCTGCTCTGCCAGTCTCTCAATAATGAGGAGCCTGTTCTCTTTTATTAGTGCCAGCGTTTCAGGGTCTAGCTGTGAGGTGCTCCCCTCAATAACTGGCCGACCATTCTTCAGGACGATACGACATCCGCACCACTCAGTCTCTTTTAAGAGTGTGTCGGCTATCGTGACCAGAGAGGCGACTTCCTCCTTTTGTGCTGCTGCCGCTCTCTTTCCCTTAGCACTACAGTTGCATTTTATGTCGTGAGTGAGCGCAGACTGCCCGTCGCCCACATCCTCAGATGGTCCGTCTTTCGACGAACACATCAGGCCAGCGCTATCCGCGCTCACTCACGACATAAAATGCAACTGTAGTGTTAGCTATCGTGTAGCGCATACTCATCGTGAAATCTGACTTCTGGCGCAATACTGAGGATGAGTGAGGGAATAGAACCTGCCTCAATGAAAATTGGATAATACATTTTTCTTACTTGCCGGGCTATTTTAGCCCGGCTTTTTTTTTGATTACTTCGATTAAGACTTTGCCCAAGTTCCTTTTTAGGGTGGGAAACCGTCACAGATTCAGAAAAATTCTGTAACGTATATTAATGGTTTAATAGCTATTATGCTTCTTTCTTCCAGGCTCGACGAATACCATCCCCGGTAAGCGGATTCATGGTCCAGTCAGGGAACTGAGCGTGAAGTATAGTAGTGACTTTTTCTACAGCCTCATCTTCAGAAAGACCACTTTTCTTAGCTTTCCGGGTTTCTGCAATCAGTGCTGCCATAAAAGCTTCTTCATCTTTAATAAGCTTTTCACCCGGCCCTGGGGGACTGTGATCAGGAATAACCAGTTTGGGCTTAAGTGGCACAAGAGCCTGGAGTGTATGAAGCCATTCTTCTGGGCCGATACTACCACCAAGAAATGTTGGTGTAGCAAGATTCTGCACGACGTCTCCCGTTACGAGAGCCTGATCTTCTGGAATGTATACTAGTGTGTCACCATAAGTATGTGCGGGGCCAGCCCAGAAAATACGGGCATGCACATCGCCCAGATCAAGTGTTTTTTCACCGTTAAAAAGTTCGGGCTTGCCGTAATCCGCGTTACTCAGTGCTTCTGCATTGTGAATACGAAATCTTTCGAGCATGCGCCCTTTGTCAGCATTCAGTTCATCCTGCTGAATACTCGGGCGCAGTAGCTTCGTGCCGGCAGGAAAGCCGCCAAAGCCTGCGGCATGCTCGGGGTGAAAATGTGTTGTTGTGAGGTAAACTGGCTTACCAGGAGCGAGGCGTTCTACTTCTTCTGAAATGACGTGTGCTGCGGCATTCCCCAGTCCGGTATCGACGACCAGCACAGCTTTTTTACCAATAATAATCGGAATATTAGGATAGCCCGGAATCATCCATATATGGGGACTGAGCTGTACGGTTTTACTGGCATCAAGTAATGGTACAGTTGCCCCTGCCGGTACAGCAGGAATAGTTGGAGCCTGAAGTGCAGGTAAGGATGCCCCTGAAGCAATGCTGATATTTAAGGATAAAGATATTATACAACAGTAAAAAGAAACGTGTTTCCAGCGGGAATGTGCTTGCGTCATTAAAAGGGCCCTGTTGCGATTAATATGCCGTCAATGAATAGACCATTGCTGTTTCAAAATTCATAGCCAGAATACGCCGGTCATCTATTCGTGATAGGCCACACGCCAGAAGATGAATAAATCTTACATCAAGAGTGAAAAACTTTTATCGATTTTGTAAAATGTAAAACTCGCGCTGTAAAAGTAGCATTAAAAATGGAAGAAAACTGCCGTTTTTTAAAACACAGCTATGTCTGCCTCGAAAACATGTTTGCAACCCATATTGCAGCACATTTTATCTTCTATCTTAAAGAATGAGCCTGGTTAGAGATATATTCTGTTGAGGTCAGAAGTATCGGAAATTTCTTGACACGTGAAAGGAAAAGCGCACTAACTGAAGCGGATTAGGCCAAGCTTCATAGCCAGGCCTCGTAGGCGTTAACGTGAAACAACGCACAGCAACTGACAGCGGAATGCTGGCAGCCTGTGCGTCTGTGTATCCACAGTCACCGGTCTGTCGGCATGACAAGGATACATAGGCATGAAACTCTTCCAATCTTTTCGTAATCGCGGTGACGGCCCCGAAGTTCAGCGGGTAAGGCATGAACTCAACAGGCGCAGTCTTGAGGTTCGCGTCGTCGAACGTCTGTCCCCGCACATGATCCGTATTACGCTGGGCGGAGCAGAACTAGCTGGATTCAGCAGTCCCTCTCCCGATGATCATATCAAGATTTTCATCCCCGGTCTGGATGGTGTTCCGACCCGTCGCGATTACACGCCGCGCCGTTATGATCCGCAAAATGGCACTTTGATTCTGGATTTCGTTAACCACCATGGTGGGCCAGCAGCGGCCTGGGCACGGGCCGCCAGGCCTGGTGATCGGCTTGAAATTGGTGGGCCACGTGGTTCCCAGATGATCTCCGGCGTAATCGACCACTGGCTTCTGGTCGGCGATGAAACAGCGCTGCCTGCAATTGGTCGACGTGTCGAGGAGCTTCATGCCGGGGCTTCCGTCACTACTGTCATTGCTGTGCCTGGAGCTGAAGACGAACAGGTATTCGTCACGGATGCGAGGCATGTAGGACACTGGGTTCATCGATCCATGGATATGGCAGATGACGCTGCTGCCATTCTTGATGCCTTAAAAAATATTCAAATCCCGGAGCGGACTTTCGTCTGGGTCGGAGCCGAAGCTCAAGTGGCAAAGGCTATCCGTCAGTATCTGCTGGAAGAATGTAAAATTCCGGCAAAGTGGATCAAGGCTTCTGGTTACTGGGTGAAGGGTATGGCTGATGCCTCAGTCAAAGATGTCGGAGACACACGCTGAGGAGGCGCAGATGATAGGTTGTTCATACTTTCCCGCTCCTGACGATGGCATAGAGCCGGCTGATTTCTGCTGCTATCCAGGAGCAAAAATCAGCCGTTCCCGGTTAATGATTTATCGGGTCATTGCTTTAAAAGTTTGTGTTTGTTCAATCAGCGCTGTTTCAGCAGGTAGTCGCTCCATGCTCGAAGCGCCATAGAAACCATGGCAGTCAGGGCATGCGTTCAGTACTTTCTGCGCGTCAGCCGGCATGGCAATTGGTCCGCCATGGCACAACAGAATAACATCGTCGCGTACACTTTTGGCAGCCTCAGAAATTTCATTAATGAGCCTGATAGAATCTTCCAGAGTAAAGGCGGTTTCAGCGCCAATACTGCCGCCTGTGGTCAGCCCTATATGAGCCACCAGAATATCAGCACCTGCGCGGGCCATGTCTTTGGCTTGCTCGGTGTCAAAGACATAAGGCGTTGTAAGCATGTCTTTTTTATGCGCCCGGGCAACCACATCGACTTCCAGGCTGTAGCTCATGCCGGTTTCTTCAAGGTTTTTGCGGAAATTACCGTCAATCAGACCAACTGTCGGGAAGTTCTGAATCCCTGAAAAGCCTGCACGTGACAGATCATCAAGAAAAACATCAAAATTGATGAAAGGATCAGTACCGTTAACACCTGCCAGCACGGGGGTATCGGGTACTACAGGCAGAACTTCGCGTGCCATTTCCATAACAATCTGGTTCGCGTTGCCATAGGCCAGAAGCCCGGCAAGAGAGCCGCGTCCTGCCATGCGGTAGCGGCCAGAGTTATAAATAACAATAAGGTCAATACCACCGGCTGCCTCACATTTTGCTGAAAGACCTGTGCCGGCACCACCACCAATAATAGGCTTACGGGCGTCGATGAGTTTACGCAGGCGGCCGAGGATAAGATTACGTTCAATTTTTGGCATAATGTTCATGCTCCCTGAAAAGCTGAGTGAGTTCATCCGCCATTGCCTTAGCAAAAGCCGGATCATTAATTGTCAGTGGCAGACTGATAAAACGCCGCTGTTTTGTTTGTCTGAGGGTGTCAAGCAGCGCATCGCGAAAAGCGCTGTCAGCTGCCGGGTCGTGAAAAGGCTGGCCGGGGCAGTCAAGCTGAGAAAAACCGCCTTCCGGGTAGTAAAAACGCACAGGACCATCGCAACGGTTAAGACGTTCTCCGATTATGTGTCCTATTTGCCGGCATTCTGCCGGTGTGGTGCGCATCAGGGTGATAAACGGGTTATGCTGAAGCAGAACCCGGTCACGATACTGCTCAGGTACAGTTTCTATGGCCCCGAAATTGACCATGTCGAGACCACCGCAACTGCCAACATACGGGACACCCGTCTGAGCAATACTTTCAAGACGTTCGGCTGTGCAGGGGAAAATCCCACCGGCGACGAAGTCACAGAACTCTGTTGTCGTGACATCAAGCACGCCACGCAGCATACCTTGTGCCACAAGGCGTTCCATTGATCTTCCACCTGAGCCGGTAGCGTGAAAAACCAGACACTCAAAGCTGCTCCCGAGTGTACGTACTGCTTTGGCAACGCAGCTGGTGGTTACACCAAACATGGTAATACCAATCGCCGGTCTGGTATCGGCAGGCGGGGTATAGTGGTGGTGTATCATCCCGCTCATGGCATTGGCGGCATTCGCCAGAACAGTGCGTGAAATACGGTTTAAACCCTGCAGGTCAACCACAGGATAAATCATAGCAATATCTGATTCACCTACATATGGCTCAATATTACCTGAAGCGACGGTTGAGATCAGAATTTTGGGTAATCCGACGGGAAGGCTCTGCATAGCAGGCGCAACAATGGCTGTACCGCCTGAACCTCCAATCCCGATAACGCCGCCCAGAGTGTCACAGCCGGGCAGAAAGTGTCTCAGTGCTTCAGACATGGCGGTTATTGCCCGGCCACGTTCACCGCAAAAAACAGCCTCAGCGCCCTGAGGGTGATGACTGGCAACAGTGCGTGCGCTGATATCTGCCTGGTATGAGACTTCGCCCGTGCTGACATCCACAACTCTGGTGCTCACACCGCGTTCTGTCAGAACAGCGCGGAGATAATCGAGTTCTTCAGACTTTGTGTCGGCTGTGCCAAGAAGGTAGACGCAGAGTGTCATTATGCTGTGCCTCGTTTTCAGGCAGGAGCCGTGATGTCTTCAAGGAAAGTCACAGTTAATGGACCTTCCGAGCCACGTTCCAGCATAGCTTTCAGTGCTAAAAAATGAGGCTGTTTTTCATGTTCCTGAATTGCCTCCATGCTTTGCCAGTGTTCGATAAAGACAAAATGCAGCGGGTTATTGATATCCCGGCGACAGGTGTAGGAAAAATTTGTTGCCTCCTGGCGGGAGGCCCGTACACAAGCCGCGACAACGGGTAAAGCAACGTCGAGATAGTCTTTCTTAAGGTGAAATGAGGCGACAATTGTCACCCCCTGAGAGGTCTGGCGCATTGGCTTTCTCCGCACGTTGGCATGAGAGGAGCCTAACTGAAAGAGACACTTTTAGTATATTGGAATAGTGTCACGTGACACTATTTCTTCAGCATGCATACAGGCCGAGCGTATACGTCTGAGTGCCTCAGGTAGTGCACGAAAGCTGATATTCCCCAGTGCCAGGCGTATACCGGTCGCTGCCGGTGCTGAAGTCGCCTGAAATGCTGTGGCCGGGGGAAGAGAAATGCCCAGAGCATGTGCCTGCTGAATGACATGAGGGGCCAGCGTGGCAGAGACTGGCATCCAGACATGAAAGGCATGGTGACGTGGGGTAACAGCCTGTGGCAGTTCAGTCAGAACGAGTTTCTGGCGACGTATGGCTTCGTGCAGTAAAGAGTGTCTTACACTTTCTGCCGTGCCGTTTTCCATCCACTGGGCCATCATTGCGTAAGAAAGTGGGGCAATCATCAGTGATGAGGCCAGCAATACAGGGTGACAGGCTTCAAGGTAATCTGCTGGAGGAATAAGAGCGCCTATCCGCAGACCCGGACTGAGAATTTTTGACAGGCTGCTGACATGAAATGTCCGCTCGGGCGCAAGTTCCATCAGTGAAGGGCGGGATGGGTCACGTTCTGAGAGATAAACACCATCTTCTATAATCAAAGCATCAAATTTTTTACAAAGTGCAACAATATCCCGGCGGCGTTGCAGCTCCATAGTTGCCGTTGTGGGGTTGTGCATGGTGGGGGTCAGGTAAATAACAGCGCGCTGATGTTTGTTACGCTGTAAAATATCTTCGAGAGCGGAGGGCAGAAGACCCTCTTCATCCATCCTTGCCGCATGAACAGGAAGCTGGTTTTGATGAATAGCCCCCAGCATGCCAGGATATGTTTGCTCTTCCACCACAGCATAATGTACATGTCTGCGTATGACGGTGATGGCAACATTTAATGCCTGTTGTGCACCCGATGTGAGCAGCAGTTGCTCGGCACGTGTGTCAATGCCAAGCCCTTCAAGCCAGTGTGCCATAATCCGGCGGTGTTCGAGATGCCCCGCCACCGGAGGGTAGATATTGAACAAATCAGGGTCGACCTGTTTTGCAAGCCGGGTGAGCGTTCCAGCGAGTGCTTTGTTGCTGAACATAGGCGGCGGCATATTGGTTGCCAGATCAAACCGGGTAGTAGCATTTTCGTGCCCAACGGCAACAAAAGTGCCACGGCCGTGCACACTACGCACCAGTCCCCGCCGTTCAAGTATAGCGTAGGCTCTGGTGACGGAGCCTATGCCAATGCTAAGGCGCCATGCAAGGTCGCGATGTGCAGGAAGGCGTTCATTGACCTGAAGCTGCCCTGAGAGGATGTCATTACTCAGGGCTTCTGCCAGTCGTTCTGCGGGAGAGGTTGTGCCATCAGCCAGATGAGGGGCCCAGGAAGACTGGCGGCGCATCGTTATAATGCTGCGGGAGGCTGAGCGTTGAGGATACGGTTAATGTCGTCTTCCGTCAGGGTGTATCTGAAAAAATCCTGATAAAAATCACGGGTATCTTTGCGTATATCCACATCGTTAAACAGTGCAGGGTGAATAAGTTTCGCTGCCCATTTTAACTGAAGCAGTGCTTCACAGCCGTAGCGGTCCCACGGAAAAACCCCTTCCGGGTTGATGGCCCAGCGGTTATTGCGAAAAGCCTCAAGGGTTCTGAGGGGAGAGGCAGCATCAGGAGCCCCTGCTGCCGGATCAAAGATGATAATATCGGGCTGCCAGGCGACAATCTGTTCGAAGCTCACTGGCCGGTGGTTGCCTGACACCGTGGCTGCATTTTTCCCGCCGGCAGCTTCAATCCAGCTATTGATGAGGGTGTCTGTGCCATCTATCTGCAGCGGGGCGAGGCGGGCAATATGCAGCACCCGGGGTTTATCTTTTTCAGCCAGTGCGTCTGTATGTTTTTTGAGAAAAAGAAGAGTATCTTCCATCTTCTGACGGTAATGCTGTGCTGTTTCGCGTGCCTGGACAGTGTTCAGAGCCTGCGCGGTCATGTCGAGTGACTTCAGCATAGCCGGTAATGTGACGTACCGTGCATCCAGGGTTGTGAGGGAAAAGCGGCGTAAGTTTTCAGCCTGGGCCTGACCGGAAACGAAAACAAGGTCTGTCTTTTGTGTCAGTAATTCTTCCGGGCTGACAGCCCCAGGTCTCACTCCTGTGCGGGCATGTCGTAAAGCAGGGGCTATTTTAAACAGCCATGGGTGTTCAGCCGGGCTTTCGGCTGAGGTTGTGATGTTTTGTGCCGCCCCCAGCATGACCAGAATTTCGTTATGAGCGAACCATAAATCAGCAATAGAGGCAGGGTGAGGTGGCACAGAAACAACTGTGCCGTCCATATCAGTTATCTGCCGGTTTTGCTCAGAAGCCGTTGCTGCTGTCGAAAAGCAAAACGCAGAACAAATGAGGCCGAGTGCTGGTAACTGACGTTTCAGGAGGGTCTTATTTACTGGCATGCCTCACTCTGTTTTAGTCTGATATCAGAGAGTTCTGAGTTTATGAATAACGGTGGCAATAATCTGACTGGGAGATGCAGCGGCATCTATTGCAATAGACAGCTCATCCTGCTGTGGCGGTTCAAGGGTCTGAAGCTGGCTGGGGAGAAGTGTTGCCGGCATATAGTGGCCTTTACGCTTTTCCATGCGCTGGCTCAGAGCGTCCTGGGTGCTGTAAAGATAGACAAAAACAGGGTTCAGGCCTGATGCCCGCAGCTGGTCCCGATAGATACGTTTGAGGGCAGAGCAGGTGAGAATTGCTCCGCTATGCCGGGTGGCACAGTTTTCCATCCACTCACGGCAGCGTTCCAGCCATGGCCAGCGGTCTTCATCGGTCAGAGGGGTCCCTGCAGCCATTTTTTCAACATTATGGCTGGGGTGAAGGTGGTCACCCTCCTGATACGGCCAGCCCAGCTCATTTTGCAGGCCAAGAGCAATTGTTGTTTTGCCACTGCCCGATACACCCATAATGACCAGGAGTTGTTTTGGTACGCTCAGAGCAGACTCTTTTCCTGTTGCCGGGGGCAGAGAGCAGGCAAGGTGCTGTGGTACTGAGGTGCCAGGTGTGGCAACCGAAAGACCTTCAGGGCCGGCGATAATGGCGCGCTCTGCCATATGCAGAAACAAACCATGTTCGATAACGCCAACAATGGCATAGATATTGCGGCTCAGCGCATCCGGGTCGCTAATCGGGCCGAATACGCAATCGGCTATCAGATTTTTTTCATCGGTGACGTAAAAGGAGCCATCGCGGTTTTTGCGCACGGAAACCTGCGCGCCCAGACGTGCGAGGTGAGAGATCGTCAGTTCCCAGCCAAAAGGCACAATCTCAACGGGCAGAGGGCAGCTCTCGCCCAGATGGTCCATATACTTACTGGTGTCTGCAACGATCACCAGCTGTTTTGCGGCCGAGGCGACAATTTTTTCGCGCAACAGGGCTCCACCGCGCCCTTTAACCAGGTTGAGGGTGGATGTTTCAATCTCATCTGCACCATCAATAGCAATATCCAGCACTGTGTGCTGACCAAAGGTCGTCAGAGGAATGCCTTCAGAGAGAGCCTGCTGCTCTGTAACGTCAGAGGTCGGAATAGCACTGATGTGCAAATTCTCATCCCTGATTCGCCGGCCGAGTGCAGCGACAACAAAAGCTGCCGTTGAGCCTGTGCCAAGGCCCACGACCATGCCATCTCTGACCAGTGTTACAGCGTGTTCCGCCGCCTGTTTTTTAAAGACGGATGCGGGGTCAGGAGCAGAAGTGGTCATGGTCGTTCTCTTTGTCTGTTCTTATTATTTAACACAGTCAGGGGTTGCTGGTTCATCCAGAATCCAGCGCACATCATCCATGCCTGTTATGGCACTTGCAGGGCAAGAGGGATCTTTCGACATCACTTTTTTAACAGCTTCTTTTTTACCGGCTCCTTCAACAAACAGAACCAGATGACGACTGGCATGAATGGCCGGATATGTCAGAGTAACCCGTGTATAAGGGGCAACAGGTGGCACGCAGCTTGAAACCCAGGCGGTTTTTTCGTTCAGCACAGGCTGGCCAGGAAAGAGAGAGGCTGTATGGCCGTCATCACCCAGCCCGAGGAGGTTGAAATCAAACAGCGGGCGGTCTTTTTCAAACTGGTCTGCGCCATAAAAACGTTTTAGCAGTGCTTCATAACTTTTAGCAGCTTCTTCCGCCGTGCCCGTAGCCGGAATCGGATGGATATTATCTGCCGGGATCGGTGCACGGGAGAACAGAAGGCGCTGCAACATACCATAATTACTGTCCTGATGATCATGAGGTAAAAAGCGATCATCGCCGATAAAGAACTGCATACGTGCCCATGGAAAACGGCTGACATAAGGTTCAGAGGCCATCAGGCTGTAAAGTGGCTGTGGTGTTGACCCGCCTGAAAGTGCAAGAGAGAAGGGGCCATCAGTTTTTTCTAAGGCCAGTTTCAGCAGCCAGTCAGCAAGATGATGTGTGGCTTCAGACGCATTTTTGAAAATTTCAACGGGCGCTGAGGCAGTGTCATGTCCTGACATAGAAAGAACCTTTTCAGATCGGAGTGTTATTAGTTAACGCCAGTAGAGGCGGCTGTTCAGGATTGTTTCTGCTCAACAGAAACAGCACGTGGCAGAATCAGAGTGCGCATGGCTTCAGCCCAGCCTTCCTGACTGTTTGAGGCAGTGATGTAATGTGCCTGTGCCATGACTTCGGGTGAAGTCTGTCCCATAGCAATGGCAAGCCCTGCCTTGTCAAACATTGGCAGGTCATTATTCATGTCGCCAATACAGGCAACCTCGTGCGGTGCCACACTATACATCTCGGCAATTTTACACAGAGCATAACCCTTATTGGCGTTGAGTGGCGTCACATCGAGATACCACTGAGAAGAGCGGGCGACGCTGGCCCGGCCTTCCATCAGGCGGCCAATTTCAAGCTCCTGGTCATGCATCATCGTGTAATCAGTGCTTGATCCGGTGACTTTACCGATGCCGGACATATGTTCAGCAAAATTATCAACAATGACCGGTTCCTGACGGATAACCCTTTTTTCTGTTGCGACATAAGGGCCGGCACTGTTCTTAATCAGCCAGTCATGCCCGCGAAACAGCCAGGTATCCAGATGGTGCACGTTGCACATATCAAGCGTGTCAGAAATGACATCAGGAGGCAGGGTCAGCTGGGTGTGTATCGAGCGGTCAGCATTGTAAACGCTGGCGCCATTAAGCGCGCCATAAGGCGTGGTCAGGCCGATAGCATCGAGGTACATCTCGATACCCGCCGGGGGGCGGCTGCTGACGAGGCAGACCGGAACCCCCGCTGCATGCAGAGCGCTGATTGTCTCTATGCTGCGTGGTGTGATTTGTTTTTCAGGTGTGAGGAGTGTGCCGTCCATGTCTGTGACGACAAGCCTGATATGGGAGGCGGGAGAGTTTCTCTCCCCTGATGAAGCACTTATATTAACCGGCATAGTGGCTTACCTTCCCGAGTAAGGTTGCAGGCTCAGAACCTGGTACAGCGGGTGCTGTATACGGGTTCTGTCCTGCTGATGTTATGGTGCGCTACCATAGCAACTTGTTATTTAGTTTCAACGTGTCCGCCAAAACCAAAGCGCATTGCAGAAAGAACTTTTTCTGCAAAGGTGTTATCTGTACGTGAACGGAAACGTGTGAAAAGTGCTGCCGTCATGACAGGTACAGGCACACCTTCTTCAATAGCAGCTTCGATGGTCCACCGGCCTTCACCGGAATCGCTGACTTCGCCGGAGAACTCAGACAATTCGCCATTTTTTGCCAGGGCCTGGGCTGTCAGGTCAAGAAGCCAGGAGGAGACAACGCTGCCACGACGCCAGACTTCAGCAATGTCGGCCATGTTGAGTGAGAAGCGCTCATCTTCAGCCAGCAGAGGGGAGTCTTTGCGGTACATGACGTCAAAGCCTTCAGCGAAAGCCTGCATCATGCCGTATTCAATGCCGTTATGTACCATTTTGACAAAGTGGCCTGAACCAGCCGGACCACAGTACAGATAACCCTGCTCAGCACGCGGGTCGAGGTCCTTACCTGTGTCACGGCCGGGTGTGCGGGGTACATCGCCCTGACCAGGTGCAAGAGCAGCCAGAATAGGGTCAATATGTTCAGCAGCTTCAGGTGTGCCGCCATACATCATACAATAGCCACGCTCCAGCCCCCAGACACCGCCTGACGTGCCGACATCAACATAGTCGATGCCTTTTTCAGCCAGCGTTTTTGCCCGGCGAATATCATCTTTATAGTAAGCGTTACCGCCATCAATAATGATATCACCTTTTGTCAGAAGGCCGCTCAGAGTGCTGACGGTTTCTTCTGTAATCTGGCCTGCTGGCAGCATTGACCAGACAATTTTTTTCGGACCGTTCAGTCTGGATACGAGGTCTTCAAGGCTGGTTGCTGCAACAGCTTTACCAGCTTCGGCACGCTGTACGGTTTTTTCAACAACACTGCTGTCGCGGTCATAAACGATAACATCATGACCGTGGCGTGTCAGGCGGACGGCAATATTGCCGCCCATTCTGCCCAGTCCGGTAATACCTATCTGCATTCTGTATTCCTTTTTTAGTCTTGTATTTTACACAGCTGCATGGAGTTCCTGAGCCAGTAAGGCCAGGCCGTCTTTCAGTGATCCACGAATATGGACGCGCAGAGCCCGGCGGCCACGTTCGGCCAGGACATCAAAATCACCTCGTGCCTGAGCAGCTTTTACAACCCCGAATGTATAATTTTCGCCCGGGACAGGCAGATCGTGACTGTCATCTGCTGTGATCTGCAGAAAAACGCCGCTGTCTGGTCCACCTTTATAGGCCTGGCCGGTAGAGTGCAGGAAGCGTGGGCCAAACTCGGCTGCCGTAGCAACAGTTTTCGCATCTCTGATTTTCAGACGGTTGTGCTGAATCCACTCAAGTGTGGCGGCATCGCGCTCAATATAAGCGAGAAGCCCAACGTAATCGCCTGCTTTAACCCGGTCGAAATGCGCTTTCAGGATGGATCTGGCATCAGAGCCTTTCAAAGCGCCGGCATTTGCCGCATCAGCAAAAAAAGCAAACGGACCATGCTCAGCAAAAGGCTTTTCGGCCGGCAGGCTGCCTGTTTTATTATAGGCATCAGTCAGCTTGCGGGTTTCAATTTTGCTGGCTTCAACATCAGGCTGATCGAACGGGTCAATGCCAAGGAAAGCACCTGCAACAGCTGTTGCCAGCTCCCAGCGGAAGAACTCCTGTGCGATCTGGCGTTTGTTGTGCAGGGTGATTGTCAGCACGGGCTGACCGGCATCAATCAGCGTTTTGATAGCTTCATCCTGCTCATGGCTATGCGCTGATGCCAGACGCAGATAGACAAAGAGACGGTCTTTGCCATAGCGGGCCGGACCGGCAAGGGTTTCACCATCAACAGGGATAATACCTTTGCCATGTTTGCCGGTTGATTCAGCAACCAGCTGCTCCATCCACGCTCCAAAGCTGGCAATCGCAGGTGAGGCAATGATGGTCAGCTTGTCACGTCCATACTGCGTTGCAGCGACACCCAGAATAGTCCCGAGGGTTACACCGGGGTTTTCAGCTGGTGGCGCACTGGCATCACTTGCGCGTACGCCATGCAGGGCATCATTAAGGAACGCTTTGAGCGGAATGCCAGATGCTGCAGCCGGTACAAGACCAAAGTTAGAAAGGATGGAATAACGGCCGCCAATTTCAGGCTCACCTGCAAAAATTTTCCAGAACCCGGCTTTTTTCGCATGTGCTTCAAGTTTTGAGCCTGGATCAGTGATTGCTACGAAATGTGCACTGGTTTTATCGCCCAGTGATTTTCTGGCCAGGTCATAAAAATAAGCCAGCATGATATTTGGCTCAAGCGTGCTGCCCGATTTGGAAGCAACGATGAACAGCGTTTCAGCCGGATCAATTTTGCCAGCATAGGTAGCAACCTGCTGTGGGTCTGTGCTGTCGAGCACATACAGGTGGCCATAGCCTTCATGTTTGCCAAAAGTTTCTGCCAGCACTTCCGGCCCAAGGCTTGAGCCGCCCATACCAAGCAGGAGAACCTGCTTAAATCCGCGGGCTTTGACTTCAGCCTGGAAACTTTCAAGTTCGCTCAGATGCGACAGGCGATTATCAACAATATCAAGCCATTTCAGCCATTTGCTTTCTGGCCCGCTGGTCCAGACAGAGGCGTCTTTTGCCCATAGCTTGCGAATGGTGCCTTTTGCCTGCCAGTCAGCCAGGCCTTTTTTAATGCTTTCGCCCAGCTCTGCCGGAAGAGAGGTTTTCAGGTCTGTCAGTTTGTCAGCCAGCAGGGTTTTCTGTTTGGCTGCAACAGAGCCGAGCAGCAGGTCAAATGCCTGCTCGAACGATGTTACACCTTCATCAACCAGGGTGGCTGTAACCCCGTCAAGATTGAGGCCAAGGCGTTCTGCTTCAGCCAGAATATGGCGTGAGCCTTCAATATCCTGCGTCAGTGTTTCGCTTACCGTGCCGTGGTCACGGAAGGCATCCATTGTTGCAGGCGGAATGGTGTTGACTGTGTCAGGACCGATCAGGCTGTCGACATAAAGCACATCGCTGTATGCTTTGTCTTTTGTGCCTGTTGAGGCCCATAGCAGGCGCTGCGGCTGTGCACCGGCAGCCTCGAGTTTTTTCCAGCGATCAGTTTTTACAAAATCCTGCCAGTAAACATAAGCAATACGGGCATTTGCTATGGCTACTTTGCCGCGCAGTGCTTTCAGGGCTTCTGCTTCTTTGTCACCAGCTTTAACGCGACGGTCAATTTCAGCATCAATTTTGCCATCAATACGGCTGACGAAGAAAGACGCTACAGAGGCAACGCGTGAGAGGTCTCCGCCTTTTTTGTGGAGTTCTTCAAGGCCTGAAACCCATGCTTCAACAACGGCTTTATAGGCAGAGAGTGCAAAAATCAGTGTGACGTTGACGTTGATGCCTGCAGCAATTGTCTGACGAATAGCAGGAATACTCTCCGGTGTAGCCGGAATTTTAATCATCAGGTTTGGCTCTGAAACGTCGTTCCAGAGACGCACTGCCTCGTGTGCCGTACCTTTTTCGTCGCGTGCGAGGTAAGGAGAAACCTCAAGACTTACAAAGCCATCACGTGCTTTGGTGCTTTTATAAAGAGGGGCAAGAATATGTGCTGCTGTCTGAATGTCTTTAACAGCCAGCTTTTCATAAAGTGCACCGGGAGAGATGATGTCATGCGCCAGAACAGATTTGATCTGTGTATCGTATTCTGTGCCTTCGCCCATAGCTTTCTGAAAAATGGCGGGGTTTGAGGTCACACCACGCACGTCACCGTCTTCAACAAGGCGGGTGAGTGAGCCATCTTCCACAAAAGAGCGGCGGATAAAGTCAAGCCACGGAGACTGCCGGACGGTTGCCAGCGCCTGAAGAGGGTTAACACCTTTTTTATGAGACGTGGTCATTGGACATCCTTCATTCTGTCCCTGTTCTGTCAGCTTACTCTGGCAGAACAGGGTTAAGTGTATCAGGTCAGGCGATGTCGTGCAGCGCCCTGTCAGTTTTAGCCAGCCTGGCGGCGGGCTGCTTCAAGAACAGACTCTGGGGTAAAGCCAAATTTTTTCATCAGCTGTCCTGCCGGGGCAGACGCACCAAAGCTGCGCATTGCAATAATTTCGCCTGTCGGGCCAGCATAACGGTCCCAGCCAATGGCAGAGGCCGCTTCGATGGCAACGCGGCCTGTGACAGATGACGGCAGAACCTGCTCGCGGTAAGAGGCAGGCTGTGCCTCAAATAGTTCCCAGCTTGGCATAGAGACAACGCGGGCAGCCACACCTTCTGCACTCAGTGTTTCATAGGCTGACATGGCCAGAGACAACTCACTGCCAGAGGCAATAAGAATGACTTTCGGTGTTGCTTTGCTGTCAGCTACAATATAGGCCCCTTTTGCCAGGCCAGAAGCCGCTGCATAGCGCGAGCGGTCGATAGTGGGCAGGTTCTGCCGGCTCAGTGCCAGTGCAACCGGGCCATTCTGCTTGGCAATGAGGAAGCGCCATGCTTCAGCTACTTCGCTGGCATCACCGGGGCGGATGACGGTCATGCCAGGTGTTGCGCGCATCTGCAGCAGCTGCTCGATGGGCTGATGGGTGGGGCCATCTTCACCGACACCGATGGAATCATGCGTGAAAACATAGGTTACAGGCAGGTTCATCAGTGCAGAAAGACGGATCGGGGCTTTCATATAATCTGAGAAGATCAGGAAGCCTGCACAGAAAGGGCGCAGGCCATAAAGGGCCATACCATTCACTACAGCGCCCATAGCATGCTCACGCACACCAAAATGGAAGTTGCGCCCGCTGTAGCTGCCGCCCCATTTTGCAGGCTGGAAGCTTTCTTCACCTTTAAGAAGGGTTTTTGTTGAGGGTGCAAGGTCGGCCGAGCCACCCAGCAGCCATGGCAGTTTGCTCGCAACAGCATTAAGCACTTCGCCTGAGCTTGCGCGTGAGGCAATGCCTTTTGCATCGGTTTTGTATGAAGGGATGTCAGAATCCCAGCCTTCAGGCAGTTCACCACTAAAGATGTTTTTCAGCTCGGCGGCCAGTTCGGGGTATTTGCTGGTGTAGGCGTCAAACAGTTTGTTCCATTCTGCATGTGCCTGTGCGCCACGTGCTCCCAGACCCTTCCGGAAGTGATCCTGAACGCCGTCAGGCACATAGAATGTTTTATCTTCAGGCCAGCCATATGCTTTTTTGGTGGCGCGAATTTCTTCGTCTCCCAGCGGCTCACCATGGGCTGATGCCGTGCCGGCTTTTTTGGGGGAGCCCCAGGCAATGACTGAATGTACAATGATAAGGCTTGGGCGGGTGGTTTCTGCTTTAGCCTGAGCCAGCAGCTCTTTGAGCTTTTTCGTATCATTTGCATCGTGCAGCTCAAGCACCTGCCAGCCATAGGCTGCAAAGCGTTCACCAACATTCTCAGTCAGAGCGATATCGGTTGAGCCTTCGATGGAGATTTTGTTGGCGTCATACATCCATACCAGGTTGCCCAGCTGAAGGTGCCCGGCCATGGAGGCGGCTTCGCTGGAGACACCTTCCATCATGTCACCGTCGCCACACAGGGCGTAAACATGGTGAGAGAACAGGTCAAAGCCAGGTTTGTTATAGCGTGCGGCAAGCCATTTTTCTGCCATGGCCATACCGACTGAGTTGCCGCAGCCTGCGCCCAGTGGGCCTGTGGTGGTTTCAACACCTGAGGTGTGGCCAAATTCAGGGTGGCCTGGTGTTTTTGAGTCGAACTGACGGAATTGTTTAAGGTCTTCGAGGGTCAGAGCCGGTTTGTCTGTAACTTTTCCGCCTTTTACATCTTTAATCCCGGCGAGAAAAATCAGGGAGTAAATGAGCATAGAGGCATGACCGATGGAGAGAACAAAGCGGTCACGGTTTGGCCAGAGCGGCGCTGCCGGGTCATAGCTCAGCACATCCTGCCACAGGGTATAGGCAACCGGCGCCAGTGCCATAGCTGTGCCAGGGTGGCCTGAATTAGCTTTTTGTACTCCGTCCATGGAGAGCGTACGTATGGTGTCGATACTCAGTGTATCGAGATGTCCTGCCCCGCTGGCCTGAGCACTATCCGGAGCATAGAGGGGGGTAGGAGATAAAGTACGCATTCTGACCTGGATCCTCTGTAAAAAAGGGCGAACCTGCCCGTAAAAAACCTGTATGAGGGCGCAGCTGTAATTCCTGAAGTCTGATATGGCAGACATAACCCGTCAAGCGTGGCGCATTACACATACTTGGGATGAATAGTGCAAGCTCGGCCTGTAGTGGACAGGCACGCACAGGGGCTCAGCGCAGCAGAAGAGGGGGGATAAATCACAATCTGCGATGTGTGAGAACTTATAATCTGATATTAACCTGGCCTCTGCCGTGATATAAAGCAGCGGTTTATGCCGGGGCGAGATTATTACAATATCGATATTATAATTGTCACATCATAATTTTGTGATGGGATAAAATTTTCTTTTTTGTGCCAGGGCGCCTGTTGCAAAAAGTGCCGGATTGTCTGCGTTGTTCAATCTGACAGGGGGAAAGTGCAGAGCAGATGACGTAAGCCATGATGTTATGCTATTCTGGTGTTCTTGAAATTGTCGGAGACAGGCCATGACACAGTTATCCTCTGAGAATGTCCCGCCGGCAGCAGCAGGCGAGTTTACTCAGGAGCAGATAGAAACTTTGTTTGCTGATGCCGTTCGGGATGGTGAGACGGACCTGGTTATCAGCTTCCTTGATGCAGGTATGTCACCCGATCTTCGCCTTGAAAAAGGGTATACCCCGCTTATCCTGGCGTCATATAATAATCACGCTGGTGTGGTTGAGCAGCTTCTGGCGCATAAGGCACAGCCTGACCTGCAGGATGAAAAGGGAGCCACAGCACTTGCCGGGGTTGCGTTTAAGGGCTTTTTGCCTGTGGCGCGGCTTTTGCTTGATGCCGGGGCATCCGTTGATCTCGCAAATCATGTCGGTCGTACACCTCTGATGTTTGCTGTGATGTTTGGTCGTGTTGAAATGGCGCGGCTTTTGCTTGAAGCCGGCGCCAGTCCGTTTTTGCGGGACGGAGAAGGTCTGGATAGTTTTGAGCTGGCTCGCCGTCAGGGTAATGCTGATCTGCTTGCCTGTATTCAGGCTTTTCAAAAACAGTAAAGAACCTGGTATCTGCTCTCTGGCTCTGTGAGGTGTTCTGGTTTATGTCTCAGAGTGAGTGACAGCGCAGTGCTGTCGCCGTGAGATTTTTATCGGCGGATACCAGCTATGAGTCGTTTCTGGAGCCCTCTTGTTCATCAGCTTACCCCTTATGTGCCAGGTGAGCAGCCCAGAACGCCGGGGCTGATTAAACTTAATACGAACGAGCTGCCTTACGGCCCGTCTCCCCGTGCTTTGAAGGCTATGCGCGATGCAGCTGATGATACGCTGCGTTTGTATCCTGATCCGGTCTCTTTATCGCTGCGTACAGCATTGGGTAAGCGTGTTGGCTTGCCGGCAGATCATGTGTTTGTTGGTAACGGGTCTGACGAAGTGCTGGCTCATGCATTTCAGGCTTTTTTTGCGCATAAGGCTCCGTTACTTTTTGCCGATGTGACCTACAGCTTTTATAAAGTGTACTGTGAGTTATACCGCCTGCCTTATCAGACCGTTGCACTTGATGAGACTATGCAGGTGCAGATTGAGGATTATAATCAGCCCTGTAGTGGTGTGGTGCTGGCAAACCCTAATGCGCCAACAGGCATTGCTCTTGGGCTGGATAAAATTCGTCAGTTGCTTGAAATGCATCAGGACCGGGTTGTGCTGGTTGATGAGGCCTATGTTGATTTTGGCGCTGAAAGCGCAGCCAGCCTGGTAAAAGAATATGCCAACCTGCTTGTCGTGCAGACTTTTTCTAAGTCGCGGGCACTGGCCGGTATCCGTGTGGGCTTTGCTTTTGCCAGCCCGGAGCTGATTGAAGGGCTGACACGGGTAAAAGACAGTTTTAATTCCTATCCGCTTGATCGTATTGCCCAGGCCGGAGCACAGGCTGCTGCTGAAGATGAGGCCTGGTTTTGTGAGCATGTTGAAAAAGTTAAGGCCTCGCGGGAGCGGCTTAGTGCTGGCCTGGCCGCCCTGGGCTTTAGTATCTTGCCATCACAGGCTAACTTTGTTTATATTCACCATGTTGATCGTAGTGCTGCGCGTATAGCTTCTGACTTGCGTGAGCACGCCGTGATTGTCCGTCATCTTAAGGGTGAGCGCACAGCTGACTGGCTGCGCGTGACAATAGGTACTGATCAGCAATGTGACGTGCTGCTTTCAGTCTTGCGGGATATTCTTCTTCGCAACGACTAAGGGTGTGCTTAAAGTCTCTTTCCCATAGTCTGTTTTATAGCAGATACCATGGGAATATCGTGTTTTGGTTGAAATTTACAGGCAGTTTCACCCTTCATCGGCAAAGGGCTGGTGAGGGTTTGAAACATGTTATTCCTGATGTGTGGGCTGTGCTCTGTGTCAGGCTTTTTAAGCAATGGAGTTTTATCTATGCGTGCATTTCATGGACAGTTTTCTGATAATCAGCCTATCAGGCGCAACCTTGATCAGAAACAAAAACAGCTGCGTGACCTGAAAGAAACACTGGCTGCAATGAAGTCTCATACGGCTCCGGCTCTCAGAGAGAGTGTGCGTAAACGCATTAGCCAGCTTGAGGCTGAAGTTGCCGCAGCTCCGGCCTTAAAAGCTGCGCAGAGGAAACCTGCCGCAGCTAAAACAGAGCGTCGCAGGGTTACGTCTCGTACGGAACGTGTTGTTCATTTTCGTTAATGAAGCACGATAAGCGCACAGAGAGGGGTTGTTCTGTGCGCTGCTCGTGATATGTAGCGCGCAGAATATCAGGCATTTTTTGCGTGCGTTCAGGTTTTTTATTGTAATGTGTTGCTGGTTCAGTATGGGCTGAGCATTATTTTGGAGAGCAGGGAGTTGAGTGATGACCGAAACCCCGTCATCTGCCATACCTGATCCTGTTTCAGAAGGTGGCACCCTGCTGCGCAATGGCCTGATCTGGGCCATTTTCTGTCGTCCCGGCCATGACCCGATAGAACTTGAGCCCGATGTTGTCACGTATCGTCTGGCAACAGGTACATTTCCTTCTCCTTATGCTGAGATGGAAGGGTGGGGCTGGTTTCATTTTGATATCGTCCATACCCTTTCACGGGCACAGATTGAAAATATTCCTTCTTTGCATGAGGAGGTCAGGCAGGTTCTGACCAACCTCGAACGAAGTATACGCCTCGATAATGAGGGAGATACGGTTTTTGGTGCTCTGCCTGCTTTTGATGATACGACGACTGATGATGATCGTAATGTCAGTACGTGGCGTTTTGCCCTTCAGCCTGATTTGCTGACAACAACGCGCCGCCATCCTATTCCGGCGCTTGGCGTGGTATATCATGAGCTCAGGCGTGGTATAATCCCGCGTTCTCCGGCGCAGGTTGTTGACCGTGCTTTGCTTGAGTTTGCCGATACGTTGCGGCGTGATTTTGCGCGTCTTGATGATCAGCTTGACCGGGCAGAAGATGTTTTGCTTATGCTTGATCGTGATACTGATCTCAGGCGTGTGAATGGTCTGCTTGGTCTGGTGCGGCGCCGGGCAACAGAGCTGCGTCGTGTGCTTGCGCCTGTAGACCGTATTTTTCGTGATGAAGAGCTTGAACTGCCTGAATGGGCTGAGGATGATCTGCGCGATCGCTCGCAGCGTCAGGTTCATGCTGCTCTTGATGACCTTCTGGCATTGCAGGACCGTGCGCGGTCACTGCAGGACGAGCTTATGGCGAACCAGGCTGAAGATACTAACCGTCAGCTTTACCTTGTTTCTGTTGGTACAACGCTGATGCTGCCAGCAACATTTGTAACTGGCTTCTTCGGTATGAATACGGGTGGTATGTTTCTGACCAATGGTTCGTGGGGAACTGTTGAAGCCGGTGGTATCTGTTTTGTTATCATGCTGGGAACATGGATGCTGCTTAAAATTACCCGCCTTCTTTAACCCCCTCTGGGGGCAAGGAGGATAAGACCTGCACCAAAGAGGCAAACAGCGGCGCCGGCTATTTCCCACTTATCTGGCATGCGGCCTTCAACGCATCGCATCCATAAAAGTGAAGTCATAATATAAATACCGCCATAGGCAGCGTAAGCCCGGCCCGCACTATCCGTTTCAATTCTGGTCAGTAGCAGAGCAAAAACAGCCAGACTGAACGCCCCGGGGAGAAGCAGCCAGGCTGAACGCCCTTCTCTGAGCCAGAGCCAGGCCATGTAACATCCCGCAATTTCAGCAAAACCGGCCAGAATATAAATCAGAACAGGTTTGATAAAAAAAAGCATATTTTCAGCCTTGCCGGGGGATACAGGTACCTGAGGGCTGCTCGGGCAGGAAGGGGGACTTTATCCTGAATTATGATTTTCGGGGAGGCTGATTTTTGATGTGCCGGGTATTCTTATATAATTTAGAAGATGGTTGGTGGTTTGGTTATTATTTTATTGAAAAATTATTTTAGTTTTTATTCCATAAATATAAATAAATTTTTTATATAGTGTGAATTTGATAAATATATAATTTTATAATTACATTTTTTACAGGTTTTTTTGATATTTTTCTGTATTCTGGTGGCTATAGTATGTTGCCATAAAATCTTCGAAAAGAAGGGCTAGGCAGACAACTCGTTATACTCATATGGAAAAAACGAAAATACAGACCGTCTGTAACATGAGGTGAAAACAAGATTGCCGGTATAAGCGCTTCTTTGAAGTTTCAGGTGGTGCATGGCGTGGTGCCGCTCTTTACAGTGCAGTCAGCGTTGTATGGTGCGGGTATGAGCCGACTTGATATCGTAAGTAATATAACAAAAGTCACGCTAAACGGTGGTGTAAGTTTTTTTTACGTATTATGGACAGGTTTTAAGATATGGCACGGCGTATTTTCTTTTTAGGGCAGCGCGATTTATGAGCTCCGGATCAGTTTTATCATTTGGTTATTTTCGTGGGCGCCTGTCCCGGCCGTTATTGCGTTATGTACCTGTTTGTGGGGCGTTATTTTTGCTTGCAGCCTGTGCCGGGCAGCAGGCTTCCCAGACAACACCTTCTTCAGAATCAGTTGAGGAGGCTGCAGCCAAGTATCGTGCGCATGCACGCTCGTCTTATACGATTCCCGGTCCACCCGAAGACCCGTGGGGACCTTATATTCGTGAAGCTGCCGGGCGTTTTGACGTGCCTGAAATATGGATCAGGGCAGTCATGCATCAGGAATCGGGAGGCCGGCTTTTTCAGAATGGCCAGCTGATCACGTCAGCTCCCGGAGCCATGGGGCTGATGCAGCTGATGTCTCCGACTTATGATGAAATGCGTTATGCTCATAACCTGCAGGATGATCCTTACGAGCCCCATGATAATATCATGGCGGGAACAGCCTATATCAGACAGATGTATGATACCTATGGCACGCCGGGGTTTCTCGCGGCTTACAATGCGGGGCCGGGCCGGCTTGAGGATTTTCTGAGCCATAACCGTACACTCCCGCGTGAGACACGTAACTATGTTGCCTCTATCGGACGGCGCATCGTGGGGGTGTTCCCTTCCAGCCGCTCTCAGGCGGATTTGCTGGTTAGCAGTCATGACACAATGGCGCAAAACTATCAGCCGGTGCAGAGCAATGCGCAGACACAGTCAGTCAGTGCAGCATGGAATAGCCGTTTAAATAATCAGCAGACATATCAGCCTGTTTATGTAGCCCGCTCTTCTGAGAAGGCTGCGGTCAGTGCCGCATGGGCAAAGCGTATGGCTGATGAGAGTGCCCAGACAACGCAGCCTTCAGATGGAAGTGAGAATAGCTCTTCTTCGTCTGAAGCTGAACCGGTTACGACGGCAGTCCCGGTTCAGGAGCAAAATAGTTATGAAACAAGCGCGGACGTCAGTTCAGTGTGGCAGAAACGTTTGTCAGCTTCAGCCAGCAGTGACGGAGCAGAAGAGAGCGGCAGAGAGATAACCGAGAATACCCCCCAGGTCGCTGATGTTCCCGCGCCGGCAGTTTCTGCACGTAACAGAAGCAACAGCCCGCCGCCTGCTGTGGTGAAGCCTTCTCCTGTGCGTGTTGCGGCAGTTACAGTTGCCCGTAACTGGGGAATTCAGGTTGGTGCATTTGCGTCCGTAGCGCAGGCGCGTCAGGCAATAGGTAAGGCGCAGCTCAGAGCGCATCGGGTGCTGAGTGCTGCATCTGCGCAGATTAGTAAGGTCTCGGGAAAAAATAACTCTTTCTACCGTGCCCGCATGGCTAATTTGTCTCATGAGCAGGCTGTTACAGCCTGTGGCATGCTGGCGGGTACCGGTCAGTGCATTGTCGTTGCTCCGGCATCCTGAAGACTATGCGTTTCACCAGAGTGTGGGGTGAGTGAGTGGATGAGGCTCGTAACCCCTCCTGACCTTTTACCCGGCAGAGAGTTTTTTAACCAGAAGACGAATACGCTCCTCGACATCCTCCGGGCTGCCACCAAGCCGCTGGTCAAGCCCGAGTATAACGACACCGTGTACGGCTTCGTACATCGTTCGTGCCAGAATCTGTGGTGAGTGACCACGTGTCTCAACGTCATGAGCAAAGAATGTCGTGATGCGTTCAATCAGCCCGTTTCTCAGTGTCAGATATTCTTCAGGCAATTCTTCGTGTGAAGAGAGGCGGAGTGCGAAAAGTGCATGCCAGCGATTCAGGTTATTACGGGCATAGTGAAAATAGGCCAGAGCCAGAGCTTCCAGACGGTCTGCGCTTCGTTCAGTTGTTACCTTTAGTGCCTGCTCAAACATCAGGTTACCCATAACGGCCAGGGTACGTGTATTCACGGCCAGTATAACGTGTTCTATCCCGCCAAAGAGGTAGCTGAGTGAGCCAAGGGCACATCCTGCCTTAGTTGTGATCGCACGAGCCGTGCAGCCACTCAGTCCTTGTTCAACGATAATTGTTTCCGCCGAATCGGTAATTAAGGCTCTGAGTGTCTCAGGGTTTCTTCCTTTGCGGCCCATAAAATCTCCTGCTGAGGCATGACATCTGTCTCTGTAGTGTCAGAGAATTCAAGGTGATGCAATTTATTTGTGAACAATGTTCATTTTATGCTTGCCGGACTGTTTTATTTGTAGTTAATGAACGTTGTTCACAAATGAAAAGGATGAAAACAATGACAACACGTAAAGCAACCAACTCATCAAGCTGGATCATGTTCACATGGATCTGTTTTGCAATTTCGATTGTCTCTATGGCGGCCGCTGTTATTTACATGCCGATGGAAAGCTGGCTGCGCGCTTATCTGGGTTTATCGGCGTTGTTTATTGTCCAGTCTTCTATCTCTTTGTCTAAAACATTACGTGATCAGGCTGAGGATCAGGTCGATATCAGCCGCCCTGAATGATCAGGTAAAACCCTCAGTCCAGGTGCTGTGAGACGTGCAGTTTTCCTGGCAGGGAAGGGAGGTTTCTCTTCTTTTTTTGATTTGTTAGGGCAGGAAGAGAAAGAATAAGCAGGACAGGAGGTTATTCATAGATAAGGTTCAGCGGCATGCAGATTAAGTATCTTACTTCGATCTTAATGCTGTGCTGTCTTTTTTTAAGCCAGTGCACGGCAACGACCGAAAAACAAAAACAACAAAACGCGTCAGCAGCCGTGGCTGACAGTCATATTCTTCTGATCAACAGTTTCGATAAAACGTTTGAAACCGAGGCTCACCCTATTTTTGTAGCGCGTCTTAAAAGCGACCTTAAGGCCTGTCATATCACGCTTGAGACTCCTGATATGGATGGGCCTCGTTTCCCGAGCGGAGAGGCGGTGACAGAATATATTACGCAGCATCATACTGAGCGGGTTTTGTTTTTAGCATTTTCATTTTTACAGCCAGGTAACACGCTGAATATGCTGCCTGATGCGCTGATGTTAAAGCTTGTTGATGCTGTTAACCAAAAGCGATTATGGACCAAAAATTTTAACCTGGCAGAGGTTAATAGCCAGTCAGATGACCGCAAAATTGTTGCCGTGAAGGCAGCTGATGCTGTGATGAAGGTTATGGTTGAAGAAAAAGCAATCGGCCCCTGCTGATCTGCGCTGATATTATAAAAAAACCCTGCTGCCAGCGTAATGTGGCAGCAGGGTTTTTCATTTTACTCTTTATCCCTGTATCAGGGCGTCACTCTTAGCCAACCTGTGGTTTGCGAGAGTTGGCACCGGCAACAGCTTTGCCCCACTGGATCAGTGTATCGGTGCAGTCATCACGCTCAATGCTGCATTCGATAATGGTTGGGCCACGGCGGTTAGCCTGTGCTTTTTTGATGGCTTCAGCCAGCTCGGCACCTGTGTTTGCGCGCAGACCCAGGCCATGGCCTTCACCTGCGTTGAACACATCCATCAGACCAGCATAATCCCAGTTCTTGATGTAGTTGTATGGACCGTCGTGAATAGCGATTTCGATCACATAACCACGGTTGTTTACAACAAAGATGATAACCGGCAGCTCATAACGCACCATTTGTGCGATTTCCTGAGCGGTCAGCTGGATAGAGCCGTCACCAACCATAACGATGTGCTGGCGGTCCTGAGAGCCCATGGCGTTACCGAAAGAAGAAGGAACAGACCAGCCAATATGGCCCCACTGCATTTCGGTCTCGAGACGTGCACCACGTGGCAGATGCATACGCATCGCGTTAAACCATGAGTCACCGGTTTCGGCACTCAGGGTGGTTTTTGAGGTCAGCATTTCTGTGATCTGACGAGTCATTTCGTCATTTGTCAGGCGTGCATCACCCGGTGCGGCTGCGATTTCAGGTTTAACGTATGTCGATTCCTGAGCAGACAGCGGACGTGAAGGAGCAACTTTAGCCAGTTCGCTAAGGAACTCTTTTAGCGTAAAGCCTTCATAGCTGTGGCCTTTAACGGTAACGCGGTTTGGTTCTGCCAGCAGAACTTTGTCGCCTTTAGGCCATGATTTCCAGCCAACGGTTGAGTAGTCGTTGAATACCGGAGCAACACAAACGAGCGCATCAGCACCTTCTACCAGCTCCTGAGTGCCGGGAGAGGAGACTTCACCCCAGTACAAACCGCGGAAACCAGCATGATCTTCAGCAAAGTAGCCTTTCGCAGCTGCCATAGTAGCAACGCCACAGCCCAGACGGTCAGCAAGAGCTTCAGCTTCTTCTGTCGCATGAGAAGAGCGCAGCTTGGTACCAATGAGCATAACAGCGCGTTCTGAAGCTTCAAGAAACTCTTTAGATGCAGCAACGGCAGCTTTCAGGCTTTCTTTATCTGCGCTCAGTTCAGCCAGCAGGCTTGAAACAGGGCCAGGGCGAGGGCATTCAGCACTTGCTACGTTACAGGCGATTTCGAGGTAAGCTGGCTTACGTTCACGCAGGGCGGTACGAATCACGTGGTCAATTTTAGCCGGTGCTGAGCCTGCATCTGTAATGCTTTCAGCTGCACAGGTAACGTGACGCACCATTTCAATCTGGTAGTTATAGTCGGTGCCGCCGATTGTGTGGTGCAGCACATGGCCTGTACCGTAATCGTTGCTGTTTGGTGAGCCGGAAATCAGAATAACCGGTAGGTTTTCAGCATAGGCACCGCCAATAGCGTTCATGGCAGAGATAGCGCCAACGCTGAAGGTTACGATCGCAGCGCCTGCTCCGTGTGCACGGGCATAGCCTTCAGCACTGAAACCGCAATTGAGCTCATTACAGCAATAGATCTGCTCCATGTCTTTATTGAGCAGCAGCTGGTCGAGCAGAACCAGGTTATAGTCACCAGCAACAGCAAAATGTTGTTTCAGGCCAATCTGAGCCAGACGCTCAGCCAGATACATACCAACTGTATAAGTCATTTGAATTCTCTCCTGTGGTGATCAGAGGACGATCATGAGATCAGATGTCTGCTTAATCAAAACGTATATCACATCCAAATGTCAAATATATGAAATATTCGTTTGTCATATTTTAATCATATATCACACGAAAAAACGATTTTTTTTTGAGGATTTTTGCTTTTTTTTGAGTGGAGTTGAGTGGAATTGAGGTGTGTTTGAGTTGTTTTCACCAGGTTTTGCCTGGGTTTTTGGGTTAATTTTGGGGTGTGTTGACAGGGTTAGTATGAGGCTGTAGAAGCTGGCTCATCGAGAGCGGATGAGGCTCTGGAGGCTGAGGCTTCCGGGGTTTTTTCTGACTTTAGCGGTCTTTGACAAGAGAATATGAGAGAGGGATATGCTGACGGCGTATTTTCTCTGAGGGTGAGGTTTCG
>NZ_WOSV01000005.1 GCF_011516655.1 Acetobacter thailandicus
ATCTGGCTCTCAGACAGTAAAAATACATCACTCACAGGCTCATCCTCCATCGGTAAGCCTGTGAATCACAATCTCTCGCTTACTTCAAGAAATTAACAGGTCCTGAGCCTAAAGCATATGAAAAGTCTGTTTGCTTGTATCAGTGGTTTGGTTTTTGGCATCGGGTTGCTGGTTTCCGGTATGGCTGATCCGGCGAATGTAACTGGTTTCCTTGATGTTGCCGGCCGGTGGACACCGCTTCTGGCATACGTAATGGGAGGGGCCGTGGCTGTTACACTGCCAGGCTTCTGGTGGCTGCGTCGTCGGTCTGAGGGCGCGCTGCAATGGCCTGCTCGGTGGCCGCCTGATGTCGCACTGATAGCCGGGTCTGTAATTTTTGGTTTTGGGTGGGGGCTGACAGGTGTGTGCCCAGGGCCTGCCCTGGTGTTACTGGGGCTTGGTGCCCCGCAGGCGGTGTTATTTGTGCTGAGTATTCTTGTCGGGTGGAAGGCAATACAATTACTTTCTGAGCGCAGGCAGTAGTGGCCTGCACTCAAAACGCAATATGCCTTGCTTAATTTCCGGTAATTTTTTCACGCAGGGCACCTAATTGCGCAAGCAGCCCTTCGTGCTCTACTCGAGGATCTTTGACCTGTAAAAATTCTGTAGTGTTAAAATCGTCGCCTCTTTTGCGATTTTGCGGGGGCTCCAGCCTCTCAATGAGCAATGCATTTATAGAATCAGTAATTTCAGTATACGACATGGCAGAGTTACTACCCTGAAGAACCTTGATGATAGCGTCACGCCATGTCATTTCAGCCATTATTTTCATCCATAATAGAAAAAACAGCGGGAAGGTAAGTTATAAAATCTGCGCTCCATATACTCTAAAGTTTCAGGTCGAGCATAACAGGTACATGATCAGAGGGGGATGACCAGTCGCGTGCGTCACGCAGCACGGTCATGCTTTCTAATGCTGGTGTCAGGTCAGGGGTTACCCATATATGGTCGAGCCTGCGTCCGCGGTTAGATTTTTTCCAGTCCCGGTTACGATATGACCACCAAGTGTAAAGTTTTTCGTTTTCAGGCACAAAGTGGCGCAGGGCGTCAGTAAAGCCGCCATTCAGCCATTTATTCAGGCGTTCTGTTTCAGGTGGGGTGTGGCTGACAACATTCTGCAGCTGTTTGTGGCTCCAGACATCATGTTCAAGTGGCGCAATATTCAGGTCGCCTGTGAGGATGCTGCGAGAGGGAGGATGTTGCGCAAACCACGCCGTTACTTCCTCAATAAACGCAAGTTTATGCGCAAATTTAGGGTTTTCCGTTGTGTCAGGTATGTCACCACCGGCCGGAACATAAAAATTATGCAGGGTTACAGGCCCGCCTGGCAACTCAAGTGCGACGACTGCATGTCGGCAGTCCTGCTGGCCATACCAATCAGGCAGGTTTTCCAGCGGCGTTAGCGGCAGACGGGAAAGAACAGCAACGCCATTGTAACTTTTCATGCCTTTATAGTGCAGGTGTGTGTAGCCCATCTCCCGCACAGCAGAGGCGGGAAAGAGCTCGTCAGTCACCTTTGTCTCCTGCAGGCAGATGACATCAGGCGAGAAAGTGCGCGTCAGTGTCTCAATATGAGGCAGGCGCAGGCGGAGGGAGTTGATGTTCCATGTGATAAGTCGCATGTCAGAGCCATTACGCATCCTGTCAGCCAGAGCAAGTAAAATTCTTTAGTGTAAGAACCGGCTGAATGGCTCATATAAGTGTTTTGGCACTTGTTAAGCTTCTCAGCCCGCGCCATGTCATGGAGTATGACGCACTCATCGCCTTTTCAGAAGAATGAGCATAGCGTGCCGCCCGAGGCGCAGGCTGTGCATAACACGCTGTTTACTCTCGATAGTCATATCGACATTCCCTGGCCAGACCAGAATGATGCCTTTGAGAACACAGCTGCCCGCCATGCTGACCTGCCGAAGATGAAGCAGGGTGGTGTTTCGGCCGGTTGTTTTGTTGCATATATTGGCCAGGGGGCCAGGAATGCTGAGGGCCGTGCAAGGGCGCACGAGCAATGCCTGGCCATGCTTGATGTGATCAACCAGATGCAGGGCACGCATAATGGTGTAACAGCGCGTGTATGCTCAACAACCGATGAGATATCAGCAGCTTATGCTGCCGGGGCTATTGCTGTTATTCCTGCTGTTGAAAACGGCTATACGATGGGCGAAGACCCGGAGGCTTTGATACGTTTTCGGGCAAAGGGAGCCCGGTATGTAACGCTTACACATAATGGGCATAACGACCTGGCTGACTCAGCAGTGCATCGCCCCAGCCTGGGAGATAAGCCTGAAAATCATGGCGGCCTCTCTGCTCTCGGGCGCGAGGCGATCAGAGTGATGAATCGTACAGGGCTTGTGGTTGATGTTTCTCATGCGTCTAAAAAAACGATGATGCAGGCGGCCCGTGCTTCCCTGGTGCCGGTTGTTGCGACGCATTCATGCGTGCGTACTTTATGTGATCATCCACGCAACCTGGATGATGAGCAGCTTGATCTGCTGAAAGAAACCGGAGGCGTTATTCAGATTACGGCTATGCCGGCCTTTCTGAAACCTAAAGAGGGAGAAGCCCGTCATTCAGCAGGGGTCTCTGACTTTGTGGATCATATAGATTATGTCGTAAAACGGCTTGGCCCTGAATATGTCGGCATTTCATCAGACTTTGATGGCGGCGGAGCTATTGACGGGTGGAGTAACGCTGCTCAGAGCGCGACGCTGACGGCAGAGCTGCTCAGACGCGGGTACGATCACAGTGAGCTTGCGGCTTTCTGGGGTGGGAATTTTTTACGTGTTCTGAAGAATGCTGAAGAAGTCGCTTCTCAGGTTTAAATATCAGAAAGAATGTGCAGGGCTATAATTTTTATTTTATTTGTCCACATTGCCTCTTGACACAGGTTTTATCAGGTAATCGCCCTGCATTTTCTGTCTGTATTCAGGTTGAATTAAACAAAATCTTTTTATATCAATATGTTAGTATATGTGATTAAAAAGTGAGCAATATGTGAAAGTTGTGAGAAAACTGCGGTTTTCTGAAGATGTGAGCATAGTATACACAAAGTTATCCACACAATCTGTGGATGATTATGCTGAAGGGGTATCTGATGTCATCAGAGGTTTGTTCGCAACCTGCGTCACCTGACAGCGCGGGGGAGCAATCTGCTGCCGCTCTTCGGGGTGTTGAGGTTATCAGAGAGGCACTCAGGACCATGCCCCTCTCGCCAGGCGTGTATCGTATGCTGGGCGCAAAAGGTGAGGTTTTATATGTTGGTAAGGCGCTCGCGCTGAAAAAGCGTGTTGTGTCTTATACGCACACTGCGCGTCTGCCAGAGCGCCTGCGCCGTATGGTCTCTGAAACAGTTGCGATGGAGATTGTGACCACGCACACAGAGGCTGAAGCTTTGCTGCTTGAAGCCAATTATATCAAACGGATGAAGCCCCGTTTTAATATTCTGCTGCGAGACGATAAAAGCTATCCGTGGCTGATGATGACCGGTGATCATACCTTTCCGCAAATTACTAAATACCGGGGTAAAACAGTTAAAGGTGCTGATTTATGGGGGCCGTTTGCTTCTGCCTGGGCCGTAAATCAGACTCTTAACCTGCTCCAGCGGGCTTTTTTGCTCCGCTCATGCTCTGATTCTGATTTTAACAGCCGAACGCGCGCCTGCCTGCTTTATCAGATCAAACGATGCTCCGCTCCCTGTGTTGGTCGTATTGATGAAGGGCATTATGCACAGCTGGTCAGGCAGGCTCGTGACTTCCTGTCCGGGAAGGACGTCACACTGCGTGAGGAGATCAGCTCTCAGATGCTTCAGGCCTCAGATGATATGGATTTTGAGCGGGCTGCTGTGTTGCGTGACCGTGTGCGGGCCCTGGCTCAGATGCAGGATTCTCAGGTCATAAATCCGCATTCCCTGGAGGAAGCGGATGTGATGGGCATCTGGCAGGAGGGTGGGTTAACCTGCATTCAGGTCTTTTTTGTGCGTGGTGGACGCAATAACGGGAGCAGATCGTTCTTTCCCGCGCATGTGCAGGAGCAGAGTGCGGAAGATGTGATGTCAGCTTTTATTGTGCAGTTTTATGAAGATAAACCGCCACCTCGCCAGCTGCTGGTGAGTGTTCTGCCTGAAGAATCGGTATTGCTTGAAGAGGCATTATCTTTGCAAAAAAGCCGCAGGGTTGAAATTCTCAACCCTCAGCGGGGTGAAAAAAAGCAGGTTCTTGATCATGCTGTGACCAACGCACGAGATGCGCTGCGGCGCAAACTGGCAGAAAGTGCAGGTCAGGCCAGGCTGCTCGAAGGCGTTGCGGCTGTTTTTGGTATGGACAGCCCCCCTCAGCGTATCGAAGTATATGATAACAGCCATATTATGGGCTCGCATGCGTATGGTGTGATGATAGTTGGCGGCCCTGAAGGCTTTGACCGGCGGGCCTATCGTAAGTTTCTGATTAAAGGACCAGTCACACCGGGTGATGATTTTGCCATGATGCGTGAGGTTCTCGAACGGCGTTTCGGTCGTGCTTTAAAAGAGGCAGAGGAGGGGGATCGCTCAAACTGGCCTGATCTGCTGCTCATTGATGGGGGTGCAGGGCAATATTCAGCTGTCAGACGGGTGCTTGATGAACTGGGTGTAACAGGCGTAACACTGGCTGGTATTGCTAAGGGGCCAGACAGAGATGCCGGGCGGGAGTGGTTTTATACGCAGGGGCGCCCTGCTTTTCAGCTCGATGTACGTGACCCTGTTTTATACTATCTGCAACGCCTGCGTGATGAGGCGCATCGTTTTGCAATTACAACGCATCGGGCCGGGCGCTCAAAGGCTCTGGTGCGTTCTGAGCTTGATGACGTTCCAGGTATCGGTCCGGGTAGAAAAAAAGCGTTGTTAAATGTATTTGGTTCTGTTCGTGCTGTCAGGCAGGCTGGTATAGCTGAGTTAGAATCGGTGCCCGGTATCAGCAAAGAGGTCGCCAGAGTAGTTTATGGGTATTTTCATCCCGACTGGTTGCCGGCATAAGACGGATGCAAAAATATAGTAAATTTTTAAGAAATGACTGCCGAATACAGAGTATAATGCGTTTCAGCCTGATGAAAAATAGGTTAGTGTCCTGACAATGTTGATCAATCTGCCAAATATTCTGACCCTCTCGCGTATTGTGGTCATTCCTGTGGTTGTGGCTCTTGCCGCCTGGGGTACCCCTCTGACCGATGCCCTGGCCTGCCTGGTCTACATTCTGGCAGGAATAACAGACTATTATGACGGTAAACTGGCACGCTCAATGCAGCAGCTGTCAGATTTTGGACGGATGTTTGACCCTATTGCCGATAAGCTGCTGGTTACGGCGAGCATACTCGTGCTGGCGGGTTATGATCGCTTGCCTTATTATTCTCTCTGGCCTGCAATTGTTATTCTGTGTCGTGAAATTCTTGTTTCCGGCCTGCGGGAGTATCTTGCCGGGAGAGATGCAACTCTGCCGGTTACACAGCTGGCAAAGTGGAAAACAACATTTCAGATGGTTGCTATTGGTTTTTTACTGGCTGGTGACAGCACAGCTGGTTTGCTACATTTGCCATGGGTGCCTGTTTCGCTGATTGGTGCTGTTTTGTTGTGGATTGCGGCAGTTTTAACTTTAATCACCGGGTGGGCTTATTTGATTACCGGCCTGCGCCACGTATCATTATAGTATGAATATTGCCTGCTAAAGGTTGGTTATAATAAAAATTCTGGTATACGGTTTGTGCCATGAAGCAAAGCGTCAGCGTCAGTATAAAATTGATATAGGATAATAACTTTAAATGATGCGAAAAGTGATGCTTCTTGGAGGGTGCCTGATGATTACAGGGTGCTCAGGGTTCGGCAAATTTGTTTCTGATACTGCGACACTGCCGGGCGCTAATCCTAATGCTCCCTTAGGGTCTGATCTGAATATGCGTCGGGTTAAAGGGTATGGTGCATCTGAAGCACCCATTCTCACACAGGGTGGTAACGTCTGGCCTGGTCCTCCATCGCCTATGCCAACGCTTGAGGATGTTGAGAAAGATCGTATTGGCACAGCTCTGGGTGCGACCTCTTCAGCTGATGAGATGTTGCCGGACGGTGGTGAAATCAATCTTGATACATCCAGCAAAGTTGCACCCAGTGCCAAGCTGCCGGATGCTGAGCCGGATGCCGCCAGTAAGTTTGGTGCTAAACGCAGCAATGCCTCCGCCATTCAAATTCCTAATGGTGATGGCACTGTAACCATCATTCGTCCTGATGGCTCAGTGTATACGATCAAAGCTTCAGCTGCTCCGGCTGCAACTCACTGATCATATATGATGGTGAAACTGGCAGAGCAGGAGTTATTATAATGGCAAAGATTAAGGTTTTATACTTTGCGTCTTTGCGCGAGCAGCTTGGGTATGCAGAGGATATCATTGACGTGCCGCAGGCAGGCTTTGATATACAAAGTCTGATTACTCTTCTCGGTGAAAAAAAACCTCAGGTTAAGGCGGTGCTGACCGAAACTCCACGTTTGCGGGCTGCTTTGAATCAGACACTTGTTTCTTTTACAACGGCGGTAAAACCTGGCGACGAAGTTGCTTTTTTTCCTCCTATGACGGGTGGATGAAAAACTGATGCAACATGTCGTGGTACAGGAGGCAGCTTTTGATGTCGGGCATGAATATACCCGACTTGCTGAGTTATCTGATCATGTTGGTGGTGTAAGTATTTTTGTTGGTTGTGTGCGTGACACGGCAGGCGACCTTCAAAGTCTGACACTCGAACATTATCCTGGCATGACAGAAAAAATGCTTCAAAATCTGAGTGCTGAAGCATTTGAGCGTTTTCATCTCGCGGGTTGTACAATTATTCACAGGGTTGGTACGCTGGGTGTAGGTTCCCCGATTGTTTTTGTCGGGGCTGCTGCGGCACACCGGGCTGAAGCCCTTCAGGCAACGGCTTTTTTAATTGATAAGCTGAAAACCGGTGCTCCATTCTGGAAGTGTGAGCAGTTTAAAGACGGTCGTCGTGTCTGGGTTGAGGCTAAAGCTGCGGATGATGAGGCCGCAGCTTTCTGGAGCTGAAAGCTAAAAATTTCTTTTATAATCAGCTTGATAAAACTTTATAGATGGCGTCTGTCAATGTCAGAAGCTCAGCATCGCTGATTGTAAAAGCCGGCGTCAGATAGACAATATTGCGAAAAGGCCTGACCCATACTCCCGCCTGAATAAATTTCGTACGCAGGGCATCGGCATTCTCAATTTTTTCCAGCTCCACCACGCCAATAGCGCCTAATGTTCTTACATCTTTGACACCAGGCAGTGCTCTGCATGGCTCGAGAGCTTCAGTGAGAACTGTATTGATATGATTAACCTGTGCCAGACGAGGCTCCTGCTCAAACAGGTCGAGTGAAGCATTAGCGCAGGCGCAGGCCAGCGGATTGGCCATAAATGTTGGCCCATGCATCAGCGCATGTTCAGGGTTATCTGACAAAAAAGCTTCATAAACATGGCGTTGTGCTATCGTGGCCGCCAGCGGTATTGTCCCGCCCGTCAGTGCTTTTGAGACTGTAACAATATCAGGGACGATATCAGCCTGTTCGCAGGCAAACATAGTGCCTGTGCGGCCAAAACCTGTAAAAATTTCATCTAAAATCAATAAGATATTATGATCATCGGCGGCTTTGCGTATGTGGCGCAAAACATCAGGGCTATGAAACAGCATGCCACCGGCACCCTGCACCAGAGGTTCGGTAATAATGGCCGTTATCTCGTGGGCATGCTGTTCGAGCAGAGATAAAAACCGGGCTGTACTTTTTTCATCGACTGGCAGAGGGGAGATAATATGCTCACTCAGCACTGAGCCATACAGATGGTGCATCCCTTCTTCAGGGTCACAGACCGCCATCGTTGCCAGGGTGTCACCATGATAACCGCCTTTAAAGGCAAGCATTTTCGTGCGGCCGTTCTCACCTTTGTTCAGGCGGTACTGAATGGCCATTTTCATAGCGACTTCAACAGCAACTGACCCTGAATCTGTAAAAAAGACACGCTCAAGGTCACCTGGCAGCATATTGCTCAGCCGGTGTGCAAGCGTCAGGGCCGGTTTGTGTACTGTGCCGCCAAACATAATGTGAGGCATGGTACTGAGCTGTTTTTCAACAGCTTTACGAATATAGGGGTGGTTATATCCGTGGCAGGCTGTCCACCAGGCCGCAACCCCGTCTGTCAGAGTCGAGCCATCAGCCAGAGTAATCGTGCTGCCCTGTGTGCTGTGAGCCGCCAGTGGAGGAGCTGCCGTTTTCATCTGAGAGTATGGCAGCCAGATATGAGGCAGGCCCTGCTCATACCAGTCTGGCTGTGATAGGGTGAGTGGGTCTGGCTGTGAAGGCATCCTGATATTCTTTCTGATTGAAATAGATTGACCGTGGCGCACAGCTCCGGCACCAGATGTGTCATGACGCGGTTTGACTCTCTTTTCCAGCAGGGACTTCAGAAACTGGCAGAGCAGGGGCGCTTGCGTACCCAGCGCAGCCTTGATTCCTCGGGTGATAATTTTATCCGCTCTGACGGCACTGTTCTGGCTGATTTTTCTTCTAATGACTATCTTGGGTTACGCAGGCACCCGCTGTTACTCCAGCGCGCGGCTGAGTGGGGAGCACGTTATGGTGCAGGCTCAGGTGCTTCGCGCCTGGTCAGTGGCACCTGCTCGGGCGCACTCAGGCTTGAGCAACGCCTTGCCACTCTGAAAGGGATGGAGGCCGCCTGTATTTTCTCATCAGGCTGGCAGGCAAATGCTACTCTTGTTCCGGCCCTTGTGCGTCTTTGCGTGACAGCAACAGGGGCGCAGCCTGTCATTCTGGCAGATAAGCTGATTCATGCCAGCCTGTATCAGGGCTGCGCTGCCGCCGGTATCGTGCCGATTCGTTTTCGTCATAATGACCTGAAGCATCTTGCCACACTTTTAGAAAAACATGCCGATGCCGCGGGTATGAAAATTGTGCTGACTGAGAGTGTATTTAGCATGGATGGCGACCGTGCGGACCTTGCCGCGCTCGGAAACGTATGCCGGGCCCATAATGCTTTTTTGTGTGTTGATGAGGCACATGCCACTGGTATTCTTGGCCATAACGGAAAAGGCCTGTCTGACGGGCATGCAGATATGGTTATTGGCACATTCAGCAAAGCACTGGGTACGATGGGAGCTTTTGTCTGCTCGTCGTCGGCTGTGTGCCAGTGGCTGCGGACGAGCGGGTCAGGCTATATTTACTCCACAGCACCATCTCCCATGGTGCTTGGGGCGGCGGATGCGGCTCTTGATCTGCTGACTGAGCCTGAAACTGAAGAGGTAAGATGCAAAGTTGCCGCTCTCTCTGAACGTTTGCGCCAGCATGTTGCCGCAGCAGGCCTGGAGACGGGGCCGTCGTCAACGCAGATTGTCCCTGTTGTAGTGGGACGTGAGCAAACAGCTTTGCGTCTTGCGCAGCTGATGGAAGAAGCGGGGTTTCTGACCGTAGCGATTCGCCCGCCAACGGTGCCGCCCGGCGCCTGCCGCCTGCGGATTGTGATACATGGCAACCATACAGAGCCGCAGATTGATGCACTGGCCCATTGCCTGGTTACAGCATGGAAGAGCATGCAATGAGTATACAGGGTCTCAAACCTGTTTTTGTGCATGGCTGGGCCTGTGGGCCTGAGATATGGGCACCTTTGCAGCAGCAGCTTGGCTGGGACGGAGTTTGTCGTGTTGACCTGGGATATTTTGAACCATCACCGCAAAATGGCAGTGTGAATCCAGCTGAATTTTTGCAGAAAACAGGCGATCAGCCCATACTGGCGACAGGTCATTCACTTGGTTTGCTATGGCTGCTTTCACAGCGTGACTGGCCTGAAGGTAG
Source organism: Acetobacter thailandicus (assembly GCF_011516655.1). GTDB lineage: Bacteria > Pseudomonadota > Alphaproteobacteria > Acetobacterales > Acetobacteraceae > Acetobacter > Acetobacter thailandicus. The sequence goes on from NZ_WOSV01000005.1 coordinate 9,909, forward strand.
CCGTTTTGTAGGTATCAATGCTTTTGGGCGCTTTAGCGCGACTGAAGGGTTTGCCGCAGGTGTGTCACCACGTGTTCTCAGCCGTATGCGGGCAGGTCTGACACGTAATGCGTATGACGTGGCAGAAAACTTCAGGGCGCGCTGTGGCCTGCCTGTGCCTGAAGGTATTTCCTGCAATGCTGATGTGCTTGATGAAGGGCTTGCTCTGCTGGCTGAGGGTGATGTGCGTGAGAAGATGCAGTATATTGCCTGTAAAAGAAATTTATTGCTTCTGGCCGGTGGGGTTGACCCGATAGTTCCCCCAGCCATGACACGAAATGCTGTACCCGCTGAAGCGGAAATCGTCTGGCAGTCAGATGGTGGGCATATGCTACCCGTCACACATGTCTCGTTTTGTGCAGACCACATTAAAAATTTTATCAGTAAGGCAGTCTGAATAAAAATGACCGGAATTTCTCGTCAGAATCGTATCTGCCAGAGCTTTAACCATGCTGAGGCCTATGATGAAGCCGCCAGCATGCAGCGCTATGTTGCCCGGCAGCTTTTTGAGCGTATCAAAACAGCTCAGGCACAACATCAGCCAGCCCGGATTCTTGAACTGGGGTGCGGGACCGGGTTTCTGACCACTTTGCTCGCAGCGCACTGGCCTGATGCAGAGATCATCGCGACAGATTTTGCACCGCAAATGGTACAGCGTATGCAGGCGCGCCTTGGGGAGCGGGTTACTGGTCATGTGATGGATGCTGCGGCACCTGATGTCGAAGGGTCTTTTGATATTATCTGCGGCAGTCTGGTGTTTCAGTGGCTGGATAACCCGCAGGCTGTTTTACTGCACCTTGAAAAGATGCTGAAGCCGGGTGGCAGGCTCTTCTTTTCCACGCTGACACAGGGTACTTTTGAAGAGTGGCAGCAGGCCTGTACATCTGAACATTCAGTGGGGACACCTGATTACCCCACTCTGGCAGCGCTGCAGTCATGCAGGCCGGCTTTATGTGCCGGCAGCTGGGAGGGGGCCTGTTATATTCAGCCCTTTAACAGCGCAAGAGCCTTTTTACATCATCTGAGCCAGACCGGTGCCTGCGTTCCTGTTGCGGGTTATAAGCCGTTGCAGCCCGCTGCATTGCGTCAGGCTATGAACCGTTTTGAGGGCGGAGGCTGTGCCATCTCGTGGCATATTGCTTATGGCTGTTTTCAGCGGCCCGTACGTGCCGGTGTGTTTGTAACCGGTACAGATACCGGGGTAGGAAAAACATTTATCTCTGCCTGCCTCGTAAAAGCCTGGTCAGCACTTTACTGGAAACCGCTGCAAAGCGGCCTGGCAGATGAACCAGGTGACACATTGACTGTCACGGAGCTTGCCGGGGCAGATGCCGCCTCCTGCCTGCCTTCTGTCGGGGCATTTCAGGCTTCGTTGTCTCCCGAAGCTGCAGCCCGTGCTGAAGGCGCAGAGATTGACCCTGACAGCCTTGTTCTCCCCCAGGCAGAGAATGATCGTCCACTGGTTGTCGAAGGTGCCGGCGGGCTTATGGTGCCGGTGACAGACAGGCTTATGATCTGTGATCTGATTGTTCGCTGGGCTTTGCCCGTTGTCGTTGTGGCGCGCAGTGGCCTGGGTACACTTAACCACACGTTGCTGACACTTGAGGCCTTAAGAAACCGTGGTGTTGCAATAGCCGGTGTTGTGCTTAACGGGCCACCGGATGAAGATAATTGCCGTGTGATCGAAGAAAAAGGGCGTGTGCGCATTCTGGCACAGGTGCCGCATCAGTCGGTTGTTTCGACTGAAACTGTTGCTGAAGCCTCCAGGAAGTTACCCTCCTGGAGTGATGTGTCTCCCTTCTGAAATCAGGGGAGGCGTATGATCCTGCAGGGGGTTCCGGCTTGTGCCAGTGGTGCCCCCGGGGCGCGCAATAACAGGGCATCGCTTTGGGAGAGGATGCAGAGCTGTGCCGAATCCTGCGAGTCAAAGGGTACTGCAACAGGCAGATCGCTTTCAGGCTTCTTGACCAGTGTGCAGCGAAGAAAATCCTGCCGGTGATCGTTCTGCCTGACGTCAGCCCCCAGAATCGCATTTTCACTTTCAATGTCAGCTGAGACGGGCTGCCCCATAAGGGCGTGCACGGCAGGGGCTACAAAAATAACCGAGCAGACCATAGCCGCAACCGGGTTGCCTGGCAGACCAATGATGGGTGTTCCCTGAATTTGCCCTGACATCAGCGGTTTGCCCGGGCGCATAGCAATCTTCCAGAAGTCGAGGGAGAGACCGTGAGCTTTCAGAGCGTCCTGCACAATGTCATATGTGCCAACACTGGCGCCACCAATGGTAATGAAGAGATCAAAGCGCGTTGTATGCGCCAGAGCAGAAGCCAGAGCTGTATGGTTGTCTCGTGCGATAGGCAGAATAACAGGTTCAGCTCCGACGGTTCTGAGCAGGCCTGACACCATAAAAGCAGCTGAGTTCACAATCGAATCGGGTTGTGTCGGGTCACCTGGCAGGGTGAGTTCATCTCCGGTAGAGAGAATGCCTACGCGCGGGCGCTGTGCAACGCTGAGCCATGTGTAACCAGCGGCTGCTGCCAGGCCGATGTCACGGGCAGTCAGTCGTTTACCGGCACTAAGCAGGGTTTGCCCTTTCTGAAAATCTTTTCCCTGCCTGCGAATAAACTGCTGTTCGTCGCTGCTGGTTTGCAGCGAGATAGATTCGCCTTCACGTATTACATTCTCCTGCAAGATGATTGTGCTTGTCCCGGCAGGTATTTGGCTGCCGGTAAAAACACGAATACAGGTGCCAGGGGCAATGTGTTGCGTGGTGGGGTGGCCTGCTGGTGCTTCACCGGTAACCGTGAGTACTGCGCCCTTTATGGCGTCTTCTGTCCGGGCGGCATACCCATCCATTGCAGAGACCGAAACAGGGGGGTTAGACAGACGGGCGACCACCGGTTCAACCAGGATGCGCCCTGTTGCGTCAGCGAGAGAGACGGTTTCAGGGCCGCAGGGAGAGATTTTTTCGAGAATTCTGGCGCGCGCAACTGCCACATCCAGCATTTTTTTGCTCCTTTTGGCTCTTCTGTGCATATCTATGCAGCAAGAATACTTGACCTTTGGCGTTAGTATGCGCATTTTGCGTCGAATTGAATACTAGCTGGACATCGTGTCCGGTTAACCCATGATGCTCAGCTGAGGAAGTTATGGCTAAGACAAACGTTATCAAAATTCGTCTCGTTTCCACGGCGGATACCGGTTATTTCTACGTTACGAGAAAAAATGCTCGTGCGCACACCGGTAAAATGGAACTCAAGAAATACGACCCGGTTGCTCGCAAGCACGTCGTTTTTCGCGAAGCAAAAATTAAGTAATCTGTTTTTTCTTTAAAACAGTATTACAGCAGACTCGGCGTCCTTACGGGCGCCGTTTTTGTTTGGGGGCGGGATCAGTCTGCCGCAGGGGCAAGGCAGGCAGCTCCCGGCACTTTTCAGGAAAAAGAGTCTCCGCTGTTTTAAAAAAGCGGATCATGCCTGTCATAAGGTATGACAATATCATTTTTGTTCGCCAGGTTGAGCATAGCCCGCGCCCGTTCATCCAGCATGTCTTTGTCGAGTGAATGATCGCGCAGGTCATTAACACGCCGGCGCCATGCGGCTTGTTCTGCCGTGGCGTTAAGCTGAGCCTGTTTTGCCTGGTCCAGCAGCACAAGCTGCTCTTTATACGCTCTGGTGCCGTGGTCGCCCTGTGTGGCGTTCCAGCCAAAATAGCCGGCAATGCTTAAGAAAACCAGCGGAGGAACAACAGCGCGGACGGTGCGCCTTATCATGCGGCCCAGATTCACGTTGATATTCTTTCCTGCTGTTTAACCTGTTACGTCAGTGTAAGCTATTACTGGCCACCTGTGCCAGGAATTTTGAACTTTTTGTAAGCTTGTTTGCCATAAAATGCAGCGGCTCTGGTACCGTGGCTAAGCCAGCGGTACCAGATGAGATAATTTTAGCGCTTCAGAATAGTCTGCCCTGCATATTGCGCAGCCGTTGCCAGCTGCTGCTCAATGCGAATCAGCTGGTTATATTTAGCTGTGCGGTCAGAGCGGGAGAGGGAGCCTGTTTTAATCTGCCCACAGTTGGTCGCGACTGCCAGATCAGCAATGATAGAGTCTTCAGTCTCGCCGGAGCGATGGCTCATAACCGCAGTGTAGCCTGCTTTATGTGCCATTTCGATGGCCTGAAGTGTTTCAGTCAGTGTGCCAATCTGATTCACTTTGATGAGAATAGAGTTGCCAACACCAGTCTCAATGCCACGACGCAGACGCTCGGGGTTGGTTACAAACAAATCGTCACCAACCAGCTGAACTTTTTTGCCAAGTGTGCTGGTCAGCAGGCTCCAGCCTTCCCAGTCATCTTCCGCCAGGCCATCTTCGATAGAAACGATAGGGTAGCGTTTTGTCAGATCTTCCAGGTAAGCGACCATCTGGGCAGAATCGAAAACCTTCCCTTCGCCCTTCATGTCATAGCGGCCATCGCGATAAAATTCGGTCGAGGCACAGTCGAGCGCGAAGGTAATGTCTTCACCAGGGCGGTAGCCAGCAGCCTCCACCGCGCGGGAAATGAAGGTCAGTGCTTCGTCTGCTGACTTCAGAGCCGGAGCAAAACCGCCTTCATCACCGACATTTGTGTTATGACCGGCATCTTTAAGAGCTTTTTTCAGCTGGGTAAAAATTTCTGATCCCCAGCGAATACCATCAGCGACAGTTGGTGCGCCAACGGGCTGGATCATAAATTCCTGAATATCGATGGGGTTGTCTGCATGCTCACCGCCGTTGACGATGTTCATCATTGGCACAGGCAGAGTGTGAGCAAAAACGCCCCCTACATAGCGGTAGAGTGGTACACCCAGCTCAGCTGCTGAAGCTTTTGCAACAGCAAGGGAGACACCAAGAATCGCATTGGCGCCCAGGCGGCTTTTATTGGGTGTGCCATCAAGGTCGATCATCGCATTATCAATGTCGATCTGCTCTGACGATTCGAAACCCTGAAGTGTGGGCAGGATTTCGCTTTCAATATTTTCGATGGCTTTCAGAACGCCTTTGCCGCCAAAGCGTTTTTTGTCGCCATCTCTGAGTTCAACCGCCTCATGTGCACCGGTTGAGGCACCTGACGGAACAGCAGCCCGGCCAACTATGCCAGAGGCGAGTTCTACATCAACCTCAACAGTGGGGTTACCACGGCTGTCAAGAATTTCACGTGCTACGATATCTGCAATGACACTCATGTTTTTTATTCCCGTTGCTTATAGCCAGAGAGCGCTCCGGCTGCGATGGTCCTGTTTTGTTGTTTAGTGTCTCAAAAACACGAAGGGGCCATCGGCCTGTTGCCTAGTGGCCTCCTGTTGGGCTTCTCTGTCAACCTGTCTCTTGTCGTAAAAGCGTATCAAAAAAGGTGAAATAGCAATTTATGAAAAAAACATCTGTGATCGCAGGTGGTCTGACAATAGCGGGCTTGCTGCCTTTCGTGTTCAGTGCCGGCTGTATAGTGTTCTTTAATTCCGGTGTGCCGGTAACGAATCTGCTTATGGCCTTTGTATCTTATGGCGCGATTTGTCTGGCTTTCTGGGGGGCAGTGCAGTGGGGGCTTTCACTTGAGACAGACCGGGCTATTCTGGTAGCAGGGGCTGAATCGCGCGATGTCGTGCGTCTGCTGCTGGGGGTAATACCTGCGGCTCTTGCCTGGCTTGCAATCTGTCTCGCCTTTATGTGGTCAGCTGTTATGGCTGTTGCTCTTCTGGCTGTTGCTGTGCCTCTGCAGGGGCTTGCTGAGCGGGCAGGCTGGCGCCGCGGGATGCTGCCGCGCGGGTATATGGGGCTGCGCTGGATAGCTGTTGCTGTTATGGAGAGTTGTCTGCTTGTTGTGCTGATGGCACGTTTGTTTTGATTATGAGCCGGCGTTGCGGGGAGATAAAATATGCAGGGTAAGCCGCGTATTCTGGTCAGAGGTGCCGGTGTGGCAGGTATGGTGACAGCTGTCACACTGGCTGAGCGTGGCGGGCTGGTTACTGTTTACGATCAGAGCGGGCGTGTCGGGGCCGGAGCTTCATGGATGGCTGGCGGCATGCTTGCACCCTGGTGTGAGGGTGAATCTGCCCCGCCGGAGGTTACAGCGCAGTCAGTCGCTTCTGTTGACTGGTGGGCCACACACGTGCCTGACGTGACCAGAGCAGGCAGCCTTGTACTGGCTCCCCCGCGTGATGTCGGGGAGCTTGCACGTTTTGCCCGCCGCACATCGCATTGCGAGATGATAGATGGTAAAAAAATTGCGGCGCTTGAGCCTGATCTGGCCGGTCGTTTTCATAAGGGCCTGTTTTTTGAGCAGGAAGGGCATGTTGACCCCCGCAAAGCGCTGCCTGCACTCCTGAGTTCCCTCCTGCAACAGGGAGGAACTATGGTGCATGCGTCAGAAAAAGCGCCCGATAGTGCTGATTTTGACTGGGTCGTTGACTGCACTGGTCTGCAGGGCCGCACAGAGTTGTCTGAGTTGCGTGGTGTCAGAGGTGAGATGCTTTTGCTGCGCTGCCCTGATGTTACGCTACATCGTCCGGTGCGTATGCTGCACCCGCGTATCCCGGTTTATATCGTGCCGCGTGCTGACCATATTTTTATGGTGGGAGCGACGATGATAGAAAGTGAAAATGCCGGGGCGATGACCGTCCGGTCTGTGACGGAGCTGCTCAATGCGGCCTGGACCCTGCATCCGGCTTTTGCTGAGGCTGAGATTGTTGAAATGGGAACAGGTGTTCGTCCTTCTTTCCCTGACAATGTGCCCCAGGTTGTGCAAGAAGGGCATAAGGTTTTTGTTAACGGCATGTACCGGCATGGCTTTTTGCTTTCTCCGGCAAAAGCGGGTGAGGCCGCAGATCTGATTTTTGGCAATGCAGGCGGATGACTGCGAACTGAGTGAGATACGCTCGCAGGGAGAATGACCATGAAAATTATGGTTAATGATGAAGCGCATGATGTGCGGGCCACCACACTTGCGGCCCTGGTTGAAGAGCTGGGGTATGGCGGGGCACGTATTGCGACAGCACTGAACGGAGGGTTTATACCGCTGGCCCGCCGTGGTGAGACAGCTTTGCATGAGGGGGCGCGCATTGAAATTGTCGCCCCGATGCAGGGAGGATAGTAAATGTCAGCGGAATTTTATGGGGTTTCTTTACGCTCACCACTGATGATGGGCACGGCGCAGTATCCGTCTCCTGAGATCCTGCGTGAGGCAGTGCAGGCAGCTTTGCCTGGTCTTGTGACTGTTTCACTGCGACGCGAGTCAGCGGGAGAGCAGGCAGGTCAGTCCTTCTGGTCGCTCATTCGTGATCTTAATGTGTCTGTGCTGCCTAACACGGCCGGGTGTTATACCGTTAAGGAAGCAGTAACTACCGCGCATATGGCCCGCGAAGTTTTTAATACAGAGTGGATCAAGCTTGAAGTGATTGGCGAGCCTGACACACTTCAGCCTGATGTGTTCGGCCTGGTTGAAGCGGCCCGTATCCTGTCAGAAGATGGGTTTAAGGTTTTCCCCTACACGACAGAAGATCTGATCGTCGCTGAAAAGCTGATGGCTGCCGGCTGCGAAGTGTTGATGCCATGGGGGGCGCCTATCGGTTCGGGTAAGGGGTTAAATAACGTGTTTGGCCTGCGTGCCCTGCGTGCCCATTTCCCTGGTGTTCCTCTTGTCGTTGATGCGGGTATTGGTGTGCCTTCTCACGCATTGCGTGCGATGGAACTGGGCTATGATGCTGTGATGATTAACACTGCCATTGCCGGTGCCGGAGATCCGGTCACGATGGCCCGTGCTTTCAGCCTGGCGGTAGAGGCCGGCGTGCTGGCACGTGAGGCCGACCCGATGGAAGAACGTGATATGGCTGTTCCCTCAACCCCTGTTATCGGAAAGGCTATGCTGTCGTGAGCGGACTTCCTCAAAAAATATATCCTGTTGTTGACACCGCCCGCTGGGTTGATCGTCTGGGCGGAGCAGGTGCCCGTTTCATTCAGCTGCGCGTAAAAGAGCTGGAGGGTGAGGCGCTGCGTGAGGAGATTCGTCAGGCGCATATTTTTGCCCGGACTCATGGTGTTTGCCTGGTGTTGAATGATTACTGGCAGATCGCACTCGAAGAGGGGATAGACTATATACACCTTGGGCAGGAGGATCTGGATACAGCCGACCTCGCGGCTGTACGTAAGGCGGGTATTCGTTTTGGACTGAGTACACACAGCCACGAAGAGCTTGACCGTGCCCTGTCATTTAAACCTGATTATGTGGCTCTTGGCCCGATCTGGCCAACACGCCTGAAGAAAATGGCTTTTGGTCCTCAGGGTGTTGCAAAGCTGACTGAGTGGAAGAAGCTGATCGGTGACCTGCCACTTGTTGCTATTGGCGGGGTGGCGTTTGAGGGGCTTAAGCCTTGTCTTGATGCCGGTGCTGACAGTGTTGCTGCGGTGTCGGCATTTACACAGCATGCTGACCCGGAGGGGCAGATTAAACGCTGGCTGACTGAAGCCGGCGCTTAATCTGCAGCTGCGTTTCTGAACTTTTCTGGCACGGCTGTCGCATTTTTGAGGGTGTTGAGAAAGTCGCGGGAAACGCCATTTTGTTTTAGCATATTGAGCGTTACATTAACCGAGGCCGTGCCGCATTCGCGCATCTCATGAGCAGGAAGATTATCCTGGAGCACTAAAGTAAGGCTATGTTCTTTCGCGTTCAGCCATAGTAAAAAGGAAAACGGAGCTATTTTTTTTGACTGTTTATCCCAGTAATTAGTTCTTATATTAAGGCAGTCGCAACATTCGTTTTCTGTATCATCCATCTCCTTGATATACTGTGTTTTAAAGAGTGCCAGTATTTTGAGAGTGCTCTGTGTCGATCTGATAGACCTGTCTGTTGTTTTATAATTTTGGGGTTTGTTGCCAATTAGGTTTTTGGGCAGGACTGCGAACCAGTCCACGCGTTCTCCGGTTTTTAAGTCATAAACGAGAGAATACTGATTATACTCAAACTCAGGTGCCCACTCGCAGGTTGAGTTTTCAAAAACGACATAACTGAGATAACGAGGGCCAGCCATGGTGACTGATATATTACGAAACCAGTTATCAGCACCTGTTCCAGATTCTTCGCGGCAGCTAAGAAGGCTCTCTTTGAATGTTTTGTCGTTGAGAATGATATCTTTTCGTATTTTATCCAGAACTGCATTATTTTCAGCCGGTAGAGGGAAGTTGTTGATATTTTTCGCAAAATCGGGCTGAGCTTTAAGTTTCAGAGAGGGCATTGTGGCTGCCTGCGTGTTAAAACAACACGCCGCAGCCATTGATATATGGATGCAAAATACTCTGGCCTGTTTGCAAAGCATGTTTTTCATGTGTTGTCCTGACAATGCCCTGGTTTACCCTCCGGAAAAGAGGCGTGCGGCATCTGCTTTATTGAATAACGTCAACAGAATATTAAGCGGAGGGGAGAGTGACGCCTGATGCTCAGAGGCGCAGCGTTTAAATAAATAACCGGCTTCTTTATGTGCCAGGTCAAGCAGTTCATCGAACAGATCTTCCTGAGCTATGCGGTATTCAGGCAGGCCTGACTGGCGGTGCCCTGTGGCATCCCCTCCGCCACGCAGGCGAAAATCTTCGTTGGCAATGATAAACCCATCTTCTGTGTCACGCAGACAGTTCAGGCGCCGGCGTGCTGTCAGGCCGAGCTTATCATCGTGCAGCATGAGGCAGTAAGAGGCTTCGCTGCCACGCCCAACGCGCCCGCGCAGCTGGTGTAGCTGAGCAAGCCCAAAGCGTTCAGCATGTTCAATAACCATAATTGTTGCCGCCGGTATATCGACGCCCACCTCAATGACTGTCGTAGCAACCAGCAAACGGGTATTGCCCCGGGCAAATTCATCCAGCTCTTTTTCGCGCACCGCAGTGTCCTGCTGCCCATGGGCCAGGCCGGTGTGCGGGCCAAAACGTGCGCTCAGCTCTGCGTGGCGTGCCTCGGCTGCGGCGATATCGAGGGCTTCACTCTCGCTTACGAGCGGGCAAACCCAGAAAATCTGTGCCTTTTTTGCCAGTGCACGTTCAAGAGCATCAAGGATATCAGGCATTGTGCTGATGCTGTGCAGAGATGTCCGTACAGGTTTACGGCCTGCCGGTTTGCCTTCAAGCCGGCTTGTCTGCATGTCACCAAAGCGTGTCAGCAGAAGTGTGCGGGGAATGGGTGTGGCGGTCATGACCAGCATGTCAGCCTCATGACCTTTTTCAACCAGGGCAAGGCGTTGCTCAACACCAAAGCGATGTTGTTCATCAACAACAGCCAGAGCCAGGTCAGAAAAAGATACTCCCTCCTGCATCAGTGCATGCGTGCCAACTGCCAGAGGAGCCGATCCGTCAGCAATGCTTTGCAGCACTGTTTTGCGGGCTTTGCCTTTGACTGAACCAGAAAGATAGGCAACCGGAACGGATGTCAGCCTGCTAAAAGTTTTCGCATGCTGCCGTGCCAGAATTTCAGTGGGGGCCATCAGGGCTGCCTGCGCCCCGGCCTCGACAGCTCTGAGCATGGCCAGCAGGGCAACCAGTGTCTTACCCGCGCCGACATCGCCCTGGAGCAGGCGATTCATGCGGTGCGGAGCCGCCATATCATGCTCTATTTCGCTGAGTACTTTGCTTTGCCCCGGGGTTAGTGCATGACCAAAAGTTTCCAGGGCCTGTTTTTGTAAAATCCCGGTTCCTTTAATGATACGACCAGGCCTGTGCTGAGAGGCGCGTTGTGCGATACGTGTTGCCAGCTGGTCAGCCAGCAGTTCGTCACAGGCCAGGCGTGCGCGGGCAAGCGCATATTGCTTGCGCCATGCGTCACCGCTTTCACTACCAGGAATGTTGTCAGGAAAATGGACCTGATTCAGTGCGGTGATGAAATCAGGCCAGTGGTGTGATGAAATCAGACTGGTTTCATGCCATTCAGGCAGGCCTTCAGGTATCAGTGAGAGCGCATGTACCATGGCCTGTCTGACCTGCCCGCTGAACAGGCCTGCTGTAAGTGGCCAGACAGGGTCAAGACGTGGAATGCGCCCGGCAGAACGGGCCGGCAAAACATAGTCCGGAGCTGAAATGCAGAGCTTATCATGAAAGAATTCAGCTTTACCTGAGACGACAATATCCTCCCCCTCAGCAATCTGTTTCGCCTGCCAGGGAGAGAAGAAGGCGACCTCAAGCACGCCGGTCCCGTCATACAGGGTAACACGCCATGGCTGGCGGGTGCGCGGAGTCGGTGCGCGTATGGTTTTGATAGTGCCTGTTACTGTGACAATGTTGTCTGGTTTTATTTCTGCCAGCGGCGGGGCAAGGCGGCGGTCTGTAATGCTGTCGGGCAGGCAGAACAAAAGGTCGATGACCCGCGAACCTCTGGCGATACGTCTTATAAGCTTGCCGCGTGCAGCACTGACGCCAGACAGGCTTTCAGGCGGAGCCAGTAAGGGGGCAAGTCTTGTCGTGCTGACAGATGCGTGAGAAGACTCAGTTATGACAGGGACAGGACTGGACACCGGAGAAACTCAGGCCTTTGCTGGGCAGCTGACAGATGGAACTGCCAACGCTATAGGACATCAGCATTATGAACCACAATGATAGTAACATCATGACAGAAAATGATCCACTCGTTGCACGTCGTCGCAGGCTGATCTTTCGTGCTAACCACAGAGGTACTTTTGAAACCGATATTATAATCGGTGATTTTGTAAGAGACACTGTGGCTACCATGACAGAAGCAGAACTGACCGATATGGAAGCTGTGATGCAGATGCCAGACCCTGAACTGACAGACTGGCTGTTTGGACGATTGCCTTTGCCCGCAGAGAATGTGAACCCTATGTTGCGCCGCATGGTTGAGAGCTGCCGTGCCAAAAATAACGGATAAATAGTAATGACTGCACAGGCAGGCTCAGAGCGTCAGGTTGTTTCTGTATGGGGTGTGACAGAAGGCTATGATGCCTTTTTGCTGGCCCGCAGAGCGAGAGAGCATAAAAACGTCGTTTTACATGTTGCCCGTGATGATGCCGCCGTTGCCCGGCTTGCTGATTTGCTGGCTTATGTGGCTGATGATGTTGAGGTTCTGCGTTTTCCGGCCTGGGACTGCCTGCCTTATGACCGGGTGTCACCTAACCCGGCCCTGGTTGCTGAGCGGGTAGCAACACTTACGCGCCTGCTTGAGCCAGCCGGAGGGAAACCCCGGCTTGTGCTGACAACAACAGCTGCCCTTGTGCAGAGAGTATCACCCCGCAGTACGTTCGAGGGGCAGTCTCTTGCCATAAAGCAGGGTGAGAGCCTCGATCAGGAATTTTTGTGTGAGCTGCTGGTTGCTAATGGCTATACCCGCACTGACACCGTGATGGAGCCGGGTGAATTTGCCACCCGTGGTGGTATTTTCGATTTGTACCCTGCAGGTGCATCAGAGCCGGTCAGGCTTGATTTGTTCGGTGATGAAGTTGAAAATATCCGAACATTCGACCCGGGCAGTCAGCGCTCAACCGGCCACCTGACAGAGCTTACGCTGCGGCCTGTTTCTGAGCTTTCTCTCGATTCCGACAGTATTTCACGTTTTCGTACAGGCTGGCGCGATGTGTTCAGTCCTGCTGCAGCATCTGATTCTCTTTATGAGTATGTTTCTGAAGGCAGACGCTATCCGGGCCTCGAGCACTGGCTGCCACTTTTCCATACAAATCTTGAAACCCTGTTTGATTATCTGCCGGGGGCTTCAGTCTCTCTCGATTATCAGGTGGGTGAAATACTTCATGCACGCCTTGAGATGATCGAAGATCATTATCAGGCGCGCCGTCAGCCTGTGCGCGAAGGAGAAACACCTTACAGGGCTTTGCCGCCACATTTGCTTTATCTTGATCAGAAGGGGTGGGATGCTGCTCTCGCCCGTTTCCCCTGTGTGACATTAAGCCCGTTTGCTATGCCCGATGGTGCCAGTGGCCTCGATGTCGGTGGCCGCCCTGGTAAAATGTTCTCTAAAATCGTTGCAGGTGCTGAGCGCGAGCAGGTTTTTGGCCTTCTGGGTGAACAGGTGCGCGAGTGGGGTGAGGTGAAACGCCGGGCTTATGTCACAGCCTGGACGCGTGGTTCACGCGAACGTATTGCGACTTTGCTGCGCGAGCATGGTGTGACCAGCCAGAGTTATGACAGCTGGGCTGAGGCAAAAAAAGCAAAACCTGGTGTGGTGGGATTGCTCACTCTGGGGCTGGAACGCGGCTTCGTTGCTGACAATATGGCCTTTGTTTCAGAGCAGGACCTGCTGGGTGAGCGTATTGGCCGTCCGCCGCGCCGCCGCCGCCGTGCTGATGAACTGATTGCTGAGGCAGGCGAAATTACTGCCGGTGACCTCGTTGTGCACCAGGATTATGGTATCGGCCGTTATGATGGTCTTGAGACTGTAAGTGTTGGTGTTGCGCCACATGACTGCCTGCGTTTGCTTTATGACGGAAATGAAAAGCTTTATCTGCCGGTTGAGAATATTGAGCTGCTGAGCCGCTTTGGTTCTGACCAGGCCAGTGTACCGCTGGATAAGCTGGGAGGAGTAGCCTGGCAGGGTCGTAAGGCGCGTATGAAGCAGCGCATTCGCGATATGGCTTCTGATCTGATTCGTACAGCTGCAGCCCGTGCAATGAAGGAGGCACCGGCTCTCGCACCGGCCGAAGGGCTGTGGGATGAGTTTTGTGCACGTTTTCCTTTTGTTGAAACAGATGATCAGGCCAGGGCGATTGCCGATGTTCTGGAGGATATGAACTCTGGTCGTCCGATGGATCGCCTGGTGTGTGGAGATGTTGGGTTCGGCAAGACCGAGGTTGCATTACGCGCCGCCTTTGTGGCTGCGATGTCGGGCGGGCAGGTGGCTGTTGTTGTGCCGACAACCCTGCTGGCCCGCCAGCATTATAAAACCTTTCTCTCACGTTTTGAGGGCTTCCCTGTTAAGGTCGCACAGCTTTCGCGTATGGTGACAGGTAAAGAGGCAACACAGGTTCGTAAGGGTATTACCGACGGTTCAGTGAATATTGTCATTGGTACTCACGCGCTGCTGGCAAAAACCGTACAGTTTACTTCTCTCGACCTGCTGATTATTGACGAAGAGCAGCATTTTGGTGTTTCGCACAAAGAGAAACTGAAAGCCCTGCGCGAGGATGTCCATGTGCTGACACTCTCAGCCACACCGCTGCCGCGCACATTGCAGCTGTCCCTCTCCGGTGTGCGGGAGATGAGTCTGATCGCCACCCCACCGACTGACAGGCTGGCCGTACGCACTTTTATCATGCCGTTTGACAGTGTGGTGATCCGTGAAGCAATTCAGCGGGAGCGTTTCCGGGGGGGGCAGATTTTCTGTGTTGCACCGCGCATAGAAGACCTTGACCATCTGGCAAAGCGCCTGGCAGAAATTGTGCCGGACGCTCGTATGGTTCAGGCTCATGGCCGTCTTAGCCCGACGGAGCTTGAGCAGGTCATGACAGAGTTTTCTGATGGCCGGTATGATATTCTTCTTTCAACTAATATTGTTGAAAGCGGGCTGGATATGCCTGCGGTGAATACGCTCATTATTCATCGTGCAGATATGTTCGGTCTGGGGCAGCTCTATCAGCTGCGCGGGCGTGTGGGGCGTGGTAAGCAGCGTGGTTATGCATATCTGACATGGCCACAAACGCACGTACTTTCAGCTTCTGCACAGAAGCGTCTCGAAATTATGCAAACGCTTGATACGCTGGGTGCAGGCTTTACCCTGGCATCGCACGATCTTGACCTGCGTGGTGCCGGTAACCTGCTGGGTGACCAGCAGTCAGGTCATGTGCGCGAGGTCGGGATAGAACTTTATCAGCAGATGCTTGAGGATGCCGTGGCTGAGCTGCGTGCTGATAAAGAACGCAAACGCGCTGAGGACAGAGACTGGACCCCTAACATTATCGTCGGTCTGCCTGTTCTTATTCCTGTTGAGTATGTGCCTGACCTGCCTGTCAGGCTGGGACTATACCGGCGGATCAGCGGTCTTGCCAGTGATGCAGAACTTGAGGCGATGGAGGCTGAGCTGGTTGACAGGTTTGGTCCTGTCCCAGCTGAAGTGAAGAACCTGCTTGATATTGTTGATCTTAAACGTCTGTGCCGTAGTGCCGGTGTTGAACGTGTTGAGGCCGGGCCAAAAGGTATGGTGCTTCAGTTCCGTAAAAATCAGTTCTGTGACCCGCAGGGGCTGGCAGGATGGATGAACCGCTGGAAGGATGGCACAGTCAGGCTGCGTGCTGATCATAAACTTGCGGTGGTGCGCGAGCTGACAAATGTACAGCGTATTGATCTGGCGCGGAGGGTTCTGCGTGATTTTGCACGCCTGGCAGAGAAAAATTCTTAGAGGGTATTATTAGGTTGATTTTGTTAAATTTTTAATGATAAAAATTATCAGAAGAAATCAATACTCTGATATCTGTCGTGATCTGGTACAGGCGAGCTGTCTGTCAAATATCGCCTGCCTAAAGAACAGGCGGAGGGCTCTGCCTGTTCGTTGGTACAAAACAGGAATACATTATGAAGTATGTATTAAAAGGTGGTGTAGCAGCCTTTGTTCTGGGGGCACTGGTCGTTTTGCCAGGCTGTCAGTCTGCAAAGCAGGCAGTTGCTGCTAAAGAAGATCACCTTGCGGCGGCAGGTTTTCTTGATAAGCCCGCTACGACAGCAGCACAAAAAGCGATGCTGGCCCGTCTTCCGGCACATCATTTTGTCAGTCGTGTTAAAGGTAAAGACGTTTACTATGTCTATGCTGACCCGGTCGTGTGCGACTGCCTGTATGTTGGCAATCAGGCTGCCTATGATCGCTACCAGCAATATGCTCAGACAAAAGCATTGCTGAACGAGCAGGCAACAACAGCACAGACATATGAAGATGCGCAGTGGAACTGGAACGAATGGGGCGCATGGGATTCTCCATGGGGACCAGGTTTCGTTGGCTATGGCCCCGGCTGGTAAGCCCTGATATAGTCGCAGGTGTTAAAAAAGGGGAGATTTTCTACCCTTTTTTTATTTGATGGGTAGGGGAATACCGTTAACGGTCAGTATACCGCCAGACCAGGTTGCGTTCCATGAGTTGCCACCATCAGATTCGCGATGACTGACAAAGCGGGCCATAACGAGTGCAGCAGCAAGCTTAAGCTGGCCAATAGCGCGCACTTTCTGAATGAGGCTCTCAATATTTTGTATTTCCAGATGACCTTCTGCCGAGGTTGCATCGACATTACCCGTTAATACGGCTGAGCCATGACCACCCAGGGTGATGTCGCTATTTTGTGCACTTAAATCCGATATTGTAACGTGAACAGCCGGAGCTTCTTTTGTTTTGCCACCGATAGCAGCCATCAGTCCTGGCAGCTCGGAAGAAGGCAGAGAGAAGGCCGCATGTGCTGATTCGGGGAGGAGATCCTGGTTGGCAATGTTTTTATAGGCCAGCCCCTGCATAGCCAGTGAAGCAGCTGCATTGCCTTCGCCGGTTTTACCCGACAGGGACAGTGCTGCTGAGCTCAGGCTGATACCAGTTTTCTGGTGGCTGATAGAAGCGTTGCTCCATGTCAGGTTATAAGACTGACCAGCCTCAAGGCCGGTTGCAATGGCCTGTCCCTGTTTTTTTAGCCATGCTGAACAGGCGGCATTATGGTGCCCGACCATAGCTGAAACCAGCAGCAATGATGCCGCATCTGCCTGATCCTGCAGGTCAGTCGCAGAGGCCGCGGCTGAAATCGTGTAACTCATCTCTCCTATAGAGAGAGAGGTTTTGTGATCCGGCGTGGAGATTGTGGAAGAGGTATATGTAATATTTTTATCAGTAACCTGCTTGCCGCCGTGATTGACAATAGCGCACGCAGCCGGTGGGGCTGCAAACGTACGCGGTGAGAAAGCCACGCTCACAAACGTGAGAGAGGCAAGGGGGAGGATGTGGCGTGTTTTCATTTGGTGTAAGGGTGGCTCAAGCAGGCGCCTGGTGCAACGAGTTTCTGGAGGCGGAAATTTTTTGTATTATGCGTTTTTTGCATAGCCCATGTTCTGAGCTCTGGATGTGAAAGTATGAAGTCACATGTTTGGTGTTGATCCGTTTTTGCTTAGCCTCATAGGCACCGTTCTCCTTGCAACATTTGTGCCGTGTCATGGCGCGGGTGTTGAAGTTTTTCACTGGCTGGCGATTATTGTCATCGGCATTATGTTTTTCCTGCAGGGTGCCAGGCTTTCCCGCAGCGCTGTTGTCGACGGGCTGACAGCGTGGCGCCTGCATATTTTAATTTTATGCTGCACCTTTATTTTGTTTCCGTTGCTTGGCCTTGGTTTTCATGCGGCTTTTCCAGGGCTGTTGCAGAATGATGTCTGGCTTGGTGTATTATTTTTATGCTGCCTGCCCTCAACAGTACAGTCGTCCATTGCATTTACCTCTATCGCGGGGGGTAATACGTCCGCTGCGGTCTGTGCAGCTACGGCCTCTAATATCTTTGGTATTTTTATAACACCTGTTCTGGTCGGGCTTATCCTTGCTCGGCATGGAGCGCAGGATAGTAACGGACTTGATATCGTCTTTCAGCTTTTGTTGCCTTTTATTGCGGGGCAGCTGCTTCAGCCATGGATTGGTAACTGGGCACGCCGGCATAAAAAGCTGTTGTCTCTGACTGATCGCAGTTCAATTCTGGTTGTTGTTTATGCCGCCTTTAGTGATGCCGTGATGCAGGGGCTATGGCACAAGCTGCCGCTGAGTGAGCTGGGCATGATTGCAGTCGTTGACTTTATTTTGCTGGCTATTGTGCTGATTGTTACGGCACTGACCTGCCGTCTGGCCGGGCTGCCGTTCCGTGATGAGGTCGCGGTTATATTCTGCGGTTCAAAGAAAACTCTCGCATCAGGCGTACCCATGGCTAACGTGCTGTTTCCGGCAGCAAGTGTTGGTATTATCGTGCTGCCGCTGATGATTTTTCATCAGATACAGCTTTTTATCTGCGCTATTCTGGCACGTCGCTTCGCTGAGGTGACAAAAAGAAGAGCCGCCGCAGGTGCTGCCCTGTCAGAAGAATAGCCGGTTAATAAACCGGCTATTTGCCTTATCTGCTTTTGCGGTTTTTGCCGCTTTTGTAAGTGTCATCAAACAATGCTGAGAGAGACTGGAGCATTGTGCCCCCCAGCTCTTCGGCATCAGTAATGGTCACAGCCCGCCCGTAATAGCGGCCGACATCATGCCCGATCCCGATGGCTGATAATTCGACCGGGGTGCGATTCTCGATCATATGGATGACCTCTCTGAGGTGATCCTCCAGGTATGAAGGCGGGTTTGCCGACAAGGTACTGTCATCGACCGGAGCACCATCTGAAATGACCATAAGAATTTTACGCGCTTCAGGGCGTGCGCGCAGGCGGCGATAGGCCCAGAGCAGGGCCTCACCATCAATATTTTCTTTTAACAGACCTTCGCGCAGCATCAGTCCCATATTCGCACGGGCTCTGCGCCAGGGCATATCTGCCGCTTTATAAATAATATGACGCAGATCATTCAGCCGGCCAGGCTGTTCTGGCTTGCCGTTCTGAATCCATTTTTCACGGCTTTGTCCACCTTTCCAGGCACGGGTTGTAAAGCCGAGAATTTCGACCTTAACACCGCATCGTTCGAGTGTTCTGGCCAGAATATCACCGCATGACGCAGCAACTGAAATGGGGCGTCCACGCATTGACCCCGAGTTGTCGATAAGCAGGGTGACGGCTGTGTCACGAAATTCGGTATCTTTCTCCTGCTTATAAGACAGCGACAGCATTGGGTTAACAATAATGCGTGACAGGCGCCCGGCATCCAGCAGACCTTCTTCCATGTCAAACTGCCACGAGCGGGTTTGCTGAGCCATAAGCTTACGTTGCAGTTTATTAGCCAGCCGCGACACAACGCCCTGCAGGGTTGTGAGCTGCTGGTCCAGCTGACGACGCAGGCGGGTGAGCTCCTGTGGATCACACAGCGATTCAGCCGGAACTTCCTCGTCAAACTGTGTGGTATAGGCTTTGTAAGGAGGCGGAGTATCGTCTGAGGGTGAATCTTCGTGGTGACCGTGTCCGGCTGATTCCCCTGCGCTTTTTACGCTTTCTTCATGCTCCTGCGGCGTGTCAGGCGAGCTCTCACCTGTTTCAGCCGAGGGTTGCTCCTCCAGTGCCTCAGGGGTGGTTTCAGTCTCGTCTGATTCTGTTTCGGGCGTTTCACTTTCTTCAGGTGGGGCGGCTTCGTCAGCGGGCAGATCATCGTCCTGTTCATCAGAGGGGGTGTCGTCTTCCTCCTCCTCTTCTGCCAGGGCAAAGGCTCCCATAAGCTGGCGGGCAGCCTGCGCATAGCTCTCCTGATTATCCTGTGTTTCTTTCAGATGCGTCAGAGCTGTCAGTGCTTTGGCCGGCATAGCCTGACGCCACTGTTCGAGAATATTTTTTGCCGCGGCAGGTGGTGCTTCACCTGTCATGACTTCACGTGCAAGCAGGGAGAGAGCAACGGCTGGTGAGAGCTGTGCCGGGCTGGTGATTTTACCCAGGCCACTTTCTTCACACTCCGCTTCAAGGCGGTGGCGCAGGTTTGCGGCCACTCCTTTCAGGTGTCGTACCCCGACAGACTCGATTCGGGCCTGCTCAAGTGCGTCATAAACCTCGCGTGCAGTGCTGTCTTCAGGCAGCCTGGCGCGGTGCAGCCTGGCATTATGGTGCTTCAGGCGCAGTGCCTGGGCATCAGCAGCACCACGAATACGTAAAATCTCCTCCTCTTTCAGGCGGCGGGAGGGCGAGGGTAGTCGGGCCGTCGCACCTTCATGGCTGAGAGGTGCAAGAGGTGCGTTGCCGGTCAGAAAAGAAACTTCAGTTTCTTTTGTGCCGCCAAGTGCACGAAAGGCTGCTGTTGTCGCCTGTCTGAAAGCCTCGACCTGCTTATCCTGATGAGAGGCAGACGTCTGGTTATGCCCCGGAGAGGGCGGCTGCGGGCCTGTCCTGCTGTCAGTCATAATATGACGATCCTTCTTTCAGAAAACGCAGGCATCCTTATTTTGCAAACGGACTGGTGTTAAAGCAGCGCTGATAATATTCAGCAACGATATTGCGTTCAGCTTCATCACATTTATTGAGGAATGTGACGCGGAAGGCAAAAGCAATATCTTTAAAAATACGTTCGTTTTCAGCCCATGTAATGACCGCACGCGGTGACATGACAGTAGAGAGGTCGCCTGCCATAAAACCAGCACGGATCAGGTTTGCCAGCGCAACCATGCTTTCTATCGTGTTGCGGGCCTCTTTGTTCTGCGGGGCGGTTTTCATGCGGGAAAGAATGATCCCGACTTCCTGCGCATGGGGCAGGTAGTTGAGTGAGGTAACAATGTTCCAGCGATCCATCTGCCCCTGATTGATCTGCTGCGTACCGTGATACAGCCCGGTTGTGTCGCCCAGGCCAATAGTGTTGGTCGTGGCAAAGATGCGGAACCATGGGTGTGGTTTCAGCACCCGATTCTGATCAAGTAATGTCAGGTGACCTTCTATTTCGAGTACGCGCTGAATAACGAACATCACATCAGGGCGGCCGGCATCATATTCATCAAACACCAGAGCGCAGGGGTGGCGCAGGCACCAGGGCAGCAGGCCTTCCTGAAACTCAGTGATCTGCTGACCGTCTCTGACCACGATGGCATCTTTGCCAATCAGGTCAATACGAGAGACGTGGCTGTCGAGGTTGATACGGATACAGGGCCAGTTCAGGCGGGCAGCAACCTGCTCAATATGGGATGATTTACCAGTACCATGAAAACCCTGCACCATAACGCGACGGTTGCAGGCAAAACCTGCCAGAATGGCGAGGGTGGTATCGTGGTCGAACAGATAAGCCGGGTCGATATCGGGTACATGTTCGGTGCGAACAGAATAGGCCGGCACTTTAAAGTCTGCATCAATACCAAAGACGTCACGCGCGGACACTTCGAGGTCAGGGGCAGAAAGAACGGAAATAGGAGGAAGTGAATCCGCTGAATCAGAAATGAAAGAATCGGTCATTCTTTATCCATCTTGTGCGTGTGGTGTTGGAAAAAACGATGCAGCCTCTGCCTGTGCTGATCTTTAAGAACGCATGAGGGGAGCATGCCACGGCTTGTGTATTTTTTCGAGCCCCTCAGACATCAAGGTGCGCCTTAACTATTGTATAGGAAATATTAATATCTTTCAGGCGTTCCTCAGCCTGGCGGTCTCCGTTATTGCGGTCAGGGTGGTATTTGCGGGCCAGGTCACGATAACGCGCTTTCGCATCGGTCAGGGTCAGAGGCCAGTTCAGCCCCAGTATTGCCAGATGTTCGCGCAGTTCTGCCGGTGCGCGTGGCGTGGCGTTTCTGCGGTATTGCTCAGCCCGGGCCTGACGGCTGCGGTTGAGGATGTTGAGCGGGTCAAGCACATCCTCTTCATTAAATCGTGTATGTTTTGGGCGTGCCGCGCTTTGCCCGAAGGCCCATGACGGGCGCTCCCACGATACATCAGCGCGCAGGTGGGCTTCAATCTGCCCCGGGCTCATCCCCTTATAATAGTCCCAGCGTGAATTATATTCACGGACATGCGGGAGGCAAAACCAGAAATACTGGTTGAGCGTATCGCGCGAGCGAGGGGCCCGATATCCTGCCTGTTCTGTACAGTCAGGCATATCGCAGCATCGTTGTGGTGCATCCGGATCAGGGTCGAATGCCTTATGTCGGGTATTCCTTTGCTTCATCATCTGCGGTTATGTGCGTTATGAAGGCTTCAGTGCAAGGGGAAAGATATGAGTGGTTCTGGTCGTAAAGCTTCAGGGCAGGAGGCGTCAGGCCCCCGTTCTGTGCGTGTTCGTGAAAAGCTGACTGAATTTTTTGGTGCGCAGAAATTAGAAATTTTTGATGAAAGCAGCCGTCATGCACATCATGCGCCGATGGCGCGCGGACCAGGAGAGAATGCAACAGAGACACATTTTCGTCTGCTGATGGTCAGTCCGGCCTTTGAAGGGGTCAGCCGTGTTAACCGTTTCAGGAAGGTGCATGAAATTCTTCAGCCTGAATTTGATAGTGGTTTACACGCCCTGGCGATGGTGCTGCGTACACCTGAGGAGGATGCAGCATGTCCGACGTGATATCTGCGGGGAGAGTATCTCGTCGTCAGGTTCTGGTATGGAGCGGGATGCTCAGTCTGGCTGGTTGTGCGGGCACAAAAAAGCCGTCTGATGCTGGCAGGCAGGTGCAGATTAACCGCGTCGAGCAGTATTTACGCACTGTACACCTTAATGCCGTGCCGTTTACGCAGCTATGGCCTGATGGTGCAACAGGCATGGGGCAACTGACCTACAGCCCTGGCTATCTGTATCTGTTTTATCAGGATCCCCCGGGCACAGAGCTGAAAGCCAGAGGGCTGCACGCTGTGTATAAAGATGGGCAGAATGGCTCTGAAACCAGTATGGGGCTTGCGCATAATCCGCTTGGATTACTGATGGGCAACCCCATTGTGCTTTCAGGTGCTGTGATGGTGACTGACGTCAGGCAGCAGCCTGGTGTTTTGCAGATCTCACTTGCAAGAGCAGCTAACCCTTCCCAGGGGCTGGTGACACTGACATTTGCCGATTCAAACAATACACTTAGCCTGTCTGATATTCATGTGACGGATGAGCGCAGGCGTACGCTTGAGGTTCATCTTCTTCAACAGGGGTAAAGGCAGAGGGCAGGGATCCGAAAATCTTTGCCCAGTTTTTCATCAGTGCCTGGTCAAGCTGTGTCTTTGTATAAGAAAGCCCGAGTTTTTGCAGGCTGGTGACGCCATATTCACGAATACCGCACGGTACAATGCCATCAAAATCATTCAGATCAGGTGACAGGTTGATGGAAACCCCATGCCAGCTGACCCAGCGGGAGACCCTTACGCCAATAGCGGCAATTTTTTCCTCTTTGCCGGTTTTGGGGTCGGTAACCCATACGCCAACCCGCCCGTCACGACATTCGCCTTCTGCACCAAGGTCTGAAAGTGTGCTGATAACCCATTTTTCAAGGCCGTGAACATAAGCGCGTAAATCACGCGGAGGGATGGTACCGTGCTGCTTTTGCAGGTCCATCATCACGTAAGCGATTCTCTGGCCCGGGCCGTGATAAGTCCATTGCCCGCCGCGCCCGGCATCATAAGTGGGGTAATTTTGCGGGTTAAACAGGTCCTCCTGCTTTGCTGATGTACCTGCTGTATAGAGGGGGGGGTGTTCAAGCAGCCATACGCGTTCTGCCGCACCTTCCTGCCTGATTTTCTGAGAGATTTCCTGCATGCGACTGAAGGCAAACGGGTAGGAAATAGTTTTTTTGCTTATTTCCCATAAAAAATGCTTTTTGGTCATTGCGGCCTGATACGTGTTGGGTTATACGCCTCTTCAGTAACACGGTGTTGGAGTTTCTGATACAGGTTAACGTGTGCGGCCGTGGCGGAATGGTAGACGCGCAAGCTTGAGGTGCTTGTGGGGGAATACCCCGTGGAAGTTCGAGTCTTCTCGGCCGCACCATTTAACTGAAAATGTTACAAAAAAAGCGGGCTTCAGGCCTGTTTTTTTTGCCTTTTTTATACGAAAAAATATCAGTTTTTTTAACTGTCATACGATCCTGCCTTTTAATTTCCTCATTATATGTTTATCAAATTACTTCCTGTGTTCGTTTCTGTGTCGAACTGCGGGAGCATGTTGCTCTGCCCCTGTTCGTTGTGACAGTGCTGCTAAAAGCTTTGATGCGTGTGACGTGCCGGATTTAAACTTTAAATTCTTTAAGGTGTTGTATTCGTGTCCAGACCTAAGCCTTTACGTAAAGCAGTCCTGCCGGTAGCAGGGTTGGGTACGCGCTTTTTGCCGGCGACCAAAGCCATGCCAAAAGAAATGCTGACGGTTGTTGACCGTCCGCTCATTCAGTATGCCATTGATGAAGCACGCGCTGCCGGGATTGAAGAGTTTTGCCTTATCACAGGTCGTGGCAAAGATTCGCTGATTGACTATTTTGATATTGCTTATGAGCTTGAGTCTACACTGCGTGAGCGTAACAAGACTGATGCACTTAAAGCCCTTGAGCCCAGCTCGATCGAGGCAGGATCCCTCGTTGCCGTGCGTCAGCAGGAGCCGCTTGGGCTGGGTCATGCTATCTGGTGTGCCCGCAGCTTTATCGGTGATGACCCGTTTGCTATTTTGCTGCCAGATGACATTGTTAAATCCGGCGTTCCCTGCATGAAACAGCTGGCTGATGCCTATTATCAGACAGGTGGCAGTGTTGTTGCCGTGACAGAAGTGCCGCGCGCGCATACCAATCGTTATGGTATTCTCAAAACCGGTAAAGACGACGGCCGTCTGGTTGAAGTGCAGGGGCTTGTTGAAAAACCAAAGCCTGAAGACGCTCCTTCTAATCTGTCAGTCATCGGACGGTACATTCTGACGGCTGACGTGATGAAGTACCTGGCTAAGCTTGAAAAAGGCGCCGGTGGTGAAGTCCAGCTGACAGATGCTATGGCAAAAACCATTGGTGAAGCACCTTTCCATGGCCTGCGCTATGAAGGTGAGCGTTTTGACTGTGGTAATAAAATCGGCTTCCTTGAAGCGCAGATTGCGTTCTCGCTTGATCGCCCTGATCTTGCCGGCGAGGTTAAAGAGTTTCTTAAAAAATATAGCTGATATGCATATATTTCAGCCAGCGTGCTGAAACTGGCTGAACGACTGACATAACGTATTTATATAGTTGTGTTATGTCAGTCGTCGGCACATTAAATTTTTCGACAACGGTCAGCTTTTTTGTTACTTAAAGGACCTATGGTGTCCTCTTTGACCGACCGTGATGGTCGACATATCTCCTACCTGCGCGTTTCGGTGACAGATCGCTGTGATATGCGGTGTGTTTACTGCATGTCTGAGAACATGCGTTTTTTGCCTCGTGAAGATGTTTTGTCTTTCGAGGAGCTTCTGCGGTTATCGCGTGTTTTTATCCGTCAGGGTGTCAGGCGCTTGCGTATTACCGGGGGGGAGCCTCTGGTCAGGCGTGACATAGGAGAGTTTTTCACAGAGCTTGGGCAATGGCTGCATCATTCCGATCAGCAGGGTATGCTTGATGAACTGACCCTTACCACAAATGGCACTCTGCTGGCCGATTATGCTGAGCTTTTATATAAGGCGGGCGTCAGGCGGGTTAATGTTAGTCTTGATACTCTGGATGATGTGCGTTTCAGGCAAATCACGCGCCGGGGGCATCTGGCAACTACGCTGAATGGTATTCGTGCTGCGCGGGCAGCGGGTCTTGCCGTGCGCATTAATACCGTGGCGATGGCCGGCGTCAATGATGACGAATTTGACGCGCTGCTGTCATGGTGTGGCGAAATTGGTGCTGATCTCTGTCTTATTGAAACCATGCCTATGGGGGAAACAGGCGAGGATCGCACAGCTTCTTACCTGCCGCTCTCACGGGTGCAGGAGCAGTTGCGTACACGCTGGTCTCTTACCCCCCTGAGCGACAGAACAGGCGGGCCTGCACGGTATATGCGCGTTGAAAAAACCGGGCAGCGCATCGGGTTTATTACCCCGATGAGTCATAATTTCTGCAGTAGCTGTAACCGTGTACGACTTTCATGCACGGGGCGTCTCTATACCTGCCTTGGCCAGGAGGATGGTATAGACCTGCGTGAGATTATGCGCAGCGGCGGTGATGATGCCGCTATTCTGACGGGTATCGAAGAAGCGATTTCCCGTAAGCCCACAGGTCACACTTTTTTGCTTGATGAAAAAATGGGCAGAGTGTCGGGGCCGGCCCGGCATATGAGCGTAACCGGCGGTTAAAGACGGTAATTTTATTCTTTGTCCGGGTGGGCTGCGTTCAGCGCGCTTTCCAGAGAGTGGGTAAACTGTCCGGGTTGCAGCGGCTTGGGTTGTGTCGGGGCAGGGCTCCAGGCTGTCAGTACTGCCATATGCAGCGGCATGGCGAAGCGACCGTCTTCATCATAGGTTATTTCAGCGTCTGCCGCGGGGAACAGCATGCGTGGTGGTATTTTTTTACTACGAAATGCCAGAGCATTATTCTCTCCGGCATGGCGTAAATCCTGCAGCAGGCCAGTGAGCGATTTGTAGCGCAGGGGTATAATTTCAGTATCCACAACGGGCAAAGCAAAGCCGCAGCGTTGCAAAAGTGCTGCGCAGCTGTGCTGTGTTGGCAAAGGTGCAACGCGGGGCGAAAGGCCGTCGCACAGAGCCAGCTCCGCGTTTTCCAGTGCCTGTTTTAACGGGCGCAGCGTTGACAGTATGGGAATACTGGCGAGTAACAGGCCATCAGGGCGCAATATGTGGCGTATTTGCGATAAGGTGCCGGGAAGGTCATTAATGCTGTGCAGCGACAGGCTGGCCGTTACCAGGTCAAAACTTTCAGACGCAAAGGGAAGCTGTTCCTCATCAGCGCAGAGGGTGTGCCAGCTTCGGGAGGATGTGGCTCTCGCTAGTTTAAGGCTGCTTTCGCACTGCACGACAGTGATACCTTTTGCGGCGAGATGTGGTGCAATAAATCCCTTGCCACCGATATCAAGGGCCGTATCAAACGTGCGCGTTATATCATTCAGCCTGTCGAGAAGAATATCAGCCGCAGCCTCAAAAACAGGGGCAACATGATGCAGACTATCTGCTGCCCTGTCTTTATACTGGCGTATTGCTTTGCGATCGAAAATAATAGGAGCTTGCATAGTCTCAGAGACACGCTTTCAGAACTGAGAGAGTAAAATGAGCAGACATGTAGTATGGAGCAAGCTGTCAGCATTGGCCAGAAAAGCAACGCTTGCTGGCATAGATGTTATTTTTCCGCCTGCGTGTCTTCTGTGTGGTGAGGAAATACAGCAGTCAGGTCTTCTGTGTGCAGGTTGTTTTGCGCATCTTGTGTCAGTTGGTCAGCCATTTTGCGTCAGATGCGCTTTGCCGCAATCTTCCGCAGAGTGTCTGAATGCAGAAGGGGAGTGTCTTGAATGTGTACAGCATCCTCCCCCCTGGCATGCTGCACGTTCAGCATTTGTATATGAAAAAACAGCACGGGACTTATTACTGCGTCTTAAATATGCGGACCGTCCTGAGTATGCCAGCTTTGCCGGGCGTTATATGTGGCAGGCAGGAGAAGACGTTTTGCGCCAGGGATCCCTGGTTATACCGGTTCCTGTCCATAAAAAACGCCTGATGGAAAGGCGTTATAATCAGGCTGCGTTGCTGGCGTGGGCTGTTGCCCGTTGTGCGAAGCTCAGATGTTTGCCTGACGGCCTTGAGAGGCGTCGTGTCACAGGGCGACTTGCGGGCTTTACGAAAGCGGAACGACAGCAGGAGATGGAAGGGGCTATCACTGTTCGTTCTGCTTATGTGTCAGATATGGCCGGGCGTGACGTTGTACTGGTGGATGATCTGCTCACGACCGGAGCAACGGCTTCGGCCTGTACGAAGGCATTGTTACAGGCCGGAGTGCGTTCGGTGTTTTTGCTTGTTGCTGCACGTGTGGTTTTGCAAAAAAATGCAGATTTCGGGTTATCCATTCTGGAAGACGAATGATTTTTTCACTACTTATGAAGCCACCTGTGATTTTTTTTAAAAGGGGGCGTAATGCCAGTCGTAGAAATTTATACCCAGCCGGGGTGCCCTTACTGTGTGCGTGCAGTCGATCTGCTGCGAAGCAAGGGTGTGGAAATGAAAGAAATTAACGCTCCTCGTGGCACGGCTGAGCGTCAGGAGGCTATTGAGCGTTCAGGTGGAGCACAGACTGTACCGCAGATTTTTATCGGTGATCAGGCTCTGGGTGGCTGCACAGAGCTGATGGGCCTCGATCGTGCAGGCAAGCTCGATAATTTGCTGGGTATTAATTAGTTTATATTAATATGCTGAATGTGCTTTCATAAAACTGGTTGATCGTCAGGAGTGCAGCAGGATGCGGTGTTGAAGTGTCACTGTCTGTCCTGACGGCAGGTTATACTTCCGGAAGATGGAGTGAGGTCAGAGTGGTCAGAAAAAAAAGATGTTTTATTACGCTGATGGTAACCGCTCTGGCTTGTGTCGGTGCAGTTATGCCATTTGGTTCTGCTGCAGTGCAGGCAAAAAGTATTTCTCAGTCTGATAAAGCGGCTCTTCACGGATACTGGCTGAGCCAGGAACGGGATGGTGTGTTCAGGCTGGAGGAATGCGGCGATAAATTATGTGGTCGCCTTGTTGCACTGCAGTACGAAGGCACAAATGTGCCCCGTGACAAAAATGGCAAGTCAGAATGTAACCTGCTGATGCTGACAGATTTTAAACCGACTGACGGTAAGCGGTGGTCCGGGAAAATTCTTGATCCCGACAGCGGGGCTGTTTATCAGGCTCAGATATGGCTCTCCTCACATAATGTGCTCAAGCTGCGTGGCTATATAGGCTTGCCTCTTTTTGGTGAGACGCAGGTCTGGAGCCGTTATCAGACACCGGGGAAAATTGGGCCAGAATGTAAGATGCTGCCTTGATATCAAGGGTGAAGGTAACGCGTTAAATGAAAAATTCTCTTTCTCGCCGGCTGTTTGGGCTGGGAGGACTGGCTGGCGTAGCTGTGGCCGGGAGTCACAGTGCTTTTGCTGCGGATGATACAGCAAAAGCGCCGGAGCAGGATACTACGCCATCAAAGCAGAAAACATTCTGCTATCTCGGGGCATATACAAAGCATGGCCCGCCCGGCGGGAACGGGGCAGGTATTACAGTTTTCGAAATGAATTCTGAAACCGGTTCGCTGACGAATGTCATGACGTTTACCGATATAGACAGCCCGTCTTATATCGTGCTCTCTCCCGATAAACGTTTTTTATACGCCGTCAGTGAGGTTAGTGACTTTGACACAACGCATAGTGGCTCTGTCACAGCGTTTTCTGTCAATCATGAAACGGCAGCCCTGACCAAGCTGAATACGGTTGCGTCCGGCGGGGCTGACCCCGCTTATGTCAGTGTGCACCCTTCGGGGCGATATGTATTTATTGCCAATTATACCGGGGGAACCGTGAGTGTTATTCACGTTCTGGCGGATGGGTCACTGGGGCATACAACCGAGCTGATACATGATTCCGGCCCGAGAATGCCTGACAGGGCGGCTGATAACCCGACAGGTAATTTTGCGGTCAGTGATCACTCTTCCGCGCATCCGCATATGGTGCAGGCTGATCCGACAGGTAAGTTTGTTCTGGCCGCTGATGCTGGCCTTGATCGTATGTATGTCTGGACGATCGACCTCGATACGGGCCACCTTAAGCCGGCAGCTGTGCCTTTCACCAATATGACGCCGGGCTCTGCTCCACGCCATTTTTGTTTCAGTTCAGATGGCAGGCGGCTTTATATTCTGTGTGAACAGGATTCTAAAGTTGTTGTTGCTGATTTTGATCCTGATACCGGCAAAATTGCGCCGAGGCAGACAGTCAGTACAGTTACGGCTCATTTTAAAGGAAGTACTCTGGCTGCTGGTATTGTTTTATCGCCAGATGAGCGCTTCCTCTATGTTTCTAATCGGCTTGGTGATTCACTTGCAGTGTTTCAGATGGCAAAGGATGGCGGTTTAACGCTGGTTGATGAAATCTGGACACATGCAGATTACGGCCGTGCGCTGAGCTTTGATCCTTCTGGCAGCTATCTCTATGTAGCCAACCAGCGCAGCGATACGATTACTTCGTTCCGTGTTGATAAAACGACCGGGAAAATAAGCTTCACGTGGGACTTTACGCCAGCAGGCAGCCCCACATGTTTTGCTTTTCTCAGGCTGCCCGCAGCCTGACAGGCATATGCTCTCGCAGCTTTCAGAGTTTTCTGAAAGCTGCGATATAATTGATACTCAGGTTGCGGCTTTCTTTCCAGTCTCCCGTTATTGTGGGGCTCATGCCGGCAATAGCTTCAATTGTAAGGCCGGCAGCCCGTGCGTAACGACCCAGTTCTGCCGGGGTGACAAATTTTTTCCACGTGTGTGTGCCGGTGGGTAGCAGGCGGAGTAAATATTCAGCGCCGATTTTACCAACCGCAAGTGAGCTGAGAGTGCGGTTCATTGTCGAGACAATGAGCGTGCCACCTGGTTCAAGCAGCTGAGAGAGTGTGGCCATAAAAGCTGCCGGGTTAGTAACGTGCTCAATAATTTCGAACGCTATGACAGCGTCAAATTTTGCGCCCTCTTTTGCAAGCTCTTCTGCGCTGCCTTCACGGTAAGACAGTGAGCCGGCACCCCGTGGCAGCGGATACGTCTCCAGGTGCTTTCTGGCGGCGGCAATGCCGTTTGCTGAGGCATCCAGGCCCGTCACATTATGACCTGCCTTAGCGAGAGCTTCGCTGGCCAGCCCCGCACCGCAGCCAATATCAAGGGCTGAGACCCGTCTGCTATGCCGGCCCTGAACCGGTATATGGCGACATGCCCAGCTGATGCGTAAAGGGTTCATGGCATGGAGCGGGCGCATAGGGCCGCGTGGGTCCCACCATTTTTCAGCCAGAGCACTAAAGCGTGAGATTTCATCCGGAGCGACGGAGGAGAAAGAATCGGAGCTGGAGGTGGTCATACTGTGAAAAATTCCTTTCCTGCGGAGCTTACCCGCTGGACGAGAGAGGGTTTAAAGAGTATGTGGCGCGCCTTGCAAGGCTTCATAACTCTCCTTTTGCGTCTTTCATATCTGCATGTGAAGCGGTAAGAGACTAAAAGAGCGCTGATTTGCCTGTTTTTTAGTGGAGTGAAGACTATGCCCGGTTCCGTACCTCGGATCGTGATGAAGTTCGGCGGAACGTCCGTAGGTGATCTGGAGCGCATCAGAGCAGTAGCCGCACGCGTTAAGCAGCAAAAAGATGCTGGCTGCGATGTTGTTGTTGTTGTTTCTGCTATGGCCGGTGAAACCAATAAACTGGTTGGATACTGTAACGCACTATCTCCGTTACATGACCCAAAAGAATATGATTCTATTGTTGCTACCGGCGAGCAGGTGACAAGCGGGCTTCTGGCCATTGCTTTGCAGGCACTGGGTGTGAAGTCACGTTCACGGGCTGGCTGGCAGATTCCGTTAGTTACCGATTCGGCGCACGGTAAAGCGGGGATCGTTTCTGTTGATGGTACAAGCCTGCTGGCTGATATGGCTGATGGTATTGTGCCTGTTGTCGCAG
This sequence comes from Acetobacter thailandicus, assembly GCF_011516655.1. GTDB lineage: Bacteria > Pseudomonadota > Alphaproteobacteria > Acetobacterales > Acetobacteraceae > Acetobacter > Acetobacter thailandicus. The sequence continues at coordinate 41,090 of NZ_WOSV01000005.1, forward strand.
GGTTTCAGGGTATTGGCCCGGATGAGCGTATAACGACGCTGGGGCGGGGTGGCTCTGATACATCCGCCGTTGCGATTGCAGCCGCGGTTAAAGCAGACCGGTGCGATATTTATACCGATGTTGACGGTATTTATACGACGGACCCGCGTATTGTGGCTAAGGCTCGCAAACTCGATAAAATTACTTATGAGGAAATGCTTGAGCTGGCTTCAGTTGGGGCAAAAGTGTTGCAGACACGCAGTGTCGGGCTTGCGATGCGCGAGGGAGTGCGCGTTCAGGTGCTGTCTAGCTTTGTAGAGGGAGAGGCCCTGGTTGAAGGAAAACTCCCAGGCTCTCTGGTTGTAGATGAGGACGAAATAGTGGAAGATAAACTGGTCACCGGGATTGCATATTCGCGTGATGAAGCCAAAGTGTCAGTCAGACGCATTCCTGATCGTCCAGGGATCGCCGCTGCTATTTTCGGTCCGTTAAGTGAGGCTGGCGTGAACGTCGATATGATTGTGCAGAGCACAGGTGCTGACGGTACGACTGATATGACATTTACAACAGGTAAAGCCGACTTGCCCCGGGCAATCAGCACGCTTGAATCTGTGCATGATAATGTCCAGTACGAAGAACTTCTGACTGATGATGACGTTGTGAAAATCAGTGTTGTTGGTACAGGTATGCGTTCTCATGCCGGCGTTGCCAGCACTATGTTCCGCACATTGTCTGAGCGCTCTATTAATATCCAGGTCATTTCAACCAGCGAAATCAAGGTTTCAGTTCTGGTTTCAGCTGATTATGCTGAGCTGGCTGTCAGAGCCTTGCATACCGCTTACGGTCTGGATGGTGTCTGAAGTTATGGAAGAGAATATTTACGCTCCTGTGACAGATACTGAAAAAGAGTTTGCACGGCATAGCCTGCACCGTGCGTGTCAGCGGGGGAGTGCTTTTCTGGGGTCTGAATACGCTATTCTCGGTGGAGCCATGTCGTGGCTGAGTGAGCGTCATCTGGTTTCAGCAATTTCCAACGCCGGTGGTTTTGGGGTTATTGCCTGCGGAGCGATGTCGCCTGAGTTGCTCGAGGCTGAAATTCTGGCAACCCGCGCCATGACTGACCGCCCGTTTGGCGTAAACCTGATTACAATGCATCCTCAGCTCTCTGAGCTGGTTGATGTGTGTCTTAAAAACAGTGTCGGTCATATTGTGCTTGCTGGTGGCATTCCGCCAGCTGCGGCTATTAAGGCGGCAAAAGATGGTGGTGCCAAGGTTATTGCCTTTGCACCGGCTCTGGTGCTTGCAAAGCGTCTTATTAAGATGGGTGTCGATGCTCTGATTATCGAAGGCGCAGAAGCCGGTGGACATATCGGCCCTGTTTCACTGACGGTTCTTGCGCAGGAAATTCTCCCCGTTATCAGAGAAGTGCCGGTTTTTGTTGCTGGCGGAATTGGTCGCGGTGATGCGATGGTCTCCTATCTTGATATGGGGGCATCAGGGGCGCAGCTTGGAACACGCTTTGCCGCAGCATCAGAAAGCATTGCACACGAGAAGTTTAAAAAGGCCTTTGTGCGCGGCAACGCCCGTGATGCAGTCGCTTCGGTGCAGCTTGATCCGCGTTTTCCTGTTATTCCTGTGCGTGGTCTCAGTAATGAAGGCAGCCAGCAGTTTATCGTGCACCAGGCTGATGTCATTAACCGTTTCCAGAGTGGCGCCCTCACTCGTGAGGAAGCTCAGCTTGAAATTGAACATTTCTGGGCTGGTGCTCTCAGGCGCGCAGTTATAGACGGAGACGTTGAGCACGGTTCTGTTATGGCGGGGCAGTCTGTCGGACTGGTTCGTTCAGTACAGCCTGTTGCTGAAATTATAGCAGATCTTGTTGACCAGGCGCTGGAGGCTATTGTGCGCCGCAAGCGACGTCTGGATGCTGATGCCTGACAATGATACCGACACCGGACAGGGAGAACTCCCTGTCGTTTATCATGAGCTGCCTGATGTTAACAGCCTGAGGGTAGGGCCCGCGCTGCGCAAGCGTCGGGAGCAGCTTGGATGGACACTGCCTCAGCTTTCTGAGTGGCTGCGTATTCGTATAATTTATCTTGAAGCTTTTGAAGCAGAGCGTACGCAGGACCTTCCTGCCGAGGTCTATGCTCTTGGCTTTCTTAAATCTTATGCGCTGGCACTGGGCTTTGATGTCGGGCACGTTGTGAATTGCTATAAACAGGAGCGGCGCTCCGTTGTTATACGCGCCCCTGAGCTGACTTTTCCGGCTCCGCCACCTGACCGGCGCATTCCGCCACGCGTTACGGTTTCTCTTGGTATTGTGGTTCTTATCGGGGCTTATATAGGCTGGTACCATTTTATGGACCACACCCCGCTTATGCCAGAGCATGTTCCCCCTGTTGCTCAGGTTATTCCAGGGGAGAAAGTGGCGCATGCACCGTCACCTCAGGTTGCGTCTCTTTTGCCTGAGCCTGGTTCATTACCTGTTATTCCAGCCCCTCCTCAGGCTGATAAAAATGAAGCGCCACCAGCTGCAACGTCAGCTGAACCATTTGATAATTCGGCTGCAGAAACTTCACCACAGCCCGGTGATGTGCCGCCTTCTGTTGTGCCACAGGGGCAAAATTCCCCAGGGGCTGTGCAATCCCCCGAAACTCTGGCTGTACCAGAAGGCAGCATGGAAGATCTGAGTGTTCGTGCTACGGCTGCCAGCTGGATACAGGTTAAAGATGCTCAGGGTCATGTGGTATATGACCATATAATGCAGCCCGGGGATGTGTGGAGTGTGCCGTTGCAGAATGGCCCCTACATCATGACAACAGGTAATGCCGGTGGTATCGTTTTACAGGCCGGGAATGTTACAACATTGCCGCTTGGTAAAAATGGTGCCGTGTTACGTGGTCTGTCTCTTACCCCTGAGGCTGTAAGAGCCGCCGCCGCTGAAACTGATCAGGCATCTGCCGGGAAAGCAGCGGTAACTGCTCCTGCGTCTATGGGAACAGCTGTGCCAGTGCCTGCACGGCAGGTGGCCGCGCCGGCTGCCCGGACAGAAGAGGAAAAGGCTGATTTATCAGCCCCCGTGTTTTCTCCTGAGAGGGCAGAGGAGGGCGTGATAAATAATAGTGCGGCGCCTGTTGCGTCTTCACCTCAGATGGCGGTGAGACCGTTAAGACATTCCGGATCCTCAGAAAAAACTACAGCTGATGATCTTAACGCAGGTCAGTTAAGTCATATAAAAGAGCACTAAGTGTTTTTGTTATGTGCTTTCATATAGCCAAACCGGACTGTTTTTGGCAGGAAGGCACCATAGTAGTACCAGGGCCACGCAGTGTGATGTTGTGGTCTGTTTAACCAAGTGTCGTATTGACAAAAGGATGCAAGATGAGCGGCTACCGGCCTTACCAGCATATCGAACGTCGCAAATCCCGGCAAATTCACGTTGGCAAAGTTGCTGTGGGCGGAGATGCACCGATTTCAGTGCAGACAATGACCAACACGCTGACGAGCGATGCCCAGGCGACTATTGAACAGATCCGCCGTGCAGAGCTGGCTGGCGTGGATATTGTACGTGTTTCGTGCCCTGATGAGGAAAGCACGGCAGCGCTTGCAGAAATCGTACGTGAAGTGAATGTGCCGATCGTCGCTGACATTCATTTTCATTATAAGCGCGCCATTGAGGCTGCTAAAGCTGGTGCTGCCTGCCTGCGTATTAACCCGGGTAATATTGGCAGCGCGGAACGTGTGAGAGAAGTTGTTAATGCAGCTAAGGATTATGGCTGCTCTATCCGTATCGGTGTGAATGCCGGCTCTCTTGAGAAGCATTTGCTTGAAAAATATGGTGAGCCTAACCCTGAGGCTCTGGTTGACAGTGCACTCGAGCATGCAAAAATCCTTGAAGATCATGATTTCCGTGAATTTAAGATCAGCGTAAAAGCATCTGATGTCTTTATGGCTGTTGCAGCTTATCAGCAGCTGGCTGAGGCCTGTGATTATCCCCTCCATATCGGTATTACAGAAGCTGGCAGTAAACGCGCAGGTACTGTTAAGTCTTCTATCGGTCTGGGCAATCTGCTCTGGGCTGGTATTGGTGATACAATGCGTGTGTCTCTTTCTGCCGCACCGGAAGAGGAAGTGCTTGTTGGCTGGGATATTCTCAAGTCACTGGGGCTGCGTCATCGCGGTGTAAAAATTATCTCCTGCCCGTCCTGTGCGCGTCAGGGCTTTAATGTTGTCGAGACGGTTCAGACACTTGAAGACCGCCTTGCCCATATTAAAACGCCACTGACACTCTCTATTATCGGGTGTGTGGTCAATGGCCCTGGTGAAGCACTGATGACTGACCTGGGTGTTACCGGTGGTGGTTCAGGTCGTCACATGGTGTACTCAGCCGGTAAGCAGGATCATACCATCCCGGCCGCTGATATGATTGAGCATGTCGTTGAACTGGTTGAAGAGCGTGTTGCTAATATCCAGGCCGAAGAGGCAAAAGAAAAAGCTGAAAAAGAGCGTGCTGAAGCCCTGATTACAAAATAATCAGATCTCTTTTTGTAAGGTTTTCTCAGGTGGTATTTCTGCCTGAGAAAACTGTTATTTGTATTAAAAAAACTAAGCCCGCCTCAGGTCAGAGGTGCGGTGGCATCTGTCAGGATTATATCCCGTGAGCACTATCCAGCCCGTCAGAGGAACGCACGATCTTATCGGTGAGAACCAGAGACGTCACAGCCATGTTGTGTCTGCAGCACGTCGTATCTCTGCGCTTTACGGCTTTGGAGAGTGGTCTACCCCGATTTTTGAAGATACACGGGTATTCTCGCGCTCACTGGGGGATACGTCAGATGTGGTCTCAAAAGAGATGTACTCTTTTAGTGACCGTGATGGGGAAAGCATTACATTACGTCCTGAAGGTACGGCCGCGATTTGTCGTGCTCTGGTGACAAATGGTCTGACACAGTCTTTGCCGCAGAAGGTATTTTATGCCGGCCCGATGTTCCGTTATGAGCGGCCGCAGAAAGGGCGTTACCGTCAGTTTCATCAGATTGGTGTTGAGCTGATGGGCGCTGCCGAACCTCAGGCAGATGCTGAGGTTATTGCCTTAGGGTATCAGATTTTGCAGGATCTGGGCGTGGCTGAACACGTTACGCTTGAGCTGAATACACTGGGTGACGCTGCAAGTCGTGAGGCCTGGCGTGAAGCCCTTATCGCGTATTTCTCGCGTTATAAGGACCAGCTGTCAGAGGACAGTCGTGTCCGTCTTGAAAAAAATCCTCTGCGTATTCTCGACAGTAAGGACCGAAGCGACCGTGCGCTGGTGGCTGATGCTCCGCAGATGGCTGAGTTTCTTACGCCTGAGGCCAGCACATTCTGGGATGATCTGCGTCGTACGCTCGATAATTTTGGTATTTCTTACAGGGTCAATACCAGCATTGTGCGTGGCCTTGATTATTATAATCACACCACGTTTGAATTTGTGACAGATAAGCTGGGGTCTCAGGGTACTGTTATGGCGGGTGGCCGTTATGATGGTCTGGTAAAGCAGATGGGTGGCCCGGCAGTACCCTCCGTTGGTTTGGCAGCCGGTGTTGAGCGTTTGTCAATGCTGCTTGACACAGCACCTGAGTCCGCACGCCCCGTGATTATTGTGCCGGTTGGCTCTCCCGCTGAAGGTACGGTGTTTAAGGTCTTGCAGTCTCTGCGTCAGCAGGGTGTGTATGTTGAAATGGGTTATCGCGGTTCTTTGCGTAAACGCATGGAACGGGCAGGTAAGCAGAATGCAGCTTATGTTCTCTTTCTGGGAGAAGATGAGGTAGAGCGGGGTGTATGCCGTATTAAGCATATGGAAAGCGGGCAGGAGAGCGAAGTTACGCTCGACAGCGTGTTATCAGATGCGGCGACATTCTTTTTATCGGGTGAAAAGGCCGCCATCTGATGAATTTTGATGAGCAGCTCGACAGAATTGTAAGCCGCGCTCTTGAGCTTGAGAATATTCTTGCCAGCGGTGTCAGTGGTGAGGCGTTTACCCAGGCTTCACGGGAATATGCTGATATTGGCCCGGTTGTGGAGCGTATTAATGCTTTGCGTCAGGCTGAAGAAGAAGCGCAGCAGGCTGAGCAGCTGCTTTCTGACCCTGAAATGAAAGAGCTGGCTGAAGGGGAACTTTCTCGTTTGCAGGAGAGTTTGCCCGAGCTGCGTCAGAGTGTTCGCCTCGCATTGCTGCCGCGTGATGAAGCTGACGAGCGAAGTGCTATTCTTGAAATACGTCCGGCTGCAGGGGGCGACGAAGCTGCCCTGTTTGCTTCCGAGCTGTTTGATCTTTATCGCCGTTATGCTGACCTGAGGGGCTGGCAGTTTTCGGTTATGGATTATGATGAGAGTGAGCTTGGCGGCCTGCGCGAAGGTATTGCCGAAATTACAGGTCGTGGTGTTTTTGCCCGCCTTAAATACGAATCAGGTGTGCACCGTGTGCAGCGTGTGCCGGCGACTGAAAGTCAGGGGCGTATTCATACTTCAACGGTGACCGTCGCTGTACTGCCTGAAGCTGAAGAAGTTGATGTAACAGTTTCTGAGACAGACTTACGTATTGATGTTTATCGTGCGTCCGGCGCAGGCGGGCAGCATGTGAATAAAACAGAAAGCGCGGTGCGTATTACGCACATTCCTTCAGGTATTGTCGTGGCAATGCAGGAAGAAAAAAGCCAGCATAAAAATCGTGCGAAAGCGATGAAGATTTTGCGGGCCCGCCTGTATGAGCAGGAACGTGCACAGGCCCATGCGAGCCGTGCGGCTGACCGGAAATCTCAGGTTGGTACGGGTGACCGCTCAGAGCGTATCAGAACTTATAATTTTCCGCAGGGCAGGGTGACAGATCACCGTGTAAATCTGACGCTTTATAAAATTGACCGTATTATGCTGGGCGAAATTGATGAGTTTGTTGATGCACTGACCCAGGAAGAACAGGCTGCTTTGCTTGCGGCACAGGGTATTTGATACCGTTTTTAGCTGGTTAAAATGACAGACCCTCTCTGGTGTTAAAGCAGAGAGGGTTTTTTTGTTATATATTTCTAAAATATTTAAGATTTATATAACAATAATAGATTTTATTTTTAATTGAAATATTTACATTAAATTTATTGCTATATTTATTTATAATAATTATTTAAATCTCAGGTTTTATCCTGATTTTTTTATTTTATTTCCGATTTCAGATCCTGAGGCTGAAAATTTTTTCTCGGGATTACTGGGAGAAAGCAAATGAGTGGTTTTCTTAATAAACTTAAAGATAAAGCTTTAAGCTCTGCGGGGCTTGAAGACAAAGCAACAGACGCGCTGACAAAGGTGCTTGGGTCTGGTGTCGGTCAGGCTGGTGTCGAGAAACTTATTCAGCAGTTTGATAGTGTTGGTCTGGGTGATAAGGCCCGCTCATGGGTGGGGCCAGGGCCGGCGCAGCCTTTAACAACAGAGGAATTGCAGCGTGTTCTGACGAGTGATCAGGCAAAACTTATTGCCAGCTGCACAGGGCTCCCTCTGGCGCCGCTGCTGCCTGTCCTTGCTAAAGTGCTGCCGGTTGCGATTGAAAAAATGGCGAAAAAAGATAAGGATGGCGACAAAATTGCTGTAGCCTGATTTGTTTTTGCAGGCTTTGCTAAGCCCCGGGGTTTTCGCCGGGGCTTTTTTTATTGCTAACTGACGGGCGTAGAGCAGACCCGTGAATGTGATGTATGGTGTTCTGATGCGTCAGGATCATCAGGGTCAAGCAGGTAGAATTCGGTGAAGTTGTTGCTTCCCAGTGCGTAAAGCAGGCGGCCGTCGGGATGATGGAGGATGCCGTCGCTGCTGACCTCGTGTGTTTCAACCATACCTTCGGGGTTTCGTATCGTAATTTGCCCGCAAAGCGTGTAAGTGTGCTCAACCCGTCCGGCTGGTGTCATGACTTTAACAGTTTTTTCCTGAGTTTTATCGTCCAGCCTGATAGTCGCAGCCAGTGTCCCGTCAATATAAATACGTGTAACTTCAGAGAGTTCGTCACTGGCTTTGCTATCAGATATATGAAATTCACCGGCATGTGCTGCGCAGGCCTGCAAAAGCATCAGACTGGTCAGGGCAGCGGGTAGCCGCGGGAGTGCAAGGGTGGCTTTGCGGAGGGCGCAGAACATATTTGCAATAACCATTTCGGAAAAACAGGAAGAGAGCGTGAGTAGAGCAGAAAATAATATATCAGGCCAGCCGCTGAAAGAGCTTCTGACTTACGGAGCGCAGCAGATTGAGCAGGCGGGTATAGAAAACCCTGCGAGGGAAAGCCGTATGCTTATGGCGTATGCTCTGGGGGAAAGTTCTGATCATATTTTTTTAAAGCGCAACTCGATGGAGATAGTGCCGGCAACTACGTTTCTTGCCTGTGTTGCTCGACGGGTTGCGCACGAACCCATGGCCTATATTACCGGCGCGCAGGGGTTCTGGACGCTCGATCTCGCGGTGTCTCCGGCTACGCTTATCCCCCGGCCTGATAGTGAGGCCGTTATCTCCTCTCTCAGCGGGGCGCTGGCAGATAAAAAGGGGGCATACTCTTTTTTAGACCTGGGGACAGGGACGGGATGTCTGCTACTGGCTGCTCTTGATGAATATCCTTACGCATGGGGGCTTGGTATTGATATTAACCCTGATGCAGCATTGCTTGCCGCCCGAAACGCACGATCATGTGATCTGTCGCGCCGTGCATCTTTCTTTGCCGGCAGCTGGGATCATGCCCTGAAAGGGGATGTGCGCTTTGATGTTGTGATCAGTAACCCTCCCTATATTCCGACAGCTGATTTACAGACTCTGATGCCGGATGTTCGGTTATATGAGCCGGTTGCCGCTCTTGATGGCGGGGCTGATGGTATGGATGCTTATCGTTTTTTATGCAGTCGTCTGCCATTTTTACTGTCACCTCAGGGTGTCGCAATTTTTGAAATAGGTATTCATCAGCGTCCGGATCTGCAGGCGGTTGCAGAAAATGCGGGGCTGGAAGTCGTGCAGGTGTGTGCTGACCTGGCCGGCATCGAGCGTGCTGTTACTCTGAAAGTCCGGACATAAGAGTAGTTAAAAAAACAGGTTGGCTTTATGACTGAGGCTTGCTAATATCCCGAAGGCTTATGGTGGCTGAGATGTTTATTTCTCAGGTTAAGCCTCCAGGACACTTTGCCTGGCAATTATTTGCCAGCTGGTTGCCCGCTCAAGACAGACAATTCAGGCTTCATGCGGAAAATATGCCCTTTTGAACACAAGGCAGTTTCCTGCTTTCGAATGCCATAAAGAGAAAGTGCTGCAATAGCTCATGAATGTAAAACGGATGCGAACCCGCAATCATCGGCCTGGTGGTGGGAGTGGCGGCGGCGGCGGTTCAGGTCGCCATCTGAACGGTCAGATTCCGATGAACCGTAACCATGTGTTTGATAGCCATGGACCTGATGTACGAGTAAGAGGAACCGCTCAGCAGCTTTTTGAAAAATATCTTCAGCACGGCCGTGATGCGACCAGTTCCGGAGATCGCGTTGCTGCGGAGGCTTATTTTCAGCATGCAGAGCATTTCTTTCGCATCATGAATGCGATGGCTCAGGCTGCACAGCAAAGCCAGCAGGAGCGCGCAGAACGTCAGGCAGCGCGTCAGCAGCGTATGGCGGCAAGTGCTGAGGAAGATGCTGAAGGAGGTGAGGTGAACCGTCCCATAAGAGGGGATGAGCCGCAGCCTGATATTCAGGAACAACCAGAATTGTCTGACACCTGATTAAGACGTGGTGTCAGAATGGGGAGTGGTTTCTTTCGGGAAATCACTCTTTTTTGTTTCCGGATTTTTTGAGTATATTAAATAGTAAAACGATATGAGTTTTATTATTTAATATTTAAAGGGAGATCCAGAAAATGGTAGCGGCGGACGGATTTGAACCGCCGACCAAGGGATTATGATTCCCCTGCTCTACCACTGAGCTACGCCGCCATAATCTGGTGGCCCTGATCTACTTCGATGTAGGGAGGGCGTCAAGGCTATATGCGCATATTCCTGCAATTTTTTTTAAATATGCCTGCTATTTGCCTGTTTCGGGTTACTGCCCCAGATTTCCCGCGCCAAAAATATAGTTGCTGACCTGCTGTTCCAGGCTCGATGGCTCCTGTGTGCTGGTGATCAGGCTGCCCGCTGAGGCATAGGTATGTGCGTTCCCGGGTTCTATGATGAGTGCGTTGTTTGCTGAGAGAGAGGGGCTGCCAATTGTCAGCTGGCTGTTATCGGGAATTTTAAGTTCAGCATTAACGCGAAAATTTACGATTGCCATCTGTGAGGCGGGGTCCAGGGTGATTGACGTGACACGCCCGACAGGAATGCCCCCCATATCGACATCCGCACCTCTGCTCAGGCCATTAGCTGAGACAAACCGTGCTGAAAGATCATACTGTTTTTTCCCGAATGCCATCTGAGTGGATTCTGCATAAACAGCAAAGGACAGGGTGCCTGCGAGGATCGCATAGCTAAAGAGTTTGGCGCCTGTGCGACTTCTTCGGCTCATAGGGTATTAAATTCCGTCAGTTGTTATCTATAATCAGGATCTGTGTCGATCAATGCTTGCAGCACACTGGCTCTTGGTGCAAGGACAAGCTTAGTACGAGCCGATCTGGAATAAGTAATAATGTCTTTCTTACAGGCGATTTTTATAGCAATTTTACAGGGCGCAACAGAGCTCTTTCCCGTGAGCAGCCTTGGCCATGCCGTCATTCTTCCTGCCTTACTGCACTGGTCTTATGATCTGCACGATATTTCTTTCCTGCCGTTCCTCGTTATGTTGCATCTTGGCACGTCAATTGCACTTCTTATTTTTTTCTGGAGTGACTGGATGGCCTTGTTCAGGGGGACGCTTGGCCTGGAAGGCAGGCAAATTCAGCGCGAGAGTGTTCATATTCTTCTCCTTCTGGTCATTGCGACAATTCCCGCAGTTATTATCGGCGCTTTATTTGAGCACGTCCTGCGCCAGTTTTTTGGTTCGGCATCTTCTGCCGCGATCTTTTTGATCTTGAATGGGCTGATGCTCCTGATTGCTGAAAAATTGCGGGGGCTTGGAGGGCGATACGGCGTTCGTACTGTTGCGGATATGACTGTCCGTGATGCCCTGGTGATAGGGCTGTTTCAGTGTATTGCATTTTTCCCCGGCTTTTCGCGCTCAGGGGCTACTATATGCGGTGGTCTTATTCAGGGGCTGCGTCATGATACAGCGGCACGCTTTGCCTTTTTAATGGCCGAACCGGTCATTCTGGCCGCAACGGCTAAAGAAGGCCTGAAGATGCGTTCGCTCCACCTTGATGTTTCTCAGCTCTCAGTCGCTTTTTTTGCCGCTCTGGTCGCCGGCTGTGTGGCGCTTCTGAGCACAGCGTTTCTGATGCGCTATTTTCAGAATCACGACAAATGGGCACTTTCACCTTTTGCTTATTACTGCATCTGTGCGGGTATCCTTTCGAGCGTTCTTTTACATTTCTCAATCTGACAGTGCTGATACCTGTTTCGGAGGGGTATATAAATTTTCATGGGAGACATATCAGTAAAGCAGAGGAACCCGCGGCGTAAATCTCTTGAAAGAATAGAAAAAGAGAACAAAACACAGCGCCTGTCGCGCTCGCTGGGGGCATTGCAGCTGACAATGCTGGGAGTGGGCTCCACCGTCGGAGCCGGTATTTATGTGATGACCGGTACGGCTGCTGCAAATTATGCAGGGCCGTCCATTTTACTTTCTTTTATTGTCGCCGGGCTGGCCTGCCTGTTTACAGCTTTATCTTATGGTGAGCTGGCTTCTGCCATGCCGGTCTCAGGTTCAGCTTATACATATGCTTATGTTTCGATGGGGGAGGCCTGCGCCTGGGGTGTAGGCTGGCTTCTTTTGCTTGAATATGGTGTTTCCTGTGCCGGGGTCGCTGCCGGTTTTTCGGGATATGCTGTCAGCCTGCTGCAGGATTTTGGCATTGTTATTCCCCATCAGGTGAGTGCTACGACGTTCCAGGTTTCTCTTGAGGGTATTCTGAGTTCAGGAATGCAGGCTGACCTGGTTGGCGCTTTTTCTGTCGTAGTTGTGACCTGCTTTCTGATTTTAGGAGTGCAGGAATCTTTAAGGGTCAATACTGCGATTGTCTTTCTTAAGGTCGGTGTTCTGGTCGTTTTTGTTGTACTGGGGCTTCGGGCAGTTCATCCTTCTTACTGGGTTCCTTTTATCCCTCCCCATGAAGGGGGGTTTCGTTATGGTGTGCCTGGCATTTTCAGGGCAGCATCGATTATTTTTTTTGCCTATGTTGGCTTTGAGGCTGTTTCAACAGCATCAGCAGAGGCACGTAACCCACGTAAAGATGTGCCGGCAGGTATCGTCGGTTCATTGCTGATCTGTACACTGATTTATATTGTGGTGGCGGCCGTATTAATTGGTGTTGTACCATGGAAAACACTGAATGTGGCTGACCCTCTGGCTATTGCTGTCAATGCGATGCATCAGCCCTGGCTTGCGTTTTTTGTAAAAATTGGCGCGGTTATAGGTCTTTGTTCGGTGCTGCTTGGGCTGCTTTATGCGCAAAGTCGCGTCTTTTTTGCGATGGCTGAAGACGGCTTGCTTATGCCATTATTTAGTGCGCTGCACCCCAGATTTAAAACGCCATGGCTCGGCACGATTGTGCTCGGTGTTATAACAGCCGTGGCAACAGCAGTTTTGCCAATTGATATCATCAGTGACCTTGTCAGCCTGGGTACAGCGACAGCATTTGGTATTGTCTGCTTTACCGTTATATGGGTGCGTAATACTGCACCAGATACACCGCGGGTATTTTCAGTGCCTGGAGGAGGTATGACGATCAGAGGGGTATGGATAGGCTACGTGCCGGTGATGGGGATGGTGCTGTGCGTTGTTATGACAGCACCTTTGTTTATCGACATGGTGGCCGCGTCTTTTTCCGGCAATCCGGTGCCTGTGTTCCTGCTGTTTGTATATCTCACCCTTGGGTGGGCCAGTTATTATTTTTATGGCCGCAAACATTCCCGCATCGGGCGGGAATGTGATGAGTGAGGCTGAATATCAGTCATTCAGAGGGTAGGAGGCAATCAGGTCTCTTTGCCTGAACCATAATCTGAATCCATAGAAAAGAGGGCAGGGTTTCCAGCCTTCTTTTCGTTTTTTGGCTCCGATAAGGAAAGCCTCATGATAATGGTGAAACTGTGTGGCGTAGGCTTCCCTCAGGGTCGTTTTTGAATCCCATATATGCGTTGCTTCTGAACCAATGCCGTTAATTTCGATAATTTCGAAATTTTTGCCTTCGCGGAGGGATTCAACACTATCAAATTTCACATCGACTCTTCCGAAATGGAAGTCGGGAATATCTTTCATAATTTCATCAAGCCGGCGGGTAAGAGCTGGTGTGATATCGTCTTTGCCATTACGAAAAATACTGCCTTTGCAATGATTTCCCGCAAATACCAGGTCAAGTGTCTGACCTTCTGGCAAAACCTCTTCAAGCCGGTCTTTCAGACGAGGGGTATAAACATCAAGCAGAAGGCTTGCGCGAGGGTCCTGTCTGAGAAGGGAGAGTATGGTGTCACGGCCATTGCCTGTGAGTGTTGGGATATCTTTGTATGTAAGCGAAGAAATAATGCCATTGGGGCGGTCGGGGTGTCGAATATAAAAAAGACCGGCCTCGTGCCTGTATGGGATAAGCTTCTGGATAACGAGTTTAACGCCTCTTGGAAACGCAGCAAGAATATCTGCCAGCTCTTCATATGTCCTGATGAGTTTGACGCCACTGCCATTGCAGCCAATATCAGGTTTAACAACAGCCGGAAGAGTCAGGCCCTTTTTCTTCATACTTTCGAGGGCGCGTTCATAGTCTTTTGTGCTTGTTGTGACTGTGACGTAGGGGGCTATCCATTGTGAGGCGACAGAGCCGGCAAGATCAAGGATGCCACTTTTACTTTCACCGCACAGCCCGCCGGTTTCAATGCGTGGATTAGCCGCTGTTGGCAGGCACAAATCGCCATAACGAAGACCCAGCAGGATATAGTAAGTCACGACAGGGATATAAAACAGCCAGTCAGGCATTGTTTCAAAGCTGGATAAAGGATGGCCGGAATTACCCTGGAGTGAAGGGGAGTGAGAAGTCATTTTTTCTGCTTTTGAATACGTGTGGCCAGATGCCCCATCAGGATAATAATCAGTACGAAGCCAGCAATGCCTGCCCATCGCCATTGTCCAAGGTGCGTTAGCAGCAGGTTGCCTATGTGCAGAGATAAGGCAAAGAGAGCTGAAGTCCAGATCAGGGTTGCGAAAAAGGTTGCAAGAGTAAAGACTTTCAGGCCTGCATTGAAAAAACCACAGGCGGTATAAAGTGGCAGGCGTGTGCCCGGTATAAAGCGACTGACAAAAACAACTCTGAACAGGTTATTGGTCAGCCATTTTTTTTGCATGGCCCGGTCGGGGGTTTCCACCCACCTTCTGGCAGGCGGCCAGCGTGCTGCCAGATACCCCATGCCGTATAACCCGATATCTCCTGTGACGATACCAATATAAAGGGCAATGAGGGCTTCACCTGCTCCCAGTGTGTGCAAATTGACCTGTATTGCCGTTATGACAGTGGCTGCATCCTCGAGAATAAAAGTGGCAAGTATGACAATGAGGATCTGAATAATGGGAGAATGCGCAGAGGAGGCCAGAAAATTCTCAAGGGAGTGTATCATATAACTATCGAAAAAGAGCTTTGTCAGATTTGAGAAAGATAAATATCGTCGGACATCAGCTTGTTATAGTAAGAGATCTGTATAAAAATATTTACTTTTATAGTGAAGAAGAAGGAACATAAAAACCTCGCCGCGCTGAACCGGATCAGCTGATTTTTTTAATTTTGCTGAATAACCACATAAAACTAAAGTAAGCCAATGATGAATATCAAAAAAAGGCAATTTGTTTGCGGGGTCGCTTCATTGCTGGCGCTTCCGGCTGGTGCGTATGCAGCATCAGCGCATACTATGAGCGATTATACTGTTGATGCTGCGGAGCGGCGTCGTTATGCCCGCTTTCTGAGTGTGGTAAGAGGTGAAGCCATCAGGCAGGGGATGTCTGCTTCTGTGGTTGATGCCGCTCTGGCGGTTACACCCGCGCCCAATGCAAAAGTGCTCAAAGCTGACAGGCACCAGCCGGAATTTACGCTGACCTGGGCTCAGTATAAAGAGCGTGTTCTTACAGATAAAAAAATCCTTGATGGTCAGTCTGCGGTGGCGCAGCGCAAGTCTCTTTTTTCTCAGGTGAGTTCGCTTTACAAAGTCAGCACAGGTGCGATTGCCGGTATATGGGGGCTGGAATCAGCATATGGTAAAAAAACAGGCACCTATCATGTGATTGATGCGCTTGCGACTCTGGCATTTGACGGGCGTCGTTCCTCTTTTTTTCGTGCCGAGCTGTTTAAGGCGCTGCAAATTCTTAACCAGGGTGACATAACACCTTCTGCCATGCTGGGCAGCTATGCGGGGGCTATGGGGCAGCCGCAGTTTATGCCCAGTGCCTATCAGCGTTATGCAGTGAGTTTTCCCGAAGGCGGGCGACGTAATATCTGGACGAATGAGGCCGATGTTTTTGCCTCAGTTGCGAATTACCTTGCTAAGTGCCACTGGCGCTATGGTGAGCCATGGGGAGAAGCAGTGCATACGCCGGAGACACTCGCGCAAAGCGAGACAGGCCGTACGATCGTTCGTCCTTCATCATACTGGGTCAGTAAGGGGGTGACGCCTGTACTGGGGGGCAGTTTTGCGCGCCCTGACCTGCCTGGCGCTATTGTTCGTCCGGATGGGCCAGGTGGTGAGGCTTTTATCGTCTATGCAAATTTTAACGTTATCAGACGTTACAATCCCTCTGATTTTTACGCATTAGCTGTTGGTCTGCTGGGGGATGCCATAGCGTGAAAAAACAACTGATTTTGTCTGGTGCCTGTTTGTTGCTGTTCGGGTGCGATACGTCGCACCAGTCAGGGCCGGCACCACAGCCCTCTCTCCATTATGTGGTTGGTTCTGCGTGGCATGCTGAAAACCGGTGGTTTTATCCGCGTGAGACATTTTCATATGCTGAGACCGGGCTTGCCGTCGTACAGCCAAAAGTAAAGGGGGCGACGCCTTTAACCGCTGACGGAGAGGTCAGAAGCGATCTGACCATGACAGCTGCGCATCAGACTTTGCAGCTGCCGGCGATTGTGACTGTGACTAATCTGGAAAATGGCCGCCAGGCAGTTGTTCGCCTTAATGATCGCGGGCCAGACCAGGCTGGTCGCCTTCTTGCCGTAACACCCAGAGTCGCATCAGTGCTCGGTATAGGGCATGAGCCGGTGAGAGTGCGTATTGTTGAAAATGAAACTGTCAGCCGTGAACTTGCAGGTCAGCTTCCGGGTGGTCCCGCACTTCAGATCGCGGCTATGCCTGTCAAAGAAGTGTTGCAGAATACCCTGGATAGCAGCGAAGCCCCGCATGCTGTCGGGGCAGTTTCTCACGCGGCGGCTGTGAACCCTGAAAGCAGACCGTTAACGTCGTTGCCGGATTTACCCGCTGTGTGGCAGGAGGGAGCACCCGTACCGGCGTCAGACTTGTGGGTTGAGACGGCAAATTTCACATCACGTTACACGGCGCAGAGAGCCGCAGCGGGGCAGGGAGCGCTGGTGGTGCCAACAATTACGCCTCAGGGGCAAATGTGGTCTGTCCGACTAGGCCCTTTTTCGACTATACATGAGGCTGATGCAGCGTTGAGAGGTTCTCTTGCCGCTGGTCAGACCGGATCTCATATTGTTGTTGAATAGGATACAGCGTGCATACTCGGCGGTTTCTTCTTGCAGGAGGGGTAGCTCTTGCTGGCAGTGGCTACTCATTGGCAGCACAGGCTCGTAAAGGGCATGCTCCATCTTTAAAAAAGAATCATGCTGCTGAAGCATCGGCTGCAGATGTTTCGACAGGTGCCGCGATTACACCGGTTGGTCCGGTTGATACGGTTGCACGCTGGGCCTGCATTCTTGATTATGACAGCGGTTCTGTTCTGCTTGAAAAAGCAGCTGATGAGCGCATGCCGCCGTCTTCCCTGACAAAAATGATGACGGCTTATATCACTTTCGAGATGCTGCGTTCAGGGCGCCTTAAGCTCGACCAGTCTCTGCTGGTCAGTGAAAGGGCCTGGCGTATGCAGGGGTCACGCATGTTCGTGCCTCTTGGTGCGTCTGTTCCTGTTCAGGATCTGATTCAGGGGATGGTTATTCAGTCAGGAAATGATGCCTGTATCGTGGTGGCGGAGGGCATTTCCGGCTCTGAGGAACAGTTTGTCGCTCTGATGAATGCAACAGCTGAAAAGCTGGGGCTGAAAAATTCGCACTTTATGAATGCAACGGGCTGGCCTGCTGAAGGGCATTATATGTCAGCGCGGGATGTCGCTTATCTGGCAGTGCGCCTGATCCATGATTTTCCGGAATATTATCATTTCTTCTCAGAAAAAGAGTTCTTCTTTAACAAGATACGTCAGGAAAATCGTAATACCCTCGTTGTTAAAGGTCTGGCTGATGGCCTGAAAACCGGCCACACAGATGCCGGTGGTTTTGGTCTGTGTGCGTCATCGCTGCGTGATGGTCGTCGGGTTGTGATGGCACTTAACGGTATGCCGACATCATCTGCCCGCGCCCGTGAGGGTGAGCGTTTGCTTGGGTGGTCGTTTGCAAATTTCGAGACAGCGAGAATTCTTGAGCATGGCACTGTGGTGACCCAGGCTCCTGTCTGGATGGGGAATGAAAAAACAGTCCCGCTTATGGTTGCTCAGGATGTCTCTCTGCTGCTGCCTCATGGCTGGCGTAATGATACCCATGTGTCGTTCGATTATCAGTCTCCTTTGCCAGCACCTCTGGTGCAGGGGCAGGCTGTGGGAACAGTCACCATCGCTCTCTCCGGTAACCGTCAGATGACCGTGCCGCTTATTGTCGGACAAAGCGTACAAGCTCTTGGTGTCTTTGGACGTGCTGCCCGCCGGATGCATCTTTAAGATATGACGAAGGGACTTTTCATTACACTGGAGGGTGGTGAGGGCGTTGGTAAGTCAACGCAGCTTGCCCTCCTTGAGCGCGCTTTGCAGGCTCGTGGGCTGGATATACTGGTAACGCGTGAACCAGGAGGCTCACCAGTCGCTGAGGATTTACGTAATCTTTTGCTGTTTGGTCAGCACAGCTTTTCGCGCCGCTCTGAAATTCTTACACATTTTGCCGCACGCTTTGATCATGTTGATCAGGTTATAGAACCGGCTCTTGCTGCAGGTAAGCTGGTGGTGTGTGACAGGTTTACTGACTCAACTCTGGCTTATCAGGCCTATGGCCGCGCTGAGGGTGAAGTAGGAACGTTGTCTCTGATTAATAACCTGCAAAAGCAGCTGGGTCGTCAGCCTGATATGACGTTTCTGCTTGAAGTGTCGCGTGATACGGCACGTAGGCGGCTTGCAGCGCGAGGTAAGCCTACGGATCGTTATGAAAAGTCCGATGAGGACTTTCATATTCGTGTGGCGGAGGGCTTTCGCACGATAGCGGAACAAAATAAGAACAGGGTTATTGTCCTGAGTACAGAGCATATGCCGGCTGAAAAAGTAAATGCTGTAATCGTCGAACATATTTTATCAAGATTGCCGTAGAATGACGTCACCCGGAGAAGATCCCCGTTTGTCCTCCCTGCATTTACAGGGGCATCAGTCGGCGATTCAGCTTTTCACAGAGGCTAAGCGTTCAGGGCGTATGCCGCATGCCTGGCTGCTGACTGGCCCTCCGGGCATTGGTAAGGCAACTCTGGCATTTCATCTGGCCCGGATGGTGCTGGGAGGGGAAAGTGCTGAAAGCCCTGCCGGTCGTCGCATCTCTGCGGCAACACATGCTGATTTGCTTGTTATCAGTCGTAGTTATGACGAAAAACGCCAGCGTTACCGTGGTGAAATTGTTATGGACGAGGTGCGTCCGGTTAATGATTTCCTTCATCGCACTGCGGCGGAGGGCGGCTGGCGTGTCGTGATTGTTGATGGTGCCGAGTGGATGAACCGTAACGCTGCCAATGCGTTACTGAAAATTCTTGAGGAGCCACCTCCGTCTGCACTGTTGTTGCTGACATCTTCCTCACCAGGGCGGTTGCTGCCAACAATACGAAGCCGTTGCCAGCGTATTGATCTTAAACCTTTGTCCTCTTCCGAGCTGGCAGCCGTGATCGCGCGTGAGGCGCCGGGCACAGCACCGGCTGAGCTTGAGCGGGCTTTATCCGCAGCGCAGGGCTCTCCCGGGCGGGTGTTTGATCTTCTGGCTGATGAAGGCGGGCAGATGGCGGGTCTGGTGCAGCAGGCCCTTAACGGTGTTTCAGTAAGTGATGCATACATAGTGGCTGAAACAGTTTTGAAAAAAGAGAATGGTTTTAATTTATTTTTCAGTCTGTTATCAAATGTCCTGCAGGAACAGGCCCGTTCTTCAGCCAGGCAGGGACTGACAAAGTCAGTCTTTTTCGCTAAGGCGTGGGAGAATGTTATGCGTCTTCAGAATGAGACCGACCATTTTAATCTTGATAAACAGGAAGCGCTTCTCGAAGCGATGATGATTGCGGGTAAAGTATGACCAGTCGTTTTTACGTCACAACGCCGATTTATTATGTTAACGGAGCCCCCCATATCGGGCACGCTTATACATCGGTTGCGGCAGATGTTCTCGCACGTTTTCATCGTTTATCCGGGCATGAGGTTTTCTTTCTGACCGGAACAGATGAACATGGCCAGAAAGTTGAACAGGCCGCGCAGAATGCTGGCATAGCACCACAGCTTTTTACTGATCGTATTTCTGCAGATTTTCGCGATATGGCTGATGTAATGGCTATTTCGTACGACGATTTTATTCGCACGACCGAGCCGCGCCATATAAAAAGTGCTCAGGCTTTGTGGCAGAAAGTGGCTGAAAATGGTGCCATTTACTCTGGTGCTTATGAGGGCTGGTACGCGCTGCGTGATGAGTGCTTTTATGGTGAGGACGAGCTTGTTACCGGTGCAGATGGTGTAAAAACAGCTCCTACCGGTGCCCCGGTTGAGTGGGTTAAGGAGCCGTCTTACTTCTTTAAACTGTCAGAATATCAGGACAGACTGCTTGAGCTGTATGAGAAAAATCCTGAATTTTTAGGGCCAAACAGCACACGTCGTGAGATTATCAGCTTTGTAAAACAGGGGCTGCGCGATCTTTCTGTCAGCCGTACAAGCTTTAAATGGGGTGTCCCTGTCCCAGGTGACGAAGACCATGTGATGTATGTCTGGTTCGACGCACTGGCAAATTACCTGAGCGCGCTTGATTATCCTGATATGTCAGCAGAAAAAGCTGCTTTCTGGCCGGCCAGTCTGCACCTTGTTGGCAAAGATATTGCTCGTTTTCATGCCGTTTACTGGCCTGCATTCCTGATGGCTGCTGGTATTGAGCTGCCTGAGAAGATTTTTGCAAATGGCTGGTGGACTGTTGAAGGCCAGAAGATGAGCAAGTCACTGGGTAATGTTGTTGACCCACGTGAACTTGTAAAAGAATTCGGTCTGGATAGCGTCAGGTTTTTTCTGCTGCGTGAAGTCCCTTTTGGCGGCGACAGCGATCTGTCACGTAAATCAATGATTATGAGAAATAACATTGAGCTGGCGAACGATTTGGGCAACCTGTGTCAGCGCACGCTCTCTCTCGTTGCCCGTAACTGTGGAGGTGTCGTGCCTGAGCGCAGGGTACTGACGGATGAAGATAAGCAGCTTCTTGGTCAGGCTTCTCTTCTGCCGCAGCTTCTGAGTGATCGCATGGCAGCCTGTGCTCTGACTGATGCTCTTGAAGATGTGTGGAAAGTCATTCGTGCAGGTAATGCCTATATCGACCATCAGGCACCCTGGGCACTCCGTAAAACCGATGAGGAGCGTATGAAAGACGTTCTTCGTGTGCTGCTTGATACGCTGCGCAGTATCGCAACAGTGCTTCAGCCCTTTATGCCTCAGAGCATGGAGAAAATGCTGGTGCAGCTGGGTGTTAATGAAAATGAGAGAAGCTTTGCTGCTCTTGAGGTTCTGCTGCCGGCTGGTCGTAGTCTGCCAGCGCCTCAGGGTATTTTCCCCCGTTATGTCGAACAGGAAGCTGGCTGAGTTATGACCGGTCTGATTGATTCTCACTGTCATCTTGATCATTTTAAAGATGAAGAAATACCGGGGCTGCTTGCCGCAGCTCAGGCCGCAGGTGTCAGCGGTATGGTCACGATAGGGACCTATCTGTCACGTGCGGCTCAGCAAAAATCTCTGACACGTTTTTCAACGCCAGATGTGCGTATATGGTGCACAGTGGGTACACACCCTGATTCCGTCGGGGAAGAAACTCTGCCTGAGGTTGAAGATATCGTTCAGATCGCCAGCGCATCGGAAGTTATCGGTATTGGCGAAAGCGGTCTCGATTATTTTCACGGTGAAGAAGCGGTCAGACCTTTGCAGCAGGAGAGTTTCAGGCGGCATATTGGCGCTGCCCGTGAACTTGGTCTTCCGCTCGTTATTCATGCCCGGCAGGCTGATGACGATATTGCGCATATTCTGCGCGAAGAGACGGAGCAGGGTGCTTTCCCGATGTTGCTGCATTGTTTTGCATCAGGGGCAGATCTGGCCAGGTGTGTGGTTGATCTTGGTGGTTATGTCAGTTTTTCTGGTATTTCGACTTTCCCGAAATGTGGTGAGTTTCGCGATGTAGCCCGCTCTTTACCAGGGGAGAGGGTGCTGGTTGAGACAGATTCACCCTATCTTGCGCCTGTTCCTAAACGTGGCAAACGAAATGAGCCTGCTTTTGTTGCGCATACAGCGGCCTGCCTTGCCCGTGAGTTTGGGCAAAGCGAAGAGGATTTTGCCCGCATGACGACTGAGAATTTTTTCAGGCTGTTCCGAAAAGCAGCATAACAGGGCAGGTGGTTCAGAGATGAAAGTCACCATTCTTGGGTGCGGCGGGTCAGCTGGTGTGCCAATGATAGGCGGAGATGACGGTTCAGGCATATGGGGATGTTGCGATCCGTCTGAACCCCGCAACAGGCGTACGCGCGCTTCCATTTTCCTTGAGATGGATAATGGCGAAAATATTCTGATTGATACCGGGCCTGATCTTCGTCATCAGCTTCTGTCAAACGGTATCAGTGCCTTTCGCTGGTTATTTTTCACGCACGCCCATGCTGATCATGTGGCTGGTCTTGATGATGTGCGTGGGATAAACAGAGTTATAAAAGAGCCGATCAAAGCGTTTGCCCGCCGTGAAACACTCGATGATATCCGGAATAAGTTTGGCTATGTGTTTCAGCCCTGGACACCGCCCTCATTTTTTCGGGCTGTTGTTGAAGCAAATTGTTTGCCAGATTACGGTCATTTTAACATGGCAGGCTATCGTTTTACGATTTTCGGGCAAATACACGGCAAGGTAAGTTCCGCTGGCCTTCGCTGCGGCCGTTTTGCCTATAGTACCGATGTTGTTGAGTTAAGTGATCAGGCTCTGGAGGCTCTTGCCGGAGTGGAAACCTGGGTCGTTGGCTGTTTTCAGCGCGAGCCACATGTTGCTCATGCCTGGCTTGAGCGTATTGTCGAGTGGCAGGCAATTATAAAACCACAGCGTATTATTCTTACGCATATGGGGCCTGATATGGACTGGCAGTGGATGGAGAAAAATCTGCCATCTGGGATTGAGGCGGCCTGGGATGGTATGAAACTCAGTCTTCCACAGGCAGAGCGTGACATGGAAGAGATCTGATTTCTCCTCCACGCACGTTTTCTGAGTATTTATAAAAGTCAGCGGCTCATAAGCACTGTGATGTCGGCATGCTCCAGGACATGGCGTGTTACACCGCCAAGGATAAGCTGCCTGAGCCTGGAGTGGGAGTAAGCACCCATGACCAGCATATCAGCATCAAAGTCTTTACAGGCCGCGAGCAGCCCTTTGCCAACATCTTTATTAACAGGCGCAAATGTTACAGTGTCAGCCCTGATATCGTGGAATGACAGATAGTCTATAACATCTGCAACGTCAGGCCCTTTGCGCTGATAGTCATCGCAGTAGAGAACACGCACGGCGTCAGCACCAACAGCCCAGGCCAGAGCCGCGCGGAGTGCTGATGAGGCCTCTGCTGTGCCATTCCATGCGATACAGACACGTTTGATAAGGCCGGTCGTCGGCGTTTGTGGTGCGATAACAACCGGGCGACCACTGTCAAACAGCACTGAATGAAGGGTTTCTGAAGAAGACACTTCTTCGCCGGACTGAGGATGAGGCACCAGTGTGAAGTCAGAGAGGCGTGCGTGATAGGGTATAATTTCTGCCGGGTTGCCCGTTAGCGTACAAAAGCTGATGCTTGCTTTATCAGCCGGGAATGGCGAATGCGGGGGCACAACTTCGATATCTTTATGCTCGGCAACAAACCTGACAAACAGATGATGGACGTCGTGTGCGGTTCGCGCACTCTCATGTTCAGCTGAGCGCATCAGCTCCTCAACCATAGCACCAGACAGGCCTTCGCCGGCCAGGGGAGCTATGTCTCTTCCATCAGATCTGATGTGCAAAACAGCAAGATGAGCATGAAAGCGCCGCGCAAAATTATAGCCGCGTATCAGCGCGGCTTCTGCGTTGGAGGTACTGGGTAAAGGAAGTAAAATCTTTCTTACATCTTTCATTAGCGTAACACTCCTTAACTCTGTTTTGGCTGTTATATCACAATCAGGGATAAAGTCTTGTCGCGCTCCAGGTGTTCGCTTCAGGTGTCCAGCGGGCTCTGTCATGTAATCTGTAGGGACGCTCCTGCCAGAACTCAAAGGCTGAAGGCTTCACTCTGTAACCTGACCAGTTGGCAGGACGAGGCACCTGCTGTCCTTCGTAGCGCTCTTCAGCTTCCTGAATGCGTTTTTTAAAGATTTCACGGTTTTCAAGCGGGCGTGACTGGTCTGAGGCAACGGCTCCCAGCCTTGACATTCTGCTGCGGCTGGCAAAATAGAGATCTGCCTCCTGCTCCGAAACAGGGGAGACGGTGCCTTCAATTCTGATTTGCCGGCGAAGGCTTTTCCAGTGGAACAGCAGGGAAACAAAAGGGTTTTCTGCCAGTTCAAGGCCTTTGCGGCTTTCTTTGTTCGTGTAGAACACAAAACCGTTTCGGTCGACACCCTTGAGGAGAACAACCCGAAGGGAAGGGTGACCATCGGGTGTACTGGTCGCCAGAGCCATAGCATTAGCATCTGATGGTTCACTGACCTCTGCTTCTTCCATCCAGTCAGTAAATAAATCGAAGGGGTCAGACTTCAGGTCAAGAAGCGTCTGAGTGTTTTCTGTATTTTGAGAATAATCGCCCATATGTCGCTCTTTTATCTCTCAGGGTATCGCTCGTCAGACACAGTGCCTTAGTTTTCACTTTGTCAACCGGGAGAATACACTTGCTTTTAGTTTTCGGGAAAGGCAAATCAGTGGGTGTTGGGGTATGGCAGATGCCTCCGGCTTTAAATGACCCCGTATTTTTAAATAACCCAATATTTTTAATTGAGGAATAGAGCATGACAACAGAGCACGCGACAGCCTGTACAACACAGGGTACACTGATGCAGGGCAAAAAAGGTCTTATTATGGGCGTAGCTAACGACCATTCTATCGCCTGGGCTATTGCTCGTGCTGTAGCGGCTCAGGGTGGTGAGCTTGCTTTTACATATCAGGGTGAGGCGTTAGGTAAGCGTCTGCGCCCTCTGGCTGAAAGTGTTGGCTCTCAGCTGGTTCTGCCCTGCGATGTATCAGATGAAGCGGCTATTGATGCCGTGTTTGAACGTCTGGAAAAAGAATGGGGAGAGCTCGATTTCGTTGTGCATGCTATCGGCTGGGCTGATAAAAAATATTTGCGCGGCCGTTATGTTGATACACCAAGAGAAGCTTTCCTTACGGCAATCGATATTTCATGCTTTTCTTTCACAGCTGTTGCGCAGCGTGCTTCAAGGCTGATGAAAAAAGGCGGCTCACTTTTAACGCTGAGTTATCTTGGCGCAGAACGGGTAATGCCACATTATAATGTGATGGGTGTTGCCAAAGCAGCTCTTGAGGCGTCAGTACGTTATATGGCAGCCGATCTTGGGGCTGATGGCATTCGTGTTAATGCTGTTTCGGCAGGTCCGATCAAAACCCTTGCCGCGAGTGGTATTGGCGATTTCCGCTACATTCTTAAGTGGAACCAGCATAATTCACCGCTTGAGCGTAATGTTTCTCTTGACGATGTTGGTGGGGCAGGCCTTTACATGTTGTCTGATCTTTCCGCCGGTGTGACAGGGGAGGTTCATCATGTCGATTGTGGGTATCACATCGTTGGTATGAAAAACCCTTCAGCACCGGATATTTCCATCGAATAAGAGGAACGTGGTGTCTCATAATACTTTTGGGCATTTATTTCGTGTAACGACCTGGGGGGAAAGTCACGGGCCGGCTATTGGCTGTGTTGTCGATGGGTGTCCGCCTGGTCTTGCTTTATCAGAGGCTGATATTCAGCCTTTTCTGGACCGCAGAAAACCAGGCACATCTTCTTTTACGACACAGCGTAAGGAGCCCGATGCTGTCAGGATTCTTTCGGGTGTTTTTGAGGGGAAGACAACAGGCACACCTGTTTCTCTTCTGATTGAAAACACAGATCAGCGTTCACGAGATTATGGTGACATCGCACAGACATACAGGCCAGGTCATGCTGATCTGACCTATGACCTTAAATACGGCATTCGTGATTATCGGGGGGGTGGCCGCTCTTCTGCACGTGAGACGGCAATGCGCGTCGCTGCCGGCGCTGTTGCGAGACGCATTCTGGGTGAGCAGGTCAGAATACGTGCAGCCCTGATACAGCTTGGCCCGCACAAAATTGATCGCTCAGGGTGGGACTGGAGTGAGGTCAACAATAACCCCTTTTTCTCACCCGATGCCTCTGTCGTGCCTGCATGGGAAGAGTATCTGACCACCATCCGTAAAAATGGCCTGTCAGCCGGAGCCGTGATTGAGGTTGTGGCCGAGAACGTGCCGGCCGGGTTAGGCGCGCCCATTTATGGCAAGCTGGATTCAGATCTGGCAGCGGCTTTTATGAGCATTAATGCTGTCAAAGGTGTTGAAATCGGTGATGGCTTTGCTTCTGCTGCCTTAACCGGAGTTGAAAACGCAGACCCGCTGTTTATGCGAGATGGTCAGATTGCGTTTGGTGCTAACCATGCAGGGGGTATTCTCGGTGGTATTTCTACCGGTCAGCCAGTGGTTGCACGTTTTGCAGTAAAACCAACCAGCTCGATGCTTACTCCTGTACCATCAGTCACAAGCGATGGTGTGGAGAAAGAAGTTATTACAAAAGGTCGTCATGACCCTTGCGTTGGCATTCGGGCGGTGCCTGTTGGTGAAGCTATGATGGCCTGTGTTCTCGCAGATCATCTTTTGCGTCACAGAGGCCAGACAGGCCGCTAAGCGCCCGTGCCAGGCCGGAGTATCATTGTGATACCCTGCCTGGCGCTATTTTCTAAATAAATTTTATAATTCATGCCACCTCTCGCAGAGATGAGAAGGCAGATGGTGTAAGCTGTGCCATATATTCACCATCTTAACGGTGCTTTTAGTATGAGCCTGATGTTTTTGCTTGTCAGATGATATTTTTTTTTGAGGTCTTTTCGTATCGTTTGCGGGTTAAAAGCAAAGTTTGTTATTTGCGGAGATCATCATGAGTTCCACCCCAACCAGTAATGTATCCTCGGTTGATGTCGCTTTAATCGGCGGAGGCGTGATGAGCGCCACCCTGGGAACCCTGCTCACACAGTTGCAGCCAGACTGGAAGATCAGCATTTTTGAACGTCTTGAGGATGTTGCTCAGGAGAGTTCAGATGCATGGAATAATGCAGGCACAGGGCATTCAGCTCTCTGTGAGCTGAATTATACGCCACAAAAACCAGATGGCAGCGTTGATATCAGCAAAGCTGTCGGTGTGAATGAGGCCTTTCAGGTTTCCAGGCAGTTCTGGAGCTTTCTGGTTGAAAACGGGTTCATTAAAAATCCAGAGGATTTTATTACGCCTATCCCGCATATGAGCTTTGTATGGGGTGAAAAAAATACTGAATTTTTGCGTAAACGCTACGAGGCGCTGAGTCAGCACCCGCTGTTTGAAGGGATGGAGTATTCGGAAGATCCTGCACAGATGGCAGAGTGGATGCCTCTCGTGATGCAGAATCGTAAACCTGGTGAAAAACTCGCCGTTACACGCAGCCTTAATGGTACAGATGTTAACTTTGGCGCCTTAACACATCTGCTGACAAAATATCTTAAAGAGAGTGGTCACTGCACCATTAACACCGGTCATGATGTTCTGGATATTACACGTGACCCGGCGGGTGGCTGGCAGCTCAGAGTGCATAATCTGACAGTCAACACACAGTTTACTGTTAAGGCGAAGTTTGTATTTATCGGGTGCGGTGGTGGTGCTCTGCCATTACTCCAGAAAACCGGTATTCCTGAATCACGCGGTGTAGGTGGTTTCCCGGTGAGCGGGCAATTCCTGCGGTGTAAAAACCCTGACATCATCGCGCGTCACGGTGCCAAAGTGTATGGCAAGGCATCAGTTGGTGCACCACCAATGTCTGTACCTCATCTTGATACAAGAATGATCGATGGCAAGCGTGCTCTGCTGTTCGGACCATATGCCGGGTTCTCAACACGCTTCCTTAAAAAAGGTTCGCTCCTCGACCTGCCTAAATCTGTTAAAACAGGCAATATTCTGCCAATGCTGGCGGTTGCCCGTGATAACTGGGACCTGACACGGTATCTGATTCAGCAGGTAATGGAATCAAATAAAGAGCGTATTAACGCGCTGCGTGATTTTATTCCTGATGCACAAGCTGAAGACTGGGAGTTGGTTACAGCAGGCCAGCGTGTGCAGATTATTAAAAAAGATGCAGCAAAAGGTGGCGTGCTTCAGTTCGGTACTGAGGTTATTTCGAGCCAGGATGGTTCGGTTGCTGCACTGCTTGGTGCTTCTCCCGGTGCATCAACTGCAGCCCCGATTATGCTGTCAGTGCTAAAGAAATGCTTTGCAGATAAATTGCCTGAATGGGACGCTAAGCTTAAGGAAATTGTGCCTTCTTACGGTCAGAAACTGGCTGATAATCCTGAACTGTGTCGCAAGCTGCGTGAGAAGACATCTGAAATACTGAAACTTAACAACCCAGGGCGGGCAGAGGTCTGAAAAGACCTCTTATAACGGGTCAGATATCGACATATCCGGCCTGTACCACCAGCATTGTTCAGGTGCCCGGGGGCGAGGTAAAAAATCCTCCGGGTTACCATCAAAAGTGACAGTGTTGGTGGGGGTCTCCTGTAATGAGACCTCAGTGCATACTAACAGTCCGCCCTCTGCCTTTAAAAAGGCATTGAGCTTTGCCATCATCAGGCAGACCATGAGTTCCGTTGTGGGATCTCCCGGGGTGACGACGATGCGCTGAGCACGTTCGGGTTCGTTTGCTTTAAACCATAATAGTAGCGGGTCATCCTCTGCCAGTTGCAGGGCATGGTCGAGTTTTTCATCAATGAAATGATGCCAGGTACTTTTTGCCTGCTGAAAAGAGACCGGCATATTGCCAGAACCATCAAGCGGAGCAGGGCTTGTGCTGGCGAGGCGCACAGTTACAAATTCATTGTGACCATGGGGAAGGGCGCAGCGCTCGCTTGCTCCGTGTATCAGTCTGTGCCCCATGGAAAAACGACGGGTAAAAACAAGATCAGGCATGTGGCGCAGGCCCGTTATAATTTTCCCATCCAGCTTTGCGCAGGTCGCAGGCAGGGCAGTGACCGCACCCATGCCCCCATGCATGAGCCGGGCCACGTTCACCCATGTAGCAGGTATGACTTTCCTGATTGATGAGTGTGACGAGGGATTGCCCGCCAATATTTTCTGCCAGGCGCCATGTTTCGGCTTTATCGATCCACATCAGAGGAGTGTGCAGCACGTAGCGACTTTCCATGCCCAGATTTAACGCGACCTGCACGGCTTTAATCGTATCGTCACGGCAATCCGGATAGCCGGAATAGTCTGTTTCGCACACGCCGGTAATAATATGACGAATACCACGACGGGCAGCCAGAGCTGCGGCAAAAGTCAGAAAAATAATGTTGCGGCCGGGTACAAAGGTATTGGGCAATCCGTTTTCGGCCATCGCAATTTCTGCATTGCGTGTCAGTGCCGTTTCAGAAATATCGCCCAGAGCCCCCAGAGCAAGGGTGTGATCCTCACCAAGGCGTTCAGACCATAATGGATTAAGCACCGTCATACCCTCTCTGAGGGTTTTGCGACACTCAAGTTCAATAGCATGGCGCTGACCGTAATCGAAACCAAGCGTTTCGACACGGCCGAACTGAGCCAGCGCCCAGGCGAGACACGTTGCAGAATCCTGACCACCTGAAAATAGTACGAGAGCAGATTCATTCAGATAATGCGACGGAAAGGTCATAACTTAGGGGATACCTGTCAGTTTATGCGTTTGCAGAGACAGACCCCATTGAGGGTGCTGCAGACAGTAGCGGATAGCGGCCTGTATGTTGTCCTGCTGATTGGCGCCATCCATTGGCTGGAGCCAGAAATGTTTAAAATCAAGAGCGGTAAGTGACGCGGGATCAAGCCCAGGCTGAGGATAAACCAGCTTCAGCTCAGTGCCACTCGTCTGGACAAGGTCAGTGCCTGCTTTGGGGCTGATACATACCCAGTCTATCGTTTCGGGTGCGGCAATAGTGCCATTGCTTTCGACAGCTACTGAAAAGCCCTGTTTGTGCATAGCACTGATCAGAGCGTCATCAAGCTGAAGGAGTGGCTCGCCCCCGGTAAAAACAACGAGCCGATGGCTGTAAGAATCGCTATCAGCAGGCCACTGCAAAGCAATGGCAGAGGCAAGATTTTCAGCTGTTTCAAACTTACCGCCGCCAGGGCCATCGGTGCCGATAAAATCAGTATCGCAGAACTGGCACTGTGCTTTTTCACGGTCTTCAGAGCGACCGCTCCACAGGTTGCATCCTGTGAAACGGCAAAACACGGCGGCTCGTCCGGCCTGACCACCTTCACCCTGAAGTGTCAGAAAGATTTCCTTTACTGAATACGTCATCAAATAAAAGCCGGTTTATGGTTGCTCATGCAGGTGCGTGTACTGGTACGGCATCCAGGCCGATACCTGTTGTATGCATACCAAGACGATCAAGCAGCTTACGATCTCTCTGCGCCTGAGGGTTTGGGGTTGTGAGCAGGCGTTCACCGTAGAAGATTGAGTTAGCACCCGCCAGGAAGCACAGGGTCTGTGTCTCATCGCTCATGTTTTCACGACCTGCTGCCAGACGCACACGACTTTTTGGCATGGTGATTCGTGCAACAGCAATCATGCGTACAAAATCTATGGGATCAACGGTTTCAGCTTCACCCAGAGGGGTTCCTTTAACGCGTACAAGCAGGTTAATGGGCACGCTTTCAGGGTGAACGGGCAGGGTAGCCAGGGCAGCAATCAGGCCAGCACGGTCTGTTTCATTTTCTCCCATGCCGACAATACCGCCACAACAGACGTTAATACCTGCGTCACGTACGTTTGAGAGTGTATCCAGACGATCCTGATAGGTGCGGGTTGTAATAATTTCACCGTAAAATTCAGGAGATGTATCAAGGTTGTGGTTATAATAATCGAGGCCTGATTTTTTAAGTTTCTCAGCCTGGTCTGTATCGAGCATACCCAGCGTTACACAGGTCTCAAGTCCCAGTTCCTTCACGCCCTCAATCATAGAGCAGACTGTTTCCAGGTCGTGCTCTTTAGGCGAACGCCAGGCGGCCCCCATGCAGAAGCGGCTTGCACCTGCGCTTTTTGCTTTACGTGCTTCTTCCAGAACTTTTTCAACCGCCATCAGACGGTCAGCTTTCACGCTTTCTTCATGCCTGGCGCTTTGTGGGCAGTAGGCACAGTCCTCAGGGCATCCACCGGTTTTAATAGAGAGAAGAGTTGAGATCTGAATATCGGTCGGGTCAAAGCTGGCACGATGTATTGCCTGTGCACGAAACATCAGCTCAGGAAACGGGAGGTCAAGCAGGGCCTGAATTTCAGCAACAGTCCAGTCATTGCGACACTGGGGTGCACCAGAAGAGAAGGGGGCGATAGGCGAACCGTCAGCCATAATATATGCAATCCTGAATATTGAGAGATAGAGAATGGGGCGAGTATAGTCGCTTTATAACATGAAAGCCAGCAGGAGAGATGCCCTCTGCTACAGAGAAGGAAGTCCGGCCTGCACCTGTTAATTTTTTAAGTTATAGTTCATAATAAGCAGTAAAAAAAGTGTTAAATGATCTTATATATCAGGTCATTTCTCTTGAAATTTAAGGGGGTATCTCAAGGATATGCAGATTCATTTTTCATCTTTTAAAAAGGGAATGGTTATTTTCGCACTGGCAGCAGGACTGACAGCATGCAGCCATCCTGATCAACCATCTGCCGATGCATCTCTGACCAAGACGACACAGGTTCGCACTCTGAGAGTGCCTAATCCTGCAACCGTGTATTGCATAAAGCAGAAAGGGACTATTGAGATACGCAATGAAAGCAAGGGACAGATAACATACTGCCACTTGCCAGATGGTACAGTGACCGAACAGTGGACCTTGTTTCGTCAGAACAATCCTGATCAGGCAGCGGCAGGAGCATCGAAATAACATTATTCAGTTGCGGGAGACTATCGGTTTCCCCCTCTGATATATAAATCCTATAAGATATATTATGCCAACTAAATGATAATACGACGGGAGAGCACCATATGTAATTTGTGGGTTCAACGCTATTGAAGTGGAATTTTTATAATTTTTTTCATTAATCCGGTTAAAATCTTAAATACTGATCAGAAAGTGAATTATTTGGTTGCTTGCATTTCAAACTACGAATGAATAAGTCACTATCAGAACATAGACCCTGTTTTTGAGGGAAATCAGATGACAGTCACAGCCAGTGTGCTTCAGGAACTGAAGAAATCAGAAGACGATCCGGTTAATCTTTTAAGGCGGGCATCTGAACTGCTGCCTGGTAAGATTGCTGTCATGTCATCTTTTGGCGCTGAATCTGCGCTGTTGCTGGCCTTCGTCGCTGAGGCTGATCCGGCTTTGCCTGTGATTTTTCTGCAAACAGGTCAGCATTTTCCTGAGACTTTACGTTACCGTAAGGAGCTGGCTGAGAGACTGGGTTTGACAAACGTGCAGGACGCGGCTCCGCCCCCTGCCCGAATTGCCGAATTCGATCCTACAGGTGAGCTGTGGGCTTTCGACCCTGACGCCTGTTGCCGTATTCGCAAAGTTGAGCCGCTTGATACGGCCTGCCTGCCTTATCCTGTGCTTGTTACCGGGCGTAAACGTGGTCAGGCCATAACACGGCAGGCCTTGTCTGTTGTCGAAGTTAAAGATGACGGCCAGGTTCGTCTCAATCCTCTTGCCGCATGGTCAGCTGATGAGATCAGGCAGGAAATGGTGCGTCGTGACCTGCCTCCGCACCCCCTGGTTGCTGAGGGTTACCCTTCAATCGGATGTGCGCCATGCACACATTCTGTAAAAGAGGGGCAGGATGCACGGTCAGGACGATGGGCCGGCCTTGCCAAGACAGAATGCGGTATTCACACAGCCCGCTAAGGTGCATGCTGTGACGGTTTAATTTACTTTTTAGAAACAGGTTTTTATCCATTATGGACCATTTAGATCAGCTTGAGGCTCAGAGCATTTTCATTCTGCGTGAGGCCTATCGTAAATTGCGTCCTCTGGCCATGTTATGGTCTCTGGGCAAAGACTCAAACGTCATGGTGTGGCTGGCGAAAAAAGCCTTTCTGGGTCGTGTGCCTTTTCCTGTCATGCATGTTGATACAGGCAAAAAATTTCGTGAAATGTACGAATTTCGCGATGAATATACAAAAAAATGGGAGCTTGATCTGCTCCTTGGGGATTGCCCGCCTGTAGAGGAAATGGACCCTTCTCTTCCTCCGGCTGCCCGTTCGGCTGCCCGTAAAACGGCTGGTCTTGCGGCTATGATTGAGAAGCACCGCCTGCAGGGTGTTATTGCCGGCATTCGTCGTGACGAACAGGGTACCCGTGCTAAAGAGCGCGTTTTCAGCCCTCGTGGTGCCAGCCATAAATGGGATATCCGCAATCAGCCTCCCGAGTTCTGGGACCAGTATGCCACCCCGCATGAAGAAGGTATGCATATTCGTGTTCACCCTCTTCTTTCATGGAGAGAGATTGATATCTGGCGTTACATCGAGCGTGAAGGTATCCCCCTGGTCGATCTGTATTTTGCAAAAGATGGTAAACGTTATCGCTCTCTGGGTGATCAGGATATTACCAGTCCGGTTGAAAGTAATGCCTCAACACTTGCTGAGGTTATTGCAGAGCTGGAAACGACACGGACATCTGAGCGTTCAGGCCGCGCGATGGATCATGAGTCTGAAGATGCCTTCGAACGTCTGCGTGTTGCAGGTTATCTCTGATATTTAGTGCGGACAGGAAAGATCATGACCCAGAGCAATACTTTTTCTCACGAAGCAGCAACGCCAATTGTTATTGTTGGCCATGTCGATCATGGTAAATCTACTTTTATTGGCCGGCTGCTGCACGATACAGATAATCTGCAGGATGGTAAGGTCGCCCAGATTATTGAATCATCTAAAAAACGTGGCCTCAAAATTGAGTGGAGCTTTCTGCTCGATTCTTTGCAGATTGAACGTGACCAGGGCGTTACGGTTGATTCAACCCGTATCCCGTTTCATCTGAACAAACGTGAATTTGTTATTGTTGATGCCCCCGGCCATCGTCAGTTTTTGCGTAATATGATAACCGGTGCCGCCGATGCAGAGGCCGCTGTGCTGGTTGTTGATGCAGCCGAAGGCGCTCAGGAGCAGACACGTCGTCATGCAATGTTGCTGCATCTTATCGGCATCAGGCATGTCATCGTTTTGCTTAATAAAGCTGATCTTCTTGATTTTGATCAGAAAAAAATTGAGGCCGTTCAGAAGTCAGTGACTGACCTGCTGGAGAAACTGCATCTGAAAGCTGCCGTTTTTGTTCCGGCTTCTGCTCGTGATGGTGATAATATTGCGGCACGTTCAGAGCGTACACCATGGTACAAAGGTCCGACACTGACAGAAGCGCTGTCAGCTGTTCCCTCACCTGAATCCCGTAACGAGCTGCCTCTGCGTCTGCCGGTGCAGGATGTTTATCGTTTCGGAGATAAACGCTATGTTGCCGGTCGTATCGAACGTGGTCGTGTTCGCGTTGGTGAAACGGTCATTATTGGCACACAGAAAACACCTGCCCGTATTGCCTCTATCGAAAGCTGGCACACAGCCCCGCAGATTTCTGCCGTTTCAGGGCAGTCTGTCGCTGTAACGCTTGAGCCGGATGTTATCCCCGATCGTGGTGATATTCTGTTTCAGCCCGAGGCATCTCCTGTGAGTGCATCACGCATTAAAGCCCGTCTGTTTTGGCTGCGTCAGGAACCGCTGCATGTTGGTGAGAGCTTTAAGCTGCGCCTGGCGACAGCAGAGCATGATGTAACAATTGCATCGATTGACAGTGTGCTTGACCTTGAGAATCTGACACAGAACCCTGGCGATGAAGTGCCTGCTGAAGGTTTTGCTGAGGTTACACTTGCCGCTTCAGAAAATATTCTGTTTGACCCTTTTACACCGGGTACCGCTGATGGTCGTGGTGTTCTGGTTGATCGTCAGCAGCGTATCGTTGGCGGTGCACCGCTGATTGGTGCTGCTGCAGTTGCTCAGGGCGAAAATGCTATTCACCCCAGTGCAAGCCGAGTAACGCAGGCTGACCGTGCACGTCAGGCTGGTCATCGCAGTGGCGTGTACTGGCTGACCGGGCTTTCCGGCTCAGGGAAAAGTACTCTGGCCCGCGGTGCTGAGGCTCAGCTTTTTGCTCAGGGCCTTAATGTAAGTGTGCTTGATGGGGATACGCTGCGTGCAGGCCTGTGCAAAGACCTTGGTTTTTCAGAAGAAAGCCGGACAGAAAATGTTCGTCGTGCAGCTGAAGTGGCCAGAATTCTGAGTGATGCAGGTCAGGTTGTTCTTGTCGCCCTGATTTCCCCGTTACGTTCTGATCGTGCTCTCGCACAGCAGATTATTGGCTCAGATTTTAATGAAGTCTTTGTTGATGCTGCTCTTTCTGTGTGTGAACAGCGTGACCCTAAAGGGTTATATGCAGCAGCCCGTGCCGGAAAAATTTCAGGTTTCACCGGTATCGATGCGCCGTATGAAGCTCCTGAAAGTCCTGCCCTGCGCCTTGAAACAGCTGACAATGGTGCTGATGCGGGTGTAAAAAAACTGACAGACTTTATTAAAGGCAATGTAGCTCTTGCTGCATCTGCGCGTAAAACTCTGTAGTCACCTGTTTAGTGTCATGGGCTAACGCTTGCTTATGGTAGCCGGAAAAATGAAAAAAGCTTTTGCTCTCTTCTGGCAGGGAGGAGATTCCACCCTGCCCGGCTATCGTCTGTCACTTACTGTGACACTCGTCTGGACCGGTTTTTTTATTATTTTGCCTCTTTTTGCTCTGGCATTACGTCCCTGGCAAAATGGTTTTGGCATGGTTTTGAACGAGCTGCATGATACACGTATGTTTGCAGCGTTATGGACCAGTTTTTCGAGTGCGGTTGCTGCTGCACTCTTAAATATTCCTCTGGGTTTGTTTCTGGCATGGATGCTGGTTCGCGGTCATCTTCCTGGCCGTAAAATGGCTGATGCTCTGATTGATCTGCCACTTGCTATTCCAACTGCGGTGTCAGGCATTACACTGGCTACGCTCTACAGCCCCAGAGGCTGGCTTGGTGCTCCTCTGTCCAAAATAGGCATTGATGTTGCCTATACCCGCACGGGTATTGTTCTGGCTCTTATGTTTGTTGGCCTGCCTTTTATGGTCAGGACAATTGAGCCTGTTTTAAAAAACCTGCCCCACGAGCTTGAAGAGGCAGCCAGACTTCTTGGCGCCAGACCCCGGCAGGTTATAGGACGGGTTCTGCTCGCACCCCTTATCCCCACAGTTATAACCGGATTTGGCCTCGCTTTTGCGCGGGGTATGGGCGAATATGGCTCTGTTATTTTTATTGCAGGTAATCAGCCGTTTAAAAGTGAAATAGCACCTTTACTTATTGTCGTGCGCCTGCAGGAGTTCGATTATTCCGGTGCTACGGCTATCGCTCTTATTTTGTTGCTTATTTCTTTTCTGTCTCTGATTTTTGTCGGCGCCGTTCGCAAAAAACTCTCAGTCTGGACATCTGCATCATGACCCGCTTTTTTCTGTGGTGCGCAACCTGGGGCCTGATAGGCCTGGTTTTGCTGATGCCACCAGCTGTTATTCTTGCTGAAGCACTGAGTCATGGCATTATGCCCGCTCTGAAAACGCTTCAGGACCCGGATGGTATTGCAGCGATTGAGCTGACACTTGAGGTGACTGTGGTTGCGGTCGTGCTGAATACGATATTTGGCATTCTTGCAGCCTGGCTTCTGACCCGCTTTCGTTTTCCGGGGCGAGGTCTGTTGCTGGTGCTGGTCGAACTACCTCTGAGCATTTCTCCTGTTGTTTCTGGTCTGGTCTGGCTTTTGTTGTTTGGTGCGCAGGGCTGGTGGGGTTCTGCACTTGATCGTATGGGGATCCAGATCGCTTTTGCGGTGCCTGGTATCATTCTGGCGACATTATTTGTTACCCTGCCCTATGTTGTGCGCACACTTATCCCATTGATGGAGCAGCAGGGACGCGATGCTGAAGAGGCCGCAACTCTGGCAGGTGCAGGGTTCTGGCAAATTTTGTTCAGAGTGACATTGCCTGGTGCACGGGTCGCGTTATTTTCTGGTGTTCTCATGACAACAGCCCGTGCAATGGGCGAGTTTGGTGCGGTTTCTGTGGTGTCAGGGCATATCCCGGGACTGACAGAAACAATGCCTTTACATATTGAAAGCCTGTATAATGGTTATCAGACGGTGGCAGCCTTCACGATGGCAGCTCTGCTTGCATTTATGTCGATGACCGTTGTTTTTTTACGTTCACTTCCTGATTTTATGAACCGCACCCGGGAAGATCCCTCATGAGTGTTGTTGTTGAAAACCTGATCAGATGTGCTCCCGGTAGTGAGCGCATATTACTCAGTGATGTGTCATTGTCAGTCGAAAGCGGTGCATTTGTTGCCCTTGTCGGGCCATCAGGTGCAGGTAAAACCACCCTTTTGCGCGCTATCGCCGGCCTTGATAAATATGATTCAGGAACTGTTTCCCTGAACGGAGAGACCCTGGCCAGCATTCAGGAGAGAGCGGGAAAAGTCGGTTTTGTGTTTCAGAGCTACGCACTTTTTCCGCATATGACAGTTGCCCGTAACATCAGTTTCGGCCTGGATGTTTTGTCAAAGGCGCAGCGTCCGTCAGCATCTGAGATTTCGGCTCGTGTGCAGGAATTATTAGACCTTATGCAGATTCCTGATCTGGGTAAGGCTTACCCTTCCCGCCTGTCTGGCGGTCAGCGTCAGCGCGTGGCCCTTGCCCGTGCGCTCGCAACGCGTCCTGATGTGTTGCTGCTTGATGAGCCTTTTGGTGCTCTTGATCCGATTGTGCGCCGTGCAATCAGAACCTGGCTTCGTGCGTTACATGATCAGCTTGGCCTGACAACTATTCTCGTCACTCATGATCAGGAAGAAGCACTTGAAGTTGCGGATCGTATTGTCGTGATGCAGCACGGGCGTATTGTGCAGAATGCAAGCCCGGCCCAGCTTGATGAAGCACCCGAAACAGCCTTTGTGATGGAGTTTCTGGGAGAAGCCGTCAGTTTCAAAGGTGTCATCCAGGCTGATACAGGTCTTTTTATACCTGACGAAGCCGGTGTTTTGCCGTTTGCAACCTCATGTCCTGCCGGCCCGGCAGAAGCAATGATACGACCGTTTGAGATTTTTCCTGAAAATGCAGCAACCGGGGGTAAGATTGCGCTGGTGCGTCATGGCCGGCGCAATGGTTTTCTGCATTATTCAGCACAGTTGCCTGAGCGTAGTGTGCCAGTATTTTTTCCGGTGCATACAAAGCACCAGTCCATTTCTGATTCCTGCCAGGGGTTAAATATTGCAGAGGCCCGTCTTTTCAGAAATGGACAGAGGATTGTTTGATTTCACGTAAAAAACTGTTATTATGCAGTATATACTGGCTGTTTTTCGTCAGATAACAGTATTTTATCAACGATATGCCGGCGTGAATTTCTGCCGGCCTGGCTTCAGATGTGTTGTGAGAGTGTGAAATGGACCGTAGAAATAACCGCCGTGACACAGAAGGGTCGAGTGTTCTGACCGCGAACAATCTGCTTGATGGTCGTATTGTCTGGCTGGCGGCAGATGGATCGTGGCAGCCTTTCCTCAAACAGGCCAGAGTGTTTGATAATACTGAAATTGAGCAGATTCTGCCCAAATATCAGGGTCTGGCT
Organism: Acetobacter thailandicus; assembly: GCF_011516655.1. Taxonomy (GTDB): domain Bacteria; phylum Pseudomonadota; class Alphaproteobacteria; order Acetobacterales; family Acetobacteraceae; genus Acetobacter; species Acetobacter thailandicus. Next base: position 79,611 of record NZ_WOSV01000005.1, read on the forward strand.
CAGCAGGAAGGTCTGGTTGGCATTTATGGGGTGCAGGTCACTCTGACAGATGCGGGGCCGGTGCCTGTGACAACACGTGAAATTATACGTGCTGATGGCCCAAGCACACACCCTCAGTTTGCTCCTTCGGCCTCCTGATCTGCCTGTCTGGATTTTATTTTTCTTCTTCAGTCAAAGTCGGTAAAAAATGCCCCAAACTCCTCACCCTGCCCTGTCTGTCGGGCGCTATTCTTATGATGCTGTTGATAAAGCTTTTTTAAAGCAGCGCATTGCCCAGTTTCGTGACCAGGTGGCACGCCGTATGTCCGGTGAGCTGACGGAAGAAGAGTTTAAACCGCTTCGACTGATGAATGGCCTTTATCTGCAGCTCCATGCATACATGCTGCGTGTTGCTATTCCCTATGGTGTTGTCAGCTCTTCACAGATGCGCACTCTGGCGCATATCGCAGAGCGTTATGACCGGGGATACGGGCATTTTACCACCAGGCAGAACATTCAGTTTAACTGGATTAAGCTTGAAGATACGCCGGAAATTCTTGAGCTTCTGGCCGAAACTGAAATGCACGCTATTCAGACAAGCGGCAACTGTATCCGCAACGTAACGGCAGATCAGTTTGCCGGTGCCGCCAGTGATGAGGTGCTCGACCCGCGTGTATATGCTGAAATTTTGCGTCAGTGGTCTACCCTGCACCCGGAATTCACCTTTCTGCCGCGTAAGTTCAAAATTGCTATTTCAGGCAGCCCAAGAGACCGTGTTGCAGCACGTTTCCATGATATTGGCCTTAAAGCGCATCCGGGCAAAGATGGCCGTACTGTTTTCGAGGTTTATGTCGGTGGTGGCCTTGGGCGTACCCCCGTTGTCGGCGTTAAGCTGTGTGACGACCTGCCTGAAGAACATCTGATCGCTTACCTTGAGGCGATTTTGCGTGTGTATAATGCTTTTGGCCGTCGCGATAATATCTATAAGGCTCGTATTAAAATTCTGGTGCAGGCTCTTGGTGCCGAAAAATTCCTTGAGCATGTTAATGCCGAATTCGCTGCGATGGATAAAGCCCGCTACAAACTGCCTGAAAGCGTGGTGGAGGATATCCGTGCCCGTTTTGGTGCTCCTGTTTTTCTGCCTCCTGAAGATGCGGCAGAGAAGCTTGCTCATCAGCGTAAAGCTGACCAGGAGTTTGATGCCTGGGTTAATACCAATACGCATCAGCATAAACAGCCTGGCTATATTTCTGTTACCGTCTCATGCAAACCTCCGGGTGGTATTCCCGGCGATGTGACGGCTGAACAGATGAATGTTCTGGCTGATCTTGCTGATCAGTACAGTTTTGGTGAGCTGCGTATTACACACGTGCAAAACGTTGTGCTGGGTCATGTGCGCCAGGATGCGCTCTATGCGCTGTGGAAAACCCTTCAGACCTATGCTCTGGCAACTGCAAATGCGGGCTTTATTACTGATATTATTGCCTGCCCGGGGCTGGATTACTGCTCGCTTGCTAATGCGCGCTCCCTTCCCATCTCTCAGAAAATCAGCGAACGCTTCTCCAGCCCCGAGCTGCAGCGCGAAATTGGCACTTTGCGCCTGAATATTTCGGGCTGCATTAATGCCTGTGGTCATCACCATGCTGGTCATATCGGCATTCTCGGTGTAGATAAACGCGGACAGGAAGCGTTTCAGATTACTCTTGGTGGCGCGTCTGACCAGAGCGAAGTGTCCATCGGGCAGATCCTCGGCTCAGCACTGTCTGAAGATGAAACCGTTGATGCGATTGCACGTATCATTGACACCTATCTTGCCAGCCGTAAGGCCGGTGAGCAGTTTATTGAGACGTGCCGCCGTTTAGGTAATGCACTGTTCAAGGATGCCGTTTATGCCTCTGCTTAAAAATGGTCAGATTCAGGATGATACCTGGGTTGTAGTTTCAGAGCAGGATACTCTGCCATCGGGGGATATCCTTGTACCGCTCAGTCAGCTTGATGCTGGTATCGGGCAGAAAAATGGCAGAGAGGGGCGTCTTGGTGTCGTCCTGGCCTCTGGTGATGAGGTTGAGAGCTTACGGAATTTTGTCTCTCAGCTTGATGCCGTAGAGGTGGTATTTCCTGTGTTTCGTGATGGTCGTGGTTTTACCCAGGCGCGTGCTTTGCGCGAGCATCTCAGGTTTGCCGGTGATATTCGCGCATCTGGTCATATCCTGCCTGACCAGTATGAGTTTTTGCTGCGTTGTGGTGTAACCGATGTTGTTCTGCCTGAAGGGGCTGATGTCGCCGCATGGGAGCGTGCGCATAAAGCCTTTACCGTAGCTTACCAGCCCTCAGTGCAGAACGAACGCGCTGAAGGCTTTGCTTTGCGTCGCCGTCTTTTTTAGAGCTGTCTCATTTCTGACCGGCTCAAAACGCCCTCTGTTAAAGAGGCTTTTTTTCAGAAGGCTCTGACAAATATTGTCAGAGCCTATCTTGGTTTTGCTTTAAAAACAACGCGGTGGAGTTTTGAGGTTGCGCCAAAAACGCGGGCATTACTTATCGGGCAGGATGGCCAGACATGTATTATAGCGTTCTGGCACGAAAACTTACCACTTTCTCCGGCAATATGGTGGTGGGCTAAACAGCAAAATCCTTTGCTGCGCGTGAATGTGCTCATCAGCCGGAACTCTGACGGGCGGCTTATTGCAGAAATCGTCAGGAAATGGCAGGTGGGCTCTATTGCAGGCTCTTCTGATCGTAAAGGAAAAAATAAAGGTGGTGCAGCGGCTATACGCCGTATGCGCGCATGTTTAAAAAATGGCAGCCTGGTTACCATTACGCCTGATGGACCTCGGGGACCTCGACGTGTGGTGCAGCAAGGGGTCATGGCAATTGCTTCTATGGCGGATAAACCGGTGGTACCCGTAGGCGCATCTTGTTTAAATTTTCGTTTAAAATCATGGGATAAAATGTTTTTCCCTCTGCCGTTTGGCCGGGGTGTTTTTGTTTGTGGAGATCCGATTTATCCCGATAGAAAAAACGAAAAAGCAACACATCAGCTGACCGAAAGTCTGACCAGGCAAATGACGCTGGCGGAAGAAAAAAGACGCAGTAGCAAAACAGCACAGAATTTTTCTTTTATTAAACCAGTTAAAGTTGTTCCATCACGCTTGTGGTATGGTGCTGCAAGCGTTTTATCACCTGCTTTGCCATTTCTCCTTCGCTGGCGTCAGAGCAAAGGTAAAGAGCTGCCATCCCGTGTACGTGAGAAAATGGGGTTTGCGACATGCTCTCGTCCCAGTGGAAAGGTGATATGGTTCCATGCCGCCAGTGTTGGTGAAGTTGTTTCAGTTTTGCCGCTTGTCGAAAGTTGTCTGACATATAATCCTGACTGTCATGCGCTTGTGACAACAGGTACGGTGACAGCTGCTCAGCTTGTCGAAAAAAGAAAAAATACTTTAAAAACAAATAATAATATCATTCATCAGTTTGTGCCGTTTGATGTGCCCCGCTGGGGTAAGAGATTTTTGTCTTACTGGCAGCCTCAGGTTGCCGTTTTCACTGAGAGTGAGCTGTGGCCAAATCTTTTCGGCCTGTGTCATGCTAAAAATCTTCCGGTAATCCTGGTCAACGGGCGAATGTCAGAGCGTTCACTGGCCACATGGTCAAAAGCACCTGATGTTATTCGTCGTATGCTTGAGCGGTGTCGCTGGGTTTTTCCGCGCTCGGCGCAGGATAAAGCGCATTTTTCCGCCTTTGGCCGTCTGAATTATGGCCCCACAGGCGATATTAAAATGGCCGCCCCGCCTCTGCCTGTTGATGAAAAAGCTTTGCTGCAGGTGAAAAAATGCACTGAGGGGCGTCCGGTTTTTCTGGCAGCCTCCACGCATGAGGGTGAAGAAGAGATCATTTTGCAGGCGGCTGCTTTTGCAAGAAAAAAAATACCACAACTTCTGACAGTTATCGTTCCCCGGCATCCTGAGCGTGGTAATGTTGTTGCCGCTCTTGCCGGGGGGGCGCCACGCCGTTCGATGGGGGCGCTCCCTGATAGCACTATGCCCGTATGGGTGTGTGATACTCTGGATGAGCTGGGTTTGTTTTACCGTGTTTCAGACTGCGTATTTATCGGCAACAGCCTGGAAGAGGTTAAGGGGCATGGTGGCGGGCATAATCCGCTTGAGCCTGCCCGGCTTGATAATGCCCTGGCCACGGGGCCGCTGATCCAAAACTTTACCGATGCTTTTGAAATGCTTGGTCAGAGTGTCACAGTAACGCGTTCAGCAGAAAGCCTGGCAGAGTGGGTCATCTCTGTGTTGTCAGACAAACAGGTGATGATGGCGCGTGCGGTCGCCGCTAAAGAAGCTATTGCCGGTCACTCAGGTTTACTGATGACGTTAACAGAAAAAATTATGGCCCTGGTGCAGGCATGAGACAATCGCCTCTTTTCTGGCAAAAACAGCAAACAGGCTGGCAGTCATTACTGCTTTCACCTTTAGCCTGGGGCGTTAAGCTCATTGCCGCAGGAAAAGAGAGGCAGCGCAGTTTTAAGGCGCCTGTGCCGGTTTTATGCTGTGGTAATATAACAACCGGAGGCACCGGTAAGACAACGGTCGTAATCGACCTTGCTGTTCGCTTAAAAAATAAAAATATTACCCCGCATATTTTACTGCGTGGCTACGGGGGCAAACTCAAAGGGCCTGTTCAGGTTGATCTGACACGTCATACAGCTGAAGATGTAGGGGATGAAGCACTGCTGCTCGCAGCAGTGAGCCCGACATGGATCGGTGGAAACCGTGCTTTATCAGCGCGTGCGGCCGTGGCCCGTGGTGCACAGTGCCTGATTATGGATGATGGTTTTCAAAACTTTACCCTCCATAAAGATTTTTCTTTGCTGATTATTGATGGTGCGGCAGGCCTGGGAAACGGACAGGTTCTTCCTGCCGGTCCGTTGCGGGAAAGTCCGCAGCGGGCACTGTCACGTGCTTCTGCGATTATGATAATTGGTGAGGATAAGACAGGCTTTCTGTCACGTTATGCAGGTAGTTTCCCGCCAGAAAAAATCATACAGGCGGGTTTGCAAACCTGTTTTGCTGACAGCATTGCGCTGAGAGATAAAAACTGTATTGCTTTTGCCGGTATAGGCCGACCTGGTAAGTTTTTTGACAGCCTGGCGAAGGCTGGTATTACCCTGGTGAAAACCATATCTTTTGCTGACCATCATTTTTATAAAACTGCAGAGCTTGAGTGTTTGCAGGCTCTGGCGGGTGAACATCAGGCACAGCTTGTGACAACGCCTAAAGATTATGCCAGATTACCGGAGTTTTTTCGCTCCGTTGTCAGCGTAACAGATGTGGAGCTGGTCTGGCAGGATGATGCAGTGCCTGAGAAAATTTTGCATACACTCATGCCGGAGACAGGCTTGTGAGCTTTTTTAATAAGAAAACGGCTCTGATGAAAGCTGAGGCTCTGCTTTGCTCTGTTGTGCTGGCATGCCTGAAAAAAGCAGGTCCTGTGAGGGCTTCAGACATAGCCGGAAAATTTTGTCGGCTTCTTGGTCCGTTTCTGCCGCCGTCAAAAATTGCTGACCGTAATTTGCAGATGGCTATGCCTGAGCTGACATCAAAGCAAAGGCAGGACATTATTCGTGGAGTATGGGAAAACCTTGGGCGTACTGCTGGCGAGTTTCCTCATCTTTCCACACTCAGAGAAAATACGCCTGAGGGGCAGCCTGGTTATGAGGTGCAGGGAGCTGAGCATCTGAAGGCACTGGCTCAACATCAGGGGCCTGTTTTGTTTGTCTCAGGCCATATAGGAAACTGGGAGATGCTGCCCCCGGCTGTTGCACGTTACGGCACTCCTTTTGCTTCGTTTTACAGAGCGGCGGGCAACCGGAAGGTTGATGCGATGATCCGTTCTTTGCGTGATGCCGCGATGGGCCCCGACCCTGTGCCATTATTTGCTAAAGGAGCTGAGGGCGCCAGGGCGGCTTTACGTTATGTGGCAAAAGGTGGCAGGCTGGGCATGCTGGTTGATCAGAAAATGAATGACGGCATAGAAGCGCGCTTATTTGGTCTGCCTGCTATGACGGCCCCTGCACTGGCCAGTATGGCACTTAAATATCGTTGCCCGGTTATTCCGGGGTATGTTGTGCGTCTTGGCCCTGCCCGTTTGCGCATTGTGGTTGAGCCGCCCATGGTTTTGCCGCAAACAGGCGATAAACAGCAGGATCTGGCAACATTAGTGCAGATGATTAATGACCGCCTTGAAAGCTGGGTAAGACAAAAGCCTGAAAGCTGGTTGTGGTTACATCGGCGCTGGCCTAAATCGTTATATCGTAAAACACGCTGAGACAGATCCCAGCTGAATTTATATGTCGGAGTGCATGGTATGTCTTCTGTTCTGAGCCCCTCTGTTGCTTATCGTCTGGAGGCAGCGCGCGCAGTTGTAAGTGATGCAGCTCGTCTTGCTATGTCGATGCGCCCTCCTTCAGGCGGGCCGGTTGCAACGCAGAAATCTGCCCAGGACTGGCTGACAGAGACTGACGGTGCCGTTGAGGCCTTTATTGCAGAGCGGATGAAAACGTTATTCCCTGATGATGGTTTTCAGGGGGAGGAAGAAGGTGTCGTACGTGCCGGTGCTCTGCGCTGGGTTGTCGACCCGATTGACGGGACATCAAACTATGCGCGTGGTCGCAATCGCTGGTGCGTCTCTCTGGGGCTGCTTGAAGGTGATGAGCCAGTTGCCGGTGTGATAGAGGCGCCTGCTCTGGGTGAAGTATATACAGCGCTGCGAGGACATGGAGCATTTCTTAACGGCAGGCGCATTCAGGCTTCTTCGGTTAAAGATCCGGCCAGTGCCATGATTGAAATGGGCTGGAGTAATCGCGTTCCCAAAGATGTTTTTATTGAAAAAACTGACGCCATTATGGGGCTGGGTGCTATGCCTCGCTCAGGCGGGTCCGGCGCTCTGGCACTGGCAGATGTCGCCTGTGGTCGTCTCGATGGGTATGTCGAGATTGTTATTAACTTATGGGATGTTGCCGCTGCCCTGCCTTTGCTGGCTGAAGCGGGAGCCTGCGTTTCTCCCTTCCTGAAAACAGGCGGGTTAACCGGTGCCGCAACTATTCTGGCTGCGGCACCTCATATTGCCCGCCCTCTTTCTGAGGCAGTGAATATTCCTCTTGAATAAGAGGTTACAGTTCATCCTCTCTCTGTTAGCTTAATAAAATCAAAGGAAAAACACACCAGATGTTTTTCTGCCCGGGTATATGGAGATCATAATTATGCGGTCAGTTCGTCGTTTTTCTGCTTGTGCTTTAGCTGTCGGTGCAGTGGCCCTTTCCGGCTCTTCTTCGTCCTATGCGAGCGCAGCTCAGGATTATCAGACACTGGTTGATAAAGCCGCTCTGACTGTTCAGGATATTTTTCTTGGGGTAAAGCCGACCAGTGCTGTTGCGGTTGATCTGGCAAAAGCGCGTGCTGTCATGATCTGCCCTTCAATTTTCAGAATGTCAGTCGTGTTCGGTGGCTCCGGCGGTGGTTGCGTACTGCTGGCACGTGATGCCCGGGGCTCATGGTCTGATCCGGCATTTTATACAATGAGCTCCGGATCTTTTGGTATTCAGCTGGGCATTCAGAACTCTCAGACGATGTTCTTTATTATGACAGATCGCGGGCTGCAGGCTCTGCTTGACAGTCAGTTTCAGTTTAATGCGAATGCCAGTGCAAATTTTGCAACGATCAGCACGAATGCTGAAGCAGGTAATGCCGGAGCCAGAAACACTGACATTTATGTTGCACAGAAATCGCAGGGGGCTTTTGCCGGAGTTTCAATTGGTGGCAGCAAGCTGAAAGTAAACAGCGATGCAAACCGGCAATATTATAAACAGGTTGTTGGCCCGGAAGATATTCTCATTACAATGAGAGTTAATAATCAGGGTGCCGATCCGCTGCGAAGTGTACTGATGCGTTACAGCAAGCTTGCGGGCGTTAAGCAGGCGACATCGGCAGTGAAGACCTCTGCTGCGGCCTCAGATGCAGTTGTATCTGACACAGTGCCTTCTTACTCAGCATCTAAAGGTGTTGGCACGGTGAAAAGTGAATCTTTGTCTCCGGCTAAGTAGCCTTTAACGCATAAAGGGTTTTTTCTTTTACCTGAAAAAACCCTTATTTTCTTTTGTTCCGATAATAATTTTCAACATTTTTATTATGCTCTTTAAGGTCATTCGTAAAATTATGACCTCCCTCACCTGTTGCCATAAAATACAGGTCTGAACTTTTTGCCGGATGCGCTGCAGCATAAAGAGAGGAAAAACCAGGTGAGCAGACTGGCCCGGGAGGCAGCCCTTTATGCAGATAAGTATTATAGGGACTTTCGATCTGTAAATCAGCATGTGTTAAAGGCCGGTCAAGTGGCTCCAGTCCATTAGTAAGAGCAAAAATCACGGCAGGGTCAGTCTGTAGTTTCATCCCCTTGTGCAGGCGGTTAAGGAAAACACCAGCGACCTTAGAGCGTTCAGACGGCACAGAAGTTTCTTTTTCGATAAGAGATGCCAGAGTGATCAGCGCATTTTTGTCCGGTATTTTTTCATCTGCCTCACGATCTTCCCAGATTTTTTCTACGGCGTGGGTCATAGCCTCCTGAGTGCGTTTCAGAAGTTCATCACGAGAGGTATTGCGCAGGTAAAGATAGGTCTGAGGCAGTACACTCCCTTCCTCTGGTCTTGTTATATGCCCGCTCAGAAAAGAGGCGTTATTAATTAATGCCTGTATCTGTGCTGCTGATAAACCTTCCGGAATTGTCAGCTTATGCATAATAGGGCGGCCATGACGTAAAACAGAAAGTGTTTGTTTTATAGAAGCATGGGCAGGGAAAAGAAGTTCTGCAGCGTGTAGCTGCCCGTCTTTTTTTGTAAGGAAAATAAAGAAAGAGGTCAGGCGTGCATAGAGGGCCCCCTGAGGGATAACGCTTTCATGCTGCAGTGTATTAATAATGCGGGCGTGATCGCCATGGTGTACCAGTACTGCGGTGTCCTGTCTTAGTGGACCTGGTACGACATATGCTTTTTTAAGCAAAAAAAATGTGCCTCCTGCTCCGGCAAGGAGCAGAAAGCACAAAAGGACGAAAAATTTACGCATTAGTTTTTAATTTCCGGCAGAAATAAAAAACTTTATCAGACGCGACGTACAATCAGACTGGCATTGGTGCCACCAAAGCCAAAGCTGTTAGAAAGTGCCACATCAATTTTTCTTTGCTGCGCAGTATGCGCTACCCGATCGATCACACTCTCACGAGATGGATTATCGAGGTTCAGTGTAGGTGGGGCAACATTGTCACGAATGGCAAGCATGCTGAAAATCGCTTCGATAGCGCCAGCTGCACCCAGCAGATGCCCGGTTGCTGATTTCGTTGATGACATAGCCAGGGACCTGGCAGAATCACCAAACAGACGCTCAACAGCTTCAAGCTCCAGATCATCTGCCATGGTTGAAGTGCCATGAGCATTAACATAGTTGATATCAGAGGCTGTGATATCTGCACTTTTCAGGGCGGCAGTCATAGCGCGGAAAGCACCATCATGCCCTTCTGCCGGTGCTGTAATATGATAAGCATCGCCAGACATGCCATAGCCGATAACTTCAGCATAAATTTTTGCACCGCGGGCTTTGGCGTGCTCGTATTCTTCGAGCACAACAACCCCGGCACCCTCTCCCATGACAAAGCCATCGCGGTCTTTGTCCCATGGACGGGATGCCTTCTGAGGCGTATCGTTGAAACTGGTTGAAAGCGCTTTTGTTGCACAAAACCCTGCAATGCCTAATTTACAGACAGCAGCTTCCGTGCCGCCTGCAACCATTACATCAGCTTCGCCCAGAGCAATGATTTTAGCAGCATCGCCAATAGCATGTACACCTGAGGCACATGCTGTTACCACAGCGTGGTTAGGTCCTTTAAAGCCATATTTAATAGAAACATGACCTGAAACCAGATTAATCAGAGCAGATGGAATAAAGAAAGGTGAAACGCGGTTAGCGCGACCTTCTGCAACCTGTAATGATGTTTCATAAATCGTCTGCAGACCACCAATGCCTGAGCCGATCATTACACCTGTTGCGCAACGCTCTTCTTCAGTTGATGGTACCCAGCCGGAATCCTGAACAGCTTCTGTGGCCGCAATCATCCCCATACAAATGAAACGGTCCATTTTACGCTGGTCTTTGGTGGAAATCCACTCAGAGAGAGTTAATTTTCCCTCTGCGGCTGGCCCTTCAGGCACTTCACCAGCGACATGACAGGGAAGACCGGCAGGATCAAATGCGCTGATCTGAGCGATACCGCTTTCACCAGCAATCAGACGAGACCATACGTTCTCTACGCCGAGGCCCAGAGGCCCCACAATGCCCATGCCTGTAACGACAACGCGTCTACGGTCCTTGGCTGAATGTCGCAAATGAAATGGCTCCACATTTAAATAATTAATGTGGTCCCTCAACAGATCAGAGGGACCCTCTTAAAGACCTGAATAAGCTAATACTTATTTCAGGCAGCTTTTTGTTTTTCGATATAATCGATCGCATCTTTTACTGTTGCGATTTTTTCAGCTGCATCTTCAGGGATTTCGACATTAAAAGCTTCTTCGAAAGCCATTACCAGCTCAACGGTGTCGAGGCTGTCTGCACCCAGATCGTCAATAAAAGACGCTTCAGGTGTTACTTTGCTCTCTTCAACGCCAAGATGTTCAACGACGATTTTCTTAACTTTGTCAGCGATTTCGCTCATTTGTATCTATTTCCTGTGTGCCCAATATATAATTGGGACTGGTTATCCGAACCTAAAGCGGTCCGTCGTATCCTGATGCAACTTACGGTCTGAGCCTTAACGCTCATAGCCACTCAAAACAAGAGTGCCGGCCCATAGCATGTTTTTTATACACAAGCCAGTATCAACCACTCAAAATATATTCCAGATGGTTTCATGCAAGAACATCATATATGTCTACCTGGCATATTTGAAAAAAAAAAGCACGATTTCTATGGGCTGTTATCTGAAAGTCAGAGCATTGCCATGCCGCCGTTGACGTGTAGTACAGCGCCTGTCACCCATCTGGCCTCATCAGAGCATAGATAAAGTGCTGCTGCTGCAATATCCTTTGGCTCACCGAGCGTTCCCAGCGGAATTTTTGCCAGAAGTTTTTCTTTCTGGGCATCCGTCAGTACACTTGTCATCGGGGTATCAATAAAGCCCGGGGCAATGACGTTAACCGTCACACCGCGTGAGCCGACTTCCTGAGCAAGAGATTTGCTCATGCCGATCAGACCAGCTTTGGCGGCAGAGTAATTGGCCTGACCAGGATTGCCTGTTGCCCCCACGATTGAGGCAATATTGACAATGCGTCCTTTTCTTTTGCGGAGCATACCTTTCAGGGCAGCACGGCATAAACGGAAAGGAGAAGACAAATCGAGATTAATTACCTGATCCCATTCTTCGTCCTTCATGCGAATGGCAAGATTATCGCGTGTCAGACCGGCATTATTGATAAGAATATCAACAGGAGCCCCTGCGGCTTCTTCAGCGCGGGCAATCAGAGTGTCGGCTTCTTCGGGGGAGGAAAGATTAGCGACAACGTAGCTGGCGCGGCGGTCACCCAGCATTTCTGTGTGCGTCTGTAAAACCAGTTCACGCGTGCCGGTAAGAACAACATGAGCGCCATGCTCATGGAGTGTTGTTGCAATAGCGCCGCCTATACCACCTGTCGCGCCGGTGATCAGAGCAACTTTTCCTTCCAGATTAAACATATTCTGCAATTTTCCTCTTATAATTAACGTGTTTTATTAAAGTGTTTTCAGAAAATTTTCTATATCAGCCGGTGTGCCGACGGAAAGAACAGATGATTCGCTGCTGATCCGGCGAATCAGCCCGGAGAGCACTTTGCCTGCTCCGATTTCAATAAAAGACTCAACGCCGGCAGATACCATATTTTCCACACTTTCGCGCCAGCGAACCTGCCCGGTGACCTGGTTGATCAGGTTTGTACGAATTGTTTGAGTATCCGTTTCCTGCTCGGCGGTGACGTTAGCAATAACAGGTACGACCGGTGGCATAACAGGGGCTTTAGCCAGAGCTTCAGCCATCGTTTCCTGGGCCGGACGCATCATGGAGCAATGAAACGGGGCTGAGACGGGCAGTTTCAGAGCACGTTTAATTTTCATTTCTTTCGCTATGAGAATGGCTTTCTCAATGCCGTCAGTCTGCCCTGAAATAACAGTCTGCCCGCCACCATTATCATTTGCGATTTCAACAATTCCGTCACTGCTGGCAGCTTTACAGATTTCTCTTACCTGCTCAGGGGTTGCGCCAATAATAGCAGCCATAGCACCCTCACCTGCCGGCACGGCTTTCTGCATCGCCTGACCACGAAGGCGCAGCAAACGTGCCGTCTCTGCTATGTTCAGTGAGCGTCCGGCGGCAAGTGCGGCATATTCTCCCAGTGAGTGCCCCGCCAGAAAAGTGGCTTTCTTTTTAAGGTCAAGACCACCTTCAGTTTCAAGAACCCGTAAAACAGCCATTGAAACAGCCATAAGGGCTGGCTGTGCATTATCTGTTGCAGTTAAAGTTTCGGCCGGTCCCTCAAAGATGACCTTCGAAAGCTTTTCGCCCAGAGCCTCATCAACTTCCTCAAAGACAGCGCGGGCTGCGGGAAAAGCGGCTGCAAGGTCAGCACCCATGCCAACTGACTGGCTGCCCTGCCCCGGAAAAACAAAAGCATAAACGGTCATAGTCTTTTTACTTTGCTCAAAAATGGATGGTGTTTGTTATGGAAGCGAAGACCTTCGCATAGCATTGCCTCTGATATTATAGAAGATGATATCAGAGGCGTTGCTTATGACGGAGCCTGAAGCAGTACGCGGTTGAGACTTTCAAGAACGGAGAAAGTTTCACGCCATACTGTCTCGAATTTAGTGTCAGGAACGCCCCGGGTTGCAAGAATCTGTGCAATGTCACCGACAGACCGAACGCCATCAATTAAAGGTAAAATACCACGTGCCTGAGGCGGAAGAGCGATGGGAACCACCAGCGTACCAAAGGAAAATGGTAATATATGATCAGGCGTCATTTGCATCGCGAGTTCTGTACCGGGGATTTCTCTCATGACCGGCACAGAATCATGGGCCATAAAATCCGGTGGCAATGTCGGGTTAGTATTTTTTACGACATAGGCAACATGAGTGGCCATGTTCCCTGCGAGAGATTCGGCAAGAGCCGCCTGCTCTCTGAAGTTGAGAGAAGAAATGACAGCGCGTAATTTTGCGTCGGGCAGGAAGAGCGATGGATTATAACGCGCAGGCTCAAGCAGGCATGCTGTTTTCAGACCGGCGTTGTCGATCAGATCAAGAAACCTGGGCGCGGTATAAGCGCGGTCTCTCGGGTTGAGGAGGAGATCATACAAGCCAGCATCACCACCGCTCAGATGATCGCCGAAATTACCATTCTGGCGGAGCCAGGCGGTTGCCGGCAGATAACGCATAACGCGGCGTGCAATGTCCAGCCGTGTTTTTGGCGCGTCGCTTACAGGTGCAAGCTGATGCAACGCATCCTGCAGCATATAAACCCCCGTTCGGCCATAAGGTGCATAGACCATAAGGCCCATGCCGCCATCAGCAGCAAGGGAGTTATTCAGTATTTGTAACGCGGCTTCAGGGTCAGGAAGATGGTGGAGCACACCGCAGCAGTCGATATAATCAAACAGCCCGAGATTAAGAGAGGGAATCTGATCTATCGAAGCCTGAATGAAGCGGATATTTGTAAGTTTTCGTTCTTCTGCCCGCGCTTTTGCTACAGATAACGCTTTATCGGAACGGTCAAGACAAAGCACCTCACCCGAACGGTCAGCTCGTGTCATGTGTGTCGCAAGCATAATGGCGGCATCACCTGTGCCACATCCCGCGATCAATACGTTCAGTGGGGTCGTGCGTGGTCGCCTCGCTTTGAAAACCCAGTAATCAATTTCTCTGAGGTGACTGGGGCTGCCAATCAGCAGCCTTTTTCGTTCGTCCAGCGGGTTGCGCTCAGGGTAAGGATAAGACTCATACTGTGCAGCCAGACTATTGTCGCGCTCATCAGTTGTGTTGTGTTGTGACAAGGTCCGCTCCCCTTTTAGCGCGGAATCAGTTTGCCACGCTGCCATGCCTCAGCCGCTTCATCAGCAGAGAGGCCCTCTGTGCGCATGGCGTAATCCATGGCGCTGATGATCTTAGTGCTGAGCATAAGTTCATCAAGTTCGTCGCGCAGGTCAATATCCATTTCTTCAGCGAGGCCCGGGCGAAGCAGCATATGGGCAGCTTTATTCTGAGGAAGAACGTTTTTTGGCTCATCAAGGGATGACAGGCTGGCCTGATGAAGGAGGAAGCACGGATCGGTCAGAATCATAAGGGACGCGGTATTGTTATCTAACGCGTCTGCGAGAGCTGAAAGAGCCTGATCGTCTGGCATGCTCTGCAGGGTGAAACCGACTTCATTCAGGTTATATGCGGTAATAATTTTTTCGGCCTGCTGGCGCAGGGAATCCTGTACAATAATCGTGCGAGAGAAAGGAATTTCTTTTTCTGTCAGGTCGTTAAGCGACGCAAACCCTGAGTTGCTGTCTGGCAGATAGCAGCGCGTGCCAGGCTGAAATAAATTGCCAAGCTGCGTTACACCATTTGTAATCAGGGCGTCATCAGCTCCTGGCAGCCAGGCAGAGATATACAGATCAATTTCGCCATCGCTGAGCATCTGTCCGAGAATATCTTTAGGACCAATTGTGACTTCAGGTTCAATATCATGCGCTTCAATGACGCGGATAATGGCCGCTGCAGTCGCTTCATGTATCGTGTTTTCCGGATGAGCGAGCGTAAGAGTGGTTGTCATTTCAAGGGTTCCCTGGCAGCACAGCTAAGATTAAAGTTGTTGCAGCAGCAGAAAGCCCTTGATGCAATCCCTTAAAATAAGTTTCTGCCCTTAATATGCAGTAAAGCGACAGAAAATGGTGAAAACTATACCGGCAGAGCCGGTATCAGCCTGCTGCAACAATTTTTTCCTGACGTGGCAGCACGGGGCGGATCATCAGCAGGGCATCTGCAAAAGAAGAAAACTGACCGAGTGAATTTTCCCGTATGGCATCGACCACGACCCATTTATTGCCAAGAGAGAAAATTTTATAAGCCGGATCAGCGGTCTCGCGCACCCATACAACGACATATTCAGACGATGAGCCTGCACGTTTCTCGGTCGAAGAAAATACATCTGCATCACACAGGCCCATTGGCAGGCCGGCTTCGAGCCAGCGTGAAAGATAGTCGCGGTGATGAGGGAGGATTTCCAGCTGGAATGGAAGTATCTGGCAGGCGGACGATGCTTCGTTCGTGTGCAACATAATCTTACATCCTGTCATTACATTATCAGAGGCGCTGTGTTGCCTCTGTTTGTATCGGATGCAGATCCGGACCGCTACGGTAAAGTTTCTTTTTCGCCTCCAAAAGAGGCAGAAAAGAGCCTGAGTTGCACAAAAAACACACCACCTTGAGTGGAAGGTAAAATAATTGCCTAAAAATTAATCAATAGTTTATTTTTTAGGCTTTCGTGTTAAAATTTCGCAGAGATCATGACAGAGCCGTAGTTAAACAGGCCTGAGCGCGCTCCTTTAAACTGCTGAGTCTGCCATACCTGGCTGTAAGAAACACGAAGGCCGTAAAACATGACGGCCAGACCGGCGTGAATTTCACCAACATCCCACCGTTTATCAACGTGCAGAGAGTTGCTGCGCATTGTGTTGCCCTGAAGGCTGGCATCATAGGCAACAGCCTGCCCTGTTACGCCGCCAAAGACGTACCATGCAAAGGGACGCGTTGCTTTATAGGCATCTGTTCCGTCTGTACCTGATGCAGTGATAGTGGGAACACCAAAGTCACTGTTTAGCCCCTGACCGATGCGAATCATGTCGCCGATTTTGCCATAAATCTGAAAATCGCCGGCTGCGGCCGCAACTGATGGCAGGGTATCCATCTCAATGCCGTAGACTTTGACAATTGGCAGGCGCCAGACCCGACCAGCCTGAACCTGGAAGATGATCTGATTCTGCAGCTGATGACTCCAGCCTTTGTTGGTTGTGTCGCCAATCATGTTGTGAAAGCCGTTCTGAACCTGTCTGGCCAGAGAGGCTGGTCCCATAACGCCGGCCTGAATACCAAAAACGCTGCGGGATAAATCGGTATCGTTGATGAGATTGATTGTTCCCAGCAAGACGCCGCTGTAGGGGCGTGTGCGTAACAGGCTGTTATGTGGCTGCCCGGGTGCCCAGGGGCTGCGAACCTGTGTGTCACTTGGGGTGAAGATCAGCTGCTGTATACCCATGCTGATTCGCTGCACACCTTCACCCAGAATGGCTTTGTTGATTTTCGCAATAGGAGCGGGAAGCGTATCTGTGCCCGATGTCCAGTTTATGCGCAGGCCACTGGTATAATACTGATCGGATGTACCTTTCAGAGTTGAGACCGCATCGTTCTCACCCTGGACAGTCCATGTCCCTGTTTTATCCTGTAAAGGTGTGGCATGCGCGCTTTTCGCTGCACTGACGCTTATAAAGAGGCATCCTGTCAGCAGGAGAGTCTTTGTGGCTTTATGCCGGAGCGCAGAAGGGGCGGCGATGGCGGGCATTATCACTCTCTTTGATTTTTAATACAGCAGGATATCAGCAAGGACTCCTTATTAATTGAAAATTATGTGCCAGGTAAAGCTGCTATTTGCCTTACTGATGCGCATACTCCGCAGCTGGCCACTAAGTTTTTAAGGTTTTTTTCACGTTTTTGTGAGTATCTTTACAAAGATGATGCAAATCTTTTGGTTTTCGTGCTTTCCTGTAGCGGCGTTGCGGTTAGTTATGCTAGCGTTGACGCGAGGAAGTTATTCCAAAGGGTGTATGTCGTGCAGTTCATGGTCAGTTTTATAAAAATGATGCCGGAACCTGCACTGCCGTTTGGCAAGCTTTCCGTTTTTCAATATCTGGAGAAGGTAAAACCTGTCTCCATGTTCCAGGATCAAGACCGTTGAGAAGTAACAGGACCGACCGCAGCTCTCGTTCTCCGCGCCGCGGCGGATTTGACGATGATTTTATGTCTGCACCGCCAGCATCATATGGCGAGCGCCCTTCCTTTGGTGACCGTGGGGGCTTCGCTCCCCGCAGACCAGCTGGTGGTGGTGGCCCGCAGGTTATTGCCTCTGGCGCAGAGATTGGCGCTATAGTCAAATGGTTTAACAATGAAAAAGGCTACGGCTTTGTTGAGCTGTCTGACGGTTCAGGCGATGTGTTCCTGCATGCCAATGCCCTTTCTCAGATCGGCCATGACGGTGTAAATCCAGGTGCAACTCTGGTTGTGCGTATTGGTCAGGGCCCTAAAGGTCGTCAGGTTGCAGAGGTTATCTCTGTTGACGAAAGCACAGCGACAGCACAGGAAGCGTCAGATCGTCCACGCGGCGGTTTTAACGCAGGTGGTGGTAACCGCGGTGGTTTTGCCCGTGCGCCTCGCCCGGCTCCGGATATGTCGCATGCAGAAGAAGTGCGCGGTACTGTTAAATGGTACAACTCCACAAAAGGTTTTGGCTTTATTACACCTGATGGCGGTGGTAAGGACATTTTTGTTCACGCTTCAGCCCTTGAGCGTTCAGGTCTGACCAGCCTTAATGAAGGACAGTCAACCCACGTTAAAGTTGTTCAGGGTCAGAAAGGCCCGGAAGCAGCTCAGGTTGACCCTGCCTGATTTTTCTGAGTAATCAGAATGAAAAGCCCCGCTTTATGCGGGGTTTTTTATTGGTCAGATTTTATAAAAAATGACTGAGTCCGGGAGAGGGAATTCCTCAGTAGTCTCCCCTGCCCTTGTCACGTAAAACCCGAGCCTTATTTCGTTGCCAGTCACGCTCAGCAATAGCATGGCGCTTATCGACATTTCTCTTGCCTTCACCAAGGCCAAGAGTGACTTTGGCAACACCTCTTTGATTAAAATGAATATCCAGCGGCACCAGAGTGGCGCCCTCTTTGGCAACAGCGCCAAGGTATTTTTGTACCTGCTTGCGGTGCAGCAGCAGCTTGCGAGGTGCCTTCGTATCAAAACGCGAGAGTACTCCCCCCTGATACTCCGGGATATAGCTGTTAAAAAGCCACAGCTCACCGTCACGCTCGCCTGCATAGGCCTCTGTAATTGTTGCGCGCCCAAGACGTAAACTTTTTACTTCAGCGCCTTTAAGTACCAGGCCAGCTTCAACTGTCTCTTTAATGGCATAGTTGAAGCGCCCTTTACGATTCTGCGCGGCGATACCGTGTGAGATCATCGCGCTTTTACGAGGTTTCTGGGCCATTAGCTGAGTAATCCGGTATCCATAAGTGCTTGTTTAACCTTTTGACGTGAGGTTTCTGTCAGGGGGGCAAGCGGCAGACGAGTCGTTTCGCCGGCCAGTCCGAGAAGGCTGGCAGCGTATTTTACAGGCGCGGGATTGCTTTCACAGAACAGTGCATCATGAAGTGGTAGCAGCTTATCCTGTAAGGCAATGGCTTCATCTGTTTTATTATATTGCCATGCTTTTTGCACCGCAGCGCATAAAGCAGGAGCAATATTGGATGTCACGCTGATGCAGCCATCCCCGCCGGCAGCAAGGAAGGCAACTGCTGTGCCATCTTCACCTGAGAGCTGGTTAAAGGGTTTGTCGATGGCACGGCGGAGCTGAAGGGGGCGCAGAAGGTTAGCTGTTGCGTCCTTTACCCCGGTGATATTGCCATGTTTCGCCAGGCGGGCAAACGTCTCAACGCTGATTTCAACGACAGAACGACCAGGGATGTTATAGAGGATAACAGGAATGGAAATGGCGTCAGCAATTGCTGTGAAATGCCGGTAAAGACCTTCCTGCGTAGGTTTGTTATAGTAAGGCGTAACAACAAGAGCAGCAGAAGCCCCGGCTTTCTCTGCATGTCTGGCCAGGTCAATAGCTTCAGCTGTGCTGTTCGAGCCTGCTCCGGCAATAACGGGTACCCGTCCGCCTGCAATTTTGATGGTTCGCTCCACCACGGCATGGTGTTCGTCATGCGAAAGTGTCGGGCTTTCACCGGTTGTGCCCATAGCACATAACGCCGACGTGCCTTCTTTGATCTGCCAGTCCACCAGCTTTTCCAGAGAAGGAAAATCAAGGCTTCCGTCTTGATTCATGGGAGTAATAAGGGCCGTAACTGAGCCGGTAAAGCGTGTATGAGACATAATCTGTCAGCTGTCCTGGGCGGTGGTGGTGGTGCGTGTCGTACCAGAAGTGATATCGGTAATTTCCCGGCGAAAGGGCGACTGGGCATAGACACCCAGGATATTTGACTCGCGGGAGAAAAATTCAAGCTCGGCAATAGCCTTTGAAAGTGAGGGACTTTCAGGATGCCCCTCTACATCCATCAGAAAGCGCGTCGCAGCAAAATCCCCTGGCGACATGTAGCTTTCAAGGCGGGTCATATTAATGTTGTTGGTCGCAAAGCCTCCCAGCACTTTATAGAGTGCGCCGGGAATATTTCTGACGTTAAAAATAAGCGTAGTCATAATATTTTTAGCGTCAGCTGCTGGCCGGGCTGCTGTTTCCGAGACGATATAGAAGCGTGTCGTGTTGTGTCGGGCATCTTCAACATTATGCTTCAGAATAGTCAGCCCGTTGAGTGTGCCTGCCAGCTCTGACGCTACGGCAGCCTCCTCCGGGTTGTTCCATGCAGCAACCATTTCTGCAGCACCGGCAGTGTCAAATTCCACAACCGGCGTGAGTTTATAGTCGTGCAGCAGTCCCATGATCTGTCCCATAGCGACAGAATGCGTATGAACTCTTTTGATATCTTCTATTTTTGTGCCTGGAACAGCGAGTAAGCAGTGCTCAACACGCTGAAAATGCTCGCCAATAATTGAAAGGCCGGCATTAGGCAGCAACGTATGAATGTCAGGAACCCGGCCTGCCAGGCTATTTTCGCATGCCAGCATAGCCTGCTCTGCCCGCCCCTGGTGCACGGCGTCAATGGCTTCAGCAAAGGTTTTGCATGGCAGAGTAATCCATCCCGGTCGGGCTGCGCGGCAGGCCAGATCGGAATAAGCGCCAGGACGCCCCTGAAAAGCTATCGTATTTTTTGTCATGCTATGCCGTTACCCAGTTCTTTGCGGGCGCGCTCAAGGTCTTCGGGGGTATCTACACCAAAGGGAGCATGAGAGATATGCCCGCAGCCAATGCATAACCCGGCTTCAAGGGCGCGAAGCTGTTCGAGTTTTTCACGTTTTTCCAGGCCGGATTCGGGCAGGCTGATAAAATGCTTCAGTGCCTCTCTGCGCCATCCGTACACGCCGACATGATGCCAGAATACACCTTCGCCCCACGGAATAACATTGCGGGAGAAATAAAGAGCGAGTGCGCTGGTGGCATTTTCGCGAAAGTTACAGGCCACTTTAACGACAGAGAAAGCTGTTTTTTCTTCATCTGAAGTAATGGGAGCGACAAGTGTACCAATATCATAAGCCGGGTTGTCCATGACCCGGGCCAGGGTGTGCAGGTGCTCAGGGGCAAATGTTGGCAGATCCCCCTGCAGATTAATAATCAGGTCATGGTTGCCGGCAGGGTCCACCAGCTGGGCTGCATGCCAGGCTCTGTCTGAGCCTGATGGCAGTTCAGGAGGAGTCAGACACGCCTGACCACCGGCGTTGATGACGACATCACAGATTTCCTGGTCAGCTGCGGCAACAATGACGGGACCGATTCCTGCCGCCTGTGCGGCTTCCATGACATGCAAAATCATCGGCTTCCCGGCAATATCAGCCAGTGGTTTGCCCGGTAAGCGCGTAGAGGCAAGCCTCGCAGGAATGATGACAAGAGGTGATGTCATCGGCTTGCTCGATATTCAGCCACAGATTATAGCCTTGAATTAAGCAGTGAATACTGGACCCGCAGCAGGATGCGGAGCGGACGCCTCAGAATGAAGCGGTTTGCAGTCTAGAAAAGGTGCGCATGAAACGCAACCAGAGGCGTGGGTTGAGCAGAAGATGAAGAGTATATTTCTTAACAGGCTGGGTGCCGCAGTTGTGCTTAGTCTGGGTATGGCAGGAGTTTCCTGGGCTGCGGGTAGTGCCGTGGTGCCTGATACGGCCCCTGCTCATCCGGCTTTTTCTGTTCCTGGAATGGAAAAAGCCTCTGCAGAGGTCGCGCTGAAAAAAGGCAATGCTGAACGTGGTGCTGTTCTGGCTCAGCAGTTTTGTGGCATCTGCCATCAGTTTAAAGCGGGACAGGAAAGTGTAGGCCCCGACCTCGCCGGCATAGCAGGACGAAAAATTGCTTCTGTGACGGTTTATTCATACTCCCCTGCTCTGGTGGCTCTGAATAATCAGTCATGGACAGATCAGAAATTATCAGACTGGCTGACATCACCCATGCATTTTGCCCCCGGTACGCGTATGTCATTTCCCGGCCTGCCTTCAGCCGATCAGCGCGCTGACCTGATCGCATTCCTTCATACTCTTGGTCATGCTGATGAAAAAGCATCACCGCCAGCGCAGTAAAGACTGAGCCATGAAGCCTGATACCTGCGATTTTTTTCGTGATGTTGCTGTAATGATGGCTGATGCGGCCCGCACAGTCATCCGTCCCTGGTTCAGGGCACCTTTTGACGTTGTAAGTAAGGCTGATAAAAGCCCGGTTACTGTGGCTGACCGCACTGCAGAACGGGTTATGAGGGCAATACTGGCTGAACTTTTGCCAGAACATGGCGTGTTTGGTGAAGAGTTCGGCCTTGAGAATGAGAAGGCACGCTATCGCTGGCTGCTCGACCCGGTTGATGGCACACGGTCCTTTGTGACAGGCCGGCCTTTATTTGGCACACTGATCGCGCTGCTGGAGGATGGAGAGCCGGTTATTGGTCTTATCGATCAGGCTGTCACCCAGGAGCGCTGGCTGGGTGTAAAAGGCCAGAAAACACTCTTTACTTCCCCGCTGGGAGGGAATGCACAGACCCGCGCCTGTCATGAGCTGGCACAGGCTGAAATGTCATGTACCTCCCCCGAGATGCTTGAAATGGCACCCCATGAAGGCTGGAAAGTGCTTAAGCAGAATACTGCTCGTATGACGTGGGGGGGGGACTGCTATGCATATGGCCTCCTTGCGCTGGGGCAGATCGACCTCATTACTGAATGTGATATGAACCCATGGGACTGGGCTGCACTTGTGCCTGTTATCGAGGGGGCCGGTGGTAAAATTACAGCCTGGGACGGGAGCAGCCTGAGAGCAGATGGTGACAGGACTGTACTGGCAGCCGGTAACGCCGTGCTGCATGAAAAAGCAGTCAGAATGTTACGGTCTTCTCAGGATATCTGACAGGGCAGAGCTTGGAATTTTTCTTCGTTATGCGATATGTGATCGCGTTGCCACAACAGGGATGGTCATTCCGACATGAATACACACTTATCTCTCTCTAAGGATAAGATTCGCATTCTTCTGCTTGAAGGCGTGCATGACAGTGCCGTCGCGCTGCTTAAAGCCAGCGGGTACGAGAATGTTGTCCGTCATAAGGGAGCCCTGGAGGGGGAGGCCCTTACAAAAGCACTTGAAGGTGTGCATATTGTCGGGATCCGTTCCCGCACACAGCTGACAAAAGAGGTCATAGAAAAAGCAGATCGCCTTATTGCTATCGGCTGTTTCTGCATTGGTACCAATCAGGTTGACCTTGAAGCCGCCCGGATGAACGGTATTCCGGTTTTTAACGCGCCATATAGTAACACACGCTCTGTCGCCGAACTGGTGATGGGTGAAATCGTTATGCTGATGCGCCGTATTTTCCCCCGTTCAGTCGGCTGCCATAACGGTGACTGGAATAAATCAGCGACTGACAGCTGGGAAGTGCGCGGTAAAACTCTGGGTATTGTTGGCTATGGCTCTATTGGCTCACAGCTTTCTGTGCTCGCTGAAGCCTTTGGCATGCGCGTTATTTATTTTGACGTGACAGATAAGCTGGGGCATGGCAACGCGGGAGCCGTTGATACGCTGGAAGAACTGCTGGCAGAAAGTGATGTGGTCAGCCTGCATGTGCCGCAGTTGCCATCTACAAAAAATCTGATGGGTGCCAGCCAGATTAAGGCTATGAAAAAAGGCTCCTTTCTCATCAATAATGCACGTGGCAATGTTGTTGATCTGGATGCTCTTGCTGAGGCTCTCAAAAGCCGCCACCTGCTCGGTGCTGCAATTGACGTGTTCCCTAAAGAGCCTAAAGGCCCGGCTGAAAAATTTGAATCTCCGCTGCTTGGCCTGGAGAATGTTATTCTGACACCGCATATCGGTGGTTCTACCGCTGAAGCGCAGGAGCGTATCGGGGTTGAAGTAGCCCGTAAGCTTGTTGAGTATTCTGATGTTGGCTCGACTTTTGGTGCCGTGAACTTCCCGGGTGTTCAGTTGCCTGAAAGCCCCGGAGGTACGCGCTTTATGCATGTGCACCATAATGTGCCCGGCATGATGATGCGCCTCAATGAAATTTTCCTTCAGGAAAAAAGTAACGTAACCGCACAGTTTCTTCAGACCGATGGTGAAATTGGTTATGTTGTCATTGAAGCTGATACCCAGCGTAACACAGAGCTTGATGACCGTATTCTTGCCGCTCTGCGCTCTCTTGAGGGTACAATCCGCGCAAGATTGATCTATAAAGGTCATTAATTTTATGTAATAAATGCGGATATGATTAATGCTCGTATCCGCAGTTTTTCTTTTTCAGGTATCGAGGCAAGGCCTGTCTGGGTTGAAGTCCAGATCTCGACAGGTCTGCCTTCGTTTCAGATTGTTGGCCTGCCGAATAAAACCGTTGGTGAAGCGCGTGAGCGGGTCAGAGCCTCCTTTGCTTCCGTCGGGTTATCTCTCCCTCCTAAGCGTATCGTTGTTAATCTGGTGCCGGCGGACCTTCTTAAAGAAGGCTCACATTTCGATCTGCCTATAGCACTCGCTCTTCTTGTCGCTATGGGTATTATCCCCCCAGAACAAATAACTGAGTTCGCAGCGTTAGGAGAGTTGTCGTTAAACAGCTCTCTGCATCCTGTCGCAGGTGTTTTATCAGCTGCGATTGAGGCGGCTTCAATGACGCTGGGTCTTATTTGTCCGCATGCGCAGGGAGAAGAAGCTCTGTGTGGGGGCAATATTCCGGTTCTGGCAGCGACTAATCTGCTTGAGCTGGTTAATCACTTCAATGGTGCGCAGGTCTTGCCGCAGCCGGTTTTTTCTTCCCCCGAAACAGAGGCACACTCAGAGAAGCTCCCTGACTTATCAGACGTCAGAGGGATGGAGACAGGCAGGCGCGCGCTCGAAATAGCTGCTGCAGGCGGGCACTCTCTTTTATTTTCAGGTCCTCCTGGTGCAGGAAAGTCAATGCTTGCAGCCTGCCTGCCCTCTCTTTTGCCAGATTTAACAGCGCAGGAAAGTCTTGAGGTTTCACGTATTTATAGCGCTGCCGGGTTGTTGCAGGGCGGGCGACCTCTCAGGCGCCCCCCTGTACGTGACCCTCATCATTCCGCCAGTCAGGCCGCTTTAACTGGCGGAGGCATGAAAGCCGCTCCCGGAGAGATTAGCCTGGCGCATCATGGTGTGTTGTTTCTGGATGAGCTGCCTGAATTTTCAAGGACCGTGCTTGAGGCTTTACGTCAGCCGCTTGAAACAGGCCGTATCAGTATTGCCAGGGCAACGGCTCATGTGACCTACCCTGCCCGTTTTCAGCTGGTTGCAGCGATGAATCCCTGCCGGTGTGGCTATATGGGTGATGCAGAAAAAGAGTGCAGAAAAGCCCCGCGTTGTGCGGAGGATTATATGGCCCGGCTGTCGGGGCCGTTGCTGGACAGAATAGATTTGTTCGTAGCGTTTAATCCGTTCACACCGCTTGATTATATGGTCCGGCCAGCAGGTGAAAGCAGCGCTGCTGTGGCTCAGCGTGTGCTTGCTGCTCGTAAGCGGCAGCAGGTCAGGCAGGACGATGTGAAAAATGCTGAGGCAAAGCCAGAAAACATGAGCATGTCAGCCGATGCTGAAGCTACGGCACAGAAAATAGCGGCCCGTTTTCATTTTTCAGCACGTGGTTACACACGTATGATACGCATTGCACGGACAATAGCCGATCTCGCCTGCGCAGAAAATATAGGGCCCCCGCATATTGCGGAGGCCGCGATCTATCGTTCGAGGTCAGGAAGTTAATTGACCATTTTATGATTTTAAAAGCACAAAAGCCTGTGAGAGATCAGCTTTAAGGTCTTCGATATTTTCCAGACCGATCTGCAGTCTGAAGGACGGCCCGGCACCATCTGTCGGGGCCTCATAATTGCGGGTAATCATACCGCCTGATGTTGGCAGAACCAGGCTTTCATATCCGCCCCATGAGGCGCCAATACCGAAAAGCTGCAGGTTATTGATAAATCGCTCCATAGCGCTCTGCGCATAGTCCGCTTTCAGAATGACGCCAAATAAACTGCCAGCGCCTTTAAAGTCGCGCTTCCAGAATTCGTGCCCAGGGCAGTCAGGCAGCGCCGGATGAAGAACTTTTTCTACTTCAGGTCGGGTTGTTAACCATTGAGCAATAGCCAGAGCGGACTGAGACTGATGCGCAAGCCTGACACCCATTGTACGCAGGCCGCGTAATGTCAGCCAGCAGTCATCAGCACCGGCAAGCTGCCCAAGTTCAATGGCCGTATCGCGTAATATTTTCCAGTGCTCTGGGGTGTTAACGATAATGGCCCCGGCGATGACATCTGAGTGCCCTGAAGGGTATTTGGTCAGGGCCTGTACTGAGATATCAACGCCATGCTCAAACGGTTTGAAAATGCCAAAGCCCCAGGTGTTGTCGAGTGTCAGAAGAGCATTGTTTTTATGTGCGAGTGCTGCAAGTGCAGGAATATCCTGCACTTCGAAGGTATGGCTGCCTGGGCTTTCCGTAAACAGCATACGTGTGTTGTCGCGAAAATACGCCTGGAGTTTTTCAGGTGAAAGAGATGGTGGGTAGAAGGTGGTTTCTACCCCAAAGCGTTTGAGTGTGTGGTTGGCAAAGCGTCTGGTCGGGCCATAGACATTGTCGGGCAGCAGGCAGTGATCACCTGTTTTCAGAAAGGTCAGAAAAGGCATAGTGCAGGCCGCAAGGCCTGAGCTGACAGCCTGACAGTGGGTACCACCTTCTATCGTCGCAAGAATTTTCTCAAGCTCATGCTGCGGAGGTGAGCCCATAGCACCATAAATATATTCATGCTCATACCGGAGCTTCCCCCTGGCGTTCATATCCTCCAGTGTCGGGAAGAGAACTGTTGAGCCTCGTGTCAGGGGGACGTTTACAGAAGTGCCCGCAGCATTTTGTTCCGGCCTGGCCTGATGTGTGAGCAGCGTTGCAAGAGCCTGCCAGCCGTTTTTGACGGAATGATCTGATGTCATGGTGCTATTTGTCTTTAGTTATAGGTGTATCAGTGCGCGCGCCCCATTCGGCCCACGAACCATCATAAAGTGCGCCCTGAGGCAGCCCGGCGTGAGCAAGAGCAACGCTCAGCACACTTGCTGTCATGCCGGAGCCACATGTTGTGATAGCAGGCGCACCGGAGGCAGAGACCCCGGCTTGACTAAAAATATCACATAGTTTTTCGGTGCTGAGGAAGGTTTTGTCGGCGTTAAGAACATTCTGGTAAGGCAGGTTTACGGCTCCTGGCATATGGCCTGAAGCAACTCCGGCTCTGGGTTCCGGCACGCGGCCATAAAATCTGTCCGCTGAGCGGGCATCCAGAACCGGGTTCGAGCCATCAAGAACGCAATCCAGCATATCCCCCAGCCCTTTAATGCGACTGTAGTGGGTCTTACTGTGATAAACGGCGGCAGCTTTAGCCGGAGAGATGCCTTGCTCTGTCGGTAAATCATGGTTCACCCAGGCCGGTAATCCGCCATCAAGAACGTAAACATTGTCATGGCCAAATAATCTGCACAGCCACCAGCCCCGACAGGATGAAGCAACATTGCCCTGGTCATAAAAAACTACCGTATCAGCGTGAGATATACCCAGAGCGCCAAAGTGCTGTTCAAAATGTGCAGCTCCCGGCGCTGTGTGCGGCTGTGTACTTTCCGGGTCTGAGAACAGGTCGATATCAAAATATGCACTGCCGGGGATATGATTGCCGGTAAATGCCTCCCGGGGGTTGAAGTTCTGCCCGGGAAGTAGTGCCGTGGCATCAAGAATATGTATCTTAGGATCGCTGATATGCTTTTGCAGGGCAGCCACAGAAATAAGAGGTGACATCATGTTACCAACTTTGAAACAGCACCCTGAAGGCGGCAGGGCAGGAAAAAATAATATTTCTCCGATGTTACCGAAGATTTATTTCTCTGCAATCACTTTTCATAATCTCAGGGTATATAAAACAGGCATATAAAGGTGCCGGCTTGCATGTCGGCTCATTCTGGTCATGATCAGGGTGAGAGAAATAAATTGTACGGTTAGCTGAAACGATGACTGGTCCTTCCGGAATTACGACCGAGCGGATACTACAGACTCTTCTGGTTGGTGCTATTGCTTTTGGCTGCATTGTGGTTCTGACACCCTTGTCAGAATCGATTTTGTGGGCGGCAGTGATTACCTACACAACATGGCCTGTTTTTCGGTTTTTAAGGCGACGGATGAAACCCGTGCCAGCCAGCCTGAGCATGGTTGCTTTGTGTAGTGTGTGCGTCGTTATGCCACTGGCATTTCTGGCTTCGACTATTATAGCAGTCAGCCCGCGCTGGGCTGAAAAGCTGATGGATATTTTTAGTGTGCAGCATACCCTACCCCCGTTACCGGGCTGGCTGACACAACTGCCCATGGTGGGGCATGAGCTAAGCAAAAAATGGATCAGGCTGGAGTATGCCATTAATCATCTCAGGCCAGAGATAGGCCCTTATGCTGATAAAATGGTTGAAGCGTCATTTGCCCTTTTTATGCAGCTTGCAAGTGGGGCTCTGCATCTGGTTATGGCGCTCTTTATTTCTTTTTTCTTCTGGCTGAGTGGCCTGTCGATGGTTGATGCCTTGCACACTATCGCAACCCGTATTGCCGGGCGTCATGGCGAAAGACATCTGCATCTGATAGGTGGTACGGTACGTGGCACCGTGTATGGAATTTTAGGTACAGCAATTATTCAGGGCCTGCTGACAGGTATTGGCTTTCGCTGTGTTGCTCTTCCTGACCCGGTGATGTTTGGTGTTATTGCATTTTTTCTGGCTGTTCTTCCGATTGGCGCGCCTCTGCTGTGGGTTCCGGCAGGGATATGGCTGATGGCTGATCATCAGATAATAAAAAGTATTTTTTTACTTTTATTCGGTATTATATTTATTTCCGGAGCGGACCATATCATCAGACCGTTTTTTATTGCCCGTGGTGCAAAAATGCCTTACCTGCTTACAATAATGGGCGTCATTGGTGGCGTTGTGTCTTTTGGCGCATTAGGTGTGTTTATAGGACCTGTTTTGCTGGCTGTCGGGTATACGCTGACGATAGAATATGCAGGGCGTGGCCCCTCGTCTCTTATGTCTGAGAGTGATAGCAGGAGTGTGTCTTCATGATGCGCCGTCGTTTACGTTTAGAACCGCTTACGCAGATGCTGCGCCCCAAGCAAGGGCTGATACCTGAACATATTCATGTTGCTGGCAATGCGGTAAAAATTATCAGCTGGAATTTGCTGCGCCGTACAGGAGCTACGGTTCACGATGTAACCCAGCTGATTGAGGCAGAGCAGCCTGATATTCTTCTGATGCAGGAAGCAACTGAAGAAATTGATCTGTTACCTGAAATTATGGGCGGCTATTATGAGCGCGCTCCTTTGCCCGGGCGTATTCACGGAGTTGCCTGCTGGAGCCGCAGAGAGTTTCTCAGGCAGCCACGAGCCTGTATTATTCCCTCAGGGGCTGTTGTTAAGCGTCATACCCTGATCATTGAATATCCCGGGTTTTCTCTTGCTAATGTACATTTGTCGCATGGGCAGGTTTTAAACAGGCGGCAGTTAAGGCGTATCGCGGCACTTATGCCTGCGCCCTGTGCAATTCTGGGTGACTTTAACCTGATTGGCCCAACGATGGTTCCTGGCTTTCAGGACGCCGGGCCTAAAGCGCCAACACACAATATGGCCTCAGTTTTTCCCATTCGTATTGACCGCTGCCTGGTAAGCGGCATGCATTGTGTTGAATCGCAGGTGCTGCCTGTATTTGCTTCCGATCACAGGCCAATTGCTGTCAGGCTGGTTTATTAACTCTACAGATAAGGCATAAATAGTCGTACTGCTGCATCTCTGATTTTTATCAGATTATGTCGCTGATCCAGGTGATGGTGGGTCAGTCTTATATGTTTATGTTTACTCATAAAATCATCGACATTACCTGCCAGTGTTTCATCGTAGCTTTCAAAATTAATTTCAAAATTCAGACGCAGGCTTCTTATATCCATATTTGAGCTGCCAGCGAAGGTCCATTTACGATCCACAACCATGAGTTTGGAGTGATTAAAGGGTGGCTTAACCAGCCACACTTTCACACCGGCATCAAGTGCAGGCCCTATGTTGGCGGCACAGGCCCAGTCCATCAACGGATGGTTGCTGTGCTGAGGGATAATGATATCAACTTCAACACCACGCAGGGCAGCCAGAGCCAGTTCGGATAAGACGCGTGACCCGGGCAAAAAATAAGGGGTCATAATTCTGACCTGTTTGCGGGCGAGCGTAACAGCCTGCATCATTGTAAATTCTATTTTTTCAAGGTCACTGTCAGGGCCCGCAGTGACAATACGTGCGGCAATGTTGGAATCTGCTACATGTTCTTTGAAGTAAATATCGCCTTTAAGTATCTCTCCGGTAGAGAAACACCAGTCGGTGGCAATAACTTCCGCCAGTTGCCTGACTATCGGTCCTTCAAGCTGGAAATGCGTATCTGATACAGGCTCTTTGGGATGTTGTAAGACAAGATTTTCATCTGCAATATTTAACCCCCCCATAAAGCCGATTTTACCATCAACAACGAGAATTTTTCGGTGGTTGCGCAGGTTGATAAAAGGCATACGCCAGGGAAGCAGAGAATGCATAAAGCGTGAGCATGGAACCCCTGCCCGCCTGAGCCGATGATAAACCGGGGAGAGGAAATAACCGCTTCCTATGCCGTCTACCAGCACGCGAACCTGCACCCCTCTTTTGTGGGCCTGAGATAATTTTTCAATAAAATCACGGCCCGTTTTATCATTACGAAAAATATAAGAGCATATAAGAATGCTCTGCTCAGCATCTGCAATGGCCTGAAGCATCAGGGGGTATGTATTATCTCCGTCATGCAGGCAGGTAATTTTATTATGTTCGGTTAATGGTCGATCAGTTAATTTACGCACCATAACGGCCAGAGGAGCGAGGTCTCCCTGGGGGTTATGTATCCATTGTGATGCATGGTTTGAGCCTGACGTATCGAGCTGAGAATTGTCGACCAGTTTCCGGGCCAGTCTGCGCACCCGGTTAATGCCAAACATAAGATATAGTATTGTACCCATGGCAGGCATAAGGATACAAATACCTATCCATCCTATAGCTGATGATGTATTTCTTTTTGTAAGTAAAATATGCAAAGAAACCGTTATAACCAGTATAAAGCGTATAATAGCCGCTGTGATGAACGGAAGATGTGGCAGAATATCAAAAGGGATCATGGCTTCGTATTTGCATAAGGAGTAAACGATTGCTTACATCAAAAGATATCACAGGCAGCACGCCGGGATATCTGAAGGAAAAGCGCCGTCTGAACGGTGCTCTGGCTCATCAGAGTGGCAGGCAGGCAGAACATGATATTAAAGAGAAGCTGATTATCTCAGGGTGGCAGATTTTACTTGAGCGCGCAAGAACACCCTGCGGAGAGATTGATCTGGTTGTTTTAAAAGAAAATTTATTATGCTTTATAGAAGTCAAAAAGCGCAGAACTATAGAGGGGGCTCTCTGTAGCCTTCGGCCACAACAGCAAAGGCGCCTGTATAAAGCGGCTGAATATCTTTTGTCAGTTTATTCCGACTGGCACTATGAAAATATTCGCTTTGACCTGATCGTAACGGACGCAAAAGGTAACGAATATCAGGTGAAAGATATTCTCAGAGAATATTAATATGTGGAATAAAGTTCTTCTTCAGAGAAGAGGATCTCTCTGAAGAAGAAGTAGAAAAGCCAGCTATCAGGTATGATGGCGGCGGACAACATGCACTCTGTTATGTTTCACCGGGTAAGAAACCAGATGAACCATGTTACGTGCTGAGGTATGGCGTGTGCTTGCCAGACGGTAGCCAGGCACAGCATGTGCCTTGCGACGCACATGAATAACCGGAGGCGGCGCTGTTAAAGAAGCAAAGGTCAGTTTGGTCGCTTCATAATCAGAGATAATGCGTTCAGCATGGGCGCTGGGCCCTGTTGTAATTGCACAGACACTCATGCCTGCAACGAACAGAGCACAACGAACAGACGAAAAACGCATTATGATATTACCCCAGGCAGCCCATGAAATCTGAAAATAAACTACACGGGCCACCATCATCCTGACAACCGAAAAATCAGGATTTCACAGGTTAACTAACTTTTTTTTCATCCAGGAGTTTCTGGAGCTCCCCGGACTGAAACATCTCAGTCACGATGTCGCATCCGCCAATAAATTCCCCGTTAACATAGAGTTGAGGAATAGTCGGCCAGTTTGAAAAGTCCTTAATCCCCTGGCGAATGGCAGGGTCAGCCAGAACATTAATGGCTTTAAATGGTACGCCCTGGTGAGACAGGATCTGTACAACACGGGCAGAGAATCCACATTGTGGAAAATCTGCATCGCCTTTCATGAACAGAACAACCGGGTTTGAGTCGATTTCTTTCTGAATGATCTGCTGAGCGGTATCAGACATAATGGTAGATCCTTTAAAAATTACGCTTCAGGCGTAGAGGTCTGGAGTGCAAGAGCATGAAGTTTTCCACCCATGTGCCCTTCAAGAGCCTGATAAACCAGCTGATGCTGCCTGACGCGCGAAAGTCCGCGAAAGGCTTCGCTGACAATCGCGCAGGAATAATGGTCACCATCGCCTGCCAGATCAGTAATTTTGATCTGTGCATCAGGAAAAGCTTTGGTCAGATAACCTTCAAGCTCAGAGACGGACATAGCCATAGTCAAAAAACCTTTTTAGTATTTCTCAGCTGGCCATAAGAGCCGGAAAGAAAGAATCATGCGCTGTACGAAGACGTGCTGCTGATATGGTAACGCCGCTTGGCAAAATCAAATCGCTGCCGCCTGAACGCCCGAGCACGCGTGCCGGAACCCCGGCTTTTTCAGCGCGGGCGCACAGGTCAGGCGCATTTTTAACGCAGACGATATAGCGGGCCTGATCTTCACCAAACCAGAAAGCTTCAGGTCTGATACCTGATGCCGGGCTTTCAAGAGTACAGCCAACACCGTCAGCCATGACCATTTCTGCCAGGGCGACAAGAATGCCACCGTCAGCCAGGTCGTGACAGGAGAGCACATGACCTGCCAGAATTTCCTGCCTGACAAAATCACCATTCCGTCTTTCTGTTTTCAGATCGACCGGCGGAGGAGCTCCCTCTTCACGCCCAAGAATTTCGCGCAGCCAGACGGACTGGCCCAGCTCACCTTTGGTGTCGCCAATCAGAACGATATCCGCGTTATCCTGCATGGCCAGACCAATGGCCTTGTTTACGTCTTCAAGCACGCCCAGAGCACCAATAGCCGGTGTTGGCAGAATGGACATGGTTGATCCATCCGGCTGGCGTGTCTCGTTATAGAGTGAGACGTTACCGCTCACGACAGGGAAGTCGAGCTCACGGCAGGCATCGCCCATACCTTCAATAGCGGCAATAAACTGCCCCATAATTTCAGGTTTTTCAGGGTTACCAAAGTTCAGGTTGTCTGTCACAGCTAAGGGGCGTGCGCCAACTGCTGTAATATTTCTCCATGCTTCGGCTACAGCCTGGGCACCACCGGTTTTGGCATCAGCCTGGCAATAACGTGGCGTGCAGTCGGTTGTCAGGGCGAGGCCCAGTGAGGTGTCTTCAATTTTGACAATGGCAGCATCTGCCGCTCCGGGGCGACGAACTGTCTGACCACCAACGGTGCTGTCATACTGGTTCCATACCCATGAAC
The DNA here is from genome assembly GCF_011516655.1 of Acetobacter thailandicus. Taxonomy (GTDB): domain Bacteria; phylum Pseudomonadota; class Alphaproteobacteria; order Acetobacterales; family Acetobacteraceae; genus Acetobacter; species Acetobacter thailandicus. The sequence goes on from NZ_WOSV01000005.1 coordinate 112,776, forward strand.
GAGACGCCAGGTCGGGAGAGGCAACAAGTTTCAGCAGCATATCTTCAAGCGACAGAGGAGCGTGAATGTCTGCTACCGGTGCGGGTGGAGCTGTACGTGTGGCCGGGCGATCATAGATCGGGGCCTGCTCAGCCAGCGGGTCGAGTGGAATATCAGCCTCAACCTGACCTTTATGCCTGACAACAATATGACCTGTGTCTGTCAGATGCCCGATAATCGCAAAATCGAGTTCCCATTTCTCAAAGATTTTACGGGCAACTTCAGTGCGTTCAGGCTTGAGCACCATGAGCATACGCTCCTGGCTTTCAGACAGCATCATTTCATAAGCTGTCATGCCAGGTTCACGCTGTGGCACATCGTCAAGGTTGAGGTCGATACCAACGCCGCCCTTGCCCGCCATTTCGACAGAAGATGAGGTCAGACCAGCTGCACCCATATCCTGAATAGCAACAATTGCGTCAGTTGCCATCAGCTCAAGGCAGGCCTCAATGAGCAGTTTTTCAATGAAGGGGTCACCAACCTGAACAGTCGGACGTTTTGCCAGTGCATTTTCGTCAAACTCGGCAGAAGACATGGTGGCACCATGAATGCCATCACGTCCTGTGCGCGAACCGACATAAACGACCGGGTTGCCAATACCAGCTGCGGCGGAAAGGAAGATGCGGTCTTTGCGGGCAATACCAACTGTCATGGCGTTAACCAGCGGGTTACCGTCATAAGCCGGGTGGAAGTTAATTTCACCCCCCACTGTTGGCACGCCAACACAGTTACCATAACCGCCAATACCACGCACAACGCCATCAATAATCTGACGTGTTCTGGGGGTTTCGGGGCTGCCAAAACGCAGGGCGTTCAGGTTGGCAACAGGTCGGGCACCCATGGTAAAGACGTCACGCAGAATGCCGCCAACGCCGGTTGCAGCTCCCTGGTAAGGCTCGATGAATGACGGATGGTTATGACTTTCCATTTTGAAAATGGCAGCATAGCCTTCGCCAATATCAACAACGCCTGCGTTTTCACCCGGTCCATGAATAACCCATGGTGCCGTAGTCGGCAGCGTACGCAGCCATTTGCGTGAAGATTTATAGGAGCAGTGCTCTGACCACATGACAGAGAACACACCCAGCTCTGTCAGGCTTGGGGTGCGGCCCATAATATCAATAACACGGGCGTATTCTTCTGACGTCAGGCCAAATTCCTGCGCCAGAGCTTCATCAACAGTCTTTTTCACCGGACAATCGCCTCCACAAGACCAGTAAATAATGGCAGGCCATCTTCTCCGCCCATCAGAGGATCAACCAGATCCTCCGGGTGAGGCATCATGCCACAGATACGGGTGTTCTGACTTAAAATACCGGCAATGCTGTTCATGCTGCCATTCGGGTTCGTCAGAGTGTCAGTTTCATCAGCCTGGCCGGTGGCTGAAGCATAGCGAAAGGCAACAAGCCCCTCACCTTCAAGCTGCTCCAGTGTCCGGGTATCAGCGGTGTAGTTTCCGTCACCATGTGCCATAGGTGTGCGGAACACATCGCCTTTTTTCCATTTATGGGTAAAGGCGGTGTCATTACGTTCAACGCGCAGTGTGCAGTCCTGAGAAAGGAAGCGCAGACCGGCATTGCGCAGCAATGCGCCAGGCAGAAGGCCGGTTTCTGTCAGGATCTGAAAACCGTTGCAGACACCGAGAATATGCCCGCCTTTTTGTGCATAGGCACGGATTTCAGACATAATAGGAGAATGAGCGGCCATGGCACCGCATCTCAGGTAGTCTCCGTAACTGAAGCCACCTGGCAGAACGACAAGGTCAACATCGGGAAGTTCAGTGTCCCGGTGCCATAACATGACAGGCGCTTTACCCGTAACGCGTCTGAGGGCAATGGCCATATCGCGTTCACGGTTGGTGCCTGGAAAGACGACAATAGCTGCTTTCATTTTTTTGCACTACAGGGGTAAGAGTCATGCAAAGCACGGAAGACACCTTCGCCAACCGGCCGGGAGAGAGTATCGGTATGACCTTTGAGCCATGCGACTACCTTGCTGCGCATTGAGGCTGCATCTTCACTGACCGGGATACAGAAGTCAGCCGCTTCATTGTGCCCTTCATTACGGGCACTCAGCGTGGCAAGCGCGACAGAGTCAGCCATGCCTGAAATATATGCATCACACAATGCGTGACCGGAGGCAGCTGAGCATATTTTGCCAAACCTGCCCGCGGTCATCGGCGTCACACGCTGAGCATGTGCTACGCCCTGTGAGGCGAGCAGTAATGCACCAGCAAGTGTGAGAGAGAAAATTTTCATCCCAGAACCTCAACGGTGAAGTCTTCGATGACCAGGTTTGCCAGCAGTTCACTGGCCATTTTTTCGGCTTCTGCGCGGGCAGCCTGTGCGTCGGTGCTTTTCAGGTCCAGATCAATAATTTTGCCGACACGCACAGCTTCCACGCCAGGAAACCCAAGAGTGTGCAGGGCATGCCCGATGGCTTTACCCTGGGGGTCAAGCACACCTTCTTTAAGCATGACGGTTACGCGTACTTTCATTGGTTGAAATTCCTGTTTACTGAACGAGAGAGAGTTACTGGTCGGTATCGGTGCCGTTTGCTTCCTCGGGAAGGATGCCCAGGCGACGGGCGACTTCCTGATAAGCTTCTTTCACGCCGCCCATGTCACGGCGGAAACGGTCTTTATCAAGTTTTTCTCTGGTCTGACTGTCCCACAGACGGCAGTTGTCGGGAGAGATTTCATCAGCAAGAACGATGGTCATATCGTCCCCGTCCCATGCCCGGCCAAACTCGAGTTTGAAGTCAACAAGCTGAATGCCAATGCCGGTGAAAAGACCACACAGAAAATCATTCACACGCATAGCGTGAGCGGTAATCTCTTCCAGGTCGTGCGGTGTGGCCCAGCCAAAAGCGATGATGTGATCTTCTGAAACCAGAGGGTCACCCAAATCATCGTTTTTGTAATAAAACTCAACGACCGTGCGAGGCAGGCGTTCGCCCTCCTCCAACCCGAAACGCTTGGCAATGCTGCCGGCTGAAATATTACGTAAAACAACTTCGAGAGGGATAATTTCGACCTCTTTTACCAGCTGCTCACGCATATTAATGCGGCGGATGAAGTGGGTGGGAATACCGATTTCCTGAAGGCGCAGCATCAGATACTCACTGATGCGATTATTCAGAACGCCTTTGCCGGTAATGACAGCACTTTTGGCACCATTGCCTGCTGTGGCATCATCTTTAAAATACTGAACTACTGTGCCGGGTTCAGGGCCTTCAAAAAGGATTTTGGCTTTACCTTCGTAAAGCTGGCGACGACGGGCCATGATTGTCCTTACCTGTCTTGCTGGAAGTCTATCCCTGCGATCGCTGCATACAGGGCCAGCTTGTGCGGCCCTGCCTGGGTGTTAGCTATAACAGGGTTTTAAAGTTGAAGAAACAGTCTTTCAGGCAGCGGGGCCTGCTTCACCGAAGACCTTTTCATAGATGGCGTCGATGGCTTTCAGGTGCTGACGGCTATCCATAGCAGAATCAAGCAGATCAGCTGAAATGCGCCCGGCAATTTCGGGGTCAGCATCAAGATTCTCGCGGAAGGATTTTCCTTCAGGTGTACCGAGCTTTGTCCAGGTTTCCATCGCGTTGCGCTGCACGATGCGATAGGCATCTTCACGGGACAGGCCAGCGCGTGCAAGTGCAAGCAGAACTTCGCCTGAGTGAACAACACCACCAAGGCTTTCGATGTTTGCTGCCATACGTTCAGGGTAAACCAGCAGTTTGCCGATCAGGCCTGAAAGACGGGCAAGCGCAAAATCAAGGCCGATGGTCGCATCAGGGCAGATATTACGTTCAACAGAAGAATGGCTGATGTCACGCTCGTGCCACAGGGCAACATTCTCAAGTGCCGGGACAACGGCTGAACGAACCAGACGGGCAAGCCCGGTCAGATTTTCAGTCAGCACAGGGTTGCGCTTATGCGGCATGGCAGAAGACCCCTTCTGCCCAGGGTGGAAGAATTCTTCAGCTTCACGCACTTCGGAGCGTTGCAGATGACGAATTTCGGTTGCAATGCGTTCAATGCCGCTTGCAATCACACCCAGGGTGCAGAAATAGGCTGCATGACGGTCACGGGGAATAACCTGTGTTGAAACAGGCTCTGCCTGCAGGCCAAGGCGTTCAGCGACATAATGCTCAACGCGAGGGTCAAGATGCGCATATGTGCCGACAGCACCAGAGATCGCACAGGTTGCAATTTCAGCGCGTGCAGCCAGCAGGCGGGCTTTGTTGCGCTCAAACTCCACATAATGGCCAGCGAGCTTCAGACCAAAAGAGGTCGGCTCAGCGTGAATGCCATGGCTGCGACCAATGGTAAGGGTGTGTTTGTGCTCAAATGCACGGACGCGCAGAGCAGAGAGAACTTCGTCAAGGTCTTTCAGCAGCAGGTCAGTTGCCTGCACCAGCTGGACAGAGAGGCAGGTATCGAGAATGTCAGATGAGGTCATTCCCAGATGAACAAAACGGCTTTCAGGGCCGACTTTTTCTGCCAGCCAGGTCAGGAAGGCAATAACGTCGTGACGGGTCTCAGCTTCAATTTCGTCAATTCTGGCGAGATCTGCAGCAGAGAAAGCAGCCAGAGCTTTGTCGCCCTTCTCGCGGATCACTTTAACAGCATCTTTGGGGATAGCACCGTATTCAGCCATTGCTTCACAGGCCAGGGCTTCAATCTCAAACCAGATGCGGTAGCGGTTTTCAGGAGACCAGATCGCGGCCATGACGGGACGGGTATAACGTGGCACCATAACTGCAACACTCCTTCAGTTTACAGAAACATGCCGCCTCTCTAGCTGATTTCGTGCTGTGCGTCTGCCACCAAATTCATAAAAGTTTGACCAGAATGCGTGCATTAATCTGAGCGGGCTTCGTATTATACCCGCGCGGATTATTATCGAATCGGAGTTTTTGTGAACAGTTTACTAGATGGCTTTAGCTTTCAGGCTCTTATCGCGTTTTGTCAGGTTATTCTGATTGATATTACTCTGGCGGGCGATAATGCTGTTGTAATCGGGCTTGTGGTTAAATCTCTTTCACCTGCTGAGAGAAAAAAGGCCATTTTTGCAGGCATTGGTATTGCTGCCGTTCTGCGTATTATCCTTGCCCTTGTCGCCGCCAGATTGCTTGAAATTATAGGGCTTACACTTGCCGGTGGTATTTTGCTGCTATGGGTATGCTGGCGGATGTACCGCGAGATGTGCGCCGTTCAGCATGATGACAATGCTGAGGCTGCCGCTCAGGGCAGTATGGGTAAAATTATTTTCCGTATCTTCCTGGCTGACCTTTCTATGAGCCTTGATAATGTTCTCGCTGTAGCGGGAGCAGCAGCCCGGCATCCTTATATTCTTGTGGCAGGGCTTGTTTTCTCTGTTCTTCTGATGGGGGTCGCGGCATCTTATGTTGCACGCCTGCTTGATCGTTATAAATGGCTGTCATGGGTGGGGCTGCTTATCGTGCTGTTTGTTGCCCTTGAGCTGATTTATAAAGGCTCTGCTGAAGTCTGGCCGCATGTTCCGTTTTTTAAGTCGTAATCAGGCTGGCCTGTCCTGTGCCAGGTTGATTGTTCCTGGTGAGCCTGTCAGAGTGAACGAAATGTCATATTCATATTGAGGCATAATGTCTTTTGTTTTGTCTTCGGTGTTGCGTGGTCGTGTTGCAGCACCGCTCATTGTTCTGTGCCTGGGGGCCTGCTCTTCTCATGGGAGAACACAGTCAGCTTCAAATGACGGTCCGGTCAATGCTCCTGCTATTCAGCCCGCTGCACAGTCTGCTGCGGTCAGTTCGGGAGAGACCTCTGTCGCTGACCGTCTTACTCTCTGGCTTAGCCTGACAGGCTCATCGCATGCCAGCGCGCAGGAATATGCAAACTTTTTGCAGACACGCCCTGTATGGCCACGGTGGAGTTTGCTTCAGTTACGTATGCAGCAGGCTCTGACGCGAGAGACTGATACAAGCGTTTTGCAGCAGCTCTGTGCGTCTCAGTCGCTGACTTATAGCCCCGCCCTGGTTAAGTGCGTAACGACGATACCCTCTCTGGCTGGCAAACTCCTTCCCCAGGCGCGTCAGGCCTGGATTAATGGCACAGATTCCGCACAGGCTGCGGTGTCACTGGCGCAGACCTTCCCTCAGGCGGTAACGGCCGAGACCTCGTGGAAACGCTTTAACCGTGAAGAGACCAGCGGTAAGCTTGTTGCAGCACGTCAGACCCTTACTTATCTTGCGCCCTCAGCGCAGGCCCTGGCTCAGGCCCGTTTAGCCTTCAGAGCGGGAGACCCTGGCGCAGAAGCGACACTTGCAGGACTTTCTGCTTCTGATCAGGCTGATACCACACTGGTATATGACAGGCTGCACTGGCTGCGGCTGCAAAAGCGTGATGACGAAGCTCTGGCTTTATGGAAAAATGCCGGTGTACAGGCAGAGGAAAAAACGCACCTGAGTGCTTTCTGGCGTGAACGTGATGCACTCTCGCGTGATTTCCTGCAAAATAATCAGAATACTGAAGCGTTCTGGGTCGCTGATGACAAAATAACAACCGGTGTAAACCGTCTTGATGCGGCTTTTCTGAGTGGCTGGATTGCTCTGCAAAAGCTGAATATGCCCTCTATTTCAGAGCCATTGTTTCGCAGCCTGGCAGATTCCTCTTCTTTAATTACAAAAAGCCGCGGTTATTACTGGCTGGGGCGCACGCATGCCAGACTGAACCAAACCGCTTCGGCACAGGCAGACTACGCCCGTGCTGCCGGGTATGCAGGCACATTTTACGGGCAGATGGCAGCGGCTGAACTTGATGGTAAGCGCCCTACCCTGCTTAATCCCGATATTATACCAGCCGCTGTCACCAGAAGTCTGCGTGCATGGCAAAACCCCATGCCTCTTTCTGCTGCGGAGGATAGTCCCGGAGGGAATGATCTTGCCCGTGCTGCCGAAATTCTTGTGTCGTGGAATGACCGGCCTCATGCCCGTGATTTTCTGAGCCTGATGCTTATCAGAGCCAGGTCTCTGCGTGAAAAAATAGCCATTGCGCATCTGGCAACCCGTCTGCAAATTCCTGATACAGGTGTTATGGTTGCGCGCTATGCCGGCAGAGATGGTCTCTTCCTGCTGCGTGAAGGCTGGCCACAGCCTTATACTCTGCCGACAGGCACGGCTGTTTCTCCCGCTCTTGTTCAGGGGCTGATCCGTCAGGAAAGCAGCTTTAACCCGGATGCTGTCAGTCCCTCAAACGCAATTGGCCTGATGCAGCTTAAGACAGGCACAGCGCATGATATGTTACAGTCTGCGGGGCTTCCTGCCTCTGCGGCAACTGCAGGCGGGCTGCATAACCCCGATAATAACATGCGTCTTGGCATGGCCTATCTGTCTTATCTGCAGGGGCGGTTTGCCTCTGTCGTACCTTATGTCACCGCATCTTATAACGGGGGGCCAAACCGCCTGGCGCGCTGGCTGAGTGCACAGGGCAACCCTGCTGAAGGTCAGGCCAGTCAGGATGACATGATCGACTGGATTGAAACCATTCCTTACAGCGAAACACGTAATTACGTGCAGCGTGTGTGGGAAAATATGACGATATATAGCGTTCTGGGGAAAAACACATGACGATTGCACGTATTATTGCGACCTTTGGTGGCTGTGGGCTTGCACCTAAAGCGCCGGGCACGGTCGGGTCTCTGGCAGCACTCATTGCTGGTTTACCTTTGCTTAAAAAGCCAAAGGTTTTGTTGCTGAGCGCTGTTGCGGCAACAGGTGTTGGTTTGTGGGCTTCACACAAAGCCGGTGACGGTGAAGATCACAGCTGGATTGTGATTGATGAAGTCGCCGGAATGTGGATCAGCCTTCTGGCGTGTGCTGCCGTCGATAAAAAGAAATCAGCGGGCTGGTTGTGGCCTTTAGTTGCTTTTGGTTTATTTCGCCTGTTTGACATTAAAAAACCCGGGCCTGTTGGCTATATGGATCGACGCCATGATGCGGTTGGCATTATGGGCGATGATGTTGTTGCCGGTATAATGGCTGCGCTCTGCATTAAAGTACTGCGTACTGCTGCCGGCTTTTTTAAAAAGGCCTGAGATCTGATGTTTTCCCTCACCGCTCCCTCTGATGCCCTGCTGACAGAAGGTCTGCTGACAGCAAAAGCTGTCATGGAGCGTCTCAGCCAGTCAGGCCAGCGTGTTGTAACTGCAGAGAGCTGCACTGGTGGTCTTGTTTCAGCCTTGCTTGTGCATCATGCCGGTGCATCTGACTGTGTTGAGGGAGCGTTTGTTACTTATTCTAATCAGCTAAAACACTCAGCTCTTGATGTCAGGGACGAGACACTGGCTCGTTTTGGCGCTGTGAGTGCAGAGACTGTGACAGAAATGGCTGAAGGCGCGCTGTGTGCTGCAGCCAGGGCAACAGTTGCAGTTTCTGTCTCTGGTATTGCTGGGCCAGGTGGCGGGTCTGATGAAAAGCCTGTTGGTCTTGTATGGTTCGGTCTGGCGGTGAACGGTAAAAAAATTAAAGCCGCAAGTCAGAATTTTGAGGGCAGCCGTACCGAAATACGCTGGCAGGCTGCCCTTTATGCATTACAGCTTATCGCTGGATATGACGAGTAAGAGCGCGCCTTAGTCTTTACTGAAAGAAGGCATGACTGGTGCATCAGGGAACGGTGGTGCTGTCGTTCCCGTTCCCGGAGCGATTATGACCGGCTGCGGCTGTACAGGCGCTTTAGCTGCTACGGGAGCAGCTGCTTTATGGTCTTTTTTGTGCTTGTCAGGTGTACTGCAGCCCGCAGTCAGTGCTGCGATTGTCACTAAAATAGTCGCGTTACGTATTAAGCTCATAAAATGATTACCCTGCGTGAGACGATTATTACTTCATAAGCCTCGCAGAGTATCACTATTACTGCAAAGCTGCTGACGTTTTACCAGGTGTGAGATATATTGCCTGGGGTGGCCCGTAAATATCACGGGCACGTTTAAGAAACGCTGTGACCATGCGACGCACAGCTTCAGCAAACACGACACCAATTGCGGCTTGCAGAATTTTAGAACGAAATTCAAAGTCGACGAAAAATTCGACCTGGCAACCACGGGGGTCTGGTGTGAAAGTCCACACATTTTTGAGGTATTTAAACGGTCCCTGCTCATACTGAACAAGGATGCGCGAGGGTCTCTCAAGCGTTACGCGAGAGGTAAAACTTTCCCGGAAAGGGCCAAAACCAATAGCCAGGTCCGCAACCAGTTCGGTTTGTGTCTTTGTGCGTATACGCGATGAAACACACCAGGGAAGAAATTCAGGATAGCGTGCAACATCAGCAACAAGGTCAAAAATCTGTTCTGGCGGATAAGCAAGAACACGCTTTTCTGCGTGTTTAGGCATTCTGACTTCCTTTCAGACGTTCTGAGCGCGCCTGCCTCAGAGCCGCGAAGTCTGCGTCGGCATGGTAAGATGATCTGGTAAGAGGGCTGGAACTTACCTGTAAAAAACCCTTGGCACGGGCCATAGCGCCATACTCCTCAAATTCCTGAGGGGTAACAAAACGGTCAACGGCAGCGTGCTTAACGGTAGGCTGAAGGTACTGTCCCATGGTGATAAAATCAACATCAGCAATACGCAGGTCATCCATAACCTGTGCGAGCTCCATTTTTTCTTCACCCAGGCCGAGCATGAGGCCTGACTTGGTGAAAATGGAAGGATCAAGCTGTTTGATACGGTCAAGCAGCCTTAAGGACTGATAGTACCGTGCACCGGGCCTGATCGTCGGGTAGAGGCGTGGTACAGTTTCAAGGTTGTGATTAAATACATCAGGTTTTGCTTCAGCAATCACTTCAAGAGTATTTTGCTTACGTAAAAAATCCGGTGTCAGAATTTCAATAGTTGTTTCTGGTGATGCGGCACGCACAGCCGTGATCACACGTGCAAAATGTTTTGCCCCGCCATCAGCCAGGTCATCACGGTCAACCGAGGTAATCACGACATGGCGCAGGCCAAGTTTGGCGACAGCATCGGCAACACGGGCGGGTTCGTCATCATCCAGCGCATTTGGCATGCCTGTTGTAATGTTGCAGAACGCGCAGGCACGGGTGCAGATTTCGCCCATGATCATCATGGTGGCATGACGCTGTGACCAGCATTCACCAATATTGGGGCATGCGGCCTCTTCGCACACTGTGACGAGTTTGTTCTCGCGCATCAGGTTGCGGGTCTCATGATAGACCGGATCAACCGGAGCCTTCACACGGATCCAGCTCGGTTTACGGGCAACAGGGTTGTCAGGCCGGTGTGCTTTTTCCGGATGTCTGACTTTCTCTGCGCCACCTTTGCGGTGATCGATCAATACACGAGTGGACATATATCTGGTTCTGCCTGTTCTGAAACCATCATCAGAACTGGAGCTTCCTGCCCTCTGCGTCAAGGCAGGAAGTGTGCTCCTTCACTCTGATCAGGTATTACCTCTGCACAATACACATTTCAGAGTGTAAACTCTAGAAATGCAGCGCACCATCATAAGCTGCAAGTACAGCTTCATGCATTGATTCTGAGATGGTTGGATGCGGGAAGATCGTTTCGATCAGCTCTGCTTCCGTCAGCTCACTGCTACGCGCAATAACGTAGCCCTGAATCATTTCCGTAACCTCGGCGCCAATCATGTGTGCGCCAAGCAGCTCACCGGTTTTGGCATCAAACACGGTTTTGATCAGACCTTCAGGCTCGCCCATGGCCAGTGCTTTACCGTTTGCTGCCAGAGGGAACTTGCCCACCCGCACTTTATAACCGGCTTCTTTGGCTTTTGCTTCTGTATAGCCAACAGAAGCTACCTGAGGGCGACAATATGTGCAGCCAGGAATTTTTGTCGGGTCAATAGCATGAACGGTTTTGCCGGCAATTGCCTCAACGCACATGACAGCTTCGTGGCTGGCTTTATGGGCAAGCCATGGTGCGCCGGCAATATCGCCAATAGCATAAATACTAGGTTCAGCTGTGCGGCACAGGGAGTCAGTTACAATATGGGTACGATCAACAACAATTTTTGTGTTTTCAAGACCGAGATTTTCAACATTACCCACAATGCCAACGGCTGAAATCACCCGGTCAACAACGATTGTCTGTGTTTTGCCACCGGCTTCAACAGGAACAGAAACTTCACTGGCCGTTTTGCTCAAAGCCCCCAGTTTTGCACTGGTTATAACTTTAATGCCCTGTTTCTCGAAAGATTTCTGAGCAATAGCACTGATCTCTTCATCTTCGACCGGCAGTATGCGTGGCGCAACTTCAACCAGTGTGACTTCTGAACCCATATTACGGTAGAATGAAGCAAATTCAGTGCCAATAGCACCTGAACCAATAACCAGCAGGCGGGCTGGCAGTTCTTCAGGCACAAGTGCTTCACGGTAGGACCATACCAGCTTACCATCAGGCTCAAGTCCTGGCAGTTTGCGGGCCCGGGCACCCGTGGCCAGAATAACATGGCGTGCGCTCAGTGTTGCCGTAACCGCATCTTTCTCGTGCACCAGCACCTTGCGTGTGCCGTCTTTTGCCAGCTCGCCAAGTTTACCAAAACCATTAAAAACAGGCACTTTGGCTTTTTTAAGCAGGTGAGCAATACCGCCTGAGAGCTTACCGGATACAGCGCGTGAGCGGGCAACGACAGCCTTAAAGTCAAAGCTGATGTTATCAGCTTTAAAACCATAAGCAGGCAGATCATGCAGAAGATGGTTAATTTCCGATGCTCTGAGCAATGCCTTGGTGGGAATACATCCCCAGTTCAGACAGATACCGCCCAGATGATTTGCTTCAACTACAGCAACAGAAAGCCCCAGCTGGGCAGCGCGCAGTGCTGCCACATACCCGCCAGGTCCGCCCCCGACAACGATAATATCAAAATTTGTCTGGCTCATGATGAGTCTCTCAGTCAGATAACAAGGTTCAGAGGAGATTCAACAACAGAACGGAAGGCTGACAGCCATTCTGCTGCGGTTGAGCCATCAATTACACGATGATCAACTGAGAGGGTCACGGTCATAACAGTTGCTGGTACGATCTCGCTGCCCTTAATCACAGGCTGCCTGCGACCTGCGGCAATAGCCAGAATGGCAGCCTGTGGCGGGTTAATAATAGCTGAGAAATCTTTTACGCCATACATACCCATGTTGGAGACGGAGAATGTACCCCCCTGGAATTCATCCGGCTTCAGCTTGCCTTCGCGGGCACGTTTGACCAGATCTTTCGCTTCCTGGCTGATTTGTCGGAGGCTTTTTTTATCAGCCTGTCTGACGATAGGCGTGATCAGACCATCAGGAATAGAAACAGCGACTGAAATGTCGGCATCATCATACAGAATCATCGTCTCATTGGTATAAGAGGCGTTGACAGCAGGTACGCGTTTCAGAGCCACAGCGACAGCTTTAATCAGCATGTCATTAACGGAAATTTTGAAAGATTCTTCGCCTTCAGATGCTGCCAGAGCATTAATCTGTGAACGCAGAGCCAGCAGAGCATCAAGCTCAACATCAACAGAAACGTAGAAGTGAGGAATGGTGCTTTTGGCTTCGGTCAGACGTTTTGCAATGACCTTACGCATTGTAGAATGCGGGACAGTGCGGGTCTCGCCTGCTGCCACAGCGGCCTGGACAGGTGCTTTTGGTGCAGAGGCCGCAGCTTCAACATCACGACGGACAATACGGCCGTGCGGGCCGCTTCCCTTCAGTTTCGAGATGTCGATGTTGTTCTGCTTCGCAATGCGACGTGCCAGTGGAGAGGCAAAAATACGATCTTTACCATGAGCAGGAGCGACCTTCGCAGGTGTGAGGGCTGGTGCTGCAGCAGCTTTTTTTGCCGGTTCAGCAACGGAAGCTGCCGGAGCAGCGGCTGGTGCCGGTGGCGCAGATTTTGTAACCTGATCAGGCACAGCCTCGCCTTCTTCTACAAGAATGGCGATCGGTGTGTTAACAGCAACGCCCTGCGCCCCGGCCTCGATCAGAATACGCCCCAGAATGCCTTCATCAACGGCTTCTACTTCCATCGTTGCTTTATCAGTTTCGATTTCAGCCAGAACGTCACCGCTTGATACGGTGTCGCCCTCTTTTTTAAGCCAGCGTGCCAGTGTGCCCTCAGTCATTGTCGGAGAGAGCGCGGGCATAAGAATTTCAGTAGCCATTTTGCTTCTCCTCAGACCATGCCACGCACAGCGTTTACAATATCTTCAGCGTGGGGCAGTGCCAGCTTTTCAAGGTTGGCAGCGAAAGGCATGGGTACATCAACACCAGCCACACGAACCGGTGGGGCATCCAGCCAGTCAAATGCATGTTCGGTGATCTGCATAGCAACTTCAGCGCCAATGCCTGCAAATGGCCAGCCTTCTTCAACGGTCACCAGACGGCTGGTTTTCTTCACGCTCTCAACAATTGTTGCGGTATCGAGCGGACGCAGACTGCGCAGGTTAATCACTTCGGCGCTGATCCCCTGCTCGGCCAGAACCTTAGCCGCTTCAAGAGCTTCACCCACCATGATGGAGAAGGCAACGATTGTTACATCAGTCCCTGCCCGTTCAATTTTGGCCTTGCCTATTGGCAAAATGAAATCTTCATCGGTCGGACATTCAAATTTATGCCCGTAGAGAATTTCATTTTCCAGGAAAATGACAGGGTTCGGGTCACGAATGGCTGCTTTAAGCAGGCCTTTTGCATCTGCTGCTGACCATGGCACAACCACCTTCAGGCCAGGAACATGAGCATACCAGCTGCCATAACATTGTGAATGCTGTGCACCCACACGTGCTGCCGCACCGTTAGGACCACGGAACACAATGGGACATCCCATCTGCCCGCCTGACATATACAGGGTTTTAGCAGCAGAGTTGATAATGTGGTCGATTGCCTGCATGGAGAAGTTCATGGTCATGAACTCAACAACAGGTTTCAGGCCGGTCAGGGCTGCACCCACTGCCATACCGGTAAAGCCGTGTTCGGTGATAGGCATGTCAATGACGCGTTTTTCGCCAAACTCTGCCAGCAGCCCCTGAGAAACTTTATAAGCCCCCTGGTACTGACCAACTTCTTCCCCCATCAGGAAGACGTCTTCGTCATGACGTAATTCTTCAGCCAGAGCCTGATTAAGTGCCTCTCTGACCGTTATTTCTGCTGTCGGCCCCCAGTCTTTCTCGACATAGGTTTCTCCCTCAGCATATGTCGCTGGTGCGCTCACCGGTGCGACAGCTGCCTGAGCAGGCTCGGCAGAGGGCTGCGGTGCAGCAGCTGAGGCATGCTCGGGAACAGCTTCGCCTTCCTCAACCAGAATGGCGATCGGTGTGTTGACTGCTACACCCTGCGTGCCAGCCGGTATCAGAATACGACCGAGAATGCCCTCATCAACGGCTTCGACTTCCATCGTTGCCTTATCAGTTTCGATTTCTGCCAGAATTTCGCCGCTTGCTACGGTGTCACCTTCGTTCTTCAGCCAGCGTGAGAGCGTACCTTCTGTCATGGTGGGAGAAAGCGCGGGCATTAAAATATCTGTAGCCATAATCAGTCAACCTTCCTGCAGAACGTCAGTGTAGAGCTCGGCAGGGTCAGGGAACGGACTGGTCTGCGCAAATTCAACACAATCTTTAACAGTGTCTTTTACATCATTTTCAATGCTCTTGAGCTCATCTTCGGTGACACCGGAATCGAGCAGAATATGACGAACATGTTCAATCGGATCACGATTTTTACGAACAGATTCAACTTCTTCACGGGTACGATATTTTGCCGGATCAGAGACAGAGTGACCACGATAACGATAGGTCATAATTTCGAGCAGATAAGGCCCTTTACCTGCACGGCAGTGTGCCACGACCTCAGCCGTTGCTTCATACACTGCGGCAACATCCATACCGTCAACGCGGCGTCCGGGAATGCCCCATGGCTCGCCATTGCGCCAGAACTCTTTCGAGGCAGAGGCACGTTCGACGCTTGTTCCCATACCGTAGAGATTATTTTCGATAATAAAGATGCAGGGTAATTTATGGAGTGCTGCCAGGTTAAAGCTTTCATAAACCTGACCCTGGTTAGCCGCACCATCACCAAAATATGCGACAGCAACCTCGTCTGTGCCACGATATTTGTTAGCAAAGGCAAGCCCCGCACCCAAAGCAACCTGTGCGCCTACAATGCCATGACCGCCATAGAAATTTTTCTCACGCGAGAACATATGCATCGAGCCGCCTTTACCGCGTGAATAACCTGTTTCACGCCCGGTCAGCTCAGCCATAACGCCACGTGCGCTCATGCCGGCGGCCAGCATCTGCCCGTGATCGCGGTAGGAGGTGATGATTTTGTCACCATCTTTAAGGGCCATCTGCACGCCCACCACAACGGCTTCCTGCCCGATATAAAGGTGGCAGAAACCGCCGATAAGACCCATGCCATAAAGCTGGCCGGCTTTTTCCTCAAATTTACGGATCAGCAGCATATTATGAAAAGCCTGCTGAAACTGCTCTCTGGTCAGAGAGGGACCATTCCCGCCTGAAATGAGGGTGCCGTGGGTCTCTGCCTGCATAAGGTGGTCCTTCATACTTAAAGATGCGTTCGCAACATTTTAAGGAAATGTTATGATAAAGCGTGTTTTTTGAAAATAATGTTTATTACGTGAGAAGGTAAGATTTCTATTTTGTGATAGCGGTCTTTCAGACTGCGTTATACTCCCCTGACTGTCCTCCGCTTTTATGGAGCAGGTGAATATCAGAAATACACATGCCACGATCAGCAGCCTTGCACATATCGTACAACGTCAGTGCTGCCACAGACACTGCCGTAAGTGCCTCCATTTCAACACCGGTCGCCCCGCTGGTGGAGACAGAGGCCCTGATTTCAATTCCTCTGCCGTCGGGGATGAGGTCAACCTCAACGCTGCTTAATGACAGAGGGTGACAAAGGGGAATAATATCCGATGTTTTTTTTGCTGCCATAATTGCAGCGATACGTGCGGTTGCAAGAACGTCCCCCTTAGCTGCCCGCCCGGAAAGGACAAGCTCAAGGGTTTCCTTCGTCATAGAGATATGACCTTTAGCAACTGCTTTACGGCGCGTCGGTGCTTTTGATGAAATATCCACCATACGCGCCTCGCCGGCATCATTCAGATGTGTCAGGCCGGAATGACGGGTTGTCATCAGGCACGACCAAGAAGTACACGAGCTGCCTGCCCCGGATCCGGCTGGCGCAGCAGCGATTCACCAACAAGGAAGCCTGTCACACCGATATCAGTCAGGCGTGTTACTTCAGCATGCGTTTTAATGCCGCTTTCAGAAACAATAATCCGGTCAGGTGGCACCAGAGGCGTTAAGACGACAGTCGTCTCGATGTCTGTGATCAGCGTTCTGAGATTGCGGTTATTAATACCAATCAAAAAGGCATCAATTGCCAGGGCCCGGTTGAGTTCCTCTTCATCATGGACTTCGAGAAGAACATCCATTTCCAGGCCTTTAGCGTGGTCAACCAGTTCCTGCAGTTCTTCATCACTCAGAATCCCAACAATCAGCAGGATACAGTCAGCGCCAATGGTGCGGCTTTCATAAACCTGCCACGGGTCTATAATGAAGTCTTTGCGCAAAACCGGCAGAGATGTTGCCGCACGTGCCGCCTGGAGATCCTCATTGCTGCCGTGGAAGCATGAACTTTCAGTCAGAACAGAAAGGCATGCTGCACCGGCCTGTTCATAAGCCTGAGCAATAGCTGCAGGATTATAATTCTCCTGCAGAATTCCGGCTGAAGGAGAGGCTTTTTTAAGCTCCGCAATGAGCCCGACAGAGCGATCTGCCGACTTTTCTTTTAATGCACGACAAAACCCACGTGGTGCTTCTTTTACGTCCTGTGCTCTGGCCGTGATCTCTTTGAGGGAGACAAGGGTTGAGCGATGTTCAACTTCCAGGCGCGTTCGTGCACAGATACGTGCCAGCACATCGGGCAGCTCATCTGATGTTTTTATGTCAGAAGGGGTTGCGGTTGATGGCGTAGTTGTTTCGGTCATAATTATCCTGTGGTGTTTTAAACGTGCGATTCAGACGATGAGAGACGTAAGTCCTGTAGCAAAGCCATAGCTGAGCCATCGTCAAGCGGGCGACTCACAACGGAAATAACTTCCCGCAAAGCGCGCGTGTCAAAACTATCATTTTTCAAAATAGATACCCGGCCTGAAACATGCAGGGCGCAGGCGGCATTGAGCAGAACTGTATCACGATACGGCCCGGTTGCACCATGCAAAAGTTCTGTCAGAGCCAGAGCGTTCTCCCCGGGGCTCCCTCCCCTGATAGCTGAAACCGGTGCAGATATGAGGCCGCTCATCTCCGGTTCAAGTAACAGGGTATTTTTTTTACCCTGCTCACAGCTGACAATATGTGTCGGGCCGGCAAGAGTAACTTCGTCAATACCCTGTATTTCACCATCAGGCATGCCGCATACAGCCCAGGCCATCTCGGCTCCAAGTGTCGCCAGAACATCAGCAATAATACTGAGCCATTCTGTTGAAAAAACACCGGTCATCTGTCGTTTAACGCCGGCGGGGTTTGAGAGTGGCCCTATCAGGTTAAAAAGAGTGCGAATGCCCAGCGCTTTTCGTGCCTGTGCTGCAAATCGCATTCCAGGGTGATGGTTAGGAGCTGCCATAAAAGTCAGATTGTGCGTCTTCAGCTGCGCAGAAAGAGCCGCCGGGTCACTAAGCAGAGGAATACCCAGGGCTGAAAGCACATCAGAGGCGCCCGTCTGAGAAGAAACCGCCCTGTTACCATGCTTGGCAACAGGCACACCAAGAGCGGCAAGAACAAAAGCTGTGGCCGTGGAAACATTAAGGGTATTATAGCCATCGCCACCCGTGCCGCAGACATCCATTGCTCCGGCTGGTGCGCCGGGAACAGCTACCATGGCATTGCGCATGGCTGTTACGGCACCCAGAAGTTCAGGCAGATCTTCTTTTTGCATACGCAGGGCAACGGCAAAAGCTGCAATGCACTCAGAAGGAACGTGCCCTTCCATAATCAGGCGGAAAGCATATTCTGTTTCTGCCTGGCTTAGTCTTTTTCCCTGACACAGATTATTAAGATAATCTTTAAAAACAGAACAATAGTCTGATAGTGCAGGTTGCGCTGAATGTATTGTCATGCGTTCAGGCTGGAGATGTCTGTCTAGCCCATGCGCGGGCCTGGGTCATGAAGTTGCGTAAAATCTGATGGCCGCACTCTGACGCAATGCTTTCAGGATGGAACTGCACCCCGGATACCGGAAAGTGGCGGTGCCTTACACCCATTATAACATTATCTTCAGTCCAGGCCGTAACTTCCAGTTCATCAGGTATGCTGTCAGGGGCCAGTGTCAGGCTATGGTAGCGCGTGGCCTTAAACGGGTCAGGCAAATCTTTAAAAACATCACTGTTATTATGAAAAACCGGGCTGACCTTACCATGCATAGGCACAGATGCTCTTACAACTTTTGCTCCGAACACCTGCCCTATGGACTGATGCCCCAGACAAACCCCGAAAACCGGGATTTTACCGGCAGCCTGAGAAATCAGGTCACAACAGATTCCAGCCTCGTCCGGTGAGCACGGACCGGGTGAGAGAACAATAGCTTCAGGTGCAAGAGCAACCGCTTCAGCGGCACTCAGGGCATCATTGCGATAGACGCGACATGTCTCCCCGAGTTCACCAAGATAGTGAACCAGGTTGAATGTAAAGCTATCGTAATTGTCGATAAGCAGGATCATGACGTGATGATGCCTTTGTGCAGAGATGAGGTCAAATTCAGGATGGAGATGAGAGTTTCTGAGCCTGAAGAATGGCAGATTCAGCGGCCCTAAAAACAGCACGGGCCTTATGTTGCGTTTCGGCATATTCGGCATCAGGCACACTATCTGCCACGACACCGCAGCCAGCCTGCACGTACATCATGCCGTCTTTTACAACAGCCATACGCAGGCCGATACAGGTATCCATATCGCCACCTGCACCAAAATAGCCGATGCAACCAGCATATGTCGCACGGCGGGTTGGCTCGACTTCGTCAATAATTTCCATGGCGCGGATTTTGGGCGCGCCGGTTAGTGTACCTGCGGGAAAGGCTGCAACCAGCGCATCAAGCGCATCAAGGTCAGGAGAGAGCGTGCCTTCAACGTTAGAAGAAATATGCATAACGTGGCTAAAACGCTCAATGACAAACTGCTCTGTGACTTTTACTGAGCCTGGTTTGCACACGCGCCCGACATCGTTGCGCCCAAGGTCGATGAGCATCAGGTGCTCTGCCAGCTCTTTCTGATCGCTGAGCAGATCCTGCTCAAGGCGACGATCTTCCTCAATATCTTTCCCTCTTGGGCGGGTACCTGCCAGAGGGCGAACGGTCATTTTTCCTTCGCTTAGCCGCACCAGAATTTCCGGAGAAGACCCGACAAGTGAAAAACGACCAAAATCAAGATGGAACAGGAAGGGCGCAGGGTTAATACGCCTCAGGCTGCGATATAAACTCAGAGAAGGCAGAGTAAATGGTGTAGAAAAGCGCTGGCTCGGCACAACCTGAAAGGCGTCCCCTGCCCTGATATAATCCTGGATACGTTTTACAGCCCCACAAAACTGCTCTTTCGTGAAGGTTGATCCAGGCTGCTGAAAGTCAGCAACCGGCGGGGTTATGCTTTCCTCAGGTAACCCGGCATTCAGGCAGGCACGCGCCTGAGCCAGAAGTGCCTGAGCGCTTTCCCAGCTGTCTTCACAGCTCTGCCCGGTCTTCGGGCGTACTGGTGCGGCAAGAATAAGCTCATCACTGACCGTATCAAAAACAGCAAATAAACCGGGGCGAATCATAACAGATTCGGGCAGATCGAGGTCATCTTCAGGAGGGTGCGGCAGCTTTTCCATCTGCCTCACCATGTCATAACCGAGATAGCCAAAAAGACCCGCTATCATGGGGGGGAGCCCATCGGGCAGATCAAGCTGAGTTTCGTTTATCAGGCTGCGTAAATGGGTCAGAGCAGCTTCGGTAATCTGTTCCGGTGCGGTGTCTGCATCTTCCGGTGCGCGGTCAAGCAGAACTTTGCCCTGATGGCAGGTCCAGACAAGATCAGGTTTAAGAGCGATAACAGAGTAGCGACCACGGGCAGCCCCCCCCTCTACACTTTCAAGCAACAGACTATACTGCTGCGACGTCGCATCGAGGGACCTGAGGCGTATATAAGCAGAGACCGGCGTAAGGAGGTCGGCAGGCTCGACAGAAAACACAACACTCGCCTGGCCATTATCCCAGCGTGCTCTGACCTCCTGCAGGGAGGGAGAGGTCTGCATATGGGTCATAACACTCATCGTTGTGTATTTCCGCCAAAGCCAAGAGCGTTAATAACAGCTGCTACGGCCTGATTGTTGATCTGAGGAGGGCTCTTTTTGACCAGAGCATTGACATAAGAAGATGCAAGATCATCCGCATTGCTGCGTGCCAGACTTTGTCTGATATTTTGCATAGCAACGACATTCTTGTCTGACTGAGGCTGATAAACCTTTGTAACCGTCGCGATGATAAAGCTGTCATCATTCTCAGTCATGGCAGACTGCCCGGCTTTCATGTGCATCAGCAGTGCCATCAGATCCTGCGGGATGGCAGAGTTTGGTGCGGAGCGTGAGAAAGAGGCATTTTTCACGACAGAAGGAGAATCTGAGGCAGCTGAAACGCCACCTTTCTGCTGTGCTGCCAGATAAACGTCAGTTGCATGTTTATTGGCTGCCTGTCGCATCATATCAGACTGCCATGCGCTCAGCACATCCTGGCGGGCCTGCTCAAACGTACGGGGCCGGGCCGGTGTGACCTCGTCAACCTGCACGGCATACCAGCTATTGTCGGGCCCTTCGATCAGGTTAGGCTGCTCTCCTTTTTTTACAGAGAAAATTTTCTGAATAATGGCAGCGCGTAATTTACCCGATGCAGGGAGAGGGGCTGGCTCTTTATCCTGTGTATTGCCCTGAGCATCAAGGCTGCCGGCAGCAGCAACGGCACCGATATCAGAAGGAATAGTATCAAGGCCATTGCTGGCAATAACATCCTGAAGCTGACGGCTGCGTTCGCTTATCAGCTGAGGAGCCTTTGCGGTGCGGTACTGTTCAAGAATTTCAGCACGTGCCTGTTCAAAGGATGTGTTTTTAGGAGGGATAATTTTCAGCACCCTGAAAATCGCCCAGCCGGCTTCTGTTTTCACCGGACCGTCGATCTGTGAAACGGGGGACGCAAAAATAGCACTAGCGAGTGCTTCTGACGGAATGGCAGATGGTCTGATACCAGACATTTCGACCGAAGCACTGCCTTTTGATGCCGCCTGCATACCGACCCAGTCAGTGCCGTTTTTCCACATTGCAGCAAGTTTTGCAGCTTCATCCTGGTTGTTCAGTGTGATGATCTGAACATCGCGGGTTTCAGGTACATTATAATGTGATTTCTGGCCGTCATAGGCGCGCTGAAGCAATTTATCTTCAACGGTGATGCTTTTTGCTATCGTTTCAGGCGAAATGACAACAATTCTGGCATGGCGATACTCAGGAAGCTGAAACAGCCAGGGGTGATTGCTGTAATAACGATGCAGGACTGCTTCTGAAGGCTGAGCAGGAGGCTGAAAATCAGAGAAAGGAATTCTCAAAAAATCAACAACCCGTGTCTGCAATCCGTAATCCGCCAGGTAGCGCGCAACAGTTGATGAAGAACCAGCCCCCAGCTCTACCGGCTGAAGAACGGCGCGGATAGCAAGGTCATTATGTACCAGCTTTAAAAACCCCTGCTCTGTCATGTTATTGCTGCTCAGCACAGCATTAAACAGAGTGCGGTCAAAAGTTCCTGCGGCATTATGAAATGCAGGCACGGAAAAAACTTCATCACGAATAGCTGAATCAGGCACCCTGATATCAGAATGCTGGCTGGCCAGAATAAGTTCCTGACGCTGAATAAGCTGATTCAGGCTCTGATAAGCGGCCTGCTGCCCGACATAAGGCGGAATTTGTGCAGGGTTGCTGACACCAATCCGCTTTGTAATATCGGGGAGGCTTTTTCTCAGCTGTTCATCAAGACTCATGGTCGTGATTTCGTCACTGCCTATTTTGGCAGCAACATCATTCCCGGTGCCCATAAAGTTGATGATGTTACCTGCGCCAAAGCCAATAAAGGCGAGGAACACGCCAATGACCATAACGCGGCCCAGCCATGACTCAACAAAAATACGACGCAGGGATGAAAGCATAAATGAAAATCCGTAACAAAATCAGAGTTTGGAAAGCCGCTCAGAAGGTGGCAATATAAACAGCCCGGACACTCTTGACCAGATACAACCGTTTCATCTTCTCAGATGAAACGGAGATGGCTCACTGTGTATGGTAAAAATATGGTTTAGGCGGCAATATAGCTGAGCTGCACCTGTTTGAAGGTTGTGGCAATCGCTGCATAAGGAAAGCTGATATGAGCAGACAGATAATTGTTGGCAACTGGAAAATGAACGGAACGACCCGTGATTCGAAAGCGCTGGTCCAGGCGATTTCGGGCGGTGTGAAGGCTGAAGGTCCTGATGTTGTTATCTGTCCGCCATTTACGCAGCTCTCACTGGCGGCATCACAGCTTGAAGGCACTTCAGTCAGGCTTGGAGCTCAGGATTGCCATAAAGCGGCGTCAGGCGCTTATACAGGAGATATCTCCCCTGCGATGCTGACAGATCTTGGCGTGTCACACGTTATTCTGGGGCATTCTGAACGTCGTCAGGGGCATGGTGAACTTGATGAAACAGTAAGAGAAAAAGCCGTGGCAGCGGCAAAAGCCGGGCTGACACCTGTTGTCTGTATTGGCGAGACCGAAGATCAGCGTGAAAGTGGTGATCATTTTGATGTGCTTGGCTGGCAAATTAAAGGGTCGTTACCGGATGATTTTTCAGGTATACTGGCTTACGAGCCTATCTGGGCAATCGGGACAGGTCGCGCAGCAACGACAGAAGAAATAGCCGAGACAATGGTTTTTCTGCGTCAGGAGCTGGTGCGTCAGTTTGCTGAAAATGGAAAAAAAGTCAGAATTCTGTATGGCGGTTCCGTTAATAATGAAAATGCGGCTTCCATTCTGTCCATTCCCGAGGTAGCAGGTGCACTGGTTGGCGGCGCAAGCCTGAAGCCTGATGCGTTTTTATCTATTATTCATGCCGCTTCAGCATCCTGAGCAGTATATTCTATTCGGAAGACAATATGACCACAGTCCTGCTGATTCTCCATTTTTGCGTGACCATCGCTCTTATTGGCGTTGTGCTTATTCAGCGCAGTGAAGGCGGCGGGCTTGGTATTGGTAACAGCCAGGGCATGGGTGCGTTCATGTCAGGTCGTGGCACTGCCAATCTGCTGACCCGCAGCACAGCCGTACTTGCCGGTCTGTTTATGCTGCTGTCTCTGGTTCTTGCTGTACTGAACCGTGGCTCAGTCAGTGGTTATGGTCATGATATTCTGGCACAGCCAGCCCCTGTTGCGGCACCGGCTTCGCCCGCATCAGTTTCAGCGCCGGCTAAGCCCGCGCCAGCTCCTGTCGGCCAGGCTGCACAGCCAGCGGCGGGACACTGAGCCCCGGAGCACTCTCGCTATACTGTATCAGGCAGCTGAGAGTGCTCTGTCAGGAAACAGAAAACCTTTTTTTGTGCCTGTCTTTACTCATTTTGCTTTGTGCGTGTAGAAAGTCTGTCCATGACTCGCTTTGTATTTGTTACCGGTGGTGTTGTTTCCTCTCTTGGTAAGGGAATAGCATCAGCTGCACTTGCCGCATTGCTGCAGGCCCGTGGGTATAAAGTTCGCTTACGCAAACTTGACCCGTATCTTAACGTCGACCCTGGTACGATGAGCCCGTTTCAGCATGGTGAAGTTTTTGTCACTGATGATGGTGCCGAAACTGACCTTGATCTGGGCCATTATGAGCGCTTTACCGGCGTGAATGCGACCCGGGAAGACAACACAACAACCGGAAAAATTTACTCTGATGTGATCGCGCGTGAGCGCCGCGGTGACTATCTTGGTGGAACTGTTCAGGTTATTCCGCATATTACTGATGCGATTAAAAATATCGTCGTTGCTAATACAGACCATCTTGACTTCGTGCTGGTTGAAATAGGCGGTACTGTCGGTGATATTGAAAGCCTGCCTTTCCTTGAATCGATCCGTCAGCTTCGTAATGACCTGGGCATGGCCCAGACAATGGTTGTCCACCTTACTTTGCTGCCATGGATCCCCTCAGCAGGTGAGCTGAAAACGAAGCCGACCCAGCATTCTGTTAAAGAACTGCAGAATGTTGGCCTGCAGCCACAAATTCTCTTGTGTCGTTGCGACCGCCCTATTCCTGAAAGCGAACGCAGCAAGATTGCGAACTTCTGTAACGTCAGACCTGAAGCAGTGATTGCTGCACGTGACGTTGATACAATCTATGCCTGCCCCCTCTCCTACCATGCTGAGGGTATGGATAACGAAGTTCTGCGTTACTTTGGTCTGCCATTTGAAGATGAACCTGACCTTTCCGGCTGGGAGAAAATTGTAGACGCTATTCGCCACCCTGAACGCGAAGTGCGTATTGCAGTGGTTGGTAAGTATACCGCCCTGCTGGATAGCTATAAGTCGCTCAATGAGGCGCTGCTTCATGGGGGTATCAGCCACCGCACGAAGGTGAAACTGGACTGGATTGAAGCTGAAAAGCTTGAAAAGTCTGACACCGCCCTTGAACAGCTGGCGCAGGCTGATGGTATTCTGGTCCCCGGTGGTTTTGGTGAGCGCGGTTCAGAGGGCAAAATTGCCGCTATCCGTTATGCTCGTGAAAATAAAATTCCATTCCTGGGTATTTGCCTTGGGATGCAGATGGCTGTTATTGAGTGCGCCCGTAATCTTGCAGGCCTGCCGGATGCGTCATCAACTGAATTTGGCCACACCCCGGAGCCTCTTGTCGGTATTATGACTGAGTGGGCACGCGGCAAAGAACGTCTGCGTCGTAGTGAAAGCGGAGAGCTTGGCGGCACGATGCGTCTGGGCTCTTACCCGGCTCAGTTAGTCGCAGGGTCAAAGATTGCACAGCTTTATGGTTCAACGGCCATTAACGAGCGCCATCGTCACCGTTACGAGGTGAATATTCACTACCGTGAAAAACTTGAAAAAGCCGGAATGGTTTTTTCAGGTCTGTCGCCCGATGGGATTTTGCCAGAAGTTGTTGAATATGCTGATCACCCCTGGTTTATGGCGGTGCAGTATCACCCTGAGCTGAAATCAAGGCCTTTTGCACCTCACCCTCTTTTCTCAGGTCTGGTTGGCGCTGCCCTGCAGAAGAAAGAAGCTTGTTAATGAGTAACTCAGCCCATAATTTTCAGCTCGGTGAGCTGAAAATTGGCAACGATCAGCCTTTTGTGCTGATCGCCGGGCCATGTCAGATAGAATCTGCAGCTCATGCTCAGGAAACAGCGCAGGCTCTCAGGGAAATCTGTGGTGCTCTTGGGCTTGGGCTGATTTATAAAAGCTCATACGATAAAGCCAACCGTACCAGTGTTTCAGCGCAGCGTGGCATTGGCATGAATGAGGGGCTGCAAATTCTCTCTGATATTCGTGAGACGTTGCAGATACCTGTGCTGACTGATGTACATACTGCTGAGCAGTGTGCTCCTGCTGCACAGGCTGTTGATGTGTTGCAAATTCCCGCCTTCCTGTGTCGTCAGACAGACCTGTTGCTGGCAGCGGGACAGACCGGTGCCGTGGTCAACGTGAAAAAAGGGCAGTTTCTCGCTCCCTGGGATATGCAGCACGTTGCTCATAAAATTGCATCTACAGGCAATAAGCGCATTATGCTGTGTGAGCGCGGTACCAGCTTTGGTTATAACACACTGGTGAATGACATGCGTGGCCTGCCGATTATGGCACAAACTGGCTACCCGGTTGTTTTTGATGCCACCCATTCAGTGCAGCAGCCTGGTGGTCAGGGCACCTCATCTGGCGGACAAAGAGAGTTTGCTCCGATCCTGGCCCGTGCGGCCCTGGCAACAGGTGTCGCTTCATTGTTTATTGAAGTGCACCAGGACCCTGATCGTGCTCCCAGCGATGGTCCTAATATGCTGCCAATTTCAGCACTCCCCAGGCTTTTTGAGCAGTTCAGGCAACTGGATAGCCTGGTAAAACAGTTTATCTGAAACTAAGACCCTCTGGTTTATAAAATCAGAGGGTTTTTTATACTTCGATTTTAATATTTATGACGTGTCGGTATTACGAGCTATCTTGCTGTAAACCCTGTGTTTTGTCAGGTCATCTGCAAAAATATAAAAACCAGAGAGATGGTCAGGCAGCGAGAGGCAGCCTGATCAGTCCTGACTGTTATTCCGTATAACATGATTATGAAGTGTTATGGCCGCTAAGAGCACGCGCAGGGTCACGCATGCTCTTAGCCTGTCAGATTAAACGTCGAGATTTGCCACTCTGAGAGCATTACCGACAATGAAGTCACGGCGTGGTTCAACAACATCGCCCATCAGAGTGGTAAAGACCTGCCCGGCTTCTTCAACGTCACCGATTTTCACCTGGAGTAAAGTACGCATGGCCGGGTCCAGAGTGGTTTCCCACAGCTGCTCGTTATTCATTTCGCCCAGACCTTTGAAGCGGTTAATGGCAAGACCACGCCGCCCCTGTGCCAGAAGATGTGCATAAAGCCCTGCCGGACCAGCAAATTTTGTCTCTGACGTTTCATAACGCAGGGTGACACCCGTACCAAACTGCTTTTGCAGGCGCGCAAGCTGTAAGGTAAGCCAGCGGCTGTCCCCACCAGCAAGAGCTGTGGGATCAATACGGTAAGTTTCCCCTACGCCTCTGACTTTGCGTGAAAGCTCAATGCCTGTCTCACTGATATCAACAGACCAGCCACGTTCATTTTCAGCTGAGGCGGCATCAAGTCTGGCCTGAAGATCAGAAGCTCTTTCGCGCTGAGTGGCTGGTGAATCAGTGAGTATACCTGCCAGAGCAGCCTGTTCGATAATCCAGCGTGGTGTGCGTGTTGCCAGACGATTAATCGCCTGGGTAGCCTGCTGGATAAATGGCAGGTCTGCTTCAATCCCTTCTTCGCTGCGCTCTTCTTTATCGCTGTAGACAAAGGTGGCTTTATTGAGCGCTTTTTCGAGCAGATAAGCTTCAAGAGCCGCATCATCTTTCAGATAATGCTCTTCATTGCCACGCTTTGCCCGGTAAAGAGGAGGCTGAGCAATATACAGGTAGCCTCGTTCAATCAGTTCAGGCATCTGCCGGAAGAAAAAGGTCAGGAGCAATGTACGGATATGCGAGCCGTCAACGTCAGCGTCAGTCATAATGACGATGCGATGATAACGAAGCTTGTCGATAGAGAACCCGCCCTGATCGACTTCCCCGCGTCCGATACCTGTACCCAGTGCGGTAATCAGAGTGCCAACTTCCTGTGAGCCGAGCATTCTGTCAAAGCGCGCACGCTCAACGTTGAGAATTTTACCTTTTAGAGGCAGGATTGCCTGAAAACGTCTGTCCCTGCCCTGTTTTGCTGTACCACCGGCGGAATCACCCTCAACGATAAATATTTCAGCTTTAGAGGCGTCGCGTTCCTGACAATCTGCGAGTTTTCCTGGCAGCGAAGAAATATCCAGGATCCCTTTGCGGCGTGTCAGTTCACGGGCTTTACGGGCTGCCTCACGGGCTGATGCAGCATCGAGCACCTTAGAGACAATAATTTTTGCCTCTTTAGGGTGTGTTTCAAACCAGTGGCCAAGCATGTCAGCAACAACCGTGTGCACCACAGGCTGCACTTCTGAAGAGACCAGCTTATCTTTTGTCTGAGAGGAGAATTTAGGATCAGGCACCTTAACTGAGAGAACGGCCGTCAGTCCTTCTCTCATGTCATCACCGGTCAGAGAGAGAGAGTCTTTTTTGATAATACCTTCGGCATATTTACCAACAACGCGGGTCAGAGCCTGGCGGAAGCCAGCCAGATGCGAGCCGCCGTCACGCTGAGGAATGTTGTTGGTGAAGCACAGCATGGTTTCGTGGTAGCTGTCGTTCCAGGAGAGTGAAAACTCCACCTTAATGCCGCTGTCTTCATTTTCGATTTCACCGCTTACGGGTGGTGTAATCAGAGGGGTACGTGCCCGATCCAGCCAGGAGACGAAAGCTTCAAGGCCGCCTTCAAAATGAAAAACTTCTTCACGTTTTTCTTCAGTGCGGTGGTCACGCAGTGTGATTTGCAAACCTGAGTTCAGGAATGCCAGCTCGCGCAGGCGCCGCTCAAGAATAGCGAAGTCGAAAACAGTTTTAGGAAACGTCTCGCTACTTGGTTTAAACGTAACAAGCGTGCCACGCTCTTCTGACGATGTGCCGACAACAGCGAGGGGAGCGTCTCGTTCACCATGGCGGAAGCAGATAATGTGCTCCTGCCCGCCACGCCAGATGCGCACTTCCATTTTTTCAGAGAGGGCATTAACGACGGCCGCACCAACCCCATGTAGTCCACCTGAGACTTTGTAGGAGTTCTGGTTAAACTTACCGCCGGCATGAAGGCGTGTCAGAACAACCTCAGCTGCGCTGATCCCCTCTTCCTCATGCATATCGGTCGGAATACCGCGCCCGTTATCACGCACACTCACGCTGCCATCAGCGTTCAGGGTGACAAGGCAGTAGGTTGCATGACCAGCCTGCGCCTCATCAATCGAGTTATCGATGATTTCAAAAGCCATATGATGCAGACCTGAGCCGTCATCAGTATCGCCAATATACATGCCGGGGCGTTTTCTGACCGCATCAAGACCTTTGAGGACAGAAATAGACGAAGCGCCGTATTCTTCTTCCGCACCGGTTTCAGACGTAAACTGAGTTTTGTCGGTCATGAATATATGATACTCCGGATGAGGAAGAGTGAAAAAACTTGCATTGCTATCTTATACGACGGCAGGCTGCGAGACGCCAGATTAGAGGGGCTTGTTTTCTTATTTTTAAACCTGAAAAGAACCATTTTTCAGGGTGATAAACCGGGCCATATCTGAAATTTTTTCAAAAGGTGCGGAATCTGTTCCTGTAAGCAGAATTGTCGTTTGCAATGATGGCAAATATTCCAGCAGTGCTTCGCGTTTGTAACGATCAAGATGCACAAGAGGTTCATCAAGCAGCAGTAAAGGCGAAGCCTTGCGGTATTCTCTCACCAGTGCCGTCTGCGCAAGTGTTAAGCCCAGTAACATAGCCTTTTGCTGGCCTGTGCTTGCAGTATGGGCTGGCAAGCCGGTTTTCCAGTCAGAAAGCATAAAGTCACTGCGATGTGGCCCGATACTGGTGCGGCTCCTTTGCCGGTCTTCACTGCGGCTCAGGTTTAATTTTTCTTTAAACCAGTCTTCTACGGTGAGCGCAGGTTTTTTCTGAATTTGCTCACTGAGGTCACAGTCAAAAGTGACGTGGGAGGCAGGAAAAGCTGATTTATGTGTCTGTGCAAACGATGAAAGATAATAAGCGATTTCGTTACGTGCCGCACTGATAGCGACACCGTGCCGGGCCATTGTGCTTTCAAGGCCGCTCAGCCAGCTTGTCTCTGTCGGGCGGGTTAACAGGAGCTTGTTGCGCTGTGTCATGGCGCGTTCATAAGCTGCCAGCTCACGGGCATGGCCAGGAAGAACAGTCATGACCAGGCGGTCAAAAAAACGCCTCCGGCCAGAAGCATTCTCGCTAAACAGTCTGTCCATCTGGGGGGTTATCCAGATGACGGACAGCAGATCTTCAACCCCCTCTTTTTTAGGGAATGGCTTGCCATTAAGCAGGAAGTTACGACGTTGCCCCCTGCTGGTCTCACTGATAGCCGTGCCAAGGTCAATTATTTCATCATTAAGCTGAAAGCGTGCAGCGACACCCCAGCCGGATGTTTCATTATGCCCCAGCTGCGACAAAGAAGCTCTGCGTAGCCCCCTGCCCGGAGCAAAAAGTGACAGAGATTCGAGAAGATTCGTTTTGCCGCTGCCATTTTCACCGGTCAGAACGGTGAGAGCATTCTCGGGCTGCCATGTAAGATGGCGATAGTTTCTGAAAAGTGTCAGGGTGAGTTTTAAAAGGCGTGGCATAAAAACTGTCAGATCACGCAAAGAATGTGATGTTGATCAGCTCAGCCACGCCTGTGTAAAACTCAGACCCGCATAGGCATAAGAACGTACAGCACTTCCGGGCTGTCAGCATCGCGCACGATGGTAGGAGATGCGCTGTCAGAGAACGCGAACTCCACGTCTTTTTCTACCTGATCGGTGATGTCATTAAGGTAGCGCGCCTGGAAACCAATTTCCAGGTTACCTTCCTCAAAGGTGATGTATTTATCGTCCAGCTCTTCGCGGGTTGTACCCTGCTCCGGGCTGCTGGCAGAGAGAGTAAGCAGGCCTGGCTCAAGCATCATTTTAACAGGCTTGGAGCGTTCCTGACTAATGGCTGCAACACGGGCCACAGCGTTAGCAAAGTCCTTTTTGCCAACACGCAGAATACGGGTGTTATTGCGGGGAATAACACGGTCATATTCAGGGAATGTACCATCAATCAGCTTTGAAGTGATGGTTACCGGCCCGACAGAAAACTGAATGCGGGTTTCTGACAGAGCAACACCGATTTCCTCCGGTGCTTCATCAATCAGTTTGCGGAGTTCTGCAACAGTCTTGCGTGGGATAATCACACCAGGCATTGCCTCTGCACCAGCCGGCAGAGCGGTTTCAGCGCGGGCAAGACGATGGCCGTCAGTTGCAACGCTACGCAGCACGGGCGTGCCTTCACCCGTTATGGCATGAAAGAAGATGCCATTGAGGTAATAGCGTGTTTCTTCCGTTGAAATGGCAAAGCGTGTGCGGTCGATAAGCTGCCTGAGTGCTGCAACAGGCAACGTAAAGCTGCACGGAAAGTCACCTGCACCCATAGATGGGAAGTCATCAACGCTCAGAACATTCAGGCGTGTTGCGAATCGTCCGGCTCTCAGGTGGAGGGGGGCTTCGTTTTCGCTCTGATCAAGCTCAACCGTTGCATTGTCAGGTAATTTTCTGACGATTTCATAAAGCACTGAGGCCGGAGCAGTCGTTGCTCCGTCCTGCATAACATTTGCAGGGATAACCTCAACAACCTCAATTTCCATATCAGTGGATTTAAGGCTGATCTGATCTTTCTGCGCCTGTATCAGAACGTTGGCAAGTATGGGGATAGTATTACGCTTTTCAGCTACACTCTGGATGTGCGCCAAAGCCTTGAGCAATGTTGTCCGCTCAGCTGAAAACTTCATTTATACCTCGTCTCTGTGAACGACCCTTCAGCATTAATGCTGCCAGAGAAGTAAAATTATCCACGATGTTTAACAGTGCTCTGCAACGAGGTCCAGAAACAAAGTGCGCATCAGTTTAAATCAGTTTTCAAGCATCCGGCGCATCAGTTCAACGTCTTCAGCAAAAGCGGCATCACGTTCCATCAGTTCTGCGACGCGGGCCACAGCATGCATGACCGTTGTGTGGTCACGATTGCCAAATTTCCGTCCGATCTCTGGCAGAGAGCGGCTGGTGAGCTGTTTGGCCAGATACATCGCAACCTGCCGCGGGCGTGCTACTGCACGGGCACGGCGGGCGGAAGACATATCTGTGAGGCGGATATTCCAGTGCTCTGATACTTTTTTCTGAATTTCTTCAATCGTCACGCGCCGGTCATGTGCTTTAAGAATGTCGTGCAGTACATCCTGCGTGGCTTCTAGCGTAACCGGGCGGCCAAAGAGGTTTGCATGTGCGATCAGACGGTTCAGCGCACCTTCAAGTTCACGCACATTGGTCGTAATCTTGTGAGCAAGAAATTCAAGAACCTTAGCCGGAACAATGACCCCTGATGCCGCAGCTTTGGCTTCAAGAATGGAAATGCGCAGCTCAAAGGTCGTGGCATGAATGTCTGCCACCATGCCGCACCCAAGGCGCGTGCGCAGCCTGTCTTCAAGGCCTGACAGATCAGAAGGTGATTTATCGGCAGAGACAATGATCTGACGCCCGGCATCAACCAGCGCATTGAATGTATGAAAAAACTCTTCCTGCGTATTATCTTTCCCGATCAGGAACTGGAGATCATCAATCATCAGCACATCGACTGAACGGAGCTGCTCTTTAAACTCCATCGTCGACTGAGAGCGGATCGCAGCGATAAAACGATACATAAATTTTTCGGCTGACATATAAGCGACAGAGACATTGCCTCTTTGCAGCAGTTCAGCACCGATGGCGTGCATCAGGTGTGTTTTACCCAAGCCAACGCCACCATAAAGAAAGAGCGGATTAAAACCGACGCTTGATGGTTTTTCGGCAACGCGGCGTGCGCAGGCATAGGCAAACTCATTTGGTTTGCCGACCACAAAATTATCAAAAGAAAAACGGGTGTCGAGTGTCGCGGCTATATCATTTTTATTTTCAAGGCGGCCGATATCGTCAGCATCAGCTGGCAGGCCGGGAGAGAGCGGAGCCGGCGTCGGTGCTGATACAGCCGCAACCTCACTGGTAATGACCGGAGCAGCCGGGTCACCAGGGCGGGCAACCTGAAGCTCAACATGACGAATAGAGGAAACTTCCTGGTTCCAGAGCTCACTAAGCCGGTCACCATACTGACTACGGACCCAGTCACGCAGGAATCGTGTTGGCAGCAGAAGCGTAATTTCATTGCCATCAACGGGGCCAAGCGCGATTTTTGTCAGCCAGGTATGATATTCAACCTCGCCCACTTCTCCCTTTAAGCGCGAGCAGATGCGCAGCCATGATTTTTCGAGAGCCTTACCATCGTCATCAGGTGCAAGGGTATTTTTGTCATCGTCCACCCCGATACTCATTTACACTCCCAGGTGATTGAACAAAATAAATGGCCTTGGAAACGCCCCGGAAAAAGCATATCAGCCCCTGACGAGACACCATGATGGCATATCAGTCGGGTTCTTTTCAGAGTGTTGCACCGAAAAAGATGAGGCAAAAACTGTCAGAAGGGTTTTTGCAACTTAACGTTAAACACTCCGCTCACGATAACGCAGAGCCTGTGCACGAGCAACAAAAAAGACAGTTTCGTGATAGTTGAGACCGGGGGCATGCCTTCCTGAAAAAGAAAGCCGAATCATCCTCGGGATGATCCGGCTTTTTCAGTCTTCACTGCGTTGATTTTAAAAAATTTAAAATCAGGCTGTGGCAAGAGCTTTAACGCGGGCAGAAAGGCGCGCAATTTTGCGAGACGCCTGGTTGCTGTGAACAACACCTTTGCTTGCAGCGCGCTGAATTTCAGGCTGAGCGAGACGCAGAGCTTCGCGTGCTTCTTCCTGGTTGCCCGATGTGATTGCGAGCTCAACTTTCTTGATGAAAGTACGCATACGAGATTTGCGAGCTGTGTTGCGTGCAGTGCGCTTTGCTGTTTGTCTGATACGTTTGCGGGCTGATGCAATATTTGCCATGAGTTTCGTGTTGTCCAGCATAAAAGAATGGAGCTGATGGCTGACAGGCCGACCAGCCAGAAAGAGTAGCGGAGCTGTAATCCACAGGTGTGGCACTCGTCAAGCTTCATCACGCGAAATAGAGCTTTTTTCGCAGAAATGTTGCTTTTCAGAGCAAAAAAACGTCGACCGGCCGCTTTGCTGAATCTGTTGTATGCCTGGGCAGTCTTCTTCACCAGGGCAGGCAGGGCATGGCTGACCCGCTTTGCCATACACTGCCCATGCATGCTGGAAATAGCCAAGCCCCCCATCAGGACGCACATAATCTTTCAGGCTTGATCCGCCGGCGGCTATGGCTTCGTTCAAAACCTTGCGGATAGCCGTAACGAGAGGACGCAGCTGCTGCGCTGTCAGGTTCCCCGCCGGCGTGCGCGGGTCAATGCCCGCATAAAACAGAGCCTCGCAGACGTAAATATTGCCCAGACCAGCAACGTTTCCCTGGTCAAGGAGCGCAGTTTTTACAGGTGAGTTTTTATTTCTGAAAGCATCAGCAAGTGTTCGCCACGTAAACTGAGAGGAAAGTGGTTCTGGCCCCATAGCGCGAAATGAAGAATATTGCTTTTCATCTGCTGTGTGTATGAGGTCGACAAAACCAAAACGGCGCGGATCTGTGAAAACACAGGCCTTATCATCGTCTGTTATAAAGACAACGTGATCGTGCTTTCCGTCATGGCTCTGAGAATCGAGAGTAACACGCCCTGACATGCCCAGATGCATGATAATCGTAAGGTCACCGGATAATCTTATGAGAATGTATTTTCCGCGCCGCTGAAAATTTTTAACAGTTTTACCTTTGACGCGACGGGTAAAATCGGCAGGAATCTGCCGTCTAAGGTCGTGTCGCTTTACGATGGCAGTCTGTATGATGCGATTCTGCAGAGCAGATTGCATTCCACGTATAACAGTTTCAACTTCGGGTAGCTCTGGCATGACAAAAAAGCAGAGTATAGAATGGTGCCATGATCGACAATAGCTCCATGCCCCCCTCTTCTTCTCATGACGCAAGCGCTGAGGAGACGGATTTCGGATTTCGTTCTGTTCCCAAAGAAGAGAAAAAGCCGCTTGTGCGTGCTGTTTTTGACAGTGTGGCGAGCAAATATGACGTAATGAACGATTTAATGTCTCTGGGCATTCATCGTGTCTGGAAACGTATTTTCATTACCGAACTAGCTCCGGCGCCAGGCCTTAAGCTGCTTGATCTGGCTGGTGGCACAGGTGACATTACCTTCGGGTGGATGCGCAGTGGTGGTGGCCCCGCTATTATGACGGATATTAATGCCAGCATGCTTTCAGTCGGGCGTGACCGGGCTATTGAAAAAGGTCTGGTGTCCAACCTGTCTTTTTGTGTGGTCGATGCTGAGGCTATTCCGCTTAAAGATATGTCTGTCGACCGCGTCACGATCGCGTTCGGGCTGAGAAATTGTACCGATAAAATGGCTGTTATCCGCGAAGCACGTCGTGTTCTTCGTCCCGGCGGTAAGTTTCAGTGCCTTGAATTTTCCCGTGTTCAGGTCGCGGCTCTCGCGCCCGTCTATGATGCCTGGTCTTTTAAAGTGCTGCCTGTGATGGGCGGGCTCGTAGCGAAAGATCGCGAAAGCTATCAGTATCTGGCAGAAAGCATCAGAATGTTCCCTGACCAGGAAACTCTGGCGGAGATGTTCCGTGAGGCTGGCTTGTCGAATGTTAAATATCAGTCTCTCTCAGGCGGCATCGCGGCTATTCATTCAGGCTGGCGTCTGTAAGATATGAGCCAGATCCCGCCTGTGCGTTCTGTTCTGCTGGTTGTTACCGGCAGTATAGCGGCTTTTAAAGCGCCTGAGCTGATCAGGATGCTA
Organism: Acetobacter thailandicus; assembly: GCF_011516655.1. GTDB lineage: Bacteria > Pseudomonadota > Alphaproteobacteria > Acetobacterales > Acetobacteraceae > Acetobacter > Acetobacter thailandicus. Next base: position 148,114 of record NZ_WOSV01000005.1, read on the forward strand.
AGAGCTGCGGGCATAGCAGTGCGCTGTGTACTGACAAAAGGCGGGGCTGAGTTTGTAACGCCTCTTACATTACAGGCACTCAGCGGAGAGAGGGTGCATACCGACCTTTTCTCTCTGACCGCCGAGCAGGAGATGGGGCATATCGCCCTCTCCCGCTCTGCTGATCTCGTGCTTGTGTGTCCTGCCTCTGCCGATTTTCTTGCAAAAATGGCACATGGCCTGGCAGATGATATAGCCAGTACGCTTTTGCTGGCGACTGATACGCCTGTCATGGTTGCACCGGCAATGAATGTGCGTATGTGGGAGCACGCAGCGACACAGGCTAATGTTACGTTGCTCCGGCAGCGTGGTGTACAGCTTATTGCTCCTGTTGATGGTGTGATGGCCTGTGGTGAGTCTGGTCCAGGGCGTATGGCAGAACCTGCGGATATCAGTGATACTGTCGTAGGGTTTTTCAGGCAGAAATTGCGTGAGGGTCGTGCTCCGCTGGCTGGCAGGCGCGCTCTGGTTACCGCCGGGCCAACCCATGAACCGCTTGACCCTGTGAGATATATTGCAAACCGTTCTTCAGGCTTGCAGGGGTATGCTATTGCTGAAGCTCTTGCTGATTTAGGGGCTGATGTAACACTGGTGAGTGGCCCCACACAGCTGCGTAACCCGGCGGGCATGGCGGTGATCAGATGCGAAACTGCACGTGATATGCAGGCAGCAGTTCATGCTTTGAAACAGCAGGATATTGCCGTTTGTACAGCCGCTGTAGCTGACTGGCGCCCTGCTGCGCAGGCGACACAAAAGCTTAAAAAACAATCACGTAATGATGTCCCGCCTCCGCTTGCCCTGACCGCGAACCCTGACATTCTGGCTGAGTTATCTCAGTCCTCTCCTATCCGGCCTCAGCTGGTTGTCGGGTTTGCCGCTGAAACCGAAAACGTCGCGCAATACGCTCAGGCAAAGTTAAAACGTAAACAATGTGACTGGATTGTTGCCAATAACGTTGGTGCAAATTCTGATGTCATGGGCGGAAGTGAAAATGAAGTTATGCTGATTACGTCTCAGACTTCTGACGCCTGGCCCAGACTCTCAAAAACAGAGGTCGCCCGTAAACTGGCCGTGGCGATCGCTGACTGGTTTTCTCGTTTTTTATAATTCGCGTTCTGGAAAAAAAATATGTCAAGTTTATCCCCGGTTGTGCATGCTCTGACTGTGCAGATTGAACGTCTGCCTCATGCGCAGGACCTCCCGCTCCCAGGCTACGCGACTTCTGGTGCTGCCGGACTGGATCTTCTTGCCGCCGTGGAAAAAGATGTGGTGCTTCAGCCTGGTGAACGGGTCCTGATTCCCACAGGCCTTAAGGTGGCTCTCCCTGCCGGATACGAGATGCAGGTAAGACCCCGTTCAGGTCTTGCGTTGAAGCATGGTCTTGTCCTGCCTAATTCACCAGGTACCATTGATCAGGATTACCGGGGTGAAATTGGGATTATTATGATGAATATGGGGCAGAAACCTTATATCGTTGAGCGTGGCACCCGTATTGCTCAGGCTGTTGTGGCACCGGTTATGTGCGTGCAGTGGCATGAGGAAAAGATTGTGGAGCAGACAGAGCGTGGTGCAGGTGGTTTTGGCAGTACCGGAACAACGTCGGCATGAAAGCAGGACAAACAGACACTACATTTTCTTATGCGGTGCACCGTATCCGACAGGAAAGCGGACTTTATAAGAGCGTAGAGTTTACTGTTTTTGTTTGTTTGTCTGGTTTGCTGCTGCTGGGGGGGCACTATATTTCAGGGCTTACGTCCCCCGGCTTTTTTGAAAAAAAATACTTTATAATCAACTCACCGGGAGAGTTCTTTCTGTGCGCGCTCTTCACTGTGGCGCGCCTGATCTCGGCTGTTATTTTATCTTTTTGCGTTGCCGTGTGTTACGGTTTTGCTGCGACAAAAACCAGGTTTGGAGAACGCTTTTTACCGCCTCTCCTGGGTGTAACAAGGTTCGTCCCTTCCCTCAGTATATTACTTCTGACCATGTTGCTTGTTGGGGCATACGCACCAGGCGTGACATTCCTGCTGGAAGGCGCCGTACTTTTCTCCGCAGTTTTTTCCATGGCTCAGAAAAGTGCTGAAAATATTTGTTATGCCCTTAAAAATATCCCATCAGAACTGAGTGAAGTAACACGATGCTTTAAATTAACTGCATGGCAGAAACTTCTGATACTTGACTGGCCAAAAGTTATTCCCGGGTTTCTGCATGATTTAAGAAATGCATTGGCCGGTGGTTTTATTGTGATTTTATATGCTGAGATTATCAGTGTGAATCATAATGAAAGCAGCTTACCCGGGTTAGGTTCTTATGCTGCTTCAGCTGTATTTCAGGGAAACCTTCTGCCCGCATTGTGTGTTCTGGTTGCTATTATTCTGCTGATGGCAGGGAGTGAGTATATCCTGCTTCGCCCTCTTAATGGCTGGGTCGCACGCTACTATGCTGATGATTATAGAGCGGATATTCATGAAGATGGTGCTGAGTTCATTTCTTTTGAAGAGAGTTATCTCCCTGTAAATAAAAGAAAATTAAATTTTAATTCGTTCTATGAAAAATGCCTCAGACTATTTTCCGAATATTTTTATCGTTGTTTTTCTAAGAAAAATATTTTTCTGAAGAAAATGCAGCTTTCAACATTGTTTTTTATAAGCTTTGTCACGCTTCCGATTGTTATATGCTTTACTCTGTTTACAGTAAGCTTCCACCTGTATCAGTTTACTCAGTATCTGGATGTTTTGTGCCGCTGTGTCATGACACTTCTGCGCATTGGCTGTGTGCTGTTTTTTGCATCATTGCTCTGGCTTCCGTTTGGTATATGGCTTGCGCTGCATGCAAAAAGAAGAGAATTTATTTTAAAAACAGCAGGTTATTTATCATTTTTCCCTGTTGTTATATTGTGTTGCTTTGTCCCGGCTTTGTACTGGTCTGGCTCTTTTCTGCCTGAAAGCTGGTGTTTTTTTCTGCTGATCGCGGGCGCGCAGTGGAGCATCCTGCTGCATGTTGTCCATCGTATGATGGCTTTTCCAGATAGTTTTTCAGATGTGATTCAGACTTTCCATACGCGTGGTTTTTTTCTGATTCGTACTATCATTCTGCCATACATCATCCCGGGTTTTTTATCTGGTCTGGCAGAAGCCGCAGCCAGATCATGGTGCGTCGTTGTGGCGGCTGAATGGCTGCCGGGGCATACATCAGAATTTTTTGTTTATGGTGTGGGGTCTTATCTGGCAGAGGCTTTTCAGGCGCGCTCTGTATCTTGTTTAATGCTGGGAATAGTGATGATGGTCTTTTGTGCCATGGCAGTTAATTTTCTGTTATGGCGACCACTGATCAGTTATGTCTATCGTACTCTGAAAATCAACTGACGGAACTGCCTGCAGAATGTCTTATTCATCTGAAAATGACCAGATATCAGAGACAAAAACAGTCCTGGTGAGCAGCCGTACTGTCTCACAGGTCTATCATAAAGATAGTGCTGTTGATTTGCAGGTTCTTGATGATGTGACACTCGATATTTACGAGGGTGAAATAGTCGGTCTTCTGGGGCGTGCAGGATCAGGGAAATCAAGTTTTCTTCGCATCATGGCAGGGCTTATTTCTCCCTCTTCAGGAGAAGTTGTCTGGAATGAGAAACGCCAGCTCGAAAAAAACAGGCCAGATGTGGCAATGGTGTTTCAGTCTTTTGCCCTCTTCCCCTGGATGACCGTCAAAGAAAATATTGCACTTGGCCTGAAAGGGCAGAAACTTTCAAAAACAGATAAAGAAACGCAGGTAACCGCAGCCATAGAACTTATGGGCCTGGGAGGTTATGAAAATGCCTGGCCCAAAGAACTTGCCCCTGACATGAAACAGCGTGTTGGTATGGCCCGTGCGCTGGCTATCAGGCCTGAGCTGATTTGTATGGATGAACCTTTTTCTGATCTGGATATTTTGACTGCCGAAAATCTTCGAACTGATTTTGTGGAGTTATGGAACGAGGATAAGCTCCCGGTTAAGTCTCTGATGATGGTGACACATAATATCGAAGAAGCTGTGCTGATATGTGATCGTATCGTGGTGTTTTCGTCTAACCCGGGTCGTGTGGCGCATATTCTGCCTGTAACGCTTTCTCATCCGCGCAGCAGAGAAGACCAGGAATTCAGAGGGATAGTTGATCATATTTATGCGCTCATGACGCAACGCGCCCCTGTTATTTCAGAGGCTGATATCTCAATAATGCCTAAACCACCGTCTGCACCTGCGCCATCGGTTCTGACTTTACCGCCGGTTTCAGTCGCTATGATGACAGGTATGATGGAAGCCCTCGCCGCCGCCCCCCTGAATGGCCGCGCTGATCTGCCCGTGCTGGCAGAAAAATTACAGCTTGAGCTTGATGATCTTTTCCCTCTTGGTGAATCTCTTGAGCTGCTGGGACTTGCAGAGCTTGAAGATGGCGATATTTTTCTGACAGATGAAGGGGTGCATTTTGTACTGAGTGACCATGAAGAGCGTAAGGCTATTATGGGCTATGCGCTTATTCATAATGTGCCTCTGATTAAAACAATCAGAGCTGTTCTTGATGAACGTCCGTCACACAGCGCAGATGCAACACGCTTTCTCAGCGAGCTGGAAGCCGGTATGTCGCCGGACTATGCCCGGCAGACTTTACACACGCTGATCGGCTGGACCCGCTTTGCTGAGCTTTTTGATTATGATGAAGAAAGTAATCGTTTTTATACGGATGAGAAGGAAGGAGATTAACCTTCCTTCCGGATATTACCGGTACCGTTCTGCGAACAGCTTTCTCATTTTAACAACTTTTGGCGCAATGACAGCAGCGCAATAACCGGTTTGTGGATTATTATTGTAATAGTTGAGGTGTTTTTCCTCTGCCGGCCAGAACGTGCTCAGAGGCGCAATTTCTGTGACCAGAGGGTTACCCCAGATATCAGCCTCTTCGATTTCTTTTTTAATTGTCAGAGCAGATTGCTGCTGCACATCATTTGTATAGAAAATGCATGAGCGGTACTGCGTGCCGATATCATCTCCCTGCCGGTTGAGTGTTGTTGGATTATGCAGGGTAAAGAAAATTCTGAGCAGATCATCGTAGCTCATGATCTCGGGGTCAAAGATAACTTTTACAACTTCTGCATGTCCCGTCGTGTCTGTGCAGACCTGCTCATATGTAGGGTTTGTAGTATGCCCGCCCGCATAACCAGGAATGACAGACTTTACACCCTTCATATCGCGCAACACAGCATCAAGACACCAGAAACACCCGCCCCCCAGAACGGCATAAACAGGATCAGACATATAAGATACTCCGGTTGCTGAAGCATATGCAGAGTGAAGGCTCTGCATATGCTTTATATATCTTAGATAATACGCGCCAGAGCGGTTTTAAGGCGTGCGCATTCTTCCTTCTGCGTGGCCAGACGGTCCTTCATCTCCTGCACGACTTCAGGGTTAGCACGGGCAATGAAGTTTTCGTTGGAGAGTTTTTTGACCGTTTTGGCCTCTTCCTCTTCGGCTTTGGTCAGCTCTTTTTGCAGGCGTTTTCTTTCGGTCGACAGGTCGATAATACCTTCAAGAGGTAAAACCAGAGTTGCCTCTTCAAGAATAGCCTGCGCGCAGCCCTGAGGCAGCTCACCTTCGAGAATATCAATCTCAGAGACGCGGGCCAGGCGACCAATGGCCTCCTGCCAGCGTTGTGCCCGTTCTGTAATCTCAGTGCTGGCATCTTTAAGGAAGACAGGCACTTTTTGTGAGGGCGGGATGTTCATTTCAGAACGTACCGCACGAATTTCAGAAATTAACCTGATCATCTGTTCACATTCTGCCCGGGCATTATCTGTCTGAGATAACTGAACAGGTTCAGGCCAGGACTGAGAAATTAAAGACCCCTCCTCACCAAAGCCAAAGGCATGCCACAGATCATCGGTAACAAAAGGCATAACCGGCTGGAGAAGACGAAGAATTTGTCCGAGAACATGAGCCGCTACATGACGGATCTCTCTGGCTTCATCCTGATTTTCTGAAGCGAAAACAGGCTTAGCGAGCTCAAGGAACCAGTCACAGAAGCAACCTCTGACAAAGCGGTAACAGGTCAGAGCGTATTCATCAAAGCGATAGGATTCGAGCGCCTTTGTTGCGTCTTCCACCGCCTTTGATGTTTCTGACAACAGCCAGATACCCAGAGCAGACTGAACTGTTTCGGGCTTAAAGCCTTCAACCGCACGAATTTCGTTCATCTCGCAAAAGCGTGCGGCATTCCAGAGTTTGGTTACAAACGTGCGGTAATCCTCGACCTTTTTACGGCCAAGTTTTACATCCCGCCCTACCCCGGTCAGTGAGCAGATGGTGAAGCGCAGGGCATCTGCACCATAATCATCAATAAGCTCCAGGGGGTCGATACCGTTGCCCTTGCTTTTAGACATTTTCTGTCCGCGCTCATCACGAACAAGGCCATGAATGAAAATATCTTTAAACGGCACATCATTCATGAAGTGCTGTCCCATCATAATCATTCTGGCAACCCAGAAGAAAATGATGTCAAAGCCGGTTACGAGCACGCTTGTTGGGTAATAGCGTTCAAGTTCAGGCGTTTTGTCAGGCCAGCCAAGCGTTGAAAAAGGCCACAGACCAGAAGAGAACCACGTGTCGAGTACGTCTTCATCCTGTGTCAGGGCAACGGCACAGCCATAATGTTTATCAGCCTGAGTTTGTGCTTCAGCTTCATCATGAGCAACAAACACATGACCATCGGGGCCATACCAGGCCGGAATACGATGCCCCCACCACAACTGGCGTGAAATACACCAGGGCTGAATATCACGCATCCATGCAAAGAAGGTATTTTCCCACTGTTTCGGGATAAACGTAATACGTCCGTCTTCAACAGCTTCAACAGCTGGGCCAGCAAGCTTTGCCGCATCACAATACCACTGAGTGGTCAGGAAAGGCTCAATCACTGCGCCACCACGCTCAGCGTGTGGAACCTGGTGTCTGTGAGGTTCGATTTTTTCCAGGTAGCCGAGGGAGTCCAGCTCTGCAACAATGGCTTTACGCGCGTCTTCGCGTGAGAGGCCGTTCAGGCCGTTTACAAAGGCCGGGTCAGCCAGGCCAGCAACAGCCTGAAGATCTTCTTTAATTTCATCCAGGGTGATGCGTGCTTCTGCATCAAGTACCGATATCATCGGGAGCTGGTGGCGCTGCCCGACCTCAAAGTCATTAAAATCATGTGCAGGTGTGATTTTAACGGCGCCTGTTCCTTTCTCAGGATCAGAATAGGCATCAGCAACAACCGGGACCAGACGACCGGTTAAAGGCAGGCGTACCTGTTTGCCGACAAGATGGCGATAGCGTTCATCTTCAGGGTTTACGGCAACAGCAACGTCACCCAGCATGGTCTCAGGGCGTGTCGTTGCAACTGTCAGGGTGGTATCTATCAGCCCGTCAACAGGATAACGAATATACCATAACGAACCATTAACCTCTTTGTTCTCTACTTCCAGGTCAGAGATCGCTGATTTAAAGACCGGGTCCCAGTTCACCAGGCGGTTATCGCGGTAAATAAGTTTCTGATTATAGAGAGCGACGAAGACTTCTTTCACGGCCCGTGACAGGCCTTCATCCATTGTAAAGCGCTCACGTGGCCAGTCCAGCGATGCCCCCAGGCGTCTGAGCTGCTTTGTAATGCCTCCGCCAGACTCTTCCTTCCACTGCCAGACCCGTTTGGTAAAAGCTTCGCGTCCCATTGACTGACGCGAAAGCCCCTCACTGGACAGAGAGCGTTCAACTACCATCTGTGTTGCAATGCCGGCATGATCAGTCCCGGGTTGCCAGAGCGCGTCAAACCCCTGCATGCGTTTCCAGCGTATCAGCGTGTCCTGCAAGGTCATGGTTAAAGCATGTCCCATATGCAACGTGCCTGTGACGTTGGGCGGCGGGATCATAATGCTGAAAGGTGGTTTCTGCGTGTTTTCAGGGTTGGCAGAAAAAGCCTTATTGTGCTCCCACAGGGCATAAAGACGTTTTTCTGTTGAGGTAGGATCAAAGGTTTTGCTGAGTGTCATAATTAACCAGGCCACATGAAAAAAGCGGAAGGCATGAAAATGCCTTCCGCCTTTAAGGAGAGAGTTTCACAACTGCATGTTATAATAGCGTATACAGTTATATCAATGCAGAGGAGATGAATCTCAGGGATTACGCTGAGAGAGACGCTCAACTTCTTTTTTAACAGAATCCTGAACGATACCGGCCAGATTAGCATCCAGCCATTTTTTGAGCATTACCCGGACTTCCTGACGTACGATATCTTCAATTGTCAGAGAACCTTGATTATTCACAGCCACTCTTCTCTCCTCATGTTCATGCAGATATTTTTCCTGAAGGGTCTTTTGCAGAATAGCGAACGAACTGTCAGTATCTGCAATAGTCTCAACATTGAGCGGAATAGACAGAGAACCATAGTCACCCTCTTCTTCCCCGCCCTTACTGACATTTCGTGGCTTAGAGACAGAGAGAGCGCTTGCAGTATTTTCCTGAACAGCATTTTCAGGCAAAGAGTTTTGTCCTGTATCGTCCCGCACTACATTATAATCCTGAGCTATATTATGATCGCGTTCGTCAGCATTGCTGCTGGTATGAGCCCGATCTTCATGAACCTCATTTTCTATAGTATTTTTACTTTCCAGTCCAGATAAAGACGCCTTTTCAGTATAGAGCTGAAGCAATATTTCACGGATGCTCGGAGGAGCTTCATCAATCAGCCGGAGTTCTTCTGTCTGTTTTTCAGTGGGTTCACTATTAACAGGCTTTGCTTCCTCTGGTGATAACTTTGCGAACTCTTCCCTGATGACACTTGCTAAAGAGGCCGCAGAATCCTCTTCCTCTTTCTCCGCAGTCAGCTCTGGCGTGAGGATAAGGTCGCCTTCCTCTTTTTCCGCGGTCAGCTCTGGCGTGAGGACGAGGTCTTCCTCTTTCTCCGCAGTCAGTTCTGGTGTGAGGACGAGGTCTTCCTCTTTTTCCGCGGTCAGCTCTGGCGTGAGGATAAGGTCGCCTTCCTCTTTTTCCGCGGTCAGCTCTGGCGTGAGGATAAGGTCGCCTTCCTCTTTTTCCGCGGTCAGCTCTGGCGTGAGGACGAGATCTCCTTCCTCTTTCTCCGCAGTCAGTTCTGGCGTGAGGACGAGGTCTCCTTCCTCTTTTTCCGCAGTCAGTTCTGGCGTGAGGACGAGGTCTTCCTCATCTTCATAAAGCCCTGTGTGTAAGAGGGGAGACTCTAAAAATTCAGGTCGCTCTTCTTTTAATTTATTTCTGATAGAAGCTAAAATATCTTCAATAGGCGTCTTGGTTTCATCGGAGGGAGATGAAGTCACGGTCAAATCCTTTGGCCAACGTCTGTGAGATTACCGCCCTGGCTGATTAAGGGCGTAGTCATTGATTCCCCACAGGCGATCTTTCACTGCTTCGTAGTAGGCTTTTTCATTATAAAGCGGCACCTTAAGGTTGAGATCAAGAGCCGTTAAGCGCCCTATTGCAGCGGCAACATTGTAAGACGCCGTGACAAGCGAACTTAAACTCTGAACCAGAGCAACCTGCGCATTTAACAGGGTAGATTGTTGCTGCAGCACTTCAAGTGTGGTGCTTGTCCCAACTATAGCCTGACGTTCGACGCCATCAAGAGCAATGATACCAGCTCTGATTGCCGCTCTGTTGCTTGATATCGCAGCCTGTGTAGCAACCAGTGTCTGCCAGTTCGCAACAGCATCCTGTGCTGCGGCACGTCGCTGAGTGTCCACTTCCCGGTGAGTATATTGCAGCTGCTGCTTCGCCTGTCTTACACCAGCATACTCAGACCCTCCCTGATAAACAGGAATATTAAAGTTGAGGGTGGCATATTTGTTGTCGTTTATCTGGTTGTTAAGGCTCTGGTTGACGCTTTTCTGATAGGCTGCGGTTGCCGATACCTTCGGTAAAATTGCAGCGACTGCGACAGAGACTGCATCTTTCTGTGCGGCTTCAGTAAAAAGAGCATTAATAACATCAGGGTTATTGCGGACTGCAAAGCTCGCTGCGGTCTGAGCATCTTTAACGGGCAGAACGAGAGGCTGAGGTGGCACCAGATTAGGTGGCGGCGCCATACCAACAATCTGCATGTAAGTCGCCTGCGCAGTCTGAAGAGTTCCTTCAGCCTGCTGACGCGTCGCCTTGGCTGTGGCATAGGCAGATTCGGCCTGAGCTACGTCAGTCCGTGTAATTTCCCCTACATGAAAACGCTCATTGGTCGCACGCAGCTGCTGTTGCAACACACGTTCGTTGTTGATGTTAACCTGAAGAAGCTGTTCGCGCTCAATAACACCAACGTAAGCTGAAACAACCTGTTTAAAAACTTTTTGCTCAGCCGAAATCAGGTTGGCCCGCGCAGCCATAACATTATTAACAGCCTGATGAGTGGCTGCAGTTGTTTTGCCGCCGGTATAGATGTTCTGGGTTATTGTAACGCCAGCAGTATAACCAGGGGTATCATACTTACGTCGATATCCCCCCTCAGCGCCTGTGCCGTTATAGTCATTGAGGCCTTTATAGTAACTCAGCCCGACATTGCCTGTAACTACCGGCCGCCAGCCGGCCAGAGCTGTCGGGACCTGCTCATCCGTAGCTCTCAGCTGAGCCCGGGCAGCCTGAAGTGTCGGGTTAGTCAGATAGGCTGAGGCAAGGGCCTCCTGAAGGGTATGAGGAACAAATTCGGGGGAGCCACTGCCATCATACTTCTGTGCCCACGCAGTCGTGCTGCACAATGCTGCAGCGAGCCCCATTCCACAAATACGCTTCATTAATCTCCCCCCATGCAGGATCAGAACGTGATAGAACATTCCCCAGGTATGAGCAAAGAGAATTTTTTCTATAGTTTGCGGCTTATCAGGATAGTAAAAAAGAAAAACACCAAGAAAAGAGTCTTTCAGGATTCCTTTTTTTATTATGCTGCAGCCTGTGTATGAAAATTTCGATTTTTTTATAATAACAACTCTTGACCTGAAGGGGAAGTCAGGAGATAAGGCAGGCACGTCATCGGTCCGGTGGCAGAGTGGCTATGTAGCGGACTGCAAATCCGCGTACGGGGGTTCGATTCCCTCCCGGACCTCCAGCGATATTTCATAAAAAATTATAAAGTCAGGAACAATCTTTTATAGTTTGTTGCTCTGACTTAAAATGGTCGCCAGGCGAGGAGCATAGTTTGCCCCCGCCAGCCAGTGTAGTAATCAGCCCTTTATTCCTGGTCAGCCCTGATCGACTTAAGGATGCGTTTACGTAAAAACTGAGGCACAAGGCGTTCAGCGACACGGAGTATCCGAAATTGCCAGGGGAAGATGCATTCTTCTTCATTGTGGTGAATGGCTTTCATAATACGTTTTGCTGCGTTTTCGACTGATACCAGAAACGGCAGGCTGCCCTTTAGTCTCTGGCTCATCTGTGTATCGACAAAGCCCGGAGCGATATGAATGACTTTTATACCTTCTTCTTCCCATCCAAGTCGGGCAGCACTGGCGAAAGAAGCCAGGCCGGCTTTAGAGCTGCTATAGGCGGCCGAAAAAGGCAGTTCATAATAAGCGGAGACTGAGCCAATTAGCACCACCCTCCCTCCTTTGCGGGGAATCATACGTCGGGCCGCAGCTGTAGCCAGAGTAACGGGCGCTGTATAGTTCACCAGAGCGAGCTGCAGCACCTTTTGAGGGTCCTCTGTCAAATCTTTCGGTGTTTTAATGTCAGAAAGACCTGCCCCGAGAATAACCATATCGCACTGAGCTATGGCATCATCTTCATAGAAAGCTGAGAGTGCATCCTGCCCCTTTGCCAGGTCGATCTGACGAGAGATAATTTTTGCGCCACGCCCGCCGCAGACTGCTGAAATTTTTCGCAGCTTTTCTTCATCCCTGCCCCACAAAATGAGGGTTCGTCCCGGTCTGGCATAGCGCTTTGCCAGCTCACCACCAATGCCACCGGTAGCGCCTGTAATTAAAATAGATTTTGGTTCCGGCCGATTAGTTGACACGTTTTTACCTCTTTTCTCTTTCACATTTTATCAGAATGGTGCACCAGTCTGCTATCCGTAAGGTGACTTAAGGTGGGAGTGTACAGAGCGCCGATGACTACAACCGATGAAATTATTATATCTCCCGTGTCGGGAGCACGCCAGCTCGCTTTGTTTATCCGTATGCCCCGCCTTCTTTACACAGGTCTTCCCGGCTTTGTGCCTCAGCTCGAAATGGAAGCGAGAGCTATGCTCTCTCCGGCGCAGTCTCCCTTCTTTCAGCATGGCAAGGCACAGTATTTTATTGCGTGGCGCAACGGAGAACCAATAGGGCGTATTGCTGCGCAGATTGATTTTCTTGCGCTTGCACAGCCTGGTCCATCAATTGGTTTTTTCGGCGCTCTTGATACGACAACGCCAGAGTGTGTCGAGCCGCTGATGGAAGCGGCAGAGACCTGGTTACGTCAGTTCGATATTGATGTGATCAGGGGGCCATGGACGCTTAACAGCAATGGTGAATCTGGTGTGATGGTTGAGGGGCAGCTTGAACCTCCCATGGTTGGCACGGCCTGGCACCCTGAAATGCTTGATCAGGCAGTTCAAAAAGCCGGCTTTACAAAAGCGATGGATCTTTTTTCTTATTCCATGCCTCTTTCTCCCGCTGCTGAGCAGGCTAACCGTATTCCTCAGGGGCTGCGTGAGCGTCTGGGTGACATTACCGTCCGCGGATTGCGTCAGGATAAGCTTGTTGAAGACGCAGCTATTTTGCAGGATCTTTATAACGATGCCTGGGCAGGTACATGGGGGAATGTACCCATGACTACAGAAGAAACCAATTTTTTGCTGAAAACGCTGAAACCAGTTTTAAAGCCTGAGCAATACGTCCTTATTGAACTGAATAAAGAACCTGTAGCGATCGCATTAGTCGTGCCTAATGTTTATGACGTCTCAGGCGACCTGAATGGTGCTCCCTCGGCCGCTGGCTGGGCTAAGCTGGCATTTCGTATAGCAACACACGATTTTTCATCGGCCAGGGTTATTTTACTTGGGGTTAAAAAGAAACTCTCAGGCACGGCCCTTGGTGCAATTGTCCCTGCATTGCTTATTGATGAGCTGATACAGCGCGGCAGAGTTCTGCCTTACCGTACGATCGAACTTGGGTGGGTTCTTGAAACGAATGACGGTATTCGCAATCTGATCGAACGCATCGTTCCCACACCATATAAAACGCACAGAATGTATGAAAAATGGCTTAAAACAGCCTGAGATTTTTTTAAAAATGGCTCCAGCCGGGAGAGGAGAAGTTTAATACTTCTCCGTTTTTCCCGATAATTTTTGCCCCTGAAAATGTATTATGAAAATGTCCGATGCGGGTTACCGTAACCGGTCCTGTTGTGGTGTTCACAACCGGGTTCTTTGCCAGTCTTTTTTCCTGCTCAGGAGAAACGCTGAAAAGAATTTCGTAGTCATCTCCACCTGTCAGGCAGGTTTTTAACCATGTCTCACCACATTTCTGCGCGGCTTCTGACATCGGTACAGATGTTGCTTCAATCGTAACACCAAGATGATTTTCACGCGCAAGATGTCCGGCGTCCTGCAGCAGGCCATCAGAGATGTCCATAGCTGCTGATGCAAGCCCGTAAAGTGCAGCACCAACCCGTGGTTGTGGCAGATGGTAGCGTTGTGCAAGATAACCTGACGGATCAGGAATATCCCCCTGAAGGGCGCGCAGACCCAGAGCACCGTCGCCTATGGTACCTGTGACCCACAGCCCATCCCCTGCCCTGGCGCCAAGCCGTTTAATAGCCTGGCCAGGCAATACCGATCCTATGATGGTCAGAGACAGAACGAGTGGCCCCCTGGTCGAGGTTGTATCCCCTCCCATGAGCGCAACATTAAAAATTTTCTGATCCTGCAGCAGGCCGTCACTAAAGGCTGCAAACCATTCTTCAGTAACACCCGGTGGCCTGGCTATTGTTAGCAGCCATCCTTCAGGTCTGGCGCCCATAGCCGCCAGATCTGAAAGGTTACACCGTAACAGCTTACGTCCTATCGTCCCGGGCGGGTCAGAGGGCAGAAAATGTACCTGCTCCACCATCGCATCAGCGGCAATAACAAGCTCACGCCCCTGGGGAGGCGTGTAAACAGCAGCGTCATCACGTAAATTTAATGCCGCAGGGCCTGCAAGCTTTGAGAAGTGCCTGCGTATAAAAGAGAATTCCTGAGGGAGGTCAGTCAGCGTTATGACCCTTTGTATCGGCCTGAAGCTTTGTCGTGATGGTATCAAGTACACCATTGACCAGTTTTGGTTCATCCCCGGAGAAAAACCCGTGGGCGATGTCCATATACTCGTTAATCAGGACAGGTGCAGGTATTGAGTTTTCAAGCAGCTCACCCATGGAAGCCATGAAAAGAGCGCGAAGAACCGGATCAAGCCGTTCAACAGGCCATGTTTCAGGAAGCGTCTCTTTGAGAAGTTCTGTTATTCTCCCCCGATGAAGAAGAGCTTTTTTAACAACAGAATCAAACAGCTGAACATCAGGTGATGGTACACATCCCTCTTCGTATGAGAGCTGCGCCTGTTCTGCATTGAAGCGATATATAATGAACTGCTGAATTACCTCGTCAGCGAAGTCAGCGTTCTGGTCAATCTGAAAAAGAGCCTGAACGGCCGCCAGCCGGGCCGCAGTCCGGGGTCTTTGAGGGGTATGTGTTTGCACGGCCATGTCTATCTCACCAGAGTAAAGAGGACGGTTTGATGGCGTCTTTATGCGCCAAGGTCTAGTCCTTTTCCTTAAAATCGGCAGAAATTTTGTCCATTGACGTTAAAATTTCCGAAAAATCCTTCGCTTCGGTGAAATCACGATACACGCTGGCAAAGCGTACGTAGCCAACAGTATCGACATCGCGAAGCACATCCATGGCCATGCTGCCGATCAGAGCAGAATCAATTTCTCCTTCTCCCGAGGCTTCCAGCCGGCCAACAATTCCGGTAACAATTTGCTCGATTCTACTATCAGGAACAGGTCGTTTACGCAAAGCAATGCGGATGGAGCGTGCAAGTTTCTCGCGCTCGAAAGGTGCTCTTTGTCCATCAGCTTTGATAACGACAAGCTCACGCAGTTGTACGCGTTCGACAGTTGTAAATCGTTGCCCACAGGATAAGCAGGACCTGCGCCGCCGAATAGCGGATATCTCTTCATTCGGACGACTGTCTTTTACCTGGCTATCCGGGTTACCGCAAAAAGGACAACGCATTGCATACCTTCATTATTTAATTTAGACACTATAACAAGTGTCTGCTCATATAGCATAGCAGCGTCAGGCTGCGCGCCAGACAAAATTACAGACCTGCACATGTGGCACATTAAAAATACTGGGAAAATCGATGAAGCAATTTTTTTTAAACAAAAAAACTTTTATCGTATGTTGCATGCTTGTCTGGCCGGGAGTAGCAGCTGCTGCACAAAGCTTAGAAAATTTACCTGGGCAGGAAGATGCTCAAAAGGATATTCTGATAAAAGACGCCAGCTTTGCACTTGTTGGTAACCCACCAGCCGGTGTGATTTATTTTACTATTCAGAATACCGGGGATGCCGCTCACCTGGTTACCAATGTTACTTCGCCTGCCTGTGCGCGTCTTATCGGTCATCATTCTGATCAGGAAAGCACACCAGGAACGATCAACCTGTTCCACAATCTTTCATTACCAGCGCATAGCAGCCTTGTGTTCCCCGTGGGAGGATATCATCTGGTTTGTCTTGATATGCCAGAGAAATTTCTCAGCGCACAGAATATCTCACTAACATTTTCGTTTCTTGGCGGTTCTTCTAAAACAATCGTTGCTCCGGTCGCAAAGTCAGCGGCTTCGCAATAAAGCAACTTACATCACAGGGGGCTCTGCACTGCCCCCTGATATAATGCCGCTATTAATTTTGTGTGAGCGTGCGGCGTATTGCCTGATGCCAGCCGGCAACCATGCTTGAACGCTGTTCGTTAGACATCTGCGGCTGAAATTGTGAGCCACTTTGCCATTCAGCTATCAGATCCTTCGGTGTGCTCCATACGCCGGTAGCAAGCCCCGCAAGAAAACCTGCGCCAAGGGCTGTTGTTTCAATGTTTTTTGGTTTTTCAACCTTAACCTGAAGCATATCGGCGAGGAACTGACAGAACCAGTCATTAGCTGCCATGCCTCCGTCAATACGAAGCGTCTCTGTTGTTCCGGCACCATCCTGCGTCATGGCAGAAATCAGGTCCAGTGTCTGGTAAGCTACAGATTCGAGAGCTGCCCGCGCAATATGAGCGGCTGTGGCATCAAGCGTCAGGCCACAGATAAGGCCACGGGCGTCAGGGTCCCAGTGAGGTGCACCAAGCCCGACAAAACCTGGCACCATATATACGCCGTGACTGTGAGGGATACGCGTGGCCATATCATCAGTCTGTGAAGCATGAGTGATCAGGTTAAGACCGTCACGAAGCCATTTAATAGCGGCACCGGCAACGAAAATTGAACCTTCCAGCGCATAGGTTGTTTTATTGTTTACGCGATAACCGATTGTTGTGAGCATACGATTTTTTGATGAAACCGGCTTTTCTCCGGTATTCAGCAGCACAAAACATCCGGTGCCATAAGTTGCTTTTGCCATGCCGGGAGACAGGCAGGTCTGCCCCACCAGGGCTGCCTGCTGATCTCCCGCCATACCGGCAACAGGAATAGCCCGGCCGTAGAGTGACGGAATGGTTTCACCAAAAATAGTACTGTTATCTTTTACTTCAGGCAGGATTGCAGCGGGAATACGGAATTTTCTGAGCAGCTCCTCATCCCATTCCTGCGTATGAATATTAAACAGCAGAGTGCGTGACGCATTGGTGATGTCAGTCGCATGTACCTTGCCACCAGTCAGGCGCCACAGAATAAAGGAATCTATAGTGCCAAATGCAAGCTCACCTTTTTCTGCTCTGGTGCGTGCGTCATTCACATTATCAAGCAGCCAGGCCAGTTTTGTTGCTGAAAAATAAGGATCGAGCAGCAGGCCTGTGCGCTCACGTACTACGGTTTCATATCCTTCTTCCCGCAGTTTCTGACAAAGCTGCGCTGTACGTCGATCCTGCCAGACGATAGCGTTATAAATGGGCTTACCTGTGGCACGGTCCCAGACAACAATGGTCTCACGCTGGTTTGTGATACCTATAGCGGCAATGCGATCTGCACCGCCAATTTTTTCAAGAGCTTCCTGTGATGTAGCCAGAACATCACTCCAGATGTCTTCAGGATTGTGTTCAACCCAGCTGGACCGTGGGTAAAGCTGAGGAAATTCTTTACGTGCACCGGCCAGCTCCACAGCATTTTTATCAAAAATAATACTGCGTGTTGAGGTTGTTCCCTGGTCGATAGCGAGAACGCAATCCTGCTTACTCATGAAACACAATCCTTTTTTACTAATTTGAAATTCAGATGTAGTATTCAGGCAGATCTTTTGGCTGAAGGCATAAAAGGTCTGATGAGAAACTGATAAAACCCGGCACCAAGAACACCGCCGGCCATAGGGCCGGCTATAGGTACCCACCAGTAATTTAACGGGCCGGGTATGGCTGTGTTGCCCCATCCTGCGAGAAAACAAAACAGACGCGGGCCAAAATCACGGGCAGGATTAATGGCCCAGGCCTCAAGGTAGCCGGCACATGCACCAATGGCGGCGACAAGAAGCCCGACTATTAAGGCGCTTGAATTAGCTTGTGGTGCCTGGGTGTTGTACTCGCAGGTAATGGCAAATATCCCCATAACAAGCATTGCTGTGAGAATAATTTCATCTGCAAAGGCATGCAGTGGCGATACAAAGTCCCCGGGGTGGGTGAAGAAGACCCCGGACGCAACCCCATCGTGTAGCCGGTCAAGAGAATGCGCAACGGCATAATGATCAATAACCGGCGAGAACAAAGTATAGACAACAGCGGCGCCAAGAAAACCACCAGCAACCTGCGCCAGCCAGTAGGGTAAAACTTTTTTCCATGAAAAATTACGAAAAATAGCCAGAGCCAGGGTAACCGCAGGGTTGGCGTGGGTGCCGGACACTGCCCCTGTTACATAAATAGCAATCGTTACCCCAAGCCCCCAGACGATACACACCCCCCAGTAGGCCTGTTTGTAAGGGCTGGGGTCATAAAGTGTGTACATTGCAGCAACAGAATCACCGAATATGATGATAATGAAAACAGCAATGCACTCAGCTATCAGCTCGCCTAAGAAGGCCTTTCTCTTACTAATCATCTTTCGCCCCGTTAATTTTATTTTTATCAGGCAAATTCATAGAGGTTTGTTGTGTCAGGCCTTACGGGCTGCGACATAAGCCGCTACTTTTTGCCTTTCAGCCTGGTTCAGATGGAGCCCCAGTTTACTGCGTCTCCACAGAACATCTTCATCTGAGCGTGCCCATTCGCGTTCAATCAGGTAATCGACTTCACGCGAGGTCAGGTCTACGCCCAGCAATTCACCCATATCATCAAGAGACGATGCATCGCCAATGATTTCATAAGCACGGCTGCCATAATTACGCATCAGCCTCCAGGCCAGGCTTTCAGGCAGCCACGGCGCAGCCCGTGTCAGTCGCTCAAGTGCGGCAGCAAAACCGCCCTCACCGATATCTCCGCCCGGCAGAGCCTTTTCAGCAGTCCATGAACGTCCTGCAACAGCTGGCAGAACCGGAGCCAGTTTCTCAAGAGCATGCTCAGCAAGTTTGCGGTATGTCGTAATCTTACCACCAAAAATAGAAAGCAGTGGTGCGTTGTCGCGTGTATCAAGGTCAAGAACATAGTCGCGGGTTACAGCAGATGCATTGGCTGAGGCATCATCATAAAGAGGTCTCAGACCTGCATAAGTCCATACAACATCCTGTTCTTTAATGTTTTTCTTAAAGTAGCGGTTAACGCTGCTGCACAGATAGCTGACTTCTTCAGGCGAAATATCAACTTTACCAGGATCTTCTTTCCAGGCTTCATCCGTCGTACCGATAAGAGTAAATTTTTGCTCGTAGGGAATGGCAAAAACAATACGCTTGTCAGGGTTCTGGAAGATATATGCCTGAGGCCCGTCAAACAGGCGTGGTACGACAATATGGCTGCCTTTAACCAGACGGACCGATTTTGAGTTTGGAAGTTTAAGCGTGTCAGACAGCAAACGAGCAACCCATGGCCCCGCAGCATTGACCATACCCCGGGCCTGCACTGTATAATTCTCTCCGGTTGTACGGTCTTCAAGCTCGGCTTCCCACAGGCCGTTAACACGTTTTGCATTAATCAGGCGTGTCCGTGTACGAATATCAGCACCACGTTCTGCTGCATCCATGGCATTAAGAACAACGAGGCGGCTGTCCTGTACCCAGCCATCTGAATAGATAAAACCTTTTTTGAAGTCGCCTTTAAGAGGTACGCCGGTCGAATGTGTGCTGAAGTTAACAGCCCGCGACTTTGGCAGCGTCATGTTAGAGGCCAGATGGTCATACAGAAACAGTCCGGCCCGCAGCATCCATGCCGGACGATCAGTCTTGGAATGCGGGAGAACAAAATGCATCGGCCAGATGATATGCGGCGCGATTTTTAAAAGGCGTTCACGTTCTGTCAGAGCTTCTCTGACCAGGCGAAATTCATAATATTCAAGATAGCGGAGGCCACCGTGAATAAGTTTGGTACTGGCAGAAGACGTGTAGCTGGCAAGATCATCCTGCTCGACCATCAGGACTGACGCGCCGCGTCCGGCCGCATCGCGCGCAATCCCTGCTCCGTTAACGCCGCCTCCGATGATCAGGACATCGTAAGGGCCAGAGGTGGACGTTGATGACTTTGCCATTTTTCTATCCAGTTCCAAAATTAAAGTATCTTCCTCATCTGTATATTCGTATACGAAAATATAAAAAAGGCAATTTTTCGCTTATGATGAAAGAAAGAATAATTTATTTTCATTTTTTCTTTTCAGAAGAAGCTTTATCCTGCGTCGTGTGCACCGAAACATTGGCCTGAGTGGCTATGGTGTTAAGGTGGTCCGGCAAAGGCAGGTCTGTATAAAGTACATCAATATCAGCAAGATGACCAACACGCGCCATGGGCCGCCGTTTTAATTTTGTGTGGTCCGCCAGTAAGATCACGGTCCGGGCATTGCGAATGATAGCCTGAGCGACATTGATTTCCTCGGCATCGAAATCAAGCAGGGTGCCATCCTCATCTATCCCGCTAATGCCGATGACACCAAAATCAGCCCGGTACTGTTCAATCATATGTGTGGCTGCCGGGCCAATAATACCGCCATCTCTGAGGCGCACTACGCCACCTGTAATTGTCAGGCTACATGCAGGAGCCGGTGTCAGAAGAGAAGCGACATGAATATTATTAGTGATAATTTTTAAAGATTTATGATGGCGTAAGGCCCGGGCAAAAGCCTCGGTTGTTGTGCCGATATTTATAAAGAGAGAGGATCCGTCAGGTATAAGCTGAGCGGCTTTTTTGCCGATAAGGTCTTTTTCTTTGAAGTTAAGAATCTGACGCTCGGCATAATCGATGTTCTCCAGGGGTGACAGTGCCGCCGCACCGCCATGGTGCCTGTTAATCAGGTTTTCTGTCGCCATGAAATTAACATCACGTCTGACAGTCTGCACCGTTACATTAAGCTCAGTCGCGAGGTCTTCGTTGGTAACGTAGCCTCGCTTTTGAACCAGTTTCAGAATGTGCTTTTGTCTTTGTAGTGACTTCGACATCAGGCCATTTTATCCGATGTAATAAGAGCAGTTAAGGCTCTTCCATATCGTGAAAGTCGCGATGGCTCTACTCCCCTGATCTGTTTTAATTCAGTTAGTGATCGCGGAGCGGCGGATGCTATGAGGCGTAATTCGTGGTCAGAAAAAATAACATGAGCCGGAACCTCCTGCTCTCTGGCTTCATCTGCGCGCCATTGCCGGAGTATCTCAAAAAAAGGTTCATTGTCAGTTAACAGGTCTGATGTGGAATCATCTGCGCTGACACTATGAATAGAAAAATGCATCAACCTTTTGATTTTATGGTAAATTTTTTTCAAAAACGTGCAGTTATCACAATGTCCGCAAGGGTGAGGAAAATCCTCTCCCAAATAATGCAGAAGCGTTTGTGTACGACATGATGATGTCTCAGCTATCTTCTGCATTGCGGCCAGACGGTACATCGCCTTATTTTTTTCGTTTTCTGACAAACGCGATATCTGAATACCGTAAGCAGCATGTTTTATATCATTTTTCTTATAAAACAGCAGAGCTGAAGCTTTTTTTCCATCGCGCCCTGCCCGACCTGTCTGCTGATAATAAGCTTCAGGAGAGGACGGCATATCGAGATGAATAATAAATCTGATATCCGGTCGGTCTATCCCCATACCAAAGGCAATTGTCGCGACAATAATTAAGGCCTCTCCTGAACGAAAACGTAAAAGAGCCGCACGCTTTTCAAGAGGAGATAAACCGGCATGATAGGCCAGAGCCGGTAAATTTTTCAGTTTCAGGTCATGTGTAATGCGCGCAGTACGGGCACGATTTTTACAGTAAATAATGCCTGTCATGTTTTTAAAATCAGATAAAACAGATATCAGCTGAGATGTATGAATTTTTTCATTTATAATTTTAAGGTCAATATTTCCTCGGTAACATATTGACCTTAAAATAAATTTTTTAGGTATAGCCAGTATATTACGAATATCATCACAGGTTTTATGATCAGCCGTGGCTGTAAGCGCAATACGTGGCACATCAGGAAAATATTCCTGCAGTAAAGACAGGCGTCGATAGTCAGGCCTGAATTCATGCCCCCAGGATGAAATGCAGTGTGCTTCGTCTATGGCAATGATGGAAAGATGGCACTGGTGCAACCAGGACAGAGTGCGCGTAGCAAGCAGCTTTTCTGGCGAAAGGTAAAGAATATCTATGCGGCCAGAGACAATTTCTTCCTGAGCGGTTGCCAGATCATCTTCTGTCAGGCCTGAATGAAGAGCAACAGCCCGAATGCCCAGATGATTAAGGCTGGCAGCCTGATCGTCCATCAGGGCTGTGAGGGGTGAAATAACAAGCCCCATACCACGTCGGCACAAAGCCGGAATTTGGTAACACAGGCTCTTCCCTCCTCCTGTCGGCATCAGGAGGAGGAGATTATGGCCTTCCATCAGGCAGGTAATCGCCTGGGCCTGTAAGCCACGAAAAGAGTCGCGGCCAAAAACAGTCTTCAGAACTGTTTCTGGCGACGTATTACAAAACCGATTCTGCCAGTTACCGGAAGCCATATGCATGACCAGGTCATGACATGCCGGGATATCATCCGTTATTTAGCAGATAACTCAATCTCAACACGGCGTGCACCTACGGCTGATGCTTCTGTGTTTGAAGGGGGGCGAGGCATCTGCACAACGCGTTGTGCATCAACGCCATCGTCTATAATCTGCTGCCTGACAAGCTTGGCACGCTGAATAGCGAGAAGTGAATCTGCTGACAAATCATTGCCGACACCAGCATATCCTTCGACTTTGACAATGCCTGAAGGATTTTGTCTGGCAAGTGATGCAGCTTCAGAAACGACATTCTGAGCAGCGCTGTCAAGTTCAACTGAGTTGTTACTAAAAAACACAACATATTTACGAGGAGGCTTGCTTGCGCACCCGGCAAGCAAAGATAGTCCCAGTGCAATAAACAGGCGACGCATTAAGTTAATCCTCTTTAAAGGAAATCTAAATCAACTAATGCGCAACTTTGCCTCATTAATGCCATAAGCACAATCATCATTATGACATTGCTTTTATTACTGAGACTATTAATTTTTTTCCTGAACAGCCTGCCCCTTTGAAAGACGCCATATCTGGTCTGGCGTTTCAACACCAGTCAGCCTGTGAGTGACCAGGAGAATTGTGTGATTGGCAGCCAGGGTATTCAGCGTCATCAGAAAGCTTTGCTCTGTCTGCGCATCCAGCCCGGTTGTGGGTTCATCCAGAATCAGGATTGGTGCCTTTGTCAGCAGCGTTCGTGCGAGCGCTATACGGCGTCCCTGCCCGCCTGAAAGTTTCATCCCGCCCTCACCCAGCCAGGTATCAAGCCCTTCAGGTAAGCTGTGAACAACGTCAGCTACGGATGCCTCTTCAAGTGCGGTCCACAACTCATCCTCTGTTGCTTCGGGGCGGCCCAGTAGCAGATTAGCGCGAATGGTATCATCAAAAATATGCGTTGCCTGTGACAGCCAGGCGATCTGCCGGCGCAGAGAATCTGTGTCGATAGCAGAAAAAGGAATGTCATCGAGACTGAGAGTTCCTGATTCTGGTGTAGCCGCCTTTAAAAGCAGGGCTGCAAGGCTTGATTTGCCAATACCTGAAGGCCCAAGGAGGACCGTGTAAGAACCAGCAGAGAGCGTTAAGTTTAACTTATTGAAAATATAGGGCCGGTCCTCTGCCCAGCGAAATTTCAGGTTGTTTATGTACACTGAAGGATTAACAGGAGCGGGTACGAGCGGAAGTGCAGGCCGTTGTACCGGCCGGGCAACTGCGATTTCGACAACACGCTGCGCTGAAGCTCCCATGGCGCCGGCCTGAAGCCCCGCTCTGGTTAACGCACTGATACTTTCAAAAGCGGCTACGGTCAGAAAGAGGCAGACAACGCCAGGAAGTGGCTGGATATGAAAAAAGACAAGGCCGGAAAGTGCAAGCAGAATAAGAAAAATAGCTGACTGACCACAGAAAAACACAGACATACTGGCTAATGATGCCTGACGTATGAGTGAGAACTGCCCGTTTAAGTAAACTGCGTCAGTCTCTTTTATATCCGCCATAATTCGCTGTTCTGCGTTAAATGTACGAATTTCTCTTAAACCACCTGTCAGGTCGAGCACCTTAACACGCAGGGCGGCAAGGTTTGATGCCTGTTTCTGTGCGTCTTTCTGCCCAAGTTTCGCGATACTGTAGGGAATAAGGAAAGCTGCAACAAAAAAGAGAAGGCTAATTAGGCTGCCCAGCAGAAAATTTTGTTTGCAAATGATAAGAATAAGCGCGGAAAATGTCAGACAGGCACAGAAAAAGGGTAAAATAATCTGCAGGTAAAGGCCGTCCAGAGTGCCGATATCTGACACAAGCCGGGAGAGCATGTCCCCTGCCCGTTTAAAGCCCAGTCCTGCTGCGGCACCATCAGCCAGAGACCTGAAAAACCATACACGCAGCTGAGCCAGCACACGAAACATTGCATCATGTGCAAATAAGCGCTCAGCATACCGGAAGAGGATACGCCCGATACCACTCATGCGTAAAAGTGCTGTACTGACAACTATGCTCCCGGTCACGACCCCTGCCAGTCGCAGCCCTGAAAACTGGACCAGAACAAGCCAGCAGCACAGGGCGGCAAGAGCAAGAAAAACACCAAAAATGAGCCGCGGAGCCTGGTCTGACCAGAGATTGAGGATGTATTTTATAGCCTGCCAGGGAGAAAGGTGCACGTCATGGGGTTTATGTTTAGCCATCTGCACGGCTTCCTTTCTGATCATCAGTCATACCATCCCTGAGGTGAATATGTTTCCCTTCAAAGCTCATGGCCGCTGCTGAGTGAGTGGCAAGAATAACTGTTTTGCCTTTAGCCAGTATTTTCAGGCTTTCAAACACATCCTGCTCTGTTAGCGGGTCGAGATGAGCTGTAGGTTCATCAAGCAGTAAAACAGGAGCATTTTTCAGGTAAGCCCGGGCAATAGCAATACGCTGCGCCTGCCCGCCAGAAAGACCAAAACCACCCTCACCTATATATGTTTCCAGCCCGTCTGGCAGCTGAGGTAAGAATGTATCGACAGCAGCGGCCTGAATGGCTGCCGCTAATGCGGCCTCGTTAGCGTCTGGCGATGCGAACAGGATATTTTCACGCAATGTACCTGCAAATAAGACAGGCCTTTGCCCGATTGCAGAAATGATGTGAGAGAGCTTTTCCGGGGGGCAGGTTTCTGTTGGTATATTATTGAACAGAACTGTGCCGCTATCGGGGTAAATAAAGCCCAGCAAAAGCTCAACAATAGTCGATTTCCCCGCTCCCGAGGCACCTGACAGAACCAGGGTTTCACCCGGGTTGACAGAAAAAGATATATTTTTCAGCGTAGTTCCACGTGCCGGATCCCATGTAAAACTGACATTGTCAAAACATATCGAGACATTATGGCTTTCGGTAAGACTATCTACGTCAGAAGAAAATTCTTTTTGTATCTTACTGATATCCATCATAGCTGCCGCAGCACTTTGTGCATGTGCGCGGTCCTGGTAAGCCAGAGCCAGAGAGCGCAGAGGGGCAAAAAATTCAGGCGTGACCAGCAGCGCAAATAACCCGTGAATTAGGGTGACCTGCAAAGCACTTTCCATACCCTGTGCATGTAAAGTGAGAGCTGTATGAGCAGTGATAAGCGTTAATACTATAAAAGCCACAACCATGGCGCAATCGATCGAAGCTGATGAAAGGAAAGCGACCCGCAAAACTTTCATCGTTCTTACACGCAGTTCTTCCGCAGCTGCGCCGATGCGTTGAGTTTCGTCTTCAGCCCGCCCTGCCAGAACAATCGTTGCAATGCCTTTAATCCGGTCAAGAAAGCGAGCCTGCAGACGCACCATAGCCAGAAACTGCTTACGTGATGCAACAGCAGCGCCAATGCCAAAAAGAGCTTGTGCAAAGGGTACGGTCAGGCCGCACAGCCCAAGGATGAGCGCCGCCTGTGGCTGAATACAATAAACCGGTATAAGTATAAGGCAGGGTGCGGCTATCCAGAGCACGGAAGCAGGAAGCCAGCGTGAAAAGAAGCCGTTCAGGGCTTCAACCCGGTCAATCACAGTGGTCGCAAGCACACCGCTGTGAGTCTGACGCAGCAGAGCCGGGCCTTCAGATAAAATAGCAGCGAGAGCTTCTTCCCGCAGGCGCTTTCTGGCCGCAAAGCCGGCTTTGGCTGCGGCAACCTCGCCCCTGGCCATACACAGCCCTCTCAGAACTGACAGTATGACAAAACCAGCCAGATAAGGCACGGGGGATGCATTAACGGGCCCCTGGGTCAGTGCCATAAGAGCATAGCCCAGAAGAGTGGCAACACACCAGGCCAGCCCTACCCCCAGAAGAGAGGAGATCAGTGAGAGAAGAATAACAGGCCTTGCTGCCTGGCGCCCAAGACGTGACTGTGCCTTCGTCCACTGGCGTATTGCTGCTTTTTCGTTGCTCATAACGCAAGCCATTATACGGATATGCTACCAAAGCAACAGCTTCATAAAATTTTTGCAGCTATGCGTTACGGTGTGATGCTTTACACAGCAGAAAAAACGCTAAAAAATGCTTCAATTAAAATTAGTTAACGCGACTCATCCGGATGAAGAAAGATGATTTTATTTGCTATATCATATTTAAATTGTGTGTCAGGCTGACAAAGATTTTTTATGATATGACGGTGCTGCGACGCTGATCAGAGAAAAACAGAACATAGCTGCATTATGACCAGGCTGTTTGAACCTTTAGCCTGTGTCATGGCAACATATCCGGCTGTAAGCGACTTTACCCCTCTTCATGTCTGAAGAATGTCGGTATGCTTGCCTGACAGACACATCGATGATGCTTTAACGGATATAGAAGACGTTCATGGGACCAGCACCAATCCTCCATTTGCAGGATATTTCTTTTACTCTGGGAGGGCGCCCTCTTCTTAATGGCGCAAATCTGGCAGTCACTCCCGGTGAGCGGATATGCCTCATCGGACGTAACGGAAGCGGAAAATCAACGCTTCTTAAAATAGCTGCCAGTCAGCTTTTACCCGATTCAGGCTCTGTATTTCTGCAGCCTGGCGCAACATTACAGTACCTGCCTCAGGAACCTGACCTTTCAGGGCACAAGACAGCGCTGGACTATGTTCAGTCACGTATCAGCGACCCGACAGATTTGTGGCGTGCAGCAGCGCTCCTTGATGCTGTTAACCTTAGCGGAGACAAAGAGACGGCTCATCTTTCAGGCGGAGAAGTCCGGCGTTGCGCTATTGCTGGTGTTCTTGCGGCCTCCCCTGATATTCTTCTGCTTGATGAGCCGACGAACCATCTTGATCTGCCCACTATTGGCTGGCTCGAAAAAGAGCTGAT
This sequence comes from Acetobacter thailandicus, assembly GCF_011516655.1. Lineage (GTDB taxonomy): Bacteria > Pseudomonadota > Alphaproteobacteria > Acetobacterales > Acetobacteraceae > Acetobacter > Acetobacter thailandicus. The sequence goes on from NZ_WOSV01000005.1 coordinate 175,275, forward strand.
GAGTTTAAATTGTGCGATCGTCATTATCAGCCATGACCATCGCCTGCTCTCCACACTCTCCCGGTCTGTTGTCTGGCTTGACCGCGGTGAAACCCGCAGGCTTGATCAGGGCTTCGATCGTTTTGAAGAATGGCGTGAAGAGTTTCTTGAGCAGGAAAGCCGTGACGCTCACAAGCTTGACAGGCAGATTGAGCGTGAAGAAGACTGGATGCGCTATGGTGTTACGGCACGCCGCAAAAGAAATGTCAGACGTGTGGCTGAGCTTGCTGATCTGCGGAAAAAACGAAGTGAAGCCATTAAAGTGCCCGGTAAATTAACGCTGGATACATTATCAGCCGGAACATCAAGCAAACTTGTCGCCGTTGCAGAAAATATCAGCAAAAGCTGGGGTGATCGTACCATTGTAAATAATCTCGACCTGCGCATTCTCCGCGGTGACAGGTTAGCTATTATTGGTGCAAATGGTGCTGGTAAAACAACGCTCCTTCGCATGTTAATCGGTGAAGACCAGCCTGATTCCGGAACAATTGTTCTGGGGCCTTCCCTTTCTATGGCGTCCCTTGATCAGAAGCGCGAAATGCTTGATCCTGAAAAAACACTCTCAGACACCCTGACCGGTGGTGGAGAGATGATACAGGTAGGCTCGGAAAAACGTCATGTAATTGGTTATATGAAGGAGTTTCTGTTTCGCCCCGAGCAGGCTCGTACTCCGGTCAGTGCCCTCTCCGGCGGTGAGCGCGGACGGTTGATGCTGGCCTGTATTTTATCTCAGCCGTCAAATTTTCTTGTGCTTGACGAGCCAACAAACGATCTCGACCTGGAAACACTGGATTTATTGCAGGATATGCTCGCATCATACCCGGGTACTGTTCTGCTTATCAGCCATGATCGTGATTTTATTGATCGTGTTGCAACGTCTGTACTGACAACAGAAGGCGATGGAAACTGGACCGAATATGTCGGAGGGTACAGCAGTATGCTCTCGCAGATGCGAGCCAGTAGTCAGCCAGCATCTTCTGCGCCGGCAGCGGCCACTCTGCCTCAGACTTCTGCAGCAGCACCTAAACAGGCAGCAAAAAAGCTTAATTATAAAGATCAGTTCAGATTATCTCAGTTACCTCAGGAGATGGCCAAGCTTGAGCAAAAGAAAGAAGCTCTGAAAAATAAGCTTGATGATGTCGATTTATATGCCAGAAACCCGACACAGTTTCAGAAATACTCAGCTGATCTGGAGGCGGTAGAAACCCTTCTCTCCGGGATTGAAGAAGAGTGGCTCGCTCTTGAACTGAAAAAGGAAGAGCTTGAAAATAATTAAGCTCGTTTTGTGATAAAAAAAGGACCTTCTGAAATTATCAGAAGGTCCTTTTAAAAGAGCTGGCTCAGGAAGACTGAGGGCCCGTTTCAGGATAAAGTCTGTACCCGCCACCTTCTGTAATCAGCAAAGATGCATTAGCCGGATCGGGTTCGATTTTTTGTCTCAGGCGATAAATGTGGGTCTCAAGCGTATGTGTCGTCACGGCTGCATTATAACCCCACACCTCATTGAGCAAAACCTGGCGTGGAACAGGGCGTGTACCGGCACGATATAAAAATTTAAGAATAGCCGTTTCTTTTTCGGTAAGGCGGATACGCTTATTTTTTGTCGTTTCCTGAAGGAGTTTAACCGACGGGCGAAATGTATACGGCCCGATCGAGAAAACAGCATCTTCACTATTTTCAAAAAGTCTTAGCTGCGCACGCAGGCGCGCCAGAAGTTCTGCAATACGGAATGGCTTGGCAACATAGTCATTGGCACCGGCATCAAGACCGCGAACAATATCCGCTTCATCATCTGAGCCGGTGAGCATGATAATGGGTACACGCACACCGCTGCTACGCAGCTCTGCGCAGAAATCTCGGCCATCGCCATCTGGTAGTGTGACGTCAAGCAGAATGGAATCATACCGACTGTCAGGCGCTTCCAGTTTACTGCGCGCATCAGCCAGGGAGACAGCTTCTGTTACTGAAAACTCACCATCAATCTGTAGTTGCTCAACAAGAGTTTGCCGAAGTACCTGGTCATCATCAACGATCAGTATGGGACGTGCACCTGTCATAAGTATTGATACCCTTTATGTCGGCTCTTAATTTTTAAAGGACGATCCGAGCCTTTCCGGTCTGGCAGAACCATCTCATGATTTTCCTCTTTAACCAAGAGCGAATACCATATCTGGCTGGTAAAAAAAGGTGTTACCAGAGTGTGGTATCTTCAAAAAAATGTTTTATGCTCCTACGTAATGTGATCCGCCGGTTATAAGTTCAGCCTCAGAAAACTCGGGTGGTACAAGAGCGATGACACTATATCCATTCTCAAGCGAGGGGCGGATATCATCTTCAGCAGAAAGAACACTTATCGCAACGCCTTTCTGTATGACCAGAAAGGGCAGAAGATTATTATTCTCGTGAAAAACAGTATGTTTGTTTTCAGTCGTGACAATAAGCTCCATGAAGTGCCAGCCTTCACTGATAAGTGTTTCAAGCAGTGTGAAGTTCCATGAAGGGTCGCCAAAAACTTTACCTCGGGCATCCCGGCTTAGCCCGCTATACTGGTCGAGGCGCGCAATACCGGGGCTGACCTGGAAAACCCGCTGGTGACCAAAGTGCGGCGCCAGATGAGCACAGACAAGGCCATTATAGATATTATCCGGTGTTGCGCAGATAAGATAATCAGCAGGTCGCTCTTCCAGACTTTCAGCGCCTTCTTCCGAAAGTACTTCAGTCTGAAGTACCGGAATTTTCTCATGCCTGGCCCGCATTAGTTTTTTTTCAGAGCTGTCAACAAGAAGCACGGGCACATTTGCTTTATGTAATGTAGCGGCCAGGTGTGTCGACCAGGTATTGGCCCCAACGATAGCAAGAGCCGGTTCGTTAGACAGTGTAAGTTTCAGGCGCCGCCCCAGCGGCATAAGTGAAAAACCATGTAAAATCATAGTGGAGGCGATAATTGCAAAGACAGCTGGCATAACCTGCCCGGCCCCAGGGTAGCCTGCATCCTGCAGGCGCAGGCCAGCAATACCGGCAACAGCAGCTGCTACGATACCGCGAGGGGCAATCCAGCCAACAAAAATACGCTCAGGCCACGTCAGGTCTGAACGAATAGTTGCCAGCAATATGCCAAGCGGTCTGACCAGAAATAAAACAGCAAGTGTCAGCAAACCAATTGATATAGAAAGATGTGCCAGCTCAGCGCGCTGAAGATCAGCAGTCAGTAAAACAAAGAGAATAGAGACAATCAGTACAACCAGCGCTTCTTTCATGCGCTGAATTTCAGCAAAGCCTGGAATACGCAGATTAACCAGCGCCATGCCAAATACGGTTGAGGCCATAAGGCCTGCACCGTCCATCGCCAGGGTGCCAAGAACAAATAAAACCAGCGCACTGGTAATTAACACCGGAATTTTGAGGATTTCGGGCATCATGTCCCGCACCCAGAGCCAGCGCATGCCCCACGCCGCACCAAACCCGAGCAGGATCATTAATCCCGCACTGAGAATCATATGAGGAAGGATAAAACCAAAAAAAGTGCCTGATCCCTCCCCTGGTCGCATCAGAAGCACTTCAAGCACCAGAGTTGCCAGAATAGCGCCAACGGGGTCATTAATAATAGCTTCCCACCGCAAGAAAGCTGCGACACGGGGGTGTAGCTTAGCCTGTCTGAGAAGCGGTAAAACAACTGTCGGGCCAGTCACAACAATAATTGCACCGAAGAGAAACGCCGCCCCCCAGCTCATAGCGCCAATATAATGCGCGGCAGCACTACCCAGAATAAGATTGATCGGTAGTGCAAATAACGTCAGCCGAATAACACCTTCACCTGATTGTTTGAGCTGACGAAAATCAAGCGCCAGGCCACCTTCAAAAACAATAAGCGCAACGGCGAGAGAGACAAGGGAATGGAAAGCCGGACCAATCATCTTTGTCGGATGTAAAATTTCCAGACCCGGCCCGGCGACAAGCCCCAGTGAAAAGAGCAATACAATAGCAGGCAACCGAAAACGCCAGGCTGTCCATTGTGCGAGCATACTACCGCCCAGAACAAAAAAAATGAAAAGTAGTACACTTTCAGTCATGGCCACCTGTCTTAAACACAGCTCTGCTTTTTAAGCCTATATAAAGATATATTAACTGATGCTTCTTATTTTTGCCAACAAAACAAAAAAAGCCCTCTGTAAGAGGGCTTCGGTAAATAACAAAATTTATATAATATTTTTTATTTAAATCATAAACAAATAATGGTTTTTATAGTGCTGATGTTTTGTCATAATATTACAATTACTCTTTTCTCTCAAGAGTAGCTGCGAAAAACCCATCTGTACCATCACGGTATGGTGTTAATGAAATCATATCACAATCACGCAACGCGTGAGGCAGAGAACTGCTTTGCGGAGCGATGAGTCTGAAATCAGCGTGACGTGCCAGGAAAGATTCAATCTGACGGGTGTTTTCAGCTGATAAAATAGAACAGGTCGCATAAACCATTCTGCCGCCAGGTTTAACAAGAGCTGCAGCTTTATCGAGAATGGCTGCCTGTTTTTCTAGCAGCTCATCAATATCCACCTGCGTCAGACGCAGCCGAGCATCAGGGTTGCGACGCCACGTGCCTGTTCCGCTACATGGTGCATCGACAAGAACACGGTCGAAAGATCCCGCCCTGCGTTTCGTCCATTTGTCACCACTTACCAGCAGGTGGCGTTCAACATTATGTACCCCTGCTCTTCTGAGGCGCTTCACCGCACCGGTCAGCCTTTTTTCAGATACATCACAGGCGGCGATATGTCCTTTGTTTTGCATCATCATGGCAAGAGCAAGCGTTTTACCACCTGCACCGGCACAATAATCGAGAACGCGCATCTCTGGCGCCGGGTCAAGAGCAGCGGCAACCAGCTGGCTGCCCTCATCCTGTATTTCTATACGGCCATCTTTAAACGGCGCTGTCGATGTAACTGAAACACGCCCTTTAAACCGTAAACCCCAGGGAGATAATGGTGTCGGGGTTGTCAGAAAACCTTCCTGCCTGAGTGCTGACTGAGCCTCTTCACGCGTGGTACGTAAAATATTCACCCGCATGTCGAGAGAGGCTGTCTCTGAAAGAGCGGTAAGTTCCTGCTCCAGTGTTTCCCCAAATGTTTGCTGCAGCTCAGGCAGCAGCCAGTCAGGTATTTCGCACCGCACAGACAGCGGCATGGTCTCAGTCACCAGCGCACCGGTTTTCAGACGTGTCAGAACATTACGTTCTGACAGAGATAATGCACCGGCACAAAAACGCCCGTCGGCGAACTGTTCTGTCAGTTCTTTTAGAGTGGTGCCCTGAAAAAGCAGGCAAGCCCCTGCCAGCAGGCGTGGCGTTGGCTCAGCCCCTGCCAGAGACAAATGCCAGCTCAGACGATACCAGCTGCGCATCACATCCCATACGAGAGATGAGACGGCCCGTCGATCTCCGCCTCCGATATAACGCCGTTCACGAAAAAAATCGCTGGCGATGGCATCGGCCGGTTTACGTGAGAGCGTTTTAATCTCAGATAAAAGATCAACAGAGGCTGCGAGACGCGCAGATGGTGTCATAGGTTCAGATCAGTCCCGCTGGTAGTTAGGAGCCTCACGTGTGATGGAAACATCATGCACGTGACTTTCACGCAGGCCTGCGCCTGTAATGCGACGGAAGCGTGCATTTTCCTGAAGGTTTTTAATCTCGTGTGAGCCTGTATAGCCCATACCAGCTTTAAGGCCACCAACAAGCTGATGCACAACAGCGGCCATAGCACCTTTGTAAGGTACACGACCTTCAATGCCTTCAGGCACAAGTTTCAGAGCATCTCTGACTTCCTGCTGGAAGTAGCGATCCGCTGACCCGCGGGCCATGGCACCAAGGCTGCCCATGCCGCGATATGATTTGTAAGAGCGCCCCTGATACAGGAACTCTTCACCAGGAGCCTCTTCTGTGCCAGCCAGCAATGAGCCAACCATCACAACATCAGCACCAGCACCAATGGCTTTAACAATATCGCCTGACGTACGAACACCGCCATCAGCAATCGCAGGCGTATCTTTTTCATGACATGCGATTGAAGTTTCAAGAACAGCAGAGAACTGCGGTACACCAACACCTGCAACAATACGGGTGGTGCAGATTGAACCCGGACCAATGCCGATTTTAATGCAGTCTGCCCCCGCTTCGATCAGTGCAAGCGCGGCTTCTGGGGTTGCAACGTTACCTGCAATAATCTGAATATTCTGATCATATGATTTCAGGCGTTCAACTGCACGCAGCACACCGGCTGAGTGACCATGAGCTGTGTCCACGACCAGAACATCAACTCCGGCCTCAACCAGGCGTTTTGCTCTGTCAAAGCCATCATCACCAACACCGGTGGCTGCTGCACAACGCAGGCGGCCCATGCTGTCTTTGATGGCCAGCGGATAAGCAACAGCTTTATCCATATCTTTAACAGTGATGATACCGATGCAGCGGTTCTGCTCATCAACAACCAGCAGTTTTTCAATGCGGTGTTTATGCAGCAGGTGGCGTGCTGTATCTGCATCAACGCCTTCACGCACCACGACCAGGTTGTCGCGGGTCATAAGCGTATCAACCCGTGAGGTCGGGTCAGTTGCAAAACGCACATCACGATTGGTCAGAATACCAATCAGCTTCTGCGTGTCAGGTTCAATCACAGGCAAACCACTAATGCCATGATGCTGCATAATGGCCTGAACTTCGGCCAGTGTCTGTTCTGGTCCGACTGTAACAGGGTTAACAACCATGCCTGATTCAAAGCGTTTAACACGACGAACGTGCTCTGCCTGTTCTTCAGGTGTCAGGTTTTTATGAATAACACCCAGACCGCCCTGCTGTGCCATCGCAATCGCCATCTGGCTTTCGGTAACGGTATCCATAGCAGCGGAGATCAGAGGGATATTCAGCTCGATAGAGCGTGTGAGGCGTGTCCGCACAGAAGTCTGGCCTGGGACGACATCTGATGCGCAGGGAACAAGCAGCACATCATCAAACGCCAGGGCTTCAGTAACGCGACTATAAGGGGAAAGGGTCATACTACAGGAATCCTTAGCTTAAGATGTCAATTGGGATCACCCGATAGCAGCAGATTTGTGTCTTCAGGCCATCAGACAGATGGCAGCCGGGGATATAATATCTTAACGATAAATACAAGATCTATCTTGTTCGATTTCAGGCATGATGCCTCGTCATGCATACCTTAAAAGCAGGTATAATGTTAATAAAATGCTGATGGCTACTATTCAGATATTGCGTGCTGAGACATAGTGAAGGTGTTTGTTTTTTGATGAAACGTTCATTTTATTAAAAAAGCTTTTATTCATGCAAGCCTCTCCCTCCCGGTCACCAGTACCTTCCGATCATGCAGAATACCCGGAACAAAACTGTTCTGGCATGTCTGCTGGGCCGGGTGTGAAAGTGCCTGACGGCGCCTCGTCGTTCAGGCGGTTCCTGGCTTTTGTCGGGCCAGGCTATATGGTGTCAGTGGGGTATATGGACCCCGGAAACTGGGCCACAGACCTTGAAGGCGGCGCGCGTTTCGGGTTTGTGCTGCTCTCTGTCATACTTTTGTCAAATGTTATGGCTGTCTTACTCCAGTCCCTCTCGGCCAGGATCGGGATTGCTACCGGCTATGATCTGGCACAGGCCTGCCGGGCTTACTTTCCACCTTTTATTAATTTTTTTCTCTGGCTGACCTGTGAAATTGCAATTATCGCCTGTGACCTTGCAGAAGTTATTGGCACGGCCATTGCCCTGCAATTACTTTTTCACATCCCTCTTATTGCCGGAGCCTGCCTGTCTGTACTCGATACGTTTCTGCTGCTTTTACTGCTCAAACTTGGGATGAGATGGCTTGAGGCCTGTGTCATGGCTTTTCTTGCTATTATCGCAGCCTGCTTTGCCATTCAGGTTGTTGCGGCCTCCCCGGCTCTGCCAGCTGTGCTGAAGGGGTTTTTATTTTCTCCGGTCGTGCTGACTAATCAGGATATTTTATACGTTGCGATCGGCATCGTCGGGGCTACAGTCATGCCTCATAACCTATATCTGCATTCAGCTTTAGTGAAAACGCGTGCTTATGCGCAGGATGAGGCCGGTAAGCGCGAAGCTATACGCTTTGCGACACTAGACAGCACCATTGCTCTGACGCTGGCACTGTTTGTGAACGCGGCCATCCTGATTGTATCGGCTGCAGCGTTTCATGGGACAGGACATCAGGATGTAGCCGATATCGGTCAGGCTTATAAACTGATCTCTCCTTTACTGGGGCTTGGTATTGCCTCAACCCTTTTTGCTGTTGCACTGCTGGCCGCGGGCACAAACTCGACAATTACCGGCACGCTGGCTGGGCAGATTGTGATGGAGGGCTTTTTAAAACTGAAGATCCCCCCCTGGTTAAGGCGTCTTGTAACGCGTGGCCTGGCTCTTATCCCTGTTTTGCTCGTTATTTTATTATATGGAGAGAAAGGCACCACCTCACTTCTTATCCTCAGCCAGGTGGTTCTCTCCATGCAGCTGCCTTTTGCTGTTATTCCTCTGGTGATGTTTGTTTCTGACCGCAAAAAAATGGGCAGCTTTGTAATATCGAAGAAAGTTTCATGGCTGTCATGGGCTGTTTCAGCCATCATCCTCGCGCTTAACTTCAAACTGCTGTACGATACCGTTTTTTAAAGGTAAGCGCCTGCAAAAGCCTGGCGTATCGCAGACGCAGACGTTGTTTTGCTGGCAATGAGCAGCTGAAGCAGAATACGGGCTTTATGTGGCGATAAATCACATGATACATTAAAACCGCGGATATCGTCAGAGACTTCAATATTGCGTTTTACCAGACCACTGCCAACGCGGCTGGCACGTATAACATGCACACCCTGCGCGACAGCCCGGTCGAGTGCTGCGAGTGCTGTATCTGATGCATTACCGTCACCTATGCCGGCAAGAACAATACCTTTCACACCGTCAGCCAGAGCATGGCAAATCAGGCGATCGTCCATATTGCTATGGGCATAAATAATATCAACACACGGCAGGCTCTCATGTTCTGGTAAACTGAACAGAGGTACCGGTGGCGCGGCAGGTGTTACAAAGTAAACTCTGTCCGTATCAACATAACCTGCAGGCCCGCCATTGACAGACGTAAATGCATTCACTTCTGAGGTGTTAATTTTACTTACTGTACGGGCATCATAAATGGTTTCATTAAAAACCACCATAACACCCCGCTCACGGGCTTTGGGGCTGGCTGCAACTTTCAGGGCGTGAGAGATATTAACCGGACCATCTGCACCGGGGGCACCACCCGGGCGCATTGCACCGGTCAAAATCACCGGTTTCTGACTTTTAGCAACGTGCTGCAGAAAAAAAGCCGTTTCTTCAAGCGTGTCTGTACCATGAATAATGACGGCGGCATCAAAGTCCTCCTGCTCAAATGCCTGCATTATACGACGTGCAAGCGCAAACCAGAGCGCATCATTCATATTCTGGGAGCCAATGCTGGCAATCTGCTCAGCATGAATATCTGCCGTTTCCGGCAGATTGGGTACGTGATGAAGCAGGTCCTGAACAGACACATTGCCAGCATCATAACCTGAGGCTGAGCGGGCGTTCATCTGCCCGGCAATTGTGCCGCCTGTGGCTAAAATCAAAATACGGGAGGGTGGTGAGTGCTCAGTCATTATCAGGCGCCTGCTACAGGTGTTACTTCTGCAGCTTATAGCCTGTCTTATTTTTTTCGTTAAGTCAGAGCTGAGCGTTAACGCCTGATGCTGATTATCTGGTTATCTGACAGGATCAAAAAAGTTTATGGGTTTAAGAGCAGCCTGACAGCAAAGAACACAAAAACCAGCCCTGTCAGCGTGTCAAGAATACGAATAATAGCAGGTCTGGCCAGAAAACGGCTCAGAGAAACAGCCATAATGACAAGAGTAAAATACCACAGCAACGTCAGAATAACCTGCACAATCAGAAGCAGGAATGAATATGACAGCACACTAACGCCAGGCGGAATAAACTGAGGGAACGCAGTCAGGTCAAACACGCCGACAAGAGGGTTCAGAGCAGTTGTTAATGCCCCCCTCTGAAAACCAGACCAGAAAGCCTGAGGCGTATAGCCACCATGAGCTTCAGCCTGCTGAGGGTGTGCTTTCAAAACATTTATAAAAAGCCTGACCGCGAGATAAAGCAGATACCCTGCACAGGCCCACTCCAGCCCCAGGAAAAGCGGTCGGGAAGTTGAGATCAGAGCACTCAGACCAAAAGCAGTCCCAAATCCCCATAATGTCAGGCCTGTTGCTATACCCAGCACAGCGCCTGTTGCCGTTGTGCGCCCCACACTGATACCCAGGCGGATAACCAGTGCGGTTTCGGTGCCGGGAGTCAGAACAAGAATGCCCCAGGTCGTGGCGAATGCCAGAACAGGCAACAGAAATTGAGGCATTATTATTTAAAGTCTCCCGGCAATTTTATTTTTATTAAGTGTATTGTTTTGATAGGTTGTCTGCGCAGCCATAATAGAATTTTTCTCATTTTACCAGAGGAGGCCATGTGCTTTCTGGTATGAGTATTGCAGAACAGATGGATGAATACTGCACGCAAACCACATCCGTCTGATAATCGATGCGACATATCTCAAAGCACACAGAACGGCAGCCTCCCTGCTTAAAAAAGGGCTTTTCCCGCCATACCGGGCGAACCAAAGGCGGTCTGAACGCAAAACTCCATGCCGTGTGCGATGGCCAGGTCAGTGACTTCAGGGGAGCAGATGTTCTTCTGGCTGATCTGCCAGACGAGACAGAAGAAATCACCTGTGACCGGATACAGACAGCAACAGGATCAGGCTGTCTCTCGCAGACCGGCATATCACCGCCTGTATCCCGCTGAAGAAGAACCGGAAATTAAAACCGCCTTACGACTGCCCACTAGTGTAAAAAGCGCCATCTGATCGAAAATATATTTGCAAAGCTCAAAAACTGGCGACGTGTCGCAACATGATATGACCGCTGTGCTTATACATTCATGTTCGCAATTAATATCGCAGCAACCGTCCTCTTCTATCTTAACGAATGAGGCATGAGCCTGACTTTAAAATTTTATTTTGCATAAAAATAACGTGCTGATGTTTGTGCAGGCTATGGCTATATGTGCATGTTGCACCCTGACAAACATTGAGTATGCTGAAAGCTCTCTATCAGGCTACAGGGGAGGCTTTAATATGCCACCATCATTTCGTTCATCGCGGCGCAACGTGCTTGGAGTTATATGCAGTATAACTGCAATAACGTCCCTGCCCCCGGCCATGGCAGAATCTTACAGACCAGGAAAAACAAATTTGCCACGTATTGGCATTATTGGTTCCGGGCAGGTAGGCGGCACTCTTGGGCGTTTATGGGCACAGGCTGGTTATCAGGTTATGTTCTCATCCAGAGAGCCGGAATTACTGCAGGATGTCGTTGCAAATGCCGGTGCAAATGCACGGGCGGGAGATGTAGCACAGGCAATAGCTTTTGGTGATGTCATTTTACTGGCTGTTCCTTATGGGGCTGAGCCGTCTATTGCAGAAAAATATAGTAAGGTACTCGCTGGTAAAATACTGATTGATGCTGATAACGCCTACCCTTATCGGGATGGTGCCGTGGCTGAAAAAGCCCGTAGTTTTGGTGTCGCCAAATATTCGGCCCAGCTATTTCCCGGCACGTTATTTGTACGGGCATTTAATTCAGTTAATGCCAGCAGTCTGACTGATGGTGGCGGTGGCGACACAGAAGTTCTGTATAGTTTTACAAACGATAAAGCCGGTGAGGTTGCCGCTCAGCTGATTAAAGCGACCGGCTGCGTACCTGTGCGTGGCCATGATCTCTGATAAAACACCGGGGCCTTTTACTCTCAGATTTTGTAAAGCCATTAATGCTCATCCGGGTGAAGTGAGCGCGTGCCTCTGGGGGTTTGGGCTTTTTTTCTTTCTTTTTACCGGCTACGCAGTTTTGCGCCCGGTGCGTGATGCTATGGGCATTGCCAGCGGGCTCCATAATCTGCAATGGCTGTTTAGCTCTACCTTTATCGTTATGCTGCTGGCTGTACCCCTTTATGGATGGCTTAATGCCCGCGTGGCTCGCGCGCAGTTTATTAACTGGGTTTATAGTTTTTTTGCTCTCAACATGCTTGGCTTTGCATGTTGTCTTTTTCTGTGGCCTGCCAGCCTGTGGGTGGCACGGGCATTTTTTGTCTGGTTGTCAGTTTTTAATTTATTCGTTGTATCCGTCGCCTGGAGTCTGATGGCGGATATATTCAGAAAAGAGCAGGCAGGCCGTCTTTTTGGTTTCATTGCCAGCGGCGCCAGTATTGGCGGTATTACCGGACCCGTTGCCGGGGCACTACTCGTCAGTATTGTATCACTACCAGGGTTAATGGTGGTTTCAGCGTTCCTGTTAGGAGGCTCCCTGCTGACTAAGTCACGTTTAATGGCGTGGCGTACCAGCCAGGAGAATGAGGAGGAGTGTGAAGCACGTTACCGCCCGGTAAGAGGTAACCCTTTTGCTGGTTTCACGATGGTCATGCGTTCACCTTATCTGTTGTGTCTTGCTGCTTTTGTTATGCTGTTAAGCACATCATCGACTTTTCTTTACTTTGAACAGGCCAGATTAGTAGCTGTTACCTTCCCTTCACGAGTGGAACAGGTGCGTGTTTTTTCAATTATTGACAGCGCTGTTCAGGCCCTTTCTCTGCTTTGTCAGGTAGTAATAACCGGACGCTTTGCACATCGTTTCGGTGTCAAAGGCCTGCTGACCATTGCACCATTGATTATTACGGCAGGGTTTCTGCTGCTTGCAATATGGCCGGTGTTTGTCATGGTCGCGACTGTTATGGCGGTAAGACGTGTGAGTGAATATGCGTTTATTCGCCCCGGGCGTGAAATTTTGTTCACGCCAATGCCGGCAGATGTAAAATATCGTGCAAAAAGCTTTCTCGATACCGTAGTATACCGTGCGGGTGATGCCGTCAGTGGCTGGACTATCGCTGCGATTACCGCCGTTTCGCAAAGTTCTGTCGTCGTCTCCCTTGCCGGTGCTGCGCTGGCTTTTATATGGGCCGGAACAGGATATTTTCTTGGCGGACAGGATGATCAGTCTTTCCGCTTAGAAAAGGAGAGTACATAGCGTAGCACAATACAGCTAAGCTCTTGTATACACAGCATCAGTCGCTATGGATTGCACTGGTATATGTACGAGAGTGGTCAGGGCCATTTTGAAGATGATTCTCGAAAATCTGACAGATATTAGTTTTTTTGTTCAGCTGGTTCAGGCTGGTAGTGTCAGTGCGACAGCAAAGCGGCTGGGTGTCTCTGCCCCTGCTGTATCGCGCAGGTTAAGACGCCTTGAAGAGCGGCTGGGTGTAACACTTGTTGTGCGTAATACGCGACATTTTCATCTGAGTGACAGCGGACAGCTTTATTATGATGGTGGCGTAAAGCTTGTTGAGGGTACAGAACACCTTGAGGCCGAAATTATGCAGTCTAACCGTCTCTTACAGGGGGCGTTAAGCATAGGTGCACCACTTGAGCTGGGGCGTAACAAACTGGCACCCTTCATAGCACATTTTGGTAGCGAGCACCCCGACCTTCAGCTCAGTCTCGCTGTTGCTTCTGAGGGGTCATATGATTTTGGCGACTATCTTGATCTGATTATTCGCCTGGGCATGCCTGAAACATCCGGTTCTATTGTTACAAAACTTGCATCAACGAACAGAGTGCCCTGTGCCTCCCCAGAATATATTGAACAATACGGTCAGCCTCAGACGCCTGAGGATTTAAAAAAACATACCTGCCTGTGTTTACGGCGTTATAAAACGATGGAGCCGTTAAATCAGTGGATACTGGAAAATAAAAATAGCTCACATGTGGTGGTGGTGACGCCAAGGCTTAGCAGCACAAGTGCTGAAATTGTGCATGACTGGGCACTGTCAGGCAAAGGTATTGCCTATAAATTACTATGGGATGCGCAGGATAATCTCAATAATGGCAGCCTGATAAGGATTTTGCCTGAATTTCAGGGAGAAACGGTCTCTCTTTATGCTGTCCTGCCTTCCCGTGAGCATGTTAAAAGCAGCGTTCGGCTTCTTCTTAAAGAAATGAAGAAATATATAAAATCACTATAATATATCCAGGCTCAGGACACATTCTTTAAGATTGCTTACATATAAAAGTATGAGCGCAGCGATCGTATCGTGTTGCCACTCGTCGCCAGCCTTTGAGCTTTGCGAACATGTTTTCGATCAGGTGACGCTTTTTATACAGATGCCAGTCGTAAGGTGGCTTTGATTTCCGGTTCTTTTTCGGCGGAATACAGGCTGTGATAGTGCGTTCTGCAAGCCATAACCTGATCCTGTTGCTGTCTGTATCCGGTCACAGGTGATTTCTTCTATCTTAGCGGGGAGATCTGCCAGCAGCTCATCGCGTGAACTGCCCCGCAGCGTAAGGCTCAGGATCTTCTGATGATGATTACGTATAAGCCTGACAACCGGCTTCACAACACTCATCTGCCGTGTTTCGTCACGGCAGATGACAAGATCTCCCGGACGTAGTGCTTCAATCGCACGCGCCCCTGTTAGGGGCAGAACAGAGGTGTCCGCCACAAAATAGTGCGAAGGCAGTGGGGGAACATCCCTCTCTCTTATGAGCGGGACTTCATTTTCAGATTTTCTGGTCTTATTGAGTAATTTCAGTCTGTTACCGCCAGAATAATATCTTTACCCAAACTACCCGTCAGGATGCTCATCGCATCCTGTATAGCTTCGGAATACTGGCTAACCGTTACATGCCCAGGAAGTGCAACACCACTGAAAACCCATCTGATTTTTACCAGAGAAAGCCATTATCATAACATAAAAAATACTATTTCATTTTATTCAAACTTTACTGGTACAAAACAGGATTTATCAAATCCTACATGATGCTCATCAAAAATATGGTTCAATTTTTGCCAGTACAATGCATCATCATCTGATGTCTTCCACTCATCCCAGAAGGCTTGTCCAGCACCGGACAAATAATACTGATATGTAGACCATACTGCTCCTCCTTCAGCTATATTGGGAGACTGTTCTGCCATCTGCTCAAAGATATTTTTCGCTTCTTCAGCCGTATCATACTCGTCAAAGTAGGCGATCCATATAAGACCAGACTGCATCATCCTGTATGCAAGATCTAGGCTCAGGACCTATTAATTTATTGAACTGAGCGAGAGATTGTGATTCACAGGCTTACCGATGGAGGATGAGCCTGTGAGTGACGTATTTTTACTATCTGAGAGTCAGATGAAGCGGATTGAGCCGTTTTTTCCTCTTGCACACGGCGTGCCCCGCGTGGATGACCGGCGTGTTCTGAGCGGGATCGTTTATGTGATCCGCAACGGGCTTCAGTGG
>NZ_WOSV01000006.1 GCF_011516655.1 Acetobacter thailandicus
GCGCAGCATGTCCTTCTCTTTTTTGCTTACGGCGCTGGCTGTAAAGACTTTCTGCATCATGTTCTGCAGGCGTGTTTCCAGTGTCCTGAGTGACTCTGTGGCAAAAGAGATGAAAGCCCCTTCCTTTTGCACCTGATTCATCAGGGTCATGGCGTGATCAGCCTGCAGGGCGCGTTTTTCAGCCCGGAAGGCTTTATCGGCAAGGGTGAGGAGTTCTTCCTGCTCTCTGATGATTTTGCCCTGTTCGGTCAGCATGGCAATGAGCTCCTCACGTGACAGGCTGGTTTCCATCGTCTTTGCCTTCTCAAAAAGTGCGCCGGTGCGAGCGTAAAGGGCTGCTGCCCGTTCACGGGCTACCAGCTTACTCTGAGTTTGCAGCGAGAGAGAAATTTCGGTTCGGCCCAGTCGGGCCTGAACGGCAACGGGCACAGCCCGGCGGAAGTGGTAGTGAGAGCCGATAAGGCGAAGCATGATGAGTTCCCGGTCCGGGAAGACAAACGGGAAAATCCCGCAGACCCGTCAGATTCTCATTTTACTGTTATATTTCAATTGGTTAGTGGTGCGAACTGCGGGACTTGAACCCGCACGCCCTTACGGACTGGAGATTTTAAGTCTCCTGCGTCTACCATTCCGCCAAGCTCACACATAGAGTTAAGAGCGAATCATTAACCGCTCTTAAGAGGTAGCATTAATCTGTGGTCAGGGTTTTAGCACGTTTGGCCCGCACAGCAAGAGAAAAATTACCCTGCAGCCATCAGAGCTGCACCATAGTGCTTTAGCCAGGCTTCAGCTTCTTTCCTGTGGGGGGTTAGTGTGTCCGTCAGGTGCCAGAATGCAGAGCTGTGATTCATGTGTTTCAGGTGTGAAAGCTCATGGGCCATCAGATAATGGCGTACTATGGCAGGTGTAAGCACCAGGCGCCATGAGAGCATGATACGTCCCTGGCTGTTACAGCTTCCCCAGCGGCTTTTTGTATCGCGAATATCCAGGCGACTGGGCTGCATGTTCTGGCTGTGGCTGAGCGCCTGAAGCTCGAGAGTCAGAGCTTTACGGGCATAATTTTTAAGAAAATCAGTAATACGTCTGCCAGTAAATTCAGGCTGACCGGTAACAACCAGAGTGGTGTCAGTAAGCCATGCCCCCCCCTGTGCCTCAGGGTCGTGAATGATAGTATAGGGCATATCACATAAGGTAATAACCTGCCCTGGTGTTAATAAGACCGGAAAATAACTTAGTTTTTCAAAGTGCTCAAGTATCCAGTCTTTTTGTTGTTTAAGAAATAAAAGAGCTTTTGTTCTGGGGTAAGAGGGGGGGTGAGTGACAAGCAGAGCACGCTGCCTTGGGTCGATACGGGCTGAAAGACGCCGTGTGCGTTGTGAGCTGCGCCATATTACAGGCACCTCTGTCTGATCGAAAACAACAGTATTGTCATCAGTGTGCAGCACAGCTTTATATTCTTTCTTTATGATTTATTTTTATCTAATCTATATATTATCTTACCATAAATAAATAATATGAGTATATAATAGTTAACAGGACTTCAGACGTCGAATAAGTACAGGCGGTATTTTTACTGGTTGTGATGGCCATTCAACCAGATAGTCTTCAAGATCACGGGCACGACGTTCACTGATGCAGCGCCCGGCAGCAGACGCACCAGATTCTATAACGGTATCCCGGTTACCACTGCGCAACGGATGCCACTCGGGCAGAGATCTGCCCTCAGAGAGACGGCGGTAAGCGCAGTCAGGAGGTAACCAGTCGAGGGTAGGTATCATCTCTGGTGTCAGAGTGATGCAGTCTGGTACCTTGCGGTGTCTCTTAGTATAATCTGTGCAGGCACAGGTTTTTACATCAAGAAGACGGCAGGCAACTGACGTATAATATACACTATTTGTCTCTTCGTCACGTAATTTATGCAGGCAGCATCGCCCGCAGCCATCACAAAGAGATTCCCATTCATCAGAGTTCATCTCTGCCAGGGTTTTGCTTTCCCAGAAAGGGGGAGGAGAATCAGTCATGTCAGAGTATCTGCAGAAATATATGTTTCATGATGAAGATATTTTTAAAAGAGCCATTGCACCAAGAAAACCAAGCAATGTTGCTGTAATAAGGCTTAGCAGTAAAGGCGGGCTGAGCAGGGGCAGCCACAGAAGTCTGAGCCGCCCGGATTTAGTTAATCCCAGTTCCTGTGCCGTTGTGTGCCATGAAGAGGGCACGCTTTTCAGGCGCAAAAGAGGCGCCAGGCAGATAAGAGGCCCCGTCAGGATACCCTGTAGTGCAGACAGAGCCAGTAGCCTGATGTGTAAATAAGGCAGGGCAAAAGGCAGCAGAAGAGAGGCCAGCGTCGAGGGGACCACGACCAGAAGCAGCAGAATGAAGAGTTTTTGCCCCTGCTCGGTGATCAGCGCCAGATAAACCACTGCTGTTGCCAGCACCATGCCGGTCAGAGCCGTGCTGAGCCCGTGTATCAGTAAAAACAGAGAAGCTGGCATTTTATCTTAGTTATCCCAGAGTTTCTGTCCGTTTACCCAGCGCTCAAAGCGTATGCTGATGTCCGCCAGATGCTCCGTCCAGAAGGTGTCATTGACATGCACCGGCGCTGGCGTGTGTAAATCGGGGAGCGAGCCGGCATCGGCTGTCCATGCAGCGGTAAATGCACTTTGCTGCTCAGGCAGTTCCAGCCAGGAAACAAGGTTGAGTGCCGTAGTGTCAGATTTAAGCGTAGCCGGTATGCCCCAGGCATAGGTGACAGACAGGCGCTGAGGCCAGAAAATACCAAAATGCTGACGTTCCTGCTGTGGCAGGCTGAGCATGCTTGCCACCGGGACGATGCCCATCAGAGCGCCATTGGTTTTCATAATATCTGTTGCTTCGGCCGGGGTGTTCCACCAGACGATATAAGGGCGGATCTGGTCGAGCTTGCGAAAAGCACGCTCCAGCCCTGCGCGGCTGCTCAGAACAGCATAGAGCCCGCCTGGGGGCACGCCATCGGCCAGCAGCGCGATCTCAAGCGTTGTGCGCGGGTCGCGGCGCAGGCTGCGTTGCCCGGGGTGACGGGCAACATCCCAGAAATCAGTCCAGTCAGGAGCAGAGTCAAAATAAGACATCTCCCACGCCATAGCAAAATCAATGCTGGTTATGGGTTCGCCACAGCTGTTGCTCGAGTTATCAGCCGGGTCACGCACCAGAAGGTTAAGAGAACAGCCGAGGCGCAGTGAGCTGGTTTCCATCATCACAGCCGACCAGCGATCAGGTGTTTTGTTTTCCTGTCCTGCCAGTTCCTCCAGGCTGCCATTCCATGCCGATGCCACAATATTCAGGTTTTCTTTTTTTGCATAAGGCTCAAAAAGAGCTTTTTCCTGAGCTGCTTTGATGGCGCCGTCAAAGGTCAGAACGCGCAGAACAGGCCTGGTCACTTTGCGAGTCTGCGTATGAGCTGGTGCAGTGCGGGCCTGAGCATCTGTTGTGCCGGGCAGCATAGCCCAGGCTGTCAGAAAGATTGCGCTTCTGCGGGGTAATGCCAGCAGGGCAGTGCCATTCTGGCAGAGTGCCATAGCTGTGCGAAGGCAGAAATGAAGGGGGGGGCAAGGCAAAAGAAAGGTGACCTGATATAAAAAGGGTTGTAGCCTGAAGGTGGTAGTTTAGCTGCTGAGAGGCCTCTGGTCCATCGGGAAGGCAGTGGCAGAGGAAGTTTGCCATGCGAGGAAGGCCTCGCGGCCAGCCTGTAACTCCCGCGGCTGATGCACCGGAGGGCGGCAGACTGTTATTTCTGTTCCGTCACGAAGGCGAAAGCGCATATGAATAGCGTTGCCTGTGTGGCGTGCCGACACCAGGGTGCTGACCAGCAGGTCAGGCTCCTCGGCCGGGGCACCGGCTGTACGCGGAAATATAACCGATAGTCGTTCTGGCAGAATGCAGATGGTTGCCAGGTCATCTGCCGCAAGGTCAGGTGCGCTCATGGCTTCAACGGTTTCTCCCGATGGCAGGCGCAGTATCGCATAATCATCTTCAATGCTCAGCACTTTCCCTGTGAGTGTATTGGCGTCGCCCAGTGCTGTGAGGACGTTCTCATGCGCCGGGCGCGACAGCAATGTTTCAGCCGTGCCGGTCTGTAGCAAGGTGCCATCTTTAATGATTCCAATAGTATCAGCTGCCATAACGGCTTCAGTACGGCTTTGCGTCAATAGCAGAATACTCAGCCCGATGGCACGCTGAAGTTTTTCAAGGAGGCTGAGCAGCCGCATAGCTGTGGCCTGATCCATGTGCATAAAAGGGTTGTTAAGCACAATGGCCCCGGGGTTCAGAACGAGCAGCCGTGCGAGGCAGACCCTGAAAGTCAGCTCAGCCATCAGAGCTGAGGGCGACTGATCCTGCACCGCGTCGAGGCCAAGCAGGGCGATTGCCTGCGTTGTCCGGTGCTGTATTTCTGACGGGCTGAGAGAGAGGTCGGCTTTAAGGGGAAGGGCTATATTTTCCCTCACTTTCAGGTGAGAGAACAGGGGAGTATTGTGGCTGAGTGTGCCAAGGCGCCGCTTGCCCGGGGGCGCCTGTGTTACGTCCTCAGCGCTGACAGTCAGTGTGCCCCCCAGTGAGGGAATATGCCCTGCAAGCGTTTGTGTTAACGTGTCGAAATAGCTGGTTTCCTGACCGATGCCCAAAAGCGCCATGCATGTACCCTGCGGCACGCTCAGCGTCAGACTCGCTGCTTTGTGTTGAGTTTGGAAGCCTGAGAGTGCTATCGAGAAAGCACCATGCGTGTTGCGCATGAGACGGTATCCTGGTTGGTATGTTTCAAAGAGAGGGTGTCGTCGTCTTATAAAAACAGAACGGGATTAAGTGAAATGTCTGCTGAAAAAATTAAAGAAGTAAAAGCTGCGGTTCAGGAAAATGCTGAGAATGCTGCAGATTCAGCCCGTGATGAATTTGACGCTGTGCGTTTGCATCTTGAGCGTCTTGTCAGTCACCACCTTATCCCTGCGCTGAGCAATGCAGGTGTGAAAGCGGAAGTTTTGAAAGATCAGGCGGTTGCCAAGGCCTCTGAAGTAGCCAATCATGTCCAGACCGATTTTTCTGTGCCGGCGCGCGGACGTTCGCCTTTGCTGACAATTGCCATCTCAGGCGTTGTGGGCTTTATTCTCGGGCGACTGTCGCGCTAAGGGACTATCGTGATCTGAACGAAGGATAGTGTTGGGGTCCATGCGTATTTTTGAATTTGGCAGATCAGCTCTGCAGGCTCAGGCTGATCTTATGCAGCATATGGCCATTCGTCTTGGCCGTCAGGCTGCCTTTCTCGTGCTTGCAGCATTGTTTGGTTTTTTTGCCCTCATCTCAGGGCATGGGCTCCTGTGGGCGTTTTTTCTTTGTGTGTTTCACTGGGGGCCGTTCGCATCGGCCGGAGCTGTTTTCGGGTGCGATTTGCTTGTCGCTCTGTTCTTCCTGTTACTTGGCCGGCGCTCTTACCTGACAACGGCTGAGGTCAATGCGCGCATTGCGCGTAACCGGGCAGTAACACAAATGCGCGATTCTGCGACGATGGCAGCCGTGGCTGCAACAGTTGCAGGCTCACTGGGCCGTCATGGCACACGCAAAGTGTGGGACGTCGTAAGGCGTAAATAGCACTTAATTTATCTTTATTTCCGCAGCATCGTCTTTGCCCATAGGTTCTATGCTAATTTTGCAATGGCGGTGCTGCTTTTTTTCTGAAATTTATAGTCCGGTTACCTGACAGTGCATGCATCAGTGTGCCTTCATTTGTCAGGGGAGGGCTTTTAGCGTGCAATTTTCTTTTGCTTGTCAGTACAGTGTAAGGCTTACTTGTTTTTCTTGCCGGTATAGAATTTATACTGGTGGAAAAAGGTGCTGACGGGCATATGAGATTCCTTCTGATAAAAGTTTACTCTTTCCTGACTGCTTTTCCCTGTTTCAGGCAGGTCATGCATGTGGATGTCAGGGCTGCCGCAGAGGCGATGCTGCGGACGATGTGTGTCATGAGTGAGGCAGATGGGGCATGCTGACAGAATTTAATTTATTTGGTGTTTTTATAGCGCCGCTGGCTGTTTATGCGCTCGCTGCCCTGCCACTGACGATGGTTGTGCGTTCTGCCCTGTGGTGGACGGGCCTTCAGAACTGGTTCTGGCATGTCGCTTTATTCGAAGTCTCTCTTTACGTTTGTATTCTGTGTTTACTGGTTCTTTACGTCTGACCTCTTTTTTAGGGTGCTGAGCTCCTGCAATGCCACTTTTGCGCACGTTGATTCGCGTTATCCTGACCCTGGCTGTTCTCGCAATGGCCATCGTGCTTGGTGTAACACTCTGGAAAGTTTACATGATTGCGCCCTGGACGCGAGATGGACGGGTGCGGGTCTATGTTGTTGATATCGCCCCTGAGATTCCCGGCACGGTTGTACAGGTGCCGGTGGTTGATAACCAGTTCGTGCATAAGGGTGACCCGCTGATCGTGCTTGATCCGGTGCGGTTTCGTCTTGCTATCCGTGAGGCGCAGGCCAGACTTGATGGCGCCCTTGAAGACTTAAAGCTGAAACGTAACGATGCGCGCCGGCGTATGGGCCTGGGCGGTATTGTTTCGCAGGAAGAGCAGGAAGTTTTTAACTCTAACGTTGCGACACAGATTGCGGCAGTTGATGCGGCCCGTGCTGCTCTCGACCTTGCCCGGCTGAATTTGCAACGCTCTGTGATTTACTCTCCGGTTAATGGTTATGTAACCAACCTTAACCTGCGTGTGGGTGATTACGTGGCAGCCGGTCAGCCTCGTATGGCCGTTATTGATGCGGATTCTTACTGGGTTTATGGCTATTTTGAAGAAACAAAGATGTGGGGCGTTCATGTTGGTGACCAGGCCCGCGTTAAGCTGATGGGTTATAAACCTATTCTGCAGGGGCATGTTGTCAGTATCGCCCGTGGTATTAACGATACAAATGGTGTGGCTGATAAGCTGGGCCTGCAGGATGTTAACCCGATATTCACCTGGGTGCGTCTGGCACAGCGTATTCCTGTGCGTATTCATATTGATCATGTTCCTGACAGCGTGATGCTGGCTGCGGGTATGACGGCAACAGTCAGTGTCGGGCCTGAACCCAGGGGGCCACGCGGCAGGCTGACCACCTGGTTGCAGGACCACCTCTGAGCACAGCGGGAAACAGGGCGATGAAGATGCGTAGTTTCTCCTGTGTGCTGATGGCCACGACACTGCTGTTTTCAGCATGCACTGTCGGGCCAAACTACCAGCGTGATGGTATGAAAGTGCCCGCCGCTTTTAAAGAGGTGGCGGAGGAGCACCCGGCGACCCCGGCTGAGATAGAGCGCACGAATAAAGAGATGACAGAGTGGTGGTCGTTGTTTAACGACCCCGTTCTGACGGATCTTGTAAAGCAGGCTATAGCCGGTAACTACGATCTGCAGATTGCGGGAACGCACATTATGGCAGAGCGCGCAGTGCGTGACCGCTCAGCCTCACAATGGTACCCACAGGTTGATGCGAATATGGGTGCAGGTGATGTGCGGTATTCTATCAACATTGATAACTGGCCAATTCGTCCGGGCAACCCGTCTAACCGTCCGGGTGCGTCTATCATGACCTACGGCGCATCAGCCTCGTGGGAGCTTGATGTTTTTGGTCGTATTCGCCGGGATGTTGAGGCCCATGAACGTGAGGTTGAGGCCACAATCGAAGGGCGCCGTGCCCTGCTTATGGCATTGCTGTCAGAGCTGGCCTCAGACTATATGCTGCTGCGTGTTACTCAGCTGCAGATAGGAATTGCGACCAAAAATATTCGTGTCGCCCAGGATGCATTGTCACTTGCCGAGAAGCTCTATCTCGAAGGTGTCGGTAATACGTTGCAGACAGCACAGGCACAGGCTGAGCTTGATGCGCAGATAGCCGCACGTGAACCGCTGAAAACCCGTGTCTCGCAGGTAACGCATGCGATTGCTGTGCTTTTGGGTAAAATGCCCGGTGAGCTTGAGGACCAGCTGAAAGTGCCCCGTGCGCTGCCGGTTGTTCCTGCGTTTCCTGCAACGATGCCCTCCATTGTTATGGCTAATCGTCCTGATATTCGTATGGCTGAGCGGAAATATGCTGTTGCGACAGCCCAGATCGGTGTTGCCGTGGCCAGTCTTTACCCGCATTTTGTCATACCACTGACATTTAACCCTAATGCATCAGCAATGTATCAGCTGTTTCAGGTGAATAGCATGAGCTGGAGCTTTCTGCTTATGGCCAGTATGCCGCTTATGCACGGAGGTAAACTGACGGCCGAGGTCAGAGCGGCTCAGGCTAATGCAGAGGCCGCCCGACTGACTTATCGCCAGTCAGTGCTCAATGCTTTTAAAGAGGTTGAGGATGCGATGGCTGCCTGGCATGATGATATTGAATATGCTGAGCAGCTGCATAAAGCTGCTGAAGACAGCTCTCTTGCCAGTGAGCGGGCACGTAAACTTTATGGTGCCGGGCTTGTTGGTTTTCTTGAGGTGCTGACTACAGAGCGGACCACCCTTAAGGCGCAGAACATGGAGGCACTTGCTAAACTTGAGCGCCTGCGTGATGCCGTTAACCTGTACACTGCACTTGGCGCAGGCTGGAAGGGTGTGGCATTGACGAACTCATCACTTCCTGTTTCTGTTGATAATCAGAACATATTAGCAAGGGCCTTCAGTCAATAATACTGAAGGATGGGTTCGTATGAGAGAGTACACCATTCGCCTGTACTGGATAGCCGCCTGCCTTGTAGGCGGTTTTACGATTTTATGTGTCAGCGGCTGGTTCCTGGTGATTGATGGCTCAGCCTATGATTCTATCCTGGTGACAACACTACGCTGGCTGCCTGTGCTTACAGGAGCTTTTCTGGTGTTCTTTGGGTTTTATCTTATAAGAAAACCAATACCTGAAAGCCCTGAAGAGTTTTTTTATGACCCGGACCCCGGAGACCAGTAAGCTGTTTGCCTGCTGGTTCCGGGTATGCTTCGGGCTGAAAAATTAATGTGTTTTTGCAGCTGTGCTTTTAGGTGTCGGGCGTACGGCAGTCGCTTCAATTTCGACCAGCTGACCAGGGTTTGCCAGCTGCTGCACGCCAAGAATTGACTGTACAGGCAGATTGGGCTGCTTTGCTGTGCCAAAAAATTGTGAGTAGGCAGTCATAACACTGTCAAAATCGTGCTGCTGAGTGGTCGGGCTGGCAACAACATAAATCTGCAGGCGTACAACATCGCCAAGAGACAGATGCAGCTTTTGCAGCATAGCTTCAAGCTGTTTGATTGCACCGGTTGTCTGAGTTTGTGTGTCACCATAGGCAGCGATGCTGCGGGGCGGGGCGGTTTTATCCTGTACCGGTGCGCCGGTGCTGCTCAGATATACAAGGCTTGAACCACCAGGGACTTCAACAGCTGTCGCAACCGGCTGGTCAGAAATAGCCGGATAGCGCACAGTCGCATCTGAAGAGGGCGCGGCATGTGCTGACAGGCCTGAGCAGGCCAGAAGAGTAAAGGAAAAAACGAGGGGCTTCAGCAGCCGCATGACAGATAATCTCCGGTCACAAAAAGGATGATATAAGAGGTATGACCGGAGTTATAAAGATTTTGGCCGGATTGTCAGCAGGTCTCTGGTTATTTCAGGCTGGTTTATTGTGCAAGCAGGCGGTGTCGTAGTGTGTTTTGCAGCCCGCGCCAGTTTGTATTTGCTGTTGTGGTAACGGTATCGAACGTCGCCATCGGGCCTGCACTGGTCAGGATCGCATCGAGCCAGAGCATGGCATCCTGCTCCCGGTCTGAAAGATTTTTCTGGCAGGCCATAGCATCAAGTGCTTGCCTGCACCGCTCTATATCTGAGTTTTTCCAGTTATAGATAACCCATGGTGGGGTCAGAGCAGGGTATAATAAAAGCAAAGGAATCGTTTGTTGCGTTACACCGGCTTTCTGGCTCAGTGGTGTCAGAACGTCCATAACCGTTCTGAGGCTGGATGAGATAATATCTTTCTCAAGCATGGCTCGCCAGAGCAAGGGAGCCTGAGCATGACCAACCAGATTAAGCGGGATATAGGCTGTCCAGGCTTTAGCCGGAATATTGTTAGCTTGGAAGACCTCAGCATGGTAATCTCTGATAGTAATCCATTTTAGAAAGCATAGCTCTCTTTTCGCACGGTACTGGGTTTTTCTGGCATCAAAAGCAGCAGCCATAAGCTCTTCGCTTATTTTTAACCATAATTTGTTATTGATGATAACACCTGTTTGTCGGGCGATACATTCGGCAAAGCGATGGGCAACACGGCCTGAAAAAAGAGACTGTTCAACAACGCCAAGGGCAAGTTTGCCATAAGGATCCCCTGCTTTGAGCAGGAATCGGTAATATTCGTTTCTGTTTTTACAGTTGTGATATGTTTCCAGAGAATTAAAAATATTTTTGTTTTGTATGCTCATATTTATCTCATGTATATATCGAATTTATTCTTTACAGTTTCTTATATTTTACGTCACTCTGCAACATAAAAGCGACTATAGCTGACCTTAAACCATAGATTTTTATAAAAAAATGTATCAGAACAAGAAGAAAACTCTGTTTTATTATTTTTTGCGGTGCATCTGATAATGCGTGATGGATATGGTGCTTTATCAATATAGACCTGACTGTTACTATGTTTCAGGTGCCAAATTAGTTTATTATTTACCTGCATAATATCTGAGGGGATGACCTGACCTAGGACAGGCTGTGGTTGTATCAGATTAAATGGAGTGTCAGGGATAGCAAGATCATCCTGTAGAAAGTTTTTCATAACCAGCTCTGCACTAAAATCTGGGTTTTTAGTCTGCACTAAAATTCTAACGTAATTTTTTGCCAGGTCAGCAACATGACCAGAGAAGTCAGGCCAGTGCACTTTTAGAAGAATACCGTCATCCACGCCGCCTTCTTGCGGCATAATGCCATCCATAAACAGAGCAGCAGGAATAGCCATCTGGCGGTCTGGTTCTTTAAAGTCTGTATTTCTGAGTATAAAATGAACGATATTATCAGGGTTAAGCTGGGTTTCTTCTAATGGCGTATTCTGCTCAGCCACAGCCGGAGAAATATCTGTGCTTAAAACATGTGCTGCGATGAAAAAAAGAAAGGCTAAAAGCGTTTTCATAATTTTATAGCTATCTCATGTATATATCGAAATTATTTTTTACAGTTTCTTCTATTTTCTTCCACTCTGCAACATAGGAGCGGTCGTAACTAACCTTAAACCATAGATTTTTATAAAAAAATGTCGGAACAATAAGAAAATTCTGTTTTATTATTTTTAGCAGTGCATCTGATAATACGTGATGGATGTGGTGCTTTATCAATAAAAACCTGATTGTTACTATATTTCAGGTGCCAAATTAGTTTATTATTTACCTGCATAATATCTGAGGGGATGCTCTGTTTTGGAATTGACTTCGGCTGAATGATCCGCTGGCGCAGGCTGGTGAAGGATTATGAGAAACAGATCGACGTGACAGCAGGTATAATCCGCATCACTAGCACTACAGTTGCATTTTGTGTTGAGTTCTGAATTTATGGGTAACCATGATGCAGGATATGATGAGTTGTGGTGCGTCTGTTGAAGAGACGCTGGAATTGTGGGCATCCGGACTTCGATCAGTAAAAGAGCGGATGGTGCCGCTGTTTACGCAGAAACCGCAGGAGATCCTGGTCCATGGCGGCAGCAGGCGCTTCTGGGGCGCGGGCACTGGGATGCCGATGCTCTGCGTGATGTCGTCAGGGATTATGTGATCGAGCATCTGGGCACTGAAGAGGGCGTGCTGGTCATTGATGAGACCGGTTTTCTGAAGAAAGGTGAGGCGTCCTGCGGTGTGGGGCGGCAGTATACGGGTTCTGCCGGCAAGATCACGAACTGCCAGATTGGTGTATTTGCCACCTATGTCTCGGCGCGAGGCCATGCCTTTGTCGACCGTGCCCTGTATCTTCCAAAAGACTGGACGTCGAGCCGTGAGCGCCTGAAGCAGGCCCACGTTCCCGATGACGTGGTGTTTGCAACCAAACCGGCGTTAGCCTCGATGATGATTGAGCGGAATATTGAGGCCGGCGTGCCCTTCCGCTGGGTTGCTGCAGACAGCGTGTATGGTATTGGCGATGTAGAACGCACGCTTCGCCAGGCAGGGATTGGATATGTCCTTGGCGTCAGAGGCAATCACTGGTTCGGGTCATGGGCGACAAACCCGCTGATTGCAGGAGAAGCCAAAGATATTGCTACGGATCTGCCAGAGCAGGACTGGCACCGTCTGTCTGCGGGACACGGCACAAAAGGTGAGCGGCTGTATGACTGGGCGTATCTTCCGCTTGCTGACCTGGATACTGAAGAATTTGACTGCTCTCTAGCCGGATTATGGACACGTGGCCTGCTGATCCGTCGAAACATCGTCGATGGAGACCTTGTCTATTTTACGACCTGGTGCCCAAAGGGGACAACCATTCAGAAACTCGTGAACGTTGAAGGCACGCGCTGGAGGGTCGAAGAATGTTTCGAGACGGCCAAAAACGCATTCGGTCTTGATCATAACGAAACCCGCTCCTGGCATGGCTGGCATCGGCACGTCTCTCTGGTCATGCTCGCCTATGCTGTCATGGCCAGTGTTCGTTACCAGGCAAACTCACTGAAACCGAAAAAAACACTGCACCGGACACGACAGTCCTGGTCCGCTGGTCTATTCAGGAAATCAGGCGTCTCGTCGTAAAACTCTCTCAGCGCAGACTGCCCGTCGCCCACATCCTCAGGTGGTCCGTCTTTCGACGAACACATCAGGCCAGCGCTATCCGCGCTCACTCACGACATAAAATGCAACTGTAGTGCTAGTTTTCTGGTTTTTATATCAGCGATATTTCCTGTAAGTATCATAGCTCTGCAGAGTGTGGCAGAAAATGATTTCTCGATTAACTATTATAACGCTTTATTAAAGGGTCTCTTATTTCAAGAATGTCAGCATAATGAACTAAATCAGCAAAAGATCGTGCTCCCATTTTTTTCATTGCATGTGCACGATGTGTTTTTATAGATATGAGGCTCAGGTTAAGACGATCAGCAATTTGTTTATTCATAAGCCCCGAAGTTGCTAAAATCATCACTTCTTTTTCTCTTTCTGAGAGTGATGAATATTTATTTTTTATTCGTTTTTGTAATTCAATATTTTTATTCTGAGACTTCCATAAATCAAGAGCCTCATGTACCGATTTAAGTAATGTGTTATGTGAAAAAGGCTTTGTAAAAAAATCAATGGCCCCGGCTTTTATCCCTCTTACTGATAAAGGTATGGTTCCGTGACCACTCATAATGATGACAGGGATATGCAGACCAGCCTCATTTATTGTGTCCTGCAAGTCTAATCCATTTTTCTGTCCTAATTTGATATCAAGAAGCAAGCATACTGGTTCATCTGGTAGTTTAAATAATAAAAATTCTTCCGGATCAGAAAATAAATGAACTATAAAATTTTTAGAACGAAAAAAACTATCTAATGAATCTCTGATCTCTTCATCATCATCTACAATAATAATATGTGGAGAATATTCCATCGTTATTAACTTGATATGTTCTGTGCAGCAGGAAAAGAAATGGTAATTTCTGCTCCTGAAGGAGAGAGATTTTCAGCTTTTATAGTCCCGTTATGAGCTTCGGCAATTGTCTGGCAAATTGAAAGCCCTATACCCATACCCGTATTTTTAGTTGTATAAAATGGTTCAAAGCATGATTGTATATCAGAGTTTTTGAATCCATTACCATTATCCTGTATTTTTATTTCAATATTATTTATTTTTTCAGGTGAATTTTTTAATATAATATGTATTAAACCTGAATTATCCTGTGATTTTTTTATGGATTCAATGGATTTTAATAATATATTTATTATAAGCTGCTGAATTTCAATTTTATTCCCATTAATAAAAACATTTTTTGAATTATAATTCCTTATAATTTCAATATTACTTAATGAATAATAAGGTTCAATAATAAAAATGGAATCGTTTATAATGTTTTTTAAATTAATAAGTTCTTCTCGTAAAATATAATTTTCTCGTGTTAACTCACGGATATTTTTAATAATTTTTGCAGCACGCTGTGTATTGGAATCAATTTTTTTTAAGCAATATAATAGTTCTTTTATGTCGGGAGACGGTCGATTTATCCAGGATATTCCTGATTGAGCAAAGGTTGAAATTGCAGACAGAGGCTGGTTAACTTCATGTGCTATGGTGATTCCTATTTGACCGATAGCTTTAATACGATCGGCATGAGCTAACATTCTGGATTGTTTATCAAGAGATTCTCTTGCTTTTTTATTATTTTCAGTAATCGTTGTTACTGTAATTATCGATATAATACCAAGTATTAATCTTGAATAATTATTATTGAATAAAGTTTCATTGTGAACGATAAAGAAACCACAAAACTCTAAAAATATACATAATGTTGCAATAACCCTTAATGTAAATATATTGCATTTATGCGATAAAATTATAATGACTATGACATAAAGAACGCCAAATGCATCATGTGATGGTATTGATGTGATTAAAAAAATAATTGCTGAAATTATAATTGCTGAAAACCATCGTAAAATATCTGAATTATTATAATGTTTATTTATATTGTCTGTTATCGAGTGGAAACTTTTTTTCATTATATTCAGCATAATATAAATATGGTGCCTAAACTTATATGTATATCACAGCAAAAATTTTGTTAAAAACCTATACCTAGGTATAGACCCGAAAACCATAATTTGCAATTGTGACACATTCTCATTTGTGTTTTTTATGCCCTACTTTGTTTGTCACGAAAGCATTGAAATGACGCACCGGCACCTCTATCACTCTGCACGTTCCACTCCACTTATGGCGGGGTTTGCCTTGTTTTGCTCAGCTTTACATACAGGCAATTCTGATGCTGCAATGACGACAGATCATGTGACAAAATCTAAGCATCGTCACACCAAAGCGTATAAATCAGTTCCACAATCATCTGTTGTTCCTGATACAGCTTCTTCTCAGGAACTTGTTCATGCACAGCCCATTAATGGACCTCTGGCGCAGGGAATGCATCCTGCACATTATGCTGATGAAGCCATTACAGTTCATGGTAGCAGCATGAATATCCTGCGTGAGGATATTGGCCTGAGCCGTATGCCTCAGGATGTCATGCATACTCCTCAGACAGTGAATGTTGTTCCACGTGTTTTGATGGAGCAGCAAAATGTAAAATCACTAGATGAAGCACTGCGTAACGTGCCCGGTATCACAGCTTCTGTAGGTGAAGGAGAGGGCGGGATGTCGGGAGATCAGTTTTTGATCCGTGGTTTTCAGGCTCAGAACGATATTTATGAGAATGGCCTGCGCGACTTTGGTGTTTATACACGTGATAGTTTTTATTATGATCATGTGTCTGTTATAAAAGGTCCATCTTCAGAAGTATTTGGTAATGGCACAACAGGTGGCGCTATTAATATAGTGACAAAAGCGCCTCATAAAAAAGATTCCTACCAGGCAAATTTTTCAGGCGGTTCAGGTTCTTATTATCGTGGCACCTTGGATATTAATAAACAAATCAGTGATAGTATTGCTGTCAGACTTTCGGCTATGGGCAACGAAAATAATATGGTTGGCCGAAATTATATTTATTCTCACCGCTGGGGTATCGCACCCTCAGTCACATTTGGCTTGAATAAAAAAATTTCTTACACTGTCGATTATTTTCATCAAAATGATAATCGTATACCAGATTATGGTGTATGGGTTGTGCAGAAGCCAGGAGCCAAAATTGCAAAACCCATTACAGAATATGGTATAAATAGAAAAAACTGGTATGGAACAACATTTGACCAGGATGATGTCAGCACTGATATGCTGAGCGGCAGACTTACAGCAAAAATCAAACCATGGCTTACCCTTTACAATGATACAAAGGGCGGCATTTACCATCGTTATTACTCAGCATCACAGCCAAACTGTAATGCGACCTGCGTTAGCAAATATTTTAGTGGTGACACTTCGGCTGCTATTGTCAGAAATGGCGGGTTGGGAGGGCCAAACCCTTACAGACAAAGTGACTGGTCAATACAAAATGTTTTTTCAGGCATTGCCCGCTTCAATACCGGAGGTATTCGCCACGAGGTGATAGGTGGTTTTGATATTGAGCACGTTGAAGATCACAGAAAAAACTACCCTTATAATGAAACGCGCCAGGGTACTAACCTTATAAATCCATCGATGAATGTTCCAGGTCTTGAACGAGTAAGTTGCGCAGAAAACCCCGGTGGGCTGGCTTCTATCCCCAATGGTGTAGGGCGTAAATGTTATAAAGATGGCAGTGCAACTGACATTGGCGTTTTTCTTTCTGATCAGATCTGGCTGGCAAAATGGTTTGCCATTAAGGGCGGATTTCGGCTGGATCAGTGGTATAGTTTGTATTCGGCTACAGGCGGTGTTAAAACAACACCTGATTCACATTTCAAGCAGACACAAACAACGGTTAATCCCACCGTTAGTATGATGTACACACCTGATGATAATCTGATGGTATATTTTAACTGGTCTGAATCAACAACACCTACAAGCCTTTATGTTACCAATAGCAATGCTCCCTTTATTACAGGGTCTGGTTATTCACCTGAGCGGAGCCGGCTTTATGAGGTAGGTGCAAAATATAATGCTTTTAAAGGGCGTATGGGGTTTACTGCAGCGTTATTTCGCCTTGAGAAAAATAATTCAACAATAACAGACCCTTCAACCGGAGATGTCTCTGCTTCATCTGACAGTCAGCGGAATCAGGGGCTGGAATTGAGTGCATCAGGAAACATCACGGCAAACTGGAGTATTATAGGCACCTACGCATTGTACGATAGTCGTGTTACGGGCTCTGAAACCGCGGCTGACGTTGGTAAGCGTATACAGTTTGTCCCAAAAAATTCAGCTACTTTATGGACGAGCTATAACATTGCTCCCAGAACGCCATATAATCTTAGCATTGGTGGCGGTGTAACATGGCGTCAGGCTGTATGGCTGGATGCAGCAAACACCGCGCGTGTACCAGCGACTTTAGATTTTGATGCTATGATTGCGCACAAATTTGGAGAGCACTGGCGTATTGCAATGAACGGTTACAATCTTGCTAATCGTCTTAATTATAGCAGCCTGTTTCAAAACCGTGTCACGCCGGCTATTGGTCGCTCTTTTTTGTTTAATCTTTCTGCCAGTTATTAATGATTTTTTTTACAGTCAGGCATGTGATCTGAAGAGCCCGGTTATTCAGATGATTATGGGGCATATGCCTGACTGAACAAACTGTTATCTTTTAGTAACAATTATAACTTACCTGATATGATAGCATCGTGTATCCAGATATCAGAGACGTGCCTGGAGAGTGGCGGAGTGCTTTTTTGTATATATTGTGAGTAGTTATAGAAATGTCCTCTATTGTATTTAATAATAATCAAAAAACAACAGTTTTGAGTGAGCAGATCGTAACACAGGGGACTTACCCGAGCGATGCGCAGTCTTCTTCCAGTATTTTTCCATTAGGCATGCTGCGTTTTTCGGCCTTTAATTATGCGACCAACAGTTCAGGGGAGCAAACTGACGGAGCGGCCGTTAACATCGCCGATAATCAGCGTCTTTTTGCAGTTCTGGGCAACAATTATGGTGGTGACGGCCGTTCAACATTTGATGTGCCAGATACATCAGGTCGCGTTCTTGTGGGAAAGACCAGTTCAACGTTCCTAGGGACGACTGAAGGCACAGAAACTGAAACACTTACTCAGTCTCAGTACCCGGCAGATCTGGGTGGATCACCCGCTGAAGTTAATAATATACAGCCATCCCTTTCGATTAATTATTTAATCCGGATATCTGCACCAACAGACGGGTCTCAGGGATTTATTGGGGAGGTTGATGCTTTTGCGGGCGATCACATTCCGGGTGGTTTTGCTCTGGCAAACGGACAACTTCTTTCTGTTGCTAACAATCAGGCGTTGTTCTCAGTCATCGGGAATACGTACGGCGGTGACGGTGTTCACACTTTTGCTTTGCCAGACCTGAGTGGCCGCAACATTATTGGTGCATCATCCACGACACCTCTGGGCTCTGAAATTGGAAATGATACTATTACAGTGTCAGATAGTAACATTAAATCTGATGCAAATAGTAATGCAGATACAATTGATAACAGAAGTGCGGGCCTGGCATTAAATTATATTATTTGTACATCCGGCGCGTATCCGGGAACATTAAGTGATGATTCCTACCTTGGTGAAGTCAGGGCGTTTGCCGGGCCGGTTTCTAAAATTCCATCAGGATGGCAACTGGCCAATGGGGCCCTGTTATCAATAGGACAGAATCAGGCTTTATTTTCTCTTTTAGGCACCACTTATGGCGGTGACGGTGTTAGCACTTTTGCTTTGCCAGATCTGTCTGACAGCACGGTAGCCGGCAGTTCATCAACATCAACGGTCGGAACTGTGTATGGTCTGAATCAGACCTTGCTGGAGGTTGTGTGTTTTCTCGCTGGTTCTATGATAAACACCCCCTCTGGTTGTAAAGCTGTTGAAGACCTGACTATTGGCGATCAGATTGTTACATTTGACTGGCGTAACAAGACAGAGGTTCTGCAGGCTGTGTCATGGGTTGGTACTGCCAGGTGCTATGTTCGCTCTGATTTACCAGATGACAGAGCAGGCTGGCCTGTAAGAATAGTAAAAGACGCATTCGCTAAAGGTGTACCCTTTAAAGATATGCTGATTACAGCTGAACATTGTCTGTTTTTTAAGGGGCATTTTTTGCCTGTGCGTATGCTTGTCAATAACAGATCGATTTTTTATGATAAATCAATCAACTCTTATGATTATTATCATATTGAAACCGAAAAACATGCTGTTATCACAGCTGATGGTGTACTGACCGAAAGTTATCTTGATACCGGTAACAGGCATATCTTCCGGCAAACAGGTAAAGTAGTTTCTATTGCTGGTCGCCAGTGCCTGAGCTGGGATCATGCCGCAGCTCCTCTTGATGTTTCAGCAGCATTTGCAGAGCCTTTGTTTCGTCAGACGGAGGCGCGTGCTATTTCAGCAGGCCACTCGTTACGCAACCCTGAATCTGAACACACAGAGCATCCTGATCTCTGTCTGAAACTGGGTAGTGGTGCAATGATTATGCCGGTGCGTGAGCATAATGGCTGCATCATATTTTTGCTTCCTGCTGGTGTTGAGAATATTCGTCTTATCTCTCGTGCGGCTCGTCCGAGTGATGTTATCGGTCCATTTATTGATGATCGTCGCTATTTCGGTGTGGAAATCGGAGAAATTACACTTTTTGAAAATAAAAAATCTTGTTCTGTGAGCAGCCATCTTACCGGTATTGAAATGCCAGGCTGGCATTCTCAGGAAAAAAATAACAGCCGCTGGACTTCAGGTGATGCTCTTTTGCCTTCAGGTGTGCGCTCTTCTGGTTGTGCTTGTTTATTATCTGTTCAGATTATCAATGCCGGGCCATATCTTGTTAATGAAGTTTATACCGGGGAATATGCTTTTCATCCTTTAAACTTTAATATGAGGCCTCAGGATGCCCTCAGATTAACCGGGTTGTGACAAGTTCTGAGTGCCTTTTCAGATATTCAGGGATGAGGCGTTTCTGCAAAGCATGAGGCTTTCCATAGCGGTGTGGATCATGCCCTCTGCCACAGCCGGTGAAATAGCTCTGGTTAAAACATATGCCGCGATGGAAAAAGAAGGATGTAATACTTCTTAAATATTAAATTATCAGAAATTTTTATTTAATTGCCAGATGCAAGGCGCATAAAAGCCTGCACTGTGCGCTGTCGGTCGAGAAATTGCTGCATAGCTTTGCGCGCGCGCGCGGCATCGCCCCCTAAGGCAATCAGTCCGGCAATCTGCGAGGGGTTACGTGCCAGAGAAGCAAGCAGGGCACCGATTTTTAATCCCCCTTTGGGGGAGAGCACACAGCCCGCTGCTGCGGGCAGAGAGCGTGTGGCGGGGTCACAGACAACACGCAGCACAGCAAAGGGAATACCTGCTTCTCTGGCCTGCCGGGCCATAAAGCCACTTTCCATATCCAGCGAGGCGCACTGCGTTTCGGCAAAAAGACGGGCTTTTTCAGTAGCCTCAAGCACAACATCATCACTATGCAATAATGTGCCGCCATAGCAGTCAGGGCGTGTTGCCCCCAGAATATGGCGCAGGTCAGGGTCACACTCAAAGGTTTCACCCCAGGCGTGTACAGCCTGAGGTACAATCATTGTGCCGGGGGGCAAAGCAGGGTCTAACCCGGCGGCAAGACCAAATGAAAGCAGGCAGTCAGGGCCGGTCGCAATCAGGCGTGCTGTTTCACGCTGTGCTCCGGCACTGGTTGCACCACTGGCTGCAATTGCAGCATGCGGAAAGGCAGGGCGCAGAAATTTTACCTCAGCCTTAAGGCCGGTCAGAATACCCGGTCTGGTCGGGGCAAGATGCTCTGATGTGTTACGCTCTGCCATAGTTATTAAAACCCAAAATCAACGCGGCGGGAGTTGCTTTTCTCAAGATTGCGATAACGAGAGAGTGCAAAAAGAGGGAAAAACTGTTTGTACCCATGGTAGCGCAGATAGAACACTTTGGGGAAACCAACAGCATTATAAGGGTCTTCCTGCCATTCGCCGTTTTCGTCCTGCTGGCTGGCCAGCCATGACATGGCTTTAGCAACGGCGGGGTCGTCTCTGCGGCCGGCAGCCATCAGGCCCAGGGCGCCCCATGCGGTCTGAGACGGCAGGCTCTTTTTATAAACACCGCGGGCAGCTCCCTCATAGCTGGCACAATCTTCACCCCATCCGCCATCTTCACGCTGCACAGAGCGCAGCCATTCGACAGCTTTAATAACAGCAGGGTCATCATGCGAAATGCCCGCGGCATTAAATGCGCACAATACAGACCACGTGCCATAAATATAGTTGGTGCCCCAGCGGCCAAACCACGAGCCGTCTTTTTCCTGGTCTTTGCGCAGATAGTCGAGACCACGTTCAATAACCTGGCGGTCTTCCGTGTGGCCAAGCTGTGCCAGGAATGAAATGCAGCGCGCAGTCACATCAGCTGTTGGCGGGTCGAGCAGAGCCCCATGGTCAGAGAAGGGGATGTGGTTGAGCATTTCTTTGTTATTATCAATGTCAAACGCACCCCAGCCGCCATTGGTGCTCTGCATGCCAATAATCCACTGGCGTGCTC
This sequence comes from Acetobacter thailandicus, assembly GCF_011516655.1. Taxonomy (GTDB): domain Bacteria; phylum Pseudomonadota; class Alphaproteobacteria; order Acetobacterales; family Acetobacteraceae; genus Acetobacter; species Acetobacter thailandicus. The sequence goes on from NZ_WOSV01000006.1 coordinate 21,255, forward strand.
TTTCTATGGCCTCAGTGCTTTTCGGGTCTCCCTCGCGGTGCAGCAGCATGCCAACTACGGCGGTGTCATCCACATCGGGGTAGTAGTCGTTGCCATACTGAAAGGCCCAGCCGCCCGGTGCCAGGTCAGGCTTGTTAATAGCCCAGTCACCTTTGACGCTGAGAATTTGTTTGTCACGCAGCCAGCTTACGGCTTTGCTCAGTTCCTCCCGCGTTTTTTCGGGAGCAATGCCCTGCGGGCCTGAGGCAGCCTCAATCATGGCGTGGCCAGAAAGACCCGTGTCCCAGATCGGAGAGACACAGGGCTGGCAATAGGCTTCGTGCTCTTTAATAACCAGAAGATTCTGCACAGATTTAAGCGCTGTCATGGCGCGGGGGTCGTTGTCAGGCACACCCATAGCGCGATACATCATGACGACGTTCGCCATTGCCGGGTAAATGGCTCCCAGGCCATCCTCACCATTCAGGCGCGGCTCAATAAAATCAACGGCGGCTTTAATGGCCTTTTTGTGTGTTTTTGCGGGGATAAACGGCGTCACAACACGTAAGGCAGAATCAATGCCTTTAAACACATGCCCCCAGGCTGAACGGTAAGGACCGCGGATCCAGTCGGTAACTGTTTCAGGTGGTGCAACAAACAGCTCACGCACTCTGATCTGGCGTGGGTTAACAGCAACGGGTTTTAAAGCAGCAAGAACGGTCAGCGGGGCAATAACCACGCGTGACCAGTAAGACATATTCCAGACCGAGAAAAAGGCCTTGCGGGGCAGCAGCATCAGCTCAACCGGCATTACGGGCAGCGCACGCCAGGGCACTTCGCCAAACAGCGCAAGCTGAAAGCGGGTAAAGACGTTAGCGCGTGCGGCACCACCATGGCTCAGAATAGCTTTGCGGGCCCGTGCCATATGCGGGGCGTTAATGTCATCCCCGATGGCTTTGAGGGCAAAATAGGCTTTAACAGAAGCCGAGAGGTCAAACTGACCGTCATGATACAGTGGCCAGCCATCATGCTCATCGCTTTGAATACGGCGGAGATAATTGCCGATTTTCTGCTGCAGCGGGTCATCAATCTTATCGAGAAAATGCTCCAGCAGCACATATTCGGCCGGAATAGTTGCATCTGCCTCAAGCTCATATACCCAGTGCCCGTCTGCATTCTGGCGGTTGCTCAGGGCAGCCTGAGCATTTTTTACAGCCTGCTCGAGCGCTTCAGAAGTCAGGAGCGAGCCGGAAAGAGCACTGCCATCAGCGGCCATGTCAGAAATTCCTTATTCAATACCGATGTGTCAGAGAGCAGGCACGGTGGTGTGCCTGATAGTTAAGATTTCAGGCGTAAAGCCCTAGCGTATGAACCGCTTTTACACCAGAACGCATTGCGCCCTCCAGTGTTGAGGGCAGGCCGGTTGCAGTCCAGTCTCCGGCAAGAGCAAGATTAACCAGAGACGTCGCAGGCCCCGGACGCAGGTGGTTTTGTGCCGGTGTGGCGGCAAAGGTGGCGCGTTTTTCCCACACAGGGCGTTGTCGCAGCGGGTTTGCCGGCAGCGGAGACTGTAATACAGGGTCACAGGCGCGGCGCAGGTCATGCCAGATAGTGCGAATAAGTTCTTCCTGGTCACGCTCAGCGAAGCGGCTGGCAGCACTGACTGTGACAGAGAGAATATTGTCACGCAGAAAAACCCATTCGGCCACACTGCCAACCAGTCCCATAAAGCCACAACGGGCAAAGCTGCCTGTGGGAATGGGGGCTTCCTGTAGCACGAAATGCAGGTTGAGAATGCTCTCAGCCTCATCAGGGGCAGTAAAGCCATCGACCCGGCCAGCCAGTAAGGAGGAGGCAACCTGAGGCGGCACAGCCAGAATCACCCTGTCTTCTTCCGTCAGGGTTATGGGGTCACCCCCGCCGGTGTGCAGTGCTGTAACCCGGCCACGGGCTATGTCGAGGCCTGTGATGCGGCTTTGTGTACGCACTTCGGCACGCATAATGCGTAAATGGGCCAGAGCGGGGTCAACAAATGTTTCTGACAGTCCGGTTTTAGGATACCAGGGAATACAGGCTTTGCCACCCTGTGCCAGAGAGTCGCGCACCACAGCCCCCAGCAGGGCGGCACTTGCCGTTTCGCACGGGGTGTTGAGCGCTGAAATAGCAAAGGGTTCAAGCAGGCGGCGTGTCAGCGCACCAGGGACCAGACATTCTGACACGGTCTGATCTTCACCGGCGCTGAGCAGTTTTTTTAGGCTGCTCAGTTCAGCCAGGCGCATGCCAGGCACGCGCCGGTGTGGCATGAACATCCACCATGGCACTTTGCCTGATGAGAGGGTAAGGGTCCAGCGGTTGTCTTCGGTCAGGTCAGCAAACGGGAAAACCGGCGCACCCGGCCCGGTCAGTGTGTCTGTTGCGCCGGTCAGTGCCAGGTAACGAAAAACCGTTGTGTTGGCCGAAAGCAGCAAATGGTTGCCATTGTCAATGCGGCAGTCAAGCTGGCGGTCGTGGTATGAGCGTGCCCGCCCGCCACAGGCCCGCCCGGCCTCGTGCACAATAACATGCATGCCGCAACCTGCTGCTTCGGTTGCGGCTGCCAGGCCGGCCATGCCGCCCCCTATAATATGCAGGGTTCGTGCCATAATCCCGGTTTCCTGTTTATGATAATCAGACGAAGAACGATGTGGCCAGGTGCCCCAGGCGCACTGCAATCGCCGGGTCAGGGCGCTTAAGCAGAACCCCTGATGACCAGCCCCTTTTGCACAGAGCATTTAAGGTGGCTTCATAGCTTGCACCCATAATACGGGCAGGCAGCATGGCTTTGCGCGGTGCGCGCTTCATCAGTGTAAAAGCCGCTCTGAAATGATCTTTTGCCCGTTCAGCCAGAATACGGGCAACACTTTCAAGGCCAGGGCTGTACATAGCTTTAACGGGGTCAGCCGGCACGTCAAAACGTGTCAGCAGCTCTGATGGCAGATAAAGGCGGCCACGGGCGGCATCTTCTGCAATGTCACGCAGAATGTTGGTGATCTGCAGGGCGCGTCCCAGATGATAGGCAACCTTAATGGCATTGTCTGAGCTGTCACCAAAGATATGGACAGACATACGCCCTACGGCAGAAGCCACACGGTCACAGTAAAGGTCGAAAGTTTTTTCATCAGGGGCAACAATACTGTTTTCTGCATCCATAATCATGCCGTCAATAACAGCATCAAAATCTTTCTGGTGCAGGGCAAAAAAGTGAATGGTGGCCAGCAGAACACGATCGAGCGGGGTTTCTGCTTTGTTGTCAGAATACATAGCCGCAATACGGCCGTGCCATGCTTCAAGCTCTGCGCGGCGTTGCTCCAGGGGGGCACTGCCGTCGGCAATATCATCAACGACACGGCAGAAGGCATACAGAGCATACATTCCATAACGGCGCATGGGGGGCAGAACACGCATGCCGGCAGCAAACGACGTGCCTGCCTGTTTCACGGTTGCCTCTACCCATGCCAGATCAGCCGGGTCGCACCCGAGTGGTGTTGGGGTCTCATGCGTCTGGATCATATGGGATGTCACGCGTCTTCTACCTGTTGTTGCGATGTATCTTGAAAGGAGTTCACTTTGTCTGAGCTGTCTTTTACAGAACTTTCCGTGCAGGAGAAGCTCCGGGCCAGACTTTCAGGGCCGCACCCAGTGCATGGAGCACGTCTGATTTTTTCAGACTGACCCGGCCAGCCAGCGGATCTTCACGGCGCAGGCGCAGTGTCAGGCGCTGTGCCAGAGCCACGATAGCGGCACATTCCATACGAAAGCGCCGGTCTGAAATATAGGCGGGCAGGGTGGCTGCCTGAGCATTCAGTTCATCTGTATTATCCAGCAGTGTATTAAACACTCTGCGCAACCGTGGTGTGGCACGGCCAGCCAGCAGGTCATCCTGTGTGGCGCCGGCCCGGGCCATCAGGTCTTCCGGCATATAGCAGCGCCCAAGCAGACGCAGATCTTTCTGGCAGTCCTGAAGGTGGTTGAGAATCTGGAGCGAGGTGCACAAAGCGTCAGATGCAGCATATGCCGCAGGGCTTTCGCGGTGCAGCGCTATGAGAAAACGCCCGACAGGATTGGCTGAGTAGCGACAGTAACTGACCAGGTCGCTCCATGTTTTGCAGGGGACATTGCGTGCATCGTCACGAAAGGCAATGGTCAGGTCAGTGGCTGTTTCAAACGGTACCTTTGTTTGCATCAGCGATGTGCGCAAAGCCGCAGCACTCTGCGCATCGTCGCGTGATATCGCTTCACGTTTGCCCAGAAGCACATCTTCCATTGCGTTCAGACGTGTGATTTTCTCTTCTGCGTCCAGTGTTTCGCAGTCGGCAATATCGTCAATAGCACGGGCATAATTATAATAGGCATGTACGTGTGGGCGCAGCTTCTTATCGAGCAGCAGCGAGCCGACAGGAAAATTTTCATCTCCTGAACCTTTTCCTGATGAAACATCTCTGGCTCCCCAGACGTCAGCCGGAGGGAGGGAGGATGAGGCCTGCTCTGCCGTAACAGGATGTGTCGGTCTGCGTTTTTTGTTCATAGCCGGCGTAGTGTATACTGTCTCGTCAGCTCTGCCTACTCCTTGTCTGCGAGATGTTCGCCTGGCCGATTCCAGACAGAGGGCAGGTTCTTTTTGCAGGATCATGCTTTCAGTGAAGGGAGTAGAGAGATTATTATCACATAATAAATTTTTTATCGTGATATAGTTTTTATAATAATGGTGATAAATTATTTAAAAACAATACTTATATTTATAATTATATTATTTTTACAGGGTAATTGATGTGAATTTTTATGTTTTTTAGTTTCCTATTTTATTTCGGGTCTGAATTTTTCATTGATTGTGACGGATGCTGGTTTTGAATTGTCATGTACCAGCTGAAAGCACAGTGTGTCTGGACCAGAATAAAAAGAGAACGTAAAAGTCCGGCATGTCTGAACGTAAACAGAACTGTTCTTATAATGTACCCCGTGCGCATGGCTTAAGGCGTGCTGGCCTGAGCGCTGGTCTGAAGCAGACTTTGCGTGGATTTCTGGCATGTGCGGGGCTGTCTGCTTTACTGGCCACCTCTGTCTGCGCGCACTCACTGACAAACATCAATGATACCGGGCAGAACATTTGTTCTTTTCAGGGGCAGAGCATCCACCCTGTCAGAGAAAGGGAGAGAGCCTCCGTCATCTGCCCTGATGGCCATGGTGTTGCACTGATGAGTGAGGGGCATGTCACTCAGCATAGCGGTACATTCTCCGCTTATGCGGCTGAGGTCCTGTCTGCCGTCGGGGCGGTGCTGGTCTGGCTCATGTCGCAGCTTGGTCATGTACTGCCTTCCACCGGCGTATATCAGGATGGCGGGAAGATATTGATTATTGTCTCTGAGCTGCTTGGTGCTTATGTGCTGCTGCGCCTGTTTTTGAAATACAGGCGCTGGCGTAAGTGCCACCGGGCTATGGCAGCAGGCAAAAAGCTTATCAGCTCTCTGGCAGAACGCCTGCAGATTCGCCGTAAGCAGCTTGTGTACCAGAACATTTATGGCACCACCATTTATGATAAATGGGAGCGTGAGAAAAAAGAATTCATGCAGCGCGAGATGCTCAACTGTCTCAGAGAGCGCGGCTATGAGGCTTATTTTGAGCGCGTTAGTGATGGTCTGTCGCAATATATTGATAAGGTTGCTTTTGATGAAAGCACGCCTGTTGTCGCAGAGGTTAAAAAGCCCACCAGCCCTGACGTTTACAGCCCCGATATGGACCCGTTTGATTATGAGCGTTATTGCGGGCTGATACTGCGCCAGGCAGGGTGGGAGGCTATTGTAACCTCTGAAAGTGGTGACCAGGGGGCTGATATTGTCGCAACCCGTGGCAGGCTGCGGCTGGTTGTGCAGTGCAAATTATATTCCCGTCCTGTCGGGAATGATGCCGTGCAGCAGGTTGTTGCCGCAAGGCAGCATTATGGCGCGCGCTTTGGGGCTGTGGTGTCTAATGCCTCTTACACAACGGCAGCGCAGCAACTGGCCAGAACTAACAAAGTCTCGCTGCTGCATCACGATGAGCTGTTGCAGTATGTGCGTCGTCTTGAACGGGCGAAAGTAACCCGGCTGAGGCAATAAACATGATGTGACACAGCCCGGAGGGGGCTTTCTCTGCCTTGCGGGTTGTCATCGGGCTGTTAATCCTGCCATGCTGATCTCTCCTTTCATCAGAATGCTGAGAGTTATGTCAGATCATCACGGTGCCTCAGAGGCTCAAACGGTTTCGCTGCCTGAACCTCCCTGTAGTCTGACAGTTTTGTCTCTTTTATCGCTGGTGGTCGGGGTGGTGGCCGGTGCCCTGTGTGGCGGGTTCAGGTGGTGCCTTGAACAGGCTGACAGCGTGAGAAACGCGTGGTCACTGCACGCACTGCATGGTTTTCCTGCCGGGCTGCTGCTGGTTGCCGGGGGCGCGGTCATGGCACTCATCTCGGCATGGATGGTGCGGCGGCTGGCCCCTCTGGCCTCAGGCAGCGGGATCCCACATGTTGAGGCTGTGCTTGCGGGTATGGCGCAGCCGGCTCCTTTCAGGCTGGTGCCTGTTAAATTTCTGGGGGGCGTGCTGGCCATAGGGGGCGGGCTGGCCCTCGGGCGCGAAGGCCCGAGTGTGCAGATGGGGGCAACAGCTGCAAATGCTATCGGGCGTTTTGTGCGCCTTGGTGCAGATGACTGCCGCTCACTTCTGGCTGCGGGTGCGGGTGCAGGGCTTGCAACAGCGTTTAATGCACCGGCTGCGGGTGCTATTTTTGTGCTTGAGGAGCTGGTGGGGCGTTTTAACCCACGCACCGCCTGCTCAGCCCTGGGGGCTTCGGTTGCTGCTATTCTGATGGCGCGGGCGATGCTGGGTGGCGCACCTGATTTTGTTGTGCCTGACTTTCCGGTTATTCCCCAGGTGTTGCCGCAGTTTCTGTTTTTGCTGACCGGGCTTGTGACAGGTCTGCTTTCGGTAGTGTATAACCGCACTCTCCTGGCAACGCTGCGCCTGAGCGAGCGCGCGGCTATGAGTGTTGAGGTGCGTGCGGCCCTGATTGGTGCTCTGGGCGGGCTGATTGTGTGGCTGGCGCCTCATGTTGCCGGAGGGGGCGACTGGCTGACGCAGAATGCCATTAACAACACGCTGACCTGGCAGATCCTGCCGCTTTTATTTGTCGTGCGTCTGCTTTTCGGTGCGTTATCTTATGCAGCGGCAACGCCAGGTGGCCTGTTTGCCCCGATGCTGGCATTGGGTGCTCTTGTCGGCCTTGGTTGTGGTGATATTGCACACGTGCTCGCCCCCGGGCTTGTGCATGGTACAATGCCGTTTGTTGTTGTGGGTATGTCGGCAATGTTTACCGGTGCTGTGCGTGCTCCGCTGACAGGCATTGTGCTGGTGGTGGAAATGACCAATGCATCTAACCTGCTCTTACCGTTGCTGGCTGGCAGCTTTGCCGCCATGTTTGTGGCTGACGGCCTGAAAGAAGAGCCTATTTATACGGCACTGCGCAACCGCGTGTCGTTAGATGAACGCTAAAGCGTCAGGTGATGACAACTATAAGCAGTATCACCATATCTTACCGGGGCGCGCGGTTATCCTCCGCTCGTCTCACCCGGGTTTGGGTTCGTGTCATAATGAGAAGGTCAGAAATCAATGACTACTGCATCAGAGACTGAACTGTCTGCTCTTTTAAAAAAGCTGAAAAACTTTAGTGCCTCCGGTGGTGGCTTTGCTGAGGCCGTTGGTGGCATTCAGGCTGCGGCTGAAGCCAGTAAGGCCCTTGATAAAAAAACGCATGAGCTGATTGCTCTTGCGGTGGCTGTGACAACACGCTGCTCAGGCTGCATTGCCATTCATGCCGCTGAGGCAAAAAAGAGCGGTGCAACTGATGAAGAGGTGATTGCCGCACTGGGTACAGCTATCGCGCTGAATGCCGGGGCAGCCTATGTTTACTCAGCTCAGGCGCTGGAAGCCTTTCAGAAAAGCTGAGAGACCACCCTCAGCCCACAAAAAAAGCCCCGCTGTAAACGGGGCTTTTTTCCTGCCGGGAACACTCAGAAGCTGAGTGTCGCGTCACAGTTGAACCAGAACATATTGTTTGTGCCGTTATTAACAACGGGGTCCTGCACCGTGCCACCCCGGTTGAAGGGGCGTGTGCCGTTAAGTGATTTATCAAGTCTCACCTCGGGGCGCAGGGTAAAGCTGCCTTTGCCCAGGTGCTTATTAATAAATTCAGGGCGATAGGCTGCCCCAACGGTCATTTCGCCATAGGTTGTGGGGGCTGCGTTAAAATAGGCGTAAGGGCGGTTGCTCAGAGAGTGAACATACGAGGTCGTACCGGTATACTGGGTGATAACAGCACCGGTGTTGTCACGAAAAATCTCGCCACGTGCGTTAAACGTCAGAGAGGGGTTGATGTCCCATGCCAGGTAGGAGGTAAAGCCATACACATCATCGCGAGAGGCATCGTCATGGAGGTAGATGATATCTTCCGTGACAGAGACCTTTTTATTGATGTGATAGGTTGCCAGAAATTCAGCATTATACTGCATCAGGTGGTTTGCAGGTTTGCCAATGCCGGCACTGGCCCAGCCATCGGCCGAATAACGGGTCAGGCCGTTATTGCCCTGCGGGCCAAAGCGACCAATCGCATGCATGCTCAGTTTGCCGTCAAGCAGGTTGTTCCAGGCAAAGCCAAAATATCCTTTGGGGCGGCTGTTATTGCCTGAGCTGCCAAATGTGACGGAGTTACCGGCATCAATACCCATGATCCAGTCCATATGGTCTGTCAGATGCATGGTTGCAACAATACCTACCGTTTCAAACGGTACGATATAGTCTGAAGCATAGTTGAAGGAGTAGAAAGGCCGGGCCAGAGCCGGTGTGCCCTCAGCTCCCAGAAGGCCGTACATCTGCCCTACCTGCACATCAATACCGTGTTTGAACAGCCATGGCAGATGAGCGTCAATATGAGCCTGGGTTGGTGCCCACTGATACATGCCTGTCAGGGCGTTTTCACCCATACCAATCGTCGGGTCAAAGCGTGCGTCAGAGCCATACATTGCCTCGAACACAAAACCAATGCCATAGCCCCCGCCCACAGGGCTGACAGGGTGTGAAAGTGAGCCCATAATCTGGTTCAGGGTCGTGGTGTTGGCACGGTCAACATAGAACTGTGCAAAGTTGTGCCCTGACTTTGTCCAGGGGTTACCTGACACGCCGGCTTCAACCGTCAGGTGCCCGACCAGTCCGTCCCAGTAGCTCAGAGGCTGCCCTTTTCTGGGGGTGAAAAGGTTGCCCACCTGCATGGCCGGAATATCCGGGTCCTGCTTTTGCACATAGTCCTGCTTAATTTCAGGTTTGACCACAGGCGCGTTCAGCGTGGCAGCAGGGGCCGTCGCACCGGCTGGTGTCAGTGCCGGCGTTGCGCGCTGCCCGGCATTGGGTGCCATAGGTGACAAAGTGGGGTGGTTAGGGTTGGCTGGTGCTTTACGGCTTCTGTGGGCCGTTGCTTTTTTTGCGGCGCCTGGCCCCATGGGGGACAAAGCGGGGTGGTTGGGGTTAGCTGGTACCTTACGCTTTGTATCCATCGCGGAGGATGACGCTGCACGAGCGTGAGCCAGTGCAGGCGCCATTGTTCCGAGGATAAGACACATCAGTGCAACACGGTTTTTACAGGTCATGGCTCACTCCGGAAAAAAAGCTTTTAAAAAAGAATGGTTTTAATTTTATTTTTCAGGATGATTTTTTGATTACTGAGGCTCCTGGCTTTTCATGTAAGCGCGCATGAAGAAGATGCTGAGCACCACCATAAGGCCAACATAAATCATGCAGACCTGAGGGTTGAAGAATACAACAGCCCCCAGCAGAACAGCCGCTCCACCCAGCGCCAGAGCAGGCAGAACAGGGTAGAAAGGTGCTTTGTAGCTACGCTCCAGATCAGGCTCGTTTTTGCGCAGACGAAACAGGCTGATCATGCTCATCACATACATGGTCAGTGACCCGAAAACTGACATGGTGACCAGTGTTGCCGTGAGCGACTGGCCATTGACGGAGATGATGTCGTCAGAGAAAATGGCGGCCATACCAATGACGCCACCCGCAATAGTTGCCGCTGCGGGGGTCTGAAAGCGCGGATGCAGTTTGCCAAGGAACGCAGGCAGAAAGCCGGCCCGTGCCATGGCGAAAATCTGGCGGGCATAGCCCATAATAATGCCGTGCAGTGAGGCAACCAGACCAAACAGACCCAGCCAGACCAGCATATGCAGCCAGCCACTATGGGGGCCAACAACGGTTTTCATCGCCTGGGGCAGCGGGTCGTTAAGGTTGGCAAGAGCATGCCAGTCACCTGCACCACCGGCAAAAATCATTACACCAAAAGCCAGGCTCACCAGGGTCAGCACACCGGCGATATAGGCAACAGGAATAGAGCGTTTCGGGTTGCTGGCTTCTTCTGCGGCCATTGCCACACCTTCAATAGCGAGGAAGAACCAGATCGCGAAAGGCATAGCCGCGAAAATGCCGCCAATGGCGCCCCAGCCAAAGTGAGAGCCGCTTACACCCCAGCCGTCATGCATAAAATTGTCCCATGAGAAGGCGGGGGAGACGACACCCATAAACACCAGCAGCTCAAGAATGGCTGCAATGGTAATGAACAGCTCAAAGGTTGCGGCAATACGCACACCCACGATGTTGAGTGTCATAAAGACAATATAGGCTCCACAGGCAGCCACTTTTGGGGGCAGGCCAGGAAACTGCACATTCAGATATGCACCAATAGCCAGTGCAATGGCGGGAGGAGCAAAAATGAACTCAACCAGTGTGGCAAGGCCGGCAATCAGCCCGCCCCACCGGCCCAGGGCGCGTGAGCTGTAGGAGAAAGGGCCGCCGGCATGGGGAATAGCGCAGGTCAGCTCGGTAAAACTGAAGATAAAGCTTGTATAAATGGCAGCGACAAAAACCGTAGCCAGCAAAAAGCCGAGGGTGCCTGCTGTGGCCCAGCCATAGCTCCAGCCAAAATATTCGCCTGAAATAACGAGGCCGACGGCAATGCCCCAGAGATGGAACGCGCTCAGTGACTTATGAAGATGCGCAGGCGCGTTGCTCATATATCATGATCCTTTTGCAGAAGAGGGGTGGAACTGTCTGAAAGAACACCTTCTTCAGGGGCGGCGTCTTTCAGGCCGACACCGGTGAGTTTGAGTGTGCGGGCTTCGTTTAAAAACCAGGTGAGCTTGGTGGCCGCGCCAGAGATGCTCAGCCCGTTGGGGTGAATGTTGGAGAGGCAGTTGCGCGCTGAGTCAGGGCAGCCGGTATAAGGGTTGTAGGTCAGATACACCCCAAGGCTGTCGGCAACGCTCAGGCCAGGGCGCTCGCCAATCATCATCACGACCATTTTTGCACCCAGGGCGACGGCAATGTCGTCCCCCAGGGCAACGCGCCCCTGTGTGGCAATGACCAGCGGGGCAATGCGCCAGCCGGTCAGGCGGTCTTTCATCGCTTTATAAAGGGGCACGGCATTTTGTTGTGTCGCGAAGGAGGAGAGGCCATCTGCCGCGACAAAAACCACATCCCAGTCGCCTTTTGTCAGCTGTGCTGCACAGCCTTCATCCAGGCGGCGGCCCAGGTCAGGCCGGCGCAGATAGGTGGGGCGGTCAGGTGCCTGGCTGTGCACCACAAGGCACTCTTCCGGGGCGACAGTGGCCTGAAGAGCAGCAACATCAAGCGGGGTATGCACAGCATCACGTGCCTGAGCATGAGCCGCCTGAAAATCAAGCACATCATGTGTTTTCAGGGCGGTGCCTGTGCGTGCCAAGCCAATGCGTGCACGGGTCAGGTGGCGCAGGCTGTGCCACAGGTCAGCATGTTGTGCGTGGGGGATAATCTCGTCTGACATGCTCTTACCCCACCATCAGGCGCAGCTGGCTCTGGGCGGCAGGCACATCGAGCATCCGCTCTGTTGCGGTGTCATACAGGCCCATCTGCTCAAGCCATGCGGCAAATTCAGGGGCAGGTTTGAGGTTCATCAGGTTACGCAGTGCCAGCAGGTCATGAAACGAGAGGCTCTGATAATTGAGCATGATATCATCAGCACCAGGCACACCGATCAGGAAGGTGATGCCCGCCGCAGCAAGCAGCACCATCAGATTATCCATGTCGTCCTGGTCGGCTTCGGCATGGTTGGTGTAGCAGGCATCGCAGCCCATGGGCACGCCCATCAGCTTGGCACAGAAATGATCTTCAAGACCGGCGCGGACAATCTGTTTGCCGTCATAAAGATATTCCGGCCCGATAAAGCCCACCACAGTGTTGACCAGCAGCGGGTTATAGGCACGGGCAACGGCATAGGCGCGGGTTTCAACCGTTTGCTGGTCAATGCCGTGATGTGCTCCGGCCGAGAGGGCAGCGCCCTGGCCGGTTTCGAAATACATGACATTCTGGCCTGTGGTGCCGCGCTTCAGGCTCAGGGCTGCGTCATAGGCTTCCTGCAACACGCTGAGGGTAACACCAAAGCCTTCGTTGGCTTTTTGTGTGCCGGCGATGGACTGGAACACCAGGTCAACCGCGCCACCTTTGTTCATGATCTCAATGGTGTTGGTGACATGGGTGAGCACGCAGGTCTGGGTCGGAATATTGTAGTGCTGACGTGCATGGTCGAGCATGTCGAGCAGGGCAAAGCCGTTGGCAACGCTGTCTGTGGCAGGGTTAATGCCAATCACGGCATCGCCCGAGCCGTAAAGCAGGCCGTCGAGGGTTGAGGCCGCAATGCCTTTGAGGTCATCGGTCGGGTGGTTTGGCTGCAGGCGTGTGCTCAGATGACCAGGCAGGCCGATCGTGTTGCGAAAACGGGTGATAACCGTAATCTTACGGGCAACACTCATCAGGTCCTGGTTGCGCATAATTTTACTGACAGCCGCAGCCATTTCTGGCGTAATACCGGGAGCGACCCGGGCAAGGGCTTCGGTCGTGGCAGCGTCTGACAGCAGCCAGTTGCGGAAGTCTCCGACTGTCATAGAAGACAGTGGCGCAAAGGCGGCTTTGTCGTGCGTGTCTATGATAAGACGCGTGACGTCGTCGTCTTCATAAGGGACGAGGGCCGTGTTGAGAAAAGTTTCGAGCGGCAGGCTGGCCAGGGCATGGCGTGCGGCAATGCGCTGCGCGTCAGATGAGGCAGCAAGGCCGGCAAGCTGGTCACCCGAGCGCAGGGGTGAGGCTTTGGCCAGGAGGGTTTTCAGGTCTGCAAAAACGTAGTGTTCGCCACCAATGGTGTAGCCATATCCCATTGATTAACTTTCATCTTTTTATTGTTGCGAGGCCGGAAAAGTGCAGAATCCGGATATGTTCGATACAGCAATTATATCTGTTTCGTATCGAAAATGACTTGACAGCGGAGTACAATGTTTTGACATATCGTAACAATAAAATCTAAAATAGTATTACTGGAGCGCAGAGCGAGGGGCGGGAGCATCATGTCATCTTCTTCAAGAGGATCAGGTCGGCAGACAGAGTTGCAGTCTCATGTTCTTGCCTCAGCAGCGACAGGGGCAGAGCTGTTTCTGAGCGAATCAGGGGGGGATGTTGAGCGCATTGCCGGGCGGGCGGGGCTGTCTCCCTCACAGTTTGCCCTGCCGACCGAACATCTCGACCTGGCGGGCTATTGCCGCCTTTTTACTGAAGCTGCGGTTGATACGCGTGACGGCAATATTGGCCTGCGTTTTGGTCAGCAGTTTATGCCGCGTCAGCTCGGGCTTGTGGGGTATGTCGCACTTTGCTCCGCCACGGTGGAGGAGGCCGTGCGTAATCTGGCTGCCTGTTTTGGCTATCATCAGAGCCGCACTTTTACCGGGCTGGCTGAAACGGATGATGACTTTACCCTTGAATATATGATTACCGACCCTGCTATTCAGGATCGCCGCCAGGATGCTGAACTGACACTGGGGATGTTTTGTAATATTTTGCGGGCTGGTCTCGGGCCTGAGTGGCAACCCCGGCTTGTGCGTTTTGCTCATGCGCAGCCTGAGCAGGCCACAGCACACCGGGATGCTTTTCAGGCTGATATTCGTTTTGGATGCGCAACTAATGCGCTGGTTTTTTCGAGCAAAGGTCTTTCGGCTCCCATGCCGGGAGCAGACCCGATATTGCTTGATGTGGTCCGTTCCTCCCTGCAGGCACTGGGGCGGGCAGAGGCTGCGGCGCAAATTGCACAACCCGCAGACAGTAAGCTCTCTCTTAAAGAGCAGGTGATGCAGCATTTGCAGGGGCTGCTGCCCCATGGTGCGTTTGAACTGAATGAGGTGGCACAGAGCATGTCTCTGCCTGCCTGGACCCTGCAGCGCAGGCTCTCCCAGTTTGATCTGTCTTATTCAGCCCTGCTGGAGGAAACCCGGCAGAGAGCGGCCCTGCATCTGCTGAGCCTGCCCCATGTTGACGTGAGTGAGATCGCTGCTCGTCTTGGTTATGCTGAAACAAGTGCTTTCAGCCGTGCATTCAGGCGGTGGTTTGGTGTTTCACCCCGCGCCTGGCGGCAAAGCAACGGGGGCTAAGGGTCAGACTGTCACAAGCGGGGCATCAAGGCGCGTTGAGTGCAGCAGGTCAGTAAAGCGCTGCACAGTGGGGGTGCGCCAGTCTTTGACAACTGTAAGGCCCAGCGCGCGTGGCATCGTGAGTGCCGCAATGGGCAGCTCTTTGAGTTGTGGCTCCTGCACCTGGCGGGCCAGCATATGACGCGAGATAAAACAGAGCATGTCACTATGAGCAATCATCGGCAGTAGCAGAGGGGTGGCATTGACCTCTATCTGAGCCTGCGGAGGGGGCAGTTTATGGTGCCTGAACTGTGCATCAAGCCATAAGCGGCTGGCAACCTCACGCACAGGCAACACCCAGTGCGCCTGTGCGACATCTTCAGGGCTTACATCAGGTTTTTTAAAAAGCGGGTGGCGGCTGCTGGCTGCAACAACGGCTGTATCCTCTAACAGCGGGTATGCTGTGAAAAGTGCATCATCTGGTGTGACCAGGCCCAGAATAGCGTCGATATCACCCTGCTGCAGTTTTTCGCGTAGTGTGTAGTTCATTCCGACCAGAATGGTCACTTTGACACCGGGCATATGCCGGGTGAGCAGGGCACAGACAGCAGGCAGAAATAACTCTGACATCACAGGGCCACAGCCAAGGCGAAGGGTGCCGGCATCGCCCGAGGCAAAGTCCTGTATGTCACGCAGGGCGTTAGCATTGATCACATTCAGGCGACGGGCCTGCTGCAACAGGGCTTCACCCACGGGGGTAAGGCGAATGCCGCGCCCTTCGCGTTCAAACAGCCTGGCGCCGATATTCTGCTCAAGCCGGGCAATACATTTGCTTACAGCTGGCTGGCTCAGGTTAAGCTGCCCGGCAGCTGCGCGCACATGGCCCAGCCCGGCAATGACTTCAAAATAGCGCAGATCGCGGGAATCAAGATGCATGTCTGATAACCAGAAGTTATTAATACCTGAAAATTATTGAATAGATATTTACGAAATGGGAAGCCTAATCTGCGATCAGTTTTTCGCCATATCGCAGATGCAGGAGAGCTGATCATGAGTTATATCGTTCCCGATGAGCAGTACAGCTGGCCGCCGGGCTGGCGTATTCTGCCTAATGGTGCGGCAATCGCGGCTGATGTGCTTGAGGCCTGGCGGGCTGTTCCCGTTGCAGTCGCGGGTGATTGTATGGGCCGCAGCATCGGGGCAACAGGGTTGCGGCCTTATCATCCTGATATTCATACGCCTGTTTGTGGCCGGGCTGTTACGGTGCGTACCCGCCCGGGTGATAACCTGATTATTCATAAAGCCCTGCTGATGGCAGAGCCGGGTGATGTGGTTGTGATTGATGCCGGGGGCTCAACCGAGCAGGCTATTGTGGGCGGGCTGATGCGCACAACAGCCCTGGCACGTAAACTGGGTGGCTTCGTGATTGATGGTGCCGTGCGCGACCTGGCTGAGTGGGATGAAGGGGGCATGGCCTGTTTTGCAAGAGGCCACACTCATCGCGGGCCAGCTAAAGATGGTCCGGGTGCTGTTAATATTCCCATCAGCTGTGGCGGGCTGGTTGTCATGCCGGGTGACCTGCTGCTGGCTGATGCTGATGGTATTATTGCCATTCCTGTCGCTGAGCTGCCCTCTCTGATGCCAAAAGTACAGGCGCACCTCGTGAAAGAGGAAAATATCCGCCAGACGAACGCACGCGAAAAGGGCGATTCAGAACGTATTGATACGTTGCTGCGCAGCAAAGGGGTAATGGTTTAGCCCCCTGATTTTTTTCTGTCTCCTTCAATGAAAAAGAATACAATGAATAAACATTCTTTGAGAGACACAGGTTTTTCATCTCCGCCTTTGTCATTATGGCAAAGGGTGGCGGCATTTCGGATCTCATTAATGCCGCTGCCTGTTTTTCTGATAGCTGCTGTCTGTGTCATCATTCTGGTGGTGCAGGGCAGGGTCAGTTCTGATTTATGTATTATGTCTGTTGTGCTGGCTGTGTGTTCATACCCGCTGGCCGAAATCGGGCACCGCATACCGGGTTTTCGTTCGGTGGGCGGGGCTGTTATCCTGAACACATTTCTGCCGTCAGCTCTCGTATTTTACGGGCTGCTGCCACACCCGCTTGAGAGCGCGATTACAGCCTTTTATAAACAGAGTAATTTTCTCTATCTTTTTGTAACAGCTGTAGTTGTTGGCAGCATTTTTTCGATGAACCGAAAAACTCTTCTTGCCAATATCATCAAGGTATTAAACCCTCTTGCTGTGGCCTCCCTTGTGGCTTTTGGTGTGGGCATGGCTGTTGGCCTGCTGTGCGGTCTTGATGCAAAATATATTCTGTTTTTTATTCTTGTGCCGGTTATGGCCGGTGGTGTGGGCGAGGGGGCAGTGCCTCTTGCTACCGGCTATGCGGCGATAACGCATCAGTCAGAGGCGTCTCTCATCGGCGGGCTGCTGCCTATTGTGGCTATGGCGAATATCTGCGCCATTGTCATTGCAGGCGGGCTGCACACTCTTGGGGTGCGTAAACCCGTGCTGACAGGCAACGGCAACCTGCTGATTATGGACGCAGAGAATGATGAGGCTGACCCGCAGGTTCATCTCCCTCTTATTTCTGACCCGGGGCGCGTGGCGACATCAGGCCTGGCTTTGATTACGCTTTATGGCGTGTCGTCTGTTATTGAGCATGTTATCTCATTTCCTGCACCGCTCATCATGCTCTTTCTCGCCATTATGCTGAAAACAGGCCATCTGATCCCGGTGAGTATGGAAGAGGGCGCCCGCTGGATTTACCGGTTTTTTGCCACGTCGTGCACCTATCCGCTCATGTTTTGTATTGGTGTTGTGCTAACTCCCTGGCAGCCGCTGGTTGCGGCTTTTTCACCGGCTATTTGCATAACAGTGGCATGCACCGTGGCGGCGCTGGCCGGCACCGGTTTTATAATGGCCCGGTTTTTACGCATGTATCCGGTTGAGGCCGCGATGATCATGGTCTGCCATGCCAGCTCAGGCGGTGCGGGCGATGTGGCGATACTCAGCGCGGGGGAGCGCCTTTCGCTCATGGCGAGTGCTCAGGTTGCCACTAAGATTGGTGGTTTTGTGACCGTAACACTTGCTTTGCTGGTTTATGCCTGGCTGCACCACTGAAAGATTGCGTAACACCCTGAATTTTTCATGAGTTTTCACTCTGTGTTGAAAGCCATGACATGACCCGGAGGAAGAGAGGCACACAATCCAGTCTGTTACAGCGGTTCATCCGGCTCTTCGCATATTAGTCGCGCCAGCGGCTGACCTGTCTGAGCGCCAGGGTGAGCAGGGCACGGGCACGCTCAGCATTGTCAGCCTCAACATACACCCGCAGCTCAGGTGCATTGCCTGATGGGCGCAGATGCACAATTTCGCCAGAGGCAAAAGTGAGCCTTACGCCATCCGTCAGGTTGATATCCTCCGGCATACCACAGGCCTTGCTGAGTGCACTGACGGTTTCATCCCGCTCTGGTGCGCTCAGCAGTGCTTGCAGGCGTGCTTTACTGGTGTCAGTTGGCATCTCTTTCAGGCGGTCACTGTCAGTGATGCGCGCGGGCAGGCTGGCAACAAGTGCTGACAGGCAGCGGCCAGGTATGCGCTGGCTGGCTACCAGAGCGCACAGCATGGGCAAAACAGAGTCACGCGTAGGCAGGGCTGTAATAGTGCGCCCGTTAAGGGTTACAGGGCTTGCCAGCAAAAAACCGCCATTGGCTTCGTAACCTACAGCCGGAGTGTGCCCGGCAGAGGCAGCCGCGTTCATCGCGTCAATGACATAGGGTGAACCAATGCGGGTACGTATGGCGTGGCTGGTGAGCTGACTGCGCTCAAGGGCTGTATTGCTGCTGACCGGGGTGGTGACGCTGCCTGCTTTTAAAAACTGAGCGGTTAACAGGCCAAGCGTATCGCCCCGCAGCCAGGTGCCGGTTTCGTCAGCCAGAAGCGGGCGGTCTGAGTCGCCGTCGGTCGTGAGGATAGCATCAAACGTACCGGCGCTGCTCCATTCGCGCGCCAGAATGACATCTTCGGGGCGGACAGCCTCAGTATCAACCGGAATAAAGGTTTCTGAACGCCCGAGGGGTGTAACCTCAGCCCCCAGTGTCTGCATAATCTGCATCAGCACATCACGCCCTACGGCAGAGTGATGATAAATGCCAAGTTTAAGGCCTTTCAGCGCGTCTGTGCCAAAAAAATCTGTATAGCGGGCGATAAATGGCGGGAGAATATCAGTGACGGGCGGGAAAGCGGGCGGGCTGATCAGTGCGCCATGTGTGTCAGTCAGCCCGTCAGGTAGTGTAACATCCTGAGAGAGCATGCCCTGCTCGTCAGTTTTAAGGAACTCCCCGCAGGCCCGGTTGAATTTAATACCGTTACGGTCATCGGGAATGTGGCTGCCGGTGATCATGAGTGAGGGCATGTTTCGGGCATAGGCAAAAGAACATAAAGCAGGTGATGGTACAGCCCCGCAAAAAACGACCTTGCCTCCCATATCCTCAATAGCGGCAATGCAGGCTTTCATAATATGAGGGGTGCTTGGGCGCAGGTCCCCTGCAACAGCAACGGGGCTGCCGGGTTTAAACTCCCCCTGCGTTGCCAGATAGAGAAGGTAGCCTTTTGTGCATATATAGCACAGCTCATCTGTCAGAGCACTGACCAGCCCGCGTACACCACTGGTACCAAAAGCAACGGCTGACTGTTTCATCCATGCAGCAATGTTCATTGTGTCGTGGGCCTTTTGTGCTTTGTTCATCTGTTGTTTTTAAACAACAGAGAGGAGATACCCTTCTTTTAAAATGATGTCACACGTAAAGCGCATGGTTTACTCTTGACTTCATGCAATATAAGAGTGAATTATAAGATTAAAATTCATTAATAATTTTACGGGAAATATATTTAAAAGTATGATTTAACAGATTATTTTTAATGTATTTTTCGTAATAATATATACTGTATGCCGGTTTTGCTCCGAACCGCCGGCCGGGGCACGCAGCGCACTGAACGATAGTATCAGGTTTTTAAAAAGAGAATTTATTGCAATGAGTAAAAAGATTATTATCCTTGGTGCGCTTTCTGCCATGGCTGAGGCAACAGCCCTCCGTTATGCCCGTCAGGGGGCTGAGTTTGTGCTTGTGGCCCGCAACGGCCTGCGGGCTGAGCAGCTGGCCCAGCAGCTCGAAGCCGCCGGTGCAGTGCGGTGCACGACACGTGTCACTGACGATGCCTGTGAGCAGGGGGCTGATTTTTCTTTCGGCAGGATGGTGGCTGACCTTGGCGGGCATGTTGACCTTGTTTTCGTGTTTTATGGTTTTCTGAGCCATCAAAGCAACGTAAAACAGCGTATGGCCGGGCCTGCTATTGTTCGTTCAAATTTTTCAGGGGCTGTTCAGTGGTGTCAGGCTGCGGCTGCGCAGCTTGAAAAACAGCGCAATGGTGTGCTGGTTGCTGTGTGTTCTGTTGTTTCAGATCAGGTGCGTCATTCAAATGATGCCGGTGAGGCGGCTCATACCGGCCTCTCTCGTCTGATAGAAACATTATCACAGCGGTTACGCCCTTTTGGGGCGTCTGCGGTTGTGGCAAAACTTGACCTGCTTGATGGGCCGGTGATGTCCTCACATACTGACAATTATATGCTGTGGGCGACACCTGCCCGTGTGGCTGAGCAGCTGGTAATGATCGCTCAGGACCCGGTTGAGCCGATCGTCTATATTCCCTGCCTGTGGCGTAAAGTCACAGCAGTTGTACGCGACCTGCCTGCGCGTATTTTACATAAAGTCAGAGCGTAATATCCAGTCCGGTTAGCGGGGGGACTGCCAGGAGCGGTCGGCTCAGAAAGACAGCTCTTTGATCAGGGCAATCAGCACGGTTATGCCAAGGCCGGCGAGCGCTATTGTTGTAATCAGCTCCATGACCGGTCTTTCGGGGGTGTGCAGCGTTTCATCTCTGATTTCTTTACGTGTGCGACAAAAACGCCGGTAAGAGAGAAGGAATAACGCAATACCCAGTGTAACGAAGGTAATGCCCAGCACAGCAGTAGCCTGATGCGTATTGCCGCTTTCAGACAGGTTCTGTGCCACTGTCAGGCGCAGAAAAAGATTAAATTTGGCGAGCACTGCTCCAAAAGCAACCATGGCCAGAGCCGTGCGGACCCAGGCCAGAAATGTGCGCTCATTGGCAGCGTGGTCACTGTAACGGGGAATCATAGGATATCGTTATCCTTTATATATCTGGTGATAGACTAACATACTGTTTCATATAAATTATCTTTTTATTTAAGAACAGAATGGTAAGTTGACGAGAAAAAATAACCGTCAGTATATAGCAAACATTTTGTTATAAAGCAGAATGCGACGGGGATGTCAGATAAAAAATCAGGTGTTATTGAGAAAGCGCTTGAGTGGGGCTACGAAAAAGCTGTGTCAGGTGGTGGCGTTTTAGGCACAGCTCAGGAGCTGGCTGATGAGTATCTTCATTCTAATGGTCATAATCTGAAAGAAGCAGCCAATAGTTTAATACGGTGGCAGAATACTAAAGCAGCAACCGGTGGTTTTGTTACAAATCTTGGTGGGCTGGTCACACTTCCTGCAGCTATTCCTGCCAATATGGCATCGAGTATGTACATACAATTACGTATGATCGCCGGTATTGCCCACATGGGCGGGCACAATGTACTTGATGACAGAGTGAAAACATTATGTTTTGTCTGTATGACAGGCAATAGTGCGTCGTCCGAAGTGATGAAAACTGCCGGTGTGCAGATAGGTACTAAATTTACGGCATCAGCGATCCAAAAATATATAACCGGAGAGATGATTAAAACGATTAATAAAGCTGTTGGCTTCAGACTGATGACAAAAGCCGGCACAACAGGCGTTCTGAACTTAACTAAAATGGTGCCTTTAGTGGGTGGTGTTGTCGGTGGTGCATTTGATGGCGTAACGACAAATATTATAGGTAATACTGCCAGAAAGACATTTATTCCTGAAGGTTAATGTCAGATTTTTGAGGTAAAAAAATGGTTATGAGGCCCCGAAAGCCGTATTTGCTTGTGCAGTGTCAAAAGTGCACATGGCATGCGTTTTTTTATCAGAAAAGTGATTGTTTGGTTTATCCTCATGTGTGTCCTGTATGTGGTGACCAGGACCCGCAGCTGAGATTTATGAGCTTCTGGGAAAAGGTGCGTTTTTTATCCGGATGGCCCGGATGGCGCTGATAGCCAGTTAGTTATTCTCTGAGTGAGGGGTTGTCCCCCCACTCAGAGCGGTTCGCCTATGACAAGATGGTATGACAGCTTGTGTCTTATCCGGGGTATGACGGAGGGCATGAGAGCGCAAAATATCCGAAAAGACGGGTGGGGCAGAGCGTGAGGTATACCGCATCTTCTGTCAGTCAGTTTTATCAGCGTCTGGCTGGTTTTACCCGGCAGCTTATGGCTCAGGATGGCAGGCCGCGTCGTCTTGATCATTTTCGCTGGCTTTATGCCCCCGATTTTTTATCGTTTGGTTATGCAGTGCGCACAACGATTTCCTCGCTTATTGCGCTGGGTATCGCATTGTGGTGGGAGCTTGGCAGCCCGCAGTGGGCAGCACTTACTGTGTGGATGATAGCTCAGGGTACGCGTGGTAAATCGATCGCCAAAGCGCGCTGGCATATGTTCGGCATGGTTGTGGGCACGATCTGCGCTGTGACACTGGTGGCCTGCATGCCGCAGGCGCCGCTTTTATATGTATTGTTCCTGGCCGCAGGTATTGGCGGGTTTTGTTTTATCGGCACGCTGCTGCCTGGCCCTCCGACCATGACCAACTACCGTATACATGGCATGCGTGCCTCGGGTTTTACTTACGCGATTATCGCACTTGATGGTGCCGCGGCACCGCATCATATTTTTGATATCGCTATGGCACGTGCGACCTATATTACACTGGGTATCGTGGTTGAAACGGTTATATCATCGCTGTTTCAGTATCGTCTGGAAAACCGTGCGAAAAACAGGCTGGCAGCAAATTTTGTGCAGGCTTTTGGCGGCGCCACCCGCACGCTGATCAGCACCATAAAGGGTGACCGTCAGGCTGTTGTCTCTTCATCCGATGTCTTCGGGACTATCCTGACCCTGAGTGACCAGATCGAGTTTGCTGAAATTGAAATGGGTAAACACCATCATGAGGGTGATCATGCCAGGGCAGCACTCGCGGCCATGACGGTGCTGCTCTCACGGGGGATGGAACTGTTAGCCCTGCAAGGCACGGTGGCGGAGAAGGGGAGCGATTTTCAGCAGATTATTGAACAGACAGAGCGCTTTTTGCAGGTTTTACCTGACAGGTTACAGGCTGATATGTCTGCTGTTCCGGTGCTGGCTGAACTGGTGCAGCTTCAGGGGCTTTGCCGCTCAATGGCCGCACTCTGCCTTGAGGCTGAAATGACGGCCGCAGTTCGCCCCCCTGTTGATATGCAGCGTGAAGGGATTATCGCCGGGCAGGGGCAGCTTTTACACAAGCTTAATGAGGTGCTGAACGAACTGCGGCTTACGCTTGAGCAGTTTGAGATGAGCCGTAACCCTCAGCCGCACGACACGTTTCATTATGGTATGCATAGCTACCGTGACTGGCCGGTGGCGATTACGAACAGTTTGCGGGCTTCGGTTACTATCTTTTTCGCCGGGCTGATATGGATCACAACCGCCTGGCCTGATGGTCTTACATTTCTGATGTTTGTTTCCATTGTCTGTTCGTTATTCTCCACACTTGAGCAGCCTGCTCTGGCGACACGGGCCTTTCTCCATGGCACATTATGTTCAGTGCTTGCCTGTGGCGTGCTCGATTTGTGGGTGATGTCACACCCCACGACATACGAGATGCTGGCTATGTGTCTGGCTGTACCTATGCTGCTGGGGGGGCTGGCTTTTGCGTCTCCTGCTCTGGTGCTGGGGGCGGTGGCCTATAATCTGTTTCTGCCTATTCTGGTCGGCCCGATGAACCAGGGGCGGATGGATGAGCTGCTTTATTTTAACACGGCGTTGCCGCTCGTTTTATCAATGACATATGTCATGTGGATGTATCGCGTTTTCCTGCCGGTTGATCCTGATGGTTTGCGCTGGGATATGCGTGCGGGCATTTTACGTCTGATGCGGCGCCTGGCGACCTGGAGCAATCCTCCGTCACCAGCCGAGGTGATTGGCCGGGGGATTGAGAATTTTGTTTCTCTTTCTTCTATATCAGGGGATAAGAAATCTCTTGTTTTGCAAAGCTATATCAGTGGCGTGTTATCAGCCATTACGATCGGGCTTAATATTCTGAGCCTGCGGGCCATTATGTCACGGCATGTCCTGTCATCAGAGGCCGAGCGGGCGGTACAGCTCCTGCTGCGTCGTATGCAGCATTTCTCAGGGCGATATGGACGCCAGTACGGGCGCACAGCCCGGGCGGCGCACCTGGCTGCCCTGCGTCTTCAGCGCTGTGAACGTATGGAGATGAATTTGTCGGTGCGTGAGGAGATGCTGCGTGCGCTGGCAAGCCTGCAGGTGATAGAAGCTGAACTTACGCATAATAAGGAATTTTTTGATGCCTCATCCCCCTATATGGCCCAGCGACTGCTATAATAAACCACAGGAGGATCAGAGGGTGTGTTCAGACTGGCAGGGCGCGCCCGCGCCTGAGCGTAAAAGGCTGGAGGGCACGTTTACGGCACTCGTGCCCCTGGATGCCGCACAGCATACACAGACATTATTCGAGGCGGCGACAGCCCCTGGAGCAGAGGCACGCTTCAGGTATCTTTTTGACGAGGTGCCTGCAAACCCTGCGGCACAACACGCCTGGACAGAGAAGGCCGCTGCCGGTCAGGACCCGTTATTTTTTGCGGTTATTGATAAAGTGACCGGGCGGGCCGAGGGGCGACAGGCTCTGATGCGCACCAGCACAGCCCATGGTGTAACAGAAATTGGCAGTATTTTATGGGGGCCGGCCATAGCCCGTACGCGTGTTGCAACAGAAGCACTCTTCCTTATGGCGGATTATGTTTTTGCTCTGGGCTACAGGCGGCTTGAGTGGAAGTGTGATAACGCAAATGAACCCTCAAAGCGTGCAGCAGAGCGTTTTGGTTTCAGGTTTGAGGGGCTTTTTCGCCAGCACATGGTTGTAAAAGGCCATAACCGTGACACCGCCTGGTTTGCGATAACTGACCAGGAATGGCCCCGCCTGCGTGCAGGTTATAAGCGCTGGCTTGCCGCTGATAATTTCGGGGCTGACGGGCAGCAGCATAGCAGACTGAGCTTTGTTTAATATTCTGCCTGATTATTGAAAAAGATAGCCGTGCAGAAGTCGGACTGCTAGTATCCGCCTGGCTCAGGGCAGCATTAATGGCCCGTTTCTTCTGTAATAAAGGGTCTTTTTTAATGGTTGGTACTTTATCGTCTGAGCCTGTGCCAGATGTTGAAAATAAAAAGCGCGTCACGCAGCGTATTGCTGAGCGTGTAATTTTTTCGATGAGTGCCTGGGCTGCGCTGGGCGTCGGTGTGTTGCTGGCGCTTCCGGCTCTGTTTTGTATCACGCATTCTGATCCCGATCTCCCTGGTGCCGGCGCGGTGGCAGGGCCTGCTGTGGGTGCGACCCTGCTGATATTTGCTTTACTCGTCCTTAAGGGGCTGGTTGTGCTGCAACCGAATCAGGCCGTTGTGTGTCTGTTTCTGGGGGCTTATCGTGGCACTCTGGCGCGCCCGGGTTTCTGGTGGATAAACCCGTTTTATTCTCGTGAGAAAGTCTCTTTACGACTGAAAACGGAAGAAAGCGGCCCCCTGAAGGTCAATGATGCTGTGGGCAACCCGGTCGAGATCGGGGCTGTTATTATCTGGCGCGTGTCAGAGGCTGCCTGTGCATTGCTCGAGGTTGATGATTATCAGGACTATGTTGCCGCACAAAGTGAAACAACGCTGCGGGTGCTGGCAAGCCAGTATCCTTACGATCCGACCGAACAGCCTGATGCCACAGGCCACCCGCCTGAGCACCCCATTCACTCTGGCCTGACACTGCGTGATGGCAGCGATGCCCTGGCCGGCCTGTTGCTTAACGAGTTACAGCAGCGCATGGTTTCTGTGGGGATAGAGATTGTTGAAGCGCGCATTTCTCACCTTGCCTATGCTCCTGAAATTGCCGGGGCAATGTTGCGTAAGCAGGCTGCCAGTGCGGTTATTTCTGCCCGGCGTATCATTACCGAAGGGGCAGTTGCTATTATTGATGATGCGCTGAACAGCCTTGAAAAGCGTATGGGCGCGCCGCTTCCACCTGAGCAGCGTGCTGCAATGATTTCAAATCTGCTGGTCGTGCTGATTGGAGACCGTGAGGCCACGCCGACGGTTAATGCCGGTATGTAACAGGGGCCGCTGCACAATACGCCTTAACTGCAGGCTAAGGCGTATCAGGTGCAGGTGTTAAAAAATATAGACGAGCAGTGAGGTCGCTGCACCGCACAGCAGCGCAAGGATAATGCTGCATTTTAGTGTAAAACCGAGCAGCTTTCCTTCCTGGCCGGTCAGGCCCACAGCGGCAGAGGCCACAGCAATGGACTGTGGTGAGATCATTTTGCCGACTGCACCGCCAACCGTATTCGCTGCGATGAGAATATCTGCTGTTACCCCGATCTGTCGCCCGGTTGCAGCCTGAAGCCCGCCAAACAGGGCGTTTGATGAGGTGTCAGACCCGGTGAGGAAAACACCAAGCCAGCCCAGCACAGGTGAGAAGAAGGTAAAGGCACGGCCTGAGCGGGCCATAACCAGAGCCAGCGTAGTTGAAAGGCCTGAATAATTGGCCAGAAACGCAAAGGTCAGCACCATGCCAATGGCATAAATAGAGATTTTGAGGCTGCTGATTGTTTCAAAAAATGTCTCGGCGGCAACGGCTGGCTTCATTCTCAGCACAAACACTGAAATGATGGCGGAAAGAATAATGGCCGTACCAACACATGAGATAAAATCGAGGTGAAAAACGGCGTGATATGGTGTTGGCATATCTGTCAGCGGCGGGCTTTTGAGCACCTTGTCGTGCAAACCGGGGAAGTTAAAAGTCAGTGTTGTCCAGTTCAGCGGGCCACCGGCAGCAAACAGACGTTTAACAGGTTTAAGGCTCCACAGGGCGACACAGAAAGTCAGAATAACAAAAGGAGACCATGCTCGGGCAATTTCAGCCATGCTGCAGGCACGTGCCGTGACAGCCGGAGTGACGGCCTGTGTGTCGTTTTTAAATTTGAAGATATGCTTTGGCTGCCAGAAGCGCAGAAAAAACGGCAGAATAATCAGTGTGCCCAGGGGGGCGATAATATCGGGCAGCTCAGGGCCGATGAACACGGCTGTCCCACCCAGAAGGAGGGCGAAGGAGGCGCCGGCAACAAAAATAGCCGGCCAGATTTCACGCAGACCGCGCAGGCCGTCAGACATAGCCACCAGCCAGATCGGGATGATAAAAGCAATGACCATTTGCAGGTAGCCAACATGAGCGCTGACAGCGTCAGGTGCCGCGCCAATAACCTGTGCCCCTACAATGACCGGAATGCCCATAGCCCCAAAGGCACCGGCCGCAGCATTAGCAATCAGACACAGCCCGCCGGCAGTGATGGCAGGCACGCCTAAGCCCACCAGAAGGGCGGTGGTAATGGCCACAGGTGCGCCAAAGCCAGCGGCTCCCTCCAGAAAGCCACCAAAACTATAGGCAACAAGAAGAACCTGAATACGGTGATCTTCTGATACAGAGGAGATCGAATGGCGGATAATGTCGAAATGCCCGGTTTTGACCGAGATTTTATATAAAAATACAGCGCCTATGATGATCCATGAAATAGGCCACAGCCCGTAGGAAAAACCATAAAGCCCGGCACTGACAGCAGTCAGGGCAGGCATTTTATAAAACAGAATGGCAATGGCCAGGGTGATACCTACTGTAATGGTGCAGGCAATGTGCCCTTTGAGTTTGAGAACCAGAAGAGCAAAAAAGAAAAAGAGAATGGGCGTGAGTGCGACCAGGCCCGAAAGCCAGATATTGCCGACGGGATCGTAGATCTGTTGCCAGGCCATGAGTAAATTTTCCCCAGTGCTCCCGTTTGTACAACGGTGTTTTTGTTAGTTTTATTTTTCTTCGGGGTGTGCCTGATGTGCAGGTTGAAGAAATGCTTATTATGACTGTAGGCTGACTTTATACCAGCGAAAAATGACAGTTGTGTGAGGCAGAACTCTTCAGTTTATATAAGGTAATCAGATACTAAGGGCAGGTTTTATCTGGCGGGGAATTTTCGAAAACTCAGTAATTATTTTCTATTCGAAATAAAAAACCAGATGCAGGCAGGTGTTTCTGTTGAAAAACAGGTATCTTATTGAAAAACATATTAAAGTTAATAATTATGCAGAAAAATACATAAAATGTATGGTTGATACATTTATATAGATAATACCAGAAGTTGAAAAAATATTCATTTTTCGGGTTGTGGGGATTTTGCTTGTTATGCTAGAGCCCCTGAACACTTAAGAGCTTTAAATTTTTATGCAGATAAAATAAGATAAAATTCCAGGTTTTATTTATTAAATAGTGAACTGTATTTAAATAAAAATATAAATAACTTTTTAAGGATAAAAACAGTCTGTTATGAAAAACATATTAAAATTATGTGGAGTCAGTTTTTTATTTTTATTCTTATGTTTTGGTTATTTCAATAAATCTGACACGATCAGAGCAGACAGCACTGCGGCTCTGACCCACTCTTATGTGTCTGTTGTTCAGGGTGAAGTTTTTTTTGCTGTGGGTCATTTCTATGAAAATGGCGCAGATGATATGCCAGGAAATTATACATCTGCCTTTTACTATTATGAAAAAGGTGCCAGCGCCGGCAATGTCAGGGCCATGGTGCATCTGGCGACTCTTTGCCGGCAGGGGCATGGTGTTGTGCGCAGCTATGAGAACGCGTTTAAGTGGTATCACAAGGCAGCTGTTGCCGGTAATTCTGAGGCGATGCTGTATACTGGCATATCTTATGCTGAAGGCAAAGGTGTTCAGCAGGATGAGAGAAAAGCCTTTCAGTGGTACGAAAAAGGCGCCCTTGCCGGTAATGTCCAGGCGATGAATAATCTTGGGGTTTTATATAAAACCGGTAAAGGCGTCGCGCAGAATTATGCCATGGCGTTTGAGTGGTATCACAAGGCATTCCGGGCGGGTGATCATAAAGCGCCGGCCAGAAATATCGGTGTTTTATATGAGGGTGGTCTTGGTGTGCCTCAAAGCTACACAAAGGCGCTCGATTATTATCAGCAGGCCGGTCAGGCCGGTGATACAGACGGTATAGTGAACGCTGCCAGGCTGTATCAGTATGGTCATGGCGCGGCAAAAAGCTGTGAAAAAGCCCTTCAGCTCTATCATCAGGCAGCAGATGAGGGGAATGACAGCGCGATGAATAGCCTGGGCGTGCTGTATGAAACCGGTAACTGTGGTGTGCAGCAGGACTATGGCGAAGCGCACGAGCTGTACGAGCAGGCTGCTGAAAAGGGTAATGTCAGTGCGATAACCAATCTGGCCAGGCTGTATGATAGTGGCCAGGGCGTCACGCAGGATTATGTCAGGGCGCGCGAGCTTTATCAGCAGGGCGCACAGGCAGGCAGCAGCTCAGCCATGACTTCTCTTGGTGTTTTATACGAAAAAGGTCACGGCGTTGTTCAGAATTACGGTATGGCCCGCGAATGGTATGAAAAAGCAGCTTCTGCAGGCAATAGCGATGCCATGTGTCGTATAGCCGCGCTTTATGAACATGGTTATGGTGTTGCCGAGGATAAGCAGAAAGCACAGTTCTGGTATGAAAAAACCAGCGTTACGTGTCATGCTGACTGAAATATGATAGTTGCCAAAAAATAAACACAAAGACATTCTTTTTTTGTTTGCTTTTGATTTTCACAGCAGTAACGCAGTTAACTGCACTGCATTTCTGATGGGTGTAAAGATTATTATGACAGCACTGCGTTCTTTATCCGGCTCTTTTGCTTTTCTTTCACTGTCGCTGATAGTGCCTCTTACTCCGGTGCGGGCGCTGGCTGCGCCTGCCAGGGCTCATCCGCCGGTGGTGGCAGCCAAAAAAGCGCCCGGACCATCAACATTCAGTGCTGACAGCGCTGAGAAAATGACCGACCTCGGTGCGCTGTATCAAACAGGGCGAGGCGTGCCACTTGATTATAACCGGGCATTTGAGTGGTATGAAAAAGCGGCTGCTGCAGGCGGGGCAACCGCTATGCTTGACCTGGGTGCGCTTTATGAGCAGGGGCATGGTATGCCGCAGGATTATGAAAAAGCGCATGAATGGTATGAAAAAGCAGCTGATGCAGGCAATGCGGTCGCGATGTCACGCCTGGCAACGCTGTATGAAAATGGAAGGGGTGTCTCTGTTAACCGCAAAAAAGCAGCAAAATGGCAGAAACGCTCTGAGCAGGCAGTGAAAACTCAGGGGCTTGTTGATATTGCTACAGCTTACTGCAACGGTCAGGGCGGTACGCATGATTATAAAAAAGGCCTGCACCTGTATGAAATGGCCGCCGAAAACGGCAATATCCGCGCCATGTTCAGCACAGCCGAGATGTATGAGCTGGGGCTGGGCACACCAGTCAATAAAGAGAAAGCGCTGACCTGGTATAAAAAGGCCGCTGAGGCAGGCAGCCCGGATGGTATGTTTAACGCTGGCCGCCTGTATAATGATGCCTCAGGTGACGACCAGGACTATACCAGAGCGTTAGGGCTGTACGAGCAGGCAGCGCGGGCAGGTAACTCTGATGCGATGTGCCGCATAGGCCAGTTATATGCTTACGGGCAGGGTGTGCCTGAAAATAAAGGTCAGGCGCAGGAGTGGTATAAAAAAGCAGGTGATACCTGCCATCCTTCATAACAGCCGGGTAATGGCTGTTATTTTACATCAGCTTTAAGTGCAGGCATGGCTGCGTCATACTGAAACAGGCATGACGTGGCCTGTGACAGGCTGAGTATGGCTGAGCGGGCGTCCTGCACGGGTATGACCAGGCTGCTCAGTGCAAAAACAACACCAGCAGTAATAACGCCAGAAAATAGTGTTTTATTCAGCATGGAACCATTCTCCTTGCTACAATGGTGCGAAATCTGCGAAATATATTACACTCTAAATAGTGTGGATTATAATTTTTACAACACGAAAAAAATACATTTTGCATATTTTTATATGAATATGTGTTTATTTCATTTTGAATAACGATATTAAATAGTTATTTGTTGCACTGTTTATGCAGGGGCAGAGCGGGTTTTCCGGGTATTAAATCAGCTGGTTATAGTATATTACTAATTTTTAATCTTACGCCATCTAAACGAGAAAATATGAAATACCTGTTCTGTGGCTTCCTTACTCTGTTATGCGCCAGTGCGATGCAGATGATGTTTTTAATCTATTATATACAGTTCGGGGATTTTTTATCTCATTCTGCCTGGCTTGTTGCGTTACCGGTTCTTTATTCAGTCAGCTTTGGTTTTTCTTCTTATGTTTCAGGCGTATTAAGTGATAAATATGGCGCAGCCCGTGTTCTGGTTGCAGGTTCATTTTTGTCTGCCACAGCACTGTTTGCGCTGCCTTCCTGTACAGATTCCTTGTGGTTTCTTCTCGTCGCGGGGGTGTGGCTTGCAGCCGCACAGGCGAGTGCCACTTACGTTCCTCTTTTTGTTCTGACGGGTCAGTCTGTGCCGCGGCAGAGAGCAGGTCTGAGTTATGCTCTGATGGTGAGCGCTATGGGGGGCGGGTATATTGCTTTTGTTCAGCTATGGGAGAAGCTTGAGAAAACACTCTCCTGGCAGAGTGCAGCGTATTTTTGTGGTCTGCTGTTTTGTATCCTGGGTTGTTTTCTCTGTTATATGTTGCGGGCGCAGCTGGCCAGAGTAGCTGATACAGCAATGCGCTCCAGGCCATTAAAGCAGGCTTTTTTTAATACTCAGATTGTAACTTTTATCAGAACGCGTGCCTTTCTGGTACTGGCGTCAGCTATGCTGTGTACTGGTTTGATTTTATCATTCCATGATTCTTTATTAATACATTTTATACGAGAGATGATGAATGAGAATAATCCTTGTTTATTTGTTATCTGTCTTGGTGTTGTAGAAATGGTCTCTGTTTGTCTTTTCGGTGTTCTGAGTAAATATATATCACCATTTTTTTTGCTTGGTGTGTTTTTTATCTTAAAATTAATAACGATGACTTCAGGATTTTATGTGCCTGCAGAATTAAATTTTACAATCATGATAATTTTTTATGCTGCATTTCTGAGCTGCATTGTTTTGAGTGCCTGTATTTGTTTCCGTTTTCCTGCTGATTTTTCATGTATGGGTGCGGTTTTTGGTCTGCTCTTTTGTATTCATGAGCTTGGCAGAAGTGCTATGCCGGTTTTCAATTATATTTTTGATTTTCAGAACAGTATTGGGCTCCTGGTCTATATGGTAGTGGTCTGTTCTGCACCATTACTGATCGCATTACTCTGTTTTATAACCCGGCTCCCGCGTGAAACGAAGCCGGGCTGATCAGATGTACGTTTTAATAATTCACACTTAAACGCACACCCCATGTGGCGGGCATACCGGCAAGGGCAATATTAGCACCCTGAACAAAATAATTCCTTTCTACGTCATATTTTTTGTCAAAAATATTTTTACCAAAGGCTGCTATTGTCCATTTGCCATCTTTGGGGCCGAACGACATATCAGCCCCCCATAAGGTATAGCCTGCCACGTTATAGAGCGAGCCAAACAGAGAGTGGTAAGTGCTGCGCAGGCTGTAATCTATGCCGGTTGTCAGGTTATAACGCCCAAGATCCCAGGTGTAGCTGACTGACCCGTTTACCGTAAATTTTGGAAAAGGTAATTCTTCTCCCTTACGGTTTCGGTAATCACCGACATAAAGGCCATTCACAATATGTGCGCTGTAAAGAGATGAGAATTTGTCAAATGCCCCGACTGCAAAACCCGCTGACTGTGAAAGGGTAAGCCCGCGCAGAGGGTGCCATTCTGCTTCAATCTCTCCGCCATACATATGCGAGCGTGGCGCATTAACAATTGAGCCGACCAGGCCGGTTTTAGGGTTGAGTGAGGCAGACTGAATTTGCTGGTTACTATATTCATAATAAAAACCGGCAACATTAAAGCGCAGATGCTGCGAGGGGAGGGAGAACTTATTGCCGACCTCATACGCCAGGAGCGATTCAGGCTTAAAGGGTGCTGAGGCTACCCCGACAGAGCCGGAGTTATAGGTGGTAAAACCACCCGATTTTATACCCCGTGTAAACGACGCATAGAGCATGTCATTTTTTATGGGGTTATACTGTATTTCAAACTTGCCTGAGGGCAGGGTGTAGTCGGTTCCTTCATGGCGTACGACGTTACCAGGGTTGGTAATGACACCATTCATAATTTCGTATGAGCTCATGTTAGAGAGCGTGCGCTGTTCATGCTCAATACGCAGCCCGCCTGTAATGCGCAGTTTAGGCGTGATGTGATAAGTGGCCTGACCAAAACCGCTGATGGTGTTAACCATCTGGGTGTAGCGCAGGTCCTCATCAAAGCCATACAGGTCAGAAAAGCCCGACTGATAATGGTCGTTCATATACTGGTGGGCGTAGTAAATACCCCCTACCCAGGTGAGTCTCCGCTTGCCTGGCGAGGTAAAGCGCAGCTCATTAGCCAGCACACTTGCGCGGGTGTTAAAGGCGACATCGGCCAGAGCTGACGACCAGCCATCAAAATTCATATAAGTCTGGCGCTGCATGTTATCATAGCTGATCAGATCAGTGATGGTAACAAAAGGCAGTTTCTTTTCTGCACGAAAGCTCATGCCGCCCACATCAATATGCGAAAATGGTTTGGTGTTGGGTCTGATGCCAAGCTGCTTTGCAAACTCTGATGATGTACCCCAGTTGGTTTCATACCGGTCAGAGCTGACCGGATAAATCGGCGCAGAAGGGTTGAGCGCGTTAAAGGCCGACATCGGGCTGTAAAGGTGCAGGCCGTTTGCGTCAGAGCGGTCGCGGCTGCCATGCAGGTTAAACTCAAACTTCAGCGTGTCAGTGGCCTGATAATCGAGCAGCAGGCGTGCTGCTCCACGGTTTACCCGGCCAAGTTTTATGCCGTCACTGTTATGCTGCCAGGCTCCGCCCTGTTCTGTCTCACCTGACAGACGATAGCGCAGTTTTTGAGACAGCGGTCCAGAGATATAGCCGTCAATTTTTGTGCTGCCAAAACGGCCATACTGCACGTCACCACCAGCGTGGAAAGTCGATGTTGGTTTGTTCAGAATGTAGTTAATGGCACCGCCCGTTGTGTTACGGCCATAAAGTGTGCCCTGCGGGCCGCGCAGCACCTCAACGCGCTGAATGTCAAACATCATACCGTTGGTGGCAAAAGGTACGGGGTTTGCGACTTCATCAACATAGACGCCAACAGTGGGGGAGTTATTGCTGGCATAATCGTTAAAGCCCACCCCACGAATAGCAAAAGCATATTGCCCGCTGCCAAACTGTGGTGTGACCTGAAGGGAGGGGGTAAGATACTGCAGGTCAAACACGTTATTGACGTTACGTGTGGTCAGTGTTTTGCCGCTGATGACGCTGAGGGATGTGCCAATATTCTGCGGGCTTTCAGCGCGTCGTTCAGAGGTTACCAGCACTTCTTCTGTGCCGCCTTCAACTGCGTTTCCTGTGGCTTTGGCAGGCTTTGCAGCCTGTGCGGGGCTGTGGCGGTTTTTGCTTTTGTTTTTGTCTGCTGTGTGCGCTGTTTTTGCGGGGGCGGTCTGCGTCTGTGCAAGGGCCTGCCCGCTTAAGGTAAACAGTAAAACGCCTGATGCGAGCAGTACATATCTGTGAGAAAAAGGCTGAAGCCTGAGGGAGAACAAAGCCTTCTGGGCGAACATAATTATAAGGTCCCTGATGGAGGGTGAGTGCACAAACTGGTGAAAAAGGTTGCGGGTGTTAACATCGGGCTGGCATTGTGTGGCGCATGGTGGCGCGTATCCTTACATCATATCAGGCTTTGTGTTTGTGCTGGTTTCATTTTTGCAACAATATTGTCGTGAAATAAAAATACCACAAAAAAGTAGTGATATTTTGATTAAAATTTATCAATAATTTCGAATTCGCATCATTTATAAAATGATAATTCTCAAAGAAACAACATAAAAACAATAAGATAATTTATTTTTTCAGAGGGTTTAATTACTATTATTTTTAGTAAAAATAAAACCCGCATCGTCTTGTGTTTTGAATTTTTAGCTTATATCGTGCACTCTCTGTTGTGGTCAGAAAGTGCATAAAGTGCCGTATATGGTGCCTGCTCTGTCTGCCATGTCGCCTGTATCACGAAAAGGTATCGTTATATGTCCCGTGCCATGAGCCTTGCTGCTTTTCTTCTGCCCACGGGGCATCATGCGGCCGCATGGCGTCACCCTGGTTCTGTGAAAGATGCAGGTGTAAACTTTCAGCATCATGTTGAGCTGGCGCAAACTGCCGAGCGTGGCCTGTTTGACGCCGTGTTTATTGCTGATTTTACCAGCGGTATTGATGAGGATGGTATCGAAGGTTTTAAACGCATGACCTATGCGTCCTCTTTCGAGCCACTTACGCTTATTTCGGCTCTGTCTGCCGTTACAAAGCGCATCGGTGTTATCGGCACTGTCAGCACAACCTATTCTGTGCCTTATCAGCTGGCCCGGCAGTTCCTCTCCCTCGATCAGATCAATGGCGGTCGCTCAGGGTGGAACCTCGTTACAACAGCCAATGTGCGTGAGTCAGTGCATTATGGTGTGCCTGACCATGTGCGCCATGCTGACCGTTATCAGCGTGCACGCGAATTTGCTGACCTGGTCACAAAATTCTGGGATGGCTGGGACGATGGCGCTTTTATCCGTGATGTTGAAAATGGCCTGTTTTTTGACCCCGCTTTGCGCCGCGGCGTAGAGCATGAGGGCACATTGTTCGGGGCATCAGGCCAGCTCGATATTCCGCGCTCACCCCAGGGGCGGCCGGTGCTGGTGCAGGCTGGTTCTTCCGAGCCAGGGCGGCAGCTTGCCGCTGAAACGGCTGAGATGGTGTTTACTGCCCAGCAGGAAATTGAGGTGGCCCGTGCTTTTCGCACCGACCTGCATAATCGCATGCGTGCTATTGGCCGGCCGGTGAATGCCCTTAAAGTTATGCCCGGCGTTTACCCTCTGGTCGGGCGCACGCAGTCTGAGGCTGAAGACCTGAAAGACCAGCTTGATAACCTGACCCATCCTGAGGTGGGTTTGCTGCTGCTTTCACGTATGACCGGTACCGACCTGCGCGGCCTGCCGCTTGATGGCCCGCTGCCCGAACCCCCGGCAGTGATTAACGGAAATCAGAGCCGTCAGACACTGCTTTTACAAATGGCCCGCCGGCGTAACATGACTATTCGCGAGCTTTATCTCGAAGTCAGCGGTGCGCGTGGCCACTGGACGATATGGGGAGATGCCAGTCAGATTGCAGACCAGCTTGAGGAGTGGTTTACCACTGGTGCAGCTGATGGCTTTAACGTAATGCCCCCCGTGCTGCCAAAAAGCCTGAATGACTTTGTTGACCTCGTGGTGCCTGAGCTGCAGCGGCGCGGGCTGTTTCGTAAAGAATATACCGGCAGCACTCTGCGCGAGCATCTGGGGCTTGCCCGTCCCAAACCCGGTGAAATGACCTGATGTTTTATAAAAAATCTTTTTATAAAAAAAGAAGTTTTCAGGCCGGTGTGGTGCTGAGCCTGGCGGCTGTTCTGCCTGTTTCTGCGGCACTGGCCAGCGCGCAGAACAACAGCATTGCCGTGGGGGTTAATGTCTCCCCGCCGACACTCGACCCGACAGCAAACCCTGCTGAGGGGATACGCATTGTCACTTATGCCAATATTTTTGAAGGGCTGACCGGGGTTGATGAGCACGGCACGGTGCAGCCGCTGCTGGCAAAATCATGGTCTGTCTCCCCCGATGGGCTGCTTTATCATTTTACCCTGCAGCCGGGTGTGCGTTTTCACGATGGTTCAGCTCTGACCTGCGCAACGGTTAAATATACGTTTGAGCGCGCTAAGGCTCCGGAAAGTCTTAATCCACAAAAACATATTTTTGAAAATATCAAGACTATCAGCTGCCCGTCAGATGATGTTGTTGATATAAGCCTTGACGCCCCTCATGGCAGCTTCCTCTCTGAGCTGAGCTGGGGCGATGCGGTCATTGTCTCTCCTGCCAGTGCTGCGGGTAACGGGCAGCACCCTGTTGGCACCGGGCCTTTTGTTTTTAAAAGCTGGAAACGTGGTGACAGCGTAACCCTCACGCGTAATGACGATTACCGGGGCGAGAAGGCGCATCTCAGTCAGGTGGTGTTTCGTTTCTATTCTGACCCGATGGCAGCGGCTAATGCTCTGCTCGATGGCCAGCTTGACGCTTATCCCAGCTTTCCCGCCCCTGAGATGCTCATACGTTTTGCTCATAACCCTGACTTTGTTATGCGCTCGGGGCTGGCACCGTTTAAGGGTATTCTTGCCCTTAATAACCGCCAGAAGCTTCTGGCGCAGCCACTGGTCAGGCAGGCTCTGGCCTATGCGATCGACCGCAGGGGCATTGCTGAGGTGTCAGATGTGCCAGGTGCGCGGGTTATCGGCTCACATATGAGCCCCGAAAACCCCGATTTCACTGATTTATCGGGTGTTTATCCTTATAATCCTGAAAAGGCGAAAGAGCTTTTGAAGCAGGCCGGGGTTGAGCCGGGCACACGCCTCAGGCTTGCTCTTCCTCCCATCGACTACGCCCGCAACACGGGTGAGGTCATTGCGGCCTATCTTGAGCAGGTGGGGCTGAATGTCACCATACAGCAGCTTGAGTGGCCTGCATGGCTTGCACAGGTCTTTGGCCATCATGATTTTGATATGACCATCATTGCACATACCGAGCCTGATGATTTAAATATCTATGCCCGTAAGAACTATTATTTTGGCTATAATAATGCCGAATTTCAGGCTCTGTATGCGGCTTATGAAAAAGCAGCGGACCCTGCTGAGCGTCATGCGCTCTCGGTTAAAATGCAGGAAAAACTGGCTCATGACGTGCCCAATATCTATTTGTTCTTTACCCCCAGAACAAACATAACACGCGCTCAGATAAAGGGGATGTGGAACAACCAGCCTCTGCCTGCCTGCCCGTTATCTGCTGCCTCCTGGGGGCCATAATGTTATCTTCTGTTAAAGGCTTTTTGCGTTTTGCCGGCGGGCGGCTGGTGCTGCTTGTGCTTGCAAGTGCGCTTATTTTTTCGTGCATGGCTTTACTGCCAGGTGACCCGGCAGAGGTTATTCTGGGGGTTGATGCCCAGCCCGAAACCCTGGCCGCCCTGCATCATAAAATGGGGCTCGATCAGCCTTTTGCGGTGCAGTATGTGCAGTGGCTGGGGCGCTTATTTCAGGGTAATTTTGGCGAAAGTTACAGCTATAACGTGCCGGTGTGGCAGCTTTTGTCAGAGCGACTGCAGCTTTCTGCTCCTCTGGCCGGGCTGGCTCTGGTGCTTGCAGTTGCGCTGGGGGTGCCACTGGGCGGGCTTGCGGCCATTAAGCGGGGCAGCTCGGCTGATATTGTGCTTATGGGGGGCATACAGCTGACCAAAGCCGTGCCTGACTTCTGGCTTGGCATGGTGCTGACAGGTTTTTTTGCTCTTACACTGCACTGGCTGCCAGCGGGCGGGTTTGCCGGGTGGGAGAGCGGCCCCTGGCCTGCGTTTAAATCTCTGCTGCTGCCGGCTGTGGCTCTGGCCCTGCCGCAGGCTGCGGTGCTGGCCCGTTATACACGCTCTGCTGTTATCGCAGTGCTGGAGGAGCCTTTTGTGCTGACAGCCCGCGCACATGGCCTGTCAGAACCAGCCGTGCTGCTGCGCCATGTGCTGCCGCGCAGCCTGCCGCCTGTGCTGGCGGTTTTGTCTTTGCAAATTCCGCTGCTGTTATCAGGCACGATTATTGTCGAGAATGTTTTTAACCTTAAAGGCACCGGGGCTTTACTGCTCGACGCCGTTAACCAGCGCGATGTGCCCGTGGTGCAGATCTGTGTTTTATTAATTGTTGCTCTGGTGATTTTTGAAAAAGGCCTGTCTGAGCGGGTTGAAAACCGGCTTAACCCCCGGGCACATTCTGACAAAGAGGGGCAGGGCGTATGAGTGCGCTTTCACTGGCCCGCAGGCCATGGGGCCTTTCACGGGCGGGGTTACTCTGGGGTGTGGTTTCACTGGCCTGCGTGCTGCTGCCAGGTGCCGCGTTGTGGGTGTATCACCAGGTTCATCCCTTTGGTATCGACCTGCACCATCGTTTGCTCGCGCCTTCCTGGCAGCACTGGCTTGGCACTGACCCGCTGGGGCGTGACACGCTGGCTTATACCCTGGTAGCGGCTGTTAACAGCCTTGGCATCAGTGTGGTCGCAATGGTGCTGGCCCTGTGTGCGGGGGGCAGTGCCGGTCTGCTCGCAGCGGAAAAAGGCCGACGGACAAAAATCCTCACCGGTGGCGTGGTTGAGCTTGGCATTGCCTTCCCTCCGGTCATTACGGCGGCGTTGCTGGTCACGCTTTATGGTGCGGGTATGGGGGAGGAGGTTTTCGCGCTCGCTATTTTCTTCATCCCCGGGTTTATCAGACTAAGCCAGCAGGCGGCCTCGGCTATTCTGGCGCAGGACTATATTGCCGCAGCCCGCCTTTCAGCCCTTACACCGTGGCAGACCCATATGCGGCACGTGCTGCCTAACATGGCCCCTGGTCTGCTGGTGCAGTTTTCGGTCAATGTGGCGCTGGCTCTGCTGGCCGAAACAGGCCTGTCTTACCTGGGGCTGGGGGCGCCTCCACCCTTGCCCGAGCTTGGGCGTATTCTGGCCTCATACCAGGTGCATCTGTTTGACCATCCCGTGCTGGTGGTCGTGCCCGGGGTTATAGTTGTGCTGCTGGTGCTGGGCATCAATATGCTGGGAGATGGCCTGCGTGACCTTTTTGCCAGGCAGGAGAAAACCTCGTGACGACACATACCACGCCCCTGCGGCTTGAAAATCTGAGCGTAACCCTGCCGCAGGCAGCCGGCGGGCGTGTTGTGCTCAGCGACCTGAGCCTTGAGCTCAGAGCCGGTGAGGTTCTGGGCATTGTAGGGGAGTCAGGCAGTGGCAAAACCACGCTGGGGCTGGCCTGTCTCGGGCTGTTGCCGCAGGGTTTTTCTGTTGCAGGTGATGTGTATATTCACGGCACCACTCTGCGCTCTGTTGCACCCGGGCAGCGTTACCGCCTGCGCGGGCGGGTGCTTGGCTATGTCCCCCAGGAGCCGATGAAGGCTCTTAACCCCGGCATGAGCATTGCGGCTCATGTGGCCGAGGGGCTGCCTGCGACACTGACCCGTGCAGAGCGCGCAGAACGTGCCGCCCGCTGGCTTGCTGCCGTGGGGCTGGCTGATGG
The DNA here is from genome assembly GCF_011516655.1 of Acetobacter thailandicus. GTDB lineage: Bacteria > Pseudomonadota > Alphaproteobacteria > Acetobacterales > Acetobacteraceae > Acetobacter > Acetobacter thailandicus. The sequence continues at coordinate 61,257 of NZ_WOSV01000006.1, forward strand.
CCTGTCAGTGCAGAAATTATACCCGCATGCGCTTTCAGGCGGGCAGCGCCAGCGCGTGCTTCTGGCTGCAGCTCTGGCTGCTGAGCCTGATGTGCTGATAGCCGATGAATTTACAACAGCCCTTGACCCCGCCACCCGTGAGCTGGTGGTCAGCCTGATCCGTGAGCAGGTGCAGGTGAGGGGTATGTCTGTGGTGATGATCTCGCATGATCTTGAGCTTGTTGCCCGTGCAACTGACCGCCTGCTGGTGCTGCGCCATGGTGTGTGTGTTGAGCATGGCGAGACAAAAGCTGTTATTGCGCAGCCATCCTCGCCTTATTTGCAGTCTTTGCTGGCCCTGTCGCTTCATTTTACCCCGCGCGCACCGCTGAGCCTGTTCCCCCGGGCGATGACGGAGGAGGCACTCAATGACTGATCTTCTCACAGCACAGAACCTCTTTCTCAGTCGCGCCCGTGCCGGTGGGCCAGCAGTTGATGTGCTGCGTGGCCTCAGCCTGAGCGTCAGATCTGGTGAGACCGTTGCGCTGATCGGTGCTTCAGGCACAGGCAAAACAACTCTGGCGCATGTGCTGGCCGGGCTGCTGCGCCCCTCCGCCGGGCAGGTGACGTATAAGGGAGCCGATGTGCAGGCTCTGTCACAAAAGCAGCATCGCCCGCTGCGCTGCGAATTACAGATGATTTTTCAGGACCCTTACAGTTCGCTTGACCCGCGGCAGAGTGTGGAGGCTGTTCTGCGTGAGGCTTTGCTGTTTCACCCTCTGAGCGAGGCTGAAAAACAGGGGCGGATACGCGCGACCCTGCATGATATGGCCCTGCCTGAAGATGTGCTGTCACGCCGCGCACATGAGTTTTCAGGCGGGCAGCGCCAGCGCATTGCCATTGCCCGTGCTCTGGTGGGGCAGCCAGCGCTGATTATTGCAGACGAGGCCGTGTCAGCACTTGATGTGTCAGTGCAGGCGCGGGTGCTTAATACGCTGCTTATGCAGCAGCAGCGCACCGGCCTTTCTTTAGTGTTTATCAGTCACGATATGGCTGTGGTGCGTCATATGGCCCACAGGGTTATAGTGCTTGACCAGGGCCAGGTGGTGGAAGAAGGTCCTGCGGAACAGATTTTCACGGCGCCGCGTTCTGATACGGCCCGTATGCTTTTACAACATAGCAGAGAGAAAGAACTGAGCTGATGAATGGCACCCTGACCAGTATTGCCGGTATCACCACCGGCCACGTGCAGGACCTGACAGCCCGTACCGGTGTGTCAGTCATTCGTTTTGCGCGGCCTGCTGTTGCTTCTGTCAGTGTGCTGGGTGGTGCACCGGCTTTGCGTGACACGCATTTGCTTGAGCCTGAAATGATGGTGGAGCGCATTCATGCCATCGTGCTGTCTGGTGGTTCTGTCTATGGGCTGGACGCCACAACAGGTGTGCAGAGCGTGCTGCGTGAGGAGTTTGCGGCACTCCCTCCGGTGCCAGGTAAAATACGGGTGCCTGTTGTGGTGCAGGCCAGTTTGTTTGACCTTGCGAACGGAGGGGAGAAAGACCCGCTCCATTCGCCTTATGCCCATATGGGGGCGCAGGCAGCACGGGCTGCAACCGCGCAGCCGGTGCCCGCGGGCACAGCGGGGGCAGGCACCGGGGCAACAACGGCGACACTGCGTGGCGGGCTGGGCAGTGCCAGCATGGTTACCCCCCAGGGTTACAGAGTTTCTGCTCTTATGGCGGTGAACGCGGTGGGCAGTGCCACCGTGGGGCATGGCCCGCATTTCTGGAGTGCTCCCTTCGAGCAGGAGGGGGAGTTCGGCGGGCTCGGTCTGCCAGCTGACAGCGCGGCTGCGGCACAGCACCTGCTGATCAAACCCGATTATGTGGCCGGCACCACAATTGGCATTGTCGCGACTGACGCCACACTGAGCCCCGTGCAGGCAAAGCGCCTGGCTATTCTGGGTCAGGATGGCGTGGCCCGTGCGGTGCTGCCTGCGCACCTGCCGCAGGATGGTGACACGGTATTTGGTGTCTCGACAGAGGAGAAACCAGCCCCTGACCTGACGGCCTTCTGCGCAATTTTGCAGGCTGCCACACTGGTCACAGCCCGGGCTGTGGCTTTGGGTGTGTATCATGCTGCCCCGCTGGGCTGGCAGAATTGTGTGCCCTCCTGGCAGGAGAAATTTGCCGGTCTTTTACCACCCCATGCTCAGGAGAACCGTTCATGACGAACCCCCTTCACGAGCAGATGCTCACAGTTGCTCCCGGTCGTGCGCTGCATGTCACCACCCGTCAGGATGAGGCACCGGTCACGCTGTTTTTTGTGCATGGCGGTGGTGGCAATAAAAACCAGTGGCGCAAGCAGTTTGCGCATTTTTTGCCACAGCACGTTAATATCGTGGCGTGGGATGCCTTTGGTCATGGTAAAAGTCAGCGCTCAAAGCGAGAGCAGGATTTTTCGGCTGATGCTTTTTTGCGTGATTTTTCATTTATTTTTGAAAAATTCAGAACTGAAAAAACAATTATTATTGCGCATTCCTTCGGGTGCCGCATCACGCTGGCCTGGCTGCTGCAGGTCTGGACCCGCCAGCATGTTCTGCCGGTCGATGGCCTGGTGCTTCTTGGCCCGGCCCCGCATGAGAATAAACGGCGTGGCCTGTTTGGCAACTGGATGGACCACCTGCCTCTGCCAGTGATGGAGATTTTGCGCCCGCAGCTTGGCAGGCGCTTTGAGGCCCTGGCCTGGCATCCTGGCACTGACCCGGCTTTGCTGGCTTTTGAGCGCAATGCCACACGGCATAACAGCCTGTTTATGATGCGCTCACTGCTGCGGCAGGGGCCGGTGTTTCCCGCAGCGGCGCTGAAGGCACTTCCGGCTGTGCCGGTCACATTTATTGCCGGTGCGCATGATGGTATTGTGCCACACAGCACGGTTGAAAAACTGGCTGACTCTCTGCCCGGCGCTGAGGTGCATACGCTTGATGAGTGTGCGCATCAGATCATGCTGGAAAAACCTGACGAGGTGAACATGCTGACTGATGCCATGCTGGCCCGTGTTAACGCGGGTCAGGCTTAGGGGCAGAGAGGGCGGAGCGCATGGAGGATTGTCTGGGCAATGCCACAACGGTCAGCACACAGGCTGACCTTGCGGGTGTGAATGATTTTATCAACGGTTTTCTGGGCTATCATCAGTGCATCGCCGGGGTTTTGTCAGTGGCTGAAACCTCGCATAACGGGCTGGTGCATATTTATGCCGGCCTGTTGTGGATGCTCTCTGAAACCGGTGGTGTGCCCCCTGCCGCGCGTGAACATGCGCGTAAGGCACAGGCTGCAGATGGGCTGAATGCCCGCGAGCAGCTTTTGCTGCATGTTTTACTCGCCTGGCTGGCTGATGACATGGTGGAAGTACGCACAACACTGCGCGCTGTGCTGACACAGTGGCCACGTGACCTTATTGCTCTGAAAATTCATCAGTATGATGATTTTAATAATGGCCGTGCGCTCGATATGCTGCGGGTAACAGAACTCAGCCTGGAGGCAGCGGCTGACAATGCACATTTTCAGGGTATGCGGGCTTTTGCCTTTGAGCAGTGCCATTTGCTCGATCATGCTGAGGAGGCCGCACGCAAGGCACTGGCCATAGACCCGCAGGAGGGGTGGGCTCAGCACGCGCTGGCCCATGTGATGCTGACCCGGGGGCGGATTGAGGAGGGGCTTGCCTTTCTTTCGGCCCATACGCAGGAGTGGGAGCGGCTGACGTCGTTTCTCTACACGCATTTATGGTGGCATAAGGCGCTGTTTCACCTTAGCCTGGGGCAGCAGCAGGCGGCTCTTGCGATTTATGACCGGCATTGCTGGGCGCGTGAGCGCACCTTCTCGCAGGACCAGGCCGGAGCGGTCTCCTTACTGCTGCGCCTTGAATTTGCCGGGTGTGATGTGGGAGCGCGCTGGCAGGATCTGGGGGCTTATCTGGTGGTGCGCAAAGCCGATGTGTCACAGCCGTTTCTCAGCCTGCACTATCTCTACGGGCTGTTGCGGGCTGGCCTGCCTGAGGGGAAGGCGCTGTTAGCGGCTATACGCCAGGCTGCTGGGGCTGAAGACAGCAGTGTTTATACTGCCTGGCATGAGGTCGGGCTGGCGCTGGCTGAAGCGCTGAGCGCGCATGCAGAGCGGCGTTTTGAAGATGTTCTGCCATGGCTTGACCCGGTGCAGGGGCGCATTGAGCATATTGGTGGCAGCCATGCGCAGCGTGACCTGTTTGGTCAGCTTGCGCTCGACGCTATGCTGCGCACGGGGGCTGATAACCGCGCGCAGCAAATTCTTGAAATGCGCCGGCTTGCAACACCGGATGATGTGCCGGCAAACAATGCGCTGGCCACGCTTTATGCCTCAGCAGGGCTTCCTGCCCTGGCGGCAGAGGCAACAGCACGGGGCAAGCATATTATTTAGCTGATTTTTTACCGGTATTGAGGCTGTGCATCGTACCGTCATCTCCCAGGTTGCCCATGCTTTTAGCGTTGCTGTCGCGCATGGTGCCGTCAGCATCAATGCGGCCAAGGCGCACGCCGTTAAAGTCGCGGGCGGTACCATCTGCATCAATATGGCCGGTGCGCACACCATTATTGTCGCGCACGGTGCCATCGGGGTCGATACGGCCAACACGCACACCGTTATTGTCACGCAGAATGTCAGGTGCCGCAGCGTTTTCCTGATAGGTGCCGCTGCTGTCGCGCACTCTGCCATCAGCCTCGACCTTGCCCTGAATAACACCAAGGCGGTCGTGCATATTCCCCTCGGCATCAATTTTGCCCAGCCTGTTGCCGTTGCTGTCAACGACTTCACCATTGGTTTTGATCTGCCCAAGCACATGCCCGTCACCTGCACGCAGGGCGGCAGGCGGGGTCTGTTGTGCCAGAGCAGGCCCGGTTATCAGACAGAGTGCTGCGCCGGTTGCGCAGGCCGCCAGGTGGTGTATTTTTATCATTCTTCTCTCCTGAAAGGGGCTGTTCGTTCTGAGCTGCCAGAATAATACACCAAAGCTGCTTTGCGTGGGTGGTTAATGATCTGTCTGCCCGGCGAGGCAGAGAAGAAGCGCTTCTGTCATGGTCTGAGTATGATGCTGTATGGCATTTTCATCCCATGTTGCCTCTTTCATCATCAGGTATTGTTTGATGCTGTCAGCGGGTTTGTTTTTGTATTCTTTTTGTTTTTCTGCGGGGAGGAGATTGCCCAGACTTGAGTTTTTCTCGGCACTGATAAGGCAGAGATTGCCAAAAGAGTCACAGACGTCAGCGGGTATTTTATCGCTTTCAAACCTGGGGTTACGAGGGAAGTAGTGCTCAACTGAACTGCGAAAGGTAAAGTCGAAAGCCCGGATATGGGCGTCATTTTCTTTGTTACGAAGCCAGAGCAGATAGTCGAGGAAATTAAACACGAAGTTATTTTTGATATGACCATAGCGCAGCATCGGAGTAAGCGTGCTGACGGACACAGTATCAGCACGGGTTTTGCAGACCGGTGTATCGATTATATCAAAATATGCGCGCTCATTATCAGGGGCAAGAAAGCGGTCAAACAGAAAGGCCGTGCCTGTTGCGTGCATATGCCTAAGGTAGTCAGCGCCTGTGGGGGCCTGGCTATCAAATAAATGAGTAAGAGCGGCATGCAGCCAGTATTTATATACCTGCGTCGGGGCTGAGACATGAAAAGCACTGAGCAGCATGAGCAGGGTATGATTAATATCGTCAGTTTCTTCAGGTTTTTGGCTGAAGCTGCTGACATAATAAGCGCCGCTTTCGCTCCAGGTCAGGCGTTTAAGGCTCCAGCTCTCTCCGGCACTGCCGTATTCACGTTTGATGACGTACTGATCAAACAGATATTTGCAGCGCAGCAGGTTAAAGAAAAAGAGTTTAATAAAAGCTGCCGGGTCATCAGCGCTGAACAGATGTTCCTTAAATGTTTCAAGCAGGCGTTTATCATCAAGCGGGATAGTCTTGCGTAGAGTTATTCGTAAAACATGTAGCAGAAAATTGGGGAAATTAATCACAGAGTTAAAGCGCTCCGTGTCCTCTTCTCTGCTGTTTTCTGGCTGATCCATTCTGGTAAAGGTATTTTTGATAAGGTCTGTCAGGCTAACAGACTGAGGCTGAGCGTGAGTATGCTCCTTATTTAACAGTGTATGAAGTGCATCGAAGTTCGTTGCGGTAAACCGCCCCCAGTCATTTTTACCAAAAATATTGTGACGCTGTTCAGGGGTGAAACCCATTTGCACATAACGCTGCATCCCTGCACAGCTTTCCCATATAATGCTGAGAGTATGCTCGTAGCCCGGGAGTTTTTCCATCAGCTGTGCTTTAAGAATTTCGTGTTTTTCGAGCTGCTCTCCGCGGCTGTTCATAATTTCAAAATAATGATTCAGGTCAGTATCATCAGGCACCTGAACCTGCATGATCGTGACAGAATTAAAGAGATAGTCAGAGAATTGTTTGAGAGTTAAATGATGCTCCCTGATGATAAGGGGCAGAATTTTTTCTATGAGCTGATATCCGTTAAGAATACCGGTGTTGATGAGAGCCGGATCGGGAATATTCTGGCTGGATCCCCCTTTAAAAAGAGCCTGAAAAGTTACCTGGGAGTTCCTGCGGTTATCAAATTCAATATTAAGATTTTTATACCAGGCCAGCCCCTCAGGCAGGGTGTTTTTGAGGTATGACGCCAGAAGAGACAGGGTTGTCAGCCTTTGCTGGCCATCAATGACCTCGCTGCTTTGCCTGTTTTCATCTTTGCGCCCGTAAATAATGAGGGTGCCGATATAATACGGCCGGCCGCCGGGCAGATAATCTGTAATATCCTGAATAAGCTGTGTGATCTCTCCTTCTTCCCAGGCATAGTTGCGCTGGTAAACCGGAATAATATAGTGGGTGTCACTGGCCAGAAGATCGTGAACAGAGAGTTGCCGCGGGTTATTCTGCATAATATTCCATCTCTCTGAAAAGTGCTTCTATTTTATTGATTTTACTTGATTTTATAGTGTGGACCACAGGCAGGGTAACGCACAGAAAATCGGCGGGAGTTGTTGCGTCTTTGAGAATGCGAAAGAGATTATGCGCCAGAACATAATTATCCATCCCGGCGGCCTGTATCGCATAGTGCTTCAGGCGCAGGCTGTAAGCCCAGATGAAAATTCTCTCAATGGCAGATGCAATTTCAGCATGACCAAATTTATCCATATAAAAAATAAGAAGACAGTCAAACAGAGCCCTGACATAACGGTCACCCTTGCGGTACTGTCCTTCATAAGTATTAATGGCTTGGATAATTGCGCCGGCATAGCCGGTCAGCTTTATGTCCGGGGCAGGAGCCTCGCTGCCTTTAAACAGCAGGTCACATTGTACAATTTGCTGCTGATAATGACTGACAAAGTCAAAAAAACGCCGTCCATTAATAATTTTCTGGTCAATCTGAAATGGGAAATGCAGCGTTTGCTCATCAATATGGCGTTCATATTGCGCGTTATAATGATCAACAAACTGGTGGGTGATGTGCAGTTGCCGGGTGTAGGGGTAACGCGCAACAGTGTTGATATTTATACCCTTAAAGAGGTCAATATCCTGTTTGCTAAAATAGCGGGCACGGCTGTTAGCTGACCATTTGCGGATGCGAAACAGATAATCTGAAAAGAGCTTTGCCAGTTTTTCAGGAGCAATAGCTTCCCATTTCTCGACGGCTTCTGTTTTTTTCTTTTCGTCGCTGAGGCTGAACTCGCGCAGATGAAAAGCTTTAAGCAGGTCATGCGGGGCGAGGTCACGGCCACGGGCATTCTGTGAGTCAAAGAACTGAAAAGCTTCTGAAAGGTTATTGAGTGTGACAACAACAACTTCGCACTTATTTAGTAAAAAAAGAGCATGCTCTTCAGTGAAGTCAGGTCGTGAGATAATGCGGCTGACTGTAAGATAATTCTGCCGGATATTATTTTGTGAGATCAGGTCTGAAAACTCAGGTACTATCATTTGCCTGGCAAGGGTATGAAGCTGCTCTTTGAGTGTTTTGTTACTCAGTCCTTCTTTCTGAAGGAGAGCCTGCACACATAGCAGCAGGCTTAGTGTGCGTTGCTGACCATCGACAATGTTGTTATTGCCATATTCGTCCAGATGGAGAACGATTGACCCAAGGCGCCAGGCACTCTTTTCAGAGTGGGTGGTAATATCAGACAGAAGCTGGCTGATATTTTGACCAGTCCATTTATACGGCCTCTGATAAAAGGGAATTTTAAGAGAAGAGTTGGCCAGAAGTTCACTCACGGTGATAATCTGGCCTGAAACGGTGGTCCTGTTGCCCTGAGGCGCGGTCATGGAGTGCTTCTCTTTCCCATCGGGGTCATTAATATTTCTGACTGTAGACAGTAAAGATCTGTTTTGACCAGTGGCCCGTTCAAGCAGGCCTGCGGGCAGGTGAGAAAAGATATGGCTGCTTTGGAGGCCCTGTCATGTCAGATAGTCAGCTCTTCTGAATAGAGGCGTTATCTGCTTTACATTTTTCAAAAATAATCCTGATTTCATCAGCTGTCGGGCCAGTGCCGGACTTTGACTGTTCAACAGCCTGTAAGAACGTTGTGTAAATCTCAGGGCCATATTTTTCGGCCAGAGAAACCAGCGTGCTGGCAAGGCTGAGGAGAGCAGTAAGAGCCGCTGTGTTCATTTTATTCGTCTCCTGCAAGTGCTGAACAGGCTGCGGGTGTCGTTCCCGCTTTAAGGCCAGACCAGCACGTCACCAGCGAGGCCAGACTGCTTTGTGCCGCAGCAATAGCTGTTTCTTTCAGTGTCTGGTTAGCCTGAACTGAGGTGTTCAGTGCTGAGAGTTCGTTAAAAACACTCTGGCCGGCACGTTTTATCAGAATAACCTGTGAATCTGTCAGCCTGACACCAGGCACTTTGCCGGCTATGATATCTGGCACCGGGTTTGCCAGAACATGATAGGTACTGTTCATATCATATATGGTTTGCCGCAATTTACCCTGTGTTGTATCAGCGCAGGCGGCTACCATGAAAAATGGCAACAGACACAATAATTTTGTCATTTATGTAAGTCCTTTTCAGCCGATGCTGTTGCTTTACTGCGCAGGGCCATGGCCGTATTGGCCGCATATTTCCAGTTAGCAGCGAGGAAGTTTAAAATACGGTAAAGTGGTAATAATTTACTGCCTGGACTGGCCGGAACCGGAATCTGCGTTGCAGCAAGCCCTGCACAGGCAAAGATAACGCAGGCATAGAGCACCCAGGTGGCATAGGGTTCTGGTAAAGCCATGACCAGAGCCATGGGCGAGAGGCCCGCAGCCGCAGCTTTAACAGTGGTTGATAATGATTCCGGTTTTTCCGGTGTGTTGTCGGGAAGAGGGGATTGTTCTTCAGGCATTATTTTTTTCCTGACCATAAGGCCCCAGGCGATAAAACGCGTGGTTGCCGAGTATGCATTCGGGTGTGTTCCCCGCTGCCCAGGCAGGGGGAGCACTATGGATGTTGAAGTAATGATCTGATCTGTTCGTCAGGTCGGGCAGAAAACCGGCAGTCAGCTGCCCAGAAAGTTCGAGAGAGTCGCGAAACTGTTTGTCATTATCAGTAACAGTCAGAATTTTTATGTGGTTTGGGTCGTTTTTGTTCCAGCAGGAAAATTGCCAGGGTTTGAGGCATACAGTAATAATGTCACGCCCCCACCAGCACGGCGTTGCAGCACGGCGGGCTATAACATTCATGACAGCCTGCATCCCTTCACGACCTTCGCCGCGGGCTTCACCCCATGCTGTGCGGGCAAGGACCTGCACAGGGCTGGTCAGCAAACTGTCAGGCGGCATGAGGTCCCCCCGGTTTTTGCTGGTGGAATATTTCAGCCCATAAATAGCCTGAAATATCCTGCCATGAGAGGAAAGCGGAAGAGACAGAGCCAAAAAGCATAATGACAAGACTGATCACCGCCAGATGCCGTTTCCAGTTGGCCAGGCGGGTTTCTGCTTTTATCCGACGGATATTTTCAAGGCGCAGGCGTTCTTCATTAATGCGGTTTCTCTCCTGCTGTGCCCCTGTTTGAGATGCCATCTCTTTCGCCAGGTCTGCAATCTGATAACTCAGCCGGTCCATGCAGGCCGTTGTCAGGGTGGCCCTTACATTGCTTTCGGCACGAATAGCCGAAATATCCCTGCATATTGTATCAAGTTTACCATCTGTTTTGTTCTGCCGTCGTTCGATATTATCCAGGCGGGCCTCAGCAGATTTGAGGCGTGATATGACAGATACTCCTGCTTCAGCCCTTTGTATGGTGAGTCTGGTTTTCATGAAACCTCAGAAAATTATTGAAAAATAAATATATTTTTCATTTTTTATACATCTGGTCGTTAAAGCATGCGCTTGTCATTTCATGTGTCTGCATGGTCTGGTGCTGTGGCGGGCACAGGGGCGGGCTTAACTCCCGGCGGGCCTGAAACGATTGCTGCTTCACATGTCATGATAAAAATATGCTTATGAAAAAGTGTCTCCCTGTCTGTGCAGTGCCCATGATAAAACCGACGCACAGCCGGTTTTACGGCAGGTGTCTCAGTGTATTTTTTAAGATGAGAGGAGCACTGACATATCAGGACGCTCTGCCATAACACGATGTATAAAGGTGACTATTTCTGACAGATACACTGATCTTTGCATCAGTGCGTTCATCACAGCTTTGTCGGGTGAGCATTGCACACAGCAGAGATGCCGCAGGAGAAAGATGCAAATATTAAAATGTCGGAGAATAATGCTTTTAGAAAAAGCGATAAGATTTATACCTTAGGGTAAAATCTTATAAAGCGCATGGCGTCCCGTACGGGATTCGAACCCGTGTTGCCGCCGTGAAAGGGCGGTGTCCTAGGCCTCTAGACGAACGGGACTGGAGGCGTGAGTGCTCATCTACAGAGGTTTGATGTTGCAGTCAATGGGTAAAATGTTTCTTTATCATATTGTTTGTATATCTGATAAAAAGACACAGGCTTTTTACGGGGCAGCCATCTAACGTATTGTTTTTACGTTAAAAATTAATTTGTTTGTGGATATTGCCCTGAGCACATATTAATGTTTATTTAAAAACTTTATGGCGTCCCGTACGGGATTCGAACCCGTGTTGCCGCCGTGAAAGGGCGGTGTCCTAGGCCTCTAGACGAACGGGACTGGAGGCGTGAGTGCTCATCTATAGGTGTTTTTTTTTGTGGTCAAGGTCTTATTTAAAAAAAGTGTTTTTTTGTCAGACCTGCAATGTTTTTGAATAAGAGAGAGACAGATGACAAAATTCATTAGCCCTTCATCTGCGGGAATTTTGTGTAAAGGCTTTGCTTTTTTATTGTTTGGTGGTGTTTTTGCTGCCGGTGATGTGCTGGCTCAGCCTGCCAGTGCGGCCTCTGCCCCTGTGGCGGCCAGGCCTTATCGCCAGTGTAACCTGACCGCCGGGCAACAGTCATTTTGTGGCGGGCTTTATTCCGGCACAGCCATCATCCGCTCTCAGGGAGCATACAGGAAATGTGACCTGAGCGTGGGGCAGGTGTCATTTTGTGGCGGGCCTTATACAGGCAAAGCCGTTATTCGTGAGCAGGGTATTTATCGTGAGTGTGACCTGAGCGTGGGGCAAAGGCTGTTTTGTCGTGCACCTTATACAGGTTACACGGTTACAGCCTCTGCGCCCTGAAGATGCTTTAAAGAATATGCCGCCCAAACAGGCTGGCGGTCAGGTCGGTCAGCAGGTGCGCTGTTTTGCCTCTGACATCCAGAAAAGGGTTAAGCTCTGCCAGGTCGAGCGAGGTAACCAGCCCGCTGTCATGCAGAATTTCCATAATCAGATGGGCTTCGCGAAAAGTGATGCCACCGGGCACTACGGTGCCACCGCCTGGTGCGATTTCGGGGTCAAGAAAGTCAACATCCAGGCTGACATGTAACCGTCCGCCGGCATGTTCCACCCGTTCAAGAAAATGGGTCAGTGGCCTGATCACACCGCTCTCATCCAGGGTGCGCATGTCAAAAACAGTGACACCAATATCACGTGCGTGGCGTTTCTCCTCCGGGTCAACGGAGCGGATGCCCATCATATACATATTATGGGGGTCAACCGGTGCAGCAAGGGGAGGGAGCCCCTCAAACCCTGTCTGTCCGGTAAAATAGGCAACAGGTGTACCGTGCAGATTACCGCTGGTGGTGGTGTGCAGTGTGTGCAGGTCTGTATGCGCATCAAGCCAGAGCACAAACTGAGGCTGATTAAGCTCAGCAGCATGTTGCGCTATGCCTGCCACAGTGCCGGCAGACATGGAGTGGTCACCGCCCATAAAAACAGGCACATCGCATGTGCGGGCCATCTGCAGGGCATGGCGGGTCAGGCTGCTGGTCCAGGCAACCATGTCGGGCAGATGATGCACAGCCGGGTTGGTGTGGTTAACGTTCTGGTACTGGTCGGGCCGGGCATCTCCCAGGTCAGTGACATCCCAGCCAAGCTGGCGCAGTGTGTCAGGCAGTCCGGCTGTGCGCAGGGCGGCAGGGCCCATAATACAGCCCTTACGGGAGGCACCGGTTTGCACGGGCACACCCAGAATATGGCATGTTTTCATAACTATTTTATCCCTTCGCACTATAGGGGTGAGGGGGGAGGCCGGGCTCCTTTGCGTGTCAGTGCACGCGCGTGGCTCTCTTGTTACTCTGGATTGTTTTGCACGGGCAAGAGTTAGCGCTTCTGTATGTCTGAACTTTCAGGAGGGATGGGTATTTTTGTGTATAACCGTATGATTATTAATTAAAAAACAAATAATTCTTTAAAAAAATTATGATTTGACTAAATATAAATAAACTTATTCATATTTTTTATTGTGAGAGCGGTAAGGCATATGACCTCAGAAACTGTGTCATCTTCTGACGATTATGAAAAAACCATTGAGAATTATGATAATTTTTATCATAAACTACGTCAGCGTTATGATAGGCTAAGCCCGCGCCTGCGTCAGTTTGCTGATTTTGTTGTCAGCCACCCGGAAGAATTTGCCATGGGTACGGCTAAAGTCCTGTCTGAAACAGCGGGCGTGCAGCCTTCGACAATTGTAAGATTTGCACATGCTCTGGGCTTTGAAAGTTTCTCTGAGTTACATTCTGTTTTTAAAAAATATTTTTTCCAGCGCAGCCTGCAGCATGAAGCCTGGGCAGCAGCGCTCAGGCGCTCAGATGGTCAGCCCGCGCGTGCTGGTAACCTGCTTGACGGGTTTTGCCGGGCGGCAGGTTTGTCACTCGATGCCGTGTGCAGGGAAACCCGGCCTGAACGGCTCGAGGCGGCAGCTGATATCCTGGCATCGGCCAGAGTGATTTATATTCTGGGGCTTAAAGAAAGCATGCCTGTGGCACGCCTGGTTGCATATTATTTTTCCGTCAGAGGGATAGCACATTGTCTGATCGGCCTTGAAAGCGGAATGGAGTATGATGCTATACGCCGTGCAGGCCCGGAAGATGCGGCTGTCGTGCTCTCTTTCTCGCCATATTTTGAGCAGACGACGGAGCTGAGCCAGCGGCTTGAAAGCTATGGGGTGAGCATGGTTGCGTTTACTGACAGGGCTGCCAGCCCCGTTATCCCTAAAACCGGTTTATGGTTCGAGTGCCGTGAAGCAGACCATCGGGGGTTTCGTTTTCATGCTTCCGCATTTTTACTGGGTGCGGTGTTAGCCTGTGCCGTGTCAGAGCGGCGGCGCCCCACGCCCGTCAGGCAGGAGGCACCATGACGGCCTGCCCCCCGTACAGGGGGCAGGAGCGTGCTTGCAGCTTAATTTTTTACAGTCAGCCCGCGTGAAACCAGCATTGGCCCGATGTCAGGGTCTTTGCCGTAGAAGGCTTTAAACATGGGCTCATAATCCTGTGTATGACCGCGTGAGAGGATCATATCACGGAAGCGCTGCCCGTTTTCACGTGTCAGGCCACCATGTTTTACAAACCAGTCATAGCTGTCATCACACAGCATCTGCGTCCACAGATAGGCATAATACCCGGCTGAGTACCCGTTGCTCCAGATATGCAGGAAGTAGCTTGAACGATAACGCGGCGGGATATCCGTCGTGTTGAGGCCCATTTTGCTCAGAGCATTTTTCTCAAACACATCAACGTCCTGCCTGGGGGCGGAGGCGTTCAGGCTGTGCCAGTCCAGGTCAAGTTCAGCAGCGGAGACGATTTCGCCCATTCTGTAACCGGCATCGAAAGAAGAGGATTCTTTCAGGCGTTTTACCAGGTCAGCAGGCATAGGCGCGCCGGTTTTATAATTAACGGCATAATGTGCCAGTACGGTTGGCTCCAGCGACCAGTGCTCATTGAACTGAGACGGGAACTCAACAAAGTCGCGGGCTACCGCTGTGCCTGAAAGAATAGGGTAGGTCTGTGCCGCAAACAGCCCATGCAGTGCATGACCAAATTCGTGGAACATGGTGACAACATCATCATAAGAGATGAGGGCTGGCTGACCTTTTTCAGGTTTTGCAAAATTGCCGACGTTATAAATAACCGGTTTTGTGTCCAGCAGTTTTGACTGGCCAACAAAATTCGACATCCATGCGCCACCGTTTTTGTTGTCACGCTGGAAGTAGTCGAAATACATCAGCCCCAGTGGTGAGTTGTCTTTGTCAAACACTTCAAAGACCATCACATCAGGGTTATAAACCGGAATGTCGGTGCGGCGTTTAAAGGTGATGCCATAGAGCTTGTTAGCGGCAAAGAACACACCGTCAGTCAGCACGCGGTTCAGCTCAAAATAAGGCTTCAGCTGGCTCTCATCGAGGTGGAATTTCTCTTTACGCAGCCTGTCTGCATAATAAGACCAGTCCCATGGCTGGAGAGCAAAGCTGTCTTTGCCGTCTTTTTTGTTCTGCTGGTCAATAAAAGCCTGAAGGTCGGTGACTTCCTGTTTCTGCTTGGCAGCCAGGGCAGGCAGCATTTTGCCAATGAACTGATGGATCTGAGCTGGTGTGCTGGCCATCTGATCAGAAAGGATGTAGCTGGCATAGTCAGAATAACCAAACAGAGCCGCTTTCCGGGCGCGCAGCTGCGCAATGGTGGCAATAGTGTCACGGGTGTCGTTTGCACCACCCTGCTCAGCGCGGGTCCATGAATGTTCAAACAATGCCTGACGTGTGGCGCGGTCATCCATAGAAGAGAAAATCGGCTGCTGTGTGGTGTTTTGCAGCGCGATAAGCCATTTACCATTCAGGTTGCGGCCGGCGGCTGCTGTTGCGGCCTGGTTCAGCGCGGCGTCATCAAGGCCAGCCAGAGCGGTTTTATCGGGCACAATAAGAGCTGCGGCTTTTGTGGCAGCCAGCAGTTTTTGCTGAAACTGTGTTTCGAGTTTTGAAAGCTGTGTGTTGAGTGTGCGCAGCTTTGCTTTTTCTTCATCAGTCAGTTTTGCACCTGAATGAATAAAAGCCTGGTAGTAAATGTTAATGACCTGTTTTTGTTCGGCATTCAGCCCCAGAGCATCCTGGCGGGCGTGCAGAAACTGTACACGGGCAAACAAAGCGGGGTTCATATAAATGGCATCAGCGTGCGCTGAGAGCAGCGGTGCAATCGCTTCCTGCACTTTGTCCAGAGCCGGGTTGGT
This sequence comes from Acetobacter thailandicus, assembly GCF_011516655.1. Classification (GTDB taxonomy): domain Bacteria; phylum Pseudomonadota; class Alphaproteobacteria; order Acetobacterales; family Acetobacteraceae; genus Acetobacter; species Acetobacter thailandicus. The sequence goes on from NZ_WOSV01000006.1 coordinate 76,856, forward strand.
GTTTGCACTGTAAACACCATTGAAGGTTTCCTGCACACGGTCGAGCAGGCGGCCTGAGCGCTCGAGTGCAACAATGGTGTTGTCAAACGTTGCTGACTCAGGGTTCGTGGCAATTTTGTTAATTTCTGCGGCCTGCTCACTCATGCCCTGCATAAAAGCGGGCTGGTAGTCACTGTCTTTGATCTGGTCAAAGCGTGGAGCGTGATAAGGCAGAGTGCTTTCTGTCGCAAACGGATTGGTTGCGGGCAGTGCGTCAGCCAGCGCATGGGTGCTGCTGCCGGCAAGGCAGGTGGCTGTTGTCAGAGCATAAAGCCATGAGCGATTCTTAAGCATTATAACGTCCCGGCAGTATCTGTGCTTCAGCCAGAAGGCGAAAGCACATCAGGGTTGCAATGCATTCTGAGTTATGGGGCAGCGTGCGGGGTGTCAAGTAAAGTGCGGAGCCCCGAAAGGGGGAAGATTGGTAAAAAAAGCACAGTTGCTTGATTTTCTAAGGTTTTTTATGTGGCGGGGTGTGGTATATTTTTGTTGCCAATAAGCAACAATGAGGCCTTATATTTACAATAATGTCATTAAATTAATTTACTGTAATAAATAAAGTCAGCATGCTGATACCCGACCGGAATCGCTCTGTGCCGTGGATGCAGGATTCGTGCTGAAATGAATAAAACTGATGTAAAACGAATAAATTTATCCCGTTATTCTTTAATACTGTTGTCTGCTTTGCCTGCTCTGATGCCGTGGTGCTGGTCTGATATGGCCGAAGCTCAGAGCGAAGAGCGCCCGGCGTCAGAGGTCCGGAGTCCGAAGAAGGCGGTGCAGCATAAAAAAGTCTATGCCAGTAAGGGGCATACGCAGCCACAGGGAGCTGCTCAGTCTGCCGCGGCTGCGGTTTCGTCCGGGGCGGAGGTTCCGTCTTCTGTCGTCAGGAAAGTGCAGCAGGATACTGTTCTTTCCGGCAGGAAGGAGACCGTCACGGTCACAGGTTCGCGCCTGCAAAAGGGGCGCCTGACCGACAATATGGCGTCAATGACACTTGGCGAAGATCAGATCAGGCATCGGGGCTACACCAATATTGGTATGGCCCTGATGACTGAAAACCCGAATTACAGCACACCGGCTAACAGCCCTGTGGGGGCAGCAGGAGGTGCTTTCGGTGCCGGGCAGACTTATGGTGATTTGCTGGGGCTGGGAGCTCAGCGCACGCTGACGCTGGTGAATGGCCGGCGTTTTGTATCATCCTCTACGGCTTCGCAGTTTAGTGCGGTACAGGGCTCCCCGGTTGACCTGACAAACATCCCCACTTTGCTGATTAAAAAAGTTGATGTGGTCGTGGGTTCCGGCGGGCCGGTTTATGGGTCTGACGCTATTGCGGGTGTGCAGAACTTTATCCTGGATGATGATTATAAAGGCGTGAACCTGACCGGGCAGACCGGCTTTAGCCAGAAGGGTGATGGTATAGATTATCGTCTGGCGGGTAAGGCCGGTACTCATTTTGACCATGAGCGCGGCACAGTTGTGTTTGATGTTGAGTATAATCAGACCTTTGGCATGACAAATGCTGACAGGGCACGATGGGCCGGTACAAGCGATAAAAAACTGCAATATACGCGTAATCAGGCGGGTAACGGTTATGATCTGAGCCGCGGCAGCCGCGAGTATCTGCCGTTTACGCAAACCGGTGTGCCTGGCATGCTGGGTAATTATGGCGATTATCCTAACTATCAGGGAGTTGCGACGGGAAGCTCGATTACCAGCCCGGCCGGGCAGCCTCTTATTTTTAGTCAGGATGGCAGGTCGCTTGTGCCGCTCAGGCCCGGTACCCCGACGGGGGATGGATTTACGGCTGTCGGTAAAAAGGGGGAGATGAATGGTTTCCCTATAGGTAACTATGGAAATCTCTTAAATGACCAGCAGCGTCTGAACCTGACAACGCTCGGACATTATGATTTTACCAGGCATCTGCGTTTTACTTATGAGGCCTGGTACGTCCACTCTTCAGTCGCGAATACAGCTTCGCAGCCTTATTACAACACTCAGATGTTCGATGATGTGTTTGACGGCCCCGGCCAGCCTAATGGCGCGATGGAGCTCAGCACGGATAATCCGTTTCTGACCTCTGAGGTGAGAGAGATCCTCAGACAAAACCTGGCAAATGCTGGCTTGCCGACGGATAAATTCTACCTCTCCCGTGCCAGCACAGATTATTATAAAGGCAAATATACAACGACGACTGACCTGTTCCGGTTTGTGGGTGGCCTGCAGGGTGACTTTAATGCAGGTCACAGGCACTTTGACTGGAAGGGGAGTTTTGAATATGGCCAGTATCGTTCGCGCACAAAGCAGACAGAACTTCTTTTACAGAACTATCTTAATGCCCTGAACGCGCAGGTTGATGGCGCGGGTAATATTGTCTGTGCACCAGATTATACTAATGCAGCTTATCCGGCCTTTAGTCAGACCTGTGCGCCCCTTAATCCGTTTGGTTATGACCAGGCCTCCGGCGCAGCACGTGATTATATTCAGACCAGTGCGACGGCACGGTCTGTGAACCAGCAATGGGACCTGAATGCGGATGTGCGCAGCACAGTAATGAAGCTGCCAGCCGGTGACTGGACTTATGACTTTGGTTACGAACATCGCTTTGAGGAGACCAGCTTTAATCCTGGCGGATATTACCGCGGGCAGGAGATGGCAGACGGTACATACCAGTCATATGGGGCTAAAGTGGCAATGCAGAATGTGCAGGGCTCTTACCATACCAACGAGGTCTTTGCTGAAACACTCATCCCGCTTGTGTCGCCTCTTATGCATGTAAGGGGGGTTTATTCTCTTACGGCAACCGGTTCGGCCCGTTATGTCAATAACAGCATGACTGGTGGTTTCTGGGCCTATTCAGGCGGCGGCAGCTATGCGCCTGTGCGTGACATTGTGTTCCATGGAAACTATACGACTTCGTTTCGTGCCCCTTCAGTCTCTGAGTTGTTTCAGCCAATGGGAACAATTTATAGCAAAGGGACAGACCCGTGCGATGTCACCGCCATTAATTCGGGGCCTAACCCTGTGCAACGGCGTATGAACTGCACGAAAGCCGGTGTGCCTAAGGATTTTCAGTCAAATTTTAATAAATTTTCTGTCAGAGGGCAGTCTGGCGGAAACAAAAATCTTAAAAATGAAGAAGCTTCACAGTTTACTGTTGGTACATCTGTTCAGCCGCGCTGGGTCAGAGGGTTAAGTATTGGAGTTGATGTGTATGATGTGCGTGTAAAAAAGCAGATTGAATCACTCAGCCTGGAACAGATACTGGCAGCATGCTATGATTCTGCTTCTTATCCTGATAATAAATATTGCAATAGTTTTAGCAGAAACTCTGATTTTCAGATTAAAAATGGTTTTACTGCGGGTAACTACAATATTGGCACGCAGCATACACGTGCTATGCAGGTGCATGCCACGTATTACCTGCCTTTATCAAAACTTGGTCTGTCAGAAAATGCTGGTGCAGTGCAGACGACTGTGAATTATGCGCACAATATACGTCATACAGGTCAGATTTTAACCACACGCTATCAGTATCTGGGTGATTCATCTGATTTGCGGGATAATTTTACAGCCAGCTTTAACTATATGCGCGGGCCACTCTTCGCTCAGTGGCAGATGCAGTATTATGGTAAAGCCAAATATAAGCTCCAGGTGCCTGGAGGGCTCTACCCGCATAATACTATGAAACAGTATTTCACGTTTAATTTCACAACGGGATATACCTTCGCCAGGCATTACAATGTTAATTTTGTCATGAATAACGTGTTTAACGCCCGCCCTCAATATCCTTACCAGGGGGACACCAGTCGCTACTGGAATGCGATTCTGGGGCGCAACTTTCAGGTGCAGGCCGGGGTTGAGTTCTGATCTGATATCGAAATGACTTATCGTAAGAATGTGCATTTCAGCCAGTTTCTGGCTGTGATCGGGGTGTAACTGTGGCGTAAATGCAGCAGTGTTGCGAAGAAAAAAAGACATGTGCTGATTCTGCATCGACAACTGAGGCGATAATTTCATAATCGAAACCGTCTAACGAAGTTCATGAAGTTGTCATAATTTCCTGTTGCAGAGGTCTTTCTTCCATATGATTCAGATACCCCACCGAAAGTCACAGGTGCGGCGGTCGTTCAGACTGTTGTATGTCTTGCCGGTTTTCTCAGCCGGCTTTTCCCTCTCAGCCTCGTTCGCTTATGCACAAACAACTGGTGGAGCCGATACAACTGCGGCCGTTCATCATGTGAAGAAAAAAGCAACGCGTGCACGTAACGCCAGCACTGCTAAGGCATCATCTGCTCATCAGACCGCAGCGACCTCTGCCGGTCAGTCTAAGCAGGTTGCTACCAGCAAATCAGCAGTACGCGTCAGCAATGCGAAAACGCTTGATCAGGCAACTGTTGCCGGTAGTACCGAAGCTGTAACTGTGACAGGTTCGTTCCTTAAGCAGGCGCGTCAGTTCAGCGCAAACCCTGTGCAGACCATTACTGCTAAAGAAATTCAGCAGACCGGTGTGACAAACGTTGGTGACTTCCTTCAGCGTATGCCATCAGTTGGTTCAGGCGGCACTGGCAACGCAGATACCAATGGTGGTGCAGGTATGTCCTGTACTGACATCCGTAACCTTGGTGGTAACCGTGTGCTGGTTCTGGTTGATGGCAAGCGTGTCACACAGAGCTCAACAGGCGTTGGTCAGTGCGTTGACATGAACTCCATCCCGGTGATGGCGATCAGCTCAATCGAAATTCTTAAAGATGGTGGTTCAGAGCTTTATGGTGCTGACGCAGTCTCCGGCGTTATCAACATTAAAATGAAGCATGACGTCAATACCGGTGGTGTGACCATGCGTGGCAGCCTCACGCAATATGGTGATAACCGTCAGTTTATGGCATCAGCTTATAAAGGCTGGAACTTCGACCATAACCGCGGCAACGTGACTATTTTTGGTCAGTTCAGCCATCAGGACGGTGTGAAGCAGTGGAACCGCAAATGGGCACGTAACCCACAGGTTTCTAACACTTCCAGCGGTTCGCAGAGTTATGGTTCGGTTATCTCTACCAGCGGTACGTTTTTTAATGATGCAGGAAGCCCGGTTTTTAACGGTAATTCTGCCGGTGGTCTGACACCTTACAGCAGCTCCAGCCGTTATAACTATGCGCAGGACCAGTCACTCCTCAACGAGCTTGATAACTCAAGCCTGATGGGTGATGCACATTATGACTTTAACAAGCACTTCACGCTTTATTCTAACGTGATGTACAGTCATAAAACATCCTCAACGACAATGGCGCCTATGCCTGCTACAGGCAGCAACCCGCCTTCTACTCTGCCAAGCTCTATTATTATTCCGAGCAATTACCCTGGTAACACTAGCGGTGAAGAGCTGCAGATGTACCGTCGTATGGATGAATTTGGCAAACGTAAAGCCGATACGTCAGTTGACGCACTGACCGCTATGGTTGGCGCAAAAGGCGATATTATCGCTGGCTGGAAATACGATGCCTCCTTCACCTATGGTTCAACCATGGGCACAATGACGACATCAGGTGTGGGTAACTACGCAAAACTGCTTCAGGTCTGGGGTCTGTCTCCTGCAACACCAGGTGATTCCGGCAGTTCGCTGGTTTATAACCCGAATGCCTGTGCCGGTGCCGCCGGCTGCTCGTTCTCGAGCGCGCTGGGTCCTCTCTCTCAGGAGGCTACAGCTTACGCCAACTATAAAGAGCACGATCACTATCACTATCAGCTGCGTGACACCAACGTACGTATTCACAACGACAACGTCGTGAAAATGCCGTATGCTCACGGTGGCAGCCTGGGTATTGCTCTTGGTATGGAACACCGTAGTGAGCAGCTGAGCTATACCCCTGACCCGCTTATTCAGCAGGGTGGTACGCTGAGCAACACAATGGCTGCAACAGGTGGTGGCTTTAATGCCTCTGAAGCTTACCTTGAAGGTAACCTGACCCTGCTGCACAATGCGATGTTTGCTAAAAACCTGTCTATTGATGGTCAGGGTCGTTATTCAGGCTATAATACTTTTGGTAATACCTATAACTGGAAAGTTGGTATTAACTGGGCGCCAACCCGTGATATCGCCTTCCGTGGTACACTGGGTACGTCTTTCCGTCAGCCAAACGTGTTTGAGCTCTATGGCGGTCAGTATATGAGCTATAACGGGGCGAATGATCCATGTGACTCATCGCAGATCACAACTTATGGTGCACTACAGCCAACCGTTATGGCAAACTGCATGAAGCATGGCATTAACCCTAAAAACTTTACAGAAGCAGGGGCAGGTCAGGTTGCAACCCTTATGGGGGGTAACACCAAGCTGCAGCCTGAGGTTGGCCGTACCTATACTTTTGGTGCAACCATGACACCACGCTGGGTTCCTGGCCTGATGACCAGCGTATCCTTCTGGCATTATCGTGTATCAAACATGATTACCTCGCTGCCAACACAGTATATTCTTGATAGCTGCTACACGGGTACAGGCACATCAAACTGTGCAGCGATTAACCGTCTGAGCAACGGACAGATCAACTCTGTTTCAGCTTACAATATCAATGGCGGTGCTATGACCACCAGTGGTATTGACTGGGATCTGACATACCGCATCCGTCTGACCTGGGAAGACTCGCTGATTATTTCGAATAACTTCCAGAAACTGGTGAGCTACAAGCAGCAGCTGGTTCCGGGTGGCCCGAAATATGACTATAAAGGCACGATCACCTATCAGGCCGGGGGCACATCTAACCCGACCGTACGTGACTATGCTTCTTTTACATGGCGTCATAACGACTTCAGCGTAACCTATATGCTGCAGTATATGAGCGGCATGCACTGGAACGACGGTTCAAACCGTATTTACAAATCACAGGGTTATGGTCGTGTTAAAACACCAAACATGGTTCTTCAGGACCTGACCTTTAACTATAACTACAAGAAATGGGCATTCCAGTTCGAAGTTCAGAACCTTGCGAACAAACAGCCTCCGTTCCTTGTTAACTCTTCTGATAACAGTAACGACTCAACATATGGTGGTTACTATGCAGGTCGTACCTTCCTGCTGCAGGCTGGCACAACCTTCTGATAAGATCTTCCTGATCTGAAACAGGCAGGGCCGCTGTTGAGACATCAACAGCGGCCCTTTTTGTATGAAAATAACCGGTTTTAATTCAGGTTTATAAAATCTGGCGCAGCTGAATAGTGCGGTCATCATCTGTTTTAAGGGTGAGGGTGCTGCCACTGGCCTGCCAGCTTGTCGCAGCCCGCAGCAGCCCGTTAAATATGTCAGCCCGCTGCATAATTGCGCCAGAGCAGGCCATGAGTGTATTCATGCCGCTTTGCTGGTGAATGATCCTGCCTTCTGGTCTGACAGTCATCCCCCCTGAGTAACGGTTGCACCCGTCAGAGCCAGAGACATCACCTGTGGCGTTGATGTTGAGGGTCGGGGTTTGCTGCACATCCGGGGCCATATCAGTTGTTGCATCTGTAAGGCTTGGCCGGTCGTTGCCTGCCGTAACAGGAGTGCCGTTTAATGCCGTAACAACCCAGCTTGTGCCGTTAATAATCGCTGCTCTGGCAGGGTCGCCACCGCAGCCATGATAAGTGCCCTGCGGTGTTTTTACGGTCACTGTCTCGCTGTAGGTCTGACCTGTTGTACTGTTTGTGCAGGTCTTAGGGGTCACATCAACTTTCATTTTTTTAGTGAGATAGGTTCTGTGCGCTGCATCGCTCTCATCCTCCGTCAGTGTTTTAATCTGTGTCGGTGCACCCTGCCGGTTAAAGGTGAGTGTGTTGCCAGAGAGCGTCAGGTGCCAGTCGGGCGAGGAGCCTGCTGCCTGATACACGTCATCTGAATTTTGTACGGACTGCGGCACTGCGGGAGAAGATTTATGAAATAAAGAGCATCCCCCCGTCAGGAGAGGCAGGCTCAGACTTAGTCCTCCCATAAGCATATGCCTGTAAGAGGTCGTGAAAACAGTTTTTGTTTTTCTGATCATGGTATTCGCTGTTTTGTTTCAGAATATGTTTTTTCAGAATAGTAGAGCGGAGAAGATAATGCCAGTTTGCATTACTTTTCCGGTTATTTAACCTCTCTGAGGAGGCTGAAATTTATAAAGGGCAGGCGATAATACAGACCTGCCCATAGTGATACTGTTTCAAATAGTTCCGCGCTAACACCAGCCCGGACATGATAATGGCGTCACCTGTCAGTTACAGGTCGTCTTTGCTGCATAAAGCAATGTCAGAAGCCAGTTCATCAACACGGGCAGGGTCGGCATCCCACGCGAACATAAAGCGCGCGCCGCCACCAATGAAGGTATAAAAACGCCAGCCTCTGGCGCGGAGTTTTTCAAATAATATGTCTGACCCACGTACGAAGACACCATTGGCCTGCACCGGAAAAAGCAGATCAACACCGGGAAGAGCCTTTATCGCATCAGCCAGCTTTTGTGCGCAGGCATTGCCATGTGCCCCGTTGCGCAGCCAGGCGCCACTTTCGAGCATATGCACCCAGGGGGCTGAAAGAAAACGCATTTTAGAGGCAAGCTGTCCGGCCTGTTTACAGCGATAGTCAAAGCCGTCTGCCAGGGCGGGGTCAAAGAAGACAACAGCCTCACCCACCATCATACCGTTTTTTGTGCCGCCAAAGCACAGCACATCCACACCGGCTTTCCAGGTTATGTCGGCCGGGCTGCACCCGAGAGAGGCACAGGCATTGGCAAAGCGTGAGCCGTCCATATGCAGGCGCAGGCCAAGCGCACGGCAGGTTTGTGAAATGGCGCGTATTTCGTCGGGTGTATAAATTTCGCCGGTTTCTGTGGGTTGCGTGATAGTGACAGCCCGTGGGCGGGGGTAGTGAATGTCAGAACGGCAGGTGGCCAGAGAGCGGATATCCTCAGGGGTGAGCTTTGCGCTGTCAGTGCGTGCGACCAGCAGCTTTGCCCCGCCGGAGAAGAATTCAGGTGCGCCACATTCGTCAGTTTCGACATGCGCGCATGAGGCACAGATCACGCTGTTGTAGGACTGGCATAAAGAAGCCAGAGCCAGCGAGTTTGCTGCCGTGCCGTTAAAAACGAAAAAGACCTCGCATTGTGTATCAAACAGCGTGCGAAAGGCCTGTGCGGCGCGTGCTGTCCATTCATCCTCACCATAAGCGACGAGAGAACCACTATTGGCCTGTTGCATAGCCTCCCATGCTTCAGGGCAGGCCCCGGCATAGTTATCACTGGCAAATTGCTGGGCCATAACGTGTGCTCCTTAATGTGATGGCGGTCATGGCCCTGTTTAGCACAGCAAACAGGTAGCAGGCAGAGGCAAAAGAGTGCTTTACTCGTTTTGCCCGGGCAGAGCAGCCTGTCTGCCCTATAGAGAAGACGGAGCACAGTGTACATGCCGGTTACTCCTGCAGATGCCCTGATTATTGTTGATGTTCAGAACGATTTTCTGCGTGGCGGGGCGCTGGTCGTGCCAGGGGCTGAGCGTATTCTGCCCGTTATTAACCAGCTTACTGACATGCCTTTTCAGACTATTGTCACCACACAGGACTGGCACCCCGCAGACCACTGCTCTTTTCACAGCAGCGGGGGGCCATGGCCGCGCCACTGTGTGCAGGGCACATACGGGGCTGAGCTGTCTTCAGTGCTGCATACGCGCAGGGTGTCAGCCTTTTTCAGAAAAGGAACAATGCGGGACACGGACAGTTATTCAGCCTTCTCTGATGCCGGAGGCTATCACCCCACAGGGCTGAACGGCTTTTTGCATGAGCGTGGGGTAAAGCGGGTTTTTGTGTGCGGGCTGGCTTATGATGTCTGCGTGGCTGATACCGCCTGTGACGCCGCGTTACTTGAGTTTGAGACCAGGGTTATTACCGATGCCTGCGCCAGCATTCAGCCCGAAACCGCCCGCCAGGCGACCAGCCGCCTGCACCAGCGTATGATAGGCCTGGTAACTGCGCGTGATCTGAATATGAGAGCGTAAAAGCTGGCAGGTCAGTGCAACCGAGCCATACACTGTGTTCAGGGCGGGGCATACCCCGCATAGACGGGCGGGCTTATCCTGGTTAGAGTCTGCGTCAACCTGAACTTCACAAGGAGGCTCTCCAGATGATCTCACAGGACAAAATCTCCATTCCGGGGCTTGGTAAATCTGTCTCACGCGTTGCACTTGGCACGTGGGCGATCGGCGGCTGGATGTGGGGCGGACCCGATGATGATAACGCGATACGCACCATTCACAGCGCGCTTGATGAGGGCATTGACCTGATCGACACCGCGCCGGTTTATGGCTTTGGGCACTCTGAAGAAGTGATTGGCCGTGCGCTTGAGGGCCGGCGTGACAAGGTGGTTATTGCCACCAAAGTGGGCCTGAACTGGAAAGATGAAAAACCTTTTCGTGACAGCAGCCCGGCGCGCATCCGCCAGGAGGTGGAAGACTCCCTGCGCCGCCTGAAAACTGATTATCTCGACATTTATCAGGTGCACTGGCCTGATGATAAAACCCCCGTTGCTGAGACGGCCAGCGTGCTGGCTGAACTGGTGAAGGAGGGGAAGGTGCGCACACTGGGCGTATCGAACTACTCAGTCGCACAAATTGAAACTTTCAGGCAGCATGCGCCACTTTCTGTTTTGCAGCCGCCCTATAACCTGTTTGAGCGTGATATAGAAAAAGATATTCTGCCTTACATGGTCGGGCACAAGCTGGTGGGCCTGGGTTACGGCCCGCTGTGTCGTGGGCTGCTGGCCGGTAAAATGACGGCTGAGACGACTTTCCCTGCGACTGACCTGCGTAGTGGTGACCCTAAATTCCAGGCACCGCGCTTTAAGCAGTATCTTGCAGCGGTTGAGCAGCTGCGCGCCCTGGCAGATAAACATGGTAAGTCTGTTATGGTGCTGGCTATTCGCTGGGTGCTTGACCAGGGGCCGCTCATTGCCCTGTGGGGGGCAAGAAAGCCTGCTCAGATCGAAGGGGTGGCCGATGTGTTTGGCTGGCACCTGAGTGAGGCAGACCGTGCGGAGATTGATCGTATTCTTAAAACAACAATTACTGACCCGGTCGGACCTGAGTTTATGGCGCCACCTAACCGCTGATTACAGCATATGTCACAGTCTCTGCCCGCAGGGGCTGTGACATAGTGTGCTGGCAATGTCATCAGTATAAAATGTGATGACCTGAAATTTTACTTTATAAATGGATTTCGACTTTGCTTAGAGAGGATCCAAAAAAATCGTTTCTATGGGCAACAATACTTTTATTTTCTTCTGGTATATAAAACAGGTTCGTATTTAAATGAATAACAATTTTTTCTATACGCCCTGAGAGGGAGAGTAATTTACTGAAGTAGGGGCTGTGAGGAAGAGTCAGATTTATAGAAAGCTCAGAATTTTCCATCCCTCCTGATGCTTTAAACTTATCATCAGTATTATTGCATATTATTTTTATTTTTATTTGATCAGTCAAATTAATTGAGTTGTTTTTAAGTAAATATACATGATCTAAAAAACATGATTTTCCGCTTAATTCTATTGATTCATTAAAATTTTCATCAAATATGTTTATTAATGTCACTTCTTCTATTGAAATGGACGTAGAATTTTTATCTCTTGGATATTCACGTAATATAGAGCTGGTGGATTTATTTACTTTTGTGATTGTATTATGATTATTATCATAAGTATATTTAAATAATTCGTTTTCCATTTTTTATCCTTTCTTGATTAATTTATACTTTTTTATTTATATTATTTTTAATATAATCAAGTAAAATATAATATGTAATTATAATGAATGTTTTTTTTGAAGCGTAATGCAGCAGAGATACTGTGCCATGCGGGTTATATCTGTCATGCTTCTGTTACACTAAAAAAACTCTTATCCACAATCAGTTGAGGTGCTAGGGTGACCTCCCGGCCCTGCAGGGCAGTGGTGGATTAAGGTACCATGATTTTTGACTTTGAAAGTGACTTTGCAGGTTCTTTACGCTGCATTCCGATGATTGCCCGCCAGAAACTCGATATTGTAGCGATTAAAATGAGCCTTCGTCAGTGGAGCAGGCTTTCGCGTGAGGAGCGCGGTCAGCTGACCGAACAGCCCTGCACAACCCCACAGCAGGTTGAGGCTTATCGTACGCTGGTGCTGCACCTTATTGCCACCAGAACTGATGAACCCGCTAAACTGCTTGCGGCACAAAACCTTGCAGACTGGCAGCAGACCGTTCACGTGCCTGATGCCGTGCTGGCACAGGCCCACGCTGATAACGTGCCGCCGCCTGCGCTGAGTGTGTGGCAGAGCCTTACGCCGCTGCAGCGCTTTGCCCTGATTAAACTTGCACGATCACAGCATGAAAATGAGAATTTCGTACCCGCCATGAAAGAGTTCGGCATTCTCGCATAATTACCTGACTGCATCACTGACCGGTGGCATGTGTTACCGGCCTTTTTTGTCGTTTTCCAGCCACGCTGGTTCCTTCTGAGGAATTGTTATCATGAGCCAAGAGAAAGAAGCCCTCTTTAAACCCTATCACCATCCGGCGGGTGGCTGGGGGGCGGCCGGGGCGACGGCCAAAGTGCTTATGGAGCAGAGCGTGCTGGTTAAAGGCTCTCGCGGCTTGCTGGCTATGAACCAGCCTGGCGGGTTTAAATGCCCCAGCTGTGCTTTCCCTGACCCTGACGAGCGCAAAACACTCGAATTTTGTGAAAACGGTGCCAAGGCACTGGCGCACGAGGCGACAAAGGCCCGCATCACGGCCGATTTTTTTGAAGAATTTACCGTCACGCAGCTGATGGAAAAAAGCGATTACTGGCTCGAAATGCAGGGGCGGCTTACTGAGCCCATGCGCTATGACGCTGCAACTGACAAATATGTGCCCGTCTCGTGGGATGATGCCTTTGCCATGATCGGCCGGCACCTCCGCTCGCTCGACAGCCCCGACCAGGCCGAGTTTTATACATCAGGCCGCACAGCTAACGAGACTGCGTTTCTCTACTCTATTTTTGTGCGCGAGTTCGGCACCAACAATTTCCCCGACTGCTCTAATATGTGCCATGAGCCAACAAGCCGTGGCCTGGCTCCGGCTCTGGGTGTGGGCAAGGGCACCATTGTCATGGCCGACTTTGAGCACGCCGAGGCTATTTTTGTCGTAGGGCAGAACACCGGCACCAACTCACCGCGTATGATGACCAATCTGGTTGAAGCCCGTAAGCGTGGCATCCCCATTGTGCTCATTAACCCGATGCCAGAGCGTGCGCTGATCCGCTTTACTGAGCCGCAGGATATGGTGAAGATGGCAACCATGGGCTCAACCGCGATCTCGAACGAGTTTGTGCATGTGCGCATTGGCGGTGACCTTGCCATTTTCAAAGGCATTATGAAGGTTCTGTTTGAAGCTGATGCCCGCGGTGAAGACGCACTTGATAAAGAGTTTCTGGCAGAGCACACGCTGGGTCTTGAAGAGCTGCGTGCCGATGCGCTGAGTTATGACTGGGCTGATATTACCCGCATTTCTGGCGTGTCAGAGGAGCAGATCCGCAAACTTGCTGCTATTTACCAGAAATCTAACGCTACCATCATCTGTTATGGCATGGGCATTACCCAGCATCAGAAAGGTTCAAACCTTGTGCAGCAGGTCGCAAACCTGCTGATGCTGCGTGGCAATTTTGGCAAACCTGGTGCAGGCATTGCCCCTATACGTGGTCATTCCAACGTGCAGGGTGACCGCACTGTGGGTATTGATGAAAAACCCACTCAGGCCTATCTCGACAAAGTGCGCGATGTGTTTGGCTTTGAACCCCCGCGTGAGCATGGCCACCATGCTGTTGAATCGCTTGAGGCGATGGAGGCCGGCACCGCTAAGGTCTTTATTGGCATGGGCGGTAATTTTATTCGTGCGATGCCTGACACCGAGCGGTCATATGCGGCTATGTCGCGCCTTAACCTGACCGTTGGCATTACCACCAAGCTGAACCGCGGCCACCTGGTGCATGGTAAAGACGCGCTTATTCTGCCCGTTGTTTCTCGCTCTGAGCGGATTATCACCAGTGCGGGTGAGCAGTTCGTCACGATTGAAGATGCGATGTCAAATGTCACAGCTTCACGCGGGGTGTTTGACCCGGTCAGCCCGCAGGCTCTGCCAGAGACTGAAATTGTGTGCCGCATGGCTATGGCAACACTGCCTGAGTCCCGCCTGGACTGGGCGGCCTATCAGGAGGATTACTCCCTCATCCGCGATAAAATTGCGGCGGTTTACCCCGAGATTTATGCTGACTTCTCTGAGCGGATCAAACACCCTAAAGGCCTGCACCTTGACGTGGCACCCCGCCGCCGTGTGTGGAAAACAGAGACCGGTAAAGCCAATATCTTTGTGCTGCCCGGCCTTGAGGTGAATGATGTGGTGGCCGAACCTGGCATGCTGCGCCTGGCGACGATCCGCTCTCACGATCAGTATAATACCACGATCTATAGCAACAGCGACCGTTATCGTGGCGTGTATAACACCCGCATGGTGGTGTTTATGAACCGTGATGACATGAAAGAGCGTGGCCTGGCCAACGGGTCGGTCATTGCGCTTGAAACCTGCACGGAGGACGGATATCGCCGCCATGTTGATGGTCTGAGCGTGGTTGACTACCCCATGCCACGCGGGGCCATTGCCGGGTATTACCCTGAGCTGAACCCGCTTTTGCCACTTGAGTATTTTGATAAGGTGAGCGGTACCCCTGCCGCCAAGTCTATTCCCGTTCGGGTGGTGGCCAGTGCGGCTCAGGCCGAAGCCACTCCGATCAGGATCGCAGGTTAAATAAACAGCCTGCTATGGTGTGCTGCCTCCCCGTTGCGTAAGGGGGCGGTTGCCAGGCGGTCTCATGGCGTTGTCTGACAGTGCGGGGCTTAACAGCTCTGCACCGTGCAGGCATATGCTTCATGCAGCGTCATGATGTCATCACGCTCAATTTCTTCCGCCAGAGCGGTCAGTGTGTCACAGCACTCAAGGGCGACCAGCGGGGCAGAGGCAAGATAAAGACTGTCAATCTGCGGGCGCAGGCGCGCTGCAAGTGTTTTAATATGGCGGGCAATATCGGTCAGGGTGGCGCAGTCTGTGCGTTCCTGCTGGCAATGCCAGGCGTGTGTGCCCGGCAGCGGCGCCATGCGGGGCGCATCGTCGCAGACATGGCGAGAGAGAGACATAAGGCAACCTCCGGCACTGTAAGAGGGGAGGGCTTTGTTCTGCCACTGACCAGCACAGACATGCGCAAAAAAAGACCTGCACAGAGCCGGATTATAGTACATCCGGATATGCAGGTTTTTTTATTTCAGATCAGACAATATTAAAACTGACCCAGGCTGTAACGCTCAAGCCAGCGCGCATAGGACGGAGGTAAAACCCATGCGGCGCGGTCAGCCCGCAGGGCTTTTGCTGCGGCATATGTCCAGTGCGGGTTGGCAAGATGCGCCCGCCCGACAGAGACAAGGTCAAGCCTCTCTTCAGCGACAGCCTGCTCAGCTACGGCAGGCACCTCAAAGCCCCATGCGGTGGTGACAGGTATGCCGGCTTCTTTACGCACACGCTCGGCATAAGGCGCCATAAAGCCAGGCCCCCAGGGGATGTGCACATCAGGGATAGTAAAGCCCATGCTGACACTGAGCAGATCAAGGCCTTCTTTTTTCAGGCGTTTGATCAGATACAGCGAGTTGGCAAATGTTTCCTCATCGCGGCCGTCAAATTCAATTACGCCAAAGCGGGCCGTCAGCGGCAGGTGCTCAGGCCAGACTTTTTTGACCTCAGCCAGAGTTTCAATCAGAAAACGGCAGCGGTTTTCAAGGCTGCCACCATAAGCATCGGTGCGCTGATTGGTGTATTCTGAAAAAAAGCTCTGTGCCAGGTAGCCATGGGCAAAATGCAGCTCGATCCATTCAAACCCGGCTTCAAGGGCGCGGCGTGCGGCATCAGCAAACTGCTGCTTAACCGTTGCAATATCGTCAGTGGTCATTGCTTTGGGTGTGCGTGGCAGGTGCGCACCAAACGCAATGGCTGAAGGGGCAATGGTCTGCCAGCTGCGCGGGTCGCTTTCGGGAATATGGTCATCGCCTTCCCAGGGGATGTTCGCGCTGGCTTTGCGGCCTGCATGTGCGATCTGAATTCCAGGCACCGCCCCGCCGTCTTTAATGGCTTTTACAACGGGAATAAAGGCTTCTTTCTGTTCATCATTCCACAGGCCGAGGCAGCCCGGGGTGATACGCCCTTCAGGGGCAACAGCCGTGGCTTCAACGACCACAACGCCGGCTCCCCCCCGTGACAGTGCGCCATAATGAACATGGTGGCCGTCATTAGGCATGCCATCGGTGGCGATATACTGGCACATTGGCGGCACAGCCACGCGGTTGCGCAGGGTAATGTCTTTAAGCGTAAAAGGCTTTAGCAGGGCGGGAGAGGCCATAAGAAAAACTCCTCAATGTCATGTAACGTGGTAACGCCCTTAAGTTAGGTATTGCGCAGGCAACAATAAATGGCCTAATCGTTCGAACATAACGAACTGAAACGCAATCATGTCATCACCGCATTTTGCTGCGCTCGAGGCTTTTGTGCAGGCTGCTGAAACCGGCAGTTTTAAAGAAGCAGGGCGCAGACTGGGTATTTCCTCCTCAGCTATCGGGCGCACTATCGCCCGCCTTGAAGCCGGGCTTGAGGTCAGGCTGTTTTATCGCTCAACACGGGCCATTGCCCTGACGGCTGAGGGCGAGAAGTTTCTGGTGCGCTGCCATCGTATTTTTGCTGAGTATGAAGCCGCACGTGAGGAGATGGGGGAGGTTACAACCGCACCGGTGGGGCGGCTGCGTGTGGGTTTTCCCAGTATGGGCACAGAGATGATGCATCATATTATCGCGTTTCAGAGCGAGTATCCTGAGATTGAGCTTGATCTCGACTTCAGTGACCGCCTGGTCAATGTGGTGGAGGAGGGGTTTGATGTCGTGATGCGTATTGGCACAGTGGAAGATTCACGCCTCAGAATGCGCCGTCTCAAGGGGTTCAGGCATCAGCTGGTGGCTACTCCGGCTTATATTGCCCGTTATGGCCACCCGCAGCAGGTCAGCGACCTGACAGCGCATCGCTGCCTGCGTTACCGCTACCCCACAACAGGCCGCCTTTCGCCCTGGACCTTTTTGCATAACGGGCAGAGCCTGCGCCCTGAGCTGCCACAGTCGGCAGTGGCCAATAATGTCAGCACGCTGCTGAGTATGGTGATGGGCGACCAGGGGATTGCCCTGCTGCCTGACCTGATTGTGAGTGAAAACCTCAAAGCAGGTAAGCTCACCGCTATTTTTGATGCCTGCGTTTATGACGAACGTGCGGTTAGTCTGCTATGGCCATCCAGCCGGCAGTATCTGCCTAAAGTGCGTGTTTTTGTGCAGTTTATGGCCAGCCGTCTGGAGCGTGAGCTGGCATAAAAAGGCCAGCCGCATTTTTCAGTTCACAGTTTGCGGGCAAACCACACAACCCGCCCCAGAATCTGCACCTGGTCGGCGGGCACATCATACGGGCTGAAACGCGGGTTTTCTGATTTAATACGCACCATCGGCTCTGATGTGCCATGGGCACGCTCAACCCATTTGCACACCACACCATCTCCGTCAAAAAGCACGAAAATACCCGGCTCGATAATAGATGTTTTGCGTGTATCGATCAGCACCATATCGCCATTATGCAGCACAGGGTCCATCGACTGGCCCTCAACCTCAATAACTCTGAGGTCAGCAGGGGCGGCATTCAGTGCACCACGAACAAATTCTTCTTCAAAAAATTTAGGGCGGCCAAGCAGCGTGTCTTCCACATAGCGGCCCCCGCCGGCTCCTGCCCGGACAGAAAGAAAAGGCACGGCTACATATCCTGGCGGGTTGAGGTCACTGGTAACAGCCGGCAGGTCAGGCTGGAGCACATACTCCGTCTCGCACCTGCTGCTTTCAGCTCGTTTCCCCCCGCTGCCGGGAAAGAGCAGGTCGCGCGCTGTGCAGCCAAGAATGGCGGCAACGCGTTCAAGCTTTTCTCCCCCGGGGTTGCGGGACTTACCTTTGAGAATATCACGAACATAAGTGTCTCCCACACCTGCATTTCTGGCCAGAGCTTTCTGTGTCAGGCCAAGCAGGCGCATGCGGCGTTCAAGTTCACTGGCAACGGACGAGCGTATCATGATGCTGACTATTTCATGTGGGTAAATGAAAAAGGGGAGAAAGGGAGATATCACATATTTCGGGCTTGACCAAATGTGATAGGTCACACTACTTATAAAACAAGCCTTCTGCCTGATTCGAGGAGAACGGCTTTTACGTTCATGACAGGGAAAACTGACAATGCACGCCATTCCTTCCTCTTCTGATTTATCAGGTATGCTTTCTGCAAAGCATAGGGAAAATTCATTAAAAAAAGATTTTCCTTTCAGAGGAGTATGTCGAAAAAGAAGGAAGCTTCCCTCTCATCATCCCCGGCAGTATGTGACAAAGCAGGATGTTAGTTTTTCTGCGTCCGGAGGTTGTGATGTGTCACCCCACAATGTGACAATTCCCCCTATGGTTGTATCCTCCGACTCTGTACCGCCTGATGCCGCCAGCCGCATAGCTGCACGCTCATGCACGAGTGCTGCCCATGTGTGGCACATGGTGTCGCTGCGCCGTGCCGGTTTCTCTCTGCGTCAGATTGGCAGGCGCTCAGGCCGTTGTATGGAGGGCGTGCGCCAGGCCCTGATGCGCTACGAGCAGGCCCTGAACGAACTGCGTGACCCTGCCTCTGAGGAGGAGGGCGAGGAGCTTATGATGTGCGGCATGTTTCGTGACCCTGAGCCGCTGCCTCCTGGCCACCCTGTGGCAATGCGCGGCCTGTGGCGCGGCCTTGAACACTGGAGGGATTTTGTATGAGCCGGCGCCGGTGGTCAAAATTCTGGTGGCAGGATTATGAGCAGGATGCCGCTTTGCGCCTGTGTTCGCTTGCTGCCCAGGGGTTATGGATGCGCCTGCTTTGCCTGATGCACGAGGCGGAGCCTTATGGCCATCTGTGCCTTAACGGGCAGCCTTTGCAGCCGCGGCAGCTTGCGGTGATGACGGGTGTAGCAGCCCGCCAGGTGGTGCGTTTAATGGCAGAACTTGGCCAGGCTGGTGTGTACAGCACCAGTGCTGAGGGCTGTGTGTTCAGCCGCCGTCTGGTGCGTGATCAGATTGCCTCTGAGCAGGGAACGGCCTGGGGGCGTACTGGTGGCAGCCCGGGATTAAAACGCAGTGCAGGCCAGGCCAGGGGGTTAACCCCCCCGCATATCCCCCAAGAAGCAGAGGCAGAAGCAGAGACAGATTCTCCCTTCACTACGTTCGGGCCGGAGGGCGATGCCCGTGAGCATCTTTTTATCAAAGGGGTAGCTATTGTGCAGCGTATGACAGGGCGCCCTGAGCGTGCTGTGCGTGTGCTGGTGGGCCGGTGGCTCAAAGTGCTGCATGACGATGCCGCCACCCTGAGTAGTGTGCTGTGCGAGTGCAGCCGCTTTCGCCCGGCCGAACCCGTCGCCTGGATAGAGGGTGCCCTGCGCCGCCGGCTTGAAAGCACGGTGTATCAGGGTGCGGTATGCAGCGTTACAGGCCGTCAGCCTCATGCCGTGCGTATGGATGCCTGGCGCAATGTGCCTGATATGGAAGGAATATAGCACGATGGAAATGATGTCTGGCGCCTTTGCGCGGTCAGCTCATGGCGTGCTGTCAGAGCAGGCTGTGGTTGCTGGTTATCAGCCCCCCTGTGCTGCATTGCGTGCGGCTTTTGCTGTGTGCCTGGCTGGTACACCCGTGCTGCGGCGTGATCTCTCCCCTGTGCTGATGGCTGAGCTTGAGCATTATGCAGCCTGGCTGCAGGCCGCACTGCAGCCCCCGTCAGAATTGCTGGTGGCAGCATGGCTTAAAAAACTGGGGGGGCTGGTGACAAACCCGCCAGGGGGTGACAGTGCTGCGGCCCGGTGTGCCGCAATTTTTGAGGTGTGTGGCGAGCTTGCCGCCGGTGTGTGGAACCGCTCAGCCCGCATGGCATGGGTGCGCCAGCCCCCGCGTAATGACTATTATGCCGGGGCACGCTGGCCCAGCCCCAGCGAGCTTTATACGCTGCTTGTACCGTTTGACACCGCCCTGCGCCGTGATGCGGAGGGCTGCCGGAAGCTAATGAAGTCTTTAAAAAATCACTGAAATTTAAATTATTTTTCTCATGAATAAGGAAAGATGATCATGCCTGTTCAGACCGGATTTGTGGCACGCACGGATGAATTGAATGGCCCGACGGCGGAACGTCTGCAGCACTCTGATTTTATAACTACGTCTGCACCGGTGCGGGTGCTGCGCACTGTGCAGGCCTTGCTTCATGCCGGAGATATTACACAGTCAGCCGCTGATGCCGGAGAGAGATGGTATCAGAATTATGTATTCGGATACTGCAATTATACCGAATGGCCTGAAAATTTTCAGCGTGTTTCACTCACCCGCCATGACCAGGTGTCATGGCAGCTTTTGCGGGCTCAGGCTATGACACGGGTAACACTGGTGCGCGAGGCTCTGGGACTGTGCGCACACCAGCGCCTGCGTATGATGCTGGTTGACGAGCTGTCGTTTCGTGCAATGGGCAGCGCGCTGTTTCCTGCTTTGTCGGCCAGTTCTGCACAGCGCAAGGTAGCGGCACAATGTGCTTTGCTGCTTGAGCAGCTCGAAGCGTTTGAGGAAGTACAGCGTAAAGCTACAAAGGAGAAAAATAGTAATTAAAAATAAAATTGAATTTAAATTCAGAATATATATAGTATTTCTAAAGTAGATAACACAGGAGTTTTTATGTCAGAAAAAAAAGAAAAAAATGACGAAAAAACAAATACTTCAAAGGTGAATGTTTCTTCGTCGGCTTCGTCCTCAACACTTCAGGGGAAGCCTGTGAATTGTATAGGAACGGAAAATTTTAAGGAGGATATCGAACAGATAATACGGCAAAACAAATAAGTCAGTTGCATAATTACCGAGGGCAAGGGAAATAGTGATAAATAGCAAGTGATGAAAAATATAAAATAACACTGATAGCCAAAGCGCAAAGTGGTGCAGATGCAAGCAGTACCACTGCCAGGTTCTGACACCACTTTGCTTTTTTTGCTCCTTTTCTGCTTTTTGAAATACTTTCAAAATTAACCCTTAAAAGGTAATATTGTGCTTCAGCTAATGAAGATGTGAACATAGCAGGATTTTTAAAATCATCTTCTGTGGGTGAGGTTGCGCCCAGTGTTTGCGCCCATAGTCCGGCCGCGGCGCAGATTGCTGATGCAGTCCACATTGCAAAAGATATTATTAAGAATGGTATAATAAACAGTAAAAAAGTGGAGGGAGAATTTTTATCTGTTCCCTGGATGATAAAAAAGAGCGCGCCAATTGCAGAAAGAGAAAAAGTGGATGATTGCGTTAAAACAGAAGCGCTTTTTGTATAAACAGCCCTTGTTCCTTCAATCGATTGTTTGTTGGCATCTTTTGTTGTTTCGAGATAAATTTTAAGTATTTTATTTATTTCGTCTGTTTCATCAGGTTTGTATGAATTGAAATCTATCCTGGGCCATTTATCCTCTGTTTTTTTATTTGAGCTCATTATGTTTCTCCTTTGCAGTATTTATAGAATCGAAATAATAAGAAAAAAACCTGTATATTAAATGGTTTTTATAAATTGTTTTTCTTTTAATAAAAAAATTGTCTGCGCGCGTGGTCAGGCTTATCTCTCAGGCATCATCACAAAAAAACTGCCTGACGCAGCAGGCTCTGCCCCGGTCAGGTGGCCGGGCCTGCGCCGCTTTTTTCTTCTTTTTCAGGAGAGAACAGATGATATCACATTCTGCTTCCTGTGCAGGTCAGCTGGCTGTGGGGCATGTCGTGCTCTCGGCTGCAACCTGCTGGGTTATTATGCAAAAACGCGGCCAGTCTGTGTTGCTGTGCCCGGTGCTTGCAGCTCCGCTGACCCGCCACCGTGCTGACCTTATGCTGCCACCATCTGTTGTGCCGGTGCCAGGCTGTGGTGAGGGCGCGCTGATACGATGCCGCCCTGTATGGCGTAAGCATAGCCGGGGGCTGGTTAAAGTCGCATCGTTGCCGCAGGCTTTTATCAGTCATATGCAGGCTGCTCTCAGAACTGAGATACTGTGTCAGCATTCTGAAGATGAGTCAGGCAGGTCGCAGCCGCGGCCTTATATGCTTTCATCTTATAAAAAACACAAAAATTATATGACATTTTCATGAGGGATTATGCCCCGTAAGCCTGTAGTCAGAGCTCTGTCGCAGGGGGAGGCCCCGGCCGCGCCCGCACGGCGGCGCAGGGTGCGCTCGACCGAGACCCCGCTTGATATTTTTCTGCGCATTATGCGTGGTGATGACACTGTGACCGACCGCCAGTTTGAAGCTGCAAAAGTAGCGGCACCTTATGTGCACCCTAAACTGACCGGCATGTCGGTCAGCGCGGTGATGTGTAAAGGGGCAGAAGAATATTCAGATGAAGAGCTCACGCATCTTATACAGTCATGTGCGGCAGGCAGTTCGCGATGAGCTGACCAGCAGGGCAGAAGCCCGCGCAGGGCTTGAGGCATTTACACGTTGCACAATGGCTGGTTACCGGTGCGGGGCGCATCATCGTCTGTTATGTGCCAGACTTGATGCCGTTGCACGGGGTGAGATCACCCGGCTGATGGTGTTTATGCCCCCCCGGCATGGCAAATCTGAGCTGATAAGCAGGCGTTTTCCGGCGTGGTATCTGGGGCAGTACCCTGACAGGCAGGTGATCTGTGCGGCGTATAGCGCCACTCTCGCCCAGGACTTCGGGCGCACGGTGCGTAATCTTGTGGCTTCACCAGGGTTTACAGCATTGTTTCCCGCTGTCAGCCTGGCGGCAGACAGTGCAGCACGTGACACCTGGCATACTGCGGCGGGGGGCAGTTATACTGCAACCGGCACCGGAGGCGGGCTGACCGGGCGCGGTGCTCATCTTGCTCTGATTGATGACCCGGTAAAAGACCGTCAGGAGGCTGAAAGCCCCTTACGTCGTCAGGCTGTGTGGGAGTGGTATCGTTCAGTGTTGCGTACCCGGCTTATGCCGGGTGGTGCTATAGTGCTGGCCATGACCCGCTGGTCACCTGATGATCTGGCCGGGCGTTTGCTGGCTGATATGAAAAATGGCACGGGTGAGGCGTGGGAGGTGCTCTCGCTGCCCGCTATGGCGGAGGAGCAGGAAACCCCTGATGCGCTCGGGCGTCTGCCAGGTGCGGTGCTGTGGCCCGAGGCCTTTGCGCCTCAGGCGCTGCATGATCTGCGCCTGGCTGTGGGGGAGCGTGAGTGGAGCGCTCTTTACCAGCAGCGGCCAGTGCCGGCTGAGGGGCATTTGTTCAGCACAGCTCTGATGACGGTGCATGATGCTCTGCCAGCACAGGGGCAGAGCGTGCGGCGGTGGGATTTAGCTGCGACAACCCGCAACAGGTCTGACTGGACAGCGGGAGTGAAAATGACCCGCCTGCCAGATGGTCGCTATGCTGTGGCTGATGTTGTGCGCCTGCGCGGAGACCCCGCTCAGGTTGAGGCGGCTTTGCTGGCCACAGCCTCGCAGGATGGAGCGGCCACTGAGATTATTCTGCCCCAGGACCCCGGGCAGGCGGGTGTGGCACAGGTGCGCTATCTGGCCGGGCGCCTGGCGGGGTATCGGGTGCGGGCTGTGCGTGAAACGGGCGATAAAGCCACACGGGCGGCCCCTTTTGCCGCACAGGTCAATGCGGGCAATGTTCTTGTTCAGCGCGCCCCCTGGACGGCACATTTTTTAGAGGAGCTGTCGCTTTTTCCTGCCGGCGGGCATGATGACCAGGTGGATGCAGCTGCCGGGGCTTTTGCTGCCCTGGCTGGCACAGTCGCACTGCCTCAGTTCAGCCCTGCTTTCCTCTCTCATATCTGAAGGGGAGCAGGGCAGGGCGGCCTGGTGCTTACTGTGCGTGTTCGCTCCCGGCCTGTGCGGCCCCCTCACGCAGGGCGCGCTGGCGTTCTCTTTCCTCTTTACGGGCACGGTGCTTTTTGGCACGTACCTCAGCCATTTTGGCACCCAGATGCGCCTCGCCGCGCTGCTCTGCCAGGTGGGTCTGGCGTTCGCGCTCAGCATAGCGGGCACGCTGTTTGTCGGTTCTGTCTTTATGGCAGTGCGGGCAGCAGATGCCGGCCTCATAAAGCGGAGAGGCAAGGTCATCTTCATCCAGCGGGGCACGGCAGGCATGGCACAGAGTCAGGTTGCCTGGTTCAAGTCCGTGGCGCACGGTTACGCGCTGGTCAAACACAAAACATTCACCCTCCCACAGGCTTTCTTCCTGCGGCATGGTTTCAAGATATTTTAAAATGCCACCTTTGAGGTGATAGACCTCATTCAGGCCTTCAGCTTTGGCAAAGGCGGTTGATTTTTCGCAGCGAATTCCTCCGGTGCAGAACATGGCAATGCGTGGTTTGCGGCCTTCGGCCTCAAGGGCTTCGCGTTTGTCACGCAGCCACTGAGGAAACTCGCGAAAGGTTTTAATGTCAGGGTCAATCGCCCCTTTAAACGTGCCAACAGCCACCTCGTAGTCGTTGCGGGTGTCTATCAGCACGGTGTCGGGGTCACTGAGCAGCGCGTTCCATTCTTTCGGGTCGAGATAAGTACCGACTTCAGAGCGCGGGTCGAGGTCTGGCACACCCATCGTCACGATTTCAGCCTTGAGGCGCACTTTCATGCGCAGGAAGGGCATGGCGGGGGCACGTGAGAATTTGACTTCAATTTCGGCACAGCCTGGCAACGTGCGGATATGCGCTAAAACGGCTTCAATACCTTCGTCTGTGCCGGCAATAGTGCCGTTAATGCCTTCGCGTGCAAGCAGCAGAATACCTTTTACACCCTGCGCATCGCATACGGCGCGCAGGGGCGCACGCAGGGCCTCTGCATTTTCAAAAGGGGTAAAGCGGTAAAGAGCCGCGACACGAAAAGGGAGAGATTCGGTGTGAGTGTCGGGGGCAGAAGGTGTGTTCGTCATCATGACAGCATCCGGTATCAGGGATTGCAGTCCGGTTAGAGGCAGCACAGGCCGGTTTATCACCGCAATCACGCGTTTGTTATATCGTGGCCTGCCAGGCAGGTCAGGCCAGATTTACTCCCTGTTTTGCCGGTGCTGCAAGTGGCATGGGGAGAAGTTTTGGCCTGAAAGGCTATTTTTTCTTTATAAATGCGTTCAGTAATATTTTTTTTCATAATGCCTGATAAAAGATTTATAGAGTAGGTTATGCCAGTCATTTGAGTCGCTAAGGAATCAGCACGTGCAGGAACAGGACGAAGTTATTGCAGGGTACATCATTCAGCTTG
The DNA here is from genome assembly GCF_011516655.1 of Acetobacter thailandicus. Classification (GTDB taxonomy): domain Bacteria; phylum Pseudomonadota; class Alphaproteobacteria; order Acetobacterales; family Acetobacteraceae; genus Acetobacter; species Acetobacter thailandicus. The sequence goes on from NZ_WOSV01000006.1 coordinate 102,282, forward strand.
AAGATGAGCAGGGTGAGTATTCATTCTGGACACTCCATAGTGAGTGGGACGCTGAGCTTGATGAAGCCAGACTTTATGAAAATGAAGAAGACGCCACTGAGCAGGCAGAAAGTCTGCAGCAGAAAGAAAGCGGTGTTGTAACAGTCGAGCCTGTTTTTGAAGGCGACGAAGAAGACTGGGACGACGTAGACGAAGCCTGAGGGCTTTTTATAGCAGGTCACAGCGTTAAGCCTTATCGGGGCTGATGCGCTGATAAAGGGTCATTCATGCCGGTTTCCCGCGGGGGCTGGTGTGAGTGGCCCTTTTTTATTGGCCTGCGCCATGCCTCCATTATGCCAGCAAGGAAGAAAAAGGCTCATGTCGCGAGTGTTATCATCAGGGCCTGCCGGCTTTTCTCTTTCCCGTCTTATGGGGGGGCGCACAAAGGCTGCCTGGGCGGCCGGGCAGTCAGACAGGCGCGAGCCATATCTGGGCAGCATGCCTCAGGCTGAACGCTTCAGGTCACAGCAGGGCAGGGGGCAGGGTGCTCCTTTCCCGCAGGATATGGCTCAGGCCCTGCGTGCTGCCGGGGGGCAGGCAGGTGCTGAACGCAGCGCCCTGTTTCGCCCCTATCAGCCGCCCGCAGGGGTGCGTGGCGGGGCAACACAGGCACATGACAGTGCTTTTTCCTCCTCCGCCATGCAGCCTGACTGGCTAACCCGCGCGCAGGCTGACGGCACGGCTTTTCCGGGGTATCCGGTACTGGCAGAGCTGGCACAGCGGGCAGAATACCGCCACATGGTGGAAGTGATCGCCACTGAGTCCACGCGGGAGTGGATTGCCTTTCATGCCCGTGGTGGCACTGACAAACATGCCCGTATTGCAGAGCTTGAAGCAGAATTTACCCGCCTCGAGGTCCGTCAGGCCCTGCGCAGCATGGCCGAGTATGACGGTTATTATGGCATGGGGCTGCTTTATGCTGATACGGGGCAGAGCATAAATGAAACACCGCTGCTGCTCAGACCTGAGACCTTTCGTAAAGGCATGCTGCGTGCCCTCAGGGCGGTAGAGCCTGTGTGGACGATGGCAGACAGCTACTCCACCACAAACCCGCTGAGTGCTGATTTTTATGCCCCCACACACTGGTGGGTGCAGGGGCAGCGTGTGCATAGCACGCGCCTGCTGCGGTTTGTTTCGCGCCAGGTGCCCGACCTGCTTAAACCGGCTTATAATTTTGGTGGTGTTTCATTAAGTCAGATGGCCCGCCCTTATGTTGAAAACTGGGTGCGTACCCGTCAGTCTGTCTCCGACCTGCTCAATGCGTTTTCGGTGGTTGCCCTCTCAACTGACATGACCGCCTACACCCAGGACCCGGAAGGGCTGCTGGGACGTGTGGAGGCCTTTAACCGTTTTCGCTCTAACCGTGGCACGTTTGTGCTCGATAAAGAGCGCGAAAAGCTTGACCTTCTGGCAGCCCCGCTTGCAGGGCTTGACCGCCTGCAGGCACAGGCACAGGAGCAGATGTGCAGCGTCGCTCAGGAGCCTCTGGTCAAATTTGCAGGCATTACACCAGCAGGCCTGAATGCTTCGGCGAAGGGAGAGATCAGGGTTTTTTATGACCGGATCAGCGCGTATCAGGAAAATACGTTCCGCCCTGCGCTGACCACCATCATGCATATGGCAATGCTCAGCCTGTGGGGTGAGACTGACCCCGATATCTCGTTCAGCTTTCGCAGCCTGTGGCAGATGGATGCCCGGACACAGGCCGATGTTGAAAAGACCCGCACCGAGATTGATGAGCGTAACATCCGGGCGGGTGTTGTGACCCCGGCAGAAGCCCGCCGCCGCACAGCGCATGACCCGTCAGGGCAGTATGCGGGTATTTCTGTCCCCCAGGGGTGATATGACATTACCCTTAAAGGAAAAAATCCTTTGACATATAAAGATATTTTTGACGAAGCCGGGGTGGCTGACCTGCCCCTGGCATGCGATGGCTCAGTGCGCCGTATTGATGATGACGGGCACCTGCACATTGCAAGCTGTATTTTGTCAGCAGCCGGTGTCAGCCCCTATTACGGGCGCGAAATTCCCGGTGCTGAGGCACTGGGGCTTGAGGCTGATAAAATTTATCAGGTGTTTCGCCCGCCGCAGGTTCTGGCGGCTGCGGCTGCCAGCATGGCGGGTAAGCCTGTGCTTATGCGCCATCAGCCTGTTTCTGCCCGCGATCACCCCGGCACGCTGACAGTGGGGGCCGTGGGCAGTTCAGTTGTGTTTTCGCCGCCCGGTCTGACCGGCAGCCTGACTATATGGGACAGCGCAGCCATCTCGGCCATTCTCAGTGGGCGGCAAAGGGCCGTTTCGGCCGGTTATCGCTATCGCGCCATTCAGCAGGCCGGCACCTTTGAGGGGCGGCCTTACACGCTGGTTATGGCCGATATCGTATTTAATCACCTGGCACTGGTGGCACGGCCACGCGTGGCTTCGGCGGTCATTGGTGACGCTTTGCCCACAGCGCCGGTGTCTTCCCTTTCTCCCGTGCAGGAGCCTTTGTCTTCTCCCATGACCAGTTCACATTCTGCGGTCAGTGCACCGCATGTATCAGACCATTCTCAGCCTGCCAGCGGCGCTATGGATGCCGCTATAGAGCAGGCCGTGCGCCAGGCTGAAGCCGGTGCAGTGCGCCGCCTTGAGGCCCTGCATACTGCCCGCGAGGCTGTGCGCCCTTTTGTGGGTGATGTCGCGATGGACAGCGCAGGTGCTGTTTATGGCTTTGCCCTGCGTGAAAACGGGGTGGAAACTGACACGCTGCCAGAGGAGGCTTTTCAGCCTTTGTTTGAGCAGTTTGCGCGCCTTAGCGTGCAGGCACAGGCCTGCTGGGCTGGCCCGGTAATGGGCATGGACAGCGCAAAAATCGTGTCATTCCGTGAAGAGTTTGGTTTGTCCCGCATTATGGTGAAAGCATAACATATGTCTTTTCAAACACAGGTTTATGTCGAGCCGGCTCTGGCTGTGACAGGCGATTTTGCCTCTCTTAACCCTGCGGCGGTTTTCCCGGCGGGGGAGGGCGCACTGGTTGCGGCCCCGGCGGGCTGCACTGTGGGGGCTTTTGCCTGGGTGCAGGCCGATCAGCGTTCTGTCACCAATGCACCACCATCAGGCTCTGCTGCTGCCCCTGATGGTTTTGTGCATCGTGATCTTACAGGTCAGATCAGTAATTTTGCTGACGAGGCCAGCCTGGTTATTCCCGGCGGGCTGCCCGTAACCCTGTTTACGGCAGGTGACTTCTGGGCTGTGACCTCAACCGCAGCCACACCGGGGCAGGCTGTTTTTGCCAGCACAACCACCGGGGCCGTGTCTGTTGCGCAGGCGGGCAGCACGGTAGATGGCGCTGTACAGACCCGCTTTTTCGCAGCATCGACCTGCAATGCAGGCGAGCTTGTTAAAATCTCAACATGGATTTCTGCTGTATGAGCGCTCTCACTCCCGAACTGGCTGAACTGAACCGCCTTGGCTTTATTATGCCAGAGGCCCGCGGTATGATCTCTGACAGCCTGCTGGCCACTGACCGCATGGCACTTGATGCGCAGCCTGCTCTCTCAACCACAGCTAATGCGGGCATCCCTGCTTTTATGAGCGCCTGGGTTGACCCGGCTCTGGTTAAAGTGGCGTTTGCGCCTGTACGCGGTGCCGAGATGCTGGGTGAGGTGCGCAAGGGTGACTGGGTCACCCGCACAGCAATCTTCCCCATGCTTGAAACAACCGGTCAGGTATCAGGCTATGGTGACCATAATGGTAATGGCCTGGTAGGGCTTAACCCCTCTTACCCTGAGCGTCAGTCTTATCATTATCAGGTCTTCCTCTCCTGGGGGGAGATGGAGCTTGCACTCGCAGGGCAGGCCCGCCTGCAATGGGTGGCCAGCCTGCGTGAGGCCGGGGCACTGAAACTGAATAAATTTCAGAACAGAACGTATTTTTTTGGTGTTGAGGGGCTGAAAAACTACGGCTACCTCAATGACCCGCGCCTGCCAGCGGCCATTACCCCGGCTGTTAAGGCTGCCGGTGGCACAGAGTGGGAAAAAGCCACCGCGGAAGAACGGCAGGATGATGTGATTGCTCTGATTAACCGCCTGCGTGAGCAGACGGCAGGCCTGGTCACGACAGATACCCCCATGGTGCTGGCGCTCTCCCCCTCACGCATGGGGCTGCTTACCCGCCGCAACAGCTTTGGTAATTCTGCGGCAACCCTGTTGCAGGAAACCTATACCGGGCTGCGCTTTGTGCAGGCGGTGGAATATGGTGATGCAGCAGGCAGCACGGTGCAGACCCTTCAGATTATGGCTGAGCATGTTGATGGCCAGAAAACAGCTGAGGCCGCCTTTACTGAAAAACTGCGCACGCATGCCGTTGTTACCGAAGCCTCAGCCTGGCGGCAGAAGCTCTCTCAGGGCACATGGGGGGCTGTCATTTATATGCCGGCAGGCATAGCCACTATGACAGGCGTATAATATTTCCCTGATATCATAACGGTTTTTTCAGAGTGTAAGGAAAATGATTAATGGCAACAGCCACTACTGTCACCGTGGGCTGCAAGCTGCCCGGCGGCCTTGTTCTGCGCCTGCGTGATGTCACACATACACTGGCAGGGGCCAATACCTCCTCTGTCATTGGCGGGTATGGTCTGACCCGGCTGCCGGCTGATTTCTGGCAGGCCTGGGCAGAGGCTTATGCGCATTATCCTTTACTGCGCCAGGGGCTTATTTTTGCGCAGAGCACAGCTGAAAAAGGGGCTGCGCAGGCTCGTGAGCAGGCAGAGCTGCGCTCAGGGCTCGAAGCCGTTAACCCCCACACACCGGCACCGGGTATCAGCCCGGTCTGACCGCTGCTCAACCTGTCTGATGGAGTGTGACCAATGTCCGCCATGTCTGTTTTCTCTCCTGCGCAATGGCAGCAGCGTTATCCTGGCCTGTATGCCCGTGTCGGGGCTGAAGGGGTGCAGACCTGCCTGGCTTTTGCTGTGCAGTTACTGGCCCCCGGTGCGGTGAGTGACCCGGCACGGTATGCGTATTTGCTGGGGCTGGTGGTTGCGCATCTGGCACAGCTTGGCTCTGGCAGTGATGCGCCGCCCTGTGCCGATGCTGCAGGGGGCGGTCAGCCAGCTCTTGTGGGGCGTGTCACCTCAGCGCGTATGGGCAGCGTGCAGGTTGAGGCTGATGCAGGCCCTGTTGCCGGCTCTCAGGGCTGGTGGCTGCAAACACCTTATGGTGCGGCTTTCTGGGCGGCAACGGCTTTTACCCGCACGGCCCGCTATGTGCCGGGCTGAAACACAGCCGCAGCAGATATTCTGTCGGGAGGAGTAACACTGAATGGTGCTGGTTTTTGAAAATAAACGGCATATAAATAATATATTGCAGGGCCTTGCCCGTGGTGCAGCTTCTGCCAGGCCGTCTGTCAGTGCGGGGTTTCTGCCCGGTGCCCGTTATCGCACCGCGACATCTGTCGCGACTGTTGCTGCCGTGCAGGAGTTCGGGGCGGTGATACATCATGCATCACACAGGCAGGGTCGTGGCTCTGCACAGCTGTTGCCGCCACGCCCGTTTATGCGCCCGGCTGTGCAGCAGAATGCCCGGCACTGGGCGGAGCAGATGCGCACCGGGCTGCGGAGCAGTGTGCGTTCAGCCCGTGATGTAGCCCGTGCTGTTTACGCCCCGCAGCAGGTTTTAGAACAAACCGGGCAGGCTATGGCAGAGAGCATACGGCAAAGGATTGCTGCAGGCACAGTGCAGCCTGATGCCCCAGCGACCATTGCGCAGAAGCACAGCGCCACACCTCTGGTGAACACCGGCACGCTGCTCAGTGCTGTTGCGGTGCAGGTGCAGTTGTGATGATGCCTTCACTTTTTGCCATGGCAGCCGCAGCCACACATGCTGTGCTGCCCTGCATTGTGGCCACCCTGCGTATGTCAGATGGCTATGATACGCAGCCCGATGGCACAACCCGCCCGCGCTATAACGACGTGCTGGTGAGTGTGCGTATTCAGCCCGCCAGCGCGGCTGACCTCGCCCTGCGTGAGGGGCTTGGGCAAAACACGCTGACCCGCACAGTCTATATGCCAGGCGAGATCAAAGGTGTTGACCGTGCTCATCAGTTTGGTGGCGACCTTTTGCTGTTTGAGGGGGCAACATGGCTGGTCACCGGCCAGCCTGAATTATGGTCTGAAACACAGGGAGAGGTAAAGTGGTCGAGACTTCTGGTAACACGGCAGGAGCCGCCGTCTCAGAACCCGTAACATCACGCCTGTTTGTTGCATTACGTGCCTTTTGCCTTAAACTTTTGCCGCGTGGAACAGTAGTTTTACAAACACGGCAGAATAATACGCCGGTGCCTGATACCTCCTTTGTGCTGCTGAGTATCCTCAGCCGCCATGGGCTGACAACAGGTGCTCAGCATAATACGCCACTGGCTGTAACACTGAGTATGCCTGAGGAATTTGTTGTTCAGGTCAGTCTTTTTGGTGATGCAGCTGCTGATAATGCCCGTATCCTGGCCACGGCTTTTCGTTCAGAATGGACCTGCATGTTTTTTGACAGCCTGGCGCAGCAGACAAACATGGCTGAAAGTCAGGCCGGCACGCCCCTCTCTGCCGGAGGGTGGCTGCAACAGACACCTCCTGCTGTCAGTTCAGGGGGCACATTGCCCGACCTGCCAGTGCCGCTGGCTGTGCCTGATGCCGCACAGCGCCCGACACGGCTGGTACCGCTTTTCGCTGAAGAGATACGTCAGCTCGCTTTTATTAATGGCGAGCAGCAATACGAACAGCACTGGGTGTTAACCCTGCATTGCCAGGCAACGTCTTCTCTTACTCTTCCACAAACCACGGCTTCTTCAGCCAGCATCACGCTGGCGAATACTGAGGCCCTCTCGCTGCGTGAGATTTCTGTATGACCCTTCCGGTAAGTTCCCTCGTTTCTGTTACACCCGGGGTTATCAGCCCCGGTGGCACAGTTAATCTGCTTAATGGCATGCTGCTTTCGGCTAATACAGCGCTCGATACGGGGGTAAATGTGTTTACCTCAGCCAGCGCAGTGGCACAGACCTGTGGCGCCTCAGGCGCAGAAGCGCAGATAGCGGGTGTATATTTCTCAGCCTATACCAATGCGCAGGACCTGCCCTCAAAGCTGTATATTTTTAAGCTGCCCCCAACCCCGGCAGAAAGTGATTATGGCACTTATCTCGATCAGGCTGCGGCTGCAGCACCTGACTGGGCTCCGTTTATGTTTGCAACAGAGCCTTCAGCAACAGCAAAAAATAAAATTCGGACATGGATGGCCGCAAACCCTAACCGCTACTGGGGTATCATTCCTGACTCTGATGAGACTATTCTGACAACCGGGGTAACATCCTCTTTCGGGGCGACCGTTAAAGCACAGAAGACCCCGGGCCTGACCTGCCTGTGTAACACCGATGGCAGTGGTATTCTGGCCGCAGCTTTATGCCTTGGGTGGGCTGCAAGCCTTAACCCCCGGCGCACGGGCGGGCGCACCACACTGATGTTTCGTAATAACGGGGCTGTAACAGCGGCGGATATTACCGCTGCTCAGGCTGTTAACCTGCTTGCAAATGGTTACAGCTTTTATGGCAGCTACAAAACATCTGACAGCACCTTTAATTTTATCAATAACGGTGCTGTCAGTGGTGAGTTCGCCTGGGCTGACAGCTACATTAATCAGATATGGATGAATGCAGCTTTCCAGTCTGACCTGGTTACACTCCTCACCTCGGTTGGCCAGATTCCCTATACCACAAAAGGAGATTCTCTGATCTCGACAGCGGTGCAGAGCACGATAGATACCGCCGTATCATTCGGGGCTGTTCAGCCTAATGTCACGCTGTCAGCCAGTCAGGTGCAGACAGTTAATGCACAGGCAGGCCGCACGATTGATGATGTGCTCTCAACCCGTGGCTGGTACCTGCTGCCTGGTGCGTCAGCGGCGTCTGCCAGTGTGCGGGCCAGCCGCGGGGCTGTGGCCGGGCGTTTCTTCTACACAGATGGTGAGTCTGTGCAGTCCATCTCTCTGGCATCTGTCGAGGTTCAGTGAACATGTCTGATTATGATATTACAGCCGCTAACTCGGTTTTTACTATTACGGTGCCAGGGCTGTACAATGCCCCTGTAACCCTTGAAAATTATGCGGCTGACCGTGCATTTGAAACCGATGCCCGTGAGCTGGCAGAAACCGCGATGAGCATAGATGGCTACCTCAATGCCGGGTGGATCCCCAACCCGGTGATGCAGACTATCTCGCTCGCTGCGAATAGTGAGAGCGCTCTGGTATTTGAAGGGATCGCCATGGCGCAGGACTCCCGCCGGGGGCTTTATCGCCTTGGGGCTGAAATTCAGCTGCCTTCTATCGGGCGCAAATATACCATGGTGCGGGGCCTGCTGCGCTCACTTGTCAGTGTGCCGGGGGCGCGACGTGTGCTTGAGGCCCGGCATTTTGAAATTATGTGGGAGCGCGTGCTGCCAGCCGCCATTTAATAATTCTGCTTACTGATAAAACAGACTGTGCACAGAAAAGGTTTTGTTCAGCGCATGAAAACTCTGGATTATACGCATGCCCGCGAGGGCGCAGATAATGGCAAACAGTTTCATTTAACCCGGATGGATGCGTTTAGTGCTGACCAGTGGGCGCGCCATTGCCTTCAGGCTGCAATAAGAGGTGGTGCCAGGGTAGGGGCCGATATGGCGCAAAGCGGTATGGCCGGGCTGGCCTCACTGGGGATAGAGATTTTTGGCTTTATGGATGAAGCTGACCTGGACAGGGCCCTTGAGCGGCTGATGCGCTGTGTCAGCCTGCGGCCAGACCCGTCAAACCCGTCTTTAAGCCGGCCTGTGCTTGCCTCAGATTTTGAAGAGCCGGAAACACTCGGCATGGTGCGCTCTGAGGTGTTTAAACTGCATGTGGGTTTTTTACTGGCCGCTGCACACCTGCTTTTCCCCGTTGTGGCGGCCCTTTTGTCAGAACCGGCACAGAGCCCGTCAGCTGCGTAAATCTTTCGGCTGCTCTGGCCGCTGTTATCGGCAGTGGTCTTGCAACATTGCATGAGCTGCAAACGGTTTATGACAGTGAAGACCTTTATCTTCTCCTTGAAATTACCTCTGTCAGAAACTGGAACAGCGCACAGGCCGCGGCAGAAGCACAGCGCCGCGCCGCCGGTGACTCCCGCGCATTTTAGAGAAGGAAGACCATTGTGGCTGACACTGTGCTTGATGAGCTGGTTATTCGCCTGGGGCTTGATACATCTGCGCTTCAGGGCGGTGCCCGCACGGCCCTGAACACGCTTGATACGCTTGAGGCCCGCAGCCGCTCTGTTTCTGCCCATATGGGGGCTTCGCTCTCGCAGACACAGCGTGAGGTACTGGGCCTTATGGGGGTTATAACCGGTGGGCGCGGTCTTTCTGCAGTGCTCGGGCTGCCGGCGGATTCATCTTCCTCCTCTGCTGGCAGACGGGCAGGTCGCGGGGCCGCTGACAGGGGGCGTGTGTCACAGTCCTCTCTGGCTGCGTTTTACCGTGCCACACCCCCCGGGGCTGAAAGTGGTGTGTGGTCAGCTGGTTTGCCCCGCACACAGGCTTTTATGTCTCGTACACAGGTTTCTGCCCCGCAGGCTGAGAGAGAACGCCCGCGCACGGCGGCAGTGCACACAGCGGCAGAGCGGCCGGTCAGGGTATTGGCCCCGGCTGGCAGGTCAGAGGCTGCACGGGTGCGCGGGCCGGATGTGGCGCAGCCCTCCTTCGTGCAGAATATTACTCATAATGTGCGCACCGGGCAGCAGTATGTGCTGATGGTGCGTCAGCTACCCCTGCCTCGGCCTGTGTCTCTGCCTGTGCAGAGTGCCCCGGCACGCGCAGAGCGTTCAGCCCCGGCAGTGCATGAGACGGAGGGAAATCATACGCTGACCGTGCTTTCAGGGGGGGCAGTTCACCCTGAGTATGCAGGCAGAGCAGAACAGAGAGGCCGCCCTGTCAGTATGATGACAGAGGGCCCGGCTCTTTCATCAGCTTATGGTCGTTCAGCTCCGCTGATGCAGGCGGCAACAGTGTCACCTGTCGCTCTGGCCACGCCGGCAGTGACCCGCAACACAACACATATCGGGCCGGTGACGATTTCGGCTCCCTCGGGCAACGCTGATGAGATCGCTCAGGCACTGCAGCGCCTTGGCGAAGGCAGCAGTCAGACTCTTGCCGGGCTTTCAACACTGGGTTCTGTCTGATCTTTCTTTCTGGTACAGGGGTTTTTGATTTATGGTTATGTTCCCCGTTGCGTTACCTCAGGTCTGGTCTGTGCCCGAAACTGCGGGTGTACCGGCTTTGCGCGGGCGGTCTGCCTGGCAGGGTGTCAGGGCCGCGGCTTCTGTCACGGCAGGGCAGGTGCTCAATGACCTGCTGGTCAGCCAGAGTGCTGGTCAGTGGGGTATTTTTTCAGCCACAGGTGACAGGGTGCTCTCTGCTGCCCGTGTGATGTCTGTTGCAACAGACAGCCGCAGCCGGGTGGCCACTGCTCCGCTCGAAGGGGGCGGGTTTATGTCTTACAGCAAGGTGGAGGAGCCCTGTATACACCGGGTGCAGATGGTGTGTGACGGCACTGAAACCGGGCTTGGGGCTATGTTGTCTGATATGGTGCTGCCAAAAGCGTTGCTTGATGCTGGTGGTGCCGGCGAGGTGTATGTACGTAAAGTGTTTTTTGAAACACTTGAAAGTCTGAAAAAAGATTTATCGCTTTATACGGTTATTACTCCTGAGCGAAAATACAGCCCGGTTAATGTCACGGGCTGTCGCTGGCTGCGTGACAGTCGCCACGGTATTACTATGCCGGTGGTCGAAATTACGTTGCAGGAGATACGCCAGGCAGCTGCTCCGTCGTTCACCTCATCGCGCATGCCAGAAGGGCAGTCCGTGCAGTATGGAGGCATGGTACCTGTCAGCACGATGTCCTCTTTCCCGCGTCAGAACTTTTTCTCCCGTCTGACAGGCGGGCTTTCTGACACGCTCTCTGTGACGGATTTTATTTTATGAGCAGCGAACAGAATACGTCAGAACGCCTGGCAGAAAGCCTTACAAAAGCATCGGTTATTCCTCTTGAGGCTGTGCCGGCACAGATGCTGAAAGTTTCTTTGTCAGGCAGCATGATGCAGATAACCCTGCGCCAGCGCAGCACGGGGCTTTATGCCGATATATGGCTGGGGCAGACCGCTGTGCTCTCGGGCGTATTATGTCAGAACCTGACCTGGCTTGTGCGTGACCAGGCTGCCGGCCTGCCAGGTGATTTCACCTTTTTCGATACAAAGGGTTTGCAAAACCCCGACAGCACAGGCCTGGGCAGCCGTTTTATGCTGATGTATTATGAACGGTGGCCGTCATGACCGCTCTGGCTATGCTCAGCGCCGGGCAGAAAACAACCTTTGTGTCACGCGGGCTGGTGGTGACCTTTCGCATGGGTGGCAACGGGTTCGGGGCTGCGGGGCAGGATGTGGTCACACTTACCGGGCTGCGTGTCACGGCAGATATTGTGCAGGCCCGCTTTCCCGCCGCAGAAATCGCCACACTGCGACTTGAGGGTGTGAATGCTGACCTGATGAACCGTCTGAGCCTGATGGTCCCTGATATTTTTTATCAGAGCATCAGCGAAGTTCTGATCGAGGTGCAGGAGGGGCAGAGCGTGCCGGTGCTGGTTTTTCGTGGCGGGGTAACCCTCGCTTACGCTGACTACCGCCAGGCGCCTGAGAGCGCTTTTATGGTGCAGGCTCTCTCAACGGCTTTGCCCAATGCTATGCCTGCCACACCAACGGCGTTTAAGGGGGCTGTGCAGGCGGCCACTTTATTGCAGACAATTGCACAAAAAGCCGGGCTGACATTTGTTAATCATGGTGTTGAAGCCACATTTTATAATCCGTACCTTGATGGCAGCCCGGGCCAGCAGATTGCCCGCTGCCTTGAGGCTGTGCCTGTGCGTGCCGGGCTGGGGCGGGGGCAGCTTTCTGTCTGGCCTTCTGAGGTTACAGGTACCGGTACATCTGCGGCCTCTGCCGGGCAGCAGAGTGATGCAGCTGTAGCGGTTTCGGCCGCAACCGGGCTGGTGGGTTATCCCTCCTGGTCAGCGGGGGGGCTGTCAGCCCGTATGCTGTTTAGCGCACAAATCGGTTTTAACACGCTTATTGCGCTGCAAAGCCGGTATCAGCCAGCAGGCCAGGGCAATGTGTCAGAGGCAGAGAATGGCCCCGTTGGTTTGTGGCGCGTGATTAAAGCTCATCATTTTTTGCAAAGCGAAGTGCCCGGTGGTGGCTGGTTTACCGACATTATCGCGCAGGCGGTGCGTTAACGCAGTCATACCCTGCCTTTGCCTCCTTTTTCAGGATGGATGCTTTTTATGAGTTCTTCTTTCTCCTCCTCACTTTATCCGGTTTTTCATCGTGCTGATGCTGCGGCATCTGACTTTAATGCGCTTAATGCTGTTGTGGCACGTCTGCTCTCGACACGGCGCACCGTTATGCTGGTGCAGGTTTGTGCCGTGTCAGGCACAGGGCTGGAGCCGGTTGGTTTTGTTGATGTGCAGCCTATGGTGCACCAGCAAAATGCAGCAGGGCAGGTGACCCCTCATGGTGTGGTGTTTCAGGTGCCCTATTTTCGCCTGCAGGGCGGCATACGCGCGGTGATCACTGACCCGGTGGTGGGGGATATCGGCCTGGCACTGGTGGCAGACCGTGACAGTTTTAATGTTAAAACCGCACGGGCGGCGGCGGCACCGGGCTCTTTCAGGCAGCATAATATAGCCGATGCACTTTACCTGGGGGGTTTTCTCAATGCGGCCCCCCGGGAATATATCTGGATGAACGAAAGCGGTATCAGCATCAAAACAGAAGGCACGTTTTCGGTAAATGCACAGAATGTCGAGATTACCGGCGGGGTGTCTGTCAAAGGTGACCTCAGTGTCTCGGGCGATGTGACCGGCCGGGGTATTTCTTTATCGCAGCATACGCATCCAGGTGTGCAGCCCGGGGCAGGGCAGACCGGCACACCGGTTGGTTAACCGTGTGCAGTATTATCTGCTGTTTTTATAAAATATCAGAGCATGACAGGAACTCATGACATGGATGAGGAAAGCACAACCGGTGCACTGTTGCTTGATGCAGCCACCTGGGACCTTGTGATTGATGCACAGGGCAACATTGCCCAGGCAGCGGCCCCTTATGCCATCGTGCAGAATGTGGCGTGTGCTGTCAGGGTTTTTCTGGGGGAGTGCTGGTACAACACGGCACTGGGCCTGCCCTATCTTGAGCATGTTCTGGGGCGCAGTCAGTCTGTTGCTCTTTTTCGTTCAGATGTCGAGCAGGTGGCCCGCACGGTGCAGGGTGTCTCGCGCGCGGTGTGCGTGCTGACTGACATAAGCCCGCAGCGCCGCCTCTCTGGCATTATTCAGCTCGCTCTTGAAGATGGAACCCGGACCAGTGTCAGCTTCTAGCACCACACAACAGACCAGTTATGGCACGACTTCGGTGCCAGCCCCCCGCCTGAGCAGCTCTGGCTTTGTTATGCCTCAGGAGGCAGAAGTGCTCGCCGGAGTTTTAGCTGATATTAATGCAGCTTTTGGTAACCAGCTCAGCCTGAGCCTTTCAACCCCGCAGGGGCAGCTTGCTGTGTCTATGACCGCCATTCTGGGCGATGCATATGACCAGTTCCTGGCTGTGGCCAATGGCGTTGACCCCGCGCGTGCCACAGGCCGTATGCAGGATGCTATCGGGCGGCTGTATTTTATGACCCGTCAGCCCGCAACAGCCACTGTTGTGGCGTGTGTATGTACGGGCACATCGGGCACGGTTATACCGCAGGGCAGCCTTGTCCAGGATACCTCTGGCAACAGCTATGCCGCGAGTGCGGCTATTACACTTGATGAAACAGGCACTGCCACCGGTAATTTTGTCTGCACTGTAGCGGGCGAAACGGCCTGCCCGGCGCAGAGTATTCGCCTCAGCCAGGCGCTAAACGGCTGGGCAACGGTTACTAACCCTGTGGCAGGGGTTACGGGGCGCAACACAGAGGGGCGTATTGCTTTTGAGCGCCGCCGCCAGGTGTCTGTCTCGCTTAATTCAGTGGGGGTTAATAATGCTATTCAGGCCAGTGTGCAGGCTGTACCTGGCGTGCTTGACGCATATGTAACAGACAACAGCACCGGCAGTGCTGTAACGATAAAAGGGGTCACTCTGGCGGCGCATAGTGTTTATGTGTGTGTCAGTGGCGGCAGTGACGATGCTGTGGCCCGCGCTATTCTGAGCAAAAAGCCACCAGGTTGTGCTTATACCGGTACAACGCAGGTGCAGGTAAGCGATACAGATACAGCTTATAGCAAAGCGCCTGTTTATAACGTCAGTTTTCAGCGCGCAAAGCCGGTCGCTGTGTATGTAAATGTGAAACTTTCCTCCTCCCTTCAGGTGCCCGCTGATGTGCAGACCCAGGTGCGCAAGGCTGTTCTGGCTTCATTTCTGGGGCTTGATGGCGGCGCACGCGCAGGGATAGGCAGCGTCATTTATGCCAGTCGTTTTTACAGTTCTGTTGCGGCTCTGGGCAGCTGGGCACAGATTATCGATATTACAGCCGGCCCGACTGCTGACCCGACAGCTATCAGCATGGCACTCAGCATTGATCAGATCCCGGTGCTGGAAGCAAAAAATATCAGTGTGGAGCTGGCCTGATGCAACATTATGAACAGACCATTTTGTCGCAGTATGCGTGTTCTCCCTCACTGACCACGCTGATTGACGCTTGGAACCAGATGACAGACCCGCAGGCACTGGTGAACAGATGGTTTGATAATATCTGGAACATCGAAACCGCCCAGGGTTATGGCCTTGATGTCTGGGGGCGTATTGTGGGTGTCAGCCGGGTGCTGCGGGTGGCAACCGGCACGTTTTTAGGCTTTCTTGAAGCAAATGACCTGACGGAAGAACCTTTTAACACCGCCCCCTGGTATCAGGACTATGCTGCCACTGATAACCACCGTCTTTCTGACAGCGGATATCGCCAGCTTATTTATGCCAAAGCACTTGCGAATATCACCGATTGTTCGGTTTTCTCGCTCAATAAAATCCTCATGATGCTGTTTGCCGGCCAGGGTGATGCCTGGGTGGAGGAAAGCGGCATTATGGCCATGCGGTATGTTTTTAATTTTACCCCCACACCTCTGCAGATTTCTGTCATTCAGAATGCAGGTGTTCTGCCCCGCCCGGCTGGTGTGACGGTTTCTTATGCGATCAGAGAAGCAGGAGACGGAGCATGAAAAGTTTAGATGACAGGGCGCTCTTCAGTGAGCTGATTGCTGCCGGCGCGCAGGATGGTAACGTGGCTGATATTCCCGCCAGCCAGGCTGTGGCGGGGGATGGCACAGCATCAGTTGCGCTGGGGTTTCCGCCTGAAACATTTGTTGCCCGCTCTGCCGGTGGTGTGCCGCCGCGCGGGCAGGATATGAACGGGTTTTTAAAATATATCTCTCAGGCCATACAGTTTTTACAGGCAACATCAGTCAGTGCGTTTGATAGTGGATTTGCTGCTAAAATCGGTGGTTACCCCATGGGGGCGGTGGTGGCGGGTATTACACCAGGTGGTGTGTGGCGGTCGGTGGCAGATAATAATGTCAGCATACCAGGAACGATGGGTGCCGCCTGGGTGAATTTCTTTGGTGACTATGTTCAGAAAGCAGGGGACACCATAAGTGGTGCGCTGACAGTTACAGGCACCCTGCGCTCGGACAGTAATGTGATCGTGGCAAACAGCCAGAACAAAAGTGTGGTCAATATACGGGTAACCAATGAAGGCTATCTGTCTTTTGACCTGAACTCAGCTGATCAGACAAACCTTGCCTCTCTGCGGGTCTATCCCAGTGGTGAAATAACCAGCAGAAAAGGCATACTTGCCCTGACCTCACAACTGCCTGACGAGGGGTCAACCGGCTCAGGCCGGTGGTATCAGATCGGGAATACCCTGGTGCAGAACTTCAGGGTGCCGGCTGTATATCGTGCAACGGGTGGCACGTATGTGGCCTTTCCCAAAGCGTTTTCAGACACGGATGATATTACTATACAGCTTACGACAGCGGCGGATAATAATATGGATGTCTGGGCGTTTAACCCCACGAGCGCAGGGTTTTATATTAACATCCCTTCTAATTCGGCTTCATCAGGGCTGCCTGTGAGTGTCACAGCAACGGGGGTAGCCCGGTGACAGCACCTCTTCTCTCTCCGGGCTGGCGGCCTTCGCCTGCACGTATGATCAAGCTTGCCGCTGTGCCGGATTTGCGCCTGCGCGGGCTGGTGGCCTGTCAGGCGCAGTTATCATGGGCGCCAAAATCAGGTGCTGATAACCTTGATTTCTCGCTTGATGCATCGGGCTGGCTTAAAGGCACAGAGGACTATCTGGCCTGTGTTTCAGCCTGCGTGCCCACAGCCACCGGGCTGGAAACTGACCTCAGAGTGTTATGGGCAACGGTGATGAGCGGTCTGGCCTGTTTTTTTCTGGGGGGCGGCATACCCGGAACAGTGCAGACTGTTCAGCTCACGCTGGTCACACAGCAGGGGCGCAGGCTGACGCTGCCTGTGTCTGTTGCCATACGCACTGACAGTGCGGCGGCACCGCCTGTCTGTGTGCCTCATCTTGCTGATGGCACACCACTGCCACCCAATACGCTTTCGCTTCAGAACGATGTCGCGCTGACAACCAATGATGGAAAGCCCTACCTTATAGCCTGAAGGACACATAGTGCTCATGTCCGGGTCATCCTGCACGGTCGCCATCAAAAGTGGTGTGCCGCTTTCGTCGTTATCGGTTTATCCTCAGCCTGCCCCGACCGATCTCGTTTTTGGTATTTTTAACGGGCAGGGGCAGTTTGTTCCGCAAAGTCAGATATGGTCGGGGGCTGTTGCCACAACCGGTGGCAGGTTAAGCGGGGCTCTTCTCTCTGACCTCGTGCCCGCGCAGCCTGATGAGCTGGTTAATAAAGCCTATGTTGACCGGGTTACAAAGCAGGTGAATGCTGATGTTTCAGACCTGGTGTCACAGGCACAGGCGGCGGCAGATAAAGCAACTGAAGCCGCCGATGCTGCTGTTGAAAAACAAAAAGGCGCAGCAGGCGGGCTTGCTGCCTTATCAGGTGCGGGCAACCTGCTTTTGGGGGGTGTTGAGTGTTTTGGTGTCGCCCATGGCAACCTGCTGCTGCTGACTGACCTGCCAGGTGAAGACCCGGGAGTGCAAAATGCATTGTGGAACAATGGTGGCTATCTCTGTATTTCCCGGGGGGCATAACGCAGATGAGACAATTTAAATGGCCTGAAAGCCTTTATATCTGCCTGGCTGCTGCGGCTCTGGGCGGGGCAGCCAGTGCAGCACAGGCTCAGCCAGTTGCAACGGGGGCTTACACACCCACGCTGCCACCCGGAGGGCTTGACAGCCGCACCACACTGCCTGGCCTGTGGCAGAATGCGACTATTGCGCAGGTTGCGGGTATGGCAGCTGGCAGCGTGCAGAAAACTGAGAAAAACCAGGCTGATGGCGTTGCCGGGCTTGATGCCTCAGGTGCTGTCACGGTGCCTGTTACGGGCAATATTTCGCAGGCTTTTGTAAAGACAGCGCTGGAGGGTGCGTTAAGTCGTGCTTTGTCAGCTTATCTGACAGAAAACCCGGGTGCGAAAGATTTTGGTATCGCTCTTGATGGCACAACAGATGATGTGCCTGCGCTTAAAGCCGCGGCAGCGGCTGTCTCAGCAGGGAGTATCATACGTGTGCCGGCGGGTAAGCTGCATATGGGCCAGGCGTTCACTGACGATCATTCTGTATTATGGCAGCTGAACGGCACAATGATGGATGATGGCGCGCCGGTGACGCAGATTGGTAATGACGTGATTGAGAGCACCCTGGAAGGTGGTAAATATTTTGCCCGCGGGCAGAGCCATGCTGATATGTCGCCTGTTATTCGCAAAGATATGGATATTACGCATACAGGCGGTACCCGGGGCTTTGTTATGAGCCTTGATAAAGATAACTGCACCCTTAAAAGCACAGGTGCTGACCTTGATGATTACATCTGGTGTCACTCTGTCGTGCTGACAAGTTCAGCCGCCGGGCTGGGGGAGCACGTGGCATCGGCTGCCTTTGCCCATCGCCCGTCAGATGCGTTGTCAGACAAGAAAGGCCGCCGTGCGCAGATATGGGCCGGATATGATGAAACCCGTGACGATACGGGTCAGTCGTCAGATGTTGCAGGCAGCCTTGTCGGCCGCGAGATAGATGTGTTTGCTAATGGTGACGATCCAAATGGCTGGCGCATTGGTTTGCAGCTTCAGGTTGCGGGGTCAGACCCCGCGGGCACACCGGGTAAAATTGGCAAAGGTATTGCCCTGGGCAATAATGACGGCACCAGCACATATGGTATTATGTTTGATGCTGCCGGGCGCTTTGACACAGCCGGGATTGACCTTTCGGCAAGTACACCGGTTAATGATGCCCCTGTGCTCAATATCGGGGCGAACCGTAATCTGTCATTTGCGGCCGACCATAAGCCGCACCTCCGTTTTGACTCTGCTTCTTACAGTCTGCAATATTTTTATGACACCAGTCGCCTGTTATCTGTTGGTCTGAGTGGTGATATCACAACAGCCATCAGTAATGGGGCAGATGGTATTGCATTCAGCCTTACAGGCGATGCGCTGATTGGCCTTAGTCTGGTTAATCTTAACGTGCCGGAGGCCCTGCGTTTTGGCAGTGGGCAGCAACTTTCGTGGGAGCCCACGGCAACTGTCAGCACCCGCTATCAGGATGGAAAACTGACAGATAAGATGAGTGAAACTGTCAGTCGCACACTTGATGATTCCGGTAATGAGCGCATAACCGGCAGTAACCTGAACAGTGGTATGATCACAACCCTGACAAACGCAGATGCCAGTGCTGTTACCCTTAACGGGCAGGCACTGATTGGTGTAAACCTGACAGGGCTGAACACGACAGAGGCCCTGCGTCTTGGCAGTGGGCAGCAACTCTCGTGGGAGCCCACGGCAACTGTCAGCACCCGCTATCAGGATGGAAAACTGACAGATAAGATGAGTGAAACTGTCAGTCGTACACTTGATGATTCCGGTAACGAGAGCATAACCGGCAGTAACCTGAACAGCGGTATGACCACAACCCTGACAAACGCAGATGCCAGTGCCGTTACCCTTAACGGGCAGGCGCTGATTGGTGTAAACCTGACAGGTCTGAACACGACAGAGGCCCTGCGTCTTGGCAGTGGGCAGCAACTCTCGTGGGAGCCGACATCGGTTATTCAGACAGGGTATAACGTGTCATCAGGTCTGACAGACAGTAAAGCAGGGGCATCGCTGCGTATGCTTGACACACAGGGTAATGAAACTTTGCATGGTACTGTCACGCCTGAGGGAGGGCTGCATCTGCCTGCTCTGAGCCGCGAGCAGATCAGAAGCTGGAAAGAGCCTGCCATTGGCCTTGTTGTGCTGGATGCAGATGATGATGCCCCGGTTGTGTATACCTCAGGCGGGTGGAAACTGATGGTGCTGCAGGCTCTGCCGGAATAATCAGACCGACAAAATATTTGAGCAGCACTCACACAGGCGGGTGCTGTTCTTTTTTTGTTTTTATACGGAACAGATGAGCTGATTATTCGTAGCAGCATATACCGTTTTTTTAAGCGGTGTTTTTTGCTGTCGTTTTACTTGTATCTCATTACGTCCCGATAGCGCTGAGATGATTAATCAGAGTAAAATATAATTTTCATGAATATTTTGAATTATAAAAAATATAAACAACTATATTTACTGTATAAAGTTCATTTGTTATGCATAAAAAGTATTTTATATATTTATATAAGACAATGATAAAATGCATGTCATTTCTTTGAAAAAACAAAGCGCGACATGAAAGAGACAGTATTATATTCTTTTTTCTCTGAAGGCAGGGTTCTTCTTGCTCCCCTTGTATTAACCGGGGCATGCTCTCAAAAAAACAATTTCAATCCAGCTGGTTGTGTCGTGCCTGATCTGTGTCGGGTTTTTTATGTCACACCCTCTGGACCATCAGAGAGGCACAGCATGACATCCCTCGGCCTGTTTGCGCTGGTTATTACCATTTCTGCCATTTTTGGCATTGTTAATTCCAAAACATTACGCCTGCCTTTTACTATTGGCATACTTTCTATTTCCATAATTTTTTCTGCTGCTCTCGTCCTGGCAGATAAGTTCGTGCCCTGGCCGGTGCTGCAATGGGTGAAAGAAACTCTTGAACGTATTGATATGGGGCGTGTGCTGCTTGACGGCGCCCTGTCGTTCCTGCTTTTTGCCGGTGCGCAGTCCGTTGACCTGCGGGCAATGTCTGAGCGTAAATTTTCGGTGCTGGCGCTTGCTCTGTTTGGCACAGTGTTTGCAGTTATACTGTTCGCCCTGGGTATTGGCATTGCGTTTGCTCTGGCCGGTCTGGTCGTTGCGCCTGTCTGGTGTGTGGTGCTGGGGGCTATTCTTGCACCGACTGACCCGGTCTCTGTTGTGGGTATGCTGCGCAGGCTCGGACTACCCCCGCAGCTTCAGGCTCTGTTTGCCGGTGAAAGCCTCTTTAATGACGGTGTTGCTGTTGCTGTTTTTACCGTCGCTCTCGACATGGCAGTGCAGTCACACATGCCTACAATGTTTGACCTTGGACATATTTTTCTGCTCGAGGTCGGCGGCGGTATTCTGACAGGTCTGGCCGGTGGCTGGGTTGCCCAGAAAGCGATTGGTATCGTTGATGACGCCCACCTCGAACTGCTCATTACGCTGGCGCTGTGCACCGGGGTTTACAGCCTGTGTGGTGCATGGGGTATGTCAGGCCCGATTGCTGCCGTAACAGCCGGACTGTTCATTGCCGCCCCGCGCACGCAGAGTAAGATTACAGAAACCGGGCGTAAAACGCTGCACATCTTCTGGGAGCTGGCAGACGAAATCCTTAATGCTCTGCTGTTTGTGCTGATGGGTTTTGCCATTCTTGAGGTCACATTTTCGACATCGCTGCTTGTGGCGTCTCTTATTGCACTGCCGCTTTCGCTGCTGGTTCGTGCAGCCAGTGTGTTTCTCGCCACCCTGCCGGTTTACCTGCGCGGGCAGGGGCGGGCGAGTGTGCTCACTGTGCTGACATGGGGCGGTTTGCGTGGTGGTATTTCGGTGTCTCTGGCCCTTGGTCTGCCCCCCGGGCCAGAGCATGATATTCTTCTCGGAGTCTGCTATAGTGTGGTTGTGTTTACCATTCTTGTGCAGGGGCTTACGATGGAAGCAGTGGTTAAAAGATTTTCGTTTTCATGAAGCAGGGCCGGTATTCCTGGCCTGTTATGGGGGTACTGACGGCGTCAGTGCTGGTGCCTGTGTTTTCTGCCCTGGCTGGTGAGGCCCGGGCGGAGAATAATCTGCCCGCACGTAAAACAGCCCCGTCTGCGGTCAGGGCGGCAGCGGGGGCTGAGGTTGTCGAGGTCCTTTCCTCTGACGCGGGAGAAGGCGGTGGAGGCCTCATCTGCCCGCAAAGTGCGCCACAGGCTGCCAGTGTTGTCAGTCAGAGTTATATTGCGCATCAGGCACCTTCGGCCTCAGCTTTTGACCTGGTGGCTCTGCTGCCGGGGGCTAATGTGGCCTCCTCTGACCCGCTGGGCTTTTCCCCTCAGACGAATATTTCCGTGCGCGGCCTGAACGGAGATGCCATCGGCTATGTGCTTGAGGGCATGCCGCTTAACGATATTGCCTATTACACCGGCTACCCCAGTCAGTTTGCTGACAGCGAGAATTATAAAACCATTACTCTGGCGCAGGGGGCAGCCGGGCTTGAAAGCCCTGTGCTTAACGCGGCAGGCGGGCTTATGACGCTGCGCTTTCGCGACCCGGCACAGAAGGCGGGTGGCCAGGCTGACTTTTCATATGGCTCCTATAATACCAGCCGCGAATTTATTCGTGCCGATACGGGTGAGATCGGAAAAAGCGGGGTGAGAGGCTTTGTCTCTTACTCGCATGGGGAGACAGATAACTGGCGTGGCCCCGGGCGTGATGAGCGCCAGCATGTTGACTTTAAACTGCTTAAAACCTGGGGGGCTGCTAACCGTGCTGCACTGCTTGGCTCATGGAACCAGGCGACAGACAGTTACTACCCTCAGCCCACACTGTCACAATGGCACCAGGATGGCATTCATGGTGGCAATAATCTGGCCCGGCATTATGACGCCTCGAACGAGGCCGCAGGCACAGATTACTGGCGTTTATACCGTCAGCCCGAGCGCACGCTTTACCTGGGGGCACCAGTCAGTGTGCAGCTTGCACAGGGGCTGACATTACACACCACACCCTATGCACAGGGGGCTTATGGCAATGCTCCGGGTGGCTCGACCCTGCCTGTTACGGGCGCATGGCAGGGCAACCAGCAGGTGCCCGGCAGCCTGAACCTGCCTGATGCAACGGATGGGGTCGCGACTGTGCGTGGTGACTACACACAGCGCAGCTATCGTTCTGGTTTTACGGCCTCTCTTGAGTGGCATACCCGCCATAATACGCTGGTCGCCGGTTACTGGTATGACTATTCTGACGATGCACAGAGCCAGACCTACGTGCCTGTTGCGGCTGATGGCTCAGCCCCTGATATATGGGGCGGCAGCCGGCGTGCCTCTGTTAAACTGGCTGATGGCAGCCTGCTTTATGGTGCGCATAACCATACCATCACACAGGTCAATGCCCTGTTTGTGGGTGATACGCTTTCTTTCCTGCATGACCGGCTGCAGTTCTCTGCCGGTTTTAAAGAGGTGATGTTTGCCCGCACCGGCACGAACAGCCTGCCCGGCGGGCCTTATCGCGTGGGTATGAACACCGCCGTGCCCTTGCCCCGGCTGGCAATAAAATATCAGATCACCCCGCAGCATCAGGTATTTTTCAACACCACGACTAATTTTCGCACCCCGGCTGAAAGTGCCCTTTACACGGCTTATGACCCCGGCTCGGGCGATGTGCTGACCCGTGGCACAAACAACGTGAAGAATGAGTATTCTATCGCTGAGGAGCTGGGTTACCGATATACCGGCACCTGGGTGACAGGCAGCATGACTTTGTTCAATTACAATTTTACCAACCGGCAGGTTGAAACTGTTGTGCCGGTTAATGGGTCTTTTATTTCCTCAACCATCAATGCCGGCGGGCAGACCTCGCGCGGGGTTGATATCGAGGCAGGGCTGCGCCCCTGGCATCATTTCAGCCCTTATGTCTCGGCTGAATATCTGCACGCCACTATTGATAACGACATCGCCTCAAACGGAGATCTGCTCCCCACACGTGGCAAAACAGCGGTGCGCAGCCCAAAAGTGCAGGCTGCTGTGGGCCTGACATATGATGACGGGCATGTGTTTGGTGTGTTCAGTGCAAAATATATGGGGCGGCAATACGCAACTTTTATGAATGATGAGCGTATGCCCTCTTATGTCACGGCCAGTATGGCGCTGGGGTATCGTTTTTCTAAGATCTTTTTTCTTAATGCCCCTGAACTGCGCATGAATTTTATAAATATCACTAATCAGCATTATCTCTCAGGCCTTGCCAGCCCCACCCTTAACGCCCGCACGACAACAGGCCGGCGGGGCAGCAGCATTGCGGGCGAGGACCCCACTTATTACATCGGTGGCGGGTTTGCGGCCCTGTTTACCGCTTCAGGCCGGTTCTGAACGTGGTGAGTGCGGCAGAGCCCGGGCAGTTTGGCGTGCTTGGTGTACAGACCGGGCGTGACTGGCCCTGCCTGACTGCGGAGGAAATCCGGGCTGTACTGGCACATTACCCCGGTGTGGTACCAGGCGGCACGTGTGCCTGGCACAGCATGCGTCCGTTTTCAGCTGCAGCACTGGTGACAGGGGCAGGGGAGGCCTGCCTGATTAAACGTCACCACAGCAGCCTTCGTAATGTCGCGGCCCTGTCAGAGGAGCACGCTTTTATGCAGCATCTGGCACGTGAGGGCGTGCCGGTGTGTCTGCCCTGCGTCACGGCAGAGGGCACCACTGCGCTGGCCCATAATGACTGGACGTATGAGGTTTTCCCCCGTGCCCCGGGTGAAGATATGTATCGTGATGTCATGTCATGGCAGCCTTATCTCTGCCCTGAGCATGCTTATGCGGCAGGTCAGGCACTGGCCAGACTGCACCATGCAGCCGCGTCTTATAGCGCACCCGACCGGGCAGCCGGACGAGCGCTTATTTCCTCCATGGCCGTTATCGGCCAGGCTGACCTTATGGCGGCATTACAGGCATGGGTGCCTGCACAGCCCGGCCTTGCACAGGCATTACGCTCACGCTCCTGGCAGGAAGATGTGCAGCGTGTCCTCTCTCCCTGGCATGACAGGCTTGTGCCTTTGCTGCCAGAAATCGTGCCCTGTGGCGGGCATGGTGACTGGCATGGTTCTAACCTGTTATGGACCCCGCAGGGCGATATAGCCTGCGTGCTTGATTTTGGTATGGCCGGGCGCACCTGTGCGATGTTCGATCTGGCCACAGCTCTTGAGCGCAGCATGGTTGACTGGCTTGCACCTGCGCAGGAGCGGCATGTTGCCGGGCAGGATATGGCTGCTTTTTTGCGTGGTTATGCCACCATCAGCCCGCCTGATGACACAGCGCGGGCGCTGCTCAGGGCTTTTTTGCCTCTGGTGCATGTGGAATTTGCCCTCTCCGAAGTCGCTTATTTTGAAACCCTGCTGCATGATCCGTCTTCTGCTTCTGTGGCATATGATGATTATCTGCTGGGGCATGCTCAGTGGTTTAACAGTGCAGAGGGGCAGGCTATGCTCGATGTTTGCTCCCGCCGGGGCACCGGGGCATGAGCCCGACTGAGCTGGTGGCAGTTTTTGTCAGTGCGCTGAGTGTGTGGCTCACCGGTTGCCGCGTGGTGTGGTGCTGGCCA
This sequence comes from Acetobacter thailandicus, assembly GCF_011516655.1. Classification (GTDB taxonomy): domain Bacteria; phylum Pseudomonadota; class Alphaproteobacteria; order Acetobacterales; family Acetobacteraceae; genus Acetobacter; species Acetobacter thailandicus. The sequence goes on from NZ_WOSV01000006.1 coordinate 127,248, forward strand.
GTGACACTGGTTGCCTGCCTGCTTTATGGCATCGTGTTTCACGAGGCGCGTTTATATGCCGATATGGCGTTGCAGGCGGTGTTTGCTGCTCTTGCCTGTTATGGCTGGTGGCGGTGGCAAAGCGCAGAGCATCATGATGGCTCGGTGCAGGTCAGGCCGCTTGAGGCACGCAGTCTCTGGTTTGGTGTGGTGCTGAGCACAGCATGCGGAGCGGGCGCCGGCTATGCGCTATCGCGCCTGACGGATGATGCCGCCCCGTTTTCTGACGCGATGCTGAGTGCCTACAGTATTCTGGGGCAGGTGTGGATGGCCCGCCAGCATATAGCCTGCTGGTGGGTATGGATTGTGGTTGATCTGTTTTACACCGGATTGTTTGCTGTGCGGGGTCTTTACCCTAGTGCTGTGCTTTATGCTGTTTTTGTCGGGCTGGCTGTTACCGGCCTGCGGCTGTGGCGCAAAGAAGCGATATAACACCACAAAGACAGAATAAAGCCCGTGCGGTATTATCCTTTCTGCCGCTGACCTGAAAAAGAAGTCATTTACTGACGGGTGAATACCATAAAAGCCAGGGGGTTTTTCTGGTACAGACGGGCTTTTACTGGTGCGAATGCAGCAGAGGTCATGCAGGCAGGGGCAGATGTGGATGATTCGACAGAATCCACACCGCCTTAAAGGCCCTGTAGTCAAGTGCTTTTAAGGATTGACATAAAGAAAAAGATATTTGCGGCAGAAAACAGCCATTTTTTATAAGTAACGCCCCTGTGAGTTCTGTCATTTTATCCACAGAAAGCGGGGAAAGGCCTCTGGATAACTTTGTGCATAACCTGTTTTCAGGCGCGGCTGGCGGCCTGTTTTGTCATAATTCGTGCTTTGTTCCCCTCTCCTGGTGCAGGGCTGCTCTGAGCACATTTATTTTATGTAAGGCGTAAAGGTTATTCTGCTTCAGCCCTGGTCAGAGCCTGAAAGCCATGTGTCTGATTTTTTCGGGCCTGAGGTCTTTTTATAAATTGCAATTGACAATCATTATCATTCTCAGTTAGAGCCGGCATCCCAATCTATCTGAATAAATATGGCGAGCACAGAATGTCGTTTTCACATGCGGTCGCTGGTCTGCTCCCTGTCGTAGCACTTTTTGGCGGGGATATGGCAGATGCTCTGGCGGACACACCCGAAACAGCGTCTTCACGCTCACACTATGCCCGGTCACATGCCGGGGGCAGCAGTGGTGCAACACCTCCGAAACAGCCTGTCGTCATTGGCAAAAAAGAAGAGCTGGTAGTGACGGCCACAGGCCTGTCACGCGCTTCATCTGCTACCAAAACCCGCACTCCTATTATTGAATCGCCTCAGACAATTTCTATCGTGAACCGTGAGGAAATTGAACTGCGTGCTTCTCCCACTATTGCTGATGCCCTCTCTTACACAGCAGGGGTGCAGGCCGAGCCCTCTGGTATCGACAGCCGTGTTGATGAGGTTTCGGTGCGTGGCTTTGGGGCAGGGGGTTTTTCTTCCAATAATAACTTTGTTGACGGGTTGCGTCTGCCCTCAGGCGGGCAGTGGACCCGCACCTCTTTTGATCCCTTTGCCCTGCAGCAGATCGAGGTACTTAAAGGCCCGTCAGGCGCACTCTACGGGCAGACTGCGCCAGGCGGGGTGGTAAACCTGGTGACCAAACGCCCCACCGCTAAAAGCGAGGGTGAGTTCTTTTTGCAGGGTACAGGTTTTACTGACCTTTCAAACTGGCAGGGCCAGGCCTCGGGCGACCTGTCCGGCCGTCTTAATAAAAGTGGTTCACTGCTCGGGCGGGCGGTGGCTATGGCCAAATATGGTGATACGCAGGTTAACGGGGTGCAGCTGGGGCGGTATTATTTCTCACCCAGTATGACCTGGCGATATGCACCAAAGTCGAGCTGGACAGTTCTCGCGCAATATCAGCGTGACCAGGGGGGCTCGACCTATCAGTTTCTGCCTGCAACCGGCACGCTTTATGCGTCAAAGGGGCGGCATATCAAAAATAATGCGAACCTGGGTGAGCCACACTGGAACACATTTGACCGTAACCAGGCACTTGTTGGCTCGTTTCTTGAGCATCATTTCAATCGTTTTTTCACCCTGCGTAACAACACGCGTTATACTTATATTGATACGCTCTACCGGGCGACGGTGCTGTCGGGTGATACCCTGTCAAAATGCCCGGCAACAATAGCAGGCTGTATACCGGGTGAGACCATTGCCCGCCGTGCGGTAGAGGGGCGGGGCCGTTCGCAGGGTGTTACAACCGACCTTCAGCTCGAAGGGCACATGACCACCGGTCCGGTGCGTCATTTACTGCTGGCCGGCACTGATTATTTTTATACAAACTGGAATCACTCGCGTGACCTCGTGCAGTCCTCGCTGGTGTTGCCTGTGCTCAATATTTTTGACCCGTCTTCGCGTGGTTCATCAGGGTTTGCCGGGGCGCTGTCCCCGCAGGTTTATACGTCAACAGTCAGCCAGCAGAACGGTATTTACTTTCAGGACCAGCTTAAAGCAGGTCGCCTGCGTGTGACCGTTGGCGGCCGCCAGGACTGGGCACGTGATAACACCCTGAATGTGCTGAAGCAGACCCGCTATATAACAAATTCCTCTGCTTTTACCTGGCGTGCCGGGGGTGTGTATCTGTTTGATAATGGTCTGGTGCCGTATTTCAGTTATGCGCAGTCTTTCCAGCCGCAGGTGTCTGACCCGTCCACCTCTCTGACCGGCGAGCCGTTTAAACCCACAACCGGCGACCAGTATGAGGCCGGGCTGCGCTACCAGTATGGCAAAAGTATTTATATTACTTTTGGCGGTTATCAGATCACGCAGAAAAATACGACCACTCCCAACGCTGCCGGGGTCATGTGTGGCACCAGCACATGTCTTGTGCAAACAGGCAAGGCCCGGGTGCGCGGCCTTGAGCTTGAAGGGCGGGCAAACCTGCCGTGGGATATGGCGGTTATTTTCACCGGCACCCGCAGTGATGCACGGATAAGGAAGTCGAACACAGCAAGCGAGATCGGTAATTATATGCCTCAGGGGCCAAAATGGATGGCCTCGTTATTTGTTGACCAGCGCGTGCGCCACGGCCTGCTTAAAGGAACAGGCCTGGGCGGAGGGGTGCGCTACACCGGCCACAGCTATGGTGATACAGCGAATAAGCTTTCTATCCCGGGTTATACGCTGTTTGATATGTTCCTGCGTTATGATTTTGGTGAAGCACACCCGCGCTATCAGGGGCTGACCTTTTCGCTCAATATGCGCAACATTGCGAACAAACGCTTTGTCGCGACCTGCACCGCCGTTGCGGCATGTTATTACGGGCAGGGCCGCAGCCTGACAGCCCGTCTTGAATATCGCTGGTGAGAGCATGCTTTTTTTAATCATGGCAAGCCTGCTGGCCTTTGCCGGCAGTGTGCTCGTTTATCTGGCCTCGTCACAGCAGCGTTTGCTGTGCCGCCCGTTGCCAGGCCGTGCGGCACGATGGGCTGGTGCCGCCCTTGAGGGGGCGGCACTGCTGCTGCTGCTACAGTGCCGCAGCCCGGCAACAGCAGTTTTTATGCTGGTTACATTTCTTATGGCAGCGTGGTCTTTTACACCGCTGTTTATTGCTCTGATTTTCAGCCGCAGGACACCATAATGACGACGACACTCAGCAGCCGTGGCTGGCTGCCTAAAGTTTCTGCTGCAAGCCTGGCCGGTGCGGTGCTGACCATGGGGCTTACAGGTGTTGTGGGTTGTCTGTCTGGCAGTGACAGCATGCCCCGCAGCATGTCGGCACAGTTTTTAATGTGGCTGGCAGTGCTGGTCTGGGTTGCTCTGCTTGGCAGTTGTTTTTTGTTTCGTTCAGGGCGGCAGGCCTGGCTGGTGCTGACGGGCGCTAATATCCTTGTGTGGGGCGTGTATGTTCTGGCACGGGCGGCAGTGTTATGAAGATACGTCAGGACATTGTCAGCACGTACCGCGATGTACATAGCTGGGTTGGTATTATCAGTGCTTTGTTTTTGTTCGTGGCTTTTTATGCCGGGGCGATAAGCATGTTTGAGGAAAGCCTGCAAAACTGGCTTTCTCCGCCCGTTACTTTGCCTGCTCCCCCCTCTCTTGAGCAAACGCCTGACCTGCTGAACAGGGTATTTGAAGCCCACCCTGAAGCCCGCGAGAATTATACCATCGTGCTGAATGACGAGGCCGCTGCCCGGCAGGGGCGTGTGCGCTGGTCACCCCCGGGGCGGCCTCATGCCCGGGTGCCGGTTACGGTCGCGGCACTTGATGAACAGGGTGAACTGGTGAGCGGGCAGCTGCCACTTTCTGAGGCCGCGCGTTTTGTTGACGAGCTGCACCAGCAGGTGGGGCTGCCTTTGCCGCATGAACCCGCCAGGCTGGTGATGGGGCTGGTGGCTTTGTTGTACTCTGTTGCGCTGATTTCGGGTGTTATTGCCTTTCTGCCCGGGTTGACCCGTATGCTGTTTGCGGTGCGCGCCGATGGCGGAGCACGTAAAAAATGGCTTGATTTTCACAATCTTCTGGGTGTGTTTTCGCTGCCGTTTCATATTGTCATGGCACTGACGTCAGTGGCGTTTGCGTTTCATGATCAGATTTTTACTATGGAACATTTTCTGCTTTCAAAAAGAGGGGCCGCCATTGTGCACCCGCAGGGGCGGGCGCACGGTCAGCCTCATATGCAGCAGGTTCTGCTGCCGCCCGTCGCTGTGCGTGATGCGGTGCAAAAGCAGGTTCCTGGTTTTGTGCCTGAAACACTGACCTACACTCTGATGCATGGCCAGGTCGCGTTGCGTGTGGCAGGTCATGATGACCGCTATAGCCTGCGTGGCCCGACAGCAGGGTTTGCAACCCTTAACCCCATAACCGGGCATATCGTCTCAGCCGATTATCTGCCGGGCCATCAGTCCACAGGTTTTGCTGTGCTTACCACGTTCTTTGCGCTGCATTTCGGCAGCTTTGGTGGCACGCTGGTGCGCTGGGGGTATGTTGTGCTTGGTCTGGGCGGGGCTTTTTTATTTTATACCGGCAACCGGTTGTGGATAGCCTCGCGCCGCCGCCGCGAACGCAGCACTGGCCTGATGCAGGAAACACGCGGCACATGGTTTTTGCAGGCACTGACAGCAGGCTGCCCCCTGGGGTGCATTGCGGGTATTTCGGCTGTGTTCTGTGCGGCTCCCTTTTTGTCGTATGGGGGAGGCTATGTCACGGTTTCTGCAATATATTATAGTATATTTGCAGTTTTTATGATTTCAGGCTTTATTATGCCACCCTCATTTGCGCTGAGACTTCAGCTGAGTGTTGCAGGGTTTATAACGCTGTATATCCCGTTTGCCGCAGCACTCGCCACCCGGCCGGTGCTGATGTCACCCACGGGAGGGAGCCTGAGCCTGTGTGCTGTGCTGGTGGGTGCAGCGTTAGTTTATGCCGGCCTGCGACGGGGGAGGGAGTCGTAAGGGGCGTCAGAAAGTATTTCGTCCTGGTTGTTTTATAACAAATCACTGAGTGCATTATTAGAGTAAGCGCAGCTATTTTGTGCAATATCAAAAAGAGATTCGATAAGATTCATTGATGGAGCCTGAGCAATCTGAGATAAATCAGAGAAATTATTCTGATATACTGAGAGATTATATGCTCTTTTCCATGAAAAATTATCTTCGTCGTAATAATATTTATATTTTGACTGTGATACGACGTATATTTTTTCTTTCTGTTCAGCCTGGAGGGCGTTCTCTATTACCTCATCAGGGGATGCGTTATTAATATCACTGTTTCTCCATTTTAACTCTCCGTTAACTGTCATTTGTATGAGTTTTGAAATTGCGGTTTGCCAGTCTCTGGTGCTGTACAGCATTACAATGCTCCAAGGTGCTGATTATATTCTCTTATTTCGTCCAGCATTGTGGATATACCTCCAAAAAAGTCCCAGTAATTGTTCAGGTCGTTCATTATAGTTGAATTATTGGCTTTGTTTAACTGTTCATTAATCGTATTAAATAGTGTATTGAGATCCTCTGCTTTTTTTGTGAGTGCTTTATTGTCGAAGCGCTTTATTGATATGAGAATTGTAGGAATTTTTGTGATTATAAGAGGTCTTTCACATTCAGAGATTTTGAGGTGATGCATAAGATTCATTTTGTTAATCACATCGTCTAATTCTCTGCATATCTCGGGAGCGCGTATTTTATAATATGCTCTTTTGGAAATTATTCTTAGTTCATAAACAGCGTAAGAAGAAAAAATAAGACCACAATAGCTAAGAAATGTGCCGGCTAAAGACCAGAAAAAAGGTGCGTTAAGGCCCTGATCTCCGGCTATAAAGTGGGGGCTGGAGAACATAAGAATAATCACAGCTACTGATGGTATTGATATTATTAATAATACTGATGATGTAAATATATTTTCTTTTATTTTTTCCTTAAATACCATTATATCCTCTTTTATTAATTCAATAATAAAAGAGGATATAATTACGAATAAAGTGGCTTTGTAAACCCTTATATACGATAAATTCTTGTGTTATAAGGTGACGGACAGATATTGCATTTGTTTATATTGTAACCTGATCTGTGCAGGAATAAAGCCCCTATGAATCTGATCAGTGAACTTTCAGTTGTGGCTACGGTATCAGCCTTCTGGCTGGTGGCGATGATTGTGCCCGGGCTTGATTTTCTGCTTGTGACACGGCTGGCTGTGATGCGCGGTAAAGCTGCGGCTCTCAGGGCAACTTTTGGCGTGGCTGTGGGGGTTGGCATATGGGGGCTTGCAGGGTTTTTTGGTGTCAGAACACTGTTTATTGCTGCGCCCTGGCTTTACATGCTGCTTAAAATTGTCGGTGGACTTTATCTTTTCCTGACCGGTTTCAGACTTTTCATGAGCAGCTGGCAAAAGAAAACAGCGCAGAGCGGGCACACAGAGCTGGTTTCTGGCACAACACGTGCGTTCAGGGCCGGGTTACTGACAAACCTTGCAAACCCGAAAGCCCCGGTTTTTGTGTCGGGTCTTTTTGCTGCGGCATTACCACAGCATGCTTCAGTTCAGCTGGGGCTGACATGTGTGGCTGCCATGTTTGTTATTGCTATGGCATGGTTTGCGCTGGTTGCAACACTTCTCAGTCTTGAAAGTGTTTCTCGTATTTTCATGAGTTTTCAGAAATGGATCGACCGTTGCGCTGGTCTGGCTTTTATGGCGCTGGGGCTGCGCTTTGTTACTGAGCGCTCGCCTGGCTGACATGTGCAGGGGCGGGGTGAGATAACGCCTCCACATTCCGCGCTGACAGAGTATGATGGTGTTTCATATCAGGAGACCTCTTGCTTTCTTTCTGGAAAGAAAGTTATAAGCGGGGGATGAATCGTCATGTCGGAAACAGGAATGAAAATCGGACGCCCGAAAGAAATCTCAGACGAATACATCCTTGCTGTGGCCCGCCGCTGCTTTCTCGAGCGCGGAGGCGGTATCGCAGCAGCGGACATCGCACGCGAGATCGGTGTCAGCCATACAACGCTCTTTAACCGTTTTGGTTCAAAGCAGGGGCTTATGCTGGCAGCGCTGGGGGCGCCGAAAGATATTCACTGGATCGGCACACTCGAGGCCGGGCCGGATAACCGGCCTGTTAAGGAGCAGCTTGTTGAAATTTCCTGTACAATAGCCGTGTTTTTTGAAAATCTTAATGCGGGTTTTTCAGTTCTTCAGGCCAGTGGCATTGATACTGATGCGCTGTGCACGGGTGATAACCCCGAGACCTCAGCACCCGCACGGGCTTTTCGTGCGCTGACTGAGTGGATCGGCCGTGCACAGCAGCAGGAAAAACTGGCTTACTGTGATGCACAGGTACTGGCCTCAACATTGCTCGGTGTGCTGCATAACCGTGCTTTTTCAAACCGCGTGTGCGGAGAAGGCGGCTCTGACAGGGCAACAGACAAAAGTCATGTTGCTGACGTGATCACCCTGTTATGGGACGGAATAAAACCGTCATCATAGCGGGCCTTTCTCTAGGGCATGCTCGCACATCATGTGTCATGCCCTTTAAGGAGCTGATGAGTATGCCGGATATTTGGCAGCCTGTTACCCTTGGCAAAATGACTCTGCCAAACCGCTTTGTTATGGCACCTATGACCCGCAGCCGTGCACAGTATGATGGCACACCTGGCCCCCTGGCCGCGGAGTATTATGCACAGCGTGCCAGTGTCGGGCTGATTGTGGCCGAGGGCACACAACCTTCAGCTGACGGGCAGGGTTATATGATGACCCCCGGCATCTACACTCAGGCACATATTGACGGCTGGCAGAAAGTGACCTCAGCCGTTCATGCCGCAAACGGGCATATCTATATTCAGCTTATGCATGCCGGGCGTATGTCACACCCTGATAACACCCCTCATCATCGTCAGGCCGTGGCGCCCTCTGCCATTGCACCGGGCACAGGTATGTTTACGGCAAAAGGCATGCAGGATATTCCGCCCCCGCGTGCGCTGAGCACGGCGGAGGTCCGTCAGACAGTGCAGGACTTCCGTCATGCTGCAAAAAGCGCGGCTGAAGCCGGTGCAGATGGTGTCGAAATTCATGGTGCCAATGCGTATCTTATTCAGCAGTTTTTCGCACCTGGCGCAAACACCCGCACGGATGAGTATGGCGGTTCGATCGAAAACCGCGCACGTTTTGCCCTTGAAGTTGCACAGGCTATTGCTGAAGAAATTGGTGCTGAGCGCACAGCCATTCGCTTCTCACCTGGCACAACCCTGTGGGGCATTGACGAGGGGGCAGACTACCCAGAACTTTATCGCTACCTGATGACCGAGCTGAATAAGCTCGGCCTGTCTTATGTGCACATTATGCATCAGGGAAATGACGCACTGCTGGCCGATATACGCCGCATCTGGTCGGGTAAACTGATTATTAACCGTCCGGGCCGCCCCCGTGAGGAGATCGGGCATGACGTGGCCAGTGGTCTGGCTGACCTTGAGGTCTATGGTCAGATGATTCTGGCTAACCCTGATTTTCTGGCCCGGCTGAAGGCTGATGCCCCGCTGAATGATGCTGACCGTATGACCTTCTTTGGTGGTGATGAAAAGGGATATACCGACTACCCCACATTGTGAGCCTGTTTACACTCTGCCCCGCACTGTGATGGTGCGGGGCAGGGCAGAAATTATGCGGCGTGCAGGGCATCCTCCGGGGTGGTGGCTGAGCCAAACACTTCGTGCTTGATGCGGCTTTCCGGCACGCCTTCGGCTTTCAGCCCGGCAATGACTGACTGCATAAAGGCGTCAGGCCCGCACAGATAATACAGGGCATCAGCCGGTGTATGGGCTTTCAGCCATGCGGCAGAAATATGCCCCTCATGTGTCTGCACATTCTGCCCGGCTGCGGCGGTGTCGTTTTTGCGGGTATAGAAAATGTCAGCCTGCACTGTTCCGTCTTTTGCCAGCTCACGCACGCGCGGCCCAAAGGCTTCGCTCTGCGGGGTGTGGGTGCCGTGCACATAATGCAGCGGTGCTTTCCGTCCGGCCTTATGTGCGGCCTCGGCCATCGCAATAAAGGGGGTCAGCCCCACGCCGGCACTCAGCAGCACAACCGGGTGGTTTGCGGTTTCTTCTGGCAGGGTGAAGGTGCCAGCAGGTGCTGACACGAGCAGTTCGGTGCCTTCTTTTGCGTGGTCATGCAGCCAGCCTGACACCAGCCCGCCCGCTGCACGTTTAACACTGATGCGGTAGCCCCTGGAGTCGGGGGCTGATGAAATGCTGTAATTACGTCGCTGTGAGCCTGCGCCCGGCACGGTGATGTTGAAGGTAAGATACTGCCCGGGTTTATGCAGCACAACGGGTTTGCCGTCTGTGGGCTCAAGCCGGAAGGAGGTGACATCGCCACTTTCTGCCACGCGCTGACGAATGGTGAAAGCACGCCAGCCGCGCCAGCCACCGGGGGCCTCTTCTGTTTCTTTATAAAGCTGGCTTTCGCGGTTCATCAGCACGTCGGCGAGAAACTGATAGGCATTGCCCCAGGCCTGCATGATTTCAGGTGTGGCGGCGTCACCCAGTACATGGGCAATAGCCCCCAGCAGGGCCTGACCGACATGCGGGTAGTGCTCGGGCAGAATGTTCAGCCCTACATGTTTTTCAGCAATGCGTTCGATCATGCCGGTCAGTGTGCCCAGGTCATTAATATGACGGGCATAGGCCAGCACGGCCATGGCCAGGGCAGTGGGCTGCTCGCCGCTTTTCTGGTGTGAGCGGTTAAACAGTTCGGCAATGGCCGGGTCAGCCAGCAGGCGTGAATACATTTCGCGGGTGATATCGAGACCGTGTGCTTCCAGCGCGGGAATGCAGGCAGTAACGATAGCGCGGGTCTGGTCGTCGAGTAATGCGGTCACGGACTCTCTCCTTTAAAGATGTAAACTTTATACATCTTTAAATAGCATCTGGTAAACAAGATGTCAATTTGTTAATGTTTAGTTTATGCGCCTTACTCTTCATACCGACTACGCTTTGCGTACTCTTCTCTATCTCGGGGTTCACACTGATCGCCGTGTGTCCATTCACGAGATCGCCCGAGTCTATAAGATTTCGGAAAACCACCTCGTGAAGGTGATCCATCATCTTGGCAAAGGCGGGTTTCTCAGCACGTTTCGTGGTCGTCACGGCGGGCTTGAGCTGGCCAGACCTGCCGATAAGATTCGGATCGGTGATGTTGTGCGCTACACGGAGGAGGAGATGGTTTTGCTGGCCTGCATGGCCCCGCCTGAGGCAGAGCAGGAAGAAATTGTTACAGAGTGTATTTTATCAGGAGGGTGTGTTTTACGTTCAGGGCTGGCAAAAGCGATGGATGCATTTATGGCCGTGCTCGATGACTACACCCTGGATGATATGCTGACCCCCTATGAGCGCCTGGTGCTGAGCAATAAGGCAGGGCTGGCTTCAGGGGCGGAGGATTAGTGTTTTTTGTACTAAAAAATCATGACATTACAGTTAATAATTAACTTAATGGCCAGTAAATGAATTTTATATAATGGCAGAGCTATGGCATGCAAATCTTTGTAGTACCGCTGCTTAGCGTTCAGTTTGTGTCATAAATCTGAACATAAAATGCCCTGAGTGAGAAAATTTACAAAATAACGGATTAAAAGCTGGCGCGTCTTCCTGTATGCGACAGGTAGCGAAACAAAAGGTCAGCTTCTTTATCTCATGCTGCATTTTATGCCTGACACTCCTCTGTCCCTTGTTATACTTATTATATGCAGCGTTCTTGTCTGCGTATTTGAGTTTGTAAACGGGTTCCATGACACAGCAAATGCTGTGGCAACCGTGATCTACACCCGCTCCCTGAAGCCTGTTCAGGCTGTTGTGCTCTCGGGAGTGATGAATTTTGCCGGTGTTCTGGCTGGTGGTCTGAGCGTGGCTTACGCTCTGGTTGAGCTTTTGCCGCCTGATGTGCTGACCCCGCCAAATGGTGCGCCGGCAGTGCCTATGCTGTTTTCTCTCTTCGGGGCAGCCCTGTCCTGGAACCTGCTGACATGGCGTGCCGGCATTCCTAACTCCAGTTCTCACTGCATTATCGGCTCTATCATTGGGGTCGCCGTGGGTGATGCCCTTGTTCACGGCCGTCATTATCGTGAGGGTATCGACTGGCCTCAGGTTTTAAAGGTGCTTGAGGCTCTGGCAGTCTCGCCGATTCTGGGTCTGGTCGGGGCGGGGCTCTTTTACTGCGTGCTGAAGATGTTTGTGAAAGACAAAGCTCTTTTTGAGCCGCCTCAGGGGCACCAGCCCCCGCGTGGCTGGGTGCGTTGGCTGCTGATCGGCTCGTGCACCGGGGTCAGTTTTTCGCACGGCAGTAATGACGGTCAGAAAAGTATTGGCCTGATTATGCTGACAGTTGCCGGGCTCTGGCCGGCGTTATACGCGCTCAACCCGCAGCATCAGCACACGCTGCCGGTAACTGTGAGCGAAGCACACGAGATCCGTTCTGTGCTGGATATGTATGACCATGATGTGCTGCGCTCTGATGCGATGATAGCAGCACAGCACCTGCAGACAGAGAACTCCCTGCTCGATAAACCAATTCTTAACGGCCCGCTGCCGCCGCTCGTGACTGTGCGTTCTGATGTGTTTCAGATTGTGGCAGCGCTTAAAAAAATCTCCCTTGATAAAGCTGTGCCGTCTCAGGTGCGCCATCAGGCTGCTCATTTGCGTATGAAACTGCGCCCGGTTGTTGAGTTCGCCCCCTGGTGGGTCAGGCTGCTGAGCGCTCTTTGCCTCAGCCTTGGTACCATGGTGGGCTATAAGCGTATTGTCAGCACCCTGGGGGAGAAAATAGGCCGCACGCATCTGACCCCTGCCCAGGGAGCCTCTTCAGAGCTGGTCGGGGCGGGTCTTATTCTTACAGCGGGCTATACCGGTCTGCCTGTCAGTACCACGCATATTGTGACGGCCGGTATCGCAGGCAGTATGCTGGGGGCTGGCTCTGGCCTGCAATGGGGCACCATGCGCCGTATTATGCTGGCCTGGGTTGCGACCCTGCCGGTCACTATCGTTCTGTCAGCGGGGTTATTTTACCTGCTCAGCCATTAAGGCACGGTTGTTTGTGTTGCCTGCGGGCAGCATGAATGACAGACTCATACTGTCATTTACTGGCGTTTAAGGGTGCTTCGTTTCCGGGCATCTCCATGATTTGTGTGAGGATCTTTTTATGACATCTTCCCGGGCTACTGTTCTGGTAACAGGTGCAACAGCAGGTTTTGGTCATGCTATTGCACTGCGACTGGTTAAAGACGGCTACCGTGTAATTGCCACAGGCCGCCGTAAAGACCGTCTTGATGCTCTGGCGCAGGAGGCCGGGCCGGCACTTTTGCCTTTTGTGCTTGATGTGACAGATGCTGAAGCGGTTGAGAAACTGCCTGCCTCTTTGCCTGCCGGCTGGCAGGAGGTCGATGTGCTGGTGAATAATGCGGGTCTGGCCCTGGGGCTTGAAAAAGCCTGGAAGGCAACCGCCCTCGACTGGGAGCGGATGATCGCCACGAATGTCACGGGGCTGACCGCTATGACCCGTGTGCTTCTGCCCGGCATGGTTGCGCGCAACAGGGGGCACATTATTGCTCTTGGCAGCACAGCAGGTATTTATCCTTACCCTGGTGCTAATGTTTACGGGGCCAGTAAAGCATTTGTGTCGCAGTTTATGCGCAATCTGCGCAGTGACCTGCTGGGTGTGCGTGTCAGAGTGACCAATATCGCCCCCGGGCTGTGTGGCGGCAGTGAGTTCAGCGAAGTGCGCCTTGGTGATAAATCAAAGGCTGCAGCTGTGTATGACGGCACAGAGCCGCTTTTGCCTGAGGATATTGCAGAGACGATCTCCTGGGTTCTGGGTTTGCCGGCGCATGTGAATATTAACCAGATTGAGATGATGCCTGTTTGTCAGGCTTCGGCGGGTCTTGCTGTCGACCGGAGCATGGGCCAGGCGTCAGATGTATAACTTTTTGAAACTATTTTTCTTTTTTAGTTAATTTTTTGTATACTAATGACGAATTTTATAATATTTAACTATCTTGCAACGATGTGGGAGGCATTTTACATTCCCCTCATAATCTGAGGGGCTCCTGCTCATTAAAAGAGCAGGGTGGTGGCATGAGGCTGCCGGGTGGCTGAGTGCGCTGCCCTCCCTTTCGTTTCAGTACAAAGCAGTAATGTTCTGTCAGGACTATTCACCTGGACGGAGAGTGGTGTGTCATTATCTTTTTATACCTGTCTTCTTGTCATGTTTGGTGGAGCACTCGGGTCGCTTCTGCGTCATGTTGTCAGCGTTCTGACAGCACCTTACAGCCGCATAATGCCCTGGGGCACTATTTTTGCTGTTAATACCGTTGGTTCGTTTGTTATTGCCTTTTTTGCGACACTGACTATGGCAGACGGGCGCTACCCTATGTCTGATAATATGCGCCTGCTGGTGATGACGGGTATATGTGGCGGTTATACGACCTTTTCCACATTCAGCTGGCAAACATTTGAGTTTCTGCGCACGGGGGCGGTCGGCCGTGCCTTACTGACAGTCATATTGTCAGTTGTTATGTGCATTGGTGCGGCTTCTGCCGGTTATATTACGGCTGTCTGTTTTAATTTTCAGACCATGCAGGCAGTTGAAGTTGAGAAACATAAAGATATATAATTTCTTAATAAAGTATTGATTAAGTAGTTTATTTTTCAGTTTTTTTGTTCTTGAAATAAAAGAAATGGCACATATTAGTATGTGCCATTTTAATTTTTATTAAAAAAATGTTATTTAAATAATACCATCCTCCCGTCAGAGGAGGAATCTCTGTAAAACAGGAGGTTAGGTTTCGTGAATACTGATCAGGATATTGCTGTCATCGGGATAGGATGTCGGCTGCCCGCATCTGTAGAGACGCCGGAGCAGTTCTGGACATTTCTTTGCCAGCAGGGTGATGCATCTTCCGGTGTTCCGGCTGATCGCTGGAGCGTAAAGCGGTTTTATGCGCCTGATTATGACACGCCAGGTAAAACCTATATGCAGCGCGGGTCGTTCCTTGATCAGAAACTCGCGGATATGGAACCGCTGTTTTTTGGTATTTCCCCGCGTGAAGCCGTTATTATTGACACACAGCAGCGCGTTTTACTTGAAGTCGCGTGGGAGGCGTTAGAAAACGCCGGCATTCTGCCAGGTTCGCTCGCCGGGTCGCAGACCGGTGTTTATATGGGGTCATTCTCGCTCGACAGGCTTGTGGTCAGCGGCTCATCTGACAGCCGCCCGCTTATCCGCGATCATTACGCCGCAACAGCGGCCTCTGCCACCATGCTTGCCGCACGCCTTTCTTACAATTTTGATCTTCATGGGCCATCAATGTCGATCGACACGGCGTGTTCCTCGTCTCTTGTGGCGGTTCATCAGGCCTGCGTCAGTCTGCGTCATGGCGAAACCTCTCTGGCGCTGGCTGGCGGGGTGAACATTATGGGCGCGCCTTCAGCATCGATCACGATGTCAAAAGGCCATTTTATCTCGAAGGATGGCCGCTGCAAAAGTTTCTCTGATGATGCTGACGGATATGGCCGCGGAGAGGGGTGTGGCATAGTTGTGCTTAAACGCTTGGCAGATGCTGTGCGTGATGGCGATATTCTCCATGGTGTAATCGCTGCTTCGGGTGTGAACCAGGACGGGCATACTTTCTCACTCACAATGCCCGATGAAGAAGCGCAGGCAGACCTGATTGAGCGCGTGGCTGAACGTGCAGACATCGACCTTGCCGCGGTAGGCTATGCGGAGGCCCACGGTACAGGCACCCCGGTCGGTGACCCGATTGAGGCCCGTGCTCTGGGGCGTGCTGTAGGGCAGGCCCGTAAAGCGACAGGCAGGCCGCTGCTTGTGGGGTCTATGAAGGCGAATTTTGGGCATCTTGAAGGGGCCGCAGGCGTTGCGGGGCTGATTAAAGCCGTGCTGTGCCTGAAAAATGCACAGGTGCCCCCGCAGGCGAATCTGACAGTTCTGAATAAAAATATTCCGTTTGATGAGCTGAATCTGCGTGTTCCTGTTAAGGATATGGTCACGCTTGATACGGCAAAAGATATCTATTCTGTTGTTAATTCCTTTGGTTATGGCGGCACAAATGCTGTTGCTGTTTTGCGGGCCTGCCCTGAAAAAACAAAAACCGTTACGGCACAGCATGACGAGGCAGAGCGCCCTGAGGGGCATTACCTGCTGCCTGTTACGGCATTTACCGAAAGCTCACTGAAAAAAATTGCAGCCAGTTATGCGACTCTGCTGTCTGACAGCTCTGTCGATCTGGCGGATATGTGCTTCTCTGCGGCAACAACGCGAACACCCCTTGAGTATTATGCAACGGTGCTCGCTAAAACCCGTGATGAAGCTGCTGCTGCTCTGAACGCGCTCGCCGCCGGTGCTGAGAGTGCCGCTGTTGTCAGGGGCAGAAAACAGGCCGAAAACCCCATGGGTGGCCCGGTTTTTGTGTTCTCTGGTATGGGTTCACAGGTTGAGGGCATGATGGCTCTGCTGTCGCATGACCTGCCGGCACCGGCCCGTGCAATGGCTGAGAAGTGCGATGCCCTGTTTGCTAAGTTGCTTGGCTTCTCTCTGACAGAGTTCCTCTCCTTACCTGAGAATGCTGCCGAAGTGCATAAAACGCAGCTCGCCCAGCCTGCTATTTTCCTTGTGCAGATGACATTGTTCGAAGCTCTGCGTTTTTATGGTGTGACCCCGGCTGCGGTTACAGGTCATAGCGTGGGTGAGGTTGCGGCAGCCTGTGCGGCAGGCGTGCTGACCCTCGAAGATGCGGTGACGATTGCTTATTATCGCAGCCAGCATCAGAGCACACTGGCTGGCACGGGTACGATGCTGGCCGTGGGGCTGAATCAGGAGGAGGCAGAGGAGCGCTTTGTTTCTCGTTTTGGTCAGGGTGTCTGCACAGCTGTAGTAAACAGCAGCCGCCTGACCGTGCTGTCAGGGCCGCAAGAAACTCTTAGTATTATTGCTGATATCTGTAAGAAGAATAAAATCTTCAGTAAATTCCTGCCGGTTGAGCTGCCATATCATAACCCTGCAATGGAGAAGATTGAGGCCGGGTTTAAGAAAGATATTGCCGCTATCCCCTTCAGCCGGCCGGTATATCCGCTCTATTCTACGGTTACGGCCAGCCGGTGTGATGATGCTTTTTGTCATGATGCAGCCTACTGGTATGACAATACCCGTCTGCCTGTGCGTTTTAGTGACACGGTCGAAGCTCTGGCTGAAGATGGAGCCCGTGTTTTTATCGAAATTGCCGCGCAGCCGGTTCTTAGCAGTTCGCTGCGTGATGTGGCCAGAACTGTTACCGGCAATGCGACCATTCTGAGCTGCGTTGATACAAAAAAATATGACGAGCCCTTTATCGCCCGCACCCTGGCGCATCTGTTCATGGCGGGGGTCTCTCCCGACTGGGCGCGTGTAAGCGGTGGTGAGCGTATTGTGCTGCCACATTACGCCTGGACGCGTGAAAGCTTCTGGGTGGAGACACGTCTCTCCCGTCAGGACAGGCTGGACGAGACTGTCTACCCGGTTTTAGGCATGCAGGCCCCTGCGTCTCTGCCGACCTGGCTTGCCAGTGTAAACACAAACTATATGCCCTGGCTGCCTGACCATCAGATTGATGATCTGTGCCTCTTCCCGGCAGCAGGATATATTGAAGGTGCTGTTGCACTTCATGCTGTGCGCGAGAAGACTGACGAGGTTATTCTCGAAGATATTGCGATTAATAAAGCCCTGCTGCTCGATGACAGGCTGGCAGATGTGCAGATGAGCTGGGTTTTTAACCCGGCAGATCACAGTCTGACCGTGGCTTCGCGTGATATAAATGATGATGACAGTGCCTGGGTGCCGCACGCGACGATGAAAATTCTGAGCAGCGCGCCCTGGCCTGTTGCTGCCCCTGAGGTGACATTGCCTTATGCAGAGGGCAGCGTGCTGCATGCGGTCATGCCTCAGAAATTTTATGAAGAAATTAAAGAGTATGGTTTTGCTTATGGTCCGTCTTTTCAGACGATCATAAGTCTTGATATCGGGGATAAAATCTCACGCTCTGCGCTGAAGCTGGCTGACGAGCATGCGGGAGCAGCTGATGAATATTTTCTGCACCCCACTTTGTGGGACGGCGCATTTCAGACGCTGATTGCCGCAGGTTATGGCACGGCAAAAGGTACGCTGTTTGTGCCAACAGGCATTCGTCAGGTCAGGCTGTATCACAAGGGCCTGTCAGCGGTGCGTGTGCATTGTGTGCTGACAAAGAAAACGGCCTCTGACATTCAGGGTAATATTCTGATTGTCACAGAAAGCGGTGAGCTGGTTGCCGAGATTAAAGATTTCACAGCCAGAGCGATCAGAACAGCAGCCCGAAGCAATGATGACCTGCGGCGTAAAATTTATCGTAATGCGTGGGTAAAAACAGAGGATAAAAACATCCTTCTTGAAGAGAAGAAGGTGATTATCTGTGGTGCCCCCTCAGAACTTGCAAAGCGTGTGGCCGCAGAGCTTGCGCTTTATGCGGTTGAGGCTGAGCAGATCAGTGAGCCGGCACCGGGCAGTATTGACCCTGAGCTTTATAACAGCATCATTTATGTTGCTGACAAAAATGAAGAAGATCTTGGTATTGCCGAGCTGTGGAAGGTTAAAACCTTCTTTGATGCCGTTATTGAAAAAACAGAGCGTGAGCGCAGCTGTGTTGTGCATGTTCTCACCTCAGGGGCTGTAACGCCTTACCCGCTTGAAAAAGGGAAAACACTGGCCCCTGACCAGGCTGCTGTCAGAGGTTTTGTGCGTGGGATACAGGCTGAAAAAAGTAATCTGTCGATTAAGCTGGTAGATATTGGCACTACCCCGGATGAGGATGTTATGCGCGCGCTGTGTGCAGAAATTCTCAATGGTGAAGACCCTGAGGAGATGGAGGACGACGTTCTTCTCACCCCGCAGGCGCGTTTTGCAGGCCGCCTGCAGCGCAGTGAGGAGCCTCCTGCGCCGCAGCTTCTCCCCTTTTCGGCTGATGAGAGGGATGAAAATGGTGCTCTTGTTGCCGTGCGCCTGGAAACAGTTAAGGGGGCTGCCTTTGATGCACTGCATTATGAGCGGTTTGTCTGCCCGAAACTGAAAAAAGACGAGGTTCTGTTTCGTATTCTGGCAACAGCTCTTAATTTTAAAGATATTCTTAAAGCAACAGGTCTTTTGCCTGACAGCATTATGGATGGCACCTTCCATGGTCATGAAATGGGCTCTGAAGCGACGGCTGAAGTTGTTGCTGTGGGTGAGGGTGTTACCGGTTATGAAACTGGTAAACGCTATGTTATTTCATGGCCCGGCGGTTTTGCGACCCATCTGGTAGCCCTTGCCAGTGAGATGATCAGCTACCCGCTCGATGCGCTCGATGTTGATTATCTGCAGGCATCAACCCTGCCGATTGCCTCAGCCACAGCCTATTGCTCGCTGGTTAAACTGGCCCGCCTGCAAAAAGGTGAGACTGTGCTTATTCATGCCGGTACAGGTGGCGTGGGTATGACAGCCATTTATATTGCGCAGCATATTGGTGCCCGTATTTTTGCAACGGCTGGCAGTGAAGCCAAACGCGCTTACCTTAAAGAGCTTGGGTGTGAGCAGGTCTGGAGTTCAAGAACGCTGGAGTTTGCGGAGGGCATTCGTGACGTGACGCAGGGGCGTGGCGTTGATGTTGTACTCAATTCTCTGCCAGGTGATGCGCTGTCGCATAGTGTGGCTGTTGTTGCCCCTTATGGCCGCTTTGTTGAAATTGGCAAAAAAGACATTATCGAAAATAATGGTCTTCCGCTTATGCCATTTAATCAGAACATGGCGTTCTTCTCCTTCGACCTTGACCGGATGATGCTGGAGCAGAAGGAGGATGTGCGTGAGCTGATGAAAGAAATGGCGCAGCTGCACAGGCAGGGCGTTATTAAACTGCCGGCTGTTACGGGCTATCCGGCGGCTAAGGTGGCTGATGCGTTCCGTTTCCTTGCATCATCCTCTCACATTGGTAAAGTTGTTGTTGATTACACAAAACTTGAGGATGTTACAGCTTATCCTCTGCCACGCAGGCAGCCGTTTGTCAGGTCTGATGTGACCTATCTGGTCACGGGCGGCGCTGGTGGCTTTGGTTTTGCGACTGTTAAGTGGCTGCTCGACCAGGGGGCTAAACATTTTGTGCTTGTCGGCCGCCGCCCTGAAACGGATGAGGATGTGACAGAGAAGCTGGCTTTCCTCAGAGAGTGTGATGCCAGTGTGCTGTATTTCTCAGCTGATTGTGCCAGTGAAAAAGACCTTGATATGGTTTTTGCTCAGGCACAGAAAAAACTACCTCCCATTAAAGGGGTTTTCCATTGTGCGGCTGTGCTTGATGATGCGCTTGTCGTTAATATGACGCAGGAAAAAATTGCAAAGGTTATGACCACAAAAGCGAAAACTGCGGTTTTTCTTGATAAAAAAACGCAGAATATGACGCTTGATTATTTTGTAATGTATGCATCAGCCACGACCATGCTGGGTAATATCGGGCAGAGTAATTATATGGCGGCCAACACTGTGCTGAATGCATTGTCGTGGAACCGTTTTAACCGTGGCCTGCCTTCTCTGACTGTTGACTGGGGTGGCATTGCTGATGTGGGTATGCTGAGCCGCAATGATGTTGCGGCCAGAACGCTCGAAATGGTGGGGCTGCGCAGCATTACAGCGCGCCAGGCGCTTGATGCCCTGCCGGTGATGCTGTCGTTTGACCTGCCCGACCTGGGTTATATGGATATTGACTGGGAAAAATGGAGTAAGTCTGCGCGCACCAGCACACGTTTGCTGCGTTTTTCACAGGTTATTCTGAACAGTCTTGGTAATGCCGTTACCAGTGAGCGGCTCGCAAGGCTTGTCAGGCTGCCTGATAAAGAACGTCTGCCCTATGTCATTGAGCAGATGAAAGCACTTATTTCAGAGACAACGCATGTCAAACCTGAAGATATTGCTTCGACTGCGCGCCTGTCTGAGCTGGGTATTGATTCTCTTGCCGCAGTTGAGTTGCAGACCTCAGTGAAAAATGAGCTTGGTGTTGAAATTTCTGTTCTGCACCTGGCAAAAGATAACACTATTGAGAATATGTCGAAATTTATTCTCGATCGTATCAATGTAAAAAATATAACGTCTTCTGAGAGTGAATAAACTTAAGTCAAAAAAGACTTAAAATGTTATTATTTTCTTTTTTATTTTTTTATTTATTTATTTATTTATTATAAAAGGTAATTTCAATGCTTGTGGATATTATACACGATAAACTTAAAAATACCTCTGGTGAGATTATCTTCAGAGATATCTCGCGTGAGTGGAGTTATGGCGAATTTCATCAGAATATCGTCCATGTTGCTCATGCTCTGGGAAAAATTAAAGAGGCAGGCTGTGCACTGGTTGGTGTGAAATGTGCCAGCCAGTACAATCATCTCGTTATTATTTTTGCACTTGATATGCTTGGTGTGGCGTCGGTCTCTTTGCCAGAGGGATTTGGTTCGATGTTCAGAAGTTATGTTGAGCTGACAAAACCTGATCTGATTTTAACAGATGATTCGTATGAAGGTGATATTCCCTCTGTTAAGTTCTCTGGCCTGAGTTTTCCGTCAACACTGCATATGGAGACAATTGCCAGCGACGAACGCTCTCCTGACGAAATCTGTCGTGTGTCAGTTGCTGCGGGAACTGATGTCACCGCGCGCAAAATTTATATCGATGCCACGAACTTTCATCAGAATATTCATCGTCTGATACAGAGCGTTAACGAAATGAGAAGTGCAGATAAATACGATGTTTTTTGCTTTCTCGGTATTGATCTGCTCAGTGGTTTTCAGATCCGTCTTGCCGCTATCTTATCCGGCGGGTGCCTGAACTTCTTTAACCGTTCAAATATACATTATCTTTTCAGGCGGGAACGGCCTTCGGTTTTTATTCTCTCTCCGCTGCATCTCGAAATTCTGGTCTCAGCGCTGCCGCCACTCAGCAGGCCTGATGACACGGTGGAAATTATCGTTATTGGTGGCGCGCTGCCACCGGAACTTGAGAAGAAAACCAGAGCAGGCCTGAGTACCAGAATTCATGTTATTTACGGGACGGAAGAAACCGGGGCTGTTGCTGTCAGGAGTGTGCGCGACGGACTGGCGCCTGAAAGTGCTGGTTTTATTGTACCGTGGATGACCGTTGAGGCTGTCGATCAGGATAATAAAAAAATTAAAGAGGGGAATGTCGCCGGTCTTTTACGGATACAGGGCGATACACTGAATAAAGGCTATCTTGAAGAATATTTCAGTGACCGTTTTGTTGGTGGCTGGTTTTATCCCGGTGATATAGGGCGTATTTATAATCAAAAAGAACTGTTTATTGTGAGCCGTGCTGATAACCTTATTTCTTTTGGGGGGGATAAGTTCTCAGTTGCACGCCTTGATGAGGTTTGTAAGGCTTACCCGGGTATTCAGGACGGATGTATTTTTGCTGTGCCCGATGCCAGTGGTGTGCATATGCCCTATGTTGCTATTATATGCCATGAGCAGATTGATATTTCTGAACTCTCCAGAAAAATGCATGATATTTATGAAAATATGCCAACGCTTACGGTTATCTGGGTTGATCAGATTCCCCTTGATGACGCCGGTAATCCTGACAGAGTACTGCTGACCGAAATGGTGCTGAACGAGAGGAAGCAACGGTCAGCGCGTATGCATTAAATGTTGAATATGCAGAATATAAAGTGATGTTATACATTTTGAAATCTATGGTTACTTGTATGATGTCATGAAAGTATTAAAGTGTACTTTTATGAAGTAGCTGCAAGGCAGTGATTATGGTTAAAAAATTTATTTGTTCAGAAAATAATGGAAAATATTATATTGACTGGGGCGAAAATACACTCGTTGATGCATTAGCTTATCATCGTCACAGAACACCCGATCATGAAGTGTATAAATTTCTTGGGGATGGTGAAAATGAGACTGACAGCACGACATTTTCACAATTACAGGACTTTTCATTCCGGCTTGGTGCCTGGCTGAAAAGAGTGCTCAGAAGTGGTTCGCGGGTTATTTTACTGTATGACAGCAGCCTCGATTATATTCGTGGCATTATGGGGTGTATGACAGCGGGTATGGTGCCGGTGTCGGGGGTTTATCCCAGGTCCTATAATGTGCTTGAGCGTTTTGCACATGTGCAGAAAGATTCTCAGGCTGTGGCCGTTATCGGGCCTAAAGTTATTCTGAGCGAATTTCAGAAGCATTTTACAGGTAAGATGCTTGGTGCAGGTTTTTTATGGATCCCTACAGACGTTATACCTGCCACTTATACACTGGTAACACCTGACCGGAAAAAAGATGATATTGCCCTGATACAATATACTTCAGGGTCAACCAGTAAGCCTAAAGGTGTGGTGCTTACGCATCGTAATCTGTCTCATAATATTGCGTTACAGGTTATGGCATTCAGCTTTACGCGGGCCGACCTTTGCGGGGTAAACTGGCTGCCTCTGACGCATGATATGGGGCTTATTGGTGGTGCCCTGATTATTCTGGCGGTCGGAGCTCAGTGTGTTTTACTCCCGCCGGAGAAAGTGCTCGAAAAACCTGTAAGGTGGCTCAGTGCAATCAGTAAGTATCAGGCCAGCATTTCAGGCGGGCCGAACTTTATTTATGACGCCTGTATAAGCCGTATCTCAGCAGAGGAGGCCGCTGGTCTGTCTTTATCCCGCTGGCAGCTGGCCTCTAATGGTGCTGAATATATCTCGCGCAGCACGATGGATAAATTTGCACAGCATTTTACTGCTGCCGGTTTTAAAAAGACTGCATTTTCGTCCTGCTATGGTCTGGCTGAAGCCACGCTGATGGCGACTGCGGGTGAGCGCGGGCAGGGTATTACATTCGGGTCTTTTTCGCGCAGCAATCTGTCGCTCGGTGTGGTTGCTCCCCCTCAAAATACGCTCGATGAACGGCTTATTGCGTCATGTGGCCGGGTGGCTGAGGCTGGCAGCGTGGCTATTACCCGCCCCGAAAGCGGTGAGATGCTTCCGCCAGGCCAGGTGGGAGAAATCTGCCTGCATAGTCAGAGTGTCTCCCCTGGTTATGTTTCACAGTTTCCGGCTGGTGTCATAAATACCGGCAAAGGTGACAGGGGGCATTACCTGCAAACCGGAGACAGAGGATTTTTGTTCGAAGACCAGCTTTATGTTGTCGGACGGTTTGATAACCGTATTGAGATCAGTCAGCAGGTTTTTGATGTGGAGGATATTATTTCAGCCCTTGGGCTGGCAGACCCTGACGTAACGCTTTCCAATACTATTGTATTTGATCAGATTGTGCATGGCGGTGACCAGGAGCTGTTTGTTATTGTCGAAAATACAGCTGATGATAATGACGCATTGCGCGCCAGAGCTGATGCCCTGGCACAAATCATTTTCAGAACCTGGCGTATCAATTTATGCGCGGTTGCATTTGTCAGGAAAGGAAACCTGATGAAAACATCAAGCGGTAAAATCAGAATGCGTCTCTCGCAGGAGATGTTTCTCGAAAAGAAATTTACGATCCTTTTCGAAAAGAAATTCGATAAAGCCTCGTTCAGGACAGTTTCTATCTTAAAAGAAGAAACAGCTTCTCATCATTAGTTATAAAAATATCTGGCTGAGACGGCCCGGACTGATAACCGGGCCAGGTTTTAAACATGAACGAAAGATGCTGCCATGTTCAGGCCCGGCAGCATCTTTTTTACTTCAGGGCATTTTATAAAAAGCGCACAGCTTATTGCCGTCAGGGTCACGCAGATAAGCGAGATACATGTCACCCATGGGGGAGTGACGCACACCCGGCGGGTCTTCAGCAGTCACCCCTCCGTGCTCAGTGCCGGCTTTGTGCCAGGCATCGACCTGTTCAGGGCTGGTCATGGCCAGGCCCAGGGTTTCACCATTGGCGCAGGTGGCAGGCTGGCCGTTAATCGGGGTGATCAGAATAATGCGCTGACCATTATGGATATACATCAGCCGGTCTGGCTTTTTTGACGTATCCATCACTTCAGCACCCTGAACGGCCATAATCGCATCATAGAAAATTTTTGTGCGGGCCAGGTCGTTACTGCCCAGAGCAATGTGACTGAACATATTCTTTTCCTTGTTGGCTATACGAGCCTGCTGCTCAGGGCACGTTATAAATGGCGCAGAGTTTGTTGCCATCCGGGTCGCGCAGGTAAGCGAGATACATGTCACCCATGGGGGTGTGTCGTATGCCAGGCGGGTTCTCAGCCGTAACACCACCATTTATCACCCCGGCCCTGTGCCAGGCGTCAACCTGGTCAGCACTGGTCATACGCAGGCCAATTGTGCCGCCGTTAGCATAAGTGGCAGGCTGCCCGTTAATGGGGGTGGTAATGATCAGCATCTGGCCATCAAGAGCGTAGACAAGAATACCCGGTTTAGGAGCAGGCAAAGCCTGCGCGCCCTGTGCGGCCATGATCGCATCATAAAAAACTTTAGACCGGGGAATATCATTACTTCCCAGGGTAACATGACTAAACATGAGACCATCCTTTGATCAGCGATTGAAAGACCCGAACGCAGGGCATGCGGGTCAGTTTCTTTGCAGTCCGGCCATACGGGCAAATTTTGCCTGACGGCTGAAAAACAGTTTTTCGGTAATCCAGAACGCAACGCTCTGAATTTTGCTGTGCGGTGTCAGGCCAATGGTTTTAAACACCATGTTGGTGACACGCTTAAGGTGCTGCGGTTTATATGACTTCATGCTGCGTGCCATATAATTGGCAATGCAGCGTTTATGATCATAGGGCATATTTTCAGGCTCGTTCGTGGTGTGATAGGCCGATGCCAGCTCATCATCTTCACTTTCGGTAATCCGCCCCAGGGCAATGCGTGCGCGCTGCCATGTGCTGATGTTCTCCCGCCTGAGATAGCGGTGCATATGGTCATAAAACAGCTTGAAATGTCTGAACTCGTCTGCGGCAATCTGGCGGCACAGGGCTTTCAGGGCGGGTTCATCAGTGGCATCAGCCAGGGCTGAGTAAAAAGATGAGGTGCCGGTTTCCACCATGCAGCGGGCAATCAGCTCCCCGGTGCGTGAGCCACGGATAGAGGTATCGACCTCAAGGTTGATGTGATAAAAGTCGCGGTAACGCTGAAAGGCAGCCTGATAGTCCCATTCTGGGTCGGCCAGCATAGCCCAGCGGCCCAGCGCATCACCATGCTGAATTTCTTCAACAGCCCATTCATCAGCCGCCTGTTTAAAGTCCGGGTCATCAGAGAAGACGTTGTTGAGATAAATGGCATAATCGACACTGTTACGCTCTACAACCGAGGCAGCTTTTACCGCCTTGAGCAACTCAGGGTCAACTTTTGCGGGGTCAAACTGATCCCAGGGTAGCTGATCAATCTGCCAGTGTTTCATCTCTGTTGTGCCTCTTTGCGCTGACTATATCTGTCGGGGCTGCATGCGGTTTGTGCCGGCATACGCCCTTACCGGTCAGAATAGCCTGCCGGTTCCTGTCGTTAGCTCATAGCCTGTTTTTGATATGAAGTGCCAGAGCAGGATAATGCGTATTTTGAAGTCAGCCATGCACGCACCACAGATGCTCCGGCCGGTCATCTGTGGTTTTGTTGCTGTATCTTGTTTTTTTATCAGTCTTTTTTGCGTATGCCGACAGGGCCGGCAGATGGGTCAATTTTGTCCATATCAGGCAGCGGGCGCGGGCGGCGGTTTTCATCCAGGGCAACAAAGGTAAAGTCGCCTTCTGTGACCTTGCTTGTTTTGTGGGTGTGGCGTGCGCGGCGCCATGTCTGCACATGAATGGTCAGTGAGGTATGCCCCTCACGGGTGATCTCAGTATAAATGCTCACTTCATCCCCGACCGCTACAGGTTCGAGAAAGGTCAGTTTATCAATGGCAACCGTTGTGGCACGACCATTGGAGCGAAAGGCTGCCACTGTGCCGGCGGCAAGATCCATCTGAGAGACAATCCACCCGCCAAAAATATCACCGGCAGGGTTAGTATTGCTGGGCATGGCAACCACGCGGATGGTGGGGATGCCAGCAGGAAGGGCGGGGGATGTTTCAGGCATAAGGACGAATGCTCCTGAGTGTGTGACGGCCATAACAGGGCAGCAGGGACAATGCTCTGACCAGACAGCCACCTGAAATGACGCAGGGCAGGTGCACGACCTGCGGGATATACTGCCTTTTTGTAAAGGTCAGAGACGTTTTTTGTAAAGCTGGTTTGTTTTTGAAAACAGGAATGTTATCTGAAGGGCGTTTTGCTGCGCGTAGCCTGTGGCGGCCTTTGGTTTATACGACAAGCGGAAGAGTAATGATAACATGCACGCCTGAGCAGACTGCGGTGATAGCCCGCAGCCCGACCGAAAGTTTTAAGGTTGTGGCCGGTGCCGGGTGCGGCAAAACCAGTACGCTGGTCATGTTCAGCACGCAGTGGGCCCGCTACCGGGGGCTTTATCTGGCATTTAATGCCTCGATTGCGCGCGAGGCCAGGGGGCGTTTTGGCCGGCATGTTGAGGCCCGCACAGCCCATGCTTATGCATTTGCCGCGCTGAATATCGGCTTGCTTGAGCGCTCACGGCTCACAGGCCGTTACACGACCCGCCATGTGCGCCAGCTTGAAAAAGAGCTTGGTATTAAAGCTCCGCCTGGCAGTGCCGGCATTGCCCTGCAAACCCTGTCAGCCTTTCTGGTCTCGGCAGGTACAAAGCTGACACAGGCCCACTGCCCTGAGCAGGATATGGCCCGTAACCGTGATATCCGCACATTTGTGGCTGAGGCTTTTCGCTACATTATGCGTTATGAACGTCATGATTTTCCCATCACTCATGATGTGTATCTCAAACGTTTCGAGATGGAGGGGCAGATAACCGGCTATGATTACATCATGGTGGATGAGGCCCAGGACCTGAACCCGGTTTTATTTTCTATTCTCGAAAAATCAGGTCTGCCGGTGGTAGCGGCGGGTGACCCGCACCAGTCTATTTTTGCGTTTCGTGGCGCGGTAGATGCCATGTCGGCCCTGCATGTGCCAGCTTTGCCTCTCAGCCGCAGCTGGCGCTTTGGTGAGCCCGTGGCGCAGCTCGCGTCGCGCGTGCTGTCCTGCCACTCTGTGCCGCCGCGTTACCCGCTGCATGGTAACCCGGCCGTTAAAAGCGCCATTCATCTTTATCAGGGTAAAATCCGCCCCTCGCACGAGACACTGGTGATGGCCCGCACCAATATCAGGTTGTTTGAGAGCCTGGCCCTGATTGACCGCCCGTTTCATGTTCTGGGAGGCATACAGGATATGGTGCAGGATATTCGGGCAGCTTTATCGCTGTATCGTCAGAGTATCGGTGCACCGCCATCGCAGGCCGGGCAGGGGCGTTTGCCATTTTCATCATGGGCTGAACTGCTCGCCGCGCGTGAGGGTGACACGGCCGACCCCATGGCCCGCAAGCTGGTCACGATTATTGAAAAGCATGGCAGCGACCTTGATACAAAAATCGGGGTTATTCAGTCTCTGCACCGTGATGACCCTGAAGAGGTCAGCCTGATCTGCTCAACGGCGCATAAGGCAAAAGGGCGCGAGTTTGAGACAGTGATGATGCTGGATGATTTCCTCTCTCCGGCAGAGTGGGCACAGCGGCGTGAGAAGCTGCTTGCCCGCCGGTTTAAGCTGGAGGAGGAGACAACCGGCTCAGCCCGTGCCCGTGCCCGCAAAGCGCGCGATCTGACCCGCCGGATGGAAGAGTGTGACCAGGAGATTAACCTGCTTTACGTGGCCTGCACCCGTGCGCGTCAGACCCTTTACCTGCCGGAGGCGCTTTATACCTTCTGGCGGGCAAACAGCTGAGAGTGAGCAGAGTTTGCCGCGTCTGCACAGGCCGGGTCGGGTAATGTCATACTAAAATATATGAAAATATGAGTACTAATCACATATTTTAGTAACATTATCAGTCAGGAAAGATCCTCCTCCCGTCTGTTAGCGCCGGATGAGGAAGTAGTTCATCGTCATATCAATATCAAAATGGTTGCCCTTCATGTCAGGCGGTACCGGAGGGAGCTGCGCCCCGCGGAACATTCCTGTCGTGGCAGCATCAAGATAGTATGAACCCGACGAGCTGGTCTGGTACACCGCGCGCACCCGGCCTGTTCTGTCCAGGATAACATGCACGGAGGAGGGGCCTTCTTCACCATTGCTGGCGGCCTCAGGCGGGTAGTATTTGTGGCGTTCGATCCAGGAGCTGATCTGCTCAGCATAATCATCGCTGACCCCTTTGATCGAGGCGCGTGAGGCATATTGTCCGCTGATCTGCCCATGGTCCACCATTGGCCCGATAGAAAGGTCGATAGGCCCGCGTGACCCGCCCGGCCGCCCCGTGGTTCTGCGCCTTGGTGCAGGGGCTTCATCAAACGAGAGGTCTTTCGGGTTCGCAAAGGGTGATTTCTGCTGGTGATGTGTGGGGCGTCTGTGTGATGGCGAGGCAGATGGCGTTTTGCCTGTTGCTTTAGGTGTTTTGCCGGCCGGCGTAAAAGCAGGCCTTACCGGCTGCTTTTCTTCCGGAGTGGGCTGAGGCAGGCCGTCATCAGACGGGGGCAGGGGCGGGGTTGAAGGTGTTTCAGGTTGTGTGACAGCCGGAGCAGGAGGGGCGGCATCAGGCTCTGGTTCAGCTGTGCCGGCAGTGCTGGCGGTTTTTCCGTTATTGCCACTGCCCATGTCAGGCGAAGGTTCACCGGTCATGCCCGAGCTGCCCTGAGGTTTGCTGAACACCATTTCAACGGAGGGCTGATCAATGCCCTCTTTGCTGCCGGAGTGGTTATGGTGAGCGCTTTTCCATAGCAGGGCCGTGAACAGAACAACATGAGCGATGAGTGAGGCAGTCAGTACAGGGCCCAGGGTGGTGTCGGCATAGCGCTCTTTGCGCATAAGCCCGGTAATAACCCCAGGCACCTGTACATTGGCAGGGCGTGGCAAAGCCGTGCCTGTTGTGTGCAGGCCTTCACGTGTTGCAAAATCGGTAAATGCCGCATCGGCGAGGGTTGAAGACGCAGCTCTGCCTGTGTTCAGGCGCGGCTCGCGCTGCTCCTGGTCTGATGACGGACCTCTGAGTGTAGAGTTCATGAAGCGCCTGGTCTCTCCTCAGCGGGGGTAACGTCTTTCATACGATAAGTCTCCCCCTGACGCCAGCGCCAGCCATCTGCTGGTGTATGATAACAGATAATCATAAAAACTATTGTACTGAATATAGCAGTCACGGTGCAGGCCGGCCAGAACATCCGCATCTGTTCAGCCTGCGCCCTGATAAAGAACATAGCCTGAAGAGTGGCAGAAACAATGGTCAGCCATGAGAGGGTTAAAACCCGGCTCTGCCATGCAACGGGGGTGCCGGCACCAGGACCATATGGCTCTGGCCTGAAGCAGCAGGCTTTTTGTGTTGTTGCCATTGCCTGTTCTCTTTGTGCCAGAGAAAACAAAAAACACCTGCCGTGCTCGGCAGGGGGTGAGCGTTTACTATACCTGTGCGGCCAGTGGCTGTGCAATGCAAACCCGTTGCGCGGGTCATGAAAATTATACCGGGCTCATAGTGCGCGATGAGAAAGCAATACCTGCAGGGGGTACGATTCGGCTTTTTTAAACGTGCCGCTCTGCCTTGCCGGCTGTCAGGAAGGGGTGGTGTATGAAAATATTAAAATACAGACATTTTTCATATACCTTATAGTGGATTGTGGCGGAATATGGCCCGACTTAAAATGATTTTATGAATATGTTCTAAAAGTAACGTTTTTATAATATTACATAATATGAATGAATTTAATTAATATCTTAATGTAATTTTTAAGAATAATATGGCACTTTCTTTATAATTTTGTGGCGAAAAAGTGTCTTTTTTGCCGCAACAATAAGTATACCCTTCACATATTTGCCTCATATTACTAATCTGTATTTTTTTTAATTTGCCCGTAATTTTTTTCGGCATATGTGATAGCACTTCACAATTACGTTTTTGCTCTTGAATTTGCGCTGCACCGAGTAATTTCGCATGAAAGGAACCGCATGAATGCCATTGTTGTAACGGCGCTTAAGCGACCTTATACTTTTGTTGTTCTGTCTATACTTATTCTGGCCTTTGGTATTTTATCTCTGCTTAAGGCCCCGACAGACGTTTTCCCCAATATCCGTATTCCGGTTGTGTCGGTTGTATGGACCTATGGCGGGATGCTGCCAGAGGAATTTGCCGGCCGTATTACCTATAACTACGAGCTGAATGTCACCTCAACTGTTGAGGGCATTGAGCACATGGAGAGTAATACGTACTACGGCCGTAGCATTGTTAATATCTACTTCCAGCCCGGAACAGATATTGGGGAAGCAGAAGCTGAGGTGACCGCCATCTCGCAGACTGTGATCAAGCAGCTGCCAGAAAATATTCCTGCCCCGATGGTGATGAAGCTTGAGGCCTCTTCAGTGCCTGTTCTTGCGCTTCAGGTTACCTCACAGAAGCAGACCCCTTCTGATCTGTTTAAAATTGCCATGACACGTATCCGTCCTATTCTTGTGACGGTGCCTGGTGCGGTTCTGCCTCAGGCTTATGGTGGTATGGACAGCTTCATCATGGTTGCGCTGAACCAGAAACAGCTTCAGGCGCATCATCTGTCAGCCATGGATGTGCAGAACGCTCTGCGTTCGCAGAACATCGTGCTGCCGGCCGGTGACCAGAAAATTCACAGAACTGACTGGATGGTGCAGACCAACGCGACACCGCGCTCAATGAAAGAGCTGGGTGATATTCCGGTTAAGCGTGTTGGTAATGCTGTTATCTACGTTCATGACGTGGCTAACGTGTATCGTGGTGGCCACCCGCAGACCAACCTGGTGCTTGTCCAGGGGCGTCAGGGCGTTGAAATTGTTGTCATGAAAAGTGGTGATGCTTCAACACTTGATGTTGTGGCACAGACCAAAGCCCTTCTTCCCCGTATTGAGAAAATTGTTCCGCCTGACGTGCACATTTCTGTGCTGAGTGATGCTTCAGTCTTCGTGAAAGAAGCGATTACAGACGTTGTGCGTGAGATGGTGACAGCTGCGATCCTCACAGGTCTTGTCGTGTTGCTGTTTCTTGGGTCATGGCGTTCAACAGTTATTATTGCAACGTCGATCCCGCTGGCTATTCTCAGTGCGATTATCTGCCTGCTTCTGTCAGGTCAGACTATCAACGTGATGACACTGGGTGGTCTTGCTCTGGCCGTTGGTATTCTCGTCGATGATGCGACCGTGATGATTGAAAACATCGACACGCATCTTGAAGAAGGAAAAGACCTCGAGCCTGCCATTATTGATGCTGCAAACCAGATCGTTATTCCAACCCTGGTTTCAACTCTGTGTATCTGTATTGTGTGGACCCCGCTCTTCCGTCTGAGTGGTGTTGCCGGCTGGCTGTTTATGCCAATGGCTGAAGCCATTGTGTATGCGATGCTTGCCTCGTTTATTCTGTCACGAACCCTCGTGCCGACAATGGCCAAATATCTGCTCGCCGGTCAGGTACATCCCGGTGCACATGGTGATGAGCATCAGGCACTGCCTAAAGGGTTCTTTGGTAAGTTTCAGAACAAATTTGAGCATGCGTTCCATGTGTTCCGTCTGGCTTACGGGCGTTTCCTTGAGCGTATTCTCGTGCGTCGTAAACTGTTTGTATCGTGCTTCCTGGGGGCTTCGGTTCTGTCTCTGGGGCTGTTTCTTATTGCCGGTCAGGACTTCTTCCCTGAAGTAAAGTCTGGCACGATTCAGATGCACATGCGTGCCCCTCTTGGCACACGTATCGAAACAACAGGGCGTATCGTCTCTCTGGTTGATAACCGTATCGATGCTCTGCTGCCTGGCAAAGTGTCTGGCATTATCAATAACTGTGGTCTGCCCGAAGGGCCGCATAACCAGGCCTTTATTCCGACACCAACTATCGGAACCCAGGACTGTGACCTGACGATTTCTCTTAAAGACGGCGAATCTCCGGTATGGGATTATCGTGCCCTGCTGCGTGACAAACTTTCTGCTAACTTTCCGGGCAGTGTTTTCACCTTCCAGCCTGCTGACCTGACCGAGAAAATCCTGAACTTCGGTTCACCAGCTCCGATTGATATCCAGGTATCAGGACCAGAGCTGAGAGCAAACTATGACTATGCCCGTATTCTGGTCAATAAACTCCGCGGTGTGCCCGGGGCTGCTGATGTTGTTATTCAGCAAACCATGAAAACACCAACGCTGTTTGTTAAGGGCAACCGTACTTTCAGTCAGGCTACCGGCATGACCGAAGCTGATATTGCTAACAACCAGCTGATGACCCTTTCAGGCAGTCAGACGGTTGATCCGCAATACTGGCTCGACCCTAAAACCGGCATTACCTTCCCGCTCAACGTCTATGTCTCTCAGGACCAGCTGACTCATTATAATGACCTGCTGACTATTCCGGTTGATAAAGGCGATGGTGACCCGGGCGGTAAAGATATGCAGCTTCTGGGTGCTATCAGTGATGTGTCAGCAATTGGCACGCCAGGGCAGGTGTCTCACTTTAACTCCATGCCTGACATTGACATTTATGTCTCTGCTGAGGGCACAGATCTGGGTTCAGTTCTGGCCGGCGTTAATAAGGTTATTGCTCAGACGAAAGGTGATGTGCCCCGCAGTGCCGTGGTTGACATTCATGGTCAGGCCACAACCATGCACGGGGCATATAACGAGCTGATCTTCGGTCTGATTGTGTCGGTTGTGCTGATCTACATGCTGATCGTGGTGAACTTCCAGTCATGGGTTGATCCGTTCATTATCATCTCCGCACTGCCAGGTGCTCTTGCCGGTATCGCCTGGAGCCTCTTCCTGACACAGACGCGCCTTTCAGTGCCTGCACTGACCGGGGCTATTATGTGCATGGGAACGGCAACAGCGAACTCCATTCTGGTGGTTGCCTTTGCAAAGGAACGGTTTGCTATTCATGGCAGAGCGATCACAGCTGCGGCTGAAGCCGGCTTTGGTCGTATCCGTCCGGTTATCATGACAGCGTCTGCCATGATTATCGGTATGGTGCCTATGGCAACCAGTAACTCGCAGAATGCACCACTGGGTAAAGCTGTTATCGGCGGGCTGATTGTTGCAACGATCTCCACCCTGCTGTTCGTACCCTGCGTTTACGCCATTTTTCACAAAAACTCTGATACGCCACACGGTCATGAGACTGGTGAGGCTTCCGAAAACGGGAAGGAGGCTGTCTGATGCCCGCTTTCACAAAAACACAGCTTTTCGCTGGCTCCGTGTTCTGTGCATTTCTTGTCTATGGTGGCTACCTGGTGGCGCATCGTATGCACAACCAGCACGAACTTGATGTGGCTGCAACGACAGCAAACATTCCTGATGTTGCTGTGGTTAAGCCCAAACCGGCCCCTGATACGGTCTCTCTGACCCTGCCTGGTAATATTAATGCCTGGTATCAGGCACCGATGATTGCCCAGGTCTCCGGTTATGTAAAAATGTGGTATAAGGACTATGGTTCGACGGTAAAGGCTGGCGATATTCTGGCCGAAATCAACGCACCAAGTCTTGATGCCCAGTACGCGCAGGCCAAAGCTGACCTGCAGGTGCAGATGGCCAAATATAACCTGGCTGAAGTGACAGCAACCCGCTGGCGGAACATGGGTAAGTCTCAGGCTGTTTCAGGGCAGTCAGTCACGGTGCAGAATGCTAACGAGCGGGCGGCACAGTCTGCTCTGGCAGCGGCACAGTCAAACGTTGACCACTTTGCTGCACTTGAGAAGTTTAAAACCATTGTTGCACCATTTGATGGTGTCGTAACGGCGCGTAACGTCAACGTGGGTGACTATGTTGGCGCGGGCAGCGGCATTGGTGATAATGGCGGTGCAAGCGAACTCTTTACGGTGGCTGATACGCACGAGATGCGTCTGTTCGTATCTGTGCCTGAGGTGTTCTCTTACATGCTCAAGCCTGGCCTGACTGCACAAGTGACAGTGCCGCAGTATCCTAATCAGGT
The DNA here is from genome assembly GCF_011516655.1 of Acetobacter thailandicus. GTDB lineage: Bacteria > Pseudomonadota > Alphaproteobacteria > Acetobacterales > Acetobacteraceae > Acetobacter > Acetobacter thailandicus. Next base: position 161,830 of record NZ_WOSV01000006.1, read on the forward strand.
GTTTACGGCAAAGTTTCTGACTATTGCTAAAGGTTATGACCCCAACACCCGTACTGCCGTAACGGAGTTCACGATTGATAATAATGACCAGAAGCTCTGGCCCGGGTCATTTGCTACTGTTGCGCTGACAGCACCGTCAGAGCCCGGGGTTTATACGATCCCGACAGGGGCACTGGTGTTCCAGGAAAACGGAATGCAGGTTGCTATTGTTGATGCGCAGGATATTGCACACTTCAGAAACATTAAAGTCGGACGTATGTCTGACTCCTACACTGAGGTTGACGGAGGGCTGCAGCCAGGTGATCAGGTGATTGATAACCCGCCGGCTGACCTGCTCGAAGGCCAGAAGGTGCATCTGAGTGTGCCTGAAAAAGGCTACCTGACAACAGGTGGCAATGCTAAGGCCGAAGCCAGTGCGGGAGATGATGACGAATGAGCTTATCTTCTTTACGTCGTAACAAAAAACGTGCCGCCCTGAGAGGGGTGGCACTATCCTCAGCGCTGATGCTGGGGGCCTGTAACCTGGCCCCCACGTATAAAGACCCTAAATTTGTTGTTCCTGCCGCATGGCGCGGGCAGGGGCTGTTTCATGTCGCGCAGCCACAGGACAGCGCTCTGCGTTCTGACTGGTGGGCGTTGTTTAACGACCCCACGCTTAACACGCTGGAGACACAGGCCCAGACCAGTAACGGTGACCTGCAGGCTGCGGCTGAACGGTTTGCCCAGGCCCGTACCATCGTGATGGAAGCGCGCTCTGACCTGCTGCCGCATTTTGGTCTTTCCTTTGGTGGCAGTGATAATAAAAGCTCTGCTGACAGGCTGTTTCGTTATAAGGGGCCGATCACAGCGACTGATGAGTTCTATGGGGGTATTGCGAGCTGGGAGCCTGATCTCTGGTCTTCTATTCGTAACCGTGTCCGCTCACAGAAATACTATGCACAGCAGCTTGCTGCACAATATGCTTCTGCCCGGTTAAGCCTTCAGGCTGACCTCGCAACAGATTATTTTGCACTGCGCGGCCTTGATGCACAGAACGCCATCTACACACAGTCGATTGCATTTTATAAGCAGGCGCTGAAGATGACCGAGGTGCGTCTGCAAAATCAGAATGCCACTGGTATTGATGTCGCCCGTGCTCAAAATCAGCTTTACATGACAGAAGCACATCAGCTTGATGTGCAGGCACAGCGCGATGTGATGGAGCATGCGATTGCTGTGCTGGTGAATGTTTCACCCTCAGCATTCCATATCGTGCCGGTTGACCAGCTGAGCGATGCTGAGCCGGTTATTCCCACAGGTCTGCCTTCAGAAATTTTGCAGCGTCGTCCTGACGTGGCAGCCTCTGAGCGTGAAATGGCTCAGGCTAATGCCATGATCGGTATTGCCCGTGCAGCGTTCTATCCGCATGTGTCGTTTAACGCGCAGGGTGGTTTTGACGCGAACGGTTTTGACCTTGCTAAACTTGCCAACAGTTTCTGGACCTATGGTGCCTCGGTCACCATGCCGATCTTTGAGGGCGGGCTGCGCCGTGCGCAGCTGCAGCGCACCTGGTCGAGCTACCGTGAAACGCGTGATAACTACCGTATGACCGTTCTGAACGCCTTTAAGGATGTTGAAAACGGTATGTCAGTAACAGCACGTCTGCGCAGTGAAAATGACCGTCTGAAAAAGGCTGTGCAGGCTGCGATGCAGACACAGAAACTTACAATGGTGCTGTATAAAGGTGGCGCTGATAACTACCTTGAGGCTCTTATTGCGCAGGTCAGCACGCTTGATGCCCGTATCAATCAGGCGCAGGTACAAAGCCAGGCTTTACAGTCTACTGTCAGGCTGGTGCGTGCACTGGGTGGTGGCTGGCAGGATAAGATGCTGCCAACACCAGATCAGACTATGACGTTTGATGTGTTGCAGTATGATAATCTGCATCATCCTGCAGCAGCAGGCGGCATTGCGACAGTGAAGCCTGAGAACTTTGAAAATCTTACGGGTCAGACGAAATAAAGATAAGAAAAATCTTTCGTATATGACTTAACCGGCGGCCATTATCTGTTTGTTCAGGTAGTGGCCGTTTTTTTATTTCATGACAAAAAATTTTAGCTGATATGAGCTTTTGGGCGCTGATCGGCACAGGCTGTGTAGTGGCCTCAGACAGCAGCCCGCAGCAATAGCGTAAAGCTGCTTTAATTATACCGTCTCATTGCTTCTGTTTTTCTTATAGTGATGATATAATTTTCCTTATACCTTTAGTATAAATAAATATTATATTAAGTATAAGGTGATTTTCAAAAAACTATTAAAATACAAAACAAAAAATTAATGTTTTGGAATCGAAATATATTATTCACAACGCGCCGCTTTACGCTAAGGTTAGTATCGAGATCGAAACGACATGATGCGGCCTGACATAGCATTTTTTTAAAGTGCTCATGTGGGGCATTACAAAATGCAGGAAGAGTATGAAAAAGAACGTGATAAACACCGAACTTTTCTCTTCGTTTAATCAGTCACCTCTGCGCCTGCCATCATAACTTTTTGCATTTTCTGGTATTATTTTCCCAAGGGGTCTGGATATGCGTATCCAGGAGCAGATCAGGACAATAAGCGTGATCAACAGTATTATCGGACAAAAAGCCTCCTCTCTGTTTCATGCG
>NZ_WOSV01000007.1 GCF_011516655.1 Acetobacter thailandicus
ACGGAATAATCAGAGACCATTCTTCGTCACTGACATCAGACGGATACGGTTTGCGTGCAGTATTCATCCATCCGTTCTGAAACACTCACGCACGAAAGTATATAACACACTCTAGCCTGCGAGACGGACCTTCTGGGCCTGAGCGTGCTATCGATAGAAGACATGAAAATTGATGCTGATGCCACCATAGGTCGTCTGGAGGACGGCGTCATCAACACGGTATTCAATATTATGCCTCATCGTAGTGTTAACGGTCGAGACCAATTTCGTGGTGTTGGCAACCATGATGAGGATTTCCAGTTTTTATGCGATGGATGTCAAGGCCGCGAGATGATCGGTTAACTTTATGTTCTCACTGTAATCAACCGGACAAGTGATAACGGTCACACCATCGGAGCTGAGTGCTCTCTCAAGCGCCGGTAGCAGTTCGCCCGAGGTATTGATGTGCACGCCTTTGGCACCGAAGCTGCGCGCATAGGCGGAAAAGTCAGGGTTCATGAAGTCGACCTGCTTGTGCTCCTTGAGTTCCATCTCCATCTTCCACTTGATTAGGCCATAGGCATCGTCGAGCCAAATGAGGACGGTCAGGGGAATATTTTCGCGCAATGCGGTTTCGATCTCTTGACTGTTCATCAGGAATGCAGCATCCCCCATAGAAGCAAGTACGCGTTTGTTCGGGAAGGCCAGCTTGGCAGCCATGGCACCCGGCAGTGCGAATGCCATGGTTGAGAGGCCATTAGAGATGATACAGGTATTGGCTACCTGGGTTGGGTAGAGACGTGCGACCCACATTTTCGCTGCCCCCGTGTCGGCAAAGACGATGTCCTCATCCCCTAATGCTTTACGGATATCGGCGACGATACGAGCGGGTTTGAGCGGAAATGAGTCGTCGTCTGCGCCTGTGTTGAGTTCCTGTTCACGATGACGGCGTGCACCAGCACCAATTCGCGATGTGTGCATGGTGAGATGCGGTGTAAGCGCCGTTAGTGTATCGCTGACAGAGCCGATTAACGACAGTGATGGCTGATAACACTTGTCGGTATCCTGCTCGAAATCGTGCAGATGGATGATGATCTTGTCACCATTGGGATTGATCTTGACCGGATCGAACTCTTGTAACTCGTATCCAACGGCAAGGATGACGTCTGCTTCATCGAAGGGGAAGTTCTCGTAGTCGTGTCGCATGAAGCCGACGGTGCCTATCGCATTTGGGTGCCTGTCGGGAATAGTCCCCTTGCCGTGGAAGGTTACAGCAACCGGCAGATTGGCTCGCTCAGCAAGCGCGACGAGAGCTGTCGACGCATGATCGCGTGCTACGCCGTGTCCAGAGAGCACGATGGGGCGGACGGCGTTATTCAGCAGTTCAGCAGCCTTGAGTAAATCAGAAGTGGCTGCCATGCTTCGCCCTGGACGACTGATCTTCAGGGGAATCGGTAGTTCGGACAAAAGGGTCTTTTCTACATCTTCAGGTACTGCGACGAATGTTGCGCCGGGCCTACCGTCCTGTGCGAGGGCGAAGGCCTTCCGGATGGTTTCGGGTAAGGCTTGAGTGCTAGTAATTGTGTTTGACCACTTCGTCACGGGCCGGAATATGCCTTCCAGATCGACGATCTGATGGCTTTCTTTGAAATTCCGGTTTTTACCCACTTGAGCCGCGAGTGCGACGAGGGGGGCGCTGCATGTTTGGGCGTTCACAGTGCCGAGTAGCAGGTTGATAGCGCCCGGACCAAGTGTCGCCGAGCACACTCCGGCCTTTCCGGTTAGGCGGCCATAGGCGTCCGCCATGAAGGAGGCGGCCTGCTCGTGACGCACGAGGACGTAGCGGATGGTGCTGGAACGTTCGACCGAGCGGATAAGCCAGATATTCTCCTCACCCGGGATACCGAATACGTATTTTACACCTTCATTCTCTAGGCATTTTACAATCAGATCGGATACGGCTGTGTGGTCAGTCTCTGACATCTCTCTCTCTTCTTTATGACCTTGGTTAATCAAAAAACGACAAATTTAGACGAAAAATATACGACTCTCGTGCTACATAATGATAACCTATCGTAACACCTCTCCTGACATTAGCCTATCGAATCCCTCGTTGATATCCTCGAGCGACATGGTTTCGCTCAACAACTTCTCAACAGGCAATCAGCCGTCAAGATACATACTCATGAATCTCAGAATATCTCTCAATGGCGCGCAACTCCCCATGTAGCTGCCTTGTAATATTCTCTCTTGACCAACCAGTGGCGCGACATCGACGGGTAGTGTTTTTCCACGAGGTGGTAAGCCAGCTGTTGTCGTAACGCCTCCCAGCGCGGTCATGTTCACCGCGCCGATAGCTCCTGCCATCTCAAAAGCAAAGTCAACCCCAGTGCCTGAAATGTCTCGGACAACCTGTGGAGCATCTTCCTTTTGTGCGTTGATAGTATGTGTCGCTCCTACACTGCGTGCAAACTCCAGCTTCCTGTCAGATCGATCAACCGCTTTGATGCGCCCCTGCGGAATGCCGGTTATCTCCCCATGTCAGGCCAGATCCTGAACGCTACACTGGTAGCGGCCCCAAAGCAGAGTAATACCAACGCTGAGAAAGCCGATATGCGGGAAGGACGCTGTAATTCACCAAAGCAAAGCGTCAGGATGACGGGACAATCCCGTCTACGGATCTCACCATCCCTTTCTTTGGCTATAAATCGCATATTTCCATCGACCGGAAATTTCGGCTGATCCGCAAATGGAAGGCATAAAAGCAAAAACAGACACGTTACATTCCTCTCATTTCGAATAAAGTTACAGCTCCACTCTCTGTTTTTAAACCTCTCCACTTCCCAGACTGTTTAACCAATGGTAAAAGAGGTTTCATTAACCAGAAGACAGCACGTCGTATTCTTTTTGCTGTTTCAAGGGGTTAGAAAAATGTCACTGCGGGTAAGTTCAGGTTCAAGTCCCGCAGTTCGCACCACAGACACCTGAAACAGCACGTTTTTTCGGCTGAATAAGGGGCAAAAGCTGTCTTTGCTCCATCATCCTTCCCCATCGAGGGAAGTTTCTATGCTCCGTATCCGAGGCACCACCTACCACTTCCGCCGTATCATGCCCCCTGCCCTGCGAACGGCCTTAAACCGGCGCGAAATCTGGGTTTCTCTGAAAACTGGTTATCAAAACGAAGCCCGTAAACGCGCGTCTCTCCTTCATGCCAGAACCACAGAACTGTTCATGCAGGCCCATTCTGTGCTGGCTGAACCAGACGCTTTAAACAGGCTTGAGGGACTGCGGGTTGCACTGCGGGACCTGCAGAGTGTCAGTCAGTCTTTTTCTGTGCCGGAAACAGGGCCTGTGCCAGTGTCAGCACCGATGTCAAAACCTCAGCAACAGAACAAACAAACGCTGGCACAAAAAGCTGCTCCCCTGATGCTCTCGGGTGCCTTAAAACGCTTTGTGCTGGATAGTCCCCACGCCAGTGCCGACACGAAAAAAGCGACCCAGCGGGCAGTAGACCTCTTCCTGCAAGCCTTTGGCGATGCCCCTGTATCCATCATCGGGGGCGAGAAGGCCGGAGCCTTCCGAGACCTCCTGTTTTCACTGCCTGCATCCCTGGGCAAACGCAAAAGCAGTCTTACCCTTGAGGAAGAGGCTCAGAGAGCCAGAGAGGAAGGTTTACAAACCCTGAGTGGCAAGAGTGTTAAAAACCATATGATGCGCCTCTCCGCCCTGTGGAACCAGCTCCTCCAGCGCGAACTGGTCACGCGCAACCCATGGACTGGCTGGAGTTTCGAGAATGGGCAAAAGACCATACGCAGGAGCTGGGCGACAAAAGAACTGGCTTTGCTGGCTTCTGCGTCATGGCACAGCACGTCCGTGCCAGAACAGACCTTCCGGCTGGTTACCCTCATTGCTGCCTATACCGGCATGAGACTGGGTGAAATCTGCACCCTGCGGAAAGAAGACCTGCAAATCATCGATGATATCTCCTGCTTTATGGTCAGACCACACGCCGAAACTGGCTGGGCACCGAAAACAGAAGCAGGCACTCGCGTGGTGCCAGTCCATTCAAAACTCCTTGAAGCCGGTGTGCTGGCGTTTAAAGAGACAACTGACGACCCCCACCTCATTCCCGGCCTGGAAACCTCAAAACAGGGTGTCCGGGGCGCAGCTCTTGGCAGGGCGTTTTCATTGCTTAAAACCCGTATTGGCCTGCCAGCGGAAATCACGTTCCACTCGTTCCGTCACACAGTCTCGACCCAACTCAGGAATGCCAAAGCCGACATTCGGGAAATCTGGATTGACCATCTGCTCGGACATGAAGCAACTCATAAAAGTCAGGGCACCACAACCTATCTGACCAGTATCTCAACAGTCAATCTCAGGCAAACCATAGAGGCCATAAGCTACCCGGAAACAGCATTCAAAAAGATACCGTTTTAAAGGGAGCCAGCAGTGTCGAATGGCTACCCATTCGACAGCAGGCAAGGGGGAGAAACCTCCCCCGTTGACCTCCTCCAATGTACAAAATCAAAATTTATATAAATACCAGAAGCATTGATTTTCCGTTAAATTCACTACCAAATTAAGGTCCACAAGCGATCTATAAATCTTATTAAAATGTTACTAAGATTTCTGGACCTCATTCTTGAGATCAATAAATAACGGCTTTACCAAAACACCCAAGTAACCGAAGTTCCCTCTGGTACTCATTATCATTCCGTGCGTTCTGACACCACGAGCATCTGTTGGTCCAACACCACCATATTCATATTCAATAAATCCTCCGCTTTTTAACGCATCGAAACTCTCGCGCATTTTTTCAAAAATTCTCTCAGGATATTCTCGTGGAAAAAACTGTCCTGCCTCGACCTTTAATTCACATAAAAACTTATAAACCTCTTCGTCTATAGATTTTATTCCTATCAATGCTTCTCTATATTTATATGAAACATCTTCTAATCTCTTAATGTCTGAACAAAATTTTTCATAATCCCGGACAGGTGCTCGCAGATTAGCTAACCCCGCTAGCTTCCCTATTAAACCCTGCATTCCCTGTGTATTGGTTAGCTCAAAACCTTGCTGAAGAGACATGGGAATAGGTAGTTTCCCCAAAGTCATTCCAGAATGAACAATGGGAATGACAGGTATACGCCGGGCCCACGCTGCACCGAACTCAAAATTAATCCAAGGCCTATCCACACTTTCAGGACTAACAAGTAGGATCAATGCATCACAACTATTGAGATTTTGATCGATAACATTTAACCAATTATCCCCCATACTAATAGAGCTAGGATCGCTAGATTGGAAAACTTGCACCCCACCAAGCAATGAATCCTCTATTTCAGTTTTTAAGGAAGATGCAATCTTATTTTCTCTAGTAATATGACTAATAAAAACCTTTGGCATTTTCACTCCACATCGACAATTATCTCAAGTCAAAATGTATACATTTTTTGGTGCGCGTCACGACGAAATTTATATATTCTTTATGTGAGAAAACTTTCCTCCAATAATCTATTTTGTAATTAATTAGATTCTTGACTGCCCCACTTGTTTGCCCGCAGAGTGAACCCGCAGTCACCATGTGAAGGATAATTCCATCTGAAATTATCCTTCTGTTTCAATGGGTTGTCTGATTGGTTGCGACCCAAGCGAGCGGGTTCAAGTCCCGCAGTTCGCACCACTAATCAATTGAAATATAACAGTAAAATGAGGATTTGACGGGTCTGCGGGATTTTCCCGTTTATCTTCCCGGACCGGGAACTCGTCATGCTTCGCCTTATCGGCTCTCACTACCACTTCCGCCGGGCTGTACCCGTTGCCGTTCAGGCCCGACTGGGCCGAACCGAAATTTCTCTCTCGCTGCACACTCAGAGTAAGCTGGTAGCCCGTGAACGGGCAGCAGCCCTTTACACCCGCACCGGCGCACTTTTCTTTTTGAGAAGGCAAAGACATGCTCGACGCGAGATCTGATCACGGGCTTCCCTGCGTTGGATCTCTGGATATGGCGGGACATAGGCTTGAGGTCAGGATTTTTCCTGTGAACCTTTGAGACAAAGCCCCCCCCTTTTTTTTTCCATGAAATCCTCATTGGCTTTTGAGCGATAGGCTGTATTGGTTTTATCCAGCAGGCGCTTTTCCATCCCGGGTGCGCAGCGCTGAACCCAGCGGTCAATCGTGGAGTGATTAACACTTACCCCGCGTTCGCAGAGCATAGTTTCCAGATTCCGGTAACTAATCCCGTAGCTGCAACACCAACGAACCACCCACAGGATTATCTCACCCCGAAAATGCCGCCCCTGAAATCACTCATCTGACATGTCACGTTCCAACACCAGAAACGCTTTCAGTCATGAAAACCAACTTTGCGACAAGGCCAGAAATATTATACCTGATCTCTCACAGTCCATGCGCCGGTTTTATCTGATAACCAGATCGGATTAGTCTGACCATTAATCAGCTGATAACTATGCTCACCACTAACGCTGACAGGGGTTCCCCCAGAAAGGGTGACACGCTGCAGTTCGCGCTCTTCATAGTCGAAATCAGCGATAGCCCGGTGCTCTGTCGCTCTGTTATCCCACATAGCAATATCACCGGCCTGCCAGTGCCAGGTAAGTGTATTCTCAGGGCGTGTAACATGAGACTGTAAAAGTTCAAGAACAGCACGGGAGTCCGGCAGGTTAAAATCAACCAGTCGTTTAACAAACTGCCCTAGTAGCAAACATTTCTCCCCGGTTTCGGGATGAATATGTACAATCGGATGTTTGGCTTCGTATACTTTAGCTGCAAAGATATTAGCCTGCCACTGTATAAACTCCCAGTCTCGTTCAACAATAAGGTCAGTATGATCATATTCATTGTTTGTATGAACAGCCCAAAGCTTCTCAGCAAATTCCTGCAAAGGTAAAGGCAGAGAACTATAAGCCGTCGCTGTATTTGCCCACAAAGTTGAACCACCATAAACCGACGGTTTAATGCAGCGTAGAATAGAAGCTTTTGGAAAACTTTCCATGAAAGTCATATCTGCATGCCAGGTATTGGCAGCACGCCCTTTGCGCGCCTTAAGCTCAAAAATATGTTTTGTACCACTTGCACTCGAAACTGTCGGGTGCGGCACAAGAGAGCCAAATAACGCACCCAGTTCTTCCTGCTGTAAGCTCGTCAGTGACTGGTTACGAAAAAAAATAACCTTATGTTCAAGCATCGCGTCATAGATGAACTTAATGCTCGCAGCATCAAGATCAGGAGAGAGTGTGATGCCACTTATAAGAGCACCAATTCTCCCACCAATTTTCGTGACAAATGGCGCCCCTGCTCCATTCAGACTGCTTACAGACATCTTCATTCCCTTAATTATTAATAACTTTAATTTTTAGTTGAATTAAGAACCTTATGATAAAATTCAATTATTTAAATTTTATCATTATGTTTTTATTGATTATTTTTAGAATTTTCCTCCGGTTATCATGATCAAAAAATATGGAATCTCTTAGCTTCACCCTATATGGAACCGACATATAAAACCATATGTTATCGTTAAATATAAAGATAATTTAAAAATGACTCTGTTGACTAGTTTAATTTTATTAATGATAACGAAAAAGATCGTAATTTGTGTTTTCGATCATTAATATAACATTTTAATTAGTGGAATGTGAGTATGCCCCCCCTGTCATCGAATCTGCGTCGGATTGCCTTAAATATTTCGATGACGTCTCTGGGGTGCGCTATGGCTGCAGCTGCAGCACAGGCGCAGAGTGCAGATAAAAAGCATCCCCCGGCTGAACATAAAATTAGTGAATCTTCTCAGCCCGAAGATATTACCGTGAGCGTACGGCGACGCAGCGAACCTTTGCAAAAAGTACCGGTGGCAACCTCTGTCTACACAGCCAGGCAGGCAACCCGCGATAATGTTCATGATTTGCAGGGGATTTTTGAATTCATCCCTTCAGCAAATTTTCGTACAAACTCATCATCTAAAGACAGAGCAACTTTTGTAAGGGGTATTGGTACAATTGCTACCTCTCCCGGGGTTGAACCCTCTGTATCCACCGTGCTTGACGGTGTTGTACTGGCGCGCCCGGGGCAGGCTACTGCCGACATTCTTGACCTCGACCATGTTGAGGTTTTACGCGGCCCCCAGGGCACCCTTTTTGGTAAAAATGCTTCAGCAGGCGCAATAAATATTGTAACCCGCAAACCCACTTCTGACTTTCACGCATTTGCAGAATCATCTTATTTTTCAGGCAACGAATATCGCCTGACCGGCGGCGTATCCGGCACATTAATACCTTCAAAACTGATTGCAAACGCTTCAGTTCTCGTCGGCGGTTTTGATGGCAATGTTAAAAATATAGCCAATAATACCACCGTTAACGGTTATGAGCACCGTGGTGCCCGCACCAAACTGCTGTGGACACCTGATGACGCCACTCAGGTTTTGTTTAACCTTGACTATATGTACCAAAATGACCTGGTACCAACCGGTGTTTACACCTCAACTAATCAGGTGGCTTATCCAACAAATACAATAACACGCAATCCAGCTCTGGCTGCCGCACTGGCAAGTGAGGGTGTCACACCATCCAAAAATAATACTTCGGTCAGTAATAATACACAAAGCCGTTCGGTTGATCATACCGGCGGTTTTTCAACAACCATCGACCGTGATCTGGGGCGGGGATATAAGCTGACATCGATCTCAGCTTATCGTCGCTGGCAGAACATTCAGGACCAGGATTATGATGGCCTGGCGGGAGTACATGCCACTTTGCCTGAGGTGCGTGACAACGGAAAACTCAACTTCTGGCAGGCATCAGAAGAACTGCGCATTGCATCACCGCGTGGTCACTTTTTTGATTATGTTGCCGGTTTTTATTATCTGCACGGCGTTGACCGCGAAGTTTATAGCCGTGATTTGTCTGAAAACGGACACCACACAGCTTACGGTCAGTCACATTATGGCATTACCAATAACAACTACGCATTGTTTGCAGAAGGTAATCTGAATTTTACAAAAAAATTCCGCGCTATTCTTGGCCTGCGATTGCTGCGCGATGATTTGTCTTACTATATGCGGCGCGTTTCCAGCTCTCCCGTAGCAGTTACAGGTATTCGCCCATCCTATGCGTCATCCGGCGGATCTTCTCATAACGGCTATGGTGACCGTATCGGCCTGCAATATGATATCCAGTCTAATATCCACGCTTATTTTACCTACTCACATGGGTATAAGGGGCCAGCTTATAATGCATTTTTCAATATGCAGGCAACAGATGCAAAGGTCCTGAAACCTGAGCAGAATGACAGCTTTGAACTGGGTCTGAAATCACAGTTTCTCCACCGGCGCATTACAGCTAACTTTGCAGCTTTTATTGAAAATTTCTCCAATTATCAGGCTAATTTTCTTGATAATGTTGCTGGTGGCACTGTGTACCGCATGATTAATGCCGGTTCGGTTTCATCAAAAGGGGTTGAAGGCGATATTACAGTACGGGCAACACAAAAACTGACACTGGGCGGCAATTTTGCTTATACCTACGCTGTGGTTGATAAATTTAACTGCCCGGCGGGTTCGCCGGCATCGTGCAACGTAAATGGTCAGCCCTTACCCTTCGCTCCTCGCTGGAAATTTGTTCTTAACGCTAATTATACACAACCACTGACTGAGCGATTTAACCTCTCGTTTAACAGCGATTACACATGGCAAAGCCGCACTCAGTATGCTCTGACCGAAACACCAGACACTGTGCAAAAAGCATATGGGATCTGGAATATGAGCACCACGATTGAGGATAAAAAGCTCAGACTTCAACTCTCACTTATCATGCGTAATGCCCTGAACACGCACTACAATTCTTACATGGCGTATGGCGCTCTTGGTGGTGTGGTCAGCTCTATTCCACGTGATTACGGTCGTTATGGTGGCTTTGTACTGCATAAGGACTTTTAGACAATGTCAGCAGCTCCTTCACAGCGCCCTTTTTCCGGTTTGTTCATAACAACGCTGCTGTGCCTGATTATCGGCGTGGCTGCTGCCGACCGGCAGATTATTGCCCTTATCAAACCGGTTCTTGATCAGACATTTGGCTGGTCAGCACGTGATTACGCTGCCATTTCAACATGGACACAGGTTGCAGCCGCTTTCAGTCTGCTGGCCGCAGGGTGGCTGGTTGACTGGTTTGGTCCCAGGCGTACACTTGGTGCGGCATTAACCGGGTGGAGCCTGCTGACAGCCCTGCATGCCGTAGCGTTTTCGGTGCTGGATTTTATTTTAATACGTGCAGGTCTCGGTGCATTTGAAGGAGCCGGCACCCCAAGCATGATGAAATTTATAGCCTCTGCGTTTCCCCGCTCTGAACGCGGCAGAGTAATCGGCACCTTAAACGCTGCGCCTAATTTTGCAGCTGTTTTAACACCGGTTCTTGTTGCTTTCTTACTGCCATGGGCTGGCTGGCGCGCACTCGTGGTCGGGCTTGGTATCATTGGGCTTGGGCTTGCCGTATGCTGGTTGCTACGCGGGCCATCTGTGATGCTTCAGTCTCACACCGAAAGCCACCCTTTAAAAAAAGAGCATTTATCAGCTCCGCCGGTGCGTCGGGTTATTATCGCCTTTTCAGTATGCAAAGTTTTATCTGATGCAACCTGGTGGCTGCTCCTCTTCTGGCTACCTGATATTTTTCACACTCATTTTGGCCTGAGCCTGCGCGCTATGGGCAGCGCATCAGGAACGGTATATGTCGGAGCCGGAACCGGAGCATTTATAGGTGGCGTTCTGCCAGGAATATTAAGACCTTATACCGGCTCAGCAGAAAAAGCCCGACGTATCGTAATGGGCACTGCAGCACTATGTGTTATACCAATGATGTTTGTATTTTTCACAAGCTCTCTGCCTCTCGGACTGATTTTGCTGACAACGGCGCTCATGGCACATCAGGTATTTTCGAGCAATTTGTTCGGTCTTGTGACTGACTGGCTACCAGCTGGCCTGGTAGGTCGTGTCATTGGCATTGGTGCTTTTTGTGGCAACCTTGGAGGCGCCACTATTTTGTGGCTTAGTGGATTTGTGCCCATGCCTTATCTGCTGGGCAGTTGCAGCCTGGCTTACGTGGCCGCCTGGTGTGTACTGCTGGTCAGAGTAGGGCCAGGCTGGCTTGAACGTACATTCACCTCCTCTCAGAGAACCCACTACGCTGTTGCGTAAATTTTTTACTATTCACCGGAATAAGGACTGAAAGAAATTATGAACTGGCTTGCTTCGCCTGCGCGTTATGACAATGCAACATTTCAGCGATGTGGTCGCTCAGGGCTTGATCTGCCACGTATTTCTCTGGGGTTATGGCATAATTTTGGTGATACAGATGCATTCGCCACAGGCCGGGCTACTGTCAGACGTGCCTTTGACAGAGGGATCACTCATTTTGATCTCGCCAATAACTACGGCACACCATATGGTTCGGCTGAAGAAAATTTCGGGCGGATTCTGCATAAAGATCTGTCCCCCCACAGAGATGAGCTGATCATCACCACAAAAGCCGGATGGGATATGTGGTCAGGCCCGTATGGCAATGGCGGCTCACGCAAGTATCTTTTATCATCACTTGATCAGAGCCTGAAGCGGATGGGCCTTGATTATGTTGATATTTTTTACTCACACCGTCCTACACCCGATGTACCACTTGCAGAAACCATGGGTGCACTCATTCATGCTTACAAACAGGGGAAAGCCTTATATGTCGGCATTTCATCTTATGATGCCCCTTCAACCCGCGAAGCAGAGACTATTCTGCGTGAAGCCGGCGTTCCTCTCCTGGTGCATCAGCCGGCTTACTCCCTCCTTAATCGTACAATTGAAACCGACCTGCTCCCCACCCTTGATGAGCTGGGTACAGGATGCGTTATTTTCTCACCGCTTGCTCAGGGGTTACTAACCCGTAAATATCTTGAAGGTATCCCGACTGATTCACGTGCAGCGCGCAGCCGCTTTCTCGATCAGGCGGCGATTACCCCCCGGCTCATTGAGACCGTACGAGGGCTGGATGCCATTGCACAAAACCGTGGGCAAAGTCTGGCACAAATGGCTGTCGCCTGGACGCTGCGTGATGCACGTGTGACATCAGCTATTGTCGGAGCACGCAATACACAGCAGCTGGATGAGACACTTGAAGCTTTAAATAACCTGACATTTGAAACAAATGAGCTTGCCAGAATAGATGAACTGACTGCACATGCAGAGATCTGAAAACTTCCTGATTTTAAAAGATTTCTGCAATAGCCCTGTTGCAAGGTTGGCTTTCATGATTGAAAACGTTTCTGGTTTTGGAACGGGACATGTCAAATGAGTGATTTCAGAGGACGGTTCATTGGTATTGCCGCTACGGAATCTGGAAACTATGCTCTGCAAACGCGGGGTAAGTGTTGATCACTCCACGATTTACCGCTGGGTTCAGTGCTACGCACCCGCGATGGAAAAGCGCCTGCACTGGTAATGGAAACGCCCGGGCCTTTCGCGCAGCTGGCAAGGGGGAAATCCTTCCCCCGTTGACCCTCTAAGGAGCAGCAATATAAGGTTTCATTTAATAACCGTTTCCGCCCTCATTTAAGTCACTCAAGGGCTCATCCAGCTACCCTGAAACCGGACATCCCGTCTGGAATTTCAAACAGACCGCAACGCATCAGTCAGTATTCCGGCCACATCACAGCTCGCGAGCTCTCACAAACAACGTATCAAGTTGCGAGAGGAAGCGAGATCGATCCGCTTTCCCGAACGCAGCTCCGGTCGAGGTTATAACGCCCATCGGGCGCCGGGATTGCTGGTAAATCGGAGTCCACGGCGGAAGATCGCTCGGCATCACCCGCCATGCAATACCGTAACGGATCACATACTTAGCAGGTTTTTTCACCCTTTATTTTTTACATATTATGTAAAATTATTCGTTAGATTCCAGAAAAATGGCCTTTATTCGCGTGTGTAACTATCAGGAATATCAGGATGTTGCCCTGCTTTTCCCCAGAGGATAATTTCATTACCCCATGGATCCATAAAAGCATGGTTGTATCCATTAAACGTTGACCAATAGTGATCGCGCCATAATTCTTTAGCTCCACGAGCACAGGCTGCCGTAAGAATGCGTTCAGCTGTATCATCATCTCCTATCAGCAGCCATATACGAGGCTTACGCCCACTCTGAGCTATAATCTTTGGCTCTGTTCCGCCTGCATCGGGGTGTGGCCTGGCATTATCAGCTTTAAAAATACCAATGTGTAAATTACCAATCAGACTTTCTGTGCCATCTGGGTTCATAAATTGTCCACCCGGTACCATACGATGGTAAAGCCCTTCGGGCTTCGGGTCATTACGCCACCCAAAAACTTCAGCATAAAAAGCTGCCGCAGCTGATGGGTCATCAGCAGGAATATCAACAAAAATAAGAGTATCAGTCATGCAGTATATCCATAGGTCAATTCATCAGGCGTAACGAAACGAGTATTAAAATTACTGTTTCAGTAAGGACGATCACCCTGCACCCAGAGACGGTGCATCGTGCGAATATATTTCGTATCGTCAAACAAAGTTCCGGTGTGCAATGTGCACCGGTTATCCCACATTAAAAGGTCACCCACCTGCCATTTATGACGGTAAACAAACTTTTCAGCCGTCATAAACTCAATCAGTTCATCAAGCAGAGAAAGGTCAGCTGGATCATCATGCCCTATAATTTCTGTTACAGTTCCTGTAGATGGCCAGAGTGCATATCGTCCGTCTGTTGGGTGTTTTCGAATCAGGGGATGAACTACATCGGGATTATCGCGAATTTGCTGAGCTGTAAGCTTACGTCTCTGATGTTCACGTGTTTCCATAAAATGACGATAAGAGTGATGCAGTCTGAGTTTTTTAAGTGCATTACGCTTCTCTTCCGGCAGAGCGTTATATGCAGCAACACCATCTGCAATAAGCGTGTCACTGCCTTCCTCAGGCACTTCAACTGCATACAGCATTGTACTCATGACAGGCTCTTCTTTATAAGAATAATCCGTGTGCCAGCCTACACCATCATTATGAGCCCCGATTGGTCGTCCATCAGTTATTCGGTTTGAAAGGACATAAATTTCGGGAAAATCTGGTAGGGTAAAGTCTTTAATAGTGTGCCCTTCAGGTGTGCCAACACGACGAATAAAACGCATAAGACCATCGGGGTCGAGGCTCTGGCCTCTCAATAACAATGCTCCATGCCGGTTGAAAGCATCTGTTACAGTATCAAGAGTAGCGTTATCAGCCTTCGATATATCGAGATTTTTTACTTCAGCACCAAAACCTGAGACCGGTTTAAGTGGAACGATGTGAAGGGACGCCTGAAGCGCCGCTGTATCCGTCATCCTCTGTTTCTCCTCTGAGTCTAACAGTGACATCGTTTCACTGCATTCATTTCGATCTAGACATTGTTTCGATATCGACTCTTGTCTGAATGCGCCATAGATTAGCATGCACAGGCAACTTACTCATAAGACAGAAAAAACCCTCTTGGTTGGCTTTGCACGTTACCTCCATTGTGAGCAGGCATCGTTTCTGATGTTGTAAAAGAAGAAAAGGAAACAGACATGCGTATGCCAGTTTTGTTTTTTGGGCATGGAAGCCCTGTTATCGCGTTGCAAAATAACGTAACAACACAGCATTGGCGCCACATGGCTCTGCGCGTGGAACAGGATTATGGTCGCCCAAAAGCTATTCTGTCTGTTTCAGCACACTGGCTTACACGAGGGGTAGCTGTTACAGCCATGCCTGTGCCCCCAACCATACATGATTTTGGCCCTTCTTTGCCAAAAGCATTATTTGACGTGCGGTACCCAGCCCCAGGCAGCCCTGACCTGGCCCGTAAAATCGCTTCACTTTTTGCTCCGGTATCTGTTACGCTCGACACTTGGGAGTGGGGACTTGATCACGGGACATGGTCAGTGTTGTGCAAAGCCTGGCCAGATGCAGATATTCCAATTGTACAGCTCAGTCTTGATATAACGCGCAGCCCACAGAAACATTATGCGCTGGCACAAAAACTTAAGCCTCTGCGCGATGAAGGTATTTTAATTATTGGTACCGGCAATATTGTTCATAATCTTCCACGTATGGACTGGGGAAATCAGAATTGTCAGCCTTATCCCTGGGCGCAGTCATTTGATGATTACATCGTCCAGGCGATTGCCAAAGGAAATATACAGGACATTATTGATTACGAAACACAGGGAGAATCAGCATCACTTTCTGTTCCTTCTCCTGATCATTTCTGGCCATTATTTTATACACTGGGCGCTGCACAGCCTGAAGACCGTATTGTTTTCGAGCCGCGGCATATTGAACATAGTTCACTCAGTATGACCAGCGTTGCCTGGTGGCCTTGATCTTCAGCATACCAGTGACAGATTTTTGGTCGGACTGACATTTTTATGATCTCATCTACCTGCAATAAAGGAGTAATCTTTCTATGACTACAGCCCCTTCACGTAAAATTTTATCTGATGCAGCTTCGTTCATTCTTGATCGCTGGTCGCCACGCGCATTTGAAGCAGCACCAATTACTCAAAGTGAACTTCTGGCACTTCTTGAAGCTGGTCGCTGGGCTCCTTCCGCCTACAATAATCAGCCCTGGCGTTTTATCTATGCACGCCGCGACACACCGGAGTGGGAACGTTTTGTGTCATGGCTGATTCCCTTTAACCAATCATGGGCATCAAACGCATCAGCTCTGGTTTATATTGCCTCTCATACAGTAACAGTTTCTTCTTCAAGCCCTGAACCCCGGCCAGCACCGACTCATGCGTTTGATACTGGTGCAGCAAGCATGCTCATTCAGCTGCAGGCGTTACAAGCAGGCTGGGCAACCCACCCGGTAAGTGGCTTTGACGCAGAGCTGGCACGTGCAGGGCTAGAGCTACCAGAGGAATATGCACTTCATGCGGCTCTGGTTATTGGTAAACAAGGTGATGCCAACATTTTACCGGAAGGTATTCGCGAGCGCGAAGTTCCTTCTGAACGGACAGAACTTGTAAAGCTATCGTTTGAAGGTCGCTTTATATCTCAATAAAAAGCAACCTGTCTTTTTTAAAAAATAATTTTCAAAATCTGGTAGTTTTAAACTTTATAAAAAACTACCAGATTTATGTAGTCCACGCAGTTATCAAATCCTGGACGGATACAGATGTTGCACAGTGAGTAGAAAGAATAGCCAGGGCATTTCTATGTGTTTTAACATCAAAAGCTGCACAGGCATCCTGAGCAATAAAAACATCAAAATTACGATGAAATGCATCACGCGCTGTGGCATCTACACAGCAATCAGTTGTGAAACCGCACAAAATGAGAGTTTCTATCTTTTTGCTCTTAAGATGGGTCTCAAGATCTGTTCCTGAAAAAGCACTATAAAGTAGTTTTTCAACTTCGGGATCTCCCGGCTGTGGTGTCACTCTGTAATACTCAGAACCTGTTGTGTCAGCACGACAAATTGAAATTTCATCAGCCATACCCGAGCGTATCATAAACCGCCTGAGTGCGCGTGAATCTGTTTCAGATCGCGTTACAACGCGTATAAACCATGGCGTGATACCCGCTTTGCGGGCAGCGGCAATCAGATGCTCTGAGTGTGATATTGCCTGTTCCGCTGCCTGTATATCCATACCGCTCTGAGCCATCACAAAGCCGGGTGCAGCAAAATCTTTTTGTATGTCTATAACAAGTAATGCTGTGCGTGAGGGTACAACATGCTGAGCTAAAGATCTCATGCCTCATCCTGTAAACTTGGTCGACGTAAGAAGGCGAGAGCCAGAGTAAGAAGCAGACCAATCGCTGCAAACGCCATAAAAATCATACGAAAACTACCAGTACTGTCATGAATAAGTCCTCCCAGCCAGGGACCAAACGCCGCAGCCGTCGAAATGAGACACATGGTTGCATAAAGTTCAAGATTATGACGCGTACCAAAATACTCAAGCAGTAGCATTGCACTGGCAACGTAAGATAAACCTACCCCCAAGCCCATGGTAACAATAAAAACTCCAAGTGTAAGACTGCTCTGGGGCATAAGAAGAGTAGCCGAAGCCAGCATCAGCGCTGCTGTGGCTGCACCAGTCAGTATACGCCCGCCAGCAACACGACCAGCCTCACCAGCTATAAAAGCACCGGCAGCGGCAAGCAAAGCAACCATAGACATAATTTCAGCAGCATGTGTGGCTGATAAACCATGTTCGGTAAAATGCTTTACAGAAAAACTATGAAGTGTCGTGCTAATAGCAAGGCAGCCTGTATAAGCCGTAACAATAACCCAGAAAGCCGGTGAACGCAGGGCAGTTCTGGCAGGCCATCCGCGCTTGCGTATGGTATTATCATGCGCGATGTCAAAGGGAATGCCATGAACAATCAGTGCTGCAATAATACTGCATAAACTCGTTGCAAGAGCACAAAACCACCAGAATGGTCGCCATCCATGCAACGTGCTGTTTATACCAATATATAAAAGTGGCCCTGCAATTGACCCTAGTCCACCAATCCCAAAATATAACCCCATGGGGCGGCTTGATTGCTCAAACAGGTTCGCAACAACATATGTGCCCGGAACTGTACCTCCAAGTGTAAAGGCACAGCCTATAAGCAATGTGCCCAGATCATATTCAAACTTACTTACAGCCATTGCCAAAAAAGCAAAACCGGAAGCGAGAAGACACCCTGCACTGATAAGCGTAGCTACAATGCCAAAATGTCTTATAGTAATTGCTGGCAAAGGGCTGATCAGCCCACAGGCAAGCCCCAGAAGAGTAAAGCCAAAACCTGCTTCGCTCCAGTTCAGGTGCAGGTCACTCACCATAGCAGGCAAAACAACGCCCAAAGCATTAAATGAGCCTGCCATGAGAAAAAAATATAATGCTGTAACAGCAGCAAGAGCAAAATAACGTCGGGGTGCTGAAAGCGCTGCACGCTTTACAAGCGGTATCACAGTAAGATCTTCGCTGGAGACGGCAAGAGGCATGGGACAAAGCTCCGCATCAGAAACCCCTCCTGACATAAAAGGAAGGGTGGGTTGTCCAAAATTCTGGCCATGAATATCGCAAAGACACGGCCAGCATCAGAAGATGCTATGCCGTATCGGCAGAGATATTCTTGTATGAGAAGACCATATTATGTTCCGATTGTGCAATAAATAAATATCATTTATATCGACCATCTCCCCTGCTATTCCTCCGTAGCTTTATCAAGAGAATACCGACGCCATTCACGGGGGGTCATTTCATAGGTGTAGCGAAAACTGCGACTAAAATGTGCGGCATCATTAAATCCCCATCGAAAACAAATTTCTGAGATGGAAAGATGAGCTGAATGAGGACTGGCGAGGTCATCATGGCATCGTGCCAGGCGTCGTTGCCGCAGGTACTGGCTAAAATTTTGCCCTGTGCTGGCAAAAAGCTTTTGCAAACTTCGTGGGGAAATACCGTGCTTACGTGCAACAGCAGTCATGGTCAGGTCAGGATCTGTAAGCTCTGATTCAATCAGCTGGCATAGGCTGTGCATAGCGGCAATACGTCTGTTAAATGGCCTGTCCCCCCCACCATAAGCAGGGTCACTGAGTACACAGCCTATCAAAAGCTCTGATAAGGAAAGCTCTATGGCTCGCAGCTGTCGGACATCCATAGCTTCAAGAGAGCCCCCCAGAGACTGTAGAAAGCCGGCAAGAACCTGCCTTATTCCCGGTGACGGATCAAGCACACCAACGCGCAGAGGTGTAGGTGCGAGAAGACGAAAATGCAGAGCTAACCTGGGTAGCCTGACATACAGCATTGAAAAAAATCGGGGGAGTGTCAGCACAGCATCAGTGGCCAGAGAGCCACAGGCAATCGATCCGGCACTGAAAGGCCAGCTTTTACCACCTGATTCCAACATGGCAGCGGGAGCGCCTGCAGGGCCTTCTTCTGATAGCAGCAGGGCGAGCCATACACCATCTGTCTGGGCAGAGTAACGTCCGGCAATCCGCTGCGGCGATCCTGTCAGGCGAGTAATTTCGATACCCAGTGGTGTAACAACCTGAATAACGCGACCCACTGTGTTCTGACGCAGATCAAAACGGTGTTCAGTATTCATCGTCGGAAGAAGAGTCGCTTCTGGTAACGACAGGCGTGCAAGCGTTTGACGCCATACATACGCAGCTGGCTGGTCTGTGTGATTTATAAGGTCAAAAGTCCATGGTTGCACGGTGATATCCTCTCAATCAGCCGGGAGCATACAAATAAGCATCACATTCAGACAAGAAACAGATTGGAACGAATGTGTAATATTTTCGTGGACTTTACAATCGGTTTGCGAAACGATTAGCCAGCTAAAAGGAGAAGGGCCCATGCCCAGAATTTCATCGCCGGTATTTGATCTGCCCTCAGAAAACGGAGGAAAGGATTTTGGTATTTTTATGCCGATTGCGAATGGTGGCTGGATACTCTCAACGACTGCACCAAAAATTGACGGATCGTATGAGTATAATCGTCGAGCCGCAGTGCTGGCTGAAGAAATTGGTCTTGATTTTATCATGTCGATGGCAAAATTTCGTGGGTATGGTGGCCTTAATCAGCAATGGGATATCTCGCTTGATTCTACTGTCCTGATGAGCGCGCTGGCCGCTCAGACAAAGCGTGTTAAGATATGGACGACTTTTCAGACACTGCTGCATAACCCTGCAGTTGTCGCGAAAATGATAACAACGCTTGACCAGGTAAGTAACGGACGAGCAGGCCTTAATGTTGTGCCTGGTGCTTTTAAAGATGAGTTTGCACAAATGGGTGCCTGGCCCGAAACACTTGGTCATGATGCTCGTTATGATTACGCCTCTGAATGGATGTCAGCCGTACGTCGCCTGTGGGAAGAAAAAGGCGAGATTTCTGCCAACGGTCAGTATATAAAACTCAATCATTGTATTTCTGAACCCAAACCCATTCAGAAACCCAGGCCTTTTGTAGTTGCTGCAGGGCAGTCTGAAAAAGGTATGGATTTTGCTATTCATAATACAGATGCATTATTTATCGGCGGCCGAGATGATGCCGAAATGCGTGACATTAGTCAGAAGGCAAAAGAAAAAGCTAAGGCTGCCGGGCGCAGGTTACGCACTTACGCTATGGCTATTATCGTGCAGGAAGAGACTGACGCTAAAGCAGAAAATACAATGAATGTATTTCGTGAAGGCTTTGATGAGGAGGGTTTTCGTAACATGCTCCGCTCGTACGGAATGATAGATGCCGAAATTGGCAAAGAAAATGCAATGACCGCCAGAGCCAGAACAGGGTTTATGGCACCTCATATTGCCGGCTCATCAGCCACCATCATTAAGCGGATCGAACAGGTTATTGATGAGACAGGTCTGGATGGTCTTATGCTGATTTTCCCTGATTATGAAAAAGGATTAAAAAATCTGGCAAAAGAGGTGTTACCAGCTCTGAGGGCACGGTACAGTGCATGACAGACGCCCTGACACACCAGCTGGAGGCGCTCCTTAACCGTGATACGCTGCGTCAGCGTATTCTTGAGTTATGTCGTATTCCCTCTCCGCAGGGGTACGAACGCAAAGCCGGAGAATATATTGAACACTGGATGGCTGAAGAAGGCTTTCATCCCCGCCGTGTTTCAGCTGTGCCGGAACGTTTCCATGTTATAGGAAGTATTGGCGGATATGCACCGGCTGAGAAAAAAGCGCATGACCTCCTGATTGCATCACATCTCGATACAGAGGGTGGACTTGACCCGAAGGAGGCACGCTGGTGTGTGTCTCCACATGCTACACCGGAAGAGCCTGTTGCGGAGCATGATGGTATTTTTACCGGTGCTGCGATTTCTAATGACCGTGGCCCCATGGCCTGTTTTTTAATGGCCGGCAGCCTGATTCAACAAGCAGGCATAAAGCTGGCCGGACGGCTGCATATGGCGGCTTGTCCCGGTGAGATAGGCCCTGATCCGATTGATGAACGTGAAGGAGTAGCACAGTCGGGAAAAGATGTGGGAGCAGCTTATCTGCTGGCAAACGGCGGTATAGCTCCTGATTATATGATTGCTGCTGAAGGTACCGATTTTGCTGTAACGGCTCAGGGCGCGGGTTATGCAATTTTTCGACTCAGCCTTTATGGCGAGCAAATTTTCACTCCTCTATTCAACTCAGATGCTCCTGTCAAAAACCACCCTAACCCAATTTACCGACTGGGTGAGGTAATTGAACGCCTTCATAACTGGGCACCAGAGTTTGAACGTGCTCACCGGTTCGAAACACCTTGGGGAACCACCATTCCTAAAGTGCAGATCGGCGCTATCAAAGGCGGTTTACCTTATAGCCTGGGGGGCGGCACAGGGGTATGCGCTCTGTATATCGAAGTCGGGCTTTCCGCCATTGATCGTGTGCAGGATGTAAGGCGTGCTTTAGAAACTGTCATTAAGGATTCTGGCTCTTATGCACTTGAATGTGTTGCCTATCGTCAGGGAGCTGTTGCCAGCGAGCAGGAAGTCGCACCCTTACTGGAGGCTATTTCTGAAGCAACACAGGCTGTACGTCACACAAACCTGGAAGTAGCTGATCCTGTTTATGCCTCTATGTGGCGCGATCATAATGTTTTTAATCGGGCGGGAATTCCTGCCGTAACTTTTGGACCGCGCCGCTGGCGACCAACACTTAATGATTTTGTGACGACAACGCTGCTTTACGCACAGACAGCCATTAAAATTTGTGGTGTTGCTGCTTAGGGAGACTTCATAAATGAAAACAGCTTGCATTGAAGGTAATGTTATCGTCCGCCCCATGACGGCCAGAATAGGAGCCGAAATTGAAGGTGTCGATCTGACATGCAGTTTGGAACTAAAGACGGTAAAAGAAATACGTGACGCACTTTTGCGCTACCAGGTCATTTTTTTTCGTGATCAGCCACTGTCACATGAGGATCATTTGCGCTTTGGGCGTTCCTTTGGCTCTCTGGCTATTCACTCAGGCGTATCAGGCCTGCCTGACTATCCTGAGGTTGTGGCTATTCACGCAGATGCGGATTCAAAATTTGTTGCCGGTGAAAACTGGCATTCAGACTTATCCTGCAATAATGAACCACCTCTTGGTAGTATTCTAATGATGAACACTGTGCCTGATTATGGCGGTGACACATGTTTTTCATCAATGTATGCCGCTTATGAAGCTCTGTCTGAACCGATGCGTCACTTTCTGGATGGTCTGACAGCCATTCATGATGGAGAACATGTCTACCGCCCTATTGTCGGCAATAATGGAAAGACCTTTCCATGTAGTGAACACCCTATAGTGCGTACACACCCTGAAACCGGACGGAAATGCCTGTTTGTTAATCAGTCTTATACAACGCGCATTCCTCAGCTTTCAAAGCACGAAAGTGATGCTGTGCTGAGTATGCTCTACCGCCACTGTATGGCGGCAGATTTTCAGGTACGTTTTCGCTGGCGACCTAATTCTGTGGCCTTTTGGGATAATCGGTGCACGCAGCATCAGGCGATATGGGACTATTACCCTGCGGTACGTTCTGGTTTTCGTGTGACCATCTCAGGCGATAAGCCTTTCTGATACCTTTTTGCGATCTGGACTGACCATGACACATCCTATTCTGAATGATGCGTTATTTGACGCAATGAAAACCTCTGTTCTGCCGACAGAAGAGGCTGAAAGCCTGCCACCTTTGTGCTATACAGATGCTGAGTTTTATCAGTTTGAAAAAGAAGCTATTTTTTCAAAAGAATGGCTTTGTGTCGGACGTGAAACATGGGCAGCTCACCCTGGCGATTATTTCACCTCATTTATAGCTGATGAACCATTGATTGTTGCCCGTGGACGAGATGGCGTCCTGAGGGCAATGTCGAGTGTATGCCAGCACCGTGCTATGCTGGTTGCTGAAGGGAGTGGTAAAGCCCGGGCATTTGTTTGTCCTTACCACCACTGGACCTACGCACTTGATGGCTCTCTGGCTTCTGCTCCGGCTATGGAAAAATCATGTAAATTCCACAAAGAAAATTTTAATCTTCCAGTTTTTGCTCTCGAAATCTGGGAGGGCTTTGTTTTTATTAATTTTGATCAAAATGCAGCACCACTTGCACCACGTCTTACAAAAGTCTCTGAAGTGCTGAAAGGATATAATCTTTCTCAAGCTGAAGGCGAAAAACCAACTGAGGAATTAAGTTACCCCTGGAACTGGAAAGTCATGTTTGAAAACAACAATGACGGTTACCATGCCAGTAAATTACATCAGGGGCCACTGCATGATTTCATTCCCAGTGAGCTGGCAGAATTTCCTGATGACCTGCCTGATAATACGGCAGGATACTACCGCACAAACCGTACGCTACATCCTGATGCGGCTTTTAATGCTACACAACGAGCTGTTTTTCCGATTTTCCCTGACCTGACCGCTGATGAACGTCATCGTATGGTTTTTGCTAATGTTCCACCTACATTATCGCTGGTGATGACGACAGATTCTATCATTTATCTTATTCTTCGGGCTGATGGTCCTGAAAGTCATCGAGTAGATCAGGGGGTTCTGACTACAAAACAGGCAAAATCTGATCCGGCATATCAGCAAAAAATGGCAATGAGTTTTCTGGCGGCCAGCGAAATCATCGATCAGGATCTTCATGTTGATGAAATGGTCCAAATTGGTTTGCGCTCACGTTTCGCGCCGCGTGGACGATATTCATGGCAGGAAGGTGCACAACGTTTGTTTAATACCTGGCTGGTTCCTCGGTATTGTGACACATGGAACAAATTGAAACGTAAAGATTTTACAGAATTTTAATCAGAAAGGTGTAATCAGCAAAAGGCAGGCAAGATATTGAACTGCCTTTTGACTATTTGTATTTATCTCATCAGATACACATCATTTCGAAGTCCCTGACCGTAGGTTAGGCTATATGAACGTCAGATGGAGTGGATTAAGCCGTTTTTTCCTCTGACGCACAGCATACCACGCGTGGATGACCTGCTGTTCTGAGAGGGATCGTTTATGTGCTCTGTAACGGACTTCAGTAGAAAAATGCTCCGAAAGCGTATGGTCCGCAATTCATATCGCCGCACGTTTCATCTTCTATCTTAAAAAATGAGTCCTGTGCCTAAATAGCAGAGCAGAAAACTCGCTTTTATTCTGATAAAATCATATCCATGCTCTTCAGACCGGAACATTGCGATCACCGCTCCAGTCTGAAAATTATTCTTCTGGCAACTTTCTCAACTCATCAGACTTAAAGTAATATTACCTTTAAGGCAGTCGTGTAAACTATACTACAGAGTCTCATGATTTACGATTTTCAGGCAGGCTATCACGTCTTATTTTCATGTGCGCACCGACCACTCCATCAACAACCTGGGTTACACCCAAATCTCCTGAAACGGAAAGAAGAGAATAGGCTTCATCAGAGGATAAACCTGTTTCTTTAAGCAATGATAACATATCGAGCGAAGCTTCTTTTGCCGCACGGTCAAGTGTGTCTCCAAAACCATGAACAATGAAATATTCAGGAGTTTCCAGCAGAGGAGAACGAAAAGTGAAGTCCTTTCGTAATATGACCTGAAAAAGAACGTCCAAAGATGCTTCAATAGCTGTACCACTAATTTCACCGTCGCCCTGGCTAATATGCGGGTCACCGATAGAAAACAGGCCACCATCAACCTGTACCTTATAATACATTGTCGCACCAGAACCTATACGCCAGTTATCAATATTGCCACCATGCAGACCAGGCGGAACAGTACTCACTCTGCCAGCGACGTCAGGAGCAACTCCAGCAGTACCCAGATGAGGCCTTACTGGAACACGAACCCCCTTTAAGGCCGGCTGACGATCACACTCAGGGCAGCTATTGATACGCCCCGGCGTCAAATATTTTTCTTTTATATCATATGCATAAACAGCATGAGCCATATTTGTTGCAGTATCAAGGTTATAAATAGTTACCCGTTCACGCTCCCCAAGTTCGCTATAAAGCTGCCCCCAATGTGCTGCGAGATTTGAACCGTAATGAAAGCGTGGCGTCATAGAGAGATAGCGTACTTCGATCATGTCACCAGGTTTGGCATCACGAATATAAATAGGCCCGGTCATCAGATGTACACCCGGAGTGCGATCAGCTTCAGGAATGGTTTTCCATATATGATGCATGGCGTCATCCATTAATAAATTGGGGTCATCACCAGCATGATGTGTCAGGGCTTCAGCCTGAATTAAATCTCCCGAGTTAATAATAACAGCCGGAGCAAGTGACGCATCAAAATAGCCCCAGTGAACATTATGTGGCGTCGCTTTAAGATGATGTAGGGCCTTTGGCTGACCAGATAAGCGGGTTATCCCTGAATCACACATAAAAACCATTAATATTACCTCTACACAGAAGTGGTTTTGATACCGGAACAATATCTGAGCTCATCATTATAGAAAGAAGATAATAAGCTGGAATTGTATCAGAGCGCCCATATCCTTAACACGCGCGCACAAGCCCTATTATGATCTTGTTTTTGTAAGGAGGGATATGATTGTCAAAAGAACATTTTTTTTTCTCATACTGGTGAACTGCCAATGACGAATTCAGTTTTACCAATGCGTGTCACACGCATAACACCTCTTACTACACGGATTATAAGTCTGACGTTTGAGCCTGTATCAAAGCTTTCTTTGCCTCCTGTAGTAGCTGGTTCACATATTGATGTTCATATGCCAATACAGGGGGGGATTATTCGTCAGTATTCACTCACAAACACTCCTGGTTGCCAGACACATTATCAAATAGCAGTTCAGCGTGAAAATCACGGCCGTGGCGGCTCATTATGGCTACATAATCAGGTTTCAGTGGGTGATATTCTCAATATTGGAATACCAAGAAACCTTTTTACTTTTTCTGAAATGGCACCACATCATGTTCTGATAGCAGGTGGTATTGGTATAGTACCCATCTGGTCACTGGCTCGTGCGCTAATGCAACGTAGTTCAACATGGGAGTTACATTATGCCGCCCCCTCCCAAGCAGAAGCTGTGTTCTTCGATGATATCCTGATGCAATCAGGAAAACGTCTGACATCTTATTTTCCCAGCAATGGCCAACCTCGTTTATCACTATCATCTCTGGCCAAAAATTGCCGGACAGATGCACATATTTATTGCTGTGGACCTAATCGTATGATGACAGACTTTGATATAAATTTTTCTTTTTTCCCTGAAATACAAAGACACAAAGAGCATTTCAGTGCTGTAGCAAATCCTGAAAAACATGATGGTTTTGAAGTAGTTTTGGCAAAAAGTGGCCGTAATATTCATGTTAAATCTGATCAAACTATACTTGAAGCTTTACGTGAAGCTGGTATAAGCGCTGCTTTTTCGTGTTCAGAGGGAGTATGTGGTATGTGCGAAACACGCATACTTGAAGGTGTTGCAGACCATCGTGATAGTGTTTTAACGGCTGATGAACAACGACGTGGTGAAACAATGATGATATGCTGTTCAGGCGTAAAAACACCCCGTATTGTTCTGGATATATAATACGATAACGTAACGTTATGATGATTTTATTTCGTTTCCAGAACATAATGCAGGAGCTGGAAGCAAGAAAAAGCAACTCTGCAATCTCTAAACTGGTCAGCATAATGCAGCTGCTTTAGCCGCACGCAACGCAAGGAGAAACTCATGCGCACAGGTTCGTGGCTTCGTCATATTGCGTTGAACAGCACTATCCTGACCCTTTTTGTCTCATTTAATTGTACAACTGAAATCAGGGCTGCAACAACTGGAAGTAAAAAAATCACAGTTAAGACTACTGATAACCGGCATACATCAGCAGTCAGAAACAGGAAACTCCCAAAACCAGCTATAGCAAGTCCTGAAGTTATTCAGGTTCATGGGGCGTCTAATACACCAAACGTTCAAAACATACCTACATCTGTTACGGCCATTAGTGCCGCAACCCTCGAGCATCAGAATGTAACCAGCCTTTCCGGAATGAATGGTCTTGCTCCTGGTCTGAATATCGCAAAAACGGCAGGCTATCAGACCAATATCCAGATACGTGGTGTGGGCATGCAAACTGCCCAGAACACATTGACAACATCAACAGGAGTACCGGTTTTTATTGATGGTGTTTACATCGCTAACTCTGTTTCCCTTGATCAGACATTTTTCGATCTTTCTTCTATAGATGTTTATCGCGGACCTCAGGCCACCCGATATGGGCAGAGTGCGCCAGGTGGTGCCATCGTTATTAAAACAGCTGATCCGACTTTTGATAAATTTTCTGGCAAGCTTGAGGCCTCTGGAGGAAATTATAACCTTGCCCGCGGACGAGCTGAGCTGAATATTCCGATTACCAGTAATCTGGCTATTCGCGGCTCATTTCAGTCTTATACACATACAGGATTTGCTCACACGACTTCTCCCTATCTGGGACGCTATGGCCTGGATGACGCACAGGATAATGCCGGTAAAATTGCAATTAAGTGGCAACCGTTCAGAAATTTTACAGCTACCCTGACAGGACAATGGTATAATTCTACCCCGCATGGTGCAGAGCAAAAAAACATCCTTGATCCCTCAACTAACCCGCGTGTTGTTAACCAGGATTACCCAGCCAGAACCTTACTCACAACAGCACTTTACCACCTGAACCTCGACTGGAAACTATCAGACATTGAGCTGAGTTCAGTCACTGCTGCGCAGCATGTTCGCGATCATGAGCAGTATGACAATGCACATCTAAGTGACAAAATTTTAGGTTTGTATGACATACTGCCTAATAATAACAATACAATGAATAACTACTCCGAAAATTTTTCGATCAAATCTCGCAGACCAATGCCTATTGATTGGGAGGTTGGTCTTTTCGTGATGGGACAAAGAGGTCATGCTTATATGACTGAGTTTAGTGGCACAGATTATTCCGGCTGGCCTAATTTTTCTGTCCCCGGGAATCTGACAACCAGCCCTCCAGGAAACCTGAAATATGGTAACCAGCAAACAGCCACTCGATTTGCTGTGCAACCTTACGTCGAGCTGGGTTATCATATTACTGAACGATTGCATTTATGGGGTGGCGCGCGCTTTAACTATGATCGCTATAGTTCAAACAGCAATACGTTCTCAGCTTACGGTAACGCTTCAAGTCAGCATAGCTTTTCAACAAAAGTACCGACCTGGAAAGTTGAGTTAGATTATAATCTCACGAATCCATCAGCAAATATAAAAAGTATGCTCTATGCTTCTGTTGGGACAGGATACAAGCCTGGTGGAGTGAATGTTGCGACAACAGCTAAATTTATAAGTGCAGATTTTAAACCTGAGCGTATTCTTAACTATGAAATTGGCACTAAAAACTGGTTCTTTAATCATCATCTAATGTTTAATCTCTCAGCTTTCTACGCCAATTATAAAAATATGCAGTATATTGCTGATGATCCCTACCCTTATGCTTATGGAATAGCTAACGTACCCAAAATCAATCTGTATGGGATTGAGATGGAAAGTGCTTATGTAACAATGGAAGGCAGACTGCGCGTCGATGGCTCTTTAACACTGGAAAAAAGTCGCATCACATCAAATTACCGATCTCTTGATGCGTCAACGGTTAATGCAGCATATGGTGCCTCCTCTGCATGTGCAAATGGTGGTCAGTACTACAGCACAGCCTGCTGGGCAGCTGTTGAAGCATCCGCACCTAATGTGAAAGGCAATCAGGCCCCAGGCATGCCTAATGTTCAGGCTTCTCTGTCAGCGTCATATTTATGGGATGTACCCGGCGGCTCACTGCTAACTCGCCTGCAATATATTTATCGGGGTAATTATGCGGCACGTATTATCGACAATCCCAGGCTTGACCATGTGCCAGCATATTTCCTGTTTAATGCTTTTCTTGAATACAAACCCAAAAACAGTCAGTGGCGTTTTTCATTTGCCGCTACAAACCTGACAAATGTTGCTGGTGTAAATTCGCGCTTTACTGATCCTTATGGCACAAATCAGACAAGTGAACAGTATATTGCACCACGTCAGTTTGTTGGGACGGTTGGATATAGTTTTTAAAATCACCATTGTTATCAGGGTACATCTGTGATTCCACTCTTTAGGTGATGACTGTAAACGATGAGATAAAACCGTCCGGTTTCTTTGATGTTGAAGAATGGCTTGCTCAACTGAGCGTGCCGGGTGATCAACCCGAAGTATTTTCCCGGACTGTGGATGTTAAGGTGCTTCATCTTGATCCGGAGAGGATCTTGCTTAAGGCCGGTATCGCAAAGGCACTGGTCCTCTCTATGATACGGTTCTGGTCTTTAAACTTTCAAAAGGTATTATGTACTTTTTGACGTGATTATTGCACGCAAATGGAGGGTGTCCCCCTTAGTGAAATTTAAATAATTTTCAGCAAAATTCTTTAAATTTAAAGTAATGTCATTTTTATATAATCTGGAAAACAAAAACTACACGGGTCGACTTGAATTTATCATTTCAACCACGAAAGTAGCCCCGACAGAGAGTGAAAATCTTCCATGGCACGTACATTTGTACCTGCAAGAATACTATTATGCGCCATACGTGCCAGAGCTGTCCCAGGTCCGAGTTCAAGCACATGTTGACTTCCGGTTTCAACGCAAGCCTGCATACACGCATCCCAGCGCACCATAGAGCCGACCTGTTTTGCAAGTCGTTCTGCTCCTTCTTGTATACAAAAGACCGGCTCGCCATCCAGGCCACTAATGAGCCTTACTCCTGCCCCAGGAGATGCAGGGTGCATGGCAAGCAGAGTTTGCTGTAAAGGAGCAACAGCGGCCTCCAGCAAAGGTGTGTGTGAAGGCACTGCTACTTTCAGGCAGCGCGCTGTTGCTGCCCCGGCTTTAAGTGCGAGATCCACGGCCAGATCCAGATTCTCCCTCATTCCACCAACGACAACTGCCTCTTCTGTATTTGATATGGCAATCCATACATTTGTTTTGTTAGCAATATCTTCAATGAGATATCGTGGCAAACCAGCTATACCGGCAAGACCCGCTCCGGCCGGGCTTACGGCATTCATCAGTTCTGCCCGATGGGCTGCCAGTTCTAAAACCTGGTGAGGTGTCAGGCATCCGGCGAGCCCCCACGCAGATAATTCACCAACACTATACCCCGCAAAGAGAACTCTATATTTGGATAAATATTTTTGAAGAACCGCATATAAGGCGAGAGAAAGCGCGCAGCATAAAATCTGCCCGCTTCGATTTGTAAACAGATTTTCTGTATTCTCTTGTTTTACAAAAACTCTGGGGTCTTCTCCTAAAATCTCTTTTGTATCATTAAAGATAGCCTCAGCCTCCGGGCAATGGGCAATCATATCAAACATACCAGGGTGTTGTCCTCCCTGCCCTGAGCACAGAATAGCCAGTTTATTACTCATCAGATTTCACCTTTATATAAGTATTAAGGCAAGACAGAAACTGATAACCCGAAAACCAGCGTCAGAGTAACAGTCAGTGTTACAAGGCTCATCACAGTGCTGATAACCATAATAGAGCCTGCATCCTGGCTATCTGCCTGATAACGTAAAGCAAAAAGTAGCCCGAAGAAACCTGCAGGCAAAGCTGTTAATAAAATGACAGCATGCGCCATTTCTGCAGGCATCGGAATAATCAATGTCAGAAGCCATGCCAGCAAGGGCTGTATAACATTACACAACAGGCTGAGAAACAAAATACGAGGCGAAAACGAGACTTTTTGTGCGCTTAAAATTAATCCCGTAACAAACAGTGCAGCCCCTGCTGTTGCCTGCCCCATAAGGTCAAAAGAACGTAAAATATAATCAGGCAGTGTAAAACCCAGCAATGCAATTGCGACACCAAGAAACGGTGCCACAACCAGAGGCTTGAGCAAAGAGCGACCGATAGACACAAAGAAAAGAGAAAGCCCTTTCTGATGCACACCTGATTTTTGTGCTTCAAGAAAAGCAAGTGTAAGAGGTGACATGACAATGGCACCAGAGACAATTGCTGTTGTGATATATAATTTACCAGTAACACCAAACACCGCAGAAGCAAGCGGAATACCTGCAGCAGCATAGTTAGGCAACGAAACACTCAAAGCTATTACAGCAGCAATCGCTGCGGAAAATTTTGAGATGTATCGTGACAAAACCCAGACAAGAGCAAAGACAATCAGCATGCTTAGTAAAAGTGTGAAAAGAAGCGGCCATTGCTGAGCCAGAACTGTGCGAGACGCCCTTGCTGTTGTACCAAAAAGTGCCGCAGGCAGGGCAAATTCCATTGTCAGCACATTCAGGCTGGCAACATTTTTATTGTCAATTTTTCCATATTTTCCAGCAAGATAGCCAGTTACCATAACTGCAAAAATAGGTATGAGCGAAATGAGAAGAATATGTAGCATCATTACGTCCTGTTTTTATTGTTGTTAAAGGACATGCCAGTAGGGTCAGATTGTCTCCATTCGATTCAAAAAAAGAGAAATAGCAAGACCGCCAGCTGCACCGCGAGATGTAAGCTCGAGAGTAATAAAAATCTGGTAGAGTGCCTTCTTCATGTCATATTCTCTCTTACGTCCGTCAGACTTCTGAGAGGCATTAACGCGACAGAAAAAAGTGTTTTGACCAGAACTTCATCATCAGGGTCTGCGGTAATCAACTCCTGCCATTGCACAGCACGATAATCAGGAAAAATAATCTCTCCATCCAGACGCACTGACAATTTGCAGGCTGTTTTACTCAGGTCATGCAAAAATGCCCTGAGCGCATCGGGGTTCTCTGCTTCTAAATGTGAAAGACGCCATACCACATCAAAGTCTGATGTTTCCGACAGATAAGCCAGTCCTGTCAGCGTTTCCCATAACAAACTCCCTGTGGCTTCCGGTTGAATGTTATGTCGTGCTCCCAGGGCGAAAAGCGCACTGATGTCCTCCTGCCGGGCAGAGGTTATGCCTGGCGCAGAGGTGGTTTGATCAGGCCACAGTTTACCTGAAAATGCTGACAGGGCGGAACAAGGTACAATAAACGACAAACGCTGCTTACCCATTGCAGGTGGCAAAGGCAGGCCAACAGCTACTCCTCCTGCAGCCAGCTCTTTCAGTTCACTCTGAAAAGGGCGCCTGCATATGAGAGGCCAGCCACGTTCTCCCCAGCCGGAGACAACTGGCCTGATTGCTTCATTCCCAGGCGCTTTGAGTGTGTCAGCACATATTCCGGGCCAGACGTCAGGTCTGACAACAAGAAGCCTGTGCCGCCAGAGCGGCAACATCAGCCTGCCTTCTTTAAGTCAGAGGCTTGTACAAAAGCTTTCTCGACACGCTGTGCGACATCAGCCGCCATGGTGCGACCGCCACGACCTGCACCAAGCACATCACGGTTATCATTATTCATGCTCTGATTGTCTGCCAGAAGTCTGCTCAGACGCTCAGCACACAGCCCGTCAGAAAGTTTCCAGATCTCAGACACAGCACCCGTTGCCGCCAGAGGTTCGACGCCAGGAGCAAAAACAGGTGTTTTTTTTGCTTTTTCGGTCAGAACGTCGAGCGGTAATTTAGTAACCCGTGCAATAGAAGCCAAATCCATCACGCTGGGATGTGCTCCGTCCACTGCTATCATTGTCTGCGTTGAAAGGGCTGTCGCAATAAACGCACCAGCCGCTGCCGTGCCATAAAGCACGCTGATGGTTCTGTGCCCTGCCATTCCCGCAAGTATGATGCTTTTAGCCAGGTGTGCGAGATATTCATTCAGACCGAGCATCTCATCTCGCCGGGTCATGCGCTGACTAGCTGTGTCTATCAAAAAAATAATCGGTGTTTTATTGTCTGATTTTACGATCTTTAGCACATGTCCGGCAAGAATGATCGCCGTTTCAGGGCCAAGGGGTGTACTATTTGTAATGCCCAGGACTTCGACGTCTCTTCCTCCCGATCTTGCCTGACCAGACAGTGTATTTTCTGCTCCTGCGGAAAGAGTATGTCCATGAGGGAATAAGGCGGAAATCAGATTATCGGGCATCATGACGTACACCCTCCTTTACTAAGAGGTCTATGAAATCATCCTCAGTCAGATCTGCAATGCCTGCTGGCGTAGATAAACCGGCAATTACCCATATTTCAGGTGTGTCATGGCAGTTACCATAGGCTTTCAGCCTGTGTTCAAGTCGCCCCTGCTCACGCTCCAGCGTTTCAAGCGACAGAGGCGGGGCATTATTGTTAATTACCTCTGCTGCTTTACGAAAACTACCAATATCACCTTTGACGTAACTGTCTGCACCACCAAGAAGCACGCGACTACGCCCACCTGTAACTCGCCAGACCAGAGCACGGTCGCGGGAATCAAATTCTTCTACCCCTTTATTGGTCTCAATTACTTCAGGACCACTGACAGAAATCCGTCCTTGTTCAGAGATAATAATATGAGAGCAACAGGCTGTTACCAGTCCTCCACCGCCAAATGCTCCCGCCCGGCCACCTATAAGAGCAACAACCGGCACCCCGGCATGCCGAACATCAAGAATAGCATGAATAGTCTCTGAAACAGCCATTTCTCCGGCATTTGCTTCCTGCAAACGCACACCACCTGTGTCGAGCAAAAGAAAAACAGTGCTGACCTCCTGCGGTGTGCCTGCATTGCGGGCTACGGCTCTGAGCAGACCAACCAGTTTTGCACCACTGACCTCAGCAAAAGTGCCCCCCATAAACTGCCCTTCCTGAGCAGCTATGGCGACAGGGCGGCCATCAATAAGCCCGCGTCCGATAATCATTCCATCATCGAAAGCCGGAGGCAGATCAAAAAGTGCCAGATGAGGGCTCATGACATGGTCTTGCGGGCCAAGAATTTCTTTAAAACTACCCGCGTCAAGCAGGCCTTCAATACGAGCACGCGCTGATGATTCATACCAGCTTGGTTGATTCATAACATTTTCAGGAATCATGACCGTGCCTCCATAAGACGAGCACCCTGCATCAGCCGTAATAGAACAGTATCTGGCCGGGCACCGTTATCGTGAATGGAAATATACATTCCTCCTGGAGAAACCCGTGCAACAAAATCTTTGATCACCGCTTCCCACACGTGCTGATACCCATGTGACGCCGTCATAACCTCAACAATAACGGCCAGTGGCTCTCCTTTCCTTTCAAATAAAATTTCCAGGTTTCCAGAGGCCACGACACCCGTCAGTGTATCAGAACGCTTGCCACCCAGGCTCGATTTTGCCTGAGTATATATGGTAAATTTTTCCATATCAGACCTCACCAGTTCCGGAATTTTGAAGGCGGTGCATAAAGACCATCAGACCATGTAACGAGGTCACGAACAGAGCGTGCGGCCAGAAGGTTACGGTTTGCCTGCAATATATCGATACCGAGATCTTCAGGGCGACGTATCACACCACGCTGACGCAGCGCCTCAACCTTTACACGGTCACGAGCCAGGCCAACTGGTGTATAACCAGCCACACCACGAATAGCCTGTTCAATTTCATCAGCATTGCGGCACAGCAGCAGGTTCGCAACACCTTCTTCAGTAACAATATGCGTCACATCGTCACCAAAAATCATGACTGGAGCCAAAGGCATACCTAACTTGCGCGCCAGGACAATACTGTCGAGTTCTTCAACAAAGGCTGGTTTCATACCCTCTCCGAAGGTTTCAGCCATTTGCACAACAAGCTTACGACCTCGCACAAGAGGGCCATTATTACCCGCGGCTTCACGTCCTGCTTTTAGCCACGCATCAGAGATATGCCTGCGCCCATGCGCATCAGCTCCCATGTTAGGCGCACCACCGAAACCGGCTATACGGTCAGGTGTAACAGTGGAGGAATTACCAGCAAGGTCAATTTGCAGGGTTGAGCCAATAAACATATCACAGGCGTAAAGGCCCGCATTCTGACATAATAGACGGTTTGAACGTAATGTGCCGTCATGGCCGATAAAATAGACATCTGACCGAGCTGACATATAATGGTCCATGCCAACCTCACTGCCGAAGCAATGTATTTGCTGCACCCATCCGCTTTCTATCGCGGGGATCAGTGTAGGATGGGGGTTAAGTGCCCAGTGTGTAGCAACCTCTCCCTGCAGACCAAGCTGCTTACCATACGTTGGAAGAAGCAATTCGATCGCTGCCGTAGCAAAGCCAATACCATGATTAAGTCTTCGTGGCCGATATTCAGCGTAGATCCCTTTCAGGGCAATCATTGCCATCAGGATCTGTGTCTCAGTTACTGCTGCCGGGTCTCTCGTAAACAGAGGCTCAACATAAAAAGGCCTGGGTGCCTCAACAATGAAATCAACCTGGTCGCCAGGAATGTCAGTGCGTGGAACTTCATCAACAATTTTATTAACCTGAGCAATGACAATGCCATTTTTATAGGCTGTGGCTTCGACAATAGTTGGTGTATCTTCCGTATTCGGCCCCGTATACAAATTACCATTGCGGTCTGCACTGACGGCTGCAATCAGAGAGACATGCGGCGTCAGGTCAACAAAATAACGTGCAAAAAGTTCAATATAGGTGTGAATCGCGCCAAGCTCGATCTTTCCCTGATCGAGAGCTCTTGCTATCGCTCCTGACTGCGGGCCGGAATAAGAAAAATCCAGTTTGCGGGCGATGCCTAAACGAAACAGATCAATATGCTCTGACAGTACCAGCCCAGACTGTACGATATGCAGGTCATGTACCTGAGCAGGGTCAACCCGGGTCAGACTTTCAGCAAGAAAATCAGCCTGTTTCTGGTTATCGCCCTCAAGGCATACACGATCACCGCTGCAGATAATCCGCTCAAGTAAAGATGTAACATTTTCAGGTTCGACCACTTTACCTGATACCAGCGAAGTGACTGCAGCAACACGCCGTGCCCGTTCAGCTTTTTGTTTTGTCCAGTCCGTCATTCATCCTGCCCTGTTCGACGTTGCATCCGGCTGCACAAACACTACGCTTACAAAAGCATTTAGTGGAATAATAAATTATTGACAGATTGGTGAGTGGATATTGTAATAAATATATCATGATTGATACTAATCTACTCGAAAGCTTTCTTGCCGTTGCTGAAGAAAAAAGCTTCACATTTGCCGCAGAGCGGATGGGGCTTACGCAGTCTACCGTTAGTCAGCATATTCGCAGGCTTGAAGGACAGCTGGAACAGCGTCTGTTTCATCGCTCCACACACAACGTTACTCTGCTGCCAGAAGGTGAACGCCTGCTGCCGCATGCCAGGCGCATACTTAGTGCTATCGGAGATGCAGAGCGAGATTTCGCGACACCTGGTGTTACCGGTCATGTGAGCATGGGGGTTGCTGAGGATTTTGCCACATCAAGGCTGCCCGATATTCTGAGGCGTTTTCGTCGATTTTACCCTGGTATTACGCTGCAGATTGAGGTGGGACTAAGCGGCAATCTTCTTGATAAATTTCACTCAGGTTTTTTTGATATTGTTCTTGTTAAGACAAGAACATCAACACATCAGACAATGCCTTTGATGGCTGATCCGCTTGTCTGGGTTGCCTCTCCTGATGAACCTGATCTTTGCAGGCAGCGCCCCCTTCCTCTCGCGCTGCACCCTGATCCGAGTGTTAGTCGTAATATGGCTATTGAAGCACTCAATGCTGCGCATATTCCCTTTATCATTACCCATACCAGCTTAAGTATTACGGGGTTACGGGCCGGAGTTATTGCAGGACTTGGAGTGTCAGCCTTTGGGCGTCATTTTATTCCCGATGGTGTACATATTATCGATGCTGTTAGTGTAGGGCTCCCTGTCTTGCCAGATCTACCTTTTGTGATTGAACAACAAAAAGGAATGGCTGATAATCAGGCTGTTTCGGCCTTAATCAGAGCCATTCATGAAAATGTTTCCATGCTTGATCAGCATACACTCCCAATGTTACACCCCAGTGGGTTGAAAGTGCGTTAAGTAGCTACGCGCAAACTGAAGAGCATCTCATCTGTTTTTAACCGGCATAGTCATGTGCTGATCTGTTATTGGCGGGTTCTAAACTCTCTGGCTTTAACGCGAGCACACCGCTTTAGCGGTGAAAGTTGACAGGTTTCTGAACCGTAGTCTGATGAAGCAATATACCTGGTTTTTATATCAGCGATATTTCCTGTAAGCATCATAGCTCTGCAGAGTGGGGCAGATACGTCATGGGAGCGCCACGACCGCGCACGCCGTGCGAGCAGCAATACAGCAATCGCAGGCTTCGCTCTCGGTGCTGAGCAGGGAGTTCGGGCTCAACCCGAAAACCGTTGCAAAATGGCACAGGCGTCAAACGATTGAGGATAAGAAGACAGGCCCTGAAGAGCCGCGCTCAACAGTCCTTTCCGAGACGGACGAAGCGATGATCGTAACATTTCTCCGGCATACATTGCTGACACTGAATGACTGCCTTTACGCCCCGCAAGGCAGCATTCCCCATCTGACACGCTCAACTCTGCATCGCTGCTTTCAGCACTATGTTGTCTGCCATGTCAGGCAGTAAGAGAGCCTTTTGTTACATCTCCTTCAAGAAGATATGGCCCCGCACTTATAACCTCAACAGAGAGCAGCCCTACTCTATCAGGATTACTTCTGCACAATGACAGATGAGCACGGCCTGTCGTCCACCGGCATGCAGGGTGCTCCAGTCCTGACCATCCCCCGGCAGAATCTTCACGCAGATGCATATCAATAGCACTGGTTCCTGAGGCCTCCATCAGGGTAATCTGACCAACCAGAACACCCAGATTACGCCTGTCATCAATATAAGGACCAACAGCATCAGCGGGGCGACCGGAGCGTGAGGCAATGATAACCTCCCCGACACATGCCGGCAGCATAAAAATAACCTTATTCCCTACCTGACGCGCAGGGCGGATAAGCATGTTATTACCAGCAATAAGATGCAGGTCGGCATCAGTCGTTAAAGCGGGCATATGGCTGTTAAAATCAAGTCCCATTTCACCTGCCCGTTCATTCAGACGATGAAACAAAGGCTCAGCAAATTCACGGCTCACATCCAGTACGGCAGCAGCGTCCTCTTCCCACAGCTTCGCCTTCGGGCTCAGAGTGATAACATTGGTATCCTGACGGAAAACATGACGGTTACCCGTATCGAGGTAGCTTTCTGTCAGCATACCGTTTGCCATGATGACAGAGTGGTCTTCTGTTTCAATATGGAAATACTCGTAAGAAGCAAACGATGTATCATAGAAGATCGACCGGCCATTAACGAGCATACGAGCCGGGATAAATCTGTTTTCAAAAAACAGACAATGTTCAGAAGTCACCAGCAGGTCTTCAAAAGGAACACCAGGGGCAACAGCATCTTTGACTATACGCACCGGATACCCGGCCTCGTCATGCGATTTACCACGACTGATAAAACGATGTGCCCTGCCCGCCCACGAAATTTTACTACTGCTGGCCACACCATTCTGCCAGGTGAGAATATCATCACCTTCTCTCAGGTTTTGCACAGCAACAGTGCCATCAGGCGTTTCTATTAATGCGCCTGCCAGAAAGCATATTTCATAAATAAGGTCATCATCTGTCGTTGAAGCCAGTTTATACCCGACACTCTTCACACCCACGATATTAACCGTGACTGTTGAACCATCCTTCAGTGTGAACATCACATGATCTTCATCAGGATATTGAACGGTTACAACATCATCAGTTTTCACACTCTCAAAAGTAACACCATCCGTGATCCCGGTACCCGACTTTTCTGAGAAGCCCTTGATCACTGTATTCGGGTTACCCTGACCCGTAATAATCAGACTATTGTTATCATCACCGTTAAGCGTAACTGTTCCGCCCGCTGTGGAAGGAATGGTAACAGTGGCACCGCTGGTTGTTATGATATTGCCGGAAATAACACTGCCTGCATCAGCTGTGAGTATGGCGCCACTGCTGATCGTTGTATCACCTACCGTACCACCTGAGGCAACATACACAGACCCGCCACCGCTGACCGCAGTTGTCATTGCAATACCACCGGACGTAATATCCAGTACACCGCCACTTGAAATAAACGTACTGACAGCTGAACCATTACCACTGACTGTAATCGTCCCCGCATTACCTGCGTCCCCCCCGGACAGAACACCACCTGAAAGAACGTTGATAGCACCACCAGACACAGCAAGTTTGGAAGCTGAATGATTCGCAGCAAAATTATTACCAACGTTAAGCGTGCCACCGGCAAGCAATGTCGTATTAACTGTTACTGCACCGGCTGAAACAGTCAGCTCACCACCGCTGCTAATATTGGATGATGAGACTGTCCCTCCCGAAAGGGCTGTAACAGCTCCGCCACTAAGGATAGATGTAATAGACGTTACCCCAAGAACGGCCAGCGTGCCGCCACCTGAGACAATCATGCCGGAAGCAGCCCCACCACCACTGACGTTAACGCTACCACCAGAAACCGCATCCCCTCCTGACAGAACTCCTCCGGAAAGAACATTAATAACTGCGCCAGATGAAGCGGTTAAATAACGAACATGGTTAGCGTCAAATTGTGTGGCTAAATTAAGAGTGCCGCCGGCAAGAAGATCATTTGAATTCCCCCTGGCACCAGAAAGATAATTTAACGTACCACCACTACCAATAAATCCTGAAATAACAGAACCGCCGGAAGAAACTGTAATAACGCCGCCACTACTAATAGTTCCGCTAGAAATTGTTCCACCACTTGTTACTGTAGCTGTCGCACCACTAAGAATAGTTATCGTAGAAGCTGTCCCCCCCTGCACCGCCATTGCAGCACCACTGGCCAGTGACCCGCTTAATTCTGCACCACCAGCGCTAACCGTAATCTGGCCAGAGAGCAATGCACCATTTGCCGCACTCAGGGTTCCACCACTTATCATTCTAGCTGAATTAACAGCTCCACCATCAGAAACATTAAGTGTACCACCACCTGAGACGACCGTATCAGCGACTGAACCGCCGCTACTGACATTGATCCGGCCGTTAGAAGCAACATCACCCGCAGAAAGCACACCACCTGAAAGCACATTAATGGCCCCCAGATGCACCTGCATAGCGTAAACATGCCCTGCATTATAATAAGTGCCGAGATTAACTGTTCCTCCGGCATAAATATTCATTCCAGAAGCAACAGAGCCTGAAAGAAGAGTAACAACACCAGTACTTAGAACAGTCGCAGTGGTCAGATACCCACCA
This sequence comes from Acetobacter thailandicus, assembly GCF_011516655.1. GTDB lineage: Bacteria > Pseudomonadota > Alphaproteobacteria > Acetobacterales > Acetobacteraceae > Acetobacter > Acetobacter thailandicus. Next base: position 40,155 of record NZ_WOSV01000007.1, read on the forward strand.
GACGAAACCGTAACAGCACCACCACTGCTAATTGTCGTAGCAGAGGCAGTGCCGGATACAGCCATAGTACCACCGCCAGAGACGATCGTGCCCGAAGCTACACTGCCACTGGTAACGTTAATTGTACCGCCTGAAGCCACATCACCAGATAAAAAAGCACCGCCGGACATCACATTAATAACGGCACCTGAACTGGCCGTATGATAGTCATGATGTGCGGCAGCAAAACTATTCCATATATTAAGAGTGCCGCCAGCAGAAAGGATTGTATTAGTCGTAGTAGCACCTGATAAAATATTAAATATACCACCACTACTTATATTAACTATATTTGTATTTCCACCAGAAGACAAAACGATCTCACCGCCACTCAGAGCAGTTGATCCGGAAGCTACACCACTGATATTAAAAAGCCCGCCACCGGAAACAATCGTACCAGAGGCCACTGCTCCACTGCTAACATTAATCGTACCGCCAGAGGCCACGTGGCCTGAAACAATAGTACCACCTGACGATACATTAATTTCTGCACCGGAAGAGACTGTTAATGATGTCTGATATTGAAAATCATAAGTTGTTTGATTGCCAATATTAATAGTACCACCAGCGAGTAAGCTGGTATATGTCCCGGTTCCACCTTCAGTAAATTCGAGCAACCCGCCACCTGACACAATTGTCCCAATGGCCTTTGCTCCTTTGCTAACATTAATCGTACCGCCAGAGGTTACATCACCCGCTGAAAGAGTGCCTCCGGACATGACATTGATTAACGCACCTGAACTCGCAAGCTTAGTAAGCTGATGATTTGCATTAAATGTATCGCCAATATTCAGTGTGCCACCAGCGGCCAATACTGTACCAGTTGTCGTAGCCCCGGAAAAAACAGTCAGAGCCCCCGATCTGCTTATCGTCGTACCTGATATATATCCACCAGAAGAAACAGTAACCGCTCCGTCAGAAACGATTGTCACTCCATTATAAGAACCACCGGAAAAAACAACTGCTGACGAATAAGTTCCATCACCAAAGTTGCCTGGAGCCGTGGTGCCGCTAACAGTATCAATAACATACAAAGTACCACCTGAAACGACACTCATTATACTTCTCCAGCAATTAAAAAATAATTTAGAAAAACACTACACAACAATAAATAAAATGTGTCATTATTTTTTTAACAAAACGATAAATTAAATAAAAATCTTCGTGATCTTCAATGTAAATTAATTTTTATTCATAATTTGAGAGTATAAATTTTTAATCATGACATTCTCTTTTTTACATACCGTAAAAAGGTGAGCTTCCATTTTTCATGACTGGAAATTAATGAAATGACGAGCATCTCAGAGTCATACCACAGAGACTTCTCCACTCACAGGAAGCTTTCTGAATTCCCGGACTGTTTAACCGGTGACAGAAGATATTTAATTAACCAGAAGACAGCATCTGCACCAGCAGTGTGCAGAACACACAGAACGATGAGTATGGACGAGATCAGGTCACGTGCTTTTGTCGTGGAGATCATCAGAAAGAAGGAGGCCATTTTCACCCGTCAGGCGCCAGAACGAAGCCTGCCTCCTTTAGCCGCACGCACAGCCTGACGTAATGGACAATTGAACTGACAGAATACAGAAACAGCTCAGGCGGTGCAGGAAGCGTTACTAAAAACCAGACCAGCAACGCCTGAGCACAGAGAGCTGGTTCAGAAACTCGCACATCTGCTTCCCGTCAGGATATTCCTGCCCCCGGCAGCTGAAGCCTGAACCAAAACAAGAAGTGACGTGCAAAAACGCACCAGAAACGTGGAAACCACCCTCAATATAAAAGAAGAAAGGCAGCTTTGAGGAAGGGATCATAATGTCCGATGTCCAGTTATGGGATCAGAAATTTGGCATTGAAATCGACTAAAAATATTTCTTCCAATTGTTGTTATTTTAGGCTCAATAATCATTCCTTGAGATAGAAGAAGAAGTCTGCTGCGATATGAATTGCAGAAATGATAGACTGTGAGTTTGATGTGCTCTCTGAGTATATAATATTCCGGCATATAAATATCGTCATTGAACTTTCATTCGTTGAAGCTGTAAGTTTATCGTAACTCCTGTGGCTACAAGTTAACCAGACCAATAAGGACACAACTATGCACAGTAGCGACAAAACCTTCCTGAATGACAATATGAGAGAACAAATTCGCCGGGAGATCATTGATGACCTCGATGAAGAATTTGAATTATCACTGGAAGAAGACATAGCTGGTGGCCAGCTGGATGAAGCTTCACGTGCCTTCAGACGTACCTACTTTCACGAACTGGTACGCCTGCAGGGGGAGCTGGTTAAACTACAGGACTGGGTCAAGAACACAGGACACAAGGTCGTTGTCATTTTTGAAGGACGGGATGCGGCCGGCAAAGGAGGGGTAATAAAACGTATAACACAACGTTTAAATCCCCGTGTTTGTCGTGTTGCAGCCTTACCTGCCCCTAATGATCGTGAGCGAACACAATGGTATTTTCAGCGTTATGTGTCACATCTTCCCGCAGCAGGAGAAATCGTATTATTTGACAGGAGCTGGTACAATCGCGCTGGTGTTGAGCGTGTTATGAATTTTTGTAGCGATGATGAATACGAAGAATTTTTTCGTGCCGTACCTGAATTTGAACGAATGCTGGTGCGCAGCGGCATACAAATTATAAAATACTGGTTTTCTATCACTGATTATGAGCAGGAAAGCCGTTTCCGCGCCCGCATTGAAGACCCCCTTAAACAGTGGAAACTTTCTCCCATGGATCTTGAAAGCCGCCGCCGCTGGGAGGACTATACCCTTGCTAAAGAGATTATGCTGAAACGATCGAACATACCAGAAGCACCATGGTGGGTTGTACAGGCTGTTGACAAAAAACGGGCACGCCTGAACTGCATCTCTCACTTACTGGCACAGGTACCGTATGAGGCAGCGCAACACCCTGATATTGTATTACCAGAACGCATTTTTCATCCTGATTATGAACGCAAACCTGTTCCCGAAGCTATGCTTGTACCGGAGCTGTATTAAAATATTTATATCAAAAAGAAAAATAGTTTAGCCAGGCGAGCCATATGATATGGCTCGCTTTTTTACGTTTCAGGCCATGATATAAAACAAACAGGCAGACACAACTATCGTAACAGGTAACGTCGTAAGCCAGGCGAGTGCAATTTTACTCAGGGTTCGCGCATTAATACCACTTCCTGCTGCAACCATTGTTCCCGCAACGCCAGAAGTAATGATATGTGTAGTGGAAACGGGAAGTCCTGTATAACCAGCTGTGGCAATTAACCCTGCGCCAACCAGCTCAGAAGCCGCTCCCTGTGCGGGTGTCAGATGTTGCTTTCCAATCCCCTCCCCCAGGGTTTTAACAATACGACGATAGCCCACCATTGTACCTATGCCCAGGCACAGTGCGCTAAGAATACGTACCCACATCGGTGCATACTCTACACTGGGGCGTAAACGACTGGCTAATTTTTTAGCCTGTATCCGTTCAGCACCTGACGCCGCGGAGTTTGCGCTGACATCCTGAACGCCTGAAAGGATCTGATACACATCCCCCCTCACTACTGACGCTGTAACAGGAACGGATGGATTACTCAGACGTTCAACTGATTCAAGCGCATCCTGACGAAAATTAAAGCGATCATACTGAGCAATAAGCGGGCGAGCCTCAATAGCAATGCCAGCCAGCTCAGAACGATTGATAGGATGGCCAGGATTCATAGCAAATGATGCCGGCAACAAACCTATAATTGTCAGCATAATTAAACCGATACTTTTCTGACCATCATTGCTGCCATGTGAAAAACTAACTGAAGTACAAGTTAAAATTAAAAGACAACGCACAACTGGATGCGGTTTATCATCCTGATCAGGCGGAGTGAATAATGCTGGAAGTTTTACAGAGGCACGGATGAGGAGATACAGAATTCCTGCGAGAATAAACCCTAAAACAGGCGAAACAGCCAGGGCACGCAGTACTTTCCAGATCTGGCTCCAGTCAACCGAATGTCCCAGATCACGGGCATGCAAAAACGAATCACCAATAGCTACACCGATCAAAGCACCGATTGTGCAATGAGATGAAGAATTGGGAATACCCAGCCACCAGGTCAGCAGGTTCCATGCCAGCGCAGTACCAAACAATGCTGCAAGCATTGGTACTGCCGGATTACCATTAGGCGGGGTCAGCACATCGGGCGGGAGCAGCTCTACAAGGGCGTAAGCAACAGAAATGCCACCCAGCAGCACACCGACCAGATTCATTAACCCAGACCAAATAACAGCAGTACGCGGTTTTAGAGATCGTGTGTAAATAACAGTCGCAACTGCGTTAGCTGTATCATGAAATCCATTAGCAAATTCAAAGACACAAACAAGGACAAAACAAATTATCAGGGCAACAACAGATGCCGTTGATGATGGAGCTAATTGCAACATGAGCACTCCGGATTCAGAAAAATGATTTCCTGTCTATATCCGTCATTAATCATATTATTAACAGATCATTATTTATAATTTCTTAATATATTCATAAAATTCTTATGAAAAATTTTTACATGATAATTATACAATGCGGGCAGATTAAAATTTTAATCTGCCCGTTAAATTTATTAAAAATTTATATCGTTTTTAATCAGTTATATTCTACACCTGGTTCAGGTCCGGAGCTTTACTGATATACGGAAGTGTATCAGAATCTGAATTTTCTGAAGAAGAAGATGTATCATCTTTCTTTTCTGATTCTTCATGATTTTCAACGCTCATAACCATACTTGTTAAACCTACACCCGAACTCAAAACCCCCAGCGCAAGTGTCAGCGGCTTAAGAGATTTGTCAAGGCGGTCACCATAGTCTTTAATGCTTTCTCCTGGCTGTTTTTTTAAAATATTCATTATTTTATCTTCATTTTTTGTTTTAAACCCTTTAAAATCACCAGGTTTTACAGCAGAAGATTCGGTTGTAGCATCCGATACCAGACCTTCATCACGCCCTGCAAGCTCTTGCTGATTTTTCACTGAACCAGAAGCAGATTGTTCCGTATTTTCATTCGACGCTAAATTTTCTTCCTGAGACGGCTCCTCCACCACACCAGATTGTTCCGCATTTTCATTCGACGCTGAATTTCCGTTAGATGGTGTCAAATGATCAGAAAATTCTTCACTATTTTTGTTATTTACAGAAGCATCCGTAATTTCATTATCAGCATCTCTATTTTCGCTGGCTATCTCGGAAGCACCTGTTTCCCTAGAAGAAATACGTACCATTTATTTATACCCCTCTACTGCCATTACCGTGCGCATCAATACTTCAGAACCATAAGGCATCCAGAATAATCCCTGGCTTTGCTCATCTTTTTTAAAAGGCAAAGCTGTCCTTATCCTGATTTCAAAATGTCGAATTTTCTAAAACTATGAACATATCAGAAATAAAAACCCGATATATACCTTTGTTAAAAACCTAACCTAAAATACAACACGCCGGTAAATAACATGATGTTTTTAAAATTATAAATGATTAACAACAGTAATTAATCTGGTTTCTGGCAAAGTATCAGATGTAGAAACAGTACTCTCTGGCCGGTGATTCACGACTGTAATAACTCTTATATCTGACGTGGTATGTAATGCAGATGTTTCAGAATTTTCTGATGGTTTAGAATTCTGCATCACAGTAATCGTTTTTATATGTGGATTATTTTTAGCGCCGTCAGAACCAGTCAGCTCATTTAAAAGCTCTGTAAACACAGCTTCCAGTTTAGAATCTGAGAGATTTTCAGTGTTACCTGAAGAAGGCTGTGATAACGCACTGCCCTGCGCTGAAGATGTATAAAGAGCTACCATTTTTCATCACCTTTATTTAAAAACCACTGAATTTATTATTAAATTCAGATGATACTGGAGTAGTCAGGTGGATAATCAATAAAATGATTAGGCATCCCGCGTAAATTTGTAAGACTTATGCTGATACTTGCTGTCTCACCTGTTACGTGATGCCACCAGCCTGCCGGAATATAAAGCATGTCGCCCGGCTCAACAGTAATATCGATTGCCGCAGCATTTCTGAACTCTGCATGTTGCTCAGGGATGTTCTGCGTCGGGTCTACCGGGCTGAAAATCCACCTGTCATTACACATATAAGGGACCTGAGTTGCCGGGTAGAGGCGAAATCTTTTACGACCGTAAATCTGACAAAACAGAATATGATTCAGGTCCTGATGCATCCCCGTTACGATGCCTTCAGGCCCCATCCATAAAAACACAGATTTCGCTAAATATTCACTATTAAGGTATGAATCCCCTATATTACCAATCTGCTCTCGCAATGCTGCGAATGGCGACTGATCGAGAAAAAAGTTATTAGCCGTCAGATAAAGGTCATTCCCCCTGCCATGAAGCATAGCAGAAATGAGCTCTTCAAAAGGAATGAAACGCTTAAGCTTCTCACCTTTCTCTTCATATGCACTTTCACCTGTTCGGCCTGCCTGCACCTGTATTTTTGTGCCAGCCCCGACAAGCTCAAGTAACGACTGAGGTGTCCAGTGGCGGGCTGCCCAGTGGTCAAAGCTTCCGCTAAACAAACCGGCACGATTTATCGACAAAAAATTCTGAATAAATGTTTTATAGGCAGGCAGAGTTTCTTTTTTAAGGCGAAAATAATCGCTGTTCATACGATGATAAAAGTCAAGCGTTTTCAGCAATGATTCACGCTTTCTGGCCACTACCATACAACGCCGCGCTGCATATGTGTACGGACTGTTTTCTGCCTGTGCTATCTCACGATCAGCAAGCTCACCAGGTGTATTACCATTGATAAGAATTGTTCTTATCTGCCCGGCCGTATAGCCCTTTGCCAGGCTTTCGGCGATCCAGACCTGAACAGAGCGGGAAAGAACCTGTGTTTGTACTCTCTGCTCTGGTCGCGATGAATGTTTTTCGGCAGACGTCAGATTCATTCCACTCACCTGTTAACACACCATAAATCGCTGTCACGGTTTCACCGCAACGGCTTGGCTATGTCACAGAAAGCTGACCCGGACCTGACGTGTAACATAATCTTAAAAAATCTATATTAAGAAAATACTTTTAATATTGGTATTATAAAATCCGCCTGATTTTCTCAGCGCTCTGTTATGTGTCATAATAAAGGTTTCTACATGCCGCTGTCCTCTTTGCCACTCACAGCTTTATCCAGAGTGGTCATTGCAATTTTTGCGGCAACGCTCCTTGCCGGGTGCGTCACAAATAATTCACACAACCTTTCAGATGCAGCCCGACAACAAAAGACTGCTCATAACCCAGACGCTATGATGAGAATAGGCACCAGTGCTGAAACCCGTGGTGACTGGGCTGCGGCTGCCGTATTTTACGGCCACGCGATGCAACTACGCCCTGATAATGCTGACTATGTCATAGCTTATGCCAATGCTCTTATGCATAATGGTCATGCAGAAGAAGCAATCAATGCTATTCATAAAGCTGAAAACTATTCATCTGATCATAACAAAATACAGCTTACACTTTTCCTTGCCCGCCTGCTCAATACAGCGCACCGCTCTCAGGAAGCCATTGCAGCTCTACACCCTCTGATAGAACAACACCCTGACTCAGCACCTCTTCGTGTTGCACTCGGCGTCGCCTATGAACTGTCAGGAGATTCACCAGGAGCACAGCAGGCCTACCTTACGGCTTTAAAAATTGACCCGCATAATATTGCAGCACGTAATAACCTCGCTCTCTCTGAAGCGCTGGACGGACAGAACGAAACAGCCCGTAAAGCACTTCTGGCCTTGCGCACGGAAGCTGTAGAAACAGGAGCCCCCGCCAGCTCACTCGCCACCATTGATGGAAACCTCGCTATTGTTTATGCGCTTGAAGGTAACCTCACTGATGCGCGCCAGGCCGCACAGGGTGCTGCCCTTAACAGCGAAGAGACGCGACAAAATATGCGTTTTTATTCGTTTCTCCACGCATCTCAGGGAACAGAGTCTGCATCATCATCTGTGTTATCAGACTGACCTGCTGTTCTGGCCGCAAGCGGTGTTGTTGTCGTGGTCTCAGCCGGCGTCGTCTGGCTTGCAGGTGTCAGACTGCTATCACTCCCGCCGGCTGAACCAGAAGCACCAGAAACTGAACCTGAACCTGTCTGCGATACAGGCTGCTGCTGGTTATTTTTATCTGCCCCCTGCTCCCACAATTCAACAACCCGGCCAAATCTTGCCCCGTTAGCAGGTTGTAGATGCGCCGGCTGAACCAGATCTCCCGGATTATCAATTTCTTCAGCCAGTGCACTGGCCTGCACACATGATCCGGTAGCAGACAAGCTGTTCGAGACATCTCCTGTCCAGCTTTTATGAACTGCCAGGCGGCAGTCAGGCCGCGCGACGAGGTAACGTCTCATCACCAGCATATCTGCCGGTGAATCCACATAATAAATCCGGGCAGCATTAACACCTGCATGGGTTAACATATGCCTTATTGTTTCAGCCTGCTGTTTATTCACGCTGCTAAGTGTCACATGCAGTTTTTGCGGGTCATTTATTTTTGCCAGTGCCTGCGCCACTGCCTGATAAGCCCCCTCCTCTGACAGCGATATGCTGATGTCATTCTCTCCCACGAGTAATGGCGGCGGTTTATTACCCTGACGTGCCCAGTGCATATCACAACCAGCGACAAAAAACGGAAGCAGAGTCAGTAAGATGTATTTTTTCATTGATACAGAAACCCTCCTGCACCCTGCAGATGCGGTGCGCGCAGGGCATCAATATCACCATGCGTGGCACTGGCAGTACGATGTAGCAAAAGCGCCTCAAAAGCTGATGCTGGCCTGATATAATCAGTCGGCAACACAGGTACATGATCAGATGGATGCACAATATAAGCTGTTACAACAATCAGCAGCTCACTTTCATTGCGTTGAAAAGACGTAGAACGGAACAACGCTCCCAACACAGGAATATCACCCAGCCCGGGCACTTTCGAAATTGTATTACTCGCATCATTAGAAATCAGGCCACCAATGGCAAAACTCTGACCGGAGGCAAGCTGTATAGTGGTATCGGCCCTGTTTGTACGAATTGCCGGCACGATATTCCCGCTCCCGCCGGAGAGGGAATACGCCCCATCAACAGCTTCCATCGACACCGTGCTGACTTCAGGTGCTACGTGCATGCTTATAGTACCGTCAGACAGAACCGTCGGTGTAAAGTTTACACTTACTCCATAATTTTTATATGTAATGCCAACCGAACCAAGGCCCTGAGGCACCGGAACAGGGAACTGCCCGCCGGACAAAAATTTTGCGGTTTCGCCCGACATTGTTGTCAGATTAGGCTCCGCCAGCATTGTTGCCAGACCTTCCGTCGCCATAGCGTCGAGGGTACCAGTTACTGATGAGCTCCCGTTAGTATAACTGCCTGATAGTGTATTTGTTGCACTTGATACAGTTTTAATGGCACTGGGCAATTCGCTCAGACCACCGGTAGCCGCTCCGATAGCAAAAGACCCCACACCGTTAAAAACGGTTGTCCAGTTAAACCCAAGGTCCTGCGATACCTTACGCTGTACTTCGGCTACTCTGACCTGCAGGTTAACCTGCACAGCCTGGCTTATGGTCAGCCGGTTTATAATCTGCTCTCCCGGGCCCGCATACTGACGCGCAAGTGCGGTCAGATGCGCTGCTGCCCGTGCATCTGGCACCCGACCGGACAGAACAACACCCTGAGGTGAATTTTCTACCTGGATATTCTGCCCGCCTTCAGCCTGAATAGCCTGATGCATAGCATCCATATTAAAAGTGACTGTTACGTCACCCGAAATCATTTTCCGGCCACTCTGATCAAGCACAATAAAGGTGGTATGACCGGGCTTTTTACCAAAAATAAAGAGGTTGTTATTATCGGTATACTGTACGTCCATAATTGCCGGATCAGCAATCATAACATTTGCCACCTGTCCGGGCAGAGAGATGAGCTGCCCGCCGCCGACTGTCAGCGTCATATTATGAATGCCCTGAACCTGCCGGGCACTGAGAGAAGAACTAAGTGCCAGCATAGTCGCTGAAGCAGTGCATAAAAGCCTGACAGGCCTGATTGCCATGCGAATATGCCAGATTTTTTTTAAAAACATTTTATTGCTAACCACACTCTGCAGCCAGCCGGTAACCAACGCCCCGCACGACTTCAATTTTCACATGCGAGCCAGCTTTAGCCAGCTGCCTGCGGATACGGCTGACACGTACTTCTAAAGAATTGGGGCAATATTCTGCCAGTGCACCATATACATCGTGTTCAAGCCCGGCACGTGGCACCACACGCCCCCGACGACGCATAAGAGCTTCAAGAATAAACGTTTCGCGTTTCTGAAGCTGCAAAGCCAGGCCACCCACTGACACTTCACGCGTGAACGGACAAAGCGTGACATCACTAAATTTATGATAATCATTGGTCTGCACACGAGAGCGACGTAAAACGGCACGAATACGGGCAATAACCTCACGTGGTGTAACTTCGCGCGTTACGCTGTCATCCGCTCCTGACTCAAGGGCAATAATTCGCTCTTCAGGTGTGTCTGTAATCAGCAGAAGAAAAGTGTCCTCAGCAGCACCCCTGATAGTTTTCCTGTCTCGCCACCACGTTTTATAATCACCATCATACACGCGGGGGTCAAAAATAACGGCATCATAATGCCCCTGTGTCAGAGCATAGCTGGCATCTTCAAACATAATAAAAATATCTGTACCAAAACCAGCATGATGTAAGTGCTTTGCCAGACTGTTTGCAAAGCTCTGATCGGGTGACATGATCATCAGTCTCATGATCTTCTCCTGCCTCGTCCTTTTACCCGGGCTATTTTCCTGCAATAGCCTTGTCATTTCCAAAAAAGCCCATCCCGACAGAACCAACAGGATGAACCGGAAATTCTTCAGCCAGATCCTGATAAGAAAGTACGGCGTTATCGAAGCCGTTACGCATCAGAAACCCTCTGACAAACCGACGTGTATCCACTGAACACACCACAACTGGTTTTGTAATTTCAGTGTCTCCACCCATGTTACCCTGGGCTGCATTAAGGCAGTCACGCACTGCATCAAGCAGGTTTTGTGAGGCATCTGCCTCCAGCGCAAGAAATGCTCCTGAAGGTGCCTCACGAACAGATTTACGAATGATTTCATCTGCTTCATGCGTCATAACAACAGCAGCAATAGCCTTTTGTGCAGAGGCATAACGATGACATATCTGACGCGATAAAGCCTGGCGTACATGCTCTGTCAGTAACGGCGCTTTGCTCTCTTTCTCGCCCCACATCACAAGTGTTTCAAGTATCAGGCGCATATTGCGTAATGAAACATCTTCTTCCACAAGGCGGCGCAATATTTCTGCAAGACGCTGCACCGGCACAATTTTCAGAACCTCACGCGTCAGGTCTCCATACTCTTTTTCCACGCGCTGGATAATATGTCTGGTTTCCTGTAAGCCGACGAAACGGCCAGCATGCCGGCGCATGGCCGCACGGAAGCGAAAAACTATAACCCCGACATAATCATAAAACCCGATACCTGCTGCTCTGAGACGTCCTTCTTCCGCCATAGCAACCCATACTGAAGGCCCGGACGTTAAAAGAGGCTTTCCCTCCACCCCTTCAATTCCGGCGAGATCAAGATGCACAGGATCATCATACAGCACAAATGCATTGCGATACATTTCATGCTCTTCAATCGGGACATCTTCGAGATCAATTGAAAACCGTAAATCATCCGTATGACCAGCAGTGCGCACGCATGGAGCAGGACAACTGAAACCAAACTCTTTTTCAATGTCAGAACCAGCTCGGGCCAGAAAGCGCTCAAGACGAGAGCGATCACACACAGCGGCCATCCCCGGAGTCAGGGTAATAGCCAGCAATGACGTAAACTGCTCACCGGGCTTTAATTGCCCATCAGGAACGGATATTTCAGGAAAAATTCCATCAGCAAGCTCAGCTTCATCTACAGATTTTCGTCGTGTCAGCTTATCAAAAATAGCTTTCCAGTCAGGACGACTGCCGCAAAAAAAGAGTAATGCCAGAACAAAAAATACAGATTTAGGAAAACCAGGGATGAGCCCCATTGCCAGCAATATACATGATGCCACGCGCAGCGCGCCTTTATGCGATGTCAGCTGGCCTGCCATATCACGCCCGAGGTCAAGACCATGCCCCCCGACACGGGTAACAACAATTGCCGCAGTAATTGACAACAGCAAGGCCGGAATCTGAGAAATAAGCGCGTCACCAACAGTCAGCAGCGTATATGTGTGCATGGCTTCACTGGCAGACAGGCCACGCTGTGCAATACCAATGCTAATACCCCCCACAAGGTTCACAATAATAATAATTAACCCTGCAATAGCATCGCCTTTTACAAATTTTAGCGCACCATCCATTGCGCCATGTAACGCGCTTTCACTCGATAATTCGGCTCGCCTTCGCCTTGCCTCAATAGCATCGATGTCACCAGAGCGCAGATCGCTGTCAATGCTCATCTGTTTACCTGGCATGGCATCAAGCGTAAAACGTGCACCAACCTCGGCTACACGTTCAGTACCTTTTGTAACAACGATAAACTGAACAGTCGTTACAATTGCAAAAATGACCAGACCAACAACAATATTCCCCCCGATAACAAACTCGCCAAAAGTTTCGACAATCGTACCGGCATCAGCAGTCGTGAGAATAAGGCGGGTCACCGTGACCTCAAGAGCCAGGCGAAAAACTGTAGAGATCAGAATAATACCAGGCAAGGCCGTCAGATCGAGGGGGGAGCGCAGATATACTGCAACCATCAGCAGCAGAACAGATAAGCTCAAATTGCAGCCAATAAGTATATCGGCCAGAGCCGCTGGCAATGGCATGATCAGCATGCCGATAGTCAGCATAAGAACCAGAACAAGAGCCAGATCCTGACGCTGGCTCATAACACGGAAAAAAGGTGTCAGCGCCTTCATCAGCGCAGAGCCTGCGTATAACAGGCAAAAGCCGCACGGGCCTCCTCCAGGCGCCCAAGCTGATGCAACGCACGTGCCCGCAACAGAGTATGAGCATTATCAGAAACGGGCCTGATCTCTTCAAGACGGTCAAGAACGGCGAGAGCCAGCTCGCCCCGTCTGATCATTGTATAAACATGCGCCAGCATACGCAGGCTTTCGCAATCATCAGGCTGCTGAGAAATTACCAGCAGCAGCATTGGCAAAGCCCGCCAGTTACGACCACAGCAAATATACAGATAAGCCAGAGAGACCAGAAGATCGCGCTGATCGCGCTCCATCACATTATCCGCCAATTATATTGCTGGAAGCATGAAGTAACCTGTCGAGACTGGCGATTTCATGGCGTAATGTATCAAGACCGCCAGGCACAACCGGTGCCGTATTAGCATGCGAAGATATCCGTGCTTCCAGACGCCGCAAAAGAAGCTGCCTCTGCGCAGGCATCAGCACAGCGGGGTTACAAATATGCGGCATAATATGCGTAAAAACAGCGTTAATAACACTCGGCGGGTCTATGCTGTCGGTTATTTCATCCTCAGCAAAAAGCGCTTCCTGAACTGACGCAACCTCTGTTTTCAGTAAAGGATCATCACTTTGCACAGATACATCCTGCAAAGCACGATCGAGCCTGACAGAGCCTCCGCCATCAATCCTTTGAAACACATAGACCTCATATCGCTATCGCACCTCAGACTCGCAGATCAGTAACGAACGTTAATGATTTGCGAACCTTTACTCATAACTATGCGATGAGATCTGATTTCTAAAAGAGACAATCCTGTTACAATTTCTGATCCGGCTTTATAACGCTGGGCATGCACAACGATATTGGGGTTCTTCCCGGTCCATACCGCCTGCACAGGCAGGTCGGGTGGCGGACTGCCTGACCCGACAGTAACCTTAGAAATCCAGACATACTGCGTGCCAAAAGCAGAATCGAACCATTTTTCTATTGTATGAAATTTTGCCATATCCTGCGCCGGCAGAGTGCCCTCAACAGTCACAACACCTGACTCAGCACTGACTTTAAGAGCTGACAGGCGCTCGCGGGCAATGGCACTTACAATCTTTTGTCCCAGGGCCGCATCGCTTAACGTGGCCTCTTTGACCAAAGATCCGGTCCCGACATTATCAGCGCTCTGGCTGGCTGGTGGCACAAACGGCTTCTCTTTACCCATCGCGTCAGGGTGTAATGCTGCCTGACACAAAAAAATTCCCAGAACCACGGCACCCCCACCGGCAATTAACACAACCGGATTGAGCTTTTTTGTCGATCTGTTTTTTTCTGAAACCTCAGAAAACTGCGCAGACAGAGTAGAAACATCACCAACATTCTGCCTGGAGCACAGTGCAATTGTTACACCTGCAACCCTCAGCCCCGCAGGTGCTCTGACCTCTCTTTTTTCATGCACCGCCAGCGGTGCATCATCAACAAAGACATCTGAACTGAGAGCTGTGACTGAAAAAATATCAGGCCCGATACGCTCTACAGACACATGCCGGGCAACAATGCCCTCATCAAGCAAGGCCATACCGGCTTCAGGGCCGGAGCCAATCACCACCGGAGCACCACTGGCAGAAATCATTTTTGCTTCAGCATGCAAGCCATTATGCACCTGTAACATAAAAGAATTTTCTGCATTCATAACTTTACGGCAACCCCTCGTCAGATGCAAAAATGGTCTGCCAGGCAGAAATATTCCCCCTTGCAGACCATTTTCTGCTTAGTGCAGATCAGTCTTTCGTGAAGGAAGACTTGGCATTGCTTTCCATTGTCTGAGCAAAGTCGTTAGCAAACGTCTGAGCGTTAGAAATTTCAGACATTTTTTCCTGCTCCTGCAGGTTTTGATCTTCCATAGCTTCAGATTCCTGCATAACCTGGCTCATTGTAGAATCTGTATTAGAAGAAATTGAACCGCTCATTCTAAACTCCATTGGACAATAAAAAAAACTAAGTGAAAAATATCAGTGTGTTACTGATACCTCTTTGAACATCAGAGATTTTCTTACGAAGAAGATGAACCACCTGATTTCATTTCTGACATAAGCTGGGAAATCATAGCCGCCATTTCCTCTGCGACCCCTTCCATTTCCTGCGTGCTGCTATCGGAAGATGCTGAAGAGGCAGCTGAAGTGCTGGTGTCTGAACTTTCACCTATTGCGGCTTCAAGGTCTTTGACAGCGGAAGAGCTGTTAAACGAACCTGATTCAGCTTCACTCGCAAGGTTTTTAGCCGTTTGTGCGAGCTGTGTATTGCCTGCGTTTGAGGCTTCGGTTGCCAGTGCATTAAAGTTATTGACTTCATCCGCCCCTGACTGACCGGACTCAAGACCACTCGCAATAGAATTTACGTTGTTTGTTATTGCATCAACGCTTTTTCCCTGAATGGCCGCAGCGATGGCATTGCTGCTGCCGCCCTGCTCGTAAGTACCATCAGAGAGGCTGTTAGCAATATTTGTCGCAACGGAAGAATCAATACCGTCGCTCTGATTGCTGGCTTCAGACGCAACAGCCCGTGCATATTCCTGCAGCGTGTTGCCGTTTGTGCCTGTTCCATCGACCAGCTTTTTAAGCGTGGTCATATCCTGATCAAGATTACCTGTAACAGAAAGCCCGGTATCACCCACAGCTGTTGAATTAGCAGAATCCTGAGTTTCGGCCTGCTTTTCCATTAATTCAAGTAACTGAGAAAGAGCCTGCGCCATTTGCTGAGCAGTATCAGCGCTCAGGTCCTGGTCAGACGTCGTACTCCCGTCTGAATAACTACTTACGCCACTTGTCGCATCCATCGTCGTCACCATACTTTCCGACCCAGAGACTGAAACACCAGAGAACAGGGCTAACCTGCTCTCAGGTCCGATCTTTACCCGGCAACGTTTTTAAAAAACGCTACGTGGATCGGCCATAAGCTGGAAGTAATTGACTATTCTGACCAGAACCTGACGCAGTTTTGAGATGAGTTGATTTTTGACAAAAACGGTGCGGTTTCATCAAACTGTCATTTATTACTGAGGCACCTGCTGCACTGCTCCACCACGAAAAATAGTCACTGTCTGATGAGCCGCCCTGGTTTTTAATAACTGAATGGTCTGATCAATACGCTCAAGCATACGCGGTGGCCCGAAGGCCGTAACAGCATCACCATTACTATCTTCATGAACAGAATAATGTGGTTCTAACATTTTTTTGGCATCAATAGCCCGTCTCAGCCGTGCATAGGGCACACCATCCAGTGAAAATATATGACTGGACGCTTCTGAAGCAGGCGTGATGTATAATGTATTACCATCGTAATACCAGTCCAGGTGGTATTCGGCAGTCAGGGCATCAAGAAATGCCATCGGCGTTGCCGCTGTAAACCCTGAACGGACATTCCCTTCAACTGAGGGGTCGATAATAACCCTTAAGTCCACATCTCCGCAAAACTGAGTAATCGCCTCAGATAATGTCTGATGAAGCACAGTATACCGCCCCTGATCTGGTAACGGCATCACCTCTGCCCGGGCTGTTGTCTCAACAGTTATGACTGCTATCAGAGCCAAAAAACCAGAAAGAAACGATGGATTTTTCCACCCTTTACGCAGTGTCATCAGCCTCATCATACGCGACTTAAATTTCTGCTTCATCGCTGCACTATATACCTCAAAAAAAGTACACGACAATCATTAAGCCCTCTTTCAAGCACTATAATATCAGGTCAGGTTCAGGTCAGGTTTAGTTGTTAAAAAATTATTGTGTGCAGAAGAGAAATGCTGTCTCCGGAGCAATACGTATGACAGGACTTGCAGGATTAGATGCAACATCTCTTGCGTCACCAGCACTGAATCAGGTTTCAGATGATATATCTCAGGGAGGGGGCGCACATGGCGTCCAGCAGCTTGCTTTTACTGAAATAACACCTGAGCAGACATCATTCTTTACCGGTTCTGTTACTCCGGCAGATACACTCCGCGAGCATTTTCTGAGCGGGCTGGGGAAAATAAACAGCTCTTTTACCCATCTTGATTCTCTGGCTCCTGAAATGTTGCCTGATGGTAAACAGCTTAGCCTTTCTTCATCGTCAAAATCCTCACCTTACGCTTCGGAAACACCTCTCTCATCTCTCACCTCTGCCACCGAAAAAGCACCGGGCGGAGATCATTCAAAGATCTTCGAAAAGGTCGAGCAGGAGGGAATTGCGATGTATAATGAGGCACTGAGCAGGCAGATGGCGTTTTCAAACGCTGAGTTTGAAACACATATTATTACTGTCTCTTCACAAAATATGACCTCTACCCTGAAGAGCCTGCTCACGCAGGGGGGCTGACATTATGCGCCGCTTTCAGGTCAGACTACCGGCCCTGCTTATTTTACTTTCACTCACAGGCTGTCAGACACAGCTGTACACCCATCTCTCAGAACGTGATGCCATGGAGATGACTGCCATCCTGCTCCATAACGGCATCTCTGCTGACCGGGTCATTGCAAAAGATGGCAGCTCAACCATTGAAGTGGCAGGCAGTCAGGTCGCAGATGCAGTCTCTGTTCTTCGGGCCAGTCATTATCCACGCAACGACTACGAAAGTATGGATAAAATCTTTCAGCAGCAGGGCATGATAAGCACCCCGACAGCTGAGCGCGCAAAACTATATTATGGCATCAGCCAGGAACTTGGACACACACTCAACGATATAGACGGCGTTATTGATGCCCGTGTGCATATAGCACCAGCCGTGAATGACCCTGTTACCGGTATAGATAAACCAGCGACAGCCTCGGTCGTTATACGCTATGATGCCGGCACTTCAATGACAGGGCTACTGCCCAAAATTAAGCTCATGGTCGCCAATGCAGTGCAGGACCTGGCCTATGACCGGGTTTCTGTGATCTTGCTGCCAGAAGCGTTGCCACACCTGCCTCAGGTTCAGATATCAAACCGAATGAGCCTGCCTGGTCTTCTGGGCTGGTTTTTTGCCTTGCTGTTTCCATGCGGTTATGGCGTGCATTACTGGTTACAACGTCGCAAAAAACAAACATCTGACACAGGTTCCCAGCTCACCGTTTCACCACGTCAGACACCATGACAATGCCTGCGGCTCTGCCACCCACTGTGCAGATGATACAGAGTATGCACTCTTCTCATTTACAACTGCGTCTGCCTGCGCTGCGCCGGGAAACTATTCTGCGCCTTCAGGCCTGCACCCGCCTGACTGGCAAACTGAGCGACCTCTTTCCTTCTGAGACATTTCAACAGCCTCCCGCTGCACAGACAGCCTGCGAGGCACTGGCGTCGCAAACAAGTCATGTCATTATGCAGGCAGGTTATCGTATGAGCGCATTAACCTACTGGCGTGAACTTGCAAAACACGTTGATAAACACTCAGTCACACTGATTGACAGCGCTCTGGGGGCTGAGCTGCGCTTATCTGCCATACGGCTTGGCGCGCAGCTTGCCGGGCACTCTCCCTCGCCTCTTACCTCACCCCCCACATCGACCAGCCCGACAGAGCCGCAGGTTCTGATACGCACTCTTACGGATTTTGCCCACTCCTGCCTGGCACGCTGGCATATGACACTACGTGCTGAATATCGCCCCGTCGCGAGGCTCAAACTCCCTGCCACAAACCTGCCTCAGGCAGCTGCCGGGCATTTCGACCCTGTTATCCTGTATGTAGCGCAGGAGATAACAGGTCATGTCTGATAAAGTTTTTTCCCGCCTTCAGCCGGATCAGACCATTCTGCTACCCGAGCAGATGAACGCCTGGTGTGATGCAACTACTGCTTACAATGCTGCCATCAGCAACGCCAGGGCATTACTCTCTGCCGCGCAAAATGCCTATAACGAACAATGCCTGCGCGGTTATCAGGAGGGATGTGACAAAGCTGCCGGAGATATGGCGCAGCGCCTGCTGAGTGCTGATCAGGCCGTGGCAAAAATTTTACAGGACCTGGAGCAAAATCTTCCCTCGGTCATTGCAGACGTAGTGGATGATATTTTTGGCAGGCTGGATATCAGTGCTGTACTCCCTCACGCCATTCGTCATACGCTCACAAAAATCAGACAAGGCACACTTGCGACCCTCAGAGTGGCACCCGATTGTGCGGAACTTATAAGACCTGTTCTCGCAGAACTCCCCCCTCCTGGGATTCAGCTGGAAACAGACCCTTACTTACCAGCAGGCCGATGCGTTCTTGAAAGTGAGCTGGGCGTGGCAGAGCTGGGGATAAAAGCACAGATTGCTGTTTTGCGCGATTACCTTACCACAAAATGGTAAACCGTTATGACTGACCTGCCCCTCTCCCCCGCTGAGCTGTATAATGCGCAGCCGGATATAACAGAGCCCGCACAACTGCCGGTGCGCTCTCTTGCTACTGCTCTCGAAGCTGACTTTATAAACTTACAGGCCGGATTTAAAAAAAATATTAGTGGCAGTTTAGAAAAACAGTCAGGTCAGGCAAAGCTACCAGCCGAAACGAAACAATCTGCCCCGCCGCAGCCACAGGCCGAACAATCGTATAATACCAGCCCCTCTCAGCATCCTCTCCCCCACGAAGAAGCAGAAACCAGCCAGGAAAACAAAAAAAGCAACACTGCATCTTTTTTATATCAGAAAGATACTTCTCTTCCCGCGACAACCTCTTCTCCTGCCAGTACAGCCAGCCATATTATTAATCGTATAAAACAACGGCTGCCGGACCTGCGCACTCTGACAACAGACCTGAATACCCGCCCACTGCACGGACGGGTAACAGGAGCAACAGGCACTATTATTCGTGCAGTTTTGCCCAATGTTGCTATCGGCGATTTATGCCGGTTACATAATCACAACGATGACTGGTCACTTGATGCCGAGGTTGTCGGGCTGGATGGGCGGGAAGTGCTCCTGACCCCCATGGGCGAAATCTATGGCGTCTCAGCTGAAACCGAAGTTGTCACAACAGGCCGGCAGCGCCATTGTCCGGTTGGAGAACATCTGCTCGGCCGCGTGCTTGATGCATTGGGTGAGCCTGTTGATGGCCGGGGCGCTCTTCCTCCCGGTCCGTCCCGCCCTGTTTCGGCACCCCCGCCTCCTGCTATGGAGCGTCAGTCTGTTGCTCGGCCCTTACCTGTAGGATTGCGTGTTCTTGACGGGTTACTGACCTGTGGTGAAGGGCAGCGTATTGGCGTTTATGGTGAAGCCGGGGCCGGCAAATCAACCCTGATGTCTGCCATTGTTAAAGGTAGCAGCGCTGATGTTGCTGTTGTCGCCCTGGTGGGTGAGCGTGGCCGTGAAGTGCGTGAATTTATTGAACATAACCTTGGTGAGGATGGTCTGAAAAAAACGGTTCTTATCGTTTCCACCTCTGACAGACCTGCGGCTGAGCGGGTTCTCTGTGCAAAAACGGCCACAACAATCGCAGAGTATTTTCGTGACCAGGGACTGAAAGTACTTTTGTTTGTTGATAACCTTACACGCTATGCCAGGGCATTACGCGAAATTGGCCTTGCTGCGGGAGAGCCTCCTGCCCGCCGTGGTTTTCCTCCCTCCGTTTTTGCCGCGCTGCCACAGCTCATGGAGCGCACAGGTATGGGCGTGAAGGGGTCAATCACCGCTTTTTATATGGTGCTGGTTGAAGATGGCGGAGATGACCCCATAGCAGAAGAAACCCGCGGCATTCTTGATGGTCACATCATTCTCTCACGTGCTCTGGCCGCTTCAGGCCACTACCCGGCCATCGACGTCCTTTCCAGCCGTTCGCGCGTTATGAACCTCGTAACCAGTGCAGAACATATTAAGACTGCTACAAAAATACGTAGCTTATGGGCGCGTTATAAAGAAATCGAATTTCTTTTACAGGTTGGTGAATACAAAGCGGGAGGAGACCCTCTGGCAGATGAAGCCATTTCTAAAATCGATTTACTGCGCAGCTTTTTACAGCAAGACCATAATGACTATACGTCTTTCACTGAGGTGCTGGCATGGCTCAACCGTCTGCACAGCTGACAATCTATACAGCCCGGCAACTGACATTGCTACGTACGCGGCGCAGTGACCAGGCTCGTATATTATTTAAGAAAATCAGCTCAGAACTGACACACGCAGTCACCTCATACACACAGGCTCTTAACGCGCTGAAGTCGCATCAGAACGCATGGGCTGAAACACAAGACCGCATATCAGAGCAACATAAAGGGCATATCCTCAAAGGGCAGCACTTCCGTCAGGATCACGAAACACTGCAGCGTATGGCTGATCAGGCTATCCGTCTGGAGGAGAAAGCTGCGGCAGACCATAAGGTTGTTGAAAATCTGACACTGATGGCCACGCAGATACGTCATGACCTGATGATGGCTGAACAAAAAGAAAAACAGGCTCAGGATTTCGTAAAGAAAATTCAGGAAAATGAAAAAAAAGCACGATACAACCGTGATGAACAGGAACTTTCTGACCTGGTTATGGCCCGTCACAGTGCCAGTCAGACCAAAGAGCGCACAAAAAAATTAATAATGAATAAGCTTAAGCCATGACTACTGAGGCCCGGACATACCCCCTGCCTTCGGCAGTACCATATCACCCTCATACACTCGGTTATAATGCCGCAGTCAGTCGCCTTTTCGGGCGAAAACCATTTATTATCCCCGCAGGAAAGACCACTTTTACCATCAGATTCAACCCTCCCGTCACACCAGAAAATGACTGGTATGCACTCGTATTTTCTACAGGTGAGGATAAAGGATTTTTCCTTCTCTCTAAGGAAAGCATGTCTGCACTGCTACACATGGCTGAGCCCTCACCTCATGCAGGCATAGAGCCAGAGGTCGCACTCCTGCTGCTTGAGCTTCTGTTTGAGAAGGCACTAAACAGCTTTGAGGAGATGAGTGGTCAGGTTGTTCATCTGTCTTATATTACCACAGCGGCAGAAGCTCTGCGACACACAGATATAAACTGCAGAACGGGTTTTCAGGCAGCATCTGACACGAACATATTATTTGAAGGCGTATTATGTTTCGAAACTGCCTTTCTGCCTTTACTGCATTCTCTGGCCCCTCCCCTGGCGGTGCATTTTCCTGACCCGCCAGTCACTCTTGCTCTGACTGTTGGCAGCGTTGCTCTGACACCCGGGCAGCTCAGCATGCTTGCGCCAGGTTTTGGCCTGGTGCTGGGGCCAGGTGACAGCATCAGCCTGAGCATCACAGCCGCAGAAGCACTAAGTGCTTCGGTTAATTACGTAAATAATAAAATTATTTTTCACAGCAACCTTTCACCTGTGACACAAAACCTGACAGCAAACAGGACTGATATGACTGATACACCCCCCTCTCCTGAAACAGACCCTTCTTCCCTCATCAGTGAAAGCACTCTTGATCAGCTTCAGATCCCTTTAACATTTGAACTGGCGCGTATAACGGTCTCACTTGCTGAGCTCAGAACAATGGGAGAAGGACATATCATTGACATTGGCCCTCTGAACGAACGGGCTGTCTCTATTATTGCGAACGGACGACGCATAGGTGAAGGAGAACTGGTGACGATCGGACAGTCAGCAGCTGTTCGCATAACCCGGATTATTACGTCATGATCAGTTCATCAAACCTTGTTACAGCACTGGTTCTGACACTTGGTTTTGGCATTCTCATTCTTGCTGTTCTGACAGTCACCTCTTTTGTAAAAATTTCTGTTGTTCTTTTTCTGCTGCGCACAGCTCTGGGTATTCAGCAGGCACCGCCCAATATCGTACTTTATGCCATTGCTCTTATGTTAACCCTTTTTATATCTGCGCCTCTGGGGCACGATATTTATAAATCACTGGCTGAATCTGATCAGAAATATGAAACGATTTCAGACTATGCTGAAGCTTATGATCATATTCAGGAGCCCATAGCACACCATCTGCTACACTTTACCCAGGCGCCTGAACGAAAATTTTTTATAAGTGCAACCAAACGGTTATGGCCTGAGGATATGAGAGATAGTCTGTCAGATGACTCTTTGCCAATTTTACTCCCGGCTTATCTGACAGGTGAACTTAAACGCGCTTTTGAAATTGGCTTTCTGATTTATCTGCCCTTTATTACCATTGACCTGATCGTTACTACTATTCTGATTGCTATGGGGCTTTCGCAGGTCCAGCCCAATACGATCTCCGTTCCTTTAAAATTATTACTCTTTGTTCTCGCCAGCGGCTGGACCCGCCTGCTGCATGGCCTGGTGCTGAGTTATACCTGAACATGCTGAACGGAGCTCTCATAAATGGATGATGCCTCGCTCACACAGGAACTGTCATCTGCTCTTTTTCTGTTCGCCTCAATTGCAGGGCCGCCTCTGGCAGTTGCTCTCATTGTCGGGCTGGTTGTCGGGCTCATGCAGGCTGTGACACAGCTACAGGATCAGACCATGCCTCTTACTTTTAAAGTCGTGGCGGTCTGCGCCACCCTTTTGCTTATGGCCTCCACACTGTTCCCTCCTCTGCTGTCATTTACGGAACGTATTCTGAATGATTTTCCGACCATGACACGGTACTAACCTATGTCAGCGCCTGCTGATCTGATGCAAAATATCATGCCATGGCTATCAGCTCTGGCTATCTCTATGTCGCGGCCAGCAGGCGTAGCTGTTGTTCTGCCAGTGTTTACGCGCGCGCAGTTAGGCGGACCGGTGCGTGGTGCCATTGCCTTTGCCCTTGGATTACCTGTTACACCATCAGTCTACGAAAAATTAACAGATACATCGCACTCTCTGATCATGCTTGGGCTCCTCAGTGCAAAAGAGCTGATGATCGGTATTATAATCGGGTTTATTCTCGGTCTGCCTGTATGGGGGGTACAATGCGCAGGTGAGATGCTGGATACACAGCGTAGTGCCACACAAGGCCAGTCGGAAGATCCCGCAAGTGGAAATCAGGATTCTATCACGGCAGGTTTTCTTGCTATGGCTGTTATTACGCTTTTTGTCGTATCCGGCGGGCTAAACCTGGTGGCCGGTGCCATCCTCTCATCAGAGAGCCTCTGGCCACCCACAGTTCTGAACCTGTCCCCTCAGCCTGGTGCTACGACAGTGCTCCTGACATTATTAGATCAGCTGGAGCTCATCACCCTGACAACCGGCGCCCCGGTGATGCTGGCCATGCTGCTTTGTGAATTTTCTATTATCCTGCTTATGCGGGCCATTCCTAAGCTACATCTGTATGACCTCGCACCCAATTTGCGCAACCTTGCTTTCACACTGATGATCTTTGGTTACTGCTCATGGCTGGTGGTTTATATGAAACATGACCTTGTTGCCTTACATCATGTAACGGGCACTCTGAACACACTGTTGCAGCCATGAGCGGAAGCAGCAGCGAAGAAAAAAACCTTCCTGCCTCGGCCCGAAAACTGGCGAATGAGCGCCGCAAGGGGCATATCGCCAAAGCACCCGACCTGCAGGCTGGTGTCGTAACAATTATTATGATTTGCTGGCTGGCTATCAGACACCACGCCATTGCTGCGCATATGATAATGCTGTTTGATGCGGCCGACCATTCTGTGCTGATGGATTTTACTTCAGCCAGAGCCGTTTTTTCAAAAATTATCTATACTCTCTTTCTGCAGGATGCGCTTGCTCCACTGGCTCTTTCTGTCATCAGCAGTATTTTAATTAAGCTCATCACAAATGGTGGTTTTATATTCTCCCTTGATCCGATCATACCAAAACCTGAAACTATTAACCCTGTTTCCGGGTTAAAGAATATTTTCAAAAAAAGAACTTTTATTGATCTGGGAATGTCTGTGCTGAAAACCATTTTTTTTGGTGGCACACTTGCCCTGATCATACTCAGCTCACTAAATGGCCTGATGAGAGTGCCCGAAGCCGGTGCCTCCGGATTGCCAGGAATATTATTTATGCTCCTGACACCATTATGCGCAGCCGCCTGTATTTTCTATCTGATTGCGGGTGTCACCGACCTTATAATTCAACGCTACCTGTTTATGCAGGAAATGCGTATGACCAAAACAGAAACCAAAAATGAACACAAGGAAACTCAGGGTAACCCACTCATCAGGAAACAACAAAGACGCGCTCAGATTCTGGCCCGGCGTAAGCCAGAACATATGGGGCCGCGTCGCGCCACAGTAATGCTTTGCAACCACTCTTCTGCTATTGGTCTACGCTATAACCCGCCCGATACACCGCTGCCTAAAATTGTATGCCGGGGGAACGGGGAGCAGGCTGAAATCTACCGGCGGGCTGCACGTGACAGTCGTATCCCCCTCGTATGGGAGGCGGAGCTGACACGCGATCTGGCCAAAAATTTCAAACCTGGCATGACAATTACACCAGCATATTTTCAGCCTGTTGCCCGTATTTTACAAAATCTTCCGACATAAATCAGGCTGACGTCAGCTTCAGAGCTTAAAATAACCGCCAGTAAAAGCTGCATCCCCACAGGTAACACAGTATTATGATGAGGCCGGCATGAGCAATTCGATACAAACAGACCCTGCATTACAAAACCTGCTGCAGGAACTACATGCCTATACGCAGTCCTCATCATCAGAAGCATCACCAACCAGCAGCGAGAGCAATACCAGCTCACAGCTTTCTGAAATTTTTCAGGAACTTATGAGCCTGCTGGAGAAAGGATCCTCAGGCACAACCTCCGGGTCTTCTGAAGAAACCCCAACAACGACAACAAGCACCACACAACCATCTGAGACCACCGGTACTGCCACACTAAACAATACATCAGAACAGGATGACACCTCGGGCACCAGCGCAGGAAGTGGTGCAAATACGTTACATATTACCAATACCAGTGATCATGATGAAAAAATTGGTGAATTTCTGAACGGCGGTTCAACAACAACACCTGTTGCTGAAATTGACCTGAAACCGGGTCAGAGTGGCACACTAAAATATCAGAATGGTCAGGGAGGGTATGCTGCTGAAGCTGACTCCTCTGGCACCTATCAGTCTACAGCAAGCCGGCTTGAATTTTATGCCAGCAATAAAGGCGTTAACAGTGTTGATGTCAGCTATATTGATGGTCGTAACGCTGCAATTAAGATATCTGACGGCAAAGGCAAAACAGCTGGCGACAGCGAAAGCATTGCCAGTGATGCACCTGCTGCTGACATAACAAAAGACGCAGGGGGGCGCGCAACTATTACCGGCTGGTATGATGGCTCAACGCAGGCTATGCAAAGCGGCGGCGCATACATGGAATCTAAACTGGGAACAGGGAATTCATACATTCACCCCGATGATGACCGTAATGCAAGCGGCTCAAACCCCATGACAATGGCTGAAGATACAAGTCAGACTTACACAGCTGATTTTGGAGATGCCTGACTACTCACCTCACGTCTGAACCTCTGACAAAACCTTACTTTCATCAGTCAGGTTAACGTCAGGGTTTCAGGTTACGCATACTATTATTCTCTGCATTTTTCTTACCAGGAGTACCCCTCATGCTGCTTGGATCTGTGGCAACCAGTTCAACTGACATTGGCACCCAGGAAGCGACAAGTGCTCTGGAGAAAAGTGGCAGCAGTAAGTCTGGTAAAAACACGGCTTATAATACTGACCTTGAAAAAGGCATGGACACCGTTGAACAAAATGATCCTGCATTATTTGCAAAAATTATGACAGCAGGAGAGTCAGGAAACGGGAATAACCTGGCGAAAGATGAGCTTGAGGCCTATCAGGAAGGTGATCTGACCAAAAGTCAGGCCATTGATGCTGTCTCTGGTGCGCAGTCACTTGCCAATAAAAATGGCGGGGGACGAATTAACAAGCATATCAGGGCAGAAGCTAAAGAAATTTTAGGCGGAAATTATATTAAAGGCGGCCAGACACGTGCCGGACACGATATTCTGAAATTTCTCGAAGCGTCTTCCCCTCTCGCTCAGTTAATCAAAGGTATTAAAGAAAAAACCTCTGACGGCGTAGCAAAAGACACTGTTCTTGATGCCGGAAGCACCGCCCTGAGCCAGGGTACACAACAGGCTATGTCTGACCTCAAAGAAACCGACCCTTATCTTGCTCAGCAATTTTCTAAAGATGCCAAAGCAAAAAATGGAAATGCTATGGCTGAAGATCTTGAAATTGCGGGAGAAGAATCAGCTCAGACCGGCAGCACATTCTCTGATGCCGATGCCGCAATGCTTGGTAGCCAGATAGGAGTATTAGGCAAAGGAAAAGTTTCCAGGCAGGATGCCGCTATGTTTCAGGCAGAATTTGGTGAAGGGACCATCGACCGGGGTAGCACCAGAGGATCAAAAGCATGGAACAAAATAGAAAACGGCATGGCAAGCTTTATGTCTTCAATTGTCTCCCCTGTAACTAATGGCGTTGGTATGGTTGACCAGTTTGCTAAGGGGCACATCAAACAGGGGTTTGAAGATATGGGCGAAATGGTTGAGGGAACCCTCAGTGACGCTGCACTGATTGTTGTACCCGGGGCAGGTGCTGAAATTGATGCTGCTGAAGGGGCAGCAGAAATTGGTGAAACTGCTGCAAGCGCTGCAACCAAAGAAAGTGCCTCGATTACAGACACGCTGAAAAATGCTGGTTCTGATGCTCTTAACACAGCCTCTTCCGTTGCTGATAAAGTAGATTATGGAACAAATCTATACAGTATGACGCAGGGTAACAGCTAAGATCTTATAAAAAGACCAGGCTAAAGTCTCAGTCTTCATGAATGTAAAACTCAACCGGCACCGTTAGTGTTACAATGTCGCCCTCAATACTGTCGGGCGGAACAGGAAGAGGTTGCGCGCGTTTTGGCAAAGCCAGGGCCTCCTGATCAAGTAATGAATTGCCTGAACTACTGGCCAGAGCAACTGTCAGAATGTGTCCTTTACGGTCCATTGAAAAAGTGACGGTCGGCACGCCTTCCTGATGGTCAAGCATGGCTTCAGACGGGTAGCGTTTAAATTTTTCAAGCTGAGCCAGCAAAGCGTTTTGCCATTTTACAGGATCATGAGCTGCATGAGAGGATGACACACCAGGTGTTGGGGCGGCCATGGCCTGTGCTTCAGGTGCCTGCGTTGCCGGAGGAGCAGTAGTAACCTCTGCCTGATCAGGCTTTTCAGGTGCAGGGTGTTTAATTTTTGGTGCGACCTCGTGTTTTTTAATATTCTTTTTTACTTTACCAGGCTTGGGCAACAAAACTGGCGGAGACACTGCGGGAGAAGGCGGTGCCGAAATATCAGGTTTTTCTTCAGGAACCGGTTCAGCTGAGGTGAGTGTCTGCTGCGGGCCGGGCGGAACATCCGTTGGGGGTGCGATAACAGATACAGGCTCAGGCGCCAGGTCAATCGCAATAGCTGGTGGCGGTGCCTCAGGTACAGAGATCTTTATCGGGGGCAAATGTAGTGCCCACCGGCCAGCTAACCCTGTCAGGGTAAAAACAATCAGGCAGGATGTCCCCCAGCGCAGTGCATCGTAGCGCTGTGTGCGCAAACGCTGATTACGCTGAACATCTTCAAAAGAAGGTAACGCAGACTGTGTTACCGCTCGGATCGCAGCTGACTGACAGCTGTGGCCTTCTTTTTTTATCATCACGGCGTAATACCTGTTGAGGTGCTGGCCTCGCTCCCCTGTTCCTGACCCTGCAGGTTAACCAGGGCAACTTTAAGATAACCAGCAGCACGTAGTTTATCCATAACACTCATGAGGGTGCCATAATCTACCGCTTTGTCAGCCCGCAAAAAGACTCTCTGATCTTTATTTCCTTTTGTAACAGCTGATATTTCACTCGAAAGAGTTTCAGAGGTTATGCTTTTCTCGCCCAGAGCCAGAGAATGATCCGCCTGAATTGTCAGAAATACCGGCTCTTCAGGGCGGGATGTTGGTGCCTCAGAGGAAGAGGGCAGATCAACAGGAATATCGACCGTTGTCAGCGGGGCTGTAACCATAAAAATAACCAGCAAAACGAGCATCACATCAATAAAAGGCGTGACGTTGATCTCATTCACTTCATGCGGGTTCTCATCTGTATGACGTATACGGATCATTATGATTATTCTCCGGCTATACGTGTGCCAAATGATAGTACTTTATCATTGTTGCGCAAAGCCTGTGCCCGCCCCTGATCACGCGATACCAGACGCATAACCAGGGCTGTAATGTCCGCTACCTGTGCCCGGCATGAGGCTGTCTGACGCGCCAGATAATTGTAAATAATAACAGCAGGAATAGCTGCCACAAGCCCAAGTGCCGTCGCCAGAAGTGCCTCGGCAATACCAGGAGCAACAACAGCAAGGCTGGTTGCTTTACTGGCTGCAATGCCAGTGAAAGACGTCATAATACCCCACACAGTGCCAAACAAACCGATAAAAGGTGAGCTTGCGCCAATGGTAGCAAGCAAACCCGTGCCGCGCATCAGGCGGCGGCCTTCTGCGGCTTCAAGACGTTCAAGGTGAAGAACAATTCATTCTTTCAGCCCCTCACTGTCACAGGGAATATCCTGAGAGCGTTCACGTTCGGTTCTTGCCGCCATGACCAGAGTATAAGGTAACCCGGTATTGCGTACATAGTCTTCGCCCATATCAAGTGTATGCGCACCTTCAAGAGTTTTTTCCGCATGGTGCAGTTTTCGTCTGACATTAAAAAGCTCGGCTGATTTCGCCAGAAAGGTGATCCATGTCAGCAATGAGGCCAGTGTCAGCAACATGATAACGCTGCGGACAACAGGCCCGGCGTTGAGAAACATGTCCCACGGCGAAAAAGAAACAGGCATAATAAAACTCCGGTTTTGGTTAGTCAGGAGATTTTCCAGGACCAGCCAATGGCATGAGAGGAAAAAGAGAATGTGACATCAGGCGAGCCAGCGGCACGAGCAGGCGCGGCCACCATCCTAAAACAAGAGCAACACAACAGGCTGAAACAGAAAGAATCCCGGGCCCAGAGCAAAAATCCGAACCCGCCGCCCTCACGGCATATAAATGCTGTTAGTGTAAAAACCACAATGCAAACCGAGAGTATTCTGACGTGTAAAATGCGCTGTGGTGCCAGCTCTTTCACGTCGGTTGTACGGCGGTGTGAAAGCTGTGTCAGTGCCGATAATGCACAGGCAAAAAACAGTAAAACTGCCAGTATTATATACAAAATACATGACATCATCAGACTGCCACCAATGGTTTGGAGTGTATTTCATTTCGCACCCGGCGGGATAATCTGCGTGCAGCAAAAAAAGCCATAAATGAAGTGAACAGCAGCATGCTATCCATTCCTGCTACTGGCCAGAGATAACGGTGCGAGAGCGTATGCAGCAGATGGTCTCTGGTAGTAAACCAGTTAAGCAGCACCGCACATAAGGCCAGAACTGAAATTGCACTGACCTGAAGCATCCATGCACGTTTTGGCCATAACCACCCCTGAAGAAAGGTTATAAGCCAGACGAGATAAAACCCTCTGACTTCAAGTGCTGACCGTGTCAGACCATAATATTGCGCATCAGCGGGAAGAATTCGGTTTATTATAAAAAAAGCAAGTGTAGAAATTATAATTCCGGCAACAGACCCTAACGTTATGCCTTTAACCAGGCGAAAGCCGGGAGAAGCACTCTGTTTTTTTTGACGGACCTCCATCCAGAACAGAAAGCCGGTTGCGATGAGAACACAACTGCCTGAGCCAGATATAAAGTACAACCATCGTAAGCCCCAGTGGTGAAACTGTATGAGGTGAAGCCCGCTTAAAAAACGCTGAGTTTTAAGCGCCGGGCCAGGAAGGGGTGCATGGGAAACAAGCTGACCGGTTGTCGCATCAAAGGCAATAACATCGCGGTCAGATGTAACCTGTTTTTCGGTACTGTGAAAAAAAGCAATACGCCCTGTTGTCTGACCCGGATTAACGACCAGCACCATATGTGGGTCTGCTTTACCCCACAGGGCAGAGGCCTGAGCTGCAGCCATATCGAGCGAGACAACAGGAACCCCGGGCTTACCCGGTTTTACCGGAAAGAAGGAGAGGCCATTGGCATCGTAAAAATAATCACGCGGGTTTTTATATACAGCCTCAATCCCCGCCGGAAAAAAGGTGGAGCCCAGAATAAGCAGCCCTGAGAACGTCAGAATAATATGAAATGGCAACCCCAGAACACCTGTCAGGTTATGCAGGTCGAGCAGTAAGCGGCCTGGTCTCTTCTGAGGGCGAAACGTAAAGAATTCTGCAAATATTTTACGGTGGATAATAACCCCGGTCATGCAGAGCACCAGCATAGCCACAGAAGCAAGCCCCACAAGCCACTCCCCCAGATGCATAAACTGAAGTTCGAGCGTGTAGTGAAAGGGAAAAAAGAAACCAGTTGCCCCCAGCGTGCCTGTTTGTGGTAATATTTGTCCTGTATCGGGGTTAATAACCTGGCTGACCATTTTTTTACCTGCCCGGTAGTGTGTTTCGATATAGGGCTGGCGATCGTCTGGCATGACCGCGTTCCAAAAATTTGCTTTACTGGCAATGGCGTCATTAAGCGAAGCGCGAACACTGTCAAAAGAAAGAGGGTGTGAAGTCAGAGGCAGGCGGGTTTCTGGTTTCATCCAGAGATCAATTTCGCGGTCAAAAACTGAAAGTGTTCCCATCCAGAATACAGCAAACAAAATGCTGCCGAGCACCACGCCGGTCCAGGTGTGCAGCCATTGCATGGAGCGACGAAAATCCGGTTCCATCTCAGCCTCCATGCCCATGATGTAAAGACAGGCGGTGAGCTGTGTTAATCAGCACGAAAAAAACAAAAAATGGCAACCACAGATTACGGACTGCAAAAACCCATAATATAAAGAAAAGATATGTAATAAAAACACACATCATGCCAAATGAAACGGCCTCAGCCCGTGGCAGACCAAGGCTTATCAAAAACCGGTCAGAAAAAACAAAGACTGATGAGGCTGCAAAATAGCCCCCGAACAAAGCGAGGGTCGTTCTGCCAGCAATAACTATGCCGGGATGTTTCATCAGAAGTCCGCCGTAACAGCAAAACGGAAAGTTCTAGGAATGCTGAGTGAGAGGTAGTTGGCACCACTGGCGTTCCAGTATCTGGCATTTGTGACATTATCGACATTGAGGGCAAAGGTGAGTTTTCCATCTCTCACAGCCGGATTTTTCATGGCATAACGAGCACCTAAATCAAGCCTGACCCAGCCGGGTATGCGCCGGCGATTCGATGTTGCATTTTCAATATACTCTGAACTCGTATACATAATATCAGATGTAACGGCCGCTCCTTTGACAAAGGGAATATCGTAGTCAAATCCCATATTGAAATTAACTGTGGCAGTATTTGATGCACGCATACCATCATAAGTACCACCTTGTGTTTTGGTAAGAATGGGGTTGAGCAGCATCACACCACCTGTTGCTCTCAGGCCATGCAGGATCTCCCCTGCAATATTAAGCTCCAGGCCGCGGTTACGCTGTTTGCCGTTAACAGACATAATGTTAGTTTTAAGGTCATAGACAGTGCTGGGCTGAGTTATCTGAAAAACATCGGCGCTGACAATAAATCTTTTAAGGTCATATTTTGCACCAACTTCATATTGTGTGGATCTATAGGGTGCAAAAATTTCACCGGCATTTGCATAATTTGTTCCCACAACAGAGCCTTGCTGAAGACCCTGAATCCAGTTTCCGTAAATGGAAAGATTTTTCATAGGTTTAAACACTGCCAGAACAGAAGGGCTGATGGCCGTTCTGTCATAACGGCTGGTTGCCACACCTGTTGTTGTGTTAAAGCTCGCACTTTGAACTCGCTGCACCCGCAAACCCGCTGTCACCTGAATACGCTTACTGAGCGCAGAGAGTGTGTCGACAAAAGCAAGACTTGATAAAGTAGATGTGCCACTTTTGGGAGAGCTTTTGGGAACAGAGACATCACGGTTCAGAAGGAATTTATTTTTTCCTCCATAAATATTAACGTCATATGCTGAAATATCGCTGTTTGATCCAAAAATACGCCCCATAGTAAGATCGAGGCGATTTGCTGAAAAAGCGAGATCCTGTGTTACAGGGCCACTTTTTACCTGTCCGCGCGCACCGAGGTCAGCAGTCAGGTAACGACCACTTTGTACAATACCAACCGGAACGGCCCCTTTACCATTGCCATGAGCATCGTTCACAACAATCTGCTGAGAATAGGCTCCTCTGTATTCATAATCATGAACGCCAACACTTCCATAGGCAGTTATATTTCGAAAAATATCGACTTCACCACGAAAAACACCGAAATAGTCATTGCCTGAGAAATAACTCCAGGGGAGGTGAAAGTTTCTTTTAACCTTTCCGGCATCGGGAACAGAGACACCTTTCCCCAAAGAATAATATGGCAGAACACCATCAATTTCGCGGTGCTGATACCCAAAATCAGCTGAGAGACGAACACGGTGCAGGCGCAGATCAACGCCCGTAGCCACTAAAGCTGTTTTTTGTGAATTATACGGAACAGAAGTCGGCCCGGAGCGGATCATGCCATTAAGACGCACACCAAGCTGCTTTTTTTTACCAAAACGCCTGCCAAGGTCGGCATGACCACCAAATTGTGCATTAGAAGTATAATCAGCCTCAATTCTGGTCATTGGTTTGTCATGAGCCCGTTTTGGCACAATGTTGACAACACCGCCCACAGCACCACCCGGTGACATACCATTAAGCAAAGCTGCAGGGCCGCGCAGAACTTCGATACGCTCAGCCAGTTCAGAAGTAATGCCACTAAATGGCATCAGGCCATACAGCCCACCATAAGACATATCGACATCATCAAGCGTAAACCCACGGATCTGTATGCGTTCAACGCCGGCTGTGCCAGTTGAGAAAATAGCCCGAACGGAAGGGTCATCTTTCAGTGCATCACGTACGCTTCTGATTTGTCGTTTTTCAATAAATTCTGCTGTATAGCTGGTCGAGTTAAACGGGGTGTCCATAACATCACGATTACCAAGCATACCCAGCTGGCCACCGCGGGCAATTTCTCCACCAGGAAGGACAGGAGGAAGGTTACCAATCATCGCTGTTGAGGGGACGGCGACACGAGAGATACCGCCTACGCGGACAGGCCCCAGCATGATACCTGATGACTGCTTTAAAATAGAAATATGGTTACCTGTACGGGAAAATGTATATCCGCTGCCTGCCAGAATACGCGACATGGCTTCGTCAGGGGTCATAGTGCCCGACACGGCCTCGGCCTTTAAGTTTTTAACCTTTTGCATATCATAGAAAATTTGCAGACTAGCCTTACGGCTCAGAGCAAGCAGAGACTCATTGAGCGGGCCTGCCGGGATATTAATTATTATGGCATGTTGTGCCGCAGCACCCTGAAGAGGAGCGCTTTGTGCACAGGTTTGAGAAGCTGAACCAATAGCCCAGGAAAAAGACAGCACTGTGCCCGACATGAGCGTATAAACAACTGCTCTGTAATTTTTGCCACACGCGGTCGGTATGCGCGTCTTTTCAAAGCTCATTTTCTTCTTACTCCATAAGACGCTTCGTCACAGTTGCAAATGATTTGCATTATTGTATGGAGTAAGACGTCTGAGCTGCACAGACACAGTAAGATTTTTTATATTTTTATTTTTACTCTTTATTTACAGCTAGTTAAATAATAGCGCTCACGCCCTGGAAACTGACTTCTTTTAATAAAGAAGTGTAACCAGACGCCCGACTGAAACAACTTTCAGGTGTAGTTCCTGACTAATTGTGATTAATGCATTATCGACATCAGCGCAGGCAAAAACACCACTGACACGGCGCTGCATAACGCCTGGTTTAAACACCATAATGCGCCCATGGCTGTAATGATTTAGCCGGTTAATAACATTGACTAATGGTTCATTATCAAAAACGACCTGACCATGACGCCAGGCTGTCAGCTTTGATAGCTCTGCATTGTATGTGTCAGTCAGCCCGCCTGGGCCATAATGCACCCCCTGCCCCTCCGCAACGATCAGAGACTGTGTCAGGCCACTCTGTTTGTTTACAGTGACGCGCACTTTATGCTCAGTAACGGTCGTATCAACATCATCCCCGTCACGCGCAACCATAAACTGTGTACCCAGGGCCGTTGATGTGCCAGAGGCGGCTTCTACAATGAAAGGTCTTCGTTCTTCCCCGGCTACAGGTGCTACAGTGAAATAAGCTTCGCCTTTGACCAGAACAACGCGGCGCTCACCATCGGTATAACGAATGTTAAGGGCTGCACGGCTATCCAGCTCTGCAATGCTGCCGTCTGTCAGGTGAATAGTGCGGATCTGTCCAGATCCGGTGGTATAATCAGCCAGCCAGGAGGAGGGCTCAAACCAGCCCAGGTGAAAGCTGAGTGCGAATATACCAAGCCCTGCAAGGCCTGTTGTTGCAACATACCCTGCTACACGGCGGGCTTTAACCTGTTTTTTCCGCCCGCCGGCATCAAACCCTGACCATAAAGCTGAGGCACGCTGAAACGCTTGCTGATGCAGTGGAGACGCTGCCATCCAGGCTTTGAAAGACTGTTGGTCCTGAGAAGTAAATTTATCTCCGCCCTGGCGAATAACCCACTCTGCCGCTTCAGTATCAATTCTGATTTGCTGATTATCCGCAGCGTCAGTCATAAACCGGCCTTTTGTTCGTCATGAAGCCACTACAGATAAGACGTTGCAGATCAGATAAAAGAGTAAAACAAATCATACAAATTAACGTGGCAAACGTAACAGCAGATGCCGGAGAGCGGTTGAGAGGTGTTTTTGCACAGTGCTTTCAGAAACATTAAGCTGTGTTGCTACAGCACGATATTTTAAACCACCCACCCGATTCAGTACAAAAATTTTTCTGGTAACCGGAGGTAGCTCATCAAGTAATGCAGCAATTTGTCGAATTCTTTCTCTTGCCGCAGCAATATCATCAGCTGCTGGCTGGTCTTCAGCAATGTGAGCAAGCTCTTCGGCTGGCATGCAAACTGTCTGTCGGCGGCGCACAGAACGTACATGATCGATAATAAGGTTGCGTAATGTGCTGTAGAGAAAAGCCCGACAGGATTCAGCGGGAAGAGAGTCACCGTGTTCTATAAAGCGAATAAAGGTTTGTTGTACAAAATCAGCGGCCAGGTCCCGGTCATTGAGCTGTCTGCCCACATAGTCAGCCAGCTCGTGCCGATGGCTTATAAACAGCCTGCTAATACGTAACCTGTCCACTTTTTGCAGATACCCGTCTTATGTCATAACGGGCGCGGTAATAACATAAATGATAATCATTCGCAATTGTGAGGCTAAAAATATGTTCTCAGCTCGGAAAAAACCCTTTAATTTATCTTACAGGCACAGCCCGGCTTTTAGGCTCATGACCTGTTAATATTATCACGGCGCGTCGTCAGGTAAGCAGAATAATCATTACGGCTAACTGAAAGGCTGCAAGAAAATCGGAACTCAGTTTACTTGCAGCATAGGGGGCTTAAACCAGGCGGGCCATTTTTATTATGCTTCTCAGAGTTTAAAAATGATCAAATTTTCTGCATATGAAATAAGGGATAAATTTCTCTATCCCTTAACCTGACCTCAGAAACAACACACTAAAGCAAATAAAAAATATTACTTATGCCGCGCTACAGCTGTATAACTCGTCTGCATTATCATAGATAACTAACGGATAACATACCGTGGTACTAATGCCTTCCCCTGATCAGCATGAAAGAGACAAACACTCAGATCTGTCATCTGGCAGGAGATAAGGACCGCCCGCGTGAATCCGTATAGCCATAAGCGTGATAGCAAGCCCCGGGCGTGATGGCAGAGGCAACAACGCATTGCCAGATGTCCAGCGAACATTGCCATCTTCAACATTACTCCAGCCTGTCAGAGTAGTTTCTTTCAGGTGAGAGGTGAGTGTTGTCGTTTTCTCTCCCTCAATAAATATGATCTCGCCGATCAGAACGCCAAGCGTTCTGCGGTCATCAATGAAAGGACCAGCAACATCACACGGACGGCTGGCGTTTGAGACAATCCGGACCTCTTTAATATCAGAAGGAATCATAAACATGACATAACCATTATGCTCCCGAACCTGATATATTGCACGCCCCGCGTCCGTAACCAGATGGAGATTACGTTCGTATGTCAGATACCCGACCTTCTTTGTCTGCAACGGAGAAGCATTTCTGATGGAACGCACCTCAATCAAACGAAAAATCGGCTCGACTTCGTCACGTGAAACCGCTAACGGAGCCGCAGCGTCAGTTTCCCAGGCCAGATTATGAGAACCCCGGATAGAGACCACACTCTCCTGCCGGTTAAAAAAGTAACGGTTTCCGGTATCCAGGTAGCTTTCAGTCAGCACCCCATCAGCCATAATAACTGAATGATCCGCAGTTTCGATATGATAATAGTCATAGGATGTAATCGACATATCGTAGAAAACTGAACGATTATTCACCAGCATACGAGCAGGAATAAATCTGCCATTAAAAAACAGACAGTGCTCGGCTGTAATGAGCATATCTTTAAACGGTACGTTATCAGAAATTGCATTTTTGAGAATACGAACAGGGTAACCTGCCTGATCGGGCAGAAGATGACGACGAACATTACACTGTGAGCGACCAACCCAGGTCACATGACGTATTGTTTCAACACCGTCAACATAAGTAATAATTTCATCACCAATACGAAGATCTTCAACCTCTGCAAGACCATCCGGAGTTTTAATTAAACTACCGGCCAGAAAACAGGAATCATTGCCGTCAGATACTCCACCCACGACATAATAATTTGCACCGGCAACAATGGTAGATGAAATAGCTTGTCCACCTGATAAAATATTTAACGTATTACCAGACCCAACATAAGCGCTGACAAGTGTGCCACCGCCACTTACCGTGAAAGTATCAACTCCTCCATCACCTGATATTCCTGCGATAATAGAATCATGAACGGAAGTTCCCCCTGAGGATACGACACCACGGTCAGAGACAAGAATATTATCAGAAGAAAGCCCGCCACTACTAACAAAGGTATAACCATTGACGTTGATGGATTTTTCAAAAGTGCCACCGGATTGTATATAAACCCTGGGAACACTACCTGAAAGATAAGCTCCGGAAGCAACTGCTCCACTATCTACAGTTAAATTGCCGCCTGATATAATAATAGGACCGGTATATTTAATTGCTCCTGCCAGCGGAGTAGCATTACTTCCACCCCCTGTAGCCGATTCATAATATGTAGAACCATCAGCATCTTTTATAGCAACCCAGTTGCCACCCTTTACCACACTGGCACTATCTGGTGCTGCATATGTACTTGCTCCGGATCCTGTACCAATAGTCGTGAGAGGAGAAATCGCACTCAGAGTGCCTCCACTCTGAACATCGACCGGAGAATTTATAACTGAACCCGTCTGTGCTCTTAGTATTCCTCCCGAATCAACAAGTGTATTTCCGGCAATATATCCTCCCTGACTGACAAGAAGGATCATATTTGTCCCCGAAATTGTAGCTCCATCGACAGATCCTCCACTATTTACCCTGAAAGTATCTCCCCCTCCATCACCTGATAATCCTGAAATAATGAGATCATTAACTGAAGTTCCTCCGGAAGATACGACACCATTATCAGAGACAAGAATATTATCAGAAGAAAGACCACCATTACTTATATAAGTATAGCCATTAACATTAGTGGAATTTTCTAAAATTCCTCCGGATAATATCCGGATAATATATAGATACTCTTGATTCCAGAAACATAAACTCCGGAAGCAACTGCTCCGCTATCAATCGTCAGATTGCCACGAGATATAATAATAGGACCGGTATATTTACTTGCTCCTGCTATCGGAGTGGCATTACTTCCTGTTCCGTTTGCTGATTCATAATATGTAGAACCATCAGCATCTTTTATAGCAACCCAGTTACCGCCATTTACAATGCTGGCGCCAGCCGGAGGAGAGTATTGTATTGCCATCGAATATATCCGCTTATATGTTTTTTAAAAACAAACAATATGATGCTGAATAAATATATTTATTTTTTATTAATATTATTCAATATTTGACGAGCTATGATCATATAAGCGAAACAGGTGATTCAAAAAATATCCTGATTTTCATTAAAATAATGTAATTATGTTGTCGCCTCTCATTCTGAAGCCATAACAAATGCGTGATTTTTCCCGACATCCTCTAAAGATTTTTCATTATACAAACAGCGTTTTTCGACGTTTTTTGGATAGATAGCTCTTCTGCAGGCATAGCTATTTCCCACCAGAACTAAGTGAAAAAAACATCTTTCACTGACTTTATTCCGGTTTTCAACCATTTTTTGTTTCGAAAAAAACTTACATAACCAACTGATAAATAAAAATAATTATTAAAAAATCATAAAACCCCGATGAGGCAGAACCATATCAATATTCTCTATAAGTCTCAAAGCTGCACTTCTTCGCAGTCCCGCGAATACGTCCTCGCACTCCACTTCCCTCAGATAAATTCTGCCCCGGCAACACACCAGAATATCATCGGGTGCAGGGATTGACTGAAAGAACAGCAACCTTTCAGAGATGATAAACGACGTGAGGGAGCAGACTTTTATGGCCTTGAAAAAACGGGCACTTCTTTTACCTGTTATTGCAACATCGGTTGCCTGTACGCCATTTATAACTGCGCCCTGTGCTCTGGCCGATGACTACAGCGATCTGCTGGATATCCTTCAGCTTAAAGGTAGTCTGACTAAGCACGAACATGACACGCTTCTGGCTAAACATCTCAGCCGTACAGCCTCTGCTTCACATGCTGCTCCTGCACGTGCTGTGCAACGGCCTGTGCGCATTGCCAGTGCTACAACCGCCGAACGGCACTCTGTGCATACCGCACGCACTGTAAACTCAGGCTACGAAGCTGGAATTCGCTTTGACCCGGGCACGCCCGATGAAGCATCTGAGCGGGCAGAAATGGCCGCCAGCAGAGCAGAAGCCAGCGCCCGCTCTGCGCAGGAGGCTATGCTCTCAACGAAAGATGCTCTGAACAGCAACAGTATTGTCCGTGTTGATAAATATGTTCCGGGAAAAGGTCTGACCTTCAAGGCTGGTCCAATCGATATTAATTTTTCCGGATTTGTAAACGGATTTTACACATATAACAGCCCGGCAGGGGGCAAACCGGTTGCTGGCGGGGTATCAACCGGCTCCAGTGGTTTTGATTCCTCTTCAGTGCGCAACGGCCTGCTCCCGGCAGGCTTTATCCTCAAACTCAGCACTACACAGTCTGGCATTGATATGTCTGCTGTTCTCGGTATGTATCCGGGTGTGGACAATGCTAAAAACGGGGCATTCAACGCCAATACAGGCGGCAGCCCGGTCGGTCTGGGCACTGCTGGCATCGATATGCGTCAGGTTTACGTGACCGTCGGAACAAAAGAGATCGGAACGTTTAAGTTCGGGCGCGATCTTGCCCTTTTCGGCAGTGACGCCATTCTGAACGATGCCACTCTGCTCAGCGTTGGCTCCACAGGCAGCAATTCCGCACCGGGCAACACATCCCTGGGGCGCATTGGCGTGGGCTATGTCTATGCAGACTGGATCCCGCAAATTTCTTATACCTCGCCAAAATATCATGGTCTGCAGGGATCACTCGGTGTCTTCCAGCCACTGGATGAATTCAATTATGCCGGAGATGATGCCTCTGGTCGCGCCCTCTCCGCCTCGTCTACTCAGCATTCCTCACCGATGGTGCAGGGTAAAGGCACATATGATTTCACCATTGGCGGGGTCCAGACAAGAATCTGGGCCAGCTTCCTGCTTCAGCGCCAGCAGGCGCTCACCAGCCCGGACCTGGAGGCAGGCAGTCACCGCAGCGCTATGGTTGAAGCCGGAGAAATTGGCACCAAAATCACGTATAAAGGTTTTCAGGGTGTCGCTTACTACTA
The DNA here is from genome assembly GCF_011516655.1 of Acetobacter thailandicus. Classification (GTDB taxonomy): domain Bacteria; phylum Pseudomonadota; class Alphaproteobacteria; order Acetobacterales; family Acetobacteraceae; genus Acetobacter; species Acetobacter thailandicus. The sequence goes on from NZ_WOSV01000007.1 coordinate 81,033, forward strand.
TCGTGGCAGCGGACTGGGCACCACGGCCCTGTTCTTTGATGGCATCGCTGATAATGGCCGCAAGCGTGCCTCAGAGGGCTATTATGTACAGGCGATGTATAACTTTACCAAAAAATTTAAGCTCGTAGGCAGTTATGGCGTAAGTAACCTCTATCAGGCACCGGGTGAAAACAGCCCGCTTCTTGTCCGTCGCAATCAGTCTGAAGTTGGCGCTGCCTTCTATAGTCTGACTGACTGGTTGAACCTTGTGGCAGAATATACCCATACAGAGTCAGCTGCGCATGGCCCGAACAAAGAAAGTGACAACTCCGCATCCGGTGGTGTCATCCTGCTATTCTGAGAAAATTTATTCTATTGCGTTGCGTTAAGGCTTACGCAGCGCACCTCTTCCCTGCCCTTCCGCTCTGCTTCAGAAACAGAACGGAAGTAATGAACCACAACAAAAATTATCCAGCTGTTACTTTATAGTTATCTAATAAAATTTTGATCCGGATAGCTTCAGTTTTTTCACGTTCAAACTGTTAAAAATCAAAACCAAATCTGCCCCCCACAAAGCGCGGGTCCCCCGAAACAGCCGTAAGAGAAGTAGTCGCAATTGTGGAAACAACGGTAAGGTAGCGCCTTCCTGTCAGGTTCGAAGCATAGGCTGTAACAAACCAGCGATTATTCAGTGGCCTGAACGTAACACTTGCCCCAAGCAGGAAATAGGAAGGAACAACATACAGGCCTGAACCACGAGGCTGCAGACTGTTTTGCTGAGTACGGTAGCTGTAATTTACCTCAAAGTTCAGCTTATAATGCCGCCATAAAGGTAATGTATCGTAAGATGCAGAACCGCTCAGAGTCAGTTTGGGCATTCCCATATCAGACCCGTTAAAGCTGGTAACATAAGAGGCATAACGTCCGGTTGAAGCATAGTGTGCCGCAACAGCCTGCTGGTCTACCTGCTGATAATCAGTATAAGTGCCACGCAGATACCCTATATTCTGAGAGAACGATAACCCCCGGATCGGATGTGCTGCAATATTGATTTCTGTCCCCCATGTTTTTGAATGAGGGACGTTCACATACATGCTGTACATCCCTGGAATACCCTCCTGCGTTGCCGCAGTTGGCACACCAGGAATAACAATACTGCCAAGCATCTGCTTGTCATGATACTGGTTATAAAACAATGTGCCATTAATACGAAGTTTGTGGTCAAAAAATTCAGTTTTTGCACCGGCTTCGTATGTCATAACCCATTCAGGCTTAAAAGGTTCAACCTGCACTTCAGAAACTGTCGTATTAGTAGCAAAGCCACCGGGTTTAACACCACGGGCCACAGACGCATAAACCAGAATATTACGGTTAAACTGATACGAAAGGCTCACCTTACCTGAAAACTGATTCGTTAAAGAACCATGCCTGGCATAAGAACGTGATGTTGTGCAGTTAACATACCCGCCACACTGTTTCAGCTGAGCAGCAGTGTTCTGAAAATAGTACTGATTAATAGTATCCCCGACAAGCTGACGGTCATCTGACTGGTGCTCCAGTGATAACTGAAGATTAAGTTTTTTTGTAATGTCATAAGCCAGCGTTGCAAACTGACTAAAGTTCTGCTGTGGCTGATTATGCGATGTTTCTCTGAAATAACCGGTATAATCTGTCATATCAAACCAGTTAGCACCAAATGAACGTACACGGTTATAATACAGGCCAGCCAGCCAGTGAAAACGTCCTTTCAGCAGCGGCTTACCTTCAAGAATAACCTGTTGTGCAAATACGTTAGTATTACCTGCAAAATACGTATCACCTGACCTGTATTCGAGGGCATCACGGTCTACATATTCATGGCGCTGTTGCTGGCTAAAAGACGATAAAGTTTTAAGATGTGCAAAACCGAAATCTCTGTTTCCTTTAAGAGCAATATTCCATGTTACATTATTAAATGATGGAATACTCTTTGGAGAAATGCCTACCAGGTTTGCAAATTTAGGATTCAGGCTCCATGACGTTGCATAAATATTACTGTCGCGCCCGGCATGAGCCGGGTTACTGAGATCCTCCAGCAGGGTCGAAGCCGTAGCATCAGACCGGTCCATGCTCCATGAACCAATCAGATCAATATTTGTTTTTGCATCAGGCTGCCATGCCAGACGACCACGCAAAGCACCGACATTCGCGTTGCCTATTTTTTGTCCTGTATCACGATTAAAACGAAATGCCCCGCCCTGTAATGTCTGTCCGGCAATGCGGTACTGCAGGTTAGATGTTATAAGACCTGAGATATAAGCCGTTGTTTTGCTACGATAATATGACGCCAGATCCTCATTTACACCATAGTGAAATGTTTTTGTCGGTGCATTACTCTCAATTCTGACCTCCCCTCCCGTATCAGCCAGACCATGAGTAAAGCCAACCGGCCCTGCCTGAACCGCAACACTGCTGACATCAAACATCATGCCAGAACTCATAGAAGCAACAGGATACGCAACACCGTCAAAATATGTCATGACAGATGGCATATTATTTTGCGTATAATCCTGCATCCCGATACCGCGCAGATAAAAAGAAGGCGCACTTGAGCCCCCTTCTGACTGAATTGTCAGGTTAGGAACAAGCTGCTGCAAATCGAGAACATTGGTAACATGACGCTCCTGAAGCGTCTGTGCACTCAAAAACGTAGTCGACCCGGGCTCATGCTGCTCCCTGTTAAACTCAAATGTACGGGTATGAGCATGAACACTTACCTCCTCCTGCCCCGAAGCCCTGATTGTCCGTGGTCTGGCAGGTGCTGATGCTATACGCACAGAAGAACCTGACCTCGTACCGGGCCTTCCTGCTCCGGGGTAGTGATGAGCGTGACTGCTATGATGAGACAACGTGGCAGAAAGTGCCGCACTGCTGACCGATGGAGAAAAAACAGCAATTGCCGTCATAATATTTCGAAACGACAAGATCGGGGTGACCTTTCATAGTAACGGACCAGGCGGTTATCCGTGCGATGTTATGAGGGCCACGAAACGCTCCTTCAGTTACAGAAGGCTGCCAGTTCCGTAGATTTCATTTCGTATGCTTTCAACCTCCGAAAATCTTTTCTCGACATGAGAGCTGTAAGATTTCTGGAGCAAAGATAACAAATAGTTAAGGACGCACATCGGTGTGGCATAACTGTCAAAAACACCGGGGCTTTCAGTAATGCAGCGTAGCGTAACAACACGCTCTTCCTGCCATGAGGAAGCCGAGGGGTCTGTCAGCATGACAATTTTTCCACCATTTTTATGAAAATGGCTGATTATTTTACTGAGTGTGACCGTTCGACGACGAAGACCAACAACTAAAAGAACATCATCTGGTTGCTGATCAGTCAGATCAGTTGCCACATCTTCCCCAGGCGCTGGAATAAGACGTATATTCTGACGAAGTATAGCAAGCTGATTACGCAAATATAACGCAATAGCGTATGAGTTTCTAAAACCAATAATATAAACTTTTCCGGCATTTTTTATAATATCAGAAGATTTTTTAAGCATCTCTTCGGATATTTCCGTATAGGTCAGTGTCAGATTTTTCTTTTCCTGCTCTATATATGCCAGAAAGTCGGAGCTATGACCCTCTTTTCTGTTTTTTTCCCTGTAAACATCAAGCGGTGATCCTTTTACTGCACTGTCACGTGCTTCGGTTCGTGCCTCCTGATAACTGACATAACCAAGCCGCCTGAAAAAGCGTGCGGCGGTTGAAGGGGAAACACCTGCCATCTCAGACAACTCTCCCCCGGTAAAGCCAGATATATTACCCTCCAGCTCAACAATCACTGCTGCCAGACGACGTTCGCCGGCACTCAGTTCATGCTGAACGCGGATAATGCGGTTTTCCAGGTCTGTTTGTTTTGTCATGCGATTCACTCCGACTCCCTTATGAAACACAAATGCCGTTTCGATTTCAATATGAAAAATATATTTCATATTTTTATTGACGCGGCTTTCTCCTTTGGTATCAGATAAAGCCAGTTAACGGTCATTGGGAATGCTGTAGCATGATTGCAGATTATTATATTTCTTCCCCCGGCAGGGCAGACCACACAGATATTGCGCCCCTGTTTCCGGCAGGTACTCAGGCTGTGGCCGAGAGCCTGAACATTATATCTGCGTGGCCAGGCTATAAATTTACCTCATTGCTTAACCTCAGCGGTGCAGCAAAACACATTGGCGTAGCTGAAGTTTATTACAAACAGGAAGCAGAGCGATTCGGCCTGAACAGCTTTAAAGCTCTGGGGGGCGCTTATGCCGTATGCCGTGTGCTCATGCAGGCTATTGCCAGCAAAACAGGGACTTTCCCCCCGGTCAGTGACATTCTGGAAGGAAAATATAAAAATATTACAGAGCAGATCGTTGTTTGCTGTGCCACAGATGGCAACCATGGCCGATCTGTTGCCTGGGGGGCACAAAAACTTGGCTGCCGCAGCGTTATTTATATTCATGAAACAGTTTCTGAAAACCGAGGCAAAGCTATTGCGGCCTTCGGCGCTGAAGTTATTCGTACAAAAGGTAATTATGATGACGCCGTACGTTATGCCGGACAACAGGCAGAACAAAACGGCTGGACGGTTGTTTCTGATACCTCATATGAGGGATACACCGAAATTCCCGGCTGGATTATGCAGGGTTATGGCGTCATAGCAGCAGAAACCATTGAACAGCTTAACGGCATACGTCCCACTCATGTGTTTTTGCAGGCCGGTGTAGGCGGTTTTGCCGCAGCCATACTCAGCTATCTGGCTGACTATTACGGGGCAGAGGCACCGCATGTCATTATCACAGAACCCTCAGAAGCAGCCTGTATTCTTAAAAGTGCAAGGGCCGGGCACTACGAAAGCGTAACCGGAGAGCTGGACACAATTATGGCTGGTCTCGCCTGTGGTGAGCCCTCTGGCATTGCGCTACCAGAACTTCTCGCCGGTTCATCTGCCTTTGTTGCTATTACAGATGAAAGCGTAAAAGAAGCCATGCGCGGCCTTGCCCGCGGCTATAACGGTGATGCTCCGATAACAGTCGGTGAAAGTGGCGTTGCAGGCTTTGCCACTCTTCTTACCATTATGGCGGAACAGAGCGAGGCGGCTGAAAAACTGCGACAGGCGCTGACTCTGGGTCCGGATTCACGCGTTTTACTGATCGGCACCGAAGGCGATACCGACCCTGACTTATACCGTCATATTATCTCCGGTGCAGATCATGGATAAAAAAATACAGATAAACCATAAAAGATTCCTGTCAGACATCAGCTCATTCGGGCAGATTGGCGCACTGTCGGGCGGTGGTGTTGCACGTCTGGCCCTGACAGACAGCGACAGGCTCGGCCGCGACGAACTGGTAAGTCGGATGAAAGCTCTTGGTCTGAGGGTAAGCATTGATAACATTGGTAATATCTTCGGCACGCGCGCCGGGCGTTTATCCTCAACAGTTATGACCGGGTCACACATTGATACAGTTCTGACGGGGGGGCTGTATGATGGCACTTACGGCGTGCTTGCCGGCCTTGAGGTTATTGCCGCATTAAACGATGCCTGTATAGAAACAGAACACAGCATAACTGTTGCCTCTTTTACCAATGAAGAAGGGGCTCGTTTTCAGCCAGACATGCTGGGCAGCCTCGTGTTCGCGGGAGGAATGTCTGTAGAAACCGCCCGGGCAACAGCAGATAAATCCGGTATAACACTGGGTGATGAACTTGACCGGACAGGCTATGCCGGCGCGGGTCATGGCCCTGACCATATTATCAGTTACTATGAACTCCATATTGAGCAGGGCCCTGTTCTCGAAAATGAGAATACTGATATCGGGGTTGTAACCGGGGTTCAGGGTATTTCATGGAGCCGCCTCACCTTCCGTGGTCGTTCATCACATGCGGGCACCACCCCCATGCACAGCCGGGCCGATTCAGGCCTCGCGGCTATGTCTCTTATTACCCGTCTGCACACTGCCTTAAAGGATATACCCGAACAACTTATCACCTGCGGGTCTTTTCAGGTACTGCCTGACCTTATCAATGTTGTTCCTCACATCACTACTCTGACTATTGACCTCAGAAACCCCGATGAACAAGCCCTTAAAACTGCTGAAAAAATACTTACAGAGCTGATCAGCGACACTGAAAAAGCTTTTAATATTTCAGTTAAAAAGGAAACTCTGGCACGCTTTGATCCTGTTTCGTTTAACGGAAAACTCATTAGCCAGATTGAAAAAATTGCCCACAATAACGGCTTTACAGCAAGGCGCCTGTGTTCAGGTGCGGGGCATGATGCACAAATGATAGCCCGCATCGCCCCTGCAGCCATGATCTTCGTACCAAGTGTAAACGGATTAAGCCACAACATAGCAGAGCTGACATACCCCGACGACCTGTGCCGTGGCACACAGGTTTTAGCTGAAGCCATTCTTTCCGATGCGTTATAATATTGTCGCGATAAGGAGCCATAAATAATTATGAGCAGAGAAATTGTTATTGCTGCTGCCCAGATGGGGCCAAACCAGCGCGCAGACAGCCGCCGGAAAATAGTACAGCGTATGATCGCACTTATGGAGAAAGCTGCCCGATGTGGTGCTCAGCTGGTTGTCTATCCGGAACTGGCTCTGACTACATTTTTCCCACGCTGGTATATCAAAGATACTTCAGAAATAGATTCTTTTTTTGAAACAGAAATGCCCGGAGCCGATACGGCCCCTCTATTCACCCGTGCACGTGAACTTGGCATAACTTTCTCTTTTGGTTTTGCCGAAAAAACAGAACAGGCTGGTGGAGTTCATCACTTCAACACATCAGTACTGGTTGATAAAAATAGTAACATCATTCTGCGTTACAGAAAAATTCATATTCCAGGTCATAGTCAGTATGAAAGCTGGAGACCTTTCCAGCATCTGGAGAAATTCTATTTCAAACCAGGTACAGAGCCCTTTTCTACGGCAAGACTTTTTGATGCGGAGTTCTCGCTGGCCATCTGTAATGACCGCCGCTGGCCCGAAACCTACCGTGAAATGGCGCTGCGTGGTGCAGAAATTGCCCTTATTGGCTATAATACACCTATGCATTATGCCCCTATGCCTTCACATGACCACCTTCAGTCTTTTCATAACCATTTATGTATGCAGGCTGGTGCATACCAAAATGGTCTGTGGGTTATCGGAGTTGCCAAAGCGGGCCTGGAAGAAGGCTGCCAGCTTCTTGGGCAAACCTGTATTATTGCTCCTACAGGAGAAATTGCAGCTCAGGCCAGCTCAACTGATGACGAAGTCATTCTGGCACTATGCGATATTGATCGTGTCAAAGAAATTCGTGAAAATGTTTTTAATTTCAAACATCACAGAAGACCAGAAATGTATCCTCTTCTTTCCCGGACAAGCTGAACTGTTAAAAACACCCTGTATGGAGCTTCAGGACCGTGAATACCTCACCCTCTTTTGAGCGTTCCACACCGCAGACACTTTTATCTGAACATGAAACTACAGGGCTGTATCGCCGGGTGGGGTTACGCGTGCTGCTGCTTATGGCTCTGACATATCTGATGGACAGCCTGGACAGGCTGAATATTGGCTATGCACAACACCAGATTTCAGAGCGAATTCACCTCTCTTTGCAGGATTATGGATTTATCGCCGGCATTTTTTTTGCAGGGTATGTGTTATTTGAAATCCCCGCCATATGGTTAATGGAACGTACAGGGGCGAGAAGAACCTTTGCTCGTATTACGTTTTTATGGGGGCTGACCTCAGCCAGTATGTGTTTTGTACATACTGCTTTTGAGTTTTCCGTTTTACGGTTTCTCCTGGGTGTATTTGAAGCTGGCTTTGCACCAGCCTGCCTGTTTTACTTTTCTTTATGGTACCCTGAAAAACGTATGGCCAGAGTTGTCTCCCTTGAGCAGAGTATGGGGCCGTTCGCAGGTATTATTGCCGGCCCTCTCTCAGGTTTTATTCTGGACAAAATGGACTACGCCGGCGGCATTGATGGCTGGAGATGGATGTTCTTCCTTGAAGGTCTTCCTTCCATTGCCCTGGCTGTAATTATTTACATGACACTGCCTGAAAGCCCACAGGAGGCAAAGTGGCTCACAAATAATGAAAAACAATACCTTACCCGGCATGCATCAGGTAACCATTATATCAGTCATAATGGCTTTAAGGATGTTCTGACTGACCGTCGTGTCTGGTTCCTCGGCCTGTCTTTTTTATCTGTCATTTCAGGCATATACACAATCGGCTTCTGGCTGCCTCATATTATCAGGCAAACAGGTGTTTCTGCTAACCTCACTATCGGCCTTCTTTCGGCTATCCCTTATATTTTTGCAGTACCGTTTATGTTGTTCTGGTCTGCCAGAGCAGATAAATGCAGGCGGAGAATACCCTGTGTTTTATACCCGTTAACCCTCTCCTCTCTTACTTTTCTGGCCTTCGGGTTTGCGGGCAGTACCAACACGATCTTTGCTATCAGTCTGATTACTCTTTCAACTATTACACTTTATGCTGCCTATACTGTTTTTCTCGCTATTCCCTCCGATATTCTAAAAGGAAAAGGCGCTGCCACAGGCTATGCCATCATCAATATGATGGGGCTTATGGGTGGTTTTCTCAGCCCTTATCTTATCTCACTGACAGAACATCTGACCGGGAGCATCTATTATGGTCTTATGCAGACAGGCGTTCTGATGTGCCTTGGGGCCCTGCTTCTTTATGCAGGCAACATAGAGAATACAAAAAACACCTGAAGAGCCCGACATACGGTCTGATCACACGGCCCTGACAGACAGCCTCATCGATATAGTGCCCGATATCTGACACTCGTTCAGGAAACTGTCAGCTTTCACTGATATAACCACCGAAAGGTTACATAATTCAGCGAAAATTGATCACGGTTTAAACTCATGCCTGGTTGTTATCGGAAAGCAGCGAAAAAAAGGACAGGACAGTTACCTCGTGTTATACTCACCCTTCTCCTGCTTCCTGTCATATTTTCAGTGGCCCGGGCACAGGAGATAACATTTCCCCAGGCTGTTCAGATGGCCTGGCAAAGTGATCCCGATCATAATGAATTAAATACTAATTATCATTCTGCTACAGCGCGTGCTCATGCTGCGGGTTCGTGGTTTTCTGGCGGACCAACCATATCAGGTCAGTATTTTGACGATCATGCTATAGGCAGCAATGAAGGATATACCACCTATCAGGGTGGCATATCTGTGCCCTTATGGCTGCCAGGCCAGGGTACGGCTACAGTTAAAACTGCAAATGCAGAAGCTTTAACTGTAAAAGAACGGCTAAAAGTCGCACGTATGGCTGTCGCTATTAAAGTGCTCGATAGTACTGCGGCTGTAATCAGCGCAAAACGACACCTCGCTATTGCCAGAACATTACAGTCTTCTCTTGAAAAGCTTCAGCTCTCAGTCAGTCGTGGTGTGCAGGCAGGCGAAATGACCAGCTCAGACCAGCAGGCCGTCATAGCTGAAGTTGCCAATGCCCAAAGCGAATGCTCTCTGGCCACCGAGCAGGTCGAAAATGCGACATCAGCTCTGGAGATTATACTCGGGCGCCCTGGTGTTCCAGACCTTCTTTCTTACGATGAAATATCAGTCGCTCATGCGCGGGCACTCCCCCTGAGCCTTCTGGAAAAAATGGACCCCCGGGTAAAAACAGCTGAACAAAATGTAAGAACCGCCAATGCCGGCATGCGCCTGGCACGTGCCTCGTTTATGCCTAACCCCGAAGTCGGCATAGGTGCTATTCACGAAAAACAATACGGCAGCCCGTGGGATAACCGGGTAGGTGTAACTCTCTCCATCCCCTTACCCAGCACAGTCAGAAATGTACCAATTGAAACTGAAGCCAGGAATAAAGTCGCCACTGCAATTAATCAGGAAGAGCAGATACACCGTCGCGTCAGACAGGAGCTGACACAGGTTTTCTCACATCTGAGGTCAACCGAAAACACATTTAAAAATACATTACTGGCTTCTGAGAACATGAATAAACGGGCTAATGACATGACCCGTGCCTGGCAGGCTGGCGAAGTTTCCCTCATTGAGCTCTTACGGGCAAAGACTGCCGCATACTCCGCACTACAAATGCGCAACCAGGCGGAAGTTTCCTGGCATGCCGCAATCATCAGAGCCATAATTGCAGCCGGAGAATTTGAATGAAAGCTCAGCACAGGCACATGAACCGGATGAAGCGCTTTCTTCTGTTGCTTATTGCTCTGAATACAGGCCTCTGTTCAGCATATGCAGCGGCTTCAGATACCGTAATTACCATGAGTGCCGGGGCACAGCGCAACGCAAACCTGGTCATTTCTGCTGTACAAACCGGCACTCTGAACAATACGCTTGAGGCCATGGGCACCGTCACGGCAGAAGCAGGTCGTGTTGTGCGCATTCATCCTGCCGGCTCAGGCAAAGTACTCGACGTTCTGGTTGTTCCGGGTCAGCATGTAAAGAAAGGAGAGGTTCTGCTAACATATCAGGACCATTCTCTGCATTTACTCCATCTTGAAATCATCAAGGCACAGGCTGCCCTGACAACAGCTCAGGCAGCGTATCAGAATGCCGCTGCTGCCTATAGCAGAGGTAAAAAGCTTGAAGGCGCTACGGTCACTGTGGGGGAAACAACACGACGTTTTGCCACGCTTAAAGCCGCAAAAGACGACGTAACAGCCAGACAGGCTGATGTAGAAGCTCTCAATCATCAGCTTGAAGAAGACTATAATTCAGTCACAGAGACGAACAAACAAAAAGAACCGGAAATTTCGCAGATTATTTCACCCGCTGCGGCAGAAGTACAGTCCGTTTCTGTCGGAGCGGCTGATGATATTTCTCCTGCAACAATGCTGGTCACTCTGACCGACATGTCCTCAGTCTGGATCGTCTCAGACATCCTCCCGCATGATGCCGCAAGAGTGTCTGAAAATGGCATACAAACAACCGAGCTGCCATCAGAAACAGGAACAACTTTACTGCCTTCAAAAATAACCTCAGCAGGTGACATAGCAGACCCGGCCACAGGTCTTGTCAGGGTTATCAGTCGTATACCAAACCCTGACGGACATCTGCGCCCGGGCATGTTTCTCAACACATATTTACCGCTCAGAAAAACAACAACCGGGGTCATTGTGCCCGAAAATGCTGTGCAGGATATTAACGGGGCCAGCGTCGTCTTTATACCAGCCGGTGCTGATCATTTCAGCCCGCGGGCGGTTCAGGTCGGCGCATCAGGTAACGGTCAGAAAGTCATTGTCTCCGGCCTTTCTGACGGAGAGAAAATAGTCACTCACGGCGCGTTTGCTCTTAAAGCAGTCATGCTGATGTCTGATACAGGCGACGGAGAGTAATAGCTTCATGATGGCTTTTTTATCCGCTCTCTACGGGCGACGCTGGCTTGTGACTACCTTTTTACTGCTGATTTTTATCGCAGGCTGCCTCATGGTGCGTGACCTGCCGGTCGAGGCTGTGCCGGATATCTCCCCTCAGCAGGTTCTTGTCACAGTTGTTGCGCCAGGTCTCGCCACCGAAGAAATTGAACAGCTTATTACCTTTCCGGTTGAGGCCAGCATGGCCGGTATTCCTGACATCACAGATCTTCGTTCGGTTTCCCGCTCTGGCGTATCAGTCGTCTATGTACAGTTTGCAGATAATACAGACATCAACCTCGACCGCACCCGTGTGGAAGAGCGTATTCAGCAGGCAAAAGAGCTTATCTCCGTTCCTGGCATCAGTATTAATATCGGTCCGCTGACAACTGGCCTTGGCGAGATTATGCAGTTGCAGATTAAGGGCGAAGGATATTCGCTTATGGACCTGAACCGCCTGATGACATGGACTGTTGCCCCTCAGCTTAAACTGGTGCCGGGCGTTGTCGATGTGAATATAAGCGGTGGCGCAGAACAGACTTTTCAGGTCACACTTAACCAGGCCCGCCTGCTGGCACTTGGCGTGTCAGCCGGAGATGTTTTTCGTGCAGTGGATGGCAATAATGCTGCCTCTGGCGGAGGCTGGATTGAACATGGAGCAGAACAGCAGATTATTGCAGGACGCGGCCTGATCAGCTCTCTTGATGATTTTGCTTCAGTTCCGGTCCGGACAAATGCTGATGGTTCAGCTATTTTTCTGCGTGATATCGGGCAGGTTTCTATGGGACCAAGAACACGCCTTGGCGCTATGACACGTGATGGCCAGGGAGAGATTGTTACCGGTGTGGTGATGATGCAAAAGGGAGCAAGCTCAAACGCAACGCTTGCTGCTATTCATGCTGCCTTACCTGCTATTCGTCAGTCTCTCCCTCATGGTGTGACGCTCGAACCTTATTATGTGCGCTCTGCTCTGACTTCTGACACCATCAGCACCGTGAAAGAAAATCTTATAACCGGTGCTCTTCTGGTTGTGGGTGTCCTGATTGCTGTGACGGGTGAATGGCGTGCTTCGCTGGTTATTGCCTCCGTTATTCCGTTTGCGCTCGTCTGTGCCATGACAGGCATGCGCTGGTTTGGCATTTCTGCTAACCTTTTAAGTCTGGGTGCCATTGATTTTGGTATGATCGTGGACAGCTCTCTGGTTGTTGTTGAAAATCTGATGACACACCGCGCCCGTGATCAGAAAAACGGTCAGAAAACACCATTATCTGCCATGGCGCTATCCTCTGCGGCAGAGGTGCTGAGACCTGTCAGTTTTGGTATTTTAATTATCATTATTGTTTACCTGCCCATCCTGACGTTACAGGGGATCGAGGGTAAAATGTTTCGTCCTATGGCACAGACGGTCATTCTCGCTCTCCTGGCATCATTATTTTACTGCATCGTTGGGATACCCGTTATTGCCGCGATGACCATGAAAGCTGAAGGCGCACATCGTGACACACTCCTGGTCAGCCAGATGCGTCGCATTTACCTGCCTCTCCTCAACTGGTGTGAAAATCGCTCCGGGCTACTCTTTTCTCTTACGGCAGTCATTTTCTCCTGCTCAGTCTGGGTTGCCCTTCACCTTGGTGGCGAGTTTATTCCCTCTCTCGACGAGGGCATGCTCACTGTTTCAGCAACACGTCTGCCGAGTATTTCATTGCCTGAAGTACTGAAAGAAGTCAGTATCGAAGAACGTATTCTGCGCCGTTTTCCCGAGGTGACCAGTGTCGTGAGCTCTACAGGCACATCAGCTATCCCGACTGACCCCATGGGTCTTAATGAAACAGATAGCTTTATTTTTCTGAAACCTCCTTCGCAGTGGACAACAGCACACACGCAGGAGGGACTGGTCACAGCGATGAATAAAGCACTCAACAATGAACTGCCCGGTATGGAACTTTCATGGAGTCAGCCTGTGCAAATGCGTATGGATGACCTCCTCTCAGGTGTGCGTACCCAGATTGCTGTTTCAATATACGGAGATAACCTCGATACACTGGCTCATCTCGGCGACAGGACTGTCAGCATTTTAAAAGCTATTCCCGGAGCAGCTGACGTTGCTGCACAGGGAGAAGGCACTGTGCCTTTTATTCATATAGACATTGATCGCCGTCAGGCAGCCCGCCTTAATGTCTCTCAGCAGGAAATACTCAATGTGGTGGAGGCCATTGGCGGCCATATCGGACGGCCTGTTACAATTAATAACGCTCTGATCAGCACACAGGTACGATATGACCCTGCCCAGGCAGGAACGCGTGAACAGATCGGTCACCTGAGAGTGCGCCGCTCTGATGGAAAAGGGGCTGTTTTTCTGTCTGAGGTTGCCAAAATTACTGTGCAGAATGGTCCGCCTCGTATCAGCAGAGACGGAATACGCCGTCGTTTAATTGTACAGGCTAATGTACGCGGCCGCGACCTGAGTTCTTTTGTAAAAGAGGCACAAAAAGAAATCGGACAGAAGATAAAATTACCGGCAGGCTATCGTATTACCTGGGCAGGTCAGTTTCAGAACTTACGTTCAGCCATGGCACGACTGGAAATTGTTGTTCCCATAGCTCTTATTCTCATTTTCGTGCTCCTGACTGTCGCTCTTAATTCTGCCCGGCTTGCTGGCCTTGTTTTTATTAACCTTCCCGTTGCGGCAACTGGTGGAATTTTTGCTCTGGCCATGCGCGGACTACCGTTTAGTGTATCAGCAGGCATTGGTTTTATCGCCTTATCAGGTGTTGCTGTGCTCAATGGCGTTGTGCTTATGACTGCCATCAATACGCTGCGTCGTTCTGGTTATGCTGCTGCTCAGGCCGCATTTGAAGCCGCTAAAGACCGTTTTCGTCCGGTTATGGCAACAGCACTGGTCGCCAGCCTTGGGTTTATTCCTATGGCCATTTCAACAAGTGCCGGGGCAGAGGTCGAACGGCCATTAGCCACTGTTGTCATTGGCGGGCTGATCTCCTCAACTCTGCTGACACTGCTTGTGCTACCCTCCTTATATGCCCGGACGATGAAAAACCGTGAACGATGAAAATTCTGATTATTGAAGATGAAAAAGCTCTCGGCTCTGCTGTCAGAGATCGCGTGCGCCAGGCAGGGCATACCGTAGACTGGTTTACGAACCTGAGTGATGCCCGGGCTGCACTAAAAGTCTCTTCATATGATTTTTTATTGCTTGATCTGGGGTTACCCGATGGGAACGGACTTGAACTGGTGCGCGAAATACGCCGGCAACGATCTTTACTGGCCATTCTGATTACGACAGCGAGAGACCAGATCAGTGATCGTATTTCAGGCCTTTCAGAAGGTGCTGACGATTATATTGTCAAACCTTATGATCTTGATGAACTGGTCGCCCGTATTGATGCTGTCTCAAGACGTTATACTGCTTTACCGGATAATATTGTAACCTGTGGTAATATCATCATCGATTTATCACGACGCCAGCTTATACAAAACAAAAATACAATAGACCTCTCAGCGCGCGAATGGGCTGTTATTGAACTCCTGGCACGCAGACCTGGTGCACTGTGCAGCCGCGAACAGATTGAAGATGCTCTTTACAGCCTGAGCGATGATGTTGAGAGCAACGCGATTGAAGTTTTCATCAGCAGAATACGAAAAAAAACCAGTCCTGATCTTATTACAACCGTACGCGGCAGAGGATACAGGCTGGCAGGAATCAGCTTATGAAACAATGGAGCCTGGCATCACGCATTGTATCCGGGACACTCATGGTCGTGCTGGGCACCCTGGTTGTTCTGAGTATTCTTATTGCAGCTTTCACCCGTTTTGAAGTGACGGAGCGCCTTGACAACTCTTTGCAGGAAGTTGCCGAACGCCTTGAGTTTGTTGTCGGTAAACTTGATGAAAGCGGAAAAAATACTTCCATACCAGGCGGACGCATTGCCTATCTGTCAGGTGTCAACAGACGCACACTGGCATATCAGATTGCCGGAACAGACGGACATCTGGAAGTCAGGTCACAAAATGCACCACCAAAGCTATTTATACCTGATCTCAAAACTGGTTTTTACAATGCTCCCTCATTTCGGGTCTATGTTGTGCCCTCAGCCTCAGGGCACCATTATATTCTCGTAGGAGAGCCTGACTTTCACAGAAACGAAGCTGTAAGACGGGCTGTTCTTATTTCAATTTTACCAATGATTATCTTTTTTCCGGCAATATGGATTTTGGTACGGTGGCACGTGCGACATGCAATGCGCCCTCTGACATGCTTACAGCAGGAAATAAGAAGTCGCGGAGGCTCTAATCTGGAACCGGTGCCGCCGCTTGATTTACCAGAAGAACTTGTGACTATTCATACAGCTGTTAATCTTTTACTCGAACGCCTTAAAATGGCTCTGTCCACCGAAAGAGCTTTCGCTGCCAATGCAGCTCATGAGCTAAGGAATCCTGTCGCAGCGTTGCTGGCACAGGTTCAGCTGCTAAAAGCAAAGCTCGCTGCATCAGACCATGAAGAACAAGCCAGAACAATTATGCAGCAGACCCGGCGTATCGGAAGAACAATGGAGAAACTGCTTCAGCTTTCAAGGGCAACATCAGGTATTGCTCTGAGTGGGGAGAGTTTTGATCTGATTCCAGTTATTCAGTTTTTAGCAGAAGAGCTTGAGCGTGAGAATCACTGTATTATAAAAATTTCAGGTGTTAACAGCTTACTCCTTACAGGAGATATGGATATTGCTGGCATTTTGTTTCGTAACCTTCTTGAAAATGCTGTTCTTCATGGATCATCCGGACAAGCTGTCAAAGTAAAAATTACTGAGGACCAGTGTGTTATGATTACCAATGACTGTGTTTCACTCTCTCCTGAGAATCTGAAAGATCTGGAAAAACCATTTATCAGAGGTCAGACAAATGCAGACGGGAGCGGCCTGGGACTTGCCATTGCACGGCAAATAACTGAGCAGCTTGGAGCTGAGATGAGTGTCACCTCACCGATCCCTGAGCAAACAAGAGGTGTTATGGTTAGTATAAAATTTCAGTCATCTAAAAAAAATAAAAAATGATAAAAGTTTTTACATACCTCATCATTTCTTAGATTTGTTTTTTTGCTGAGAATCTCGGATACGCCCCATAATATACGCACCGGCTGTCACAGGCTCATAGCAGGATGCCTGCCCCTCAGGCAAACCAAGATCCCGGGGATTAATAACAGCATCAAAGTCAGGATCATAAAAAGTCGCAATAGAAAAGCGTTCTTTACCTGATTTATTTAAAACACGGTGCATATTAGAACGGTAACGATTATTAGACCACCGGCATAATAAATCACCAATGTTAATCACAAGAGTGCCGGGCACAGGTGCTGCCGGAACCCATTCA
The DNA here is from genome assembly GCF_011516655.1 of Acetobacter thailandicus. Classification (GTDB taxonomy): domain Bacteria; phylum Pseudomonadota; class Alphaproteobacteria; order Acetobacterales; family Acetobacteraceae; genus Acetobacter; species Acetobacter thailandicus. The sequence goes on from NZ_WOSV01000007.1 coordinate 97,788, forward strand.
TTCTGAAGATTCTGCACCTCGAGGCCGCCAGTATCATCCTGCCATAATAAGGTAATACAACCATAATCTGTATGAGGGGCAACACCGTAGGTAATGCTTGTTGTGTCAGCGGGCATTTGAGCCGGCGGGTACCATATGGTCTGTGTTCTCTGCAACGGATAATGATATTTTTTTTCAAAAAAATTACTGTCAAGATTGAGAGAGTTTGCAACAGCCTTTAGCAGTAACTGCCCACACTGAGCCGCAGCCTGATAATAATTTAAAAAAGCCTGCCTGAATGCCGGCCGTCCTTCAGGCCATACATTAGGCCCCTGTAAATCGTTCTGCGGCGGGCTTTCCATTCCATCCGGCGGAAACTCAGGACCGATCTGAAAAAATTCTTTATAGTCAGGACGTTCGGCACCATACATAATCGTACGGTTAAGCGCATTAAACCCACGCACTGCCTGTTTTGGGCGATACTGATCTTTTTCTGAAAGAGGAAGATGAAAAAAATCAAGAGATTCCCGGCGCAAATTTTCAATATATGCATCAGGAATACCGTGATTTTTTACATAACAGAAACCAGAGGTAATAAAAGCATGATGAATTTGCTTCCCCGCAAGAGCAATGTCACCTGCACGAGCAGGAGCAAGATCAATAACGGGTATAAAACTATTTTCAGTCATTACGTTATTCCCTCCTCTTTGTGAAAAAATTATAAAATTATCCTGAATAAGCTACTTTCTTTCTCTTGTGGTATCAGGATATTTTCAGAATTATCTGATACAACACAGCTCCAGACTTCACCCGGAAGAAGTCTCATATCTGATGAATCATTACGTAACAAAACCCATCGTCCGACAGATGGAAAAATAAATACTCTCTGCGTTCCTTTATTTTTTCCTGAAAAAGAAAATTGTTTGTCAAAAAAAGAAAAATCTATTTTTTTAACCTTATCTTTCTCATCTTTAATCATCAGGTTTAAAGCCTGGACACCTCCGGCTGAGCATGCAGACAAAACATCCTCATCTCCGGAAAATTTAATGGGACTATTCTTATTTTTTATCAGGTGAAACCACGATTTATCTTTTGCAGACAACGCAACCTCACCCTGGCTCAGTATAGCAAAATAACGCCACCAGCCCGGGAAACGCGAAAAAGGTGCATCATTCAAAATATCAGCCACACTCAAACGCCACTGCAATCCGGCCCCAGAGGTTGTCTCCTCTGCAATAAGACGCGTGACACCCTGACCATTACGCCAGGGCTGCGCCCTGATTTCAGATAAACACTGGCGTCGCCACATCAGCCGGCAACTTCAGGCAGCATTTTACCTGGGTTTAAAATATTATTGGGGTCAAAAGATTTTTTCATCATACGCATAACATCCAGGGCAACTGAACCATGCTCGCGTTCCATAAATTCCTTTTTACCAAAGCCGATCCCGTGCTCGCCGCTACATGCCCCGCCCAGAGAAAGCGCACGTCCGACAATTTTACGATCAAGCTCAAGCGCACGCTCCAATCCGTCAGGCTCAGGCGGCACAAGAATAACCGTATGGAAATTACCATCACCCACATGCCCGACAATAGGGGCAAGCAGGCCTGACTCCTCAATATCGCGCTTACTGCCAGTAATCAGCTCAGTCAAAGCCGAGACCGGCACAACGGCATCAGTCGCCAGCCCCCGGTGATTAGGGCGGTAAGCAAGACAGGCCCAGAAAGCATTATGCCGGGCTTTCCATAATTCATTACGGTTTTCGGGGTTATTACTCCACAAAAAGCCTTTACCATTATGGTCATCGACAACACTCTCCATTGTCTCAACCTGCTCTTTCACAGCAGCAGGCGCACCATGGAACTCGAAAAACATCGTCGGGAGGACATCATATCCCTCCATTTTAGAGTAACGAATGCATGCATCCATCTGCACTTCATCCATTAATTCCATACGACCAACAGGCAGGCCGAGCTGCATGGTTGTTACAGCAACATTGACAGCATCTTCCAGTTTTTCAAACTGACACACGGCTGTCGCTACAGCCTCTGGCTGACCATGTAAGCGCAGCTGCACCTCAGTAATAATGCCTAATGTCCCCTCCGAACCTACAAAAAGACGTGTCAGATCATATCCGGTGGCAGATTTACGCACCCTGCCACCTGTACGCATCACACGGCCATCTGCCAGAACAACGGTCAGACCAAGGGTATTTTCACGCATTGTGCCATAACGCACAGCAGCTGTGCCTGAGGCACGGGTGGCACACATCCCCCCCAGCGTAGATTCTCCACCCGGATCAACCGGAAAAAACAACCCGCTGTCACGCAAATAAGCATTAAGAGCATGACGCGTAACCCCTGCCTCAACACGGCAGTCCATATCCTCAGCATTCACTTCAAGGATACGGGTCATACGGGAAAGATCGAGACTAATACCCGTCTCTGAAGGGGTAACATGCCCTTCAAGTGAAGTGCCCCCGCCAAAAGCCACAACCGGCACAGAATGCTCGTTGCAGGCTTTAAGAACAGCTGAAACTTCTTCAGTACTTTCGGCAAAAATAACCGCACCAGGCAGACATCCCTCCTGCCAGCCCTCGCCATGAGCATGATGCTCACGCACAGCTTCTCCGCGAGAAATACGATCACCGAAAATTTCAGCTAATTCTGTCAGAACATGTTCAAGGGCAGACATAATAAACTTTCCACAACAAAGCGATGGCGAATCTGCTGTCTTACAAACTCAGATCAGCGAGAGCGTGAAGAACTGTATCATTTTCCTCGGGCAGGCCAATACTGATACGCACCCAGTTTTCAAAACCAGGCTCTTTCCACGGCTTAATAATAATGCCTCGTTCAAGTAACGCATCTGCAAGCTGAGCTGCACCCTGCGTCGTGCGGACAAATACAAAATTGGTCCAGGCAGGAGCAACAAAAAAACCAAGCTCTCTGAGGGCCTTCGCCATGCGTTCTCTTTCGGCAATCCCTTTTCGGATACAGTCTTTCATATATGCGACATCTGCAAGCGCCGCACTGGCCGCAATCTGGGCCGGCATATTTGTGTTAAACGGATCGCGCACAGTATCAAGCACTGAAGCAACTTCCTCTGACGAGGTCAGGGCATAGCCAATACGTAAGGCTGCCAGCCCATACGCTTTAGAAAAAGTACGCAGGATAATCCAGGGGCGCCCCTGCTTCTCGAGTAATGCACGCGCATCAGGATAGTTCGGGTCTTCCTCTGCATATTCCCGATAAGCTTCGTCAACGACAATGAGGGCATCCTGCGGACAGGCCTCGATCAGCTCAGAGAGATCTGCTCCGGTCATCATACAGCCTACCGGATTAGAGGGGTTTGAAAACATTAAAATTTTCAAAGGTTTCTTTACCGCAGCCAGTAAGGCAGCCTGATCAAAAGTCGCTTCTGCAGTGACCGGAACAGCATCGACCTCAGCCCCCATCATACGGGGATAAATTTCATGCAGACCAAAAGCTGGCCTGACCGTTACCACACGATCACCTGACGAAAGATATGCCTCAGCAATCAGGCGGATAATCTGCTCTGAGCCATTCCCGACCAGAACACGCTCCACCTCTGTCATATGCGCCCGCGCAATATCATGACGCAGCAAAGCGGCACCCGCATCAGGATAACGCCCCAGCCGGTCTGCCAGACCTGCCCACCCGGCTTTAACCTGCGGTGAAGGGCCATAAGGATTCTCATTACTTCCCAGCTTAACAATCGTTGTAAGATTATAACGCCTGCGGACCTCATCTTCTGAAAGACCAGCATTATAACGGGGCAACATCGAGACTTCAGCCCGGCACAATGCCTTATGACCTGAAAATGAGAGTGCTACAGAATCCGACATCCCGAAGAAACCTCCTGCCTTAAGCGGTATTCGTCATTAATGTATAGACATTTAAAACCTGTAAAGAGAGAAATGTATAAGATTTGTTCCCTGCGCATATTTTACACTCATCGGGACAGGAGAAGCCTGAAGGAAAAGCCCGGAAACACTGTGTTTTTCTTAATAAATTTGAAAATATGTTAATATTTAATAATATTTTCACTCATTTCATCTCAGGGCATACAAAAATTCTACGCCTGTTTTTTCTTCTTGACCGATCGTGTACATACAACATATTGTTTTGATATCGGAACATGAGGAAAACCGCTTATGGCCCTTCCTGCTCATCAGATCATGTTGGACGACGCAACCATTTCAGCATTTCAGACTGAAGGCGTAGCCGTTGTTCGCGGCGCCTTCTCAGACTGGACAGAACTTCTGCGCGATGGCATGGCAGCCACCATGGCAGCTCCCAGCCCGCTCGAACGCTCTTACCAGCCTGAAGGCTCTGCTCCGTTTTTTCAGGATCTGTGCAACTGGCAGCGTATCCCACAATTCAGAAAATTCATCGAAAACTCACCCGTTGCAGGTATAGCCGCCCAGCTGATGCAGGCGCGTGAGGTACGCTTTTTTCATGACCACGAACTGGTCAAAGAACCTGGCACAACATTAGTAACCCCATGGCACCAGGATAGTCCGTATTACTGCGTGACGGGAGAGAAAACACTCAGTTTGTGGATACCTCTTGATCCTGTCTCAAAGGATCAGTGCCTGGAGTGTGTGGCTGGCTCACATAAGGAGGGTATAATTCACCGCCCCCGGCGTTTTGACGGATCGAAACTGTATAAAGACGATTCTCTGCCAGAAATGCCCGACATTAATGCAAACCGTGATGCATATACTATCCGCAGCTGGGACCTTGCCCCGGGGGATGCCATCGCTTTTGATTTTCGTATAATCCACGGTGCGCCGGCCACAACCGGCACAACGCAAAGACGACGTGTGTTTTCTGCCCGCTGGGTAGGAGAAAATGCCCGTTTTGCTGACAGAGGCGGCAAAGGCTCCCCCCCCTTCCCGCACCTTACACTCAAAGACGGAGACCCGCTGGAAGGACCCGACTTCCCCCTGCTGTATAAAGCAACAGCCTGAACAGAAATGTGGAGAAGGTGGCATGACAAAATATGATCATTCCTGGCGCCTTCTTTTCTGTCTCACTATCAACTGTTTTCTTACCCCAATATTCTGCTTACCGGCTTATGCAGAGTGCCTTGATGATATTCGTCAGGCAGGCATGCTAACGGCTGGCAATGCGCTTCTTGGCGCACACCCCTCCCTCTGGCAGGATAAAGAGGGCGTCTATCATGGTATTGACGCAGACCTTTTACAGGAACTGACCAAAAGGCTGGGTATACCGCACTCACAATTTATCATCACAGAATGGACCACACTGGTCCCGGGCCTGAAAGTCGGCCGGTGGGATATTATCCTGTCTGACCTGACAATTACTGAAGAGCGCATTGCCTATGCGCATATCGCTTACTCACGCCCTTATTTTATGTTGTATGACCGCATTATCGTACCAGAAAACTCCCCTCTTCATACTTTGGATGATCTGAAAAAAGCTAACCTGGGGTCTGTGCTGGGCACAACAGATTCAATGACGGCTCATATGCTGGTCGATAAAAATATTGCTGCAAAAGTAAGCGATTTTAATACCTTTGGTGACCCGTTTGTTGCCCTGAGAAACAAACAGGTTGATGCTGTCGTTGTCGACCAGGGCACTCTGCAGGCTCAGAAAGAGCACTTTGCAGGACTGCGCACTATCGGACCTCCACTTTTTTATGAACCCAAACCTGCCTGGAAAGATGCCCAGGCAAAAGCCAGCTACCGTCTGGGCGATGAGGGTATTGTCGTGCGTAACACCTGCCCTCTGCTGCTTAAAGCTATTAATAAAGCAATGGATGATATGAAACAGGATGGCACGCTTCGCACCATCCTCAGGCGCTACCATGTCTGGGAAGAGTTGCAGGACCACCTGAACCAGAACGAACAGACGGAGTAACACAATGAGCGTTTTCTGGTCTGAAGTGCATGAATATCTGCCTTTTCTCCTTAGTGGCGCAGAAGTAACTCTTCAGCTCTCCTTCATCAGCATGGCCGGAGGCATGATACTGGGTTTTCTCACAGCTACAGGGCGGCTGTCCGGCAGTCGCCTCATACGGTGGCCGCTTGAGGCCTATGTCGAAATCTGGCGTGATACACCCCTTATTGTGCAATTACTGCTTATCTATTTCTCTCTCCCTGAGCTGGGTATTATTCTCCCTGCGTTCTGGGCTGGTGCACTGGGCCTGACCCTGAACCTGTCAGCCTATCTGTCTGAAGTCTACCGTGCAGCCATTCAGGCTGTTGATGAAGGACAGAAATCTGCGGCCATTTCGCTGGGCATGTCACCTCTTCAGATTTACCGGCGCCTTATTATTCCTCAGGCTTTTGTTGCTTCTCTCCCCACCCAGGGCGGCTATTTTATTGCTTTGCTAAAAGACTGTTCTCTGGTTTCTTTTATCTCTGTCAACGAACTTTTACGACATGCAACAATCGTCATCTCGAACACGTTTGACAGTATGAACACGTATCTGATGGTCGCACTGATCTACTTCATCATGAGTTTTACCAGCGCACGCTGTGTCAGCTGGCTTGAACGTAAACTCACCCCTTCACGCCACACCAAAGGTGGCGTTGCCAATGTCATGCCAGAAGCTGTGGAAGGGATTACACCATGACAACAGCAGCTCCGGTGCTAACGCTACAGCAGGTTTATAAATCATATGGCAGTCACGCTGTTCTGCGCGGTGTTGACCTGACTGTTTTACAGGGAGAGGCTCTTTTTATCATCGGCCCCAGCGGAGGAGGTAAATCTACTTTACTGCGCTGCATTAACTTTCTCGAACGTCCCGAAGCTGGCAGCATCACCTTTCTGAACCAGAAACTCTGCCAGCACTATCGCTCACACTTTGAAATTGCCCCTGAAAAACAACTGCGGCAGGCAAGAGCCCGCATGCCTATGGTTTTTCAGCAGTTCAACCTCTTTTCACACCAGACCACCCTGGAAAATGTGATGGAAGCACTGTTAACCGTCAAAAAACTCCACAAAGATCAGGCCGTCATACTGGCACGCCACGCGCTGGACAGAGTCCAGATGCTGCAAAAACAAAACAACTACCCCCACCAGCTTTCAGGCGGCCAAAAACAACGTGTCGCCATAGCCCGGGCACTGGCGATGGAACCTCCTGTTATTTTGTTTGATGAGCCAACAAGTGCACTTGACCCTGAGCTGGTCAGCGGCGTGCAAAGTATTATTCGTGACCTGTCAGCACAGGGGCTGACGCTGCTGACTGTCACACACGACCAGGCCTTTGTACAGTCAACCGCACACAAAGTCTGTTTTTATGCTGATGGCCATATCGTGGAAAGCGGCCCGCCAGAGCAGATTTACAACACACCCCGCACTGAACGGGTGCGTCAGTTTGTTCATTCTGTCAGTGCCCGCCATCACTGATTTTTATTACGATAAAGAAATATACTAATGCCATATAATACTGCACAGGAAAATACTATTATGCCCACAGATATCGCTGGCACGCAGGATCACGGCATGACACTTCCATCCACTGAGCAACCCACTACCGGTACAGCCGCAACAATTGAACACAGAACCATCTACCCCATTCCTCACTCTGAAAGAATGGGACACCCGCGCGACCTGTTCTCCGTCTGGTTTGGCACGAACACTACTATTCTGACAGTTATTACCGGTGCACTGGCGTCAGTAGTTTTTCACCTCCCCCTCATGACAGGCTGCCTGGCTCTTTTAGCCGGCAACCTGATTGGCGGTGTCTTTATGGCACTGCATGCGGCACAGGGACCACGACTGGGGGTGCCGCAAATGGTACAGACATGTGGGCAGTTTGGCTCCATGGGAGCTGTGCCTATGATTGCCCTGGTGGTCTTTATTTATGTTGGTTTCTCAGCTTCTAACCTGGTTGTCGGGGGTGAGGGCTTTCAGTTATCTGTGCCATGGCTTGGCTACACAGGCGGCGTTTTGGCTGTCACGGTGCTGTCAGCTTTCCCTGCCTTCTGGGGGTATCGCACTATTCATGCCATGACAAAAATCATCTCTGTGGCATGCGGAGCCGCCATTATATGGGCACTGGTCGTCGTTATGAGCAACAGTGACGCCATGGCAACCCTCCATCATTTCGGACACACCACATTATCAGGCTTTATGGGTGCCGTCTCTGTTGCTGCTTTGTGGCAGCTGGCTTACGCGCCTTATGTATCAGACTACTCACGCTATCTGCCAGACAGCAAACAGGGAGCACAACACGCTTTTCATGCTACATACTGGGGCTCTGCTCTGGGCACAATCCTTCCTATGTTTCTTGGTGCAACACTGGGGGCAGTCACACCCCATGGCTCAGATATTCTGCCAACGCTTATGCATTATCTGGGCAGCGGCGGCCCGATTGTCATGGTTACTCTGATTATCGGCATTACTGTCGCCAATGGTATGAGCATATACTGCGGTAGCCTGTCTTCCCTCATGCTACTGCAAATGGCCTGCCCCAAACGTCATTTTGGCATGAAAACACGTATGTTGATTACAGCAGGAATCATGCTTTTTGTGCTCGCACTCACTATGCTCATGACGCACAATTTTATGGAGACATATACAGAATTTCTTAATTTTCTGATGATCATTATGATCCCATGGACTGCGATCAACCTGATTGATTACTACCTTGTGCAACATGGCACTTATGATGTCGCTTCATTTTTTAAAGCGGACGGAGGCCTGTACGGGCGTTATAATACGCCTGCCCTTATATGCTACGTAATTGGCATTGCTGTGCAAATTCCTTTTATATCAAATACGTTTTATACCGGCCCTTTTGCCAGCATGATGGATCATACCGATATTTCGTGGGCTGCCGGCCTTATTCTGACATCACTGTTTTATATACTTTCTATCAAATACCATAAGGTTTCGTAAAAATCATAACCTGAACGAGTTTATCTGACACAACCAGGCGCGCAGACACTCTGCGCGCTTTTTGCTAATCATGCCTCCAACTCAGGTGCACACTTTATCGCGCAACGTATCATCTTGTTGTTGCTTTAATTTTTCATAAAAACCACATTTAAAAAATATTTCGTAATCGTTTCGAATCCTATTGACCTAACTCGTATGGACAACTTAGGGTTCTTATCGAAATTGGTGCATCAAAATCAAAAATTGCTGAACCAATAGAACAAAAACATATTGTCTATATCTTTTCTTCTCCTACCCCCATAACTGCACCGGTGGAGTTCAGACGCATGAGACCCAGCACCGTTTCACTGACCAGACTATTACTATTGTCCTCCGCGTTTATTCCGATAGGCAGCGGTTATGCGCGAGCGGCAACCCCGGTTCATAAAACACCGCACATCACTGCACGAAAACATATTCCACCGGCCAGAAATGCAAGAATTGTATCTAAAGCCAGTGTAAAACAAAAAACAGTCACACCACAGGAACCTGCAACTTATCTCAGTTCCACATCTGAACAGTTTGAAGTACGCTCACATAATGTGCCACATGGTGCTGTGGTCACTATTGGCCAGAAACTTCTGTCTCAGGCTCCGGCAGGTACAAACCCTCTGAAAACTCTGGCACAGCTTCCTGGCATCATGTTTCAGACAGCACAGCCACAGGGTATTGATGTCTGGTCTAACCAGGTATTTATGCACGGCTTTCAGCAGCAGGAAATCGGGATGACTCTCGATGGTATGCCTCTGGGAGAACAGACTGTTCGTAACTATAACGGTCTCAATACTATTCAGGCTATTTCGTCAGAAAACGTTGCCCGCATTGTTGTGTCTGAATCAGCCGGAGCCGAATCTGTTGCAGCGACAAACAACCTTGGCGGTTCGTTTTCCTACATCTCACGCGACCCCGCTCATAAATTTGGCGGCACCGTCACACAGGGTTTTGGCAGCTACGCAAACTTCCATACCTTTGCCCGTGTTGACAGTGGCGACCTCAACAGCACCGGCACACGTTTTTATGCCTCTTACATGCGACAGGACGGACAAATCTGGAAAGGCACCGGTGATCAGTTCATGCAGCAGGTCAACGCCAAATTTGTGCAGCCGGTTGGTGAAAGCAGCAGTATATCAGCCTTTTTTGACTGGGCAGACCTTCACCAGTTTTCGACTCCTGATGTCTCTCCCGAAATGCTCAGTAATGTCGGCTATAAAACAACTAATTATTATAACGGTAAGCAAAGCGGCCTTCAGGCAGCTATTAACGCCGCAAACGGTATATTTCCTCCTGGTTTTAATAAGCTCAAAGACCCGGAAGATTCTGCCTATTATGATGCCGTGCTGAATACTGATGATACATTTGGCGGCATTAAATCTCATATGCAGCTGACTGATAAACTCACCTGGGACACAACAGCCTACGGGCACGGAGAAACAAACCAGACAACCTGGACCACACCTTATTATTCATCACCTAACGGCTCACCATTGTCTGAGCTGGTCAAAGAACCCTCTATTCGTCGCTTTGGTATTCTTTCTCAGCTACATTACAATATTGCACATAACGATATCAGCGGTGGCGTGTGGTATGAAAATAACCATTACCAGTCAAATATGTTCGCATATGAAATGCCAAATATCGTTGATGGCCAGCTGACATCTGCCATTCCTAACCCCCTTGGGCACTGGTCAAACCCGTTCGCAAAAATTTATAACCAGACATATAATACCAATACATTCACAGCCTTTGTTCAGGACACCTATCGTATCCTGCCCAATCTGGCCCTACATTTTGGTTTCAAATCAGTGCTGGCAACAACGCGCGTAGGCAATGGTTTTATTAATGACGATTATTATGGCGCAGGCTCTAATATTGCCAGTGGCGTTGGTCTGACCACATCAAAACCATTCCTGCCACACATCAGTGCTGACTGGCACTTCCTGAAACATCATGAACTCTATTTTGATATTTCAGAAAACGTGCATACCTATGCACAATCTGGCTACAAACTCTCCAACTCCCCTTTTGCCATCTCCCAAACTGCGTTTGATGCTGGTCGCAACTCATTTAAACCAGAAACTGACTGGACCTATGCGCTGGGCTACCGGTACAATAGCCGCTTTGTCGGGGCGTCGGTTTATGCCTATCGCACAAACTTTAATAACCGACTGCAGCAAATCACTTCCGGTTCAGCCGTTAATCCTGTCTCTACAGTGTCTAACGTTGGTGGCGTAACCATGAATGGTGTAGATGCAGCCATTACAATCATGCCGATCAGGAACCTCTCTTTTACAAACAGCATCAGCTATGACCACGCCACTTACGATAATAACCTGACTGAAGCCGGCACATCTTATGGTACAAAAGGCAAGCAAATCGTTAACTATCCACGATTTATGTATAAAACACGTCTTTCATACGAATGGCGGGGTGTAACGGCTTATGTCGATGCCAACTATATCGGCAAGCGTAACTACAGCTATACCGGTGATGTCAAAATTCCTGGTTACTGGCTCAGTAATCTTGGCGTTCAGTATAATTTTGGCAAGCTTGAAGCCTTCCGCAACTCTGTTTCAGCGGTAAAAGACCTTACACTCAGCTTTAGCATCACAAACCTGCAAAATAACCGCTACATTTCAACAATGGGCGAAAACGGCAATCCTCTCAGCACAGGCCAGGGCGCGCTGGCTTATCAGTCTATGCTGGTTGGCGCACCGCGTATGTTCTTTGGCTCACTGAGTGCTAATTTCTGATATGTAACTAAAAAAAACCCCTGTTATCATAAGCTGATCACAGGGGTATACAGAGCAAAAAACAAAATCATTTTTGCCGTTTTAATACATCCACACCAGCTAAACGCAAACTTTCAACACTGTTGTGCCCTGAGAGGGCAAACACATCATATATCTCCCGGCGCAGCAGGGAGATCATCTCCCTGACCCCGGACTCTCCTCCTGCAGCAACTGCCCAGGCCCATGGCCTGCCTGATGCTGTAAGTGAAGCCCCCTGCGCAAGAGATGTTACAACATCACCACCACGGCGAATACCACTATCGATCACCACAGAACAATCCTGTCCGGCTGATTGTACAATCTCAGGCAAAACAGCAAGGGTTGCAGGTGCGGGGTCAAGCTGCCGGCCTCCATGATTAGAAACTATAACGGCATCAGCCCCGGCAGCCACACAACGTGAGGCATCATCAGCATGCATAATGCCTTTAACAAGCAGCTGACCGCTCCACTGTGCTCTGAACCATTCAAGGTCACGCCATGTCAGACCAGGGTCAATTTGCGATGCAGCATTCTTTGCCTGCTCAAGCAAAGAATGCCCCATGCCATAGGCACTTAAATTACGCAGCTGAGGCATACCATGACGCGCCATGCCAGCACCCCAGCGCCAGGCTGCCGCAAAAGAGGCCAGCTGAGCCAGAGATGGCTTACTGAGCCGCCTGAAACCATTACGCTCATCACGTGGCCGCAGTGGGGTAACAGGCGTATCTACTGTGAAAATAAGCGTACGCACACCACATTTACGCGCACGCTCCATCATATCACGGGTTATATCACGGTCACGAAAAACATAAATCTGAGCCAGAACATCCGCGCCCGGCACCCGGCATATTTCTTCAAGTGACGCGATTGAAAATGTTGATACACAAAAAGGAATTTTTTCTTTTGCCGCAGCTCGTGCAGCCATCAGATCACCACCCTGACGCATCATTCCCGCAAAACCAACCGGTGCCAGCATAAAAGGAGCGGAACAGTCATAACCAAGCCACTGCGTTGTTGTTGATACAGATGATACATCACGAAGACAACGTGGTTTGATCGTCCATTTTCTGAACTCATCCCGATTAGCCTGGAGTGTTCTTTCTTCATGGGCACCACCTGCCACATAGTCACGAAATAACCGCGGGAGGAATTTTTCTGCTTTTTTCTGTAACTCTGCACTATCAACACAGGCCATCATAACCTCTCAATACAAAAAACCCCCGGACAATGCCGGGGGCAGGAGCAGAACTATAGGCTCAGACAGCACTACACTCCGGCAATGGCACAAACTCCTTCACTCTGTCAGCTATCACTCCACCAGCTATCAGCTCACGCATTGCTTCAATATCCGGGGTAAAAAGCCTGTCCTGTGCAAAAAAGGCAATTTTCTCACGCACAGCATCCTTTGCCACAGAAAGCGGGCGCGATGTGAGCAACGGCGCAAGAAAATCAAGCCCCTGCACTGCTGCCAGCCCTTCAATAGCAATAATCGTACAAACATTATCCACTATATCTTCCAGGCGTCTGGCTGCAAAAGTTGCCATACTGACATGGTCTTCCTGGTTAGCAGAGGTTGGCAGGCTATCAACACTGGCCGGGTGCGCCAGCGTTTTATTCTCTGACGCCAGAGCTGCAGCTGTAACCTGTGCAATCATAAAACCAGAATTCAGGCCACTCTCTTTAACCAGGAAGGGTGGCAGACCACTCATCTGTGCATCCATCAGCATAGCAAGACGACGCTCAGAAATTGCACCCACCTCAGAAACAGCTATTGCGATTGTATCTGCTGCAATAGCCACTGGTTCAGCATGGAAATTGCCACCTGAAATCATTTCATCTGTTTCTGCAAAATGAATGGGGTTGTCAGAGACCGCATTGGCTTCAATAACCAGCGTTCTGGCCGCATTACGCAACGTATCAAGACATGCACCCATAACCTGAGGCTGACACCGCAGGCAGTACGGATCCTGAACGCGCTCATCTTCCTCCCTGTGTGAATCACGAATGGAGGAATTCTCAAGCAGACTACGATATACAGCCGCCGTTTCTATCTGCCCGCGCTGCCCGCGCAGCACGTGCAGGCGCGGGTCAAAAGGAGCATCTGTGCCCCGTGCGGCATCAAGCGTCAGACCACCGGCAATAAGAGCTGCCTGGAACACACGCTCAGCCTTAAACAGACCAGACAATGCCAGCGCCGTTGAAGCCTGCGTGCCATTAAGCAACGCCAGTCCTTCCTTCGGGCCAAGCTCAACCGGCGTCAGACCGGCAGCCTGCAGTGCCTCTGCTCCGGTCATTTTCTGACCTTTATAAAAGGCATGCCCTTCGCCAATAACAACTGCACTCATATGTGCCAGAGGAGCAAGGTCACCTGATGCACCCACTGACCCTTTTTCAGGGATAACCGGTATAACCCCACGATTCAGCATCGCCAGCAGCAGGGTAACAACCTCTTTGCGCACGCCGGAGAACCCTCTTGCCAGACCATTAGCCTTAAGCAGCAAAATCAGTCTGACCACAGCCTCGTTCATTGGCGCGCCAATACCAGCAGCATGGCTCAGCACAAGATTACGCTGCAGCTCTTTCAGTTTATCATCCGGGATACGGGTTTTTGCCAGCTTACCAAAGCCTGTATTCACACCGTAAACCGGCTCACCTCGTGCAACAATACGCTCAACCGACAAAGCAGCAACGTCAAGCACCTTACCTGCCTCGGCAGATAACTCTATCTGCATGGAAGGCGAGAAAAAGAAAGAGCGCATATCTGCATAAGTCAGCTGACCAGGGAGCAGTATAAAAGATGATGCAGTCATGCCCTCAGGCTCCACGTTTAATCATTGGCAGGTTCAGAGATTTTTCATGCGCGCATTCTACAGCTATGTCGTAGCCGGCATCTGCATGGCGCATAACACCGGTTGCAGGGTCGTTCCACAACACGCGCTCAAGGCGGCGGGCAGCCTCGGCTGTGCCATCGGCCACAATGACCATGCCCGAATGCTGTGAGAAACCCATACCCACACCACCACCATGATGCAGCGACACCCAGGTAGCCCCGGATGCTGTATTAAGCAGTGCATTCAGTAAGGGCCAGTCAGACACAGTATCACTGCCATCACGCATGGCTTCAGTCTCGCGGTTAGGGCTGGCAACTGAACCACTGTCAAGGTGGTCACGGCCGATCACAATCGGGCCTTTCAGCTCACCTTTTGCAACCATTTCGTTAAAGGCCAGCCCCAGGCGATGACGGTCACCCAGCCCTACCCAGCAAATACGAGATGGCAGCCCCTGAAAATGAATTTTCTCTCGTGCCATATCCATCCAGTTATGCAGATGAACGTCATCAGGCAGCAACTCTTTCACTTTCTGGTCGGTTTTATAAATATCTTCCGGATCACCTGAGAGAGCAGCCCAGCGGAACGGCCCGATACCACGGCAAAACAGAGGCCGGATATAGGCAGGCACGAACCCAGGGAACGCAAATGCATCCTCAAGACCTTCTTCAAAAGCCATCTGACGGATGTTATTACCATAATCAAAAGTAGGAATGCCCATACGGTGAAAAGCCACCATAGCCTCGACATGCTCACGCATAGACTGACGGGCTGCTTTCTCTACTGCCGCAGGGTCAGTCAGACGTTTCTGCTCTGCTTCTTCCAGTGTCCAGCCTTTGGGCAGGTAACCATTCCGCGGGTCATGTGCAGAGGTCTGATCTGTTACGGCATCGGGGCGCACACCACGGCGCACCAGCTCCGGGAAGATTTCTGCCGTGTTACCTAAAAGGCCAACCGAAATTGCCTTACCCTCTGCACAGGCTGCGGTAATCAGCTCAAGCGCTTCATCAAGCGTATCCACCCGGCAATCAAGATAGCCTGTATCAAGACGTTTCTGAATACGGCCAGGTTCACACTCAACAGCCAGCATAGAGGCTCCGGCCATCACGGCAGCCAGCGGCTGCGCACCACTCATACCGCCCAGACCACCGGTCAGAATCCATCGGCCTTTCAGGCTGCCACCGTAATATTGCCGCCCCATCTCGACAAAAGTTTCATAAGTGCCCTGAACAATGCCCTGCGAACCAATATAGATCCACGAACCAGCGGTCATCTGGCCGTACATCATCAGCCCCATGCGGTCGAGTTCGTTAAATTTATCCCAGTTTGCCCAGTGCGGTACGATATTAGAATTTGCAATCAGCACACGCGGTGCATCTGCATGTGTGCGAAAAACACCAACCGGTTTACCTGACTGCACCAGTAAGGTCTGGTCATCCTCCAGCTCACGCAGGCTGGCAACAATCTGGTCATAACATGCCCAGTTTCGTGCAGCTCTACCTATACCACCATAGACAACCAGCTCTGAGGGACGCTCAGCCACCTCAGGATCCAGGTTATTCATCAGCATGCGCAAGGCAGCTTCAGTTTGCCAGCTTTTAGCTGTTTTTTCCGTCCCTGTCGGAGAACGGATAATGCGGTCATTAGCAAGGCGGTTATTTGAAACTGCAGATGCGTCACTCATTTTCCAACCCTTGTTCATACTTGTATATACTTTTAGTTAAGCGTCATACAATTTCGTTGTCAATCTGGAATAAATTAAAAAAACACTTCTGACGTTTTCAGGGCTTAAACGCCAGAGCACAGCGCAGAAGCTGAAGCAGGGTTTGCTTAAGCTGTGCAGCTTTCTGCGCACTTAAAGGCCAGGGAGATTTTTCAGTTTCCAGGTAGGTTGTTTGTGCAAGTTCAAGCTGTACAGCATGTATATTCTGATCTGGCTGCCCGTAATGACGAGTCGTATACCCCCCCTTAAAACGCCCGTCGAGAACATGGGTATAGTGCGAAGCCTGTGCTGCCTGAGCCACCAAAGCCTGAGCAAGTTCCGGCGCACAGGCCTGCCCCATATTG
This sequence comes from Acetobacter thailandicus, assembly GCF_011516655.1. GTDB lineage: Bacteria > Pseudomonadota > Alphaproteobacteria > Acetobacterales > Acetobacteraceae > Acetobacter > Acetobacter thailandicus. The sequence goes on from NZ_WOSV01000007.1 coordinate 114,366, forward strand.
GTGCCAAAATTAAGGTCGGGTAAAACCCCTTCAAACAAACGAGGAATAGTGGAAGCAATAGAATGACCATCCCACAAAACAGCATGCCCCCATTTTTCTTTTAAACGGCCAAGCTCCTGCTCTATCTGATCATGGTAAGGACGCCAGAACAGCCTGGTTCTCAGCACAGTTTCCTGCGCATCAGGCTCCTCTCCTTCACGGTAAACTGGCAGACCGGAAAAGGTGAAGTGTGGCACAAGCCCGGTGCTGGGGCGCCCGGGATAAAGCACGCCGTCATCTGGCCCTCGGTTCAGGTCAACGACATAGCGTGAGTAATTTGCACGCAGTACGCCAACACCAAGAGCCTGCGCAAAATCGTAGAGTGTCTCCATATACCAGTCTGTATCAGGCAATGTGCTGCCATGCTCTGTCATACGCAGGGCCAGCCCTTCTGGCAGGCTCTGGCCAGCATGAGGCAAAGTAATCAGCACTGGCATATCACCTGGTGTAAAAGAATAAACCGGAAGCATCGTCTCTGACCTCTTTCTCTGCTCTTTTATTTTTAAAAATCAGGAAAAAATTTCACGCATAATGGTTCTGAAGTGCTGTGTAAGGCGCTCCTGCTGAGGGTGATGCCCATCACGCACCCGCCAATCACCAGCTGACATCACATGCCTGACAGGCAATGCCGGAAGAGTGAATAACGCAGCATCTAAAACAGCATCACCTTCAAGATCAGGATGAATAAACTGCGTCTCATCAGGCACACATAAATCAGCACGAGCACCTGGCGTTAGCCCCCACTGTGCAAGACCACAGGCCTGAGCCCCGCCTGCCAGAGCCTGGCGATATAGCCACCCGCCGGTTGAACCCAGCTGACCCTGGGGCAGAGCAAGGCAGCGACTTTGTGCAGATAAACGCATGCCATATTCAAGCAGCCTCAGCTCTTCAGCCGGGCTGATCAGAATATTACTGTCTGACCCGATACCAAAGCGGCCGTTCTTTGCAACATATTCAACAAACGGAAAAAAGCCGTCTCCGAGGTTGGCCTCTGTCACCGGGCACAAACCTGCCACAGCCTGACTTTTTGCAATCCTGGTGACCTCAGGCGACGTAAGATGAGTCGCATGTACAAGACACCAGCGGGCATCAACAGGCACATGCTCGAACAGCCAGGCGACGGGCCTCTGCCCTGTCGCGGCAAGACACTGTTCTACCTCCCCGATTTGCTCCGCAATATGAATATGTACGGGTGATGACTGAGCAACAGCCGAAACAAGCGCATTAATATCTTCTGTCCCGACCGCACGCAGAGAATGCAGACCCAGCCCGACAGAAACAAGGGAACTCCCCTGCCATTGCTTTCGGAGATTACTGATAATTTCAGCTATAAAACCCGGTGTTGAGGCAAAACGTTGCTGCTCATCCTGCAAAGGTCTCTGTCCAAACCCTGCATACATATAGAGCGTCGGCAAAACTGTAACACCCAACCCTGCGGTTTGTGCACCTGCGGCAATTCTCATCGCCATTTCGGCAGGCTGATTGTAAGCACAGCCATTTTTATCACGATGCAGATAATGAAACTCAGCAACCTGCGTATAGCCTGCGCGTAACATTTCCATATACAAAAAAGCGGCAATCCCCTCCATCTGATCGGGAGAGATATGACCGGCAAGCTGATACATCAGCGTGCGCCATGTCCAGAAAGTGTCAGATGGCGTTTGCCGGCGCTCAGCAAACCCGGCCATGCCACGCTGAAAAGCGTGAGAATGCAGGCTGATCTGGGGTGGCAGAGCAATCTCATACTGCTCCATCCCTCTGGAGGGCTGACTGTCGGCTGTGACAGAAGAAAATCTGCCATCCGGCCCGATAACTAAGGAGACATTTTTTCTCCACCCCTCAGGGAGAAGAGCCTGCTTCACAAAAATTCCGGTCATGCAGTCATACCCATTTTACTCAGCTTCCACCCGCATCATTAAAGCTGCTCCAGGCGGAATCTGACCGTTGTCGTTTTGAAACCATAACGGATTTGACTTATTTGTATATACCTTTGTATGGTATCTCACAGACTAAGAAAGCAGGATGCCATGTGGGATACACTCTGGAAGAACGTTCACTTAGCCACGATGGCACCATCGCGCATCAGCTCACCTGACCCTTATGGATGCATTAAAAATGCCGCCATTGCAGCGAAAAATGGTAAAATTACGTGGATTGGCGCTGAAGCTAATCTTCCTGACGCCCCCGAAAAACTTGCACGATCTGTTATCTCTATGCAGCAGAAATGGGCTACCCCGGGGCTGATAGATGCCCATACCCATCTTGTCTATGCAGGTGATCGAAGTAACGAATTCAGCCAGCGCCTTAATGGAGTCAGCTATCAGCAGATTGCACACGAAGGCGGCGGTATTAACGCTACTGTAGCAGCCACACGTGCAATGTCTGAAGAGCAGCTGCTTGAACTGGCTATAACCCGTGCCAAGCGTATGATTGCAGGCGGCACCACGACTATCGAGGTAAAATCAGGCTATGGTCTGACCCTGGAAGATGAACTCAAGCTGCTGCGTGTAGGCCGTGCCCTTGAACAGCACCTTCCCATACGTGTGCATACAACCTTCCTGGGTGCACATGCTCTGCCACCTGAATATGCCGGCCGTCAGACTGACTATGTCAACACCATCATCAATGATATGTTACCTCGCATAGCAGAAGGAAAACTCGCTGACAGTGTCGATGTCTTTTGTGAAACAATAGCGTTCTCACGATCCGAAACCGAACAAATCTTTCAGGCCGCAGCACAGCTTGGCCTGCCGGTTCGCATTCATGCTGACCAGATGTCAGACAGCGACAGCTGTGCTCTCGCAGCCCGCTTTAAGGCCCTGTCAGCTGATCATGTCGAATATGCTAACGAAAATGGTGTTCAAGCTATGGCGACAGCAGGCACTGTCGCTATGCTCCTGCCCGGAGCCTTTTACTTCATTCGCGAAACGAGACTGCCGCCGGTAGATCTTTTCAGAAAGCACAAAGTGCCCATGGGGCTTGCCACAGACTGCAACCCTGGAACCTCCCCGTTGCTCGACCTGACAACCACCATGAATATGGCCTGCACCCTGATGCGCCTGACACCGGCTGAAGCCCTGCATGGCGTTACAACAATTGCCGCCAGGGCTCTTAACTTACAAAACATCACGGGTGTTTTGCAGGAAAATTATGCTGCCGATATAGCTTTCTGGCCCATATCAGGCCCACATGAGCTCTCTTACTGGATTGGTGGCGTCAGGCCCTCGGCACGGGTCTTTGGTGGCAAAACAGACAACTAAAAAACATAATCTCTATACAGGTGATACAAACGTCCATATTTTACCAAAACACCCCGCGCTACCAAAGGATCAGTTCATGACACCATCTTCTCCTGCTCCCCGCCCGCAGCTTCGCTATGAGCAGGTAAAGAAATATATTACTGATCACATCACCCGTGGAGAATGGGATGTCGGGGAAAGGCTCCCTTCAGAGAGCGAGCTGGTCGAGACTCTTGGAGTTTCACGTATGACCGTGCACAGAGCTTTGCGGGAGCTTATGACAGAGGGGCTTGTAACCCGTGCGCAGGGCGTTGGTACTTTTGTTGCAGAACTGATGCCCCGTGCCCCGCTGCTTGAACTACGCGATATTGCAGATGACATTATCTCGGCGGGTCACACTCACACACAAAGGCTGGTAACCCTTGAAGCTGTCAGAGCCGATGTGGATCTGGCCATGGCCTTTGATCAGCGCCCGGGTGCCAAGCTGTTCCATTCTGTTATTGTGCATATGGAAGATAACATCCCCCTGCAGGTTGAAGAGCGCTATGTTTCACCACATTTTGCACCGGACTACCTGGAGCAGGATTTCACTTCTTTGCATCCGCACCGTTTGCTGACACACATAGCTCGCCCTGATGAAATGGAACACGTTATTTTTGCCGTGACACCAGAGGAAAAAATACAGCAGCTTCTGGAGCTGGATGAGCCTGCAACGGCGTGCCTTCAGCTCGTGCGCCGCACATGGGTACAGGGCAAAACGGTAATGAAGGGAATTTTCACTTACCCCGGCAATCGTTACAGCCTTGGCGGACGTTACCAGGTGGATAGTCTCAAAAATCACTGAATAATACTTACGATATCTGATTATATATCAGGCAGTTAAGCTTAATAAGGCTTAACTGCTTATTTGCGCTCTGACGACAGTAAAAGCCTGAACCATTAGCCTCGTCACAAATCTGAAAATAAGCCTGCCTCGTTAATAAGATAACACCAAAAAAAATAAAATATTACTATGCATAGCTGCCTGCTCCTCTCTACCTCAGCACTACATAAATTTGCACATTGATAAAATAACTACCACTATTTAAAATAACCATTAAGTAATTTAGTATTTTCTCATATTGCGTGACAGGTCTGATAAAATGCCTCATTTGAATGACAAGCAACATTTACCGGCATGCACAACTCGTCGTAAAATTCTGGCTGCCGGCATCGCAGGTCTTGCCGGCACTACACTGATAAAACAGCACGACGCCTTAGCTGCGAACAGTGAAAGTGTATCTCCGCCAAGTATCATAAGCACCCCAGCCAGAGTCTGGGGGCCTCAGGCACCCGTGCCTTTCACACCTGACCCCGATATTATATCCTACGATCCGTCTTTCAATAAGGTCATTTCCTGGAACGCACCGTTAGAACAGGCCTGGCGAGGGAATGTCTCGTGGCTTGAAGGGCCAGCATGGTCAGTTGAAGGGCGCTTTCTGCTCGTAAGTGACGTAACAGGAAGCAGTCAGTATCGCTACGCTGAAGATACGCATGCGATGTCCGTATTCCGTAAGGAAAGCTATCATTCAAATGGAAACACCTTTGACAATGAAGGGCGGCTGCTAACATGTGAGCATGGCCTGCGTCGGGTTATTCGCTGGGAACATAACGGAACCTGCACTGTTCTGGCCGATAAATATCAAGGCAAACGCCTGAACTCTCCCAATGATATTGTCGTTGATAAGGATGGAGGAATCTGGTTCACAGATCCGGATTACGGAGACCGTTTGTGGGAGGGGCACCCAAACGAACCGGGTATCAACGCACCGACACCAGACAACCTGACCTGGAACCTGGGAACGGAGCTAAGCACTGAACTGGGCGGCGCTTATGGACAGCAGGCTCATGTTTTTTATATTGACCCGGAAACACGTGAACTCACAGCCGTTCTTACAGAAAATCAGCTCGCCGGCCCTAATGGACTCTGTTTTTCGCCTGATTATAAAACTCTTTATATCGCCTCCAGTGCAGATAAAGCCGCACACCCAGGCGGAGGTGGATTTCGTAATATTTATGCCTTTGATGTCACGGGTAATAAACTAACTAATCAACGCATTTTCGCATCCATGACTCTTAACGGCGAAAAATTAATGCCTGACGGTATTAAAGCCGATGTTGTGGGCAATATATGGGTTGGCGCCAGTGGCTCCCTGGGTCTGTGTGGCGTAATTATTTATAATCCCGCGGGTAAAATGATCGGCCGGCTCCGTATGCCACGCACCATTTCAAACCTGACATTTGGCGGACCTGAACGTAATCGCCTCTTCATGACAGCTCGGGATTCCATTTTTACTCTTGATGTCGCGACACAGGGTGCCGGGTTATCCTAAAAGCCACATATTATGGGCCGGGCGGCTGGTTTTACTGTTTCTCATGAACAGATGAAATTTATTTTCACAATATACAGCGCCCGACCTCAGTAAGTCTCCCTTCCATCAAGACACCACCCCCAAAAAATAAAATATTGCCAAATAAAATATATCATTTTATTATTACACCCATTAATTTTAGAAAAAAATAAAAATATTTAACATCATATTGATTTATATAATATTTTTATAATGAATTTATTTTTTAATAATACTTTATTAATGACATCTCCACCAAAAGTGGCACTGAGTGTCATTTTTCACGATGATGTGACACTCCACCGTATTGCAGACTCTATCCTGTCTATATATCAAAGAATATAGTAATCAGGATAAGCAGAGTCCTGATTAAAAATCAGTCAGCATTTTATGCAGGCAATGAACAGGACAAATGGAGTATCCCATGTCAGTCATTCAGGCCCCTCCTTTTAAATCACGCTATGAAAATTATATTAACGGTGAATGGAAAGCCCCGGTAAAAGGGCAGTATATGAAAAATATCTCGCCTGTTGATGCGCGCATATTATGCGAAGTGCCACAGTCTACAGCCGAAGATATAGAACTTGCACTCGATGCCGCCCATAACGCATTTAAAAGCTGGGGACGGACCTCCATCGGCGAGCGCTCTAACATTCTTCTCAAAGCAGCCGATCGCATGGAGGCCAACCTCGACCTTCTCGCACGCGCTGAAACGTGGGATAATGGTAAGCCTATCCGTGAAACACTGGGCTCTGACATCCCCCTGGCAATCGATCATTTTCGCTATTTTGCCGGCTGTATCCGCGCTCAGGAAGGCGGTATTACTGATATCGATCAGGATACAGTGGCCTATCACTTTCATGAACCTCTTGGTGTTGTAGGGCAGATTATTCCGTGGAATTTCCCCCTGCTGATGGGTGCATGGAAACTGGCCCCGGCTCTGGCTGCAGGCAACTGCGTGGTGATGAAGCCCGCTGAAACAACACCAGCCAGCATGCTGGTACTGATGGAAATCATTGGTGATCTCTTTCCTGCCGGCACAATCAATATCGTGAACGGTCTGGGGCGAGATGCAGGGTCAGCACTTTCCAACAGCAGCCGCATTGCGAAAATTGCCTTCACAGGCTCTACACCAACAGGCAAAATGATCGCGCATGCTGCTGCAGAAAACCTGATTCCGGCAACACTGGAGCTGGGCGGTAAATCTCCCAACATATTCTTTGCAGACATCATGGATCATGATGATGACTATCTCGACAAAGCCCTGGAAGGCTTTACCCTGTTTGCACTTAATCAGGGGCAAATCTGTTCATGCCCAAGCCGTGCTCTGGTTCATGAGTCTATCTATGATAAGTTTATTGAACGTGTGCTTCCACGGGTAAAAGCTATCAGACAGGGGAACCCTCTTGACCCTGAAACCATGATGGGTGCGCAAAACTCACTCATGCAGCAGAACAAAATTCTTGAATATATCAACATTGGACGCGATGAAGATAAAGCCGAAATACTGACCGGCGGTGCAAAGCCAGAACTTGGCAATGACCTCAGCAATGGCTTTTATGTTCAGCCGACAATCTTCCGCGGTGATAATACGATGCGTATTTTCCGCGAAGAGATTTTTGGTCCTGTTCTGACCGTCACTACATTTAAGGACGAAGCCGAGGCACTGGCAATTGCCAATGACACCGAGTTTGGCCTTGGGTCAGGCGTGTGGTCTCGTAATGGCAATATCTGCCACCGGGTCGCAAAAGGCCTGCAGGCAGGGCGGGTATGGGTAAACTGCTATCATATCTACCCTGCTGGCGCGGCATTTGGCGGGTATAAAAAATCTGGCATTGGTCGTGAAACACATAAAATGGTTCTCGAACATTACCAGCAAACTAAAAATATACTCACCAGCTACTCTGAAAAGAAACTTGGTCTCTTTTGAGTCAAAAAAAGGGGAGCATAGTTGCATGCTCCCCTTTAACCGTTATTTTACAATGATCTAAAGAACAACGACGGGTAGAGACTATGAGCCGGAAATTTGAAATCCTGATCGTTGGCGGCGGTGTTGCAGGTCTTGCACTTGCAACACGCCTTGGCAACACAATGGGCAGGCAGGGCAAAGCACGTATCACCCTGATCGACAAAAGTTTTTCTCATGTCTGGAAACCAATGCTGCACTGCTTTGCAGCCGGCACTGCCCAGAATGAAAATGACCGCATCAGTTTTATGGCACAGGCCAGACGTCATCATTTTGAATTCTGGCCCGGTGAGGTAATCAGCCTGGACCGTGAAAAAAAGGAAACAGTCCTTGGCCCGCTTTATGGTGCAGACGGAAGCCTGGTACTGGAAGGGCGAACGGTTAAATATGATGCACTGATCTTATCAATTGGCAGCTGTGCAAATGATTTTGGCACACCCGGGGTCTCTGAGCATTGCCTCTTTATTGACAACCTTGTTGAGGCCAATGGTTTCAACGAAAAGTTCCGCATGGAACTTCTTCGTTCCTATGCTGGCGATGGTGCCCTTGATATTGCTATTGTAGGGGGCGGCGCGACTGGCACTCAGCTCGCGGCAGAGCTGCACAAAGCACTTGAGCTGGCTGGCCTTCATAGTTTTTCACAAACGCCACCCGTACTAAATATTACGCTGCTTGAAGCTGGCCCGCGTATTCTGCCTGCTTTCCCCGAAGAAGTCTCACAGGCTGCCAGGCAGGAACTTGAGCGCATTGGCGTCAGAGTGCTTACATCTGCTATGGTTTCAGGAGCAGACAGTCATGGCTTCACCCTCAAAGACGGCAGCCACATACCAGCCACCCTGCGCGTATGGGCCGCAGGCGTCAAAGCACCTGAAGTTACCAAAGGTTTTGGCGACCTCTCCCTGAGTCGTTCAGGGCAAATTCTGGTAAAACCAACCCTTCAGTCTGTTGATGACCCTGCCATATTTGCTATGGGCGATTGCAGCTATATTGCCGACGACCCTTTGCCGCCAACAGCTCAGGTAGCAAGGCAACAGGCCCATCACCTCGCACGGCAGTTACCGGCGTGGCTATACGATAAACGTGAAATATCGCCTTGTGTTTTCAACAACAAGGGAGCGATTGTCGCATTAGGGAATTATAATGGATGGGGAACTCTGCCTGGAGGCACAGTCTTTGGAGGCGGAGTATTTAAAGGGCTGTCAGCTCGTCTGGGGCACCTGGCTTTGTATCGCCAGCACCAGGTTGAACTTTATGGTGTATCACGCGGCCTGATATCCTGCTTTTCTGACTGGGTAAGCTCTCTGGTTAATCCTTCGATCCGACTTCACTGACCGAGCAATAAAAATGCCTGCTCAAATCTCTCTGAAGCAGGCAATCTGCAGCATAATAACACGCTGAATCAGAACGACCAGGTCAGTACGCCCCTTTACACTAATCCACTCATCTACAGCGGTTCTGAAAGCGGCAATTCCTGACCGGGCGGCAACTCTGGCTGCCAGAGCCCTGTCACCGCTTTCAGACATGCGTTGTTCCAGCGCTGCAGCCAGACTATCCTCCCAGCAGGCATATTTATTTAAGCTCACCGAGCGTAATTCCGGCGTACGTTCAATCAGACGCACAAAAGCAAGCGCTTCTTCTTTCGTTTTTGCCATGTAAGGCACAACAGCCTCGAGCGCAACCTGAATGACCGCCTGAGGCAGCATATCTGCCGGACAGGCATTTACTCTCCTGGTCAGAACATCTGTCATCTGCTGCGTCCAGGCCGTAACGAGATCTGCCTTAGCAGGAAAGTGACGAAACAAAGTCCGGCGTGAAATACCCGCCGCTGCCGCAATTTCATCTGTGGTTGTTTTATTAAACCCTTTTTCAGACAAAAGCCTCATGGCGGCATCGATCAGAGCATCCTGGGTTTGCCGCCTGCGTTCTTCTCGCCGCGAGAAATTGCGCGCCACATCAGATGCTACAACCCAATCAGACAAAACATAACCTTCAAAAAATTCATTCTCATACTCAATCTGATTGATCACATTAAAAACGGATCAAAAAAACCGAACGCAGTGCCGATGGTATGCCACTATTCTCAAAGTGTTACCACTCCTCATATGCCTCACTGAATGTTTTAGAACATATCGGTTTCCAAACCGAATCTTCCTTAATATCTCCATTTGAGCCACATCAGTCGTTCGATACACAGAACCCGCTCTGGCTCACCACCATACCCCCCGGGGAATACCTTAAAAGAAATTAAGTTTAAAAAATAATAACAATAATACCCCTGAGTTTTAATTAAACAAAAAAAACAATAAACTTCACGTAATAAAAAATAAAATATGAAATATAAATAACTTTTTTATTTAATTTTATTTTTGACATATATCAAAAAAAATATCTTTTAATGTAATTAATCATAATTAAATATTAATTGTTTATTTTTTTATTTTTTACATTTTATGATTTATTTATCATTAATAAATTTTTAATTATTAATATATAATTTATTTGATGGTATGTGCAGATATACCTTATTTATCACGCAGGATTGTTTTTTCTTAACGAAACAGCATGAAAGATCACAGTTATTTATAAACAAACTCGCATATGAGTTGCATTATAAATCACAGTCTGATCATCCCCAGCTGCCTTCAGCATAATGTTTGCTCTGAGAACTCGTTGAAATAATTCAATTGATTACGTTTTAAATATTTATGAAGGTAAACAGAGAATGAGTCATGTTACATCCAACGTCCTGTATGTTGATGATGGTCTGAATGGATGGACAAACCCTGGTGGATTTTACGGCGCCGGATTTACATCTGTAACCGTTGAATCCGGCGGAACGTTTGCCGGCGCAACGCTTACCTCCGGAGGCAGCTTAACAATCCAAAGCGGGGGCACTGTACTCAACAACACATTCGAAGGCGGTACGCTGACTGTTGAAAACGGTGGGGCTCTCAGCAATATAACTATCAGTAGCGCTGCAACCGCTATATTTTTAGCAGGCACTAACGAATATTATTACAATGTAAATTTAGACGGTGGCACAATAAGTGCCTTTAACTCTACACCTTACTTTAACTGGGGAAGTAATGGCGGCACACTCATTCTCGAAAGTGGGTCAGTCGATACAGAAGGTGAGGACCCTTCATCTGGAAATGCCAATATCATAGTAAATTCAGGGGCCGTACTATCCGGCACTACGCTGGCCTCTGGCAATACACTCACTGTAAACAGTGGCGGCAGCGTCACCGGTGCAATTATCAATTCTGGCGCAACAGCGGTATTTTCCGCAGGCGCCAATGAAAATGCCACTCTCAATGGCGGCGTAATCAGCGCTTATAACTCTCCTCCTTATTTTACGTGGGGCAGTAGTGGTGGCACACTCATCTTAGAAAGTGGTGCCATTGACACGAACGAATCACCATTTTCTGGAAATGCCAGTATCATAGTAAATTCAGGGGCTCAGCTATCCAGCGCTACGCTGTCCTCTGGCAATACACTCACTGTGAACAGTGGTGGCAGCCTCGCCAGTACAACCATCAATTCTGGCGCAACAGCGGTATTTTCCGCAGGCGCCAATGAGGTAACTTCTGTCCATCTCAATGGTGGCGTAATCAGCGCTTATAACTCTCCTCCTTATCTGGGATGGACCACTAGTGGTGGCACTCTTATCTTAGAAAGTGGTGCCGTTGATACGTACGAAACTCCACCTGCCGGCAACGCCAATATTTACGTTAATTCAGGGGCGACCCTGCAAAGTACGACTATATCTTCCGGCAATACACTTATTGTAAGCAGCGGGGGCGTAGTCTCCACCCTTACTGTTACCAGCAGCGGTGGTGCTGGTATACGAGGCCTTTCGTCCTCTGCTGTTGTCTCTGGCGGAGGTGTTCTGGAGGCTGCTGCCGGCGGAATAATTGCAAATAATACTGTTGAAAGCGGTGGCTCCTTATATGCGCGCAGCGAAGGCGTAATAGGCACAACAACAGTTTCAAGCGGTGGTTCTCTTTATGCATTTTCGGGCGGTGTCATCTCAGGCAACGTCACAGCAGAAAGAGGTGCCCAGGTCACCATTCCATCAACCGCAGGGGGCACAGTAACCCTCACGGGTGATGGTAATTCTGACCTGGTTATTACTGGCAATACAAGCCCGACAACTGTTATCTCAGGTTTCACTCAAAATGTAGGAACAGGTGCTGTTGACAGCATTACACTCGAAAGTGTGAAAGCTAATGACGTTAAAGACGTCACATACCCTGACGCCGATCACGTCACATTCACACTTCAGGATAATTCATCCATTACGCTCAACATCATTGGTGTTAAAGAAATTGGCTATACTCTGAGTGAAAATTCTGATGGTGACCTGGTTTATGAGGTCTGCTTCCTGGCAGATACACTCATTGCCACACCCAATGGTACAATGGCCGTGCAGGACCTGAAACCAGGTGATATTATCGTTTCTTATCAGGACGGAAAAGCATGCCATACCACTGTGACATGGGCAGGCAAGGCACATTGCACTGTAAAATCAGAAAAATCTGACGATGAAGCCGGCTACCCTGTTCGTATTCTCCAGGATGCCATTGCACCAGGTGTTCCTTTTAAAGACCTGCTGGTAACAGCTGAACACTGCCTGTTTTTCGACAATGCATTTATTCCTGCACGTATGCTGGTTAACGGCCGCTCAGTCTTTTATGACCGCTCAGTTCCGTCTTATGACTACTACCATATTGAAACCGAGGACCATTCAGTCATTATGGCTGATGGTATGCTGACTGAAAGCTATCTCGATACAGGTAACCGTAATGCCTTCAGGCAGCAGGGGAATGTGTTCATCTTTAACCCACAGACAAAAAACTGGGAAAATGATGCCGCTGCTCCGCTGGATGTGTCACGCGAACGGGTAGAACCCATTTACCGCCAGATTGCACAACGTGCAGAAAAGCGCAGACTGCCACTTCAGACACTGCCGCCTGCACTCACAACTGAGACAAACCTGCATTTACGTTCAGCTAACGGACATATCATTCAGCCACTCCGTACAGTTGATAAATGCGTCATGTTCATGATCCCTGACGGTCTTGATACTGTGCAGATCGTCTCAAACAGCAGTAAACCCTCTGACACCCGGGGGCCATTTGTTGATGACCGACGCAATTTGGGTGTACTTATCGGCGAAGTGCTCTTTTTTGAAGGCAACAAAAAAAGAGAGATTATCCATCACCTCACCGATGACGCACTGAACGGCTGGCATGGTATCGCCCACCCTTCAGCACGCTGGACAAACGGCAATGCCTCTCTGCCACTGGGGCCTCGTAAACCAGGCAGCATCGGCCTGCTTTCACTCAGCATCGAAGCTGCCGGTCCTTACTGTGTAACGCAGGATGAGGAAGGCAAAAAAACAGCCTGAAGAAACACGAAGACCTGATAACATAAAAAATATCAGGTCTTCCTTTGAGTTAATCAGCTCTGCTCATTCAGGTTAAAACTGAAAATACCGGAAGCTGCTATAATATTTTACTATGCAGCTTCCTTTACTCAGGAAGTATATTCAGGAGCTAAACAACTAACACCAGCCCAGAGCAGATAACTTGGTCAGATCATCCGGTGTTAACCAGCCCTCACGCAACATATCCCGGATCATCCACCCGAACGAAAGCTCTGGTGTTTGGATATGCGTATTAAAAGACATTGTTTCTGTAATATTTTTTCCATCAGACAAAACAGAACGCACAGCTTTTTCGGGCAAATTTAAACCATTATTCTCCTGCTTAGCACTCAGTAATGCTGCCACTGAAGCTGAATTCTCTGACTGATTGCATAAGATTGCCGCTTCGGAAAGTGCTGAATAAAGACGTTTTGTTTCATCCGGATATCTCATTTTCCACTGATCTGTTAAAATGAGCATCTTCTCCAGATGATCTGGCACAGTAGCTGCTGAGCCTGATACAGCAAAGGCAAGGTGACGGAGCTGGGCATCTGCGCCCCAGGGTGGGCCGGCACAAAACCCGTCAATTTCTCCTCCCAGAAGAGCCTCAATCATACGAGCGGGAGGCATAACCACAATGTCTGTTTCCGTATTACGGCAGACGGAAATTTTTTTGAGAAATCGTGTCAGAATAAGGTAATGTGTCGAATAAAGGTGAACAACAGCAAGACGCGGCTTACGGTTAAGAGAACTCTGCCAGGTATGAAACGCTTTCTTTTTGTCTGGTTCCGAAATCCACGCACTCTGTGCCGCAGCCTGCCCACGCAGAACAATACTATTCCCTCCCCTGCTGACAGGCAGACCAGGGCGCAAACCAATAGCCCTCCCCCGCTGCCCAAGCGCTGTCATTATAGCCAGTGGCGGAAACATAAGTGCCCCATCAAGGCCATTCCAGACAAGACCATCAGCAACGTTAGCCCATGAGGGCATAACAACAGGCTGAATATTCAGACCATAACGGGAAAAAATATCGCGTGCGTGCGCCACCAGCACGGGGGCGCTATCAGCCAGTTGTAAAACGCCAATACGGCATAATGAGCTCATACTGGTGTACTCCTGTCATGTCGGGCAAGATAATCTTTAGCGATATCAGCTATTTTCCGTGATTTTTCCATAGCCTGCTTACGAAACCAGCGGTAAGCTTCATCTTCTTTACAGCATTCATTTTTCATAAAAAGCAGCTTTGCCCGATCTGTCGCTTCACGGTCAGACAATGTTTTTCTGGCGGCCTGTAGTTCTGCACTGGTTTGCCGAAAGCGGCGATACAGTGCAATTGCAGAACGCAGCAAAGGTTTTACATCTTTTACCGGTGTATTCAGTACATTGTATGAGCAGACGCCAGCCGCAAACGCATCTTCCATCAGACTCTCGTCATCCTCATCAATAAACAGGGCAACAGGCCGCTCAAGGCCAGAGGCAGAAAGTGCTCTTACACTATCAAGCGCATCACGATCAGAGCGGCTTATATCTACCAGAACAATATCAGGTATATGTATGCGTACAGCATCAATAAGGCTGGTGCCCGGGTGAAGCATAACAACATCCAGAGTGTTGTCGGCTTCGAGCAGGCTTGCCAGGGCCCCTGCTCTGTGGGAATTTTCATCTGCCAGAAGGACCTTCATCACCCGTTGTCTTTCTGTTTAGTATACATCACGCAGATAGCGGCCGCTGCGTGCCAGCTCTGCCAGAAACTCCCCGGCCTGTTCAATGCTCATCGCGCCATGACGGCTGACAATCTGTTTCAGAGTATCATCAACATCACGTGCCATTCTTGCAGCATCACCACAGACATAAAGGCAGGCACCCTGATTAATCCACTCCCACATGGCAAAACTGTGTTCGTTCATACGGTCCTGCACATAAATACGTTCATCCTGATCACGAGAGAAAGCTGTATCAAGACGGGTCAGATACCCCTGAGCCATAAAATCCTCCAGCTCTGAGCGATAATAAAACCCATTTTTTTCATGACGTTCACCAAAAAAGAGCCAGGCAGGCCCTGTTGCCTGCCGGGCAGCACGCTCCTGTAAAAACGCGCGGAATGGTGCAATCCCGGTTCCTGGTCCAAGCATAATTACCGGCAGACTATCATCCTCCGGCAGGCGAAAATGCGAGGATGGCTGTATAAAAACTGAAACTCCCTCACCACTTTTAAGGCGGGTCAGCCATGTGGAGGAGACACCAGGAAACGGCGTATAATTTACACCAACCGTCAGGTGAACCCGCTCCGGATGCAGACGCGATGATGAAGACACCGAGTAAAGGCGTGGTTGCATGCGCCTGAAAAGCCCTGGTATCTCCTGCTCTGAGGGTGGCACCGTCAAAGTGCTTATCAGGTCAGGCAAATATCCGCTTTCCGTTAACCCCAGCTTTTTCAGCAACGCCGGTGCCGGACGAGAAAGATCAAACCACCGGCGCAGGGCGTCACCCAGAGACACGGCCCCTTTATGACGCAGTGTGAGCATAGTGTTTTCAGCAAGCTGAAGGGCTTTAAGCACTTTCTGCACAATGGCTTCATTATTCAGTGGCCAGACCCCAAGTGCATCACCTGTAGTATAGTTTAAACCAGTGCCGGATATATCCAGCTCAACATGGCATGTTTCTTTCCCGCCCTCTTCACCGCTCAGATGTGTAACTTTAACCAGGCGTGCAGTTACGGGTGTATCGCGGGTTATCCCCTCAGATACACATAGCGGCTGTTTCATTAACGGCTTTGTGTCGGTGCCCTTACCCTCATCCCCCAGTGCTTTGAGTAACTGAGGCTGCCAGGTCTCTACCACGTCGTCATAATCAGGCTCACACTCTGCACGCTCAAGCAAACTAAATGCGCCAAGAGAGCTAAGCTGCTTGTCCAGTAAACGCCCGAAACCACAAAAACTGGCATAAGCAGAATCCCCCAATGCCAGGACTGCATAACGTAGTGTCGTCAGTGGGGTGTTATGCTGCTGCAGCATGTTCCAGAAAGGAACTGCACTGTCAGGTGCCTCGCCGTCACCAAAGGTAGAGACTACAAAAAGAGCTGTCCCTGTCAGATCGTCGGGAGAACACCCCTCCAGACCAGCAAGCCTCACGTCATACCCATTTTCACTCAGCCAGGATCTGAGCTGTGTCGCCAGTATTTCAGCTCTCCCTGTCTGAGAAGCCCACCAGAGTGTAAGCGCCGGTCGTGAAGAGGCAGGCTGACTATCATTACGCGGAGCCACAGCTGGCAAACGTGAATAAAGTGAGGTCAGCAACCCGTTAAGGTAAGACACCTGCTCAGACGATAACGGAGCAGAAGGTGGAATAACCGGCACTGTATTCTCTGGCGGCGTAAGCCGTAACCCCTCCAGAAAGCCGTTTATCCAGCCGACACTCCCGCCCGAAAATTCTGGTTTTTTAAATGCTGTCAGGTTCAGATGCTGAGCAAGAAAATCGGCTGGCATAATGTCAGTTCTCTCCTGTGTCACAGAGGAAGCAGTTCCGATTAAAGTAAGCGATACGGCACAGTGTTTAATGCCTGGCTGCAACGAAAGCGGATCAACCGCATCAGAAGTGACCTCATTGATGCAGAGCTGTTCACCAAACCGGTCATTCCAGTGAAAAGGTGCAAAACAGGTCCCTGGCGCCACGCGTGATGAAATATGCGCAGGCAATATGGCTCTTCCCCGCACGGAGCGTATCTCTACAAGATCCTTGTCTGAAATACCTGTGTGTTTTGCATCGTCAGGAGAAATTTCAATAAACGGGCCAGAATTAAGTTTATTGAGCTGCATGACCCGACCCGTTTTGGTCAGAGTATGCCACTGGTGTTGCAGACGGCCGGTATTCAGCAAAAAAGGATAATGTTCATCAGGCTGTTCTTCCTGCGCCATCCATGGGCGTGGCAAAAACACAGCTTTACCATCAGAATGTGCAAAAACAGGGGGGGCCTGCATATCAGGACGATAACGAACAGGATGCCTTGTGGAGAGATCACCCTCTGCCGCAGGCCATTGAACAGGGCCTGTTTGCAGACGGGAATGACTTACTCCCGAAATATCGTAACCTGTCAGTGAGTTTGTAAACTGACCAGCTTCGGCAAATATCTCAGCCGAAGACGCAAAGGAGAAACCCTCGCTAAACCCCATGGCACATGCAACTCTGGCAATAATCTGCCAGTCCGGCAGGGCCTCTCCGGGTGGCGCCACAGCCTGACGAGCCAGTGTCATGGTACGGTCAGAGCTGACCTGCACGCCATCGCCCTCCGCCCATAAAGCACCGGGAAGCAGGATGTCAGCATAACGGCCGGTTTCGGCATCTGCATAAGCATCCTGCACTATAACCAGCTCTGCAGCTTCAAGAGCGTCTCTTACTTTACCGCGGCGGGGAACAGTAGCAACCGGGTTCGTGCAGATGATCCAGCAGGCTTTAATTGCCCCCTCTGCCATATCTCTGAACATCGCAATGGCGCCATCACTTCCGCTGCTACGGATCGTGCCCGGTGGCAGTTTCCACTGCTCCTCACAGAAAGATCTGTCTGTTTCTGAGAGAGTCGTGCGCTGCCCAGGCAACCCCGGCCCCATATACCCCATTTCACGCCCGCCCATCGCATTTGGCTGGCCGGTAAGCGAAAACGGGCCGCTGCCGGGCCTGCAGATAGCACCTGTAGCCAGATGCAGGTTGCATAATGCGTTAGTGTGCCACGCCCCCGATACACTTTGGTTTAAACCCATAGTCCACAGAGACATCCAGTCTTTCGCTTCAGCAATCCAGCGTGCAGCTGTCCGTATATCGTTTTCCGAGAGACCTGTCAGAGCAGAAACACGATCAGGTGTATAATCAGCGAGGAATGCAGGCATATCCCCCCAGCCGCGGGTAGAAGCCTCTATAAATTTTTCATCAATAGCGTTCAGCTCAATCAGCAGCAGAAGCAGGCAATTGAGCAATGCCAGATCTGTGCCCGGGCGTATCTGTAAAAACAGATCTGCTTTATCAGCCGTCGCCGTACGACGTGGGTCCACAACAATAAGTTTCGCACCTGATGCACGTTTACGGTCCATTAGACGCAAAAACAGGATCGGATGACAGTCTGCCATATTCGCACCAATGACGAAAAACAGATTACTGCAGTCAAAATCTTCATACGATCCAGGCGGTGCATCAGCACCAAGAGACAATTTATAGCCTGTACCAGCAGCTGCCATGCACAGACGTGAGTTTGATTCGATATGGCGTGTGCGCAAATAACCTTTGACCAGTTTATTCGCCAGATACTGCGCCTCAAGCGACATCTGACCCGAAACATAAAGAGCAATGGCATCAGGCCCATGCGTTTCAAGAACAGAACGTAAACGCTTGGCCGTTGTCTCAATAGCCGCATCAAGTGATACGGGCACGGGCGACACTGCACGCTCTGAGCGAATAAGTGCTGTATCGAGGCGCGCTGAAGATGTCACCGGCTCATGACATGTACTACCTTTAGTGCACAGACGTCCTTTATTAACCGGATGAGAAGCATCACCTTTCACCCGGACAATTTTCTGATCTTTAACCTCCATCACGATGCCGCATCCGACACCGCAATAAGGACAAACAGAACGGACTTCGCGGCACGTCATACAGAATTACGCCATCAACGTTTCTGTCGGGACAGCACCCGCCGTACTAAGTGCACGAATTTCTACACGGCCATGGTGGATCCGCGCATCCCACGCCCGGATAGATTTTGTAACATCTTCAAGACATGCCCCGTCTGTCAGACGGAAATGCTGTTTATAAAGAGGGGAAGCCACAACGGGTTCTCCGTTCAGGTCTCCCATCAGTCCACGCCCCAGCACATTAGCGTGGGAAAACGGATCATGATTATCAACAGCAAATACCTGCCCTTCCCCATAGGCATCGGGCAGATAGAACAAAGCAACCTGTATATCGTTATATAAAGCAACCACCCCGGAACGTGCAACCAGGTCCTCCCGAGCGCAAAGGTCTGTCCACTCCGCCGGGCCTGCTGTCAATGACTGCTCAGGCTGATTGTCAGCAGGTTTAACCTGATCGCGCTCAGGCACAGTACGAATGTTGGGGTCCGGGCGACTATCATTTACAAATGTACGGAAGCGTTTCAGTTTTTCCTGATCTGTAAGCGCATCTTTCCATTCACAGTGATATGTGTCCACGACATGCTGCATTTGCTGTTCAAGCTCTTCACAGATACCGAGGCTATCGTGAATGATAACATCTTTCAGATATTCCAGACCGCCTTCCAGCCCTTCACGCCAGACAGATGTCCGCTGCAGTTTATCTGCTGTGCGTATATAAAACATCAGGAAACGATCAATATATTTGACCAGCGTTTCTGAATCGAGATCTGTGGCGAAAAGCTCTGCATGGCGTGGCCGCATGCCACCATTACCACACACAAAAAAGTTCCAGCCATTTTCCGTGGCGATAATGCCAACGTCTTTACTCTGGGCCTCTGCACACTCGCGCGTACAACCAGAGACTGCAAATTTCAGTTTATGAGGGGAGCGCAGACCTTTATAGCGATTTTCCAAATCGAGCGCTTTACCAACACTATCCTGAACACCATAACGACACCATGTGCTGCCTACGCATGACTTAACAGTGCGGGTTGATTTTCCGTATGCGTGGCCGGTTTCAAAACCTGCATCAAGAAGCTCTGCCCATATTGCGGGAAGCTGGTGTAATTGTGCACCAAACAGATCTACACGCTGACCACCTGTTATTTTAGTATACAGATTATATTTTTTAGCCACCTGCCCCAGAATAATCAGCTTATCAGGTGTAATTTCTCCGCCTGCAATACGAGGCACCACAGAGTAGGTCCCGTTTTTTTGCATATTCCCCATAAAAGTATCGTTCGTATCCTGAAGGGGGATATATAACGGGTCGGTAATAGGTTTATTCCAGGCTGAAGCCAGAACAGAACCGACTACTGGCTTGCAGATATCACAACCAAGCCCTCCGTTACCGTACTGCGCCATAAGCTCTTCAAAACTACGGATGCCATGCACCCTGACAAGAGAATAAAGCTCCTGCCGGGTGTACGAAAAATGTTCACACAAACTCCGGTCAACCGTGATCCCACGAGCACTCAGTTCAGTCTCAAACACGTTTTTCAGCAAGGCGGCACAACCGCCACAACCTGTGCCGGCTTTTGTCTCATTTTTCAGCGCTGAAAGATCTGTACAGCCCTGCCCGACAGCAGCGCTGATGGCCCCCTTTGTCACATTGTGACAAGAGCAGATTGTTGCCGTTTCAGGCAGGGCATCAGCGCCCAGTAAAGCTGCCCCCTCCCCCCGCGGCAGTATAAGGGTCGCCGGGTCAGCCGGTGGTGCAATCCTGTTCTGCACATACTGAAAAATCGTATCATAATACGAGTTGTCACCGACCAGCACGGCACCGGTGATGCGCTTACCATCAGCTGAAAGCACAAGGCGACGATATGAGCCATCGGCCTCACCAATAAAACGATAGCTGGTGGAACCAGGCTCAAGGCCATGTGCATCACCTACAGAACCGACATCAACGCCTTGTAGCTTAAGCTTCGTTGACATGTCAGCACCGGTAAAAGCAGCCTCGGTATCACCAGCAAGTAATGCACTGACCACACGCGCCATGGTATAGCCTGGAGCGACCAGACCAAAAATCTTTCCCTCCCACAGCGCACACTCACCAACAGCAAAAATATCAGGATCTGACGTACGGCAGTGATTATCGATAACAATGCCACCACGCTGCCCGATAGCAAGCCCGCAGGTACGGGCAAGATTATCCTGTGGTTTGATACCAGCTGAAAAAACGACAAGGTCAGTTTCAAGTGACGTGTTATCTGCAAAAATAAGTTTGTGCCGATGCGTTGTACCCGCAACAATTTCCTGCGTCTGGTGCTGAACACGCACATCTATACCCAGGGCCTCAATACGATGCTTTAAAGCACGTCCGCCCTCTTCATCAAGCTGAGCAGGCATCAGGTGAGAGGCCAGCTGAATAACACTGACATTAAGCCCTAACACTTTAAGGGCATTCGCAGCCTCAAGCCCTAACAGCCCTCCGCCAATGACAGTGCCATGCTGAACATTACTGGCA
Organism: Acetobacter thailandicus; assembly: GCF_011516655.1. GTDB lineage: Bacteria > Pseudomonadota > Alphaproteobacteria > Acetobacterales > Acetobacteraceae > Acetobacter > Acetobacter thailandicus. The sequence goes on from NZ_WOSV01000007.1 coordinate 135,555, forward strand.
GAATCACGGATAAGATCCAGATCTTCCAGTGTGCGGTATACAAGACCAGCCGTGCCGGTATTACCCGGAACAGGCGGTACAAAAGGCAGCGCACCTGTGGCAAGAATAAGTGTGCTGTAAGGGAGCTGCATGCTCTCTGTAACAATAATTTTCTCATCACGGTTGATATGAGTCACCCTGTCATTCAGGTGAAGCGTGATGCCATGTGCATCGTGAAAATCCTCCTGATGCAACCTCAGCGCCAGAGCATCCTGCCCTGTCATATACTCTGTCAGGTGAACACGATCATAAGCCTGATGACGTTCTTCACCAAAAATATGAACATCATACTGCTCGTGCAGACCATGCATAACAAGCTGTTCTGCACAGTAGTGGCCCACCATGCCATTACCAACAATAATAAGGTTTTTTTTCTGGGTCATGGGCGTGCCTCCCGCCATTAAAATTTAAATTCGAGGGTTTGCATATAAAGTACTCCCTCTCTGGCACCGGCATCCCGCATCCCGTGTGAGAGAAGTATCCCTTCAATATCATGAGTCCATGCCCAGTGAGGGGCAAAATTCCAGGAAAACTGTGTGTAGGGCATAACACCGGTAAACCCTCCATGCAGGTTATTTCGCCAGCTGTAGATTTTACCATTGCCGCCATAAACAGCATCCTGCGTGTTAGCACGCCAGAAAACCGGAACATGAAATTTTATTTGCATATCAGGTCTTATCGCAAGATTAGCAACCGGACCAACACCAATAAGATTTTGCGATGTCAGAGAGAGAGAAAGGTCATTATAATAGGGCAAAGGCACATATGGTGTCGCAAAAGTGCCGACAGAACCGCTCTGTTTACTGTCTGACCCACCTGAAAAAATATCGGCCTGTATACCAAAGCCTGGCTTACCAACCCAGTCTGGCCGGTTATATGTAATTGTAGCGTTAACCGCATAAGCACGAACCGAACGGGTATGCAGGCTGTTCTGTGCAGGACGAAACTGCCCCCCCTGAAAGACACCTGTCAGACTGGTGCTAAACGGGCCGGCATTCCCCCACAGACGCACACCAATATTATCCCGGCGTGATGAACCTTTTTGCAAACCACCAGGTGAAGCTGTCGGAATAGATGCTGCTGCACCGCTATATAAATAGCCAAGGAAAAATACATCAGCAAACATCTGGCTTTTTTGCCCCATAAACTCAAATGAAGGCAGTGCTGTTGATGTATAGGCACCATACAGACGGGCATTGTAATTTGTGCCATCAGCAAACACTTTTTGCGGCAGTTTATTGGTTTGCAAAAAGTCAAAAACATCTAATCTGAAACGTTTCCATATTGCATAGCCACGAAAGCCATCCCATGTCTCCTGCACATTTGTCAGGTCACGGGGTGACTGCATAGAGACAGGTGCATCAAGAAACAGCTGCCGCCCGCCTATAACCCCCATACGAGCACCAAGCAGGCGCCCTTTAACTTCAAGAATACCCTGCTGAAGATCAAGACTCTCCCGCTCGGTGCCAAGCTGATAGCCATAGGTATTTGACCCGCCGGCAACACCATAAATAAACTCAGCATAAGCACGCACATGCTCACCAAGATGCAGGTCTGCGCCATACTGGTTACGTAAGAGCACCCTGCTAGCATTAGTTTTACCGGCATAACCCATCTGAGGCTGATTTTCGAAAATATAGCGCAAACGGTTTTCACCACTCAGGCTGAGCCAGATACTCCCGTTATTATTCAGCCGAATATATTTAAGACGATTAAACCAGTCTTTCTGACGAACGGCGGGAGAAGTCCGGGCCAGAGCGCTCCAGTCCTCAGCCCAGCGGGCCTGGCCATAACCACCGGTGACACCAAAACCTGAAGCCGCATTATTGCCTGTATTAAATACACCCCAGTCAGGATGATAAAGCGCCCCGCTTATGATAGCTTTTTTATTGGGCAACGGCAGAACAGGAACAGGCACAACCGGCTGTGGAGGAATTTTTACCGCTCTCGGCGCATTTGCCAGAGCACATGCGTTATTAAGCATAAGGGAAGCAATGAGACCGCAGCTTCCCTGACGTGCAAAGCGGGTGAGAGAGTGCATTATACAATCCCTCCGGTCCATTTACGATGACAGAACGTAACGCAGATACAGGCGACAAAGCACAAAAGTGAAAAAACAAAAAAGCCTGGCCCATATGAACCGGCAAACTGACGAGCTGCCCCCAGTGAGGAAGCAAGGTAAAACCCGCCAACACCACCGGCCATACCAACAAGACCGGTCAAAATACCAACCTGGGCAGGAAAACGCACAGGGACAAGCTGAAAGACAGCACCATTGCCCAGACCAAGAGCAAGCATACCTGCAAAAAATGCAGCAAAAGCCAGATAAACCGAAGGCAGGCCCGCAGCAATGCTGGCAAAAATAAAGCCTGCAACAGCGTAAAGTAACATAAGCGCTTTTGTGCCACCCATGCGATCTGCCATTGCACCGCCAACCGGCCGGATAAATGATCCGCTAAACACGACAAAAGCCGTACAGGCTCCGGCAATGGCAGGAGGAAGATGATACTGATCATTAAAATAAATGGTGAGAAACGATGCCAGCCCCACAAAACCACCGAATGTGACGCTATAGAAAAACATCAGGAGCCAGCAACTGCGAGATTTTAATGTGTTTCCCCATGATGCAAGAGAGGGGCCCGATGGCCGTCTTGCAGGCTCGCGTGCCAGGCACACAAACAAAATCAGTACAATAATAAGAGGAAGTGTTGCCAGCCCCAGAACATTAAGCCACCCCATCACAGCGGCAAGACCTGGAGCAAATAAGGAAGCGAGTGCTGTACCTGAGTTACCTGCACCGGCAATACCCAAAGCAGTACCCTGATAACGAGGGGGATACCACGCAGACGCTAACGGCAGAGCTATAGCAAAAGATGCCCCGGCAACACCCAGAACAAGCGCAACCCAAAACATACCACCATAACTGTGAGGAGCAAGAAACCAGGTCAGGGCAAGACCAAAAATAACACAAAGCTGCGCACCAATAGCGACACGACGCGGCCCGAAAACATCGACCAGCGCCCCGGCAAAAACACGTAAAGCCGCCCCGGCAAGAACAGGGGTCGCAACCAGGAATCCCTTCTCTCCGGCATTGAGATGCAGGTCATGCGCTATCGAGATACCCAGCGGGCCCAGCAAAACCCAGACCATAAATGAAACATCGAAATACAGAAATGCTGCGATAAGAGTCGGCGCATGGCCGGCTTTCAGGAACCCTTTGTCCACAGAACGTCTCTCTGATGACTTACACATTCATGCAAAAGCCATCGCCCTTAAGGGCCAGCGAACCGCCGTTGATCCGCTCTGTGTCGCACTTCAGCCCCGAAAGGCACAGGTCATTTTCGCCCGCACTGACGAAAAGGTTTAATCTGAGAACATTATACAATCATAATAATTCGAAATCAAAATGATTTTAATGTAATCAAACCACTCCGCTCTGGTCGCGCTACCTAACAAAATCCCATAAAAGCGGGAACCCACCGAAGTGTTTTGCCTCGTGATTTTCTGGTATGATATTTTAACATGAGTGAAAGGACGTCTTATAAAAACAGATACGTCACAGCAGCTCTGCCGCGATCGCTAACCTCACCAGGAAAACGATGCTGCAACAAACAAGGCAGGGTCATGAATATTTTCCTTCGAGCTGTGTACACCATATTTTTTGCGCAAAATATCAATATTATTCTATAATTTATTTTATTAGTATTTATAAAAATAAAAAATTACTCAATATAAGTTATTATTAATGCATGACAATAAAAAGTATAAATATTTTGTTTAATTTATATTGACATAATCAGGCCTCTCACTCCTAATATTTATCCCCTTGCAAGAGCAGACTGTTTTTGCACCTACAGAACGGAGCTAGTGATGTCTTCCCCTTCTGCCGCTACAGCTTCTGATACCCCTCCCATTTCACCTTCGTCACAAACAACAACAACCGGAAAAGCTACTGGCGGAAAGGCCATGCCTCTCGATGCTGCCGGTATCACACAAAAAATCATTGAAATGAAAAGTACACCGCAGGGACTAACTGCGGATGAAGCAAAACAACGCCTTGCGACAGACGGCCCTAACGTCATTCAGGCACATGAAGAAAGCCGCTGGAAAAAGCTGCTAAGCTACTTCTGGGGGCCTATCCCGTGGATGATTGAAATTGCAGTTGTGATTTCTTTTTTCCGCCATGACTGGCCTGATTTTTTTGTTATTGCCGGTTTGCTGATCTACAATGCGTCAGTTGGTTTCTGGCAGGATAACAAAGCCGCCAACGCTCTTGCTGCTCTGAAAAAAGGGCTTGCTCTTAAAGCATCAGTCTGCCGGGGCGGAGAATGGATTACAGTTGACGCGGCTGATCTTGTCCCTGGAGATCTGGTAAAAGTCAACGCAGGGGAAATTATTCCGGCTGATCTGCTGCTCACTAACGGCGCTTATCTGTCAGTTGATCAGGCTGCTCTGACCGGTGAGTCTCTCCCTGTTTCCAAGAAAGAAGGCGACAGCGCTTATTCGGGCTCAATTGCTCGTCAGGGCAGCATGAGTGGTATTATTACAGCAACAGGCAATAACACTTTTTTTGGTCGTACAGCCCGTCTGGTTGCTTCAGCAGGCAGCAAATCGCATGCAGAGCAAGCTGTTCTGCGCATTGGCGATTTTCTTATTCTGCTTGCAGCGGCACTTGCTCTTATTCTGGTCGGTGCCCGACTATGCCACGATCTGGCCAGTGGTACTGGCTGGCACTGGAGCGAAGCAGGAGCCATTGCTCAGTTCGTACTGGTACTACTGGTAGCTTCAGTGCCAGTCGCCATGCCCGCGGTTATGTCTGTCACAATGGCTCTGGGAGCACTGGCACTTTCGCGGCAAAAAGCCATTGTTTCACGTCTTTCTGCCATTGAAGAACTCGCTGGGGTTGATGTCCTGTGCTCCGACAAAACGGGCACTCTGACTCAAAACAAACTGACGCTTCAGGCACCTATTCCCTTTGGTTCTGCTCAGCCAGATTCTCTGATCATCGCAGCTGCTCTGGCCACACAGAACAACAGCACAGATGCTATTGACCAGGCTATTCTGAAAGCTCTGCCTTCAGCCGATGCATTAAACGGCTACAAACAAACTGACTTTGTGCCTTTCGACCCGGTTAATAAAAAAACGGTCGGTATTGTTCAGGGGCCTGATGATCAGACAATACACTATGCCAAGGGTGCGCCTCAGGTTATTGCCAGGCTGTGCGGGATTAGTGAAGATGCAACAGACGAACAGGATACGGCCTATTTTGGAAAAGTTGCAGAGCTGGCAAGCCATGGTACCCGTGCACTGGGTGTAGCCACATCAAAAGATGCCGGAAAAACATGGCAGCTGTCAGGGCTGCTACCAATGCTTGACCCACCCCGCCCTGATGCAGCACAGACCATAGCTAAGTCAAAACAGCTTGGTCTGTCAGTTAAAATGGTAACAGGTGATGATGTTGCCATTGGTGCTGAAATCTCACATCAGCTCGGCCTTGGTGAACATTTGATAAAAGCAACAGACATTTTTGCAAAAGGCACTGATCCTGATAAAATTCCATTAGATGTTGCGCATGCTGTTGAAAACGCAGATGGTTTTGGTCGGGTCTTCCCTGAACATAAATTTGAAATTGTCAAAGCACTGCAGGAGCTGGGGCACATTGTTGCTATGACAGGTGACGGTGTAAACGATGCCCCGGCTCTCAAACAGGCTGACTGTGGCGTTGCTGTTAGTGGCGCAACTGATGCCGCCCGCTCTGCTGCGGCTCTGGTGTTAACCGCTCCTGGGCTATCAACTATTGTTAATGCCATTGTCGAGGCACGCGCTATTTTCGAGCGTATTACATCTTATGTTTACTACCGTATAGCAATGACAATCGACATTATGTTCCTGGTCGTTATTGCCTACCTTGCATTTGGTTTTCAGCCTCTTACAGCCATTATGATCGTGGTGCTGGCTCTCCTTGATGATATCCCGATTATGACAATCGCTTACGATCACGTTAAAGCCAGCCCGTTACCGGTACGATGGAATATGCACCGGATTATCTCCTTTTCATCCGTCATGGGTATTGCCGCTCTGGCTCAGAGTTTTGGTTTACTTCTTATCGGCATATGGTGGATGCATACGCCTGCTCTGATGTCGTTTATCCCGCTTAATCCTCTGCTGCTGCAGACAATGATCTTCCTTCAGCTGGCCGCTGGCGGACATCTCCTCCTGTTTGTCGTGCGCACCAAGGGTACGCTTTTTCGTCCTCCCTACCCAAGTCTGCCGCTTTTATTAGCTGTTACCGGCACACAGATTGTTGCAGTTTTACTCTGCCTTTTTGGCATTCTTGTTCCTGCTCTTCCATGGCAGATGGTTGTAATTGTCTGGATTTATGTTCTGATCTGGATGGTCATCCTTGACGGCATTAAACTTCTTACAAACGCTATTTATGCGCGCCGTGAAAAGAAAAGTTCTGAACTCACCACACATATTCTCCATCGCTAAATCACTGTTTATGAAAGTAGCCCGTTATGGATCTTCGTAAAAAACTGATTGTAAAACCAGGGTCTTCACTAAAACTAAAAGATATTGATGCATCTTTTCATGGTAATTATAAATCCAAGGAAGATGCAATTAAAGACCTTGAGAAAAATCGCAATAGTATGGGAGAACTTCAGCAAAAACTTTATGGAGAAAAAAAGCACGCTTTACTTATTGTTTTACAGGGCATTGACGCTGCAGGCAAAGACGGTGTTTGCTGGCATGTCATGCAGTCAATGAATCCACAGGGAACATTTGTAAAAGGATTTAAACAACCAACTGAAATCGAAAAACGACATGATTTTCTCTGGCGTATTCATCCTTTTACACCAGGGCTTGGTCAGGTCATTGTTTTTAACCGTTCTCACTATGAAGATGTACTTGTCGTGCGTGTGCACGACCTTGTGCCCAAAGAGGTCTGGTCAAAACGCTATGAATTAATCAATGACTTTGAAAAAATGCTTTCATCGAACAACGTCACAATTCTGAAATTCTTTCTTTATATCACCCCTGAAGAGCAGCTTAAACGTTTTCGCAAGCGCCTGGATGACCCTTCCCGCCAGTGGAAAATCAGTGATGCTGATTATAAAGAACGTGCTTTCTGGGATGAATATACAGCAGCCTATGAGGACATGCTTAACAAATGTTCAACTGAACAGGCTCCCTGGTATGTTATCCCCTCTAACCACAAATGGTTTCGCAATGTCGCAATTTCACAAATCATTGCAGACACCCTGACAGATATGCATCTGCAGCTTCCTGCCCCGACCGTCGATATTGAAGAGATAAGAAAGCTTTACCATAAAGCCAAACAAGATAAAGAATAACTCTCTTATGTTTGCGTGCTCACCTGAGCACGCAATGCTACAATCAGGGCGCCTGTATTAATGGATACTACCTTATTTTTCTTTCTGATGGTTTACGTTGCTATGGGCCTGGGCAAGCTGCCCGGCTTTAATGTAGACCGTACAGGGGCCGCACTGATTGGCGCCATGGCTATGATGGCTACCGGCTGCATCAGCCCTGAAGAGGCCTGGATTGCTGTTGATTATCGTACCATTGGCATGCTGTTCGGCCTTATGGTTGTATCTGGCGCTTTCACGGAATCCGGCTTTTATGCATGGACTGCTCAAAAAGTAGCGACTTTATCGGTTGGCCCTGCTGCTCTGCTCGCTGTGTTTGTTGCTGCAGGAGGCGGTCTCTCTGCCGTGTTAACAAATGATGTTGTCGTTGTTGCCATGACCCCGCTACTGGTTTCTGTTACGTTAACCCGCGGCCTGAACCCGGTACCTTTTTTGCTTGGTTTTTGTTTTGCCGCAAACACAGGGTCTGCAGGCACATTAATCGGCAGCCCGCAAAATATGATTGCAGCCCAGGAACTGAATATATCCTTTACTGGTTTTCTGTCCGTCGCCGGGTTACCTGCTTTGGTGTCTTTACCCATTGTGTGGGGTATCCTGGCATGGCTCTACCGGGGTAAATGGACACTACCCGCCTCTGAAACACAACTGCTGCTACCTGCGCAATCAGAAACGGCTGTTGTGCTTAATGTTCCTGAAACCTGCAAAGCAGCCTTTATCACTATTGCCGTTATTACCGCCTTTGTACTGGGCGTATGGTCAAAAGAACTGGTTGCCCTGACAGCAGCAGCTATTTTGCTTCTTAACCGCAAAATTTCCTCAAAAGATGTCCTTAAACAGGTTGATGCTAATCTGCTTTTGCTTATTTCTGGCTTATTCATTGTAAACGCAGGCCTGAGCAAAACACATCTGCCGCAGCACCTGCTTCATGAACTCAATAACTGGGGTATCGACCTGAGCAACCCTCTGGCCTTATTCGCCACCAGTGCCGGGCTGAGCAATATAATCGGCAATAACCCAACAGTAATGCTGCTCGTGCCCTTTTTACAATCTGCTCATAATGCCAATGCGATAGGAGCAGCCCTGGCTCTCGGCACAGGGTTTTTCAGCAACCTGATTATTTTTGGTAGCCTGGCAGGTATTATCGTTGTTGAGCAGGCTGCCCGCTTTGGTGTTAAAATATCATTCGGCACATTTATGCGGGCAGGCACTCCGGTCTCACTCGCCTGTATGGCAATGGCTGCACTCTGGATTATTTTTCTTCAGTAGTACAATGCACGAACAATGACACGTGGAAAAACTGTATCCAAAAGTATATTTATCGTTCCCGCACCTGCAATAACAAGGCGTATTTATTGATTTTTTATGATTGAACAAAAAAAACCGTTTCTCTTGTCATGTGTTCTTCACAAAACAGTCACACAACTCCTGGTAAACACAAGCTAAAGAACAACCGGTTTATATAATGCTCTGTCAGTCAGGGCATAGCATACATTAAAGATGTGGCCGTTGCCTGATATTCAGGGGACGGTATTTTTTATAGTGCTGCAACACCCGAAGCCGGAAAGCAAAACACGAAAGGTGACGTAACAGTGTTCGCCAGGTCTACGAAAGTCGCATTCTCGGCTTTTTTGTCTTTTTTTGTCTGTATGCCTGCGATGAGTAGCGCAGCAGGAATCGCTGCTTCAGGAGCCGGGCACATGCCGGCCTCGCGTTTTGCAACAAAAACGCCAATCAAACATCTGGTCATTATTTACCAGGAAAACGTGTCGTTCGACCATTATTTTGCAACGTATCCTAAGGCAACAAACCCATCGGGAGAGCCATCTTTTACAGCTGCATCCGGTACACCTCAGGTAAATAACCTGCAAACAGCACATCTGCTCGATACGAACCCGAACACGAATACAGCCAATGGCTCGGGGGCCGGTCTCCCATTCCGTCTCGACCGCACGCAGGCTGCAACCGCTGACCAGAATCACGCTTATACAGCCGAGCAGAATGCCACGCATAATGGCGCTATGGATCTGTTCCCTAAATATACAGGTAATGGCATATCAGGTGGTGTTGGCGCATTTGGTACAGAAGGTCAGGTGCTGGGATATTTTGATGGTAATACCGTTACTGCTTACTGGAATTACGCTCAGAACTTTGCGATGAGTGACAACAGCTATACAGACACGTATGGTCCGTCAACGCCAGGTGCACTTGAGATTGTCAGTGGCCAGACAAACGGCATTAACACTATTGCCGGTGCGAAGACATCATCAGCCATCATTAATGACGGTCAGGGTGGCTACACCATGATCAATGACGTTGACCCGGCTTATGACGTCTGCTCCTCTCACACATACACTGTGATGATGGAAAATTCCAAAAATATTGGTGATCTGCTCAATACAAAAAACATCCCATGGGGTGGTTTTATGGGCGGTTTTGATCTGTCAAAGGTCAATACTGACGGCACGACAGGCTGTCAGCGCCAGACATATTCTGAAGTTGTTTCACAAGATGTAGCTGATTACATCCCTCATCATAACTGGTTTCAGTATTTTGCCAGCACATCTAACCCTCAACATACCCGCCCGTCTTCAATTAAGGCCGTAGGTTACAGCACTATGCTGAATTCGACAGCTGCTGAACCCGCCAATCATGAGTATGACCTGAACGACTTTTACAGTGCTTTGAATGCCGGTAACTTCCCTGCTGTGTCATATATTAAGATGCCAGCCTATCAGGATGGTCATGCAGGATATTCAAATCCTCTTGATGAGCAAGAAGGTGTTGTAAAACTGGTTAATTTTGTTCAGCTGCAGCCTGAATGGAACAGCACCGCTATTATTATCGCATATGATGATTCAGACGGCTGGTACGACCACCAGTATACAAAACCACAGCATGGTTCATTTGATGCAACAGCTGACCAGCTCAATGGTAGCGGTGTATGTGGTACAACTGACAACCAGCCTGTGGGTGTTAGCGGCAAACCAGTTAATGGCCGTTGTGGTCCTGGCACGCGTACACCTTTTATCGTTATTTCACCTTTTACGAAACAGAACACAGTGAGTCATACTCTTGTGACCCAGGCCTCAGTCGTGCGCTTTATTGAAGATAACTGGCTCGATGGTGCTCGTCTGGGTAGTGGCTCTTTTGATAAAAATGCTGCCAGCATTGATGATCTGTTTAATTTTACACATGCGCGCTCCGGCCAGCTTCAGCTTGATCCGAAAACTGGTTCGGTTGTTACTAATACAGTAAGCAAAACAAAATATCGAAAAATATAACGGAGCGCCGCCTTAAATTTCTGTAAATTTTTGTGACGTTACAACTATTCTGCATGAAGCCATTTATAACTCATGAACAAAAAAGGTCTAATGGTTTCAGTCAGGCCTTTTTTAAACTTTATTTTTTATAATTATCATTTTCATCAGACCATCCATCCGTTAATGTTTTTAAAAATGCAATAATCGCTTTACGTTCAGAGCGACTTAAAGCAGGTACATCGCCAGGTTTGCGGTTAAATGGCGCATCTGTTCTATCAACATTGCTCTTATAGACCTGTGGCAAATCATTATATAACTGCGCTTTTCCGCGGGTATCTTCAGGGTAAAAACGCTGAGGTTCAATATCTCTGAGGACATAAAAATCAAGAACATCCTCAAGCGAGTGAAAAATACCATTATGAAAAAATGTTTGTCGTGTTGAAGTATTTCTTAGAGTTGGCGTCGCAAACATTCCACAGTAAGGAGCAAGATTTTTGCGTCCGTCAGGCTTCTGATCACAAACACCCAGGTCATAATATGACGGATTTTTATTACGTTGCAGTGCCATATTGCGAGGGGCTGCCAGTGCTTCATACTGATGATCAGTAAAAAGTGGTGGCAAACCATCTCTTTTTACTGTATCCACATGGCATGCTGCGCAATTCCCTTTAGCTGGATCATTAAATAAAACATATCCTTTACTTTCTTCAGGGGTAAAATGTGCTTTACCCTGAAGCCAGAAATCAAACTTACTTGAGTAAGGGTGGAATGCCTGATTTTCAATCTGATACCGCGCAAGTGCAAACAGCCCTTCAGCAAGCAGAAAATCAGAAGATTTCTGACCACGCACCCCGGCAAGTTCACGTAAAGGCGCCGCATAATCTGCTGTCTGAAGACGCTTAATAACCTGATCTTTATTCGCAGCCATTTCATCAGGATCAAACATTGGTCCGCGCGCCTGTTGCAGCAATGTATCAGCCCGCCCGTCGAGAAAAAGCCCGCCCTGCGGGACAAGATTAGCCGCTGACGAGGCTGTGTTAACTGCACTTTTGGCTGCATGTGCTGTAACTGTAGCTGGCACAGCAACAGCAGGCACGACATCATCAGCCACAGCATCATCCGGCCCGATACTAAAAGGAGGCTGACGTTCAAGATAAGTCAGACCAGGTATCTCACGTCGTCCCTGCCGGTCTGCATTTCTGCCACCAAGAAAAACCGGCGCTGTACCAGCTGGCCCATAATGAAGGGAAGGCTCATGACAGGATGCACAGGAGAAATGTCCTGATCCTGACAAAGCCTGATCAAAAAACATTGCCTTCCCTACCCGTGCCATCGCCGACAAAGAAGACGCTGTATGCAGGCGAATATGGCGAGGACAAGGGTTACTGCCATCAGATGCAGGGTTGCAGACTGCCGCAACTGATACCGTCTGAGCCCGGCCAGATGGAACGCCACTTAAGGTAAAAGCCAGAGCCGGAACCGTTATACGAAAAGAGGCTTTAAAAAAATCAATACACCACACACGTTAAGCCTTAATGAGAGACACCGGCCTCATATCACCTCTTATACTACCGTTTTATTATTTTTTTATGAAAACGACACGACTGCCCTGAAAAAATATTTTAAGAGCTAACAACATGTTTTATATACGCCAGAAACAGCCCGCTCAGAACTCGCAGATAACTGAAAAAAATGTTCCACGCCGCTGCCCATATTGTGCCTGATAAATACCAACACCACTGCCATTTCTAAGCTGATAGCGCTTATCAAAAAGATTTATGATATCGACACGTATTTTAATATCATGCCTGGCAGCTATCTGTGTAAAAGTATGCTGATAACCTATATTAAACACGTCATACTGAGGCTCTTTTTCAAGATTAGCAAATCCACTCCGCAAACCATAACCATACACGAAATCAATATATGCCATATCGTACCTGGTTATCCATGATGCACCTGCCGTTGCGGTGAACTCTCCCTGATGATCAAGCTGAATAGAATGTGATTTTATGTAAGCAAGTTCAGCCATATCGAACTGATACTGAGCTGAATTAATGTCGCGTGCTGACGTTTTAACAAAAGAGAAATTACCAAATAATGACCATGGTCCATGCCGCCACGAGCTGCCAAACTCTGCACCATAAACACGCCCTCTTCTGTAACTGAAAGGTGCAAGAATAACGGCACGCCCAAATTGTCCGAGATCAGTCAGATCATGTGCCCATTTGGCATAAGCATCAATCGTAATCTGAAACTCTGGTGTAATACGCTGAAGAATACCAGCATCGACATAATTTGATTTTTCCACCTTTGTTGCATCATTTATCATATTTGCGGCGGCATTGCTTGTACCTGCATATTTTAAAAGTGTTGAAGGGTAGATATATTGTGGTGAGGGTGGTGCAAAATAGCGCGAATAACCAATATGCAACGTTGTTGTATGCTCTGGTTTCCAGACAATATTAGCTCTTGGGCTTATCTGCCCTTCATTATCAAACGATGATGCAAACCGGTCATAACGAACACCATAATTGAATGTCAGAGCAGAGGTAATTTTATATTCGTCCTGAATATAAGCACCAGCTTCAACCGACCAGTTCCCTGTATTATCAATCAGACGAACAGGAACATCAGAACTCTGACGGCCCTCTGCATTAACCGGAAACGCAAGCGTATTTGTATCCAGTCTTTCAGATGTATATTGCCCCAGAAAACCAGCCCGCATTGTATGGCGATGTGCAATTTTGTAAGAAAGATCGAACTGCATGCCACCTGTAGTAAAATCGTTGACCTCATGCTGAGAAACACCCTGATAAAGCAGATCCCGATCGGGGTCAGGTTTGTAATCAATCCGGCCATAACGAAAATAGGGCGAAGCCTGAAAATTTAATTTTCCTGCTGTACGCTGATAGGAGAGCACAGCATAATAATTCTGTTCTGTCTGAGTGTCATTCAGCTTTGACCAGTGCATTGATGGAGCATGCGGGTTTAAACCCGCTACATTATAAATCGTCGTATAATCAGGACTGTTAACATCAAATGTTTTAAAAGAATCAGGTATCTGAAAATCAGCATACGATGCGCTGGCAAGCAGGGTCAGACGACTGACCTCATCAGGGTGATAAGAGAGATATGAGAAAGCTTTCTCCTGCTCTGTTCTGTCATGCACAGCACGAAAACTGTTACTCGGGTTTTCAATACCAATGTCATTGCGCGTATATGATAACGTGGTGAAATAATCGAGTTTACCATGCGTTCCGCCAAGCTGAAGAGACGGAACAAATGTGTTGTAACTGCCACCATAAAGCGAGATCTGATTATGTTTCAGAGTATTGCCTGTTTTTGTAGTGACATCCACGACCCCGGCAGTGCGAAACCCAAACTGGGCTGGCAAAGTACCCGTAAGCAAATCCACTGACTGAATAATACGTGTATCAAGTTCCTGACCAAACCCGTTTAACCCCTCAGGCAGGAGCACGCCGTTGACACGGTAAGACAGGCCACCATGTTCACCACGCACATGGACTTCTCCATAGCTATCCAGCACAACACCCGGCACACGAAGCAGAATCTGGCTAAAGGCAGCATTCTGTCCACCTGGGGTTGTGGTTATCTGACGCTGATCAATATGGTAATCAACCGCTCCCAGCCCGGGAAAAATACGGGCACGGGCACGGTTAAGATGACCAACAACATTGATATGCTCTGAAGATGCAGAGCTATCCTGTAATTTTTCATCTGAAACCGAAGATTTTTTCGCGGCTTTTACCTCACGATGAAGCAGGTCCCCGCCACTATGTCCGGCCGAAAAATGCGGCAACATATCAGCGGACCGGGAAGAGCTTAGCCTTTCTGCACGGGCAACATCTAAGCTTAACCAGCCCAGACCAAAGACAGCACAGGAATAAAATACACCACGCAAACCAGCCTGGCCAAGATCAACTCCGGCGTTAAAGGGAGTGATATTATGCCTTAGCTTATAAAAATAGCATTTGCTATATTTAAAGATACACATAGGTGCCAAACTTCTTCTGCCAGAAATATCTTAGAAAAAAGTGAACATAACACGCCCACTTAAGCGTATCTGCCAGATATATGCAATATGCTATATTAATTAGCACATAGATATTCATAAAATTCGCGAATGGTCATTCAGTCATAAGCATGATATTATGATGGTTATAAAATATGCATTTCAGAATAATCTTCACCTTATCAAAGCCCGGATAACCGCAACCAGATATATGAAAAAATACATGGAAAGACCTGCCCCACTCCCGGATACAGAAACCCACTCTGAAGGTTTTCGTGCAAACCGCGCAGCAAGACAAACTGTTCTTCATGAAGATTATGTCGAACTTATCGCAGATTTACTTGATGAAGGTCAGGAGGCACGTCAGGTCGACCTGGCTGAACGTCTCGGAGTATCACAACCAACTGTTGCAAAAATGCTTGTGCGCCTGGGACAGGAAGGGCTGGTCGTCCGAAAACCCTATCGTGGTATTTTTTTAACACCCGCCGGAAGGGAAATGGCTGACAAAGTTAAAGCACGCCATCGTGTTGTTGAGACATTTCTTCTGGCTCTTGGCGTTAGTCCGGATAATGCGCGAATTGATGCCGAGGGACTGGAGCATTACGTAGGAACGGAAACACTTGAGGCATTCCGGATTGCTATGCGTGCAGATATTTCAAATTTCATGAAAAAGGCACGAAACAATGACAGCCCGGCTTAATGTTTAAACCGTAAATTTTCTCTTATACCTGCAGGCCTGTTATTTCAAACAGACCTGCAAATCATAAAGATTTATATTATATAACTAGTTATAAGACATCATATATTTTCTTTTTGATATTTTAGAACTCAGATATGGACCAGCCGCAACAACCTCGACTGACAGCATCGCTAAACTCTCAACGTCTGATCGATTTAAATAAAGAACGGCGTCCCCTTGTGTCCAGCGATATAACTGACTTTCTATAACATCCCAGCCCGTCAGCTTTTCTGCCATCAGATGATCGTTAATAGAACGATCCTTCCCTGCATCAAGCAATATAATTTTACCGACAAGGACACCCAGCTGGCGACGATCATCGACATAAGGCCCTTCTGTATCACAGGGCCTTGATGTGCGGGAGATTATCCTGACTTTTGAAATTCCCGGTGGAACCATGAAACTTACAAAATTTCCCTGCTTTCTGGAGGGTCTCAGGATTTTTCCTGTTTCTGACAGTAAATGAAGATCTGCATCATGAACAAGATCTGCTGCATGTTCCTTAATAATACCCATATCATCTGCGCGTTTTTCAAGCGCACGATATACTGGCTCAACAAAAGGCCGGCTAACCATAAGTGGCGCGGCAGCGTGATCAACCCAGTTATGAGGTTTTTCTTTAAATCTCATGATACCTTCTGACACACGAAAATTACGTCTGCTACCAGTATTAAGATAACTTTCAGTTTTTACGCCGTTAACCATGATAATAGCATGATTACTGACTTCAATATGATAATATGCGTAAGTCGTTACTGTTTTATCATAGAAAATCGTACGGCCATTAACCAGCATTCGCACAGGGATAAAAGAATTTTCAAAAAACAGGCAGTGCTCTGACGTAATCAGAAGATCCTCAGACGGAATACCCTGCGCAAGTGCACCGCGCAAAATGCGGACAGGATACCCTGCTTCGTCATCAGACAGATAAGGGTTTACAACGCAGCGGGCTTCCCCCGTCCAGATCAGAGGAGATGTTATTTCAGCTCCGTCTACATAAGTAACAATCTCATCACCCGCACGCAAATCTTCAACCAGAACTAAGCCTGATGGTGTATGAACCCTTGCGCCGGCAAGGAAGCAGGAATCATCTGATGTAGCGGTATAAACAGCCCCCTGATTAACAGTTAACTGCTGATTAACGACCTGAGGCGTAGTTAATGTACCCCCCGAAGAAACAAGAATGCTGACGCGACCGTCACCTGCAGTGAAAGCTGAGCCATTCAGAGTGCCTGAGGTATTATTTCCACTCAGATGTGACTCTGTATAAATATCATTTATTGATGTACCACCATTTTTAATAACGGTAACTTCTGATTCATAAATATTATTAACTGACGATCCACCTGATGAAATATTAAGGTACCCATTGGCTGTATAGGAATCTTCAATTAATCCACCACTACTAACATTTATAGTAGGACCAACACCGTTATATGTATGAACTGCTGTAATTCCAGTCACAACAGCGCCACTCAAAATGTTTAATGTTGTAACATTCCAGAGGTCGACTATGCCACTATAAGAAGTCTGACTACTTGTATAAATTGTAACACCATCTGAATTCAGAGAGGCTGTCCACACCCCTCCACTAATAACCTGTGCTGCATTTACAATGTCAGGAGGCGAATAAGGCGTTGAAATTCCATTATAAATACCACCACTCAGCAATGATAGTTTTTGATTTGTAATATCAGCATCAGATATAGAAGCACCTGATGAAACTGTAATAACACGATTAGCAGTACCGACCCCAAAAGCAGAACCATTCAGAGTACCAGTTGCAAGCGAACCTGCACTAAAGGTTTCCTTTAAAAACGTATCATCTGAAGAGGAGCCTCCACTCCTGATAAATACTGTTTCCGCTTCATATGTATTGGCTATAGATTTCCCACCTGATGAAACCGTAAGACGACCATTTGCAGTATATGAGCTTTCCAGTACACCTCCACTGCTTACAAATATTCTGGGGCCACTTCCCCCTGGATAAGAGTGAACTGCAGTAAGCCCACTAACAACTGCTCCACTTTGAATGTAGAGATTAGCCGCATTCCATAGATTCACAGGGCCACTTATGACTGCTGTACCACTGGAATAAACTGTAACACCATCTGAGTTTAAAAGGGCTGTCCATGTACCACCGCTAATATTTGTATAATTATTTTCTATATCAGCTGAATAATCCTGGGATGCAGATGATGTGCCAGCCATTTTGTTGTCCCTGATATTTATTACAAATAAAAAATGTTAGTAATTTATTAAATATATTTATTTTTAATAAGGGTCAATTTTTTTATCTGGTATAAATCAGAAGTGATAAAAAAATTATCTAAAATTATATGAATTGATTCTCTATAATAAATAATTATACGAATTAAATTACTAAAAATAAATTTTATTGAAAAAGTTTTAAAATGAATCATCCAGGTCGTGTCGTCAGTTAAGCTCTGCGCGTTTAACGTCAGGATTTTATGCTCTGGCCGATAAGACATTCGATGCAGACTGGCTATAGACAACATTCCCCGTCGCCATACAGCTAACTTTGTTCATTATTCTGCTTAACTGACGACACACCCTAGCCAAACAGTATATATGTATAACAAGATGTGATAATCATTATATGAGAAAGATAGAATTTAACCTTTTGACGGCATAAAGTATTATATACCATGACAAAACGTATTATTGTTACAGGTGCAGCAGGGTTTATCGGCAGTAATATCATCCGTGCCCTTAACGTGCGTGGTATTACAGATATCATTGCAGTTGATAACCTGACTCATGGCGATAAAGCGTTAAATCTGGCTGACCTTTCAATTGCAGATTATATCGATAAGCACGATTTTTATGATGCATTACTTAGCGGTCACTATGGTCAGATCGAGGCTATTTTCCATGAAGGTGCCTGCTCTTCTACTACAGAGCAGGATGGCCGCTATATGATGGCCAATAATTTTGAAACCAGCAAAAAAGTTCTGGCCTACAGTCAAAAAACCGGAGCACGTTTGCTTTATGCTTCAAGTGCCGCAACTTACGGGGCTTCTTCAACATTCAGAGAAGAACCAGCTTATGAAAAGCCTCTTAATGTTTATGGCTACTCAAAATTATTGTTCGACCAGGTTGTCAGGCGGAATTTACCCGACCTGAAAACACAGGTTGCAGGTTTTCGTTATTTTAACGTCTACGGCTGTCGTGAGCAGCATAAAGGCAGCATGGCTTCAGTTGCTTTTCACAATTTCAATCAGTTCATGACCAATGGTTCAGTAAAACTTTTTGGCGAATATGGAGATTGCGCCGCCGGAGAGCAGAAGCGTGACTTTATTTTTATCAATGACCTGATCAATGTCAAACTCTGGTTTTTTGACCATCCGGAGCATAGCGGTGTGTTTAACCTGGGCACCGGCAAAGCTCAGCCATTTAATGACATTGCTTCAACCGTTGTGAATACAGTTCGCGAAATTAAAGGATTACCCTCACTCTCCCTCGAACAAATGGTAAAAGAAAACTTTATAGAATACATCACATTTCCCGAAAAATTACGTGGAAAATATCAGTGCTTTACTGAAGCTGATATGAGCCAGCTACGTCATACCGGGTGTGATATTGTGTTTAGTGATGTTACACATGGTGTTAACCAGTATGTAAATGAACTTTATACGCGTTATCAGAGCTGACTGTTTTACTGGCTGTGAAGAAGCGAAACATATAACCGGGCTATAGAGTGTATGACGATCAGTGAGAAAGGATAAAAGACCTTCTCACTGATAATGAAAGTTGTGTCAGATACAAATCACAACAATAAATTCATGATGTCCAACAGCACCATTATCCTAACGAACCGGCATAGCCAGTACAGGCTATGCCGTGCATCGGGTCATATCAGGTCAGTAACATACCCCCCTTAACTCAGGCGGGATCATAAAATATCACAAGACAAATGCGAAAGTGATGCTACTGCCAGATATGCGAGACGCTTTACCTCTCGTCGACCCAGTGCAACACTATCTAAAATTAACCCACAACCCACGGAAAAGAAACCAAGTATCATCAGACCAGTAGACAGTACAGCTGTGGGTAGTTTTTTAACCAACCCTGTATGAAAAAAGTCTATGATAACAGGAGTTCCTAAAAAAATGCTCAGAAATATTATACAGATACCGATAGCACTAAAGAAAAATAAAGGACGTTCCTGCTTAACAAGCTTAAAAATCATTCGAACAATACGAAAACCGTCTCTGTAAGTTTTCAGCTTGGAAACCGACCCTGGTGGTCTTTCAATGTATCGAACAGGCATCTCGCCCACCGGCATGCTTAATTCAAGAGCATGAACAGTCAGCTCTGTTTCTATTTCAAAGCCAGATGAAAGAGCCGGAAAAGATTTAACAAACCGACGCGAAAACACCCTGTAGCCAGAAAGCATATCAGAAAGCCTGCGTCCGAATATACTTGCGACAATACCTGTCAGAACCTTATTACCAAAAATATGCCCCCGACGGTACGCCTCATTACAATCTGCAACACGCGCACCGTTAACCATGTCCAGGCCATCGCTCAATGCCATTCTAATCATCTCAGGGGCAGCAGCAACATCATACGTTGCGTCGCCATCAATCAGAATATAAAGATCAGCATCAATGTCGGAAAACATGCGACGAACAACATGCCCTTTCCCTTGTAAGGCCTCAGTCCGAACAATTGCACCAGCCTTACGGGCACGATCTACCGTTTGGTCTGTTGAGTTATTATCATAAATATAAACTGGCACACCCGGCAATATTTTATGAAATTTCTCTACTACCGAAACAATGGTAACCTCTTCGTTATAGCACGGTATTATAACAGAAATTTTTAAATTTTTTAATATTAGAAAATAATCTTTTTCATTTAGTGATTTTATTTTATTTTCCATTTTTATTAATTCATCACCAATTAAATAAACTATTTTTTCACGGGATTGACGAAGAAAATATCAATAACATGATCATCAATCTTTTCCCCTTTTAAAGCTCTTACGAGAATTTCACTTCCCAGCTGCTGAAGGGAAAGTACACCATCAGGATGTACGTGTTTGATTTTATTCATATTCTGGCTTTCATTAACCAGAGAAATAGTTTTAGTTTTTTCGCCTGATATTTCCTTAGATGTGAGAATAACAAAAGCATTATCCGCATCATTATCCATCAGCGATATAATATATTTTGCTTTATCAGCCCCTGCCTGTTTAAGGGTATCTATCGCTGAAGGGTCACCTTCCACCACATCCATATAATCCGGAAATAATTTTTTATGATCCGGGTAGCAGACCACGGTTACAACAGCTCCACCATCAGCAAGATTTTTACTCACACTTTGAGCCAGAGAAGAAGACCCTGCGATAATGTAATGATTATTACGAACCACGTAAGAAAAACCCCCTGTAAGAATACGATGTACATTATGCCGAATTAACGTTCCGGCAATTGAAGCAACCGACGCTGTAAAAATAGTAATACCAAATATAATAAGGGTAACTGTAAACAGTCTCGACGTGGGCGTACACGGCACGATATCACCAAATCCAACCGTAGACATACAAACAATGACAAAATAAAATGCGGAGTATAAATCCTCAATTTTAGGATTAAACTGACTACCAAGATAAAGAACACCAAGGGTTCCATAGACAACTAATGACAGTATACTAAAAGAAGAAAGTATACTTATTCCACCTATACTGTACCTGTAAAACTGCCGCCAGAAGGTTGCCAGAAATAAAATTGATATTACTTCATATATATTATTTAATTCATTTCCATTTTTCATTATTAAGTTAAATAATACCATAAAAAATAACAAAGATATAGAGATAAACCATGCTATACGGTTTCTTATGGTCAACATAAAAGACATAAAAAACAGCGAGAATCCGACTATAAATTCAGGAATATCTATAATTTCTAAAAAACTTAAAGCATCACTCCATGAATGGAAGTCATATATCGTATTAGGTATTATTTTTAAGATTTTTTGTACAACAGGATAAATAATAAGATATCCGTTATGGGCCACCATAATGGATATAAGATAAACATAAATTATAGGCTTTTTAAAAACTTTTAATACACCTATCATACCAAACCCCGTGCCTGCCCACTTTAGAAATACAACTAAGTATCAGTATATTCCAAAACATTTCTGCCCTAACATAACAAAAATATCAGCAAACCTGGCAGATGAACAGCACCACATATAAGGTGATATTATAAAATAACAATTAAAGTAAATATTAAATATATCTGTCTATTTTTATTATAAAAAATGGCTTTCCTAAATAAAAAATATCAAGAAAGCCATTTGACCTTTTTACTTTCTGATACGGTGGAGGTCAGCGATATTGAGGCCTGGGTTAAGCTCGAACGTGAAGGTCAGACCGGCCTGTATAGCGTGAGTGATATGAGGGCGCGGGGCTGCCGCAGCCAGCTGATCGGGGTTCCAGATATACTCAAAATAAGGGGACAGACTGACCCCCGGCGCCAGGTTAAAACCATACAGCGCCTCAAGCATCGTCTCAGAATCAGGCCACTTGCTGTTATAACCCTGCGACTGCAGCGAGGCATTCATTGAGCGGGTCACTTTGTGG
>NZ_WOSV01000008.1 GCF_011516655.1 Acetobacter thailandicus
GTCTTCCAAACTACCTCACCTCCGCGGGGTGGAGCAGCCCGGTAGCTCGTCAGGCTCATAACCTGAAGGCCGCAGGTTCAAATCCTGCCCCCGCAACCAAATCATATAAATCAGCGCAAAAAATGCTCCGGTTTTAAACCTCCGGAGCAATAAACGCGTCCAGCGCAATCCCCTCAGCCTATTTGCCCGATGAGGCAGCAGCAATAACGTTTAATGACCAGCAACGTGAGGTCGGTACATTCTGATCCGACTGAGAGTTCGGCGTTGTTAAGACACACAACACATGCTGCTTCTGAAAAGACAAAGTGAATAAAATACCCGAATTTGCATAACCAGATGTCGCTATAATCTGAAAGCCCTTGTTGAGTAATGTATCAAGAGAGTCTGACATCGGCTTAAGAGTGGTAGGAATATCCTGAGGACTATAGGGCGATTTTGCTCCTGCTTCAGGTAAAAAATCATTGGTTGTTTCAGCCATGCCTGATACTGGCGTGATAAGGCAACATGCTGCGATAAGAGAAAAAAGCTGTATTTTCATAAGAAAAATAAAATCCTTATAATTTGATTTAATCAGTATTTCCTGAAGTATCAGGATAACAGATAGTTTAGTTGTATATGATGAAAAATTACATCCTGTAACATATGGCATATAGCATGCAAAAATAGTGCAGAGCTTGTTTGATTTCTTTATTCCTTTTACCCTGCTCATGTTTAATTCATGGCAGGTTGAAAAACTATGATAATGTCTGCATCTTCAAACAGCGTGGAACCAGACTATGCAGCGCTGGAGAAAGCGTTAGTTGATACTGACCCGTTTCCTCATATTGTGGTGCCGCATTTTATTGGTAAGGAAGATCTGGCACGCCTGTTTCACGCCATGCCTGAAATTTCAGGAGGGGGGTCTTTCCCACCTTCGGCATTACGTTTATCGCCTCCTGTAGCGTCTCTTGTTGAGCAGATGCAGGGGCAGAAACTTAAGCAGATTATCGCAAAAAAGCTTAATCTTGATCTTGAAGATGCGCCTTCTATGCTGACGTTACGTGGCTGGACACGTGAGAAGGATGGTCGCATTCATACTGACTCGCTGACCAAAAGAGTGACAATCCTGCTGTATCTCAACCCGGCAGGAGAGAAATGGGAAAAGCAGGATGGTTGCCTTCGCCTGCTGCGCAGTCCGCATGATATTGAAAACTACAGCCAGGAGATTATGCCGGTGGATGGTACTCTGGTTATTTTTCCTAACAGTGCTGCGGCCTGGCATGGGCACAGGCAGTTTGTAGGGCAGCGTTATACAATTCAGCTTAATTATATGACGAAAGATTTTCGCGCCCGTGCTGAGCTTTGCCGTCATAAAATTTCGGCATTTGCTAAAAGATTTTCAAAATCTCATAGTAACTAACATGCATAGCCTGTCATAAAATAAGTGGAGAGATGTTATATGGCCCGGTCTTTTTTGTCAGACAGACAATTTAAGATAAATAAAATGCAGAATAAGCACAAAGCACCCTCTTTTTTATATCTTTTGACCGGTGCTGCACTTTGTTCGCTGACAGCGTTATCAACGGCCCAGGCTCAGACTGATGCAACGGCAGTGGCATCTCAGGCACAGGTTTCCTCCGTGCCAGAAATTGAAATGACCCCAATTCCTCCGGCACTTAATAGTGCGCAGGTTGTTCGTGCAACATTGCCTAACGGACTAAAGGTCGTAATTATTCCTGACCGTCTTGCTCCTGTTGTTACAACGCAGGTGAATTATCTGGTTGGTTCAGCTGAAGCTCCTGAAGGTTTCCCTGGTACAGCACATGCGCTTGAGCATATGATGTTTCGAGGTAGCAAAGGGCTTGATAAAGACCAGCTTGCAGCAATAGGCACACAGCTGGGTGGCGGATATAACGCGTTTACTACAGAAGATGTTACGCGTTATTTTTATACAGCACCGGCACGTGATCTCCCGGTTCTGCTCAGAATTGAAGCGTTACGTATGCGTGGTCTGACCCTGAGTGACAAAGACTGGGAAAAAGAACGCGGTGCGATAGAGCAGGAAGTGTCCCGCGATCTTTCCAGCCCTGCTTACCGTTATATGGAACAGCTTCAGTCTCTGGTGTTCTCAGGCACACCTTATGCTCACGATGCTTTGGGTACCCGGCCTTCGTTTGATAAAACTAATGCAGCTTTGCTGCGTAAATTTTATGATCAGTGGTATGCTCCTAATAATGCCGTTCTTATTATTGCCGGTGATGTAAATCCCGTGACGGCACTTGAGCAGGTCCGCGATATTTTCGGTCCGCTTGAAAAGCGCACTTTGCCAGAACGACAGAAAATTACACCAAAGCAGCCTTCGGCGCAGACCTTAACATTCCCCACCGATTATCCTGTTGGTCTGGCTACCCTGGCGTTTCCGATGCCGGGGCGCACAGCCCAGGATTTTGCTACAGCAGACATTCTTTCCGATGTGCTGAGCAGCCAGCGTGGAGCGTTATATGACCTGGTGCCTCAGGGTAAAGCACTTGAAACTGGTTTTGAATACTCTCCCAAAAAATATGGAGGTTTTGGTATAGCGCTTGCAGCTTTTCCTAAAGGAGGAGATTCTGCAAAAATTCTCGCTGAATTACGCAATGTTCTGAATAATATTCAGAAAAATGGAGTACCGGCGGAGCTTGTTGAAGCCGCTAAGAAGCGTGAAATTGCACAGTTGCAGTTTGCTGCCAATTCGGTCGAGGGGCTGGCGGGAATATGGTCAGATGCTCTGACTTTTAATGATCAGGATTCGCCCTGGGCAGCTGTGAAGGCTTATCAGGATGTTACACCTGAGGCGGTCAATAAGCTTGCGGCCTCATTACTGAACTCCGCGCACACTGTTGCTGCTATTCTGACACCTGAAAGTTCGGGGAAGGCAGTTTCGGAAAAAGGGTTTGGTGGTGCAGAGTCTTTTGCCTCACCGCCGGATAAACCCGTAAAATTGCCAGACTGGGCTGAACAGGCACTGTCTGCACTTGAGGCCCCGGTAGATGAACCCGCACCTTCAGTAAAAATTTTATCAAATGGTCTGAAGCTTATTGTCTGGCCGGCTCATGTTAGTCACACAGTGCAGCTTAGCGGTATGGTTGAACACACTCCAAGCCTGCAGCAGCCAAAGGGAAAAGAGGGTATCAGTGCTGTGACTAATGCACTTTTCTCATTTGGTACGATGCAGCATGATCGTCTTGCTTTTCAGAAAGCTCTGGATGATGTGCCTGCATGGGAAGACGCAGGCAGTAGCTTTTATGTTCAGACGCAGACCCGTGATTTTGAGAAAGGTGTTGCTCTTCTGGCTGAAAATGAGCTGCATCCTGCTTTTCCTGAAAAAGCTTTTCGTATTATTCAGGCTCAGACCGCGCAGACACAGGCAGGTGTATTGCTTTCACCGGGGTATCTCTTTTCAAGGGCAATTAAAAAAGCCCTTGTACCACACGATGACCCAACCTTACGTGAAGCAACGCCTGCAAGTATCATGAGTATTACTCATGAGGATGTTTTATCTTATTATCAGCACGCCTGGCGCCCTGATCTGACAACTATTGTTATTACGGGGGATATTACCCCCGAAAAAGCGCGTGAAGTAGTTGAGAGAGAGTTTGGTGCCTGGAAAAATGTCGGGCCGCGACCTGATCTTGATTTGCCTGCTATCCCTCTGAACAAGTCATCACGTGCAACTGTGCCGGATAAAAGTAATCTTCAGGATGAGGTTATACTGGCACAGACACTTGGTTTGCAGGTCAGAAACCCTGATCGTTATATGCTGTCTCTGGGCAATCAGGTTCTTGGTGATGGTGGCTTTTCTTCACTGCTTTATAAAGAGTTACGTGTTAAAACTGGCTATGTTTATTCGGTTGGCAGTCACTTCTCATGGGGCAGAACCAGAGCAAATTACAGTATAAATTATGGCTCAGACCCGGATAAAGTAGGCAAAGCTGCAAATCTGGCGTTAAAGAGTTTGCAGAATATGCAGACTTATCCCGTCACAGCAGAAGAGCTGGCTTTAGCTAAAGCAAGTCTTTTACGCAGTATTCCTCTGCAACGTGCCAGTCTGAGTGATATTGCTGATGAGTATCTGAGCCTTGAAGAGCTTGGTTTGCCGCTTGATACAGGTAACCGCGCTGCCAGAGCTTATTATAAAGCTACAGCTGCTGATGTGCAGAAAGCTTTTAAGAAATGGTTGCGTGTAGATGGTATGGCAGAAGTGGTTAAAGGGCCTCAGCCAACATGGTAAAATAACGTCAGATTATATAATCTGAAAAAAGGCCACATCAGGAATGATGCGGCCTTTTTTTAGTTAGTCAGCTTCGATAATCCTGAGTGTCGGACCTGAATGACGTTTAGGCGGCATATAAAGCTTCTGATCCGGTGGGGTTGGGTGGCGTAGCTCCATAATCAGTTCAAGATTATCGTGTGCGCTAAGGGCATCACGGACTGTTCTTGATTTATTGTGGACACGGTAACGGCAGAGAATTTCTGGCAGATAACCAGGTTCAAGGTTGTGGTCGATAAATTTTAGCCAGAAATCATAATCTTCCCAGCCACGATCAATGTCAGTAAAACCACCCAGCTCTGCCCATATGTTTTTTCGTATCAGGGCCATGACATCAACATAGTTATTTTTTTTGAGCAGTTCAGGGTTAAAAATATCTGCCCGTCCTATACCGCGGCGCTCTCCAAACTCTTCAAGCTGGCTATAGACAGCAGGAAACTGACCATTGTTCAGAGCCGCATAAAGCTTTTCAAGAGCGGTGGGGTAAAGTGTATTGTCAGCATCAATAATAAAGACACTCTCTCCTGCAGCGTGCTGAAAAGCCAGATTGCGTGAAAAAGAAGGGCCCTGGTTAAATGCGTTAGCCAGAAAGGTAATTTTGTAAAAGCGTTTTTTATGTTCTGTCAGCCATGACAAAATAATCTCATGCGTGTCAGCTTCGTCAGATGCATCATCTATAATAATCAGATCAAGTGCCTCATGTGTCTGTGCAGCCAGAGATTCGAGGCATTCTTTTATAAAGTTGGCATAATTATAGTTTGTCAGGCAAATGCTGATCAGGTCTGAAGGAACAGGTGTTGCTTTGCAGAAGGAAAAAATCTGGTTGGGAGCAGGGTCCCATGGTTTGGGAGAAATCATTGTACGGTGCTCCAGACAGAAGCAAGATAGCTTCTGATGTCGTTCAATTTGGAAAGAGCCAGAGATTTATTAGCAAAAACTCTGAAGCAGTTTTTTTGTATACGTGCAGCTTCAGCCATGCCGTCATCTGTATTCAGCAGCCATTCGATCAGATTAGGAATGTGTCGTGCAGATTCACTCAGATAATGTGTACCATTTTTATAAAGCGGATGAGGGAAGCATTCTTCGGTAACAACAACGGCTCCTGATGCCATATTCTGCTGGACGAGGCGGTGCCATTCAAAAAAACCAAAATCATCGCGGTGAATATTGAGTGCGATCTTGGAGCGTTCAGCGATGTAGCGTGGAAAATTTGCAGGAACAGAGTATTTATCAGAGTGGGTCAGTGGTCCATCTGTTTTTCTGTAGTATAAAAAGCAGGAGTATTCGGTAAAAAATTCTGTATTATGACTGAAGAAACGTTCTCTGTTACCAGAGGTGTTTCCAAAAAAGCTGATATCAAGAGGCCGCTCTTCTAATGGGCATAAGGGCGAGGATGAATTCTTAGTTTCTTCAGACAATACTCTGAAGAAAGGATGTTTTTTTTCTGTTTGTGTCAGTGTTGTTTTTTTGACAACTGGCAGAGGGTCGAAGTGAAAAACATTAAGCCCTGTATTTTTAAAAGATGCCATATTCTGATGGCAGATATCAATAACGCCAGCTGACATCAGACAGTAAATCAGTCCTCTGGTGAACCAGAGTGTATGTGGCTGCTCAGTATTGAACATAATTGATGACGTAAGAATATCCTCATTTTTCCAGTGTTCGCTTCCTCTTAGAAAGAAGAATTCATGAGGTGCGCAGAAAATGCATAGTTCCGGCCGTTCAGAAACGGGCGTTTTTTCAGTCATTAACTGCACATTTATTTTGCTTCTTTTGATGTAATTACAAAGTATTTCAGCTAGTTCCTGAATAAAGATGTTTCCTTCAGAGTGGTAAAAAACACCAACACTTTCTGGCAGAACAGCTTTCCCCGATGGTTTTGCGGGTGTGTAAGTCAGTTGCTGTTTACATTCCCAGCCCAGATGTTGCGCAATATGACGTGGTGAGAGAACGGTGCGCCCTTCACCAATGCCGTATAACAGAGCATGACGTGTTGCTGAGATACCTTCAAATTTTATATTGGGATTAGCAGCCTGATAATATTCAGGGTTAAAATATGGATATTTTTTAATTTTATTCAGGCAGTTTAAAAGAACTTCGTGAGAATTATTTTGTAATAATCCTTTTTCAAAGAAATAAAGATTTTCATTGTGTCTCAGGTAATGTGCAAATGGGTTTTCATCTTTTTCAAAAGTGCTCTGAAAAAGATTTTTATAAGTTTGTGTATTAAAGGTGTCATTAGGGTTTTTATTTTCATGACACCCAAAGAGAACGTAATGAATAATTGGATCTATTCCGGAATTTTTAACATCCGGGTAGCTGGTGAGATAAAATTCTGCATTAAATAACTGAGAACTAAGGATCGTTTGAATATCCTTTTTGTTCATAAGTGTTAGCGTGGTCATATGTATTCCTGCTGATCGTTTTATATCATCGTATCAGAATGACAGGAGTTTAGCATTTTTTAAGAGAATATCGGCATATTAAAGATATGCATCGGGTATTTGTCAGGATCTTCGGACTTCAGGATCAGTCTTGCTTTTTCATTACATTCATTAAATATTATTAATATAAAATACAAAAATTTAAAATTAGTTAATTAAATTACATTTATTAAATTAATTAACCAGTAATAAATAACTTTTTTATAATAATTAAGTTTTGAATAACTAAAATTATCTGGACATATATCATAAAAAAAGCCTAAAGGAGGCGCAGAGTTGCTCATTACATTTAGTCAGGTGAAAAATGAAAGTGATTAACAGTAAAGCCCGCGTTAAACAGCCTGCGAAGCAAGCGGTTAAACAGCCTGCTAAACGTAAAGCAACCGTTGCAGCTAAAAAGCCTGCGCGGAAAGATTTTGTGCCCGATAAAATTTCGAGCACAGCCGATTTATCAGATATTGCTTCTATGTCAGAAGTTTACTTTACTAATTTTTCTGATGATGACGATACAACTTTGCGTCATGTAAGCGAAGCAGAACGCGCTATCCATTTTGATAGCGTCTGGTATTTGTCAGCTTATCCGGATGTAAGAGATGCCGGTATTGAGCCTGTAGAGCATTTTCTTCAGCATGGTATGCTCGAAGGGCGTAGCCCTAATGCAGCATTTAATGCTGAAAGCTATGTTAATGCTAACCCTGATATTGCTGCATTTCCATTTGGTCCGTTTATGCACTATGTCTGCTTTGGTTATCGCGAGAAAAGAGCGTTACGCTAACCCTTTTTTTGTAACTAAGAGTGTTCGCCCGGATATCTTTCCGGACATTCTCTTTTTATACAAAGGTTTTTTGTAGTCTGCTTATCTGATTCTACACAGAGTAAGCAGGTATGAAAATGACTTCAGTCAGTTTGTTGCCGGATGATATCCCTCTGCTATTCAGTAGGGGGATATTTTTTTGATAATAATTCAGACTATTTTTTGATATATTATTTATAGACAGAGCAGTATCAACGCATATCGATAATGCTCTTTTTTATAATTATGGGTTTTTATTTGAAGAAGATTTTTCTGCCTCAGGAGCATCAATAAGATCTTCTGTGAGTTTAATAGAATAGGCAGTTTGAGGAACAGCCTCGTGAGGTGGAACTTTACGGAAAAATTTCCAGCCGATGGTAAGCAGGCCTGCAATTATGGGGATTGAGCAGAAACTGAAGGTGCCTTCAGGGTAGTTAAACGCCATAAGAAGTAACACAGCAATGAAAAATGCCAGAGTGATCCATGAGGTAAAGGGTGCACCAGGCATAGGGAATGATGTTGGCGGAATTTTACCAGCATTAATCGCCTGTCTGAGTTTGATCTGAGACAAAACAATAAAACACCATGTGCCCAGAATGCCGATGGAGGAAAGACTGATCACTATTTCAAAGATTTCTGACGGCAAAAGGTAATTCATAAAAACGCCGACAATATAAACCGCTACAGTTGTAAAAATAGCAGCAGCAGGCACGGCACGTTTATTCATTTTTGTCAGGTAACGTGGTGCTGAGCCATCAAGAGCCAGTGCTCTGAGGATGCGGCCTGTTGAGTAAAGACCTGAGTTGAGGCTGGAGAGAGCTGCTGTCATGACGACAACATTCATAAAACTGCCAATACCTGAAACACCCAGACTCGAGAAAAAAGTGACAAAGGGGCTGACACCGGCTTTATAGCGGCTCCAGGGCAGAAGCAGCACAAGCAGGGTAATCGTGCCAATATAAAATAAAGCGATGCGCCACATAACAGAGTTAATTGCTTTGGGGAGTATTGTTTTTACATCTTCACACTCACCTGCTGCTGTACCAATCAGCTCAATACCGGCATAGGCAAAAATAACACCCTGAACGAGTACAAGGGTTGGCATGACTCCATGAGGGAAAAAACCACCATTTTCTGTAATCAGATGCAGGCCGGTTGTCTGATGCTCTACCGGGATACGCAGCCCGAGTACAGCAGCGCCAACAATCAGAAAAATAATGAGCGAACTGACTTTTATAAGAGAAAACCAGAACTCCATTTCGCCAAACCAGCGCACTCCCACAAGGTTCATGCTTGTAATCAGCACAAGTGCCAGCAAAGCAAAGATCCATTGTGGCACACTGTGCATGGGCCCCCAGAAGCGCATATAAAGTGCGACGGCTGTAATGTCGCCAATACCTGACATGGCCCAGTTAAGAAAAGCCATAGACCCTGCGACGTAAGAGGCTTTAGGACCCAGAAATTCCTGTGCATAAGAGACAAAACTGCCGCTTGTGGGGCGATACATTACCAGCTCGCCCATAGCGCGCAGCATCATAAAGGCAAAGAAACCGCACACCAGATAAATAAGAGCCAGTGCCGGACCAACGGCCTCCAGCCTGGCGCCAGCGCCAAGAAAAAGCCCACTGCCAATGGCTCCCCCGATGGAGATCATCTGAATCTGTCGTTTATTCAGTCCGCGGTGATATCCTTCAGAGGTCAGTTTCCCTGAAGAAGGAGTAGCCTCATTCAGGTCAGGAGGTGATGCTGTCATCCGGTTGTCCTTAGGCTGTGATTTCTGATGATACAGGAATTTGTAATCTGAGGCTTTTAAAGCCCAATAGTAGAAAAATACAGATAGTGATGCAGTGGAGATGTGTTTTTCATGTCGTTAAAATCTTCTGAAACTGTTCACCTGTGGTGTTATTCTCTCATTGTTATTTGTATATGATTCTAAATGAAGGATATAAAATCATTTCTTTGTTTAAACGATAATGGAAACATTTAATTTTTTAAAGCATCTGAAAAATACATTCAGGCTTATATCATGGGCAGAATATCCGCATAAAACATGCATTCTCTGCGTGTGTCATATTATTATATTTTTTAGTTATCCGGGGAATAATGGCTTTATCAGAGAAAAAAACTGTCTTGTCGGTCATTATCCTGGCAGGTCTGATAACATTTTTGCGCTGGCCTGAAATTTTGTCTGATGCACAGTTCTGGGCTGAAGACGGTATGTTCTGGTGGCCTGAGGCCCGGGCAAAAGGGCTGGCTAGTCTCTGGTTGCCTCATACCGGCTATTTTCAAACGGATGATCGCCTGGTTGCCCTGCTTGCTGTGTTCTTTCCTCTGGCATGGGGTCCGGCTTTATTTGCCTGTGCCGCGTTGTTTTTTGAGGTGTTACCGCCTGCGTTCCTGGTATCATCACGCTGTGCCGTAATATGTCCGTCTCTGCTGCTTCGCAGTTGCCTCGCTCTGGCATGGTGTGCGCTTCCTAATACATGGGAGGTGCATGGCAATCTGACCAACAGTCAGTGGCATCTGGGGCTATTATCTTTTCTCATTGTTATGTCATCACCGCCGCAAACCCGCAGATCCTGGATATTTGATATCTTTTTTCTGGGAGTAAGTGCCGTTAGTGGTCCCTTTAGTATTCTGCTTACACCTGTTGCCGCGTTACGGGCCTGGTGGCTGCCTTCAAAAGCCAGCATAACGAGGGTGATAATTCTGGGGGCAGGGGCTCTGATTCAGGCCGTGTGTATTTATATGTCTCAAAGAGGGGTGCCACCTCTTCTGGGGGCTACGCCGATGAATTTTGTGCGTCTTATGTCAGGGCAGATTATTCTGGCAACTATAGTGGGGTGCCATCATTTGCCCCACTGGTACGGGCTGGCCATATGGCGGTATATGGTTTTGCCTTGCCTTCTTTTTATTGCTGCTGCCTGGTTGTGTCTTAATGCGGCATATCGCTGGTCTTCTTTTCGTTATGCGCTTTTCTTTACGGTGCTGATTCTGGGGGCTTGTCTTTCGCATCCGTTACCTCTGTCGCATGGCGAGCAGGTATGGGTCAGAATGAGAATGCCTGACACCGGTATGCGTTATCTTTTTTTACCCCTTGTTTTCTGGGTCAGTGTGGTGGTGGCTCAGGCTCTGGCCGCCCCCCGGGGCTGGACCAGAAATCTTGCTATCGTTTTTCTGTTTTTAATTATGTGTGTTGGTGTTCCGCGCGACTGGCGTTTTATGCCTGAGGCTGATCGTCAGTTTTATGACATCGCAC
The DNA here is from genome assembly GCF_011516655.1 of Acetobacter thailandicus. Lineage (GTDB taxonomy): Bacteria > Pseudomonadota > Alphaproteobacteria > Acetobacterales > Acetobacteraceae > Acetobacter > Acetobacter thailandicus. Next base: position 10,785 of record NZ_WOSV01000008.1, read on the forward strand.
ACTATTTTGATCATGCACCGCCTGGCACCAGAGTCACTATTCCTGTGCGCCCTGGTGCAGAAGCTGTTCTGATTCGTTAGGGAGAGGCCATAGCCGGGTGAAATTCGTCAGTGACCGGCCAGTTTACCGTAACGGGCGAGGTGTCAGGCCTGTGCCAGCGTTGCCGGAGGGAGAGTGCTGCTCCACTGGTTATTCTGAGTTGTGAAATGGCCGCTGCAACGGGTGCTTTATTACTAAGCGGCGCAGGTCGGACAGCACGTGAAGAGAGCCAGTATCCAGACCCGGCCAGACATGCACTCAGGGTTGTCAGCGCAAACATCATTCGCTCGAGTACTGAAGGGAATGGTAAGAACGTGCGCAGCAGAGAGCGCGCTTCATGTTCGCGTTCGTTTTGCGTGGCCTCAGTCGCCAGCAGGAGTTTATTTTCTGTGGTAGTGAGGCTCAGTATATTGTCAGTGCGAATATCCAGAGCGGGTAATTTAAGAGCTGTCATGCCCGACAGAGCATCGCGAAAGGCTTGTGATACGGTCTGAAACTCCTGCTGGAAGCAGGGAAGGAAAAGGGTCGCAGGTCGTTTGCATGGTGTCGTGCTGCGACTGGTCAGGCGGCGAATGGCCCATACGGTCAGGCGCTCACTACTGGTCAGGTCCGTCAGATAAACTGCTGAATGTGTCATGGCGTTCTTTCTGAGGGCGGTCCCTCAGCCTCTGAAAACTGCGTCTGCTCTTTCTTAGATGATAATGATTATTAATTGCAATATAAAACTGACGCCGCCAGTGCTGTGAAATGTATTTTCTGCTTTTCTTGTTCACAGGCTTGAGGCAGTACATAGAGCTATGTCATTCCTTACACATCTCTCCCTTCCTCTTCTGCGCAGGCTTGATCCTGAAACCGCACATGACATTGCTCTCGATGCGCTTACGCTCGGGCTGTCCGTGCCGGTAAAACGCCCGGTGGATGACCAGGCACTGGCTACGCATGCTTTAGGTTATCGCTTTTCGAATCCGATCGGTATTGCCGCAGGTTTTGATAAAAATGCCAGGGTGATGCGCCCTCTTGCTCAGATGGGCTTTGGCTTTGTCGAGGCCGGAACTGTCACGCCTAAAGCGCAGCCAGGTAACCCCCGGCCTCGTCTGTTCAGGCTCACTGAAGACCGTGCCGTGATTAATCGCATGGGGTTTAACAATCAGGGGATTGATCGTTTTGTTATAAGGCTTGCACGTCTTCATCGTCCGCTGTCGTCCGGGCGTGCAGGTGGTGCAGGTGTTCCAGCTGGTGCAAATCTTGGTATCAATAAGACAGGAGCTGACCCTGAACGCGATTATCCGGCACTTGTCGGGCGGGTGAAGGCTTATGTTAATTATATTGTCATTAATGTTTCTTCTCCCAATACACCAGGCCTGCGCGGCCTGCAGGATGCGGCACGCCTGAAAAGCATTCTTGATGCGATTATGGAGCGACACCCCGACAGCCCGCCGCTGCTGGTAAAGCTCGCGCCAGACCTTGAGGATGATGCGATTGCTCCTGTAGTTGAAGCGGCTATTGCCGGTGGTGCCCGAGGGTTTATTATTTCAAACACGACGCTGGCGCGTCCTGAATCGTTGCAGAGTGAGTTTAAGGCCGAAAGTGGTGGTCTTTCAGGCCGTCCTTTGCGCTCACGTGCAACGGATATGCTGCGCCTTGTTGCTCAGGTTTCCGCAGGGCGCATGACACTTATCGCCTGTGGCGGTATAGAGAGCGGCGCTGACATTCTTCAGCGTATTCGCCTTGGAGCGCATCTGGTTCAGGTTTATTCAGCTTTCGCGTATGAAGGGCCACCTCTGATCAGCCGTCTGAAAAAAGAGATGCTGGAGCTTATGCAGGCTGAAGGTATCAGGTCGCTTGAGGAGATTCGGGGGCAGGACCTCTGATGGCACAGAAACAGTCCGGGAGTATAAAATGACAGGAATATCGTCTGTTGCTGACAGATACAACGGTTATGTTGTTGATTTGTGGGGCACCGTGCATGACGGGGTGCAGACTTACCCTGGTGTTATAGCCTGCCTTGAGGCGCTGCGCGCTGCAGGTAAACGGATTGTTCTGCTGTCAAATGCCCCCAGGCCTGCTGATGTTGTGCACCAGCAGTTGCAGAAATTTGGTGTGTGTGCCTCTCTTTACGACGGTATCGTGACCAGTGGTGAGGTCGCCCGGTCGCTGTTGCGTGAGCGCACAGACCCGTGGTGTGCCCGGCTGGGGCGCAAAGTGCTGCATTTAGGCGGTCTGCATGATCTGGGCCTGTATGACGGACTGAACCTTGAGCAGGTGAGTGATGTTGAAGAGGCCGATTTTATTCTTAATGCCGGGCCGGATATCGAGCGCGGGGTAGAGGCCATTGACCCTTATTTGCCTGAGCTGCGTGCTGCTTTGACACGTGGCCTGCCGATGCTGTGTGCTAACCCTGATATGACCGTTATTAAGGGCGGGCAGAGAATGATCTGCGCTGGTGCACTGGCTTTGTTTTATGAGCAGGAAGGAGGCAATGTGCGCTGGGTCGGCAAGCCGTATGCTGAGGTTTATGATCCTGTTTTTGAGCTTCTTAACGTACCTAAAGAGCGTATTCTGGCCGTTGGTGATGCACTGGCAACAGATATACGCGGTGCCACTGTTGCTGGTATTGATGGCGCCTGGATTCTGGGCGGCATTCACCAGGAGCTGCTCGACGCAGGTGATGAGCGGGTGGCAGAAATTGCCCGTGCGGCAGGTCTGGCCCCTGCCATTACGCTTAAACGTTTTACCTGGTAATTAGACTCGTATAATGTTGCACCTGCCGGTTCAGGCAGGTGCACATGCAGTTTTAAAATCAGGGAGTGTCTGAGCCAGAAGGCCGCCCTGTCGCAGTGGGGCAACCCGTCGTGCCAGACCTGTTGAATCATCTGTTTCAACCATAATGCCACAAATTGTTGCTTCACCCGTTGCAGGTTGCAGGCGCTCGCCCGGCATTTTGCGCATAAACCGTGTTACAGCCGCGTCTTTGGTCATGCCAATGATGCTGTCGTAGTCACCGCACATGCCGGCATCCGTCTGAAAGGCAGTTCCGGCAGGTAAAATCCGATGATCAGCTGTGGGTGTATGGGTGTGTGTACCAACGACGAGTGAGGCTCGTCCGTCCATTGCGTTGCCAAAAGCCCACTTTTCACTGGTGGCTTCAGCATGAATATCGATCACAATGGCCTGGGTTGTCACGCCCAGGCGGTGGCGTGTCAGCAGCTCATTGGTACAGCGAAACGGGTCATCCAGCGGGTCCATAAACAGCCGGCCCATGACATTAATGACCAGGGCTTTACGGCCATCTGCCAGCTCAACCTGCACGCTGCCATTCCCCGGTGTGCCCGGAGGGAAGTTCAGGGGACGGATAATGCGGGGAGCTGTGTCGATATGTGGGATAAGATCGCGCCGGTCCCAGCTGTGGTTGCCCAGAGTGATAACGTCAACACCGCCCTTAAACAGGTTTGTCGCGATATCGGGTGAGAGACCAAAACCGTGGCTGGCATTTTCTGCATTAACAATAACCAGATCGAGAGAGAGCGTTTCACGCAGGCCTGGCAGACGTTCAAGCACGGCATCACGACCGCAGCGGCCAACAATATCTCCCAGAAATAAAATTCTCACACAATTGCCTTTCTGTGTCTCTCGTCAGTCAAAATATAATGTCTCCTTTTCTGTCACAATACAGGAAAGGGGTTTGTCATAGGTGCCGGTGGGCACTTTTTCTGTTTCCTGTAATGACAGGGCATATCCGATTGCCGTGACACCGGGCAGGGCAGCCAGTGTACGGTCATAATAGCCACCTCCGTAGCCCAGCCTGTTCCCCTGGCGGTCATATCCTACAAGCGGCACGAGAATCAGCTGGGGTTTGCGTTCTGGTCCGTCTGGCACAAATGTACCAAAACGCCCGGGCAGGAGGGGGGTGTCGGGTGTCCATACCCGAAATGTAAGAGCATGGCCACGGGGGGGAGTGTCGGGCAGTACAACACAACGACCTGCATTGCTGAGAGCATGGCAAACCGGACGGATATCCGCCTCATGCGGGAGAGGCCAGACACAGGCGACGGTCGCGCCGTGCGACGCCAGCAATACCGCTGACAGGCGCTGACACAATGCATCATCCTGAGCCGGGGTGTGCGCCTTCATAGCGCGCAGGCAATCAGCCCGCAGGTGCTTTTTTTCCTGTGTAAGTTCGTAAGAATCAGACATGAAAGGAGCAGAGTGCGGAGCCACCATGACCGTTGGTCTTTTCAACCTCCAGGACCTGCGAGTGCAGGTGGGCACCGGGTAATGTGACCAGGATCACAACAGAGCCAGCTCCCTAGGAAGTGCTTATCGGCCCAGGGGATGACATGCCTGACGCGTCGGGCAGCTCAGCACCTTCATTGTACTCCTGCTCGATCATTGTTGCAAGACTTTCTGCGCGTTCAGCAAGGTCAGCCAGGCGGGACTGAGTAAAGTCATGCCTGGTGCGCATATATTCAGCTTCCTGTAGTGCAGCTGTTGTGGCTTCAGGCAGAACCCGCTGTGAGAGATCTTCAATTTCGTCAGCCATAACCAGGGCTACCAGCGCCAGCAGGTGGTTATCATTCGTAAAACCCAGGGAACGAAAGTGCCTGACACGTTTTTCGACAAGCTGGGCCATAGCCTGAAGGTGGCGTTCCTGCCCGTCTTCACAGCCCACCTGGTAGCTGTGTCCATTAATACGAATTGAAACAGTCGCCATAGTTCAGAGGTCTCCTGTCGCGTTAATCTCGTCCAGTGTATCACGTACGCGACTGATCAGGTGATCAAGGTGAGTCACGAGTGCCTGCGTTTGAGGAGGGTTGTCCCGATATGTGCGTTTATTATTTTCCAGTGCGAAGGAAATTCTTTGCAGTGCACGATCAAGACGGATAATCGGGTCTTTCTGCTCACCAGAATCGTCTGTGGAGGATGGGGTGTTCTCTGTTTGTATAGTGTTTGAGAAAGACTGCGCCACTGCCTGAATCCTGCATAATGTATGATTATTCCGACTCCTCAAAGGAATCACCCGCAAACACAATAACGTCAAGCGTAGTTATGAAAACCAGTTTATTTTTTTCGGCTAAAAGGGATACTCTCTCATGGCTTACTCTTCACAATTTCGCTAGCGGGGTTGCTGCCTGTCAGCAGGCGAAGGAGCTGAGACCACATCCGGCTTTTGGTTTCATATCAGCGCCAGGTGCTGCTGGGTTTATGGGGACAGGCTGGTGGCAGGCCCTGATTCGCGCCGTGCAGGAGCAGAGTGGCTATGACTGCCCGCATATTCTCGACTGTGGCGCAGATCCTGGATACGCATTGTTTGCGGCCTCTCAGGGGCAGAAACTGATAGTGCTTGAAGCCCCATCTCCGGTGCTTGAGAGCGTTAATGAGGTTTATGAACGTCTGGGGGGACATGTTTTTTCCATGCGTCCACCATCATTTGACCTTATCAGCACGTTATCAGGCGTATAGGACCTTGCCGCCGTTTGGCAGCAGGGCTATTCGAAAGAATACATTCCAGGAGATGTCGCCCTGGAAGACTGATGTCATAGAAAGGATTTCATAATGACGCTTACCCCCACGGTTAAGGCTATCCTTAATCAGTATGAAAGCGATAATCCTGGAACAAAAACCAACCTTGCTCGCTTTCTGAATGCGGGAAAGCTGGCGGGTACAGGTAAGCTTGTTATTCTGCCTGTTGACCAGGGCTTTGAGCATGGTCCGGCACGTTCTTTTGCAGCTAACCCGGCTGCATATGACCCACACTATCATTTTCAGCTCGCTATTGAGGCTGGCCTGAGTGGTTATGCAGCTCCTCTGGGCATGCTGGAGTGTGGTGCTGCAACATATGCAGGTGAGATTCCTCTCATTCTTAAATGTAACAGCTCCAACAGCCTTGCCACTGAAAAAGACCAGGCCGTAACAGGCACGGTCGCTGATGCGCTGCGTCTGGGCTGTGCTGGTATTGGCTTCACGATCTATCCTGGTTCTGAATATTGCTTTGATCAGATGGAAGAGCTGCGTGAACTTGCGGCTGAAGCAAAATCAGTTGGTCTGGCTGTTATCGTATGGAGCTACCCCCGCGGGCCGCTGCTGAATAAAGCTGCTGAAACCGCGGTAGATGTTTGTGCTTATGCTGCACATATGGCCGCTCTGTGTGGTGCTCATATTATCAAAGTGAAACCCCCGCAGGAACTGGTTGCTCTTGATGCCTGCAAACCAGCTTATGAGCAGAACAAAGTCGACGTTGCTACTCTGGCAGCACGTATTCGCCATGTTGTTCAGTCATCTTTTGCCGGCCGTCGTATTGTTATCTTCTCTGGTGGTGATAAAACCGGTACAGACAACCTGCTAAGCACCATTCAGGGTATTCAGGATGGTGGTGGTTTTGGTTCGATTATCGGCCGTAATGTGTTCCAGCGTCCAAAAGCTGAAGCACTCGAGCTGCTTGATAAAATCACGACTATTTTTAAAGGCTGAAAAGCACAGGGGCAGAGGGAGTAAGACGATGACAGAGAGCCTGTATCTCTCTACCCCGGTTTTATACAGAGAGGCGGGCTTTTTGCCGCGCCTCTCACAATGTGTGGCCGATTACACACCCGCAGCAGTTTTGCTGCGTCTGGCTGATGATTCTGAGAAAAATCTCTGCGATTTCATTGCGCAGGTTTGTCCTGTTGTGCAGGGCACTGGTAGTGCGCTGATCCTTGAAGACCGGCCTGCACTGGCTCAGGGTACCGGGTGTGATGGCGTACACCTCTCTTCTGCTTTTACGGGCAGAACTATAAAGGACGTGAGGCGCCTGCTGGGAGATTCGATACAGCTGGGCGTTGCCGCTGGTATCAGCCGTGATGTTGCTATGTGTGCAGGTGAGGACGGAGCAGATTATATTCTGTTCGGTGAAGACGCTCCGCAGAGTGCCGCAGCCATTAAGGAGACGCAGCAGCTTATCAGCTGGTGGTCAATGATGATGGAATTACCCGCCGTGGCTCTGGTGCCTGCGCCACGGTCTCTGGCAGGTTTTGTTGCTGCCCAGCCAGATTTTATAATGCCAGGCACAAACTTCTGGGAACAGCAGGAAGAGTGGAATCTCTCATCACTGGTATAGTGTTTACTGAAGTTTGCTTCAGGGCAGTTTCAGATCAGGTGGTGAGGAAAGAGTTTTAAGAGATTTTCTGGTGGTGCGGTGCCCTGGCAACGGCTGCGTTGCATTATCAGAGGTCGTTTTTTCCTGTGATGTGGGCAGCTTTATATTCTGCGTATCAGAGGCAGATGGCAGCATAATATTTTGTTCGTTGAGTGATGGTGCCGCAGGTAACTCAGCATTCTGCACGGCTACATTGCTGGCTGCGGCTGGTACGCTGCTGACAGCAGGCGTGGCAGATACGGCGTGCGTTGCTGATATGGCGGGCTTATCTGTATTTTGTGATATCCCGGCTGAAGGTGCGGGTAATGTCACGCTTTGTATTCTGGTTGCCGGTTTTACGTTCTGACTTTTTTTATTTTTAATTTGCCCGGTTTTTGTAGTTGCATCTGATTTTTTACGGGTGACAGGTGATGGCGTGACCGGAACCGCAGGCGGCTGAATGAGTGACTGGGTAAAGTAGAGTACACCATTAGATTGTGGAATACCCGTGACCCACAGACGGGACGACATGCCCGCACCATTACTGATAATAATCTGCGGCGCCGGTGATGCTTCAAGGCTGACAAGCAGAGGTCTGCCATATACTGTTGGCAGCTGTACTGTGTGTCCTGGTGTGGTCTGTATAGCGGTTTTCAGCTTTTGCAGCGGCCACTTTCCTGTGACAATAGTATATGACAGAAGCTGTCTGAGTGCCGGCTGGCTCTGAGGGGACATTAATGTGCCTCCCGTCTGAGCCGAGTATGTTTCCAGTGCTGAGTTAGGAATGGCAAAAACCGTGTAAGGTCCTTCACGCTGAAGTAAATTCAGCAGGCCGGTATTTTGCAGACCACGTGTATAATCTGCCAGTTCAATAGAGGTTAGCAGAGTTTCTGCAATGGGTCTGTCGCAATAGGCAGGTGTTTCGGGGTCCGGGTAGGCAATAGCACTGTCAGGCGGAAGCTTAGATTTGTCAGCTTCAGATTTGCTGGCTGATGCAGCAGGATAAGTGCGGGTACCTGAGACCGTTGGCATCATATAGGCACAGGTCGACGACTGGGTTGTAAACACATCCTGTCGGGCTGAGCTCTGACATCCGGTAAGCGTCAGAAGACCTGTTAATGCAGGCAAAACAGCAGCAGGTTTCATCAGACCAGCAAAGGGCTTGTATTTAAAAAAAGTAAGAGCGTGTGTTTGCCCCATAATGGTCTCCAGAATATCATACCCGATACAGTTTCTGGTCGGGTCTGTATAATGAGACGACCAGGACAAACACATGAAGTATTTATTAGTGGTTAGCAGCCATTTCCACGCAATGTCCAGCCTGTCACGACATTATTTACTACATCAAAGAGTGTCTGACACGTGTAGGTATAGGCTGTTGATGAGTAACTGCCTCCACCCCATCCTGGTCCGCCCCAGCCCCATCCTGGTCCGCCCCAGCCCCAGCCGCCCCATCCTGGTCCGCCATATCCCATGCCACCATATCCCATGCCGCCTATACTGTTATAGTCGGTCTGCTGGTCAATATAGGCATAAAAAGTATGACCATCGACCTGGAATTCGCGCGTGGGGACACCAAGTACCTGAACAATCTCGACAGGGCTTTTCCCGATCAGAGAGTTATATACATGGCGTTGTTTAGCAGAGGGCACCTGGCATGCCGCCAGAGGGAGGATGCTTGCCAGGAGAAGACATTTTTTATAGGACATCGCCATATTCCTAACAGGGAAACCACCTCACTGCCTGTGGAACAGGCAGGGGTATGAGATACTGACAGATTCTTTGATTTACAGTGTCATGCGCCCAGCCACAAGACATCCTTTATACGCTGCGTGCCACAGGCCAGCATAATCAGCCGGTCAAACCCAAGGGCAATACCCGAACAGGGGGGCATGTGGGGCAGGGCAGCCAGTAGTTTTTCATCAGATGACCAGTCAGCGCGCTCAGGGTAGTGCCTGCGTCTCATGCTCCGGTCAGCTTCAAAGCGCACGCGCTGCTCAACCGGGTCGGTTAGTTCCTCAAAAGCATTCGCAAGTTCGAGGCCAGCAGCATAAAGCTCAAATCGCAGCGCCGTAGCCGGATTCGCAGGGTCACGACGTGCAAGAGCTGCCTGGCTGGCGGGCCAGTGCGTTAAAAACGTTGGCTGCGTGCGCCCGATAACGGGCTCAATACGTTCGAGCAAAAGGCGAAAAAACAGATCTTCCCATGTTTCATTCTCTCGCAGTGAGCAGTCTGCGGCGTCAGCAAGCTTTTGGGCGTTCCCTTCGGTTGGCAGCAGGTCGATATTTGCGTGACGCTGAAAAGCTTCCGCCATTGTCAGACGTTCAAACGGACGTGTCAGGTCGAGTGTTATGTCCGGGCCGTCAAATTTCGGACAGGTCAGAGCAGGAGGCAGCACTGCCTTGAGAAGGGCTTCGGTTTCATCCATCAGACCATCGAGGTTCAGGTGAGGATGATACCATTCAAGCATTGTAAATTCTGGCAGATGCAGGTTGCTTTGCTCGCCATTCCGCCATACACGGGCAAACTGAAAAACAGGCAGACCAGTTGCGGCAACGATGCGCTTCATCGCAAATTCCGGGCTGGTGTGCAAAAACAGCGTCTCACGGGTACCCTGCGGTGTTTCCCGCATGGTCTCAAATGGGTAGAGATGCACTTCCTCTCCGGGCACGGTAACGGCACAGGGGGTTTCAACCTCAAGATGTCCACGGCTTTCGAGAAATGCCCTGATTCCCCGTTTTATCAGGTCGCGGCGATAGAGAAAGGGCAGGCGATCGCGGATGCGGTCAGGGTCAGAATCAGGAGTGAGGGGCTGTGGCTGGGCGTGCATGAGGAGAGAATCAGACATGGTAAGAGGAGGACAGTGATATGGCAGAGAACGATAAAGCGGGTGTTCTACCGCGTAAGCTGCTCCGTACGCCACAGGATCTGATTATTGCAGGCTTAGCACCTGCTGAACAGCGTGACGCGCTGGAGGCTGTGGCCCGGCAATATGCGACAGCGGTGCCGCCGGCGTTTCAGGCATTAATAGAAACGCCGGATGACCCGATTGGTCTCCAGGTTATTCCCTCTCCTGAAGAGCTGCTGATAACACCTGAGGAGCGCTCTGACCCCATTGGTGATGAGGCACTTTCACCCGTGCCGGGCATTGTACATCGTTATCCTGACCGGGCGTTGCTGAAACCGCTCCTTGTATGTCCGCTTTATTGCCGCTTTTGTTTCAGACGTGAGCATGTCGGTCCCGATGGTGGTGTGCTTGATGAAGCAGCACTTGATGTCGCATTGAACTGGCTGAGTGAGCACACGCAGATTCAGGAGGTTATTCTGACGGGGGGAGACCCTCTGATGCTTTCGCCCCGCCGGCTTGAGAAGATTATGCAGGCTCTTTCAGCTATGCCTCATGTTACGACGATTCGTCTGCATACGCGTGTGCCGGTTGCGGCCCCTGAGCGAATGACACCGGCTATGCTTGATGCGCTGGAATCTGATAAAGCTGTCTGGATAGCGGTGCACATTAATCATGTACGTGAGATGACCCCCGCCGCGCAGGATGTTCTCAAACGTCTGGTCAGACAGGGTATTCCGCTGCTCGGGCAGTCTGTTTTGCTACGTGGTGTGAACGACAGCACAGAAGCACTTGAAGCTTTGTTTCGTGCTATGGTTGCTGTGCGTATGCGCCCTTATTATTTGCATCAGCTGGATCAGGCCCCGGGTACGGCGCGTTTTCATGTGCCGGTTGAAGAGGGACAGCGTCTTCTGGCTGGTTTGCGGGGGCGTGTTACAGGCCTGGCATGGCCTGTTTATGTACTCGATATTCCTGGTGGCTACGGTAAAATTCCGCTTGGCCCAGGTTATGTTGATGGCCCGCTTGAGGTGCGTGATCCCTTTGGGCAGAGCCATCATCTTGACCGGCTTTAGGAGCTGAACGGTTGTATTAATCAGTGCCGTAGCGGGGGTTTCTGGGGCCGTAGAGAAGACCATCAGGGGGGCCGGCAGAGAGCAGGCGAGCATCTGTCACACGGGCGACTGAAAAGCTCTCGTCACTCAGAGAGCCAATGGTTTGTTTAATCAGTGCACCCACGATACCGTTCATCTGAAAGCCACCTGCATCCTGATCAGTGGCGCTGGCAGAGCCACTCCATAAAATACTGCCGTCTTTCAGGTCGACCAGCCTGGCTGAAACCGTGACAATCGTATTACTGCTCAGAATATTGTAAGACGTGCCGTAAGAGGTGACTGTGCTGTAGAGCGCGGCATCGGCACCGAAAATGGCACGTAATTTTGCAGCAGGCACCTGCATAATGTCGTCTGGCGCATCCAGTCCGTTATGGCGGAATGTCTCCATTTCTACAGCTACCGGCACGACGTAGTAACCATCTTCCGCAATTGGCATCGTCATTTGAGACATGACACCTGCCGTAGCCTTGATATCGTTTGTATGGTTGATCGGCGGCATAACCAGAACAGAACGGGGCCTGGCGTTACGAAATGCTGTATAGTCAGGCGGAGACTTGCTGGCGCAGGCAACCAGAGTAAGTGTGGCAGACAGGCTGGCGCATAGTCGCAGGGCGCGTGAGAATGTCATGAAGATGCCTTTTGCGTCGGCCGGCCAAGATTTTTTAGCAGGAAGTCCATGTAGGTCGTGGATTCAGGAAACTGCATTTTTTCTTTATTCAGCTCCTGTTGTGCCTGGTTAGTTTTACCATCCGCAGCGTAGAGCATACCCAGATGCGCATGAAACCCGGGTGGCAGAGCCAGGTTTTTTGCCGTTGCTTTCTGCTCGTCTTTTTCCAGATCGAGAATCTGCTTTGTCGGGTCGGTTGTGCCCTGCATATAAACATATTGCCGGGTCTGAAAATTCTGCCAGCTATACAGGGGCGGTGTGCTCTTGCCACAGCCTGCCAGCCCCGACAGCAGCAGCAGGCTGGTCAGTGTTTTTTTTGATAGTATCATGTAGTGTCAGAGCCCGTTGCTGAAAATTATCGCATCTGTCCGGCATCGACCTGCTGCGCCAGGTGGTTCACCGCATCCTGAATTGCCAGGTCAAGCACCTTGCCGTTGAGCGTTGAGTCATAACCAGCCGTGGTGCCAAAGCCAATGATATCGCGGTTTGTCAGTTTATATTCAGCGGCTCCTTCACTGGTGGCCACAACCTGTGAAGTCAGAGGGTTAACAATCTGTATACTGACTTTGGCATATGCGATCTGATGGCGGCCATGACCAAGAATGCCAAACAGCTCCATATCACCGGTTTCTTTACGGCCAAAGGCGGTAACATCACCTGTAATCAGATAGTTTGCGCCTTTAATTGATTGCTGTTCTTTTAAAAAGCCCGCTTCAAGCTTGCCTTCTGTCAGGTTGTCGCGGTCCATTACATTAAAGCGCCCGCTTTGCTGCAAACGTGTCAGAAGGATGGTGCGGGCCTGGTTGCCAAGACGGTCAATGCCATCAGAGAAAATACCGTTCATATAGTTTGAACGATTGGCAAATTTACCAGCAGCGATATTAACGCGTGGTCCGTTATAGGGGGGCTGGGCGCTTGCAACGACAGGCACCGGGACTGTGTGCGATGATTCGGTTGCACATCCCGATAACAGCAAACCAGCCAGCATGAAGCTGCTTACACACCGTATTGAACGCAAGGCTTTTACTCCGGGGATAAACATTACATTTTTGTTTATATACATGATTTTAAATTAATCCAGAATGTAATTTGGTCCTGTTTCTTAAAGGGTTCTCTGATCTGCTCTTCCGTAAAACGACCACGTCTTATCTGTTCGTGCCCGTCGCGATCGGAGACTATTTTTAAACGGCTACATTACCGGGGGAGGGGGTACATTAGTATTTGTTTGCCAGTTTTCGTCGGCTGGAACAGTGTGACAACTCTTCTAGCCTGAAAATTATCTCCATGAGAGGTCAATTTAAGCCTGCAGACTTAAAGATGACAGCATCTCCTTTGATTTGCTTATTGTCTGTACATTTCCCTGGGAGCTATTAAATTCATTTTTTTTTCTTCATGTCGTTCTATTTCATCAAAGAATAATTTTATTTTTTCTTCTTTTATTGAGAAATAGTAGTTATTATTTGAGTCAACACTGGTTTCATCGTGATAGCATAGAAAGTTCTTATCATTATAAATTCTTCCAAGGTTAACCTGAACTTCCGTTAATGGATTTAAGGTGCCGATGGTCATGCCATAAGAGTTAAAAACAGATGCATGCTGTGCTGATCCATGTTCACCTACCTGACATGAGGTATTCGCCATAAGATCGATTTGTTCTTGTATAGGAAGTGTTTCAGGGCGTACAATCGAGAAGCCTCTTGATGTGGCCATTTCTTCAAAAAAGTCTTGTTGTACAAAAATCCTTTGATTGTTTTTATTTTTTTCCCAGGATTTTCTTGATAGACAAATACGTTTGAATGGTCTGTCAGAAATCATATTTCTGGGAATATTATCATAAAACTCTTTTATGAAGCCATGAAATTTATAGTGTCGGCTTGGAAAAGACGAAAGAATAACATTGTTTAAATGAAAAATATCATTTTCATGGTCAAAAAAGATTAAGCTTTCTTCTTTTATTCCCAAAAGATAATTTAACAGATCTATGGCCCATTTAGGGGTCTTTTTTGGTATTATAAATTTTTTATTATAAAAATCATCTCCAATATGTTTTTTTATGGCGCCTAAGCGTGGAAGGTCGTCAACCAGATAATGACCATAACATCCATAACCTGCACTAAATGCAATTATGACTTCGTCATCTATAACACGTGTTATGCTATCTTTTTCCGGCTTTTTCCAAAATCCATTTTTATATTCGTCTTCAGCGACAAAAGATAAATATGTTTCGAAATTAATTAACCGGCCATTTGACCATATGCAGGCATGGCCAGATAAAGCTATATTTTTCATTCTGACAACATCTATAGATGATATAGCATATGAATGTTGAGACTGGCCAGATATAACGGGATTGGCGTCGTTTCCAATGACAGATATGTTATCATTTCTATTAGATATATAATTATCAGAAACTATTGTGTTTTCATAAAATATAGAATCATTTTTTACCCAGCTTTCTTTACTTAATGATTTAAAGCTAATGGCTGATGATTGATTGTCATTCGATAGCTCCTCCTCGGAAATTCCATCGTGTACATAAGATTTAAATAAATCTTCAGGTAAGAAATTTATATTATTTTTTTCAAAAAAATCTATATTAAGTACATAAAAATCCAGTATAAAATCATTGAAGGCATTTCGACTTGAAAATCTGTTGTAATCAAAATTACTACCCATATGATCTAATTTTTCAATGAGATCATATAAATATTCTTTAAATAGTTTGTTGTTTGATTTTGAAAATAAAAATCTTTTATTAAATCCATAACCATCAAATGTTATCGAAATATCGCTGGATTTTATAATATTACTAATGTTTGATACACATATTGAGCAAACATCTGAAGATACTCCGCCTTCTTTATATAAAGACGCTATAAGAAAAAAGTCAGACTTCGCTTGCGCTACCGTAATTGAATTATATACTTCTTTCATTTCATTGCTAAATTCATTTTTTAAATAATCAGATGACATGTTATCATCGTAGCATTTATATAGAAAGTTCTTGTTTTTATTATAAAATCCAATATTTACAATTGAATTATATTCATATTTATTTTTATCAGGGCGGCACTGTCTGATTATGTTGTTATAAGAACCGTCATTAAAATCAGAATAAAATAAATTTTTATTATTTTCGTTTTTTATGGAGTATTTTTGACTTAAAAAGTCAAATAAACCCATCCATAAAAAATCAACTTTTCTTTTAAACACATAATAAAATGCATTTATTAAACCGGATTCTTTATTTTCACTTATTAATTTATTCATATATTCTTCGCTTATATCAATTGAAGAATTATTTCTTATAAAATTATCTAGAGAATTTTTGCCACTTTCATCTAGATATTTACATAGATTTATGTATTCTTTTTCAATGAATTTTTTTTTCCAATTTATAATTTGCAGTTCATTAAACAACATTTAAACATCCTGAGGAAAATTTATAAAGGTTCTTATATTCTAATTCGAAGTGAGAAATTTGCAATAAAACAAGAGAGTGAAGGATACTGTCAAATAGAGAGACCGAAGAGCCTGTGGTCATGTCACATTAAGTGAGGAACGAAAGTCTGTTCAATAAGTTATAAGCGACACCGTTCTCCAGGTGAAGTTATCGCTCATGCGGTCTGTTTGTGTTGTCAATTTTCACAAAGCTAATGCCTTGTCATATTATATAAAACGATCCGTCGGTGGTGCTATGAATCCGGTCTGTCCTATGCTGCCAGATGGAGCTAAAAACCGCCAATTGAAATTCCTGAATCCTGTTTTTGAGGACCAGCTGAAATAGTATAGTATCGTCACTTTTTCAGCCTGAAAATTAGCCGAATTATCATCAAATGTAACTCGTTAGACTGAAAAAGACAGTACCCCAGCAATTTTCTTAACGACACAAACTTAACATGATGGCATCGTGTTAACCTGACGGCATCCTCTGAGAAAATCTACATTTTTAGTTTTTAAGCAAACAGGTAATACGAGTCAGGAAATGATGATAAATAGTAAATTGAAAAAATAAGTGTTTATATATCAATGAATGGTTTTTCCTGGGCTAAAGAAAATTCAAGTGTGGAATATAGTAAAAGTCTATCAATTGAAAATTCCATAATGTTTAAAAAATACAAAGAGGTAAATGGTAATTATTCTTTATATCCAGTAAATTATCTTATTAATAATTTACCTTAAAAAATATTTTATTGGTATATTCAGGGGTATGAAACTATTTTATTTGGCGCTTATCCCGTATTTATTAAAGATGAAAATGCAAAAGACATAGTGTTTATTCAGCATTATTCTTTAAGCATTTGGAGTGGCCCATATGGCTCTTTTGGTGCCGGGTGCTCGTTATGTGTTTTTACGTCTGGAGGGAGTGCTAATGGAGGAGATGGACAAGCCGCTCTCTCGGGCCTTGACCCACGTCTTGGAGCATTCTCTATCGCTAATGGTGATAATGCTATTGCGGCGTTTTACATTGGCCAGACTAACAATTTAACCCGGATGGTTTTGCGTGTAAAAGCGTTTGATGCTCAGGGCGGAATGCTTGAGGAACCTTTAACATTTGAACAAATTAAAAAACTACATCATGGTATGTATATAAATACAAATATAATTTCTCCCGATATAAATTTAAAAAATAATTATGGTGGTTTTAATAGTAATAATTATACAGAAATTAGTAGTGAATAGAATAATAATAGAATTAATTTTTATGGATGGCCAATTCTCGGTTCAGCAGTGATAAAAAATAGAAAATATAATAAAAAATCAATAGTGCCAGATACACAATTAAAAAACGGAAAATGGAGCAATTTTGATCAATTCTCTTCTTATACATCACCGGATTTATATAGATAATGCTTCAACCTGGCGTAGTGATGATGGGTTCATTGCCAAAGACTAGCATTACAGCTCTATTTTATGGTGGCTTCTGAAACTACAGGAGCCCGTGCTCAGGGCTTCATAAAAGATGGAGCGCTCTCTGAAGAGATACTGGAGTTGTGGGTATCTGAGGCTTCGGGAGGAGGAAGGTGTCAGTTGATAAAAATAAATCAGCTGCACAGTCCTTCTCAGAAAATCATTCCTTAAAAAATGAAGAGCCCGATAGTGACGGAAATGATGAGCTGAGTTCTGTTGTGTAGCAGATGCAGGGTTTCTCACCTGCTACATAATAAGTTTTACTCGCCTGCTGCACCGCCGCCTTCATGGCGCCGGTCAAAGCCACCATAGTAAAGCGCATTGCCTTTTTCGTTAAGTTTAGCACCGCCTGCCAGAATCCCTTCAGGAATACCCCAGGGAGCATGCGGGGCAAAACTATATCCCTCCTGTTCAAGGGTTTTTTGTACCCGGGGTGACAACGCACCTGCCTCAATCTCAACGGGTTCAGGCAGCCATTGCTGGTGCAGGCGTGGCAGATCAATAGCCTGCTGAATAGTCAGGCCATAATCCACCACGCCAAGAATAACTGACAATACAATAGTTGGAATGCGCGAGCCACCAGGGCTGCCAATGACCATAACTGGTGTATTATCGCGGGAAATAATGGTGGGTGTCATAGATGAAAGGGGTGTTTTGCCAGGGGCAATAGCGTTGGCTTTGCTGCCGACAATACCAAACATGTTGGGAGCCCCAGGTTTGGTAGAGAAATCATCCATCTCATCATTGAGAAAAAAGCCGGTATTGCCCGCAATTACCCCTGCGCCAAACCATCCATTGAGGGTGTAGGTGGTCGAGATAGCAAAGCCATTTTTATCGATGACTGAGAATTGCGTGGTTTCATGTTTTTCCGGGCTGGCGTCGCCTTCTTTCAGGCTGGCGGAGGGCGTAGCTTTATTTAATGGTGTATGAGCACGAATGCGTGCAGCATAAGCCGGGTCAAGTAGTTCTTTTACCGGGTTTTTAACAAACTCGGGGTCGCCCAGGCTGCGGCGATCAGAATATGCATGTCGCATGGCTTCGATCTCACGCTGTAATGCCGGTGCTGTATGCAGGCCCAGTGCGTGCATATTGTAGCCTGAGAGAATATTCAGCATTTCGCATAGTGCAACACCGCCACCACTTGGCGGAGGGGCTGTTTCAATCAGATACCCCCGGTAGTGACAGCTCAGAGGAGACAGTTCACGTGTTTTGTAACGCGCGAAGTCAGAGAGTTGCAAAATACCACCATTCTGTTGTGAAGCATCAACGATGGTTCTGGCAATTGAATCTCTGTAGAAAGCATTCGTCCCCTGATCGGCAATAAGCTGGAGTGTATTTGCCAGGTCTTTTTGTACCAGCCGGTCACCTTCCCGCAGGGGCGAACCGTCAGGGCGTAAAAAAATTGCCCGGGCCTGCGGGCTTTTGCGAAACATTTCAGTTGAGGTACGTAAAAGCTCAATATCGCCTTTATGCAGAATAAAACCAGCCCGTGCGAGTCTGATGGCGGGAGCCATCACATCCTGGCGTGACAGGCTGCCCCAGTCGTGCAGAACCCGGTCAAGGCCGGCAACGGTGCCTGGTACGGCAACGGCCTTCCATCCGGTTACAGACTCTCCGGTTATGACATTACCCTGCTTGTCCAGGAACATATCTGCCGTTGCAGCCTGAGGTGCTTTTTCACGAAAGTCGAGAAAAATAGCTGGTTTGCCTTTAGGGCGCAGCAGCATAAAACCGCCACCGCCAATGTTTCCGGCCGCCGGGTAAACAACAGCCAGAGCATATCCCACCGCCACGGCAGCGTCGGCAGCGTTACCACCCTGCGCCAGAATCTGCGCACCGACATCAGAGGCCAGCTTTTGTGCTGACACAACCATGCCATGCTGACCAGGCGTTGCCTGAAGCGGAGGCAGGTTATCAGGCTGTGTTGTGCCATAAGCCAGCGGGTCAGGTGCAGAGGCAGGTGCTGCTGCCAGGGTTATTCCTGGTTGCAGCAGCGTGCCGCAGAGAAGGGCAGTGCCGATTACAGAGCGAGAGAGGTGGCGGCGGTGCATGCGCTATCAGCTTTCTGTTGTATAAGGCGGGCAGGTATATCCGGCAGGAGAGAGGGTGAATATTTCATAGCCGTCTTCTGTTACGGCCAGCATATGCTCAAACTGAGCAGAAAGAGAACGGTCTCGTGTGACGGCAGTCCATCCGTCATCAAGAATTTTAACGTCATGGCGGCCAATATTGAGCATGGGTTCAATGGTGAACACCATGCCGGCTTCAAGTTTCATGCCGTGCCCGGGGCGTCCATAATGCAGCACAGTTGGTTCAGAGTGGAAGGTGCGCCCGATGCCGTGTCCACAGAAGTCACGCACAATAGAATAACGGTGACCTTCTGCCAGGGTCTGAATGGCGTGACCAATATCGCCAAGAGTTGCACCGGGTTTAACAACCTCAATGCCGCGCATCAGGCAGTCATAGGTTGTTTTAATCAGTTTTGCTGCTTTTACGGGAATACGGCCGACCGGATACATGCGGCTGCTGTCGCCATACCAGCCATCAAGAATAGAGGTCACATCGATATTAACGATATCACCTTCCTGCAGGCGTTTTTCACCTGGTATGCCATGGCAGACGACATGATTGATCGAAATGCAGCATGATTTAGGAAAGCCGCGGTAATTCAGCGGGGCAGGTGTAGCACCGTGTGCAAGGGTATAGTCGTGAATAATCTGGTTGAGTTCTTCAGTCGTCACGCCGGGCTGTACATGGGGCGTAATCATATCAAGGGTTGCTGCTGCGAGCTGTCCTGCTGCCCGAAGCCCCTTAAAGTCGTGTTCAGTATGCAGAACGATGCCGTGTCTGCCAGCCATGAGTTTCTTCCTTACATTTCGCGGGGTCTTAAAAAATACAGAGGCCCGCAAAATGAAGGGCTATACGCTGAAAGGCAACCCGCTTTTACTCAAACAAGTATTCAGGTGCGGTGTCGGGCAGAGCCGGAGTGGTGCAGAGTGGTATGTGTACCTGTTGTGGCCTGACGTAATTTTGCACCTACAAGCTGTACGTGATGATGGCCTGCCGTAACAGGTTTTGCATGAGCACGCCGGTGCGATGAGAGAGGTGCTTCTGCCACCTCTACGACCTGTGATCCCCGCCCGCGACGATGAGCAGAAGCCAGCATGAGCAGCTGATGTTTGTGCTGACGTGTTGGCACAGTATGGCGAGCAAGGATGAGCGGGCGCTCGACAGGCGCAACACCTTCAGCATCAAAACCACGGTCAAGCTGGCTGGCCATAACAATATTGCGCGAATTATTAGAAGGAGCGCCAAGCACGACACCAATCAGCCTTACGTTGCTTCGCATGGCAGAGGTCACAAGGTTATGCCCGGCTTCCTGGGTATATCCTGTTTTCATCCCATCCGCTCCGGCATAACTTCTGAGCATCGGGTTGTGATTGGGAATGACCCGGTGGTGAAAGTAAAAACTCTCAGTAGAGAAGTAGTGATAATATTCAGGGAAGTCAGCAATCAGGTGACTGGCAAGGTAAGAGAGGTCTCGCGCAGTAGTGACCTGGTCAGGATCGGGAAGTCCTGACGCGTTACGAAATGTGGTGTTCTGCATGCCCAGGATATGTGCCTGCTGTGTCATCATGGCAGCAAACTGTGGTTCACTCCCACCGCCCAGAAATTCGCCCAGAGCACAGGCCGCGTCATTGGCAGATTTAGTAACAAGAGCAAGAATGGCCTGCTCGACCGTCAGCATGGTGCCAGGTGCGACTCCGAGCTTTGAAGGTTCCATCGTTACAGCATGTATGGACACCGGCAGCTGCTGACTGAGAGATACTGTGCCTGCCCGTAATGCTGAGAATGCCATATAAAGGGTCATCAGTTTTGTCAGGCTTGCCGGGTAGCGGCGCAGGTCGGGGTCAGTCTGGGAGAGAACTGCACCGGTTCTGGCATCTACGACAATTGTGCTGATCTGATGCGTATATTGTGCAAAAGCTTCCTCTTTCGGGATCAGAGTGCCAAGAGAAGTACACGTCAGAAGACACGTCAGCGCAGAAAGACGAGTCTTTCGTTTGTTTGTTTTCTTAAGAGGAAACAGAAAGCTGAGTGCGGAGTTTTTCACGGCTTTGCCTGACGTTTGTACTGCTGGGGCTTCTCTGACGTAGTTTTACACTGTGCGACTTAAATGTAACAGAGCACAACACTTTTATTTCTGAAAAAAATGTCGATATTATGTGTTGTGAATTTTCCAGGCGCTTTGTGCGAGGTGAAATGTTGATGGGGACCTGTGGCGTGGCTGTTCTTACTGCTGGTGGAGGACCGTTATGGTCTCAGAATTCTGATAATGATCCGGACAAAAACGGAGCAGATATTGATGTGGTCGTGCATGTGCGGCCAGAAGTACGTAAACCGCCTATGTATAAAGTTCTGATGCTCAACGACGATTATACGCCTATGGAATTTGTTGTGCACGTACTTGAACGGTTTTTTAGTAAAAACAGAGATGAAGCTACAAATATTATGCTCAACGTGCATAAGCGCGGCGTTGGTGTCTGCGGGGTTTTTACCTACGAGGTTGCCGAAACAAAGGTAACGCAGGTGATGGACCTGGCACGTCAGAATCAGCATCCTCTGCAATGTACTATTGAGAAAGATTAAGGGCGTTAAAGCGGCGTTAAAATAGTCGGGCGCTCATTTTTTTTATAATATTTATTTTCGGACTCGCAATTCTCTTCAAAGACGCCAAATATAACTTCTGGTGTGTCAGATCAGGCAGGTTGGTCTGCCTTGTTCGGGCACTGAACTGAGGTGAGAAGGAGCGTCTCGGCATGTTGTCACGCAATCTGGAACGGACGCTGCATCAGGCTCTGATTTTAGCGGGTGAGCGGCACCACGAATATGCCACGCTGGAGCATCTGCTTCTGGCTCTGGTCGATGATTCCGATGCTGTTACGGTATTCAGGGCCTGTGGCGTGGATCTTGAACGTCTGCGCACTGACCTGACTGGTTTTCTGGATAAAGATCTGGCAGGGCTTGCGGCAGAGCGTCCTGTTGAACCCAAACCAACGGCAGCTTTTCAGCGTGTTATTCAGCGCGCGGCGATTCATGTACAGTCAACCGGTCGCGATCAGGTGACGGGGGCTAATGCTCTTGTTGCTCTTTTTGCAGAACGCGAAAGTCATGCGGTTTATTTCCTGCAGCTTCAGGATATGACGCGTCTTGATGCGGTTAACTTCCTCTCACACGGTATAGCGAAAGCCCCTGATCGTTCGACCCGGCGTCCCCCCACGGGTGCAGGGGAGGGAGGTGACTCTGGCTCCGAGAAAAGTGGTGAAGGTGAAAAGCCCGAGGGCGGGCGTGGGCAGAAAAGTAAGGATGCCCTTTCAACCTACTGCGTTAATCTGAACCAGAAAGCTGAGGCGGGTAAGATTGACCCTCTCATTGGCCGTGACAGCGAGGTTGAGCGTACTATCCAGATTCTCTGCCGCCGTACAAAAAATAATCCCTTGTATGTAGGTGATCCGGGCGTTGGTAAAACAGCGATCGCTGAAGGTCTTGCCCGGCGTATTGTTGAGGGGGATGTGCCGGAGGTGTTGCTCAAAGCAACAATTTATTCTCTTGATATGGGAGCGTTGCTTGCAGGTACGCGCTATCGCGGGGATTTTGAAGAGCGCCTGAAAGCTGTTGTAACAGAGCTTGACCAGGACCCGCATGGTATTTTGTTTATTGACGAAATCCACACGGTTATTGGTGCAGGGTCTACATCAGGCGGCGCGATGGATGCGTCAAACCTGCTCAAACCGGCACTGGCAGCCGGTACGCTGCGCTGCATCGGTTCGACAACCTATAAAGAGTATCGTCAGCATTTTGAAAAAGACCGTGCGCTTGTTCGCCGGTTTCAGAAAATTGATGTGCCTGAGCCTTCAGTTGAAGATGCTGTAAAAATTTTACGAGGCCTGAAAACTAATTACGAGCAGCATCACAAGGTTCGTTATACTGAAGAGGCTATTCGTGCAGCGGTTGAGCTTTCGGCTAAATATATTCATGACCGGAAATTGCCTGATAAGGCGATTGATGTGATTGATGAGGTCGGTGCTTCGCGCATGCTTCTGCCTGAAAGTAAACGCCGTAAAACCGTTAATCTGAAGGATGTTGAAGACGTTATTGCCCGCATTGCCCGTATTCCGCCCAAAAGCATCTCTACTGATGATAAGGAGGTACTCCGTTACCTTGAACGTGATCTTCAGGGGATGGTGTTCGGGCAGGACAAGGCGATTGAAACTCTTTCTGCTGCGATTAAGTTGTCGCGGGCCGGGCTGCGAGATTCTGAGAAGCCAATAGGTAACTATCTGTTCTCTGGCCCGACGGGGGTTGGTAAAACAGAGGTCGCCCGTCAGCTTGCCTCAACACTTGGCATTGAGCTTATTCGCTTCGATATGTCTGAATATATGGAGCGTCACTCCATCTCGCGCCTGCTGGGTGCTCCGCCTGGATATGTCGGGTTTGACCAGGGTGGCCTGCTGACAGATGCTATTGATCAGACTCCTCATGCAGTATTGCTGCTTGATGAGATTGAGAAGGCACACCCTGATCTTTATAATGTGCTGTTGCAGGTTATGGATCATGGTCGTCTGACTGATCATAATGGCAAGACGGTTGATTTCCGTAATGTTATTCTGATCATGACGACTAACGCAGGTGCTGCTGACCTGAGCAAAGAAGCTATTGGTTTCGGGCGGGAAGCACGTTCAGGTGAGGATGAAGAGGCGATTAAACGTTTGTTTACGCCGGAGTTCCGTAACCGTCTTGATGCGATTGTGCCGTTTACGCACCTTGCTCCTGAAACAGTAGGGCGTGTGGTCGAGAAATTTGTACTTCAGCTTGAAGCGCAGCTTGCAGATCGTCATGTTCTGTTTGAAATTTCTTCTGCTGCGAAGGAATGGCTGGCAGAACGTGGGTATGACCGCTTGTATGGTGCACGTCCCCTGGGGCGTGTGATTCAGGAAGAGTTGAAAAAACCTCTGGCTGAAGAACTGCTTTTTGGCAAACTTGCGAAGGGTGGTACGGTTAAAATCGGCCTGAAAAATGCGGCACTGACATTTGATATTATACCTGATGCCGCAGCAGGTGAGGTGACACCTGCCGCAGTAAAAGAGCGTAATCGTAAGCCTAAAAAAGCTGCTCCTGACAAAGAGTCAGCTGAGTAAACTGTGAAATGCTGACCAGATATATTTCGTCTGGTCAGTATAGTTTACTGATATTTTTTGCCGTTAACGATGATATAACCGGGGGTGTGCCATTCACGGCCTGTGCCGTGATGTGTCCAGTCAACGCCCTGGCTACGCGCAGAGTCGTAGTAATAGCGTCCGACAATATCAACTGAATCACCTTTTCTGACCCACGGCCATGAAGGTGCATTCATGCGTTCAAGCCCTGAAACGATTCTGATCGAAACATGAGGGGCAATGAGAACGTAAAAATAACCATGCCGACCGCTTCTGGTGTGCTGTACTCTTTTTTTAACGCCAATAACGGTGCCGCAGATATGTACAGGTGAATCAGCCGTGACTGTACCATTTTCGTAGGCCTGCTGCCTGGCAAGAAAGGCCTGGTTATTGCAGCTCTCACCCTCTGTAGTGCTGGCACCCTGTGCGTAAACACAGGGCGATGCTAACAGTGTTGCGGCAAGAAAAAATGCGCCGCCTGCGTAAAAATTACGCATTAATTTCAGCATGGGTTCAGTCTTTTTCCCTGAGCAGATGTTCGCGATAGTCATCAATATATTTGTTAACTTCCGGGTCAGGTTTAGGCAATTCCTGATGTAAATTTTTCAGGGTCCGGATGATGGTGCCTATGACAACAAGGCGTGCATACCATTTGCGGTCTGATGGTACGACCACCCAGGGAGCATGCGGGCTGGCTGTGGCAGAAATGGCATCCTGAAAAGCCTCCTGATATTTATCCCAGAATTCACGCTCACGTAAATCAGCTGAAGAGAATTTCCAGCGTTTTTCAGGAATATCGAGGCGTTCAAGTAAACGTTTTTTTTGTTTTTTACGTGAAATATTAAGGAAGAATTTTATAACAACAGTACCCTGTCGTGACAGGTAATGTTCGAGATTGCGAATGTCATCATAGCGTCCCTCCCAGAATTCCGGGGTGTTAAGCGGGCCGCTCAGATGCTCTTTCTCGAGCAGTTCGGGGTGAACTTTGGTTACCAGCACATCTTCATAATGACTGCGGTTAAATAGCCCGATATGGCCTGCTTCAGGGGCGGCGGCGTGAATACGCCACAAGAAACCATGCGCCAGTTCAGAAGAGCTTGGGTTTTTGAATGAGGCGACAGAGACGCCCTGTGGATTTACTCCTGACATAACATGCTTGATGGTGCCGTCTTTGCCAGCTGCATCCATGCCCTGTAACACGATAAGAAGGGAGTGGGTTTTATTGGCATAAAGCAGCTCCTGCAGCTCCTGCAGCAGGGCTTTTACTTCTTTAAGCAGAAAAACACCGTCTTCTTTTTTTAGTCCCAGCTTCCCGTCATCGTCGGGTTTATAGTTTTTTAGGTTGAAGGTGCTACCGTCTGTTACGCTGTAGCTGTCGAGAACATCCAGAAATTGGGTAAGTTTACTCACAGGCTTCTCCTCCCGATACTTCTGATGACTGTAGAGGAGAAATGTCTTCATGTAAAAATAAGATATTTTACAGAACCTGAAAATAGTTTTTGCATGAGTCCTATAATGAAGTTTTAAAAGGTTGCAAAATAATGAAAGTAGTTTCATATCGAAGAAATGGGTTCACATAGTTCTTTACCGTCAGTAGTGCGCTTTGCGGAGTCTCTTACCGGGAAGCTTCTTATTGCTTCTCCTGTAATGGTCGGAACGCCATTTGCCGGAGCTGTTATTTATATTTGCGCGCATTCTGATGAAGGTGGCGCTATGGGTTTTGTTATTAACCACCATTTACCAAAGAAGGTGGTAGATGATCTGCTTGAGCAGCTGCAGATCGCTCAGATGTCATCAGTGCATCGTGTTCTTGTCAGTGCAGGCGGACCCGTTGATATAACACGGGGATTTATTTTGCATTCGGGGGAGTGGCAAAGTGAGGACGGTTTATCCGTTACGCCTGACGTTACGCTTAGTGCCAGTATCTCTGTTCTGAAAGAGATGGCTGAAGGGCATGGCCCTCGTCAGGCATTGCTGGCTATGGGGCATGCGAGCTGGGTACCCGGACAGCTTGAAGAAGAAGTTCTTTTGCAAAATTCCTGGCTTATCGCCCCGTTTTCACGTGATATTTTATTCGGTAAAGATTTTGAACAGAAGTGGCGGCAGGCTCTGGCAAGTATCAATCTTGATCCGTCGCAGCTGACTGGCCAGACGGGGCGTGCGTGAGCTGTAATTCTGTCAGATCGCTTTTCAGAAGCGAAATACAAAGTTTGACTGGTAATATGTACCGCTTGAGCCTCCTGCTTTATTGAGCGCATGCGAGGTCATGAAGCGTGACACATATTGCGTCCATGACAGGTGGTCGGTGATCTGCCATGCCAGTGCGGCCTGTGGGGCCATGCCAATAAATTTGCCATTAAAATCCTGAGTGAATTTATAAAATCCTGAAGATTTATAAATCGGGTCCTGAGTGCTGTAGCGCCAGAAGAGTGGATATTTTACCTGTAAACTGACAGATTTAAGGAACGTTGCTTTGATAAGCGGCGCAAAACTGATCAGGTTTGAACCTGTCATATAGGTTGTGGTGTCGAGATAGTTGGTTTGCGGGTTAAATGGAGAAATATAAGTACCAATGGTGCCGCTGGTTTTATTTTTATTGCCACCTGAATAGACGTCAGTCTGAAGGCCCAGAAAAGTATGGAACGGGTTTTTGGGAATACGGTATCCGACCAGTGTATTGATAGCATAGCCGCTGACATTACGTGCCTGGTTTGTACGGGCGTATCTGAAAACACCTCCCTGCCAGATTCCCCCTAAAGAAAACTCAAAGGGGCCAGCCAGTCCGTGCCAGCGTACGCCAAAATTATTGCGTGTATTAAAGCCCTCGCTGCTGCCATTCGTGGGCGTTGCTACAGCACTGTTGCGCCCTGCGAGTTTGTAGCCAATATAAAAAAGATCGAGGAAGGAATAAGTGCGGTCGTGCATAAAACGACCGTCAGGTGGCGCCCAGGTAAAATTAAAACCGTAAAGGCGATTATTATAGTTCTCGCCATCATGGAACATTTTATTATGGCTGTCATCGGTTTGCACAAAGTCCCAGCCGTCAATTCGAAAACGGGGCCAGACCATGTACCCTCTGAAACCGTTCCATGAGAGTGGCACATTGGGTGTCTCACGGTTATACATCATGTAAGAGGGGGCACCGACAAACTGTTGCCGTCCAAATAGAAAGCCACTTTTAGCATGTAGCATAGTCCATTTGAATTCAATAAAGGCCTGCTGCATATCAAGCTTTTTACGGTATGTTGAGCCATAGCTGTAGGGTCTCCACCCGCCGGCGTTACCATTAATCAGCTGCCCGAACAGACGTACATGTGACCCCAGGTGCAAATCAGCCCCATAGAGATTTCTGACAGCAAAGCGTCCTGAATCGTTAACTTTCTGTGTGCCCAGTCCGGGGCGGCTTTCAAACCAGTTACGCGCCCGGGTTTCTCCTGAGAAGCTGAGCCAGACTGAACCGTCTTTATTAAGAGGAATGAATTTGAGAATATCGAAAGGGTCAGAGCGTTTGCCGGTCTGTCGCAGGCGACTCCAGTCTTCAGCCCATGGAGCAATGCCATAACGGCCTACTGGTCCGAACCCTGCGGCTTCACCGTTGCCACGGTTGAACACACCCCAGTCATATTGTCGGCCATATAAGCGCCCCTGCGCGCCGGTGGTTCTGACAGGTTGTCCTACCGGTGTCGCATGTGGGTAGATCATAGTGGGAGAAATAGGTGCGATATGTACAGTAATCTGTTCTTTGGGGACGGTGGCTGTGCTGGTCAGGCCGTCAGATAATGGTGTTGCAACCCGAGGGGGGGCGTTCTGTTGTCGTGCAACGTGTATGTAAGGGGTATGACGTGGAGTACTGCTATTTGTGGTGGTGGCAGGTGTGGCCTGAGCAGATGTGATGATGCAGGATGTCAGCAGCAGACTGGAAAGAGGGTATTTCTGAAGACGCAGAGGCCGGGGAGATGCTGACATGGGTATTGATGCCACTTAAGAAGAATGATTTTATAAATCACTATATAAAACGTATATTTTGAATATTAAATATAACGATACGTAATTGTTATACAAATAATTTTTTAATTTTAACGAAAAATTGTGTTTTTATCCTTTGGCCTTGACGCATAATTTACAACTGTTATCGTGAAATGAAGCTGCCTTTATCCGGTCTCCCTGTTAAAAAGTGAGCTGAAAAATGGTAGCCTTATAAGCGGCAAAGGTTAGTAAAACGTGTCTATTCGTCTTTCGCGTCGTACACTTCTCGGTGGTATTTTTACAGCAGGCGCACTGGCTGCAGGTGTAAGCGGGTATCAGCATCCGGCACTGGCACAGACATCTCAGTTACTTAATGTGTCTTATGACCCGACACGAGAGCTTTATGCTGAAATTAACAGAGCTTTTGCCGTAGTTTATCGTAAGCAGAAACCTGGTAATGCTGTTTTTGTCCGTACGTCTAACGGAGGGTCAGGTGCACAGGCACGTGCTGTGCTTGAAGGTGCGCCGGCTGATGTTGTTACGCTCGGTCTGGCTCATGATATTGATGTGCTGGCCGAACGCGGATTACTGAGTGCAGACTGGCAGAAACGCTTTCCGCATAATTCTACACCTTATACCAGTACAATTGTATTTCTGGTGCGTAAGGGGAATCCTAAAAATATTCACGACTGGCAGGATCTGGTGCGAGATGGTGTACAGGTTGTGACACCTAATCCTAAAACATCAGGTGGCGCACGCTGGAACTACCTTGCCGCCTGGGGCTGGGCTTTGCGCCAGCCTGGTGCGACGGAAGATACCGCCAAAGCTTATATGAAGCAGCTGTTTAAGCACGTACCTGTCCTTGATACCGGGGCGCGGGGTGCAACGAACAGTTTTGTACAGCGTGGGTTAGGTGATGTGCTGCTGGCCTGGGAAGACGAAGCACTGCTTGCGGCCAATGATATTGGCCCTGATCAGTTTGAGATCGTTGTGCCAAAAACAACTATTCTGGCTGAACCACCAGTGGCTGTTGTTGATAAAAATGTTGCGCAGCATGGCACGCAGGAGGCGGCTCAGGCTTATATTGAGTTTCTGTTTTCACCTGAAGGGCAGCGCATTGGTGCAAAACATTATTTTCGCCCGGTTGACCCTGCCGTTGCAGCAGAAAATGCCAGTCGTTTCCCTCAGGTAGAGACCTTTGATATCGCCAGTCTCGGTGGATGGACGGCTGTGCAGAAAAAGCACTTTGCTGAGAATGGCATTTTTGATCAGATTACTCAGTAATGCCTGGTGGTCAGATTCAGGCCTGAGGGCCTGAATCTGACGGTGGCTGAAAAGCGCCTTCAGGGCCGTTCATAAATCCTGGAGGAAGTGGAGGCTCCCCTGTGCGGGTCAGTGCCGGCTGTGCATATCCCTGTTCGGCAGGTGTCATGGCAAAGCGTGTTTTGGGCAGAGCTTCGGGACATTCCTCACACATCCAGCGAATAATTTTCTCTCTTATTTCACAGCGCAGATCCCAGCTGCGAATGGCCGTGCGTGCACTGGCCGTGACACGAATCATCATGGTTTGCTGGTTGCAGTCAGCGACCTGTGCGCTGAAGTCTTTGCCGGTCCATTGTGGGCATCCGCGAACAATTTCTTCAAGTTTTGTGCGTATTCTGTCCATCGGGGCGCGATAATCAACATGCAGATAGACAGCACCAACCAGTTCAGCCGAGTTGTAGGTCCAGTTTTCAAAAGGGTTATCAAGAAAATAAAGAATAGGCACAATGCGTCGGCGCCAGTCCCATGAGCGTAAAACAACGTAGGTTGAGGTGATTTCTTCAACCCAGGTCCAGTCACCGTTAAAGACAATCAGGTCACCCATACGAATGGGCTGCGTCATGGCAATCTGTACACCGGCGAACAGGTTGGCCAGAACCGGGCGGGCGGCCAGACCTAGGATAAGAGAAGCCGCACCGGCAGAGGCAAAAAGACTAACCCCATATTCTCTGACGGGTTCAAACGTGACAAGCTCGGCACTGACTGTCAGTACGCAGATAATAATTTCTGTCAGACGACGCAGGAGCCTTATTTGTGTCGCGTGTTTACGCGCCAGAATGTCATCGTCCTGGTCGGCTTCAGCAAAGCGACTCAGGTAAGTATCTGAAAGAGTGCGGATCGTAATAAGAGTGCCATAGCCCATCGTAGCGATAAAACAAATGAGCAGAATATGCCCGATAGTGGCCTGTAATGAGTTGCTGAGGCCACTGACAGGTAAAGTAATGCCGACAGCAAAAAACATAACCATGAGCCGCACAGGGCGGCGCAGTGATTTTGTAAAAAGACGGACCAGTGCCCCGCGCTTGGCCCCCGGTATGCGCATGAGAATACGGTCAGTGACAAGGCGGCTGAAAAGTGCAGCGAGCAGCCCTATTACGGACAGAACGATAAAAGAAACAACAGGCGCAGGCAGCCAGCTAAGCCAGTTTCTGACTTCGGTTAGAACAGGTGCTAATTCATGCTGAATATAGACGGCAAAGGGGTCATGTATTGGCGAAGTGAGTGCGGGCGAATGGACAGAATCAGACATAAGGAAAAAATATTGCCTCGTTAAAAAGCCATGCAGGCCGTTTTTCGGGGGCAGACACACAACAGAGCGTGGGGGAAAGAGTATAAAATACGACTTTCGGTGTGGTCTGCAAATTACAGAAGTGTTTCTGAGCATGAGGCAGAAACAGATAAGTTCCACAATGTGGAACTATTTATGATGGTAAGTCCAGCAATAGTGACACAAACACTCAGGGGCTGGTGGGTTTGCGAGCCCAGCGCCAGGAACTGAGGCCCTGCCGCACTAATTCGCGGTGAATGACCATAATGGGCCACTGACCAGCTTCTTTGCACTCTTTTATACTATCTGGTTCAGAGAGTGTTCTGGCCAGATTTTCAATTAATGTGACAGATCTGTGCATCCCTCCTGAGCAACCTATTGCGATTGTAGCATATTTTTTTCCTTCACGCACGAAGCGGGGCAGGACGAGTTTGAGCATGGCCAGAACAAGCTCAAAAAATGCATTGTAATCAGGGTCTTGTGCGACATAGTTCGCGACATCAGGAGAGATACCGGTTTGCTGTGCCAGCTCAGGCTTATAATGTGGGTTTTGCAGAAAACGTGCATCAAGCACAATATCAGCTTCACGGGGTAAACCGGCAGGGAAAGCAAAAGACATAAGTGTGACGGTCAGCCCCTGACCTGTACTGGCCTGCCACGGACTGAAACGACTCTCAACGAACTGGCGCAGGTCAGGAGGTGGCATGTCCGATGTATCAATGACCAGGTCAGCTGCGGCTCTTAACGGAGCGGTCAGAGTTGTTTCCTCGCGTATCCCTTCAGCGATGTTGCTGTGTGGTGCAAGGGGGTGCCGCCGGCGGGTTGCTGTAAAACGACGGAGCAGAATATTTTCTTCTGCCGTGGCGTATATCAGTTCAACTCTGAGCTCAGGGTTCATACGCAGGTGCATCAGCGTTTCAAGCAGGGCAGAGACATTGAAACCACGTGTGCGTGTATCAACACCAATAGCCACAGGGCCTGACGCTCTTGCAATGATATCATCAAGCATACCCAGCGGGGCATTATCAATGACCTCATGTTCAAGGTCTTCGAGAATACGCAGAATAGACGATTTACCAGCCCCTGACAGACCTGTCACAATAAGGACAAGGCGAAGTGCTGACGTTTCATCTGCACGCATGGTGCGGGTTTCCTTCACAGGTCATGTGGTGCACTGCATTGCTGTTACAGCATGTCGAATCTGATGCTGACGTGAATCCTATTATGCCTGGCAGTGTTATGACAACGCAACAGGTTCAGCAGAGATCGGTTTGCTGAAGGTGACTTATGCGCCACACGCATGACAGCTTCTGTTGCCTGTGTTATACCGGTGCCGTAATAAAAAGCATTGTTTTTCTGCGTGCAGTAAAGAGGTGCAGCCTGATATGTCTAAGCGGAATTTATTGAATCAGGTGTCTGCTGCACCGGTCGCTAAGGTTGAGCGCAGATTAAGAGAAATCAGAATTACGGGTTTATGTGCTGCTGATGGCAGCGGTACAATGGCTGACCAGTGTCAGGCTGCTCTGGAACAGGGGAGAATGCTGCTGGAGGCCGAGCAGCTTACGATGTCAGATGTTACCCGCGTTGCATATCTGATTACAGATGCCGATGAATTTTCTGCATGTGTGCCTGTATTCCGGCGAATGTTTCCTCAGATGTTACCGGCTCTGACTTTTACCTGGGCAGGCAGCGGCACTCTGAGTGTGCCGCATGCTGTTATTGAGCTTGCTTTTTATGTTGAGCGCCCTGAGGCGTTTTTGTAACGCTTGCACGAGGCAGGATGACATAAAAGCAGGCCCCGATAATCTCTCCCTGCTTATTGTAGCGATTTCTCGCTGTAATTTTACCATGCATGGCCTCAAGAATCTGGCGGCTGATGGAGAGCCCCAGTCCTGAATGCTGGCCAAAATTTTCTGTCTGCGGGCGTTCTGAGTAAAACCGCTCGAAAATTGAATCCAGTTTGGCCGGTGGAATTCCCGGTCCTTCATCACTGACAGACAGCTCAACCATGTTGCCTTTCGGCTCACATCTGAGAATAATTTTGCCATCTGGTGGAGAGAAGGAGAGGGCATTGCCGGTCAGGTTGTGCAGGACCTGCACGAGCCTGTCTTCAACAGCCATAACCTGCAGCGGATTATCGGGAGTATCGCCGGCAGATTCTGTGAGAATAACAGGGTCGTGCTCTTTACGGGTCGCCTGCTGCATTTCGGCCAGCAATGCAAAGAGAGGTGTGACAGAAATGGGTTCGGCCTGAGCCCGTGAGAGCTCTGCATCCAGGCGGCTGGCATCTGAGATATCGGTAATCAGCCTGTCGAGACGTCTGACATCCTGGTTGATAATGCTCAGCAGGCGGCGTTGCTGATTGAGGTCTTCAATACGCAGTAAAGTTTCGATTGCTGAGCGAATAGATGAGAGAGGGTTCTTAATTTCGTGGCTGACATCAGCAGCAAAGCGTTCGATAGCGTCCATACGCTTCCACAAAGCCTGAGCACTTGCCTGAAGAGCCCGGGCAACGTCGCCGATTTCATCGCGTCTGCCCAGCAGGCGTGCAGGCACGGTGCCTGTTCGGCCTGAAGATTCACGCATTACGCGTGCTGAGGTTGCTAAGCGCAGGAGTGGCCTGGCGATGGTCATGGAGAGATACCATGACAGCATAATGGTGATGATGAGCACCATAAGAGATAAAGATAGAATGGAAGAGCGAATAGCAAATACGGCCCTGTCGACCTGTGCTGCAGCACGTGTAACCTGAATAATACCAACAGTTTTTCCGTCATGAATAACGGGTTCAGCAACTGTAATGATCAGATGGCCATCCGCTGTGCGGCGAATATAGGGTGGGGTTTCAGGGGGAGGCGGCGAACTGCTGTCACTTCCCGGGGCATCAGCGGGACGTTCAGGGTCAGCGGGAATATCTTCTTCGTTTGTATCCAGTGTGACGATGCTGGAGCCATAGCGCGAGGGACCCCATGTCATAAGACGTTCGAAAAAATCTGGTTCTGGCAGCATCGGAGGGGGGATGCGTCTGGGGGAGTTTCTGTGATTGTGCTGATGAGGGTGGTTATTTTGATCTGTCAGGTTCTCAGTGATGAGTTGCCCGTCGGGTGCAAAAAGACGGGCATGAGCATTGGGGCTGGGTTCTGTCAGGCGTAGCAGCAACCTGCGGGCGATCGGGGCATCAAGTGTAAAATTTTCTGCATTATCAGCCATGCGGGAGCGATTTATGTGTACGGCACTTTCGCCCAGAGCGCCGGCATAGATGCGGGCCTGCTCGCGTAGTGCTGTGACCTCAGTGACCAGGAGGCTGTCACGAAACTGATTGAGGAACAACATGGTAATTGCCAGCAGCAGCAGTGGCAGAATGTTAACCAGCATAATGCGCCGCGTAAGCGGAGAAATAAGCCGTTTGTAAGAGTGATCATCCAGAGGCTGATCGTCCTCCTCCGGATGATTGTCGTGCAAGCGACCTTTCCGGCCCGAAGGTCCGGGCCGGCGGAAGTGAGAGAGAACTGACATGCGTGTGTGGCGGTTCATGAGAACAGAGCTCAGTCTTCCTTATAGCGGTAACCAATACCGTAGAGGGTTTCAATCTGATTAAAGTTATCATCAACCTGACGAAATTTTTTTCTTACCCGCTTGATATGGCTGTCAATTGTTCTGTCATCAACATAAACGGTATCGCCATATGCGGCATCAATCAGCTGGTCGCGTGATTTGACCAGGCCAGGGCGCAGCGCAAGTGTTTTGACCAGAAGAAATTCTGTGACGGTGAGAGGAACATCCTCGTTATTCCATGTGCATTTATGGCGGAGTTCATCAAGGGAGAGAGAACCACGTACAAGAGTGCCTGCACTGGGAGCACCGTTTGCTTCTGCCCGGCTGACATCGTTACGGCGGAGCAGAGCGCGTATGCGCTCAAGCAGCAGGCGCTGAGAAAAGGGCTTGATGATATAGTCATCGGCCCCGAGGCGCAGGCCCATCAGCTGATCGACTTCCTCATCTTTTGATGAGAGGAAGATAACAGGCAGATTAGAGCGGGTGCGCAGGCGCTGCAGCAGCTCCATGCCGTCCATACGGGGCATTTTAATGTCCAGCACTGCCAGGTCTGCCGGATGAGCGGTCAGGCCCTGTAGTGCAGATTCGCCATCAGTATATGTCCGGACATAAAATCCTTCGGCCTCCAGTGTCATCTGAACTGAAGTCAGAATGTTGCGATCGTCATCAACCAGAGCAATGGTCTGCTTGGTGCGCTCTGTCATTGTGTACGTTATCCTTACTCTGTCAGCAGTAATCGGGGTACAGACATACGCTGTTCCTTACGTTTTCACCACAGACTTTATGCAATGCGTCGGCTGAGAGGTGTTGCAGATAAGTTTTTGAAAATGATAAATGTGGGTCTTGCCGAGTGTGGTCAGGTTGCCTACTTGATAGATTATGGTTCACGAAACAGAATTACCTGAAGGTAACCGGCCAGCTGGTTCGGTTGACGCTGAGCAGGAATTTTCGCAGCAGGAAGCGCTTGCTCCTGAGGCGGAAGCACAGGCTGATGTAGTACAGGACGAAGAAGGAGAGACTTCTGGTCCCGAGCGCGAAGCTGCTGAGTTTAAGGAAAAATGGCTGCGGGCTGAGGCTGAGAATCAGAATCTGCGTACCCGGGCACGTCGTGATGTGGAAGATGCACGCCTTTATGCTGTGCAGAAATTTGCACGTGATTCTGTCGAAACAGCTGAAAACATTCACCGTGCCCTGACAAGCCTGCCTCCTGCACAGGAAGGCGAAGACGGCGTAATTGCAAAAATGCGCGAAGGTCTTGAGGGTATTGAGCGTTCGTTTGTGGCTATGCTGGAGCGGCACGGCGTTAAAGCTTCAGATCCGCAGGGTCAGGCATTTGATGCAAACCTGCATCAGGCGATGGCTGAGCAGCCAAGTGCGGAACATGAGCCCGGGACAGTAATGCAGGCCTGGACGCCAGCCTGGACACTGAATGGCCGCCTGCTTAAACCGGCTATGGTTATTGTTGCGAAAGCAGCAGAATAAGAAGCTGATATTTTTCTTGATTCCTTTGCTGGCTGCTACTTGAACTCATATCGGGTGCATCATACATCATGGATATTCCCGCTGTCAGAGACACAAGAAGGCAGTGAATTATTTTAGGATCCCGTCTGGTGCTTCGGGCCAGTCAGGTTCGCTGAAGGAGAGTAATAAATGAGTAAAGTTATTGGTATTGACCTTGGTACGACTAACTCCTGCGTTGCTGTGCGCGAGGGTAATGAGACCAGAGTTATCGAAAACAGCGAAGGCACGCGCACAACCCCTTCTATGGTAGCTTTTACCGAAGGTGGTGAGATGCTGGTTGGCCAGGCTTCAAAGCGTCAGGCTGTAACCAACCCTGCGAACACGCTGTATGCGGTAAAACGTCTGATTGGTCGTCGTTTTAATGACGCGGCTGTGCAGAAAGATAAGGAAATGGTTCCTTACGCCATTGTTGATGGCGATAACGGCGATGCATGGGTTGAGGCCCGCGGTAAAAAATACGCGCCTTCTCAGATCGCTGCCTTTGTGCTCGGCAAAATGAAAGAAACAGCTGAGGCATATCTTGGCGAAAAAGTGAGCCAGGCTGTTATTACTGTTCCTGCATACTTTAACGACGCACAGCGCCAGGCGACAAAAGACGCCGGCCGTATTGCTGGTCTTGAAGTTCTGCGTATCATCAACGAACCGACAGCGGCAGCTCTGGCTTATGGCCTTGAAAAAAAGAGCGGTGGCACGGTTGCTGTTTATGACCTTGGTGGCGGTACTTTTGACGTCTCAATTCTTGAGATTTCTGACGGTGTCATCGAAGTTAAATCAACAAACGGCGACACGTTCCTCGGTGGTGAAGACTTTGATAACCGCATCATCAGCTACCTGGCAGATGAATTCAAACGTGAGCAGGGCATTGACCTGCGTGCAGACAAACTTGCTCTGCAGCGTCTGAAAGAAGCAGCTGAAAAAGCAAAGATTGAGCTGTCTTCTTCTAAAGAGACAGAAGTTAATCTGCCGTTTATCACAGCTGATGCTTCTGGTCCTAAGCACCTGATGCTGAAACTCAGTCGTGCTAAACTGGAAAGCCTGGTTGATGATCTGATTCAGCGTACTCTGGATCCATGTAAAGCTGCGTTGAAAGATGCCGGTGTGTCTGCTGCTGAAATTGACGAGGTTATCCTGGTCGGTGGTATGACCCGTATGCCGAAAGTCATTGACGCAGTTAAGCAGTTCTTTGGTAAAGATCCTGCACGTAACGTGAACCCTGATGAAGTTGTGGCTATTGGTGCTGCTATTCAGGGTGCCGTTCTGAAAGGTGATGTTAAAGACGTTCTGCTGCTCGACGTGACACCGCTGTCACTGGGTATTGAAACGCTGGGTGGTGTCTTCACACGTCTGATCGATCGTAACACGACCATTCCGACCAAGAAGAGCCAGACCTTCTCGACAGCTGATGACAATCAGAGTGCCGTGACCATTAAAGTGTTCCAGGGTGAGCGCGAGATGGCTGCGGACAACAAGCTGCTGGGTAACTTTGACCTGACAGGTATTGCGCCTGCACCACGTGGTGTGCCTCAGATTGAAGTTACTTTCGATATTGATGCGAACGGTATTGTTTCTGTCTCTGCTAAAGACAAGGCAACCGGTAAAGAGCAGCAGATTAAAATCCAGGCATCTGGTGGTCTGTCTGACAGTGATATCGACAAAATGGTTAAAGATGCTGAAGCAAATGCAGCAGCAGATAAAGCCAGACGTGAGCAGGTTGAAGCCCGTAACAGTGCAGAAAGCCTCGTTCACCAGACAGAGAAAGCTCTGACAGAAGCCGGTGATAAAGTTCCGGCCGCTGATAAGGAAGAAGCTGAAGCAGCGGTTGCTGCTGTTAAAACTGCTCTTGAAGGCAGTGATGCAGAAGCAATTAAAACGGCTACTGAGCGTTTGACGCAGGCTTCTATGAAGGTTGGTGAAGCTGTTTACAAAGCAAGTCAGGCAGAAGGTGGCGCAGCTCCGGAAGCTGAGGCTGCTAAAAAAGAAGACGAAAATATCGTCGATGCAGACTTTGAAGACGTAAACGACAAAAAGTCCTGATCGGGCGTTTTGCATAAAACACGGGAGTGCGCTCCCGTGTTTATTTTTCTGGCGTCCGTGCTTTGTAAGAGGCGGACGCCATTGTTATATCAGGGTACAGGCTGCGCTCATTTTTAAGAGGCAGAATTTTTAAGAGGTTTTTTTCATGGCCACGCAGGTTGATTATTACGAAATTCTTGAGGTCACTCAGACAGCATCCGCTGATGAAATCAAGAAAGCCTATCGCAGGATGGCCATGAAATATCATCCTGACCGTAATCCGGGGGATGCAGCAGCTGAAGAGAAATTTAAAGACGTTAACCATGCCTACGATATTCTGAAAGATGAGAATAAACGTGCGGCTTATGACCGTTATGGTCATGCGGCATTTGAAGGCGGCGGTGCTGGCCCAGGCGGGTTTGATTTTGGCGGCGGTGCCGGTGGCGCCGGCCTTGGTGATATTTTCGAGCAGATGTTCGGCGATATGATGGGAGGAGGGCGTCGTGGCTCCCCTCGCGCCGGCAATGACGTGCAGGCTCATGTCGTCATCACTCTTGAAGAAGCCTTTACTGGTGTAAAAAAAGACCTGCCTGTCATAACGCGTGTGAGCTGTGAGTCCTGTGAGGGAACCGGGTCTCAAAACGGTGCGGCCGGCGTTGATGTATGTCCGAGCTGTCACGGGGCTGGTAAGGTCAGGGCTGCGCAGGGTTTCTTCGTTGTTGAGCGCCCCTGTCCGACCTGTCATGGTGCTGGTAAAACTGTAAAGAACCCCTGTGGTGCTTGCCATGGGCAGGGTACGGTTGAAAAAGAGCGCATTGTTTCTGTTCAGATTCCTGCCGGTATTGAAGACGGTACACGTATTCGTATGACCGGAGAGGGTGAAAGCGGCCCTCAGGGTACGCCTCCAGGTGATTTGTACATTCAGGTTTCAGTTAAAGAGCATTCAATTTTTCAGCGTGATGGCGCCAATATTTTTTGCCGGGTGCCACTGAGAATGGGGCAGGCTGCCCTTGGCACAGAGGTTGAAGTGCCGGTTATAGATGGCAACCGTGCAAAGGTTAAAATTCCTGCCGGTACACAAACCGGGAATAATTTCCGCCTGAGAGGGAAAGGATTCTCTGTCCTGCGTTCCGGCGCACGCGGCGATATGTATGTTCAGGTTTCGGTTGAAACACCGCAGCATCTTAACAAGCGTCAGCGTGAGCTTCTGGAAGAGTTTGAGAAAGAAGCCGGAGAAAATATTAAGAGCAGCCCGGAACACACAGGTTTTTTTGCCCGGGTAAAAGATTTTTTTGAGGGTAAAGCAAACTAATATTCTGCTACATAACATCTTACTCTTACTATAAAATGTGCCGCGACCGGGCATGATCTGGCAAAGAGTAAGATGCAAAGCAGATAAGGTGAAAAGATCATGACAGTGCCATCGCTTAAAATAGGGATTGCCGGCATCTCCGGTCGTGTTGGGCGCCTGCTGGCAGAAGAAGTTATTGGTGCGGGTTTTATACTTGCTGGTGGCAGTGCACGGCACCCTTCTTCGGTTAAGGGGCTTCTGGCTAATGTGCCGCTTTTCGCCGATTTTTCGGCTTTGGCAGATGCCAGTGATGTGGTGATCGATTTCACGCATGCTGATACTTCAGCACGGCATGCTGAAATTCTGGCAGATTACGGCAAAGCCCTTGTTCTGGGCACAACAGGTCTTTCTCCTGAGCAGGAGGCAGCGGTTAAGACCGCGGCTAAAAAAATTGCTGTAGTCCATGCTGCTAATTTCTCACCTGGCGTGACTCTGGTGCGCCGTCTGGCCCGTATGATGGGGCAGGCGTTACCAGCAGAATCCTATGATGTTGAAATTGTTGAAATGCATCATCGCCAAAAAGTCGATGCTCCTTCAGGCACAGCTCTGGCAATCGGCGAATCTGTTGCTGACGGGCGGGGTGTGAGCCTTGCTGACGTGAAAGATAGCGGACGCGATGGTCATACCGGTGCACGCAAAACAGGTGATATTGGTTTTGCAGCTCTGCGTGGTGGTCAGATTGTGGGGGAGCACGAAGTACTGTTTACCTCAGCTGATGAGCAGATTCGCCTGTCACACCGTGCGTTTGACCGCAGAATTTTTGCAACCGGGGCTGTGCGTGCGGCCGACTGGGTCAGAAATCAGCCTGCAGGCTATTTTGGCATGGAAGATGTACTGGGTCTGCCTCCTCTGTGAAGAGAGATTCTACCTGGAGCGATAGTGGAAAAGGTTATTTATCAAAAAATTCCTTTTCCATGCGCAGGTAAAAATAAAAAAAACAGTTCCTGTCGCTTTTTGTATTATGTGTGATTATTATAATATAATTAAATAAAATCATAGTGTTAGGTTGTATTCTGTGTGGTGTGCCGGCATTCAGCCCATGGCAGCCCTGTGCTACGATACTTGACCATTGAGCACTATTAAGCCACACGAATGCGGCGCCCTGACAACAGGCGACACTCACAATTCCTAATTCACAGTGCGTGAGGCGGACGGCTCAATTATGCGTAAAGACGGCGATTTTCTTTTTACTTCAGAGTCAGTATCTGAAGGTCATCCCGATAAGGTTGCAGACCGTATCAGTGATACTGTTCTCGATGCCTATCTTGCTGCAGATCCAGAATCCCGCGTGGCCTGTGAAACTCTGGTGACGACGAACCGTATCGTCCTCGCTGGCGAGGTGCGTGGCCCGGCTTCAGTAACATCTGAAGGACTGATCGAGGCAGCACGTCAGGCTGTTAAAGATATTGGTTACGACCAGGAAGGCTTCTCATGGCGCAACGCTGAGGCCGCAAACTATCTGCATGCTCAGTCAGCTGATATTGCAGTTGGCGTTGACAGTGCCGGCGATAAAGACGAAGGCGCTGGCGACCAGGGCATTATGTTTGGCTATGCGTCAAACGAAACAGATACGCTTATGCCTGCGCCACTGTATTATGCGCACCGCATCCTGCACGAAATCCGTGATCTGCGTCGCGCAGGTGACCCGCGTGCTGCTGGCCTTCAGCCAGATGCAAAAAGCCAGGTGACACTTCACTACTCGAATGGCCGTCCGGTTAAAGCAACTTCTGTTGTTATCTCTACCCAGCATGATGCTGGCGTAAACCAGGAAGAGCTGCGGGCGCGTCTGGGTGGTATCGTTCGTGACGTTCTGCCAGAAGGCTGGATGCCCGAAGAAAAAGAATTTTACGTTAACCCAACCGGTATTTTTGTTATCGGCGGGCCTGACGGTGACTGTGGTCTGACTGGTCGTAAAATCATTGTTGATACTTACGGTGGTGCAGCTCCACACGGCGGCGGTGCATTCTCAGGTAAAGACCCGACGAAGGTTGACCGCTCAGCAGCTTATGCCTGTCGCTACCTTGCAAAGAATGTTGTGGCTGCAGGCCTTGCCGATCGCTGCACCATTCAGCTGTCTTATGCTATCGGTGTTTCTCACCCGCTGTCTCTGTATGTTGACCTTGATGGCACCGGCAAAGATGTTGATGAAGCCCGTCTGGGTACTATCCTGCGTGAGGTAATGGACCTGACACC
The DNA here is from genome assembly GCF_011516655.1 of Acetobacter thailandicus. GTDB lineage: Bacteria > Pseudomonadota > Alphaproteobacteria > Acetobacterales > Acetobacteraceae > Acetobacter > Acetobacter thailandicus. The sequence goes on from NZ_WOSV01000008.1 coordinate 51,876, forward strand.
GCGTGGTATTCGTAAGCACCTGCGTCTGAACCGTCCGATTTACGCTGAAACAGCAGCTTATGGTCACTTTGGTCGTAAGCCAGATGCAGCACGTGACAACTTCACATGGGAACAGGCTGATCTGGTCGATTCTCTGCGTAGTGCACTGAAACGCTGAGTAGCAGGACGCATCTCTGATGACAGAAGGCGGCGTTCGCGTATCAGACGTCAAACCTCCGCCGGAGCGCCTTTACGGGCGCCCCCGCGGGCATACGTTGCGCCCTCGTCAGGAGCGTTTGCTACAGGCTGCGTTGCCCCGGCTGCGCTTTCCTGTAGAGAAGGCCTCTGACCCGGCTTCTGTTTTCGGTAAAATACCTGATCAGATATGGCTGGAAGTCGGGTTTGGCGGGGGCGAGCATTCTCTCGCCCAGCACGACGCGCATCCTGATGTTGGCTATATTGCTTCAGAAGTGTTTGAGAATGGTCTTTGCTCTTTGCTGAGCCGGGTCGTTCCTTCAGGGCAGGAAGAAACATCGTCTGTCCCTGATATGCTGAAATTGTGGGATGATGATGCAAGGGTACTGCTGAAGGCTTTGCCTGAAGCAAGTCTTGACCGCATGTTCCTGATGTTCCCCGACCCATGGCCAAAAGCCCGCCATGCGAAGCGGCGTTTTGTTCATCCTCATAATATCGCTCTGGTTGCGCGTGCGCTTAAGCCCGGTGCGGTGTGGCGCGTCGCGAGTGATGACCCGACCTATCAGCAGTGGGTTGAGGACGTGATGGCTGAACAGACGTTTTTTATAACAGCCCCGCCTGCGCAGGAACGGCCGGAAAACTGGTTCCCGACACGCTATGAGGCGAAGGCTATTGCTGCGGGTCGTCAGCCTCTTTACTGGACCTTTACCCGCCGCTGAGTGGTTTAGTCGTTTTCAGGGCGGTTGCTCTGTGAAAACAGCTCGGGTAAGGAGCCCTTTTTTACAAGCTTTTTATCCGTGCGAAAGGTTTTCTCGCTCATGAGCCTCTCTTCGTTGCCTGTACGTCGTGCTCTTGTCTCCGTTTCTGATAAAACAGGACTCCTGGATCTTGGTCGTGCTCTGGCTGCCCATAACGTAGAAATTCTCTCTACAGGCGGTTCTGCCAAAGCTCTGCGTGATGCCGGTCTGCCCGTAACGGAAGTATCAGATTACACTGGTTTCCCTGAGATCCTTGACGGGCGCGTTAAAACCCTGGTGCCCAAAATTCATGGTGGTATTCTCGGGCGCAGAGATTTGCCTGCTCACGTTGCGCAGATGCAGGAGCATGGTATCGGTCCGATCGACCTGGTTGTTGTCAATTTATACCCTTTTGAAAAAACGGTAGCATCCGGTGCAGGTGCAGAAGACTGCATTGAGAATATTGATATTGGCGGCCCGGCTCTTATTCGTGCAGCGGCTAAAAACCATGATCATGTCGTGGTTTTGACAGATACCCGTCAGTATGATGGTTTTATCGATATGCTGAACAAAGGTGGTACCACGCGGGCACAACGCTTTGCTTATGCAGGTGCTGCATATGCTCGTACAGCTGCTTATGATGCCGCTATTGCTGCCTGGTTTGCTGCTCAGACCGGGGATTTTTTACCAGATTCGTTTACCGTTTCTGGTCAGCGTGCTGAAGTTCTGCGTTATGGTGAAAACCCGCATCAGCAGGCTGCTTTTTATAAAAATGGCAGTGCGCGTCCGGGTGTCGCAACAGCGGTGCAGGTGCAGGGTAAAGCCCTTTCTTATAACAATATTAACGACACGGATGCCGCCTTTGAGGCTGTTGCTGAGTTTGATAAACCAGCAGTCGTTATTGTTAAGCATGCAAACCCCTGCGGTGTTGCGGTTGCCTCCTCGCTGACACAGGCATGGAAAAATGCTCTGCGGTGCGATTCTGTGTCTGCTTTTGGCGGTATTGTGGCACTTAACCGCACACTTGATGCCGCTACAGCGGAAGAGATTGCAGGTATCTTTACCGAAGTGATTGTCGCCCCTGATGCGGAAGAAGAAGCTAAAGCTGTTCTTGCCCGTAAGAAGAATTTGCGTCTGCTGCTCACCGGCGGTTTGCCTGACCCGGCTGAAGCCGGGGTGGTTGTGCGTTCGGTTGCTGGTGGTTTCCTTGCGCAGACTCGTGACTGTGGGCGTATTACCTCTGAGACGTTAAAAGTTGTGACAAAACGTGCACCGTCACCGCAGGAGATGGAAGATCTGATCTTCGCATTCCAGGTGGCTAAGCATGTTAAATCCAACGCGATTGTTTATGCTAAAGATAAAGCAACAGTTGGTGTTGGGGCAGGGCAGATGAGCCGTGTTGATTCAGCCCAGATCGCAGCCAGCAAAAGTGCGCAGGCTGCGAGAAACGCAGGGCAGGACACCCCTCTGACGCAGGGTTCAGTTGCGGCCTCTGATGCATTTTTCCCGTTTGCTGATGGTCTCGAAGCTATTGTTGCAGCGGGTGCGACTGCGGTCATTCAGCCAGGTGGTTCAATTCGTGATGATGAAGTCATTGCGGCAGCTGATGCCGCGGGTATCGCCATGGTTCTGACAGGTATGCGTCATTTCCGTCACTAACATGCTTATCCGGCTCTTGCCGGACTGATTTTTTTCGCAAAGAATGGCAAAAGTTTTTCATAAACTTTTGCCTGTTGCGGGCCTCTCTGAGGCAGGAAAAAGTCAGTTTACTGGTAAAGCCATGCGCGTTTTTCTTTCTGTTTCTGCTTTGTTTCTGTTGGTATCTCCGGCATTTGCTGCACCGCCTGTAAAACAGACTGTTAAGGCAACTTTTGCATCACATCAGACTGTCACTGAGAAACAGGCTGCTGGTGTGTATGATCTCTCTTCCATGTCCGCCTTTAGTGGTACAGTAACCCAGTTTTTGCCTGCCCCTGATGGTGGGGTGCTGGGCCTGTTGCTGAACGGGGACACGGAGGTGCTGGTTTCTCCCGAGATCGGGCATACACTGTCTGGCCTGATTAAGGTTGGTGACCACATTTCACTGCGTGGTGTTAAAGCTTATACTCTTCCTGTTATTCGGGCTTTTGCAATCACCAGTCCGCGTGGTCGTAGCGTGCAGGATTCGCTGATGGCTGTGCCACAGCATTCACCTGAAATGATTATTGGCCCTGATATTGTTGTACATGGTGAAATTGCGATGCCTTTGTACAATCTTGGCGGGCAGGTCTCAGGTGTTATTTTAAAAGACCATACACTGATCCATCTTATTCCTCGTGAAGCTACACGTCTGGCAGCCTGGCTTAAGCCGGGTCAGTCTGTTTATGCTGTGGGTACAGGGAATAATGGTGTGCTTGGTACGGCGATTAATGCGCGTGAAATTGGCCCGGCTGCCGATCGTAAAGAGGCTGTTGCTATCAGCAATGTACCACTTAGCGGGCCGGCAGCAGGTAGCGCAGGTTACGATGTGATTTCCGGGGCTGAGTGAGGCAGGACCGCAGGGCAGGAGAGGCGTTATGCAGACGGTGCCATGGAGTGATTTTCAGAAAATTCTGATTGTTGCAGGTACTATCACCCGCGTTGAGGCTTTTCCTGAAGCGCGTAAACCCGCCTTTAAAGTATGGGTTAATTTTGGTTCTTATGGTGAGCGTAAAACCAGTGCACAGATCACCAGACTTTATACAGTCGATGAACTGATAGGACGACAGGTTATCGGTATTCTTAACTTTGAAGAAAAGCAGATAGGCCCGTTTCGTTCACAGTTTTTATTATCAGGGTTTGAGACGGAAAATGGTGTTGTTCTGTCTGCCCCTGAACGTCGGGTGCCCGATGGCACGCGTCTGAGCTGACAGAAAGCCTGCTGCACCCAACTGAGAACAAGACGCATTTGCTTTTCTGACTAATTGCCTTAAAATAGCGCTTAAATCAGGGCATGTGCCCGGCTGTTATAAGAGGGAAACAGGGTGCTTGTTTGTATAGCTGAAGTTCTGACGCCTGATGAGGTTGCTTATTGCCGTGAAGTGCTGGAGGCAACGGAATGGGTTGATGGTAAAGTTACCGCCGGTGAACAGTCAGCAAAAGCAAAGTTTAACTTACAGGTGCCAGAGCAGTCGCCGCAAAGTCGTGAGCTGAGTGAGCTGGTTTTAAAAGCACTTGGGCGTAACCAGACTTTTGCCAGTGCCGCGTTGCCGTTGCGGGTTTATCCGCCTCTTTTTAATCGTTATGATGAAGGTATGCGTTTTCATGCGCATGTTGATAATTCAATCCGTGCTTTACCAGGCACAGGCTTTCGTATTCGTACAGATGTGTCCAGCACGCTTTTTCTGAGTGACTGTGATGAATATGATGGCGGAGAGCTGGTAATTCAGGACACCTATGGCACACAAAGCATCAGGCTGCCTGCTGGGCATATGGTTGTTTATCCCTCATCCAGTCTGCATTCTGTAAATCCCGTTACACGAGGTAGTCGCTGGGCCTCTTTTTTCTGGACACAGTCAGCTGTAAAAGATGATGGGCAGAGAACACTGCTTTATAATTTTGATATGTCGATTATAGAGGCGCGTAAGACGCTGCCGGATGATCACCCGGCAGTACTGGGGCTGACAGCAACTTACCATAATCTTATCCGGCAATGGGCTGAGCTGTAGCGCTATGCAGGGTCAGGCGCATTTAGTGCAGCGCCTGACGTGGGCAGGTTTTATTATGTCGGGCTGCCTGGGTTATTGTCCTGAAAGTTTTTTGTCAGCGCATTCATAATAGCATCGTCTGGCTCCCCAAGTGGCAGCTGATAAAGTTTGCTGCCACGAAAGGTTGAGAGCAGGCCCCAGGCTTGTTTACCGTCTTTTGTGAAAATGAGATTGAGCTGGTGGTCGTGGCAGTTATGTGGCTCACAAATGTTTGTCACGAGATAGGCTTTGCCCTCGATTGTTAATGGCTTAACAATTTCTGATGTGCCCTGGCCGGTTCTGACCCATGAGGGAAGAGTGAGCATTTTTTGATAGGATTTAGAAAATACGGGCTTTTTAATAAATTCAGACGCGTAGGCTGACAGAGGAGCAGGGGTGCTTTGTGCCTGGGCAAGGCCCGGAGCAGCAATACAAAAAGCAGCAGCTAATGTAAGGAAACGCATTTTTTATCCAGTCATTTTGCAAGTCGTGACCGAATACTAAATAAAATGTAAGGCGACAATAAGATTACTTGCAAAAGCTCTTATATATCAGAAATTATTTTTTATTTTTGGGATTTTTTATTGGCGCACCCGAAAGGACTCGAACCTCTAACCCCCAGATTCGTAGTCTGGTGCTCTATCCAGTTGAGCTACGGGTGCGCCGTGAGGTGGGTTCTATTATAAGAACGGGGGTGTGGCAACCCCCTTTTTTTGTTTTTTTAATTAATATCGAGAAAATTTTTCCAGGCATTATGTTCAGGCCTGGTCAGAGTGATATGAGCTCTGCATTCGGGGGTGCCGTAAACCCCCTCAAATGTTGTTCCTGAAGGGTGTGCTTCAAAAACTATCGGGAGGGGTTTGTGGGCTGCGTCTTCCAGCAATAACTGCGCATGATAATGTTGCGTGGCTTTATTAGGGACCCCGCGTAAAATTAAAGAGCCGGTGGCTGGCACGAAAACCATACGATGTGGTTCAATCTGCATAAGAGACTGAGCATATGTCGGGCAGTTATGCCCTTTTTCGGCAACAAGTGTCCCTACCCAGTCACCATACGGGTCGTTAGCGGCCAGAGAGGCCGCAGCAGCCGTGTGTGCCCAGGCTGAGCTGAGCATCAGGCCAGCCATGGTAAAGATTCGCCAGGATGAGGCTTTTTTTGAAACACGAAAAAAAGGCATATCTGAAGGTCTGTCCCGTTATGATTTGCTTAAGTGCTCTGCCAGATGTGATGTTTTTACAATCTGTCTTCAAGGTAACATCGCCACAGGTGGCAGGATTGTTTGGTTGTTGCGAGATATTGGGTGACGTCGTGCTGTTGTCGCTTTATATCGGCACAGAGTGCTGTGTTACATTATGTAATGCGGTTTTTTTGATCTGTTATGCCGTTCAGGCCCCGACCAGAAAGACGAGTAGTCCATGTCCGTTGATGACACCACGTCAGCCACTTCCGCCAGGCTGGATGAAACTTTGCACCAGGACCGGATCCTGATCCTTGATTTTGGAAGTCAGGTGACTCAGCTCATTGCACGACGTGTGCGTGAGAGTGGTGTTTATTGTGAAATCTGGCCCTTTACCGTTGATCCTGCCCGTATCGTTGCTTTTGCACCGCGTGGAATTATTCTTTCCGGTGGTCCTGCCAGTGCGATCCAGGCAGATGCTCCACGTGTACCCGATGTTGTTTTTGAAATGGCGATCCCTGTTCTGGGTATCTGCTATGGCCAGCAGGCTATGTGTCTGCAGCTTGGTGGTAAGGTCGAAAGTTCTGACCACAGAGAGTTTGGCCGGGCTTTTGTTGATATTGTTGAAGATTGTTCTTTGTTTCGTGGGGCATGGGCCCGTGGTGGTCGCGAACAGGTATGGATGAGCCATGGTGATCGTGTCACCAGTCTTCCTCCTGGTTTTCGTACTGTGGCAACCAGTGAAGGCGCACCGTTTGCCGTGATTGCCGATGAAGGTCGTCATCTTTACGGCGTGCAGTTTCACCCTGAAGTTGTGCATACTCTGCATGGTGCAGCGCTGCTGCGTAACTTTACTCATAATGTTGCTGGTTGCTCTGGCACATGGACGATGGCTGGTTTCCGCGAGATGGAAATTGCCCGCATCCGTGAGCAGGTTGGCACAGGTAAGGTGATTTGTGGCTTGTCAGGTGGTGTTGATTCATCCGTTGCAGCTGTTTTAATCCAGCAGGCTATTGGTGATCAGCTGACCTGTATTTTCGTTGATCATGGTATGCTGCGTGCCGGTGAAGCTGAGGAGGTTATGGAAACCTTCCGTGGTCGCTTCAACATTAATCTTGTGCACCGTGATGCGTCTGATATCTTCCTGAAAGCTCTTGACGGAGTTACTGACCCTGAAGTGAAGCGTAAGACGATTGGTCGCCTGTTCGTTGAAGTGTTTGAAGAGGAAGCCTCTCGTCTTGGTGGTGCGCAGTTCCTGGCGCAGGGCACGCTTTATCCTGACGTGATTGAGAGTGTCAGTTTCACAGGTGGTCCTTCAGTTACAATTAAGTCTCACCACAATGTTGGCGGCCTGCCCGAGCGCATGAACATGAAGCTCGTAGAGCCGTTGCGTGAGCTTTTTAAAGATGAAGTGCGTGCGCTTGGTCGTGAGCTGAATATTCCTGAGGTGATTGTCGGGCGTCATCCGTTCCCAGGTCCTGGTCTTTCCATACGTATTCCTGGTGCTATTACCCGCGAAAAACTTGATTTGTTGCGTCGTGTTGACACGGTATTCCTTGAGGAAATCCGTGCGGCAGGCCTGTATGATGCGATCTGGCAGGCTTTTGCTGTTCTGCTGCCGGTGCGCACGGTGGGTGTGATGGGAGATGGCCGTACATATGATCAGGCCTGTGCTCTGCGCGCTGTAACCAGCACGGATGGTATGACGGCTGAAGTTTACCCGTTTGATATGGGTTTTCTTAACCGTGTGGCAAGTCGCATTGTAAATGAAGTACGTGGTATTAACCGTGTTACTTATGACATTACGTCTAAACCACCAGGAACGATTGAGTGGGAATGATCTCACGTCTGGCATAGGTGGTATTGCCCGGCATGAAAGTGCCTTAAAGCCCGCAGAAATGCGGGCTTTTTTGTTTTTGGGTCCGGCATTGTCTGGCACCAAGCGGTATCGCCAGGCAGCAACTTTTTATGGCATGGTGCATGGCACTGACTGAGTCTGATGCTATGTTTTTTATAGATACCATGTCAGGCACTCTATGGGTGTTATGGTATCTATAAGAAGTAACTATATGAATAATAAGATTTTTAGCCAGTTATTTTAATGGTTTTCAATCATGGTATCGCTGTTTGGAGTGCCACGAACTGATGTTGACCGATACCAAAACTGCGCAACCTTAAGCCGACGGATAAGCTCTACAAGGTGAACGACCGCGATGGGTTGTACGTCGCCGTGACGTCTGCGGGTAGCATTTCATTCCGATACAACTACGCAATCCACGGCAGGCAGGAGACCCTGACCTTCGGGTGATATGGCGTTGGGGGCATCACTCTGGCCGAGGCGCGTGAGCAGCTGGGAGAGCCTAGGCTCAGGACTCATTCTTTGAGATAGGAAATGAAGCTTGCTGCGATATGGATTGCAGACATGAAGGTATGAGCGCAGCGGTCGTATCGTGTTGCCACCCGTCGCCAGTCTTTGAGCTTTGCGAACATGTTTTCGATCAGATGGCGCTTTTTATACAGATGCCAGTCGTAAGGTAGTTTTAATTTTCGGTTTTTCTTCGGCGGAATACAGGCTGTGATAGTGCGTTCTGCAAGCCATAACCTGATCCTGTTGCTGTCATAACCTCTGTCCCCGATGATTTCTTCTGTCTTGTCGGGGAGATCTGCCAGCAGCACGTCCGCGCCTTTGAAGTCACTGACCTGCCCTGCAGTCAGATAAAGTCGGACTGGTCGCCCCTGATCATCGGCAAAGGGCATGAAGTTTTGAGTTCAGACCGCCTTTTGTGCGTCCGGTATGGCGGGGAAAAGCCCCTTTTTGAGAAGGGACGCTGCCGTTCTGTGCGCTTTAAGGTGCGTCGCATCGATCATCAGGCGCTTCGAACTGCCCGCCTGTTCTGCCAGGGTTTTAAAGATCCTGTCAAAGACACCCAGGCGGCTCCACCGGATAAAGCGATTATATAAAGTCTTGTGCGGGCCATACGCTTTGGGAGCATCTTTCCACTGAAGCCCGTTGCGGATCACATAAACGATCCCGCTCAGAACACGTCGGTCATCCACACGGGGCATGCCGTGCGCCAGAGGAAAAAACGGCTCAATCCGCTTCATCTGACGTTCAGACAACAAAAATACATCACTCACAGGCTCATCCCCCATCGGTAAGCCTGTGAATCACAATCTCTCGCTCAGTTCAATAAATTAACAGGCCCTGAGCTTAAGTGCCATTTTGTCAGCGAATATAATTCTCAAAGAAATATTTTATTAGAAAAGCCCCGTTCAAAGAATGAATGGCTCGATCTGATAGCTTCATGGAACGCTTTTCCATCGAGCAGTTAACTCATTTTATAAAAAATCATCTCAATGACAGATCAAAAACTGTTCAGAAAAAAGAGCCTGTAAAAACCTATACCGTGTTGTTATAACTGTACGGGGTACAAAAAGACTACAACGTAGCTACGTCAGGGATATAATTGTATCGTTCACACATATTTTTCTATCTGGATAATCATATGATGAACATCCGTTATACCTATCAGCAGCTTGCAGAGCAGTGGGCTATAACTGTTCCGGCCGTTAAACAAAGAGTCAGGCGATCAGGGTGAAAAATATGGAGTGAAGTAATAAAAACAGTAGTTTATGATTTTGAGAGTAATGAAGAAGAAATATATTATTTTTAAAAAAAATTATAATATTGTAAATGAATTATCAATTCATTTAGATAAAATGGAATCATAGAAAAGATCTCAAAACTAAGAATTTTTTAGAACCCTCCAGGTTACAGTGCAAATTTTGCACAATAGGGAATGAAGATATAAGAAAAATACCTCATAGACTTGAAGAATATCGGCATATTATCAGGTTGATTTTATTAGGATTGCCTTCTGAAGAGGCTGGATACAGAGAAAGTTAAATTATGACATCAATGAATAAATTATTTGATGAAATGGGATATGGAGTCTGGGATGTTGTAACATCTCTTTTTAATGGAATATTAAGAACTCTTGATGATATTGCTCCATATACATCATGGGGGGATTTAAATCCTGAAAGAACATATAATCAAGTAAAAATTAATGATGAAGAAGATAAACGAGCTTGGGAAATTTTTAAAAAAATAATTAGAGATAGAAATCAAATTATAAAAACATTAAAAAAAATCATTGAATATAAAATTAAACATATGAACTATCAAAAATTTAAAGAAATTGAAGATAAGATGGAAGAAAAAGGGGTTAAATTTGCCACAAAAACACAACTTAATAGAATAATAACTGATAAAATATTAATGTATATTATTAATGATGCATCAGTATCTCTTACTATAACAAGAATTTGTTCTATAGGAGCATCAAGCATGTTAATGATTATTAATATACAAGGGTTACTTCAAACAGCTGCCAATGCATCTCATCGTCTTAGATTAAAAGATCCTGGACTTTGGTATCAGCTTTCCACAGATGGTTCTGATATGATATATTTCATATTTGAGGATAGTTTTGAACAATTAAATACCATTGTTGAGAAATAAATCATTAAAATGATAAAAAAAACATTGAAATCATTAAAAGAATTTTTATTGTCAATTTTAATAGGGTTAGTAACTTTGGTTACTACATTTTTTATGTTATATACAGCAGCTTTTTTTGATGGATGGAAGAAATTTTTTCTTCCTTTAATTGTTTTTTTATTAGGTTGTTTAATTTATGTAATTCTAGATTATTATAGAAAAAACGATTAGATTTTTTTTACTACATATTTTCTCTTAAAAGATTTTTTTGTTCCTTGTTATAACTATATTATTTATTTTTCAGTCATTACTAATGTCTTATAATTTTCTAAAAACTCTGTCTAGGGTTTTTAAAGCGGGTTCAAAACTTCTTTTTTGACTGATGATTATAGTCTCGAAGGAGCTATAGATAAATGATAATAAAAAATTTTCATTTTAGAGAGTATTGTTTTTTTTCTTTCTGCTTTTTGTTTGATTTTAGGCGCACTATTACATGTAAGTGCCTGGTTGGCTGGACCTGAGTGGATGGCTGAATTAGGTGCTCCACCGTCCATAGTTTTATCTACAGCTGCAAGAAGTTATCTGGCAATATTAGTGACCTTAGGTATTACTTTAATTCTTTGTATTCTGTCTTTGTGTTGCGTCTTAATCGCCCGTAATTCAAAAAAAATATTTTAATTCGTATATTACTAACAGTATGGGAAATTATGTGCTTATTACGAGGCTCTATAGTTTTCCCTGTTATCATTACTGGAAAAAAAGATTGGTACACGCTATTTGGTAATTTTTCTATTGCAGGACAATGGTTTGCAACAGAAAGTATGGCCGTTCTTATAATTGGAATTTTAATAAGTATAGGCCTCGTATTACCTGGAAAATGCACATAGGTTGACAACTCATTTAGTATAAGGTTTCTCATGCTATGAGCGAACTTTATAAATTATTGTTTTACGCTTCCATAGAGAATATATTTTTCAATAAAAATTACATTAAGATAATTATTCTTTTATTGAATTTATAATAAGCTCTTCAGGAGTTTCATATCTTTCAAATACATCGTAACATATTGGATCAACAACTTTCTACTCTTTATTTTTAATATTATAAACAAAATATGAAACATCATCTATTTTACCAAAAAATATACTCTCCATTATTATTTTCTTTGAATAGTTTGTTTGCTTCAATAAAATAATCAATAAAAGATCTAGATACTTCTCTTCTTCTGCCTGCTATATAGAAATTTAATCCGTTTTCACTAATGCCATCAGACCTAAGTCAAATATCTGGCCAAATTTTAGGGAGAGTAATCTTAAATTTTTTTATTAAATAATCATTTACGATATTAATATCTTCTTGTGTAGCAGGTGGCTCTGCACATCCTCTTTGCTTATCGATTTTATCTAAAAGTATTGAAATTTCAGGAATCATTAATTCTCTCCTTTCGAAAATGTAGCAGATAAATTATTTGATGGTGGCCATATAAGATATCCTTTACGTGGATAGGGCCACTCAATTAAGCGACTATCTCCATGTATCATACCTTTTGTTGTTAAATTTTGATAATTTGTAAGTAACTTATGCTCTGGATTTTTTCTCATAAGAATAAGATTTGACGAATTATTTGTACCGCCATCATCTAAAGGCTCTATATGATGAAGATCATACCTTTCGGGATTTAATCCATTTTTCATTCTTGATATATCATTCCTGCTTAAAAAAGGGGCTTCCCCCCCATACCGGGCGAACCAAAGGCGGTCTGAGCTCAAAACTTCATGCCCTTTGCCGATGATCAGGGGCGACCAGTCCGACTTTATCTGACTGCAGGGCAGGTCAGTGACTTCAAAGGCGCGGACGTGCTGCTGGCAGATCTACCCGACAAGACAGAAGAAATCATCGGGGACAGAGGTTATGACAGCAACAGGATCAGGTTATTGCTTGCAGAACGCACTATCACAGCCTGTATTCCGCCGAAGAAAAACCGAAAATTAAAACTACCTTACGACTGGCATCTGTATAAAAAGCGCCATCTGATCGAAAATATGTTCGCAAAGCTTAAAGACTGGCGACGCGTGGCGACACGATACGATCGCTGTGCTCATACATCCATGTCTGCAATCCATATCGCAGCAAGCTTCATCTTCTGTCTCAAAGAATGAGTCCTGAGCCTAGATAAGGAATGAGACCTCTGCGCGACACTGCAGAGGTCTTTTTTTACAACAGGTAAAGAATCTTCATCCCCCTCTTTTCCCATGGTTCTGAGCAGCCTATGCTCAGCCCAGATGTTCATTTTTCCTGTTTGCAATACAATCTGATATTGCAATGTTGCCCAAATCACTGTGTCTGTCTGGAGACAAGATGTCACGTGCTCTCTCTGCCATAGCCCTGCTGGTACCCCTGTTTCTGACAAATTGTGCCAGTCGGCCAGATCAGGAGCACTCTGCCACAACCGCCGGGGCAGGATCATCTTACAGCTACAACCCTCATGTGCCAGATTTTGCGACGCACAATTTTGAGCCTTTTAACCGCCAGGATGTCGTCGCTATCGCTTTACGCGAATGGCGCATGTTTGGCAGCCCGGTCAATGATGATGACCCGACTACACGCCCTGAACCACAAAATGCTTCCCTGAAGCCCGAGCGCACCCCCGGCCTGTGGCAACGCGTTGGCGAATACTGGTGGGTAGGTATTGATCCTGACTCAACAGAAACAGCATGGACCGGCAAACACGATGCCAGCGGCCGAATGACAGACTTTGTGCATGATGGCGACTATGCCTGGTCAGCAGCCTTTATCTCCTATGTGATGCGTATTGCCGGGGCAAATAACCGCTTTCCCTACTCGCCTAACCACGCCACTTATATCAATGCCGCAGCTTCGGGGCAGTCACCTGTTTTACGGGCACAGGACCCAGCGCGTTATGCTCCCAAGCCTGGTGACCTGGTATGTGTCGCACGAGGCAAAGCAAAATCTCTCATTCGCTACTCCAGCCTGCCAACCTCTTATGGTTTCCCCGCCCATTGTGGTTACGTTGTCGCCACCAACCAGCAGGGGCAGCCTTTTGGCCATCAGCTGAGCACAATCAGTGGCAATATCGACGACAGCGTTGCGCTGACTCATGTACCAACAGACACTGAGGGGCACATAGCCGCACCATCAGGAAAAAGCTATGATGAGCGCTACCCGTGGTGTGTTGTACTGGAAGTGCTGTATGACGCTGAAGCAGAACCGGATGCTGGCAGGTAACACAAACTGACTTTTGCAGTTTTCTGTTGAAGTCACCTGCACGCGACCCTACCTATGACTTCGTCGGAACTCTATTAAGGTGTAACCAGATGACTGAAAGCGCACATTCCTCTCTGCCGGGCTGGAGCAACCCTTCCTTCTCCATGCCTGGTGCTATTGGTGGCACGCCTCTGATCCGCCTGCGCAAAGCATCTGAACTCACCGGCTGTGAAATTTATGGTAAAGCCGAATTCATGAATCCTGGCGGCTCGGTCAAAGATCGTGCCGGACTGGCGATTATAGAGGACGCTGAAGCACGTGGCCTGCTTAAACCCGGGGGGACATTAGTTGAAGGAACGGCCGGGAATACCGGTATTGGCCTGACCCTGGTTGCTAACGCACGCGGTTACCGCAGCATTATTATTATGCCCGAAACGCAAAGTCGCGAAAAAATTGATTTTTTGCGCATGATCGGCGCTGATCTGCGTCTGGTACCAGCTAAACCCTATAAAGATCCGGGTAATTATGTGCATGTCTCGCGCCGTCTGGCGGAAGAAGAAGGACATGTGTGGGCCAACCAGTTTGACAACCTGGCAAACCGTGAAGGACATCGTCAGACAACAGCTCCTGAAATCTGGCACCAGCTTAACGGCAATGTTGATGCATTTACATGCGCATGCGGCACCGGGGGTACATTAGCCGGTACAGCTATGGGGCTGCATGACGCAGCAAAACAAGCCGGTCGAAAATTACCTCATATTGTTCTGGCAGATCCGGAAGGCTCTGGTCTTTACGGCTGGGTTAAAAATAATGACCTGTCAGCCAGTGGCTCATCCATCACTGAAGGGATTGGCCAGTCCCGCGTGACCGGCAACCTGGAAGGAGCGCCAATTGATGATGCAGAGCGTATTCCTGACACTGAAGCACTGGACATTATTTATAGTCTGCTGATTGATGAGGGGCTGTCGGTTGGAGGATCGTCAGGCATTAATGTTGCTGCCGCCATTCGTACAGCACACAAGCTTGGCCCGGGCCATCGTATTGTAACCATTCTGTGTGACAGCGGTGCACGCTACCAGTCAAAACTGTTCAACCCTGAGTTTCTGCACAGCAAAAACCTGCCTGTCGCTCCCTGGCTTAAATCGTAAGCCCTGCTACCACATAATTAAAAAGCCCTTTTTATAAGGGCTTTTTAAAATTATACACCAGACTTAGGCTGATGCAGCCTCTTCTGATGCTATGGCCTCTGTTTTATCAAGAAACGACATCAGATCAGCATCTGAGCAATCAATCCAGAATTCATTACGATCTGGTGTGGGCCACTGGCAGCCTTTGGTCAGATAAACATTATGATGTTCCATCAGGTAGCCAATGTGAAGCTGCACAGCGTTCCAGAAACCCAGGCACCCGACAACAGTTCCCTTACCTGCAAACAACGCATTATGCATACCCGAACCGTGCTCACCAATAATAATGGCAGCTTCAGAAAAAACTTTAACCTGCTCTTCTAAAGAAAGCTCCTCAGGACGTATAATTTCATAACCGCGCTGTACTGCACTGGCTTCAAAAGCAGCACGCTGAACAAACTGACGGTTACTGTGTAAAAAATCTCCCCGGGAAACCAGAATTTTACGTGTTTTTTCTGTCGGAGTGAATGGCCGGGTGATGCCATTATAAAACTCTCGGACAAAACTATGAAAAGAAAATTCTCTCGTATAGCAATATGATGGCAGAATAGCTTTTTTGCACAGCACAATATCTGTGTCAGGGTTATAGGTAATAATATTCTCTCGTTTAACATCACACGTCACGATAAGGGTGTGATAAATCCACTCAGGTGTATAAGAAGGCAGGAGAATTTTAAGATCTGAAAAACGTTCCTCCAACGCGCTTTTAATCACACCATAACGAGGCAGATAATCAACAAGCCAGTGCCCCCAGACATTAAAAGCAACACCATCTCCTGCGATCACATCCGCCTCAATAATAATTTTATTTTTTGGCGAACCCGAAAAATAACTCTGGTGCTCTGGTATACTTCTCTGCGTATCAAGGCCGGTCGCACAATTAAAACCAAAATGAGTGCTTACTATTGTACCCCCGGGCTGCGTAACTATCAGATCATCTATCTCATAGAATCCTACAGGTTTCAGAAGAGATGATGGTTTTTTCCAGTGATAATCATGAACCCATCCACGACTATCCGTCAGCTCCCACACCTTAAAAGGCCCCTGCACACGCTCGCCGGGCCTTACCTCACGAAACTCTGAAATGCCACAGGTAACAGTTTTTTTGCCAGAAGAGAGGTCGAAGAACTTCATGATATAAACCTCACTATAATGAAACCGCTTATCATAAAGGAAATTTATAAATCACTTTATCAAATGCTGCTTCATCATAAATTTTCAACGTCTCTTTAATCTTAAAACCCTGTATTTTACGCCAGATACGACGATTAACAGCCCGATTAAAAACCCCGGATCCTGTTTTGTAGGCTGTAAACATTACAGGGTGTAAATAGCAGTTTCTGTAGAGAGAAAGGAGGCAATCCTCTCCGATCATACTCCCCGGTATTGTACCATAACAGTCAGTATGAATAATATTATTGCCAGTTACAAAGAAAACATCAGAAGCATCCTGAGATGTCATAAAATCTGCTGCAGCGTCATCTCTGATGCGATGATCTGCATTCATCCACCAGCCACCATACAGCTGCGTTACATGCACTCGCAGTATATCCGCGGCTTCAGCAGAGTTGCGGGCATTAAGAAAGATCGAGCGGGCTTCAACGCCATAGTTTGAATATAACCACTCAGTAGCTTCTTCTTTATCAAAAATACGAAAATTAAACTGCTTCATATTTCTATGAATTGCGAAATTATCAAGAACTTCAGGAGGCGGGCTTTTATCCCAGTACATGAAAAGGTTATTAGGAATTTTTTCTTTTTTCTCTGCCTCCGGAGTAGGGTCGAGCAGCTGCGGTGCAGACTTCAGAACAATCTCGAAATAAAGTCTGTCAATCTCTTCACCGGTATGAAACTCTTCATAAGCATTTTTCATATGCTTCAGAGCTTCCTCGCCCTTATTCTCTCTCCATGCGAGGGCAATACCTTCAATATAATTTGCATACGGAATATTATATCCTCGCAGCAGATCAATTTCATGCCTGGGAGGCTCTATCCCCGCTTTAAGCAAACAAAGAAGCCGTTTTTGTAAAAAAGTCTGAGCAAGCGGATATTTATTTGGCTCTTTTGAATGAAGTCTGAAACCAAGGCCATAGATAACAGCAGCTTCTTTGACACTCTTGTTTGCATGCAGTATATTGGCAATATTGAAAGAATCTTCTATGCTATTAATACCATTTTTCTGAAAATATTCTTTTGCATTTATGTCGAAACCGATTGACTTAATATCAAATTCAGTTACGGATTTATTATCCGAAGAAACAGGAATTTCTTCCTCTAAAGGCGGGGTGTTAATACTTTCATTTATCGGCGTATTATTTCTGCTTCTGTTTCTGTAATTTCTAAAAGTATGAATACTTGCAGAAGTCTCAATAATTTCTGACATTACACAACCCTTAAATATGCAGGAATGAATTTTTCTTGCCATACCTGAAAATAGTTTACAACTCATTTCCCAGGTGGGTGAAGATATGTTTCAAACTCGAAATGTAAGCGACTGAACAACAAAGTCTTAATGACCGGGATGGTATGCAAAACAAGACGTTTTTTACGAAAACCAGCCGTTAAAACAACGAATACACGATACCCCTGATGCCCGATGGCAAGGGAGCAGAACGTATGTAAAAAACCTAAGGAAACAACAAAAATACATCACTCACAGGCTCACCTCCATTGGTAAGCCTGTGAATCACAACGGCTCGTTCAGTTCAATAAATTAACAGGTTCTGAGCCTAACAATACGAGTTAAGTATGAAGTTTCCAGTCAACTTTTTTGTTCAGTAATTTTCTTTAGAATAACTTCTAATCTTTGAGCGTCATTGGCCATATCTGACTATTTATCCGCTGTTTCATCATTTGGTGTAATGCTACATACATATTTAATCCAAGATGATACAGCATCTTCCACAAAAACCCATTTTTTATCCGAAAGAGTTATAGAGAGCTTGCTCGGGTCTGGCGAATTTTTAAGCATTTTGCAGCTATCTCCCCCAGGTATCCAATAAATTTAGAAAGTGGCATAGTTTTAACTGGAACTATCATATAATGATCAGAATGATTGTTATATATTTTTACATAATTAATAATATAAGTCCATTTTTTAAACACTAAGTATATGGTTTATTGCTGTCAGTATAAAATAAATATATTCCATTGTTGTCTGCCATTATGTGATTAATACCATTTATATTAACAATGGTAATATCTTCTGGCCTTACATTAGAAAGCTTAGAACTAGTTGTTTGGTCCCGGAGTTTGATGGTGTGATATTTTCACGAGAGTGGAAAGAAGCCTTATGAGACAGATACGTCATGGGAGCGCCACGACCACGCACGCCGTGCGGGCAGCAATACAGCGATCGCAGGCTTCGCTCGCGGCGCTGAGCAGGGAGTTCGGGATTAATCCAAAAACAGGTGCAAAATGGCGGAAGCGTCAAACGGTTGAGGATCAGAAGGCAGGCCCCAAAGAGCCGCGCTCAACAGTCCTTTCCGAGACTGACGAAGCGATGATCGTGGCCTTTCGTCGGCACACCTTACTGCCGTTGGATGATTGCCTTTACGCATTGCAGGCCAGCATTTCTCATCTGACACGCCCGGCCCTGCATCGCTGTCTGCAGCGTCACGGAATTTCACGCCTGTCTGATGTCGAAGGAGGTAAGCCGAAACAACAGCACTTCAGGTGCTATCCGATCGGGTTCTTTCACCTCGATATTGCCGAAGTCCAGATCGCTGAAGGCAAGCTTTACCTTTTCGTTGGCATAGACCGCATAAGCAAGTTTGCGGTAACGCAGCTTGTGGACAAAGCCAACAGACGAACAGCCCGGGAATTTCTCGAACATCGTCTGACGAAACTCAATCATCCCTGGGCCAATGGTCAGGTCGAGCGAATGAACTGCACGATCAGGGAAGCAACTGTCAAACGCTTCCATTACGACAGCCATGAGCAGTTGAGGACACACCTCAACGACTTCATGGCGGCTTATAATAACTTCGGGCGACGGCTTAAGACACTCAAAGGCCTCACACCCTATGAATACATCTGCAAAATATGGACTTCAGAGCCAGAAAGATTCATTATCAATCCAACCCATCAAACTCCGGGACAAACAGCTGGTTTTCAGGAAACATAGCACGTAGCCCTTCCGTTGTTGCCGGGCAGCAGCCCCGTTCGGTAATCAGGCCGGTAACCAGTCGGGCTGGTGTGACATCAAAGGCAGGGTTAGCAGCTTTGCTGCCATCCGGGACCAGTTGCACAGAGGTTATTTCACCTTTGGCTGTACGTCCTGCAATATGTGTCACCTCACTGGCTGAGCGCTCTTCGATAGGAATTTCTTTCACACCGTCAGAAACGGTCCAGTCAATGGTGGTGGAGGGCAGGGCAACCCAGAAAGGTACATTGTTGTCTCTGGCGGCCAGTGCTTTGAGGTATGAGCCAATTTTGTTGGCAACATCGCCCGTGCGGGTAACACGATCTGTTCCTACAATAACAAGATCCACCTGCCCGTGCTGCATCAGGTGCCCGCCTGCGTTGTCGGCAATAACGGTATGCGGCACGCCATGGCCACCAAGTTCCCATGCTGTCAGAGCAGCGCCCTGGTTGCGCGGGCGGGTTTCGTCAACCCAGACATGCACCTTCAGCCCCTCGTCATGTGCCATGTAGATGGGGGCAAGAGCTGTGCCCCAGTCAACGGTTGCTATCCAGCCGGCATTGCAGTGGGTAAGAATGTTAACCGGTGACTGGTTTTTACGTTTGCTGGCAATGTCACGTATCAGTTCCAGGCCATGGCGCCCGATAGCTTCGTTCTGGGCTACATCTTCATCACATATTTTTCCGGCCTCTGCATAAGCCGCTTTTACGCGTTCTTGCTCTGGAAGAGGGCGCAGATATGTCAGAAGCCGGTCAATGGCCCAGCGCAGGTTAATGGCGGTGGGGCGTGTGGCCGCGAGCATAGCCGCCTGTGTTTCCAGAGCATGGTCTGATGCGTTATTGCGCAAAGCAAGAGCCAGACCATAAGCGGCAACTGCGCCAATCAGCGGTGCACCTCTGACCTGCATGCTGCGTATTGCATGCGCAACATCATCAGGTGTTGTCAGTCGCAGGATGTTTCGTGAAAAAGGAAAAAGAGTCTGATCAAAAATGTTTACTGACCACCCATCTTCCTCATTGATCCAGACGCTTCTGTAAGAGACACCATCAATTTTCATTGTCATAGCTTTCGAGTGAATATTTGCATATAGCATCGCAATTTCAGGTTATTCTGAAAAGCATTTTACAGCCTGACTGTCAGCTTATTTTTGTTTGTGACGCTGAGGGTCATAATCTGGAACATTCTTAATGTCTGAAAGATAAAAGTATTTTTTGCAATTTTCCTGATATTTGTTATGTAGGGGAAGTAAACCGGGTTCATTATGAACTCCGGAGTGCGTTATGTACATTGCTGTATATTCGTCATATTTTAAAACATGCTGATGTTTTTTATAATTTAAAAAAGAGAGGGTTTCATGAGCGGCAGAGAAAAACGTAAAGTTACAACGCGTGCAAAAGCAACACCGGTAAAGAAAACAACGTCTTCTCGTCGTAGTCGTGTTGTGGAGGCAGTAGCTGAGGAGGATATTTCTTCTCAGCGTCCATCACGTCGTGCAACTGTTAAAAAAGTAGCAGCCGCTAAAGCTGAGGCACCTGTTAAGACAAAAACTTCTAAAAAAGTTGCACCTGCAAAAAGTGCAGCGCTGGCTCCGGTTAAAAGCAGCAGGGCTGCGCCGGTGAAGAAAAAAGCAGCTGCGCGGGTTGCAGCTCCTGTGGTGAAGGAGGAAGTTGTCGCGCCTGTGGTTGTGAAGAAGAAAAGAGTGGCAAAGGCAAAGCCTGAGGTTGCTGCTCCTGTACCGGCAGCGCGTGGCCGGGCAGCTGCCACGACCAAAAAAGTAACAAAGGCAGTCAAAATTATTGAGCCGGTTGTTGAAAAGCCCAAAGCGGTAAAGAAAAAAGTGGTTCAGGCTGAAGAGACCAGAGTTCGTCTGTCAGCTGTAGAAAAGCTGCGTATTGTTCAGGAAACACGGCGCCGTAAGCGTTATGAACGCCTGGCCGCTGAAGCCGAAAAAGCCAGTGCAGCTAAGACATCACGCAGCCGTAAGGTTGCGTCTAAACCTGCCGCCAGAGCAAAGACGAAAACAACCCGCAGTCGTAAAGCGTAAAATTTCTTTATAGTTTTTGTGTTTCCAGGGGGCGTCATTTTTTTCCGGCGCACCCTGAACACAGCCCCTCAATTTCTATAAAAGCATTTTGTGCGATAAAGCCCCGGGGCTGGCATGATTGTTTTATGGCTTCAAGAATATGTGGTGTGCTGATCTCTGACGTGCTTTTGCATTCGCGGCAGATCAGAAACTGCGCTGTATGTAAATGAGGCGTGTCATCTTTATATTTTTGTGAGCAGTCGTCTGTATGATGCGCATGCAGCAGATGCACACAGGGAACAAAAGCAGAAAGACGCTCAATACGGTGAATGAGACCGTGTTCAAGCAGAAATTCTAAAGCACGGTAGACCGTCGGCGGGGCTGGCTTACGTTCTGGTGTTTTAATTTGCTCAAGCAGATCATATGCCCCAACAGGCTTGCCTGCGCTGAGGATAAGGCTAAGAATTTCTCTGCGTTGTGGTGTAAGGCGACTGCCATTGCGGGCACAAAGTGCTGCGGCTTTATCGAGTAATTCTTCTACAGGTGTTGTTATCTCGCTCTGACAGTCAGATGAGCAGGATGTGTGGCCGGGCATGATGCAGGGTGTCCCTTATCGTTTTTGACTGATGTCAGAGCTTATAAAGCAGATATGTGTAACAGGCGATTCAGTTCAGCATATGAAGCGTTTTGTCTTGTTTACAAGATATGTTATAATATCACATTCTCTGAGTGATGCCGTTTAGTAAGCAGTCACTGTATATAAGGGCCGGAATAGCCGGGGCAGGGTAGTTTTATGCGGTTTTTGTCACTGACGGTGCTTGGCTTAACCGTATGGAGTTTTCTGCCGTCTATGGTTTTGGCTTCTGTGCAGGATAAGCCTTCTGTTGTTGCAGCTGAAAATATGTGGGCTGACCTGGCTGCCCAGATTACCGGCCCTGATATGACAGTGACCTCTGTTCTGTCGCGACCTGTGTCAGATCCGCATCTTTATGAGCCTGGCCCGGCAGAAGGGCGTATGGTGAGTGATGCCACTCTCGTTATCGCCAATGGTGCCGGGTATGATGCATGGATGGAGCGCCTTGCCCGTACACGTTCTCCCGCTGCATTCCCTGTGCTGCGTGTGCAGGATGTGGCTGACTGGCATGAGGGGGATAATGTTCATTTATGGTATAATATCAGTGCAGTTGAGGCCTTCATAAAGGCTTTTGTCGCGGCGTGTCAGAAGGCTGATCCGTCACATGCTTCGGCTTATGCTGTACGGGGGCAGAGGCTGCAGGCAGCAGTGGATCAGGTTAAAAATGTAATAGCTACAGCACGTTCTGAAGTGTCCGGGCAGCCTGTTGCAGCGACTGAACAGGTTTTTACGCCTCTGGCTGATCGTATGGGCCTCAGGATGAAACGGCAGGGTTTTCAGCTTGCAGTGATGAATGATGTCGAGCCGGCACCATCCGAAGTGGCGATGTTTGAAGATGATATCAGGCAACATCGGATTAACCTGCTTATTTATAATTCCCAGGTTAATCGTCCTTCAGTTGAACGTCTGGTCGCAATGGCAAAGCAGGAGGGAGTGCCGGTTCTGGCTGTGTCCGAAACGATGCCACAGGGTTTACACTGGCAACAATGGGTGAGTGATACAGTGGAGCAGGCTGCCGGCTTGCTTGAGGTAAAAAAGTGACGATACCTGCACTTGAGTTTTCACACGTGACACTTTCACGCGGTGGTCACGATGTTTTGCGGGATGTCAGCTTTAAAGTTCCCCAGGGGAGTTTTGTTGGCGTTCTTGGTGCTAATGGTGCGGGAAAAACAACTCTGTTTCGTGGTATTCTGGGGCTTGAGGCACCAGGAGCCGGCACGATATTGTTTGAAGGTCGCAAGGTCCGCCGTGGTAATTCTGCTGCCGGCTATATGCCCCAGATGAGAAACATGCCGGGGGGGCAGCTGAGTGGTCTGAGCATGGTCGAGGCGGCTTACCGCGGGCAGGTGCCCGGGCTGCCATGGGGAGGGCGCAAGGGGCGCGCTGCCGCCGAGGCTGCTCTGGCGGCCGTTGATGCTCTTTCTCTCGCTCATCGTCCAGTTGCTACTCTTTCTGGCGGGCAGCGTCAGCGCCTGCTTCTGGCGCAGGTGTTGCTTGATGATCCGTCCCTCCTGCTGCTTGATGAGCCGATGGCCAGCCTTGATCCGGCCAGAATGTCTGACACAGTCACACGTATCCACACTCTCGCCCGCAAGCGTAATATGACCGTGTTGCTGTCAGCACATGATATTAATCCGCTTCTTGGGTTTATGGATTACGTTTTATACCTGGCCGGAGGCAAAGCCTTACTTGGGCCGGTGCGTGAGGTTATTACGTCAGAGACCCTGACGGCACTTTATGGTGCACCGGTTGAAGTGCTTAAGGTTGGTCAGCGTTTATTTGTTGTTGCTGAAGGAGGCGGTGGCCTTTTTCAGTCTCATGATTGTACAGGGCATCACCATAATGCTTCATTATGAGTTTATGCAGATTGCATTTCTGGCGGCCTTTCTGGTGGCTATGGTGTGCGGGCCTGTTGGCTGGTTTCTGGTGTTACGTGGGCAGACTTTTGCCAGTCATGCACTCTCTCATGTTGGTTTTGCCGGCGCGACCGGTGCTCTGCTGCTTGGTTTGTCGCCTTTAACAGGCATGGCTGGTGGAACGCTCGCCGGTGGCTTGCTTATGGGGCTTGCCGGTGAGCGTATTGCTGGGCGAGATGTTGTGATCGGGCTGGTTCTCTCGCTTGCTCTGGGGCTGGGTGCCTTGTTTCTACACTTTTTTACGCATGCAGCAGGCGCATCTGCAGCTTTGCTTTTTGGTGATATTTTTGGTGTGAGCTGGTCTGTACTCACCTGGCTCGCAGCTTTAAGCATGTTGAGTCTGGCTGTCCTGGGTTTCTTGTCGCGTCCGCTTTTATTTGCGACGCTTCAGCCTGAGCTGGCAGAAGCCAGGGGTGTTAACCTGCGTGTAATGGGCATTTTGTTTTTGATGCTCGTGGCTATTACAACGGCTGAGTGCGCTCAGGTAACCGGCATATTGCTTGTTTTTACGTTGATGGTCGCACCGGCGGCGGCTGTTCTTCGTCTTGGTCTGCCACCATTCGCAGGCTTGCTCTGTTCTGCCCTTCTGGCTGTTACGGAAGCCTGGGCAGGGCTGGTGCTTTCCTGGTATACGAATGCACCCGTGTCATTCTGGATTGTCCTGATGGGAGGGGTGTTCTTTGTTACGGCAGAGACCGTTATGCGCGTGGTTCGCAGGGCATAATGTCGCCTGAAATCTGATCGTTATTGCGGTATAGACCAGCAGACCCAGCTGCCTAATGCCAGAAAAATTGCGATGAATATATGAATAATGATAAGCGCTTTTACTGTAATGACAGGTACATCCTGGCTTGGAGATTTATTGTCGGGTTGCTGAGCCATCTTTTTTCCTTAAAGGGTGTCCGGGCAGGTTATGAAACCGGAGTATGTAGCAGCGGGTGATGATTACGGTTGAAATAAACCAGCCCTGCGGCTTTTTCATGAATGGTCAGAGCCTGCACTGTATAAATACATACACTATGTATGCTGTCTTCTACAACACGCTGAAGAAGACAGTCAAAAAAGTTCAGGCCGCGTTCGGGACAGGTGCGTTTGTGGTCAAAGCTGCGTGTATTTGATAGTTGCTGTTGACACCGGCCCGTAAAATAGGTGGCATATTTGTATATTGCATACTGCTGAAGAAGTGCTGTCCGTAACATTGCAGAGTTATCCGTCATGATAACATTAACGGCAGCATCAGGGCGCGACATAGCAGTGTGGCAGGAGTGACTTTGAGGGAATATTTATCCTCCTCTGGTATAGTATTCGGGTGTTTTGCGTGTAGGAATAAAGAAGGAAAGTAATGACAGAAACGCATCTTTCTCTCACCCCGGTGGTGCTTACACAGCAAAAAGGTCACCTTGGCCGCATCATTCTTAACCGCCCCCGCCAGCTTAATGCTGTTGATTATGAGATGGCCTGCGGTATTGGTCGCGTGCTTGATGCCTGGGAACAGGATCTTTCGGTTCGTGTTATAGTTTTACAGGGGGGTGAAGCCCGCGCTTTTTGCGCCGGTGGAGACCTGAAAGCGATTTATGCTCATATTGCCCGGGGTGAGACGGCAGAGATCTATCAGAAAATGCTGGCAACCTATGCTGTGATGAGGCGCATTGCTGCGTTTTCCAGGCCGGTTGTATCGCTCATGGATGGTATTGCCATGGGGGGTGGTATTGGTCTGGGTGGTCATGCTGCTTATCGCGTTGTTACAGAGCGTTCTGTGCTGGCGATGCCGGAAACGGGAATAGGTTTAACGCCTGATGCCGGCGGATCATGGATTCTTTCCCGCGCGCCCGGTTTTTTTGGTCTGCGGCTTGCTGTGACAGGTGGAGTGATGACCCCTCAGCAGGCTGTGACCAGTGGTTTTGCTGATTACCTGATGCAGTCTGACACTCTGCCTGCTCTTGTGTCAGAACTTGAGCATCGTATGCCTGAAGATGTTTTTGCTGCTGTGCCGCATGTTGTGCCTGCCAGAGCATCAGAGCTGGATGCCTGTTTTGACGCCCCTGACCTGCCATCAGCTTTAGAAAAGCTTGCCTGCATATCGGGGGAGGAGGCGCAGAAAGACCGCGATCTGATTGCACGGGCCTGTCCGTTCTCATTATGTCTGTCGTGGGAAGCCTGGCACCGGGCCAGAACACTGCCTGCGCTGGCGGATGCTTTCTCTCAGGAGGAGTGTCTTGTTGGGCATCTCCTCAGGCGTCACGATTTTTCAGAAGGTGTGAGGAGCAGGTTGATTGATCGTGACAATACTCCGCGCTGGTCTCCGTCTGTGCTGGACGCCGTGAATGATGAAGAGATCATGCAATGTTTTGAAGCATTGCATGAGTGAGCGACAGGTATAAAATTTTATTCTTTTTTTACGGAGGGACGAAGAAAGGCTTTCCAGAGTTCGTATTCATCACTGAGTTCGGGTGAAGGGCATCTCCATTCCGATTTGCCATATAAGTGGTAGTGTTTTTTGCCTGAAATGATTTCCCCAAGACGTACCGAGACAGCGACGTCAGGGTTTTGTCGCAGGTACCAGTCTTCAGAAAATTTATACGAGCCGCCCTCGCGCTCTTCCCAGTACCCTGCATTGAGAAAATGTGTCAGGCCGGAATCTATAGCGCCTCTGTGTACAGCTTCGGCCACATCCGGATTTGTTTTCAGATATTGTGCTTCATTAAAAGGTTGCTGCATCATGTAAGTATGAAGCAGAAATATAAAAAGATCTTTGGGGACAGAAATTATCTCTTTTTGTGTTGATAAAGGGTTTTCACCAAGAATTTGTATAAGTAGAGAAGAGGGTATCATGAAAATCGCCAGGTTATATATTTATTAAAATAATATTTATCTAATGAGGGTTATTATTTAATTTTTATTATTAAAAGTAAAGAAGAAGATAATTATAAGATGAAAAAAGATCTGTCTTCTGTGAAGACTGTTGATTTGAAAGCCGCAGCCGGGCAAACTCTGGCAGAGCTCTTCTCTCCCGCATTTTTTCAGCCTTCTCCCGCCGTACAAAACCTGCATCTTGTGCCGGATGATGTTTTACAGGCTATGCATGCCGGGTGGCATACAGGGCAGCATATGCCCCGCCCTTTTATTATACGCCGTCTTTCAGATGTTTATGTGACTGAAGAGGGGCTGGTTTTTACCCGCGATAATGAGCTGATTATACAAACAATAGCGCAGCATAGTGCGGCAGAGTGTCAGCGAGCGTATGAGCGTGTTCTGTCAAAAACCGAGAGTGTGCCGGAAGAAAAACCCAGCCTGCTTTTGCGAAAGCGGGGAGATCATAATTATGGTCACTGGCTGGTTGAACTTTTGCCCAGGCTCTGGCGGGCTGAGCGGGTGGGGTCTTACAGCTGTCTGGTGGTGCCGCAGGTATCAGGAGCAATGCAGGCAGTAATACGTGATTCTGTCGCCCTCTCTTCACCACGGTATTATCAGTATCTGTCTCTTGGAAATGATGAGGTTCGTTATTTCAGAACTCTTACACTGGTTGAGGGGCTGACAGATCACGGTGTGTATATGTCTCCTCTTTGCTTTGAGCGTAATGAGCAAATGAGTGCGGCAATGTTCTCTGGTTCTCCACTCAGATTATATATTGCTCGTCCCGGGAGCCGGCGCAGCCTTGCTCATGAAGAGCAGATACAGGCTCTTCTGATACGCTATGGCTTTATAACGGTTGACCCCGCAGCTTTAACATTGCTTGAGCAGATTAAGCTTTTCCGGAATGCCGCCTGTGTTGTGGGGATGATGGGAGCAGGCATGAGCAGCATAGTATTTTGTGCGGCCGGGACAAAGGTTGGCATTTTAGCACCCGCGACTATGCCAGATACATTTTATGCTTTTATTGCAGGTATTCGTGGCCTGACATATCAGGAAATACGCGGTGAGACGGAGCATCCCTCAACGACCTGGGATGTTCCGTTTGTCATTCTGCCCGAGCAGCTTGAAGCCCTGCTCATGCAGTGGGCATTATAGCGCTTACTTACTTCAGTGGCAGGTGAGACTGGCGATGAAAAACGAGCAGAGGTTCTTTTGCCTGATTACTCAGGGTCAGTATTTCACCCTGTGAACTGATTTCCCAGTTTTTTACAGTTTCCAGGCTATGCAAAAAAGCTCTCTCGCGCTGGGTTGCTGTGCTGTCAGCACAGGCCATTTTTGTGCTTGCGATTGCAGAAAATGCTATTGTTTGACCCGTGGCCGTATAGCGGCCTTTTATGGTGTTACAGACTGTTGATCCGCTTACAGTACCGTCTCCATGCAGGTCCAGAGTTGGTGTGATGGTGCCGTCACGCAGTGAGGTCTGGCCAATTTTATCGGTGTGCCATGAACCTTTAAGAGTATGGGGTAAGGGCTGTGTCACTTCTCTGCGCAGTATGATCGTGATGTCTTTACTGGTTTTTAAACTGACCGGAGCTGGTGAGGGTGTTTTAAACCAGGGCTGTCCATCAACAAAAATAACGGCAGATAAAGCGTAGGTGTGTCCAGGCTTAAAAAGGTTGCGGTTTATACTCAGATGAAATGGTACCGGTACCTGCTGGTTAATATCCATGCTGTCAGTCGAGATGACAGCCGGCGCCTTTGAAATTGTGCTGACATCAAGCAGGCGAACCTCAGCCCGGGCTGCAGGCAGTAATATGCGTTCACGGTAGATCAGGTTTCCCTGCAGTGTCAGAGGGGTTGTCTGAGCCTGTGCCCGGGATGACTGAAAGCCACAACCAAGTAGCTGGGCAGACAGGGCAAGTGTTGTACGACGACGAAGCAACAGCAAAGACATCAGAACTCTCCGGGTGATACAGGATCAGATGTTATATGAAACGCAGTTCTCTCAGTGGTGGTTTTGTTTTTCTTTTGTGTTGATAAAATGCGTGACCAGGCTGGTCAGGCCGATCGCCAGGAGTGCCCCCTTTAACCCTGCAAGAAGGCTTGAGGGTATATAGAATGACAGAGGGCTGTCAGCGCGTCTTGTTTTACTGTCAAAGTCGCCATGTGCACCCATAATGCCCGCAGGTGAGGTATAGAGGTTGTCTGCTGCGTGGTCAGGTGCATAGACTTTACTCAACTGTGTTTTGTACCCTTTTTGTACCCGTTTTTTGATGCTGTAACCGGTACCGGTAATTTTATGTAAAAATGACAGGATTGCTTCAGGACCGACCGATATTGTGTCGCTGGTTGTAAAAGCAGCGCGGCAAATAGCTTCGGCAGCGACTTCAGGCTCATAGACTGGCCCTGCAGGGCGAAGTGTCTGGCCTGTTGTGTTACGTGTCCACCGGTAGCGCGGTGTATTGATTGCAGGCAGATCAACAGTCACTACACGAATGGCATCAGCATCGTGAAGCAGTTCAGCGCGCAGGCTGTTACAGAAAGCACGAAGAGCCGCCCGGGCGCCATTCTCAGCAGCCTGAAGCGGCATATCACGTAAAGACGGGGCCAGATCGAGGTTAATAATAACTCCCTGGCTGCGTCGGCGCATATGCTCCAGTGCAGCGAGGGTGCCATTGACGCTCCCCATATATGTGATGTCGGTTGCGCGCTGAATGTCCTGTGCGCAGAGTGATGTGACCTGCCCGATAACTGTTGCACCGGCACAGTTTACCCAGACGGCAATCGGGCCAAGTTCGTTTTCGATCTGCTCAGCAGCCTGACGTAAGGCCTCAGGGCTGGTCACATCAAGGGCAAAGGTCATCGTTTTAATGGCGTGCTCATGCAGGTCTTGTACGGCTTCAGCCAGTCGTTCTTCATTGCGTCCGATCAGCGCAATGTCAAAGCCGGCTCGTCCCAGAGCCCGGGCGGCAGCACGACCAATGCCTGTACCGGCACCAGTGATAACAGCGATCTGAGAGGGCATAATGAAGCTCCTGCAATAAAGCGGCATCAGAGAATAGGGAGTCTTGTGTGCCTTTTCCTGCGTTTTACTGCAAGAGCTGAGCCCGGATACGTTCTTTTCTGTTACAGGTAATGTAAGAGAAGGAAGCCGCTGATAAAGACAATGGCTGCAGCCCCCATGACCAGAGGCAGGCGGGTTTCGATAAATTTTTCAATGGAGGGGCCAAACTGTTTCAGCAGGCCTGCGACCAGAAAAAAACGTAGCCCGCGTGTCACCGTACAGGCTACAATAAATGGCAGTAATGCAAAATGCGCCATACCGCTGGCAATAGTAACCAGCTTGAAGGGTATGGGTGTGAGTCCTTTGAGCAGAATAAACCAGACACCCCACTGACGAAATTTCTCCTGCAGCGAGATCAGTGTGTGTTCAGCATGGTAAAAATGCACAATAGGGCGTGCTATGAGGTCAAGCAGCATGGCCCCGATCAGCCACCCCAGTAAGGCCCCGAATACGCTGAACACAGTGCAGATAAAGGCATAACGCCATGCATATTCACGGCGTGCCAGCACCATAGGTATCAGCAGAGTTTCGGGAGGGAGGGGGAAAAAGCTGGCTTCGCAGAATGTCAGAAAAGCCAGCCATGCAGGTGCATGAGGGCTCGCGGCGTGGGCACAAACACGGGTGTACAGACGCTGAAACCATGATGGCCGGGAATGAGAGGAGGCATTTTGCATGATGCTGAGCAATGCCACGTCCAACTACCAGAGGCCAGAGTTATTTAGTTGTAAATTCTTTTCGGGACGTATCACGGAGGGCGGTTAACCAGCACAAACAGATTAACCGCCTTTCGTCACTTAATAATTTTTAGCTGGTTACTCAGACATCATGGTCAGATGCCATGGCAGGTTCGGGGCACGGCCAGGCTCAAGCCATAAAGGCGTTGCATTGGGCAGCCTGACATTGGCCGGCAGGTGCATGGCAGCGCGCAGAGCCCTGAATACGGCACCATGGCCAACGATCAGCGGTACACCGCCTCCATGAGTGGCGCGGTTTACAGCTCGTACGGCCCGTTCGCGCAGGTCAGAAAATTTTTCTGCACCATCAGGCGTATATTCGCCTGCAATCCAGCTGTCATACCAGTCTCCCATTGGCTGGCCTTCCTGCTCACCAAAGCAGACCTCCTGCAGGTGTTCATCTGTGGTGACAGGCATTGGCTTTAAACCGCGTTCAATCAGCCCGTCACGCACGGTGACGGCCGTCTGAAAAGCACGGTCAAGCGGAGAGCTGACAATATGGGTGAAGGGCACGTGTTTCTTAAGCCCGCCCAGAACCAGCTCAACGGCAGCCTGTGCCTGCGCGGCACCCGTTATATTCAGGGGAATGTTGGTTCGTCCCTGAGAGAGACCATCACGATTCCAGTCAGTCTGGCCATGACGCAGGTACCAGTATGAGCGTAATTCAAGTAAGGGCATAGATCCTCAGTCGAAAAGAGACGAGACAGAGCTTTCGTCAGCCACAGCACGCATAGCGCGGGCGAGCAGACCAGCAATAGTAACCTGACGGATATTTGGCGCGGCTGCAACTGCTTCTGTTTCTCTGATGCTGTCGGTGAGCGTCAGCATTTCAATGCAGGAGTTTGCAATACGTTCAACAGCATTACCTGTCAGGACACCATGCGTTACATAAGCACCAACTGAGGCGGCCCCATTATTGGCAATAGCCTGTGCTGCGTTGCACAGTGAGCCACCGCTATCAACAATATCATCGACCAGCAGGCAATGGCGGCCGCGTACATCACCAATAACATTCATGACCTCAGAGACACCCGCACGTTCACGGCGTTTATCGATAATGGCGAGATCTGTGTTCAGTCGCTGGGCCAGCTGACGGGCGCGCACCACACCGCCGACATCAGGGGAGACAATCATCAGGTCGCGTTTACCGTAGCGGTCCAGAATATCGCGTACAAAGAGAGGCGCGGCATAAAGGTTATCAACCGGAATATCAAAGAAGCCCTGAATCTGCATAGCGTGGAGATCAAGGGTCAGAATACGGCTGGCACCGGCTTCAACCAGAAGGTTGGCAACAAGCTTGGCACTGATAGGGGTGCGGGGGCCTGATTTGCGGTCCTGGCGGGCATAACCGAAATAGGGGATGACTGCTGTGATACGACGGGCCGAGCCACGACGCAGCGCATCGAGCATGACCAGGAGTTCCATCAGGTTATCATTGGTGGGTGTACATGTGCTCTGGATAACAAAGACATCCTCGCCACGCACATTTTCATGGATCTCTACAAAGACTTCCATGTCAGCAAAACGCCGCACAGTGACATTGCAAAGGGGCAGGCTGAGTTCTTTTGCGACGGCTTCAGCCAGCGGGAGGTTGCTGTTACAGGCGACAATCTTCATGATGGTGATGGTTCCCTGCTCTTTTCGGGTGAGCTTTAAACAGGCGGTGAGACGGGCCGGTCTTTAGCAACCACAGCGCCGGTTGTCATCTATCAGGTCAAAAAAATAGCAACAAAATCTGTAAGGCGGCACGTGTGCCCTTGCGTCATAATCAAGGGTTCTCTAACGACTGGTCACATCATGAGTATTGCGCCACCTGTTTTCCCCGCCGCTTTTTTTGCCCGAGTCTGTAACCGGCACTGAGCCTGTTCAGCATCCTGTTTTTTCGCCGGATCGGGCAATTTCTGCCCCATGCTCTGGCTCGCGCGGAGAAAAAACCTTAAAGTTGAATTTGTTATAATGGTGCCAGTAAGCACAGAAGTGGAAGAAATATGTCGAAAGACGGCCTGACATCCGGACGCAAAGCCTGTTTTACGACTGGCAGTATTATGCGGCATGTTCTGGTTATGGCAGGTACCGGGGCAATTGGTCTCATGGCTGTTTTTGCCGTTGATATGCTCAATATGGTCTATATTGCGCATCTGGGACAACCAGCGCTAACGGCAGCCATTGGTTTTGCCGGGGCTGTGATAGGCCTGCAGATTGCTGTTTCTATTGGTCTGACTATCGGAATAAGTGCCGCAACCGGGCGTCTTATTGGTGCCGGCCATCATGATGATGCCAGGGGAACAGCATCTTCAGCTCTGACTGTGACGTTGCTTTTAACGGCTTTACTCGGTGTTTTAACCGCTTTTGCTGCACATCCTCTTTTGTGCCTGCTTGGGGCGAAGGATGAGGCTCTGCGTCAGGCGACGCATTATCTGTGTGTTGTCAGTCCATTTCTGCCGCTGATCTGTATGGGGATGGGCTGTTCTTCCCTCATGAGAGTGGTAGGTGATGCCAAAGGGTCCATGCATATTACGCTCGTCGGGGCGGTGATATCGGCAATCCTTGATCCGATTATGATTTTTGGGCTGCATGAGGGGCTGACCGGTGCCGCCATCAGTACGATCCTTTCAAGGCTGGCTGTGGCTGCTCTGGGCCTTAAAGGCGCATTACGGCATGATATGCTGTGCTGGCCCGTTCCGTCCCGTATTCTGGCTGATACCAGGCGCGTTGCCTCAGTGGCTATGCCTGCCATTCTTACAAATCTGGCTACACCTGTTGGCGGTGTTTACGTGACTCAGGCGATGGCGCGCTTTGGTCTGGATGCTGTTGGTGGTCAGGCCTCTATTGAGCGTACAACCCCTGTATTATTTTCTCTCGTATTTGCGCTGACAGGGTCAGTGGGACCTATCATGGCGCAAAATATGGGAGCCGGCCTTTATCACCGTGTCAGAGAGACACTGACAGCAGCTCTGAAGCTTGTTCTGGTGAGTATTGGCGTGACGTGGGTTATTCTGGCCAGTCTGCAACATTATGTTGTCGTTATTTTTAACGCCCAGGGTGATGGGGCCATGCTTATTCACCTGTTCTGTTCGCTGACCATTGGTAGTTATTTGTTTGTTGGTATGCTGTTTGTGGCGAATGCGGCCTTTAACAATCTGGGACACCCGCTGTATTCGACGGCCTTTAACTGGGGGCGGGCAACTTTGGGTACAGTGCCTTTCGTCTGGGCCGGGCAGCATTATGGTCCTGGTGGAGTGCAGCTTGGTCAGGCTGCCGGGGTGATTATTTTTGGTACACTCGCTGTTGTGACGGCATTTCGTGTGACACGACACCTGGCAGGTTCAGTGCCTGAGCATGCTGGTGCAGGTGTTATGGCTTCTGATGTGCCGGTTATAAGTGCAGAATCTGCTATGGCTGAACTGGATGAACTGGCAGCGCCTTTGTCGGATGAGTGTCAGTAACGGGGTGATGTTATCCCGTGCTGCCTGGGTGCTTTGAGAACCAGACCTCGTCATAACATTATAAAAAATATGACAGACAAGGGGCAGCTCTGAGAAAAAGCGAGTCTGGTGGGGCTACGATCTCAGGGGTGGAAGAGTATTTTCTCCCGGAGAGGGTAATGATTGTTGTGTCGCCCACAGAGAAGGGTTGTGCAAAACTATGAGCAGCTGAAGTGGCCGGGTATGTAAGGGTACTACGGTGCCATTATGTGTTTTTCTGATACGTTCAGCCTGTGCCCCGATATCATATGCTATGACAGGGCGCATTGCTGTCCATATCTGTGTGAGAACATATGACCATGTTTCAGGCCAGACTGAAGGCAGAAAAAACCAGTCGATGCAGTGCTTGTTTGTCAGCTCTGTAATTTCATATTCCTGGTAGGGGCCTGTGATGGTTACTTTCCCTGTTGCCAGAAGCTCCTGGTCATTACAGCTGTAACCCACAAGAATAAAATGCACAGGGGCATTAATGGTGGCTGCCAGTTGTGCCAGATGGAGGAGCTGATAGTAGCCTTTTTCAGGCCCGATAGCCCCCATTATACCGACATGGCGGTTTTTTCCTTTTGTCCGGGGAGTGAAAGTCAGTGTTTCATTTCCGGATATTTTTTCCCAGGGGCGTATGCTCGGTTTGATATTCAGCTGCCGGCAGATGCGCTCTCCTGCATCTTTTGAAGGAGCATAATTTTTTTGTGCATTTTTTAAAATTTTATGAGTGTATTGTTTTAATATTTTTATTCTGGTGGTGTCACCGGTTGTGTCGCCCTGTGAGCTGGAATTAAAGCACGCCTGACAGCAGGTCAGCCCGGGCTCTCCGCAATAATGTGCAGACGGTGTTGTTAATGTAATGCGCGGGCAGAACCACGAGTAATCATGAATAAAAACGTCATAGGGAATATCAAGGCTAGTAAGTTCGTAAATTTTTTTAATGCCGTGACCAATGTAGCTGTGAATTTCAATTTTTGAGCATTTAATTTTTCTCAGAAGTGCATTTAGTGCTTTGGCACTGCGTGGTAAAATCAGATTGCGATAATCATTGTTGGGAATGTCTTCCAGCTTCCATAAAGGGACACCGGATTCAGAGGTAATGGGTTTGAGTGAAAAGGGATGGATATTGTGAACCAGGTAGTGTTTTGCACGTTCGCCAATATGTTTTGATAAACCACCAGCACGGTCATGTGTGACAAGTAAAACTGATTGTGAAAACAGACTATTTTTTGAAAAAAGAGCGATGTCCATCATACGACGAAAAGGGAGAAGCGGGTCGCACCGCAGCCATGACTGTACAAGTTCATCGTAGCCAGGATGCATGGCGTTAAGAATTTTTAAATTATGCCTTATCAGATCTTTTTTCACGGAGCTGAAAGACTGTCCTTCTGCATGTCCGACATAAACACCAGGACAGGCAACGTGGCGCCAGCCTAAAGCAGCGGCGCGCCGTGAAAAATCGTTTTCTTCTCCATATCCCTGTGCAAAGGCATCATATCTGAAAAGTCCTGTTTCCTGCAGGCACTCTTCTTTTATATACATACAAAAGCCATGTGCGGTTGGTACTTCCGGCACCTCGCTTTGCCAGATTTTTTCAGCCAGCTGATCAAGTTCGGCGCATTTTTTTACAGTGGGAACGGGTGTACTAATATTGATTTCGGGATAACTGAATATTGTTGCACTGTTGGATAGAGGTGTTACCGTGCCGATGTCTGAAGTTATATAGGCTGTCAACTGAAGTTTTTGAAAAAATCTTTCTGAAACAATAGTATCGCTATTGAGTAAAAGAACATCCTCATTTTTATAACGGGCTTTGAGGCCGGTATTGGCAGTGGCAGGAAAGCCCTGATTTCTCTGATGCTGAATAATAACGGTATCAGGTATAAGTTTTTGATATAAAAAGAGAAGTGAATGAATGCGTCTATCTGTAGAGGCGTCATTGACCAGAATCAGGCGGACCGAAGCCGGTTTAAATTTTTTGAGTTGCTGCAGGCAGGTTTGTGTGGCGGTAAAGCCATTATAAACAGGGACGATAATGCAGGCGGGTTTTAGGTCGAGTGGTAATGTTTCCCTGGTGTTGTCAGGGGCGGTCAGGAATATAGCCGGGAAATTTCTTTCTGTTTCTAACGCATAACGATATGCCATGTTTTGAAATAATGAGAGAGAGACAGGACTACCATACAGATTTTTACCATTGTCAGTTTTTACAAATAAAAGATTCGCGTTTTTTCTTAAGTCAGAAAGAAAAAAAGAGAAATAATGCTTTTCAGAATCTTCTTTGAGAAAACTAACATCAGAGTATTTTTTTTGCGAAATTTTTATTCTTTTCAGAAGAAAATCTTGTTTATCCTGCATAGATGATATCAGAAGGCTGATATCGCGTTCAGGATCAGTGTCGCAGCATACCCAGCCAGTGATATGGCCACCAGAGATTTCTGCGAAGCCTCTTACATGAAGAAATGTGGGAATGTTGAAAGTATAGCGAATATTTTTTTTATTTTTTGCTGAAACTGTAAGAATTTTTGCACTCTTCCAGTCAGAGGGGAGGCGTATAATTATTTTATTTCTGGCTGGTTGTAGCACGAATTTATACTGATCAAGGGTAACAGTCAGGTCATTTAATTGTGCATAATCGTGGCAGTAAAGTGTTATTTTCCCTGTGAGTGAAAATGCCGTAAAAAAAACATCTGGTATATTCTTAATGATTAAAGAAAGAGTTTTTTCAAAAATCGGGTGTGAAGGAGGCGTAAACTGGCTAAGAAAATTTTTACATGCATCGTGTGCGAGAGCCCAGTGTGAAAAAAATGTATGGCTCGCAATAAGTAAAAAATGGCAGAGACTGGAGGGATATTTCTGAGCTAAAAAACCAAAGGCCTCTGACGCTGATGCCTTGCTTTGTAACAGGCGCAGACAGCCAATTATCATTGTAATGCGTGCATCACTCGGAGCAATTTTTTGAGTGTATTCACAATAAAGAAGAAGCTCTGGTGTGATATTTTTTTTTTGATAGAGATTCCATAGCAGGGTATAGTCAGTTTTTGATATAATTAAGGTTTTATGCAGTAAATCCTCAGTAAATTGACGTAACATTCTGATAAAATTCAACATAATTATCATCAGTAATTTTATTATAAGTAAAGTTAAGAAATTTATATAAAAATACAAAAAAATAAAGAATTTTATATTAAATAATTAACATTATATATAATTTTAAAAATAACATATTGAAATAAAATAAAAAATTATATTTTATAAAGTATTTATAGGTTTGTGTGGCATGTAAGGAATATAATGACAGATCTTTTTGACGGGCATTATGTCGGGGCTTCCCGACCTCTTGGTCTGCCGGGTGATTGTGTTAGCACTGCTACGTATGGAGGCGCGGATAACTGTTATCGTTATACACTCCGGCGTGTATGGGATGAAACTTTGCCGTCGGTTATGTGGCTGATGATGAACCCGTCTGTTGCGACTGAATATGGCGATGACAGAACTGTTGCAAAATGCCAGCGTTATGCCCGGGCATGGGGGTACGGTTCCGTCCTTATCGGGAATAGTTTTGCTTACCGCTGTACAGATCAGATGCGCCTGGCTGAAGTGTCAGACCCTGTAGGCCCCCGGAATGATACTGAATTGCTCAGCATGGCGTCTGAGGCAGATAAAGTGATAGCGGCTTATGGCTCTCCCAGAATTAAGGCGTTACTGGCGCGCGGGCCTGATGTCGTGCGTCTTTTCCAGTCTCATAATATACCGGTTTATGCACTGAAGGTGGGTCAGAACGGGCGACCCTGCCACCCTTTATATTTATCAGGTGATCTGTTGCCGTTTCAGTTGCCTGACCAGCTGTAGCCGGGTCACATGTTGCGTTATGTTAATCTTTTATAATAAAGATTTTTTTCGTTAATTTTGGTGCCATGAAGATGTCGCAAAAACAAGAGAGAGTATCTCTTCCATATGAGGGGAACCGGATGACCAGCATATCAGATAAGAAAAATTTTCTTCAGGATGGCCGTGCCGGGGATAACAGGTTTGCTGCCATGCTTGATCGGCTTGGCGAGGTTGCCGTTCGTACCGGGCTAAATATTAAACCAGGACAGCAGCTGATCATCACCGCGCCGCTTGAGAGTGCCTCTCTGGTGCGTCGCATTACCGAGCATGCTTACAAAGCAGGTTCATCTCTGGTCACCACATTTTATTCAGATGATGAAGCAACCCTGGCGCGCTATCGCTATGGGCATGACGAGACGTTCGATACAGCTGCGGGCTGGCTGGCGCATGGTATGACAGAGGGCTTTCGTGAAGGTGCGGCCCGCCTGGCTATCACAGGCTCTGATCCCGTTTTGCTCGCTGACCAGGACCCTTCCCGTATTTCCCGTGCAGCCCGTGCTGCTTCTGTGGTGAACCGGCCTGCAATGAAAATTATAACCAGTTTTGATGTGAACTGGACAATTGTTGCAGCCTCTACAGTCGCCTGGGCACGTCAGGTTTTTCCGTTTCTGCAGGATGATGAGGCTGTCAGTGAGTTATGGCAGGCTATTTTTAAGGCCTCGCGTATTACAGGAGGGGATCCGGTAGCAGAGTGGGCGGCTCATAATACACAATTGCATAAACGGGCAGCTTTCCTGAACGATGCGCGTTATGAGGCTTTGCATTTTACCGGGCCAGGTACTGACCTGACCGTTGGTCTGGCAGATGGACACCACTGGGCTGGTGGAGCAGAAAAAGCCGGTAATGGTGTGATCTGCAATCCCAACCTTCCGACAGAGGAGGTGTTTACAACGCCTCACCGCCTTAAAGTTGAAGGGCACGTTGTCAGCAGTAAACCGCTTTTTAATCAGAGTTCGCTGATTGATGGCATTTCTGTTCGCTTTGAAGGCGGCAAAATTACTGAAATGCATGCTGTTAAAGGGCAGGATGTGCTGGCCCGTATTCTCGATACAGATGAAGGTGCCCGCAGGCTGGGGGAGGTCGCTCTGGTTCCTCATTCCTCCCCTATTTCTCAAAGCGGTGTCTTGTTTAAGAATACATTGTTTGACGAAAATGCAGCCAGTCACATTGCCCTTGGGCAGGCGTATTCTAAATGTATGCGTGATGCTGAAGGGCTTGATGATACAGCTCTTGCGGCGCGTGGAGCCAATAACAGCATCCTTCATATCGACTGGATGATCGGCTCCGGCGAAACTGATGTTGATGGCCTGACGTCTGACGGGCAGCGCGTAAAGCTAATGCGCAAGGGCGAATGGGTTATTTCTTAATAGCGGAAAGGTAGCGCAATGTTTAACCAGAAAAAAACTCTCTTTCATCCGGTGAAGATGCTGGCCGTTGCTGCTCTGGCTGTGTCCTGCTCAGGTTTATCAGCTTTTGCCCAGACAACAGCCGCCGGAGGAAATGGTGCAGCGCCCGCTTTGTCAGCGCAGCAGGTTCTCGCTATGCGCCAGGAAATGACTTCAGCGCTGAATTATAAGCTGTCACCTGATGTTTTGCCGCGGCTGACAAGCACGCTTCAGGCTATTCATGCCGCTGGTATTCAGCCACCCGGGCGTGCAGGCATGTCTCTTGCACAGCAGATTGATATGGTCTCGAAAACAGATAAGCTTGAGCCCATTCTTAAGGCGAATGGTTTTACAGCGCGTGACTTTGTTATGAGCCTGACCTGTGTGGGCCTAACTGGCAGCCTGATGAATGTGCAGGGGCATAGTGGTATCCCGCAGCCTGATGCGCAGAATGTTGCCTTGCTAAAAGCACACCCTGATCAGTTGCAGGCTCTTATTGCTGTGCTGCGTTCTGAAAGCGGGCAATAACCGGCTTATAATTTCTGGTCTTTTATGACTGGCAGAGACAGGGACTGTAATGTCCCTGTCATGCTGAAATCGCCAAAATCGAGTGTTATCGTGTCAGATACACCATTTTTAAAATAACTTTGCTCAAGCGTGTAGTCTGGCATCATTTCTGTGGTGTCATGCGAAAAATAAGCAAGTGTCACCCTCGTTTCAGGCAGGTTTGTCAGTGCAGGGAAAGCTGGTCTGGTAGCAGGTTTTTGCCAGCCAGTGAGAGTTGCAAACGTATAGAGCGAACCGTCTTCATCTGTTCCGTCAAAAAGCCTGAGTGCAAGACTGTTTTTCCCACCTGAGGCAGCTGACAGGATGGCTGCTGTATGATGAACCGGGAACAGCACATCTGCTGATAAGGGAAGAGTTTTTTTCAGAGGCTGAGCATATTCGATATATCCGTCTGTGCCGGTGCGTGTTGCCTTGCCTGAGATCGTACGAATAATAGCATTGTCTGCCTGCTGGCGTGTCTGAAAAATAAAGCTGTGGCCATCTTTACTTTCTGTCGCGGTGTAATCCGAGACAAGATGTTCGGTTTTTCCCGTTGCCGAGGTACGTTCAACATCAATGCGCTGGTGGGTTAGCCAGTTCGCTGGTGTTTCTTTAAGCTCGTAGTGCATCGTGCCACTGGCGGAGCGTGTGCTGTGCCCGGTTGATGTCACGAGAGTCAGCTTATAGTGGGCATCCTGGCCGGAGAGCCACGACATAGTATTCTGTGCCGGTGTATCAGCCAGTGTAGCAGGAGAAAAAATCAGAGAAACGAGAAGTGTGCGGGTAAGGCACCGGACGGAAAAAAACATACGTTATAAAAAACGATGCGGGGTCATCATGCAACCACCCCGCATCATAATGTTCAGAGTGTTCAGGCCTTGTCGCTGTCTGTTTTAACTTTGGGTTTAGGCGGGTTAATTGTCAGTGACAGTTCTTTCAGGCGTTCAGGCGTTGTCGGGGCCGGGGCATTCATCATCAGGTCTTCGCCCTGCTGGTTGAGCGGGAAGAGGATGACCTCACGAATGTTAGGCTCATCTGCCAGCATCATGACAATACGGTCTACACCAGGGGCTGAGCCACCATGTGGTGGTGCACCATAACGGAACGCATTGAGCATACCGCCAAAGCGGGCTTCAACTTCGCTTTCAGGATAACCGGCGATTTCAAAAGCGCGGATCATCACTTCCGGCAGATGGTTACGCACCGCACCTGAAGAGAGTTCAATACCGTTACACACAATGTCATACTGGTAGGCGTTGATGGTCAGCGGGTCCTGTGTGTTCAGGGCCTCAAGGCCGCCTTGTGGCATAGAGAACGGGTTGTGTGAGAAGTCGATACGTCCGGTCTCTTCGTTGAGTTCATACATTGGGAAGTCGGTGATCCAGCAGAAGCGGAAGGCATTTTTCTCAATCAGGTCGAGTTCTTCAGCAATGCGGGTGCGCACCAGGCCAGAGAATTTCGCGACATCGTCTCCTTTACCTGCAGCAAAGAAAACAGCATCACCACTTTTCAGCCCCAGCTGTGTGCGGATCGCTTCAACACGGTCAGCTTCAAGGTTTTTCGCAATCGGGCCTTTGCCGCCCTCTTCAGTAAAGGTGATGTAGCCCAGGCCACCAGCACCGTTTTCGCGGGCCCAGTTATTGAGTTTATCAAAGAAGCCACGGGGTTTATCGCCCGCACCTGGTGCCGGA
The DNA here is from genome assembly GCF_011516655.1 of Acetobacter thailandicus. Taxonomy (GTDB): domain Bacteria; phylum Pseudomonadota; class Alphaproteobacteria; order Acetobacterales; family Acetobacteraceae; genus Acetobacter; species Acetobacter thailandicus. Next base: position 92,932 of record NZ_WOSV01000008.1, read on the forward strand.
ATGGCACGAATTTCGCCTTTATCCGCAGCGATTCGGGCAAACAGACCAAAGCCTGATTCAGCAAAGGCTTCCGTTACATCCGAGATCAGCAGCGGGTTGCGCAGGTCAGGTTTGTCAGAGCCATAAACCTTCATGGCACGGGCGTATGGAATACGTTCAAATGGTGCCTGACTGACGGTGCGGCCATTGCTGAACTCTGAAAAAAGACCAGACATAACATCTTCAACCACAGCAAAAATTTCATCCTGCGTGGCAAAGGCCATTTCAAAGTCAAGCTGGTAGAACTCACCCGGTGAGCGGTCTGCGCGTGAGGCTTCATCGCGGAAACAGGGTGCGATCTGAAAATAGCGGTCAAAGCCTGCTACCATAGCGAGCTGCTTAAACTGCTGAGGGGCCTGAGGCAGTGCGTAGAACTTGCCAGGGTGCATACGGGCTGGCACCAGAAAGTCACGTGCGCCTTCAGGTGAGGAGGCGGTGAGGATGGGCGTTTGCAGCTCAACAAACCCAAGGCCTGTCATACGTTTGCGCATGCTCTGAATAACACGGGCACGCAGCAGCATGTTACGGTGCACACTGTCTCTGCGCAGGTCGATGTAGCGGTAGCGCAGGCGCAGGTCTTCAGGGTAGTTTTCGTGGCCGGCAACCTGAAAAGGCAATACAGCTGCGGCTGACTGCACAGTAAATTCGCGGGCGCGCAGTTCAATATCACCTGTCGCCAGTTCAGCATTGCGTGTGCCGGCTTCGCGTTCAACAACTTCACCAGTAACAGTCACAACGCTTTCAGCGCGAATGCTCTCAGCCTGTTCGAGGACGGGTGATCCTGCAGGAATAACAATCTGAGTAATGCCTGTTTCATCGCGCAGGTCGATAAACAACAGTCCGCCGTGGTCCCGTTTGCTATGGACCCAGCCAGACAGGCGAACTGTGGAGCCGGCATCGCCCGCACGAAGTGCTGAGCAGCTATGGGTACGGTAAGGGTGCATTCTCTCGTCCTGCGTTTCTGGCCCGGCTTTCTTTATTATGCCGGGGCGTGAATCTTTGTGTTCAGCCGTATAGCCGGTTTTTATGTGTGCTGTCAGCCTGCTAAGCAGAGTCGTTCTCCGGCATTGCTTCTGAGTGTTTTTTTATGGTAGAGCCGCACACGCTGTGCAGACACCCCTGGAGGTCTGCCGCGTTATTGTTTTTTAGGAGAGTTTATCGTGTCTAAATTTGTATCGATTGAAGCTTCGAAGCGTGCGAAGGCTGGTAAGGGGGCAGCGCGTGCAACGAGGCGTGCTGGTCTGGTACCCGCAGTTATCTATGGTGGAAAAAAAGAGCCGGCTCTGATCGCTCTTGACCCGCGCATTATCATCAAAGGCATTCAGACCTCTGGCTGGCGTTCACGCGTATACCAGATTAAAATTGCAGATGGTGGTTCTGAGCGCGCGCTGATTCGTGACATTCAGTTCCATCCGGTTAAAGATACTCCTGAGCATGTTGACTTCCTGCGTCTGTCAGCTGGTCAGCGCGTTACAGTTGAAGTTTCTGTTCACGTGACCGGCGAAGACGATGCTCCTGGCATTAAGCGCGGTGGTGTTCTGAACCTTGTGCGTCACACGGTTGAAGTTGAAGCTGACGCAGAGCACATTCCTGAGTTCTTTACTGTTGATCTGTCAAAACTCGACATCAACGATAACGTTCGCTGGGAAGACCTCGAAGGCACACAGCACGTTACACCTGTTCTTCAGATCCCTAACTTCGTTATTGCAACGATCGCTGCTCCGACAGTTGAATCTGCAGGCGAAGAAGGTGAAGGTGCTGCTGAAGCAGGCGAAGCCTGATCTGAGCGCGTTTTGGGGGTGCACCTTTTCTGGTGCACCTCTTTCCGTTTTATCACGAGAATACAGGACCAGTTATGTTGCTCTGGGCCGGGCTTGGTAATCCTGAGCCGTCGATGTGCCGGCAACGGCATAATATTGGTTTTATGGCTGTCGGGGCAATTGCCCGCCGTTATGGTTTTGCACCGTGGCGCAGCCGCTTCAAAGGGGAAACAGCCGAAGGCCGCATAGGTGCGCATAAGGTTATGCTTCTCCGCCCTATGACCTATATGAACCTTTCAGGCGAAAGTGTTCAGGAAGCAATGGCTTTCTATAAGATTTCTTCTGAGAATCTTACAGCGTTTCATGATGAGCTTGACCTGGTGCCAGGTAAGGTAAGGGTAAAGCGCGGTGGTGGTGCTGCCGGCCATAATGGACTGCGCTCGATTGATAAAATGATTGGTACCCCCGACTACTGGCGTGTCAGGCTGGGCATAGGTCACCCTGGTGCGAGAGAGCGGGTGAATTCGTGGGTTTTAGGAAATTTTTCAGAGGCTGAGCGTCAGGAATGGCTCGACTCGCTTCTGGAGAGAGTTGCCGATGCGGCACCGCTTCTGGCTGACGGAAAGCTGGATAAGTTTACAACTGAGATTGCATTGCCAGAAGGGAACCGGGGCTGATGGGATTTAACTGTGGTATTGTGGGTTTGCCAAATGTTGGAAAATCTACTCTTTTTAATGCCCTGACCGCGACAGCCGCCGCACAGGCTGCTAATTATCCTTTCTGTACCATTGAGCCTAATACGGGCCGTGTGGCTGTGCCTGACCCACGCCTTGATGCTCTGGTCAAAATTGGTAAATCGCAAAAGACTGTTCCGACAAGCCTTGAGTTTGTTGATATTGCCGGGCTGGTACGTGGCGCGTCACGGGGAGAAGGTCTGGGGAATCAGTTCCTCGCTAATATTCGTGAGGTTGACGCGATTATTCACGTTCTGCGTTGCTTCGAGGATGAAGATATTACGCATGTTGAGGGCAGTGTAGACCCTCTGCGTGATGCTGAAATTATTGAAACAGAGCTGATGCTCGCTGACCTGGAGTCGCTTGAAAAACGCCTGCCAGGTTTGCAGAAACGCGCAAAAAATCGTGATGCGGAAGCACTGGCACAGATCGCCCTGGCTGAACCTCTGATTGAAGCCCTGAAAGAGGGACGACCAGCCAGAACGGCTATTCCGGAAGGGCAGGAAGAGGCTGTAAAACGCCTTAATCTGATGACCAGCAAGCCGGTTTTGTATGTTTGTAATGTTGAGGAAGATTCCGCTTCAACCGGCAATGAGTTTTCTGAAAAAGTGCTGGCAAAGGCTGCCTCTGAAGGTGCGGCAGCGGTGATCGTTTCTGCTGCAATTGAGGCTGAAGTGAGCCAGCTGGCAGATGATGAGCGTCGTGAATTTCTCGATGGTCTTGGTCTGAAGGATAGCGGCCTCGACCGTGTTATTGCAGCGGGTTACGCTTTGCTGGGGCTGCGTACATACTTTACAGTCGGTCCTAAAGAAGCGCGTGCCTGGACTATTACTGCCGGAACTAAAGCACCACAGGCTGCCGCAGTTATTCACAATGATTTTGAACGCGGCTTTATTGCCTGCGAAACAATCTCGTATAATGATTATGTGCAGTGCAACGGAGAGGCCGGGGCAAAAGAAGCCGGGCGTCTGCGTATTGAAGGGCGGGACTATGTTGTGCAGGATGGAGATGTTCTGCTGTTCCGCTTTAACGTATAGTCAGACTTTTATACTATCCGACTGACTGCAACCGAGTGAAAGATGGAGATGGAAAGCGCCATTATGACGGCGGGTGAAGAACGAGCTGAGACCGGGCAGCTGACTGAAACCGAAGGGATGACTGACCTTGCGCGTCGGGCCCGTCGGGCTACGGTGGAGCTGGCAGTCTGCCCGGCTTCGACGCGTGATAAGGCGCTGTGGGCCGCGGCTGCAGCCCTGCGCGAGTCTTCGCAGGCTATTCTTGAGGCAAATACTCAGGATCTTTCACTCTCCTCCGCCACGAGTGAGGCGTTTCTTGATCGCCTGCGGCTGACACCTGAACGTGTTGAGGCTATGGCGCGCGGCCTTGAGGATATGGCCGACCTTCAGGATCCGGTCGGGCGTGTACTTGAGGAATGGACCCGCCCAAACGGTCTGCGTATTCGCCGTGTTGCGACTCCGGTTGGTGTCATTGGTGTGATTTATGAAAGCCGCCCTAATGTGGGGGCTGATGCTGCGGGCCTCTGTATTAAATCGGGTAATGCTGTGCTTCTGCGCGGTGGCTCAGAAAGTATCCACACCGCACGGGCTATTCATAAAGCGATGCAGGCCGGGCTGCGGGCTGCCGGGTTGCCTGAAGATGCTGTTTTGATTGCCCCTGATGCTGATCGTAAGCATGTGGCTGAAATGCTGAGTGCCGCCGGTCTGATTGACCTGCTTATTCCGCGTGGTGGCCGCTCTCTGGTTGAGCGGGTTCAGCGTGAGGCACGGGTGCCTGTGCTCGCACACGCTGAGGGGCTGTGTCATACTTATATCCATGCCGCAGCAGATCATAATATGGCACGTCGTATTGTTGCGAATGCCAAAATGCGTCGTGTTGGTATCTGCGGTGCGACAGAGACACTGCTGGTTGATGCTGCTATTGCTCCGGCCATTCTCCCTCTGATCGTTTCAGACCTTCAGGAGCTGGGCTGTACGTTTAAAGCCGATAATGCTGCGAGAAAGATTGTGCCTTCTCTGCCTGCTGCGACAGAGCAGGATTTTGATACAGAATGGCTTGATGCAATTCTGAATATTGCTGTTGTTGACGGTGTTGATGAAGCACTGGAGCACATCAGGCAGCATAGTTCCTCCCATACTGAGGCGATCATTACAGCAGATGAAGTGGCAGCAACGCGCTTTATGAACGGCACAGACAGTGCTGTTGTGATGTGGAATGCCTCAACCCAGTTCTGTGACGGCGGCGAGTTTGGTTTTGGCGCAGAAATTGGCATTGCAACCGGGCGTTTTCATGCGCGTGGGCCTGTTGGTGTCGAGCAGCTGACAACCTTTCGCTATGAAGTCATCGGTACGGGGCAGGTCAGGTCCTGACAGCTGTGTGCTCTGGTCAGGCTATACCGACATATGGCGATAAACGCCGTATGCGGATTGGTCTTCTCGGTGGGTCCTTTAATCCGGCGCACAGAGGGCACCTGGCCCTTGCACATATCGCTTTGCGCAGTCTGGCTCTTGACCAGGTGTGGCTGATGGTCTCACCAGGTAACCCGCTTAAAGCCGGGCGCGATATGGCTGCATTTGAGCAGCGTATGGAGTCGGTTCGTCATCTGGTTGACGATCCCCGTCTGGTTGTGACAGATATCGAGCCTCGTCTGGGCACCCGCTATACGGTTGATACAGTGCGTAAGCTGCACAGGCGCTTTCCTTTAGCGCATTTTGTATGGCTGACCGGGGCCGATGGCCTTGTTACCCTGTCACGCTGGAAAGGGTGGCATCAGCTGGTTAAGGCCATACCTGTGGCAGTTATGCCAAGGCCCGGGCACAATTATGCGGCTTTACACAGTGCTGCTGGCCGTTATATGGCCCGGTGGCGTATACCTTCACGATGTGCTTCTTTGCTGCCTGAGCAAAAACCCCCTGTATGGGTGTTTATGTCAGGCCCGCAGGATGAGATATCGTCAACATCTATTCGACAGAGAGGGCATTTCAGGGTGGCGCAGGCCACACCACAGCCTCTCGGTAAGTTATTTTCAGGAGAACGGTCATAACCACTCAGCCACCCTCTGATGCGCCAAAGGGCGAGCATCCCCCTGTTACACCTGCAAAAAAAACCAGCACCAGAGCGGCTGCGGGCACAGGCAGAAAAAAAGCGGCAGCAGCCGGCCCGGCAGGTAAAGTAAAAAGCCAGCGTGTCAGCTCAGGTCTGCTTGAGCAGTCTCTTGCTGTTATTCTGGCCAGTCTTGATGATGACAAGGCTGAGAATATTGTGACGATTGACCTGACTGGTCGTGCGTCATTTGCTGATAAAATGGTCGTTGCAACCGGTCTGGCTGACCGTCAGATTGCGGCTATGGCACAGCATATTGAGCGTAAACTCAAAGAAATTGGCCTGAAACGTATGATCGTTGAAGGAGCTAATGGCTCTGACTGGGTCCTGCTTGATACAGGTGATATTATCGTTCATCTGTTTAAGCCTGAATCGCGCGAGCTGTATGGTCTTGAGAAGATGTGGGGCGCAGAGTTTGACGATGAAGCCGCGCAGCCTGTCGCAGGTGCCTGAAACCTGTTCTGATTGTCTGACGTTTCAGGAGGTCATGCTGTCGTTATGAAGCTCGTTGCTGTTGGTCGTATGAAAGACAAAAACGAGCGGGCCCTTGTTGAGCGGTATCTGAAGCGGCTTCGTCCGGGGCTTGATATCGCTGAACTCGCAGATGGTCGCGGCAGCGCTGATGAAATAAAGCGGCGGGAGGCGCAGGCAATTTTGTCGGCCTGTCCGCCTCAGGCGTTTGTTATTGTGCTGGATGAATCTGGTCGCAATTTTAGTAGTCCTGCTTTATCAGAAGCCATGGCAGGCTGGTCAGCTCTGGGTCGCCCGCTTTGTTTTGTAATTGGCGGAGCCGAGGGGCTTGATGCTTCAGTTATGGCAAGAGCTGATGCCGCGTTGTCTTTTGGAACGCTTACCTGGCCGCATATGCTGGTGCGGATTATGCTGGTCGAACAGATTTATCGTGCACAGATGATTGCCTCAGGGCACCCGTATCATCGTTCCGGGCGCCCCTGACAGAGGTTTATTGCTGAACAGCCGGGTTTTCCCACTTTTTAAAGTGTTCGCGCAGGGTGTCAGTAAAGCTGGTAATGACCGGTATATTTTCACCCTCTCTTACCGCAATCGCAAGGGTCGCATACGGGGCTGGTTCACTTATCGTGTGAAACGTTACGCCCCCTGCGTGAATTTGCCTGAGGGAGTCCGGTACAACTGACACACCAAATCCTGCAGCGACCAGTGGCACGATACCAGCAATCTGCGGAGCCTGCTGCCCCAGCTTAGGCGTAACCCCCGCCCGCTGATAAGCTGAGAGAATGGCATCGTGAAATCCAGGACCAAGCTCGCGCGGAAAGAGGATGAGCGGGTCGTGCGCCAGCATATCCAGGCTGAGTGTTGTGTGGTGCGAAAGTGGATGTCCGTGTGGCAGGGCAATGACGGTTGGTTCATCAAGCAGATGCGAAACGGTAAGGCGTGACAGATCAGGCGCTGACGGACGAATGATGGCAACGTCAATGGCCGAGGCATGGAGGGCTGCACACAAAGCCGGTGTGTTACTTTCTTCCATTGATAAGGTGACATCAGGAGCGGCATCGCGAAATGCCCGGATGGCAGAGGGGATAATGGGGAGAAGAGGTACAGCTCCTGCCAGTCCAAGCCGGATGTGCCCGGCTTCACCCCGTGCCATACCTCTGGCAGTAATCAGAAATTGCAGTTGTAATTCGAGGATGGCCTGAGCGCGGGGCAGGAGGGCTTTGCCGGTGGGGGTGAGAGCAACACCGCGTGTCTGCCGCTCAAAAAGCTGAACGTCGAGTTCATTTTCAAGCTGACGAATTTGCTGACTTAATGGCGGCTGTTCAATGCCAAGCTGCTTTGCTGCCCGTGTAATGCTGCCCTGTTTTGCAACGGCTGTGAAATATCGTAATTGCCTTATATCCATAATTATTAACAGTTTATCCTGTTACTGGTCATGCTGGTATCTGCCGGGGTTCTTCCTATCATAAAAATGTGCTGAGGGCATTTTTAAAAAGCGGATGCAGGATATGGTATCAGGTATTTGCAGCCTTATATTCTGGCTTTGATATATTTTTTATGTATGTATTTTGTTTTATCTATAGGGTGTAGTATATGTCACGTGAGGCAGATTTACACCATGCTTTTGCGTGTTCTGTTTGCGTAACGGAGAGGTTTTGATGAAAATTGGTTTGTTCATTCCGTGTTATATCGATGCGTTTTACCCAGGCGCGGGTATTGCGACGCTTGAGCTGCTTGAAAAACTCGGACAGGACGTTGACTACCCGTTAAATCAGACCTGCTGCGGTCAGCCTATGGCGAACTCAGGGTGCAATTCTGATGCTGCCGGGGCTGAAGACCTGTTTGTAAAGAACTTTGCACAATATGATGTTATCGTTATGCCGTCGGGCAGCTGTGCGCATCATGTACGTGATAATTTTGATGCGATCCCGCAAAGTGAAGCCGTAACGCATGTGCGTCAGAACACCTATGAACTTGTTGAATTTTTGCATGATGTGCTGAAGGTCGATGCATTTCCATGGGCTGAATTTCCGCACAGGGTCGGGTTGCATAACAGTTGTGGCACGCTGCGGTCTCTGCGCACAGCAAGTATGTCAGAACTGGGTGAACCTTTCTTTTCAAAGCCGATGGATCTGCTTCAGAAAGTTAAGGGTATTTCGTTTGCTAAGCCTTCAAGGCCTGATGAATGCTGTGGTTTCGGTGGTACCTTCTCCGTGACGGAAGAAGCCGTATCAGCGCGTATGGGCCTTGATAAGGTAACAGACCATTATAACGCCGGGGCAGAGTATATCGTATCGGCTGATACCTCGTGCATGATGCATCAGGAAGGATGTGCAAAACGTGCGGCTGTGCCTGTTCGTTTTATTCATATTGCTGAGATTCTGAACGGAGCACGTTCATGAAGGTTAAGCCAGTTAATCACGCAAAAGCCGCTGAAGTTTTTTTGCAGGATGAGCCGCATCTGAAGTTCCATGATGAAAGATTGTGGGATATGCGCCAGAAGCGCGATCAGCAGATGCATATTCTGCCTGAATGGCAGGAGCTGCGTGCCCGCGCGTCAGAGATCAAAGAGCATACTCTGGCGCATTTGCCTGAATATCTTGAGCAGTTTGAGGCGAATGCGAAAAAAAACGGTATTCATGTACACTGGGCCGCAGATGCCGGAGAGCATAACCGTATTGCCGGCGAAATTCTTGAAAAACACAGAGCGAAATCTCTGATCAAGAGTAAGTCCATGGTGACGGAAGAATGCGATATGCGCGGTTATCTTGAGCCACGGGGCATCACCGTGACCGAGACAGACCTTGGCGAACGTATTCAGCAGCTTGATAATCAGATGCCAAGCCATGTTGTTGTGCCGGCTGTGCATAAGCTGATTCCCGATGTTGCAAAGGTTTTTGCGGAAAATTATCAGACTGACCCGAACGAGCGCGACCCGCATGCTCTGGCAGAGGCCCAGCGTGAGGCCGCCCGGCCGGTTATTCTCTCAGCTGATGCGGGGATGACGGGTGGCAATTTTCTTGTCGCAGAGACAGGTACTTTTGTTGTCTGTACCAACGAGGGTAATGCGGACCTGAGTTCAACTGTTACCGGCCTGCATATTGCAACCCTCGGGATTGAGCGGATCATACCGCGTATGGCCGACTTAGGTGTTTTTGTGCGCCTGTTATCACGCAGTGCACTTGGTTCGCCTATTACTCAGTACACAACGCATTTTCGTGGCCCGCAGAAGGGGGGCGAAATGCATGTGATACTTGTCGATAACGGGCGTTCGCAGCGTCTGGGTATGGATGATTTCTGGACATCTCTGAAATGTATTCGCTGTGGTGCCTGTATGAATACCTGTCCGGTCTATCGTCGTTCAGGCGGGCTGTCATACGGCGCTGTTTACTCCGGGCCTATTGGTTCTATTCTCGACCCGACATTTAACGAGCGTAAATACAGCACGCTGCCATTTGCCTCGACGATGAACGGCAGCTGCACCAACGTCTGCCCTGTCAAAATTAATATTCATGAGCAGCTTTATAAATGGCGCAGAGTGCTGGCAGAGCATCATGAAATTCCGTTTGTGAAACGTGAGCTGATGCGCATGGCCGGCAGGATCATGGGCAAGCCTGTGCTGTATCGTGCGGCCATTAACAGCACTAATGCAGCGTTGGGTAATCTGCCACGTGTTGCTTTGTATAACTGGATGAACCCCTGGGGTAAGAACAGAGAGCTGCCTCCTGCTGCAAAACAGAGTTTTCACAGCTGGTATAAAGAAAATCGCCTGAAGAAGGAGAAAGCATAATGAACTCTCGCGAGATGATCCTGGCCAGGCTGCGCAGCAATCGTCCTGATCCTGATGTGTATCTTTTACCGGATATTGCCATTCTTGGTGACCAGGATCGCAGCCGCGCGCGCTTTGAAACCTCTCTTGCAGGTATGGGTGGAGCAGTGCTTGAACGACAGGGAGAGGAAACCTTGGCGGCAGCTGTGGCACGTCGTTTTCCTGATGCAAAAATCATTTGCTCAGCCGTGCCTGATTATGAAGGTACGCTGCATATTGAAGATGTGACCTCACCTCAGCAGGCCGCTGAGACGGACGTGATGGTTGTGCGTGCCCCTTTTGGTATTGCAGAGACGGGATCAGTTTTTCTCAGTGAGGCACAGCTTAATCATCTGAACTCTGCGGCACATCTGGCTCAGCATCTTGTTGTCATTCTTTCAGAGCAGAACATTACAGCGAATATGCACACGGCTTATACCGAGCGGCAGGAGTTTCATACCGCGCATTATGGTGTGCTGATGAGTGGCCCGTCAGCAACGGCTGATATTCAGGGCGTGCTTATTCGTGGTGCCCAGGGGGTACGCAGCCTGTCTGTCTGGTGGGAATAATTTTTTAATGATCTGCGTTGCAGATTTTGCCTGAGCGTTAGTTATTAATCGGAATTGTCACGATTGCCCCGGGGTTTTTCGTGGTTTTTGAAAGCTCAAGCAAAATTTGCAGCATGGTAAAAGCCAGCTTGCTGTCAAAATCATTATCAGAAATCCAGTAATAACGATTTTTATAATCAACGGTGGCGAATGACGTGGCGGGTGGTTCACGGCTGACATTCACATTGACAATAGGCTTGGTTTCACGTCCGACCAGCCTGACCCGTGCCAGCGTTTTGCCTGAGGTAACGTCTTCAGGTGGCACTTCAATCTGATAGGCAATCTGACCCAGCACACTCAGCATGGTGCGTGTCAGTAGTCTGATTTGTCCTTTGCGCGGGCTGCCTGCACCATAAACGACTTCAACACGTTCATCATTCTGCGGCATGCTGAAAAAACGGCGGGTTTCAAAAACAACTTCTGAGAGAATTGGGTCTTTTGTTGAGGAAATGCTCAGAAAGACGTGGTTCGCGGCTGATGACTTGCCGCTCGCATCAAGAGTTTGTTCAAGCTGAATACCTAAAAGCCCTGCGACCTGAAGCAGGCGAAGGTCGTGAATAAGCTCGAAAAACTCTGGTGAACCACGGCCGACGTCACCGCCAATTGCACCGGCGTTACTGATCATATTGACTGATTGTACGGATAGTCGAAACAGCACATCAATGGGCAGCCCTCCCATAGCGAGCGGTAACAGGCTGGCGGGCGGTAACGGGCGCAGAAAGCTTTGTGCGTAGGCATCACCCGTGACGGGCTGGAAGGTAAAAGTCGGGCTTTCCTGCACCTGTACAGACAGAGCACCGCCGGGACGAAACGGCACGACGTCTGTGTTGGCATTGAGCGATGCAGAGCGCTGGAGCTGATAGCCGGAAATAAGCTGTGTTGTGTCAAGAAAACCAGGAGTGTCAGCATAGCGCAGGCTGACAACATTGAGCAGTGTCTGGCGTTTGTTTGATTCAGTCAGAGCCCGTGAGTAGCTGTTCTGGTCTTTATCGAGTCTGTAGGCCCCCAGACCCAGGCAGCCATTGAGAAGTAAACAGGAACAACACAGGACTGTTTTGAAGAAAATATGCATCCGTCTCTATGGGGCCTGAGAGATGTGAGTAGTCGCCAGGAGGTCATATGCCTGACACAGTAAAGACGTGCTGTGTCAGGCTGAGAAACACCTATTCTCTTATGCGTTCGATCTGAGCACCACAGGCTGCCAGTTTACGCTCAACGGCCTCATAGCCCCGGTCGAGATGGTACACACGGCTCAGAGTTGTTTCCCCCTGAGCGGCAAGACCAGCAAGAATCAGCGAGAAAGAAGCCCGCAGATCTGTTGCCATAACCGGAGCCCCGGAGAGAAGTTTTACACCACGAATAATGGCTGATGAACCATGAACATTGATGCGAGCACCCATGCGCACCAGTTCAGGCACATGCATAAAACGATTTTCAAAAATCGTTTCTGTGAGCATAGAAGCACCCTCAGCCACAGAAAGCAGTGTCATAAACTGGGCCTGCATATCGGTGGGGAAGCCGGGGTATGGCTCGGTCATAATATCGACGCCACGAAGCGGGCCTGTACGACGCACCCGCAGAGCATTGTCCTCTTCACTGACTTCTACGCCGGCTTCTTCAAGGGTGCGGATAACTGCACCCAGGTGCTCGGCCTGTCCGCCAATCAGCCGCAGGTCGCCGCCTGTAATGGCTGCAGCACAGGCATAAGTACCGCATTCAATACGGTCAGCCATAATGTGGTGTTCAGCACCATGCAGAGCTTCAACACCGTCAATAATAATGTGGCCGGTGCCTGCGCCGGTAATCTGTGCTCCCATGGCATTCAGGCAAGCCGCAAGGTCAGCCATTTCAGGCTCGCGTGCGGCATTGAGAATTTCGGTGCGTCCCTTTGCCAGGGTGGCTGCCATCATCAGGTTTTCTGTGGCCCCGACAGAGGCAAATGGCAGAGCGATACGGTCTCCGGTCAGACCGTTGGGAGCGCTGGCGTTAATATAGCCATTTTCAAGAGTAATTTCTGCGCCGAGAGCCTCAAGCCCTCTGAGGTGCATATCTACCGGGCGGGTACCGATGGCACAGCCGCCGGGCAGAGAAACCCGCGCTTTACCACAGCGTGCCAGCAGCGGGCCGAGAACCAGAATAGAAGCCCGCATTTTAGAGACGATGTCATACGGGGCTTCAGTATTGGTGATTGTGCCACTGATGCACAGAGTGCTGTCATCACCATTGACGGCTTCAACTGTCATGCCATGCTGCGTCAGCAGGTCGCGCATTGTTGCGATATCATCAATGCGCGGGACGTTGCTGAGTATCAGACGTTCTGATGTTAACAGCCCGGCCACCAGGAGCTTGAGCGCAGCATTTTTTGCCCCGCCAATTGTGATGTCGCCGTGGAGAGGCCTGCCACCCCGGATGATAAATCTGTCCATCGGTTTTACTCACATACGCGGGGTGGTGACACCAGATTGTTTCATATATTTGCCTGTGCGGTCAGCGTAGCTGGTTTCACAGGGTGTCTCACCTTTAAAAAAGAGAAACTGGCAAATACCTTCATTGGCGTAGATACGTGCCGGCAGAGGGGTTGTATTGCTGATTTCGATCGTGACCTGACCTTCCCACTCTGGTTCCAGAGGGGTGACATTCACAATAATACCGCAGCGTGCATAAGTTGATTTGCCAAGGCAGACGACCAGCACATCGCGGGGAATACGAAAATATTCAATGGTATGTGCCAGAACGAAGCTGTTTGGCGGGATGATGCACTGGTCTGCCTTACGTGAAACAAAGCTGTCAGGTGAAAAATCCTTGGGGTCAACAATGGCGTTGTTGACGTCAGTAAAAATGCGGAACTCATCAGCAATACGCGCATCATAGCCGTAAGAGGACAGGCCATAGGAAATGACGCCATCGCGCTTCTGAGATTCGACAAATGGCTCAATCATACCGTGGTCCTGGGCCATCTGACGTATCCATGTATCGGGTAGCACGGGCATGTCAGTTCTTCTCCGGTAGTGCAGATTGTATCTGGTTATTTTGTTCTTCCTGCCGGGTGCGTGCCTGTTGTTTGCGACGTCGAAGGTTCGCACGCAGGGCAGCAGCCTCTTTTTCAGCACGCGCAGCTTTTGCTGCAAGAGTTTTTGCAGAAACGTTGGTGCCGGCAGAAGGGGGTAAGGACGAATCGGTCATAGAGTCCGAGGTCTGATGAGGTAAAACATTCACTGTGGTGAGTAGCAGAGCCTGGCAGATATGCCTAGCGGTAAGCGTCTTTTACGTCAGATATCCTGCCAGGTGCAGGGTGTGACGTGGCCGGTGCGCAGGCTGTCTTTGAAAGAAGAGGCGCAGAGAGCTTCAAATTCAGCTTCGTGCTCATAAGCTGGCATGAGTTTTTGTATCAGCGCATTTTTATGCGTCGCCGGATGGAAATAAATTTCCGAGATGCCATCAGGTAAGTGTGTTGCCAGGGCGGAGACTCTTTGTGCTGTCATGTGACCGCTCCATGCCAGACCAAAACACCAGTCGTTGGTGACCATACCGGCCGAACGGATCTGATGGCGGAGCAGGCGTGTCCACTGCCTGAGCACGGCATCGCCAAAGCTGTCAGAGATTTTTTCTGAAGCTGCCAGAGGGGCTGGTGGTTCAAGGGGGGTACGAATGGCTCTCAGACCGTAGTTTTTGCCAATATCAATCATCATACGCGCTACAGTAGGGTGCAGGTGCATATGTTTATGGGCATTGGCGTGGTCGAGTGTCAGCCCTGTTTTACGGAAGGCTTCAAACTGCGCAGTAATTTCTTTGTGCAGCTGTTTGCGCCCTTGTGGACGAAAAAAATAATCTACCCCGAGACCCAGTTGTGAAGAGGAAAACCAGCCGTCAGGCTGAGTGATCAGCGGCAGGCTGGTGTGTGGAAGAACCGAAGCGCCCTCAATTACCACCAGGTGCAGCCCGACATGCAGGCCGGGCAGGCGTTTGGCACGCTCGACAGCATCGGCGGCAGCCGGGCCGGCAACCATCAGGCTGGCAGTTGAAAGAACGCCTTCACGATGAGCAATTTCGATGGCTTCATTGACTTCGACAGACAGACCAAAATCGTCAGAGGAGATAATGGCACGCTTCATGGAGAGGTCTCCTGTCATATCGAAAGAGGCAGATGTCAGAGATATTCTGGTCGTGCAGAAAAGAGTTGATAAAAATAAGGCCGGTGCACCCGTGGGAGTGCGCCGGCCATTATTACATCAGGAAAAGTCAGCTTGCCTGACGATCTTTAAGGAAGTGGAAGAACTCCACACCTTCGCGCAGGCGGCGCTTCATCATCTGCGGGGAGCGTACCATTTCACCAACAATGGAGGCAATTTTCGGAGCGCGGAAATAGAATTTTTTATAGAATTCTTCAACGCTGTTGAAAATTTCAGTGTGTGACAGGTGCGGGTAATGCAATGGCGCCATCTGCACGCCGTTCTCGTCAATCAGGTCAGCATTGCTTTCATCAAGCCAGCCGTTTTCTGATGCCTGCTTGTGCAGGGCGGTGCCAGGATAAGGCGCAGCCAGAGAAACCTGCAGTGTGTGCGGATTGATCTCTTTAGCAAAGTTGATGGTTTCCTGAATGGTCTCTTTGGTTTCTCCGGGGAGACCGAGGATGAAGGTGCCATGAATTTTAATGCCAAGTTCGTGGCAGTTTTTCGTAAATTCGCGGGCAACTTCGACGCGCATACCTTTTTTGATGTTATGCAGAATCTGCTGGTTGCCGCTCTCATAACCTACCAGAAGCAGGCGCAGGCCGTTATCACGCAGTACTTTCAGTGTTTCGCGAGGCACGTTTGCTTTTGCATTACATGACCATGTGATGCCCATTTTTCCCAGCTCGCGGGCAATGGCTTCTGCGCGTGGCAGATCATCGGTGAACGTATCGTCGTCAAAGAAAAATTCTTTGACCTGTGGGAAATACTGGCGGGCCAGGCGAATTTCAGCAGCAACATGCTGTGGGCTGCGTGTGCGGTAGCGATGTCCGCCCACAGTCTGTGGCCACAGGCAGAAGGTGCAGCGAGACTTACAGCCACGTCCCGTATAGATAGAAATATAAGGGTGCATCAGGTAACCGATGAAGTAATCTTCAATCCGCAGGTCACGCTTATAGACTTCGGTTACGAAAGGCAGGCTGTCCATGTCTTCAATCATGGCGCGGTCGCGGTTCGTAACAATTACACCGTCTTTATTACGCCATGTGATGCCATCAACATCTTTGAAATCACGGCCTTCAGCAATTTCTTTGATGGTGTAGTCGAACTCATTGCGGGCAACGAAGTCAATCGGTGCACCTTTGAGCAGGCTTTCATCAGGCTGCACAGCAACTTTAGCACCAACCATACCAATTTTAAGGTTGGGGTTTACGTCCTTGAGCATCTGAGCGACTTCAACATCCTTCGCGAAAGAAGGGGTTGATGTGTGCAGAATGACCAGGTCGCGGTTTTTCACATCTTCAAGGATAGGCTCCATGCCAATGCCAGCCGGAGGTGCATCAATCAGGCGGCTGCCTTCAACCATGGCGGCAGGCTGTGCCAGCCATGTCGGGTACCAGAATGATTTGATTTCCCGTTTTGCCTGATAGCGGGAGCCTGCACCACCATCGAAACCATCGAAAGTCGGAGGCTGAAGGAAGAGAGTTCTCATCATGGGAAGTTTGATCCTGACAAGGTTGAGAGGGCACGGCCTGATGGGGTGGAGGTCAGATCATCGGAAGGGACGTTGTCCTTTGTTTCCGGGGAGATGTGACGATTTGAAGATTTACGAGCAGAGTGTGGGGTTACATGCATTGTTTGGCCGCGCCAGTCAACCTGTGTGCCATGAACACTTCCTGCCATAATACCGGCAGAGAGCAGGTCACGCAGAGGAAGAAACAGCAAAGGCCACCATGCTTTTTCACCTGTAATCTGATTGATACTGCGTGCTGTTATGGCACGAATACCCCAGCATGAGAAAAAGAAAATCCACGCCTTGCGTGAGGTGGGTTTGAGAAGAACTGTCAGTAACGCCCAGAAAAGTGACAGCTGAATTGAAGATGCTGCATAGCCTGCAGGTGCCAGAGAGCGCACAGTACGCCCCCATCGCAGTTCGTGCGCTATGAGTTCAGGAGCTGACTGCTCAGCTACAGTTGTCCAGGTCAGGCAGTCAGCAATAGTAATATCATGTCCCTTTTGCCTGACCAGCTGCCCCAGAACGCCGTCATCGGCGACATGAGGTAATAAGGCCTGAAGGCCTCCGACAGACTCCAGAACTGAACGCGTCAGTGCCATTGTGGCACCCAGACAGTCCTGACGCCCCAGATGGCGGGACAGAATAACACCAGGCAGAAAATTGTGGTTGATCTGACTGGCAGCCATACGCTGAACAAAAGAGTTCTGTGCCGGGCGACCAGCGTACAGGGTTGTGACAAGGCCTGTTCCGGCTTTGTTAAGAGCTCTGACAATGTGGCGCAGGTAATCCGGTCGCACATGAATGTCAGAATCAGAAATGATCAGTGTCTCATATTCTGCATATGGCAGCACATTCATCAGGTTACTGATTTTGCGGTTCAGCCCGTAAATGCCGGGGTGACATATGACCTGCATATCAAGGTGGGGGTAGCGCTTTTTCAGGCGTTCCACCAGAGCAATTGCCGGGTCTGCTTTATCCTGCACACCAAACAGTATCTGAAAGCGTGGATAGTCCTGCTGGCAGAAGCTTTCTATGGCTTCTTCGAGCAGAGGTTCTGTTCCGCACAGAGGTTTGAGAATAGTAACCGGTGGCAGCGGCTGCTCCCCCGCTGAGGGGGAGCGCTCTCTTTTGCGGAAACGTCTGAAGAGCAGGGCGCCGGCCACAGATTGCGCACATCCGGCTGCGGCCAGAACAGAACTTGAGAGAGCCAGAACAGAAGAAATGCGAAACATCAGCCAGCAATCATTCCTCTGTGGCAGAGCATGCTTGTTGTCAGTGCGTTTAGTTTCACGATCGGCTTATCCTGATTTATTTAGCTTCAGAGAAGCTTTTAACTTTATTTTCAAGCACTTTTATTAAACCAGCAACCCCACCTGACGTTAAAGTCGAGCGGAAATCAGAACGCTGGGCAGCAGCCTGGCTAATACGTGATTCACTCAGCAGAACGTCAGTAATGCGCCAGCCATTATCTTCATGATGCATAATGTAGCTCAGCGGTGTACCCGGCATGCTATCCTGCGAGCCGATAAATGTGTTTACGATTTTATCGCCGGCAACAGGAGAGTTTTCAGGTTCTGGCTTGATTGTGAAGCGTGCTCCTGCACCTGGTGTAAAGCTGGAGACATAACGGGCAACGGTGAAGTCACGAAATGCTGCGAGAAGTTTTGCTTTGTCTTCAGGTGTCAGAGAATCGTATCGCAGTCCGACAGAGGCTTTAAGTACAGCACTCAGGTCAAAGCTTTTATCGACAGCGGCGCCAACGATAGCTGCCCGGTCGCTGAAGCCTGCATGTGAGGTTTGTATTTGTTCAAGTGCTGCATAGAGTGTCTGAACAGGGGTGATGACAGCAGAGTTGGCGGCTGTCTGTGCCTGAGCTGCTGGGAAAAGGAGACCTGATCCGGCAACGGGAGCAAAGGCTACGCCAAGGCCAAGCAGAAGACCTGCGCGGAAGGCAATGCGTTTTAAGCTCATGGTTTGGTTCCTGTCGAATAATTTGACATGTTTACTGAGGAGGCTCCCTCAATTCCAAGTGCGCTGAGAGCAGTATTTACGATGTATGGAGCGGTAAGGCCAGCCTGCTCATACTGTGCTGCCTGAGTATTATGGTCGATAAAGATATCAGGCAAGGTCATGGGACGAAAGCGCACAGAGTCGAGCAGCCCGGTTCTGGCCAGGTGATGCATGACGAGAGACCCAAAGCCACCCTCTGAACCTTCCTCAAGCGTAATCAGCACAGCGTGGTTGCGTGCCAGATTTTCAACAAGGCCGGTGTCAAACGGTTTGGCAAAGCGCGCATCAGCAACGGTAGGGGCCAGGCCATGGGCTGCGAGGATATCCGCCGCTTTAAGCGCTTCAGCCAGGCGCGGGCCGAGGGAGAGGATGGCGATGCCACCTTTCTCAGGACCGCTCTGACTGCCCATTTCACGAATAATCCGGCCTTTGCCAATTTCGAGCACCTGTCCGGCTGCCGGCAGTTCAAGGCCAAGCCCGCCACCACGCGGGTAGCGCAGGGCA
>NZ_WOSV01000009.1 GCF_011516655.1 Acetobacter thailandicus
AAAACCCCGGAAGCCTCAGCCTCCAGAGCCTCATCCGCTCTCGATGAGCCAGCTTCTACAGCCTCATACTAACCCTGTCAACACACCCCAAAATTAACCCAAAAACCCAGGAAAAACCTGGTGAAAACAACTCAAACACACCTCAATTCCACTCAATTCCACTCAAAAAAAAGCAAAAATCCTCAAAAAAAATCAAAATTAATCCTCATATGCTCTGAACCACTGCGTAAAGGCCGAAAGTCCTTCCTCAAATGACACCTCAGAGCGCCATCCGGTCAGTTCATGAAGGCGTTCAACGCAAGCCCAGGTCTTTTCAACATCAGCCTGCGGGCGCGGCAGCAATCTCAGGTGAGCCTTACACCCCAGTCCTTTCTCCAGCAGATGCACCATATGCCGCACAGATTCGGGATGATCACTGCCAACGTTGAGAATCCGCGCTGTGCCATGAGCTGGCGGTCTGACAAGCACGAGTAATACGGCACGAACAGCATCACTGATGTAGGTAAAGTCACGTGCAAGGCTATCGCCTTCATACAACGTTACCTCGTCACCCAGCGTCATCGCCCTGGCAAAACTGTAATACGCCATATCAGGTCGGCCCCACGGCCCGTAGATAGTGAAAAAGCGCAGCCCGGTCTGTGGCAGGCCGTAAAGATGAGAGTAAGACTCGGCAGTGAGTTCACCACTGCGTTTTGTCACAGCATAAAACGAGCCTGGAACATCGACTCTGTCTGTTTCACGAAAAGGCAGTTGCGTATTGCGCCCGTAAACGGACGAAGAAGATGCATACACCAGGTGCTTAAGCCGGGGCAGCCTGCGTGCAAACTCGAGCACAGCTACATGACCCTGCACATTGGAATGCACAAAAGCCTCAGGGTTACACACCGAGTACCGCACGCCGGCCTGCGCAGCCAGATGCACAATACCGGTAATGCGCGCGCTGACATCAGAAAGGGCATTTTCTGCCAGCAGATCACACAAATCCATCCGGAAGAAGGTGAAGTTTTTTTTCTGCCTGAGCTGATCAAGACGATTCTGCTTCAGACGGGGGTCATAATACGCATTGAGGTTATCGATACCGATAACCTCAGCCCCCTCTTTTAACAGAGCCAGACAGGTATGATACCCAACAAACCCGGCTGCCCCGGTTACCAGAATCGTCACGCTTCTACCTCGTCAAACAGGTTGGAATGGTATCTGCCTGCATCAGCCACACTTACTGCCACATACATCAGGCTTATTATTCAGGACTTTTTCTTCAGAGCTGCGGCGTCAACTTTATCGCCCACAACAATACCAAGGCGAGCCGTAACACCGCCGGCCAGTTCAAGTGTAGCCACTGCGGGCCCATGACTGCTGATATGCGCCAGGCTCTGAGGCACAGTATTTTCTGCGATGGCCTGAATACGATTATCTGCACCGATAAAAACAATATCGAGCGGAACAAGCGTATTTTTCATCCACATATCGCTCTGTTGCGGATAGCTCCACACGAAAAGCATACCCTCGTTATCAGGAATATGCGTACGAAACATTTCGCCAACCTGCTGCTGCCTGGGTGTACGGGCTATCTCAGCAGAGAAAATATGTGCTTCACCACTGGCTGACGTGATCGTCAGTTTTTCAACAGGCAGTTTAGGCTGTGCCTGAACTGGCTCAGGCAGCTCCTGCTCCTGTGCAGAAACATACAGCGGAGCTGCGGTGACCATAGCAGCACACAGGCCTGCTGCCAGAACATACCGTATACCGGTTTTTACATTAACACTCATCACATGCCTCAGCCTGCATTAAAGAAAGGATTACCGCTACGCTCGGAACCCACAGTGGTGTGCCCTCCGTGCCCGGGAACAACGATATAGCCATCATCCAGAGAGAACAGCTTTTCACGAATAGAATTTAAAAGAAGGGACTCGTCAGCATAAGCAAAGTCAGTACGACCCACTGCCCCTTTGAAGAGAGTATCTCCTGCAAATACGATTTTTGCAGCATGATCGATAAAGACAACATGCCCAGGCGTATGGCCAGGTACATGAAGCACATGAAGCTTACGCCCGATCAGATCGAGCACCTGCCCGTCCTCACTATACTCATCAGCTGTCGCATTCTCCAGCTCACTCAGACCAAAATGTCCGGCCTGCTTCTCGATAGAGGACAAAAGAAATTCATCGCGCTTATCAGGGCCGATAACGACCGGCGCTTTACCCTGACGTTCTGCCAGAATACGACACAGCGGCGCCACACCACCTGCATGATCAAGGTGCCCATGAGTGAGAATAATCGCTGAAACAGTAAGATTATTTTGCCCCAGGAACTGAGCCAGAACATCTGCATCACCGCCAGGATCAACAACGACAGCCTCAGCTGTCTCAGGGTTCCACAATACAGAGCAGTTTTGCCGAAAAGGGGTGACGGGAACAACCCGCACCTGCAAACCATCAAAGGTGAAATGCACGTCTCTTAACTCCTACTTCTTCAGGCGCTGCTCACGCAAAACAAAACGTCACGGCTACAGTCCACTTAAAACCTTAAGTCATACTATCACGAGAGCAGGCACATAAAAACTGAGCGAAAAAACAACTTCCTTTTAACAGCACTGGTCTATGCTTCGATAGAAGCCTACACTCCTCTCAAGTATAGTCTTTGTTATGTCAGGTTTTATTAGTCGTTATGACCAGCTCTCCCCTTCCGACCCGAACCCTTATTGATCATGCACTGCACTGGTGTGATGCAGGCGATAAGGTTGTGATTGCAACCGTCACCGGTACATGGGGCAGCTCTCCCCGGCCAGCGGGCAGCGTAATGGTCATGAGCGAAAGCGGTCGGATAGAGGGTTCTGTCAGCGGCGGCTGTGTTGAAACAGACGTCATTACCGCCGCACAGGAACTTATGAATGGTGCCCCGCCACGTATTATCTCTTATGGTGTCAGCTCAGAGCGCGCATGGGAGGTCGGGCTGG
Source organism: Acetobacter thailandicus (assembly GCF_011516655.1). GTDB lineage: Bacteria > Pseudomonadota > Alphaproteobacteria > Acetobacterales > Acetobacteraceae > Acetobacter > Acetobacter thailandicus. The sequence goes on from NZ_WOSV01000009.1 coordinate 2,957, forward strand.
CCTGTGGTGGTAAACTCGAAGTTTTACTTGAAGCCGTTAAAAACGCCGCCTGCCCGTGGGGCAGATTACCTGAAGCCATTTTACGCACGGCGCAGACTGCACAGAACCGGCGTGAGAGCGTTGTTCTGATCAGAACCATGGATGGCTTACACCACACTTTACTGACGGAGGAGCAGCTCGCCGGGGGGGACACACCCGATATTCCTGTTCCTGTTAGCCGCCTGGCCCTGCAAAGCCTTAAAGAGGGACGCAGCAAAGCCCTTGAAAGCGAAAACAAAACACCGGCATGGTTTGTGCAGCCACTGCCGCCGCCTTTGCGCCTTCTTATTGTCGGAGCAGTACATATTGCGCAGCATCTTGCTCTGCTGGCCCGCATGTCAGGGCTGGCTCCGGTTGTTATCGACCCCCGGACACCGCTCGCGACCGAAGAACGCTTCCCCGGCCTTATACCCGGCACAACCCTGATTACAGAATGGCCGGATGAGGTACTGCATAAGCTAAAACCTGACAGTATGACAGCTATTGTCACCCTGACACATGATGCCAAACTGGATGACCCGACACTGGAGGTCGCACTGCGCAGCTCTGCTTTCTATATTGGTGCTCTGGGCTCACGTAAAACCCAGGCGAGCCGGATTAAACGACTACATGAAGCAGGCTTTTCTGAACATTCACTGAAGCGCATTCACGGTCCGGTTGGTCTGGCCATTGGCGCGACTGGTGCTGAGGAAATTGCTATCTCGATTCTGGCGGAAATTATTGCCGTACGGCGTAATGCCTCCCTGGCGGAAGCACCAGGCTGGTAATGTCGCGCCTCAATATCACGCTTATTCTGGCCGCAGGCTATTCCCGCCGCACCGCGCCCTGCCATAAGCTTCTGGCAACTAATGCTGCCGGGCAAACAATGCTGGGCTGTACGATCAATACGGCCCTGGACAGCATAACTGACCGGGTTGTGGTGGTAGTGCCACCACAACGCCCCGACTTAAAGAATATTGTCACGCAGGCTTCGGCTTTATCAGACCGCATAGAATTATGTGTCTCACATAATACAGCACTGGGCCTGTCAGCCTCTTTACGAGCCGGGATAGAAGGCGCTGAAAAATACCAGGCACACTCTGCGCTGATCTGCCTGGGAGATATGCCACTTGTGCCCGTAACATTACTCAACACATTAATAGCAACGCAGCATGTGCCCTCCCCGCCCCCCGCAGCGGCCCCTTTGCTGCATGGCCGCCCTGGTAACCCGGTAATATGGCGCGCCGATCAGTTCTCTGCCCTTAAACAGGCAGAAGGAGATAAAGGCGGACGCGACCTTCTCAGGCAGCTTGGGGCAGCTCTGCATCTCATCGAATCTGACCCTGCCCTTCTGACTGATTTTGATACACCTGAACGCCTGCAACAATTCGCCCGACTATAAGCATTTCATCTGTTGACCATCTGGCAGATCCGTCTGAACAATAACGGCAGAAGCTGGCAGACATAACGTTACCAGCCCGTTAGCCACAGCCTTTTTCGGAGTACAATAAAAGAATGAGTAGAATTCTGCGCACAAACCCCTCTCCTGTCCTTTCTACAGCAGTAGAGTATCATGGTTTTGTGTTCACACAGGGTGTTGTTGCACGTGACCTGAGCCAGGATATTGATGGGCAGACACGCGATGTGCTGGCACAGCTTGATGAATTACTTGAACACCACGGAACAGATAACACACGTCTGCTGCAGGCTCAGATCTGGCTCAAAGACATTAACGACCGCGATGCTCTGAACAAACACTGGACAGCATGGCTGCCAGAAAATCAGGCTCCTGCACGTGCCTGTGTTCAGGCTGTGCTGGCAGACCCACGTATGCTGGTCGAAATTATGCTGGTTACCACTAAATAAAACACTCTTATTTTGTGACGGTCAGGCCACACAAGCTGTGATAATTTCGCAACTCTCCTGACGAATCCTGGCCGTCATTCTGTATGCTCGCTCCGACAAAAAAGAACCCTCATTTTTTATAATTTTGCAGATTTTATCATTTTATAGGAAATTTTTCCTATAAAACATTTTTTGCTATCCTTTTTATGACAAATCGATAAAAGCATGTTTATTGCTCTGCTTTCAGTGCTTGCCCGATATGCACAGAATGTCAGATAACTCCTCTTACAGTTGTTTCAGACAACAGACCTAAGAACAGATTTAATATGAACGAGGTAAGGCGACATGCGAAAAAAACAGTCAGGCTCTCTTATACTCAAAGTAGCCGCTGTTTCTCTGCTGTCCTTATCTGCCACCCTGCAGCCTGCATGGGCTAAGAGAGTCTCTCATTCTGTTACAAATCATCACAGAATAAACAGAGCTTCTCTGCATTACAGCCATGCCCGCAGACATCACTATGCAGGTGGTGGCCACGTTATTCAGTGTGTTGCCTACGCAAAAACTGCATCTGATGTTGTTATTCGCGGTAATGCACGGGACTGGTGGTACAAAGCCGCCGGAGTTTATGAGCGTGGCTCAGCACCCCGCGAAGGTGGTGTACTAAACTTCCGCCCGATACGCCGCATGCCTCTGGGACATGTTGCTGTTGTACGACAGATCATTAACAGCCGTACTATTATGGTCGATCAGTCACACTGGGCGCAGAACGGCATTGCTCACAATACACCCGTTATTGATGTTTCACCCAACAATGACTGGTCAGCTGTTCGCGTTGCACTGAACAATCATTCCGGTAGTTTTGGTTCAATTTACCCGACATATGGCTTCATTTACGGGCACGACAATCACAACACCTCAGCGCCTCAGCACCACCAGAATCCTGAAAATGCACGCAGTGCCGTTATGATGGCCTGGGCGAAGAAAATACAGAATAACCCGAACCTGGCTACCCAGCTTGCTGAGGCTCCGGAAAATGCTCAGCCTGTTGACGGTCTGCACTCAGCCACATCAGATACTGTCAGCAATGACCAGAACCTCCCGTCAGGGACAAAACAGAAACCTGCTATCAGACACGTTCGGTCAGGTATACATCACAGACCAGGCGTAAGACATACCAGCCACAGATAAGGCAAAAACTCATTTTAGTTTCAGATTAAACGCATCAGGTTATTACTGGTGCGTTTTTTGTTATGAAGATTTTATAATTCTAAAATTATTTTCATAAATCTATACTGACCTTAGCCAACAATAAGGTCATGAAAATGCGAAAATTATCCCGCGCTATTCTGAAGTTAGGTGCTTATTATTTATTACTGACATTTCCTGTTGCCGCGCATACAGAAAATATTTCTCATCAGTCGCAATCTGCTGCGTTTTCTTCGTCACATTTTACCATAACAGACGAAGGAACAACGCAAAAACCTGATATTATTTTTATACCAGGGCTAAGCGAAGGACGTGATATATGGGCAAACGAAGCCCTGCGACTTTCATCTGATTATCACCTTCATATGCTACAAATTAACGGCTTCGCCGGGCAAAAATTCCCTCACAATACATCCCGTTTCTTTCTGTTACCCTCAGTTGTTAAGCAGCTCCACAACTACATTACGACCCGCCATATGCACCCCGTGCTCATCGGGCACTCACTCGGCGGGCTGATTGCTTTGATGCTGTCTCAGCAATACCCACAGGATGTCTCCAAAATCATAGTTGTCGATACACTACCCTTTTATGGTAATTTATATGGCCCTCAGGCGACTGTTGAAAATACAAAAAAGATCGCTCTGGCAACACGTGATAATATTGTGCATCAAAACCCTGAGCAGGCGAAACAAGCCCAAAAACAGATTGCTCAGATGCTGGCTTTAAGTCCGGCAGGGCAACAATACGTTCTGATAAATACGCAAACCAGTGATCCCGCGATTGTTGCACAGGCTTTGTATGAAGACGCACAAACAGACCTGCGCCCACAAATTTTATCTAACAAAGTCAAAACCCTTGTTCTCTATGCCTATGACCCGACACTGTACGGAAAGACAGATCAAAAAACACCTGCCGGGGATTATATGGAGACAATTTTCAAAGCCGGTTACAAAAATATGCCTGATGTCACGCTGGTGCGTATCGATAATTCGCGTCATCTGATTATGTTCGATCAGCCCGAAGCCATGCATAAGGCCATCGAAGATTTTCTCAGATAAAATACCCATAAAAAAGGGGCCATAAGGCCCCTCCGTTACTGATAATAACTTCCTGGTATTATTCCATATACTCCGAAATATCAGGGCAGGTGCACACCAGGTTACGGTCACCATGAGCGTTATCAATACGCCCGACAGGCGGCCAGTATTTTGTTGTAAACGCGACACCCTCCGGGAAGGCCCCTTGCCTGCGTGGATAGGCACGATCCCACTCGTCTGCCGTTACGACATCAGACGTATGCGGTGCATGACGGAGAGCTGACTGCTCAGCGCTCAGTCTGCCCGCTTCAACCGCACCAATTTCTGCTCTGATACCCAGCATTGCGTCACAAAAGCGATCGAGCTCTGCTTTCCCTTCCGATTCGGTTGGTTCGATCATAAAGGTACCCGCAACAGGAAAACTGACTGTTGGCGCATGAAAGCCATAATCGACCAGCCGCTTGGCAATATCATCAACGCTCACGCCCGTCTGATCTTTGATCGGACGAAGATCAAGAATACATTCGTGCGCCACACGGTTATGAGACCCGCGATAAAGCACCGGATAAACTTCTGACAAACGGCTGACGATATAGTTAGCATTCAGCACAGCAACCTGCGTTGCCCGTGTCAGACCTGCATCCCCCATCAGACGGATATAAGCCCATGAAATTGGCAGAATAGATGCAGAACCAAATGGTGCGGCACTCACTGCCAGCGAGGTCTCAGTCGCTGCCGGGTTACCTGGCAGAAAGTCCTTCAGATGTGCTTTTACGCCAATTGGCCCCATGCCTGGGCCACCGCCACCATGCGGAATACAGAATGTTTTATGCAGGTTAAAATGGCTGACATCACCGCCATAATCACCGGGGCGTGCCAGGCCAACCTGCGCATTCATATTGGCGCCATCGACATACACCTGTCCGCCTGCTTCATGCACCAGGTCACAGATCTCGCGGATGTTCTGTTCAAAAACACCATGCGTAGAAGGATAGGTAATCATGAAAACGGAGAGATCAGCGGCGTGTACCTGAACTTTCTCACGCATATCAGCCAGATCGATATTGCCGCCGGCATCACACTTAACCACAACGACTTTCATGCCAGCCATCTGGGCTGATGCCGGGTTAGTACCATGAGCAGATGCCGGAATGAGGCAGATATTACGATTCTCCTGTCCGCGATGACGATGATATGCGCTAATGGCCAGCAGACCAGCATACTCACCCTGCGCACCTGAGTTCGGCTGGAATGAGACTGCATCATATCCGCTGACAGCACACAGCCAGCGCTCAAGATCATCAAACAGTGCCTGATAGCCTGTAGTCTGCTCAGCCGGAGCAAACGGATGAATGGCACTAAAACCAGGCCATGTGATCGGCAGCATTTCGACCGTAGCATTCAGCTTCATTGTACACGAACCAAGAGGGATCATAGTACGGTCAAGCGCCAGGTCTTTATCGGCCAGACGGCGCAGATAGCGCAGCATATCAGTCTCAGACTGACAGGAGCGAAACACAGGCTGCGTCATAAAAGCAGATGTACGGTTCAGCGTATCCGGCAGAGCAGAACCTGCTGCGCTGAGCCCCCGTGCCATGCTCTCAACCTGTCCGGCAGTTTTCTCAAAGACTGTCCAGACCGCATACACAATCTCAGCAGTCGTGGTCTCATCAAGGCTGATACCAAGACGTCCCCCGCCTGCATCACGCAGATTGATGCCCGCAGCACGTGCTTTGACCAGAATATCCTGCGCAGCAGCGCCAGCCTGAACGGTAATCGTGTCAAAGAAGTGAGACGTTTCAACCGTCGCCCCAAGTGCCTTAAGACCTGCTGCCAGAGTTGCTGTCAGACCATGTACACGACGGGCAATTGCCTTCAGCCCTTCAGGGCCATGATAGACACCATACATACCGGCAATAATGGCCAGAAGCACCTGTGCTGTGCAGATATTCGAAGTCGCTTTTTCACGACGAATATGCTGCTCACGTGTCTGAAGAGCCAGGCGATAGGCCGGGTTACCGGCACTATCCACCGACACACCGACAAGACGACCGGGCAGGTTACGCTTATGGGCATCACGCACAGCAATATAAGCCGCGTGCGGACCACCAAACCCCATAGGCACACCAAAACGCTGGCTTGAGCCGACAGCAATATCGGCTCCCAGTTCACCAGGCGAGGTCAGCAGCGTTAAAGCCAGCAGGTCAGCAGCGACGGCAACAATACCACCAGCCTGATGCACAGCATCAGCAAACGGACGCAGGTCTTTCAGGACACCAGATGTACCAGGATACTGAAAAAGAGCACCAAAAATATCAGAGGCAACAAGGTCTGTAGCAGGGTTACCCACAACAATGGTAATACCGAGGGGCTCTGCACGGGTTTTTAAAACAGTCAGTGTCTGCGGATGACACTCAGCATCGACAAAGAACGCAGAAGCTTTTGACCTTGCAACACGGTGCGCAAGAGACATAGCCTCAGCTGCAGCTGTTGCTTCATCAAGCAATGACGCGTTGGCAATATCCAGCCCTGTCAGCTCGGTAATCATCGTCTGAAAATTGAGAAGAGCTTCAAGACGCCCCTGACTGATTTCAGGCTGATAGGGCGTATAAGCTGTGTACCAGGCCGGGTTTTCAAGAATGTTACGCTGGATGACAGCAGGCAGAACCGTGCCGTAATAACCCTGACCGATGAGAGACGTCATCACCTGGTTCTGGCTGGCCAGTCTGCGCAAATGGGCCAGAACTTCCTCTTCCGTCCAGCCTTCGCCAATCCCCATCGGGGCTGACAGGCGAATCTCATCAGGCACAGTCTGCTTCATCAGCTCATCAAGCGAAGAGGCTCCAACTGTTTTAAGCATAACAGCAACATCATCGGCCGAAGGACCAATATGACGCGGCATAAAAGAACCTGCCGCAGGTTTAAGGCCATCAAAAACTGACAAGCCTGCTACCGGAGAAGCAGAACAACGATCTGATGCAGAATCAGGGGTGAGCATGCAGGGGTGATCCTGAAAAATAAAACTGACACAGCAGTTCAGACGAAACATTCAGGCAAACAGCGCGTTTTTGCAGACTGTCGGCCCGCAATCAGAATAAAAAAGCCTTACAGCCTCTGTTTGCTGCCTCACAGAAGCAGAAGCTGTAAAAACGTAGCTTAACCAATAAAAGCAGCGTACGCGTCGGCATCCATCAGGGCAGAAAGCTGCTCCGGATTGCTGATACGCAGTTTCAGGATCCAGCCTTCGCCCTCCGGGTCAGAGCTGACACGTGCAGGGTCATCAGAAAGCGCAGCATTGCCTTCAAGGATTTCGCCATCAACAGGTGCGTAAATGTCTGACGCAGCCTTAACGGATTCAACAACAGCCACAGCATCGCCAGCACTGGCGACAGTTCCGGTCTGGTGCACTTCAACGAACACCAGTTCACCAAGCTCATCAGCCGCGTGGCGGGTAATACCAACAACAGCTGAATCGCCATCTACACGCAGCCATTCATGCTCTTTTGTGAAATATAACGTCATGTCAGACTTTTCCTTAATAATCAGAATAAAAAATCAGAAAAAACCGGTGCTCAGCGCTTAAAACCAGCTGGCACAAATGGCAGAGCCGCAACGGTGACAGGCACAGCACGACCGCGCAGCTCTGCAAAAAGAGATGTCTTCAACGCGGTATAAGCACTATCGACATAACCCATCGCAACAGGTGCCCCGACAGTGGGACCAAAAGCGCCAGATGCAATGTGTCCGACCTGCTGTGTTAATGCTTCATCCGCATACAGCTTTGTGCCATGACGTACAGGCGCCCGCCCCTCAGGGCTCAGGCCAACACGACGGCGGCCTACACCCTGTTCAAGCTGCCTGAGAATAATATCAGCACCAGGGAAACCGCCTTCACGTTTACCACCTGCACGACGTGACTTCTGAACCGACCACTCAAGAGAAGCTTCAACCAGTGTTGTTGTCTCATCAATATCAACACCATACAGGCACAGACCACCTTCAAGACGCAGGCTGTCACGTGCACCGAGGCCGATGAGCTTCACTGAAGGGTGCTCAAGCAGTTTACGGGCAACACGCTCAACATCAGAAGAGGGAACAGAAATTTCAAATCCGTCCTCCCCCGTGTAGCCTGAGCGGGAGATAATGCAGGGCGCGCCATCAACATCAAAAGCCCGTACATCCATAAATACCATATCTTTAACGTCAGGTACCAGAGCAGCCAGCACCAGCTCTGCTTCAGGCCCCTGAAGAGCAAGAAGCGAGCGGTCTGACAATGGCTCCGTCACACACTCTGTCAGCTCCGCTGTCAGGCGGGCAATATCGGCCTCTTTACAGGCGGCATTCACTACAAGAAGCAGTTCATCATCAAGGCGGGTGACCATCAGATCGTCGAACATGCCGCCTGTCTGCGTTGTAAACTGGGTATAACGCTGCCGCCCGTTTTTAAGTGCGAGAATATCTGCCGGCACGAGGCGCTCAAGGGCCAGGGCGGCCGTATCAACATCGCCAGAGCGTGCGCGCAGACGCACCTGCCCCATGTGAGACACATCAAACAACCCGGCATGCTGCCGTGTGTGACGATGCTCAGCCATAATACCGTCAGCATACTGCAAAGGCATTGCGTACCCTGCGAAGGGAACCATTTTGCCGCCAGCATCCACATGCAAATTATAAAGAGGAGTATGGAGAAGAGAATCTGTGCTCATGCACGCTGCCTTATGACAAAAGACACGGCAACCCTGCACATTGTTAACTCTGAAAACAGACAGAAAAACAACTCACGGGGCTCCGGATCAGGATAATACCGTCCACTGCCCCTTCTGTCTTTTTGCCTGAGATCGCTATCCCGTCGGCGGGTGAGTTAACACCTCTCTTCAGAAGTTTACTGCACAGGGTCCTTTTGCCTGAGAGTTTCCGGGGCGGTTGCTCCTTCGGCGCCGGCCTTACAGCCGGTCTCTCCCTCTGTGCAGCTAAACTGGTGACATCATTACGCTAACAAGTCAATCGTGACCTGCTTACTTTACCTTTTTGTCAGCACCTGGCAGGTGGCGCGCAATGTAAGGTGGCAGATTAAACGCACCAACATGAATTTCAGGTGTCCAGTAATCCGTTTTACCCGCAATGCCAGCCTGAACTGCGCGAGCCCGCACTTCCTCTGCATTCTGCTGCGCAGGGTTTTTGCCTTTTGAAGCAATACCAAGTGTCATAAAGCCACCGACATAAGTCGGCACAGCAGCAACATAAGCTGATACATGAGGGAAGAACTGTGCACGACGCGCACTGGTTTCATGCAGCTCATCAGCCTGCATGAACGGCACACCGCACTGATTTACAATCAGCCCCTCGGCTGAAAGGATACGGGCACAGTTTTCGTAGAATTCGTCAGTAAACAGAACTTCGCCAACACCAATAGGGTCAGTGCTGTCAACAATGATCACATCGAACGAGCCATCAGCAGCACGCTTCACATAGTCAATGCCATCACCCACAATTACTTCAGCGCGCGGGTTGTTCCATGCATCACCGGCAATACCTGGCAGATATTTCTTTGAAAGCTCAATAACGCTGCCATCAATCTCAACCATGACTGCTTTTTCAACACCTGGGTGTTCAAGCACACGACGCAGCACACCGCCATCACCCGCACCGATGATCAGAACACGACGTGGCTCAGCATGGGTAAACAGTGGCACGTGTGTCAGCATTTCCTGATAAACAAACTCATCACGCTCAGTAATCTGCACAACGCCATCAAGCAGAAGAACGCGCCCGTGAGAATCACTCTCGAAAACAACGATATCCTGAAAGTCACTTTTTACGCGGGCCAGTTCTTTAACCACGCGAAAACGCTGACCCCAGTTATCGTACAGGGTTTCTTCTATCCATTGCTGTGTCATGTATTTTATACCCGGTTCATAAAAACGAAGCCAGGACGCGCCACTTTCTGGCATGTCCCGGCTTCGGGCAGACTATCAGAAAAAAGAAAGTGACTGTGCTTACTTAACAGTAACGCGACCGCGACGCTGCTCATCCACTTCAATACGTTTTGCCTGGAAGAGACGCTGCATCACAGGAATAGCCAGATGCGGGTCACAAACACCACACATAAAAATATCCACAGCGGCGAAGTTACGCTCAGGCCATGTGTGGATAGAGATGTGGCTCTCTGCCAGAACGATCACACCTGACACACCACCATTGGGCGTGAAGTGATGAAAGTGACTGTGCAGAATAGTTGCACCCGCAGCAACAGCGGCTTCGCACAATGTACGATCGATCTGTGCCGGGTCATCGAGATTGGTAGCATCCCAAAGATCAATAAGCAGATGCGTGCCTGCAAATTTTTCGCCATCCCTTTCAACGAAATAATCTTTACGATCTTCGTCAAACGATGCGGGAAGAGTAGCTGTCTGGTTATCGCTCGGGAGTTCCGAGACCATCCCCAGTTGAGCAAGTGCGTTCATTGACGTACCCCTAAACCAGTAGATAGCCTGTTGGGCTGAATTGCCCCCTTGGGCCAAGAGGCCCCGTAACTAGGTCCTTATGCCTCCCTGGCGCAAGTGTTTTTTTAATATTTCACAAAAATAAATAAAAAATTAAAATATATCAGTGTGATGGCGGGCGAATCATTGCACCTTTAAACTGGCGTTCGAGAAGGAGATCCGCCTCATGCCCCATGGTCCGCCCGGAAAGGAAATTTTTAAGACGCTGCAGGGTATCTGTATCATGTGCTGAGACAGCATCAGCCGTAAGACGCGCCGCCAGACTTTGCTGCGCATCAGTCAATGCCCCTGACTGAGGTAACTTCCGAGTCGCCAGACGACCGATAACCAGCACGGCATCAGGCCACTGATAGCTGGCCTCATACAGCTGACCACGCAAATCAAGCCCCTCATCTGTTTCATCATGAGCAAGCAGAGCCAGAGCCTGATCTGCTTTGCCTTTCTTTTTTGCCAGCAGGGCCAGATCATACGTTTTACGGGCTGCCAGAGCCGGAGAAAGGAACTGAGCCGGCATGCTCTCCAGCAACTGACCAGCCTCATCTGTCATCCCCTGAAGCAGAGCAGCGCGTGCCATCAGTTCTTTCGCCTGACTACGCTGTTCAGGTGCTGGGAACAGTACCATCGCCTGACTGAAAATATGCTGCGCTCGCGAAACATTATCAAGCGCCATCAGTAACTGACCATACCCCATCAGTATCTCTGCTTTTTCTGGCCCGTCAGTCAAAAAAGGTAAATTCTGCCCTGACAGTGCAACTGTATCAGAAATCTGATTTTTCTGCGCAGAGGTAAGCTTTGTTGTATGTTTAATCAGATCAAGCTTCTCAAAAATCATTTTTCTGATGAGCTCGCGATACGCCTGCTCAAGTATATCCTGCGGAATCTCAGGTCCGGGCAACAGAAACGAAAGCATCATCATTGCTGATCTGTACTGCCTGAGCTGCATCAGGGCAGAAGAAAGCCCCAGATATAAAATCTGCCGCGATGATGCCGGTGCGATTCCTGCTTCATCTTCATCTTTCTGAAGACTGATATAATCCTGCACAATTTCATCAGGATAAGCGTGCCCCAGCACCTGCCGTAACCTGATTTGCATGACATGCCCGACAGAAGCCACTCCCCCGGAAGAGGAAGACGCCATCTGATCGAAGATAACCCGGGCAGCATCGCCTTTCTTCTCACGCATGAGTATCAGCCCGCGTGCCAGAGCATACACCGGCGTATCAGGCAGATTACCAAGCTGTTTTACTTCGCCATTAGTACCATATCGTATTATAGCTGCCGCCACGGAAGGCAAAATCAGATCGCGTAAAGTGTCAGGATATTGTTTAATTTTACTGATATTATCTGCGAGGTCGGGTAAGGTTTCCCAGCTTTTTTTACCAGCCTGCAGGCCATAAAAAGCACGCCAGAGAGTCATATCCGGCATCCCGATCCACCTGGTGTCCGCCAGAATTTCTGCGTCTTTTATTTTCCCGCTTAACAGAGCCACAACACCACTCAGGGCAAGGTTTTGCGGCGAATTTATAACTGCTTCGGCACCGCTTTTCTGAGCCTGTGATAGCAGCTCCTGTGCAGCTGGAAGATCCCCCGCAGCCAGAGCGGCTCGTACGGCATCAAACAATAAGGAGGGCTTCTCCTGACCTGAACTCTGCCCTGCTTTATCGACAGCTTCCTTCTGACGATTCTTCAAATTCTGAGGTGTCGTATTCTGCAGCCCCTGGAAAATTAAATCCTGGTTCTGCGCGGTGTTATTAGCGTGAAAGACGAGAGCTCCCCCGACCGGGAGGCGCGTTGACTGAGCAGAAGATAAAACACCCCCTGCATGTGAGAGAGAAAAAATAAGGCAGTCAGCATCAGCAATTACCACCACGCCTTCAAGAGAGGCACGCACGCGATAACCAGGACCGCTGAAGGGAACTGTCACGCCACCAGATGCCGCTTTTGATGTCATCAACAACAACCGGGCACCTGTAGCAGGGTCAGGAAAAGAAACCACATGACCAGGCTGCGCCAGAGGGAACTCAAGCGCACCAGGCCTTACAACCGGCATCAGCCCGGATTTTGAAGAGGCATGCCCGGCGACAAGCTGCCAGCCTCTCGAATCGCGTCGTATGCTCAGCTCAGGATGGGAAGGCAAATGGAACCGGATCAGCGTAGCATGATCAAGAGTGACAATACTCTGATCAGTAAAAGGCCCTGAGATTTTCCTGATACCATCCAGACTCAGCCCGATGCGATCAGCCACAATAATAAAATCATCACCAGACCAGAATGCTGCAAGACCTGTCTGATCATCACATGGGATCAGAATAAAAGAATCATTCGGTTTTTGCGTCAGTGTCTCCTGCATCACTGCCACAGGGGGTAATTTATGCAGACCGTCGACTCCCTGTGCTACAGCCGCATCACTTATAGACGACACCGCAATAACCGCAGCTGCGGCTAATCCTGTTTTATAAAAATATCGCACAGAACTCTTAATTCTTTCAGGTCATAATAATTTAAAAAATTTCAGAAATTCCATGCAAATATATTATGCAGGAACGTATTACCCATGTTTTACGGGTCCATTACCACTTTCGATGTTATTATAATAGCAGGATAAAAAGGCCATTTCATACTATTTTAAAGAATATTTTTATCATGTTCTGCAATTACTAACTGAACACATAAGATTATACAGAAAACACATATTCAGACAAACAGAGGTCCGAAAACGTAAATTCATCCCATATGTGACAGATGCATCCACACAACATATTATCTGTGGATAACTGTGTGCATAAACTCTTTAATTTTTCTGCTTAAACATGAATAAAAAAGAAAAAATCCAGTAAAACTGCCGTTTTTTCACGATGAAAAATTATCTTGCTTTTTGTGGAAAATATTTTTTTATAGATGGGGGATAATGGTGAGCCGGGAGGGACTCGAACCCTCGACCATTCGATTAAAAGTCGAATGCTCTACCAACTGAGCTACCGGCTCTCACCAAAGAGAAACACTTTTTAACCCTCTGAGAAGGCGGTGTGTTTCGTTGAAACGCTGTCTAAACGCATCATGCCCCCCCGTCAAGGCGCCTGGGGCATTTTTAACAGAATTAAATGAAAAAATTGCACCAGGAACAAAAAAAGGGAAGGCACCACAGATATGGCACCTTCCCTTTTTTATATAAAATCAGGCAGCGTCAGAGGAGGACGCACGCATCTTCGTAATACGATCCGGGTCTTTCACCTGACCGGACATGCCACTACCAGGCTTGATTTTATCAATAAACTCCATACCTTCGATAACTTCTCCAACGATCGTGTAATCACCATCAAGGTGTGGAGAAGGTTCAAACATAATGAAGAACTGACTGTTCGCGCTATTTGGATTCGCCGAACGTGCCATGCCCACTGTACCACGCAGGAACTTAGCTTCGTTCGTAAACTCTGCTTTCAGGTCAGGCAGATCACTCCCGCCCATACCAGTACCTGTAGGGTCACCACCCTGGGCCATAAAGCCAGGAATAACACGATGGAACGGGACATTGTCGTAAAAGCCCTGCTCTGAAAGAGTCAGCAGACGCTCAGCAGCCAGAGGCGCCAGATCAGAGCGGAGCTGGATAACAACGCGACCGGCAGGTACGTCCATATAGAGTTTGTTTTTATCAGAGTCAGATGACATTCTTTTTTCCTCAGACCGCTTTGAGCACTTAACGATCTTTTGCTTGTTTTGCCTTACTCGCCTGTAAACAGGCCAGCAGACGCTCCTGCGTATATGGGGTCACAAAATGCGAAATATCACCCCCATAACGCGCAACCTCTTTTGTAAAACTTGATGAGATAAACTGAGTTCGCTCAGACGCCATAAGAAAAACTGTCTCAATTGACGAATCCAGACGACGATTAACCCCTGTCATCTGAATCTCATAGTCAAAGTCAGTCAGTGCCCGCAGCCCGCGAATAATAACAGAAGCTCCATGCTGCTTCACCGCATCAACCAGCAAGCAATCGAACGAAACAACGCGAATATCGCACTCCGTCTGCTCAACAACCGGAAGAATCACCTGCTCCATACAGTCTAACCGGTCGGCCAGGGGCATAAGCGGGTTTTTACGAGTATTTTCTGCAACACCAATAATCAGCTTATCAACAAGTCGCGCAGCACGGGTAATAACGTCAAAATGGCCGGCTGTTACCGGGTCAAACGTACCGGCATAAAAGCCGGTACGCCGCGCCAGAGTCGTTGTCACCCTTCCTGCCCTGCGGCATCAGAGTCCGGAGCCGAAGACACCGGGGCAGAGGAGGCTTCGTCAGAACTCTCGCTTTCCTCATTACCATCATCAATCACGGGGAACACACTGGTAACACGCTCATTCTCATTGAGACGGAACAATGTCACACCACTGGCCTGACGCGCCATAACGCGTACCTGATCAACCGGCACACGAATTAAACGTCCTGCATCTGTCACGAGCATCACGTCTGTGCCGTTAAGCACCTGCAGTGTTGCTGCCACTTCGCTCCCGCGCTTGTTCGCCGAGAAGGTCATATTCGTGAAACCCTGACCTCCACGACCGCTAACACGGTAATCGTAAGCTGAAGAACGACGACCAAAACCACCATCGCTCACGGTCAGCAAAATTTCTTCCGCCTCTTCCAGCTCGGCAAACCGCTCTGGCGTGAGAAGGTTCAGAGACTGAGAACCTTCCTCTTCCTCCTCTTTATCCTGAACGACAAGGTCTGCATCCTCCTCATCAGTCAGTTCAGCTGCATTCTCAGCACGGCGTTTCGCATTCGCCATACGCAGATAAGCCGAACGTTCTTCAACCGATGCCTCGACATGATTCAGCACTGAAAGACTGATAACCCTGTCATTTTTACCCAGCTTAATACCGCGTACGCCTGAAGAGCCGCGACCGGCAAATACGCGTACAGTTTCATCCGTAATCTGGAAACGGATGCAACGTGCATTACGGGTCGCCAGGAAGACATCCTGCCCTTCGCGACAGGTTGCAACACCAATCAGGCTGTCTCCCTCATCCAGCTTCATAGCAATCAGGCCGGAGACACGAATATTACGGAAATCGCTAAGACGGTTACGGCGTACACCACCACTCGCTGTTGCAAAAACAAGGTGCAGGGCTTCCCACAGCTCCTCGTCATGCGGCAAAGGCAGTACGGCCGTAATCGTATCAGTACCAAGGTCAGGCAACAGGTTAACCAGCGCACGGCCTTTGGCTGTGGGGCTGGCTTCCGGCAAACGCCAGACCTTCTCACGATAGGCTTTTCCTCCCGATGAGAAGAACATAACCCACTGATGTGTATGAGCGTTAAACGAACGCACAACAATATCGTCACCACGTGTGCCAGCACCGGTACGGCCACGGCCACCACGGTTTTGCGCACGGAAGACGTCAAGCGGTGTACGTTTAATAAAGCCATCACGCGTGATCGTTACAACCATCTGACCAGGCTCAATCAGACTTTCATCATCCTGATCACCTGCATAGTCAGAAATTTCGGTTGCACGCGGTGTTGCCACTTCAGCCCGGGCCAGCATCAGCTCATCGTGAAGGACTTCCATACGACGCACGTGGCTGCCGATAATCTCGAGCAGCTCGTTAATGCGAATGGCCACATCAGAAAGCTCTTTCTGAATTCTTTCACGTTCAAGGCCTGTAAGACGCTGCAGACGCAGCTCAAGAATGCCGCGTGCCTGAGCCTCTGTCAGCCAGACTTTACCGTCAACAATCTGGTTGCCATCATCATGAATCAGCTCAAGTAGCGGAGCCACTTCACTGGCATCCCACCGGGCCTCCATCAGAGCAGCACGGGCCGCAGCTGCATCGGGCGCACCACGAATCAGAGCGATAACCGCATCAATATTGGCAACCGCAATCACCAGGCCAACCAGAATATGCCCGCGATCACGTGCTTTATTCAGCTCAAAGCGCGAACGACGCAGAATAACTTCTTCGCGGAAAGCAATAAAAGCTGTGAGAACATCTTTCAGGCCCATCAGGCGCGGCTGACCACCATCAAGCGCGAGCATATTCACGCCAAAAGAGGTCTGAAGCTGCGTGAAACGATAGAGCTGATTCAGCACAACCTCAGGGGTCGCATCACGCTTCACCTCGATAACCACGCGCATACCTGAACGGTCAGATTCATCGCGGATATCTGCCACACCCTCAACCTGCTTATTGCGTACAAGCTCTGCAATACGCTCCTGCAGGGTAGCCTTATTCACCTGATACGGGATTTCGGTAATAATGATCGCTTTACGATCTTTCCGAATTTCTTCAATCTCCGCACGGGCACGGATAATCACAGCGCCGCGTCCGGTCGCAAAGGCGTTACGAATACCAGAGCGCCCGAGAATAATACCACCGGTCGGGAAGTCAGGACCGGGGATGTAGGTCATCAGCTCTTCCAGCTCCATAGCCGGATTAGTGATCAGCGCAAGGGTCGCATCAATAACTTCAGCCGGATTATGAGGCGGAATATTGGTTGCCATACCAACAGCAATACCCGTCGCACCATTAATCAGCAGGTTCGGGAAAGCCGCTGGCAGAACTGTTGGTTCCTGCTCGCTTTCATCATAGTTTGGCTGAAAATCAACCGTATCACGGTCAATATCTTCAAGCAGAAATGTTGAAGCACGGGCAAGACGCGCTTCGGTGTAACGCATAGCGGCCGGGCTGTCGCCATCAACCGAACCAAAATTCCCCTGCCCGTCAATCAGCCGGACACGCATCGACCATGACTGCGCCATACGCACCATGGCATCATAAATAGAGGAGTCTCCATGCGGGTGATATTTACCCATAACCTCACCCACTGCACGGGCAGACTTACGGTAAGGCTTATCATGGGTAAAGCCACTCTCATGCATCGCGTAGAGAATACGACGGTGCACAGGCTTAAGGCCATCTCGCACATCAGGAAGTGCGCGGCTCACAATTACCGACATCGCATAAGCGAGGTAGGAGGAGCGCATTTCCTCCTCAATCGTGACTGGCAAGAGAGCAGAAGGCTCGGGTGATCCCGGGTGATCAGGGGTATCGGTCAAGGTTTCATCCGTTCTGTCATGCCGCGTACCCGAGCAGCCAGGTACGCCTGAAGTAAATACATATCAGGCAATTCGCCAGGCAAGGCCGGGCGCCTGCTTAAACACCTGACAGGCAATGGACAATTTTTAGCACAAAATTATGCCCGAACCTAGGGCAGGCATTTGTTTTCTGTTTTTTCCTCTACACCGAGAAAGAAGCACTGTATGCTACGGAACGTTGGCTCATTTTTACAAACCAGCGAGAAAACACACTATGCGTCTCCTTATAGCTCTTATCCTGCCATGGCTGTTATTTTTCACAATCAAACGCCCATTTGCAGGAATCATCTGCCTCATTTTGCATCTGACCATCATCGGCTGGGTGCCGGCAGCAATCTGGGCCGTTTATGCTCTGAATCAGTATGAAACAGACCAGAAACTTGCTCGCCTGGGTCGATGACCTGCAATAAGGTGATATAAAAAAAGCAGCCCTGACAGGCTGCTTTTTTAACATTTATATATCAGAAACCATCATCTCCCGCTGACAATTCTGTCAACGAGCTGCTGGACTGTTGGCACAAAACCATTTTCATAAAATGGATCTGAGCCAAAACGCCAGGCATTTGTACCACCAAACATCAGATTATGATCCATAACAGCAGGACCATCAGCTACTGATGCATGGGCCGCATTTTGCAATGTTTTCTGAATACAGAAAGAACGCGGATCAGCTTTACGGCCTGTAGAATAAGAAGGCCCGCGCTGGCTCCAGTTTGAGAATTTACATTCAGACAGACAACCCATACAGGCAACCTGATCAGCAACAATCTCACGCGCCTGGTCAGGTGTCACAAAGACAAGTGTTGAATCCGGGGTACGCAGTGCCTCTGTAAAGCCCTGCTGTTCCCAGCTCTGCATACGGGCGGCATCTTCTGCTGAGACAAAAATCTCACGCCTGCGCGCACCAATACCATAAGCCGTATTATAAACGTCAGTCTGCTCAGACGAAATACTAACCTGACGTTCTGAACGTGCTCTCAGATCCTGCAGGAAGCTGTTATTAACCGCTGAGGAGTAAAATCCTGTCGGAGAAAAACGATTAAGATAAACGTCACCCTTTTTAAGAGTGAGCAACCGTTTTTTCCACGCATCAGGAATCGGGCTTTCCTGGGTCAGAAGCGGACGCGTACCAAACTGGAAGACAACAGGCCCCAGCTCAGGGTTATCAATCCAGTCCTGCCACTCTTCTAACCACCATACCCCGCCAGCCATGATAACCGGCACATGATCAAGGCCAAAACTACGCATAAGCTTACGCAGGGCAGCTACACGCTGGTATGGTTCTTCCGGGCTAAGTGGGTTTTCAGTATTAGAAAGCCCGTTATGCCCGCCGGCACGCCAGGGATCTTCATACACAACGCCACCCAGCATGTCTGAAGCTTTGCTGTAAGAGCGCTTCCATAACGCATTAAATGCGCGTGCAGATGACACGATGGGGTAGTAGTACACCCCATGCTGTGCAGCGATCTCTGACAAACGATAGGGCATGCCCGCACCACAGGTCACACCATGAATGAGACCTTTAGCGCCTGACAGAACACCTTCTATAACATGCTCCGCCCCACCCATTTCCCACAGGATGTTTGCGTGGATACGTCCTTTTCCACCTGCCATCTCGTGAGCAATACGTGCCTGCGCAATACCGCCACGAACAGCATATTCTATCAGCTCTTCATGACGTTCACGCCGGGTGCGGCCATGGTAAATCTGGGGAATAATATTCCCCTCTTCATCATAACTATCTGCGTTCACAAGTGAAATCGTACCCGCACCGCCGGCCGCAGCCCAGGCCCCGGCCGAAGCTCCGGTAGAAACTGAAACACCTTTACCACCTTCAATCAGTGGCAAAATTTCAGCTCCACCTATACGAACTGCATTGATCGACTTCATTCTTATCCTATCGTCGTTATGTCTGTCAGGATCAGCTGCTACCAAACCTCAGAGAAGAGGTTTATTCAGCATCCCGGCGCGGCGCACGACCAGGCTTTTCGCCTGCGATGTCTGTAATATCAGCACCGGTCTCCTGATTAACAACACGCATCGAAAGCTTAACTTTACCGCGGTCATCAAACCCGATCACTTTTACCTTCACAGCATCTCCCTGCTTAACAACATCGGTGGTTTTACCCACACGACCCTGTGTCAGCTCAGAGATATGCACTAACCCGTCCCGTGCACCAAGGAAGTTTACAAAAGCTCCGAAATCAGCTGTCTTTACGACTTTACCATCATAAATACGACCAATTTCCGGCTCAGCGACAATACCATTAATACGCTCAATCGCTTTATTCGCCTGCTCTTCAGACATCGCAGCGATAGTAATAGTACCATCATCTCCGATATCGACCTTCGCACCCGAATATTCAACAATCTCACGAATAACTTTACCACCGGAACCAATCACATCACGAATTTTTTCGCGTGGAACGCTCATAGTGGTGATTTTTGGTGCTGTGGTAGAAACGCCTGAACGGCCTTCTGTCAGTGCGCGGCTCATTTCACCCAGAATATGCATTCTGCCATCACGAGCCTGTTCAAGAGCGATCTTCATGATCTCAGGTGTGATTGAGGTGATTTTAATGTCCATCTGCAGAGCTGTAACACCCTGATCAGTTCCGGCCACTTTAAAGTCCATATCGCCAAGATGATCTTCATCACCCAGAATGTCTGACAGAACAGCAAAATTTTTGCCTTCTTTAATCAGACCCATAGCAATACCAGCAACAGGGCGCTTCAGCGGCACACCGGCATCCATCAGAGCCAGCGAGCTGCCACACACTGTAGCCATGGAAGAAGAACCATTGCTTTCTGTGATCTCAGAAACAACACGCAGCGTATAAGGGAATTCTTTACGTGTTGGCAGCAGTGGATGCAGTGCACGCCATGCCAGCTTACCATGCCCGATTTCACGACGACCAGGAGAGCCAACGCGACCACACTCACCAACAGAGTATGGAGGGAAGTTATAATGCAGCAGGAAGTTTGTGCGATATTCGCCTTCAAGTGCGTCAATCACCTGCTCATCCTGAGCTGTACCAAGCGTGGTTACAACCAGAGCCTGAGTTTCACCGCGGGTAAACAGAGAAGAACCGTGAGCGCGTGGCAGAATACCAACTTCTGAAACGATCGGACGCACAGTCACCAGGTCGCGGCCGTCAATACGCAGGCCTGTTTTCAGCACAGCGGTACGTACAACGTCAGCCTCAAGGTCTTTAAGCATTGGTTTAGCGGCGTCAACATCGAGATCTTCAGCTGTCAGCTTCTCAAGAATTGCTTCTTTCGCTGCACCAATTTTCTCATAACGCGCCTGCTTTTGCTTTTCTTTATAAGCTTCAGCAAAAAGCTTACGACCTACTTTATCAACACGCGTACGCAGTTTCTGCGCTTCTTTTGATTCTTCAGGCAGATCCCACGGTGCTTTTGCAGCATGCTCAGCCAGAGAAATAATTGCATCAAGCACTGGCTGGAACGCTTTATGGCCAAAAGTAACGGCTTCAAGCATTACTTCTTCAGACAGTTCAGAAGCTTCTGATTCTACCATCAGAACGCCGTCGGCTGTACCTGCAACAACGAGATCAAGATCGGTATCTTTCATCTGCTCAAGAGTAGGGTTGAGCAGGAATGCACCATCTTTATATGCAACGCGTGCACCAGCAACCGGCCCGAAGAACGGAATACCAGACAATGTGAGTGCTGCTGAGCAGCCGATCAGCGCAGCGATGGAAGGGTCATTTTCCATATCATGCGTGAGAACAGTCGCAATGACCTGCACTTCATTACGGAAGTTTTCAGGGAACAGCGGACGGATCGGACGGTCAATAAGGCGGGAAACCAGAGTTTCATTCTCTGACGGACGACCTTCACGCTTAAAGAAACCACCAGGAATTTTGCCCGCAGCATAGGCTTTTTCCTGATAATTAACAGTCAGAGGAAAGAAGTCCTGACCGGCTTTAACTGATTTTGCCCCAACAGCAGTACACAGTACAACAGTCTCGCCGTAGGTTACGACAACTGCACCATCAGCCTGCCGGGCAATTTTGCCGGTTTCAAGAATCAGAGGGCGACCGCCCCACTCAATTTCTTTACGAAAATATTTAAAATCAATGCTCATTCAGCTCTGCTTTCGTTTTCAGTACCATCAGATTACAAAAAAACAGGTCAAACAGAAACTAACATAAACAGACAGCATCTCGGACGGCATGGAGACTGGCATGATTGCCCAGGCACCATGTGGTCGGAAACGCTGTGGTCCGGAAACTTCTGTTATCCCTCTTTATATCTGCAATCAGACTGACTGGTAATAAATCAAAAATAACACAAACAATGCGACAAGATTGTGAGGAAACGCAGCGATGCGCTCCCTCACGCTCAGCTTTTAGCGGCGCAGACCCAGACGGGCAATCAGTGCCTGGTAACGGGCAACGCTTTTACCGCGCAGATAGTCAAGAAGGCTACGACGGCGACCAACCAGAATCAGCAGACCACGGCGAGAGTGGAAGTCTTTCGCATGTTCTTTAAGATGTTCGGTCAGGTTGTTAATCCGCTCGGTCAGGATCGCGACCTGAACTTCAGGTGAACCCGTATCACCAGGTGAGGTCTGGTATTCGCTTATTAGTGCTGAGCGGCGTTCTGCAGTAATCGACATCACATATCTCCATTCAAAAAATCAGAAAATGCGTACCGGGCGCAGCAATCCGTCTCGCAGACGGCACAGTCCCAGCACACGCTCCCCCGTCATTGCCCGAATGGGTTCACCTTCACCAACCTCGGGGACACGCCCTTCAAGATCGGCAAGGCTCAGAGCCCGCCCATACAATACAGAGGCTGCTTCATCCTCAGTCAGGGCCAGCGCCGGGATGTCGGCCAGCACGGTCGCAACCGGATAAAGCAGCTCCGGAGCAGTAGAGGATTTCTCATCATTTGTCACGAGCTTGTCGAGCGTTATTGCATCAGCTTCAGTAAAAGGACCGACCCTCAGCCGCCGAAGGGCCGTAATATACCCCACTGTACCGCAGGCGAGCGCCACATCACGCGCCAGAGCACGCATATAAACACCCTTCCCGGACTCGACTTCAAATATAGCCGTATCCCGATCTACACGCTCAATCAGTTCGAATCTGTCCACCCGTGCCGGGCGTGGCGGCAATTCGGGAGGCCTGCCTGCACGCGCCATATCATAAGAGCGCTGGCCACCAACTTTAAGAGCTGAAAATACCGGAGGCACCTGCATAATATCGCCGGTCAGCGCCGGCAGAGCCGCCCGCAGCTCATCATCATCCGGACGAATAGCAGAATACCCCGTAACCGCACCTTCTGCGTCATCGCTGTCACGCGATTCACCCATTCTCAGGGTAAAGCGGTATACTTTTCTGCCATCCATTATATACGGTACTGTTTTTGTTGCCTTACCAAAGGCAATCGGCAACAGACCGGTTGCCAGTGGATCAAGAGTACCTCCGTGACCAGCCTTACGGGCATCAAGCAGATAACGGGCACGCCCGACAACCTGTGTCGATGTCATACCTGAGGGTTTATCAATCACCAGCCAGCCATCAACTGGCATACCACGCTTGCGCCCCATGCATTCCCCCCTCAGTTCGCACTCAATATCCTGCCTGGATATTTTCTGCCCTGTTATGGCAGAAAGCAGCCACTAGCGGAGCACACCCACTCCCGCAATAAAAAATTAATTACGTCATCCCAGGAAAAAATATCTTTAAAGAGCTTAATGTTATCTGCTGCTGAATTATGGAAAAAAATTCACATTTTCATGATACGGGCTGGTCATGTTAGTTTTTCTGCCTTAATGTCGTCACATATCATGACCAACGCACAGCCCCCATTGCCTTCAGAGGCCCGCACCGCACCGCCAGGAGGACCAGAATGGTCTCTTGATGTGCATGACACGACGATGGTCCTGTATGTTGGCGGAAACTGGAATAGCAGAAGCGATGATATTCCTGTTTTTGACACTGAGCATCTGAACGGGGGAACACCCTGTAAAAGCTGTGTCATTGATACGCAGGCTCTGGGCAGATGGGACTCCGGCTTCATCTCTTTCCTGTGGGATGTAAAACAAAAAGTAGCCGCAGCGCAGCTTGAACTGGACGATTCAGCCCTGCCCCCGGCAGCAAGAAATCTTCTTTCTCTGCTCCCGCAAAAAGCGGTGGAAGTAGCGGCCGATTATAAGAAGCCTCTGCCTTTCTTCGAAAAAGTCGGTGACAAAACACTTCAGACCCTTGAAGAGACTGGCACTCTCACAGATCTGGGCATTCAGACTGTTAAAGGAACCCTTCAGGCTCTGCGCGGCAAAAGCCGGATGCGGGTGAAAGACCTGGCTACAGATATCTGGAATGCCGGCCCCTCAGCCCTTCTGATTGTCGGAATTGTTAATTTTCTTATTGGCGCTATTCTGGCTTTTGTCGGGCTGATCGAATTGCGCCGCTTCGCAGCAGAGATATATGTTGCGAACCTGGTTGGCATCGCATGTGCCCGTGAAATTTCTGCCATTATGACCGCCATTATTATGGCTGGCCGCACCGGCGGCGCTTACGCGGCGCGCATTTCGACAATGCAGGCCAATGAAGAGATTGACGCTCTGCAGGTCTTTGGCATTCCTGTCTCCACCTACATTCTGCTGCCTTCCATCCTCTCACTGTCTGTGATGATGCCTGTACTCTACGTGTACGGTACGCTTATCGCTATTCTGGGTGGTTTCGTCGTGTCTATGACCATGATGAGCACCTCAGCCATTGGCTACTGGGTCACCACCATAAACGGTGTCTCCTTACATGAATTCGTGTTTGGATTTGTAAAGGCGTTTTTCTTTGCAGGCTATATTGGCCTGACCTCATGCCGGGTTGGTCTTAAAGCCGGGCGCAGCGCAGCAGATGTTGGTATTGCAGCAACCCGGGCTGTCGTGATTGGCATTGTCGGTATTATCGCTATGGATGCCGTATTTGCTGTCATTGCCAAAGTGCTGGACTTCTGACCATGACACACGATGAAACACTTATTTCAGTCCGTGATCTGAAAATTGCTTTTGGCCCTAAGCTTATTCAGCAAAATATTTCCTTCGACCTGAGGCGTGGGTCTATTTTTGCCGTTATGGGCGGGTCAGGCTGCGGCAAAAGTACGCTGCTGAAAAGTATGATCGGATTGTTACGCCCTGCATCCGGGCAGATTCTGCTGGGTGGCGAGGATTACTGGGCACAGAACGAGCAAAGACGCACAGAGCTTAACCACCGCTTTGGCGTGTTGTTTCAGAGTGGGGCACTGTGGAGCTCAATGACAATCGGTGAAAACGTCGCCCTGCCTATGGAGATGTTCACCTCTTTCTCTGCAGACATGATCCATCGCCTGGTTAAGCTGAAACTCGGTCTGGTCGGTATGGAGCATGCCATCAACCTGATGCCTTCTGAAATCTCGGGTGGTATGCGCAAACGCGCAGGGCTTGCCCGTGCCATTGCCCTCGACCCCGATATCCTGTTTTTTGATGAACCATCGGCTGGGCTTGACCCCATTACCTCTGCCAGGCTGGATGAACTGATCCTGACTCTCCGTGACGGGCTTGGCGCAACGATTGTTATCGTCAGTCACGAACTCCCAAGCCTGTTTAAGCTTGCGGATGATGGTATTTTTCTTGATGCCCAGGCGCGCGAACCTATAGCGCATGGTGCACCTCGTGCTCTGCGCGACCACAACACAAACCCGACGGTCGTTTCTTTTATGAACCGTGCAGCAGACCTCTCATCTGCCCCCCAAACAAGAGGCTAATCGACTATGGCTGATACACATCACCGTAAAACTTTGCTTGGCGTCTTTGTCACCGGCGGTGCAGCACTGGGGCTGGGCATTATCATTTCATTTGGCCATATGAGACTGTTCACGCCGACCCGTGAAGCCGTTGTAATTTTTCAGAGTTCAATTAACGGACTTAGCCTTGGCGCTCCGGTAACTTTTCGCGGGGTTAAAGTCGGTTCTGTTCAGAACATCAAGCTCTCTTTTGATCCGCAGGATTATAAAGCCTATATTCCGGTGACTATCACGCTTGACCCCGACCAGGTTCATGTTGTTGACGGCTCAAACAAGAACTCCCCCGTTGACGTCAACAAACTCATTGCCAATGGCCTGCATGCTGAACTGAACATGCAAAGTTTTGTAACAGGCCAGTACAATATTAATCTTGATTTTGATAAAAATGCGCCCAGAAATCTGCATCCGCGCATTGCAACATTGCCGGAAATTCCTGTTCGCCTTTCTGATGTTGAAAAACTCAGAACCTCACTTGGTCAGATACCCTTTAATAAAATTGCTGACCGTGCAGACAATACGCTTGCGTCAGCCAATTTACTCCTGGCCAGCCTGAATAAAGATCTTCCTCCTCTTATTTCAAGCCTGAAAACAACATCTGATGACTCGCATCAGACATTAACGGTTACCACCGAGGCGATACGCAACCTGCAAACAAAGCTGGATGCGACATTAATCCATCTTGATACCCTGCTTGAAACCAGTAACTCTCAGCTCAATTCCCGTGGTGAAGACCTGCACAAAACACTGGTCTCTGCCACAAAGACGCTCGATTCATTGCAGGGTATGCTCTCGCCTCGTTCTGTTGACCGCGCCAACATGGATGCCGCCTTACGCGACATCGCCGCCGCCGCGGCGTCACTCCGTGGCTTTGCTGGCGATGTTGAACGTAATCCGCAACTCCTTCTGATGGGACGCCGCAAATGACATTCCAGATCCGTCGCCTTGCTCTGCCTGCTATGGGTGTGTCGCTGCTGCTGGCCGGCTGCGCCTCCTCAGCTCCGCCATTGAGTTTTTATACACTGGGCACACCCAACGGGCCTGCGGCAGCATCTCTGCCATCTTTATCAGCGCATACACCAACCGTTCAGATCGCGCGGGTTGTTCTGCCTGATTATATGGACACGCAGGATATGGTGCTGCGTGATCAGGAAAAAATAGTCCGCAGCGATAAAGGGCGCTGGGCTACAAGGCTTTCGGTCGGCGTTACCGATTTGATTACAAATCAGATCGCTCTCTCCCACCCTGACGAACTTATTACAGATCAGCCCGTCCCTGAAGCTGCCACCTGGCGGGTACAGATTAATATATCACGCTTTGATATTGATACGCATGGCCAGGCTATACTCGACGCTAACTGGAGTGTACTGCCTGCAGATATGAAGCAGCCCATTGTGAAGCAAAGAGCGCACATTGTAACTTCAGGTTCAGTCAGTTCAGATGCAAATGTCGCAAGCCTGATGCGTAAGCTGGTTGTTATCCTGGCGGGTCAGATTAATAGCTCCCTGCCCTCATAAAATTTGAAAAACCTGATATCTGATACAACACAGATATCAGGCAAAACCTCACGCAGGTTTAAGAGGCGCTTTACGTCCCTTCATGTTGCGTGGCATTCTGACAGATGTTTTTTTACTCGCAGCGGCACTGGCTGACGCCACCTTCCGTGTTGTCTTCCCCCTGACTGGCGCTTTAACTGCATGAGATTTTTTTGATGCAGGTTCCTGAGAAATAACCTCAGGTTTATCTTTTTTCAGACGGCTCGCATTATCTGTAATGATGTGATCGATCAGTTTTTTATATTCTGCAATAGAATGCTCTATATTCAGAGAATGCTCAGCCTCAGCCCGCGCCCCTTTACGAATAGTACGGGCCAGCACTTTGTCATTAAGTACCCTGACGATACCATCAGCAATTGCTTCAGGCTCATGGAAAGGTACCAGAACACCTGTCTCTCCATCCCTGATAAGTTCTCTGACCGGGGCTGTATCACTCCCGACAATTGCACAACCAGCAGCCATCGCCTCACGCAGAGACCATGATACCACAAACGGGTAAGTCAGATAAACATGAGCATCAGAGCGTTTGATAAGTGTCAGGAAAGTCTCGTACTGCACCTTGCCAAGAAAATGCACACGAGAGAGGTCTGTCTGCCCCTCAAGCTCACGTAGCATAATCTCACGCCAGCAGCCTGCTGGCAGCTTCGCCCCGTAACTGATCTCATCACCACCTACCAGCAACACCCTGACATCTGGTTCCTGCTCAAGCAGGCTGGGAAGTGCACGCATAAACACATGAAAACCACGATAAGGCTCAAGGCCACGAGCGACGTAAGTAACAAGCTTATCTTTTGGTTTGATCGTTATATCACCAAAAACGACGTCTTTTCGGGCAAGTGTTTTATCAGCTTTACACTTTTCAAGATTAACACCCTCTTTTAGCACATGAATTTTTTTCTGTGCCCAATCAGGATACGTACTTAGCTGAAAAAGAGTAGGTGTCTGTCCATAACCGGGGTTGTTAAGTGCCAGCAGATTAATTGCATTCTTTGCCCGCACCAGCGACCTGAAAGCCTGATCCATAGGAAACTCAGGATCAAAATCGACATCAAACCCGGGGCCTGAATGATAATAAAATTCGAAATAACCCAGTACAGGTACATCAGGATAAACATCCTGCATGTTCAGCAATTCACCCCAGCCATGGTGGCCGATAATAATATCTGGTGTGAAACCAAGCTGCCTGAGTGTCACAGCCGCAGCAGCGACTGCTTCAGCACGGATCATACCAGCTTCAAGTTCTTTTACGCCTGAATGAGCGCCTTCAGCGACAGGACGGGGCATACGGTAACGAACCCGCCGGACACCGGAGATAACATTATCATTATCTTCACTGATAAAAACAATTTCATGCTTCTCCTCGCGTGCAAGGTGCCTCACGAGATGTAAATACTGACCAGGAAAATTCTGGTGTACAAAAAGATACTTCAAGAAAAATACCTATAATATTTATTTTAATAATAAATGAAAAACCCGGCCATACAGCCGGGTCATTATAGTTTATCGGCGAGAAGCAGGTTTACGTCCACGGGTTGTTTTACGTGGAACGGAAACAGGCTTTTCTGCTTTCGGGGCAGCTGGCCTGCCGCGACGTGCTGGTACGGCTGGCACCGCTTTCACCGCCACAGCTTTCACGGCCACAGCTTTCGCTTTTCGGGCAGAGGTTTTACGCTTTTTAGGCGTTATAATTTCTTCTTCTTCAATAACCTCTGTAACCGGAGAATCGCCTTCTTCTTCGATAAACAGATCAAAATCATCTGCCTCGAAGATATCACCGTCCTCTTCGTCGAGCAGCACAGCCAGTTCAGCTTCAGCCTCTGCTTTTGCCTTAGCCGAAGCCTTCAGGCTTTTAGCTTTTTTGCCAGCACTGCCACGGGGAATAATTTCAAGTAAAAAAGCCTCAAGCGGAGCAAGAGATGCTGCTTCAACGGGCTCATCACCAGAAACTGGTCCGATCTCTGTACCATCTGTAAAGGTTGCTGTAATACGGCATTCAAATTTTTTCGCCGCCTGACCTTTGAGACGTACACACAAACCAAGGATAGGAAGCGCCATACCACGGCTGCCACAATACTGCCCGCCGGCAACCCATGGTGACAACCAGCCTTTGCCCAGAACAGCCTGATATTCAATATCAGCCGGAGCGATCAGCGAAGCGGGAGCCACACCAAAACCTTCAATCCAGGCACGACTGCCCGGCTTACCCATCCATTCACCAAGGCGCGCGGCAACATCACCCCGGCGCTGAATATGCGCACCTATTTCAACTTCATCCTGTTTCACTGAGGCCTCAGCCTCCTGTGAGACAACAGCACCTTTAGCAGCCTGACCCTTTGTTGCTGCTGAAGCAACCAGCGGTGCTGCCGATGCGTCAGACTGCGCGCTGAGCTGAACGACCTGAAGACGGGGCGCTTCGTGCGGCGAACCATCTTCCTGATAAATTGTAACCATGACCTGAGCCGGACCCTGATGCACCCTGATCAGAGCTGCACCATTAACTGTGCTCATCCAGCCTTCACTATCAAACGTCAGAATTTCGACATTTGCTGTGTTTTTCACAGGTGGCTGCGAAATGCGTACACCAGGCAGGCCAGAGGCTGACGGAGGCTGTTGCCCTGGTGTAGAATACACACAGAACAGGCCCGTCTGAAGAGTCATCAGAGATCCTGAGACTTTTAAATCCGAAATTTTCTGCTGCGCCGACGCCTGGTTACTAGACATAAATCCTCATTCAATCAGGAATTTTTTTTAAAACTTACAAAAATAAGTTTAAATATCAGTGAATAAAGAAGCGAATGCTCCTGTGATCTCATCTCGTTCTATTTATTGCCTATATTTATGCTTTTTATCAACATCTCATTAAGCTCTGCACCTCTGAGATGCGGATTAATCACAACGCCCTGCCCTGTAGCACGAATGCGTTCAGCAGGCGCACCATGATCGAATGCAATAACAGACAACCCTGCTTTCCAGGCAAGCTCCAGTGTAAAACACCATGTTTCTGGCCAGACTGATGGTAAAAATGCAGCATCTGCCTGTATAGATTCCAGTAATGTGACTGCAT
Organism: Acetobacter thailandicus; assembly: GCF_011516655.1. Lineage (GTDB taxonomy): Bacteria > Pseudomonadota > Alphaproteobacteria > Acetobacterales > Acetobacteraceae > Acetobacter > Acetobacter thailandicus. The sequence continues at coordinate 33,093 of NZ_WOSV01000009.1, forward strand.
CACCCTCTTTGTACCGACCGGTAATGTAAACCCGACCAGTATTCAGCAAAGGAGTATCATCAGGGGTATGCCCGACCAGAACAAATTCAAGTGGCAAATCCCGGAGAGCTGCATCAAGAGCAGCCTGATACAGCACATCATACCCTTTTTCCCGGCCAACCGCGCCCACAATACATAGCCGTAAACGCCGGGATTCTGCCTGCCTGGGTGTTTTTAAAAAACCATCGGCAGGAACATAATGTCCTGCCGTTGCCTGTTTGCCACGACCTGGCAACTCTGCTCTCTTTACTCTCTTCTCAGCAGGTCTTACCACACAGGTGATTTCGGGAAAATGTTTCAACATTCTCTGCGCAGTATCACGAGACGGTACATATACAGTATCTGCCATACTGAGAACCGATGCAGAGCGCTGTACATATACTGCAACACTAATATCTTCTTCTATATTATTGCCGCCAGTAGAAATACAACGCTCGCACCCTGAAAGATCCGGCTCGCCACAATAGTTTCCAGATGGGTCAAGCAACGAGATACGCTGACAAAACCACATATAGTCATGCACAAACACATCACAGGAGCAGCATAATTCATTTGCAAGGTGTGCAATTGACGGATGGTGACCAAGCAGATGATGCAGCTCTACCTTCTGAACATTTTCATGCTGTAAAAGATCGAGCAGCCCGGCATGCTCATCAGGCAACGTAAAAGCCAAAGACGGAAAATCCTCAGGGGCAGTACTATCTTCAATAAGGCATCCTTTTTTTGATGGCCTGAGAATTAAAACCCGAAAAGAACGCTTCCTGTAACTGGCGGCCCGCTCCTGAATAACCCGCTCAACTCCTCCGCCGTGATGATGCGTAACCAGTAAAACTGTTTTTTTACACACGCGGGCAGCCACCCCACGTGCGCGAAAACGCACCTGATCAAAACGCCGGCGCGCCTCAGACAGCGGATCACGCCTGATCCAGTCTGTCACCAGAGCATGATACCCAGGGTGCAGATCCTCAAGAGTATCAGCATTGCGTGCCATCAGATCTGCCCGGGCACTGCCGAATGAGACAGCCCCTGTATGTGCGACAAATACTCCTGGTGCGGCTTTATGCTTCCACCCCAGAGCACGGGCACGCATACAAAAATCATTTTCTTCGCCATATCCCTGGGCGAAAACATCTTCGCGCAACAGTCCTGTCTGCTTCAGGCAATCATGACGTATATAAAGGCAAAATCCGTGACCTGTCGGGATGTCATATGACACCCCTTTATTGGCTACCAGTGCTGCAGCCATGAAAACCCTTGTCTGCATTGCATCAGGTTCAGCGTTTTCTCTCTCATGCGACGGGTATGACAAAATACTGGCATCGTTTGAAAATGGTGTCACCGTACCTGTCTGCTGATCACGGTAAGCAATCCGCCTCAGTTCTGCCAGCCAGCCCTCCGCGACGCATGTATCACTATTGAGCAAAATAACATCATGGCCCGCTAAAGCCCTCAGGCCCTTATTAACTGTACCGGGAAAACCAAGGTTACGCTCATTCTGATGACAGGAGAAATTATACTTCTCGCAAAAAGCCTTAACGAAATCGGTCAGCTCCCTCTCGGGGGAAGCATCATTGATAACCAGAACCTGAATTTTTATACCCTGAGTTGTCTTTCTGACAGCTTCAAGACAGCGCCTGGTACACGTCAGGTCACGAAATACAGGAATAATAATGGCAAGAGGTGCTCGCCGCCCTGAAACCTCCGGTGCGGGAATATTGTTTGTCAGGACCGGAACGGGAAGAAAGCTTTCAGCCACACCCTTATCAGACGAAGAAAAAACCTCTGATGCAGTAAGGCGCATGCCGGCAAGGTACCTGGCAACCGCAACCGCACTCCGGGCCTTCTGCCCTGGGAAAAGCGGGCTGCCTGCCAGGTCGCGGCCATTTTCATCCCTGACACTTATAAAACCTGCAGGCAGCTCATGCTGCGAAAGTGAAAAATGACGGTACATGGCGCCCGGACGTTGAGCCCCGCCTGTTTCGTCAAGAACTGTTGCATGAACATGCTGCAGAGTTTTACCGCTCTGCACATCAATCACTTTGAGCACAGGCTCTCTTTGCGAGTCATAAGGAAACCAGGCCCAGCCTCTGAGACCTTCTGCCTCTTCTTCAACAAAACCCTCGCATTTTATAATATGCCCTGGCCTGAAATCATTACCAAAGAAATGATCACCACCGGAAAATATAACTGAGACAACCTCAGCATGCTGCCAGCCTTCGGGACAAAACCATTCTTTCCCTCTTCGGCATACAGGCTGAACCGTATTGTCATAACATACACTGACAGGCTTTAACGGAAAACGGCTCCCCCACCTGATCTGACCATTACCCTCAAGCCCGCACCAGCCTGCGGCCCCATTAAGGTGGTAAATTTTGCTGACAAAATCAGCGATATCTGCATTACAGGAAAAATGAGACAACAAATGCTCTGCAGCGGCTAACGCACCCGCGACGTCCTGCAATTCAAGGCGCAAACCTGAAAGCAGCATCCACCCTTCTTTAAAATCACACTCTGACAATAACGCAGAAAGAAGTATTTCTGCTTCAGACAGATCTCCTGTCATCTGGCGTGCAAGCACCAGGGCAAACATGACATGCTGGCTTTCAGGAGCCTGCCTGTTAGCATATTCAAGAAGGTCTCTGGCGGTGGCGTAGTCACGCTCTGCCCAGGCTTTAAGACCACTATAATAGGTTTTCTGCGCCTGCTGACTGGCAATGACCGCACGGGACCGGGCGCTCAGTGTCACATCCTGCCAGATCAGTGCTGCTCCGGAAGACCCGCTCATAAGAAAAACCTGGCTTTTCTGATACTCAAATAAAGAGACCGGGCTGCTGCTCAGCCGTCATGACTGGCGGCAGGAACACGGGTCTCAGCCTCAGCAGCCTCAAGGTTTGCAAGCTCAGCCGCTGCTTCAGAGATGCCCTGGGCTGCTGCCTTTTTATACCATATTTTTGCCTGTTCTGTATCCTGCTCACCAGCGCGGCCGGCAGCAAGGTAACGTCCCATCATCAACTGTGCAGGAGGGTTATTTTTCTCCGCTGCTTTCCTGAACCACTGCTGCGCAGCGACAAGGTCCTCAGGCACATCGTGCCCGCCGCCGTACATTGCACCAAGCGAGAACATTCCCCACACGTGCCCCTGGGCCGCTGCTTTTTTATATAACTCCAGTGCTTGCTGGTGGTCCATTGGCCCACCAGTGCCATTCACCAGAAGATCAGCATAAGCAACCTGGGCATCTGTCATACCAGCCTCGGCAGCTTTTCTGAGCCAGGCGCGACCTGCTTCAGGGTTCTTATCCGTGCCACGTCCATGCAGAGTAAGAATACCATACCAGTACTGTGCATTAACAATTTTATCAGCTGCAATACGCAGCCATCTGAGTGCCTCTGCATCACTCTTATAGCTTTGCTCTGTGCCTACCCCCTGAATAAGACACACGGCCAGATTAAAAGCTGACAAAGCATCACCCTGTTCAGCCTTTGTACGATATACCTGAATAAGGTCAGCGCTTATATCGGAAGAAGCCTGCCCCTGAAGCAGCATATTGCTCAGATCAATGGTTGCGTGATTGTGCCCCTGCTCGACTGCGAGCCTGAACCAGCGCTCAGCTTCACGCTCATCCCTGGCAACACCAACGCCCTCTTTAAACAGGGTCCCCAGCGTATAGCTGGCAGCTGCATGACCGGCTTTTGCTGCCTGCTGATACCACGAAACAGCCTCGACATAATTCGGAGGCAAATCACCACCGCGACCGTACAGATCGCCCAGAGTAGCCGCCGCCTCTGCATCACCGCCTAATGCTGCACGCCTGAGCCAGGTCTCTCCGCGCACGACATCACGTTCCATACCGTGGCTACCAGCCATTAAGGCTACACCCAAACGAGCCTGAGCTTTTGGAACACCCTGCTCGGCAGCTTTACTGTAATATGAAAAAGCGGCACCTTCATCAGCAGAGCAGCCACCCATGCCATGCTCATACATCACACCCATCAGATATAATGCTGTAGATAAACCAGCATCAGCAGCCTTTCTCAGGTGCTGCGCTGCGACAATATAATCATCCTGAGAAGAGGCTGTCCCCAGTGTCAGCAGCCCCAGCCCAAGGTGGCCCTGAGCATTTCCCGCTTCAGCAGCCTTACGATACCAGTTTCGGCCTTCTTCAGGATTTCTGACATCCTCAGGCCCGTTACACAGCACATAACCATAAATTGCCTGGCCATCGACATCACCGAGCTCAGCCGACAATTTAGCCCAGACCGCGGCCCGGTGAAAATTAGGCTCACCTTTTTCAACAAGAGGCGAGCTCGCACCAAAAAGAGCACCTGAGCTGCCCTGATCTTCAATACTGGCCGGCAAACCGTTCAGATACAATGTTGCCATCGTAAAACCAGCTTTAGGCCAGCCTTTACGTGCAGCCTGGCGCATCCAGCGTACCCCCTCCGGCAGGTTGGGTGGCACCCCGTTACCTGTCAGATAAGCATCGGCAACAAGAAACTGCGCTTCAGGGATATCTTCACGAGCAAGCAGAGAAAGCTGCGAAAAACCCTTAATGGCTGTTTCGGAGGCAGCCATCAGAGCCTTTGCTCCCTCAAGACGGGCCTCGGCAGACCCATCGCGTCCGACCATCCGTTTGATTAAGCTTACGACCATAATGACTACCCTTATATTGTATGCCTGAACCGCAACTCTTCTTTTACGGCTCGCGCATTCCCTGGTTCATAAGCGGCATGATCGTATTAAGCATATACTGCATAATCGTTCTCTTACCGACCTTAATATCCGCTGTTATTGGCATACCAGGCTGAGGATGGAAGAAACTCGGAACGCCATGTAAAGTGTATTTATCAATTCTCATATGAACCCTGAAAAACGCCTGGTTTTTCGGATCAAGTGAGACACCGACCTGCTGCGCATCCTCATCCTGAACGAAGGAGTCCGCACTAATCGTTCTGACAACAGCCTCTGCACCGCCATACTGCTGGAAAGGGAAGGTTTCAAATTTAACCAGAGCTTTGTCACCCAGCTTTACAAAACCAACGTCTTTACCGGACAGAACAGTCTCAACCTCAAGCCCCTTACCAACCGGAATCAGGGTCATCATACGCTGCCCGGCAGAGAGAACACCGCCGACAGACACTCTGGCCAGACTAAGAATAATTGAGTCCTCAGGGGCCCTCATAATCACAAGCTGACTGTGAAGAAGTGCTTTACGATATGATGCTTTTGATTCAGCCAGATGATGTTCAGCAGTATTCAGATCGCGATAAACCTCAGCCTTCCAGTTCTGAATATAACTCTCTTTTTCTGAAGTCTGTGCCGCAAGTTTATTGCTGGTTGATGCCGCCTGCTGCTGTGCAGCGATCTGCGAGCGCTCAATATCCATCAGGGCATTCTGGGCACTCAGCGTTGAAAGCTTACTGCCAACCTGATCTTTCTGCAGCTGCATACGCATAGAGTGCACATCTGCTGCGACTTTACTTTGCGCTGCATACATAGCTGCACTTGCCTGATACCCTTTCATATCATGCTGAAGGCTGGCGATCATTTTATCATAATTAGTAATCTTGGCATTATACTCACCCTGACGGCGAATAAAGGCTTCAGCCTGCTGAGCTGATACAAGATTCTGAGCTGTAGCCGTATACGTCCTGCCATCAGCCTCAGCCAGCAGACGATCTACCTCAGCCTGGTACTGATCTGTCTGGGCACGCATATTATCAATATCAGCACCGGTTGTTGTCGGATCAAGCTCAGCTAATATTTCGCCTTTACGAACGTAATCACCTTCACGCACCTTAATAGAACGTACAATTGACGCATCAAGAGGCTGAATAACTATTGGTGTTTCCGTTGAAATCAGCCGTCCTGACGTTGAAACCACTTTATCAAGCGGAAAAACAACCATAACTGTCAGGGTCGAGAGCATCAGTGCACCGATCAGCCAGATCATATACTGTGCTGATGCCGTTGGCGGCATGTTAACCAGAGCCGCAGTAGGCGAATGAAACTCAAGCAGGCCTATAGGCAGGTCACCAGGAGCGTAGGGGTCATCTGCCTGCCGGATAAAAGCTGTCGCTGTTTCATCTGGCATCTCATACTGAACAGGTTCCTGTGACTGAGGCTGCCCTGCGGGAATAATATCCTTCTCGCTCATGGCTTATTCTCCTTCCGCGATAAGGGAGGTATCACCCACGGCACTACCATGTGTATGACGGTTCTGCTGCATCCAGAGCGTACGATAAATATCACACCGCTCAAGCAAAACATCATGAGGCGCTATATCAACGACAGACCCCTTATCCATCACACAAATCTGGTCACAGTTCACAAGCGATGACAAACGGTGCGACACAATGACCATCGTGCGCCCTTTGCCTATACGTTCCAGGTTGGCATTCACCAGTGCTTCACTCTCAGGGTCGAGAGCTGATGTTGCCTCGTCGAGAATCATCAGTTTCGGATCGGTGATGACTGCACGGGCAATAGCAAGACGCTGACGCTGCCCACCGGAAATATTAGTCGAGCCCTCTTCAATAAAGGTCTCATACCCTGCAGGCATACGCTCAATAAACTCCTCAGCGCCAGCCATACGTGCTGCACGCATAACATCATCAATCGTATAGCCCGGACGACCCGCCGTAATATTTTCACGGATTGTACCACGAAACAGAAAGTTATCCTGCAACACAACACCGAAGGAACGACGCAGATGGGTAAGGTTAATTTCCCGCAGGTCAATACCGTCAAGGCGCAGATAACCCGTATAAGAACGGCTGACACCCTGCAGCAGACGGGTTATGGTTGATTTACCTGAACCACTTCGCCCGACCAGACCCAGCATAGTGCCGGCAGGAATCTGAAAGTTCACATCTTTAAGCGCCAGACTTGTCGCGCCGGGATAGGTAAAGTTAACGCCATCAAAAACAAGAGCGCCTTTAATAGCCGGACGCATTCCTGTTGTCAGCGCAACTGTCTCTGACGGCTGATTCAGGACCGAAGCCGCATCGCCTAAGGAGGTCATAACTTCCGTATAATCATCCATCAGCTTGGCCAGGCCAACAAGCGGAGAGGCAACACGACCACCCAGCATCATAAACGCAACAAGCGCACCAACACCTACTGTACCGGGACTTGTCAGCGTGAGATAAGCGCCAACAATAAGAATGCCGCGACTAATAAACAAATCCAGCGGCATCACCAGCGTTTGTGGCCAGTTCATCATACGTCCGGCAGCAAGCTTCCAGCGCACAACGCGGGCTGTCATTTCATCCCACACATGCTTACGGCTGTTTTCAAGAGCCAGCGTTTTGAGAGTACGAATACCAGCGACAGTCTCATAAAGAATCGCAGAACGATCACGTTCAGCAAGCAGCTGATGCTGCATGACTTTAGTAACAGGGCCGGTAAACAACACTACAATGAGCCCGATAAAACCAGCGGCACCTATTGTCATCCAGGCCAGTGTCGAACTTAAGAAGAACAGAAACGGTAAAATTACAACAAGAGTAAACAAATCCAGAAAAGTGGACATAAGCCTGCCGGTCAAAAAGTCACGCACTTTATAAATAGCCATGACACGACCAAGAAGGTTACCCGCCTGCTGCCGCTCAAAATACTCAAGAGGTAACGACACAAGACGATTAAAAATATTAAGAGATAAACGTGAATCAACACGGGTTGTCAGAACGAGGGAAACCTCACGCCGTGCATAAGACAAAAGAATTTCATAAACTGAAAACACGACGATCATACCGGTAATCGCCACCAGAGTAGACATCGAGTGATAATTAATAACTTTATCAATAATCTGCATCACGATAAGCGGCGGAAAAATCTGCAGCACACTTAATGTCATTGACGACAGTGCAATATCACGCAGGGATTTCTTCTCACGCAACACCATCTTGGTAAACCAGGCGAAACTGATTGGCGCATCAGCCTCTGACTGCCCCTCTCGTGCTTTCACCAGAACGATCTCACCTGTCCAGATACGGCTCAGGCGCAGCTCGTCAACTGGTACCGGGGGTGTCTCTTCCCCCTTCAGGGGATCACGCAGCCAGACAACACCGCGGTCGGGCGTTGTATTGACCATAATGGCCGCTGATCCATCTTTAAAAAGCAGAACAATAGGGGGCGAATTCGACATTCTGACAAGGTAGCGCCACTTGATCTGCATCCCCTTGGCGGCAGCACCCTGCTCTTTCAGCCAGCGGCACAACGTTGCAGGAGACGGGCTGACCTCACCTGGCTCTGCCGCAAAATCCCGTATATCAAGCTCAAGCCCATGAAACCGCGCCGCTGCAATAACAGCACGCAACCGGATAATAGCGGGTGATACGCGTTCTTCACCCATATCAGTATGTGACTGAGAGCCAGAGACTTCCGGAACATTGTCAGAATGATTCACGAACAACCCTTTTGATAAAACGCAAACATTTCGTGTCGTTAAAAACTTTTTGTCACACAATCAGAGAGAATATAACTCTTTGAAAAAAATAATAATCAGAAATCAGGTGTTTTTTTGTGCAACAGAGCTTTGACACCTAACTGAACCACATTGAAAAATCACTCAAAAATTTTCACAAACTATCCTTAAGTCCGTACATTCCTGACACAACGCGGCTTTGCACAACCATATCGCACACCTCGTTTATGACATTTTTTTCACAAATAAGAAATACTTGTGTAAAAAAACAACATTGCCCCGTTGCACGATCGCGAAATATTTTCGCCAGAAGCTGGTCTATATCAAACGGATTAACACAACATGCACATGTGCGCCCGTGCCTTACCAGAGGACCATACCAGACACGGCTTTCTGCCCAGCTCTGCAGCAGATCAGAATGTAGCGTAAAATTGATAAATACTGCGGCACTCTGATTCCGCTGAGCCGGAACATTCTCCTCTGCCACGACGAACAGAGGCACTCGCCTGTCCTCTTCCCCTCTCCACCGCAGCCTTGCGGTGGACAGAGACGCCTGTCTCTGAAATAAGGTAGCGTCACGCAGCGCTGCTGCCTGCCCGTCCCCTCCCTCCTCTTTTCGCTCCATGGATGCCATGCCCTCTCGTCTCTCTCTCTCTGATGCCCTGCGTGAACACGTCCTGCTCTGCGATGGTGGAATGGGCTCGCGTATTCAGATGCTCGATCTGGACCTGACACGCGATTACTGGGGACAGGAAAACTGTACTGAAATTCTTACTCTGTCACGCCCTGAACTGATTCGTGAAATCCATCGCGGTTATTACGAAGCCGGTGCTGATATGGTCGAGACCAATACATTTGGCGGCTCTCCGATAACATTAAGCGAGTTCGGACTGACAGACAAAGCCCGCGAGATCAATCGTAATTCTGCCATTCTGGCACGTGAGGCCGCTGAAAGCTTCTCTGATGGCCGCCACCGCTATGTTCTGGGCGCTGTAGGCCCTGGCACAAAACTTCCCTCTCTGGGTAACGTTGATTACGACACTCTTGAAGCCGCACTGACTGAGCAGGGACGCGGCCTGATTGAAGGCGGTGTCGATGCGTTTCTGATAGAAACCTGCCAGGACACCCTTCAGATCAAAGCGGCTGTCAACGCCATGAAAGCTGCCCGTGCAGAAATGGGCGTACATCTGCCTATCTTTGTGCAGGTAACCGTTGAGGCAACAGGTACTCTGCTGGTTGGCCCTGACATCGCCGCCGCAGCCACGGTTATTCACAGCCTGGACGTTGACCTGATGGGCCTTAACTGCGCCACAGGCCCGCAGGAAATGGCAGAGCACGTGCACTGGCTTTCCGAAAACTGGCCACGCCTGATCTCTGTACAGCCTAATGCAGGCCTGCCTGAACTGATTGATGGTCAGACACATTACCCTCTCTCCCCCGAGGAGATGGCCGCATGGGTAGAACGCTTTATTAACGAAGACGGCCTCAACCTTATTGGCGGCTGCTGTGGCACATCGACACCTCATATCGCGGCTCTTGACGCCATGCTGCGCCGCCGCGCAGAGGGCACTGGCCACCACCGCCCGGCCCCTGCCAGACGCACATCTGTGTGGGTTCCTTCAGTCGCCAGTCTGTATAACCAGGTACCACTGAGACAGGAAAACGCCTATTTCTCTATTGGCGAGCGCTGCAATGCCAACGGGTCTAAAAAATGGCGTGAACTTCAGGAATCTCACGACTGGGACGGCTGCGTCTCGCTTGGTCGCGAGCAGACCAAAGAAGGCTCAAACGCCCTCGACATCTGTACCGCTTTTGTCGGGCGTAATGAAACAGCAGAAATGAATGAAGTGATCAGGCGCTTCACCTCATCAGTTAACGCCCCTCTGGTCATTGACTCAACCGAAACACCCGTGATCGAAGCCGCCCTGAAGCTGCATGGTGGCAAACCCATCATCAACTCCATCAATTTTGAAGACGGAGACGGCCCGGCAGCAGACCGCATGGCCCTCGCCCGTAAATTCGGTGCCGCAGTCGTTGCTCTGACCATTGATGAAGAAGGGATGGCCCGCAAACCAGAAGACAAACTGCGTATCGCAAAGCGCCTGATCGAATTTGCCTGCGATCAGTACGGACTGCCGCAGTCTGACCTGATGATCGACCCGCTGACCTTCACCATCGCCACCGGTGCTGAAGATGACCGTAAGCTTGGGGTGTGGACACTTGAAGGCATTAAACTGATCCGTGACAACTTCCCGGATGTGCAGATTGTTCTTGGTCTCTCCAATATTTCCTTCGGTCTGAATCCGGCAGCACGTGCCGTACTCAACTCTGTTTATCTCGACCATGCAGTCAAGGCCGGTATGACGGCTGCCATTGTGCATGTCTCAAAAATCCGCCCGCTGCACATGATAGCGCCAGAAGAAGTCAAAGTTGCAGAAGATCTGATCTTTGACCGCCGCACAGCAGATTATGACCCGCTGCAAACTCTGCTTGCCATGTTTGCGGACCGGAAGGCATCTGAAGCCGTCAAGCGTAAAAAAGCAGACACCGCGCAGGAGCGACTCAAAGACCGCATTGTTGACGGTGACCGAAAAGGCCTGGAAGCAGACCTTGAAGAAGCCATGACAGAAATGTCACCACTCGACATCATCAACACAGTACTGCTTGACGGTATGAAAGTGGTTGGTGAGCTGTTTGGCGCAGGCAAAATGCAGCTGCCTTTTGTGCTTCAGTCTGCCGAAACTATGAAGGCTGCTGTTGCCTGGCTTGAACCTCATATGGATCGGGCTGAAGGCCAGCAGCGCGGCACAATCGTCCTGGCAACGGTTAAGGGTGATGTACACGATATTGGCAAAAACCTGGTTGATATCATTCTGACCAATAACGGCTACCGCGTAGTGAACCTGGGTATTAAAGTGCCCGTAGCTGACATGATCGAGGCTGCAAAACGCGAAAAAGCCGATGCCATTGGCATGTCAGGTCTGCTGGTTAAATCAACAGTGATTATGCGTGAAAACCTCGAAGAAATCACCCGTGGCGGGCTCGACGTTCCCGTTCTTCTTGGAGGGGCGGCACTGACCCGCAACTATGTTGAAGAAGACTGCGTAGCCTCCTACAACCCTTCAGGGCGGGTCGCTTATGCCCGTGATGCGTTTGATGGCCTCACGTTAATGGACCAGATTACGCAAAACCGCTTTGATGACTATCTCTCCGCTATCAGCAAGCGTCGTGAGGGCAAAGCAAAACGTCAGGCTGCCCGTACACCTGAAGACAGCATTACACGCGGTTATGGTCCGGTCGACCGCGAAGCCGCCCGCGCCAGACGCACCAGGCTGACACAGGATGAGGCTGTACTGACCCCGCCCTTCTGGGGTAATAAAATCCTCTCTGTTCCGACAGAGGCGGTTATTCCTTTCCTCAATGAGCGCTCACTCTACCAGTTCCAGTGGGGGTTCAGAAAGCAGGGCCGTTCGCTCGATGAGTTTATGGTATGGGCGAAACAGGAGCTTCGACCTGTGCTCAGACGGATGCTCGACATCGCCGCGGCAGATAATATACTCACACCGCAGGCGTCATACGGCTACTGGAAAGCCGCAGGCGATGGTAATGACCTCGTTTTATTTGATGAAGATGGCATAACGGAAGCCGCACGCTTTACTCTGCCTCGTCAGCCACGTGAAGATGGTGAATGTATTGCTGACTTTGTGCGTGATATTTCTGACGCACAGCGTGACGTTGTCGCCCTGCAGGTTGTTACCGTGGGGCAGAAAGCCTCTGACATTGCCCGCGACTGGTTTGAAGAGAACCGCTACCAGGATTATCTCTACCTGCACGGTCTCTCAGTTGAAATTGCTGAAGCTATGGCGGAATATACCCACAAGCGCATTCGTTCAGAACTTGGCTTTGCCATTGAAGACGACCGTAATATGGAAAAACTGCTTCAGCAGGGCTATCGTGGGTCACGCTATTCTTTCGGCTACCCGGCCTGCCCGCGCCTGGAAGATCAGCACCCTATTCTCAAGCTGCTGAATGCACCTGATATTGGGGTATCTCTGACAGACGGTGATCAGCTTCACCCGGAACAATCAACATCTGCGCTTGTTATTATGAACAAACATGCGAGATACTTCACTATCTGAGACTATCAGCCTGGATTTTTTCTTATAAAAACCCGGGCTGACGGTTTTTATAAGAAAAAGGAACGCCCATAACGTGGCTCTGCTAACGCTTATTAATCTGGCCGGAAGTATCGCGCTGCTGTTATGGGGCGTACATATGGTGCAGACCGGCGTACAGCGAGCCTGCGGTGCACGCCTTAACAGCCTGCTGGCCCGTATGCTGGGCAATCGCTTTCAGGCATTTCTGACAGGTCTTGGCATAACAGCTATCCTTCAGTCTTCAACCGCAACAGGGCTGATGATTACAGGCCTGGCAGGACGTGGCCAGCTTGAGCTGGCACCGGCTCTGGCTGTTATGCTGGGTGCCAATGTTGGCACCACACTCATTGTTCAGCTCCTTTCGTTTGATGTCTCCTCCATCGCGCCGGCATTTGTATTAACCGGAGTCATGCTGTTTCGCCGCAGTCAGGGCGCATGGCGCGATTCAGGCCGTGCTTTTATTGGCCTGGGACTGATCCTGATCTCACTGCGACAGTTTCTGGTTCTGCTTGGACCATATACTCATAAAGCAGAGTTTACGGCGGTTCTGGCCTCTATGGGCTCACATGATATTGCCGCTATTCTGCTGGGAGCTGTCATTACCTGGCTCAGCCATTCTTCTGTTGCCACGGTTATGCTGGTTTCAACCTTTGCAACCAGCAACACCATCACCCCGGAAACAGCTCTGGCCCTTATTCTGGGTGCCAATATCGGTACCTCCATTAACCCCGTAATGGAAGGGAACCGTACCAGCCCTATTGCCCGCCGTATTTCTATGGGTAACCTGCTGGTGCGTATCGTCGGGGCATGTATGCTGCTGCCGGTTCTGCCATGGATCAGCACCCTGATTACACGCCTCGAGCCTGATGCCGCCCGCCAGGTAGCCAACTTCCATACTCTGTTTAATGTTGGCCTCGCGGTTATTATGCTACCCGCCCTGAAAATATATACCAGATTAATGGAAAAACTCATCCCGGACATTCCGGATGACAAAAAACAATCTCCAGGCACTCCACGCTATCTGGATACACTCCTCCTTGATAAGGCGCCTCAGCTGGCCATTGGCAGTGCCGCCCGCGAAGCCATGCGGCTGTGTGACCTTCTTGTAACCATGCTCGCGACTATGGGCGAAGGTATGAACACGACTGACCCGTCCCGTGCAGCGTCAGCCCGCCCTTTAGGTAACGCCATTGAAGATCTGGGCGCGTCTATCCGTTCTTATCTGGCCGGGCTCGACCCCGAAACTGCCAGTGAACCGGAAATGGAGGCCGCTGAGGAAATTCTGGCATTCTGTAATCAGCTCCTGCATGCTGAAGACATTGTAGAACGCAGCCTTGTGCCTATGGTACAAAAAATGGCGCGCCAGCGTATTTCTTTGCCTCCGTCACTTCAGGTGCCCGTGCAGAAAATGATGGATCAGCTCGCACGCAACCTGAATATCTGCGCGACTGTTCTGCTACGACAAAACACTTCGGAGACCAACCCACTGGCAGGCCAGAAGGATTTTTTCCGAACACTTGAATCAACAGCAACTGCTGCCTATTTTGAGCGCCTGCGCAAACAACCCGGAGACAGCAATTCATCAGCTGAATATAACCTGCGGGAGGAAGTGGTGACCTATCAGCTCACCCTTTTACGTGACCTTCGCCGTGTCAATACGCATATTGTTGCCGCAGCGTCTTACTCACTCCCTACAGGAGAAGACTGAACGTGGCTGCGATCGATATTATCGCGCTTGTCCTCGTTACTTTATCTGTGCTGCATGGCCTTATACGGGGCTTTGCCAGGCAGGCACTTGGCATAGGGGGGTGGGTTATCGCTCTGCTACTGGCCTGCCGTTACTATACTAACCTGATTCCCTGGACCCGCTCCTTCATCCACGACCATACTGTGGCAGATATTACCGCCTTTATTTCACTGATGCTCGTGCTGCTTGTCGTGGCTTCATTCGCCTCTTCCCTGATCGTGCGGGTGATTCATCAATCAGCCCTTCAGGGGCTCGACCACACACTGGGTGCCCTTTTTGGACTTGCGCGCGGGGTCCTTCTGGTTTTATTGCTTTTTGTGTCTGCACAGTGGCTTTTACCCCCGGAAGATATCCATGATATTGAAAATAAAGGGAAATTTACACCCTATATCCGGATGGGAGTCGCTTACATTCAGCCTTTTATGCCTGATTTTACGACAAAAGGGGTTGCGCCAGATCGCACAGCAGGTCATGACGCCACCTTATAGCTCATTTGGCACTTTTTCGGCTTTCTGCGGAGACCCTTCTTACTCATGAATGCCCCCGGTTCCTTACCCCCCGTACCATCAGCACATGATGATGATCATCTGCACGAAGAATGTGCTGTTTTTGGCATCTGGAACGCCAGAAATGCTGCCGCTCTGACTACTCTTGGCCTGCATGCTCTCCAGCACCGTGGCCAGGAAGCAGCTGGTATCGTCTCATGCGATGACAACTCTGAATTCTACTCCCACCGCGGACTGGGACTCGTCAGCGACGTTTTCAGTGACCCGCGCGTTATGGCAACACTTAAAGGCAACCGTGCCATCGGGCACAACCGCTACGCCACAACAGGCGCAACACTGCTACGCAATGTGCAGCCCTTATTTGCTGAGTTCGCCTTTGGTGGCCTGGCTGTTGCCCACAATGGCAACCTGACAAACTCAGAAACACTGCGTAAAGAACTGATCCTGCGCGGATGCCTCTTTCAGTCCACCATGGATACAGAGGTCTTTGTTCATCTGATCGCGACCTCTCTCTATGCAACTGTTGAAGACCGCCTGATTGACGCTCTAAAACGTGTTACCGGTGCTTACTCACTGGTTGTTCTGTCAGGTGATGCCCTGATCGGTGCCCGCGACCCTATGGGCGTTCGCCCGCTGGTTCTGGGGCGCCTGAGCGGTACAGATGGTGATGGCGACAGCTGGGTTCTGGCATCTGAAACCTGTGGTCTTGATATTATCGGCGCAGAGTTCGTCAGAGATATCGAACCAGGCGAGCTTGTCATTATTGATAATGATGGCGTGCGCTCTCTGCGCCCGTTTGGTCAGACCAAACCCCATTTTTGTATCTTTGAATATATCTACTTTGCACGTCCCGATTCTGTCCTTGAGGGGTTGCCGGTTTATGCGGTCAGAAAGCAGATCGGTCAGGAACTTGCCCGCGAAAGTGGCGTTGAGGCAGATATCGTTGTGCCTGTACCGGATTCAGGTGTGCCTTCTGCCATGGGGTATGCTGAAGCCAGCGGCATTCCTTTCGAGCTGGGTATTATCCGCAATCACTATGTTGGCCGTACCTTCATTGAACCCACTGACCAGATCAGAAACCTGGGCGTTAAAATGAAGCATTCGACAAACCGCCCTGCTCTGAATGGTAAGCGCGTTATTCTGGTCGATGATTCAATTGTACGCGGCACAACCTCACGTAAAATCGTCGACATGGTACGGGCTGCCGGCGCGAAAGAAGTGCACATGCGCATTTCCTCTCCGCCAACTCAGCACTCCTGCTTTTATGGTATCGATACCCCTGAGCGCAGCCAGCTGCTCGCCGCACAGCACGACCTGAAGAAAATGGCTGAACTGATTGGCGTTGACAGCCTTGCCTTTATCTCTCAGGACGGCCTCTACCGTGCTATGGGCTATGAAAGCCGTGAATCCTGCCGCGATCGTTATTGCGATGCGTGCTTTACCGGTGACTACCCTATTCCGCTCATTGACCATGATAAAGAATTTGGTACAGGCACTGCCTGAGGCAAAGCCAGACAAAAAAAGGAGCTTCCGTAAGGAAGCTCCTTTTTTTATAACCAGCCTAAAGCTTTTTATTTACTGAGACGTAACCTGCCGGGAGGCCTGATCTGCCTGCAACATTCTCAGCTGAGTTGCCGCTGTATCAGATAACTGCCCCAGCAGCAGACTCATATCCTGAATCAAAGCAGCTGAAGAAGACGGAGCCTTCCCCTCAAGAGTCAGACGCTGCATATAAAAAGGCTGATTTGTATCAATTGCACGCACTGACAAAATCGCTTCAAGCTGCGTACGACCTGACGGCCCCCGACTGAAGTGAGTGACCGAAAGCTCGACATAAGCATCCGGCTGCGTTGAAACAGCATCATTCTCAGCAAAAACAGCCGAGCCGGGCAAACGCTGTGCAATATCACCTGCCAGAGCATGACTTATCTGAGCAGAGAGAGAGTCACTCCAGGCATCATTCTGAGAAAGTGTCAGTCGATAACCTGAATCAGCCGTTACAATACGATCCCGATCCAGGCCAGAGGCAATGGTAGGAAGCCGCACTTCGACATAACGCGGACCACCTGATAAGGGCTGCCCGGGTGTAACGGCAAGCGTATAAAATGCCGGATTGGCACCTGAAGAGCAGGCTGTAAGTGATGTTGCCATAACACTCAGCGCTGCAAAACCAGATAAAAAAGAACGGCGCCCAGAAAAAGAACGGGCAGACCGAAGAGCAAAAAGCATTTTCATGGCTTAACGTCCTGATATCAGCGCAGAAGGATGATTTGTCAGAAAATCAGCCAGGAAACGCATAGAACGGGCGGTCTGACTCAACTGAAGAATCATGGTTTGCATATTACGATAGAAGTCTGTGTTCTTACCATAACTGCCCATAAGCTTGTTGGCATTCGCGATTGTCTGCTCAAGCTGCTTCGTCATGGCAGGCAGGCTTTGCATCAGTGGTGCAGTACCTTTACGCAGTTCGGTGCTCATGACCTGCAGATTCTGTAATGACGCTCTCAGACTGGTCAGGCTTTGACGCACATCCGGGCTGACCAGTGTCTGATCAGCATGAGCCAGAAGATTGCTTGCGTTCACACCAAGCTGCTCAAACGGTACACCAGCAAGACGTGCTGCCACTGTGGAGAGAGATTCCATAATGCCATTCATACCACCAGGCTGGCCAGGAATAACGAGGGTCGTGCCGTCCATCTCCACCTGAGCAGGCTGAGCATTTTTAACGAAATTGAGCGAGATCATACTTTCGCCAGTAAGAAAACTCACACTGTCAACAGAAGCACGCAGCCCGTGCTGAACCAGAGTTCTGAAAATATCTGTTAATGCACCATGCTTAAGCTTATTAGCGTCAAGAACACGCTCCGGCTGAATCTGCATACCAACACGAACGCGAGGCTGATCAGTCTTCGCATTCATCTCAAATTTCACGCTGGTCACATTACCTATCTGCAGGCCGAACATGCTCACTTTGCTGCCAACAGTCAGACCCTGCACTGAAGATGTCAGGTAAGTCACAAGCGGCACACGCTCATGATAACCGGCTGTTTCAGCATCTTCCCTGCTCTCATACAGCTTAAACAACGTATTCTCAGGCGCGTCGTACTGCGTCACGGTGTCATATTTAAGCGGCAGGCCAAAAGCGACCCCCCCTGAGAACAACGCCTGCAACGACTGCAACTGCACCTTGAGACCACCAGCACCAAAACCAACAGTGACACCCGACACGTTCCAGAAACGCGTGTCTGTGTGCAGATATCTGTCATAAGGCTGACGAATAAACAGCTCAATAAGTACTGGCCCAATCCCGCCAGGAGGCATGGTGTAACCCAGCACCTCACCAACAACCATATCACGGAAGAAAACCGGTGCTCCCGTACCAATAGACCCGATTGAAGAGGCAAGCAGATAATATGTCTGACCTGGCTGGTCAGAGGTTATACCTGGCGGTGATTCGAGGCCGCGAAAATGAGTAACATGCCATAGATCTTTCTCACCTGGCGTTACCAGCCCCGGGTCGAACGCGATATAGGCACCTGATAAAAGGGTCTCAAGACCTGTAATACTGGCCCCGTTAATACGCGGACGAACCACCCAGAACCTGGCGCGGTTTGTCAGCATATAGCTTGTGCCTGCATTCATACGAATACGAACCTCAACATGGCTCATATCATCGACAAGCATAATTTTCTCGACAGTACCGAGCACAACTGACTTATTTTTAACCTGCGTCTGACCACTGGTCAGACCATCAGCAGTGTCAAAAATCACCGTCACTTCGGGCCCGTTATTGGCAAAACTACGCCAGACCAGAAAACCTGCAATGAAAATAGAGAGAACAGGAATGATCCAGATAATTGAAAACCGGATACGACGCAGGGCAGAATCAGGCATAGCATCATCCTGATCCGGTGAGTTGTTATGTGTATTCTGCTTATTCACGCCTCGTCGGGCTCCATATTAGCTGAATAAAATTTCTCATCGCGAACCATAAGCGCCTTCTGAGAAGGCTGAAGTACACGCGAACTCCGGTCACCTTTGTTTTTTTGAGCAGCATCCCACATCAGGCGCGGATCAAAAGTATGGGCCGCAAAAATTGTCAGCACAACAACTGCGGCAAAACACACCATGCCACCATCCGCCGAGATGCTGGCAAGGTGACTAAACCTGACAACAGCAACGAGGATAGAGACCATAAAAACATCAATCATAGACCAGCGGCCAACAACATCGATAACTCTGAAGAGCTTTGACCTCAGAACCAGCCCTTTGGCTGAATGACGATATATTGTCACAACCATAACGGAAAGCCCAACCACTTTAAGCACCGGCACAGTAACGCTGGCAAATAACACCAGGATGGAAAGGGGTATCATATCACTCTGCCAGAGCTCTATTGCGCCCTGAATGATTGTATGACCCGAACCATTACCCAGACTGATCACTGTCATGACCGGATAAATATTTGCTGGCAAATAAAAAACAATCGCTGAAATCAGCAATGCTGTTGTGCGATGCAGACTGTTGGCCTTTCTTTGCCTGACCACATGCGAACATCGCGGGCAATGCCCTTCAGGATTGCTCGGATGTACATCGTGATCAAAAGCAAGGACCAGACCACAACTCAGACAGGAAACTCTGCGGGAAAAAGGATGCGTCTCGACTGAACACTGGTCAGCAGTAATCGTTTCAACAGGAACGCGGCTCCCGTTCATCATATGCATAAAAGAGTCAATTTTACGCTTACGCCATATCATTTCCATATCAAGCGTTGCATCTGTGGCTGCCATAGACACCATCAGAGCAGCAACCAGGTAAAGCGCCGGACCCACTTCAACAAAGGCCAGATCAACAAGCTTAGTGTAAGCAACAAATACACCAAGAATATAAACCTCAACCATCGACCATGGGCGTAAGATTTCATACCATTTCAGGAGGTATGGCACCCATGATGGCAGCTGAGGGCGCAGGGCTGTTGTCAGAATGAGCCCCATCAGGGCAATCACCACGCCAGGAGCCAGCACCGTTACCAGACCGACCAGAATACCGGCCTCGCCCCAGCCTTCATGTAAAAGCTCTATAGGGCCTGTAACCATATCTACAGTTCTCTGACGGCCATACAGGTCAAGCGTCATAAGCGTAGAAAATAACATCGCAATATAAAGAGCAGCAGAACTAATGCAAAAAGCCAGAGGTGTCGCGATCGGAGCAGTCCTGTTACGGCGATCAAGTAACTGGTTGCAGCGCGAACAACGGGCCTGTGTCCCTTCTTTAAGCTCTGGCAGCTTCTGATGCAGGCCGCAGCAGGGACACTCCATCACGTCCTGCACTACGTAAACCCGGCGCGACGTATCAACCGGTCCGGCCTGCTGGTACGCAGCCACATCCCGCTGCAAAGTCTGAAAAAGAGACATTTTCATGATTACGAGACTTTAACGCAAAAAAAATTCTGACGTAACAGAATAAATGAATAACGCTTCATCTTTTAACCTGGCCCTTTTTGTACAGAGTTTTTTCTGCAGTCGTGCTCATTCCTGGTTGCGTTTCCTATATGAGCATGATAGTCAGCGGTCGAAAATAAGTTATGCCCGCTTAGCTCAGTTGGTAGAGCACGTCATTCGTAATGATGGGGCCGGTGGTTCGAATCCGCCAGCGGGCACCATTTTCACTCCCTGATAAAATTACTAATAACCAGAGTTTAGCGCTCAGTTGCTCTGTTGTGCCAGAAAATACAGACTAATCGCAAGATGGTGGCCATTCGAATAATTCAACCCTGTTACCATCCCGCGTGACAGCAGGTCCGCCTTATCATCACCAAGAGCTGTTACAAAAGCCTCACGATCTCTCTGCGCAACAAGCGCAACCGTACAGGCTTTATCATTATGCATCAGGCGTGCTGCGGCCTGTGCACCAAGCAGCTTCACCTTCCCTCCCAGCAAAAATACAAGACTGGGCTCAGAAAAAGAAACTGAAATCACCTGTGTTTTATCACCGCAAGGACGGTACGTTTCAGCAAGAGCTGCGAGGCGGGGTGCCAGCCATATACTGTGCAACTTTGGCACAACAACCGTAAACAAACCGGCATAAAGCAGCAGTGCGCAGGTCGCACTGGTCACAAAAGCCTTAATAAGCTCAGAGCGTACCAGCATAACTGCTGAAATAATAACCAGAGGACCACACCCTCCTGCCAGAATGAATGCTGGCAGCGAGAGCTGCCCCTCCAGACGCCACAGAAGAACCGGACCGGCGACCGACAAAGCAAGCCCTGTTATCGTCCATAATCCGCCATACACACAAAGAGCAACACGAGCCCAGAGTGCTTTTGGCCAGTTTCTCCAGACCGGGTCACCCTGTGCCAGAGCTCCGGCCGTGAGAACAGCAAGTGCCGGATAGGTCGGCAAAACATAATGGGGGAGTTTGGTTGCAATAGCTTCAAACACAAGCCAGTGGGGAATGATCCAGCATAAAAGATAGCGGACTGCCGGGGTTAAACGGTTACGCCACACCACAGGTAACGCTGCGACCACAAAAAACGACCCTGGCCAGAACGCCAGCAAAAACACAAGAAGATGATAACCTGGAGGTAAACCATGAGCCTGCTGCCCTGAAGCAACCTTACCCAGGAAATTCGTACCAACTGCATTACTAAAAAATGCACCGTGGCTCACTACGCCAATAGCAACACACCATGGCAAAACAATAACCAGTGAAACTATCCAGCCCCAGCCGGGTCGCAATCTACGCCAGATATCAGCCTTACGCTCTGTCAGACAAAAAGCTGCAACCGTACCAAGTGTAGGAATGAGAATGACAGGACCTTTGAGCATCAGCCCAAGACCTGCCGCCCCCCAGAATAACAGAGCAGTTTTAATGGGTGTAACACGCCTGGCCTCGCGATCAAGCAAAACCCGTACAAGGGCAACCTGCGCCAGCATAACAGAAAATAAGAGCGTGGAATCTATGGTCCCCATACGACTTTCAGCCGTAACGAGCACCGAAGCCATGAGCATAGCAGCTGCAAAAAAACCAGCTGAAGCGCCAAAAAGCACCGAAGCCATCCAGGCTGTTATCGCCACTGATGCAGACATGGCAAGCAGAGAGGGGACACGATACGCCCACACAGCACGGTCGTGCAGTGTACCACTCAGAGCAACTGAAGCCGCCTCGAGCCAGTAAATACCAGCCGGCTGAAGATATCGCGGCTTATCCTGAAAGCGCACATCAACAAAGTTGCCACTTTCGAGCATCTGCGCTGTGGCCTCCATATATCGTGGTTCATCACGATCAAACGGAGGCGTCGAGGCACGCCCGGGCAAAAATACCAGGAATGCAAAAATACCAATAAAAACAAGAGACCAGATAGACAGCCGGGACTTACCCTGGAAATGTCTCAACATTCCCGAACCGATTTTGGCAGTCTGGTGCGGTTGCGCAGCCACATAACCCCAAGCAGGTCACGCACGCCAACAATCGCCCTGTTAAGGTTTGTATATTTGGACTGACCATGCAACCTGGGACGATGCCCCACAGAGTGACACAGCAGCGGCACACCATAGGAATTGAGCAGAGCCGGTAAAAACCTGTGAAGCCCCTCAAACTGTGGCAGACGCAAAAAAACATCGCGCTGAAACAGTTTCATAGGCGCACCGGTGTCAGGGCAGTCATCATTCAGCAGCCGGCGGCGCAGCCCGTTAGCAAAACGTGTTGCCAGCACACGCGACAGACCGTCACGACGACGACGACGCACCCCCACAACTAAAGGGGGTGTGCCACTGGCTAACTGTGCCAGACGAAGCATTTCTATAAATTCGTGTGGATCATCCTGGCCATCACCGTCAAGCGTGGCAACCCACTCCCCCCGTGCAGCAGTAATGCCTGTACGCAGAGCAGCCGATTTCCCGCAACAACGTTCGTGACAGAGAATACGCAGCGTAGGCAATTGCTCATCACGCAGCTTTTGAAGAACAGCCACTGTGTCATCGCGGCTGCCATCATCAACAAAGATAATTTCTGTTTCAGGCAGGCTGCGACAGGCGTCAGCCAGCTCCTGACAAACAAAAGAGAGGTTATCGCTCTCGTTAAGAACAGCGATAACAAAGCTCAGAACCGGTACTGTATCAGACCGGGAAGAAGAGTGGATGCTCAAACCGGGCAACAGCGCAGTTTACTTACGCTGCTGGTCGGGCCAGAGCTGCTGGCAGATCGGAAATAGCACGATCAACCAGTGCTGAAGCTCCATCTTCTTTAAGCGATTCAGCAATAACCTGACGGCTGGCTTTTATCGCAACATCAATAGCAGCCTGACGCACCTCACGGGTTGCTGCACGCTCAACAGCACTGATACGGTCACGAGCACTCTGCTCATGCTGTTTCACTGCGGCTTCAGCGTCTTTACGTGCCTGTTCTGCTACTTCAGCAGCATGACGCAGTGACTGCTCAACCATTGTTTTGGCTTCAGCAAGTGCCTGCTCACGGTCACGGGTCGCATCTTCAAGCATCTGTTCAGCCTCACGACGCAGACGGGCTGCTTCGTCAAGGTCCTGACGGATACGCTCTGCACGGCTATCGAGAATAGTCACGATAGGGGTCCAGAGTTTGCGACCAAAAAATACGAAAAATAAAACGAAGGATACGGCTACCCAAAAGCCTGCTTCGTGAAAAATGCCATTCATGACGGTTCTTCCTCCCGAAGAGTAATCAGGCTACCCGTTCAGCCACTACGTTTTCAACTTTTGTGGCAACCAGAGCCGGCGCAGGCCGAACACCAGTGACACGACTGACCAGCTCCTGAGTTGTCTCAACAGCAATATCTGTCAGTGCGGCAAAAGCACGCTGCTTTTCAGCAGCAACCTTGCTCTCTGCTTCAGCAATCTCAGCAGCAAGACGCTCTTTAATTTCCTGAATTTTTGCTTCAGTGTTACGCTTTTCATCGTCAAGCGCTTTTTGCAGGTTAGCCTTCGCCTCAGCCATAGCCGTTTTACGGGCATGCTGAAGTTCGGCTACCGCATTATCGGCATCATGCTTTGCAGCACGTGCGACTTCAAGATCACCCGAAATACGGGCACTACGATCTTCAAGAACGCGACCAACACGTGGCAGCATTACCCGGCTGAGCACCAGATAAAACACCAGGAAGATAAATGCCCCCCAGATTACCTGACCGGTAACCAGAGGGTTTTTAAAGTCAAGCTGAGGCATTCCTGCGGCGTGAGCACAGGGTGCCGCCACGACGAGAAGGGACACGCCGGCAGCAAAAGAGAATATGCCGGCACGAACAGTCTTTATCATGACACCCACAGGAATCTCTCCTTTTTCCGTCTTCTGATCAGACGAAAAGAATCAGGAACGCAATAAGCAGAGCAAAAAGCGCAATCGCTTCTGTCAGTGCAAAGCCGAGCATACCCAGGCCGAACACGTGCGGACGAGAAGCCGGGTTGCGAGCAATGCTGCTTACCAGAGTTGAAAAGATGTTGCCGAGGCCGATACCAACGCCGGCAAGGGCGATTACGGCGATACCTGCACCGATTTCCCGGGCTGCAGCGATGTCCATATCAGTCACTTCCTTGTTAAAAGTACAGTTCAAACGAAACGGGCAAAGCAGCTCAGTGAGCCACGGCCTCCCGCAGGTAGATGCAGGTCAGAATGGCAAACACATAGGCCTGCAACACACCAACCAGCAACTCAAGAGCCACAAGCGCTACGTTAATAGCGATTGGCCCAATCGCAAACACGTCACCTACCACACCAAAACCGGCGAGCATAATGACAAAGCTTGCGAAAATCTCAAACATGACGTGTCCGGCAACCATGTTAGCGAACAGTCGGATAGAAAGACTTACAGGGCGTGACAGAAAAGAAAGGATCTCGATAGGGATCAGCAGGGGCGCAAGTGCCAGGCTGGCACCAGCAGGCATGAAATGCGCAAAAAAGCGAATTCCCTGAACTTTCAGTGAGACCACGACTGTAAGGACAAATACCATCATAGCCAAGGCAAATGTTACCGCAATATGGCTTGTGAAGGTATAAGAGAAAGGCAGCAGACCGAGATAGTTACCGGCCAGAATAAAGAAGAAAAGCGTAAAAATAAACGGGAAAAAGGAAGCACCTTCAGGCCCGATTGTATCAATCGCCATATTACGAATAAATTCGTAACACACTTCTGCTGCGGCCTGAAAACGACCAGGCACAACGGCTGCGGGACGCATACCGAAATAAAGAAAAGCCAGAACCAGCACTACGGCCAGCATCATGTAGACAGGCGACTGACTGAAGTGCAGTGCGTCACCAAGGCCACCAAAAACCGAATGAAGTTCAAACTGACCAAGGACGTCGATACTGGAACCGCCTGCCAAAACCGCTCTCCTACCTCTAACTAAACCAGAAACTCTTTTCTGGCATCGAGTCGTTTAACTCAGACCGGGGGTGGCTTGACCAGCCGCCAGACATTGAGCACACCAGCTCCGCCTCCGAGCAGCGCAAAGATAATGAGAAAAATCGCACGGGTATGAAGCCACTTATCAAGCCCCCACCCGATACAGACACCAACAATCAGAGCTGAAATCATCTCTGTTCCGGCACGAAGCGCCAGAGTTGCAAGAGACTGCCCGTCTTTATCGTCTGCACTTTCCTTCGTATCATCCTCTGTTTTCAGCCCGGAGCGACGCTCAGCTGCCTTCAGACGAGATAAAAAAGAATCGTTTTTATCCTCACTCATACTTCGCACCTCCGGAACAGGTGCAGGCGCTTGCTAACGAGGTTACTATGCCCTGTCAAGGAAGCTCTGACACCCAAAGCAGGAAAACTGGTTTTTTTTATAAAAAGCGTCTTTCCGGTCACTCTTTATTCTCAGCACCAACCTGCCCCACAAGCCCGTTTGCATAATCACGGGCTTCAAAGGGACGCAGATCTTCAGCCTGCTCACCCACCCCTACGGCATGCACAGGCAAACCGAACGTATCTGCAAGGGCAACAACAATGCCGCCACGTGCTGAACCATCAAGTTTTGTTACGACCAGACCTGTCACGTTGACCAGCTCACGGAAGACCCTGACCTGCTCAATCGCATTCTGACCGGTTGTCGCATCAAGAACCAGTAATACTGTATGGGGCGCACTTTCATCGAATTTGCGCATAACGCGGATAATTTTGGCTAGTTCTTCCATCAGAGCGCTTTTGTTGTGAAGACGCCCGGCCGTATCAACAAACAGCAGGTCAGCCTGCTCAGCCTTACCGCGCTTGAGTGCCTCAAACGCAAGGCCTGCCGCATCACAGTTAGGCGGGCCGGCAATGACCGGACAATTGGTACGCTGCCCCCATACCTGCAACTGCTCGACAGCAGCAGCACGGAATGTGTCGCCGGCAACCATCATAATTTTTTTGCCCTGATCGCTGTAAAAACGGGCCATTTTGCCGATTGTTGTCGTTTTACCGGTGCCATTCACCCCGACAACCAGCACAACATGCGGCTTGTTAGACGGATCAGGCTCAAACGGCTTAGCAACCGGCTCAAGAATAGTCGCAATTTCTTCTGCTAAAGCAGTGCGAATCTCTTCATCTGTCACCTCAGAGCCAAAGCGCGAGTGGCGGAATGATTCAATCACACGCTCAGCGACAGCCGGCCCCAGATCGGCCGTAATCAGGATATCTTCCAGCTCTTCAAGAGCGGCGTCATCAAGCTTGCGCTTTGTAAAAACAGATGTCAGCCCGTCGCCCAGCTTTTGTGTAGAGCGCGAAAGCCCCTGTTTAAGGCGTGAAAAAAAACCTAGCGCCATCTCAAATCCTCTCTGCCAGCAAACCTGTCGCGCTGGCTTCAATTACTCTCATATCTATAATCTCGCCCGCCTGGGCATCAGCTTCTTCAGCCTTCAGACGTACAGGAGCAAACTGCTCACTATGACCCGACTGAGGGGTTTCCATTAACACCCTCACATTCTGCCCAACAAAGCCCTCAAAATAGACTTTTGCCGCCTCAGCCCCCACGTCGCGCAAACATGCGGCCCGTGCCTTACGCTCAGGCACATTTACAGCCCTCATTCTGGCCGCAGGCGTTCCAGGACGTTCGCTGTACGGGAAAACATGCAGATAAGGGATGCTCTGCTCAGCCAGAAAAGCCCGCGTTTCTTCAAACAGGGCATCATCTTCGGTCGGGAAACCCGCAATAACATCTGCGCCAATACCAATCCCGGGACGCAGGCTACGCGCGCGCGCGATCACACGGGCTGCATCTTCAGCCAGGTGACGGCGTTTCATCCGCTTCAGGATCAGGTCAGAACCAGCCTGGAGTGACAAATGAAGATAAGGCATAAAGCGCGGCTCTTCAGCCAGAAGACGCCAGATATCCTCATCAATTTCGACCGGGTCAACAGATGACAGGCGCAAACGCTCAAGCTGCGGGACCAGGGCCAGCACACGCCGACACAACTGCCCCAGCAGCGGCTTACCTGGCAGGTCACCACCCCATGAGGTCATATCAACACCAGTTAGCACGATCTCACGGTATCCCGCATCAACAAGCGCTCTAACCTGTTCAACTACTACCCCGACCGGTGCTGAGCGTGATGGCCCGCGCCCGAACGGAATAATGCAGAACGTGCAGCGATGGTCACACCCCTGCTGCACCTGAACAAAAGCCCTGGTGCGACCGGCAAATTCTGTAACAAGATGAGCGGCTGTCTCTTTCGCTGCCATAATGTCAGAAACTGCGCGGGCCTCCTGCATGGCAGAGGCGGACCAGCTCTCAGCTTTTAGTTTCTCTTCGTTGCCCAGCACCCTGACCACACCTGGCAAAGCAGCCCAGCGATCAGGGTCAATCTGTGCGGCACATCCCGTCACGACAATGCGCGCGCCGGGCTTATCACGATGCGCACGCCGGATAGCCTGCCGCGCCTGCCGTTCGGCCTCACCGGTCACTGCACAGGTATTAACAATAATAACGTCCTCAAGCGGGGCAGCATGCTCACGCATCACCTCGCTCTCCCACGTATTGAGACGACATCCAAAAGTCAGGATTTCAGGTTTTGTCATGACGGATACGCAGCGAGATCCACTGTTCCTTCAAAAGCCACAGTCGCCGGGCCTGTCATAAGCACATGGTTATTGCTGCCCCACTCAATACGCAGCACACCGCCATCAAGCTCAACCTGACAGGTACGCTCTGCAAGACCACGCCTGACAGCATTCACAACCGCCGCACAGGCGCCAGAGCCGCAGGCTTCGGTAACCCCCGTACCACGCTCATGCACTTTAAGGCGCATTTTTGTCCGGCTTTCCATTCTGGCAAAGCCAATATTAGCCCGTTCAGGAAAGAGCGGGTCGTGCTCGAGGCTGTGCCCCTGGTCAAGCAACGAGAAATCTTCCACAAAAAAAGTGGCATGCGGGTTGCCCATTGATACAGCCGCCGGGTCACCTGGTAACGGCAGGTGCAATGTATCATGCTCTGCAGCCAGGGGAACATCCTGCCACTGCTCACGCGGCTGCCCCATATCAACAGTAACTTCCCCATACTCACCAACATAAGCAGAGAGCAGGCCAGCCTTAGTCTGCAACGTTGAATGACGCTTGCCATTCTCATGCCAGAGCAGACTGGCTACACATCGTGAAGCATTGCCGCAGGCTCCGGCCTCTGATCCGTCAGGGTTAAAGAAGCGCACCAGCACATCTGCCTCTCTGGTGAGCGACAAAGTCACCAGCTGGTCGCAGCCTATACCGCGCCTGCGATGAGCCAGAGCGGCGATACGAACCGGTGTCAGAGCCAGAGAATTTGCGCGTTCATCAAAAATGACAAAATCATTTCCCAGGCCATGCATCTTACGAAAGGAAGTCAACAGTGGGCGTCTCATAAGCCAGATTGCCTGTCAGAATTTTTCAAAAAATGGGTAAACTCAGCCTGCTTGTGCCAGAAATCTCTGATCTACACAAAACGCCCCGGCGCACCACGCTGAAGAACCTCTATACTATATCCGTCAGGATCTTTGAGAAAAAAGAAAGTACCAACGACCCGGCCCTTATTTTCCAGAGTTTTAACCGGAGTGACCGCAAAACCAGCCAGCGTCAGACGGGCATGTTCTGCCTCTGTATCTTCGACTGAGACGGCCAGATGACCATACCCTTTGCCCAAATCATAAGGTTCGGTCCGCCCATGATTCACTGTCAGCTCGAGCTCAAATGTCTGCTCGCCATTTGATAAATAAATCAGTGTGAAATCATCAAAAACAATTTTATCTGCAATTTTAAGACCCAGAGCCTCCTCATAAAAAGCAACAGAACGGGCCTCATCAAGCACTCGAATCATAGAATGAATCATCTGCGCCATCATCTTACTCCTTCATAACATGGCAGGTATGTCCGTGCCTGTAATTACACACACGGAACATAAAATTATATTTGAGACAATCTGTTCTTTACTCAAGAGCGCCTGAGATGCTTTACAGTTCTTAAATTTTTATTAATAAAGTTTATTCGTGTCAAACAATGATATTTTCTCGTTTTCTGCACCACACCAGCCCTTTCCTGCTCACCAGCACATTGCTGGCAACAGTTAGCATATCCTCTCTCATCACCAGCACCTCAGCACTTGCTGCAGCAGGGAACAGCGCTTCTCTCGATGCGCTTGAAAAGCAGATGGCACGCATCCAGGCCCAGCAGATGGAGCTGCAGAAAACGCTTATCAGCATGCAAAAACAAATTGCAGCTCAGCGCGCGGCCTTATCTCCCAAAGGTCATAAAACCGCTACAAATCATACTATAACCGCCCGTTCAACCACACCTGCTACCAATAGATATGAATGGGCGGACAGTAATGAAGGGCCCTCCGGTAAGCCGCGCACGGCAACGGCTATGAACACCAGGCCACCACGTCACCTGCGTAATGGCGACACCTCAGAAGCGCAGCCCGTCTTTGACGATACGAATGCCAGGCCTGAAGTTGATGCCGTGATTGGTCACCGCGATGAAGATGTCATTGCCCATCTGGCAGACAACGCCGTTGGCCCCCACCCGCGTGAAACTGTTGGTGCTCAGGCTACTGGTGCCCTTGGTGACCATGGCGTGTTTCACATGGGGCCGGTTGCGATCATCCTCGGTGGCTTTCTTGATGCCTCAGCCGTATATGAAAACCGTCACATTCCAAGTGGTACGTTTAACTACTGGCAGGATATGCCTTACCCCAACGAGCCACGCTATCACACGAACAATTTTGATGGCAGCGCGCGATACAGCCGTATCTCTCTGATGGCGCGAGGCAATGTAAACTCCCACTCTACCATTTCGGGTTTTTATGAAATGGATTTTGGTGCCGGCGCGTCTACAACAGATGCCTATGAAAGTAACAGCTACGCTTTTCGTATGCGCCAGCTTTACCTGGCGTATGATAACAGCAAAACAAACTTCCATTTTCTGGCAGGCCAGGCGTGGAGCCTCCTGACACCCGGACGCGTTGGTATTACCCCCCGCCAGGAAAGTCTGCCTGAGACCATCGAATCCTCAATGCTGGCTGGCCAGACATGGACCAGACAGCTTCAGCTACGCTTCGTAAAAGATTTTTTTCAACATCGTCTCTGGCTGGGCCTCTCTCTTGAAAATCCGGCAACATTATATGACACAACCGGCTTTCAGAATAACAACGGCACGGTTACCCTCCCCAACGGCAGTGTGGCGACCATCAGCAGCAACGGCACAGGTCTGACAAACGATGCCCCGTTCTCTAACGAAATTGCTCCTGATGTCATCGCCAAGATAGCGTGGGATCCGTCATGGGGACATTATGAGGCAGAAGGCATCGTAAAATTTCCGCATAACCGGGTCTCATCCCTCGGGCAGGGGCACAATAATACGGTTGTTGCGGGCGGCGGCGGCGGTTCAATGATTCTGCCTCTCATCCCTCATACACTTGAGATGCGCATGGCAGGACTGGCAGGTGTGGGAATCGGTCGTTATGGCTCAGTTCTGCTTCCAGACGCGACACTCAGGGCAAATGGCAGCCCCGCCCCTCTTTTTTCTGCTCAGACAACCGCAGGTCTTATCGCACATCCTAATCCCCGTATTGATGTTTACGGTTATTTTGGGTATCAGGCAGCCGGCAGACGTTTTTCTAACTACAATGGCAGCCCGTATGGATACGGCAACCCTGCCTACTCAAACCTTGGGTGTGAAACAGAACTTTCAACCCTGGGCTGCACCGCCAACACCCGCAGCGTTATGGAAGGAACAATCGGCGCGTGGTATCGATT
Organism: Acetobacter thailandicus; assembly: GCF_011516655.1. GTDB lineage: Bacteria > Pseudomonadota > Alphaproteobacteria > Acetobacterales > Acetobacteraceae > Acetobacter > Acetobacter thailandicus. Next base: position 64,193 of record NZ_WOSV01000009.1, read on the forward strand.
CCTGAAAGGGAAATACGGAACAGTTGAAACGGGCATTCAGCTTGCCTACTCCCGCCGACAGGCCTGGAAAGGTGTCGGAGGAGCGCCTGATACGAGTCTGAGTCAGATATTTATGGACTTTCGCTATCTTCCGTTCCAGTAACCACTATATGGCTTAGAAAAAACGTCTTCAGAAAAAAGTTCTCCTGTCAGAGTCTGGCTCGTCGTGCGGGGAATTTTTTGTTGCCACCCCATTCCTTGTTGCCTGGACTTAACGATTTATGCCTTTTAAAAATACCCCCGCTGCTCTCGCTAGTGCTCTTGCTGCTCGCGGTTATGAATCAGCAACACCTGTACAGACCGCTGTCATGGCTGAAGAAGCCGATGGCCGCGACCTGCTTGTTTCAGCCCGTACCGGCTCTGGCAAGACTGTTGCTTTTGGTATCGCCATGGCCCGCACTCTGCTTGATGAGACGGGTAAACTTCCACCACCAGGCGCACCGCTGGCTCTGGTTATTGCCCCCACCCGCGAACTGGCCCAGCAGGTTGGTAAAGAGCTTGAGTGGCTGTATGGCCTGGCCGGTGCACGTATTGTCACCTGTGTTGGTGGTATGGAACCACGCAAAGAAGCCCGTGCACTTAATGCCGGCTGTCATATTGTTGTCGGTACACCTGGCCGCCTGTGTGACCATCTTGGCCGCAAGCAGCTTAATTTATCGAACCTGAAAGCCGTTGTGCTTGACGAAGCCGATGAGATGCTTGACCTCGGCTTCCGTGATGAGCTGGAAACCCTGCTCAAAGCCATGCCGGAAGATCGTCGCACGCTGCTGTTCTCAGCAACAATTGCGCGCGAGATTGCGTCTCTGGCTAAACGCTACCAGCGTGATGCCCTGCGCATCAACACTCAGACAGACAGCGCACCACACTCTGACATTTCATACCAGGTTCTTCTGGCAGACCAGGGCGATATGGCCGGCGCCATTGTTAACGTGCTGCGCCTGATTGAAGCCCCTTCAGCTATTGTATTCTGCCACACACGTGAAGCCGTTCGTCAGCTTCAGTCTATCCTGACAGAACGTGGCTTCTCTTCTGTCGCGATTTCAGGTGATCTCGGCCAGAACGAGCGTAGCCGCGCCATAGAAAGCCTGCGTAACGGCCAGGCTCGTGTCTGTGTTGCTACGGACGTTGCTGCACGTGGCATTGACATTCCTGAGCTGGGCCTGGTTATTCACGCCAGCCTGCCTTCCAACCCGGCTACACTGCTGCACCGCTCAGGCCGCACAGGCCGTGCCGGACGCAAGGGAACCTGTGTTCTTCTGGTGCCACCAGGTCGTCGTCGCCTGGCAGAACGCCTGATGGAAGCCGCAAAAATTGAAGCAGAATGGGGTGGTGCACCAACACCTGAAAAAATTGCCAGCGCTGACGCTGAACGTCTGCTTGCGGCCCCTGCCCTGAACGCTGAAGTTTCAGAAGCACCGGAAACTCAGGAACTTATCAGCAAACTGACAGAAAACCGCTCCGCTGAGCAGCTTGCTGCCGCCCTGATCGGGCTGTGGCGTGCCAGTCTGCCTAAAGCATCTAATGTGCGCGTTATCTCTCCTGGTTCGATCAAAAAAATGCCACGTGAAAGAACACGTGACGAAGGCCCGAGAGAACGCGGCCCACAGGAAGAAGGCAGCTGGTTCCGCCTGTCTGTCGGTCGTGAAGACCGTGCCGACCCCAAATGGCTGGTGCCAATGCTGTGTCGCCTGGGTAATATCAAAAAGCAGGATATTGGCGCGATCCGCATTCAGGGCGACCACACACTGGTCGAAATTGCAAAGAGCAAAGCTGAAAGCTTTAAAGAGTGCGCTTCAGCAACTGACCCTGATGAAATCAGCATTGAGCCAGCCTCTGCTCCTGCTGGCGGCGGCCGCAAAAGCGGTGGCGGCGGTGGCTTCAGAAACAAACCAGCTGGTGGTGGTTTCAGAGGCAAACCATCCGGCGATGGCTATCGTGGTAAAGCAGCAGGTGAAGGCGGCTTCAGAAGCAAGTCATCAGGCGATGGTGATGACCGACGTCCTGCTTATAAAGATAAGAAAAAAAGCGGCGGCTCTTTCAAAGGGTCTTCTGACAGAAAACGTAAAAAGAACTAAAAACACTTAATAAAAAAGGCCTCTTCCTGACTAAGGAAGAGGCCTTTTTTACATGTACAACAGCTTAAAAAAGCTATCAGCACTAAAGCTATTATCGAATGCTGGGCAGAGTTGTTGCGTCTTTCCAGTCTGACTTTACACGCTCTTTCTGGCTTTTCAGGGCCTCTTTTGTGTCGTGACCTGCATTGTTCCAGCGGCTTTTTGCTGCCTCAGCCTTCGCCCTCTCCTCATCTGCTTTCGTTCTCAGCTGATCAGTCTGAGACTGGAAACGGTCACGTGCAGCCGTATTTGAATTTGTCAGTTTATTTTGTTCACTCTGAAGACGATTCTCTAAATTCTGCTTTGCAGCGCTGTCTGCATGCTCCAGCGTCTCTTTGTTCTGGTGTGCCGCGCTACGGGCGCTGTCCATACCGGCTTTAAGAGGGTTCTGAAACATCTGGGCGTGAGCACCGGGGGCTGCCATCAGTGCAGCAGCAAGAGGGAGAGCCATAAGAGACAGCTTACAATTAAAACGCATAAAGCATACCTTTCTTAATATTTTTTGTAGCTTATCAGGGGTCCTGGTAATGATACAAACATGTAATTTTGTCAAAAACGTGCAACCTTCTATCTATCTCAAAACATCTTTGCGATCAGACAGGATCTCTGCAATGCACGTACCTTATTTTGTAAAAAAAACAGGTTTTCCATCTCTTTTAACGTCATGCAGTATAGCAGCATTACTTTGTCTGTCTGCTTTTTCTGCACCTGTTCATGCCGAACAGGCTGAAGCCCCATCTAAAACGCAAGGCAGCACTGCAAAAGCAGATACCCCTGCTTTTGAGGGAAAAGCAGCGCTGCTACCTCAGGATGCTGTGACCCACCACACAGCGACCTTTAATGGGCACAAAATCAGCTATACAGCACGAGCCGGCACGCTGACACTGCGAGACAAAGACGGCCACCCTTCCGCACGTATTTTCTACGTTGCTTACACACAGGATGGTGCAGCACCTGAAAACCGACCTGTTTCATTCTTTTTTAACGGTGGCCCGGGCGCAGGCACGGCCTACCTGCATCTTGGTGCAGCAGGCCCCGAAATTCTTTCTTTTCCTGCAGGCAACCCGACTGATGGCGCTAACGCAAAGCTGGCAATAAACCCTGACAGCTGGCTGCCTTCTACTGATATGGTTTTTCTCGATGCACCGGGCACCGGCTGGTCTGTCCCGACAGATGAAAAAAAAGCAGCCAAAGAATTTTATGGTGTCAAACAGGATGCCAGAGCTTTTGCAAAAGCTATTCAGCTCTGGTCCAGCACCAGTAAACGACTGACATCTCCACGCTATCTGGCCGGTGAAAGCTATGGCGGCATTCGATCTATAGAAGTTGCTAACGCTCTGATGGAACAGCAAAGCATTATTGTAAACGGGTTGATTATGATTTCACCCGCGCTCGACATGTCCCTGCTTGAAACCGGGATCAACCCACTCGCAACGGCTATGGCACTGCCTACTTTTGAAGCAGCAAATCTGTCTCTTCATCATCAGTTACAGCCAGACACCACAGCCCGGCAGCTCAACAGTGCATATAGCTATGCTCTGGGGCCTTATCTGAATAAACTGGTTAACACACCACCTGCAGGCGATGCAGCGGATACATTTTACAATGAGATCGCACAACGCACAGGTATACCTGTTAATATTGTCAAAAAAGAACGCGGCGCACTTGAGGCCTCAGCGCATGATATCAGAAGCCGGGACGGACGACTTTACTCGCTCTATGACGCTACACTCTCAATTGCTGACCCTTACCCCGAAGGTGTAAGCGACAGTGACAGCCCTGAACCAACATTGTCGGGTTTTGGTCGCGCTTATGGTAGTGCTTTCGAGCAATATGCAGCCTCAGACCTGAAGTTTGCAACACCGATCACGTACAATCTGCTTGATCTTAACGTCAATGCTTCATGGGATTACAGAGCGGGTCAGGGTCTTCTCGCCCATCAGATCCCGGTTCTGCGGCAGTTGCTGGCCCTTAATCCCTCTATGCGGGTTTTTATTGCCAATGGCTATTTTGATCTGGCGTGCCCGTTTGCAACATCACGCTGGGTAAAAGAGCATATTCCTGTCGGGCAGGACCGGATTAGCCTGCATCTCTATTCAGGTGGACACATGCTATACACACGCCCTGAAAGTCGTGCTGCACTGACACAGGATGTCAAAGCTTTTCTGTCTCACTCATAAGCAGAAAGCAGATAATAAAAAAGGCAGGAGAAACTCTCCTGCCTTTTCCGAAAGCAATAAGGTCTTCTGACCAATCAGCGTTTGCTGAACTGGAAAGAACGACGTGCTTTTGCACGACCGTATTTCTTACGTTCAACCTGACGGGAGTCACGTGTCAGGAAGCCTGCAGCTTTCAGTATGCTGCGCAGACCTGGCTCGTAATGCGTCAGGGCACGGCTGATACCGTGACGTACTGCACCAGCCTGACCTGAAAGACCGCCACCGGTAACGGTGCAGACAACGTCAAACTGGTTATAACGATCAGCAACAAGGAAAGGCTGTGTCAGCAGCATACGCAGAACCGGACGAGCGAAATATGTGCCAACCGGACGACCGTTTACTGTGATATCGCCTTTACCAGGCTTAATCCATACGCGGGCAACAGCGTCTTTACGACGGCCGGTTGCATATGAACGGCCCTGTGCATCGCGTTTTACTTCATAGACAGGAGCTTCAGCAGGAGCGGTTGTTACAACCCCTTTAAGATCAGCCAGCGTGCCTGTACGTTCCTGAGTTTCAGACATAATGCTCAGCCTTTCTGTCCGTTAACAACGTTTTTACGATTCAGAGCCGCAACATCGAGTGTCTGCGGGTTCTGACCGCCATGCGGATGCTCTGAACCAGCATAAACATGCAGGCTGCGCATCTGCTGACGCTGCAACGGACCACGGGAGATCATGCGCTCAACAGCCTTAACCACAACGTGGTCAGGGTTTTTGCCTTCAAGACGCTGCGCAATGGTGCGAGTCTTGATGCCACCAGGATAACCTGTGTGATAGTGAAAAAGCTTCTGGCCAGCTTTGTTACCGGTCAGAGCAACTTTTTCAGCATTGATCACAACGACATGGTCGCCACAATCAACATGTGGGGTGAACTGTGGTTTATGCTTACCGCGCAGACGGTTAGCAATGATGACAGCAAGACGACCAAGAGCGAGGCCTTCGGCGTCGATCAGGATCCAGTTTTTTGTCACCTCCGCAGGTTTTAGCGAGAGAGTGGTCTTCATCAGGGTACGATTCCGTTAAAATCTGAACTTATAAAGAGGGCCACCTTATGAGCGAACAGAGTTTTCGCGTCAAGTAGTTTGGTATTAATCGCTGTTATTTCAGTAATTTTTTTTAAAGGTAACATAATACCGCACTGAGACTTGCAGAGCCCCCCCGCAGTGGATTAAAGAGCATCGCTGAAATAGCTTAATTCTTGGTGAAAACAGGCAGGGTTTCCGGCTGGTGAAAAAAAATGTTCTCATTACTGTAGGTGTACTGACCGGTGTTGCCTGCCTGGGCTGGTTTGGCGTTACCCAGACAAAACACGCTATGCTTAAAAAGAGCATTGAAGAGTTCAGACAAAACCTCGGGCCGTCCACCTCTCTCTCTTATCATAAGGCGCGCCCTGGCCTTCTGGGTCGCAGTGTAAAATTCGACCAGCTTGTCATTCGCCATGGGCCTGAAACAATCACGGCGGACCTGGCTGAAATTTCTAAGCCTTCTGCTTCATCAGGTGATGTAAGCCATAAAATCAGTTCTATCTCTTTCCATAATTTCCGCCTGATCGATCCGGCTGGCAGCCTTAGTCTCGAAACGCTACAACTTGAAGATGTCACTCTTCCTGCAGATGGCGATGACCGCAGGGGAATCCCCCGGCAGACTTTAGAAATTCATCATGCACAGGCTCATAAACTGCAGGGCTTTATAAGCAGTCTGCAGTCTGACCTGTCAGCTGATACGGTTGAGCTTGAGAACTACGGCGACGACATCCCCTCTCGCCTGGAAAGCCAGAACTTCAGGCTTTCAACTGATGTCGCACCTCAGCGTCACATTAAAGCAGACCTGATTATGATCGACGGGGTCGACCTGTTCGGCCTTTATAACAGTCTGGCTACAGGCACACCGCTGGCATCGCGCAATGGCACACGCGACATTCAGGTACAGCGACTCAGTCTGTCAGGCGACACGCCGCTTATGCAGGTCGGCACGCTCCGCTCACGCTCAGTACGCTCTGATACCAGCGAGCAGGAAGTTTCAAGCCTTAACAAGCTGGAACTCTGGCCGGATGTCCCCAACCTGTCTGTTCTCCCCTCTATGGGATACAAGCTTTTTGAGGGAAATCTGTTACTCAGCGACACCCGTGATTTTACAAAAAACACATTTAAAATTAATGAGTTTCATATAGATGGCCATAAAATGGGCCGTCTCGATATCACAGGCACATTCGGGCAGACCAATGCGACCACACTACTCAGCGTAGGGGCCGCTGATATGCCTGTACATAATATTGTTCTGACCTATAAGGATGATGGCCTGGTTGAGCGTGCTCTTACGGCCAGCGCCAAAGCGCACAACACAACGCCCCTCGAACTCCTGACCGGGCTACAGGCAAAGTTTGCACCAAATGGCGCAACTCCCTCCGACTTCTTTGCGTCCTTAACGACTTATTTCATGCACCCCGACAAAGGGCCGCTTGTTATTAATATCAAACCAGCCCGCCCTCTGCCACTTATGGCACTTATTGCCGGTGTCAGTATGATGTCAGCGAATCCGCAACTGGTCAGTCAGATAGGTATCTCAGTACAGGCCCCTTAATTTTTCAGGTGCCACGACTCAAAAAACGCCCCGTAAAATTTATTACGGGGCGTTTTTTTTGCTCAGAATATTTCAGTTGATATCAGCTGCGCTTTGCAGCCTTACCACCACGAGGACGAACCGCAGGCAGCATATCGCCTGTCACGGCATAATAAACACGCTCAGCGATATTCGTTGCATGGTCGCCAATACGCTCAAGATTTTTAGCCACAAATAAAAGATGAATACATGGGCCAATCTTACGCGGGTCTTCCATCATATACGTCACGAGCTCACGAAACATCGCCGTATAAAGCTCGTCAATAACAGCATCTGAATTCCAGACCTCCATCGCTCTGGCGCTGTCGTCAGAGGTCATAGCCTCAATCGTATTGTGCAGATTTTCCTGTACAAGACGAGCCATACTCCGCAATGCACTGAAAGATAATGCGCCATCCAGCGGCTCTACTTTTAACGCCCGGCGAGCAATAGATGAGGCATAATCCCCGATACGCTCAAGGTCACCGGTAATTTTAAGAACTGCAATAATCTGACGCAGATCAACCGCCATAGGTGCCCTCAGGGCCAGAATACGAATCGCCAGAGATTCAGCCTCGCGCTCAAGCGCATCAACCTCTGCATCGAGTTCAGGCGGCTCGAGAGCTGCGTCCTCATTCTGATCTACTACAGCGGCAATGGCCTGAGCTGTCTGGCGTTCAACCAGCCCGCCCATACGCGCCACCATCCCCCGCAAACGGTCAAGCTCCTGATCATACCGCGTTACGGTATGCCCAACGTCTGTTGTCATAACCCTGCTTCCCTCAGTTAGCCAAAGCGACCGGTAATATAATCCTGTGTGCGGCGTTCCCGCGGCGTGGTAAACATACGGTCCGTATTATCAATCTCGACCAGATCGCCCAGATAAAAGAACGCCACCTGGTCAGCACAGCGTGCAGCCTGCTGCATGTTGTGTGTTACCATAATAATGGTGAATTCAGCCTTCAGCTCGTCAAGCAGCTCTTCAATACGCGCGGTTGAAACCGGATCAAGCGCACTGGTTGGCTCATCGAGCAAAATCACCTCAGGATGTGTGGCAATAGTACGGGCAATGCATAAACGCTGCTGCTGCCCGCCTGACATGGCTGTGGCATTAGATTTAAGGCGGTCCTTCACCTCTGACCACAAAGCGACACGACGCAGAGCATCTTCAACCCGGCCATCCATCTCAGAAGAGCTGACCCGTTCATGCAGTCGGATGCCAAAAGCAATATTATCATAAATCGACATTGGAAAAGGGGTCGGTTTCTGAAACACCATGCCAATGCGCGAGCGTAAAAGATTAAGATCAACACCCGGAGCAAGGATATTCTGGCCATCAAATATGACCTCACCCGTCGCTTTCTGGCCGGGATAGAGGTCATACATCCGGTTTAACACACGCAGCAATGTTGATTTACCGCACCCTGACGGCCCGATCATGCCTGTGACACTCCGCAGGGGGAAGTCCAGAGAAATATTATGGAGTGCGTGCGTTTTGCCGTAATAAAAGTCAAGATTTTTGACCTGAAGAGCAAGTTCAGGCGCGGTAGCCGTCTTTGCACCCTCTGATAAGGTACTGTTCACACCGTGCTCGCTCATGCTTTGCCCCCGCGGATCCCGATCCGCACCACAATATTAATAATCAACACACCAAATGTCACAAGCAGGGCACCTGTCCAGGCCTGCTGTACCCAATCCTGATAAGCAGACCCTGCATACTGATAAATTGCCAGGGGCAGGCTCGACATCTCACGCCCCATATTAAACGACAACTCTGAATTCCCTAATGACGTAAACAGCAATGGTGCAGTCTCACCTGCAACACGCGCAACTGCGAGCAGAACGCCGGTCATGATACCACCCCGTGCAGCCCTGATGCAGATAAAGCAGGTCACACGCCACTTTGGCGCACCAAGGGCAATGCCCGCCTCACGCATGGAAAGAGGAACCAGCCTGAGCATATCTTCTGTTGTGCGCACCATAATAGGCATAGCAAGGACAGCCAGCGCCACTGCGCCTGCAAAACCTGAAAAATGACCAAACGGGGCAACCAGAATCATATAAATAAACAGGCCGATCAGAATAGACGGCGCTGAAAGCAACATATCCGAAACAAATCTCACACTATCAGCCAGTTTGCTGTGGCTGCCATATTCAGCAAGATAAATACCGGTAAATATACCCATCGGCGCGCCCAGCAGGACAGCAAGCCCTGTTTGCATAAGGCTGCCAACAATCGCATTAGCAAGGCCACCATTCTGCCCCGGCGCTTTCATTGATTTTGTAAAAATCGACAAATGAAGCCCAGGCAGACCTTTCTCTAACAGGGTCCATAAAATAGAGCCCAGCACAAAAACAACGAGTATTGTTGCACACCACGAAAACAACGTAGCCAGACGGTCAGCCATTCTGCGGCGGGCAGCGCGAAAGCTATCCGGCGTTCTGCGTGCAGTCATGAGCGTTTTCCTGTGCTGTTCTGCCCGCGAGCCAGCAACATGCGCGAGCACCATAAGGTCACGAATGAAATCGCCATAAGAATAGCTCCCAGAGCCATAAGAGAAGCCAGCTTGAGACTGCCAGCCGGACTTTCAGGAAATTCGAGAGCAATCAGCGATGCAATAGTATTTGCCGGTGCAAATATCGACCAGCCAATATGGTTACTGTCACCAATGACAAAGGTTACAGCCATAGTTTCACCCATAGCCCGCCCCATGCCCAGAACAATACCGCCGACAACACCCTGACGAGACCAGGGCAGGACAACCCGACGCATCACTTCCCAGCGGGTAGCACCAAGGCCATAGGCACTCTCACGCAGAACAGAAGGAATCGAAGCAAAAACATCACGCATAACAGCCGTAATCGAAGGCATAATCATAATGGCCAGAATAACCGCTGCCGTGAACAGACCCGTACCAAATGGCGGCCCTGAAATGAGTACTGACACAACCGGTACGTGACCAAAAAGAGCTTTGGCTGCAGGCTGCACATAATGGGCAACCAGTGGTACCAGAACAAAAAAGCCCCACATGCCAAAAATAATTGATGGAACAGCCGCAAGCAGCTGAACGGCCATACCAATCACAGATGAAGCCGCTGGCGGAGCCAGCGTTGTCAGCCAGAATGCCGTACCAAACGATAAGGGGACAGCAATAAGCAACGCCAGAACACTACTGGCAATAGTACCAAAAACAGGCGCAGCAGCACCAAAATGCTGCGTGACCGGATTCCAGACCTTAGAGATCAGAAACCCGGGACCAAACTGCCCGAATGCCGGCATACCACCGACCACCATAACGACAATAACAGCCCCGAGAATGAGCAGAACACCCACACCGGCTGACAGAACAAGCCCTCTGAAAAAGGGATCTCCCGTCAGGGTTTTAGGGCGACCAGGCTTCAGCACGGCTGACTGAACCGGCTGCTGGGTGGAAACGTCCATCTATGCTCCGTATCACACTCTCACTGACAGAATATGTTCAAGAAATACTGAACAGCCCGCCCTGCTGCAACCGAATGACAGCACGGCTCTCGCAGAAAAGAGAATTTGTCATAAAACTGTAGTAAATCAATCATCATCAAAAAAGAGAGATAGCACCTGACAGCCAGGGGTTTCTACCGTAGATTACCGCCGCGCGCGTGATCGCACGCACAGCCTGCTTTCCCGCAACACTGCAGGTTCCGTCATAACCACTGATCAGACCAGAAAGATTAATAATGGCCGGCTACCGCTCCCGCACCACTACTCATGGACGCAATATGGCAGGTGCACGCAGCCTGTGGCGCGCAACCGGAATGAAAGACAGCGATTTTGGCAAACCCATTATTGCCGTCGCCAACTCCTTTACTCAGTTTGTACCGGGCCATGTTCACCTCAAAGATTTGGGACAGCTGGTCTGTGGTGCTATTGAAAAAGCTGGCGGTATTGGCCGTGAATTCAACACGATAGCTGTTGATGACGGCATTGCCATGGGTCATGGTGGCATGCTGTACAGCCTGCCTTCACGCGAGCTGATTGCCGACGCCGTTGAATATATGGTCAACGCCCACTGCGCTGATGCCCTGGTCTGCATCAGCAACTGTGACAAAATCACTCCCGGTATGCTGATGGCTGCCATGCGACTGAATATTCCGGTTATTTTTGTCTCGGGCGGACCGATGGAAGCCGGGAAAGTCACGATTGACGACATTGAACAGCGCGCCGACCTGGTGACCTCTATGGTTGCCGCCGCCAACCCAAATGTCAGCGACGCCGATTCGGAAACAATCGAACGTTCAGCCTGCCCGACATGCGGGTCATGCTCTGGTATGTTCACCGCGAACTCAATGAACTGCCTGACCGAAGCTCTGGGTCTCTCACTCCCTGGTAACGGCAGCCTTGTAGCAACACATGCTGCCCGCCGTGATCTGTTTATTGAAGCCGGCACCCGCATTGTCGAACTGGCACGCCGCTTTTATGAGCAGAACGACCAGAGTGTTCTGCCCCGCAATATTGCTTCGGTTGAAGCTTTTGAAAATGCCATGTCAGTTGATATTGCCATGGGTGGTTCAACCAACACTGTCCTGCATCTGCTGGCAGCCGCACATGAAGGGGAAATTCCCTTCACCATGAAAGATATTGATCGTCTTTCACGCCGCGTACCTAACCTGTGCAAGGTCTCACCATCCCGTTCTGACATTCATATGGAAGATGTTCATCGTGCCGGCGGTATTCCTGCCATTATGGGTGAGCTGAACCGCATGGAACTGCTGCATAACACTGTACAGATGGTGCATGCCTCATCTCTGACCGAAGCTCTGGATCGCTGGGACATTCGATCAGAAGATGGCGAGAGCAAACAGAAAGCACGCACCTTCTTCCGTGCCGCCCCTGGTGGTGTACGCACGACAGAGGCTTTCTCGCAGTCTGCACTGTATAAAACACCTGATACAGATAAAGTCAGCGGTGCTATTCGCAATTCAGAGCATGCCTATAGCAAAGATGGTGGTCTGGCCGTGCTGTATGGCAACCTTGCTGCAGAAGGTGCAATTGTTAAAACGGCAGGTGTGGCTGCAGGGCTGGAAACATTCTCAGGACCGGCACGCATTTTCGAAAGTCAGGATGATGCTGTTACAGCCATCCTCAAAGATCAGATCAAAGCTGGCGACGTAGTGCTGATTCGCTATGAAGGCCCCAAAGGTGGTCCTGGCATGCAGGAAATGCTCTACCCTACCAGCTATCTCAAATCAAAAGGTCTGGCTGAAAAATGTGCTCTGATTACTGACGGGCGTTTCTCTGGTGGCAGCTCCGGTCTTTCCATTGGCCATATTTCGCCCGAAGCTGGTGAAGGTGGCGTAATCGGCCTTGTTGAAGAAGGCGATATCATCGACATCGACATTCCGGCACGTCGTCTGTCTGTTGCTGTAACAGAAGATATTTTACAAAAACGCCGCGAACAGATGGAAGCCAGAGGGAATGAGGCATGGCAGCCAAAGCGTGAGCGCGTGGTTTCAACGGCTCTTAAAGCCTATGCCGCTCTGACAACCAGTGCTGCCCGGGGTGCTGTGAGAGATCTTTCACAGCTGACCCGCCGCACAGGGCGCTGATTTCTCACTTATCTCTCTGGTGCCTCTGACACCAGAGAGATAGTCTCAGCTCTTACTACCGCGCAAAACCCACAAAATTAAAAATGGCAGGAAATAATACCCTGCCAGAACTACAAGAAGAATACGCAGGATAAGGTCAAGCTGTGTATTCAGCATGAAGCGACATGCCATTTCGACAAGACCAAGCATAGCCGCAACACAGAAAAAACCTATAATATTAGCCAGAAAAGACCGTCCTCCGTTCATATCATCCAGTATTTGCACAACCCGCGCGCCTGATAGTTTTTTCCCTGCCATTTCTCACTCCTGTCAGCCGTCACTTACATGACATATGATGTAAGTCTTATCGTATTTTACACAAACAAAAAGAGCGCCCGTAAAGGCGCTCTCTTCATGCAATATATTTTACAATATTGCTTATTTTGCAGCTGGTGCAGATGCAGCAGGAGCGGCGACAACCGGAGCCGTCGGCACTGTTACCTGACCTTTAATCACATAAGAAATTGATTCCATGCGGGTGATATCGACAACATCACCAACCTTCAGTGTTTTCAGGAAGTCCTGCATGGCTTTTGTACGTAAAACAGCAATATGGCTGTCGCCATCATCTGTCACGAAAGAAACAGTGTGTGTAGCAACATCTACAGAAGTAATTTTTGCCCGCTCTCTGCGAAAGGAAGCAATAACACCACGTGGATGACCTTTTACATAACCACGAGCAACCTGAACCGTTGATTCAGGCAGCGGGCTGCCAGGTTGTGCCAGCTCTGCACCAAGAGTTTCAACAAATGAAATGCTCAGTTTATCACCAGCAGCAAGATGCGGCAGGTCACGAACTGAAGAACCATACTCAATCGTTACCAGATTACCTCTGGCATCACGCAGCAGCAACTCACGGGTGCTGGTATCAATCGTTTCAACAATCGCTGTTGTTGTCTGGTGCTTAAGCAGAACTGAAGCCTGCGCATGCGCCTGAGGAGACAAGCCTGTGGCCACCTCTCCGCCCATAATAAAAGCACATACCGTCATGACGCCGGCAGCCAGAGAAGCAAGACGAGACACTGAAGACCGCAAAGTCTTTCTCCTTATTTAAAATCCGTCCGAACGCCACACTGCTTCAGACGTTACTGAGAAAATCTTACGCCAAACATTACCCTGCGTAACGTAAAATTTTTACTCATCCTTTTTACAGCACTGTAACTCTGTCGTCTGGCATTAAAAATAACCAGATGACGAAGCATGCCAGCCTGTTTTTATTCCTCAATCACTTTTTCCAGTGTGTCGATCACCTGCTTACCGGTAATCAGACGTGAGCATTCAAACTGCCGGGGCGTGTTTTCATGCCGTGGGCACCACATGAAGTTATGATGATCAAAACGCACACGCGGATCATTCCAGCATGAATTACAGGTATGCCAGTTAATCACACGATAAGGGGTCTCAAATTCATTAGTAGGATGTGTGAAACCGGATATCATAACGACTTTAGTGCCAGCACCCCAGGCAAGCCAGGCAAGCCCTGAGCTCACACCAATAAACGCCTCAGCATGCTGCAACCAGCGGATACGCTCCGTCAGCGGGCGATCTCCGGTCTGGTCCTCTGAGCCATAAGGGATGTGGTTCCAGACAACACCGGTACCGTGAATAGGCTTCTGATCGATACAGATAACCCGGTAACCTTTTTCTTTGAGAAAGGTTACAACCTCTCGCCATCCACCTGGGTTATTCCAGTATTTACACTGCGTACTGGCCTGCACAGCAATACATACATATTTCTCTTTTATCGGCCGGCCTTCTTTGCTCAGTAAAAGACGAGGAGGTTCTTCTTTTGGAGAAACTCCCAGAATATAACCAGCGGTACGGTGCAGCCCGACAAAGCGGAAATCTGTCGGCTGCTGAACATTCTCTGCATCATCAAAGAACAGGCCAAGGCAATATGTCGCATAAGCCTTTTCACAGACCTTCTCTTTTTCTGCCTCTTCCGAAGTCAGCAAGCGGATATTGGGATAATCATTCATCAGAGCTGGCTTAATGAGCCCTGACAGCAGACAGGTCACCCGGGCACCACGCTCCTCAGCAAAGCGTACGACATAGGGAAACCACGCAAGCGTATCACCAAGCGTGCCAACCGGAAGCTGAATAACAACCTCTTTATTGCGGCAGTCCAGCTCATGGGTGAAAATAATTTTCTCTGTACCATCAGCCTGAACATCGGTGATCTCAATACCAAAACGCACATAATAGCGTTTTGATGAGGCAACCATGGCACCTGTATTCTCATTAAAGAAAAGAATATTACCGGTATCAAGGTCACGCAGCACAATCCGCCACTTGCCTTCGCTACGATTAGGCAGCTGAATGCGCGCACCCATATTAAAGTCATAACGAATGCCATGACCACAACTCTGTGTGGGCGACTGTGGTGCCGGCAGATAAGCGGGCTTTGCCTTAGAAGGTTCTTTTCCTTCTTCTTTTTCAGCTTTTGTATCGGCTGTCTGACCAAGAGGTGCTGCAGCCGCTGAAGCCGCCATAGCAGCAACAGGAGAAACAGGCTGCGGCTCTGATGCTGAAGATACGACCGGAGCAGATAATGGAGAAGAAAGCGGAGTCGATGCGGAAGAAGGAACCGAAGGTGTTGCTGTCACTGGTGACTGCACAAATTTTGCAACAGCAGCTGAAACCTTGGCAAACTCAGCCGCAGCCGCGACATCAGATGCATGATGCAAAGAAGACATAGAGTTCTTCTCTTCACTTGGACTCAACGCAAGCTCCTCTTCATTCTCAAATAAATGACCCGCCGGAAGGTCCAGGCGGGCCTTAATATAAAAATACTACTCAATTCACAGCTAAGCAGCGGCCGCGTAATAGCCTTCGCGCGGCCAGAAGTTTTTTATTTTAGTTGCTGCACTTCTTTTTGCGCCAGAAATATGCAGCGGTGGCAACGAGGCCAATAAAAAATACACCATAAAAACAAGGAGATTTGCAACGCTTTGCAGGACATTTAGTCATCAGGGGCTTCCTTTATACTTGAGTGACCATATTGCTCTGAACGGACAGCTGAGCATCCCCTGAGCAGGTATGCGCCATGCCTGAAGTATCATCACATTATAGTCGTTAACATTATATGTCATTCTTTAAAAAAAAAACAATTTATTACCAGAATATTCATACAGAAAGATCATCTCCGCCAAGCTGATGAATCAATGTAATCAGATCTTTACGTAAAATAGCCAGCACAAAACGCACAACCTCATCCGGATGGTCGCTTTCAGCAGGAAGTGCGGCAATGATCTCAGCCGCGATATCCGGCTTCGTGGCCTTACGACTCACGGCTTCAGCTTCACAGCGCGCAATAATCCAGTCAAAACTAGCCATAGTCTGCGGCTTTAAAATATCACCGGCCTGGCGGAGAATAATAGCCCTGGCGACAACAATCGTGTCCATCTGCAACTGCCGCAGTGCCGTTGGCAAAGACGCCAGCATCGGATCACGCTCCTCAAGAGGAACCCACCGTTCACGGCGGGCTTCTTCAACAGCAGTCTGTACTTTTCTTAAAACGGCAGCACAGTCATCATTCAGATCCTGAAACTCCGACCACGCAAGGTCATGTCTTTTGGCATGGCTCAGAATACCCACAATTTTTCGGACGGTCTCAGCCGCATTACGAAATGCATCACGACGAGCCTGCTCATGCAACACCATGTAAGACACGAACATAGACACACTGACACCGAATAGAATGGCCAGAACACGCTCAACCGGCCTGAGGTACGGGTCACCTTCGATCGGGAAAAGCGTTGCGATCATTAACGTAACGACCGCCATGCGTGTGTTTGGACGCCAGGAGGCCAGAATGGCCAAAGGCACAAACGTAATACTAAAACTCAGCCATAGCGGCCAGTGCAGCAACATCAGTGTAATCGGCACCACACTGGCACAGGCGCCTATAAGCGTGCCAACAAGCTGATACCGGCCGGAAGACATGGTTTCTGTGATACTGCTTTGTGTCACAATCACCGATGTAATCAGGGCCCAGGCGGGCTCCTGCAAATGCGTGACCTGAGTAACAAGGCAACACAGGGCCACTGACACAATAAGACGAATGGCCTGCCGCAAGGTCTGGTTTCTTAACCAGTAAGACGGGTAACAAGAAGACGGTATCTGCAAAACAACTCACTCTTTACTGACTGTTTTTAGTGCGTATCAGCACTGGTCAGGGTGAAAGGAATATAACGCGCACCATCATTATCGTGCACAAGCAGGAGGACTGACTTCTTTTTCGCTTTCTGAGCATCCTCAATCCGGGTTTTTAATTCAGCAGGGGTATTCACTTCGGCCTGCTGCACCATAGTAATAACATCACCTTCTCTCAGCCCCCGATCAGACGCCAGACCATCCTCCTTCACTGAGGTGACAACCACGCCCCTCTGGGTAGCAGAAACAGAGTATTTCTGCCGTGCAGCCTCATCGAGCTGTCCGACTGTAAAGCCAAGAGCTGACAGACTGACTTCTTTCGAGCTTTTTGTCTCAGGCGCTTTTTTTGTCTCAGGTTTGTCAGCGGCTACATCAGGCAATGCTGCAATCGTAACAGGCACATCAATAACCTTGCCATGACGCCAGACACCAAGATGCGCGACCGTACCTGCGGGAATATCAGCTGAAAGACGCGGTAATGCCTTGCCTTCAATAGGATGGCCATTAAGCGACTGAATAACATCACCCATTTGCAGTTTTGCTTTTGCTGCAGGACCATTTTTTTCAATACCAGCCACCAGTGCACCACGTGCCGGCGTCAGATTCAGGCCATCTGCGATATCCTGCGTCACATTCTGGATGCGTACACCAAGCCAGCCACGCGACACTTTACCGTTTTTACGCAGCTGCCCGATAATACCTCTGGCTTCACTTGACGGAATAGCAAACCCAATACCAACAGACCCGCCGGAAAGCGAATAAATGGCTGTGTTAATACCAATAACATTACCATCCATATCAAACAGAGGTCCGCCGGAATTCCCCCTGTTAATTGGCGCATCAGTCTGAATAAAATTGTCGTAGGGGCCCTGATCGATATTACGGCCACGTGATGAAATAATGCCGGCCGTCACCGTGCCGGAAAGGCCAAACGGATTACCAATGGCAAGCACCCAGTCACCCACCCGACGCTTTTCACTGTCCCCAAACTGTACGAAAGGCAAAGGCTGCTTACTTTCAACCTTCAGCAACGCAAGATCAGTGCGGTCATCATGACCAATCTGCCTGGCCTGCAGCACCGTGTTATCCTGCAGCGTAACCGTGATTTTATCAGCATGACTAATAACGTGATTGTTGGTTACAATATAACCGGCCGGATCAATGATAAAACCTGAGCCCAGAGCCTGCATCCGCCGCGGCGGTGAATCGGGGCTGATGTTACGGTTCATAAAGTCATGAAAAAATTTCTCAAACGGAGAACCATGTGGAAAGTCTGGCATCTGTGATGACTGGTCATCATCACCCTCGTCATCATCACCCTCTCCTTTTTTCACAGTCTGAGATGTAGAAACATTCACTACAGCAGGCAAAAGGCGGTCAGCGAGGTCAGCAAAACTGTCTGGCACCATATGCACTTTGCCAGCTCCGACAGGTGCTGCGACTGGCACGGCTGCATCTGCACTCCAGGCAGAAGACATGCCTGCTGTACCGGCCAGCAACAAACACGACAGTGAACTCACAGACAAAAGGCGAACTGACAAACGCATAAAAATTACCACTCTCATCATTTCTGGCTTCAGACACTATGCCTGCTTATCGCACGATCAGCCTGATACGTCAGCCTGCAGCTGCCAGAGCCTGCGACTGCTGCCGTTTTCGCCGGGCGTCCAGCCAGCCGGCCAGCGCAAACAATACACCCAGAACAACCACATTCACGACAATCTGCAATATCCAGCCATCACCAAAGCTCGTAAAAACCAGACGCGCATAAAGATCGAGAATGGTGCCGACAACGAAAACATCCAGTGAATAGCGCCCAACTCTGGCCAGAATTTGTCCGACACGTGTATCTGACGCCCATACACGCGCAACAGATGATGATTGCATCAGATAAAAAATAGCCAGCACATCGAAAAGACGCAGCGGTGACAGCCAGCTCTTGGCGGGAGACACTGAGTCACCCAGCGGGCGCAGATCAGGCAACGACCACTGAGCCCATGGAAAAGCCTGAAAAGCTGAAAAAATAAGGTAAGCGATACAACAGAAGGACAGAACCGGAATGCGGGAAAAATCAGTCCCCCTCCGCTCTGTTTCAGCAGAAGCTGTTACCCCAAGAGCAAACAAAAACTGCCAGGCCAGCGGGTTAAAATACCAGCCGTCAGGGTCAAGCCAGTTTGGAAAATTAACATCCGGGTCAAGATTAATTAAAAACCACAGCGCTCCGGCAACAAGCAGTGCCAGATAGCGCTGTAAGCGCATCAGCAGAAAATAAAGAGGGAAGCCTGCCAGAAAAACAATATAAAGAGGCAGGATATTAAGATTACTGGGCAGGGCATCAAGCGTCATCGCCCGCCAGATCCAGCCTATGCCATGTGCCAGCTCAGGCTCAAGAAAATCAACCGGCACGGGGGTAAAATGACGCCATACCCTGATACTGGCTACTGAGACAAACACCATAATAGCCTGAGCGATATAGAGCTGTACGCACCGCCGGAAAATCCGTTTCAGGCACCCGGCCACCCCATATTTCTTAAAGCCCCGGCCATAAGCCAGCCATGAAGCATAACCCGCCAGCAGTACAAAGACCTCGGCGGCATCAGCAAAACCAACATTACGCATTGTAAAACGATTCAACAGACTTTGCGGAATATGATCCACAAACATCATCAGCAATGCAGCCCCGCGCATAGCATCAATACGATGGTCTCGCCCCTGACCATTTTTTACAGGTGCCACCTGAACAGGCGTAATGGCCGATGCCTCATGCTGAGCTACCATAAACGCAAACAGAACCTCTGCATATCAAGATGAAGGGCTGCCTCTGATAAGATACAGCCTGACCGGAAGACGAAACTATCCTGACGCATTATGTCATTCAGAGCAAATTCGGGTATAGTCCCGTTTTTCTTACAAGGCCTCTGTTACCGCCACCCGCACACGGTTACATGTCTTTTTTATAGCGAATCAGGACACTGACTGTGACAAAGCCCCTCTTCCATTCCGATGATATCGCAAAGATTCTTGACTCGGTACAAGATACAGGCACTGGCCACTCGCTGCTCTCGCTCAGCAAACTTGAAGGTTACACAACAGATGGCGGCAAGCTCTCTGTCGCTCTGGCTGTCGGCCGCGAAAAAGCCGGTGCTCTCGCCCCCTTATGTGACAAAGCTGCTGAGTTACTTAAAGCACTTCCTGGCGTGAGAGACGCTGCTATTATTCTGACAGCACACCGCCCGGCTGCCCCTGCGTCACCCCCGGCACCAAAAGGACACAGGCCTTTTGGCGGAAAAGCACCTGCACCAGATGCCCCTGTGCTGCCCGGCGTTAAAGCTATTATCGCCGTTGCCTCAGCCAAAGGGGGAGTTGGTAAGTCAACAACAGCCACCAACCTTGCCGTAGCCCTGGCACAGCAGGGGCTGCGCACAGGCCTGCTTGATGCTGACATTCATGGCCCCTCTCAGCACCGTATGCTCGGTGTCAGCAGCAAGCCGGAAGTTATAAACGGCCGCCTTCAGCCCGTTAATGCCTGGGGCATTAAGTCTGTGTCTATTGGTATGCTGGTGCAGGAGCAGCAGGCTATGATCTGGCGCGGCCCTATGGTCATGGGTGCGATTAACCAGTTTCTGACAGATGTTGACTGGGGTGAGCTGGATATTCTGGTTATCGACATGCCTCCGGGCACAGGCGATGCTCAGCTTTCACTGATGCAGAAAATAAAGCTGGCTGGCGCAGTTATTGTCTCCACCCCGCAGGATATCGCACTGATTGATGCCCGTCGTGGTGTCAGCATGTTTAAAAAGATGGAAGTGCCCGTGCTGGGCGTTATCGAAAACATGTCATATTTCTGCTGCCCTAACTGTGGACATAACACAGAGCTGTTCGGTCATAGCGGAGCCAGAAAAGAAGCTGAGGCGATGCAGGTGCCGTTCCTTGGTGAAGTACCGCTGCTTCTTGATATCCGCACAAGCGCTGATAATGGTATGCCTGTTGTCGCCAGTGCACCTGACAGTGATGCCGCCCGCGCATTTTATCAGATCGCCCAGGCAACCACACAGGCTCTCAAAAAGAATTCGGCGCTCTGATTTTATAAGACTTCGGTGCATGGCAGGAAAAATAAGAGAATATTTCGATACTGTATTATTATCCTGCCTGCATTATCATTTAACACGATCCAATAGTGTTTTTTTATATTGGACACCATGTGCACTTATTTTATATTAAACTATGAATTTTGTGTTATAATACCGCTATCATCCCAATGTAAATTAAAGTGCATCCTTCATGTCGCTCCCTCCTCTCTCCCGGCGCTCTGTGCTTGCCCTGATAAGCACGGTACCTCTGACTGTTAATTTTGCTCATGCTGAAGCACAAAAAGTTATCCGTGTCGGCATTATGGCGGGTGAAGATGAGGACGTCTGGCGGGTTGCTGCAGAAAATGCTGCCAAAGCGGGCCTGTTACTGAAAATTATTCCTTTTTCAGATTATAACGCACCTAACGAAGCACTTCAGCAGCACGAGCTGGATGCTAATGCGTTCCAGCATGGTCCCTTTCTCGAAGCACAGAAAAAAGCAAGAAATTATACAATCGTACCCGTAGGTAATACGTATTTTGCACCGATCAGCCTGTATTCAACACGCTGGAAATCTCCTTCTGAATTACCTCAGAATGCTAAAATTGGCGTACCAAACGACCCAAGCAACGAAGGCCGGGCGCTACACCTGCTCCAGTCCCTTGGTGTCATAAAACTGTCTGATAATGCCGGGCTTACCCCTACCGCGCTCGATATTGCTGACAACCCCGGAAACATCACGATCCAGGAGCTGGATGCAGGCATGGTCGGGCGGGCTTTGCCTGACCTTGATGCCGCCGTCGTAAACACTGACTGGGCCCTTAAAGCCGGCATTGATGTTAAAAAAGACAGTATTGGCAATGAAGGATTAAAAGATAATCCTTACATTAATTTTATTGCTGTGACCGAAGCTGATAAAAATGCTCCCTGGGTTGCAACGCTGGTCAAATCCTACCAGCAGCCCAATGTGCATAAAGCTCTGACTGATGTGTATCACGGGGCCATCGTGCCAGGCTGGTCATGACACTACTTGCCGTTGAAAATATCAGTCGTAGTTTTGGGTCTCATACGGCACTGCACAACATAAGCTTTAACGTTGAACAGGGTGACAGCTTTGGCATTATCGGCCGCTCAGGAGCTGGTAAATCGACGCTGCTGCGCTGCCTGAACGGTCTTGAAAAACCAGATAGCGGGCGCATTCTGTTTTGTGGTGAAGATCTCGCAGCCTTACCTGAAAAACGCCTTGTACCCCTGCGCCGCAAAATTGGTGTCGTATTTCAGCATTTCAATCTGCTTTCATCACGCACAGCAGCGGCTAATGTTGCGCTGCCGCTTGAAATAGCTGGCATTGCAAAAGCACAGAGACAAAAACGCGTTAATGAACTACTCGATCTGGTAGGTCTGGCTGACCACGGCCATAAATACCCCGCCTTTCTCTCAGGTGGTCAAAAACAACGTATCGGTATAGCGCGAGCTTTAGCCGCTAACCCTGTATTGCTGCTGTGCGACGAGGCAACCTCAGCTCTTGACCCTGAGACCACTGACTCTGTCCTGGCCCTGCTGTCTGACATTAATCGTAAGCTCAGGCTTACTCTGCTTTTTATCACGCATGAAATGGATGTCGTGCACAAGCTCGGTCATCATGTTCTGGTGCTGAAAGATGGCCATATTGCCGCACGCGGCACGCCGGCAGAAATTCTGCAAAACTCAGAAAATTCCACTATGCCATTACCTGATAATCTGAGCACAGATGCGCAAAACGGGTCACAGGCGATCGTCAGACTCACGCTTGACCTGAAAGAGCACCCGCTTACCCCTTTTCTTATAAAGCTTGAGCAAAACACGATTTCTGCCACTATTCTGCGCGCTCAGCCACACCAGAATATCGAACAGCCCGCGATGGACGTTCTGCTTCATCTTCCCGCCCCGACAGAAGAGAACCTCTCTCTTCTGAATAGTCTTGCCCGTTCTGTTGAGGTCACAGGTTATGTCACGCCTGATCTTTAATCTGCTCCTTCAGGCCACATGGCAAACACTTGAGATGGTGCTCATTTCAGGCTTTCTCGCCGTTGCCGGAGGGCTGCCTTTGGGTATTCTTCTGGTACTGACCGGCCCCTCCGGCCTGTCACCCATGCCGTGGCTGGCGCGCCCTCTGGGATTACTGACAGATGCAGTACGTGCTGTGCCGTTTATTATCCTGCTGGTTTTGCTTATTCCCTTAACACGCTTCATTGTTGGCACATCTCTGGGCACAACGGCAGCAATCGTACCTCTGGCTGTTGCCGCCATTCCTTACTTCGCACGCATTGCTGAGGTCTCGTTACGTGAAGTTGACCCTGGCCTTGTCGATGCGGTACGGGCCATGGGCGGCACACGCTGGATGGTGATACGTTATGTACTTCTGCCAGAAAGCCTCCCTGGTATGATTTCAGGGCTGACCGTCACTCTTGTCACGCTGGTTGGAGCATCAGCAATGGCTGGCACAATTGGTGCCGGAGGACTTGGAGACCTGGCTATTCGTTATGGTTACCAGCGCTTCAACACCACCATTATGTCTGGTGTCGTTGCTGTACTTATTGTGCTAGTCACCGGGCTTCAGGCAATCGGCAACCTGCTGTCACGCAAAGCACGTCATGATGCAGCCGGTCACTGACATTACCGGCCCCGAAGACCTTTAAACACCCGGATGGTCTTTACCTGAAGCTATAGTCTCTTTCAAAAAGGCCACCAGCACACGAGGATGATTATATACCGGGTCACGGGCAGCATAGAGCAAAGTCACTCTTTCTTTTCGCACCAGGTCAATAAGCTGCCTTACTTCCGGATCATATAATGCCAGCTCCTGCCGGTATTTTACCTGAAACTCATCCCAGTGCGCAGGGTCATGACCAAACCAGCGGCGCAGTGCAGACGAAGGCGCCACCCCCTTCAGCCACAGGTCCATTTTGAGATCTGCCTTGCGGATACCTCTTGGCCATAGCCGGTCTGTGAAAACACGCATACCGTCCTCTGAAGACGGTGAATCATAAACCCGTTTTAGTCTGATATCAGGAAGCATGGCATGCCCATCCCTTCTTCAATGTATAAAAATACATTACAGAGAAAAGTGTTTTTAATACCATTTAAAAATACAAAAGGGGCAGACGACTGGCCTGCCCCTTCTGCTTTAATATTTTTTAAAACACCTGACCGGCAGGATATAAAACCTGCCGGATGAATATATCAGGCGCGAAGAGTTGCAGCCTCGGCTGCTGTTTCTTCAACCGTATAGTGCGTGGTTTCTTTAATCTCAATTGAGAGAAGTGCAATGCTGTCAGCAGCGCGCTCACCCAGAGACAGAAGTGCATTACCTGAGGTCCAGCGCATGTCATGACCCTGGAAACCGTTCCAGCCATCAATGTCGTGCTCAACCAGGTGAGAAGTAACCTGACGCATTTTATTGCGTTCAAATACACTCACTTCACCAACAGCAATACCGAAATAACGACGATCATCAATAAATGGTCCGATCACGTCACTTGGGCGGCTTGCTCTGGTAACAATCCGAACGGCATTCACGCCACCCGGGATCATGAAAACTGCACGACCATTATGCTCACGGGCCTGACGAATAACCGCACCGCTTTCAGTGGTGAGATGCAGTTTTGTCTCTTTCGTCAGTGGCTGTGGCTCAGCCTGAACAACACGATTTGCTTTTTCTGCACGTGCTTCAATTTTACGATAAACAGGCTCAACAAAATCACGTGTTACGCCAAGCGGTGCAGCCGCATCATCCCAGGTCAGCTCACGTGTTTTTGCCATAGAAATAACAGCACTTTTCTGCGTGAACGCTCTGCGGTTACCTGTATCCAGATAACTTTCGGTTAAGGTGCCGTCAGCCATGATAACAGAATGCTGCTCGGTTTCGATATGATAATAGTCATAAGATGTAATTGACTTATCATAGAAAACTGAACGGCCATTCACGAGCATACGGGCTGGAATAAATTTACCATCAAAAAACAGGCAATGTTCAGCCGTAATCAGAAGATCTTTAAATGGTACACCCTTTTCAATCGCATCTTTCAGAATACGAACAGGGTAACCGGCTTCATCATCCGTCAGTTCAGGACGCACAGTGCAGTGTGCCTGACCTGCCCAGGTAACGCGCTGTGTGGCAGGCTGACCATTGTCATAAACCAGCACATCATCACCTGTTTCAAGCGCTTCAACCGCGGTCAGACCTGATGGTGTTCTGATCATTGAGCCTGCCAGGAAGCACACAACCGTATCATCACCGCCCGTAATCGATGCGTTTTCATCTGTTGCCGGATCGGTAAAGTCTGAAGCTGTATAATAAGATCCGTCAGATTTCTGCCCTGTATGCAGATAAGTCAGAGTTTGGCCACTCTTACTTAAGACCTTAATAATACCGGTGCCATCATCAACCAGACTAACTTCACCGTATGAGTTGTGCAGGTTAATTGTGTCTTCTGGTGTAACATTGGTAAATGTCACATTACTCAGAGCATAAGCATCAAGGGTCACTGTAGATGGTGTTGAACCAAAAGCGATAGTCAGCGGACCTGATGATGATAACGCGTTGGTGTTATTCAGTGTGCCACCATTGAGTGTAATGGTGCCAGACGGCAGTGTGCTCTGATCAAGGGTCAGATTTGTACCGCTGTCGATTGTAACAGAAGCATTACTATCAAGAGTAAGCTGCTGAAGCGTTACATCACCATTGCTGCCAAAAACAACATTCCCTTTTACAGTCCCGCCATCAAGAGAAGAGGTTGACGTGCCGGTTACGGTTGTTGTCTGACCGTCACTGCCAATAACCTTACTGGCATCGTTAAAGTCGGTAACCGGAACCGTCGTTGAAGCAGGGCTGACACGTGAAGAGGAGCTGCTGCCTGATGAAGACGTGCTGCCAGTCGCTTTTGCACCTTTATCGAGCGTAAAGGTATTGTTGGCATATGACGATGTGAAGTCTGAAACTTTGTAGTAAGAGCCGTCAGATTTCTGTGCCGTGTCAAACGTAGCCAGTACGTGCTGTGTTTTTGAATCCCATGAGTTG
>NZ_WOSV01000010.1 GCF_011516655.1 Acetobacter thailandicus
ATCTGACTCTCAGATAGTAAAAATACGTCACTCACAGGCTCATCCTCCATCGGTAAGCCTGTGAATCACAATCTCTCGCTCAGTTCAATAAATTAATAGGTCCTGAGCCTAAGTGGCACATGGAGCGCGACCGTCACTGCCGATGGTCAGACAGAATATGTCAGCGGAAGTACAGTTGTTAGTGGCGCCGTTGCGCTTGCTAACGGTGTCACTTTAACCGTTGGTAGTGGTGCAGTTGTTTCTGGTTTGAGTACCTCAGCCAGTACTGTCATTGTCAAGAGCGGGGGAACTCTGAAAGATACCAGTCTGGTCAACGGGACGCTTTATGCTAGTTCCGGGGCGATAAGTGATGAGAATAGCCTGAATTCAGTGGCAGCTTATTTTTTATCTGGTTCTGTGTCTGAAAATGATAGTTTTTACACAACATCAGGAAACAGTTTAAAATACGTTTACGTTTCTTCGGGGGCAGCACTTTATTCACCAGTTATTTCTTCTGGTGGTTTCGTTTACCTTAGTTCTGGTGGGTTCATATCCGGAGGCTCATTATCGACGAGTGGTGTTTTAAGTGCTTCTGCGGGCTCAGTTGTTACTAATTTCGGTGAAATTGCCGGAGGGAGTGCAACATTTAGTGGCTCATACGGTAATAATCTTTCTGCGCCGGTAACATACGGTCAAATTCTGACTGGCAGCTGGACCGCAGCGGAGAGTTCTGCAGGTATAGTGACTTACACCAGTGGGACAACGACGGTATCAGGTGCTGTTTCGCTTGCAGGCGGCGCAACTCTGAATATCCAGGCCGGAACTGTTGTTTCGGGACTGGGTACTGTTTCGGGCGGGATCGCAACGGTCAATGTTGCCAGTGGTGCTACCCTGCTGGATTCTTATATTCAGAATGGATACGTGAATGTTGCCTCGGGCGGCACGACCAGCGGTAATAAAATAGACTCTACGGTTCTTACTCTCTCTGCTGGCGCTTCTTCGGTTGAAGATATCATTTACTATGATAAGAATTATGGCGCTGACATGACCTATGTCAGTTCAGGTGCTTTTTTAATTAATCCGGTTCTGTCTTCTGGTGGTACGGCCTCAGTGCTCGCTGGTGGTGTTGTTTCTGGCGGTGAAATTTATGCTAGTGGCGGGTTGATCTCTGCTACAGGTGCTTCTGTCAGTGGTCTGAATTATGTGGCTGATGGTTTTACAAATAGCGCTAATTATAATGCGGCTTCAGTTGTTCCAACATCTGCACTTGAGTTTTCATATTCATCAACGTCTCTTACAGGCACCTGGAGCGCTGTGCTGAATAACGATAATCAGACAGTGTATCAGAGTGGCAGTACCATCGTGTCAGGCGCTGTAAGTCTTGCCGGTGGCGCGACCCTGAACATCCAGAGCGGGGCTGTTGTTTCGGGTC
The DNA here is from genome assembly GCF_011516655.1 of Acetobacter thailandicus. Classification (GTDB taxonomy): domain Bacteria; phylum Pseudomonadota; class Alphaproteobacteria; order Acetobacterales; family Acetobacteraceae; genus Acetobacter; species Acetobacter thailandicus. The sequence goes on from NZ_WOSV01000010.1 coordinate 1,412, forward strand.
TTTACGCATCGGGTGGGGCGGGCGTTATTCACATTGCCTCTGGCGGTGAGCTTATTTCTTCATATTTAGGCTACACAAATATTTATGTGAGTTCAGGAGGTACTACAAGCGCTAACCAGTATAATGCGGATGCTATTTATATTTCCGCCGGGGGATCATCTCTGGGTGATACCTACTATGCAAAAGATGCTTATAGCCAGAACACAGCTATTGTAAGCAGCGGAGGATATGTTTCAGGCGCTGATGTTTTGCCCGGTGGTAATATTATAGTTTATAATGGTGGCACTTATGCCGGAGGGTATGTCGTTACCGGCACGATCGTTGCGCCCGAAAGAACAATACCGGGCGGCGTAGTTACCTCTAATACCGGGGCAACAGTATCTGATGTGACCGTTGTTGGTGAAGATGTCACTAATATGCTGTCGGGTAATACGATAGGTTCAGGGGCTTCACCAGTTCTTACATTTTCATATTCAGCGACATCTCTTACTGGTATCTGGAGTGCCGTGTTGAATAGCGATAAGCAAACAGTTTACCAGAGTAATACAACGGTGGTGTCAGGTCCCGTTTATCTGACAAATGGCCTTACATTACATATTGAAAGCGGCGCTGTCGTATCCGGGGTAAACACTCAGTCCGGTGGCATTGATAATATTTATGTTTCTTCCGGCGGCACTCTTGCTGATTCTTACATTCAGAATGGCTATGTTTATATCAGCTCGGGTGGTGTAACCAGCGCGAACCAGTTTAACTCGGACCCTGTTTATGTGAGTTCTGGTGCGACCTCTGTTGATGATATTTATTATAATTCTGCCTATGGTGTTGACCCTGTTTATGTGAGCTCCGGCGGCACCTTGTCTAATGCTTATGTTCTTACAGGTGGCAATGTTTTAGCATCATCCGGTTCCGTTGTGCAGGACATCGTTTCTTACGGTGGGTCAGTCAGCAGCGTGGATGGAACTATCACGAATGACTCTGGTAATCCCTGCTTCCTGGCAGGTGCAAACTTCCAGACCCCGGAGGGTGACGTTGTTGTAGAAAACCTTCGGGAGGGTGATGTTGTTGCAACCTATAACCCTGATAATGGTGCGTTTGAATACAGTAAAGTTACATGGGTAGGTAAAGGCAGGCGTCATGCAAGCGTCCACCTGGAGGATGATTTATCAGGTTATCCCGTACGCATTTTGCGCGATGCACTGGCAGACGGCGTACCTTCAGCCGACTTGCTGATCACCTCAGAGCACTCTTTGTTTTTCAATGGCGGCTTTGTGCCAGTGCGAATGCTGGTGAATGGTTATTCAGTATTTTACGATAAAAATATCTCTGAGTATGAGTATTATCACGTAGAAACTGAAAAACATTCTGTGCTGATTGCCAGTAATGTCCTGTCTGAAAGCTATCTCGACACAGGTAACCGTAAAGGCTTTGTGCAGACTGGCCAGGTGGTTCGTCTGGGAGCGGTGAAGCATGACTGGGAAACTGATGCCGTTGCGCCTTTAACAGTCTCGCGTGATGTGGTGGAGCCTGTGTATCGCTCGATAGAAGAGCGTGCTGTTCAGCTTGGTCTGGTTAAGCACAGGGAAGAACCTGAGCATGTTGTGGATCATGGTTTGTACCTCTTAACTCAGAATGGAGGGGTGATCCGTCAGGTCCGTAATATAGATGGAAAAGCCCTGTTTATGCTGCCGGCTGGTGTGGAGAGTGTGGTGCTGATGTCACGGGCGTCTCGTCCCTGTGATGTTATTGGCCCGTTTGTCGATGATCGCCGTCAGCTTGGTGTGCTGGTGGGTGAGATCGTTCTGACTGAAGGGAATGACCTGCGCCATATTACCACGCATGCAGAGAAGTTTGATATGTCTGGCTGGCATGGGCTTGAGGGTGGCCCGGCACGCTGGACAAATGGGGCTGCCAGTCTGCCTCTTAGCCGCAGAGCACCATCTGACATTGCGTCTCTGAGTGTGCAGATCTGTCAGGCAGGTCCGTATCTGGCAGAAAATAAGAAAAGGAAGGCCGTACAGGTTGCCTGATTAGTCTTCTGCAATTGTCTTAAGTAGTTTTTATGGAAAAAGACCTCTCATATTTAATGAGAGGTCTTTTTTTATTCTGACTATTTTTAAATCAGGATGCTTGACTTCTGCGCAGTGCCAGGCCCAGCTGCAGCCAGCTCATGCCGCTAATTATCAGCTCAACAGCAACAAATGTGCCGATCAGCCACAACCCTGACCATGGCAGGGTGAAATACAGGCAAAAACCGACAACCAGACTGATGAGGCCACTAAATAAAATAATGCCCCAGCCATGTAGTGCGCGGTGCTTCACCGCCATAATGCAGCGCGTTATACCTGCGACGATAAAACAGGCTGAGGCGAAAAGCGTGATCATTGTCGCGCCGGCAACGGGCTCCTGGATGATAAAAACTCCGGCGAGAATATAAAGAAGCCCTGCGATGAGTGAGAAGAAGAATCCCCCCCAGTCTTTAACTGCAAATGCGTGAAAAAGCTGTGCTGCTCCACCAACGATCAGTACGAATCCAATGAAAATTGTGCTGGCCAGTGTGACAAATACAGTGTCGATACAGGCAGAAAAGCCAAGTAAAATAAGGGAGATGCCTAAGCCGACAAATAGTCCCCATTTTTTGGTAACGGGCATACAAAGAGCTCCTTTGATTATAGCCGACAGCCTGTGTTTATAAGCTGGTTGCAAATATCACGTGGGCAGCCTGACTTACTTCTCTTTATATATCACCGAATATTTGTGTTAAGTATGCAAAGATAAGTTGACAGAAGAGGCACCTTTACGTAATGGCAACTCTCATTGTCGGGAATGTGGACAGGTCGGCTGCCGCGAACGGATTTATGCTCCCGTTTGCCAGTGATACGAGTTGTGCCCGCTCTGATCCGTGGGGGACAGAGACTACCGGTGTAATCGTCAGAGAAAGAAAACTGTGTTCAGTTTTTGTTTTCTGGCAGAAATGGAAGTGAAGAGCGCCAGATGTCTAAGCGCCTTGAGAGCAAGTACAAAATTAACCGCCGCCTGGGTGTAAACCTCTGGGGCCGTGCAAAATCTCCGGTTAACCGCCGTGAGTATGGCCCAGGTCAGCACGGGCAGCGTCGTAAAAGCAAACCATCTGACTTCTCAGTACAGCTGATGGCTAAGCAGAAGCTGAAAGGTTACTACGGTAACATCAGCGAAAAACAGTTCCGTCGTTACTACCAGGAAGCTGTTCGTCGTAAAGGTGATACATCAGAAAACCTGATCAACCTGCTCGAGCGTCGTCTGGATGCGGTAATTTACCGTATGAAATTTGCGATCACACCGTTCGCAGCACGTCAGTTCATCAACCATGGCCACATCACGGTTAATGGTCGTAAAATGAACATCCCGTCTTACCTTGTTAAAGATGGTGACGTTATCGAACTGCGTGAAAAATCAAAACAGCTTGCTATCGTTCTTGACGCGACGCAGACCAATGAGCGTGACGTTCCTGAATATATGGAAGCTGATCACCGCCAGATGAAGGGCACCTTCCTGCGTGGTCCTAAATTCTCTGACGTACCTTATCCGGTACAGATGGAACCAAACCTGGTCGTCGAATTCTATTCACGTTAATAGTTTCGTTTTTGATCAGCACAACGCCGGGTGGGGCTTTGCCTCTGCCCGGCGTTTGCCGTTTTACCCTGTTTTCTTTTCCAGCCGGATGAGCTGCCATGCCTGATGATATGCCCGTAACTGAACTGACCACGGAAATCGCGCGTCGTCGTACGTTTGCTATCATTTCCCATCCGGATGCTGGTAAAACAACCCTGACAGAACGTATTCTGCGTGCCGGCGGTGCTATTCAGCTTGCCGGTAATGTGCGTGCCAAGGGCGAACGTCGCAGAACTCGCTCTGACTGGATGAATATCGAACGTGACCGTGGTATTTCAGTTGTCAGTTCGGTTATGACGTTTGAATATGGCGGGTGTATTTTTAATCTGCTTGATACCCCGGGCCATGAAGATTTCTCTGAAGATACATATCGTACTCTGACGGCTGTTGATTCTGCTGTTATGGTTATTGATGCGGCCAAAGGTATTGAGGACCGTACACGCAAACTGTTCGAAATCTGCCGTCTGCGTGATATTCCTATCGTTACCTTTATCAATAAAATGGACCGTGAAGCACAGGACCCATTTGCTTTGCTTGATGAGGTCGGTTCCTCGCTGGCGCTTGACACAGCCCCGGCAACCTGGCCGGTCGGACGTGCTGCGGGCTTTATCGGTACGTATGATTTTTTAACGAAAAAGCTTCATACTCAGGGGGATATTCCTGAAACTGATCCCAGGCGTGTGCAGCTGGCAGAAGAGCTTGAGCTGGCAGAAGCCGCTTTACCTGAGTTCGACCGTGAGGCTTTTGATGCGGGTCATCTGACACCTGTTTTCTTTGGTAGTGCGATGAAAGAAATCGGTGTTCTTGACCTGCTGGATGCTCTGGTGGCGTTTGGTCCGTCTCCGCGCGATCAGAAGGCTGAAAACCGCACGGTCAGTGCTGCTGAACCTGATATGACGGCTCTGGTTTTTAAAATCCAGGCGAATATGGACCCTAATCACCGTGACCGTATTGCCTTTGCCCGTATTTGTTCGGGCAAGCTGGTACGCGGTATGCGGCTGCGCCATGCCCGCACGGGTAAGAGCTTTGCGGTACATACGCCACAGTTCTTTTTTGCACGTGATCGTCAGCTGGCTGAAGAAGCTTTTGCAGGAGATGTGGTCGGTATTCCCAATCATGGTACCCTGCGCATTGGTGATACACTGACTGAGAATGAAGACCTGCAATTTACCGGGGTGCCGCATTTTGCTCCGGAGATTTTGCGTCGTGTCAGGCTTGATGATGCTATGAAAGCTAAAAAGCTGAAACAGGCGCTGATGCAGCTGGCCGAGGAAGGCGTTGTGCAGTTATTCCGCCCCCAGGATGGTGCGCAGCCGATTGTTGGCGTTGTTGGTACCCTGCAGCTTGATGTTTTGCAGGCTCGCCTTAAAGCTGAATATGGTGTGGCCATAGGCTTTGATGCAGTGCCGTTCTCGCTGGCGCGCTGGGTTTCCGGGCCACGTGATAAAATTGAATCCTTTGCTCAGGTGAACCGTAGCGCAATGGCGGATGACCTTGATGATCATCCTGTTTTTCTCGCATCATCCTCTTTCATGATGCGTCGTACGCAGGAGCAAAATCCCGATATCAGCTTCCATGATATCAGGCAGATTGGTCTCGAAGTGAGCTGAAATTCTTTAAAGATTGCCTCTGCTTTCAGAGGTGATCTTGTTTTTCTTCCTGCCAGACAGACAATAAAAAACAGGAAAAGTAACACAGCTGTTTTCTGAAGAGGGCAGATAAAATGTCCCATGCCTCGGCATAGTTTACAGTTGAGGCAAGGTCAGGCCGCTATGCATGCTGTTATACTATCTGGTATTAACAGCGTATTTTACAGAAAAGCTTTGAAATATTATAAAACAGGACGGCAGTTCAGGAGCGCTTTACTGGTTGGCAGAAGGTCGGGCCGTTTTGCCCATTGAGCAATGTGCTGGTCCGTTAACAAAATAAGCTGGTCATATTCTGTGTTGCCACTCTGCTTCCAGCATGTTTCGACCGCGTCGAAAGTCAGGTGGGTGGTCATATAGAGGCAGACATCGAGAATGCGGGTGCCAGGGTGCCTGACGATCAGTCGGGGTGAACTGACTTCGATGCTGTCCGGGGGAAGTCCGAGTTCTTCTTCTGCTTCAGCCAGAAGCTGTTCTTTCAGATTAACGGCGTCAGATGCCTCACGTTTTTCGATACTGCCAGCGGGTGGGCTTTGCCAGAAATTCCCCTGGTAAACGGAGGAGGGGTGTCTGCGCCCTAAAACGTACCCCTGCGGGGTGCGCAGCAGGCCGGTCACGGCAAGAGGGTTAAGCTTTAGCTTGCTGAAAAGAGAGGGATTTTTCATCTGTGCCAGCACCAGGCGATATTCTGTCCAGTGTCCGGTAATACAGGTGCGGCTGACATGGTCTGCAGAAAAAACACAGCCGTTAAATAACTCAGGCCGTGCTTCACAGGCTTTCGCCCATATATGGCTGGCTTCAGTCTGGATTTCTGGCGACAGTGTTCCAGGCGGTTGCGTTACTTTGATTTCACAGGCTGGGAAAAGTGGCAGAACAGGCCACAGCCCGGGGAATAATGTGCTCATTGTTCTGTCACTCTTCCGGCCTGTGTCTGTTTGTAAGAAGAGGAGGAAAATCCTCCTCTTCGTAATATCAGATCAGGAAAGCTGCTGTTTCAGAGCTGCAGTCAGATCTTTTGTGGTTGCGTTGCCACCCAGGTCTTTGGTGCGAATACCGCCCTCTGTGATGGTTTTTTTGATGCCATGGTTAATGCGGTCAGCCAGGTCCTGACGGCCAACGTGCTGCAGCATCATAACCGCTGCCATAAGCAGGGCCAGCGGGTTGGCAAGGCCTTTACCGGCGATGTCAGGAGCTGAGCCATGAACAGCTTCAAACACAGCAGCTTTTTCGCCAATATTTGCACCGGGTGCCATACCCAGGCCGCCAACAAGACCCGATGCTAGGTCGGAGAGGATGTCACCAAACAGGTTCGTTGTTACGATAACATCAAATTGCCATGGGTTAGTGACAAGCTGCATTGCACAGGCATCAACAATACGGTCGTTGAATTCAACGCGGCCTTTATATTCTTCTGCAACTTTGCGGCCTTCTTCAAGGAAGATACCGGTCAGCAGTTTAAGAATGTTAGCTTTATGAACCAGCGTTACCGTTTTACGGTTGTTGGCAACAGCATAGTCGAACGCAAATTTAACAATACGACGACACTCAGCACGTGAGTTGTAGCCGGTGCTCAGAGCGATTCCTTTTGGGTCATCACCGACAGGAACATAATGTTCCATAGCAGCGTAGTAGCCCTCAAGGTTTTCACGGAACATAACGAAGTCAATATCTTCGTAACGGCCACCAGGAATGATGGTTTTGGTCGGGCGCATATTAGCGAACAGACCAAACTCCTGGCGCATTGTGACGTTAATTGACTTGAAGCCACCACCAACAGGTGTTGTCAGCGGGCCTTTGAGAGCCAGAGACGTACGGCGGATACTTTCAATGGTCTGTTTGGGCAGTGGGTCGTTGACCGCATCTACTCCTGCCATGCCGGCGAGTTGTTTGTCCCATACGAACGGGGCACCGACAGTATCCAGAATCTCGACGACTGAGTCCATAATTTCCGGACCAATACCGTCACCTGGAATAAGGGTTGCAGGAATAGTCTTGCTGTCTTTAGTCATACTCGAAGCTCCTTACGTTGCCCGCTCTTTTTGCGCCTGTTTACCGGTCGATGCGATTCCCATTTGCGTGACTATACCATTTTGTCGAGGCAGCTATACTCAGACGAGGGGAGCGCAGGCCTTCTCAAGCCATAAACGGGCTTCACCCTGCAGGCGGGGGCCAATCAGCCTGAGCACGCGGGCGTGGTAGGCATTGAGCCGTTCAGTGTCCTCTGCTCCCAGTGTTTTCAGGTCTGTCAGTGTGCGGTCAAATGGTACAAGTGTGAGTGTTTCAAACGACAGGAAGGGTTTCACGTTGTCGTTAGCCATGAAGGGCTGAGCCAGAATCAGCGTTTCAAGGCGTATGCCAAACGCACCGGTTTTATAATAACCAGGCTCGTTGGAGAGAATCATCCCTTCCTGAACAGCAATCGAGCCGGGCACTTTAGAGATGCGTACAGGCCCTTCATGCACAGAAAGAAAGCTGCCAACACCATGGCCGGTGCCATGGTCGTAATCAAGTCCGGCCTGCCACAGGTCAAAACGGGCCAGCGTATCAAGCGCGTGACCGGCTGTACCGGCCGGAAAGCACACACGCCCCAGGCGGAGGTTCCCTTTAAGTACTCTGGTAAATGTTTCTTTAAGCTGCTGTGGCGGGGTGTCAGGGCCGATCCACACCGTGCGGGTGACGTCGGTTGTACCTTCGGGGTATTGCCCGCCGCTATCAATCAGATACACCTCATTTGCGTGCAGAGGGCGGTTGCTTTCTTTGGTGACGCGGTAATGAATGACAGCCCCGTTAGGCCCTGCACCAGAAATCGCATTAAAGGATTCCTCACAATACCCTTCCTCCTCAGCACGAAAAGAGTCGAGCTTTATTGCGGCTTCAAGTTCTGATGTGGTGTGTGCATGTTCATCCAGCCAGTGAAGGAAACGGCACAGAGCGGCACCATCTTTAAGGTGCGCTTCGCGCGCGCCTGCCTGTTCGGTGGCATTTTTCAGAGCTTTGGGAAGCAGGCATGGGTCAGAATTTTCTTTAATAACAGTATGATAATGCGTTAGTGTCTCTGCAAACCATACAGCGCTGGTTGCCGGGTCAACACTGACTGTTTTTCCTTTAAGGGTAGCCAGCACCTGCTCCATCTGCTCAGGAGCATGAATACGAACGTCATCACCCAGCCAGGTCTTAACATCTTCTGGCAGTTTGCTGCGCTCAATAAACAGGTCAACGCTTGCATCTTTATGCAGCAGGGCAAAGGCCAGGATCACAGGTGTGCACGGAATATCACGCCCGCGAATATTCAGCAGCCAGGCGACAGAGGCAGAATCGCTGAGCACAACTGCATCAGCTCCGGTTGCGGTAAGTTTTTGAGCCAGTCTCGTGCGTTTGCTGAGAGAGGCCTCGCCAGCATAAACAAGTGGATGAACGGCAGCAGGACCAGCGGGGAAAGCTGGCCGGTCAGTCCATAAACGGTCGATCAGGTTGCCGCTGGTGGCAATAAATTCGAGATGTGAGCAGGCGGCTTTAATAGCGCTGAGTTCAGAGTGGCTGATAGTGCGGGCATCATAGCCGATACGCTGCCCGGCTGAGGTATTCTGTGCCAGCCAGAGTGAGGGGGGTGTTTCGTAAATATGGTTACACTGCCAGCTGGCCTGATCAACCTGCTGATCCATTTGCGTAATATAACGTCCGTCAGAAAAGACAGAGGCTGCTGAGTTCAGGGCAATCGCCAGGCCGGCACTGCCGGTAAAGCCTGTTGCCCATGCCAGACGTTCTGCGCAGGCGGGAATGTATTCTCCCAGAAACTCATCACTGTGCGGAATGATAAGTCCGTCAAGCTGCTCCTGTTTAAGAAGGGTACGGAGGGCGGCAAGACGGCTGGCAGACGTGGAAGGCATAAAAGAGACCTCATAGTGAAAACAACAGATCAGAAAACAGGCAAGCTCCCATACTCAGGGGAGTATGAGAGCAGGTTATCAGATAATCATGATTTATGTGCGGGCAGGGCGAACGGCTTGCGCAGTACCAGAGTGGCCCAGTCACCTTCTGCAAAGGTTTTTTCTAAAACCAGCCCCTGACGGCGGTGAGCGCTTAGTACCATAGGAATCTGGGTGCGTAGCAGGCCTGCAAGAATGGCAGTGCCGCCAGGTGCCAGGTTGATCGCCATGTCTTTGGCCATCAGGCAAAGAGGGCGTGCCAGAATATTGGCAAAGACAAGGTCATAAGGTGCCTGATGGCGAATTTCAGGGGTGCGCCAGCCATTGCCCAGCCGGCATGTCAGGGCATGTGCCAGCCTGTTGCGTGCGGCGTTGGACGCTGAAACCCGAACAGACCAGGGCTCGATATCTACAGCGAGAACTTTACGGTGCAGCAGGGCCGCTGCAGCCATGGCCAGAATGCCCGAACCACACCCCAGATCGAGGATGCGGCGCGGTTTGCGGTAAGCCATCCATTCAAGGGCACGCAGGCAGCCACGGGTTGAGCCATGTTCGCCCGAGCCGAAGGCCACACCGGCATCAAGTGTCAGCACGATACGGGTTTTATCAGGGGTGTCAGGCAGGTGTGTGCCACGAATAACGAAACGTTGCCCGACCTGTTGTTCGGGGAAAGATTCATAGGTGCGGGCAAGCCAGCCTTCAGCCTCAGTCGCTTCGCGGTGCAGAGGGGCGTCAACAGAGCTTATCAGACTGGCCAGGGCCAGAGCCGCAGCAAGTTCATCATCGCGATGCCCTGCATCTTTAACACCCTCAACACGCCATAGAGTGCCCTCAGGGTTAGCTTCAAACAGGCCAACTGTGGTGCATACGGTGCCTATGGCGTTTTCGTAGGCCTCGACAGCACTCTCCGGAATGGTGACCGAGACCGTTTCAAGAGCCGTAGCGTGTCTGCGGGAGGGAGCGGTCATCAGATTTTCTTTACAAAAGAGGAAAGGAGACGCTTTGTCTGGCCATTTTCAAAAACAATTTCAAGATGGGTGTGCTCTACATTCAGCACGATGCCATTGCCAAAGCGGGGGTGGGTGACCTGTTCACCAGGCTGGAAAGAAGGACCTCCGGAGGGGGCGGAGAAGGAACCCTGTCTGTGGCCATTATTCATAATACCCTGACTGAAAAGCGATTCATCACGCAGGCTTTTCTGGCGTGGTATACCGTCATTTTTGCGGGTAACGTGCTCTTCAGGCAGTTCATCAAGAAAGCGGCTGGGCATGGATGGCTGCCAGCCTGTATAGGTGCGGCGCCGACCGGCATGGTAAATCAGGGCATGCAGGCGTGCGCGGGTAATGCCCACATAGGCAAGGCGGCGTTCTTCTTCCAGGCCTTTCTGTCCACCGTCATCCAGAGTGCGCTGCGAGGGGAAAACCCCTTCCTCCCATCCTGGCAGGAAGACAATATCAAATTCCAGGCCTTTAGCACCGTGCAGTGTCATAAGAGAGAGTTTGGCTTCACTGGCGGTTTTGTCATCGTGCTCCATAACCAGAGCAATATGCTCAAGAAACTCCCCTAACGTGCCAAAATCTGTCAGAGCACGCACCAGCTCCTTCAGATTCTCCAGCCTCCCTGGTGCTTCGGGTGAGCGGTCATTACGCCACATATCGAGGTAGCCACTGGCCTCAAGCAGATACTCGGCGGCTTGTACGTGCCCTTCGCGCTGAAGGAGGCTTTGCGTGCTGAGTAGTGCGCTGACAAAGCTGTTAAGGTGTTCTGCAATTTTTCCTTTCAGCTCTCCGCGGCTTAACATCATCTCCGTGCCGGCAAATAAAGGGACCTGTTCGCTGCGTGAGGCTGTATGAAGTTTTTGCAGGCTTGCCGGGCCAATGCCACGTTTTGGTACGTTGATAATACGTTCAAATGCCAGGTTATCTGCCGGGTTATGTAACAGGCGCAGGTAAGCCAGAGCATCACGAATTTCAGCCCGTTCATAAAAACGGGTGCCGCCGATAATACGATAGGGCAGCCCTGTCTGCATCAGTCGTTCTTCAAAGGCGCGTGTCTGAAAGCCTGCCCGTACCAGAATGGCCATTTCGGCCAGCGAATGGCCTTGTCTGTGCAGGGAATTAGCCTCTGTGCAGATAGCCAGAGCCTCGATCTCAGAGTCTTCCACTCCGGTCACAACAACCTTTGCCGCAGGCTGGTTGTCATCGCGACCTGTGCGCAGTGTTTTGCCCAGGCGCTCTGTATTATGGGCAATAAGCCCTGCGGCTGCTCCGAGAATATGCCGGGTGGAGCGGTAGTTGCGCTCAAGACGTACAACCTGAGCTCCGGGGAAGTCCTGCTCAAAGCGGAGAATATTGGCTATTTCTGCACCGCGCCACGAATATATTGACTGGTCGTCGTCGCCTACACAGCAAATGTTAGAGACTTCACCCTGTCTGCGTGCCAGCAGGCGCAGCCAGAGGTACTGAACCGTGTTTGTATCCTGATACTCGTCGACGAGTATATAGCGAAACAGGCGCTGATAATGTGCCAGTATCTCAGGGTGAGTGCGCAGCATTTCTGTGACATGCAGCATCAGGTCGCCAAAATCACAGGCATCAAGTTCGCGCAGGCGGGTCTGATAAGCGGCATAAATGGCCCGGGCATGTCCGGCTGCAAAATCGCAGTCCTCTGCATCCGTCACAGCGGAGGGCGTCAGGCCACGATCTTTCCAGCGCTGTATAACTCCCATCAGACCAGGGGCCGGCCAGCGTTTGGTGTCAATGTGCCATGGCTCCATCACCTGTCTGAGAAGGCGGAGCTGATCGTCTGTATCGAGAATGGTAAAATTATGTGTCAGGCCAGCGCATTCGGGGTGCTGGCGTAGCATACGGGTGCACAATGCATGGAATGTGCCCAGCCAGAGTCGTTCTGTTTCGGTACCTAAAATGGCATTAACGCGCTCGCGCATTTCGCGGGAGGCTTTGTTTGTAAAGGTGACCGCCAGAATCTGCCACGGCTTAGCTCGCCCGGTCAGCAGAATATGTGCGAAGCGTGTTGTCAGTACACGTGTTTTTCCGGTCCCGGCACCAGCAAGAACAAGAAGCGGGCCATCAGTTGTTTCAATGGCATTGCGCTGTTCTGTATTGAGGTGTGATAAATAATCTTTATTTTCTTCTGTATTTTCAGAAGAATAAGGGGGAGGAGAATACTCTGAAATTGTCATTTCTCCTGTTCTATATTAATAATCACTCTAAAGAGTAGTGGGTGGATAAGGTATAAGAGTTTGCTTGTAAGGTCAAAGGCATACATCAAAAAGATATAGAAAGGGAGCTGATTTGAGACAGGTTTTTGCCAGTACGGGGGGGGCTGGTCATCGTCAGCGCATGCGTGAGCGTGTTATGTCTCAGGGTGCTGGCACATTGCAGGATTATGAGGTGCTGGAGATGCTGCTTTTTCCTGGTGTGCCGAGGCGCGATACAAAGCCGCTGGCCAAGACCCTTATCAATGCCTTTGGTTCCTTGTCGGGTGTTTTGTCAGCCTCAGAAAAAGAGCTGCGCAGGCATGGCGCAGGCCCTGCGGCTTTGCGGCTTCTGGCTCTTATTCCAGTCCTGAATGAGCGTTTAAGTTTTTCTGATGGGAGAGCAGAACGCTTTGATATCAGTAACTGGGATGCACTGATAACCTATTGTAATGTTACATTAGCGGGTCTGCCTGGCGGGCAGTTACATGCGCTTTTTCTTGATAGTAAAAATCAGATTCTGGTGGATGACATTATTGAAGAGGGAGGCGCTGCGGGCCTTACTTCTTCTGACCGGAGAGCTGCACTCGGGAGCCATGCAGCGTGCAGTATCGCTGTTGCGCTGCTGAGGCGTGCTCTGGCTTATCATGCGTCTGCATTGATTACGGTGCGACTTGCTTGTGACGATATATCCTCAGGCGTGCAGATGGAGAGGGAGAGGACGCTGATAGAAGAGCTGATGGCGGCGGCTCCGTTGTTATCAGTCGATTTCCATGATCATCTGGTTCAGGAAAAAAACGGCTGGCTGAGTTTTCGGTCGTGGAGGGAGAGTCTGGATTGTGAGAGCCAGGGGCTCTGATGATGGAGAAAAAAATAAAAAACAGGGTAAAAGACAAATTTAGCAGAGAAGGGCATTATCCATTACGACCGGCAGCTGAAAGAGAGGCTGACTATCAGAGTTTTGCAGCTGCTGGTGGAAAGATTGATGATGCTCAGTTACTTCAAGCTTTTTTAAGAGCGATTGCTCCTGATTTACATGATAGCGAAAAGATAGTCGTAAGCCTGATGGCTCGTTTTGGTTCTCTTGTCGCAATACTGAGTGCATCAGCTGAAGAGTTGTCAGAAGAGCTGAAAAAGCACACTTCACTGATCGTTTATTTTCAGCTGATCAGAGAGGCTGTACTGCGATCTCATTTATTTCATCTGAAAAAAGAAGGAATACGACACAATACCAGATGGCTGTATGCTTACCTCCGTGTGATGTTATCACAGGAAGGGAGAGAGCAGGCCCGTGTTTTATTCTTTGATTCGGCGAAATGTTTGCTTGCCGAAAAACTTATGGGACAGGGTACGGTAGATACGGCCCCTATTTATCCCAGAGAGGTCGTGCATGCAGCGGTAAACTGCAAAGCACAGTTTCTGGTGCTGTCGCATAATCACCCGAGTGGAGATCCTTCTCCTTCTTCAGATGACCTTGCGTTAACGCGCCATATTCAGGACGCCGCGCGTCTGATGAATATTACTGTGCTTGACCACATTATTGTCGGTCAGAACAGCTTCTTCAGTTTTTGTGATGAAGGGCTGCTCTGACCATATATTCAGGCTGAGTGTCTGGTAGCCGTTATGTCGGCAAGTGGGCCAAGTGCATCCTGCACACCAAATTCACCTGGCAGGCTGCCATAAGGGAACAGAATGTTGACATGCCCCATTTTACGCCCCGGGCGTGCCTCGGCCTTACCATAAAGATGAGGAAGTAAAGCAGGCGCTGCGATAATCTGAGGCCACAGGGCCATATCATCAGGGCCAACCAGATTTTTCATAACTGCATCAGAATGTCTGCGCGCGGGGGGAAGAGGCATGCCCGTAACAGCCCGAATATGCATATCAAACTGATCGGCCGGGCAGGCATCCATAGTCCAGTGCCCTGAATTGTGAGGGCGTGGTGCAATTTCATTAACCAGCAGATTTGCTTTATGGTCGAGAAACATTTCAACGCCGGTAATGCCTGTAAGATCAAGCTGTTCAGCTATCTGTGCAGCGAGTGCCTGTGCCTTATGTGCGACTTCTGCCGTGACAGGAGCCGGAGCCAGGGTCAGGTCAAGGATACCATTGACGTGGTGGTTCTGAGCCGGGTCAAAACAGCGAATGGTGCCGTCTGTGCCACGTACAACCATCACGCTGAGTTCGCAGGTAAAATTAACCATGCCCTCTGCCACCAGAGGGTGCGGCGATAATGTGCTGAGAGCGTTATCAAAGTCATCAGCACTGTAAATGCGGCACTGACCTTTGCCGTCATATCCCTCACGTGTGGTTTTCAGGATAAATGGAAAGCCAAGGGTCTCAGCAGCATTCTGCAATGAGGGCAGATCAGTAACAGAGCACCACGGGGCGACCGGAATACCAGCGTTAGTCAGGAATGTTTTTTCAGCAATACGATCCTGGCTGATACGTAAAATCTGTCCTGATGGCCTGACAGGGCGATGTTTTGAGAGAAAATCAAGCGCATCTGCGCTGATATTTTCAAATTCAAATGTGACAACATCGACTGACTGAACAAAATTGTTCAGGGCGTCAAAATCGTCATAAGCACCGATTGTAATACCGTGAGAAACCTGAGCTGCAGGGCCGTCTGCCTCCTGTGTCAGAATATGTGTTCTGAAACCCAGTTTTGCGGCAGCCATGGCTGACATACGCCCAAGCTGCCCTCCGCCGATAATGCCGATGATGGAATTAGGCGCAAGAGGGGCGTTTGTGATGTGAGAGGTCATTCGTTTTCGGTCACTGGAGCATTGGCAACAGAGGCAGTTTGCAGAGCACGCCAGGCGTCAAGGCGTGCGGCAAGAGCCGGGTCATGTAAAGCAAGAACAGAAGTTGCAAGCAGGGCGGCATTTTTTGCGCCTGATGCACCGATAGCCAGGGTGCCGACAGGTACACCACCTGGCATCTGCACAATGGAAAGAAGGCTGTCCATACCTTTGAGTGCGCGCGACTCAACCGGAACCCCCAGCACCGGCAGGCGTGTCCAGGCGGCACACATGCCGGGCAGATGCGCTGCACCGCCTGCACCGGCAATAATGACACTCAGGCCGCGGTCTGCGGCGCTTTTGGCATATTCTGCGAGTCGGTCAGGTGTGCGGTGCGCAGAAACGATCAGTGTTTCATGCGGAATTTCAAACTCTGTAAGAAGGAGGTCAGCATGACGCATGGTTTCCCAGTCTGACTGACTGCCCATAATAATGCCAACTTTGGGCTGGGTATTCTGGTCGATGACTGAAGCGGCTAAGGCGGTTTTTTCGTTCACGGTCACAATCTGTCTGTCTCAGGCTATAGGAAATAAGATCAGGCAATATCATCAGGGATAAGCTGATTTTCAAGCCATGTAATTTTATCTCTCAGGAGAAGTTTACGTTTTTTCAGGCGTCCTGTCTGAAGCTGGTCGATAATGCCATCGCTGTGAAGAAGGCGGTTGATGATCGTGTCGAGGTCACGATGTTCGCTGCGTAACTCATGAAGCTGGCTCAGAAGAAAATTGCGGTCATTGAGCATAATACCGTGCCTCAGTCAGGATGAAGAAGGTCTGATTATGATCCGGAATATGAGCAGGGCGCCAGTTTTTTATGTAGTCTGATATCTGAAAAGCAGACCGGAATAACGTGATATCAGTGCAAAAGTTATGAGGTCAGAGCATGCCTAGACGATTAAAAATTAAAAAAAACATATAAAAAAAATTTCTTTTTGCGCTACGCTTCCTAAACCACCTGTTAATAAGTTGGAGGTTGCTAATGACTATTCTGTCCAGAATTGCGAATCTGAAATCGCGTCATTCACGCATCGATCAGCAGATTGAATCGGAGGATGGCCGTCCAAGGCCTGACCAGCGGGTTCTTACGACACTCAAACTTAAAAAACTACGCCTTAAAGAAGAAATAGAGAGACTTTCTTCCTGAAGATTTTTTTATTTACTCCGCCTTAAAAGACGAATCGCTGGCCATTTTGATCTGGCCAGCGATTTTTTTAGTCTTCTTCGCTGTGTGTATGTGTCAGCTCAGCAGGAAAATGCAGCTCTTCAGCACTTGCCGGTAAGGGCTGTGGAATTTCCTGGCCATCGCGTTCAAGGCGCAGCGTGGCTGCCTGCACAGCAGCATTCAGGTCAGCCTGGCGGCACAGACCAATAGTAACCGGGTCACGTGGTTTAATATTGGGTGTGTTCCAGTGCTGCTTGGTACGCACTTTGCTGATGGTGTCTTTAGTGGTGCCCAGTAGTTTAACAATTTCCTGGTCATTGAGCTGCGGAAAGTTACGCAGCAGGAATGCAATGCCGTCCGGGCGGTCATGGCGTTTTGCCACAGGAGTGTAACGAGCGCCTTTTGAACGCCGCTTAACCGGATTATTGGTTGGCAAAATTTTCAGTCTGGCATCAGGATTAGCTTCGCAGCGGGTGATCTCATCCTGTGTGAGCTGGCGGTTGGCAATCGGGTCATACCCGACGATGCCCTGAGCGACTTCGCCATCGGCAATAGCCTGGACCTCAAGAGGGTGCAGGCCGCAAAATTCAGCCACCTGAATAAAGCTCAGGGCTGTCTTTTCAATGAGCCACACAGCGGTGGCTTTTGGCATCAGCGGTAACGTTGTCATCGGTTTATCCTGTCGTCGGGCAGCGGCTTATGCAGGCACCGGTCAGTTTACGACGGTTCGGAGCGTTCCGAAGAGGGTGCGTGCGTGCCAGCGTACTATGCAGGCGTTGATATGGGGGAGGGGAGTGCGTGAGGTCAAGACGCAAATGCATCAATATAAAAAAAGGAGGGGTAAAAACCCCTCCTTTTTTCTAATCTTTAAGGCTGATGCAGCTATGCGGCTACAGTTGCGAGCTGTGTTGCCGCGGCTTCAACCGGCAGGGATTCGGAGGTTGCTGCTCCTGTACTAATGGCAATACGACGCGGCTTGAGTGCCTCAGGCACGACCTGCCGCACAGAAACAGAGAGAAGACCATTGTCCATTCTGGCTTCTATAACCTCAGCATGGTCAGCCAGAGCAAAGCGCCGTTCGAATGCCCGGCGTGCAATGCCCCGGTGTAAAACTTCACCTGTTTTTGGCTGCTCGCCAACACGGCCGGAGACAATCAGCGTGTTATCCTGCACAACGAGCTCAATATCGTCAGGGGAAAACCCGGCGACTGCCATTGTCAGGCTGTAACTGTCGTTTCCTGTTTTAGAAATATCATAGGGAGGATAGCTTGCGGTCGACGTATTGCGCGCTGCTGTATCCATCACCTGTGCCAGCCTGTCAAAACCAATGGCTGAACGAAACAGGGGGGCAAAATCGTAAGACATAAAAAAAACCTCCTCATCTGGCAAGGTCAGACCGTCACTATGCTCCCGTGTGGCAAGCATAATAGGGTCATTACGTTGTTTTATGGCAAAACCCCGTTTGGGCGTTTGTGCCATATACCAGACATGGAAAACCCCGCTCCCTCTTTCAAGGGGCGGGGCTGAAGCAAGTTCTGCCAGAAGGCAAAATTTTATTTCTTGCGAGAACCGATGCCGGCAAAGCGTTTGTTGAACTTTGCAACCTGGCCCCCGGTGTCCATCATACGCTGAACGCCGGTCCAGGCGGGGTGAGATTTTGTGTCAACATCGAGGCGCAGTGTGCTGCCTTCTGAGCCATAGCATGAGCGTGTTTTATACTCGCTGCCATCGGTCATGACGACGTTAATTTCGTGATAGTCAGGGTGAATGCCGGTTTTCATGTTAAAAATCTTTCTGTTCAGGCAAGGTTGTCCCGATGCCGACCGGGATATGCGTGCGTGTGCATATAGCCGCACGTTGCAAAGTGATCAACTGTTCTTATTCAAACTTATCATCAGACAGGTATATTTTATGTAAAACCAGGTCACAGATGAAGCGATAAAGAAAATTTAATCTTAAAAACAGATGTTAATTTAATCTTTTCTTTTCTAGTCTAAGCTGGCCATGCCGTAATTTATTCTTTAACTACGGCAGGTCTCTCATGTGATAACAGGGGTTTTTTATGGCTGAGTCCAAGTTGAAAGTGCATACGCCGGGCTGGGTTTCTGAGTTTCGTGCTTTTATTATGCGCGGAAGTGTTGTCGACCTGGCTGTTGGTGTCATTGTCGGTGCTGCTTTTACCGGTGTTGTAAACAGTCTGGTAAAAGATGTATTTAACCCCGTTATTGGTTTAATTATTGGTGGTATCGACTTTTCAAACGTTTTTATCACCCTTAAGGGCCCGCACGTTACCTCTCTGGCTGAAGCGCAGAAGGTTGGGGCTGTTACCATTAACCTTGGTATGTTCCTGAATGCGATTATTCAGTTTCTGATTACCGCTATGGTCATTTTCTGGGTGATTAAGGCTTTAACTAAAATGCATGTCCGTGAGGATGCAAAACCAGCAGCACCGCCGGCTCCGACCAAAACTGAGATTTTGCTTGAGCAAATTCGCGACGAACTGGCATCTAAACGCGCTGAGTGATAGGTGTTAAGCTTGTCGTGGATCAAAAAAGCCTGTGACAATGTTGTCGTAGCAGGCTTTTTTACCATATTGAGCAAGCTTAATGACTAATTTTAAAAAATATATTTCTACTTATTTTACAAAGCGCATCACAGTGGTGGTGCTTTTATCTGTGACCCTGCTGGGTGGCTGTCAGACACATCCCCGGGGGCTTGACCTGACGCCCACGCCACGCACGCTGGTATACTCTTATATTATTGCCAATGGGATGGCACGCGGACGTATTATGAGAGGCGCGGTCAGCCATGAGCAGCTTATAGCCCTGGCCAAAATTGATCGTCAGGCGTTGCTGAGTATTCTCATCGCGCAGAGATATCCCTCTCACAGGAATTTCCATCTGGCGGAAGATGCCGTCATTGCTTACCTGGCGGCTATTGAGAGTTAAATACCCTCAGCATATTCAGGTTAGTGACCCGTTATTATAGTCAAATCAATGATATTTTCATCTGACCTGAAACGGGTTCTGATAGAAAGAGCCTTGTGGTTTTTATGGTCGCATAGCCTCTTTGAGGCTGTATTTTTATTTGCCCGGGCCATTTCGTCGGTCGTCTCTTCGGGAGCAGCCGCACAATAATACACGGTTGTCTCTTGGTTGTTGTTATCTGATAAAAAAAGCTCTGCCGGCATAAAGCCGGCAGAGCCTGATCGTATTGAAACGCAAAAGAAATGATGTGTTTTACTGGAATGGCATATAGCGCAAAGAAACAAAGGCCATATTGTCGTCTGTATGCGGGCGGCCACCAATGCCAGAGAAACCGGCAACATCTGTGTGAGAGAACTGAGCGCCCAGAGCAAGTGTACCATAGGCTCCCTGGCTGTAACGCCACCAGAAACCAAGGGTGCCCTGAGCGACCCTTTTGATATTTGCATTACATGTCAGCGGGCTGTCCTCTATGTTACAGCCAGCCACATTAAACAGTGAGTTACCATAACCGTAAGCTTTACCGTTCACACTATATGAGCTGCGGCTCAGGATTTGCTCCATACCGCCATAAGCATAAACGTCGATGGTTTTGGTGGGGTGACCAATCAGGCCAACCAGAGCCTGGGCTTCTGGCAGAGGGGCTGGTGAGCCGTTCATGCGGGTTGTGGCATCTGGCAGGTTAGATGTACCATAGCGCCCGATACCGTAGCCGGCGAGGCCTGAAGCTTCGAAGTCAAATTTGTGCTTGATAATCGGGATAATCATACCACCGCCACCGCCACCGGCGACTGCAGTATTGCTTTTGCCGCCACCGACATGGCTAACGCGATCATGCAGGAAGCGCAGAAGACCATAAGCCTCAAAGTGGCCAAAGCTTGGGTCAGCTGTTCCCTTCAGGATAACGTCGGGAGCAACATCGGTAGAGTAGGTTGTGGTTGAGTTGTAAACCTGACCACCGGCGTTGTTGTAAGTGATCTTCTTGCCTTCTGGCGTGTAGACCGTGCCTCCCCAGATAGATTGTGGGTTTTCGATCGAAAGACCAACATGATATTCGTGGTTGTGGAAGCCCTTAACAATGCGCACACCGGTATTTCGGGTCCAGGTAAAGCCAGGAATATACTGTGCGTCGATAACCAGCGGTACTTCTTCGCTACGTACAGCCATGCCTTTTTTAAACATGGTTGCCATAGACCATGACTGGCCGCCCATAACATAGAAGTCGTTGCCGCGGTCTTCATAAACGCCATACATCAGGCGTGAGCGCAGAACGTAACTGTTGCTCTGTCGTGAGTTGGATGAAGAGCCTGCACCCTGGAAGTCAAGCTCGGTATAGCCTGAGACGCTTTTTGTGTCAGAGATATTGGCGCCCACAAGTGCGGAGAAACGGCTCTGACGTTCAGACTGATGATACTCATTAATATGAGCATTGGGGCTTTGTTTCCAGGGGATGGTAGCAAAATTTGAACTGATATCTGAGGTTTCGTTTCTTGAACGGAACATGCCGGCCATTTCAACAAAGCCACCCAGGGTAATAGAGATACGCCCTACGTTAAATTGTCCTTTATGCAGAAAGTTTTTCTCAGAAGATGCTGCTGACTGAGGGACAGGCATACCGGTGATGCTGGCATAGCTGGTTGGAGAATTTTTTCTGTCAGATGGCCCGATTGTCAGGAAAGGACGTTTTGACAGTTCTGCGTTGTCGCTAAATCTGATTGGTCCGTCTATTTTTTCCTGGCCGACACGATGCATGTGTTCAGCGGTGATTTTTTTAAGCCTGAAAATCTCCTGGTCACGTTTGGCCTGGTGAACCTTCATTTGCTGAAGTTGGTTCTGCATATTTCTGATTTGCTGCTCCATCATTTCTATCTGAGATGGTGCTGCATAAGCACTGTGTGCTTCGAGGGTCAGACAGGATATAACCGAGGCAGAGATAAAAAGTTTATGTTTTAACAGCCGCGCGCCCAGCAATGTTGCTACTCCAGATCAGGGAAACTTCCTGCTCTGTTAGGCTATTTGTATCGCGTTGAATGAGAAGGTTTTATGACAATTATTCCGTAGTGGAAACGGAGTGACAGCGCTGTTAATTTATGAAAAATATTTACATAAAAATGGCCACGGCACAGGATTTTTTGTCTTGTACCGTGACCTGAGAGCAACGTTTTTTATGATGGCGTGCTGGCACCACGTCTCAGGCGCTTTTCTCCCATAAACAGGAGAAGAGGGGCTGCAATGAAAATAGAAGAAGATGTGCCAACAACAATGCCAAAAAGCATGGTCCAGGCGAAGCCTGAAAGCGTTGCTCCGCCAAACAGGGCCAGAGGCAGTGTCGCCAGAAAAACAGTTGAGGATGTGCCCAGCGTACGGTTGAGCGTTTCATTAATAGAAAGGTCGAGCAGTTCTCTCAGGGGCATTGTGCGGTATTTGCGCAGGTTTTCACGTACCCGGTCATACACCACAACTTTGTCGTTCGTTGAATACCCCAGAATGGTCAGAATAGCTGCCACCATAACCAGGTCAAATTCAAATCCGGTAACGACCAGGAAACCAACTGTTTTTGTCAGGTCGAGCACAAGGGTAATAACCGCACTCAGCGCAAACTCCCACTCAAAGCGAACCCAGATATAAATCAGAATCATCCCAAGGCTGAGTACCAGAGCCAGAATGCCGTTGCGGAACAGCTCCGCAGAGACAGATGCCCCTACAGCATCAGCTCTGATAACCGTTGCACCGGGCTGGGCTTCATTGATGGCATGGCGAACAGTGTCAACAACAGCTTCAGTTTTCTGGCCTGCTGCTGTGTCGAGCCTGATCAGAACATCTTTGTCACTGCCAAAGGTCTGAATAGAGGCATGCTCAACACCAGAGCTGGCCAGCGCATGGCGCAGCCTGGCAAAGTCAGCATTGTCCGGGGTTTTTGCTTCAACAACAATGCCACCACGAAAGTCGAGCCCCAGGGTCAGACCCGGGTAAAAGAACAGCCCGAGTGATGCCAGTGACAACACGGCAGAGGTAATGAGGCCGGCGAAGCGCCCGCGCATAAAGTTGATATGAGTGTCTTTGCGAACAAAGCGCAGAAGAGGACGTCCGAACATATGATGCGCCTCGTCTCAGACCGGCAGGCTTGCCGGGCGCGTCAGAGCGTACCAGCGAACCATAAGCAGTCGGGAAAGGAAGAGAGTGGTAAACAGGGTGGTGACAATACCAATGGTAATTGTCAGGGCAAAACCTTTGACCGGGCCTGTGCCGAACACAAACAGCATGACGTGTGCCAGCAGGGCTGTCGCATTACTGTCTACGATAGTTGATGTAGCCCGTTCAAACCCGACCTGCATCGCGTTGAGAGGGCTGCGGCCCCGCGCCACCTCTTCACGTATACGCTCATTGATCAGGATATTGGCATCAACCGCCATGCCCAGGGTCAGAAGCATACCGGCCATTCCTGGCAGGGTCAGTGTGGCTTCAAACAGCGAGAGAATAGCCATCATCAGCACCAGGTTGGCCAGCAGAGCAATATTGGCATACCAGCCAAAACGGCCATAAAACAGTGCCATAAATACAATAACCAGGACGAAGCCTGTTGCCAGGCTAAACATACCGGCACGGATAGAGGCAGCACCCAGTGACGGGCCAATGGTACGTTGTTCAACAACGGTCAGTGGGGCGGGCAGAGCGCCGGCATTAAGCATCAGGGCCAGGTTTGTAGCGCTGTCTTTATTAAAGCCACCGGTAATCTGACCATTTCCGCCAGTTATCGGGCCTCTGATAACAGCGGCTTCAACGACCTTATTGTCGAGCACAATTGCAAAGCGTTCGCCAACGTGAGCGCGTGTGATGTCTGAGAAAGCATGAGCCCCGGTTGAGTCGAGTGAGAAAGCAACCGCCCAGCCACCGCTGTCAGAATCAATTGTTGCTGCCGCATTTGTCAGGCTCGTACCGTCGACATCCACGTGGTCGTAGACCGGCAGAGTCGTGCTGTCGTTTGAGTCATACATCGGCAGCAGAGTAACGCCAGGAGGCGGAGCCGAGGCGTGCATCGGGTTGGCATCAACCAGCCTGAAGGTCATTTTGGCTGTTGTGCCAAGCAGGTTTTTAATCCGTTCAGGATCACTGACGCCAGGCAGCTCTACTACAATACGGTCATCACCCTGGCGCGTAATTTCAGGGTCAATCGCGCCCGTTCCGTCGATACGGCGGCGGACAATTTCAATCGACTGGGCAATGGCTGAGCGCGCGCGCGCTTCCATAGCTTCAGGCGAGAGTGTCAGGGCAATGGTGCCGTTCGGCCCGGCCGTTACAGTAAATTCGTGTGGGGCGGCCTGAGGCATTTTACGCAGAACAGCCAGGTCAGCCTCAGTTTCTGAGGGCACACGTGGCGTAAACGTAACTGCGCTTTTGTCCGTGTCGACGGTGATATTGCGGTAGCCAAGCTGGGCCTGAAGCAATGTTGAACGCATGTTGTCGGCCAGTGCCTGTAACCGGTCGTGCGTCAGGCTTTTCAGATCGATCTGCATAAGCAGATAGGAGCCACCGCGAAGGTCCAGTCCGAGATGGACCTGGCGCCAGGGGATGGAGGGGACGGGCTTGCGCAGGCCATTGGGGAGGCAAAGCAGCAGACCTGCCAGGCACACACCTAAAACCAGGGCCATCTTAAGTCGGCTGTAGTACATTCTCACCTGAAATTGTCAGTTTGGGTTGGCGAAACATGCCGCTCTCTGCCAGATGATGCAACACTCGTCAGCCATAAACCCATCGTTTATGATATATTTTATGGTGAACTGTGTCTCGTCTGCCTGTTTTGTGCAGGCAGGGGAAATCTCAGGCTGGTGTGCAAAATGCCGTGCTGTGGTTTTATAAGGTGGTAAAATTAAGCCATAGTAGAATGGCAGATCAGGACAGGGCGCGTGGCAGGTGTTGCAAAGCCGCGATACAGGAGAGCACGCCCGTTGAGGCGGAGAAGAAAAGTGCAGAAAAAATTGCGGACAGGCGTTATCGGAGCCGGACATTTCGGGCGTTATCATGCGCTTAAGGTCGGAAGTGTGGCCCGTGAGGTGCTGGCTGGTGTGTATGACCCGGATTCGCAGCGTGCTGCCCTGGTGGCTTCAGAGGCGCAATGCCCTGTGTTTGATACAGCCGAGGCCTTATTTGCTTTGTGCGATGCCGTGGTGATTGCTGCACCGGCAGAATTTCATTTCGACCTGGCTGTTAAAGCTCTGCGAGCAGGCAAACATGTGCTGGTTGAAAAGCCGGTTGCGGCTACTCTTGAACAGGCTGACCAGCTTGTGGCTCTCTCTGATGAGACGTGTCTGGTCTGTCAGGTCGGGCATTTGCTGCGTTATTCCGCTGAGCATGCCGCGATTACGCAGCGTATTACGCGTCCTCTTTACATAGAGGCGACACGTATCGCGCCCTTCAAACCACGCGGCACAGATGTATCCGTTATTCTTGACCTGATGATTCATGATCTGGATCTGGTGATGGCGATTGTCGATAGCCCTATCGCGCAGGTTGATGCCCTTGGGGCAGCGGTGAGCTCAGATCATGAGGATATCGCTAATGCGCGGGTGCGCTTTGAAAACGGCTGCGTCGCAACGATTACAGCCAGCAGAATTTCTCTCAAAACTGAGCGCAGAATGCGCCTGTTCTCGCAGGAGGGTTATCTGTCAGCTGATTTTGGTAAGCGCGAACTGGTGATGATAGGGCGCGAGCGTGGCCTGCCTTTACCTGGCACAGGGGGCTTCAGACGAGAATCGATGACCTGGAAGGAAAGTGATTCGCTGCACGCTGAGCATGAGGCTTTTGTTGCGGCCTGCCTGGATGGGGCTCCGGTCGTGGTTGACGCACGTGCGGGCCGGCGCGCGCTTGAGGCTGCGCTGCTGGTTGCTGAGGGAATTGAAACGACGCGGCGTCGTATGGAATTGTCTGGCCTGATTCAGGAGGGCTAAGAAGAGAGGTGACTTTTTTTTAATTTTCAGGAATCCGCTGAAAACCGCAGCAAAAGTGAGATGCAAGTTTTTTTCGTGGGCAATGTGTAAAAAAAACACTAGATATAGGGGGCTTCATCAAGCAAAAGCACGAAATGTGGTGTTGCTCTTGAAGCCCTGATATACACCCGTAGTGATTAACTATTAAAGCGGAGCCAGCGATCCATGAGTCTCGTCGACGTTCAGGAAGCAAAAACCTATTGTTCTGAGCCACGCGAGCCCGGGATGTGTGATATGTTCTCTCCCTCACAGCTCGATGACATGGTTCAGCTCCCGGGCTATCACCAGGTCCGTGTTGACCGTTCGCGTGATGCCCTTCTGACGCCGTTTGGCAAAGCAACGCTTGATAACCGTTACCTTCTGCCAGATGAGAGCTACCAGGATCTGTTCGGTCGTGTAGCCTCGTATTATGGCGCTGACGCTGCACATGCACAGCGTATTTATGATTATATGAGCCAGCACTGGTTTATGCCAGCAACACCTGTTCTCTCCAACGGTGGCACTTCGCGCGGTCTGCCTATTTCATGCTTCCTGAACGAAGCCAGCGACAGCCTGGAAGGTATTGTCGGGCTGTGGAATGAGAATGTCTGGCTGGCCAGCCGTGGTGGTGGCATCGGGTCGTACTGGGGTAACCTGCGCTCTATTGGTGAAAATGTCGGGCGTAACGGCAAAACCTCAGGCGTTATTCCTTTTATCCGGGTGATGGACAGCCTGACACTGGCGATCAGCCAGGGCTCGCTGCGTCGTGGTTCAGCTGCGGTTTATCTGCCTGTCTGGCATCCTGAAATTGAAGAATTTGTTGAAATTCGCAGACCCACCGGCGGCGACCCGAACCGTAAGGCACTGAACCTGCACCATGGTATTCTGGTGTCAGATGCCTTTATGCGTGCTGTTGAGACTGACAGTGAATGGGGCCTGATTTCACCTAAAGATGGTACGGTTGTGCGTACCGTTTCGGCTCGTGGCCTGTGGATCCGTATTCTGACAGCTCGTATGGAGCAGGGTGAGCCTTATGTGGTTTATTCTGACCATGTGAATAATGCCCGTCCTGAACACCATAAGCTGGCGGGCCTTGAGGTTAAAACCTCGAACCTGTGCTCAGAAATCACGCTGCCAACCGGTATCGACCATCATGGCAAGCAGCGTACGGCTGTCTGCTGCCTGTCATCGCTCAATCTGGAAACCTGGGCACAGTGGCATGATAACCCGCAGTTCATTGAAGATGTTATGCTCTTCCTTGATAACGTGTTGCAGGACTTTATAGATCGCGCTCCGCCTGAAATGTCCACAGCAGCTTATGCTGCAATGCGTGAGCGGTCTGTTGGTCTGGGTGTTATGGGCTTCCATTCCTTCCTTCAGGAAAAGAAAGTCCCGTTCGAAAGCGTAGTTGCAAAATCCTGGAACCGTAAGATATTTAAACATATCCGTACCCAGGCGGATGCGGCATCCCGCAAGCTGGCTGATCTGCGCGGCCCATGCCCGGATGCAGAAGAATATGGTGTGCACGAGCGCTTTTCTAACAAAATGGCAATTGCGCCAACGGCATCTATTTCAATCATTGCCGGTAATGCGAGCCCTGGTATTGAGCCGATTGCGGCTAACGTGTTCCTGCAAAAAACGCTTTCTGGTTCATTTACAGTCCGCAACCGCCATTTGCAGAAACTACTCGCCTCTAAAGGTAAGGATACAGATGAGGTCTGGTCACATATTACTCTGAATAAGGGCAGTGTGCAGGGTCTCGACTTCCTGAGTGATGACGAGAAAGACGTTTATAAAACAGCGTTTGAGCTTGATCAGCGCTGGATTGTTGAGCACGCAGCAGATCGCCAGCCGTTTGTCTGTCAGGCGCAGTCTGTCAATCTGTTCCTGCCGGCGGATGTACATAAGCGTGACCTGCATCAGATTCATCATCTGGCATGGAAAAAAGGTTTAAAATCATTGTATTACTGCCGTTCACTTTCTATTCAGCGTGCAGATACAGTGAGTGATGTACTGACAAAAGACAGTGTGCTGGCTGCTGATGCTGCTCAGCGTGATGCAGCAAGACCGGCCCCTGCTAATCCGACAGATTATGACGAGTGCCTTTCTTGTCAGTAATTGTTTGATTTTTAAGTTTTTATTTTTCAGGACGTATCATGAGCGAAGAAAAAACCGGGAATAATGGTGAAGAGCATTTTGACCTGCTCACCTCCAATCCAGTTTACAAACCCTTTCGGTACCCCTGGGCGTATGATGCCTGGCTGACACAGCAGCGTCTGCACTGGCTGCCTGAAGAGGTGCCTCTGGCTGACGACGTTAAAGACTGGCATCGTGTACTGAATGATACGGAACGCCATCTGGTAACGCAGATTTTCCGTTTCTTCACGCAGTCAGACGTTGAAGTGAACAACTGCTATATGAAGCATTACAGCCGGGTGTTTAAGCCGACTGAAGTGCTGATGATGCTCTCAGCATTTTCGAATATTGAGACCATTCATATAGCGGCTTACAGCCATCTGCTTGATACGCTGGGTATGCCAGAGTCAGAATATTCTGCATTTCTTAAGTATAAAGAAATGAAAGATAAATATGACTATATGCAGGCTTTTTCTGTCGATAGTAAGCACGAAATTGCCAAAACTCTGGCAGCCTTTGGCGCCTTCACCGAGGGACTTCAGCTTTTTGCTTCTTTTGCAATTTTGCTTAATTTCCCACGCTTTAACAAGCTAAAGGGCATGGGGCAGATCGTTTCATGGTCGGTGCGTGATGAAACACTGCATTGTCTTTCAACGATCAGACTGTTCAAAACCTTTGTGCACGAAAATCCGGAAATCTGGACAGATAAGCTCCGTGATGAGCTGTATGATATCTGCCGTGCAATTGTTGAACATGAAGAAGCGTTTATTGATCTTGCTTTCGAAATGGGTTCGGTTGAGGGGCTCGATGCGCAGCAGGTGAAGAGTTACATTCACTTTATTGCTGACCGTCGTCTGATTCAGCTGGGTCTTGAGCCAATTTATAAAACGCAGAACAACCCGCTGCCATGGCTTGATGATATGCTCAATGCTGTTGAGCATGCGAACTTCTTCGAAAACCGGGCAACGGAATATAGTCGTGCCTCGACCACCGGAACGTGGGAAGAGGCTTTCGAAGCCTCTGTTTTTGAATAAAATATCTTTAGCTGTTGCCCGGGTTCGCCCGGGTGGCAGCCTGCACCTGTTGCAGTGAGAGGCGCAGAGCTTCTCCCTCTTTAAGAATGCGACTGCTTTCAGGTGTAAAGCCGCCTTCGGGTGTGTGCAGGGTCAGCCCTGACAAAATGCGTGATGGTCCTTTCACGCCATATCTTCCCTGAATGAGCATGAGGCGTGCTTCACGTCCGGTTTTTGGCCAGAGCGGAAAAAGTGTAACATCACCAAAGCGGTGTTCTGTCAGTGCTGTACAGGCGCGACTCATAAGAGAGGCCGGCAGAATGAGTGTCAGGCTGCCTTTATGTCTGAGCAGGCGCGTGCAGCCTTTGATCCAGCTTTCAAGCGTATCAGTCAGGGCACGACGGGCGAGATCACGCTGAGCATGAGGTGAGGGTGTACCTTCGGTCGGATGCCATGGCGGATTCGCAAAACAATGGTCAAATCGACAGAAAGGTAGTGTCCCGGGCAAATCATAAGGGAACGTGGCTTGTAATAATGTCACATTCTCGCGCTTATTGGCGGCAAGATTGTGGCGGGCCAGTTCAATCGAGGGTGCGTCTGCTTCAATACCCCATAAATCCAGCTCAGGCAGGCGCTGAGACAGGCAGAGCAGGCCTGCACCTGCGCCGCAGCCTATTTCAGCGACCCGCTGCTTTGCGCGTGCGGGCACAGCCGCCGCAATAAGGACTGGTTCAAGCCCTGTTCGGTTGCCGGAAAGAAACTGGTCATAAACTATTTTTCCGGCCATAAGGGTGCCAGACGAAAGAGAGGACATAAAAGACATACCCGGCTCTGATCAGAATTATCAGTTTATTGTAAAACGGTTGAAGCTTGACGCTGTTCTGGTGCCCCGCATATGAGAGTGCGTCAACTTATTCCATTGGCTGGGGGAAGTAGCGTTTGAATAGTATCATTAGTCTGTCGAAATTCGGCACGGCCACAAAGCCAGGATGGATTGAGTATTTCAGTGAGTAAGCCAGGAGAAGCGGGCTTAAAAGCCCTGGCTGATTATCTTGCCGCAGATATGCGGGCATGTAATCAGGTGATTATTGATCGTATGCAGAGTTCTGTGGCGTTGATTCCTCAGCTCGCAGCACATCTGGTCGCGGCGGGCGGTAAGCGCTTAAGGCCTTTGCTGACACTGGCTTCGGCACGTCTCTGCGGGTATGACGCAGGGGATCAGAATTTACGGCATGTTGAAATTGCAGCATGTGTAGAGTTTATTCATACTGCGACTTTGCTGCATGATGATGTGGTTGATGAAAGTCAGCTCAGGCGCGGTCTTGCCAGCGCCAATGCTATTTTTGGCAATAAGGCCTCAGTTCTGGTTGGTGACTTCCTGTTTGCGCGTGCCTTTCAGATTCTGACAGCTGATGGCTCTCTCGGTGTCATGGCTATTCTGTCTGCTGCGTCTGCTACGCTGGCAGAGGGGGAGGTTATGCAGATGACCACCCAGAATGATCTGTCTACCTCGGTCGATCAGTACCTTCAGGTCATTTATGGTAAAACTGCCGCTCTGTTTGCCGCGGCCTGTGAGGTTGGCGCCGTTATTGGTGAGGTTCCGGCCGACAAACGTGAGGCCTTGCGTCTGTATGGTGCAAACCTGGGTATGGCGTTCCAGCTGGTTGATGATGCTCTTGATTATGCAGCAGACCAGGCTCTGCTGGGTAAAGAAGTTGGTGATGATTTCAGAGAAGGTAAGGTCACGCTGCCTGTGCTTGCGGCCTATGAAGCCGGCAGTGAAGAGGATCGGGTTTTCTGGCGCCGTGTGATTGAAGAGACTGAGCAGCAGCCTGAAGACCTTGATAGAGCTTTGCGTTTAATTAAAGAGACTGATGCAATAGCAACAACGCTCAGAAAGGCAGAGGACTATGCCCAGAAGGCGCGGGCTTCTCTGAGTGTTTTTGAAGAAAGCGCTCTTAAAACGCTTCTGACTGAAACAGCAAGTTACTCAGCCAGCCGCGAAAGCTGACAGACTTTTACGTTCATTTTTTTGCAGGACTAACAGGCACTGACCGGAGATATTTCGGTCAGTGTTTTTTATTTTGCAGATTCTTTTATATCTGCCTGCAACATATGCGGTGCGTCATCTACCCAGTCTCTGATGTCAGAATAGCCATAATGCGTAAGGCGGGGCAGAAGTTTATCTGCCTGTAGTGGCGGGGCTGTAAACCACGCAGCAGGAGCCTGATCGGGTACAGGCCTGTCAGTGGGGGGAGGGGCAGCACGAAGCAGGGTTAAGGCCTGTCGTGCAACCGCCATGGCAGGGTCAAGCCAGGTAATGTGAGGTGGTGAAACGGCTTTTAGCTGGTCGAGTATGAATGTATAATGTGTGCAGCCAATGCCAATAGTATCAAGTCGGTCACTGTCTTTATGTGTAAATAAGCCAGAAATTTCCTGTCTCACAGAGTCTGCAGAGACATCATCACCACGGAATGTTTTCTCTGCCAGAGTAGCGAGACCCGGCGCGGCATGCGCAATGAGAGTACATTCAGGAGCATAAAGTGCGTGCAGCCGCCCCAGGTAAGGGCGTCGTGTCGTTGCACGGGTGGCAACAAGGCCGATAACACCTGTCTGTGTTGTGCGGGCAGCCCATCTGATGGGGGGCACGCAGCCGACAAACTGCATATCCGGTCGCGCAGCGCGCAGTGCATCAAGAGCGAGAGTGCTGGCGGTATTGCAGGCAATCACCACAAGATGCGGGTTCAGCCTGTCGATCGCCTGCGAGATAAGCGTAACAATACGCTGCGTTAAAAATAAATCATCCTGTTCGCCATAAGGGAAAACAGCTGTATCTGCCAGATAGTCAATGGCCAGAGTCGGGCTGAGTTCTCTTATGGCCTGCACGATACCAAGGCCACCTATTCCTGAATCGAAAGTCAGAATACGGGGTAACCCTGAACGTGCAGTAAGGCTCATAGTATCTGTTTTATCCCTGACGGGCTTTATAAGCGGCTGCTTCTTCAAGAGTCGCAACCCCACCATGTCGGGCTGACCACGCACATGGGTCTTCAAGGAAGCGGCGTACTTCTGAGGCAGCACTTTCTGAGAAGTAAGGGTGTGTTGAGCAGGCTTCAAGCACATCCCACCAGGTGCACAGAGAATGCAGGGTAACATTCATATCAGCAAGGGTGCGGTGCACACCAGGGAAAACGCCATAGTAGAAAACAACAAAAGCATGGTTAACGACAGCACCAGCTTCACGCAGGGCATTCGCAAACTTTACTTTTGAACCGCCATCAGTCGTCAGGTCTTCCACCAGCAGGGTGCGCATGTTTTCAGGCACATCACCTTCGATCTGAGCATTGCGACCAAAACCTTTAGGCTTTTTACGCACATATGCCATTGGCAGCAGCATGCGATCAGCCATCCATGCCGCAAAGGGAATACCAGCAGTTTCGCCGCCTACAACGGCATCCAGGCTTTCATAGCCTACATGACGGCCAATTTTTTCAACACCCAGCTCCATAATCTTTGTACGGGCGCGAGGGAAGAAAATGATGCGACGGCAGTCGATATAGACGGGTGACTTCCAGCCAGACGTCAGGGTGTAAGGGTCTTCAGGGCGAAAATTGACGGCTTTGATTTCTAAAAGCAGACGTGCTGTTGTCAAAGCGGCATCGTGATCCCAGCTGCTGGCCTGGCCAGAATAGGACGAAGCCAGATTTTCTGGTGATGTCATGAGCACTTCCTCACACGATAAAAGGAGTTAAACTGATGCTGGCATAGCCGCTGACAGCGCGAAAATCCATTCTTCATTGCATTTCTGGTCTTATTTTTCAGCCAGAAAATAATTTGATTTTCACTCTGTTCTTTTATGCAGTAAACATAACGGGTAATTAAGATAAAACTGATGTGTAAAACAGACGTGAAGGTTTGTAATATTTTTGCTCTTGCATCTGGCCATAATCTGGCCTTTAATCAGCGAAAGTTAAGAATGTTTATCAACTAGGAGAAATGTCGTGGCTACCGGAGCGAGTCGGATTACCCGCAAGTGCGAACGGGCCGTCATTACGGCATATCAGGAGCTGCGTGAGGTTGGTACACAGGATCTTACCGCTTTCAACGCATGCACTACTCTGTATCGTATTCACCACCCTGAAGCATCACTGAACGAAGCGCGGCGCCTTGTTTCAGAGTGGATTGATCATCATATTGTACGTAAGGCTGACGGGGTGACTAACGGCTGCGACTGTCCCTGATAGCGTATAAACAGTTTAGAAAAATAATTTTATATCGGGTGCAGGGCTGGCTCTGCGCCTTTTTTTGTTATGTCTCATTATCTGATGGAATGTGCGCCACTTAGGATCAGGACCTGTTAATTTATTGCCGTGAGAGAGTTGTTGTGATTCAACGAGCTTGCCGATGAAGGTGAGCCTGTGAGTGATGTATTTTTGTTATCTGAACGTCAGATGGAGCGGGTTGAGCCGTTTTTTCCTTTGGCGCACGGCGTGCCATGCGTGGCGACAAGATACGATCGCTGTGCTCATACTTTCATGTCCGCGATTCATATCGTCGCAACTGCCATCTTCTATCTTAAAGAATGAGGCCTGAGCCTAATGGGTCACTATATGACCCTGTTATAACCGGAAAATAAATGATGCAAAGCGTGTTTAAATCATACGATCCTGAGATTTTACCTGAAGGTTTTTCTTATCCACAGGCATATTTAGATCTTGAAAAAACGTTTCGACCTTTAAAATATTTTATGTGGTGGTTTTTAGATTCTCGTTCCAAATCGGGGCAACTGGCGTGGGAATTAAGAATTCACTATAAAACAAAAGGGTGGAAGTATTTTTCAGATATTGATCCCATCCCTTTTGCACGAGACGGTGACTGGGCCGCATTTTTTAATGGAAATGACCACTCTGGTAACCCTGCAATTGTTGTCGCTGATTTAGGAAATAAAGCAAATTCCTACAAAATTGCTAATTTTGAAGTCTGGTATGATAATGCACTCAGAGATGCCGGTTTGAAATAAATTTAGCTGGCACTTTTTCCCCCAGGGTCAGGACCTGTTAATTTATTGCTGTGAGAGAGTTGTTGTGATTCAACGGGCTTACCGATGGAGGTGAGCCTGAGTATTTACTGGCGTGATATCTGTAAGGACGGGGCAGATATAAAAAAGGCCGGAAAAATTTCCGGCCTTCAGTATTTTCAGCGTTCGCTGAATGGAACAAATGCTCTGGGGGCAGACCCGGTATAAAGCTGGCGAGGGCGACTGATACGCTGTCCTGGTTCTTCAACCATTTCCAGCCACTGGCTGACCCAGCCTGTTGTTCTGGCAAGAGCGAAGAGCACAGTGAACATGCTTGTTGGAATACCCATAGCTTTAAGAATAATGCCTGAGTAGAAATCAACGTTAGGGTAGAGTTTACGCTGAACGAAATACTCGTCAGTGACCGCAATTTTTTCAAGTTCAATGGCCAGGTCGAGCAGCGGGTCGTTTTTAATACCCAGTTCGTCAAGCACTTCGTAGCAGGTTTTCTGCATAATCTTAGCGCGCGGGTCGAAGTTTTTATAAACACGATGCCCAAAGCCCATAAGCTTAACGCCGCTGGTTTTGTCTTTAACCTGTTTGATAAAGGCCGGAATATTCTCTTTAGTGCCGATTTTTTCGAGCATTTTCAGCACAGCTTCGTTTGCACCACCATGTGCGGGTCCCCACAAAGCAGCAATACCAGCAGAGATGCAGGCAAATGGGTTTGCACCGGTTGAACCAGCCATTCGTACGGTTGAGGTCGAAGCATTCTGTTCATGATCCGCATGAAGGATAAGAATGCGGTTCATTGCTCGTGCAAGCACCGGATTGATTTTGTAAGGCTCTGATACACGTGTGAACATCATAGAAAGGAAGTTCTCAGCGTAATTCAGGTCATTACGAGGGTAAATCAGGGCCTCACCCAGGCTGTATTTATAAGTCCATGCGGCGATAGTCGGAATTTTTGCAATTAAACGCATTGCAGCCAGCTGGCGGTTGGCTTTGATTGCGATGTCACCGGCATCAGGGTAGAATGCTGCCAGAGCTCCCACAGTGCCACACAGCATTGCCATTGGATGAGCGTCACGACGGAATCCGTTGAAAAAATTGCGAATCTGTTCGTGCAGAAGGGTGTGATTAGTCAGTGTGTGTGTGAATTTTTTATATTCATTCTGGTCAGGCAGCTCGCCATTCAGAAGAAGGTAAATGACCTCTTCAAAAGTTGCGTTCTCGGCCAGCTCAGCAATTGAATAGCCGCGATGAAGGAGAATGCCCTTATCGCCATCAATAAAGGTTATTTTGCTGTTGCAGGATGCGGTTTCCCCATATCCCGGATCAAATGTAAATGCGCCAAGCTGCGCAGGTAACGTGCGGATGTCGATAACATCCTGGCCCAGGGTGCCTGACAGGACAGGAAATTCGGCTGTTTTACCGTCGAGCGAGAGGGTAGCGGTTCTCTGCTTACCTTCGTTTTGCGATGCGCTCATAATCGTTCCTTTGATGCTTTTAATATCGTGCTGTGATCCACGATCAGATTTGCGGATCATCTTTCCCTGATCTTGCAGGAAACGAAAAGGAGCTTCACGGTAAAGCGGTCGTTATCGCAGAATGCGTTCCCGGAAAACTGCGGTTTTTCGGTGTCAGGGTCGCGAGAATGTGTCCAGAGAAAGGCTTAGTGCATCACAGTCTGACCAGCCCAGGGAGACCGGAGAGCTATCGCATTTCCACAAAGAGAATATGGCAAGTGCGCCAGGTGTGAAGTCGCATTCTGTTTGGC
Organism: Acetobacter thailandicus; assembly: GCF_011516655.1. Taxonomy (GTDB): domain Bacteria; phylum Pseudomonadota; class Alphaproteobacteria; order Acetobacterales; family Acetobacteraceae; genus Acetobacter; species Acetobacter thailandicus. The sequence goes on from NZ_WOSV01000010.1 coordinate 36,707, forward strand.
TGTCGCGGGAGGCAAGAATGCGGGCCAGCTCAGAAATGCCAGGGTTGTGGCCAACCAGCAGAATAGTTTGTGCATAATCCGGTGCGGCCTGAATGTTCTGAAGCAAAGACTGCCATGAGGCATTATAAAGCTGTGCTGAGAAGATAACCGGTTTATGAGGTTGTGGCACCACGACTGAGAGTGTCTGGCGCGTGCGTTGTGCGGGGCTGCAAAGAACATAATCCGGCACAGGCATCCGTTCCTGCAACCAGAGGTGACAGCGTTGTGCTGTTTCTTCCCCCCTCTGTGTCAGAGGGCGGGCAAGGTCAGCCTCTTCGCTAAAGTCACCAAAGGGTGCCGGAGCTGCTTCAGTATGTCTGAGCAGTATCAGGCGTCGTGCGGTCACGCTGATGTTTTATCAGTTTCTGAACGGGCAATAGCCTCATGGTGACGAATAACTTCATTGATAATGAAAGTCAGGAATTTTTCTGCAAAATCCGGGTCCAGACGCGCTTCTTCAGCCAGCCTGCGCAGGCGGGCAATCTGGCGTGTTTCACGCGCAGGGTCAGCCGGCGGCATATGATGGCGGGCTTTAAGGGCGCCTACGGCCTGTGTGCAGCGAAAACGCTCAGCCAGCATAGAGACAAGCGCAGCATCAATATTATCGATACTGTGACGAAGGGTGAGGAGGGCTTCAACGGGGGTGGGCTGATCTGACACGCTAAACTCATTTTTTGAAAAGGGACAGGGAGGCAGTATATCGTGATTGTTGTCAGGAAGGAATGTTTTCGAGCTCCAGTGCTTCTGCCGGCAGGTCAATCCATGCCAGATGGCCGCCTTTGCCGGCACCGGTGTCTGTAAAAACGGCCTGCCCGCCAGCCCGGCCAGGCAGTGTCAGCGGGCAGCCGTTAGTTGAGCGCTGGTCGTGACCGCAATAAACAGTATAGCCGGTTGGAATGTAGTTAACCCAGTTCAGGCATCGTTCGGGGTATCCGTCTTTCTGCACACGGTTGGTGGTTTCACCAAATAATGCCCGTGAGAGCAGAAAGGTGACACGCCCGAGCGCAGGCGGAGGTGGTTCAAGCAGCATGCGCAGGTCGAACGCACCATGGACAAAGGCTTTTTGCCCCAGAACGGCCCATGCCGGTGCGTCTTCCAGATAGGGCAGGATACGGTCGAGGACATCTTCGTTTTCGGGGCGGTTCAGCTGAGCGAGAGTTTTTTCTAAAGGTGGATCAGAACGCAGCTTACGCCCCATAAGCGCACGGCCCAGCTTACGGTCATGGTTGCCGATCAGAAAAAAACCTTTTCCTTTATCAATAATGTCCATCATGACGCGCAGCACACCGGCACTTCCCGGGCCGTAGTCAATGAGGTCTCCGAGCTGAATAATATAGCGATCAGTTGAAACTGCGTGACGGAAAGCTTCAAAATCCCCGTGTACATCACCGATAATGCGGAGTCCTTTTTTAAGTGCAGGGTTCACTTTTCCGTCAATATAAAAACCTCGGGGCATTAACATTTATCCGCTTTATCAGTCTTACAGTGGGCTCTGGCTACGGCTGCATAAAAAGAGAGAACACATTTTGTACATAATTGCCTGATGCACAAGCATGTGAAAAGTCAGAGAGGGCGTTTTCTGCCTAAACTAGCTTAAATTACGGCGTTGTAAGATGTCGTGCTGAAAAACATAAAAGTAGAAAAACAGGAAGTTCTCTCATGAAAGAGCGCATTCGTAACGTATCACTGCGCAGTAAAGTTTGTTCGGCTGAAGATGCCGCAGCCCTGATCCGTCATGGTCATGTTGTTGGCACAAGTGGTTTTACCGGCGCAGGGTACCCTAAGAGTGTTCCGGGCGCTCTGGCTAAACGTATGGCGGAAGCTCAGGCAAAAGGCGACGAGTATCGCATCAGCCTGATTACAGGTGCATCAACAGGCCCGCAGCTTGATGGTGAGCTGGCAAAAGTAAACGGTGTGTCTTTCCGTTCACCGTTTAATACAGATGCGGGAATGCGTAACCGTATTAATGCAAATGAAACAGACTATTTTGATAACCATCTTGGTCAGGTAGCAGCCCGGGCTGAGCAGGGAAATTACGGTAAGTTTGATATTGCAGTGGTTGAGGCAACGGCCATCACCGAAGACGGTGGCATTGTGCCAACCTCGTCAGTTGGTAACTCTCAGACCTTTCTCGATCTTGCTGATAAAGTCATCATCGAAGTGAATGAATGGCAGAATGCAGAGCTTGAAGGCATTCATGATATCTGGGATGGCAATGTCAGTGGTGCGCCAGGGCGTGATATTATTCCGCTGCGCCGGGCAGATGACCGGATCGGTGGTTTGTCACTGCGGCTCGACCCCTCTAAAGTTGCTGCTATTGTCAGAACAAATGATTCTGACCGTAATGCTCCTTTTGCAGCCCCGGATGCCGCAGCTAAGGCGATTGCAGGGCATTTGCTTGAATTTTTTCAGCATGAGGTAAAAACCGGGCGTCTGCCTCCTTCACTCCTGCCATTGCAGTCAGGCGTTGGTAACGTTGCTAATGCGGTGCTTGACGGCCTGAACGAAGGCCCGTTTGAAAACCTTATCGGCTACAGCGAAGTGATCCAGGACGGCATGCTGTCTATGCTGGATTCCGGCCGTATGCGTATTGCCTCAGCGACATCGTTCTCGCTGAGCCCGGAAGCTGCGACTGAAATTAATAACCGGATGGATTTCTTTAAAAAGAAACTCATTTTGCGTCAGCAGGATATCAGCAACAATGTTGGTGTTATCCGCCGTCTTGGCTGTATTGCTATGAACGGTATGATTGAAGCTGATATTTACGGTAACGTGAACTCAACGCGCGTTATGGGTTCAAAAATGATGAACGGTATCGGCGGCTCAGGCGATTTTGCCCGTAATGCTTACCTGTCCATCTTCCTGTCACCTTCTACGGCTAAAGGCGGTTCAATTTCTGCTATCGTGCCTATGGCAGCGCATGTTGATCATATCATGCAGGATACGCAGATTTTTGTAACAGAGCAGGGCCTTGCTGACCTGCGTGGCATGTCACCTGTTAATCGTGCACGCACAATTATTTCGAAATGTGCTCACCCTGATTATAAGCCAATGCTTCAGGATTATTTCGATCGCTCTCTCAAAGAATCTTTCGGCAAGCACACACCACATCTGCTGAAAGAAGCTCTGTCATGGCATCAGCGCTTTATTGATAACGGCACAATGAAACTCTGACTGAAGGATGTAAGGGCAGGGCGGTTTATGCCGCCTTTGCTTTTATAACAGCTAGGCTGACTGTTGCTGTATAAGCTGGGTCAGGTCAACTGAGAGCACCCGGCTGACCCCTCGCTCCTGCATGGTGACACCAAAAAGATGGTCCATATGGGCCATCGTCAGCTGGTGATGTGTAACGACGAGAAAGCGTGTTTGCGCTTCAGTTACCATATCCCCCATTAACCGGCTGAAGCGTTCAACATTCGCATCATCAAGCGGGGCATCAACCTCATCGAGCACGCAAAGCGGTGCGGGGTTACAGCGAAAAACTGCAAAAACCAGTGAGAGCGCGGTTAACGCCTGTTCTCCGCCTGAAAGCAGAGACAGAGTTGAGAGCTTTTTGCCCGGAGGCTGCGCATAAATCTCCAGCCCTGATTCAAGCGGGTCATCACTGCCGACAAAGCCAAGATGCGCTTTTCCTCCTTCGAACATGCGGGAGAATAAAGCCTGAAAATGCTGATCAATCTGCGCAAAGGTAGCCAGAAGGCGCTCTCGGCCAGTTTTATTAAGCGAGCCTATTGAACCTCTGAGGCTTGCTATTGCTGATCTCAGGTCTGAAATTTCGGTCGTGAGTGTTTCAAGCTGTGTTGATATTTCCTCAGTTTCCAGCTCTGCACGTAAATTGACCGGCCCCATATCCTCACGCTCACGGGTCAGTCGTGCTATTTTACGGCGTAATGCCGTTTCAGCTGCTTCGGTGAGGTCTTCTCTGGCCAGCGTAGTAGTGGACGGAGGGCGCTCAGCAGGCAGTGCGGCAATAGCAGCCTGTGCCTGCTCGTTCTTCGCCTCAGCTTTCAGTAAGGCTTCACGATGTTCTGCAAGAGCAGCCTCAGACTGACGGCGGAGGGTAGCAGCCTCAGCAAGCCCCTTCTCAGCACGCTCACAATATCCCTGCGCCTGTGTGAATAATGCCTCTGCCTTGTCGCGTTCAGCGATGAGTTTTTGTTCCTGTCTTTCCGTCTCAGCCGGAAGCTCGGCAGCATCCTGATATTCCTGCTGTGCCAGTTTGAGTCGTTCGGCGCACTGTTCCAGCTCGGTTTGTGTTGTGTCTGCCCGTGTTCGCCAGTCTTCTATCGAGACAGAAAGAGTGCTCTGACGGCTGGTGAGGGTAGTCTGCTCAACCTGCAAAGCAGTACGGGTTTCGCGTAATTGTTCGGTTTCAGTAAGAAGCTGTGCTTTGAGCTGCTGCAGCGCGGTCATATTATCTGCCGCGGAGGAGGGAATAGCAGCAACCGCTTCATTCAGTGCTTTTTGTGCAGCTTCAAGCTGATATGTACTTTTTTCAGTTTCTGCCTGTAGAAGAGTGTGCTGTGCCCGCAGGGTTTCAAGTTTTGAACGGAGGGTTATGGCCCTTTGTTCAAGTTGCTGGCCGGCCGCTACGGCATTTTCATAAGCCGTTTCAGCATTGGTTACCGCGTGTCGTGCAGCCTGAAATGCAGCATCGGTTTCAGTGCATTGTTGTTGCGCAGTGCTAAAAGCCTCTTCAAAGAACGAGAGGTTACTGGTGGATGCGCTCTGATCTTCCAGCTCTTTCACACGCGCTGTTTCTGCAGCCACTGCCTGCTTTAGCCGCTCAGTTTCAGGCTGCATGCTTTCAAGGCGTGCCAGAGCTGCTGAGTGTTGGTTTTCTTTGAGGGTGAGTGCTGCTGTCGTAGTACGTCGCTTTTCTTCCGCAGCCTGAAGGGCACGCCGTGCTGCCTGTTCTGCTTCCTGCGCGGCCTGATTACGCTGCTGTGCGTCTTTCAGGGCCTGCTGTGCTGCTTCAGGTGATGGCAGGGCTTGTTCAGTATTTTTCTTGTCAGATAGCAGTGCCTCTGCGGCTTCACGTGTCTGCACAGCAGCATTCAGCTGTGTAGTGAGCAGTTCAAGCTGTGTCTGTGCACTGATATAGGCCCGCTCGGTCGTTGCTTCCTGTGTTCGGGCCAGTTGCAGGGCCTGTTCTGTTGTTGCACGACGGGTCTGGAAAGCTGCAACCTGCTGCTCATGCGCATGCAGAGATTCGAGGGCAGTTGTAAGTGTGTGTTCGGCAGTTTCAAGCTCTTGTTTTATTTCACCGATACGCTGTTCGGTTTCTTTAAGAACGCGCTGACGGATAAGGTGACGAGCAGCCTGATTCTGCTTGTCTGCTCTTGTGTAGAACCCGTCCCATCGCCAGAGGTCGCCCTGCAGAGATACCAGGCATTGTCCGGGTAGTAATTGTCCCTGAAGAGCATCGCCGGTTTGTGTATCAGCGACGAGCCCAATAAAGCTGAGCAGTGTTTCAATAACATCCGGTGCTTTGATATAATCTGCCAGAGCGGTCACATTTGCGGGCAAAGCCGGCGCTGACCTGTGTGTTTTATATGCACGCCAGCCCTGAGGCGTATCACCGGCAAGAGGGGCATCAAGGCCTTTTGCCAGAGCAGCAGCCAAAGCCTGCTCATAAGCTTCCGGGATAGTCATCAGTTCAGAGACAGGCTCATGCGTGGTGGCATAATCCTGATCAGCAGGCTGCGTCAGACCTTCCGCCTGCGCCTGCAGACGTGAAAGCTCAGCCCGTAAGGCGTCACGCTGTGCTGTGGCGCTGCGTTGTGTCGCGCTGAGCGTGGAGTGTGCGGCCTCGCGTTCTTTTAATGTCTCTGAAAGGGTTGTCAGTTCTGTTTCAAGAGTACTGCGTTTTTGCCTGATATCATTGAGCACTTCATCTGCAATGACGGTGCGCCGGGTTTGTTCTGATTTATGGCGTAAGGCAGATTCTTCCTGCCTGGCCTGAAGCAGGGTAGCTTCGGCGGTAAGGCAGGCATCCTGTGCTGTTTTGTGCTGTAGTGTGTTTGTCTGCGCGATACGGCTGGCTTCCGTGAGAGCATCTGTAGTCTGCTGCCTGCTTTGCTGACAGGTTTCGGCTGTGTTTTGTGCCGTCTGATGCGCATGTGTGGCTGAGGCTGCTTCAGTGCGGAGGGCCTCAAGCACATCCTGAGAGAGCAGGCTTTTTTGTGTGCTGGTATAATTATGTTCAAGCCTGGTATAATTCTGAACAAGTGTGTTCAGGCCTGCGCGCGCGCGCGCCAGAGCTGCCAGCGTTTCCTGCTGTGTTTTACGGGCATTTTCTGCATTGTTTTGTGCAATAGACAAAGCGAGCTGAGCGTCAGAACGTGAAGATTCAACCTGCCTGAGGGTGTGTCTTGCATTGTCACGCTCTGTTGCGCAGTGCGTTATACGGCTTTTGGCTTCTGTCAGTGCCTCTTCAGAGGGGAGGTCATTTTTTACAGACAGGGTCTCAGCCTGAACTCTGCTGAACGCTTCAGTATTGCGGTTATGCTGTACCTGGCTTTGTTCAAGCTGCTCCTGAGCACGGTCACGATTCAGACCAGCTTTGTAGAGCGTATCATTAAGAGCTGAGAGAGTCTGCTCAGTTTCACTCAGACGGTGCGTTTGTGTGTGGTAAGCATTCTCGGTCTCAGTGATCCGACCCGGCAGAGTGCTCAGAGAGATTTCAGCCGCTTTTTGTTCTGCAATCAGCTGTGTAAGCGTTGTTGCGGCATCTTCAGCTCTGACACGGGCTGCATCTGCATCAGCCTGTTGCTGATGCAGGCGTCCGGCAGAGGCCTGTGCCTGCGCTGTGGCTTTCTCTTTCTCGCGGGTTGTGCTTTCAGCCATAACGCGGCAGCGTTCAAGGGCTGTGCGGGTTGTATCGACCTCAGCACGTAACGCTGGCAGGCGCTGGGTAAGTTCATATTCTGTCAGAACAGCGGTTTCAGTTACTTCCTGCTGTCGGGTCAGGGCAAAGCGTGCTTTGCTGACAGCCGTTCTGGCATTTTCTGCTATATTATGCGCGCGCGCATAGGTGACAGTGAGAAGATCGGTTTCAGCTTTGCGTAAATGAGCTGAAATTTCCCGGTAGCGCGTTGCTTCCTCACACTGGCCTGACAGATTTTCAAGGCGGGATGATAATTGCTGACAGAGATCTTCTGCGCGCAGGAGATTATTCTCTGTGGCTCTGAGTTTTAGTTCTGCTTCATGACGGCGGGCATGCAGGCCGGTAATGCCGGCTGCTTCTTCAAGCAATACACGGCGTTCTTCAGGTTTGGCGCTGACAAGGCGGGCAACACGCCCCTGGCTGACCATTGCTGATGAGCGTGCACCTGAAGCAATATCGGCAAACAGAATTTGTACGTCACGTGCACGGGCAGTTTTGCCGTTAATGCGATATTCGCTGCCCGCACCACGCTCGGCTCTGCGGGTAATCTGCACCTCAGTCTGTCCTGTCAGCAAAGGCAGGCCGGGGCTTTCGACACCTTCGAGTGTGACAGTGACTTCAGCAAACGAGCGGGCAGGGCGACTGGTGGTGCCGGCAAAAATCAGATCATCAAGCTCACCCCCACGAAGTGAGCGTGCTGAGGATTCTCCCATGACCCATCGCAACGCTTCGACTACGTTCGACTTGCCGCAGCCATTCGGCCCGACAATGCCTGTGAGGCCGGGCAAAATATCTACGCTGACCGGGTCAGCAAAGCTTTTAAAGCCTGCAATATGCAGGCGTGTGAAGCGCGCAGCCACAGAGAGAGGCTATGTTAGTGTGAAGCAGCTTCACCCTGTTCAGATTCATCAAGATGTTTGACGAAATCTGCATAGGAGAGCTCGCTGGAAACAACTTCTTTCTTATTAAAGCGGAAAGAGGGGGTCGCGTTGATCTGGTATTTTGCTTCAGCATCTGACTGTTCATTCATAATAAACTGCATCAGCTGCTGATCGTTGAGAACTTTCTGGAAAGTGTCACCTGACATGCCTGCAAAAGCGGCCATTTTTTGCAGGGCATCAATAGGGCTGCTGTCTTTTACATAAGCCCAGCGATCCAGGTTGGAGAGCAGAGAGTTGACAAAAGGCTCATACCGCTCCGGGGGGAGGGAGCGTGCAACCATAGCGGCAACAGTCGCCAGCTGATCGGTTGGAAAGTCATGGAAAATATAAAAGACTTTGCCCGTGTCGATCAGATTTTTTTTAACCTCAGGCAGTGTCTCCTGTGCAAAGCCTGCACAGTGAATGCAGGTGAGAGAGAACCATTCTTCAACAACAGCTTTTGCGTTCGGGTTGCCCAGTGTGCGTGGGGTGAAGCGTGTATCTGTTCCCGCAGAATTTGCTGCACTGCTCTGTGCCAGTGCAGCGCGGCTGGCTGCCCCGGTGAGAAGTGCTGTGGTCGTGGTGACCAGAAGAGAGCGGCGGGAAAAAAGCATGGACAATCCTTCTTCGTCAAAAATCAGGCGATGTTGTTACGTATCATATAACAACATCATGGTGTCAGCTACCTGGTTTTATGAGGCTTCCTGAGTCTTGTTACCTGTTACAGTCGTGTCAGTCTCTGGTATTTTACGTACACGAACCCGGCGGATATGTCTTGCATCTGCGTCAAGTACCCTGAAGATAAACCCGTTTTCATGAGTGAGTACTTCACCCCTGATCGGCACATGCCCTGCAAGACGAAAGACCAGGCCGCCAAGGGTTTCAATTTCAGCTTCACGCTCTGAAGGGGTCAGAATAGCGCCTATTTTTTCTTCAAACTCACCAACAGGGCAGCGTGCGTCCACATCAAAGGTTCCGTCAGGCCGCTCAGTGATCATAGTCACGGCGGGCTCATCATGTTCGTCTGAGATATCGCCAACAATAGTTTCAATCAGATCTTCGATCGTCACCAGGCCGTCTATTCCGCCATATTCGTCAATAACCAGCGCCATATGTGTCTGACGCTGGCGCATTTGCAGCATCAGGTCAAGCACACGAATTTGTGGTGCAATCATAAGAGGCTGGCGCAGCAGGGCTTCAAGGTTAAAAGCTTCGCTGGTGCCGACATAAGCGATCAGATCCTTAACGTGAATCATGCCGATAATATTATCGAGCTGTTCACGGTAAACCGGCATGCGCGAGTGATTTTCACGGCGCATCATGCTCAGTGCTTCATCAAGGCTGACCGAGACCGGCATGGCTATGATGTCAGGCCGGGGCACCATGACATCATCAGCTGAAATCGTACGCAAACGCAGAATATTGGCAATTAATGCACGTTCCTGACGGTCTAGCTCGGGTTGCTCACCATCTGTTCCGTTTTTTTCTGACTCGTCAGCCGCCTGCTGTACAAGAGCAGCGATGGAGCTGCGTAATCCGGGGGAGTTTTTTCTGCGCCCCAGAAAAGAAAACAGCCCGCGCCTGGGAGGTGTCTGTGCAAAATCCTGCGCTTGCGGATCATACTCGTTCATGAACGCGGCTTCCATGGGTTGGAGATGCCAAGGCGTGAGAGAAGGAGAGATTCCTGCATTTCCATTGTACGGGCCTCTCCCGGGTGATGATGATCATAACCGGCGAGATGCAGATTGCCGTGAATAATTAAATGAGCGAGGTGATCCCCGACAGGTTTTTTAGCCCGGTGTGCTTCACGTACAACTGTTTCAAGTGCAAGAATAATGTCGCCGCCAGGAAAGCCCGGTGGCGGGTCAAATGTCAGAACATTGGTGGGGCGGTGTTTACCCCGGTGAATGCCGTTCAGGCGTTTAACGACCCGGTCGCAGGAGAGTACGACACTCCCTGGCTGATGGCCTGTGTCAGCACATTGTGCAACAGCACGCTGTATTAATGTTGTGACCCTGGGCACATGACGGTGCCAGCGTTTGTCCTCAATAAGAATTTCAGACTGGGTTTCAAACAAATGCGAAGGAAAGGCCTCAGAAAAATGAGGCTCTTCTTCAGAGGTCATGCCCGTTTCATGAGCATGACCGCAACTACCTGGCGGTTCCATTGTTCTCCTGAGTGCGCGTGCTGCGAATATTCGTTTTTTCCGCAGCTGTTTTCGTATCATAGGCTTCAACAATGCGGGCGACAAGCTTATGTCGCACAACATCTGCTGCTTCAAAACGGGTTATGCTGATGCCGGGGACATCTGATAATGTCTCAATCGCATCCCGCAGGCCGGAGGTAACGCCGGAGGGCAGGTCGATCTGTGTCAGATCTCCCGTGACGACCATGCGTGAGCCTGGCCCCAGTCGCGTCAGAAACATCTTCATTTGCGCGATAGTGGTATTTTGTGCTTCGTCGAGGATAACGAAAGCATGAGAAAGTGTACGGCCACGCATAAACGCCAGCGGAGCGACTTCAATCTCACCTGTTGCCATACGGCGCATCACCTGGTCGCCCGGCAGCATGTCATGCAGCGCATCGTAGAGAGGGCGAAGGTAAGGGTCGATTTTATCTTTCATATCACCGGGCAAAAAACCCAGGCGCTCACCGGCTTCAACAGCCGGGCGTGAAAGAATGATGCGTTCAACAGAGCCGGCCTGCAGCATGGCGACAGCCTGAGCAACAGCCAGGTAGGTTTTGCCGGTCCCGGCAGGCCCGATTCCAAACACGAGTTCTTTACGTGCAAGAGCACGCATATAGCCAGCCTGCCCGGCTGAGCGGGGTTCTATCGCACCGCGGCGTATTTTTAATGTGGGGAGGCGTGTATCCTGCGTCTGGTCAGAGGCATTGCCGGCCCCATGCTCAGAGTTTGCCGGTCGTTTTGTATCAGAGTGGAGTGTTGTCATACGTACCGCTGCCTCCAGTGTGCTGATGTCTACCATGCCGCCCGAAGACAGCCTCAGGTATAACTGCTCGAGAGCTGCACGTGCTGTAGCAGCCTCTGGTGCAGCTCCTTTGACGGATATACGGTTGCCACGGCGGGCAATATTAACGTCCAGTGTTTCTTCAAGGTGCTGCAGGTGACGATCATGGTCTCCGACCAGTCTGGCCAGGAGTGTATTATCTTCGAACTGCAGCGTAAGGGTCTTTTCTGCTTCGTTCTCTGAAGTCAGCTCAGATAAGGACTGGCGTGTTGTATTCAAGCGTCAACGGTCTCCTTTACCATGATACCATTGAGTGAGTTGGTAAGGCGTTCGGTGATTGTAACAGAAACAGTCTGACCAATCAGCTCTTCTGTCCCTGTGATGTGCACAGGCTGTAACCATGGTGATCTGCCTGTGATCTGCCCGGGTTTACGGCCTTTGCCGGTCAGCAGAACAGAGATAGTCTGACCGATAAGGGACTCAGCAAAGTCATCCTGCTGCTGACGAAGCAGGGCCTGCAGAGCCTGGAGGCGGGTATCCTTCACGTGCTCAGGCACCTGGAGAGGGGCGCCGGCAGCCGGTGTGCCAGGGCGCTGCGAATATTTAAACGAATAAGCCAGTGCAAAGCCAACATCACGCACAAGCTGCATTGTCTGTTCAAAATCTTCATCAGTTTCGCCTGGATGGCCGACGATAAAGTCTGATGAGAGTGCCATATCAGGACGTACATCACGAAGCTTTTTAATGATCTCGCGATATTCGTCAGCGGTATGACCACGGTTCATTGCAGTAAGAATACGGTCAGAGCCCGATTGTACCGGCAGATGCAGGAAAGGCATCAGCTCAGGCAGGTCACGGTGTGCATTAATCAGAGAATCATCCATATCGCGAGGGTGCGATGTGGCATAGCGAATGCGCGTAAGACCGGGGATTTTTGCCAGTTCATACGCCAGGTCAGCCAGCCCCCAGGTTTTACCATCGGGGCCTTCACCGTGGTAAGCGTTAACATTCTGACCCAGCAGACTGATTTCCTGCACGCCGCTTTCCACCATACGTCTGGCTTCTGCTATGACAGAGGTTACCGGCCGGCTGCTTTCAGCACCACGGGTATAAGGGACAACGCAGAAAGAGCAGAATTTGTCGCATCCTTCCTGAATGGTCAGAAAAGCTGTGAGGTTGCCAGCTGTCTGCGGGGCGGCAGAATCTGGCAGAAAATCAAATTTCTGTTCTGCAGGAAAGTCAGTTTCGATGACTGCACCACCGGCGCGCGCTGCGCGCGCCACCATTTCTGGCAGGCGGTGGTAAGTCTGCGGTCCCATAACGATATCGACGTAAGGTGCACGTGACAGGATCTCCTGTCCTTCAGCCTGAGCCACGCACCCTGCAACAGCAATAACGGTCTGCTTCCCTTCTGCTTCACGGGTATTTTTGATGTTTCGCAGGCGGCCAAGTTCAGAGAACACCTTTTCAACGGCTTTCTCACGAATATGACAGGTGTTGAGAATAATCATATCTGCGTGGTCAGGCGCATCAACAGGCTCATAGCCCAGCGGGCGCAGCACATCGCTCATACGTGCACTGTCATAGACATTCATCTGGCACCCCCATGTAATAACATGCAGACCCCGACGGGTGCTGGTGCTGGTGGTGGTGGCAGATAAGGTCATGATTCTAAACACTCGTATATGCTGCGGGTCTGTCCCGTGCAGCAGAAATAAAGGACAAGGCCAGGAAATGTGGAAGTTCGGGTCATTTTCTCATATGACGCGGCGTTTTTCCAGTTCTGTGTTCTGGCTGGCTGCAAAAAAGATAATGTGCCGGAGATTTTTTGTTATGATGTGTCTTAATGGCGGCGTGTCTTCTGGCGGCTTGCACTGAGACGCCGACTCATTTTGTCGAGCTTTCCTGCCAGCCCGCGCAGTGTGTCGCGGGGCAGAGACGTCGGGGCGTGCTTTGCCGGCTCGGGTGCTGCATCGGGGTTGTTTTGTCTCAGATATGCAGCCCCCTGTGCAACGGCCTTCCATGTGGCCTGGGCAAGGGCTTTGCGGCTCGGGTAAAGCTCAGGGTCCAGAGGTTCGTGGAAAATAACGCTGGCCCGTGCCTGTTTCCATTGCGTCAGCTGCCACAGGTGCGGGCCAAGCTCCATCTCTGCATACCATGCAAAGACGGGCCGTTTCAGGCGCTGTACGGGCAGGCCGTTGAGCTGATCATAGACAAGGGAAACAGGTTGTATGATAGGGGTCATACCCGGGGCAAATGTTGCGCCGGAGAGGGGCGGTGCGCCATTCGTTTTTGCGCTGCCACGCAGCTGAGGTGGTTTGGCAATTGCAAAAAAGGTGGACATGAAAGGCAGAACCCGTGAACCGTCTGAAGATGTTCCTTCAGGGAACAGCACCATATTGTTGCCTTCGTTCAGGGAGCTGAACATTTCGTCGCTTTCACGTCCGGTAGAACTGCGGTTGCGACTGACAAAAATTGTTTCGCCAATTCTGGCAATCAGCCCCATTCCGGGCCAGCCCAGAATATCACTCTTGGCAACGAAAACTGTGGGCAACACTTTGCCAAGCACCAGTACATCAAGCCATGAAGAGTGGTTTGAGATGTAGATGACCGGTCGCTCGCCTCTTTTTCTGGCTCTCCTGCCTCCTGTTGTGCCGGCTCTGTGCCCTATGGTCCGGACGCGGATGCCGAGCAGACGGCAGAGCGTGCTGAAAATGACACGGCTCCACCTGATTTTAGCGGTGCCGGGAACCCGCAGCAGAAGCGCCCGGAAAGCAACAGAACCCGGGATCCACACAGATATGGCGACCAGACGCCTGGCGCTGCGTACACGCTGCTGAAGCACGCACAAACGTTCCACCCATCGGGGGAGAGGGGAGAGAGACCCCGGGGGCGCAGCATCTGAATAATCGGAGCTGAGCGGGCGATGAGATGAGCGAGCGCGGCGTTTAGTCACAGATGATAACCTGTCCGACAAAAGAGGAACAGAACATGATATACAGGCGGCATGACATATTTCCATACATAACGCGAACTTACACTTTTGGAAATCGTGTATGTACGCAGCAACGACGTGTTCCGATGTTCTGATGAAAGGATATTCAGGGCAGAAAGCGTGTTTCGCCCTGTTTTTGTCATGCTGACAGGGTATAAGTGTGAAACGATAAAAATATTATGAGTACAAACAGGTGAAAGAGGCGGAGCGTGACAGGGCGGTCGGGAAGCAATCAGTGAGTTGGAAACAATGTTGTGTTCAGAAGTTACAGCTCCTTGCGGCGAATCGTGTTCTGGCGGGCCTCTCGTTCATGCTGTTGTACCCGGGTAATGCAGCAAGAGCAGCTGACCCTCAGCCTTATACTGTCAGTCTGACCTCTACAGGTGATGCCGGGCTGGATGCAGCTCTTAATGCATCCTCCAACCTGGTCAGTCTCGAGAATACAAATCCGGTTGGCCCGTTTGCACTGGCCGGGCGTATTCGCGGTGACTATGAGCGGCTTCAGGTTGCCCTGGAAAGTTACGGTTATTACGGCGGCAAAATTATTATTACCCTTCACCGTGCCAAAGGGGCTGATGCTCCTGAGATTGATGGTGAGTCTTCCTCAGTTGCATCGTGGATTGATACGGTTCCGGTAAAAGAAAAAATCTCAGTTAATATTTCGGCACAGAGAGGGCCGCTTTTTCATTTGGGGCGTATCAGTGTCATTGAACCCCCTTCTGGTAAGGAGCTGCATCTTACCGCAGTGCAGGAGAAGGCTTTTGATCTGCACACAGGTATGCCTGCTGTCGCCAGTCAGGTGCTGGGGGCTCAGGGCCGCTTAACCCAGCTTCTGATGGAAGAGGGGCATGCGCTGGCGACGATAGCGGCACCAAAGGCATATTTGCACCCTGAAAGCCATACTCTGGATATTGTTTATGATGTTGTGCCCGGTCCGGTTCTGAATATTGGTATGATCACCCTGAGCGGACTGAAACATACAAACCCCTCTTTCATACGTCGTCGTCTGACTATACATCCCGGCCAGCTTTATCAGCCCGGCAAGATCGATGCCGCGCGTCAGGACCTTGTTAATCTGGGTATTTTCTCAAATGTTGCTGTCCGAGATGCCTCACAAAAAGCGGTAGCTGGCACAATGCCGCTTGATTTTCACTTTGCTGAAGCAAAACGTCATCAGATTGGTGCTGAAGCAGGTTACTCAACAGATCTGGGTATACGCGGCGGGGTGAACTGGACACATTATAACCTGTTCGGTAATGCAGAGAGACTTAAGATTGCCGCCCTTGTTGCGGGTATCGGTGCGTCAGCTCAGCAGGGGCTGGGCTATGATTTCTATGCGGATTTTCTTAAACCTGATTTTTTTGGTGACCGGCGTAATCTGAGTGTGCGTGTTGAAGGGCTGAAGCAGCTTTTCTGGTCTTATCGTCAGACCGCTCTGCTGGCACGCGTGGGCGTGGCGCAACAGCTTGGCAAGCACTGGAATCTTAATTATGGCGTGGCTGGCATTCAGGAGAAAGTCGAGCAGTTTGGCGTAACGCGTAACTATACAATCGCGTCTCTGCCAATATCAGCTTCGTTTGATAATACGGGTGTATCAAATCCGATTATACCGGCCACTCATGGTTTCAGGCTCAATATGGGGGCAACACCTTCTTTGTCTTTGGGGAGCAAAGGTGTAGGCACCTCGTTGTTTACCATTTTTAATGCAACAGCTTCTACCTATTTTGATCTGGCTAATTTTGGTATCAGCCAGCCGGGGCGCAGTGTGTTTGCCTTCCGGGCCACGCTGGGTACTATTCAGGGAGCCGGTACTTATGACATTCCGCCAGATCAGCGGTTATATGCCGGTGGCAGTGCGACCGTGCGAGGGTATCGCTGGCAGGGTGTCGGACCTCAGTATGGCAGAACACGTTACGCTATAGGTGGTACGTCGCTTGATGCCGGTACGATCGAGTACAGGCAGCGTGTGCTTTCAAGCTTTGGTTTTGCAGGCTTTATCGACGCTGGTCAGGTTGGCAGCAACAGCGCACCCTTTGTTGGCACAGTACGGGTAGGTACCGGCGGAGGGCTTCGTTATTACACGCCTATTGGCCCTGTGCGTCTTGATATTGGTGTGCCGCTTAACCGGCCCCCGCGCGGCAGCCGGTGGCAGCTTTATATCGGTCTGGGAGAAACATTCTGATGTCAGCGCAAGGTCATGAGGCGCGTTCAGTGCGCCGTTCGTTCCTGCGTCTCTCCGGGCGTATTGCTGCGTATGCGGGCGCAGGTATCCTGGCGCTTTTTATCTTTGTGCTGGCTGTTATTCTGATAGGGGCAAATACCGGCGCGGGGCGCCGCCTTATCATGCAGCAAACGGCTTCGCTGACAGGCGACACTGTTCTTCTCAGCGGGCTTGAGGGGCGGTTCCCTGATAACCTGCGCCTTGAAAAAATTGAGATCAAAGATGCTCAGGGTGTCTGGTTAAAGCTGACACATCTGCACCTTAACTGGTCTCCTCTGGCTCTGGTAAGTCGCACAGCAAAGGTTTACACAGCCACGGCCGATCAGCTCGATATCCCGCGACTGCCTGTTTCTGATGGCAGCACCTCAGAAAGCTCAGATACGCCATACAATCTTGGCATTAAAATAGACATACAGAGCCTGGCTCTGACGCGTATAAATGTGGGTGCGGCTCTTGCAGGGCAGGCTGCCAGTTTTGGCTTGCAGGGGCATGCCCGTTTATCCTCTCTCGATGCTGTGCTGAACGGATTATCGCTTAAACATCTGCCTTCTTCAGTAATTGACCTGCATGTTAATCGGCTTGATCAGGTCGGGCAGGTTAACCTTATGACGACAACCGATGACGGCAAACTTGCGCTGCATCTGGATGCTCACGAGGATAATGAAGGTTTTACGGCGAAGCTCCTTAAACTGCCGCAACTCACGCCGTTGTCCGTGGTAGCGGATATGAAGGGACGCACAACGGCTGAAGCGCTTACGCTTAATGTCGGGGCGGGGCCGGTTACGCTGAAAGGTGAGGGTACACTGGACCTTGTCACAAAGCGTTTTGTCTCCCTCCAGGCCGGGCTCGATGCCCCGCAGATGACCCTGCGCCCTGATATTGGCTGGGGTGGTATTCATCTTGACGCGCAGCTTCAGGGCGACATGATGGCGCCTGATGGTCATGCTACTCTGGAAGTGGACCGTCTGGCCGCCGCAGGAGCCGGGGCTGGCACGCTCAGGGTCGATTTTTCAGGGCAGACTGGTCATAAAGGTCAGGAAGATCTTTTGCATCTTTTACTGACAGCTCAGGGTATTCGCCTGCCAGGGCCGGCACCTCTGCTTCTTGCATCTGCGCCTTTGCGTCTTGATGCCAGCCTGCACCCGGGTGAATCTGGTAAACCGCTGGACTTTGATCTTTCTCACCCTCTGCTGCACCTGAACGGGCATGTTATGGTTGCGGCCCCGCAAAAAGGCACGCTGACACTTGCGCTGCCCGACCTGAAACCTCTGGCGCAGATTGCTAAAACTCCGCTGGAGGGGCATGCCGGGGTTGATGCAGGGTTTGCTCTGCCTGCAAGCCCGGAGGGTGACACACATATTAATGCCAAAGGCCAGCTTGCTGTTACAGGCGGGCAGGCGCAGGCAGTCGGGCTGATCGGGTCTGAAGGCACTTTTGCCCTGGATACGATTTTAAGGTCGTTCAAACAGGCCGTGTCTGAGAAAACGGAGGAGAAACCTCACGTTAAAGCCGATAAGCAGAAGGTTGCGACAACGCAGGTTAAAGAGGGCACACAGGTTGATGTGCAACATTTTTCTCTTGACGGACAGGCCCTTCACCTGACGGCTCAGGGGCTGGTGAACCTGGGGCAGGACATGAAGGTAACGGCCAGCCTTGCTCTGACTGACCTGAAAAAAATTCTGCCTTCACTGCGTGGTGCTCTTAAGCTGGACCTTAATACCGAAGGGCCGATGGATGATTTTGGGGCCGGTATTCATCTTGAGGGCACTCCAGGTACCGCTACAATGCCACCGGGGCCGGTTACACTTGATGCCCGGCTGGCACATTTACCTTCAGCTCCTGAGGGTACACTGACGGCACAGGGTTCGGTAGATAAAGCACCTCTCCTGCTCGATGCAGCATTTTCTCAGGCTGCTGACGGCGTGCGTGAGCTGCATCTTAACAAACTCTCCTGGAACAGCCTTCAGGGTAAAGGGGATCTGTCTCTGCCACAGGGCGCAGTCCTTCCACTGGGTGACCTGACATTAAAAATAGACCGCCTGGCAGATTTCAGAAATATGACCGGCCAGCAGATTACGGGTACCATTGCAGCCGGTGTGCAGACCACGCAGGAGGGGGCAGCTCCGCGAGTAGCGCTGAAGGTCAATGGCCACGTTACCATGCCGCAGGTTACGGTTGGTAATCTGTCTCTTGCCGGCTCAGTACTTGACCCTGTGCAGCACCCTGATGCTGATTTGACGTTAAAACTCTCAGGGCTGGCGGCCAGTGGTGTAACAGGGCAGGCTGCTGTGACAGCAAAAGGGCCTGAAAATGCCATGCTGATTACGGCCCTTGTGGGGCCGGCCAGCTGGTCCAAAAGCCCTCTCGCGCTTGATGTTTCGAGTGTGCTTAACCTGCCGGCAAAGCAGGTGCGTATTCAGAGATTATCAGCAACAGCAAAAGAGGAAACACTGAAGCTTCAGGCACCGGTGCAGGTTTCATTTGGTGATGAGGTCGGGGTAGACCGCCTGCGTGCGATACTTACAACACCGGGCGCAAGCCCTGCTACGATTGATGTTGCCGGGCGCGTAAAACCTAAAATTGCGATGACGGCAAATATTCAGCATCTGACACCGGCCCTCGCGCATCCCTTTATGCCTTCTTTGCATGCGCAGGGTGATATAGCCCTTTCTGCTGTCGTGAACGGAATGCCCGGTAATCTGGCAGGGCGCGCTCAGCTGACAGGGCGTGACCTGCGCCTGCAGGGGAGCTCAGCCCTGGCGTCGCTTCCCGCTCTGGCAATTGATGCGAAAGCAGAAATGGCCGGCGATGGCGCGCATGTTACGCTTACAACCTCAGCGGGATCAAAATTTCAGCTTGGCCTTACAGGTACCGCACCGCTCTCATCGACTGGTCCGGTTGATATGAGGGCGAACGGAAGGCTTGATTTGTCTATCGCTAATGGTGTGCTAGGCGCACAGGGGCGTGAAGCCCGGGGCGTGATGCAGCTTGATATGCGTGTGGCCGGACGCTTACCATCACCTGTCGTGACAGGCGCAATTGATTTACAAAAGGCTGAATTTCAGGACTTCGCACAAGGTGTACGCCTGTCTGATATAAACGGCCGTATTGTCGGTGAGAAAGACCATATTGTTATTCAGAGCCTGACCGCTAAAGCTGGCAAAGGGACAATAGGCGTTGCAGGTTCGGCCGGGGTGCTCGCTCCGGGTATGCCGGTTGATGTGCGTATTACGGCAAAGAATGCCAGTCCGGTTGCGAGCGACCTGCTTACGGCTGCGTTTAATGCTGATATTGCGATTAAAGGGCAGGCGACGACACGTATCGATGTTGACGGTAACGTTAACCTGCAAAAAGTAAATGTGAATATTCCCAGTTCACTGCCAACCTCCGTTGCACAGCTTGATGTTATTCGTCCAGGCCAGCAGGTAGCAGCACCGGCAGAGCATACGGAAGAAGCTCATGCGGTTGTTATCGGTCTTGACCTCCAGGTTATATCACCGGGTATGTTTTATGTGCGAGGTCATGGTCTTGATGCAGAGATGGCAGGTAATCTGCTGATTAAAGGTACGGCGAGCAACCCGAATATTACCGGTGGTTTTGACCTTAAGCGTGGTAACTTTGATCTGGCTGGTATTTCCCTCAATTTTACGCGCGGTCGTGTTGCATTCAATGGCAGTGGGGTGAGTCATAAGCTTGACCCCACTCTTAATTTTGAAGCTGACAGGTCGGTGCAGGGGCGTGTGGCGATGCTGAAGGTTGAAGGCTATGCCAGTGAGCCAAGAATTAGCTTTTCATCGACCCCTGAACTGCCGCAGGATCAGGTGCTTGCCTTGTTACTTTTCGGGACAGATGGTCACGCTTTGTCCTCCGCGCAGATGATTGAGCTGGGTGCGGCGCTGGCGACGCTGAGTGGTGTGACCACTTTTGACCCTATGGGTATGCTGCGTAAAACGTTAGGTCTTGATCGCCTGGCTATTGGCGGCGGTTCGGGGGTTGGTAATGGTGGTACCACCGTTGAGGCCGGAAAATACGTGATGAAGGGTGTATATGTTGGTGCCAAGCAGTCAACTTCAGGCGCAGGTACTCAGGCTCAGGTGCAGGTTGACCTTACAAAACACCTTAAGC
The DNA here is from genome assembly GCF_011516655.1 of Acetobacter thailandicus. Taxonomy (GTDB): domain Bacteria; phylum Pseudomonadota; class Alphaproteobacteria; order Acetobacterales; family Acetobacteraceae; genus Acetobacter; species Acetobacter thailandicus. Next base: position 56,865 of record NZ_WOSV01000010.1, read on the forward strand.
TTAATACGACAGTTGGTACCGGCGGGAACGTAACAGGCTTTACTACCCCGGAAAATGATCCGGGCAGTAGTGTTGGTCTGTTGTGGGAGTATCGTTATTAGTTATAACTTCGCTTCACTGATGTGTGGAGCGAAGTCAATATTGCCAGCTATCGGTCTGAATATATATAATTTACTTATTTATATATCTGAAAATAAGTATTCGCCACTTTTGTTTTATTGACATTTTGTAATAATATACTACGCTCATGTAAAGAATCCGGATTTAAAATAATCTGGTAAATAAAGGGAGCGAAAAAATTGGTTTATCCGGTTCGTCCTGAGAGTCGATGTTGCTGATTGATTAATATAAATATTCATTAATCTGAAATCTATTTAAAAGTACAGGGTTTTTAGATCATGACGGAAATACATCCTGCAGCCTCAGCAGGAGCTTCAGCACTTGATCGTAACCTGTCTGCCAGACAGCTTTCGACAGCACATGTTACGCAGGTTCAGAATCTCGAACGTACTCCACGCTGGCTGCATCGCCTTTTGCCGTGGGTGAATGTTGGTGGTGGCGTGTTTCGTGTTAACAGACGCCGCATTATCTCCCCGTGGTTTGCTGGCGTTGTTTTTAGCGGAACCGGCGACAGGCTTCACCCGACGTCAGAAAGCCTTGCTGTGTTTCCGGGCTTTTCAGCTCAGAAGCATGCGGAAATTGAGAAAGTTGTGCAGGCTTTTAAAACCCGTAATATTGCTGCGGGTGAAGAGTTTTCTGTTGATAATGGCAGCCTGCTGATTGTTGCCGAAGGTCAGGTGCAGCAAAAGATAAAGGCTGCGCAGGGGCGTTATATCCGGCATCTGCTGCTGGCGCCGGGGCAGAGTGACCTTGTCAGGCATAATGAAAAATATGGTGTGCTGATTGCTGTGGGTGAGACGAAAGTCGTTACGCTTTCACCTGATACCGTTCACGAGCACCCCTGGCTGGCAGAGACATTCAGTCATTTCGGGCATGGTAATATAGGTGCATCCGGCATTAACCAGTATGGTGAGGCTGCGGTTCAGGTTCTCTCAAGCGTTGATGGTGAGCCCAGGCTGCCGACAACTTTTGTTGATTATCAGGACCGCCCGCGTGAGTATTACCTCCATTCTTTACAGACAGTCCTGCGTACGCACACACGTGTCACAGATCTTTACAGTAATGAGTTTGATCAGCTGCGTGAGCAGGTAAGGGTAGTCATAGATGTTATTCGTGAGCGCGAGGAGTGGGAGCTGCTGAATAACCCTGAATTTGGGTTGATGCGCGAAACAGCAGTTGCACAGCGTATCCCGACACGGAGTGGCCCGCCGACACCGGATGATCTGGATGAGCTGATTAGTAAGGTCTGGAAAAAGCCGGCTTTCTTCCTGGCTCACCCTAAAGCAATAGCTGCGTTTGGTCGTGAAGCCACGCGTCGCGGTGTGCCGCCACCAACAGTAACGTTATTTGGCTCACCTTTCCTTACGTGGCGTGGTATCCCGCTGGTGCCATCTGATAAAATTCCGGTTTCTGAAGCGGGTGAGACAAGCATTCTCCTGCTCCGTGTGGGTGAAGAAGAGCAGGGCGTTATCGGATTGCATAACACCGGTATTACCGGTGAAGTCGAGCCTGGTCTTTCTGTACGCTATAGTGGCACAGATCAGTATTCTGTCGCGTCACACCTGATTACACGTTACTTCTCAGCTGCTGTTCTGGTTGAAGACGCTATTGCCCGGCTCGATAACGTGTTGATTGGAAACTATTATGACTACACGACCTGATGTTGATAATGCACCGGGTCTTAAAGCGCATCAAAATCTTATAGCGCAGGCTCTGAAAGATGTGCTGAGCGAGGGGGCTGTCAAAACGGCCTCCACCGCTCATTCTTCCCCGGTTACGTCGCCTTTGCCAGTGGTTTCGGGGGCAGAGGCTTCGGTTTATGAGCCTGTGTGGTCTCGTACACCGGTTTCTGCGCCGGCTGATAATGAACTGAATAATTTTTCAGAGGAAACAGTCTCTCCGTTTTTTACCGGTCATTTTTCTGTGCCGGGAAGCTTACTTAAAAATGAACCTTTACCTGAAAATCTGCCGTATTTTCTGCGGGGGCAGCAGGCACAGGCAGCTGTCCGGGAAACAACCCTGACGCCGTATGATATCGGGCATATCAGAAACGATTTCCCGGTGCTTCATCAGTCTGTTAACGGGCATAAGCTGGTGTGGCTGGATAACGCGGCAACAACCCAGAAGCCACGCACTGTTATTGATGCAACATCGCGTTTTTACGAGCATGATAATTCAAACATCCATCGTGCGGCCCATACACTGGCTGCACGCTCGACGGATGCTTTTGAAGGAGCGCGTGAGAAGCTGCAGCGCTTTATTGGTGCGCGTGAAGCCGCAGAAATTGTTTTTGTCAGAGGGACGACAGAAGCCATAAATCTCGTTGCCCAAAGTTATGGGCATGCGAATATTGGGGCTGGTGATGAAATTTTAATCACAACAATTGAGCACCACGCCAATATTGTGCCATGGCAGCTCCTGGCAAAACAGACCGGTGCTGTTTTGCGTGTTGCTCCGGTCAATGACAGAGGTGAGCTGCTGATGGATCAGTTTGCATCGCTTCTTTCTGGTCGTACAAAAATTGTTGCGGTGACGCATGTGGCAAATGCTCTGGGCACAATTAACCCAGTTGAGCAGATTATTGCTCTTTCGCACGCTTATGGTGTGCCGGCTCTGGTCGATGCAGCACAGTCCTCGCCGCATCTGCCGTTAAATGTTGCTGCCCTGGACGCTGATTTCCTGGTGCTCTCAGGCCACAAAATTTATGGGCCAACCGGCATTGGTATTCTTTATGGCAAACGCTCTTTGTTAGAGGCGATGCCCCCATGGCAGGGGGGCGGGCATATGATACGCGACGTGACATTTGGTCATACAGAGTTTCAGGGGCTGCCTGAGAAATTTGAAGCCGGTACGCCTGATATTGCCGGTGCAGTCGGGCTGGGTGCGGCAGTTGATTATCTTGAGCAGATTGGTTTGCCTGCTATTGCTGCGCACGAACATGCCTTGCTGGAATATGCGACAGCAGAGTTTGCACGTCTGCCGGGAGTGAGAATTATCGGTACGGCTGCGGCAAAGGCCAGTGTTCTGTCCTTTGTTGTTAAGGGTTATGATGTGACAGATGTGGCAAAATATCTTGACCAGCACGGCATCGCTGCGCGTTCTGGTCATCATTGTGCGCAGCCGGCGCTCAGGCGTTTTGGTGTGGAGGCAACAGTAAGAGCATCTTTCGGGCTGTATAACAGTTTTGAAGATGTCGATGCTCTGGTCTCGACATTAAGAAAGCTCGTCAGACAGTAATATGACGTTAGCCATTCTCAGTGCGCTTGGCGGCGGTATCCTGATCGGGGGTGCCGCCGTTTTTATGAAAGCTGCGACAGGGCATATTCCCGGTGTTAGTGGCATTATGGGGCGCGCGATCATCTCGCCTCCGGCTCTCTGGTGCTGGGCTTTTCTCGCCGGTATTGTCGGTTCAGGTGTGATGGCCCGGTTTGTCTGGGGGTGGAGTGTGCCTGTTTCCTTCAGTCAGTCGGGCTGGCCGCGGCTCATGCTTTCAGGTGTGCTGGTTGGTGTGGGTACCAAGCTTGCCAGAGGGTGCACGAGTGGTCACGGGGTTTGTGGGCTGGGGAATTTGTCAGGTCGATCTCTGATCGCTGTTTTATGTTTTATGGTGACAGCAGGCCTTGTTGTCTTTGCACGACATTACACAGGTTGAAACTAGGCTCAGGACTCATTCTTTGAGATAGAAGATGAAGCTTGCAGCGATGTGGATTGCGGACATGAAGGTATGAGCGCAGCGGTCGTATCGTGTTGCCACACGTCGCCAGT
>NZ_WOSV01000011.1 GCF_011516655.1 Acetobacter thailandicus
CGCCATTATTACCAAAAACAACGTTACCCTTCAGGGTCGCACCGTTCAGCGCTACAGACGACGTACCGGTTACAGTTGTTGTCTGACCGTCAGCACCAATAACCTTGCTGGCATCCGAAAATTCACTCAGAGATACAGTTGTGTTGCTCATTATATAAGACCACTCACTCACGTAATTGTCATAAACCGGACCACAACGGTTCCGAACATCAAGACTTAACTGGTCCTCTATTTTGTTTAATTAAAAATGACAATAAGAATGTAAGTAATTTATGGTGATATTTTTGTAATATTATTCATCTTCAGTAATTATTTTTCTAAAAATTTAAATTAATTTTATGAAATAAATAAATAAGGCGTTCATAAATAACATTATAATTTTGTTTATATTGAATAAAAAGACGACTATTTCTTGATTATATTGTGAATAATTAAGGTAAATATGATTTTTAATACTTAAATAATAAAAACATTAACAAACTAGACAACGAAAAAAGAAAAACAATCCACTGAAAGAACAGAATTTCTTTCAAAAGAAAAAATAAATTATGTTAGAATTTCATTAATAATAACCTTAATAATTTATAAAAACATAGGGAACAAAACGGGAATATGTCGTCTGGGAAGATTTTTATGATCCGGGCAGACAGATCAGGAATCACCATCATGCTGGCAGGCGGGGCCCTCGATTCACGCATACGTGATCGTTTTATGCTGTATGTCACAGCATATCACCCGGCAGGCGTCGTCTTATAAGTTATGGAAGAAGGTGACTACACACAGAAAACACATAGCTCATCTGCTATCAGCGAAAGCAAAAGCCCTGACCGCTTTCTGTCTGTGTGGAGTGACAGATATAAACACTCTTGTCTTTCTGGTCAGCGGGGCTGGCCCACCATAAAATGCCCAGCACTCCGGCCAGAAATAAAGCAACCACCACAAAGGGGGTAAGGCTTGGCAATGATGAAGATGAAGGCGAAGTGATTTGATACACTTCGCCCTCTTCAAACGATTCTTTCTCTTCGAAAGACGCTTGTTTTAAATTTTCTTCTTCCTGCACCAGGAACGTCCTTTTATACAGTGCAGGTAATTATGACTGCTCCCTGAGCACAGCCATCATCTCATCCCACTCCCGCCGGCTCAGACCAGAGTCCGCTACCTCAACGACCTCACCTGCAAGCATACGCCGCAACACTTTAATCATGCTTGCTGAGAACGTAACCGCACCACGGCGATATTCTTCAAAAGCCTTCGCCGTCTGTGGCACCCATGCGTGCAGAACTTTCAACATTTCCTCGGCATAAGCACGAATTTCATACTGAGCATGCGGGTCAAGACGCAGTGCCAGGAAGTGCATCAGATTATGCAGATCCACCTTCCAGTACCACTGCGTGTAAGTGTTCAGAGTCAGGTTAATCCGTGCCAGCTCACGAGCCAGGCCATAACCATTTTCAGCATCCAGCATGGTTTCATAGTGGCTGTATGTCTGCATCGCATCCTGTCGCAGAAGATTCAGCACCTCAGCGGCATCATCTCCGTTCAGTACTGAACCACGTCCCTGACGGTTCACTTCACTCTGTGCAGCCATATGCTCAGGTGCGGGCAGATAAAACTCACTATCAAGAATAGAATAGCGTGCAGAATACTCGTTTACACTGGCCATACGATGACGAATCCACTGTCTGGCAATGAATATCGGCAGTTTGACGTGAAATTTAATTTCACACATCTCGAAAGGAGAGGAATGACGATGGCGCATAAGATAACGGATCAGCCCGGCATCCTCTGACACTTTGCGCGTACCACGCCCGTAGGACACACGTGCGGCCTGCACAATGGCAGAATCATCACCCATATAATCAATCACACGAATAAAACCGTGATCCAGCACATTCTGAGGCGCATACAGCATAGCCTCAAGTGACGGCACTGTTGGCCGGCGCGTTGGCGTGGTTTCACTGGCATGAGCAGCGATTTCTGCACGCTGGGCATCAGTCAAGGACATTGCGGCTCCCCCCGAAAAGCTCAAACAATCTGGTGCCTGACCTGTTACACCACCCACCTCTGTGATGCCAGACGTGATCTTGCAATTCGCCTCCCCTCTCTCTATATACAGAGGTGCAGGAGGGTTCGACCCTTGGCTATGGCGATAAACGGAACGTGGAATAAGCGTAGTGGACCCGGGGGCAGTACCCGGCGTCTCCACCATATACACCGGGGCTTTGCGGCTCAGGCAGATGGGGACGAAACAGGCTCGACACGCGTGGTAAAGACCTTCCTTTTGCCCGGCATTGTACCGCCGTTATCGGGCTAAACTTACAAGTGCCAATGATAACACTGAGGTGCTCGCTGTTGCTGCATAAGCGATAAGCGCGGTTCGGGAGGGCACCGGGCAACAGAAGCCCTCCCACTTCAGATGTCAGAGCGACAACCCCGACAAAAAACGACACATCCACAAGCTACTGCCACAAGTCTGAAGCGAAAATAAAATATGGAAAAATATACGATATAGAAAAGAAATATCGCAATTATGTTCCTTACTGTATCGGATAACACATACTGGCTTGTGTTATGCTGAATCAGGCAAACACGGCTATTACTGAAGTCCGTCAGCACAGCCTGTATTTCTGCCCTGCCGGCCATGACAAAAAAATATTAAATTTTATGCCCTCATTCTCACCTTGTCTTTGCCCGCGCGGCTGATCTCTGGCATATAAATGCCTCCATAATGACAAGCTCTGTTTTAGCAGCGCAAACCATCATGTTTAAAGGAGAGCCTTTATGACCGACGATTATGACAACACCCAGGGGGGTGGGGGCTTCCCGTTTGACAGCGAGCTGCCTTATGAGACGTGGCTTGAAGAGGCACACCGTCAGGTCATGCTCAGCGCTTTTGAGCATGTCAGCAAAAACGGTCTGCCGGGTGAGCATCATTTCTACCTGACTTTCCGCACCGATTTTCCAGGGGTCGATATCCCTTCGCGTCTGCGCGCGCAGTACCCGCATGAAATGACAATTGTACTTCAACACCAGTTCTGGAATCTTAAAGTCAGCCGCGAAACCTCTGAGATCTCCGTTGACCTGACTTTTGGGGGCGTAAGCTCGACCCTGGTTATTCCGTTTAACGCGATCACAACGTTTGCTGACCCGGCGATTCACCTGTCTCTGCATTTCAGTGAAAAAGAGCCTGAAACTACAGCCGAAACACCAGATGAAACGCACACGGCAGAACAGCACACATCAGAAAGTGATGGCTCTTCCCAGGTGGTAAGCCTTGACGCTTTTCGTAAAAAAGGCCCATCACCCGGTTAAAGGCTCCCGGTTAAAAGGGGGCCACGGCCATGGAGATGATTTCACATGAACAGTCAGCCCCCCCGCCCGTCTGCGCCCCCTGCGTTCGCTTACTCTCCCCTCTTCCCCACCGGGGAAGATAAAACCCGTTACCGTAAGCTTGATATCGATGGCGTCAGCACTTCACACTGTGGCGGTAAAACAATCCTGCATGTTACCTCTGAAGCCCTGACAGAGCTGACAGCGCAGGCTTTTCATGAAGTAGCGCACTACCTGCGCCCAGCACATCTTGAAAAACTCGCTCTTATTCTCAAAGACCCCGAAGCTTCTGACAATGACCGCTTTGTGGCCCTCGACCTGCTGAAAAACGCCTGTATTGCAGCTGGCGGTGTACTGCCTATGTGCCAGGATACCGGGACAGCGATCGTCTTTGGTAAAAAAGGACAACGCGTCTGGTGTGATGGCGACGAAGAAGTTGCTTTTTCCAAAGGCGTGTATGAAACCTACACCCGCACAAACCTGCGTTATTCACAGATGGCGCCTCTCTCTATGTTTGAAGAGAAAAATACCGGCACCAATCTGCCTGTACAGTGCGATATTCTGGCAAACCCTGCCACCTACCACGACGAGCAGTTTGACCTGATGTTCGTAGCAAAGGGTGGTGGCTCCGCCAACAAAACCTTCCTGTTTCAGGAAACGCGCGCCCTGCTCGGCTCTGAGCAGAAACTACTTGACTGGCTCGACACCAAAATTAAGACCCTGGGAACATCTGCCTGCCCGCCTTATCACCTTGCAATAGTCATTGGTGGTATGTCAGCTGAACAGACACTCAAAACAGTCAAACTGGCCTCAACGCACTGGTATGACGAACTGCCGACATCCGGAAGTATTGGCGGTCATGCCTTCCGTGACACTGAAATGGAAGAAAAAGTGCTTCAGCTCAGCCGCACACTGGGTATTGGTGCACAGTTTGGCGGCAAATATTTCTGCCACGATGTGAGAGTCATTCGCCTGCCACGCCATGGTGCTTCTCTGCCTGTTGGTATTGGTGTCTCCTGCTCTGCTGACCGTCAGGTTAAAGCACGCATTACGGCTGAAGGCTTCTTCCTTGAACAGCTCGAGCATGATCCCGCACGATTCCTGCCAGAAACGACAGACGAACATCTGGAGGGTGAGGCTGTTAAAATTAACCTCAGCAAACCCATGGATGAAATTCGTAAAGAACTCTCAGGCTATCCGGTTAAAACACGTGTTGCTCTGACCGGCACGCTCATTGTCGCCCGTGACATTGCTCATGCCAAATTCAGAGAACGCCTCGAACGCGGGGAAGATCTGCCACAATATCTGAAAGATCACCCGGTTTATTATGCCGGACCAGCCAAAACACCAGCAGGCATGCCAACAGGATCTTTCGGTCCGACGACAGCCGGGCGTATGGATTCTTATGTTGATGAACTGCAGGCCCATGGCGGATCAATGATCATGCTGGCCAAAGGGAATCGTTCAAAAGCTGTGAAGGATGCCTGCCAGAAATATGGTGGCTTCTATCTTGGTTCTGTAGGTGGCCCTGCTGCCAGACTGGCTCAGGACTGTATTCGTAAAGTAGAAGTGCTCGAATACCCCGAACTGGGTATGGAAGCTGTGTGGAAAATTGAAGTTGAAGACTTCCCTGCCTTTATTGTTATTGACGACAAAGGGCATGATTTCTACGCTGAGCTGAGTTAATCTTGCTGCACCCGCCTCCTGATCAGGGGGCGGGCCAGCTCTGAGGAAGCAGCTATTCCATGCGTTTTACTGTAGACCGGATGGACCACGCAGTCCTGACCGTTAAAGACCTCGAAATCTCGGCCTCATGGTATCAGCGCGTTCTGGGTATGGACCGGGAAGAATACGGCAGAAACAACCGTACTTCGCTTTGTTTTGGTGGCCAGAAGCTCAATTTACGCCCCTATGACGCAACTGGCTGGGACACGGCTGTTCACGCTCTGCCAGGCGGCAACGACCTGTGTTTTGTCACCGCTGTTACAAGCGAGGATATTGCCGACCATCTCAGGCAGTGTGGCGTGGCTATCGTTGAAGGCCCGGTCGCCCGGCTTGGTGCTCTTGGCCCCATCACCTCTGTCTACTGCCACGACCCTGATGAAAACCTGATAGAAATTGCGTCGTATCAAAGCTGAAAGACTGCCGGACTACTGTCCGGCAACTCTCTGCCTGCCTTATATTTTATAACGAAAAATATTCAGATCCTGACTCGGGATCTCAGTTTTGCGGCCGGATATAATATCAGCCAGCACCCGCGCCGACCCACAGGCCATTGTCCAGCCCAGCGTACCATGCCCTGTATTTAAAAACAGGTTTCTGAGCCCTGTTGTACCAATAACGGGTGTACCATCCGGCGTCATAGGACGAAGACCGCTCCAGAAAACCGCTTCGGAAACATCACAGCTCCCGGCGAACAAATCCGTCACAGAATGCTCAAGGGTTTCACGACGATGTTTGCGTAAACTGCGGCTGAAACCTGCCAGTTCAGCGGTGCCACCAACACGCACCCGACCCCCCAGGCGGGTAATGCCAATTTTAAATGTTTCATCCATAATAGTTGAAACAGGTGCCCGGGCTTCATCCTTAATATCTGCCGTAAGAGAATATCCCTTAACCGGGTAAACTGGCAGGTGAATATTAAGCGGGCGCAGCAAAGAGGGTGAAAAGCTGCCTAAAGCCAGCACATAAGCATCAGCTTTGATCACACCTCTGCTCGTCACGACTGACGTAATCTTTTCGCCTTCTTTAACCAGTCTTTCAATTCTCGTGTTATAAAGAAACTTCACACCAGCTTTTTCGGCCATAGCAGCAAGGCGTTGCGTAAACAGAAAAGCATCGCCTGTTTCATCAGTCGGCAAACGTAAACCACCGACGATTTTATGAGCGGCGCTGGCAAGCCCTGGCTCAACCTGAACACACTGCGCACAGTCAAGCACCTCATAAGGTACTTCGTACTGTTTCAGCACAGCAATATCAGCGCCGGCAGAATCAAACTGCTTTTGCGTACGAAAAACCTGCAATGTACCCTGCTGACGGTCATCGTAGCGAATGCCGGTTTCATTGCGCAGATCCCGCATCACATCACGACTATATTCGGCCAGCCTGACCATGCGACCTTTATTGCGGTCATAGGCCACGCTCGTGCAGTTTTCGAGCATCTGCACCAGCCACCGCCACAAATGCGGGTCAGGCATTAGCCAGAATACAAACGGACGATATTTCATTAGTAGCCATTTTACAGCTTTGACAGGCACACCAGGGCCCGCCCATGGCGCTGAATAACCGGGCGACACCTGCCCTGCATTGGCGTAGCTGGTCTCCATTCCCACGCCAGGCTGACGGTCAATAACCGTTACCTCATGTCCTGCCTGCGCCAGATACCAGGCCGAAGTCACACCGACAACGCCGCCACCAAGAACAAAAACTTTCATCAGACTGCCTCTGTTTCATAATTAGCGTCTTCAGTCGCGGAGTCGTGCTGATAAACGCGATGATATCTTCGACCCAGTGAGGTCAGCACTTCATAACCAATTGTGCCTTCTGCCCGGGCAACCTCATCTACACCATGACGGGCATTCAGCAGGTCAACCAGCATATCAGGTTTAACCTCTGCTTCAGGCACGGCTGAAATATCAACCACCATCGAATCCATGGAAATGCGCCCAAGCACCGGCAGGCGCCATGTTTTGAACCAGGCACAGCCAGCCTGCGCACCCTGTCGCGCAAAACCATCGGCATATCCGGTCGCCAGTACAGCAACACGACACGATTCTGTTGCCTGCCAGGTCAGACCATATCCCACTCTGTCACCAGGAGAGAGCTGACGAAGTTGCAGAACATGCGTTTGCAGACGCACAACCGGACGGATCACATCCGGGCTCTGTTTATTGGGAGCAACTCCATATAATGCAGCCCCGGGCCTGACCAGATCACCATGAAAAGCCTCCCCCAAAAAAATACCCGAAGACGCGGCCAGACTCAGCGGTGCAGGTGGAAGCATACGGGCACAGGATAAAAAACAATCCAGCTGCTGCTTATTTGCCGGGTCTTCCGGCGTGTCAGCACAGGCCAGGTGGCTCATAATGAGAGACAGCGAAATTCCATCAAGCAAAGAGGGGTCATGTGCAATTTTATGCACATCTGCCTGAGACAGCCCGAAGCGGGACATGCCCGTATCAACCTGCAAAATCGCATCCTGTTTTTGGCCCAAACGCGCGGCCAGAGCTTTCAGCTGCCCGATCTGCTCCAGCGAATTCATTACCGGGCGCATACCGGCGGCAATACAGGCCTTAAGTGCCCCGGGCCGTGCACCGTGCAAAACTGAAATGCGAGCCTGCTCTGATAAAAATGGAGCAAGAGCAAGCCCTTCATCGACATGGGCAACAAAAAATTCCCGCGCGCCAGATCTGAGAAGAGCAGGAACAACCTTCTCTGCACCAAGCCCATAGGCATCTGCTTTAACCACCGCCGCACAGACAGCTTTTTTTGCCTTATGCGTCAAAAAACGATAGTTCGCAGCAAGGGCTGCAAGATCAACTGTCAGCACCGCACCTGCTCTGCTGGCAGGCCAGCGTACGTCTGAAGCTACGAGAGAAGGCATCATGCCACCTATATTGTTTTTATCTTACAATTTTAGCAGAGAAACTACGATATATCCTGCGAATCTGACGCAGAATAATGCAAATAATAACCTGTTTCTTACAGAATATACGAATAGTGTGGAAATACACTTATGATCTTCGATCGTATGACAGATCTCATACTCCGGCATCTGCAACAGGATGGCCGCCTGACAAACGCTGAGCTGGCACACCGCGTCGGGCTTTCGCCATCAGCGTGCCTGCGGCGTGTCAAACTGCTTGAACAAACCGGAATTATTCAGGGATATCGGGCCATTGTTGATCGTAATGCAACACACTCTATGGCTACCGTAATTGTTCAGATTACACTTGAACGGCAAACTGAAGAATGTCTGGGGCAATTTGAGAAAAGTGTTCGCAACTGCCCGGAAGTCAAAGAATGTTATCTGATGACAGGCGATGCCGATTATCTGCTGCGCGTTGAAGCACGAGATATGTCAGACTACGAGCGCATTCATAAAGAAGAGCTTTCCCGCATGCCAGGAGTGGTACGGATTCAAAGTAACTTTGCAATCCGTCCGGTTGTTCAGGAATGGAAAAAATAAGCAGCGAAGAAGAGGCTAGTCTTCAGCCTCTTCTTCTGTTTCTTCGTCGAGATCACGCATAACGTCAGGTGATCTGAGCAGGGCATTCATATGCATGGCCTGATCAAGTGTTGTATCAGGCTGAAAATGCAGCTCCGGCACAATACGCAGGCGCAGTTTACGCGACATCTGAGAGCGCAGCCATGGAGCCACTTTTTTCAGAGCTGGCAGATGCGCCTCAATATCGCTCTGCCCCATAAGAGCAACGAAAACCGTAGCATGTCTGAAATCTGGTGACAGGCGGACTTCAGTCACAGTCACCATAATACCAGCAAGCTCGGGGTTACGAAATGTGCTGCGAGAGAATAACTCAGCCAGAACACGCCTCACCTCTTCGCCTACACGCAGCTGACGCTGCGAGGGGCCTGATGGTGAAAGACCGGCGAGATACCCCGCCGGCCCACTGTGTTTCGACTTATCTGACCCGTGACGACTCATGCCGGAACCAGTTCACTTTCAAAACATTCAACCACGTCACCTTCGCGCAGGTCATTATACCCGGCGAAAGACAGACCACATTCGTAGCCTTTGGCGGCTTCTTTAACATCATCTTTAAAGCGTTTGAGCTGGCTCAGATCACCTTCATGGATCACCACACCGTCACGCAGCAGACGTACACCACAGCCACGTTTCACAACGCCCTCTGTGACATAACAACCGGCCACTTTACCCACACGGGTAATATCAAACACCTTGCGAATTTCGGCATACCCAAGGAACACTTCGCGATGTTTCGGAGCAATCTTGCCACGAACCAGCTGTTCCACATCATCAGCCACCTGGTAGATGATGGAGTAATAACGAATATCAACATCTTCACGCTGCGCCAGCAGACGAGCCTGAGAGGTTGCACGCACGTTAAAGGCAATAATTACAGAGTCAGAAGCTTTAGCCAGCTGCACATCACTTTCGGTGATCTGACCAACTGTTGCATTCACAACGCGAACACCAACTTCCTCATGAGCAAGCTTAAGAACCGTTGCCTGAAGAGCTTCAGCCGAACCACGAACGTCCGCCTTAATCAGAACTGCAACTTCTTTCTGCTCACCAGCCTGAATACGTGCCAGCATCTGATCAAGTGTGCCACGGGCCGCAACCTGACCAGCAACATGATGTTCTTTCAGTTTTCTCTGACGGAACTCACAGATCTCACGGGCACGCATTTCGTTCTCAACGACAACGAAAGGAGCGCCTGCGGCAGGCACACCAGTCAGGCCAAGAACCTCAACCGGTGTTGACGGACCAGCTTCAGAAACCTGACGGCCACGGTCATTAACCAGAGCACGCACACGGCCCCACTCAGCGCCGGCAACCACGATATCACCTTTATTGAGAACACCTTTCTGAACCAGAACAGAGGCAACAGAGCCACGGCCCTTATCCAGACGGCTTTCAATAACAGCGCCTTCAGCTGAACGGTTCGGGTTAGCCTTAAGATCAAGGATTTCTGCCTGAAGCAGAATAGCTTCCTCGAGCTTATCAAGACCTTCACGTTTCTTAGCTGAAACTTCAACGTCCTGAACGTCACCACCAAGAGATTCAACAACAATCTCGTGGCTCAGAAGTTCCTGACGAACCCGCTCAGGGTTTGCACCTGGTTTATCAATTTTGTTGATGGCAACAATAATCGGCGCATCAGCAGCCTTAGCGTGCTTAATCGCTTCAATTGTCTGCGGCATAACACCGTCATCAGCAGCAACAACCAGAACAACCACATCGGTGATCGAAGCACCACGGGCACGCATAGCAGTAAATGCTTCATGTCCTGGCGTATCGAGGAAGGTAATCTTCGCACCGGATGCGAGTGTCACCTGATATGCACCGATATGCTGGGTGATACCACCGGCCTCGCCACCAGCCATATCTGTCGTGCGCAAAGCATCGAGCAGAGATGTCTTACCGTGGTCAACGTGACCCATAACAGTAACAACAGGCGGACGCGCAACCAGATTTTCAGGCGTATCTTCGATACCCTCAATACCCAGCTCAACATCGCTTTCAGCCACACGACGAACGCGGTGACCAAATTCTTCAACGATAAGCTCAGCAGTATCAGCATCAATCGTCTGTGTAACGGTCGCCATAACGCCGTTTTTCATCAGAGCCTTGATAACTTCACCCTGACGGGCGGCCATACGGTTTGCCAGTTCCTGAACGGTAATCGTTTCAGGCAGAATAACATCACGTACGACACGAACCTGGTCGGCACGCAGGCGCTCAAGCTCGGCCTGACGACGCTCACGCTCACGCTGACGACGTACAGAAGCGAGAGAACGGGTTTTATCATCATCCCCTTCAATCGCTGCACGCACATCGATACGGCCTGAACGACGACCACTATCACCACGACGTGCACCGGCACTCTTACGGGGAGGAGGTGCACCATTACCACCAGGGCGACGGGGCGAACCTGCACCACGACGTGGCTCTTCATCAGCTTCTGCTGCACGCCCACCACGCAGACGCAGAGTCGGCGCTGCAGTCTGTTCAGCAGTCGAAGTCGAGGGCTGAGAACGCGCAGACTGAGAAGCCTGAGGTGCGGGCTGCTTTTTAAGCGGCCTGGCAGGCATCACAGCACGCTCAGCAAGCGGCTTCAGACGGTCAACAGGCGGTGCAAGAGTAACTTCGCCCGGAATAGGAACAGCTGAAACAACTGGTCCCTTCAGCTCAATTGGCTTAATTGCATCGATACGTGACTTACGCTCGGCTTCAGCCGCAGCGACCACTTCTTCAGCTGCACGCTTTTCATCTTCTTCACGGCGACGTGCTTCTTCTGCGGCAGAAAGAATCTGAATCTTTTCCTGCTCACGACGTTCAGCCTCGCGACGTTCAGCTTCTTCTGCTGCTTTTTTCTGCTCCAGAAGCACACGCTGACGAATAGCCAGCTCAGCTGCTGTCAGAGTACGGCCACCGCCACCACGTCCGCCGCTGCCAGAGCCGGGACCACGCTTTTTGCGCACCTCGACCTGAACAACCTTGGAGCGGCCATGGCTGAAACTCTGCCGTACTGACCCGGCATCAACCGTCCGCCCTACGTCCGAACGACCCGCCGTCCGAAGGGACAAACGCCCTTTACCCTGATCCTGATCCTTGCCTTCGCTCATTGACCTGCCTGTTCAAACCCATCCGCCGAAAAAGTCCGACGAACCTGGGGAGCACTGATGGCAACCCCGATAAAACGCCCATTTTCGCAACACAGACGGGAGGCCATGCCCCCGTGCGCCAGTGCCACATTCACCACTCGCTCACGACCGAAAGCCTGCGTAAGGTCCTTCACCGAAAGCGTCCTGATTACGGGCAGCTCGCGCGCACCTGACAAAAGCCGGCGCAACTCATCTTCACTGCCATCTGATGCGTGCACAATAACTGCGGCCTGCTGCCGCGCTATCATTTCACGTACCTTCGTAAACCCACTCACAGACTGCCCGGCACGCCGGGCAAGCCCTAAAACATTTATCATACGCTGATGCAGACCTTTTTCGATCTGAAACATCAGATCATCAGGTATCTGCACCTGACAACGCGCGGCCCGGGCAAAAACACCACGCTTGCAGGCCTGTTCTACCACATCCTGCCGCGCACTCAACCATATTCCTCGCCCGGGAAGTTTCGCACCCAGGTCAGGTGTAATAACAGAAGATGGCGAAACCACGAAACGAATCATGTCCTCAGGCTGCCCCTGCTGCCGTGTCACGGCGCAGCGACGCAATGGACCCGTTTCTGTATCAGCTTCACTCTCTGACAAATATTATCCCCTGCTATCAGACCTGAAAGGGCTCTGACGACTATCCTTCAGAAGGAGAGGCTCCCTCCCCTTCATCAAACCAGTGTGCACGAGCTGCCATAATAATTTCATTTGCAGCATCTTCCTCGATAACATCAGCTCCGAGGATATCAACCAGCTCATCACCTGCCAGGTCGGCAAGATCATCGAGGGTCTTTATACCCTTTTCACCGAGAGTCACAAGCATCTGATTCGTAAATACGCCCAGATCGGCAATCTCGTCAGAAACCAGCAGCTCTTTGCGACGGCTATCAAGATCATCTTCCTTTTTCACAAGGAAAGACTCCGCACGCTGCACCAGCTCACCAACGACCGATTCGTCAAAACCTTCGATACCAATCAGCTCGTCTGGCTCAGCGTAGGCCAGCTCCTCCACTGAGTGGAAACCTTCAGTAACCAGAAGCCCTGCAATAACATCATCAACATCAAGCGCGCTGACAAACAGGTTTGTCCGACGGCGGAATTCTTCCTGACGACGTTCAGATTCTTCTGCTTCAGTCAGAATATCAATATCCCAGCGTGTCAGCTGGCTGGCCAGACGTACGTTCTGACCACGACGACCGATTGCCAGAGAAAGCTGTTCATCAGGAACAACAACCTCAACACGACCGGCTTCCTCGTCCATAACCACTTTAGACACTTCAGCCGGAGCAAGCGCATTCACGACAAAAGTAGCCGCCTGCGGGCTCCAGGGAATAATATCAATTTTCTCGCCCTGAAGTTCAGCAACAACAGCCTGAACCCTGGACCCGCGCATACCCACACAGGCACCAACCGGGTCAATAGAGGCATCACGCGAAATAACAGCCATCTTCGCACGTGAACCAGGGTCACGGGCAACAGCCTTAATTTCGATAATACCGTCATAAATCTCCGGCACTTCCTGTGCAAACAACTTTGCAAGGAATGCAGGATGGGTACGGGAGAGGAAAACCTGCGGGCCACGTGGCTCGTCGCGCACATCATAGATGTAAGCACGAACACGATCAGAGTTACGGAATGTCTCGCGGGCGATCAGCTCATCACGACGCAGCAGTGCCTCTGTCGAACCGATCTCAACCATAAGGTTACCGTATTCAGTACGCTTAACCGTGCCATTAACAATCTCGCCAACACGATCTTTAAACTCGTTATACTGGCGCTTACGCTCATACTCGCGCACACGCTGCACGATAACCTGCTTAGCGGTCTGCGCGGCAATACGTCCAAAATCAATCGGAGGCAGCGGGTCAACGATATATTCGCCAATTTTCAGGTTTTCCTGAAATTTTTTGGCGATCGCCAGAGGAATTTGTGTTTCCTCATTTTCTACCTGCTCAACCACCTCGGTCCAGCGGGAAAGACGAACCTCCCCGGTGCGGCGATCAATGGTCGCACGAATATCTTTTTCGTGACCGTATTTAGCACGCCCGGCCTTTTGAATGGCCTGCTCCATGGCTTCCAGCACTTCGTCGCGATCAATTCCTTTCTCGCGCGAAACAGCATCTGCAACCAGCAGTAATTCAGGACGGGAAACAGAGGTATCCATGCTCTCAGCTCTCCAAAACAGGCAGCTTGATCAGTTCAGTCTGAAATCAGCAGAACCATCAGACTCTACATTATCTTCGTCGTGATCACCCGCAGCAGCCGGGCGGGCCATACGTGCACTCGACTCGATGAGAGCGTCCGTCAGAACCAGACGGGCGCGGCGAATTTCAGCCAGGGGCAACGCAACTTCCGTGCCGTCATCCAGCTTTAAGCGTGCCGCTGTCTCGTCGGCACCAAGCACCACACCAAGAAAGCGACGACGTCCGTTTAATGGCACAATCACTTCAGCTTTAGCCTGATGTCCGGCAAAGCGATTCCAGTCTTTCACGCGTGTAAGAGGGCGATCAATCCCTGCTGAAGACACTTCAAGCGTCCAGTTACCCGGAATAGGATCTTCAACATCAAAGATAGCGCCGGCAGCACGGCTAATGCGCTCACAATCATTGACACTGATCAGAGAGCCATCCTTGCGGTCTGCCATAATCTGTACAGTCGGCCTCTCGCGCCCGAGCACAGAAATGCGAACTATTTCATACCCCATATCCTCGATCATCGGCGCAATAAGCGCAACCAGTCTGGATTCGAGGCCTGAATGAGCAGAGAGATCAGCGTCCAATACAAAACCAGGCGGCCCGTCAAGGCCACCCCCCAATTTTTTATATTCATGAAAGGAGATATTTGTGTGTAAGCGATTTCCACTATCTCTGCAAGTGTCCTGAAGTTAATCTTATATGCCTTTTTCAGGCCTCATAACGATATTATAATTATATGTCTTTTTCGGGCTTCATACGGTATTATAATCAACCGGCGACGCTTACCATATTAACTATACTGCCTGGGTAATTCGCATGAGCTTCACCCCTCAGCCAGAGAGAAAACTTCGTGCAGAAGAGGAAAAAAAAACCTCTGGCCTGAAAGCTGCGTGTATTCTCACAGGTACGGTTATTCTCTTAGCCGGAGCGGGTGTTCATTTTACCGGCGGTAAGACATTTTTATCATCCATGGCCGGGGAGTCTGCCTCTTCATCGGAAATTATTTCCATGGGCAATCAGGCCACTCAGGTGCGCCTCATCTCCCCTGATTCCGCAGCTGAGGCTTTAAGTCACTCTGAATTTTCACCCGATGAACAAAGCCAGATTCTTGCAGCGGTAAAGCGTCGGGAACTCAGACTTGTAGAAATGCCTGTATTTGACGCTACCGGCAGCGGTGGCATTGTTACGATATCATGCGGCACAATGTCTCAGACCGTGCACCTTGCACCCACCCCGAAAACTCTCATTCTCCCGATTACGGTCGCAGGCACAGTCAGTGTTACGCCTGCTTCTGACCCGGGGATGTCAGGAATCGGTACTGGAGTTATTACGATGTTTGGACCTCAGGCTCTCCCTGTTATTCATGGTGGACAAACACTAAGCATGACTGTGATTGCCCAATGAAAGGTTTACTCCCCGCTCTTAACCGCCTGATGCCGTTAATGATGGTGATCTTCCTGATTCTGGCCAGCATACAAATGGCCATCAGCCTTCACCTTTCACTGGCTTCTGTCGGGCATTTTATGAAGTGGTGCGCTCCGGCATGGCCTGTACTGGCTGCAGCAGGTAGTATTCTGACAATAAGCGGACTGTTATTTGAAGTAAGAGCGGAGCGACTTGCCCGTAAAGGTTTGTTGCGCCAACAAGGATGGATTATGGATATTCTCAGCAGACTAACGAACCGCAACGCTCTCGAAGAAATGCTGGCACGTGAGCAGCGTGAAACCAGCCTTGATGCGGAAGAACTTGCCGCTAATCTGCGCGCACGCGTTATCGGCCAGGATCAGGTCTGTGAAGACATTGCTGCTCAGCTGCGCCGGCGCCTGGCTCTGCAGGTGCGTGGCAAACCCGTTGGTATCTTCCTGCTTGCTGGCCCCCCTGGCACGGGCAAAACCTATCTGGCAAAGCAGATGGCCCAGCAGCTTGAACGCCCTTTACTGCATTTTGATATGACGCAGATGAGTGACCCCCATGCTGCAACTCAGCTCTTTGGTTCACCTAAAGGATATGTCGGGTCAGACACCTATGGTAAACTCACCGGCGGCCTTAAAGAAAAACCAGATGCTGTTGTTTTGCTTGATGAGATCGAAAAAGCACATCCTGATGTTTTCAAAAAATTCCTGACCGCATGGAATGACGGGCACATTACTGAAGCCTCAACCGGGCAGCAGGTCTCAACAGTAAGGGCTATCTTTGTTCTGACCTCAAATATTGCGACAGAAGCTCTGACCGAGATTGCAGACCGCCTGCATGACGACCCGGACCGTATGCGTGCCGAATCGGTTGAAGCCCTGCGTCAGGCTGGCTTTGCTGCCGAAGTCCTTAACCGCCTTGATCGTATCTTTGTTTTCCGCGCCCTCAAAGGCCTTGATATTGCACGTGTTGCTGCCCTTGAAATTGAAACTATGATTGAAGGCTATGGCCTGAAAATTGAAGTTGGCGGAATTGACCCGACCCTGCTGATGGACGTCATGCGTCGCCAGATTCGTATGGGAGACGGTGCCTCTGCCCGTGACCTCGTACGCTCCATAGAAGATATGATCAGCGAATCACTGATTGTTGCCCGCCAGCAGGGAGCCCGGATGGTCACGATTGACCGGGCAGAAGATGGTACCATCACGGCCAGAACCGCTGATAACAATCCAAACTCTACATCTTCCCATGCTCGTCTGATGCCCTGAAAACATGTCTGCCATAAAACGCCTCTGGAATCGTGCGCCGCTATGGCGCACTGCTCTGCTTACTGCCTGTCTGTGCACCCTGCTGTCTCTTATCTTCCCGGCTCCCTGGCTGGTGCAGATTGCTCCCCCATATAAAGTGCTGACCAGCAAAATCGGTCATACTCTGGGAAGTGACACCTCCTCTTTTCAGGATGCTGATTCTTCCGGCCAGCCTGACCAGGCAGCGGCAGAGCACCACACTGCATCAGCCCCCCCTTTTGATGCCGAATTTACCGGGGTTATTCCCTTTGCCGGGCGTCAGCTCCCGCTTCCCGCAGGCAAATGGCATGCTATCGCAAACCAGCAGGATGACCAGAATCATAGTGAAGTTCTGTCATCTGTTCTGGTACGTGTCGACCAGGGCCTGGTAACAGGCATGATTGTTGCTCAGGCAACAACTCAGCCTGTTTCAGCAGAAAATGCTCAAAACCTCGAAAGCCTTTGCAATAACGGGTATAATTTTCTGGTCGGCAGCCTGCCACAGGATGGCAGACAAACTGAATGCTGGATGACATCACCAGTGCGCGTGCTTGACCACTCCTTCATGGCAGCCAATCAGCCTCTGCAGGGCCTTATGGCCAGCCCCATACTGGCGTTTACGCTTAACCGCCTGACGGAAATGAAGTTTATCCTGCCGCCGGCTATGGTTGATGCCGCATGGTTACATATTGAAAAAACAAAATCAGGCTCAGGTGTCGATGTCGCCTCTGTTCATACGCTGATCAGCCCTGCAACCCCGGGACAAAAAAACTTCCCCGGCGCACCTGAAGACTGGACACGCACCGGCATGCAAAATGACTCGGCTGTTGCGAGCTTTGTAAACTCAGTCAATGTCTGGCTGGTAAAATGGCTGCCTTACCTGCGCAAGGCCTATGCTAATAAGCTTGAGGCCAATACTATCCCGGCAACTATCGCAGCTGACCCGGGATACCATAACTAGCAGCCCCTGTTTCAGCCTCACTCACGCCGTGTGTGAGGCTGCGCCAGTTTCTTCTCTGCCATACGGGCAAGACGCACAAATGGCAGACCCAGAATAAGATAGGCCCCTCCGACCATCAGGCCGGTGCCAAAATAATCAAAATATGTAGAAGACAAACGAATGTAAGTCTGTGTCAGCTCGGTCAGAGTGATTACGCTGACAAGAGATGAATCTTTTAAAAGAGAAATAAAATCATTCGTCATCACTGGCATAACCAGACGAAACGCCTGCGGCACAACCACAAAACGTAAGGCCTGGAAATGCGTCATATTAAGAGCCAGAGCGGCCTCCATCTGTCCTGGCGCGACAGACTGTAACCCGGCCCTGTAATTCTCTGCCTCATACGCTGCATAGTTAAGACCCAGACCAAGCACACCGGCAAGAAATGGCCCAAGACTGATGCCAAACTCTGGCAGACCATAAAACAGAAACAAAATCTGAATAAGCAACGGTGTACCGCGCACAACCTCAACATAAACAGATGTTAGAGAAGCCAGTGGGCGGGGACCATATAAACGTATCAGCGCCAGGGCCAGCCCAAGTGCCACTGCCAGCACCATGGCACATAATGATACCAGCAGGGTCAGCGCAGCCCCTTTTGCCAGGAAGGGTATAAAACTAACATAACGCCAGAAACGTGCCTTCCATGACGTGGCGCTGTGCAAAGCCTCTGTGTATCTGATCCACCCTGCAGGCTCTGCCGCCAGAGTGGTTCTGTCCCCGGTCATTGCCGCCATTTCTGGTGACCATAACTTCCAGTTAGCCAGAATTTTATGCAGGCTGCCATCCTGCATCATTGCAGCCAGAGCGGTATTCACCTGCTCACGCAAGGCACCATGCTTGCCTTTAGCAAAAGCAACGCCATAGGCAACGCGCCCTATGGGTGCACCGACCACTTCAAGTGCGGGGTTGGTACTCCCATAATACTGAGCAATCGGCCCATCAATCAAAATAGCATCTGTGCGCCCGTTTACCAGATCAAGAAACACATTGGTTTCCTCATCATAGGTGCGCATTTCTATCTCCGGGTGATTTTGCAGAATACGCTCAGCCTGTGTCGCCTTCAGCGTACCAACAATATGCCCTTTAAGCTGATCAAGCGTATCAAAATGCGAGCCATCACGCCTGACAACAAGCCGCTCTGATGTCACATAATACGGATCACTGAAATCAATACCCTCGGCATGTTCAGGGGTGATTTCGATACCGCAGATAACCATTTCATACAGACCACGCTCCAGCCCGGGAATAAGACCATCCCAGTCATTTTGCACAAACTGCAGCGGGTTTTTCATATGCCGGCCAAGTTCCTGCACCAGATCATATTCAAAACCTGTCAGCTTCGTCTGATCTTTCAGGTCATGAAACGTAAAAGGCACATCTGCTGATGCATCAGCTGCCCAGCGTACAGGATGAGATTCCCCTCTGGCAGAACCGGCAAAAAGAGCCAGCACAATAAGGCAGGCAGGCAACCAGCGGCTTACATGACGGGCAAAGGCAAAAAAACGAGTAGAATGCTGCGTCACAGCAACGCTCCCAGAAAACGTCGTGTTCTTTCATCCGTCGGTCTGACACACATAACATCAGGCGGACCTGCCTCAATAATATGGCCGCCATCCATATAAACGATGGTATCTGACGCAACACGAGCAAAACGCATGTCGTGTGTCACGACGATCTGTGTCATGCCTTCTGCATCAAGCTGACGCATCACATTCAGCACCTCTTCAGCAACCAGAGGATCAAGGGCTGAAGTAGGCTCGTCATAAAGCATAATATCAGGGTTCATCGCCAGAGCCCGCGCTATTGCGGCACGCTGCTGCTGCCCTCCGGAAAGAGAGAGGGGATACCGCCCGGCCACCCGGCCCAGCCCCACTTTTTCAAGCAATGCCATAGCCTGATCACGCTTAACGGTGTCAGTCTGGCGCTTAACAATACGTGGCGCGAGCAAAACATTATCCAGCACCGTCAGGTGCGGGAACAGGTTAAAACTCTGAAAAACCATCCCGACATGGGTGCGCAGCCTGTGTGCCATATGCTCATCTGCACGACGCCAAGGCCCGCCCTGCCGGTCAATGGTCACACCAGCGGCTGTAATCCGTCCACGATCTGGTATTTCAAGGAAATTCAGGCAACGCAAAAATGTGGATTTTCCACATCCTGAAGGCCCGATAACGGAAACCAGATCCCCTTTATGCACCTCAAGCGAAACGCCGTTCAGAATAATGGTTTCGCCAAATTGCTTATGCACATTTTGTGCATGCAGCACTACAGGCTCTTTAACAGAAAAAGCCGACCCGGTTTGCACCAGGCCGGCCCCGTCATGTTTATCAGAAACAGAACGATTCTCAGGCAGCTTTAGTCATCCCACGCAATACATACTGAAGAATGCCACCATGCCGGTAATATTCAACTTCGTCCAGTGTATCGACACGGCAGAGCAGCTGAACATCCTGCGTGCTGCCATCAGCACGCTTAACGGTCATCGTTACATCCATACGTGGT
Organism: Acetobacter thailandicus; assembly: GCF_011516655.1. Classification (GTDB taxonomy): domain Bacteria; phylum Pseudomonadota; class Alphaproteobacteria; order Acetobacterales; family Acetobacteraceae; genus Acetobacter; species Acetobacter thailandicus. The sequence continues at coordinate 20,105 of NZ_WOSV01000011.1, forward strand.
GTAATTGTCTCAAGCCCTTTGAACGAAATAATCTCATCACCTTTGAGATTAAGAGTTTTTCGGGTTGTGCCTTCTTTAAACAGCAATGGCAGAACCCCCATTCCAACCAGGTTGGAACGATGAATACGCTCAAAACTTTCTGCAACAACGGCTTTGATACCCAGCAGCAGCGTGCCTTTGGCAGCCCAGTCACGCGAGGACCCCATGCCATATTCTTTACCACCAAAGACAACCAGAGGGGTACCCTCTTCTTTGTATTTCATGGCTACATCATAAATGAAACCCTCTTTGCCATCAGGGTAATGTCTGGAAAGACCTCCCTCCGTGCCAGGAAGCATTTCATTTTTGATACGAATATTAGCAAAAGTGCCACGTACCATTATGCGGTCATTGCCACGGCGTGAGCCGTAAGAGTTAAAATCGCGCTGCTCAACGCCATTTTCAATCAGATAACGTCCTGCCGGGGAGTCTTTTTTAATCGCACCGGCAGGGGAGATATGATCGGTCGTGATATTGTCACCTAACAGAGCAAGAATACGCGCATTTTCAATATTACCCGGCGCAACAGGCTCGTGTGTAATACCTTTAAAATATGGCGGGTCCTGCACGTAGGTAGATGTTTTGTCCCACTGGTAAGTTTCAGAACCTGTTACAACCTTCAGATTCTGCCACTCAGGCGTACCTTTAGAAACATGCTTATAGCGTTTGATAAATTCCTCACGATTAATAGAAGAACCCATCAGCTCAGCAATCTCTTTATTAGATGGCCAGATATCTTTCAGATAAACAGGTTTACCATCCTTCGAGGTGCCAAGAGGATCTTTCGTAATATCCTGGCGCATCGTACCCAGTAAAGAATAGGCAACGACAAGTGGAGGGCTGGCAAGATAGTTTGCCCTTACGTTCGGAGAGATACGCCCTTCAAAGTTGCGGTTACCTGACAAAACAGAAACAGCAACCAGATTATTGTTTTCAATTGCATCAACAATATCAGGTGCCAGCGGGCCTGAGTTACCAATGCAGGTTGTGCAGCCATAACCAACGGTATTAAAACCAAGCGCATCCAGATCTTCTGTCAGACCAGCACGAAGCAGATAATCTGTAACAACCTGAGAGCCGGGAGCCAGGGAGGTTTTTACCCATGGTTTTGGCGTCAGCCCAAGAGCCCGTGCCTTACGCGCAACCAGACCAGCCGCAATCAGTACCGCCGGGTTTGATGTGTTGGTGCACGAGGTGATAGCCGCAATAACGATATCACCCTGGCCAATTTCATAGTTAGTTCCTGCAACAGGTGCTTTTTTATTCGCATCATTTGCCGGAATACCAAGAGAAGAAGTCAGCTCTTTTTCAAACTCTGTTTTCGCAGCAGTCAGGATAACCCGGTCCTGAGGGCGTTTTGGACCAGAAATAGACGGTACAACAGTTGCCAGATCAAGCTCAAGAATATCTGTGAAAACCGGCTCAGGTGTTTCAGCAGTGCGGAACATACCCTGTGCGCGTAAATACTCTTCAGTCAGCCTGATACGATGTTCGTCACGACCTGTTTCATGCAAATAATCAAGCGTCAGCTTATCAACAGGGAAGAAGCCACAGGTCGCACCATATTCAGGCGCCATATTGGCAATCGTTGCACGGTCAGCAACAGGCAGATGATCAAGAGCAGGGCCAAAAAACTCAACAAATTTGCCTACAACACCTTTGCGGCGCAACATCTGCGTAACAGTCAGCACCAGATCGGTAGCCGTCGCCCCTTCAGGCAGCTTACCTGTGAGACGGAAACCGATCACGTCAGGAATAAGCATAGCAATAGGCTGCCCCAGCATTGCGGCCTCAGCCTCAATGCCACCAACACCCCAGCCCAGAACACCAAGACCGTTAATCATAGTTGTGTGGCTGTCTGTACCATACAACGAGTCAGGGTAGACGTAGTCTTTACCACCAACATTTGCTGTCCAGGCGACCTGTGCAATATATTCAAGGTTCACCTGATGGCAGATCCCTGTATCAGGCGGAACAACTGAGAAGTTTTCAAATGCCTCCTGCCCCCAGCGCAAAAAAGCATAACGTTCTGCATTACGCTCAAACTCCAGCGTAATATTCTTCTGCAGCGCATCAGGTGAGCCATAAACATCAACCATCACAGAATGGTCGATCACCAGGTTAACCGGCACCAGCGGGTTAACCTTTTGTGCATCCCCCTTCAGCTTCACGATGCCATCACGCATAGCGGCAAGGTCAACAACGGCGGGGACACCGGTGAAGTCCTGCATCAGAATACGGGAAGGCTTAAACGGCACTTCCTTCGTGCTGCTGCCTGAAGGGAGCCAGCCTGCAATCGCCTTTGCATCGTCAACGTTATAGGAGCGGCTGTCTTCAAAACGCAGAATGTTCTCAAGCAGAACTTTTAGCGATACAGGCAGGCGACTGATGTCACCGATTGACTTCGCCGCCTCAGGAATTGAAAAATAGTGATATACTTTGCCGTCAACAGTAAGCGAACGGCTGGTTTTAAGTGAATCGTGCCCAACGGTTTTCATTTACTTTAATCTCCCCGATCACAGCCAGTGGCTGGTGATACGCTCAGGAAGCCGACACACAACATTATGCTGTATATGCATCCAGATTCCCGGATGCCCGGCTTGATATCCTTACGGGTCTAGAACATACCGGCGAGGCATTGTGATACAAGGCGGTCTGCGACCACGAGAACGCGAGCAGGCCTGCTTCTGCGGGTTTTGATGGTAACATTAAGGAGAAGTCCCATCTCCGGGCATTCATTTTCACCAGGTTGTTCATCCATGTCGGTTATACCCTTACTCGAAGGCGACTCTTTGTGTGTGTTCAGAGGTGAGCGGCTCGTTCTCAGCAAGATCAGCCTCTCCCTGCATGCAGGGGAAGCTATGCTCCTGACAGGACCAAATGGCGCAGGAAAATCAACACTTCTGAGGGTTCTGGCCGGGCTAAGACACCCTGATGCCGGTACGTTGTTATGGCAGGGACAACCTGTAAAAGATGACATAACAGCCCATACACAACGCGTCGCTTACCTTGGTCACCAGGAGGCTCTGAAACCTGGCCTGACGGTTACTGAAAACTTAAAAATTTATGCGACCACGACAGGCAGTAACATTGCCGAAGCTCTGAAAACCTTTAATCTTCTGGAGCTGGCTGACCTGCCCGCCCGCCAGCTCTCTGCCGGGCAGAAGCGGCGTACCGCTCTGGCCCGCGTTTTACTGAGACAGGCCCCTTTATGGCTGCTGGATGAGCCCACACTTGGCCTGGATAATGCAACTATTAGTCTGCTGGGCGAGGCTCTGACCCGCCACCGTCAAAAAGGCGGCATGATAATTGCAACCTCACACGTTCCTCTGCCAATGGATACAACCTCTCACCTCGACCTGCCAGCGGCACCAGATCGGGCTGTCATGCCAGATACGTCACCGGATGACTGGACCTGGCATGAGCATTCAGGAACCGCGCCATGATGCCCTTATTCTTTGCCGTTATTATACGCGACCTGCGCCTGGCACGCCGGCATGGTGCTGACACCTTGGGCGCGGTTCTCTTCTTTATTCTTGCCGCGACCTTATTCCCGCTGGCACTGGGGCCTTCGCCAGAGCTGTTACGCCACATGGCACCGGGTATTATCTGGGTCTGTGCGTTGCTCGCAGCCCTTCTGCCGCTCGGAAGATTATTTGGCGCAGAGTTAGAAGATGGTTCACTTGACCAGCTCATGCTGCTTGGACTCCCCGCCTCTCTTGTTGCACTGGCAAAAATGACAGCACACTGGCTAACAACCGGCCTGCCTCTTTTGATCGCAGCGATTCCCATGGCTGTTATGCTGGGCCTGCCACAGGTTAGTATTCTGGTTTTAACAGGCGGATTATTTCTGGGGTCAGTGATCCTGTCACTGATTGGCGGCATGGCAGCTGCCGTTGTGCTGGGAGCAAGGCGGAGTGATGTACTTCTGCCGCTTTTAATTCTGCCACTCACCTGCCCTGCGCTGATTTTTGGCGCAGCAGCACTGGATGCCATCAGTAATGGTCTGCCCTGGATACCTGACCTTGAATTACTGGGAGCTTTTCTGGGTGCGGCTTTACCGCTCTGCCCACTGGCAGCCGGAGCGGGTCTCAGGGCGGCGGTTGAATAGCCGCTGCCCTGCTTTTTTAATCAGACCTCAGATATAATACTCTTCAAGAGGCTGGAACCCGTTGAAGCTCTGAGAACAGTATGTCGAAATATAAGCACCGGCAGAATGCAGCTCTATCTGCTCACCTGATTCAAGAGAGAGAGGCAGCTCATATGGTGCTTTTTCATACATAATGTCAGCGCCATCACAGGTCGGGCCGGCAATAGCAACCGGACCAACAGGTGACCCATCCCGGCTCGTATGAATAGCATACCGGATAGCCTCGCCTTCTGTCTCGGCCAGACCACCAAAACGACCAATATCAAGATAAACCCAGCGAGGCCCGGTTTCGCGCCCACGCTGGCTGACCAGAACAACCTCTGAGCGCACAACGCCGGCTTCACCAACGATATAACGGCCAGGCTCGACCAGCATTTCAGGCAGAGCATTACCAAAATGCTCTGTCATGGCGTGGCTGATAACCTGCGAGAAATGATCAATACCCGGTACATCATGACGATATCTGACCGGGAACCCTCCGCCCAGATTAACCATCCGCAGATCCAGGCCTGTGTCAGCCAGTTCAGAAAATACACTGGCGACACGGCTGATAGCGACTTCATAAGCCTCGGCTGAAAGCTGCTGGCTACCAACATGAAAGGACAGACCATAAGGGTCGAGGCCCAGGTCAGCCGCTTTGAGCATCAGTTCTTTTGCTGATTCAGTGCTTGTGCCGAATTTACGGGATAACGGCCACTCAGCGCCTTCGTTATCAACCATAATGCGGCAATAAACACGCGAACCGGGGGCATGCGCTGCAATTTTTTCCAGCTCTTCAAGGCAGTCAAAAGCATACATCCGCACGCCTGCAACATAAGCTGCCTGAATAGCCTGAACTTTCTTTACAGTATTCCCAAAGGAGATCGATTCTGGTTTTGCACCGGCTGAGAGACAAAAGGAAATCTCTTCCCATGAAGCCGCATCAAAGCAGGAATCCAGCTCAACCAGGCGCGAAAGCACAGGCATAGCCGGGTTTGCTTTCACAGCATAATAAATGCGTGCCTGTGGCAAAGCATGACGCAGCGCCTGATAGCGTGCCTCTACCTGATCGACATCGACAACAAGACAAGGTGTAGCCGGTTTGTTTTCGGCAAAAAAACGAGCAATTTTAGAAGTCACCACTCACATTCCCCGATATCAGGACTCCCGTTTTACATCACTGTATTAAGGAGCGACTTAAAGACTTGGCCTATAAGGCCATAAACAATAAAAAACCTTTACCCTCGAAGGTCCTGCCGCACGGATTATCCGGCTTTATCGCTCAGCTTTGGGAAAGCAACGCCACGTGCATCAGCCGTGGCAAGGGGTGTGCATATGCGACTAAACAAACACAAGCGCAAGACAAAAATAACATTTTTTGAAAAAAACATAGAAACTCATAGCATCGCACGGTAGAAGGTCTGTGCATCTCATTAAAGTTTTCTCATGTTCGTGTCAGAGAACATTTGAAACGTTTTTTCGTCGTTACTGTCAGTCTTACGACAGAGACAATAGCCGATACTATGCCGAAAACCGGAGATACACCGTATCAGAGAAGACCTCCTCTTCTCTGAAATATGAGTATAAGGATATTTCAGAAACAATGCAGGCCGATTGCAGCCAGGCTGAACACACCCCTTCTGAGACAAAAAATCAGAGTACCCTTAATACATCTTCTTCCGCACCTGTTCGCACTATTGCACGCCCTTCGCAGTTTTCCAGGCACGAATGGCGTCTGATTCTGTCACAGGCCATCAAAAATATTTTCTCCGGCCCTATTACTCTGGTGGCTGCGGGGTGTGCTTTCTATACCACCCTGTCTCTCTTCCCGGCGATAAGTTCACTCATCTCAATCTACGGGCTGGCTTTTGACGTACAGACTGTCACACCGCAGCTGCGTGTTCTGCGCAGCCTTCTCCCTCCGGCAGCATATTCTCTGATTTATGACAGAATACAAACACTGGTTGCTGAACCTCACAGCTCACTAACCCTCAATCTGATCATTTCACTTAGTGTCGCCCTGTGGTCGGCATCTGCGGCAACACGCTCAATTCTTGCTGCACTTAATATTGCCTATAATACTAAAGAAACCCGCAATTTTTTTGTCTTTCAGATTACCGCTCTGTCGATGACACTTTTTGCCATTCTCGGCGCAGTGCTCACAATAGCCATTATGGTCGCGGTACCTCTGCTGCTCAATATGACCATGTGGCTGCACATCCCTACTCCACCAGGATCAATTGAATTTGTCGCACAGTGGAGCGGGCCTCTGGTTGTTTTTCTGTTCCAGACGCTGGCAACATGCGCATTGTACCGTTTTGGACCAGACCGCCACTATCGCACAAACTGGCGATGGGTTTTACCAGGAGCCTTGTTTTCAACAATTACCTGGGTCATTTCGGCTCTCGGTTTTTCTTATTATGTCGCTCACATCGCAAGCTACAATGCAACCTATGGCCCGCTCGGAGCCTTCATCGGCATTATGATGTGGTTTTTCGTAAGTGCCTGGGTTGTTATGATGGGTGCCGAGCTCAGCGCCCAGATGGAAGGGCAGGCACTGGAGATTTCAGGCAAAGCGCCACAACAGCATTAATGAGATGCTGTTGTGTGTCGCTTACGCAGGAAAGGTTTTGAATATTTAACCGTGGGCTGAGCTTCAGAATTCTGAACGGATGAAGCCCTGTTTTCTGCATCATCAGCTATCGGAGCCTGAGCAACTTCTGTTGCCTCAGGTACTGGCTGAACCTCAACATGAGCAACGCCTTTTTTTAGCATACCCAGACGTTCAGCAGCTGCCTTTGAAAGATCAATAATTCTGTTATGAACGTATGGTCCTCTGTCATTAACCATAACGACAACTGACCGCCCCGTTTCCTTCGACGTTACCAGAATTTTGCTCCCAAGCGGTAATGTCGGGTGCGCAGCCGTAAGAGCTGTTTTATCAAACATTGTTCCTGAAGACGTACGGTGGCGATTAAAATGCTCACCATACCAGCTTGCCAGCCCTTCCTGGTGCAGGCGATGCTTCATGGAATCAACACTGCTCATCAATGCACGTTTACGCGCCGCCAGAGCGTTACGAACAGACTGCGCCCAAGGCGTAGAGACCGGCTCACCTGTGTTATCAGAAGAGGCCAGAGCGGTATCAGGAGAATTTCCTGTTTCTGCAACTGCTGCCCCGGCAGAGGATGATCCAAGAGCTGTCATTAAAACGACCCCTCCCAGAAGTGTTCGGCGCAAAGCTGACATCGTGTGTTGTTCCCTCCTCATTAATAATCAGGGCAACCCGGATGCCTTCTATACTCGATGTAAAGCGCAAATGTGGCATAAAAAATCAAAAATATGTTTTTTTCTATACCTGACAAGCATAAAAAACGCACTGCTATTAAATCATTTAGTGCAAATAAACACGACATATCTTATTGGTTTTTAATTGTTTTTTAATATTTCCGATAATAAATTTTTTCATGAAAATTAATTCATCTCACCAGCTTATCTTGGAGAGTTTATCCCCTCTGTGCTAGCATCTCCCCACCATGGAAAGACCTCTTATTGCCGTACTTAACGGCCCTAATCTCAACATGCTCGGCCAGCGCCAGCCCGAAATTTACGGACATGCGACGCTCGACGACGTGGAACAAATCTGTATTCAGGCAGCAGATAAGCTTGACCTGGCTATCGATTTTCGACAGACGAATATAGAAGGTGAGCTGATTTCCTGGGTGCAGGAGTGCCGTAAACGTGCCCGGGGCATCATTATTAACCCTGCAGGATATAGCCATACATCTGTTGCGCTGCTAGATGCTTTGCTTGCAACAGATTTGCCAGTAATTGAGGTACATATTTCTAATATTCACCGTCGCGAGCCATTCCGTCACATGTCTTATGTTTCGCGCGCTGCTGTTGGCGTTATATGCGGACTGGGCGTGGCAGGATATTCCCTGGCGCTGCAGGCAATAACTGATTTTATTTTTCAAGAGGATGATCACCGATGAGCGGATTGCTCGTGGATGCGGATACCATTAGAACACTCGCTACCATTCTGGCCGATACCGGCCTGACAGAAATTGAAGTTACCGAAAAAGACAGTCGCATTCGTGTGGTACGCGCTCTGCCGCCCGTACAGGCAGCTATTGCTGCACCGGTAGCAGCTCCTGTTGCAGCGGTTGCCCCGGCTGCTGTTGCAGCTCCGGCACCGGTTGCTGCTCCGGCTGACCTTTCCGCTCACCCCGGAGCCGTTAAAAGCCCGATGGTTGGTGTAGCCTACCTCACACCTGACCCGTCAGCTCCACCTTTCATCAGCGTCGGACAGACCGTCAGTGCCGGTCAGACTCTGCTCCTGATTGAAGCCATGAAAACTTTCAACCAGATCAAAGCGCCAAAAGCCGGCACAGTTAAATCTGTTCTCGTCGCTTCAGGTGATCCGGTAGAATTTGGTCAGCCTCTGGTCGTTATTGAGTAATGTTCTCTAAAATTCTTATCGCCAATCGTGGCGAAATTGCCTTGCGTATCCTGCGCGCCTGCCGGGAGCTTGGCATCAAAACCGTGGCTGTGCATTCAACTGCTGACCAGGATGCAATGCATGTTCGCCTTGCTGATGAAGCAGTCTGCATCGGCCCGGCCTCATCACGCGATTCGTACCTGAATGTTGCCGCCATTCTTTCTGCCGCAACCATCACCGGTGCGGAGGCAATTCACCCCGGCTATGGCTTCCTGTCAGAAAACGCCGACTTTGCCGAAACGGTAGAATCGCACGGTCTGGTCTTTATTGGCCCAACCGCACAGCACATCCGCATGATGGGCGATAAAATTACCGCTAAAACCACCATGCAGGCACTTGGTGTTCCTCTGGTTCCCGGCTCTGATGGTGAACTGGCCAGTATTGAGGAAGCACGTAAGGTCGCAGCTAAAGTTGGCTATCCTGTGCTGATTAAAGCTGCAGCAGGTGGTGGTGGCCGTGGCATGAAAGTTGCTCCGACCGAAGCTGACCTGGAAGAAGCCTGGAATGTAGCCCGTACAGAAGCTCGTGCAGCTTTTGGCAATGACGCAGTTTATCTTGAAAAATACATGGATAAGCCCCGTCATATCGAGCTTCAGATTCTTGGCGATAACTATAATAATGTCGTCCATTTTGGTGAGCGTGACTGCTCTTTACAGCGTCGCCACCAGAAACTGCTTGAAGAAGCCGGGTCACCTGCTATTTCAGCAGAACAGCGTGATGAAATTGGTAAGACCGTTACTGAAGCCCTGTCAAAAATGGGCTACCGTAACGCTGGCACTCTTGAGTTCCTGTATCAGGACGGCCAGTTCTGCTTTATCGAAATGAACACACGTCTTCAGGTTGAACATCCTGTGACAGAGATGGTCAGTGATGTTGACCTTGTGCGTGAGCAGATTCGTATCGCAGCCGGTGAGAAACTTGGTTACACACAAAAAGATGTAACATTCTCTGGTCATTCCATTGAATGTCGTATCAATGCTGAAGACCCTAACGACTTCTCACCCTGCCCCGGTACTGTAACAGTTTATCACCCGCCAGGTGGACTGGGTGTGCGCGTTGATAGTGCACTTTATACCGGCTATCGCGTACCGCCTTACTATGACAGCATGATCGCTAAGGTCATCGTTCATGCACCAACACGTGCAGAAGCGATTGCCCGGATGCAACGCGCTCTTGATGAGTTTGTTGTTGAAGGGATTAAGACGGTTATTCCTCTGCACCGTCGTATTCTTGAAAATCCTGAGTTTCAGAAAGGTGACTACACCATTCACTGGCTTGAGAATTTTTCAGCACAATTACAGGAAGTCTGACGCGTTTTTTAAAACCTTCAGACTTCAGTCAGGGGAGGGTTTTTACCCTCCCCTGACGTGTTTTTAAGCACCCAAAAAGCCTGTTTTATTCAGCCGGAATGTAAACTTTACCGCCAGCCTTACGGAACTCTTCGCTTTTCTCTTCCAGTCCGGCGAGACGCTCAGCATCTTTTTTAATGTCCTGGCTAATGCGCATAGAGCAAAATTTAGGCCCGCACATAGAGCAGAAATGTGCTGTTTTATGCGCTTCACGTGGCATTGTTTCATCATGATAGGCACATGCCGTATCAGGATCGAGAGACAGATTAAACTGATCCTCCCAGCGGAATGAGAACCGTGCACGGCTTAACGCATCATCACGCAGTCTTGCAGCGGGATGACCTTTGGCCAGGTCAGCCGCATGAGCAGCCAGGCGATAGGTGATAACACCGGTTTTCACATCATCACGGTCTGGCAGCCCCAGATGCTCTTTTGGCGTGACGTAACACAGCATTGCGGTGCCAAACCAGCCAATCATAGCTGCGCCAATAGCTGAGGTAATATGGTCATAACCAGGTGCGATATCAGTGGTTAGTGGCCCAAGCGTATAAAAAGGAGCCTCACCACAATCTTTGAGCTGTTTATCCATATTTTCTTTGATCTTGTGCATAGGCACATGCCCAGGCCCTTCGATCATCACCTGACAGCCTTTTGCCCAGGCAATTTTAGTCAGCTCACCAAGGGTTTCCAGCTCAGCAAACTGCGCAGCATCATTCGCATCGGCAATACTACCCGGGCGCAAACCATCTCCCAGAGAGAAGGAGACGTCATAAGCGCGCATAATGTCGCAGATTTCTTCAAAATGCTCATACAAAAAGCTCTCACGATGCCCGTTGAGGCACCAGCTTGCCATGATCGACCCGCCACGTGATACAATGCCTGTCACACGGCTGGCTGAGAGCGGCACATGCTGCAGGCGAACCCCCGCATGAATGGTAAAATAATCCACTCCCTGCTCAGCCTGCTCGATCAGTGTATCACGAAAAACTTCCCAGCTGAGTTTGCTGACATCACCACCAACTTTCTCAAGCGCCTGATAAAGTGGCACTGTACCGATGGGTGTTGGCGAGTTACGAAGAATCCAGTCACGAATATTATGAATGTTACGACCTGTTGAGAGGTCCATGACCGTATCCGCACCCCAGCGAATAGCCCAGACAAGCTTTTCCACCTCCTGAGCCGCAGTGGAGGTCACTGCTGAGTTGCCAATATTAGCGTTCACCTTAACAAGAAAATTACGCCCGATAATCACCGGCTCAAGCTCAGGGTGATTAATGTTAGCCGGAATAATGGCACGGCCGCAGGCAATTTCCTGCCTGACAAACTCAGGCGTTACAAACTCAGGCACAGAGGCACCAAATGAGTTACCATCCTGAAGACGTGCAGCGGCTCCCTCAGCAGCAATCTGGCGACCAAGGTTTTCGCGGTGTGCAACGTAAATCATTTCTTCTGTAATGATACCCGCACGTGCAAACTCATATTGCGTGACCATCTGCCCTTCAGCGCCTTTTAAAACGGCATGAGGTGCAGGACAGGCAGGCACCAGATGCTCACCCTGGGCGTTACCATTATCTTCAGGTTTCACAGCACGTGGTGTGACCTGCTGGAAATTACGTTTTTTAAGCCACCCGGTACGCACCTCTGACAAACCCTGGCGCAAATCTATCTGCGCATCTGTCTCGGTATACGGGCCAGAAGTGTCATACACCCACAAAGGTTTTTCCTGCGCTGACGGGTCGAGCTTAATTTCCCGAAACGGAACACTGATATCCGGGTGGCCTTCAGGGCTTGAATAGACTTTGCGTGAACCACGTACAGGACCAGTTGTCACATGCCCGGGATCAGCAGCAAACATGCTCCTGACATCCGGCGCCTGATTTTTTTTAGTTTCAACAGGGGCAGTCATCTCGCTTACTCCTCATTACGGAGGAGCGGAGAGCAGAAAAAACCCGGCAGGCACCCCACAGGAGAGGTCACAGAACTACACCGGTCGTTTTTTCATTTCACCAGTCCCTCCGCCGGCATGACCCGGATCAGGTTCCCCGTCGCAGCTACATACTGCGAACGGCAGGGTCGCCACGCGTTCTGACCAGCAGAACCAGTAGCCTCTCAGTTCCTTGCCGGAACCCCCCTTGGTAGTTTTCATGAAATAACTTTCTGTTTGAAAATGTCAAGCACCTGTGCAGGAGTTGAGCTTTCTAACACAAAAGCAATCAAGTCTTTGCAAAATCACAACAAATATGGCATGTATAAAATATGCAAACAGAAAAGAAACGCGCTCAGGAAGCCATAAATAACACTGAAATCTCTCCTAATGCCAACCTCCTCTTATGGATAGCCGCCTTTGTTGCCGCTATTTGTGGTGGGCTTTACGGATATGATACTGGCATCATATCCGGAGCACTTTTGCTCATAACAAAAGATTTTCATCTGACCTCTGGTCAGGAAGAAATCGTTACTTCTGCTATTCTTATTGGTGCCGTTACAGGTGCTCTTGGTGTCTCATACTTCTCTGAAAAATTTGGTCGTCGTATATCTGTCATGCTTGTCACAGCCATTTTTGTTATTGGTGCTGTGGCCTGTTCTTATGCGCCCGATATGATTTTTTTAGTTATAGCACGTGTTTTTCTTGGTTTGGCGGTAGGGGGTGCAACACAGGTTGTACCAACTTATATTTCCGAACTCGCGCCGGCCAGCAGACGCGGCAACCTCGTCACGCTCTTTAATGTTGCAATTGGTGTCGGTATTTTTCTTGCCAACCTGGTTGGCTTTACTATGCGTGATGCCTGGGGATGGAGACCCATGGTCTCCATTGCAGCACTACCGGCCGCTTTTGTGTTTATCTGCATGTTTTTCATGCCCAAAAGTCCTCGCTGGACAGCTGAAAACGAAGGGCTGGCCTCTGCGGTAGAGCAACTGAGCCGGGTGAGAACTTCACGCAAAACAATCAAACGTGAAATTCACGAAATTCACGAAAATGCTTCAAATATCAATGAAAACGAACGGGGCTGGAAAGGACTGAAATTACCCTTTGCCCGTCCGGCTCTTATCGCTGCTCTGGGTATCGCCTTTTTTACACAGGCAGGCGGTCTGGAGATGATGATTTACTATACACCGACCTTCTTGTCCGATGCAGGATTCGGTCATTCAGCCGCTTTGCTGGCCAGCCTTGGTGTCGCTGTTGTTTACCTGGTTATGACACTGCTTGGCTGTCTGCTGGTTGATAAAATCGGTCGCCGTCGCCTTGTTTTAATTATGGGACCGGGCTCAGTTATCAGCCTGATCGGCCTGGGTATTATGTTTGCCATCCATCCTGACAAAGGCAGTGCTGGCAGCTGGATTACAATTCTCTTTCTCCTGCTGTTCATGATGTTCAATTCAGGTGGCATACAGGTCGTAGGCTGGCTCCTGGGGGCTGAGCTGTTCCCTCTTTCTATGCGTGCCGCTGCAACCAGCGTTCATGCTGCTGTACTCTGGGGTGCTGACCTGCTGGTAACAGCAACAGCACTGACACTGGTGCAGCTTGTTACCCTTGGTGGCACCATGTGGGTTTATGCTGCTGTGAATCTGGCTTCTGTTATTTTCGTTTATTTTTATGTACCTGAAACAGCAGGGGCATCGCTCGAAGATATTGAGACAGCACTGCGCAAAGGCGAGTTTAAACCTAAGCCCGGACAGAGCCCTCAGATTCGCAACTATGACGATGAAGAAAAAGATACTGTTCTGAACTGAAGGATTCGCACTGAGTATGTCAGTGCATACTCAGTGCAATAAAAAACCTGATGCTGCTTTTTTATTATTATAAAGCGCAGCATCAGGTTTTTTTATGGGCACGACGCCAGGATGTACCAGGTACGCCCCCATACCCTACATCCGGCTTACGACCCTTTTAGTGCAATTAATAATCATACGCAACTAGAATTTAAAATTTACCCTGCAGCATAACCAGCTGCAGGATCATATTCTCATCTTTATCTGTTTTCAGGCTGGCCTGACGTTGAAACGATTGCAACGGAACTGACGAGCAACATGCTGAAGTAAACCGCAAAAATCAGGTTTTACAGCGTCATGAATTCCACGCACACTCTCATGTGCGGCATAAAAACGCGGATGACTTTCCTGATCCGAAAACACGGCGGTTCCAAGAAAAACACCATCAATTTCAATAATTTTAGAGAGTAACACAGCACGACAACCTTATAAGCACGCAGCTATTATTTTTTATAAGACAGCCTAAGCAGCTGTCAGCTTTTCAAAGGCAACCTGCCTTAATGGCTTAATGCCTACATCGCATTATCGTACGGGTTGTAAACACACCTCAAAACCCCTGAAAACATTGTTGTTTCATTTCGTAACATTAATTTTCTAAAACTAACAACGAAAAGATGTCAATATAAAACTATATATTTTCGTATTATTTTTTCTGAAAATCATATATTTGTTACTCTAATTTTACATATAATCCTTTCTAAAATATGACGTTATCATGACATTGTTAATTTTTAATGAATTGTATTTCACTTAAAAAATAATCAAAATATAAAACACAAAAAAAATAACTAATGTTAATAGTTGTATATTACATATACTATAATTTTATGTATTTTATAAAGTTTCCTTTTTCACCTGATTCCTTGCCTTGATTTTAGCTTTTCTTTAATAATAATTATTCTCAAATAAGCAAGCAAACAGGGCAATATCGATGACACAAAAAAAATGGCTGGCACTGTTTGCAAAACAAAAAAAAGAACAAGCTGCTCTGTCTCTTCCACCAGACATAGAAGAGATTCGTCAGAAAGCTTTTCTGGGGCACTGCCTCGAACAGGTGCTCTGGGGCAAAATTCTTCTTAACAGCACATATGTTCCCTCCAACCCGGCACAAGCCCGCGTTTGGTTTAGAATAGCTGCTGACGCCGGTTATGGCCCTGCCTGGAATATGCTCGGACGCTGTGCTCACTTTGGCTGGGGAGATACCGTCAACTTACTCTTTGCCGCAGAATGTTATGAAAATGCAGCCCGACTCGATGACGAATGGGGACGCTATAATTTAGGAATCCTCTTCATGCGTGGTCTTGGTATGCCACAAAACCTAAAAAAAGCTTTGATGCTTTTTCAGCAGGCTGCACATAACGGGCATGCTAAATCTATGAATATTCTTGCCCGTTTTCTCGAGGAAGGCTGGGAAATCAAACAGGACAGGAACGCTGCAGTTGAATGGTACAGGCGATCAGCAGAAAATGGTGATTACAGAGGACAACATAATTACGCGACTTATCTGATAGAAAATAAAAAAACAGAAGAAGCCCTTCTCTGGTGGGAGAAAGCATTGCCTGATGCAACGTCTGATATTCTCTTCGCAATGCAACGCGCTTTAAACAAACTAAACCACGATAAAGCGATAACTTTACGTCAATCTCTTTTAAAGCGACTTGAAAACTTCCATCAAAACAGCGCTCTTTCTTTACCAGATTAAAAAATAACTCCAGTTAAAAATAATTATCATTTCAAGTAAATATAAAAATCCAGATATTTTTCACAGAAAAAATACAAATATATTATATTTTTTTGTTGATATTAATAATCAATTAGATCACTATAACAGTATCTCTGATTATTTTTATTGATCATCGCCTGGGAATGCTCTACATAATGCTCAAGACATTCATTTCCTAACAAGAAAATGAGAGAGCATATGGCTAAAGATCCAAAAGTTATCGAACATCTTAACA
This sequence comes from Acetobacter thailandicus, assembly GCF_011516655.1. GTDB lineage: Bacteria > Pseudomonadota > Alphaproteobacteria > Acetobacterales > Acetobacteraceae > Acetobacter > Acetobacter thailandicus. The sequence continues at coordinate 35,852 of NZ_WOSV01000011.1, forward strand.
CTCAGCTGACAAACGAACTGACAGCTATTAACCAGTATTTTCTTCATGCCCGTACCCTGCGCCACTGGGGTGTTACTCTTCTGGGCAAGAAAGAGTACGAAGAATCTATTGAAGAAATGCGTCATGCCGACTGGCTGATTGAGCGTATTCTTTATCTTGGCGGTCTACCAAACGTACAGCGCCTCAACACCATTCTGATTGGTCAGGATGTTAAAGAAATTCTCGAGTGCGACCTGAAGCTGGAAGAGAAAGCCATGGCTGATCTTCGTGAAGGCATTGCCTACTGTGAAAGTGTCCGTGACTTTGTTTCACGTGACCTGCTTCTTAAGATTCTTGCTAACGAAGAAGAGCACGAAGACTTTCTGGACCGCCAGTTTGATCTTATCAAGCAGATTGGTATTGAGCGCTACATTCAGCTCAACTCTGCAGCTGCTCCTGATCAGGAGTAGTTCTAAAAAAGCCTCGGTTTACCGGGGCTTTTTTTTAAGAGAAGATCATTGCATATTTTTCAGGATTAAATCCTGTTTCAATTTTTTCTTTATATTCAATGACAGGCCTCTTAATCAGAGAGGGATATGTCTGCATTAATATGACAGCCCGGACTTCCGTCAGATCTGTTTTTTCTGCCTCAGGCAGTTTTCTAAACGTTGTCCCATTTTTATTAAGCAGCTTTTCATAACTGATCAGGTCTGCCCACCTGCTGAGAGTTTCTGCGTCAATTCCCTGTGTTTTATAATCATGGAAGTCATAAACGACATTATGCGTATCGAGCCATTTTCTGGCTTTACGCATGGTATCACAGTTTTTTATTCCGTAGATTTTTACCATTGTCATTCATTACCCGTAACGCAAAAAACGCCTCTGGCGCTAAAGCTGAGGCGTTGTGTGAGAATTTATATGATTTGGTTGCGGGGGCAGGATTTGAACCTGCGGCCTTCAGGTTATGAGCCTGACGAGCTACCGGGCTGCTCCACCCCGCGGAGGTGAGGTAGTTTGGAAGAC
>NZ_WOSV01000012.1 GCF_011516655.1 Acetobacter thailandicus
CCTGCTGTCCGGCCTCCCGGCCACACATGGCAAAGGCAAAACCGGTCTTCCCATCCGTGAAGCGGTCGCACAGGCCCGCGAGCGCGCTCAGGAAACCGTCAGCGGGAAGACAGTTAAAAACCACTTCTCCCGCCTGTCTGCATTATGGATGCATCTGGTGCAGCGGGATATGGCAGAGCGCAACCCGTGGGCCGGGTGGGACTTCAACATCACCAGAAAGATCGTCCGCCGGGGCTGGACTGATGATGAACTGGCACTGCTTGCCCGCACCCCGTGGAAGGGCACAGCGGTATCGCAGAACACATGGGCTGGCATTATCAGCATCGGTATGTTTACCGGCATGCGCCTGGGCGAGATCTGCAACCTCAGACGTCAGGATACTGAAATTATCGACGGGGTGCCCTGCTTCCATATCCGCCCTCACCCCGAAGAGGGATGGTCACCAAAAACCGCTGCTGGCACACGGATTATTCCTGTTCACTCCGGTCTGCTCAGAATGAAGGGACTGAATCTGTTTCAGGACAATGGTGAGCATTACCTCTTTCCTGATCTGAAAGTGTCATCAACAGGTGAACGGGGGGATAATTTTGCACGCGCTTTCTCAAAACATAAAAAGCGTATTGGTATTCCTGAAGATGTGACCTTCCACTCTTTCCGTCATACGGTCAGCACGAAGCTCAGAAACCAGGAAGCCCATATCCGCGAACTCTGGATTGATACTGTGCTCGGGCATGAAGCCTCCCACAAATCGCAGGGCACCATGACCTATACAAGCGGGATTGAAGTCGCCAATCTGAAACAGGTGATTGAAGCCCTGCACTACCCGCCGGAGTGTCTTATTTCAAAGGGCAAAATCTGACATTCTGCACTCTTTGACATAAAAGATAAAAAACTTCGGAAATCGTCTGTCCTGATCGGCTATCCTTACAGGGAGCCAGCAGTGCTCAGTGGCTACCCACTGAGCATCTGGCAAGGGGGAAATTCTTCCCCCGTTGACCCCCTTAAAGGAGAAAACCCGATGGCCTTACACCGAACTTCCCGCCTCTCTGTGAGAGCCAGTCCTGCTGAACTGAAGCGCTGGAATCATATCGCCCATCAGCATGGTCATGCCACAACGGCCCACTGGATCAGGGGGCTCCTGAGCAGTGCAGAACTGGCCGGGCATGACGGATTACACGTTACCGACGAACTGCGCGAGATACGGTGCCAACTCTCCCGTGCTGGCAACAATCTCAACCAGCTGGCACACTCTGCCCACTGTGGCGATGCTGTCCATTGCGGAGCCGTGCTGGACGAGCTTGAAACGCTGATCAGACAGTGTGACAAACATCTCTCCCGCTCCCGCAGAACCTCAGCCCGTCGCAGGTGCGAACGGTCTGCTGTGATCCTGCACTGAAAGTCCTGAGATGCTGTATCGTGATTATTCAGGAAAGCCGGATCAGAACAGAGAGCGGGGCCGGAGCAATTACCAGACATGTTCTGCACGGCCCCAGAAACGAGGCGATCAGGATCATGTCTGGGTCAGACTGGCTGCTCCGTGACGCCATGCGCGAGGCAAGACGTGAGGGGCTGACCTATGGTCTGCGTCATATCGCCTTCAATCCCGCACAATTCATGACAGACACACAGCTTTCTGAGTTTGCACAGACGATCTGCCGTGAGTTCCATGCTGATCCTGAGCATATTACATTTGTCATCCATCAGAAGGACGGGAGCACACACGGGCATCTGCTCCTGCCTGAATGGCAGCAGGACCATATTTTAGACAGTCGTTTTAGCTGGATACGGTTAGAGAAACTGGCAAGACTGGAAGAAATCAGGCTGGGTCATGCTCTTGTCGCCGGACGTCATGACCGTTCGATTGTCAAAGCTCTTGAGCAGGAAGGCAGGGATCGTGAGGCTGAGCAGATAAAAGCACTCATACCGGCCACAGCGCAGGAGAAACCCCGCTCTGCCTACAGCGCACAGGCCCGGCGCATGGCGGAGCGTCAGGGTGCTGACCTCCCGGCTCTTAAAAAGCTGATCTGTGCGCTCTGGGCACAGTCTGACGGTCTGAAATCCTTCCGTGCTGCTCTGGCAGAGCATGATCTGCTCATGCGTGAGGGAGACCGCACAGAGACGCGCCCCGGAGCCCATATCATTGAAGACAGGAAGGGCACGCTGATCGGAAGTTTTACCCGCCTGACCAAAGTTCGGATGGCAGAGTTCCGCACACTGCTTGCTCAGGAAAAACAGCAGACAGCACCACAGATAAAACCTGTTCTGCCACCCGGACGTATCCCGGTCAGGGGTATGAAGGACTCTCTCAACAAGACAGCACCAGCGCCCACAGGGCGAATACACAGAACGATGAGTCTGGACGAGATCAGGCAGCGCGCCTGTATCGTGGGGATCATCAGAGAGAAGACGGTCATTCTCACCCGTCAGGCGCCTGAAAGCAGCCCGCTTCCCCTGAACCGCACACATAGCCTGACGCAATGGAGAAATGAGCTGAGGGGATACCAGAAACAGCTCAGGCGGTACAGGAAGCGTTACAGCACCGCCAAAAAAGAATGGCAGAAGGCACAGGCCAGCTGGTGGCGGCGTCTGAGCGGTATCAGCAGGCGGCGTAAGCAGGTCATGGAAGAGAAGTTTCTGCAGCTGCTCGACATGATCCGTTATGTGGTGCAGGCCCTGCTGCATATCACCGGGTTGCGGGCCATCCCGCCTGAGCCTCTCAGGACGATCCTGACACCACAGGACAAGCCCGCCCTTGAGCGGTTCATAAAGGAGTATGACGATGAGTTTACGGCCATGGCTCAGCCTGTAAAGCTCTCACTCTGGCTGAACCAGCGCTTTGACCGGATGGTCCGCGCCCGCGATGAGAGAATCAGGAGATGGGACAAAGTCCACCAGCCTGAGAAAGAGCAGGCTGGTCGTGAGATCACGCAGCTGCGTGCGCTACTCAAAACCAGACCAGATACGCCTGAGCACAGAGAGCTGGTTCACCAGCTTACCCATCTGCTCCCCGCTGAGATATTCCGACCTCCGGAGCTGAAGCCGGAACCAAAACAGGAAATAACGCGCAAAGACACGCCCAAACAATGGAAACCACCCTCAATGTAACGGAAAAAAGACAGATTTGGGGGGAGAGCAGAATGTCCGCTGTTGGACAGGAAAATGGAAAAGCGGCCATTGGAGCCGTTAAGAATCAGGATAACTATGGACAGGATTGCGCAGTCATTAGACTAGGTTTGTCCGACTTAAAGGCTTCGTAAGTGGGAGATCGTACGTTACCTTAAAAATACACGCCAGCGCCAGAATTAACCTCCGACGATATCAGATCAATCATAGCCCTTCGACCTGAATTCCATTCTCCGCGAGCCATGCCTTTCGCCACTGCCAGTCTGGCAAATGCTGTTCTACCCTGTTCCAAAATCTTGCGGAATGATCAGAGTGATGGGCGTGCGCCAACTCATGGACGACAACATACTGTGCGATTCTGGGCGGCAAGAGGATCGCCTTCCAATGGAATGAAAACCTTCCACCAGCACTGAACGATCCCCACCGGAAGCCGAGGTCTTGTACTTTAACTTCCTTTACCACCACACCCATTCGGTTGGCGTGTTCCAAAACCTGCGTCTCAAACCACGGCTGCGCGAGGCGGGTATACCACGCCACAAATATCTCCCGACCTCGGTGAATGGAATTCTTTCGCAGACAAAAACGACCATTCTTTAAGGTCAAATCAACAAGCTGATTATCGACTAGACGAAGCCGATAGCTTTTACCTAGATACAGAAAGCCTTCACCTTCAACAAACAGCTTGCTGGGAGCCCGTTGTTGTAAGCGCGACTTTTCCTCAATCTTGGTATGGATCCAAAGTAACTTCTTTTCGACGAAATCAACTAATTGCTCTGAGGCAACTTTCGAGGGTGCCACAATCGAGAGCTCTCCAGACCGTTCGACCGTTATCTGCATAGTCTTGCGTCGATCACTACGATGGACCTCGAAAGAGAGACCATCAATTTCTAGGCGATGTTCACTTGCCCGTGTCGGCTTACCACCGGCTCTGATGGGCGACAGAGGAAGCTTTGCCATCAGGCTGCTCTCAGCTTGTCGTCATTGGCCTTGGCCTGTTGCATCAACTGGCCCGCCAGGGCTTCTGCTTTTGAGACACCAAAGCCCGGGATCTGCGTGTTAAAGATGATTTCGAAGATCTCGGAACGCAGATTTTCCTGATCTGCCATCTTGAAGCTGCTCCAGAGAGAACGGTTTGCGCCGATCTCCTCAATCACACGATCCACGACTTCGCGGGTCATCTCGTGCACGGAATGAAGCCACTCGGCGGAATTGGCGTCATCAGACACGCAAGCGGCAAGCACAGTGCGCAGGAATGGGAGATAAATTTCAGGAATGTCTGAGGAGGCCTCATCATCCATGGTCTTAGCTTCCCCGCGAAGCTCGTCAATGATGGCTTGAAGCTGCTCAATGATGCGATCCCACTGCTGGCCAAAGCCCTTGAGGATGTCGTTCAGTCTTTCAGACATTTTTTTGAAACGAACAGGGTCTGCTTCAAGGTTTTTCCGGATGTGGGATCGGATGGCATGTTCCATCTCCGACGCTTTCGCTCTGTTTCCCGAGGCTTGTCCAACCTGATTGTCGAACTCGGCATCCGTGAGCTGGACCGGTGGAATCTTTGGATTGATGCCAAGAGAAATGACGTGATCATCAATCAGCTTGCGTACTTTCGCACCGACGTCGGACCCGACCTCCGGAATATCCCGATACCGATTACGTGCACGCGCCTGAATATAAGCAAGCCGTTTGGCATCACGGACAAAGGGCAGACCTTCAGGACGCGGAAGGATGATTTCCAGTGATTTCAGGAAATCCTTGAGTTTGACAGTGAACTCAGCTCGTGCCTTTTCCGTCGAGAGTGCCTGGAAACAGCTTTCATCGTCGGACAGGTCATCAAGACCGGCACGCCTGAAGATGTCCATCACACGGATATGGCGATCACGAAGAACCGGGATCTGGTCCTTGAGACTGGCCAGGGCACCATCAATATCTTCATCAGAATATGCAGCAAGAGCGGCCTTCAGATGGTGGGCCACCCCGAAGTAATCAACGACGATGCCGCAGCTCTTGCCGAAACCTGTCCGGTTCACACGTGCTATGGCTTGCAGCAGCTCAGCTTCCCGAATGGATCGATCAAGGTACATCACCCCCTCAATCGGCGCATCAAACCCTGTGAGCAACATCGATTTAACAAACAAGAATGCCAATGGATCGGTTTTCGTCTGGTCTTTATGGAACAATGGCCGCTTGAAGCGCTTGATCCGTGTTTCCTGAGCAGCTCCTGCCGTCCATTGCTTCCAGGACGCATCATCATTGTTACCCCCGGATATGATGGCCGCAAATTCGATCTGTTTCAGAGTATCCCGATACCGCCACGCCTGAACCAGCGCCTGCAGCTTCTCAGGTTTGGTGCAGAGCACTTCATCTTCCATGGCCTTGTTGTAATCCGAAAGAGCCCCTGCTTCGGCTAATAGTTCATCACGGGCTTCAAGAAACGCTGCATGGTAACGCACCACGGCCATACGACTGTAAGCCACCACCTGCGCCTTGTACCCATTCGGCAGCAGGTTGGTCACGTAGTGCCGAAGCATATCTCGCGCCTTCTCGGCGATCAGAGCTGGCGCTTCCAGTATATTTCCCTTGGTCGCGTATTTCTTCCGGATTGCCTCAAGCTCTTCATCCGTGTGACCGCGAAACATGTCCTCAAACAAGCCGTCCAGCGTGGCGCCGTCCTTGACCGCTCCCTCGGCAGTGCGTCCCTCGTACAGGACCGGCACTGTCGCGCCATCTGCCTCCGCTTCCCTGATCGTATATTTATCGATGAACTCGCCAAAGATTTGTGTGGTCCGCTTCTTCTCACCCATGATGATCGGGGTGCCGGTAAACCCGATCCGTGCACAGTTCGGTAGAGCGGCCATCAGGTTCGCATGGAGATCGCCCGCCTGTGTCCGATGCGCTTCATCGACCACTACAACGATCGTCTCGTCTTCATTCAACACCTCGAAAGCAGGCCCTTTGGTAACCTCGGCCACGTCTTCATCCGTTCGGTATTTCTGGATCGTGGCGAAGACCAGACCTGGCCCCTTCCGCCGCGCCAGATTCTTCAGAGAGTGATTGCTCTTCGCCAATTCGACCACATCGCCCGACAGCGCCGCCGTCTCGGATAACTGTCGTTGCAGGTCCTTGCGATCAGTGACCATGATCACCTTGAACCTTCGCAAGGCCATATCCGTGCGCATCTTGCGGATCATGAACACCATGGTCAGACTCTTGCCCGAGCCCTGCGTGTGCCAGACGATGCCGCCACGGCGATCATACTCGCCGTCCTGCAGCCGTGTCTTGCCGCTGCGCAGTCGTTCCAAGGCACGGTTCACGGCGCGGTACTGCTGATATCGACAGACTGTCTTTATGGTCTGGCCGTCCACAGTCATGAACAGCAAATAGTGCCGTAGAATATCCAAAAGATGCGCGGGTCGCAGCATTCCCGCGACAAGGCGTTCCTGCTCCGAAAGGCCATTCTTTCCCAGTGCGGCCGCCATATCATCTTCAGAGCCAGTGCCATCTGGTCCCACAACGGTCTTCCACCGACCGTAGTAATCCAGACCGGCACCAATGCAGCCCACACGGGCCTGATCGAAGCTTGTGGCAATCAGCAACTGAACCGAGGCAAAGAGAGCAGGCGCACCCTCGTTTTCCTCGACCTCCAGAGCCGTTTTGCGGGCATTGTGATAGCGGCGGAGCTGTTTGACCGCCTCGGCCAGAGGCTCAGGGATGCCAGGGCTTTTTGCCTCGACCACCACCATGGGGATGCCATTCACCAGCATCACGACGTCGGGGATGATGAAGCCCTTGCCCATGTCGTGGCCGGGTGGGCAATCGACACGAAACTGGTTAGCGATGGTAAAGCTGTTGGCCGCCACGTCGTCCCACGCGATGTAACGGATTGTCTGGCCGCGTCCGCCGTCCCAGCCGGGCAGGCCCTCGACTGTCAGGCCTTTGAGGAGCAGTTCCGTAACCGCCTGGTTTGCCTCCATCAGTCCTCGCTGCCCGTGGCGGGTCAGGGCGCTGACGGCTTCTGAAAGGCGCACATCATCGAGCCAGGGCTTGCCATCCGGGCCGGGATTGATCGCGCGCAGGCCCTCGCGCATGGTAGCCTCACTGATGACCTCCCTGAAACTGGTGCGTCCCGTCAGACCGGGGTCATCCTTGCTGCCCGTCTGTGCAATCCAGCCCATGGCGACACACTGGTCGATGAAGGGCTTTTCGACATCGTTGTATTCATGTCTCATTGATGGACTCTTCGATTACAGCAGGGGTGTAACAGACGTCCTGCCGGTGAGCAGGTCGTCCATCAGGCCAGATTTCAGGAGGTGAAGCTTTTCGAGTAAGTCTTCCTCATCTCGCAGTTTTTGCGATTGAGCTTGAAGACCCAACATTATTTCGTCCTGCTCCCGCCTAGAAGGGATAGGAACAGGTAACGGCTTCAGGGCCGCCTGCGAAATATTCGTTTGCGACTCTGCCATGCCACTGATTGTTTTGCTGATCTCGCGTTGAACAGCCATCGAACTCAGTGCTGTTGCGATGAAACTGGGATTGTGAGTTGATGTGATCCTAAGTCGATACAGCTTGTCGGAGATCATTAACTTGTCGCGTGTATCAGGAACGTGGGCAACCACCGCGACCCTGCTTGATGGGCCGGCGCGAGTTATGAGGATATCATCCACCTCAACCTGCAAGAGAGGTCGTGGCCTCATTCCCTCCGGCAGACGCTTATTTTCATGTTCTTGATATCCTGACCAAACTACTGCAGTGGTTTTCAGAATACCCCATTCGTGAGCAAGGGCTGCTTCGGACGGGCAATCTGGGCTCCAGCCTTGAGTCAGTTCCCTAATCAGAGATCCAAGCTCAATCACGTCCCACTCCTTCGGCAGCCAGCCGAGTGGGGTTTGTTTGTAGAGGTGGGGAGCCTCGGGCTGTGGGGGACGGAGATCTTTGTTTGCGTCGGTGCCGCGGGTTAGCAGGTCATGCAGCAGCCCTTGCTTCATCGCCTTCAACTTGGCCACCACCGCCTCGGTCCCCTGTATCGCCGCGTCCAACGTATCGAGGATCTCGGCGATTTTGGCTTGAACCGCTGCGGGAGGATTGGGAACCAACCATCTTAAGGTTTCTCGAGGAGAGGCTCGTGTGTGACTGTTGGTAGATCCTACAGCAATCTTAGCCAATCGTGCAGAGAAATAACCATTTGCGAAATAGGCCTCCCAGAACTTCAGATCCAGGATATCTGAACGCGGTTCGAAGCAAATGAATTCGGTCGAAGCACAAGTAAAATCTTCCACAGTCATTACAGCTTTGACACGTGATTTTCGCGGATTTAGCTTCGAGACCAGCACACACGGCTTCGAGAGCCAGAACTTATTGCTTTCAATAGCATTTGAGGATTCACTTACAGGTCCTTGAAATTCATCGTAGGCTGGAATGCTATAATGAATAAAGATCCTATCAGAAAAATCTTTTGGAGTTATTTGATCTGTATTGATACGAAAGAGATCACCAAGTGAAATCGAATTTTCTAATGGATTTGATGCCTTAGACATAGCCCAGCCCTTTCAAGAACTTGGCAAGCTTCTCGGACGCCTCTGATCGCGCGTCTTCGATCTCGGTCAGGGTGACGCGATACTTGTCCCACCAGTTTTCGAAGACGGTCACGATCTGCCCACGCTGCGCCGCAATGTAGCGAATCAGGATCTTCTGCATGTCTTCATGCAGGATATTCAGCAGCAGTCTGGCTGCCGCTTTATCCGTCAGGTCATTGACGCCCTTGTTCAGCTCCGCAGTGAACTGGTCCTTCCTGGACTTGAGAGTTTTTTTGATCTCGGCTAGCTTTTTCTTCCAGCGTTTGATCTTTGCCTCATCCACCTGTTCGGCATCGTCCTCTTCTTCCCCTTCTTCGGGTGGGGCGGTCGCGGCCTTGATCTGCGCCTCCAGCTCGGCCTTGCGCGCTTCCAGGTTGGCGATCTCGGCCACGAAGTTGCCCATCAGGAAGGTGACTAGCTTATGGTCCAGCGGGTTCTCCTTATTGCTCCTGTCCTCCAGTGCGGTGACGATGGAGATGCGCCACGCGTCCACCACTCCCGTGGCACCGCGTGCCATGAGGGTGAGGAAGTCGAACCGCGACTGGTTCCAGAACTGCGCTATGATCCCTCGCACGGTGAACCGATCCAGTATGGCGAGGCTTTCGAGCGTGGTCGAGAAGCTGGACAGAAGCTCGTCGCGCAGTTTGATGAGAGAGGTCGCGCTTTCATCGCCCGCAAGCGCGATGATGTCGTCGGTGTGGTCGGCCCACCAGGCATTGAAGTTGTCCCGGATTTCGGTCTCGCGTGCCACAAGGCCCGCGTTGGTCTCGATGACCGGTTTGATGTCGGCTCTAACAGTGATGCGGGCGGCGAAGTCCAGATAGCGGTCATCACGAGGCGTAAGCAGGTCCATTGGGTTCAGACCGTGGGACTTGAAGAGTTCTGCCTTGGCTTCGACTTCGGACTTTGGAATGCCGCCGATTAGGTGTGCGCGTACGTCATGCGGCTCAGGGGGCGGAGCATTGTCGGCATAACGGCGGATGTTGAGGTTCCAGTCGTTTTCTTTCAGGGTCTCAAGATCGACGATGGCAGAAAAGCCGGGGATTACACGGTATTCCTCGAAGGTGGTGACGATCTTTTCGATATGCTCGGGCATCAGGTGGTTCTGTGCGCGACCTTCCAGATATTCACGGTCAGCGTTGATGAAAAGCACCTTACCCTGACGCTCGGCAGGCTTCCCTGAGACGAGATTTGCGCCCTGGTGGATGCGTTGGCGCAGAACGATAACGCAGGCGGGAATGCCCGTACCATAAAAGAGTTGCGGGCCGAGGCCGATAACGGCTTCTATCTGGTCGTTTTCAATGAGTTGCTGCCGTATTTTGGCTTCATCGCCGCCGCGGAAGAGAACACCGTGCGGCATAACGGTTGCGATCATACCGCCGTCATGGGTCACATGCAGCATGTGCTGCAGGAACATGAGATCGGCCTTTTTGGAACCCAGCGGAACCTCATGAAAGAAGCGTTCGCGGAACTTGGGCTGCCAAGTATATTCCCCGGACCTGTCCTTGTCTTTCGAACCCCAGTTGAGCGAAAAAGGCGGGTTAGTCAGGATCCGGTCAAACCGGCGAAGCTCACCGTTCTCGACATGCTGTGGCTCTCCGAGGGTGTCCTCGTTACGCAGGTCGGCGCTGCTCATGCCATGAAGCAGCATATTCATCTTAGCGATCGACCAGACGGTACCCGAGTATTCCTGACCGAACAGGTTGGCCTTGCGTCCATCCTGTCCATTCTCGTCGATATAATCTTTCGCGGCGATGAGCATCCCGCCCGAACCGCAGCATGGATCGTAGATGTCGTGTTCAAGGGTCGGCTTCAGCAGACGGACCATCATACGAACGACCGAACGAGGTGTGTAGAATTCGCCGCCTTTCTTGCCGGCGGAATCAGCGAACTCACCAATCAGATATTCATAGGCGGCGCCTAGAAGATCAGGGAACTCGAAATCTGTATTTCGAAGGCGAATTTCTCCGAAGTGATTAATCAGTTGACGAAGCTTCTGATCACTGATTTTGCTTTGGCCAACCTTTCTTGTGAAGTCGATGTGATCGAGCACCCCTTCAAGAGCGATGTTCTCCGCTTCGATGCCCGCGAGTGCCTTGTTGAGCATGTCGCCGATGTTCACATGGGCTTCATCCATCAGATATTGAAAGCGAGCCTGCTTAGGCACCCAGAAAGTACCACTGCGGCCATACCAGACCTTATTCTCGGCGTCTTTTCCGGCTTGCTTACGCGAGGCGCCTGCTGCAATGCGTTTTTCAATTACGTTAAGACGTGCTTCTTCAAAAACATCGGAACAACGCTTCAGGAAAAGCATTCCGAAGATATATTCCTTAAATTCGGAGGCATCCATTTTGCCTCGAAGAATATCTGCTGCACTGAACAGGTGTCGCTCAAGTTGAGAAAGGGTAAGTGGCATTGATACTCTCTAGTCTGACTTGCTCACAGTTTGTGGCATGAGACGAATTCTGACGATAGTTTCCGTGTTCATGAACAGCGCATTCGCTTGATGGGGTAGTGATCCATTTGCCCGTCATCCGAAAGGAATGTGGCGTGTTCAGCTTGTGTCTGCGCCATAAGGAGATGATCAAACGGATCACGATGATGCAGAGGCAAAGACATCAGGATCTGCAGGTGTTCGGGCTGTATTGGCAGCAGAGAGAAGCCTTCCTCAGGAATGGCTGCCAGAATATCGTTCATATCCGCATCCAGTTTTCCGATACGGATTTTGATCGCAATCTCCCACAAGGACACAATACTCACCAGAATATCGTGGGCAGGATCTGCAATGATCTCCCGGGCATTCTCACCTAGTCGTTCGGAGTCTGAAAGCCACCAGAGCAACGCATGCGTATCGAGCAGCACCTTCACAGGTCGCGTTCCATACTTTCAAGAACATCCGGCGGTGTCTGATCAAAATCGTCGCCCATTCTGATCCGCCCGCGCAATGCGCCGGGTTGACGACGGGGGCGATAGGACGGAGCTGGCGGCCGCAGTTCAGCGACGACCTGGTCGTGAGACGTCACTAGGATCGTACTGCCCTGCCTGACCTGACGCAGATACGCTGTCAGGTTTCCCCGGAACTCCCGAACACCGATTTTCTGTGGGGACGGTACGTTATCTGAAAGATGCTGACTCATGGTCTCCTCCTTATGCGTCACCATAACATGTACACATAGGGAGGAGATAGAGAATTTCCGAGGCATATTCGATTTCAGAGATCAGTGGCTTCCGACAGGGCCAGAGCGTCCTCGACATCCACCCCAAGGTATCGAACCGTACTATCCAGTTTTGTATGGCCGAGCAGGATCTGAACGGCCCGGATATTGCCGGTTCGTTTATAAATCATGGCAACTTTTGTTCGACGAAGTGAATGAGTTCCGTATTCACCAGGGATAAGTCCCACGGCCTGAACCCATTGATCCAGAAGCCGAGCGTATTGCCTTGTGCTCAGATGAGCTTTGGCGCTTAGGCGACTTGGAAAAACATACTCATTCAAGCCACCACCGCGATGCTCCAGCCACGCCCGTACACTTTCCCGCGTCGTTTCCGTAATCTCAAACTGCACAGGTCGCCGGGTTTTTTGCTGGACAACCATGGCCCGATGACGCACCTGACCGCTGGTAACGATGTCGCCGATACGAAGGCTGACAAGATCGCAGCCTCTGAGTTTACTATCGAGAGCAAGATCAAACAACGCTCTGTCTCTGACACGCTGTTCGCTCCCGAGCCAGAACCGAATAGCCCAGACGTGCTTTTCTTTGAGTGCCCGCTTGGCGCCAACCATTTTTCCTACATTCCAAGGCACGGACGCCTTCAACGTAGGTGATGGAAAACGCGTTTTCTTTTCCATGATACTTTCTCCTGATCAGCTGCACATGCAGCAATCAGAAGTCTGGAGGAGGACATCGGCGGATAACGAGAACTATTGCCGACCGTCCGCTTTACGGAAACTGGAACGGCTCTTCTTATGACCGACATGCAGGCGTAAGCGGACATCTTATATTCACCTCATCTCGAATAAAGTTACAGCTCCACTCTCTGTTTTTAAACCTCTCCACTTCCCAGACTGTTTAACCGGTGATAGAAGAGGTTTCATTAACCAGAAGACAGCACGTCGCATTCTTTTTGCTGCTTCAAGGGGTTAGAAAAGTGTCACTGCGGGTAAGTTCAGGTTCAAGTCCCGCAGTTCGCACCACAGACACCTGAAATAGCACGATTTTTTAGCTGAATGAGGGGCAAAGGCTGTCTTTGCTCCATCGTCCTTCCCCATCGAGGGAAGATTTTATGCTCCGCGTCCGAGGCACCACCTACCACTTCCGCCGTATCGTTCCCCCTGCCCTGCGAGCAGCCTTGAACCGGCGGGAAATCTGGGTTTCTCTGAAAACTGGCTACCAGAACGAAGCCCGCAAACGCGCTTCTTTGCTTCATGCCAGAACCACAGAACTGTTCTCTCAGGCTCATTCCGTTCTGGCTGAGCCAGACGCTTTAAACAGGCTTGAGGGACTGCGGGTTTCACTGCGGGATTTGCAGAGCGTGACTCTGCCTTCATCTGCTCAGGAAACGGGGTCCGTGCCGGTGTCAGCACCGATGCCCAAACCTCAGCAACAGAGCAAACAAACCCATGTACCCAAAGCTGCTCCCCTGATGCTCTCCGGTGCGCTGAAACGCTTTGTGCTGGATAGTCCCCACGCCAGTACCGACACGAAAAAGGCGACCCAGCGGGCCACAGACCTGTTCCTGCAAGCGTTTGGAGATGCTCCTGTATCCATTATCGGGGGCGAGAAGGCAGGAGCATTCCGTGACCTCCTGTTTTCCCTCCCCGCATCGCTGGGCAAATGCAAAAGCAGTCTCACCCTTGAGGAAGAGGCTCAGAGAGCCAGAGAAGGCGGTTTACCAACCCTGAGCGGTAAGAGTGTCAAAAATCATATGATGAGGCTCTCCGCCCTGTGGAACCAGCTCCTCCAGCGCGAACTGGTCACGCGCAACCCATGGACTGGCTGGAATTTTGAGAATGGGCACAAGACCGTCAGGAGAAGCTGGACGACAAAGGAGCTGGCTTTTCTGGCTTCTGCGCCATGGCACAGCACGTCCGTGCCAGAAAAGACCTTTCGGCTGGTCACATTGGTTGCTGCCTACTCTGGCATGAGACTGGGTGAAATCTGTACCCTGCGCAAAGAAGACCTGCAAATCATCGATGGCATCCCCTGCTTTATGGTCAGACCACACTCTGAAACCGGCTGGGCACCAAAAACAGACGCCAGCACTCGCGTGGTGCCGGTCCATTCAAAACTCCTTAAAGCAGGTCTTCTGGCGTTGAAAGAGACAACTGACCGCCTCTATCTCATTCCCGGCCTGGAAACCTCAAAACAGGGTGTCAGGGGCGCAGCCCTTGGCAGGGCTTTTTCATCGCTCAAGACCCGTATCGGTCTGCCAGCGGAAATCACATTTCACTCGTTCCGGCATACCGTTTCCACACAACTTCGAAACGCCGATGCCAATATCCGGGAGGTCTGGATTGACCGCCTGCTGGGTCATGAAGCAACCCATAAGAGCCAAGGGACGACTACCTATCTGACAGGCATTTCAACAGCCAATCTCAGGCAAACTATTGAGGCCATAAGCTACCCCGAAACAGCCTTCAAAAAGATACGATTTTAAAGGGAGCCAGCAGTGTCGAATGGCTACCCATTCGACATCTGGCAAGGGGGAGGTTCCTCCCCCGTTGACCCCCACAAGCACAAAAAACACGGTTTCATTTAATGGCCGCTTACGCCCTTATCCAAGACATTAGGACTGTAGATTCCTTTTCCGAAAAGCGGACTTATCAATCCGGCCATGTTGCCAGCAGAACAGATGGAAGCATTGTCTCAATAAACATGCTGTCGGGGTCTGGTGTATCCAAGAAGAGCGCAGGCCGTCCTTCTGTGACCATATGAGCCAGCCCATGAGCGATTGCCATTGCGCTGGCCATGTATGGACGAAAAACACGTTTGTTCACATCAGGTGGTTCCTGTCCAAAATACGCTGCTGCTGCATGTCCATATTGGGTTAGCGCTGCAAATGAGGCCTGCATGAAGGCAGGATCTTTGAAATCGATGAGGTCAACACGACAGATCAGGCGGAACAACCCAGGATTAAACGCAGCAAATTTCACGTAGCCCAACGCCTGCGTTCGAAGATCCTGAGCCGGTATACCAGATGACGGGAGAGCATTTAGTTCGCCTCCGAGCTTTTCGAAAGTCCGGATGGCGACAGCTGTCAAAAGCCCTTTCGTACCACTGAAATGATGTGAAGGAGCACCAGGAGAGACACCAGCAGATCTGGCAGCTTTTCTTAATGTAAATCCGTCGACACCTTCCGCCTGAATGATCGCCTCCGCTGCCTCAATGAGCGCCATTTTTAGATCGCCATGATGATAATTGTCTCGTGTTGTTCTGCTCATACCGTTTCCTCATCACTTATATAAACATCGTTCAGATTGATACCGTCCTCAATCTATGCAACGTTCAGATTGGCAGCGTCACCGTCTTTGGAAGGGCATTATATGACACAACGCGCACTAATCGTAGGTCTTGGTATTGGCGGTATGTCTGCCGCTATCGCTTTGAAGCGTCAGGGCTGGATGCCGGTGATTATTGAACGCGCACCCGAGCGCCGGAAGGGCGGTTATTTCATCGGTCTGCGTGATGAAGGCAAAAATGCCGCCGCAGCTCTGGGTGTGTTGGATGTCATGGAAAAAAGAACTCCGGAACATATTCAGTTCTGGGATGTACGCAAGGATGGTACTCGCAGACGCATTGCTGATCTGACACAAGAGACGAATGCTCCGATTGCCTTACTACGAGGAGATATCGAAGAAGCTCTCTGGCACGGAATTGAAGGACAGGTCGAAGTTCGGTTCAGTACCGTACCTTCGGCGATTGTGAACGGCGATACACAAGCACAGGTCACACTCCGAACAGAAGACGATGAGGAAACGACAGAAACCTATGATCTTGTGATTGGCGCTGACGGGGTACGCTCGACCGTTCGCAAACTGGTCTTCGGCCCGGATGAGGCATTCTTCCATTCAATTGGCACGATGCTATGTGCCTTTCCTCTGGCACGATCCGCTGAAGGATTCAAAGCAGGCGATGGTCTTATGATAGCAGATGTAAAACGTACTTTGACCGTGTTTCCTCTGGCAGGACGTCCGTCGACCGCACTTTTCTCCTACCGCATCAGAAATCCGAAGAGAGCCTCGAGAAAAGATCCACTTTCCACGCTGCTTCAGATATTTTCTGATCTGGATGTAGACGGGATTATTTCCAAAGCCCTTGAGGATCTTACAATGACGGACGATTTCCTTTTTGACTCCGTTCAGATGGTCAAAATGCCGCGCTGGTCGAAAGGTCGTGTCCTGCTTCTTGGAGATTCAGCCTGGTGTCTGACACTGTATTCAGGCATGGGTGCTTCGGCTGGGATGCTTGGTGGACAGGTTCTTGGTGAAGCTCTTGCGGCCTGCCCGCACGATGTTGATGGTGCGCTACAAATGTTCGAGGCCCGGATGCGTCCATTTGTCCGCAAGCATCAGAGATTCATCGTTCTGCGCTCCCAGTTGTTCGTCCCATCAAACCGCTTTTCTCTCTGGGGGCGCCGTGTTTTGTGGCAGGTCCTGCTGCTTTCCAGGAAGTATCTATCTCGTATGAGTGCATGAAGAAGGAAGTATAATAACGGTTTGATATCATCTTCCTCCTGAACTGCCTGTCCGCTCAAGAAAAGTGAAGCGGTCAGGCGGCAATCGCCTCTTTCCAGACATTCAAGTGGTTGCGACAATTGCTCGAAAGCCGACATTGTCTGGCGAACTGCGAGAGATATGGTTTTCCGTAGGACGCGATGGTTCTCGGAATCATGGAACGGATCGCCAATCCGCACCTAGGGTATCAATCAAAAGGTGGCATCTTGACCCAGAATTCTTGCTCCTTGAAAACCCAATGTTCGGTCCATGTGCCATTCTCCAGAACGTCCAGAGTCCGCATTAATGCACCGTCCTCCAGAGAATACCTAGATGTTTCAAAGAGCTCCTTAGCCAGAATATGTGCAGCTTGATAGAAATCCACATGCGCGGCTAGCTCATATGGATCGGCGCGCGTCCCTTTACCCGTGAGGTCGATGCCACGACGCAGAATGGAATGACCGATACCGTAATTCCAGCGGGCAGCGTTGTCATCCGCAAAGCATTCCAGCGGCGAGGCGGCGTGCTGCAAACGCCTTAACTGCTGGGTGAAATGCAGAATTTCTCCCGCTTCCCCCGAGAGTCTAGCGAGAATGAGCACGCCTTCCTTACATGCCATGTCAATATGACCCTGACGATCGACTGATAGAGCGCGAGCTTGTGCAGAGCACCCATGCATCACATTCGATCCATTGCTGTAACTCATGTTCCAGAATTCATCTTCCCGGAACGAGTCTTCCGTAATGTCGGGAAGACGGGCCGTGCCGAGCGCGTTCCCTTCAGAATTGACTGCCCAAGGTCGCTGCTCCAGCCTAACAGAACCAGCCTGAGTAGACAGATACTGGGAAAGAGCTTCAATAATCTTCGCAACAGCCTCAGCTACACCCTGCCTGGTGTCGCTCGCTCCAGCCTCGCTGAGGGCAGCCGCGATGGTTCTAGGAAGCCAGAGAATGAAGGCCCACTGTTCAATCAGTGCGCGTGAGACCAGCCACACGCCAAGTGGCTGGTCTGCAACGATCTGGCGGACCAACTGCATTTTGAGAGATGATAGTTTTGCCTGCGTTGCCCATGCTGCCATTTCCAGCGCGACTATACCCCGCTGAAGGTTGCGGTCTAGATCACTCCCCTCGTCTATGAATGTGTTCGACGCCGACACTTCGGCCTGACGGGCCCGCGCAATTTCGACTACATTATTAAGATTTGCTCCGAGCCAGCAGCGAAAGTCGTCCGCGCTACCACCGATCGTCTTGGGCATGTCGTCCAAGATTCTAGCGGCTAAACCGAGATCAACATAGGTGAACGATGGCACGTACAGAAGGTCTGCTTTTACGGCTCCCGTGTCGATTCCTAGTTTCGGGATCGAAGCGACGACCGGCATCAGCCGTTCGTCGATAAACGCTTCAACGAGAGTTTCTCTGCTTCCAGCCAGAGCACTGGAGGCAGGAAAAGGAGCCGGCGCTGTCGGTGCATCGGGAAGAGCGTAAAACTGATCGTAGACGGCAATGATCGCCTTTGTCAGCACGCTAGCCGCCTCCCGGCCTTCGGGATAGAGCACGGCGATGTGGCTGCCGTAGTTGGGATGGACGAAGCCGTTGAGTTCCCTCACCGCTGCTTTACAGGAAGCAGTCAATTCGATCCGCTTCTCAGCCTTCTTCACCGCAGGATGGCTCATCCAGGTTTCGTCAGTGACATTGGATAACGACACGAAAGCCGCCCCCATGTATCGACGGAGCCTAGCTCGCTGTTGCTCATTGCCTACCGCCAGATTCGCCAACGTAGGGGCATCAAGATCGATTAGCGAGAGCCGTCCGATCTCTTCAGTCATGGTTCGCAGGACCGACGCGGCAAAAAGGACGTCGCCGGTTTCCGAGGCGTCGAGAAGGCACCGCTCCAACTCGATCCAACGAGCCCATTTTCCGCGCTGGAGTTCAGGCACTAGTGCAGCATGGACAAGCCGAGCCATGCCAGCAGGGTCGTTAGACGGAGGCTTATTCGCGCTCCAGCACACCGCCGCTCTGATTGCCCGTTCGACGGATAGAGGGGGCGATGGGACCGGTTCGGAAACGGGGGGCAATCGCGGCCCGAAGCGCGCCGCAACCTTCATCTCCGCCTGCTTTACCAACTCTCCCAAGCCAGGCTCTAAGCACCAAAGGTCACGCCATATAGGGAAAAGTTCGAACGGCATTAATTACAATCCTAAAATAACATTCTAGCAGAGACTGGGTGGCTGAGACGATGTGACGGGCACAAAATTTCCATTATGGGGGTTTCGACTTAAACGATATCTAACGAGTGATAATTTTAAATAAGTCTGAAAGACAGGGTTTTGAGAATCTTCCAGGTAACTGTCGCCCTCATTTCAGACATGGGGGCTCCTGAGCAGCTTTCCGCGTAGCGGACATACGCAGCACGGGGTCTCTTGGCCGAACTGGAGCCGTGAGCTACCAGTCTGCGCTGGTTTACGAAAAGCTGCGAAGAAGACATCCGCAACAATTGTACGGGGAATTGGTAAGAGGGAATCAATATTCTGTAAGTGGGGTAAATTTGAAATGTGATCCTATTGCTTTATAGCAACGATCGACGGCCTCAACGATGTCGGTCAACACTTTTTCTATCTCTCGGTCGTACAGGGAAAGGTCCATCTCGCCCGCGTGAACAAAAGCATTACGACCGTCAACTAAAGCTTCAATCTGATCGAACAACGTCAACCTACGACGTTTGAATGGTTTACGCATTGCGGCTGCAAGATCGAGTTTGCTATCCAGTAGACGAAAATTTTCACCAATCACGCTTGGCCTCTGGAAGGAGAAGCATTCGGATAAAGCCTGCTCCATGGTTTTTTTATTAGATGCGATCTGCTCAAGTTGATGGTGACTAAGTCGAGCTTTTTTTAGAACCTGCTCTCTCCGATCTGTGCATTTAAATATAGCGACAAATGTTGATCGGTAATACTCTTCCCATACGGCAATGATAAAAGGGACTAATAGGTTATTTGACGTTATTCTAGGGTTAATTTCATCCATAAAAAAGAATCCAGAAGGCTTTTCGCGAGCAATATCCCCCTCAAATTTTCTAGCCTGCAGATATATTTGCGATTTTATAAGTGCATTTTTGAATCGCCAGCGGGCTAAGTAGCACCCTGAAACGAGAGGTGATGGTGGTGACTCATCAGGTTGCCAGTAGCGATTACGGCCTCCGTCGGTCTCGAAATGACCGCCAAATAAATCCCTGATTAATTTGATTGTTTTATTCTGGTGAACGAGATCCCAATAACTCCGGGAAACGGTTGTTCTGGTGTCGATGGCAATCTGCCCATTCTCATTATAAACTTGAAGCTCTACGCCAGACCAAGAACGATAATCCTGCTCGTCATACCAGAAAAAGCTTCGCATATTGGGAATACGCAGTTCGTTGCGAAGGCTGCGATAGTCAAGCAGATCCACGATTTGTAGCACGCGCTTAAGGCTTGTTCCGGCCGGAAGCTCGCTTCGAGAAGTGTAGCTCATACTATGTGATTAAACCAAGAGGTTGACGTCTGTCACTATGTAGGCCGTTAGACGATGCGAGAGGCTACCAAATTGGCAGAGACGACCTGAATTAGTTTAACGGCTGCTGCCAAAAAAAGTTGGTTGGATGGCAGGAATGAGTGGAAAGAGTTACGCAGCGGCCGTCACACGTAGTTGAACAGACGGCAGGAAACGTCGCTCGCGCGCTCCGAAGCGGACTTACTGCTTCCCCCCCTAGTAGCACCTGCCGGCTTCGAGTAATATGAAGCAATAGGTGGGATACGCCTCATAACTCACGCGAAGCGGCACCTGCCGCTTATGAGAATGTGAACAGGTACAACCAGAATTGCTTGACCAGACTGTTAGGCAACGGCGCGCAGAGCCATGAAAGGTCCTCGCATTGCTTTCGAGACTGAAGGCAACCAAGCATTCCATCTTGGCGACAGAATATATTGAGTACGATAGGGTTACTACACTGTAAGTTAGGTTTGGAGAGCGATGTATGATTTGGAAGGACAGGACGATCAAAGCCATAGCCGAGATGATCGCAGTTCACCCCAATCACCCCGCTCCACACTTTGTCTATCGCAGCAGCTCGCGCCTTACCCGCTTCTTCGAAGAAGCGGGTACCGACCACGTCCATGACGGTACCACCCGTGGCGACTGGACAGCCGATACACTCCGCAAAATCCTTGAGGAGCCTCACACCGATGATCTGACGCCGCCGGATGCATTCTGCCGCGTTATTGCTCGCCTCATGGATCAGGCCGAGGCACAAGACGAGCCAGAGGAGCGACCGGCTGCTCTCAAGGCACTCAACCTGGCGCTTGGACGCGAGGGTTTCGAAGCGTTCTATGCCGAAGACAAACAGTGCTATATCCGCCATGTCGGTACCCAGAGAATTGCTGGCATATCCACCAACCCGCATCGCCCGCTCTCAACCCTAGAGGCAGTTAGGCGCTTGCAGCTCGCAGCCTATCTCGACAAGTGCTCGGAAGATGACTTAATAGGCGAGGTGCTGATGCCGCTTTTCAAGCACGCAGGCTTCCACCGCATCACCGTTGCCGGTCACAAGGACAAGTCCAATGAGTTCGGCAAGGACATCTGGATGCGGTACCAGCTACCTACTCAGCATTACATCTACTTTGGTATCCAAGCGAAGAAGGGGAAGCTGGATGCTTCGGGTGTTACCAGGGGCAGTAATGCCAATATGGCCGAGATCCACAACCAAGCATTGATGATGTTAGGCCACGAGATTTTCGATCCTGAGACAAACCGGAAAGTGTTAGTAGACCATGCCTTCATCGTAGCCGGAGGGGAGATTACCAAGGCGGCGCAGCAGTGGCTCGCCGGTAAGCTCGATGCGAGCAAAAGGAGCCAAATAATTTTTATGGACCGAGAGGACATCCTCAACCTGTATGTAGTGAGGAATGTGCCTCTGCCGGCGGACGCGCTACCGAAGGCAGCTTCTGACCTCGATGACGATCTTCCATTCTGAGACGGAACCATTCATCATTAGGCTCAGGACTCATTCTTTAAGATAGAAGATGAAGCTTGCTGCGATGTGGATTGCGGACATGAAGGTATGAGCGCAGCGGTCGTATCGTGTTGCCACACGTCGCCAGTCTTTGAGCTTTGCGAACATGTTTTCGATCAGGTGACGCTTTTTATACAGATGCCAGTCGTAAGGTGGCTTTGATTTCCGGTTCTTTTTCGGCGGAATACAGGCTGTGATAGTGCGTTCTGCAAGCAATAACCTGATCCTGTTGCTGTCATAGCCCCTGTCCCCGATGATTTCTTCTGTCTTGTCGGGAAGATCTGCCAGCAGCACGTCTGCACTTACATAATACTATCGTAATAATTAATAAATAGAAATTTTTTGTTGAATTTTTGGTGGCATCTGACGCGACCTCTTGTAATAGCACGTTTTTAATGGATAATTAACGTGCTGATTTATAATCATTTTCTCTGCAACAGTTGTGACTTTAGGAAAAAATAAAAATGATTATCTAATCTATTTTTTGACAAGAATACCAACCATAAAACTCCATAATTAAAGTCAGGTAAAAATTTAATGTCTGAAGTTATATCTGCTACACAAACATATAGTGACGGTTCGTCCGTATCAGGCGCTACAGTTGTAAGTGGTGGAACAGTCAATGTTAGCTCTGGCGGTACGGTTTTTAATGGAACGATTGACTCTGGTGGTATACTTAATATTTCTTCTGGCGGGACTGTTTCCGGTGTGGAGCTGGAGAGTGGTGGCTCTTTGAATGTAGCCTCCGGAGGGACGGTTGTTTCAGCTCAGATTGATAATGGTGTTTATTTAAACCTCTCTTCAGTGGCAATATATAAAAACTTTACTATAAGTAATGGTGCAACTTTAGGACTTGGTAATGGATTGGTTATATCAGGGCTGACATTAGAGTCAGGCTCCTTCATGAATTATGATTCTGATGATACGTTGGTTGACGTCACTCTTTCATCAAATGCTTCTTTGCAGAATTATTATGGAAGTCACAATACGTATATTGATCTTTCTTTAAATAATAGTCCAATATTTTTTAGTTCGAGCATTGTTTCCGGCCTCACTATTGATGGATCATCAGTTTCTTCAGGTATTAATCAGGATAATAACAATATTTTTTATGACACCTCTGTTTCAGGAGCCACAGTTCATAATGGTATTTTAACTCTCAATACAGGTAGTATTGGCTCAGATATTATACTTGACAGCGGTGCTGAGCTTATAGCGACTTCCGGCACAACTGTTTCGGGCGTTTCTATAATGAGCGGGGCCTCTGCCCAGTTGCAGAGTGATGTCATAGCATCAGGTATGACGCTGTATAGCGGAGGCTCACTCAGTGTCTCATCTAATGCGGTTGTGTCTGGCCTGACACTCGAAAGCGGTGCACAAATTGATCAGACGTCTGGCAGCACCTTCGTCAGTGCCATTATTCAAAGCGGTGCCGGCATCATCAGTTCTGCTGGTGACACGTTCATTAGTACGACCCTTAATAATGGTGATATTGAAAGCCTTTCAGGCATTGTATCTGGTCTGACCATTAATGCAAAAGGTAATGATGGAGGAGAATTTCAAACAGGGCAGATTTCAGGAGCCACTCTAAATGGCGGGGCACTGCTTATTTATGTTGATTCTGTTGCATCGGGGGTTTTTGTCGGCAGCAATGCAAAATTTGCTGTTTTCTCAGGCTCTACGGCTACTGATGTCACAGTAGGAGAGAGTGGATCGGCTTTCGTCTCTGAGGATAGCCTTATAACGCAGGCAACAGTTACTTCTGGTGGTGGGTTGCTTACTGTTTCGGGAGGCACTCTAACACAGATTGTAGTAAGCAGCGGTGCGCAGATCATTGTCTCCGGTGGCGGTATGACGCAAAACGATACGCTGTATAATGGAGGTGTCATTAATGTCAGCTCAGGTGGATCAGTTTCTGATATTACCTTCTCTGGCGGTGGCACAGTTAATCTTTACTCTGGTGGTATTGACCCGCTGACTATTGCAGATCACGGTGTTCTCAATGTCTCATCAGGTGCGGTGATATCAGGTGATATTGCTGAAACTGACGGCATTATTAACGTGCTTTCAGGTGGTCTCGCCTCTGACACAGTTGTGAGCAGCGGCGGTACACTTTATCTCACCTCGGGCGCCACGATTTCTGGTGTAACTTCAGTCATAAGTGGTGGCACAACAGAGATTAACGGCACTGTTAGCGGTGGCGGCAGTATCGATCTTTATTCCGGTGGGGTTCTGGTTATTTCCGGCAGTACAATGCCATCTAATACCATTCATTTTGTCACATCAGGTGGTATTATTGATTTTACTGACCTGCACACGATTACCAGTGTCAGTGGAACGGATGAAAGTCTGACAGTTAATGGACAGGACGCAGATGGCACTGAAAAAACTTACTCACTGACCACTGAAAATGGCAGTGATCCTGCTAATTATGTGGTGATTGGAAATCAGCTTGTAGAGGTTTGCTTTCTTTCTGACACGCTTATCCGTACGCCAGGTGGCGAAGTTGCTGTAGAAACGCTGAATATAGGAGATGAAGTCCTGACTTACGCCCACAGTGTTATCCGTGCTGAGTGTATCACGTGGGTTGGCCGATCACATTGTACTGTGCGCCCTCATTTACCAGATGATGAAGCAGGCTACCCTGTGCGTATTCTGAAAAATGCCGTGGCTGAAGGTGTGCCATTTAAAGATATGCTGATTACCTCAGAGCATTGTCTGTTTTTTGATGGCCGGTTTATTCCCGTGCGTATGCTGGTGAACGGCCGCTCAGTATTTTATGATAAGTCGATAACATCCTACGATTATTATCATATTGAAACAGGTGATCACGCTGTCATTATGGCAGATGGAATGCTGACAGAAAGCTACCTTGATACTGGCAATCGTCAGGCCTTTTATCAGCATGGTAAGCTTGTGGCTTTTACACCATCCCGTAACCTGACATGGGATGATGCAGCAGCTCCTCTCGATGTTTCACAACAGTTTGCTGAAAATATCTTCCGTCACATAGAGGAACGTGCGGAACAGATGGACCTGCCACACCAGAACAAAACAGCAGAACTAACATATGATCCTGACCTGCATCTTCTGACGCAAACGGGTGATGTTATCCGGCAGATACGCCGCCAGAACGGGCGGGCTCTGTTCATGATACCGGCAGGTACAGCATCAGTAACTCTGATGTCCCGTACCAGTCGTCCGTATGATGTAGTAGGACCATTTATTGATGACAGGCGTGTTCTTGGTATTCTTGTGGGCATGGTGACGCTTCTTGAAGGGGCTGCGTCTATGGTCGTAGACACACATCTGACACAGAATGAGCTGGCAGGCTGGCACAGTACGGAAAGCAGCAGGACGATGCGCTGGACTAAAGGAAATGCTGTTCTCCCTCTGGGGCTGAGCAGTGAAATGAGAGTGCTCTCTGTCGAAGTCATAGCAGCAGGACCTTACAGGCAGCATAAAGAGCAGCCAGTTAATCTGAAATTTGCAGGGTAAGTCTGGAAATATAGAGAGTGATCTGGAACAGCCCTATCCAGATCCAACCAGGCTCAGGACTCATTCTTTAAGATAGAAGACGAAGCTTGCTGCGATGTGGATTACGGACATGAATGTATGAGCACAGCAGTCATATGGACTTGTAACGGTTTTGTGCCGGTTGACTGAGCGTTTAAAGCTTTCAACAGGAAAGGCATGAGACCATGGCATTGAAGCAGACAGAAGAGTTTCGCCGCGAGGCGGTCAGGATCGCGCTGAGCAGCGGTTTGTCCAGGACACGGGTTGCGGCGGATCCGGGGATTGGCAAATCAACGCTGAGCCACTGGATTTCGCAGTATCGGTCAACTGATCTGACAGTACCTGAAGCGTCGAGGGACCTCGTCCGGGAAAATGAGCGTCTTCGCCTGGAAAACCGTGTCCTGCGGGAGAAGAGGGAAATATTAAAAAAAGCCACGCAGTTCTTCGCGAGCCAAAAGACGTGAGGTTTGCGTTTATCAGGGATCATCGCGACCGCTGGTTCTGCAGGTCTCGACGCGTGGGGCGACTGATGAAAGCCAACGGTATTCGTCCCGTACGGACGCGTCGGCACAAAGTCACGACCGGTAGTCGGCATTCCCCTGGCTTTGCTGACAATATTCTGGCCCGCGACTTCATGGCCGATGCCCCCAATCGCAAATGGGCGGGCGACATCAGTTATATCTGGACCAGTGAAGGCTGGCTCTGCCTTGCCGTCGTCATTGACTTGTTTAGCCGCCGCGTTATCGGTTGGGCCGCCAGTGACCGGATGAAAAAGGATATCGCTATCAGGGCACCCGATAGGCGATGCGTCTACGCAACCCACCATCTGGCTGTATTTTCCATTCTGATCGCTGCAGCCAATATTGCCCCCATGATTTTCAGAAAAAACTGACGGAATACAGGATGACACCGTCCATGTCCGGCCAGTTCTGCACTGCTCAGGTCCAGTGGGCAGTTGTGGCATGACCATGCTGATGGGCGATATAATTCCAGCGCTCCAGTTCAGCAGGGCTGGCTCTCACAGAGAGGCGGGATGTTCGGTGTAAGGCCATAAGGTTTTCTCCTTTAAGGGGGTCAACGGAGGAAGAATTCCCCCTTGCCAGATACTCAGTGGGTAGCCACTGAGCACTGCCGGCTCCCTGTAAGGATAACTGATCAGGACAGACGATTTTCGAAGTTTCTTCTATAGCCTGAAAATTATCGATAAACCTGTTCTCTTCGCCCCACCAGCGCTCTGACACACTAACGAATAACCTCAGGCTCTTCAGATGAAAATTTTAAATATTAAGGCTTAAGTCTCTGTCATGACGTAAACCATGCCAGCTCAGTAAGGTATCCGCTAAAAAAAACATAAGCGCAGCAACTGTGCAGGTAAGTGCTATTCCAAAAAATACGAGCAACCACCCTGATGTTGATGCATCTCGTATTGAACCTACAAACAGCACCATTGCTGCACCGCAAGTTGAAGCCCCTCCAATTCCATTCAGGATAATGGCAAGGTCCAATACAAAAATGCGACGATGCAAGCGAACCTGCTGGTGATTGAGCTGTTCAGGTGTGTCGAAAACGTTTACCGGTGTATCATCTGTCTTTGGTGCGTTAATTTTATTACGAACCTCTTCAAGATGATCTGTTACTCGTGAGAGACGAGTATTGAACACGTTTATAAGAGTTCCTATACCAGAAAGCATGAAGACAGGTGTTAGTGCGACTTGAATCAAATGCGCAGCACTATTGAGAGGATCTAAACCAGAAGAGAGAGGTAAAGGCATGATCGAAATGTTATCACAAAATACATCAGTGAGAAATGAAATTTTATTCAGCCTGTTATAAGTATGCTCCCACAGGATCAGGATTTACCCTAGGCTCAGGACCTGTTAATTTATTGAACTGAGCGAGAGGTTGTGATTCACAGACTTACCGATGGAGGATGAGCCTGTGAGTGATGTATTTTTACTGTCTGAGAGCCAGATGAAGCGGATTGAGCCGTTTTTTCCTCTTGCACACGGCGTGCCCCGCGTGGATGACCGGCGTGTTCTGAGCGGGATCGTTTATGTGATCCGCAACGGGCTTCAGTGGAAAGATGCTCCCAAAGCGTATGGCCCGCACAAGACTTTATATAATCGTTTCATTCGCTGGAACCGCCTGGGTGTCTTTGACAGGATCTTTAAAACTCTGGCAGAACAGGCTGGCCGTTCGAAGCGCCTGATGATCGATGCGACGCACCTTAAAGCGCACAGAACGGCAGCGTCCCTTCTCAAAAAGGGGCTTTTCCCCGCCATACCGGACGCACAAAACGCGGTCTGAACTCAAAACTGCATGCCATGTGCGATGATCAGGGACGGCCTGTCCGCCTGCATCTGACTGCAGGACAGGTCAGTGACTTCAAAGGCGCAGACGCGCTGCTGGCAGATCTCCCCGACAAGACAGAAGAAATCATCGGGGACAGGGGCTATGACAGCAACAGGATCAGGTTATTGCTTGCAGAACGCACTATCACAGCCTGTATTCCGCCGAAGAAAAACCGGAAATCAAAGCCACCTTACGACTGGCATCTGCATAAAAAGCGGCATCTGATTGAAAACATGTTCGCAAAGCTCAAAGACTGGCGACGGGTGGCAACACGATACGACCGCTGCGCTCATACATTCATGTCTGCAATACACATCGCCGCAAGCTTTATCTTCTATCTCAAAGAATGTGTCCTGAGCCTAAGGCCTCTTTATCTCCAGCAATGCGCCGGTCTGTTTTCTTAAAGGAAAGAAGCTGATCCTTTTTTACATTCTGGGAAGATTTTTCGGCCTCTTCGTCTGCTTCATCAGTCATTGGCAAGCCCCTTAAATAAGCAACACTTTCTATAAATCACCAGATGTTTAGTTCCGGACTTTAACCGGTTAGATTGATGATGAATCTTTCTGGCTCAGAAGTCCATATTTTACAGATAGATTTGTAAGGCGTGTGTCCATTGAAGGTCCTGAGCCTTCTCCTAAAGTTATCGGCTACCATGCAGTCATTGAGGTGGGCCTTCAAACACTCATAACTGTCGTAATGAAAGCGCTTGACGGTTGCTTCTTTGATCGTCTGGTTCTTCCGTTCCATCTGACCGCTGGTCCATGGGTGACTGAATTTTGTCAGACGGTGTTCTTCGCAGATCACGCCATATTGCAATCGGCTTTCCCAACCAGTCATGTGACAGCGAATTTTCTTGTCTGGTCGATGGCACGCTTACCTTCAGCGGTCTGGACTTCCGCTATATCAAGATGCAAAAAACCCAGTTGGATAGCATTTGAAGCTCTGGCATTTGGGCTTGTTCTTCCTCCATGCGTCCGAAAGCCAGACTTCCACTCACGTAAAAATTTCACGCCATCAAAACCCGGAACTAAACACCCAAGAACAAAGGGCGCCTGCAATCGTTCGACTGACATAACTCGGAAGCTATTTTTTTACTCGCCCTCGGGAGCGCCGCGCAGATCAGTTGACGTTTTCATATGCTCCCTGAACGTGGAGGATAAACCTTCTCATGCAAACGACGCAATTTCAGCAGCGATAACTGACGACAAGATCTGGGTCGTTTATTCAGTCCATGCTGCTGTCAGAATCGATTTAAGCAAGTCAAGATAAGTCCAGCCGTCTGCTTCTGCTGCAATCGCAGAAAGTGAGTCTTGATTTTCACGTCCAGGTCGGCCGTTGCCAGTCATATTCGGCTTCATATTGAGATCGAATAAACGATAGCGACCATCGCGCCCGGCACGGCAATCTATACGAATAGGTGCGCGTGCCTCCACAATTTCTGCTGCCTTGGTGCAGGCCCGCATTGTTGCCACCATCTCAGGTTGCGCTAACTCCTCAGCGGAAATAGCCCGACTGTTCTGTGTGACGGCAACAGCACCATTGTAGGGTGCAACACCATCAGCATGGTTGAAGCGACAGACCGGTCGTAGCCCCCAATATATATTGCTAGCCTCAGCATACTTTATACCTGCCGGACGAGGAGATTTTGGAGGCATCACTGTTACAGTCACTTCTTCACCGTCGAGATACTCCTCCAGAATCAAGAGTGTGCCAAACTCACCGCTTTCCAGAAGCTCTGTAGCTTGTGATTTAAGAGCTGCGAGTGATTTGACACGAGTAACCCCCTGACTCCCACGGCCTCTTATAGGTTTCAGCATAAGCGGAAATATCAGATTACGCTGGGCTAACGATGCTTCGGTGAGATTGCTGAGAGTGATTTCTGCCTCGTTGTCATCGCCCAGCAAAAACGAACGCGCCGCTGGCAGGCCGCGCTCAGCAAGCAAACGGTTTGTATGAAATTTGTCGTCAAAATTCTGGACTGCAGATGGAAGCTGCCCGACAATGCAAACCTGCTTCATTACTTTTTCAATGGGATGCCCAGTAAAAAGGACCGTATTCGCCCACAGGACCGTAGCTCCATTCTGAATAGCCGAGGCTATCCCTTCATCAGTATCCGGAAAAACCCAGTCCATGGCTCTGCCTGGATCTGGTTGCGAGACAGGTGTAATTACATCAAGATTACCGTTGCAGAGCGCAAAGCCTATATCGGCACCGCTGTCAGAGTATCCGCCTGGTTTTGGTGTCTTTCGTTGACCATCAACGATGGGGGGGGGGAGCGCCTGAAACAGAACGGCTATAGTGTCTTTACTCATCTCCAAACCTCTTAAATTGATTTATGTTTGATCATAAAATAATTCAGAAAACAAAAAACCTTTTACGCGATATATTTCATTTTTCATTCATAAAAAATATCCTCCTTAAAAATTTACAATAAAAAAAATACAAACAACACTTTGTTATTATTAATAAAATTAATATAATATCTTATCGACTTAAAAACCTTACAATTGACGTTTGGTATAATAAAATAACATAAAATAGCTAGTGACTGATAATAAGGGCATTGTGGTCGCAAGGCTAACCAATATTTTTTATAAAAAAGAAAAAAAAATGAAAAATATCAAATGTGTATATACATATTTTCTAATGTCTCTTTGTGTGGCCTCGTCCGCAAGTTACGCAGCAGAAGGTGGCTTCTACTCTGGTCCAATCGGAGGGTCAGACATGCGCGCAGCTTTGGTGGGATCACCCGGCAGCCTGCAAGTCGGAGCTGGATTTGTGCCACAATGGAGCAATTTATACACAGGAAACCATGGGCAACCCAATCCGAATGCGCAATCAGTGGCCTTTTCGGCTCAAGGCATTAATATAAATATAAGCTATGTATGGCCATGGCAGCTTATGAATGGAAAATTTTCTTCAAAAATTCAAGATCAATACAGCTTTGCCTGTTTCAGAAAACTCTCAAGGCAGCAGTGCAATAGCGGGTTCACAGACCCATACGTCGATTTTCTCTCTTATAGCTTCAAAGTCGGAATGTTGGGTGCAAAACCGCCCAAAGAACCAGTTAAGAGCAAAATCCCCTATGGCCTGTACATCGCTCCAGCATTTTCGATGTCTATACCAGAAGGGCGGTATAATGTTAATGATCTGATCAATCAGGGACATAACAGTGCGATTTTCGTGCCTAATATGTCTTTTACATATACGACAGGCCCCAATCTGGCATTTGGTGACGCAACAGAATTTAGCACGCGCGTCTATTATGAAATTGCCGCAGATAATCCAAAAACTGGTTACCGTAACGGCAATGTCTTTGTAGACGATTTTGCGTTAACAGAACGTTGGACTCATTTTCAGTTCGGAATGAGCGGAACCGTCGCCACAGGAACAACCAATGATACCAAACATGGGCACGTTGTTCTTGTGAATGGGAACAGACTGTTTGATTTTCTTATCGGTCCCGTAATAAATTACGATGTTCCGAAATGGCATGCTAATTTTGGACTGAAAGGTCTATATGATGTCACAAGCCATAATCGTCTCATGCACAACATGGTTATGATTAAAGCCGGTTTTTCGGTATTCTAGAGGGTGTTATGCACTTTCCGTGAGCAGGTTGACTGCGTTTTTCAGCATGAGACCTGCGAAGGCGAGGGTTGAAGCACAGCGCTCGTAGTCTTTTACGAGCCTTCTGC
>NZ_WOSV01000013.1 GCF_011516655.1 Acetobacter thailandicus
GTTCATGATTCCAATGCGTTCCGGACGGCTCGAATTTCAGGCAGTCTACGTCGAGACAGCCCCTGAATTCTTCATCTTTCCGACCCGGAAAACGAATTGCAACTGTAGTGCTAGAAAAGGCCACTCCCCGTTTTAACGGCAGATGAGTTCATGGTATGGTGCCAGACGACATTACCATTGAAAAGCACCGTCAAGGTCTTTTCCGTGCCGTGAGTGCCTTGATGCAAGTCCCCGTAGAGCGGAATGAAATTGGCGGCATCAGACGAGGCGTTGGAGAACGAATAACGCCACTGCTCATGTCCACTGTCAGTAAAGGTACTTTCGCGAGGATCCCCGAACTGAGCGCGGATCTGTTCTTTCGTGGTCACGCCATCCTGAATTTTCTGGTCGATGGAGGCTGCTGTTTCGTTCTTGAGGGCTTCATTGCCTTCCGAGGCACAGCCTGTCAGGGCGAGCAGCCCAGTAAGAGATAAGGCAGCAAGAGTTTGGTGTTTAGACATGAGAGATCCTATCCGTTCTGCGCAAGAGAACGGTTCCGTGAAAGACAGTCTCTGAGACTGATCAGCAATTGAGAGGTATCGTTTGTTCAGTCCAGAGCGTATTGCTGTCGCCTTAGCCGGGCGACCTTGCGTTGCTTCAAAAATTCAGCGCGAAGACAGACCCAGCTTACCGTTCCGACACCGAACGCGATCAGGGGATGCCATAACAGGCCAATCAGCACGCCACAGACCACGCAGATGCCAATACCCATCCAGGTCGCATATCTGAGCATTTGCAGCGTCTCGGCTTCTTCTGCGCCATATTTTTCGAGATACTTCGCCAGAGAAGCCGCCTTCTGTGTGTCAGCGACGTTCCCATTTTCAGAGATGTCATCAAATGATGTCATGGCCAGTCCCCTTCGTCTCTGATCAACGATCAAACAGCATCATTGTGATTACAGATACTGCGCTCATGATGAACATCGGTGGGAAGACGTCTCTCTCGCAAAGCCAGTCCAGAGCCTGCAGAGAACCCCTGACACCTACGATGATAAGGCCGATCCCGACGAGCAGGAGAGCGCTAAGCAGCAGCACCTTAGCTGTACTCTGCCTGGGCTGGGGCGATAACCGCTCCGCTGACAGGAGCCTGCCATTTTGCATTAGGGGGACCGGATAGACAGATCATGGCCAGCTCCTCGAAATCAGGGTGCAGACCATTCTGCAGTGCCTGTTCGTCGTAACTGGCATGAGTAAACTACGGATTTTCGATTTATGTCAATACGGAAATACGCATATTTTTGCGGTCGGTATTCCGCTGCGCTCTACGCAGCTTAGATACGAGGTATGCCGCCAGCCCAGACAACCTCACCGAGCAGGCGGAAGCAATTTAAATCCTCAGATGCAACATCCTGAGGTGGATAGCGATGATTGTCCGCGATGACGCGCATCCCTCCACCCAGTCGTGGATCAAGGCGGCGAATTAAGACGACGCCCGCACTTTCAAGGGCATAAAGCGCGCTGCCCGACACCGTCGTGACGCTTCGGTCCACGATGACGAGATCACCCGATGACAGCGTCGGCTCCATCGCATCTCCCGCATTACTGATGAGGCAGAGAGACGTTAGGTCTCTATGGATAACGCTCTGCAACCAGTCGCGACCGATGCGTAGACCGTCTTCATGATGGTCATGCCAGGGCACAATGATCTGGCGGGTCGAAGTAGGCTGGACCTCTGTTGCGTCCGGGAGTGAACTACTTGCTACACCATAGGCGATCCAGTCCAGAGACACGCCGCAAACCCGAGCCAGAGATGCAAGGGCAGAGAACTTCATCTCCCCGCCATTCATGTAATCTCTTAATGTCGTATACGGCACACCTGCTGCTTTGGCGGCATGAGTAATGCCAATACTCTGCGCTGCTTCGCGGAGGCGTTCGCCGCGCTCACGCATCAGGCGGATCTGGTCATCCATGAGTTTATGCTTTCGCCTGGAATATCGGGGCACGCGGAGGATCCTCATTGAAGAATGAGGTATTTGTACGATATTCCGCTTGATATATAATACGGTAAGTCGTACATATTAAGATCGAAATGTTGCGTGGCCCGTGACTGGTCATGGTCAGATCCTCGCATGAAACCGACATTTTGTCGAAGGGATTGTCATGCCTGAAGATTCACTGTTGCCACCCCCCTCCCAGGACGGTCTCGAAGAGCTTCATGCTGGTCTGCACGATGTCCTTCGTCTGATCGAGATCGAGCATACTCTGCTCAAAGGGCGGCTTGAAAGTCTGCGGGCGGATACAGAAGGTGCACGACTGCTTGAAGGTCTGATGGTGCTCGGGGCTGTGTTGCAACAACGGATGGGGGATTTGCTTCAGATATGCCGCAAGGTTGGGAAGCTGTGACTGGACACCCTCTTACGGCGAGCTTTCCCTTTTTAAGGATCTTGTCGCGCTTTTTTGGGGAAGAATTCAGAAAGGATCCTGGTGAATTCATTTGTGCGCGAATATAATGGGGTAATATTCATCTGTTATATTTTTGGTGTCTATACTTTATGGTTTAGTAAATTTATTGGCTTTTGTGATTTAAGTATTGTCGGAGCTTATAGTCTTTCAAAGACGTGCGATTCGGTGTGAAAAAGTGCATAAAATAATTAATTATAAAATTACTAACTAATTGAAAATAAAAGAAATTTAAAATTCTAGAATGCCGTTAGAAAATTTCATAAATGGTTTTTTTTGCTGATTTATCGGTAATTTTTTGGCATTTATCACTGATATTTTCATATGCAAATCGAAATAAAAAGTATGATAGGAAAGACTTTTCTTAACTAATGGCGGGTAAAGTGAAAAATAACGAAAATAATAAATCCGCCGCCAACGATAATAATCTGGATGGCGGTGATAAATATCAAATAGATGAGGTTGCGATGACGATATCTCGTTTGATTGGCCGAAAGATGGCCAGAGAATATTGGGATAAAATATCCTTTGCAAATGATAATAAATCTTCCTCTTTTGACAATATTAATGACCGCAATTAATCAATGGATGAAATATAAGATGACCCGTGTTTTCATTTATGTTCGTTACTCATCAAATAATCAGAGTGAGAACTCAATCAGAGATCAGATCCGTGTTTGTAGCGAGCATGCGCAGCGTGAAGGTTGGAAGGTCGTAAATATCTACGAGGATGCCGCCCTTTCGGGTAGTTCTACAGTGTTACGCAAGGGTATCCAGAACCTGTTGGCCGATGCTCGAGGCGGTCAATGTGATGTCGTATTGGCGGAGGCGCTTGATCGTATCTCGCGAGATCAGGCCGACGTTGCCAGCATCTTCAGAGATCTGGATTTCGCTGGTGTGAAGATCGTTACTTTGGCCGAGGGGAGGATCAGCGAACTGCATGTTGGTCTGAAGGGCACGATGAATGCCCTCTATCTTAAAGATTTGGCAGCTAAGACCCATCGTGGATTGCGAGGCCGTGTGGTGCAAGGCAAGGCTGGTGGTGGCCTGTGTTATGGTTACCGGCTAGTCAAGAAGTTGAATGCTGCAGGCGAGCCAATCAGGGGTGATCGAGAAATAATTCCTGAGCAGGCTCATGTTATTCGGCGCATCTACAAAAAATATGCTGCAGGACAAAGTCCCAGGTCGATTGCCATGGAATTAAATCGCGAAGGTGTCCCCGGTCCTCGGGGGCGCGCGTGGGGGGATACCAGTATTAGGGGGCATGTCTCACGTGGAACGGGAATTCTTCATAATGAATTGTATGTCGGTGTTATGGTCTGGAACCGGCAAAACTTTAGGAAAGTCCCTGGGACCGGTAAGCGTGTCTCACGGCCTAACCTGGAAAAAGACTGGGTCAGGACTGAGGTTCCGCATTTACGGATTGTGGACGATGGGTTGTGGCAGGCAGTCAGGAAGAGGCAAAAAGCCATAGCGGCGAAAGTCGGACCGTGTCCGGCGAATACCCTGGAAGGGCGCGCGAAAAGACTGTATCTCGCGAACCGGCCTGTCTCTCTCTTTTCCGGACTGTTAGTCTGCGGGTGCTGTGAGGGTAGGGTCAGCATGATTGTTAATAGTCGGTTCGGCTGCCTGAACCATCATAGGCGAGGTACGTGCAGTAATAACCGTACGATCCGGCGTGAGCGGATCGAAGCTCGAGTGTTGGCGGGGCTGAAAGATAGGCTTGTATCGTCAGACAGCATGGAGGCAGCCCTGCAGGCTTTCGCGGAGGAGATGAAACGTCTCAAACATGAGCGACAGACTCAATCAGGTGCTGACCGTAAAGCGCTGGAGAAGGTAGATCGGGCCATCAAAGGAATTATGGTGGCGATTGAGGACGGCCTGTATCAGTCTTCCATGAAGGTCCGCCTGGAGGATCTGCAACGCCAAAAAGCGGAACTCGAGGAGCGGCTTGCTCAGGACACGGTGGACGTTCCCAGCCAGTATCCCAATATTGTTAAGCACTATCGGCGCAATGTCGAGCGTTTCACCGAGGTGCTGGACGACCCGGACGAGGGCGGAGAGGCTGTGCAGGCCATTCGTTCGTTGATCGGACGGATTATACTCTACCCCGGTGAGAAGAGGGGCGAGGTTCATATCTCACTACGCGGGGACCTGATGGGTATTCTCGGTTTTTCTGATCCCAGAGGAAAACAAATGGAAACTTGTTTTATGACAGCAGGGGAAGCGGGCCCCCGCAACCAAATCATATAAATCAGTGTAAAAAATGCTCCGGTTTTAAACCTCCGGAGCAATAAACGCGTCCAGCGCAATCCCCTCAGCCTATTTGCCCGATGGGGCAAAAACATCATTCTCAGGGAAAATCCAGGCTCGTCCTTCTCTGGAAGAGCTTAATACACGTAATCAAAGAAAGGATGATTTCACTTTTTCTGCATTATTTTTATAGATGTATCAGTATGGAGTAATGCATTGCGTAATCTGAAAGAAGCGTTTGTTGCCAGGTTCATGTAACTTAGGTCAATATTCTGCAGGGGCATTTCAGGTAAACCAATAAAAATACCGGCTTTCTGAACATTTTTTTCAGTCAGATGAGAAATCCTGATATCTGAAATACGAGGCGTGGTTACTGTAACTGGTGCCGGACTATCATTATTTTTGGGAAAATGAGGGTAATAGGCACTGATCGAAAGTCCTGTGCGTACATTGTTCATGCGTATTTTATCAAAGACATAATGTTGCAGCACACTACCCCGATCACGACCTGATTTTATACGAATACCATTGCTTGTGCCGTTAAAATCAACGTTATAAACATAAACGTTTTCAATATTAAAAATAGTTTCACTACCGATTGAAAGGCCATGCCCGGCACCAATAGCTGTATCAGTTATATAAATGTTTTTTGTTGTTTCATTGGGTAGTGTTGTACCCGGTAACCCTGATTTAATGGCAATATCATCATCTCCGGTTGAAATAGTATTATCACTCAGAGTGACGTTTTGTGAGGTGATAACATCAATACCATCCGTATTGGGTGAGTCCGCCGGGTTGTTAATATCGATATGTTTTATAATAGTGTTATCTGTGTAACGCAGAACAATGTTCCACATAGGAGAGCGGGTAATATGTACATCTGAAATCAGAATATTGTGTGCATCATAGCTTTCAATCAGCCATGGACGTGGCAGACCGTTACTCAACGGGATATTGTTAGCAAAGTTATTGTGTCTGTTCTTTTTCGCTTCCTGTGCGGCTTTCCACCAGCCTTCGCCATTACCATCAATAGTGCCTTCACCTGTTATGGCAACGTCCTCAACATGAGGAAGAGAGAGGAAAGCTTCAGCCGGTGACCAGGGCCAGTTAATATAAGCCGGGCGGTAGAGTGAGTTTTTGTCAATGGCCTGTAATATGCTGCCAGCATCAAGGTGCAGATTAATATGAGAGCGCAAAAGTAGCGGACCCGAGAGAAAATTACCTGAATTCAGGGTGACTATGCCACCACCATGGCTGGCACAGTGATCTATTAACGCCTGAAGTTTTTGAGTGATATCATGCCCGGTCTCGACAGATGGTATCTTTCCGCAAACTTTATCAGGAACAGCAAGAGCAGATGCGCTCATAGCGACAAAAAAAACTGATAATGCAAAAGCACCCGGTAAGAGAGATGGCAGATATTTCATGCGGCAAGTGTGAAATATTCCGTTTCATATCACAAGGGCAGAAGATATAATTTACGCATGCCGAGACTGTCGTTTTTTCCATGCGCGACCAAGATCCACGCAAATACGGTGCGGTGAACCATAAAGTATACGCTTTGTGTCGATAAGCGTGAAATCCCCTGCTGCAGACAGAGTATGTAATCCATCGCTGAATGGTGCATCTTTATGAGATGCCTGCAAATATGCACCCGGAGTAAATTCAGGCTGGTGCAGTGTGTCGGGAGAGAGAGACAGCAGGCGTATGGCGCCGCCGTACGTCTTGCTGCAGTCCTGCACTGGAATAATCAGCTTGCCATCCTGATAGAAAGGTGTGCCACCCATGCGGGCGCTACTGATGTCCTCCCTGATAGGGTGAGAAGAAATATTTTTCCACTGTCCGGTCAGACGCTCAGCTTGTGCCAGCATAAGAGTATTGGTTCGCGCACGGGGCGGGGTATAAAACATCCACCAGCTGCCCTGAGCGAAAACAGGAGTGGCATCAATCGCGGCGCAGGGAAAAGAGAACTCTGGTACTTTTTCCCATTGCCAGGGGAAATTAACGGCCCGGTAGAGAGATAATGTCCCGGATTTATACCCTTCCGGCAGCATCCATATTTCACCATCCGCTTCAAAAACATAGGGGTAAGATAAATGCCAGGGCTCGCTCAGCACAGTTCTGTATTCAATGATATTCAGGCTGGCATCGAGCACGTAGGCTACAATTGCGCCACGGCGCGAGCGGTAATCATAGGCTTCGGCAAAGAGGTAAAGTTTATTATCACGCCATATTCCAAAAGGATCGGCCAGAAAACAGAGTGAGCGGTCAGCTTCAATCCACCTGACTGAGAAAGGAGCTAAGCTTCCGGCTGCAGCTATAGTCTGAACAGGAGCCTGGACAATGCCTAAGCGCCATAGTTCTGTCACAAGCATTTTCATCAGACAGGTAATTTGCTGAGAGGAGAGGCGCCTGTATTCAGCATGGAGTATAATTTCCCAATAATTTTTGTCGCAGCGAGCTGATACTGCTCATGACTGAATTTTTGTAAAACATAACTATGGGCCTGCTGGCCATAAAGGGAGAGTTCATCCGGGTGCACAAAAATATGTTCCATGATGCGGTTAAACGCCTGCGTCATATCGCCATCTAGTACATAACCTGTTCTGCCTTCCTGCACGGCATCACGTATCTCTCCAACCGGAGTGGAAATGACCGGCAGGCCGGCATTCATGGCTTCATGAACAGCAAGGCACATCCCCTCATAGCGGGATGTCTGAATATACGCATGTAAACCTGAGAGAAACTGCCCGACATTTGCTGAAAAGCCAGGAAGAGTGACCACATTCTCAAGGTTAAGCTGTCTGATTTTTTTCTCCAGAGCCGCGCGTTCAGGGCCATCCCCCAGGATTGTCAGGTGGATGCGTGACTTCATCTCAGGGTGAGACAGCAGGAAAAAGGATACAGCATCGAGCATGCCGGCATAATTTTTAACTTCATGCAAACGGCCGACGCTCCCCAGCTGTAAAACGGCCCTGCCATCCCATTTCTGTGCCTGCAGGGCCGCCGGGTCGCTCTGAAAAAGTGGCCATGCCATAACCTGATCAGCAGGAATATGCATTTTTTCACGTAAAAACTGCACGACAGTCTGAGAGTCACCAACCCAGAGCTTTGACAGATTTCTCATGCGGTATGTGTAACGGCGGACGCTGGCGCTGTGTTTGAAGCTGATAACCGGAATACCGGTCAGGCGACCTGCCCATTGACCAACCTTGTTACCCCAGCTGAGTGAGGTCCAGATGACATCCGGACGGTTTTTGCTGACTTGTTTGAGATAAGAGGCAAGAATAACAGGTAACAATCTGCGACGGCGTGAAAGCAGCGTATAAGATAACCCTGCTTCTGACAGGCGTATTGCTGCCCCCATATCACGCGGCTCGCAGGCGATAACTGATACCTCATGGCCAAGGCTTTGCAGAGTTTTTACAATGTTTGGTATGGCAAATTCAGCTCCGCCGGTTTCCAGACTGGTTACCAGATAGTGGATCTTCATCGTTAATACTCCTCCTGGCCGGAGAGAGACTGTCCTGTGTCAGACAGATATTCCCTGAAAAGCCCGCTGCATTTTTTTTGTTAAGGAAACTTTAATTTAATTTTTTGTCAATTATTCTGATGGCTAAAGCTGTTTTTTATTTTTAAATATTGTATTTTTGCCATATTGAATAATAATTTCTTTCTTCATTACTGATTTTTCCCTCAGGATTTTGCAGAGCTCTATATTTACCATCCGTGAGTATTTTTCTGTAGTTAAATAATCAGCGTCTGCTGCCTGAAAAACTGAGAAGAAATATTTTATATCGACAGGAAAAATGGCTCTTCATTTAATAATGACAGGTTCGGAAAATTGTAAGTTGTCGTTATTGTGAGCGCTATTTATGTGCGTCATGCAGTAAAGTCCCGCCAGCGTTTTCTCAAACTAAGAACTAAACACATAAAGAAAATGCAATGTGGCACAGTCGTGCCACGTAAAGCAGACTAGCAGGATGAGACATAATGCCAGGGATTAAGAGTGTTCTGGTTGCGAATCGTAGTGAAATTGCAATTCGCATCATGCGTGCAGCCGTTGAGCTTGGTTTGCGTACTGTAGCGATCTACGCAAATGAGGATCGCTTTGCACTGCATCGTTTCAAGGCCGATGAAAGTTATATGGTGGGCGAGGGCAAAAAGCCAATCGCTGCCTATCTTGATGTTGATGATATTATTCGCATTGCAAAACAGGCGAATGTCGATGCGATCCATCCCGGTTATGGCTTTTTGTCAGAAAATCCTGACTTTGCCAGAGCCTGTGAAGCCGCAGGCATAGCTTTTATTGGTCCCAAGCCAGAAATTATGGAGCAGCTGGGTAATAAAGTGGCAGCCCGCGCTCTTGCCCAGCGGGTTGGTGTGCCTGTTGTGCCGGCAACAGGAGCTTTACCTGATGACCCGGACGAATGCCGCAGGCTTGCTGCCGGAGTTGGCTACCCAATTATGCTTAAAGCCAGCTGGGGCGGGGGTGGTCGCGGTATGCGCGCCATTCAGAATGAGAGTGAGCTTTTGCCTGCAATTGCTGTTGCAAGGCGCGAAGCCGCGGCTGCTTTTGGTAATGATGAAGTTTATCTCGAAAAAATGGTTGTGCGGGCACACCATGTTGAAGTGCAGATTCTGGGAGATCTGCACGGTAATCGTGTGCATTTGTTTGAGCGTGACTGTTCCGTTCAGCGGCGCAATCAGAAGGTCGTAGAGCGTGCTCCGGCCCCTCACATGTCACAGGAGCAGCGTGAGGCACTCTGTGCTAACGCCCTGAAAATAGCCGATGGCGTTAATTATACGCATGCCGGAACGGTTGAGTTTCTGGTTGATGCAGATACGGGGCATTTTTACTTTATTGAGGTAAATCCGCGTATTCAGGTTGAACACACGGTGACGGAAGAAGCCACAGGGGTTGACCTTGTTAAAGCTCAGATTGTTGTCAGCCAGGGCGGGTGCATTGGCCAGAGTGACTTTCTGCCGGCACAATCTGACATTCGTCTGATCGCTCATGCCTTACAGTGCCGTGTTACGACAGAAGACCCGGCTAATGAGTTCCTCCCTGATTATGGTAAGCTGTCAGTTTATCGTAGCGGGAACGGTGCGGGCATCCGCCTTGACGCCGGCACAGCCTATACCGGAGCGGTGATTACACCATATTATGACTCGCTGCTGGTAAAAGTTACCGCTCGTGGCCATGACGATGATGAAGCTATCCGTCGTATGGACCGCGCCCTTCGTGAATTTCGTATGCGTGGTGTGGCAACGAACCTTGGTTTTCTGCTCAGGGTTATCAACCATCCCTCGTTTAAAACGGGTGCATGTACCACGCGGTTTATTGATACAACGCCTGAGCTTTTTCATTTTGAGCCGCGTAAAGATCGCGCCACGCGCCTGCTGCGTTTTATTGGTGACGTGACAGTAAACGGCAATACAGAAATGAAAGGGCGTTC
This sequence comes from Acetobacter thailandicus, assembly GCF_011516655.1. Taxonomy (GTDB): domain Bacteria; phylum Pseudomonadota; class Alphaproteobacteria; order Acetobacterales; family Acetobacteraceae; genus Acetobacter; species Acetobacter thailandicus. The sequence goes on from NZ_WOSV01000013.1 coordinate 10,151, forward strand.
AAAGCCTGTTGTTCCGTTGTTTGCACCGCAGTTACCTGCCGCAGCTATGAGCGCGCCGCCTCAGCCAGGAACGCGCGATCTGCTGCGTGACCTTGGCCCAGAAGGGTTCTCGCAGTGGGTGCTTGAACAAAAGCGCCTGCTGCTGACAGATACGACCATGCGCGATGCACATCAGTCCCTGTTCGCAACACGTATGCGCACAGCTGATATGAGCCGTATCGCACCGCGCTATGCACGTTTATTGCCAGATCTGTTTTCTCTTGAGTGCTGGGGTGGAGCAACGTTTGACGTTGCCATGCGCTTTTTAAAAGAGGACCCCTGGGATCGTCTCGATAAGCTTCGCACTGCAGTGCCAAATATACTGCTGCAAATGCTGATACGAGGCTCTAACGCAGTTGGTTATACAAATTATGCCGATAACGTTGTGCAGTATTTTATTAAACAGGCCGCTGCACGTGGTGTGGATGTGTTTCGTATTTTTGACTCACTGAATTGGGTTGAAAATATTCGTGTTGCGATGGATGCGGTGCTCGAAACAGATGCCCTGTGTGAAGGGACGATCTGTTATACCGGTGATCTGCATGATCCGGCCCGGCCAAAATACAATCTGAAATATTATGTCGATATGGCAAAGCAGATTGAAAAGGCAGGCGCCCATATTCTGGGCATTAAAGATATGGCTGGTGTGTGCCGTCCGGCGGCCATTAAAACACTGGTAAAGGCATTAAAGGAAGAAGTCGGTCTGCCGATTCATTTTCATACGCATGATACGAGCGGAGGGTCGGTGGCCAGTGTACTGGCCGCAGCTGAAGCCGGCGTTGACATTGTCGACGGTGCGATGGATGCCATGAGTGGCCTGACATCTCAGCCAAGTCTTGGTGCTGTTATTGCATCGTTGCAGCATACTGAGCGTGACACTGGCCTGACACCAGAGCGTATCGCGCCGTTCTCCCGTTACTGGGAGGGGGTTCGTCAGTCATACGCACCGTTTGAGGCTGATATCCGCTCAGGTACCTCTGACGTGTATCGTCATGAAATGCCAGGAGGGCAGTATACTAACCTGCGTGAACAGGCCCGCTCTATGGGGCTTGATCATCTGTGGGATGCTGTGGCGCAGGCATATGCTGATGTAAATAAATTATTTGGCGATATTGTTAAGGTTACACCATCTTCTAAAGTGGTGGGTGACCTTGCGCTGTTCATGGTTGCTAATGACCTGACACCGCAGGATATTATGGATCCGGAAAGGGATATTGCTTTTCCTGACTCTGTTATCTCCATGATGCGCGGTGACATTGGCTATCCGGCTGATGGTTTCCCGGAAGCGTTACAGGCGCGTATTCTTAAAGGGCAGAAGCCGGTTGAGGGGCGTGCCGCGGCACATATTCCACCGGTCGATCTTGAGCAGGCCCGTCAGAGTGCAAAAGAGGCGACTGGTCAGGATATTGATGATGCAGCTCTCGCAAGCTGGCTGATGTATCCTAAAGTCTATACAGACTATATTACGCACAGGCGTAAATATGGTGACGTTTCTGTGCTTTCTACGCCTGTATTTTTCTATGGTCTGAATGACAAAGACGAAGTTGCCGCTGAAATTGAGCCCGGTAAAACGCTGATTATTCGTCTGCTGGGTCAAACTGATGAGCCTGATACCGGTGAGACCAGATTGTTCTTCGAGCTTAATGGTCAGGCAAGAACGATGGGGTTTGTCAAAGCTGGTGCTCAGGCCAAAAAACAGACCCGGCTTAAGGCAGACCCGGCGGATGCATCACAAATTGCCGCTCCTATGCCCGGCATGGTGTCTGTTGTCGGGGTTAAAGCGGGCCAGAAGGTGAAGAAGGGTGATCTGCTGGTGTCAGTTGAAGCCATGAAAATGGAGACAGCAATCACTGCCGATCGTGACGCGACAGTGACGCGTGTTCATGTTGTTTCAGGTGATACCATTGATGCTAAAGATCTGCTGCTTGAGCTGTCATAAAGAGTGACTGTAGTAAAATGAAGAAGGCCCGGAGGGATGATATTTCTCCGGGCCTTTTTTGTAAAATGCAGCTGATGCAACAGGTGGTTTTTTAAAAGCTGCTACGGTGCATTATAGCGTGCCATTGCGGCGGCTCTTGCACCCAGTGTCCAGTGTATTGTGACGTATGTCCGTAAAATATGTTGTGCGGCATCTCTGTCATCAGATCCTCTGACTGAAGGAAGTGTTTCCAGCAAATCAAGTGCCTGTGCGAGCAGGGGGCGAAAGGCTGCTTCCAGAGCATGTCCTCTGGCATTATGAGCTGAAGGCGAGGTGCCAAAAGTGGCTGAAAAAATAGTGTAGCCACTTTTAAAAATCACATCCTCCTGGTTGGGGGGAGGTTGCTGAGCAGTGTGTGCTGCCCTCAGAGCTTCGGCACGGGAGGGGCAGTCTCTGATTAAAGTGAGAACAAGAGGGTGAAGGTCTGACTGAGCTGAACAGGTATGTGATTGTGGTGTGATACGAGGTGTCATGATACGATCTTAGCCTCCGGTACATCCCGCCCGGCGACACGGTAAGGCGACGGCAGCAGGTCTCCTGGCTTGAGGATCATCAGTTCTGATCTGGCCTTCCCGGTGGTGTGCACCAGTGGCTCGTCTTTACGACGTGAAAATCAGACCCATACCACATACAGTTGCGGGAGCAGCTGCCGACTTACCTTGCATGTAAAGGCTTACGGCATTCCCTGTTAGCCCGCTTGCGCGGGACTGCCGACAAGAGGGTGCAGTAATGCACATAACGGGTGTTAAGAGCAATATTACAGTGTGATTACGGCGGGAATAGATATCCCGGGCCTCTTGTCTCATGCAGGGGGAGACCTCACATAACATGCACATCCTTCTGACCAGGAAAGTGGATATTATGCTGAATTTTGAGCTCTATAACCCTACACGCATTGTTTTTGGGCGTGAGAGTACGGCAAAACTTGATACACTGATTGCACAGGATGCGCGGGTTCTTGTTCTGCTGGGTGGGGAAAGTGCAAAAAAGAACGGCACTCTTGCTGAGGTACGCGCTGCTCTTGGTGCCCGTGAAGTGCATGAGTTTAGCGGTATTGAGCCAAACCCGACTTATGAAACACTGATGAAGGCTGTAGGCCTTATTCGCGAAAAGAAAATCGATTTTCTGCTTGCTGTCGGGGGAGGCTCAGTCATTGACGGCACAAAATTTGTTGCCGCTGCCGTAAACTATGAGGGAGATCCGTGGGAAATTCTTCAAACTTACGGTAAAAAAATCACCAGTGCCCTGCCTTTTGGTACAGTGCTGACGCTGCCGGCTACCGGTTCAGAAATGAATGATGGTTCGGTTATTACGCGTAAAGAGACACATACGAAGCTTGCTTTTCAGAACCCTCTGGTTTTCCCGCAGTTTTCTGTCCTGGATCCGACAAAAACATTTACTTTACCTGCACGGCAGATTGCTAACGGTGTTGTTGATTCCTTTGTTCATATTATCGAGCAGTATCTGACATATCCTGCTGATGGCATGGTGCAGGACCGTTTTGCTGAAGGTCTGTTACAGACACTTATTGAAATCGGCCCGAAATTACAGACTGCGGGTAACGACTATGATCTGCGGGCAAATTTCATGTGGGTTGCAACGCTTGCACTTAATGGTCTGATTGGTGCCGGTGTACCTCAGGACTGGTCAACCCATATGATCGGCCATGAGCTGACCGCGCGTTACGATATCGACCATGCAAGAACACTTGCCGTCGTGCTGCCTGCCAGCCTGAATGTGCGCCGTGAGTCCAAACGGGCCAAGCTGCTCCAGTATGCAAATCGTGTATGGCACATCACCTCGGGTTCTGGAGATGAGCGTATTGATGCGGCTATTGAACGCACACGTAAGTTTTTTGAGGAGATGGGGATACAGACACACCTTCGTGACTATGATGTGCCTGCCAGCGATATTACTGTGATCGTTGAACAGCTGCGTAAAAATGGCATGGTAAAACTGGGCGAACAGCATGATGTTACCCCGGAAATCAGCCAGAAAATTCTTGAAGTCAGTTACTGAGGTATAATGCTGCTCTCTGACAGTACATCGGAGAGCAGCGCTTAATAACAGCCCGGAGGAACGTATTCATATGAGTAACCCACTCGAGCAGTCTCCACAGCAGAATGCCCGCATTCTCGCAAAAGCACATGAAATGTGGGAGCGGGATGGCAAGCCCGCCTGCGGACCAGAAGCTTATAAAGAAAAGGCAGCTGACCTTATCGGGATGGAAAGTGCCCCTGATGCTGGTCAGATCCCTGTAAAGCCCTTTTCACCTGTCGGGCCGGAGGGAGAGCCTGTTGAGGAGGCCTGGCTGGAAGAGAACCTTGGTAATCCAGGCGGTAGTATGAATGAACTGGATGATAAGCGTGAAGTGCCGTTTGCAACACGCCGCCAGGAAAGCGAAGCCCTGAAAAAGGACTGAGCTGTAAATACACTTCACGAATATGATGTGATTATTATGTTCGTGAAGTTATCTGCCGCTCTTTAGTGTTATATGATTAAAGAACAGATGCAGAATAATGGCTGATAATGCCCCTAGTGTGATACCACTCCCGAAAATAATATGTGCCCAGGCAGGCATTTTATCTGTGATATGCGGCTGAGCGGTTGCCAGCATGCCAAGACCAATGCTGGTGCCAACAATAATCATGTTGTTCTGATTATCAAAATCAACCTGGGCTAAGGTCTGAATACCAACTACGGCGACTGTTGCGAACATGGCCAGTGCAGCACCACCCAGAACGGGAAGGGGAACACAGGCCATAATGGCTGCAAGCCTGGGAATACACCCCATAATAATCATAAAAACTGCGGCCGATGCGACCACCCAGCGGCTTTTAATCCGGGTAAGGCGGACCAGGCCAATATTTTCTGCAAAGCAGGTGTAAGGGAAAGAATTGAACACACCGCCAATAAATGTGGCCAGTCCGTCAGCCCGGATGGCGCGAGCAATGTCCTGTGGTGTAATGTCTTTTTTGACGATCATGCCGGTTGCAAAAACGTCACCTGTTGTTTCCAGCATAGAAATAATCATCACAACGATGAGTGACGCGATGGGAAGAAGATGAAATTCTGGCATGCCAAAATAAAAAGGCTGCACCATCGTAAGTAAAGGTGCAGAGCTTACAGTGTTAAAATGAGCATCTCCCAGGGCCCAGGCAACCAGTGTGCCACAGATCAGGCCGAGTAAAACGGCAATTGTGGCGAGAAACCCGCGAAAAAATTTCTGAATAGCGAGAATACAAAATAAAGTGCCCAGGCCATAAGCTACATTGCGTAACTCAACCGGGTCCTGCATCGCACTGGTGCTATGCCCGGCAACGATATCATTCGCTGCAACGGGCAGTAGCCCCAGCCCGATAACCAGAATAATTGACCCTGTGACAACAGGTGGAAAAAAACGAATAAGACGTGAAAAATAAGGGGCCATAAAACAGGAGAATAAGCCTGCAACTATCACCGCTCCAAAAATCTGACGTAGTCCGGTTACTCCGCCGCCGGCAGAGGCCCCGATAGCAATCATCGGCATAACAGCGACAAAAGTCACACCCTGAAGCAGTGGCAGACGCACGCCGACTTTGCCGATGCCCACAGCCTGCATCAGAGAGGCTATACCACAGGTGAACAGGTCTGCCTCGATCAGGTGCTCCAGTTCATTACGGGATAGCCCAAGAGCGCCGGCCAGCAGGATAGGGACGATAACGGCCGCTGCGTAAAATGTTAAAACATGCTGAAAGCCATAGACGACGAGTTCCCACAACGGAAGAACCTGATCGACCGGATGAGTGTGCTTATCCGAAGGAGATATTTCAGAAGGCAAGCGAGCTAACTTTCCTGACAGGATGTATCAAAGGCCGCTCTTCATTTCGGCCTCAAGCGTTTTCATTAAAGTATGGACCGGTAAAAAGCGGCATAATGGCGCACCCTGACCCGCCCAGTGTGCCGCAAAACTATGATTATTTTGTTGTCTGGCCGCATGGTGCAGAGCTTTTCCGGCATCATAAGCAATCGGGTAAGGCGGAGGAGATGTGTCACAGTCCAGAGCGCTGAAGCTATTTGGAATAATGCGGGCAGGGCGGCCTGATACCAGGTGTGTGAGCTGTGTGTGCCAGGCTTCATCGCTTGTTAATGCCTGACGATAGGTCGCACTGATGCCAGTTTCAGGGCAACCTAAAAAAGCTGTGCCCAGCTGTGCCGCAATTGCCCCGCTGCGTAACGCTGAAATAACAGCTGAGCCATCCATTATTCCACCAGTGGCAATAACCGGCAAAGGACAGTTTTTTGTCAGGAGGCCTGTAAGCACTGCGGTTGAATAAGCATCATCACGTGAAGTGGTATCAAAAATTCCCCGGTGCCCGCCAGCCTCAATGCCCTGAGCAACAAGAATATCAATACCGTTTTCCTGTGCTTTTTTTGCTTCTGCCAGACAGGTGACGGTTGCCATTAAAATGATACCGGCTTGTTTTAAGGCTGTAATTTTTTCGTGTGAGGGCAGACCAAAGTGAAAACTGACCACTGATGGCTTCAAAGCTAAAAGAACTGAAACTATGTCCGGAGTATTATCAAAATTTTGGTAGGGGGCTGTGAGCGTATCAGGCGGAGATGACCCGAAAGTTTTAAATAAAGGAGCAAGGCAGGTTAGCCAGCGTTGTTCGCTTATCGGATCGCGCCGGGGCTCATCATGGGCAAAAAAATTGACGTTAAATGGCTGAGCAGTTTTTTCCTGCATTTCTTTTATGAGTGTTGCGGCTGTTGCAGCATTTACGGCCCCCAGTCCGAGAGAGCCCATTCCGCCGGCATTGCTCACGGCAGCAGCCAGAGCGGGTGTTGTAACGCCAGCCATGGGGGCCTGAATAATCGGGAGCCTTAAGTTTAGCTTTGTCATATCAAACCCTGTCATTCATCACCTGAGTTAGCGCGTGGTGTGGGACAGCCTCAAAATCGTGCCGTTATGGTCTTCAGAGATAAGTAAAGTGCCATCTGGCATGGTAGCCAGCCCGGTGGGGGAACCAGATGGCATCCTGCCTGAGTGTGCACTGTCAGGCCAGCCCCATATGACGGGCTGGGGGGAGGCTTCAGGTTTTCCATCCGCCGCGAGTTTCAGGCTCATGACACGATGGCCTGTATCACGATAGCCATGATAGGTCATGATGATGTTGCCTGAGAGAGAAGGAATAGCCTGGCTGTTATACACCAGTACGCCCAGAGGAGCAGCATGGGCTGGCAGAAGCATGTCGGGCGAGGGGATGGCTGAACAGTCATGTTGCGGATATTCAGGAGCGGGGCGTTTATTATCAAAGCAATAAGGCCACCCGTAATCTGTTCCTTTTTGAATTATATATAATGGTTCATGCGGCAGGGTTTTATCTGAGAGTTTTAAATCAACAACATTAATGCTGTCGCGCCCGTTACCAATGGCGAGGAGCTTCCCGTCAGGCAGGACAGTTAATGCCGCTGCATTGCGTATACCTGTAGCAACAACATGCTGTGCACTGACACTTTGAGGTGTATTTCCAGGTTTGAACCAGAGAATCGAACCCCGTGGTACCGAACCGCGGGTTTCAGGGCAGGACCTGGAGGTGTCCGGTAAGGCTCCCATCTCAGTTTCACAATTGTTAGAGGCCGAGCCTTCACTCACATAAAGCCCGCCATTACTGTCAGCGGCCAGTGCTTTGAGCGGGTGTCTCCCTTCTGAGGGAATATCAGTCAGAACATCCTGCGTGCTGGCTGTGTTATCGCTATGCAGGTTTACGCGCATTACCCTGTCAGGCAGTCCTATATAAAGTTGCCCGTCAGAGGAGAAGGTCAGCCCGCTGGGGCGGTCCAGACCACGCAGAAGAATTCTTCTGGCACCGTGACCATTATTTTCAAGAGCAATAAGCCGCCCGCGATTTTTCTGCCAGCCGCCCATTTCAGCGACATAAATTGTATTGTTTTTGATAGCGATACCACGAGGGAACTGAAGCCCTGATGTCAGCAGACCAACGCATGTGCCTGGTATCGTCTGCAGATTGACCCGCGGTAAGCCATCGCACTCCCCCTGAGTGATATAGGTCGTATGGGCCTGGGTTTTCTCAGTGATTATAAAGAATGAGGAAACACAAAGTGTTATCCGTAAAAACCAGGTGACCTTTAACTTCAGGGGAGTCACTTTAATATTATCCTTTTTTCGGAAAAACAGAGAGGCTTTACAACCTGTAATATATGCATAATGAGATAATACTTACAGAGGAAATAAAATACTTTGAGAGATATTTTATAAGAAGAATAAGAATGCCGGAGGGGTAGCGTTGATTTTGATATTAAAGCCCCCGGTATTGTTATGTGTGCAGAAATGGTATGCTATCATACCGGAGGGGGCACCTCTGATGTTTCTGAGTTTTATATAGTAAGAGGATCATAGGTTAGATGAAAAACAGACACTCTGGTTTTCTGCCGGCTGTCAGTTTGCTGGCGGTGTCATTCTTTTTATCTGACTATGCTTTAGCTTCTCAGAAAGACACATCTTCTGAAGTGCCATCTGGTCCGGCTCATCTGGATGTTATTGATCCTGCTGTATCATGCGATTCTCTCTCCTCAGTTGATCTGAGTTCAGTCGCCGGCGCTATGGTACATGACCTGAAAACCGGTCTTCTTGATACACCGGCAGGCTCCTTTTGTAAGGTCACCGGACAGATTGCTCCTGCTATTAATTTTGAAGTCGATCTGCCCGTTCAGCACTGGACACAGCGTTTTCTTATGGGGGGGTGTGTCGGTCTGTGTGGTATGACCCGGATAGGTATTTCGAATGCTGGTACATGTGCGCCGGCTCTGAACGGAGAGATGGTTGTTGCCAGTAATGATCTGGGTCACGCCAGTTCTACACTCAACGCACAGCAGGCCGATTTTGGCAGGGTTCCGCAAAAACGTATCGATTTTGCTTACAGAGCTAATCATGTCACCGCGTTAACAGCTAAGGCGCTGGTGAAGGCTTTTTATGGTCATGAGGCACGGTTCTCATACTTTATAGGATGCTCAGACGGAGGGCGCGAGGCTCTGGCTGAAGCGCAGCGTTATCCTGATGATTTTGATGGTATCTCGGCCGGTGCTCCTGCCGGTTTATTTACAGTGCAAAACTCTTTTTCTTCAGCATGGGTCATACGGACAAACCAGCGGGCTGATGGAACAAATATTCTGCTCAAAGGGCGTCTGCCTTTATTACACAGTGCGGTTATCAGTCATTGTGACACATTTTCAGGTGTAAAAGACGGTATTCTTGAAGATCCGCGTATGTGTCATTTTGACCCCACATGGGTTCAGTGTGCACCAGGGCAGGCAGATACGTCTTCATGCCTGAGTGACGAAGAAACACAGGCTGCTGTCAGGTTGTATAATGGTCCGGCTGATAAGGCAGGTCACGCATTTACGCCTGGTGGTTTACTGCCTGGTTCAGAGCAGAACTGGCCATTGCCTGATACGGCTCTGGCAAAAACAGCTGATTATGGCCGGGTGGCTTCTGTCATGTCCGCTCTTTTACCCGCACAGGCCGCAGACCAGGATATGGACCTGTCAAAATTTCAGTTTGATAAAGCCTCATTTGAGCAGATGAATCAGCTTGCTGCATTATATAATGCAGCAAATACAAACCTGTCTGCATTTCAGAAGCGTGGAGGGCGTCTTGTGCTCTGGCATGGTCTGGCGGATCAGTACATTTCTCCGCTTTCTACAATTGCTTATTATCAGGGAGTGCAGAAACAGGCCGGGTTAGAACAAACTGAGAACTTTTTGCGTTTTTATCTTCTCCCTGGTGTTGCTCATTGTGGCGGGGGGGAAGGGTTTTCTCAGGTTGATTTTCTGACCCCTCTTATGGCCTGGGCAGAGACAGGGGTGGCTCCGGGTGCCCTCGTAGCAGGGTATTTACAAAACACAGTATCATCTGCTGCTAATGATGCGCAGAAAATTTCTGCCCCTCAAAAGGACGGCGGAGATGATAAGAAACACCAGGTTAATCCTGATGATCAGCCCTATGCCTTATCTGACGCAAAAACATCTGCGACACGGCCGCTTTATCCTTATCCTTATATAGCCCGCTATACGGGGAGTGGTGACCCGCAGGATGCGCAGAACTATCAGCCGGTTATGGCTCCTGCTATTTTGCCCGTTTTGTTTAGCGATTATTCTCAAAGTCTGATCGGCCCGGATAATCAGAGTGACTACACAGTAGAAAAAGGTGCTCTGACTCTGAAAAAATAGATTTTATCTTAACTGGGTCGTATGAAATAATAAATACAGAGGCCAGATCTCACATAATGAGGCACAGATGTGCTACTGGTTATATTCGTTAATATTTGATTAAGCGGGGAAGTCTATAATGCAGCTTTCTAAACTTCTGGCCTGCAACGTTTTGTGCGGCTTACTTCTTGCTACAGCAGCTCATGCAGAGACCGAAAAAGCCGGGGTAGTCGTTAAGGCTTCTCCTCTTCCTGCAGCATTTAGTTTACCAGGTGCCGGAGCGGCTTATCGTATTGTTTATCTTTCAACTGACGGGCTGACCCAAAAAGGTCTGGTACAGGCCACTGAAGAAGTAATTTTACCTAAAGGGAAACCTCCTGCCGGTGGCTGGCCTGTTGTTGCATGGGAGCATGGTACTGTTGGAGTCAGTGAAAAATGTACGCCCTCGCTCCATCCCTATACTGAGCGTAACAGAACGTATCTCGAAGCCTGGATGAAACGTGGTTTTGCTGTTGTTGCCCCTGATTATCAGGGACTGGGCATCAGCGGTCAGACACATGCCTACCTTAATACGCGCGTTGAAGCCTATAGTGTTCTTGACGGGTTGCGGGCGGCTGAATCAGCTTACCCCCTGCAAAATAAAGTCATGCTTGTTGGTCAGTCACAGGGCGGTGGTGCAGCTGTTGCTTCAGCATCCTTCGCACCGACTTATGCGCCTGACATTAATATCCTTGGTACTGTAGCAACCGGTGTGCCTTATATTACACCAGAACTGATGGAAACATTACTGCATAAAGCCCGCAGCAACCAGCCTGATGGCGGGTATGACCCCCTGGTTGTCTACAGCCTGTATATTGCAGCTGGCCTTGCAGCACATGATTCATCTTTTAACCCGCAGGATGTTTTTACCGAAAAAGCAATGTCAGCCTATCATGCCGCCGGGCATAGCTGTGTGAATGAGATGATGGCACTGGCCGGTAAAGAAGGTCTGAATGCTAATAACTCGCTCAAACCAGATTTTGAAAAAGTTCTGATGCCAGCATTTAAAGCTATGGCATATCCTACTCTTAAGTTTGCGCAGCCTCTTTTCGTTGGTACGGGTACAGCAGATAAAGACGTACCACCTTTGATGCAGTATGGTCTGGTTAAAGCAGCCTGTGCTGCCGGTACAATCGTACAGGCTCATACCTACGAAGGGCTTAATCATGGTCAGACGGTGAATGCCTCTTTACCTGATTCAGCTGTCTTTACTTCCGCTCTTCTGGAAGGGAAGCCCGTTGCATCGACCTGTCATGCATTTCTAAACTGGCTTTCAGCACAGTAATATATTGTCAGGCTGTGGCTTGTGGTGGTTTTAATATCATAAGTCACAGCTCTTTTTTTAAGGTTAAGGCGCTGTGTTTCTCAGGCAACTGACATATTTAATAGCCCTTGACCGTTGCAGGCATTTTTCCCGTGCGGCTGAAAGCTGTGGCGTGTCACAGCCAGCGTTGTCTGCTGGGATACGGCAGCTTGAGGCTGAACTCGGTATTACCATTATTCAGCGTAACCGCCGGTTTTATGGTCTTACACCTGAGGGTGAGCGTGTGCTGGGGTGGGCACGTCAGACACTGGCTGCACTTGATGGTTTACGTCAGGAGGCTGCATTTGCACAAAATATTGCGGGTGGCTCTGTCTCTGTTGGCACAATGCCCCCGGCGCTTCTGACGGTTTCAGCATTATTAGAACATTTCAGATCCGTCGTGCCGGCCTTACATGCTGATGTCAGGGTCTATTCCAGCGGAGAAATTATTCACCATCTGCGTGAGCATACGTTGCAGATAGGACTGATGTATCTTGATCAGGTCCCGCAGGATGGTTTGTATGAGAGCCATTTTCTGTTTGCCGAGAAGCATGTTTTTGTATGTTCTTCTTTTGTTCGGGTTCCTGAGAAAGAGAATATAAGCTGGCAGGAGATACAGGCTGTTCCACTATGTTTGCTCGGTCAGAATATGCGTAGCCGCCAGCTTATTGATAAGGGGTTTCGACAGGCTGGGGTAGTCGCTGACGTCCGCCTGGAAACGGACGCTCTTGAGCTGCTGCATGCAGAACTTTTCAGGGGGCGCCTGGCCAGTATTCTCCCGGTTGCGGCCTTACCTGAGCGTGCAGAGGAGCGCGGCCTGCAGATCAGACAGATAGAAGATATGTCCTGCCCTGATGTCGGTGCTGTGCGCCTGAGCCAGGGACAGCATACTGCTCTTTCTGAGTATTTATGGGAGAGAGTGCAGACTTTTAAGTTTGCACCATAAGACTGTCGGCTTTACCAGGCGGCTTTTGATAAATACTGCTTATGATAAAATCATAATAAAAAATTGGACGCTCGTTGTTCAGCTATGCATGTGTCTGCGTTCAGGGATGAAAGGTAAGATAATGCACAGAGCAGAACAACATGAGAGAGTGCCGCCAAAGCATTACCCTGATGTGAAAGCTATTGTGCATACAGTTTTGCACGAATGGCGCGTAAAGCTTAAATGGCTGCTTGAACCTTCAGCCAGTGACTTCGCTTTTGCACTCAGATCTTCTCTGGCTGCTATTCTGGCTTTGCTGATTGCCATGTGGATGGAACTTGGCAGCCCGCAATGGGCACCGCTGTCTGTGTGGGTTGTTGCGCAATCCTCACGGGGGGAGAGCATGTCCAAAGCGCGCTGGCGTATTGCTGGCACGATGGTGGGATGTTGCTTTGGTGTAGGGCTGATAGGTTTTTTCCCGCAGGAAACTATTCTGTTCTTTGCCGCTCTGGCGATATGGATCGGTCTGTGCTGTGGCTTTGCTACCTTTTTTCAGGGGTATCGTGCCTATGGCCTGGTGCTGACAGGCTTTACATCAGCCATTGTCGCGACAGGCGCTATTTCTGAGCCTGATCACGCGTTTGATGTCGCTATTGCTCGTGGTACTTATATTATTCTCGGTGTTATTTGTGAGGCCACTCTGGCTCTTGTATTTATGCCATCCCTCAGAAGTAATGCCCGTAAGAATTTAAAGGAAAAACTTGATACCGCTATGGTGGTAACATCAGCGCAGGTGTCAGATTTTTTGTCAGGCCATACCACGATTAAAAAACAGGCAGAAACTTTAACGACACTTGTTAATGCTAATGCCAGAGTTGAGTTTGATGCGCTTGAAATGGGGCCGCATACACGAGCGGCAGACCACGCACGTGCAGCACTTTCAGTGATGCTTATTATGTTAGCGCGGGCTCGTGGCCTTTTTTTTCTTGCGCAGAAAGATAAATCATTCGCGCCCGGCGCGTTTTCCACTTTATTTGAATCTGACCGCAAAAAAGCGATGTCTCAGATAGAGGCAAGCCTGTTATCAGGCAGAAAAGATAATTTTCATTTCAGGTTGCTGACGCGACGTCATAGTAAAGAAGCAATAGAAAATGGCATTCGTGCCGCGGCAGGTATTATTGGTGCCTGGCTTGTGTGGGAGATCACGGCATGGCCGGCTGGTCCGGCTTTTATCTCTTTTGTAGCGTTATGTTACGGGCTTATAGCAACGCGGGATAACCCGATCCTGGCATCGGCTCCGTTTTTTCGGGGGGCAGTATGGTGTGCTGCTGTAGCCTGGCTGTACGTATTTCTGGTTATACCGCGCATTACCTCGCCCGAGCTTCTGGTTTTTGCGCTTTTGCTGCCTATGACGATTGGTGGTCTTGCTGCTCGTCATGCCAGTACAGCAGGCTATGCCTTTTCATTTAATATGTTTCTTGTCGTGCTGATGGGCCCTTCTAATACGGAGCGCTATGATGAACAGTCGTTTCTGAACGGGGCATTAGCTTTTTTAGTGGCAATTTTATTTGTCGGGTGGACGTATCGCACCATTCTGCCATTTCAGATTGATTCACGTATGCGGCGTATCAGCGCCTGGCGGGCGCAGTGCCTGAAAAATCTGGCGCAGATGAATAACCATGTAAATGCGGAAGACTGGCTGTCAGACAGTGCAGAAAGCCTGGTAAGAACATTACGCAATGCGCAGACAGTACCTGATGCGCTGAAGCTTGTTTATATGCAGGATCAGCTGAAAGTTATGAATCTGGGCATGAGCATTATTGCTCTGCGGACAGCACAGCAGGATGAGTTTTTACCTCAGCGGATCCGTCGGGGGCTTCAGTTATTCCTGCGTCGATGGGAAAAAAAGGGGCCTGTTGTGCTTGAATATAACAGGCTGATAATTGCCAGTGCAGCACGGCAGCTTGCCAGAACGCAGCAACCTGAAATACGCCACAGGCTTGAACAGGTTGATGCGTCTTTTAAAACAATGCTGGCAGAATATAAGAGCCTGTAAATTTACTTAACAAAGCCGACTATTTTCTCTGCCTCAGTGACTACAGGTTCCGCAATAGCCTGCGCACGCTCTGCACCAGAGCGCAAAACTGAAACCAGATGCGCTTTATCCTGCAACAGGCGTTGCGTTTCTTTGGCAATCGGGTCGATAGCACTGATAACAACATCGCTCAGGGCCTGTTTAAAAGGGCCGAACCCTTCACCCTGGTGGCGTGCCAGCACATCATTTACGCTTATGTCAGCGAGGGCAGCATAAATTGTGACCAGGTTTCTGGCTTCAGGGCGCCCTTCAAGTGCATCAAAAGTATCAGGCAGTACTTCTGAATCTGTTTTAGCACGACGAATTTTCAGAGCAATCGTATCGGCATCATCTGTCATTTCAATGCGACTTTGCGCAGAAGGGTCAGACTTTGACATTTTTCTGGTGCCGTCACGCAGGCTCATAACCCGTGCAGCAGCCGGAGGAATAAGGGCTTCGACCTGTGGAAAAAACTCAACGCCATAATCATGGTTGAATTTCTGGGCAATATCGTTTGCGAGTTCGAGGTGCTGTTTCTGGTCTTCGCCAACCGGTACACGGGTGGCTTTATAGGCCATAATATCAGCTGCCATCAGGTTGGGATAAACATAAAGACCGGAAGAATGATTTTCACGGTCTTTACCTGCTTTATCCTTAAACTGGGTCATGCGGTTCAGCCAGCCAAGGCGAGAGACACAGTTGAAAATCCATGCCAGGCGGGCATGAGCTGAAACAGCAGACTGGTTAAACAAAATATGTTTTTGCGCATCGATACCTGATGCAAGCAGAATAGCCGTCTGTGCCAGTGTCTGTTCGTGTAGTTTTTGAGGGTCCTGCCAGACTGTAATGGCATGCATATCAACAAGACAGAAAACACATTCATGATCTGCCTGCAGGTTAACCCAGTTGCGTATAGCCCCCAGATAATTGCCGAGCTGAGGGATGCCTGAAGGCTGAATACCAGAGAAAATACGTTGCATTGATTTTACCGAAAAAATGATAATTAAATCAGGGAATAAGAGACTTTTTGTGC
The DNA here is from genome assembly GCF_011516655.1 of Acetobacter thailandicus. GTDB lineage: Bacteria > Pseudomonadota > Alphaproteobacteria > Acetobacterales > Acetobacteraceae > Acetobacter > Acetobacter thailandicus. Next base: position 25,753 of record NZ_WOSV01000013.1, read on the forward strand.
AGCTCTGCGCGCTCAGCTGAGACTTTAGGTGTTGAAATATGGCGTGCTCTTGCTTCTGCGATATCCGCAGCCGTTAGTGTCGGCGCAGATTTTGTATCTCCACGGGCAGAAAGCCAGTTGAGGATAGTCGCAATTTCCTCATCTTTCAGACGGTCAAAAGACGGCATGTAGGAGTCATAAGGCTTGCCATCAACAACAATTGCACCGCTTAAGCCGTTTATCAGAACATCGGCCAGGTAGCGTTTACCTTCTGGTGTGCTGGCAATAATATCAATGCGCCCTCTGACAGGGGGAACAGAACCCGGCATACCATCACCACTATGATGGCAAATGCCACAGTTCATACCATAAAGCCGTTGTGGACTTTTCTTTGAGCACCCGGTGAGTGAAGTGGCGGCAAGGCACAGAACCACAAAGCGCAATGAAAGAGATCTGAAACATGAAGGCATGGCTGAGCCTCTGTTTGCTCTCCCCGCACAGGCAGGGAGAACAGACTAATGTGCGTGATCAACACCAAGAAGCTGAATGCGGAAAATAAGCGGGCTGTCTTCAGGGATAACACCCATCGCTTTATGGCCGTATCCCAGTTTTGCAGGGACATAGAGCATCCATGTATCGCCCACATGCATCATAGGCAGAGCTTCCATCCAGCCTTTGACAAGCCCCTGTAAAGGCATTTGCATATAGGCACCATCACCATGCTGCTCAGAGCTGTCAAAGATAGAACCATCAGGCAGTTTGCCCTGATAAATGACCATCATCATGTCACCAGGTACAGGCTGCTCACCATCTTTAGGGCCTGAGTGCAGCACTTTATAAGCAAGGCCACTTGGCAGAACTTTAACGCCAGGTTCAGCCAGCAGCTTATGCATCTGCTGTTCAGGAGTCAGTTCGACCTCCTCATGTGATGCACAGGCTGTGACAGAAAACAGCAGGGATGCAGCAAGCAGGGAGGAGAAAAATTTTGAGCGGCGAGTCATAACGCTCCTTTCATTCATGCAACAGAAAAGAGGGGAACGCTCTCAGAGCGTTCCGCCGTTACGGCCAATCTGAGCCCCCAGGCGCAGACGCAGCGCGTTAAGCTTAATGAAACCCTGAGCATCTTCCTGGTTATAGGCCCCTTCATCATCTTCAAAGGTTACCACGCGTGTATCGTAAAGGCTGTTGGGGCTTTCACGACCTGTGCAGATGACATTGCCTTTGTAAAGTTTAAGGCGAACACGGCCGTTGACAGAATGCTGTGAGGCATCAATCAGTGCCTGAAGCATACGGCGCTCTGGTGAGAACCACAGGCCGTTATACAGAATAGAGGCATAACGTGGCATCAGACTGTCTTTAAGGTGCATTGCTTCACGGTCGAGCGTAATCGATTCAATGCTGCGATGCGCGGTCAGCAGAATGGTGCCGCCTGGTGTTTCATAAATGCCGCGTGACTTCATGCCGACAAAGCGGTTTTCAACCAGGTCAAGACGACCGATACCGTTTTGTTTGCCGAGTTCATTCAGGCGGGTAAGCAGTGTTGCCGGAGACATTGCGACGCCATTAATAGCAACCGGGTCACCTGAGACGAAGTCAATGGTGATTTCGGTCGCTTTATCGGGTGCATCTTCAGGGGCAATCGTGCGCTGGAAAACAATTTCTTCAGGGGCAACAGCCGGGTCTTCAAGAAGCTTACCTTCAGATGAAGAGTGCAGCAGGTTTGCATCGACAGAGAATGGTGCTTCGCCACGCTTGTCTTTGGTAACAGGAATCTGGTTCTCTTCTGCAAAGCTCAGCAGGCGGGTGCGGGAGGTCAGATCCCACTCGCGCCATGGGGCAATGACCGTAATGTCAGGTTGCAGAGCATAATAGGCCAGTTCAAAACGAACCTGGTCATTCCCTTTGCCGGTTGCGCCATGAGCAACAGCATCGGCACCAACTTCGCGGGCAATTTCAATCTGACGCTGGGCAATGAGCGGGCGGGCAATAGAGGTGCCCAGCAGGTACTGGCCTTCGTAAAGAGTGTTCGCCCGGAACATGGGGAACACATAGTCTTTTACGAATGTTTCGCGCAGATCTTCAACAAAGATATCTTTAACGCCAAACATCTCAGCTTTTTTGCGGGCCGGTTCAAGCTCTTCGCCCTGGCCGAGGTCAGCGGTGAAAGTGACGACTTCACAGTTATAGGTTTTCTGGAGCCAGCGCAGAATAACAGACGTATCAAGCCCCCCGGAATATGCCAGTACAACTTTTTTGACGTCTCTTCTGGTAGCAGGCGAACCCATTCTGATGATCTCCAAAAAAACAATGTGATATAAGACTTAGCTAGCTCTTTTTTTCAGGGTTTAGCAAGGCATGCAGGGCCTTTGAAAACCTGAAAAATATGTCAGCAGGCAGAAAAATTATCGTGCGGAGGCACGCTTCCTCTCACTTTCAGTTTTGAGCTGACCACAGGCCGCCAGAATGTCGCGCCCGCGTGGTGTGCGGATAGGAGCCGAAAAACCCGCATCCATAATAATTCTGGCAAATTTATTCTGCTGCTCCCGTGTTGATGGCTGATAGTTACTGCCATGCCAGGGGTTGAACGGAATAAGATTTACTTTGGCTGGAATGCCGGCAATCAGACGTACCAGCTCACGTGCGTCTGCTTCACTGTCGTTAATGCCACGTAGCATAATATATTCAAAAGTGATGCGGCGGGCGTTGCTTGCTGCCGGATAGCGGCGACACGCTGCCAGAATTTCTTCAATAGGATATTTACGGTTGAGAGGCACAATCTCATCTCGCAGGTCATTGCGTACAGCATGAAGTGACACAGCAAGGTTGATGCCAAGTTCACTGCCGCAGCGGTCCATAAGAGGGACAACACCGGATGTTGAGAGAGTAATGCGCCGGCGTGACAGGCCAATGCCTTCGCCATCCATGATAATTTTCATGGCTTTGGCTATGTTCTCGTAGTTGTAGAGAGGTTCACCCATGCCCATCAGCACAATGGTTGAGAGCAGGCGAGGGGTATCCCCCTTGGGGCTTGGCCATTCGCCATAAGCATCACGGGCGGCCATAAACTGCCCGACTATTTCAGAAGCACCAAGGTTACGTACAAGCTTTTGTGTGCCGGTATGACAAAATGTGCAGGAAAGCGTGCAGCCTACCTGAGATGAAATACAGACAGCGCCGCGATCTTCTGTGCGGTCGGGGATGTAAACGGTTTCAGCTTCCTGCCCGTCGCGAAAACGAAAAAGAAACTTACGCGTTTCATCGTTTGATGTCTGAACAGAGGTTGCTTCAGGGCGGCCAATAACAAAACGCTCGCCCAGTTTCTCCTGAAGCGGTTTTGAAATTGTGCTCATCTTTGAGAAATCAGTTACACCCTGATGATAGATCCAGTGCCACAGCTGCTTGGTTCTGAAAGGTTTTTCACCAATCTCTACGAGGATATCAGTCAGTTCCTCACGTGACAGGCCTGTCAGGTCACGTCGTCCGTCAGGCAGACTGGCATCTGGCGGGCTGAACAAAGCCGATTTAGCCAGAATACGGGCACGTTCATCTGTGCTGAGCAAGGTTGCTGCTTCTGCATCGTGAGAAGGTGAAGGAGAATCGACGGAGAACATAAGCGGAACCATGTCAGAAAATAGGGAGTGAGAAAGCTCTCTAACAGAAAAATCTGCGAATTGCACAGAGAACAAGCATACCAGCTATTTTTTCTCTGATGGAGGCGGAGGAGCTGAAAAATATCAGCCCGTTTTACGTGCGGCTATCAGAAACTCTTTATTACCTTCCGGGCCGGTAATGGGACTTTCCTCAATGCCGAGAACGGTCCATCCGCCCAGATTTTTCCACCAGTTTTCAATCATATCGCACACAGCCTGATGTATGGCGGGGTCACGCACAACACCTTTAGCTCCGATATGTTCGCGCCCGGCTTCAAACTGCGGTTTGATAAGCGCAACAGCCCAGGCGTTCTCCGCAGCAAGGTTAAGTGCCGCGGGCAGTACGCTGCGCAGACCAATAAAGCTGGCATCGCATACCACCACAGATGGAGAGACGGTTATTGTTTCTGCATCAAGGTGGCGTGCGTTACATTTTTCCATAACGGTAACGCGCGGGTCCGAACGCAGTTTCCACGCCAGCTGACCATAGCCGACGTCAACTGCATAGACTGAGCGGGCACCGTTTGTGAGCAGCACATCTGTAAAGCCACCGGTTGATGCACCAATGTCCAGACATACCTGATCCTGCGGGGAGAGTTGAAAATGCTCCAGCGCATGCGCCAGCTTACATCCCCCACGTGACACCCAGGGGTGAACCTGCCCGCGTACTTCGAGCGGCACGTTCTCTGCAAGCTGGTCTCCGGCCTTCATAATGCGCTTCTGGTCTGAAAAGACCAGGCCTGCCATAATCAGGGTTTGCGCTTTACTTCGGCTTTCAACCAGACCGCGCTCAAAAAGCAACTGATCTGCACGTTTGCGTGCCATTAATCAGAGAGCCTTTTCAGAGGCAGAGGGGACAGGAACCCCAAGTGCGCTGAGAGCAGTATTTACGATGTATGGAGCGGTAAGGCCAGCCTGCTCATACTGTGCTGCCTGAGTATTATGGTCGATAAAGATATCAGGCAAGGTCATGGGGCGGAAGCGCACAGTGTCCAGCAGCCCGGTTCTGGCCAGGTGATGCATGACGAGAGACCCAAAGCCACCCTCTGAGCCTTCCTCAAGCGTAATCAGCACAGCGTGGTTGCGCGCCAGATTTTCAACAAGGCCGGTGTCAAACGGTTTGGCAAAGCGCGCATCAGCAACGGTAGGGGCCAGACCATGGGCTGCGAGGATATCCGCCGCTTTAAGCGCTTCAGCCAGGCGCGGGCCGAGGGAGAGGATGGCGATGCCACCTTTCTCAGGGCCGCTCTGACTGCCCATTTCACGAATAATCCGGCCTTTGCCAATTTCGAGCACCTGTCCGGCTGCCGGCAGTTCAAGGCCAAGCCCGCCACCACGCGGGTAGCGCAGGGCA
>NZ_WOSV01000014.1 GCF_011516655.1 Acetobacter thailandicus
GAAAATAAAGAGGCCCCCAATGCCGAGCCCGCATTGGGTACGCTTGCGCATTGTGCTCGTGACGATAATGTTACTCAGCACAAATCATTCAGCGAACATTCTCGCTCCCATTGCGAAAAGCAATCATTACAGTCTTTGAGCAAAGCTCACCAACAACCGCGATGAGGGGCAACACAATCAAAGCGATAGCGGAACTTCTACTTACGCCTTCTCTTCAGACATTAGCGCCGCTCCTTGCGCTGTCAGAAAGCGGACCATCCCACGCCGACGAATATCTATGGATTTGTGACGGTGCTGGGCTGAGGAGCATATGGTCATGCGGCTTTATGTGTTCCAAGCCTGTTATGGTGGCCTCATGAACGCCCTGTTGCAAATTCCGACTTTGCCGGAGTTGGTTTGCGAACATCTCAAGCGTAATCGTGGGCTTTCCCAGCTCCTGCCAGGTTTCCTCGGCATAGAACGGATCTTCGTGATCCCCGAAATATGCAAACAGATGCGCTGTTTGGTCCCGGAGTTTGATGGTGTGATATTTTCACGAGAGTGGAAGAAAGCATTGCAGGACAGATACGTCATGGGAGCGCCACGACTGCCAGACATAGAGGGGGATAAACCCAAACGCCAGCACTTCAAACGCTATCCAATTGTTTTTTTATCTCGACATAGCGGAAGTCCAGACCACTGAAGGCAAGCTGTACCTCTTCGTTGCCATTAACCGGACAAGCAAATTCGCTGTCACATAACTGGTCGAAAAAGCTGATCGGAAGCCAACCTGGGAATTCCTCGAACATCTCTCCTGAGCATCATCCTTTACCGGATCCACACTATCCTGACCGACAATGGGATCCGGTTTACTGACCAGCCCCGTAACCGCAATACAACCTGGTCGCGTCCCGTGCGCTTCGACATGATCTGCGAAGCGCACGAGATCGAACATCGTCTAACGAAACCCTATCATTCCTAGAGAGTGTTATGCACTTTGCGTAAGTATTGCAGAACAGATGAGAGAATAATTCACGTAAATCATATCTATCTGATATCAACGAAGAAGAGTGGTCTCTGATTGTTCCTTATCTTCTTCTTATGAAGGGAGATGCTGAGCAACGCCATCATGAGCTGCTCAACGGTCTTCGTTATGTGATCCGTTACGGTATTGCGTGGCGGGCGATGCTGAACGATTTTCCTTCGTAGGCTGCGGTTTACCAGCAATCCCGGCGCTGGATGAAAGCGGGATACACACCATAGCCTTCGCAAATTTCATGCTGAAAAATGCAGCCAGACTGCTCACGCAAAGTGCATAACACCCTCTAGACCAATGGTCAGGTTGAACGGATGAACCGGACAATCAAAGAAGCAACCGTCAAACACTTCCATTACGACAGTCATGAGCACTTGAGGACACACCTCAACGACTTCATGGCGGCTTATAACTTCGGGCGAAGGCTCAGGACCTGTTAAAATTTAACGTTATGCGCTTTTATATGCCATTGCGTTCCCTGCAGTGTATCTTCAAGAGTTACTCCATAAGTCTGCAAAAGCTCCCGAATACGATCGGCTTCAGCGAAATCACGTTTGTCACGTGCCTCGGTTCGACGTTCCAGCATATCTGATATGAAAGCACCCAGAACAGACTGAAAAGATGTCAGCTTATTCTCCTTAAACAACCCTAACAGGCGAAGTCCTGCCAGTAATTCTATCCGTAACTGGACGCGTTCCGAGTGGGAAACTGCATGGCGCAAACTGCGCGCAGTTCCAAACAGAGCTTTCAGAGCCGCAGGGGTGTTGAGATCATCATAAAGTTCACGCGCAACAATGCCCGGTTCAGAAGAGCCTTCTGTTATGTTCTCCTGAGAGAGGTGATCAGTATCAGAAAGAAGTCGATGCAGACGCTCTAAAGTCCGCCTGCACTGTTCAAGAAGCTCTGTTGACCAGTCCAGGGGCTGCCTATAATGCGCCGAGAGCAGCGCGAGTCTGATGGCTTCTCCTTCCGCCTCCTTCAGTAAATCGTGGACAAGCACGACATTGTCCAGGGACTTCGACATTTTTCGCCCCTCGACAGTGACAAAGCCATTATGAACCCAGAACTTACAATACTCTGCGCCATCACGGGCCGAGACACTTTGCGCAATTTCGTTTTCATGATGGGGAAAGATAAGATCCTGCCCTCCTCCATGAAGATCAATCGGCAAACCGAGCCGGTTTTCGGTCATAGCCGAGCACTCGATATGCCACCCGGGCCTGCCGCGGCCCCAGAGGCTCTCCCACCCCGGAAGATCAGGAGAGGATGGCTTCCACAACACAAAGTCGGCGGGGTTATGCTTGAACGGCGCAATCTCCACTCGCCCACTACCCATCAGGTCTTCTTGTTTCCTGCCCGACAAAACGCCATATTGCCCAAAAGACGGCACATGAAAAAGCACATGCCCTTCCGCGACGTAGGCATGCCCCCTGTCGATCAGACGACTGATGATCGAAATGATATCGGGAATGTGGTCAGTCACACGTGGCTCAAAATCGGGGGTAAGCAGACCCAACGCCTTCATATCGGAACGATAGGCATCGATAAAACGATCCGTGAGCACCCTGATAGACTGGCCCGTCCGAGCGGCTTCAGCATTGATTTTGTCATCTACATCTGTGAAATTACGTGCATAGAGCACACGCGAATATTTTTGACGCAAGACACGATACAGAAGATCAAAGACAACCGCCGAACGGGCATTGCCCAGATGAGCGTAGTTATAGACGGTAGGGCCGCAAACATACAGTGTGACCCTGTTCGGATCACGAGGCTGGAACCTCTGCTTTCTTCCCGAAAGCGTATTTGTCAGAAACAGGGCATGACGACCCGGATCTGTTCCAGTTTCTTTCATCATGACGGTCGATTTTCCAGATAGAGATATAGAGTGCGATAAGGACCTTCCCGACCGTCACATTCTGTCTTGGCGTCCAGTCGCTGCATTATGAAATCCGCTCCCGAGGCCGGCCAGACAGTCCAGGTGCCACAATCCCCTATACTGTCGTCCCGATGAAGCGACGTCAGAACAGCTGACTGGTCATCGTAGGTCACATTGAACAGATAGGGTGACGTCTTCCAGACCCCATGGTCCCATTGCCTGAATGTCAGAAGCTCTACAGGTGAAGAGGGCATAGCTCGGATCACGACCTGCGTTGTTTCTGACAATCTGACCGTGCAGGGTATGATCCAAATACGGCCCTTGTTCTCTGGGAGTCTACTCATCCGATAGGCCAGCCGTCCTGAGGGATTATGTGCATAATGCGTGCAGCCCTCCGGTATGACGTCCTGCACCATAGCGGGAAGATCGAAGCCCTTAGCATTACTGGGTGTAGAGTTTGTTACACCCAGAGGAAACATATAGAAGAATAATCGCTTTTTCCGACTTTCTCGCATTCCCGCATCAGGTTACAGCTGATTAGCGATGCGCCGGTAGGATCGCGCGAGACTGACATTCATTTCAGCCACGCTCTCGGAAAATGCCGTGGCGTCTTGGGTGACCTGTGGGACAGTCAACAGGTCGGTATTTGAATGAATCGTCGTTGTCGACGGGATATAAAACCCTTCTGTCAGCACACAATCTTCTACGACTGCATTATGCCGGACTACGCAGCCTCGCTCTACGGTGCAATTGAAGATAACCGAGTTGAAACCGATAAAAACCTCATCACCTACAGTGCACGGCCCATGAATGATCGAACGATGCGCGATCGAGGTTCTCGACCCGATCGTGACGGCCGCGCCATCCTTGGAATGAATGACAACGCCATCCTGAATGTTTGAGCCCTTACCGATCCGTATCGGTTCGACTGTTCCATTCTCATCCGCTTCATCTGCACGGATAACAGCGTATGGTCCAATGAACACATCATCCTCAACTATTACGTGACCACACAAAATAGCCGTCGGATCAACGAAGGCGGTCTCTGCCACTATCGGGTAGTCGCCGCGTGGATTTGGTCTCAGCATGAGTTAGGTCCTCGATTTCCAAAGTTAGAAGCGAAAGGCGCCAAAAAGCGACAGTCAGGCATCCATCAGAATTTCGCCGGGCAGGTCGTTCGACATGGTCTCCCCAGGCTGGTAGTGCATGACAGACCGGATTGCCTCACCACGATGCAGCAGATCGAAGGCCTTGTTGATCTGGTTATGCGTCATGTTGTGCGTGATGTAGGGATCAACACTGAATTTTCCGGCCAGCCATTCATCCACCATTCCAGGAAGCTGCGAGCGCCCTTTCACGCCTCCAAAGGCCGTTCCGCGCCAGACACGCCCTGTAATCAACTGGAATGGCCGAGTGGAAATTTCCTCTCCGGCACCCGCGACACCGATAACGGTGCATTCTCCCCAGCCCTTGTGACAAGATTCCAGCGCAGCCCGCATGACATCGACGCGTCCGATCGCCTCGAAGGAATAATCCACTCCGCCGCCCGTCATCTCGACGATCACCTTCTGGATCGGATCGGTGTGATCCGACGGGTTGACCAGATCTGTCGCCCCCAGATTTTTCGCCAGCAGGAATTTCGCGGGGTTGGTATCGACACCAATGATCCGCAAGGCGCCAGCCATGACTGCCCCCTGGATAATGGCCATACCTATGGCACCGAGGCCGAATACCGCAACCGTCGAGCCGGGCTCGACCTTTGCTGCATTCCGCACGGCCCCCATACCCGTCGGCACGGCACACCCCATGACACTTGCCTTGGCAAGAGGCGCATCCTTGGTAATTTTCGCAACTGCGATCTCAGGCAGAACGGTGTATTCACTGAACGTACTTGTGCCCATATAGTGAAAAATCTGCCGTCCCTTATAAGAAAAGCGACTGGTTCCATCGGGCATTAATCCGAGAGCCTGTGTCTCACGGATTGTCGAGCAGAGATTGGTCTTACCCGAACGAATCATCGGACAGTTAGGATCTTCAGGAATGTAAAGCGGAATGACATGATCGCCTGGAATAACAGAAGTGACGCCTTTGCCTACATCCTCGACAATACCCACCCCTTCGTGACCGAGAATGCACGGAAAGCGTCCTTCAGGATCATGTCCTGAAAGAGTAAACATATCAGTATGGCACAGGCTCGTGGTTACGATCCGGACCAGAACCTCACCGTCTTTTGGCCCTTCAAGATCAATCAGATCGATCTCAAGAGGCATATTAGGTTCCCATGCAATAGCTGCACGCGTCTTCATTTTTGATGGCTCCTCAAGCTAAAATTAATGGTTGGCAATCACACCTGTCAGGCTGACTCCAGACTTTCAGACTGACGTCGCCAGATAGGGAATGGATCTGGCAGATGAGTATAGTAGGATGGATCAAAACTGTTGGTTTCGGACACAAGGCAGGCATTGAGATCACGACGTAGTACGGCCTCGTTCATCTCCACAGTGCCAATGAAGACGATTTCCTGCCGACGGTCGCCGTAAACAGGATCCCAGTTTCCCAATACGAAGTCGCGCCATTGATCGGTGTCGGGCCACTGGTTTTTCGGAATGGAGGCCCACCAAAGCCCCATAGCCTCGCTGCGAACAAGCGCGCCTGCCTGGCTCATCTCCCCGACCCATTCGGGACGTGTTGCAAGCCAGAAATGCCCTTTCGCGCGCACAACGCCAGGCCAGTTACGATCCAGAAACGCCTGAAATTTTTCTGGTTCAAACGGACGACGCGCGCGATAGACGAAATTGCGAATGCCATATTCGTCGGCTTCAGATGCATGGTTAGCGAAACCATACAGTTCCTTGAACCACAAAGGATGCTGATGCGCCTTGTCATAGTCAAAGCGAGCTGTGTTCAGAATCCGTTCAATAGGAACCTGGCCCATATCAGTTTCGATGATATCCGCATCTGAGTTCAGGGCACGAATGATCTTCCGGGCAGAATCTACCTGGTCGACTGTGGCGGTGGAGATCTTGTTAATGACCACGACATCCGCGAACTCAATCTGCTGGACCAGAAGATCGACTAAAGCGCGGTCGTCGTCTTCACCTGCCGTTTCCCCACGATCTTTTAGAAAATCACTTGAAGAGTAATCCCGAAGCAGGTTTACGGCATCCACGACCGTCACCATCGTATCCAGCCGGGAAATATCGCTCAGGCTGATACCATTCTCGTCACGAAACTCGAATGTGGCTGCAACTGGCAGAGGTTCCGCAATCCCGGTCGATTCAATGAGAAGATAATCAAATTTCTGCTCTTCGGCGAGACGCCGAACCTCCTGGAGCAGATCATCACGCAGCGTGCAGCAGATGCAGCCATTGGTCATCTCAACCAGTTTCTCGTCGGTCCGCGAGAGATTACTGCCACCCTCGCGCACGAGGTCTGCGTCAATATTCACCTCACTCATGTCGTTGACGATAACCGCAACCTTATAGCCCTGACGGTTGTTCAGGGCATGATTAAGTAACGTCGTTTTGCCCGCACCAAGAAAGCCGGACAACACGGTAACAGGCAGTCTGTTTTCCATTTCCATTGTTCCTTCAGAGTTGTGTCGGGTTCGGAGCATCGCCATACACAACGATCGGATCAAAGGTCTTCTCTGTTTCACAGAAGACAAGCCGGGCTGCCGTGGCCGAAATATCTTTATCAACCGGGAGATCAACACGGCGGTAAAAACAGCTTCGATAACCCACATGACAATTTGCTCCGACACCAGCTGTTTTGACACGAAGCCACACGGCGTCCTGATCATCATCGATGCGTAATTCAACAACATGCTGAATCAGACCGCTCGTCGCACCCTTGTGCCAGAGACACTGACGGCTTCGGCTCCAGTAATGCGCTTCACGGGTTTCGATGGTGCGGGCGAGAGCCTCTGCGTTCATGGCTCCGACCATCACAACATCACCGTTCTCTGCGTTAGTCGTGACGACTGTGAGAAGCCCCGCAGCATCGAAGCGGGGCGCCAGATCAGTGCTTTCTTCCACCTGTACGACGGAGAAGCGCGGCCGAAACGCTGAGGATTCGCGGGCCAGCATCGTGCTCATCATGCGCCTCCCATGCCGGCCATCGCGAAGAACTGCCGACGTAGCGTCTCCGAGGATTCAAACTCGCCAATCATGCGACTTGTCACCATACTAACGCCGGGTTTGTGCACGCCGCGCGTGGTCATGCATTGATGGGCCGCATCAATCACCACTGCGACACCACGTGGTTTGAGCACACTGTGGATCGTATCGGCGATTTGCGCCGTCAATTTTTCCTGAATCTGCAACCTGTGCGCAAACACATCGACCAGACGTGCCAGTTTGCTGATACCGACCACTCGTTTGTCCGGAAGATAAGCAACATGCGCTCTGCCAATCAATGGAATGACATGATGCTCACAGTGTGATTCCAGACGAATATCTCGCAACACCACTAATTCATTATAATTCTCTGTCTCTTCGAATGTCCTTTCGAGAAGGGCCACGGGGTCCTCCTCATAGCCTTCGAAAAATTCCTCATATGCACGAACCACCCGATCGGGTGTGCCTATCAGTCCCTCACGGTCTGGATCATCCCCCGTCCAGGCAAGAAGGGTTCGAACAGCCTCTTCAGCCTGCGCCCGCGTGGGTCGGGTCCGTATAATCCGATCGGGCGCATGCGCTGACGAGCGCGTCTTGACGGTTGTGTCCATTAAGCCCTCACATCGGCATTGACTATGTTATGTTATAATATAACATTAGTGATACATACAGCATCCCGTCAAGCACCAGTTTCATGACACTTCCTCTCCCGACACCATTATTTATGGAAAAGCGATTTATGATGTTCCCTGAGAATTCTGCCATCATGTCTCGGAATCCGGGTCTGCACCGCACTGCTATACTGTTTGTAGAAAGCTGGCCTTCTGCTGCACCAGATAGTGCTGAGATATCATCTCAGACTTATTCAGCCCCTCATGTAATTGCCTGCTCCAATGCTTCCGTCCTGCTGGAATTGCAGCGTAATGACATCAATATGGTCGTCTGGTGTCGTGTAGTTCCAGATATATGGCACAAAACTCTGGCAAATCGCTCTCCTTCCCAAACCGTTTTCGACATGTCCGGTACACCAGGTGAACTTGCTGAGGCGCTGACCTCCAGAATGATGATAAAAGAGTTTCCTCCTTTAATTCTTAGCGACGTTGCTGAGTTATCAGACCTGTTTTCTGCAATCACAAAAAGCTGCCCTCAGCGTATCAGACTGGAAATAGGGGCCTGTAATGACACTAATTTTTCAGTAACACCCGGCACACTAAGGCTCGTCTGTTGTTATGGCGCAAGCGATGCTGAGTGGTGTAGCTCTCCCGATCCAGAAACAGGGATTATAAATGCTCTGGACCCTTTCGCAGTGGCATTTATCAAAGGGGCTGACGATCAGGGGAAAGCTTGCATTCATCGTATCTGTCGCGCTGAACATAGCAAAGTGAATCTGGGTATTTATCTTGTTATCGACACCGTCACCGGATGAAGGAAACCGAGATGATTTCTCCCCCTCCACGTTTGTTATCCCCTTCCTGTTCAGCTGAATCACAGGAGAAGGTGATACCACTGCGTGACCGTATTCTCGATATTCTTACAAAAGCCAGACTGCCTCTTTCAGCATACGATATTCTACGGCATGTCGACATGCCCTCTGGACGCGCTCTGGCTCCCCCCACCATCTATCGCATTCTGGCAAGACTGACCAAAGAGGGGCTAATCGCACGACTGGAAAGCCTGAATGCCTTCGTTCGTATCCGGACGAATAAACCTTCTCGTCTTGTTTTTTGTATTTGTGATCAATGTGGCATCGCACAATCGGTTGAAGATGAGATTTCTTTTCGCCAGATCGACAAAAATGCCGACAATCTTGGATTCCAGATCAAACGACGGATCATCGAATTACAAGGGCTCTGCCCTGATTGTCAGCCCTGTCCTGTAAGCTCAGGCCATTCTGTGACACCCACTCTCTCTGCGCAGGTTACCAAATGATTACCTGTCATCTATCAGCTCTTTTGCACCAAAGGTCGTCAATGACATCGTCTGCCTCTCTCCTTAGTCACCCCCCAAAAAAATCAGACGAAGTTCTGGCATGCCGCATAAATGGTATTCTCCATGACAGTTCATCTGACATGCAGAATAACACTCAATCTGAACCTGTGTACAGGCATGATCAAGACGCACTGGCACTTATTCGCCATGACGCAGCACATATTCTGGCTCATGCAATTAGCGAGTTATTTCCAGGCACTCTGTTTGCGACCGGTCCTGCTACTGAAAATGGCTTTTACTATGATGTAGAGCCGAAAGAGCCGATCACGGCAGAGGATCTGCCTCGGATCGAAACCCGCATGCATGAAATCGTTGATCGCAATGAACCAATCATACGCGAAGTATGGGACCGGAAAACGGCACTTTCCTGGTGTTACGAACTGGGTCAAAACTACAAAGCCGAGATTATCAATGCACTCCCGGCTGATGCTGTTCTGACATTTTATAGGCAGGGCGATTTCGTGGATCTGTGTCGCGGACCTCATCTCTCCAGTACGGCGCAGACAGGCCATACATTCCGTCTCCTTGAAATAGCTGGTGCTTACTGGAAAGGTGACCACAACCGACCGATGCTTCAGCGCATTTACGGTACGGCCTTTCGTGATAAGCAGGAACTTGATTCGTGGCAAAAATGGCGGGATTCAGCCATACTACGTGATCATCGTCGTCTTGGCCGGGAGATGGATCTTTTCCATTTTCAGGAGGAAGCGCCGGGAGCCGTATTCTGGCACCCTAATGGATGGACATTATTTCAGACCCTTCTCTCTTATCTTCGTAAGCGTCAGCGTACCGAAGGTTATGTGGAAATCAATACGCCTGACATTATGGATTTATCTTTGTGGAAAATGTCTGGTCACTGGGATAAATTCGGAGAGAATATGTTTACCACTGAAACTGAGGGACGTACTTATGCCCTTAAACCTATGAACTGTCCTGGTGGCGTACAGGTTTTCCGACAGGGGCTAAAAAGCTATCGCGACCTGCCTCTCCGCATGGCCGAATTCGGTAAGGTTCATCGATTTGAACCTTCGGGAGCACTTCATGGTCTCATGCGTGTACGGGCGTTTACGCAGGATGACGCTCATATTTTCTGTACGCCAGATCAGATGAAAGATGAGACACAACGAATTTGTGATTTAGTTCTTTCAATTTATCAGGATTTTGGTTTTAATGACGTACTGGTCAAATTTTCTGATCGTCCGGAAAAGCGCGTGGGATCGGATGAAATATGGGATCGCTCAGAAGCTGCGCTGCGGCAGGGTGTTGATGCTGCCGGACTGACATACACTCATAACCCTGGCGAAGGAGCCTTCTATGGTCCGAAGCTGGAATTTGTTCTGCGTGATGCGATAGGACGAGACTGGCAATGTGGTACCTTACAGGTTGACCTTAACCTGCCAGGACGATTAGGCGCGAATTATGTTGGTGCAGACAGCCAAAAGCATACACCCGTTATGCTGCACCGTGCTCTGTTTGGCTCGCTTGAACGTTTTATAGGCATACTTCTGGAACACCATGCAGGTCATCTTCCGTTCTGGCTCGCGCCTGTACAGGTTGTTGTTGCCACGATCACAGAAGAAGCAAACGATTACGCCAGAGAGATTATCAACACACTAGAGGTAAATAATATTCGGGCTCTGTCAGATATGAGAAATGAAAAAATTTCTTATAAAATAAGAGAGCATAGCCTTACAAAAATACCTGTCATGCTGGTGGTTGGAAAAAAAGAAAAAGAAAATGGAACGGTCTCTGTGCGGGAGTATGGAAATTCCTATCGACCAACAGTTACAATTAAGGAGGCAAGCAATATTCTGGTATCCGCCTCGCATAACCGGCGGCTACAGGTCTTTTCTGCATGAATAGCATCCATTCTATGATGATCACTTCTTTCAGAAAACAGAGAGAGTTTTTCGATTGTTTAACTCACGTTTTATGGCATGTCGTCAGTTCACCAGGCTCAGGAGCTGTTAAACTACAGGACTGATCGACGAGTTCTGCTTCACGGGCTCACTGTTTAATCGCAGGATCAAATGGATCGATGATGAATTTTTCTGGCTCTGAACCACAGATGACGCAGGTTGAGTGTTCCATCAGAAAAGTTATTTGTTTCAGTATGTAAACAGACTGGCCGGATGCCAGTCTTCCTGATATTTAGGTTATATTATAACATATTCTGACAGGGTAATGTGTTCATGCGTACAAAACAGACTGGCTTGAAACTGGCTGGTTTACTTGCCTCGGTCTCAGTCTTTGCTGCCGGTGCTGGTTTTTCTGCTCAGTCAGTTGCCCGGGCTGAGGAAGCTTCACAGACGACAGGTGCCGCAAAGCAGAAGGCCAGTGTAGAAAATTTTCTTGGTAAACCGCAAAGTGTTACCAGCAGAGGCTCTGTAACCGTACATGGCTCGCATATTGATTATGAAGCTGTGTCCGGCACTTTAATTGTTCATAAAGCCGGATGGGATGATTCCGAACTCCCCGAGGCAGACAAAGAAAAGTCTCAGCCTGAGGCTACTGCATCTATGTATTATGTTGCTTATTTCAAGAAGGGTGTGCGTCCAGAAAACCGGCCCATTACGTTTGTTTATAACGGCGGCCCTGGTTCCTCCAGCGTGTGGCTGCATATGGGAGCGTTTGGCCCTAAAAGAGTTATCACGTCGGATGACAGTCACACCCCTGCTGCGCCCTACACAATAGTGAATAACAATGACAGCCTTCTCGACGTAACAGATCTGGTATTTATCGATGCACCAGGCACCGGCTACGGGCGTCTGATCGGTAAGGATAAGGAAAAGGCATTCTGGGGCACTGATCCGGATGCCGGTGCGTTCACAGACTTTATCGCACAGTTTCTCTCCCGTTTCGGGCGTTACAACTCGCCCAAATATCTCTTTGGTGAAAGCTATGGCACCACACGTTCTGCAATCGTTGCCAACAAGCTGGCGGATGATAAAGGCATTGATCTGAATGGCGTGATCCTGCTTTCGCAAATCATGAACTATAATAACGATATTGATGGGGCTGCCATGAACCCCTCAGTTGATCAGCCATATGTGCTTGCACTGCCGAGCTATGCTGCAACAGCGTGGTATCACAAATGTCTGCCTGCCAGGCACCCTGATCTCAAGACATTTCTAAAACAGGTGGAGCATTTTGCGCTGACAGATTACACGGCGGCCTTGCAGGAAGGAAACGCAATTTCTGATGCACAGCGTGATGCTACTGCGCAGAAATTACATGATTATACCGGTCTGCCAGTGGACTACATAAAAAAAGCTGATCTGAGGATTAGTGGCGGGGAGTTTGAAAAAAATCTTCAGGGCGATAAAAATCTTGATACCGGTCGTCTGGATAGTCGCTTCTCCGGCCCGACGATGGATAAACTTTCCCAGTTTTCTTACTATGACCCGCAATCCTCTGGCATGTCTTCTGCTTATATCGCTGCGTTTAATGATTATGCGCGGAATACGCTACATTACGGTAACTCTCCGACCTTTGGTGATGGGTATCAGGAATACAAATTTTTCTCTGATGCCATTATGAAATGGGATTTTTCTCACAAGCAGCCCAACACCGACTCCCCCTTTCATGGGGCGGTCAATGTGCTGCCTGATCTGGCGTCTGCCATGAAGCATAATCCACGCCTGAAAGTGATGCTAAATCAGGGATATTATGATCTTGGTACCCCTTATTATGAGGGAATTTATGAAATGAAGCATCTACCCATTTCACGTGATCTGAGCAATAATATTCAGATTGTGCAGTATGAATCCGGGCACATGGTGTATGCTAATCAGAATGCTCTGACCCAACTTCATGATAATGTCGCGAAATTTATTACGCAGACGTACAGTGCTCCGTCTGCGGTAACAGCAAAATAAGACTAAGAACGCCTTTCAAAACCACGTTTTGAGTGCCCGGAAGCATATGAGTGAGCATGCGATCATAGTGAATGCGAGATGGATGTCGGCCCTTCGTTCGTAGCGGACGGTGAGGCGTCGGAAACGTGAGATCCAGGCGAATGTGCGTTCGACGACCCAGCGATACTTTCCGAGATGTGAACTGCTTTCGATGCCTTTTCTCGCAATACGGTGCCTGATTCCACGGCGGAAACATGCGAGACGGCAACGTCTGTAGTCGTAGCCTTTGTCGGCGTGAAGCTTTTCAGGGCGCCGACAAAGGCCTCCCGGTCTTCCCCTGAATGGGAGGCAGGGCATCCAGCAGAGGCTCCAGCATCCTGCTGTCATGGACATTCGCCCCGGACAACAGGACGGTCAGCGGAATGCCCTGTCGATCAGTGACGATGTGGCGCTTCGTGCCGGGTCTACCACGATCCGTGGGGTTCGGGCCGGTCGTTTCACCCCCCTTTTTGCTGCAATGGACGCGCTGTCCATGCAGGCCCGGCTCCAGTCCAGTCGATCCACCTGATGCAGGCGAGTCAGTAATGCCCGATGAAGCTTGTCCCAAACTCCAGCAGTCGCCGCCAGCATGTCATTCCGGAGCCACATCCCATCTCGCGCGGAAGCATCTCCCATGGAATGCCGGTCAGGAGAACGAACAGTATCCCCGTCAATGCCGACCGGTCAGAAAGACGGGGGCGCCCACCTTTGGGGCGTGGAGGAATGACAGGAAGAAGCGATCCAATAATCGCCCAGAGTTCATCGGAGACAAGAGGTGCGGCCATATAGCTTCATCCCGCATTCAGGCGCATAGTACAAAGGTTTTGAAAGGCGCTCTTAATGCGGGTGAAATGCCTTCATCGAAAGAAGATCAGGCAATCGGAGCACAGGAACCCTGAAATGCGCCAGTCCCACAGTGGTTCCATCACATGCCATTGAGCAACATGTCCAGTAAGCCTGAAACCTACTTAAATTGCTGGATGTCCGTATCTAATCTTCATATCCGCTATGGGAAAACCTTCTGGACAACAGTATGTCCGTCATGAGGGCGAATGCCCTCTGTCTGCTTCGTTCTGGAATTACCCATTATACCAGCCTATCCCAAAACATATCATAGAGACACTTTAGTTTCAAAAATTTTCGTTGCTTCAGTTGGCAATCTAGGCTCAGGACCTGTTAATTTATTGAACTGAGCGAGAGATTGTGTTTCACAGGCTTACCGATGGAGGATGAGCCTGTGAAACACAACAGCCCGACTACTCATGCAAATTACATAAGACCCACTGTTAAAGAAGTCTTCAGCCTCTTCATTTTTAAGGAAAAATACGATAAAAAATTTATAACATTAATCCCGGAGATACCAATGAAACTTAATTCAGGCGCTTTATTACCATTGGCGGCTGTACTGTCGCTAACAGCCTGCGCTCAAACCCCTATGGGACCGACGATGCAGATAATGCCTGCTCCGGGTAAGGATTATAATGTTTTTTTGCAAGAGCAACAATTTTGCAAAAATCAGGCTGAACAGGCTGTAAAAGGACAGGCTGAAAGCCAGAATCATAAAGCTCTTTATGGCGCACTGGCAACGACTGTTCTGGGTGCGGGGCTGGGTGCCGCTGCGGGTGGTGGCACTGGTGCAGGCATAGGAGCGGCAGCAGGTGCTGCAGGTGGCGGTGCCGGTGGTGGTGTTTATTCACAGTCTCAGCAAAATGGTATTCAGACACAATATAACAATGCTTACGCGCAGTGTATGGTTGCATATCATAACATTTTACCAGGTTATAATAACCAGCTAACTTCAGCCGGGACTACAACCCACAAATATCATCATACGACACCACACAGAGGAAAATCTGCAACGAAAACAACCAGTCAGCTATCTGTAACACCTGGTGCAGATACAAAACCCGCCGCTGCATCAATTAGTAAATCAAATGCGCCACTTGAGCTTGACTGAGAAAAATTAAAAATTAAGAGTGAGCTTTCTACGGCTCACTCTGTCTTTTTAATTTACCGAAACGCTGGCCTGTGTAGCCCGAATAAAATTATTCAGATTTGCAAAAGCAGGATTCAGTATTACCCCGCCAAAATAGGTATTTTGCATAACGGGCAAAGGTTGCTGTAGCTGTGTGACAATCTGCAAACGCCCACCTTCAATCCCCCATTTTACAAATGGAGGAACATCTGCGGGAATATTACCCACATTTTGTGGAAGAGCCGTATCAGGTATGGCTTTTAATCGTTTTGTCAGGCCTGTATTATCAAGAGTTAACGCAGCACTCTGCAGCTGTATATTACTCATTGTACCGGCCAATTGCATCATGAGCATTATGCCTTGCCCTGCCCCACCCTGAGCCAGATTATTGAGCGCCTGAGATGGAACATTCGTCAGCGCAAAAGAGGCGTTCCATCCACCGACCTGAGAAAAATCTGCGCTTGAGATTACCTTCAGGTTCTGACCCGAAAGAGAGTAAGAAACAGAAATATCTCCTTTTAGTGCAGAATATCCCAGAGCTTTAAATGGGCCGCCGTGCAGTTCACCCAGCGTATACTCTGACAAGGAATTAACCGGACACTCAATCCCCTCAGCTTCGATACTGAGGGACTTGGGTACATTAAGTGATGATGACAAACCACTAACAGAGAGACTGCTGATTTTAAGTGGTGCACCACCTTGTCTGAACGCGCCGACACTGACATCAGAAAGAGTAAGAGAACCAAAGGGTGACGCGCTGACTGAACTGTATTTCACAAGGGATGTCAGGCCTGCTTTTTGTAAAAAACCCTGTATTTTTGCATCAGCAATCTGACTGGCTTCGTGGCAGGCAACTTCCCACCCCAGACCACAGACAATAATTATACCAGCGCCTGAAGCCAGAAGAGTTTTACGGTAGCGTGCCCAGAAACCAGCTCGTTTCGTCGGGTCAGCCAGCTGTGTTTTAAGATCACTCAGAACATTATCGCTATGCCGCATAACTGTGCTGGCAAGCTTACCAATTTGCTCACCTGCGGCTTTGCCTGTGCTTTTAAGACGAGGACTGTGTTCTGCCAACAGGATACCTGCCTGCTGCATCAGATTACTTACTTCAGGATCTCCATGATCCATAATTGTTCCATCATGCAGCTTTCCTGATGGAACAAGCTCAGACAAAGGAGGAAGCAAAAGGGCAGGATCTGGCTTCCCGTGTGCCAGAGGTGCCTTACTGCATGTACCTGGCTTCATAATCGACCCTCAGGAAGAAGAAGAATTGGTTGTATGCTCACGCTGCCATGCCAGTTCATCACGGATCATGAAAATAACCAGCGTGAGTTCACTTGAAACACGGGCCAGGACAATACCTACAAGGGCTACAACCCCACCAGCAATCAGACCTGCAATCAGGCCGCCGATAGCTGCCAGAGCGCTGGAGGACCCAGAAGCCTGTGCAGCGGCAATACAACTTATCAGAATTGAGAGAAAGGTAGCAAAACCACTGAGCAGGCAGAAGAACACACCCACATAAAAGAAAAATTTGATGAATTTTGGCGTAATCAGAGTATCAAAGGTCAGAAGAGATTTCATAGTATGCTTCCAGATCAGTCATCATTCATAACAGGGGCCTCATGCTTGTAAGAGCACGAGGTTTACTAATTTTTCTCAGGGCACATTTTGCGCCTTAAGAGCAGCTTCAAGGGCCTGCAGGTTGCCAGCATCTTTACACTGCTCTTCCTTACATACGTGTTCAGCCTGAACAGTCATTTCAGCTGAAGGGAAATCGCCACCAGGCACACTAACCTGCCCCTGTACAACGTACCATGTATTACTGGTAAAAGAGGGCTGGTTTTTTGCTATCGTAAGATTTAATTTGCCTGGCCATTGTGTTTCAACCTTGTCACGGCCGCTGCCGTCAGTATGAACCAGAAGAATGGCATCAACAGGCTTGCCAGACACCGCAGCACGCTGACGTACTAAACGTATTGTGCTTAAATCAGGCAGACCAAAATTCCTGTTATTTTGCCCGACCCACATTGCCAGCCTCTGAGAGTAACTGGCATTTTGTAGCTGAAGTTGCATCTGACGCAGGTTTTCCGCACGCTTTGCGGCTTCTTCTCTGGCAACAGCGACAGCTTTTTCAGCTAGCTGCTCTTTTCTTATCGCTGTCAGAGCATTTTCGCTAATGTCAGCAAGAAGTGTTTTCTTCTCCGGACCAGAAAAAATCTGAACCTGGTTCAGTTCAGCAGGTACAGGGTCATATGTCTCATCATTTAACCTGCTCATTACAGCTTCGTTTACATGTAATGAAAGTGAGACGAAAACGTCCCGGTTGATATACCCAAAACGTGTACGCTGTTTAAGGAACTGTTCAGCATTAGCAGCGCTCATCGGAATGCGAAAAATCTGCTGTTTGTCAGGAAGATGCAGAGTCACCCGACCAGGGAGGTGGGCTGGCGAAAGGTTACAGTCACTGCTAACTGACAGCAGATCACCATTGAGCTCAACAGGAAAATCGGAGCGTGAAAAGTCATACTCACCGAGACGCAGGTTAAGTTCTACCCTGATGACATCTGGCTTAATCTGACTACTAAGTTGTGCAAGGTCAGATTTTGCTCTGGCATCTATTTCGTGCACCCGAAATTCATTGCCTTGTGCCGCAAAAAAATCATGATGCAAATAGTGCTGAGCCCAGCAGGCCTGTACAGCATCATTATCAAGCAGAGATGCATTCTTACGGACTATTTGTGCCAGAAAACCCATATAACCTTCCGGTATAATGACTGCGGGGGCTGTCGCCGAAGTGGTAACTTCTGGTGAAGCATCATTAGGAAGAGAGGGTTGTAATGCAGGAGCACTAATTTGTGCAGAGGTTGGTACAACTTCAGTAAATTGCCAGCCTGTACTACGTAATGCCTGTAACTGCCTGATCTCTGAACCATTTTTTAAAACAGAAATATTCACCGTGCTGACATCAGCACACTGATTGTTGCCTGATAGTTTACCACCAAGTGCATTTGCGAGATGGATCTGTGATTCGGGTGTATCAATATCCTGACTTTGCGGGGTGATCTGCATTAGCAGATGCAGCGTACCAGCAGAGCATTGTGATGATGAGTCAGCAAAGTCAATTTCGACATTATGATGCCTTGAATGGGCAAATATTGCTGTTTCAGCCCTACTCTGATGCCAAAGGGCAGGCATGCAGACAATACTGGCGCAAAGAACGTGGCGCCACATGACGGCAGACCTGACGAAAACGGGCATCTTTTACTCCACACTTATCAGAAACATAGAATTTTCAATCTAAAAACATAGGTTATTTTAACTGGGTATAATCGCTGTCATGGCGGAATAGTATATTGCTCAAGGTCTGTTTATCCCATTCAGATTGGTAAAAGGCGCGAGTACTCAGTAATAAATATGGTGACACAGATATTGTTTCAATGTTTGTGACTGTTTTTCAGCCAGACGCAAGCATAAAATGCTATTTATTAAATAAATGTAATAAAAATATTTTATATTTGACAGCATTAAAACAGACTTTATCTTAATATGTCCTAAATCATGCTATCCATGATTTAAAAAAAGGAAGCTCAGCTCCTGAGTTATGAGAGGAGACCTATGACCAAAAGACACTTTGACATTATATCGTCTGAGTAAGCGACAGTGAGAATGTAATTATCAGGCTTACAAGAAAGCGGTGAGATTCTGTTCGAAAACGGTCATTGGAATAGATGTGTCCCGAGACTGGCTTGATGGCTTTTGCCCACCAGAAAAGCAGAGATTTCGTTTTCAGAATTCACCTGATGGTCATACCAGATTACTGGAAATTCTTCAGGGTATGCCGGATGGTCTCAAGGTTGGGTTTGAAGTCAGCGGTGGACAGGAATGGGTAATCTGGCGTGTTCTCATCAGTATGGGACTCAATACAGTCCAGTTGCCCCCTGCACAGATCAATGTGGAATTGATTACGTGCTTTATGGCTTTTCGTCCAGAAGCAGGAAGAACACTGCCGGATGCAAAACTCCAGATTCTGTGGGCACTGACGGTGCACAGAGCTCAGATGGTGGAAGCACGTAAACGGCTTTCTGCCCAGATTTCGGCGCGCCGCAAGCAGGGTGTGAGCGCTGAACCGGAGGATATGGATAGCAGTCTTAAAGCATTTCTCGAAAGCCAGATCAGCGAGCTTGAATAACGGATTGAAAGCGTTATCGCAGAGGCAGAAAAACTCTCCGCCACGTCCTGTTTCAGGCAGGATTGGCAGCTGCCTGCCATAATCCAGTTCTGAAAGCTGTTGCCAGGCGCATTAGCCCCGCCGCTTAAACACAGTTGCCCGGCTCAGGACTCATTCTGTAAGATAGAAGATGAAGGCGAACAGGGCGTCTTTTGTGCGTCCAGTATGGCGGAGAAAAGCCCATTTTTGAGCAGTTACACCGATGTCCGGTGTACCTTGAGGTGTGTTGCATCGATCATCCACGCGTGGTACGCCGTGCACCAGAGAAAAAAACGGCTCAATCTGCTTTATCTGGCTCTCAGACAGCAAAAATACGTCACTCACAGGCACACCTCCATTGGTAAGCCTGTGAATCACAATTTCTCGCTCAGTTCAATACATTAATAGGTCCTGAGCCTAGTCGTACAGGAATAGGCACTTCAATGAAGTTCATTTCTGATAAGATACTGGAAATTTTGAAGTGCGAATTGAAAAAATCTTTGGGGGCAAAGGGAAAGTTTTTCCCCTTGCCTGCTGGTGAATGCTACTTTGGGTAGCCATTCGACACTGCTGGCTCCCTTTTAAAACGCTATCTTTTTGAAGGCTTTTTCCAGGTTGCTGGAGGGATCGAAGCCAATCACGGCAAACTGAAACAATTTATCCAAGCTGTTCGTAGCTTCAAAAATTTAAAAATAACATACGTGATGATCAAAGACTTTGAGGATATGCGCACGCTGAAAAATCGACAGACCAGACCTCGGAAAACGCACCGGGTATTATGAGAGAAATGCGCCTGATCGAAAGTCAGTTCGGTATTTATACGATCTGAAACAGTAAAAAACCCGAATAGCAGTTGCTCTTACCAAACTTGTCAACCGTGCCCCAAAAAGAGGAGCGCATCGAAACCAGAGGGTTCTCTCGAACCCTCTGGTTTTTCTTCTGACAACTTACTTTTTCATTACTATGTTGTCTGCCATGTCAGGCAGTAAGAGAGCCTTGTGTTACATCTCCTTCAAGAAGATATGGCCCCGCACTTATAACCTCAACAGAGAGCAGCCCTACTGTATCAGGATTACTTCTGCACAATGACAGATGAGCACGGCCTGTCGTCCACCGACATGCAGGGTGCTCCAGTCCTGACCATCCCCCGGCAGAACCTTCACGCAGATGCATATCAATAACACTGGTTCCTGAGGCCTCCATCAGGGTAACCTGACCAACCAGAACACCCAGATTACGCCTGTCATCAATATAAGGACCGACAGCATCAGCAGGACGACCGGAGCGTGAGGCAATGATAACTTCCCCGACACATGCCGGCAGCATAAAAATAACCTTATTCCCTACCTGACGCGCAGGGCGGATAAGCATGTTATTACCAGCAATAAGATGCAGGTCGGCATCAGTCGTTAAAGCGGGCATATGGCCGTTAAAATCAAGTCCCATTTCACCAGCCCGTTCATTCAGACGATGAAACAAAGGCTCAGCAAATTCACGGCTCACATCCAGTACGGCAGCAGCGTCCTCTTCCCACAGCTTCGCTTTCGGGCTCAGAGTGATAACATTTGTATCCTGACGGAAAACATGACGGTTACCCGTATCGAGGTAGCTTTCTGTCAGCATACCGTTTGCCATGATGACAGAGTGGTCTTCTGTTTCAATATGAAAATACTCGTAAGAAGCAAACGATGTATCATAGAAAATCGACCGGCCATTAACGAGCATACGAGCCGGGATAAATCTGTTTTCAAAAAACAGACAATGTTCAGAAGTCACCAGCAGGTCTTCAAAAGGCACACCAGGGGCAACAGCATCTTTGACTATACGCACCGGATACCCGGCCTCGTCATGCGAAAGATACGAACGAACGTTACATTGGGCTTTTCCGTGCCATTTAATCAAAGAAGATGTTTCACGGCCATTGGCATATACCATGACCTCATCACCCACTACCAACTCTTCGATCGCGCATGTGCCAGATGGTGTTTTAATCAAACTACCTGCAAGGAAACAAACCTCGCCATATGAACCACCGTGGCCATCGTCAACAAGTATAAACCCTGTATCTTTAACGCCTGGAATATTTAACGTAATAGTACTACCGTCCGCTAACGTAAGAACAACCTGATCATCAGATGGATATGCATAAGAAACACCATCAGCGGAAACATCCGCGAGGGTAATGCTGTCAGAATCATCAGGCCCAGCGCCACTCCATCCACTAATGACGGTACTGACACTACCACCGCTTTCCAGACCAGTAATTGTTAAGCCGTGGTTACTATCACCCGGAAGAACAACTGTTCCACCAGCTGTCGCTGGGATAGTCGCGCTTGCACCATCATTTAATGTAATAACACCAGAAATCGTAGAGTCTGATGCTGCAGTAACGCTGCCACCACTATCAACTGTAGTGTTTCCTACACTGCCTCCGTCATTAATATAAAGATTAGCTCCATTCTCAACGGTTGAATCATCAGCTACACCACCAGATGTAACCTGAACAACTCCACCTGACTGAATAGTGGTATTACTTGCAACGCCGGCAACACCAATTCCACCATCGCTCGCAACCGTATTATTAACTGCAGTACCACCACTACTAATACTGATTGCTGCGTATTTTGTAACAATTCCTCCGCTAATCACACCACCTGACGCAATAGTATTAACGCCAGATATATTTGCATCAGATGCTGCAATAACAAGACCGCTTTGATTTACAGTTATATTGTTAATACTAGCATTGCTGTCAGCATCAAGAGTTCCGCCACTCTGAACAACAGCTGTGTTTTCTACACCACCAGATGTAACCTCAACAACTCCGCCTGACTGAATAGTGGTATTACTTGCAACGCCGGCAACACCAATTCCACCATCGCTCGCAACCGTATTATTAACTGCAGTACCACCACTACTAATACTGATTGCTGCGTATTTTGTAACAATTCCTCCGCTAATCACACCACCTGACGCAATAGTATTAACGCCAGATATATTTGCATCAGATGCTGCAATAACAAGACCGCTTTGATTTACAGTTATATTGTTAATACTAGCATTGCTGTCAGCATCAAGAGTTCCGCCACTCTGAACAACAGCTGTATTTTCTACACCACCAGATGTAACCTCAACAACTCCGCCTGACTGAATAGTGGTATTACTTGCAACGCCGGCAACACCAATTCCACCATCGCTCGCAACCGTATTATTAACTGCAGTACCACCACTACTAATACTGATTACTGCATATGTTGAGACAATTCCTCCACTAAGCACACCGCCCGATCTAACTTTGTTCGTACCACTTAAAATGGCACTTTTATCCCCCGCGTAAGTTCCTCCATTTGCAATAGAAACATTTTTCGTAACACCGCCAGCGCTAACAAGGTATGTGCCACCGGACTGCGTCTGACCACCGGAAACAGTTCCTCCACTTTCTACAGTAACCAGTCCTCCACTTTCTATAATCCAGTTAGAGGATCCATTGGTCTCGACAAGAAGACCTCCACTTTTTACTGTTATTTGACCAGTATTTGATACAGTCTGAAACTGACCAGTCCCGCCAGATGAAATTATTTCATGCTCATTATCAATAGTAACATTAGAAACAACCTGTCCACTACTCACAACAAAGACAACATTGGATCCAACAACCTCACCATTTAATATTGCCCCAGATTCAACATTGTTTGTATAATTAAGAATTATACTATCTTCACCATTGTATGTTCCACCACTCATTATGGTAACACTTGTTACAGAAGCTCCATTACTTACATAATATGTGGCACCAGACTGTACTTCTCCACCTATAACAGTTCCTCCACTTTCAATGGTTATTTGCCCTCCACTCTCTACAAACCAATCAGAAACTCCATCAGTTTCTATCAGAGTTCCTCCACTTTTAACCAGTATCTGCCCATTACTTGATACAGTCTGAAACTTCCCTGTACCACCTGAAGAAATTATTTCCTGTTCATTGTTAATTGTAACATTAGCAATTACTTGCCCACTACTAACTACTGAAGCCACGCAGGTTCTCCATAATCGCCTCTTAGGCAGAGGATTTTTGACAATTTAAATTTAACAGGAGCCTGATAACAAAAAAAAATGTTTTTTAATAATTAAAAATACAACATATTTTTAATGTGCTAAAATTTCATTATGTAAATATTTATAGTAAATTTTTTTTCTTAAAAAGAAATTTTTAATAATTTATTATCCTTCATATTTTTATTTTAAAAAAAAATCTATGAATTACTTTATAATTTTTGGTATGATCTGTTACAGACAGCAAACAGAAAATCATTCTTGTCTGGCATGAACAGTAATCTGACAATTTTTCTGACCTTTCTCCAGAGATGACGCTGCTTTCTGACAGGCTGTAATCCTGTCTCTGTTGGCCTCAACCAGCTGGCTGGACTCACTTACACGTTGCCATTCTTCAGGATTACTGAGTGCTATCATCATGGTCCCCGAGTCTTTTTCTCCTACAATAAAGGAGGCTACCTGCGTCCCAAAAGAATAGGGTAAAAGCGAAGTCAGAACCGGTGCCCCCCAATACCCACCATAAAACACACCAGCCCAACACCTGTTTGGTCCCGTGGTTTGATGGGTTGGATTGATAATGAATCTTTCTGACTCTGAAGTCCATATTTTGCAGATGTATTCATAGGGCTTGAAACCGTTGAGGGTTTTGGGCCTTCGCCTGAAATTATGGCTCGCGTCCGTTATGCTGTCTGGAACAAGCCGAAACTGCTGCAACCGGTCCCTTAAGATGGTGCATTTGCCGCAATTCGTCAGGTGCGCCTGACGTCGTGGGGGCGTCCTTCGCCAGCATTCTGCGCAGCACTTTCATCGTGTTTAAAACGACCGCAGCAATATCTCTCGCCAGTACTTCATCCAACCCTGGCGCACAGACACGCAACGCTGCCGCAATTCCGGCTATGGCATGTCCTCGTGCACGATCACGGATCTCGATCTTCAGTTGCGGCGACGCGGTATCTCGACCATCGTGCTGGGCAGAATCGCGACCAATCTGGGCGTGGAATCCACCGCCAGGGCGGCTCATGAGCATGGATATAACGTCGTGCTTGCCACGGATGTCATGTCCACATTCACCAAAGAGATGCAGCGCTTTGCCTGCGAGGAGATTTTCCCCCGCCTTGGCCGCGTGACGACAAGCGACGCGATCGCACTGGACGCGTAAGCGCATGGTGGATGTCTGCGCGTCTCACGGTTCCCGGCGAGATCGTTCATGAACACCGGAACATCGTTGCCATCCCAGGATTCAGATCGAACTGAACCCGTCGTGCATGAATACTCGCCTGAGAAAATAAAAATGACCAAGACAAGATTGGCAGCATCGTCCGCTATGCGGTCATTCGTTTGTGTTTCAGATTATCAGAGATGTAGGCAAAAGATGTCTATCGGCTACAAGCCCAATTATCAGCAGTTCACTTGGACGCTACTGGATTCCTCCAACTGACTTTTTCTTCTGAACCGTACAGATCGTGCATTACTGGCAGCGTCGAAATTATCAGATTATCGAAAAAGAGACTCAATCCCGCCTCATCATTGTTTCACGTTCTGGCTGATGCATAAGCCAATTGACATATGTGAGATTTCTACTGACGACAGCGATTGAGCAATGCCGTTGAGGTCGAGCTGTCGATATCACATGGCCTGGATTAAATTCCTGTACCAGTGCCTCAATAGCCCCCTCGCCAGAAAGGCGGCAGACAGCTCAAGAGTGACAGTTGTATCTGTCCTTTCCCAAAGACGAGCTGCCGCCTTAGAGCATAATCCTATTCCAATTGATCATTTTTTGATTTCTGATCTTTTACCCACCAACGGGCTGTTCCATTCCGTTGTGGTATCCAACCCGCTGCCTTCAAAGATGCCGTTAATAGCCGAAGGGAAACTGGTGTCATAGGCCAGGAGAGACCGAGAAACGCCTCGGCGATCCTCCTGCTAGAAAGAATCTGAACATTTGTTTCCTCCCATTTTTCGAATGCCTGTGGATCAAAATCAATCGTCTGGGATACTTCAACTCCCAGTTTCTCTGAGTTTTCCTGGCTGCCCATAGCCCCAAACAACAAGTTTGTTCTCGCGGTACGGAGTGGGATCTTACCTTCCTCTTCCGTTACGGGAGGATTAAGACGCCTCTTCTTATCGAAGTTTATTGTTCGCGATAGAAAGGCAGTATTGTAGGTTTCCTCGAAATCCCTGGGGCCCCAGTCACCATTCTCTCCTTCGAGATAATCATACCATTGTCGATCAATAGGCGATCGGCGTTGTAAGGATTGCCCATCAGATGAGAGACGATGATTTTTTAAAAACCATTCTACGATGGCATCACGACCGTAATGTTCAACTGGCGGCCTGTCTCCGGCATAATCAGGGGGCTGTGGCGCAGCGACCGTGATTTCCTGCCAGGCTTCCTCAGTGCTCAAGACACCCCGCACAATTACGGGATAGACAGAGCCAAGCATATCAGGTGTCACCTGCTGCCAGATACACTTAAGGATATTCCACATTTCGATCTCTCCTCTATCGGGATCGATTCGGGTGTGGTTCTGAAGCCACGTCATTCGCTGAGAGTACGAATACGTGATGTTCGTATCGGCCATATTGGCCTCCTTTATGTGAAGTTTCGGAAAACGAGAAAGACTTCAGGTCTGGGAGGCGGCCCTGTGGGCCATGGCATCATGAAGACACATACGATTGTCCGGCCCTCTTTCGAAGGCCGAGACGCGCGTAAGCGACTGAAGTGACGCGGGGACATCTGCGTCAGCAGTCGATTGTTATTGATTTATATGATTTGGTTGCGGGGGCAGGATTTGAACCTGCGGCCTTCAGGTTATGAGCCTGACGAGCTACCGGGCTGCTCCACCCCGCGGAGGTGAGGTAGTTTGGAAG
>NZ_WOSV01000015.1 GCF_011516655.1 Acetobacter thailandicus
CGGACAATCGTATGTGTCTTCATGATGCCATGGCCCACAGGGCCGCCTCCCAGACCTGAAGTCTTTCTCGTTTTCCGAAACTTCACATAAAGGAGGCCAATATGGCCGATAAAATAGTGCGCATTGAGCACATCGACTTTAGGACGACGCGTCTTAAGTTGGCCGAATCGCCTGTAAACGCGGCAATTTTAGCGTCAGTCGCTCTCGATTTTGAGGCTGATGCCAAGCTACAGGCCTGGCTAAGGCACTACGAACGGTCTCTCTCAGTTCCGAAGACACGCGAGGAGAGGGATGGGGATAAGGTTTACTTTGAGAAAAGGTGGCTTGCCTGGTTGAGAGATTTTATCCGACAAAGTTCGCCGAAAGCTGAGGTCGAGATATGGGACCTCAGAAAAAAGTCCTGGGTCAACATTTGGTCTAACCTTAGTGTTCTGTGTCCAGATGTCATAAGAAGACAGGCCACTTGTGCTCAGCTCGCTGCCGAGATTGCTCAACTCGTTGATCCGGCCAATTATTATACAGACTTCCAACGCCTTGAGTGGCTCAAGACCAATATCAGACGTAGATCCGGTCAAAGTGCCATTGAAATGTGGGATGCCAGGCAGACCCTGTGGGTTCAGTTAAGCGACGCTGAACTGAATAACATTTATCCCTTCTACGTGAGAGGAAATGTGCCTGACAGGCAGGTGGGGCTGGAGTTCGTTCAGGTTCTTGAAACGCTCGCATCACCCAACGATGAGGATCCGATCGTCAGGCGTGTCCTCGAGCAGAGAACGACACGTTCATTTTACAGCGATGTTCAGCGTCAGACTTGGCTGCGTGATTATACGAGACGCAACTTGGAAACAGACGATCTGGAAATTTGGCATATTCTGCACGACACATGGACGGTAGTGAAGCGCGAGACCCTTAATGGCCTATGTCCCAGTCAGGTGAAAGGCAGCGTCTCGGAGGACCATCTCTGGGACGAGATCGTGAAGGCTGCAATTCTATCATCTTCATACGAAGGAAGATATCCGCCGATACGACATTATACGGATGATGATGTGATCCTCTGGGCCTGGCAGAATTGTCGATATTGCGATGTCGACGGTTCTCTTCGGCTGGAAATATACTCTGTCATTGAAGGTAAATGGTGTTGCGCCGCTTACGAAGCGTGGAGAGCGCATTTGCCGAAGGTCCTGACAGTCGGGCGGCACGATGACCAGATGCGGCGTCTGCTGAACATGGGCAAGCAGAGTCTCTATAATCTACCGTTTCCGTATGCGGGCAAGGCCACGATGACCGTTGCGGATGTTGCCTCTGATCTGCTGTTCGGGGGTGTTGAAGCAGCTCTATCTTACGGCACAACGTCCGGG
Organism: Acetobacter thailandicus; assembly: GCF_011516655.1. Taxonomy (GTDB): domain Bacteria; phylum Pseudomonadota; class Alphaproteobacteria; order Acetobacterales; family Acetobacteraceae; genus Acetobacter; species Acetobacter thailandicus. Next base: position 1,359 of record NZ_WOSV01000015.1, read on the forward strand.
ATAATGCCTTTAATGGCGCGTATTCAGGAGCTTGCGGATCCTGTACTGCGCGAACGGCTGGGTACGAACATGCAAGGGGGTGTGACCATGGCGACGATCGCCGCCGAAGTACTGGATTATGAGGTAGGGCTCAAACCTGCCGAACAGGCGCAGTTGGCCAGGCGTCTTAAGGATCTTGGATGGGGCCAGCGCCGAACGTCTGCCGCACGGCTTTGGTGTCCACCAGATGGCCCCTCTCGGTTAACTTGAGCAAAAAAGGGTTTCGAACTTAACCTCTCCGGTATTGACGGAGATCAGTCTGCACAAATTACACAGCTATAGGGGCGTGGTCCATAACTGCGTAGAACTGTAGTTCGGCTTCGGCTGGCGTGATGTTCCCGATCGGCTTGAGGATACAGCGGTTGTTGAACCAGTCTACCCATTGAGAGGCGTGTCCGCGTACGGTTTTGAGCAGACAGACTGTTTAGGGGGGGGAAGTCGAAAGTCCGCTTTGCGGCGTTAAAACTTGGAAGCGGACGTTCCTGGTAGCCGCAGCGGCCTTCAGCCCCCCCCCCCTGCCAAACGCAGACGATAGTCGTGTATTTCGTAATGTGATAGCAACAGATATTGCGTATATGGATTAAGCTAGCGAGACACGACATGCCGCCCAAAAAGATGCTCACAAAGGATGGGTTTCATAAGCATTCAAGATATGGAATACCTATTACTGTTGGGGTGACAGGGCATCGTGATTTGAGGGACCCGGACGCTGTCCGCGCTGCAATCCTCGCTCAGTTCGCGTCCATCCAGAAGCAGTTTCCTTCTTCCCCGCTCTATGCAGTCTCTGCCCTCGCCGAGGGGGCAGACAGGATTTTTGCTCAAATTGCAATTGAAATGGGTTGGGAGTTACACGTCGTCCTGCCAATGCGGCCAGAACTGTATCGTGCTGATTTCACGAGGGAGGGTTCTGAAGAGGAATTTGATGTGCTTTGCCGTGCATCGAAAACATGCATGGTGATGCCGATTGTCGTCCCTGGAACCGAAGATCGTATTGTTAAACCGGGCCTCTACCGTAACCTTCAATATGCCAGTGCCGGCATCTATCTTGCCCGTCGTAGCCATATCCTGTTCGCTCTATGGGACGGAAAGCCTGCGGCGGGACTTGGAGGCACGGCCCAGATTGTCAGCTTCCGTCGAAAAGGTGCCCTGTCGGCGGACGTCATCCGCTATAAGGAAGACGGCCTGACACCGGAGATCCTGAACCTCCTCTATTCCGTCAATCCCCTCGAAGATCGGGAGACTGGACTGGTCGCAATCGTCTACTGTGCACGCGAGACGCAGCGTGGTGATACACCGGTGGTCGCCGGTAAAACGGTTATGGCCGTTGAATGGACTGACGGGAGTGGGCATTCAGACACTCTCGTCGGTTTGCTCACGGCCCCTGATAACCTCGAAGATGTCGACAACGAGGATGATGTAGGGGATGCAGGAACACGAGCACGGGGCCTACGCCTGATGAGGGGTAAGGCTCCGAAGAAATCGCGTATGCGCATGGCTCCGGTGTTGAATGAACTTAACGAGATAAACCGGGACATTGAAAGGCGCGTCCGAACAAATCCCAGCCTCTTCGATGATGACTGGGGTTATAAGGACGTGAAGGAAGAGTTCCGGACCACATGCCTCGACACCAAGGTCATTCTGGACAACATCGTTTCCGAAAATATGAACAAAAGTCGATTTGGTCTCGGTTTTGTGTTCATCTTGATCGGGTGTTTTGTGCTCCTTAGCAGCCGCTCTCCCGAAGACCCAGAGGGCTGGGTCATGATCTCGACGACCCTGTCGCTCATCTTTTTGGCAATCCTCGCATTACTTACGAAGATGGCCCCCTGGGCCAAGAACAAGGCAAGGGCCATTCATTTGCGTGCTATCGTTCAAGGTCTGGCTGTTCAGGACTTTTGGAATATCGCGGGTATTCGGGACGGCGTGTTCCAGCATTATATGCGATACGAAGGAGAAATCGTCCGTTCGACACGTTTCTGCCTTCAGGGAACCGGTTTTGCGAACCCTCATTGGGATCATTCAGATATCTCTGATGTCGGCTCTTCGCAGGCAAACACGGTCATCGAATATGTTAGGACAGTCTGGATCGGAGGACAGATCAAATATTACAACGCCACTATCAGAAAAAAAAAATTGCGAAAGAATGTTCTGGAGATTTCCGGAAAGGTCCTGTTTTTCACGGGTATATCGTTTCTTTTTTTGACGCTGCTCAAGCTTTACGAACTTGTCGATTTCGATGCCATTATCCCCCATGGTGAAACCATTATGCATATGGTTGAGCATGGCTCAGAGACCTTTGTTGCCCTGGGAGCGGTTGTCCTAACATATCTCGAATTCGTGGGCGATGATGAGGACACTGAAACCTATGAGAAGGCACGAGAGATCTTCCGGGCGGCAAGGGCTGAAATTACCCGAAATCTTGCTGCCGATACTGATGACATGTCTCTATCGGCATTCCAGGCATATAACATCCGGGCAACAATCCACTGTCTTGGGGTGGATATCCTGAACAGCGATACCGCCCGCTGGGTCGAGCGCTCTCTCAACCAGAAAATCGACCTGATGAAGGGTTAAGACAAACTCCCATCCTGTTCCTCCCTGACCATAAGAGAGCCCTTGCGTCGTGTTAAACGCGGGCTCGACGGAGTTCCCGAGTCATGACGTCCGCCGCTCCAGCATCACGCGAGTTCCGCGTTTTCCTGTCTTCGACTTTCCGCGACATGGATCAGGAGCGCGATCACCTTTTAGCTCATGTTTTCCCGGTGTTTCGGGCGACCTGTCTCGAGAGATTGGTCACCTTCACTGAGATCGACCTGCGCTGGGGAGTCACAGAAGAGGACGCCAAAAACGGTCGCACCGTCGAGATTTGTCTCGATGAAATCGAGCGTTGCCGCAAGATCCAGCCCCCACCGTTCTTCATTGGGTTTCTGGGCGAACGTTATGGCTGGATACCGACTCACGTTGAGCTCGCACGATACTGGGAGGCTCACCCCGACTCCCCCTATGCCGCGCGCATCCAGCGGGCGTTGGATGAGGGGATCAGCGTGACGGAACTCGAAATGCGCGTCGCCTTAATGGATCCGGGGGTGTCCGAGGATGTATCTCGCGGCAGGTTCTTCCTCCGTGCAAGGAGCCTGACCGATAAAATTGCCATTGATGCCGGGAAAGAAGAGGGTGATCCGGAATTCTATGATCCCGCTGGTGATCGTCTCTACAAACTCAAAAATGTTATGCGCTCGACTCCTTTCTTTGGCTTAGACAATTACTGCAGCATCACAGAGTTTGGTGACGCCGTCATGGCGTACCTTATGCAGCAACTCAATTTATTTTTCCCGGCTGCAGTCACTCCGACGGATCAAGAGCTTCTGACGGCAATGCATGCCCGTTATACTCAGTCTCGTTTGTACGCGTACGTACCAATCCCCAAAATTGAGCAGTCTGTGATCGACGCTTGGCGTGCAGCTTGTCTGTCGCCGAATGCGGCTCCTATAATTATAAAAGCACCATCTGGATACGGTAAGAGCGCATTGCTAGCTTACCTATCATCTCGCTTCACTGGTCAGAACGATGCAGAGGTATTTTTACACTATGTAGGCGCAGATGGAATTCTGACGTTGGAGGGCTGGGTCGATCGCCTTATCGCTTTTCTTCAGGGTAAGGGCTTTCTGACGACCTCCATCCCGTCGAAAAACGATGAGCGTTGGCAAATCCTACCCAAGTTGCTTGCAGAAACCGTGACGGGGATAAATAAGCCGTTTGTCCTCATAATCGATGCTCTTAACCAGTTTTCAGCGCCGAATGAGACCTTTTTACGATTGAGCAACTTAATTCTTCCTCAAAATGTAATTATTTTGGCTTCAGTCACGCCAGAAATCGAAACTCTGGGAATGAATACAATTCAACTGCCAAAGTTTGACGTCGTCACTCGCAAGCAGGCGATCGCAATGTTTCTTAAAAGTTTCCGCAAGCAGCTTTCTCCCAAGTTAATTTCTTCAATCGCTTCAAAAGAGGCATGCGCAACGCCGTTGTATCTGCGATTGCTTCTCGAGGAACTGAGGCTTCATGCTAGGTTCGAAACAATAGCGGCCAAGACCGATGAACTGCTAAAGTTTCCCAATGTAGGAGACCTATTTCTTCATATTCTCCAGATTATGGATCAAGAAGATTTTGGAAAACAAGGCCACCCAGAAATTTCCCTTAAAGCAGCTCGCTACATTGCTGCATCATGGCTAGGCTTGTATCATGTCGACCTCGCAGGACTGCTTGCAGGACAAGGGGATCCGCGTTCGCCTTTCAATGGAAAAGCTCGCCTTTCAGATCTAATTTTGACTCCCTTACTCGCACGTTTTTCGTCTTTTTGTAGTTATGATAACGGACGAATAACACTTATGCATTCGGCCCTTAAGCATGTTTTTCTCGACCAAAATGACAAAATGTCGACAGCTCGGCGAGACCTAGTCACTCACTTTTCAGATTTCCAAGATGTTAACTCCCTTGCCGAAACTTTGTTTCAATTAAAAAAAATAAATGATTACAGTTCTATCGCAAAAAATATTAATTCATCGAATATGATTACTCTTTGGGAAAGTTACCCATCTACATTAGACGAATCTCTAGCTTGTTTAGGTGCAGGAGCAAAAATAAATACTGAGTATATGAAGGTCATCATAGAAAACTCTATAAATTTCGATAATAAACTTTTTTTAAATAACAAAATAAGCTCTTTCGTTTCTTGGCTATCGAATAAAAACTACCTTTACCTAGCTATTTCAATTAATATGCAGGTAGTTAATTTTTTTAACGACGAAAGTGATAATATTCAGCTCGTTCGCCGGTCATTGGCTCTAATGATGTCCAGTCAAATATTCGAAAGTCTATGCATGTTTGACAAGGCCGTAAATTCCTCCAGCCAAGCGTCTGTGAACTTAAATGTATTTTTCACTGATATACCATCTCTGTCTGGACGATCTGTCATGGAATCTGGAAGATTAATGTTAAATCGTGGTGCATTTCAGACGTCAGAATATCATCTATTTATATCATTGCGAGAGTTTTTGCGCGATATAACGAATAGTTACATGAACATCGAAAAAACACTTAGATTTACAGCAATTTTATACTTAAATAAAAATAAAAATGATGATTCTGAAAAAATATTTTTAGAACTTAGAAGTTTTTGGAAAAAAATAAACAGAAAAGAATCGACAATTCAAAACATAGAGTATCTGATAGATTTAAACTCATTTTACAGGAAAACAAAAAGATATAATTTATCAATCTCTGCATTGCTGGATGCAAAGAAGTTGATTATCACAGAGAATTTTTATTATAGTAATATTAATTATATAATTCTCACCGAAATGGTCATATCGTATCTCGACATAAATGATACCACTATGGCCGAAAAAACTTTGCTTGAGGTTAAAGTTATAGCTGATAAAATATTTTATGAAAATCATCCATTAATTTCAAAATACTATATTTCTATTGCGCGTTTAAACCAAATAAGAAACAACTATTCTATTTCCGAAATTAATTTTAACAAAGCTATTGAAATACTGGAATATTCGTTACCTTGGAATTCTATTGAAAGAGCAGAGGCGTTGCTGCTTCGCTCTAAATTATTTCAAGAAATAGGAAGTGATAATGATTATATATCATCTCTTCGCACCGTGTATGGTATCGTAAAAAATTCTCTTTACGGGACACATCCTCTATTTGTCGAGGTTCTGTATCTAATCAAAAAGTATTATGAAGAAAAATCAGAAAAATTTCTTCTAGACCTCTTCATTGAAGAAGAAAAAAACAGACTTGATTCGCTGATTTTTCCTGATTTTCGTGGCCCCTTTCCGCCGGAAAATGCCGAAGATATTTTGAAAAACACAAATGTGATTGCTTTGTCTTTAAAAGCAATCATTGCTCTTTCCTAGAGCGCGTCCACTTTATTCCCGTTCATATCCTGCGACGGTGAAGAAGTTGACACATTGAGGATTCGAAAAACTCTCTGGTTTTAAGGAGTCCTCTGTGATTCCATTTTCCCTTAGTTGATTGGGGGTGATGGAAGATGAAGCAGCCGGGTTTCTGCCGACGTCCGGCCAAATCCTGGATGCCACACTGGTGGCTGCTCCAAAGCAGCGCAATACCAACGGAGAGAAAGCCGATCTCCGGGTAGGACGGATCCCCGAAGGCTGGGAAGACAAGCCGGCAAAGCTGTCTCACAAGGACAGGCACGCCCGCTGGATGCTGAAGTTCACGAAGGCCAAGCGGCAGGAGGACGGGACGCTCCCGGCCACGGACCTCGCCATTCCGTTCTTTGGCTATAAATCGCATGTTTCCATTGACCGGAAGTTCCGACTGATCCGAAAATGGAAGACAACGGATGCTGCTGCCAGTGATGGTGCCAGACTGCGCGAGGGCCGTCTGGATAAAACCAATACGGCCTCAAGTGTTTGGGTAGACACAGCCTATCGCTCGAAAGCCAATGAGGACTTCATGGACAAAGAGGGTTCCGTCTCGAAAGTTCACAGGAGAAAGCCGCATCTCAAGTCCATGCCCCGCCATATTCAGCGGTCCAATGCAGGGAAATCAGTGATCCGCTCGCGCGTCGAGCATGTCTTTGCCGGTCAGAAATCGCAGATGGGTCTGTTCGTCCGAACCGTGGGTATTACCCGGGCCAACATGAGGATCGGGCTGGCCAATATTGTCTACAACATGCGCCGCTTCCTCTTCCTCGAGAGGTTGAACGCGAGCACGTAGCCATCTCACTGGCGATGGCCCGCGATCTGCTGAAAACGCAGAGCGAAAGTCACCCCGGAAACCGTCAATCAAATCGCCAAAAGCCTGGAATCAGGGGCCAGCCGCGGCCAATCAACAGTTCTTCGATCCCTCCACCTCCAAGCAACTCGCCCGGCATGAGCGTCAGCGGGCGCCGGACACGAGGACCGGATCAGGGTGGATAAGCCGCAAAACCTAAATGTCGTGCATCCTGATTGCGGATTTTGCTTCAGCCGCTTGCAATAAGATTTTGCCGTATCAGACGGAAAATTTCAGCCTGGTATCTAGCGTCCTGCAGAGCATCATGGGTGCCTGAAAGTTTGGGCTTGAGATGCTCGGCAATCTTGCTCGACCGCGTATCACGCCAGGATGAGCCAGTAGCGCCCATGTAGAGGGCCTTGATGTCGAGAGCGGTAAAGCCGAACGGGTTTTTCCCCATGAAGCGATGGAAATAGTAGTTCATGAATGACCAGTCGAACGGCGCGTTGAACCCGACGAAGACAAGCATGTCATTGGGACGATCCAGCGTTGCTAGCCAATCCGAGAAAGCTTTCATCGCGGCGTCAGGATCAAGTCCCCGCTGGCGCAGCTCATCCATCGAAAGCCCGGTCACTTCCAGAGCTTTTGGGTCGAACTTGTCGTTGATGGGTTTGACCTCGACGGTGAAGCCGTTGTCCGGATCGAACGCGGAGCAGGCCCCGATCGACAGTAGGCTGTATTCTCCCGGTATCGGCCCTGCGGTCTCGACATCGACTGAAATGAATATCTCGCGCGGGCTGGTCATGAGATCAGGGGTTCCGTGGGAACGAGCGTCGGACGATTGCGGATCGCATTCCAATGCTCGCGGAACGCCTGCCGGCGATGATCGGCAATGTCGGTCGCCTTCCAGTGATGACCAGCGAATGTCGTAATGTCGAACGGCACGATGGCGCCCTCGCGCGCCGTCACCATCGTGGGCAGGCCGCGCCCGAGTGCATAGCCCAGTTCCAGAAAGCAGTTCGGCCGTGTGCCGGTAATGTCGGCGATGACGACGCTGCTGCGGTGAAGCTTGGCGAATATTTCCTGATCGATCCGCGCGTGGTCATAGGTCTGCCGTCCATCGATAACGATCAGACGGTAGCCAAGCTCATCTTCGAGCACCGGCTTGGCCACCACGTCGAAGAAATCCTGCACGCTGGCGTAATCCTTGTGGTCGGGGTTCAACAGGCGTACGGCAAACGCCTTTGGGCGGTCCAGAGATTCGAGCAGATCGATTACGGCAGAGACCCGATCGGAAGTGCTCTGGCGTTTCGGAAAGCCGATGCGGTTGATCCAGTCATGCGCATCGCCGTCATCAGCGATCTGGAACAGACGGCGCGTCTGGGCACTGGCGAGGCCAAAGGCATAAAGCCGGCGCGCGCCTCTGGTTTCGGCGCCAATCGGAAGGTTCAGGGGCACGATGGGCTTGCCGGCATCGTGATAGAGGTTCGCGAGGTACAAAACCCCTTCATCGCCGCCGAGCACGATCAGCACGTCACCAAAACGGGCCTGCGCCTCCATGCGCTTGCTGTTCATGTTCCAGTAGGCGGCGCTTTCGATCTTGATCAGTTGAGAGGCCCGCAATTCGTCCCACAGGTCGAGATATTCGTCGGGGATCTGCTCCTCGGTCTTGTGGTGCTGTACAGCGACGATGAACGGTCCCGGCACGTTCTGGGGCCGATGGATGAGATTGTCTTTCACCGTCTTCCACACCAGCCAGTCGAAGCAGACAGGCTGGCCATCGACGTTCCGTTTGGGTTCGGCGTCGACGGGAATGACGAAGTTGGCGCCGCGCTTGACGAGTTCCTTGACGAGCAGAGCGATCAGCTCGCGCGCTGCCTCGACGTCGGCCGTCGGCGCGAGCGTCAGATCATTCACGACGCTGCCGGAGATGTGGATGCGGCGGCCGAACAAGGGAGACCGGACCATTATTTGTCCTCCATGACAGGAGACGCATGAAGGGTGGAGGCGACCGCCGTCAGGTCCGCGAAGCTCAAGGGGCGGTCGGGATAGGCCTTGGCGAGGGCCGCAGGATAGAGCCGTGCCCGAATATCCGAATATGTCCAAGCCGGATGACGATCCCGCGCGCCGGTCAGCCGCGTCAACTCGGCGAGTTGCTGCTGCGCGAGCCCGAGACCGGCAAGGTCCATCTGAAAAAGCTGCTGGCGCTCGGTATCGCTGGGACGGGCGAACGTCTCGGTTATGGCGGCGCGACGGCGCAACGCCGGATCGAGAACCGACAGACGGTTGGTGCATAGGATCACCACGATCCGTCCGCCATATTGTCTGAGATCGTCGATCCCCTGGATCAAGGTGTTTACGGCCACCTTGTCCTCATGGTGGCTGTGATCCTGCGCGCGGGATGCCGCCAGGCTGTCGCCTTCATCGATGATCAGGATCGCGCGCCGGGTTTTGCCGGCCGACTGAGCGACTTTACGGAATGCTTCGGCGATCAGGGTGCCCATTTCGCCGACCATGCCATTACCGCGCACCCGGTTCGACAGCTTGAACAGCATCGAATCCGAGCTGCGTGCCTCGGCCACCAGCCGGTTGGCGATGCATTCCGCCATCGCCGTCTTGCCGGTGCCCACGTCGCCATGGAAGATCACCAGCGGATATTGCTCGGCGACCAGATCGCAGAGCCCGAGCTTGCTGCCGTGGTGTTTCTTGTTCCACTCGCCGAGTGCGCCGACATTCAAAAGCAGACGAAGCTGGTCGTGAACGCGGAGGTAGCGCTGATCGAAACCGAGCAGGCTCTTTTCGCGTTTGGCCAGGGTATCGCTTGGAAGCGCGATTTCGTTGTCAAAAATGCTCGGCTGGCTCATGCCGCCCAATCCTTTCTCTGCATCCCGTAGGTGCTGCTGACATAGTTGCGGCCGCCGGACGAACTCAGGCTGGAATGACTGGTATCGGCGCTGGATGCAGTCCAGCCGATCTTGAGCTTGCTCCGGATCGCCTCGCGGGCGCTGCTTGTATAGGCGTCGGTGTAGCTGATCACGATCCTCAGTTCAGCGCCGGTGACACGCGGCCACAGAACACCGCCGGGGCGGCTGGTGCTCAGCGTGCCCGCCTCGGTATCGACATCGAAGCGGACGGCCTTCAGCTCGACGCCATTTTGCAGCAGGGTCACGTCCACCCAGGCGAGATAGCCCGCCTTGGCGAGGACCTCTACATCATGGGCGTAATCGGCAGCCTTCTGAGGCGTCCATGCCCCGGTGCTATCCGCGATCATCGCGAGATCGGCCCGCGCGCGCTTCACGACGTTTTCGATATCGGTTGTCGTATAGGTGGCCGAAGCCGTTATTGTCTGGCTCATGTCAGTCCTCCACCTTGAAGCCCGGCCCGAAGACCTCTTTCCAGACTGCATCGTCGTCCTCGACCGATGCGAAGTTCACCGTCTCCCAGGCTTCCTGTGCCGCCGCGACGATCTCCTGCCGCTCCGCCTCGGAAATCCGGCTGGTGACGTTGTTGAAGCTGTAAACCGGGTCGAGGATTACGACCGGGTCGGAGAAGGTCCCCAGCGGCAGCGCGTTCTCGGGGAAACTGATCTGATCCTTGAGGCCCGATTGGGCGATATAGAGCAGGAAATTGCGGAAGCGTTGCTCGATGCTGCCCTCCTTGCCCTGCGTGGCGAGCACATGGGCCATGATCAGCTCGATCGCGAAGGACTTGAGCGGTTTGATCTCCGCGTAGTTGCGCCACTTCTTGGCCATCCGGACCAGTGTGCGGAAATCACCGTCCTGGTTCTTGCGGCCGCGCACGAACTGGATCTGGCAGGGCGCGCAGGTCTGAATTTTTGAACCGTCGTGGATATCGAACTGCCAGCCATAGCCGGCACGGTTCTCGTCCTCGATCACCGGCACGATATCGACGCTCAGTCCCGTGCCGACGAACGTCACGGTCGCCGCCTTGCGCTGGATCTCGAAATCCTCGACCGACTTGTTCGGGTAGATCTTGATCAGCAGGTCGTAAATCGTGGCGCTCAGGCTATCGAGGGTTTCCTTGCTCGCGTCCCGGCCGGAAATGTAGAACACCACATCGACGTCGACGGGGTCATAGGCCGTCTTGCGCAGGATCGTGAACTTGGCGAAGGAGCCGGCCTTCACGACCTTGGTGATCTTGATCTCCGTCTTGTCCTTGACGCTTTTGCGCAGTTCGTCGATCAGCCGATCGACCTGAGCGTGATATTCCTTGCGCTTGTTTGCGGGAAGACGGAGAACATTACTGTCGTAGTAGCGAAGCTCGGTGTTCGTGAGAGCCATGATCGTTCCTGTGGGCCTGATACTGATCGAAGCGATCGGGACAGGCCAGCCCCGCATCGACGAAAAACGGTTTACAAACGTGCCAGTCATCCGGCCACCCACCCCAGATAGGTGTTCATTAACCGCGTTTCAAGAGGTTTTAGTTTACAAAGGTTATGACATATTTTAGATATGGAAACCGCATCACGTAAGGAGGTCGCCATGATCGGAAACAAGCTCAAAGTCGCCCGATCGGCGTCGGGCCTCTCGTTGCGCGCACTCGCGGATGCGATGAACGGCCTCGTGTCCGCCCAGGCGATCGGTAAATATGAGCGTAACGAGGACATGCCGAGTTCGCGCGTCCTGATCGCTCTCGCCAAGGCGCTCAACGTCTCGGAGGAATATCTTCTGAGCGAGGACGAACTTTCGCTTGAAGGCGTGGATTTCCGCAAGAAGGTCGGAACGTCATCGAGGGAGGAAGCTGCGCTTGAGGCCCGTGCCATCCATATGCTGGAGCGCTATCTTTCCGTCGAGGACTTGCTTCACATGCGAAGTGTCGAATGGGAGCAGCCGCGAAGCGCGCCCCATCCCGTCGCCGATCTCCGCGACGCCGAGGACGCTGCCCGTTCCGTTCGCGAGGATTGGGGACTTGGAAACGATCCGATCCCCCAACTCGCGGAGCTTCTGGAAGAGCGTGGGATCAAGGTACTCTCGCTCGACCTCGACAATGTCGACGGCCTCGCTGCCAAGGTGCGGCGCAAGGAGCGCGATGCCGCCCGTGTCATCGTCATCAAGCTGAGCACGTGGTCAGAGCGCAAGAGGTTCACTCTGGCGCATGAACTCGGTCACATGGTCATCGCTCCGTCAGCGGGAGTCGATGAAGAGAAGGCGGCGCATCGATTCGCTGGTGCCTTCCTGATGCCAGCCGATGTTCTGCGCGCGGAAATCGGCGCTCATCGGTCGTCGATCAGCATCGGGGAACTGGTCGCCCTGAAGAAGCGGTTCGGCGTCAGCATTCAGGCGCTCGCTTACCGCTGCAAGGATCTCGGCATCATCAGCCAGCCCGCCTGTGCGCGGCTATTCAAGATCTTCGCCGAGCGGGGATGGCGCGCGGCTCCCTATGAGGAGCCGGAGAGCATGGCGCCTGAAGCAGAGGAACCACGGCGCTTCGAGCGGCTTTGCTACCGTGCGCTTGCCGAAGGCATCATCGGAGAATCGCGGGCCGCCGAACTACTCGGCATTTCCGTGCGCGAACTCGACAGGCGGCTCGATCAGGTGGCGGCTTGACCTGTGCCCATTCTTGTCTCCGATACGTCGGTCCTGATTGACCTCGAAAGAGCCGGCCTGCTTCAGGAATTGTTTCTTCTGCCGTTCGAGTTCGCCGTGCCGGATCTGCTCTACGCAAGGGAGCTTGCCGGTGAACTTGGCGACAGGCTGATGCAGCTCGGCTTGCGAATAGAGGAACTGACACCCGTCGAGCTGCAACGCGCGACCGCCGTCAACCGTCAGCATAGTCGGTTGTCAGTTCCGGATACCTTCGCGTTCGCACTCGCTGAGTCTAGGAGATGGGGGCTACTGACGGGCGACGGCACGCTCCGCGAACTCGCTGTTGCTGAACAGATCGATATGCATGGCGTCCTCTGGCTTTTCGACCAGCTCGCGGAAGGTAATCATGTTGGCTTTGCTCGTCTGCACGGCGGTCTTGCTTCTCTGTTCGCTCACCCCAGATGTCGGCTACCCGCAAATGAAGTAAGGCGCCGACTCTCACGCTTCGCTCAAGGCTGAATGTTGTGACTGCGGATCCGCCAACATGGAATCTGGACTCTATAGCCCGAAAGAGCCGCCGATTACACACCGGAAATCGCGCGCGGCACTTACCCTCCTCCTGGGATTCGGTCTGCCGGATATACGCATTAATGAGGGCCTTAGAGGGCTCTGGAGTAGACATAGTTCTCATCCGGATCCCGCATGCCCGTCTGGTGAGATTCGAACCTCGACAGGGTAAAATGTATGCGTCAGTCCGCTGTCCGTCTTTGTCTGCAGAGCGTCGGATGATTCATGTCGGCTTTCCGGAAGCTTTCCCAACCGCCTGTATGACCGAGATGAGGCGAAAGCGGACCTACAGCTCACGCCTTCATCTCGGACAATCTGAGACACAAACGAATGACCGCATAGCGGATGACACTTGCCAATCTTGCCTGGGTCATTTTTATTTTCTCAGGCGAGTATCCATGCACGACGGGTTCAGTTCGATCCGAACTAACGTTTCCTCTCTGAAGACTTGATGAAACGCGTGGTAAGCAACAGAGCGCCATGGAATAACGCAAGCAATCCAAATGTTTCGGCATAAGCCTCCGATGCGACATGGGATGGAGCGATTGTCGCAAGCCGCCACCCGAGGAATGTGGCGCACGCTGTGATCAATGTCGGTCCCCCAATCCTTTGCATGATATTCAGCGCAGTCGTTGCCATCGGAATATCTGGGCGTGCGATCGAAGCATATCCCACGCTCATCGCCGGAATACCGACAGCGCCCCCACCTCCGCCACGCAGCAACAATGCTAAGGCGAGCAGGACGACGTTCAGACCGTTATAGGCGAGCAACGCTAAAATCAGTGTGCCAACAAAGGACAAAAGAGCACCGCAACCGGTCAGATCGCGCGCGTCAAACCGGTCACTCAGACGGCCAATGAGCGGATAGACGCACATCATCCCCACACCCAGGGGTGCCATGAACAGGCCCGTCCGCTCGGGCGAGACACCGCAGGCGTGAATCAGCCATACGGGTAGAAGCATCTGACCAGCGAACGACACCCCGTTCGTCAGAAACATGATGATCGCTGACACCGAAAAGGCAGGCGCACGCAGCAAGCGCAGGTCGATCAGCGCGTCATCGCCCTTGCGTCGCGCGGATCTGACATACAGGACGAACAGCACGAGAGACGCGCCTAAAGTCGCCTGTCCATAAAGCCGGGCGACATGATCCATGCCGTAAAGAAACGAGACGAGAGCGGGAGCGAGAAATCCTAGCCCTGTCAGGTCAAGTGGACGGGGGCGCTCGTCATGCCGATCGTCAGGGAGAAACAGAACGGCAAGGGCAAAAGCCGCAAGCCCGACCGGCACATTGAGAAGAAAGATCCATCGCCAGGACGCGATGGAGAGAATGGCACCGGCGACGACGGGTCCAAGAAGCGGCGCGAGCAGAACAGGTGCCGTCATTGCGCTCGCGACCCTCGGCATCTGTCGGCCCGCCACACGAGCTACCGTCATCTGAGCCATAGGGGCGAGCAGTCCGCCCGCCATGCCTTGCAGCAGACGGAATACGATCAGGGACGGCGCAGACCACGCTAGTGCGCACAGGCCTGATGTCAGCGTGAAGGCACCGAAGCACCATAAATAGACTGCCCGCCCCCCGAGGCGGCTTACAAGCCATCCATTCAGTGGCAACGTCAGGGCGAGTGCCAGCAGATAGCCGCTGACTACCCACTGAATGTGTGAAAACGGAGCGTGCAGGGTCGCGACAAGATCTGGGAGCGACACATTGACAATTGTGGCGTCCAGTTGCGCCATGAAAGATCCGACCGCCGCGACGCTCACGATTTTCCAGGTGCCCGGAGGCAGTTGATCCGAACCCTGGGATGGCAACGATGTTCCGGTGTTCATGAACGATCTCGCCGGGAACCGTGAGACGCGCAGACATCCACCATGCGCTTACGCGTCCAGTGCGATTGCGTCGCTTGTCGTCACGCGGCCAAGGCGGGGGAAAATCTCCTCGCAGGCAAAGCGCTGCATCTCTTCGGTGAATGTGGACATGACATCCGTGGCGAGCACGACGTTATATCCATGCTCATGAGCCGCCCTGGCGGTAGATTCCACGCCCAGATTGGTCGCGATTCCGCCCAGCACAATGGTCGAGATACCGCGTCGTCTTAACTGAAGATCGAGATCCGTGCCGTAGAAGGCACCCCATTGCCGCTTCGTGACACGCAGATCGGTCGGTTCGGCAAGCCCGTCGACCAGCTCAGCCCAGTCTGGTGCGAAGCCGCCAGGCGGTGAAAAGGAGCGATCGACAGTCGCATGCACGGCATCAGCGAAATTAGGCGCGAACGCTACATTAACCAAAATGACCGGCGCTCCGGCGGCCCGGAAGCGCGCGGCGAGTTCTTTCGATCGTTCAACAATCGCAGTACCCGGTGTGGGGGCTAAGGGAAGCCCCGTGATGCCCTTTTGGAGATCGATCAGGACGAGAGCCGTCCTGCTGGCTGGGAGTGAAATCATGGCAAAACCTTCCCTGTTGACGTTTGACCGTCATCCCGCACCGTTGTCTGGAACGCGCGGAAACGTTAGTAAGTTGAGTAGGCACTCAAGCAGGAGCATTATTTGAGGATGAACTCAAATTCGTCAAGAGGTAAACGGACGTCCCTTCAGCCGATGCGCGCGGCTGGGCGTCAGCGCGTCGAGGAGTTACTGGAGGCCGCGTCCGACCTCATGGCGGAACGAGGGTATGAGGCGACAACCATGGCGGAGATCGCCGCGCGTGCCGAGGCGAAGATCGGATCGCTCTATCGCTTCTTTCCGAACAAGGAGGCTGTGGCGGACGCTCTTGTGCAGCGGCATATCGCCGTTCTGGAAGACGAATACGCGGCACTCGCCAAACGTGCCGCCACACTATCCCCGGACGCTCTGGCAGACGTTCTGATCGAACTGCTTGTGACGCTTCATCCTCGCGTGAAATCCCTGTCTGCGCTGATGGAGGCACGGACTGACAAGATGGAGATCCGTGATCGTGCACGAGGACATGCCATAGTCGGAATTGCGGCAGCGTTGCGTGTCTGTGCGCCAGAGTTAGAGGACGCACTGGCGAGAGATATTGCTGCGGTCGTTCTAAACAGTATGAAAGTGCTGCGCAGCATGCTGGCGAAGGACGCCCCCACGACGCCAGGCGCGCCTGACGAATTACGGCGAATGCACCGTCTCTATCTAACGGACCGGCTGCAGCCGTTTCGGCGTACTTCAGACGGCATAACGGACGCAGAGCCATAATTTCGCAGATTGGTGCAGTACTCGCCCCACGACCTAAGAGCCTTGGTGCTATCCCGGAGAGAGATGTCGTGGCAGTTGTCGCCTCACCTCGGACCAAGCAAGACAAAAACGCCGACTCCTAAAACGAACATCACGATGCAGATTTCATGTTCATGGTAATTTGATTGCCGGATCGAAAATTGGCGGTCAGATAGCGAACAAAGACACGTATTCTTTGCGGCATATAACGATTTGGCACCATAAAGACTGCATGCACAGTTTGTGGCTCTTCTTCCGCTGTCAGTTCAATGGACCTGGTCGATCAATTAAGAAGCTGTGTTCCCACCGTGCTTCCAGGCGCCTATGATGTCGTCTCAGGGGGGAGTTTGGGATGCAGCTTTTCTTTGGCATGGCGGGGGACGGGCGAACGTTCCCTGACCATCTCGGCGGCGGCGCGGGCGCGGTGGACTGTGCGGTTGTAGGGCCTGCAGGGTTGGTCGACGCACTCGAAGTCCAACTAGGCCTGCTTGGCCCGCCGGTCCCCAAGGCGGTTCGCATCGCGGCCTATTTGGCGAAGCTGCGCGCCGCCGGCGACAGCCGGTTCTGGTCGGCCTCTTTCAGCAAGGACCCGTGGTCAACCGCCGTCCAGTTGCTCGGTTGGCGGGACACCTTGGCGGCTGGGGGGTGGACCGGGGCCGCCCTTGGGTCTGTCCGGCTAGATGACTTAGCTGCAGCGGAGTCGGCCGGTGCGCCGATGCCGGCCGGACTTGCCGATCGTCTGGCCGCCTTGGTCACGGCGGTGGGCGTGGGGCCAGGCCTGCGTCTCAAGAAGCTTCGCCTCCTGGAACCCCAGGCGCGCTTTGCCCCGGCCTGGAGGCGCCTCCTGAACGCCCTCCAGGGCGTCGGCGTGCTGCTGGAGGACGGCGTTGCCGAACCCGCCGCTGGTCCTTCGACGGATCTTGGCCGAGTGCAGGCTACCCTTCGTGGCGAAGCGCCCGAGGCATTGGTGGGAGATGGCTCGTTTACCTTGGTCGAGGCAGACACTGCGCTGATGGCGGCCGAGGCCGTGGCTGACTGGCTGGCAGCGGGTGGGCAAGCCTCGTTGGCGGGCACGGTGGTGCTGGCGCCGGATGGCGACACGGCGTTGTTGGACCACGCCCTGGCGGCCCGCGGCCTTCCGGCGCTGGGCCTCTCCAAGCCTTCGCCCTGGCGGGGTGCCTTGCAGGTCCTGCCCTTGGCCTTCGCGGTTGCCTGGCGCCCGTTTGATCCCAAGGCGCTCTTGAATTTGCTGATGCTGCCGCGCCCGCCCATCGGGCGGTTCGCGGCGGGCCGGCTTGCCCGTGTCCTTGTCGCTGAGCCCGGGCTCGATGGCCCGGCGTGGGTGCAGGCGTGGGAAGATATCGCGGCGACCCTACTGGAGAGCGAGGACGAGCCCGATCCAGCTGTGGCCGCGTGCAAGGTGGCGCGCCAAGTGGAGCAGTGGCGGGCCTGGACTCAGGGCGGCCAGTTTGGCCGTGGCGACCGATGCGGGGCGCGGCGATGCCCTGTTTTTGGCCGTCGGCGCCGCGGCGGGTGCCTTTGTCCGCGCCATCGATGCCCTAGAGCTCGAGGTTTTGCCGGCGTTGCTGATCGAACGGGTCTTGACCGAAGTCCTGGCCGAGGGCGTTGCCAACCCAGGTCATGCAGCGGAGGCTGGGGGACTGCGCGCGATCTATACGCCAAGCGCCCTATGGGCGCCGGCCCCGCGGCTTGTCTGGTGGAGTTTCGTCGGACCCGGCGAGAAGGTGGCGAACACCACCTGGAGCCGCGCGGAACAGGCAGTACTGGCGGCCGCCGGCGTTGAGTTGGAGTCGGCCCCTGAGGCGGCGGTGCGGATCAGTGGCGGCTATGCCGACGCGGTGCTGCGAGTCGGCGAGCAGGCGCTGTTTGTCCGGCCGGCCCTGTCCGGCGCCGCCGAGACGGTTGCTCACCCACTAGAGCATCAGCTCCACCTCATGATCGAGCAAGCCGGCAAGCTTGTCCGCTGGAGGGCCGAGCGTCTTCTGGCGGAACCGGCCGCGCAACTGGCTCAGCGGGTGCTGCCTCGGGCGGCCGTGGACATCATGGATGCACCGGCGCCGCGGGCCAGATGGCGGGTCCCAGCAGCCGGGCTGGCCCGTCTGGCGAACCGCCGAGAGAGCGCCACCACCTTGGGCCGGCTTTTGAATTGCCAGTTGAGCTGGTTCGCTCAGGACGTCCTGCGCCTACGGGCGGGCCGGTTTGCGGAAATTCCGGAGGCAAACCAGCTGTTCGGCAACCTGGCCCATGAGATCGTCAACGGCCTCCTACCACCTGGTCCGCCGCCTGCGGTCGCCGATATCCGAAGCCGGGCCGTCGAGCTATTCGAGAAACTGCTGCCCAGGATGGCCGCCCCTCTTCAGCAGCCGGAGTTCGCTGGCGAGCTGGCCGCGGCGCGCGAACGAGTCCCGGCGGCCCTAGAGGCGCTGGTGCAGATCCTGC
Source organism: Acetobacter thailandicus (assembly GCF_011516655.1). Classification (GTDB taxonomy): domain Bacteria; phylum Pseudomonadota; class Alphaproteobacteria; order Acetobacterales; family Acetobacteraceae; genus Acetobacter; species Acetobacter thailandicus. Next base: position 19,952 of record NZ_WOSV01000015.1, read on the forward strand.
ACGCGCGCGGCCTTGAGGTGGTCGGCTCTGAGTTGGATCGCGAAGGCGAGGTGGGCGGCTTGGCCTTGCAGGGTCGTTTGGACCTGCTGGTGCGCCAGGGGGCGATGCCGGCCGTGATCGACCTGAAGTGGACCAGCTCTGCACGGCGATATCGCGAAGAGATCGCCGAAGGTCGCGCCGTGCAGTTGGCGGTCTACGGAGCCATCGCCGAGCCCGGCACCGCCGCGACCGGCGCCTACTACCTATTGCGACAACGGCGGCTCTTCGCACCTCGCGGATCCTTGCTGGCAGAGGAGGATATCGAGGCGGTCCGCGGGCTCGACGAGACCTTACATGAGGTTATCGACGACGTGGCGCTCTGGCGCTCCCAACTCGATGGCGGCAACCTCTTGGCGACGGGGATGGGCGAAGCGGCGGATCACCGGCCGTCGGAGCTGATGTTCGAAGCGCCGAAGGAGCCGTGTCGGTTCTGTGATCTGACCGGCCTTTGCCGGGTTGGCGTGGAGGCGCTCTGATGGCTGGAACGATCCAGGTGGTCACCGCCGCTGCTGGCGCTGGCAAGACCACGCGTATCGTGGACAACATCGCTGTGGATGTGGCCACGCGACCGCCTGAGGAGGTCGTGGCCACTACCTTCACGATCCGCGCCGCCGACGAATTGGTGCAACGGGCGCGCACCGCTTTATTCGGTCAGGGTCGGGTGGACCTGGCTGGCCGGTTGTTGGGCGCACGCTTTGGCACGGTCAACGCCGTCTGCGCCCAGATCGTGGAAGAATTTGCCCTGGAGCTTGGCCGCTCGACCGCTACCCATGTCATCGCCGGCACCCAGGAGACGCTAATCTTCGCCATTGCCGCTGACGGGGCGATCGGGACCCATGCGGCGATCCTCAATGAGCTGGCGGAAGCCTTCGGTCATGATGATCCGCAACCGCCGGGCCGCGAGCCGCCGGACTGGCGAAAGACGGTGCGGTCTATCCTGACCTTGGCCCGTGCCAACGGCCTGTCTGCTGACGCCTTGGCGGCTTCGGCGGAACGATCAGTGGCCAGCTATTTGGAGCTGTTCACCCCGCCAGCGGCAGACGCTGCGCCGCTGGATGCGGCTTTGGCCGCCGCCCTGGCTGAGGCTATCTCCCACGCCCCTGCGACACCGAGCGCTTCCGCGGTCAGAGGCGGGATCGACCGGGTGCGGGCCGCCCACATTCGCACGTCTCGCGGCGAAGTGCTGACCTGGTCGGTTTGGGCCGGCCTTTGCAAGGTCCGCTGCGCGCCCACCAAGGACGGCCAGGACTATAACCGGGCTTTGCAAAGCGTGGCCGCGGCCGCTGGGCGGCACGTTGAGCATCCCCGGCTGAGGGCCGATGGGGTGCGCTTTATCCGCGAAATCTTCAGCTGCGCGGCCCAGGCACTACGGGCCTACGAGGCGCACAAGGCGGAGCGCGGCCTGGTCGATTTCACCGATCAGGAGGTCTTGGCACTTCAGGTCCTGAGCGACCCCGAGCTGGCCGGCCGGTTGCAGGAGCGGATCAGCCGGGTCTTTGTGGATGAGTTTCAGGACTCAAGCCCGCTGCAGTTGGCGGTGTTCACGGCCCTGGCCGAGATCGCCGACGCCAGCACTTGGGTGGGCGATCCGAAGCAGGCGATCTATGCGTTCCGCGGTGCCGATACCGAACTAACCCAAGCGGCTTTTGCCGGTGCGGCCGCGGCGGCAGAAGGTGATGTGTTGTCGGTGTCCTGGCGGAGCCGGCCTGACATTGTCCGCCTCGCCAACGCCGCCTTCGGTCCAGCCTTTGAGCGCATGGGCCTGCCGCCGGAGCGGCATGCCTTTTCTCGAGCGGCCCGCAGCGACGTCGGCTTCGACAAGGAGGCGCTGGCCTACTGGCCCCTGATCGGCAAGGCCGAAGAACAGGCGGCCGGCTTGGCCCGCGGCGTACGCCGCGCGCTTGACGACGCGAGCACCTGGACTGTCAAAGAACCGACGGGCGTTTTCCGGCCACTCCGGGTCGGCGATATCGCCGTGCTTTGTCGCACCAATACAGATGTGAGGCGGTTCGCGGCGGCACTGAGCCGGGAAGGCCTGCCGGTGGCGGTCGAACGTCAGGGTTTGGCGCGCACGCCGCACGTTGAGCTGGCGTTGGCTGCCTATCGCTGGATTGCCGATCCCTCCGATCGCCTGGCTTTAGCTGAGATGGCGCGCTTCTTCGGCGACGACCCGGAGTCCGACGCCTGGCTGCACGCCGCTGCGGAGGAGGGCGAGGAGCACTTGCTCGCGGAGGTGCCGATTGCGTCGGCGCTGACCGCGTTGCGGTCTGATATCCTTGCCCTAACTCCGGCCGAGGCGCTCGATGAGATCCTGGCGCTGCCGCAGGTCATCGCCAAGGTCGAGGGATGGGGCGACTACGCGATCCGGCTTGACGATCTGGAGGCCCTGCGGGGGTTCGCGCGGACCTATGAGGCCGAATGTCTGTCGTCTGGCGCGCCGGCGACCCCATCGGGCTTCCTGCTGGCGCTGAAGGCTGCCGATCCGGAGCGGCCGCCAAGCCTTGCCGCCGACGCGATCCAAGTGATGACCTACCATGGCGCCAAGGGCCTTGAATGGCCGATGGTGGTGCTGGCTAGCCTGTCTTGGGACCCCAAGGTACGCCTGTTCGAGCCGGCCGCGGAGGTGGATGGTGAGCTCGATTGGCGCCGGCCCTTGGCGAACCGGTGGATCCGCTACTGGCCCTGGCCTTACGGGCTCTCCGGTTCGGGAAGCGATCTTGAGGTCAGCGCTGTGGGGTCGGTCATGGGCCAGGCCGCCTGGCGTAGGGCCGTGCAGGAAGACACTCGCCTGCTCTATGTCGGGGTGACCCGAGCGCGCGACTATCTGGTGTTTGCTCCCCCGGCCAAGGGGACTCTGAACTGGCTGAAAGTTCTCGACGCGCCAGACGGGCCGCCGCGGCTGACGTTCCCGCCCGAAGGCGACAACCTGATCCACGTGGGTGATGAGACCTTTGTCGCAGATGTGCAGCCTCTTGTAGCCGGCGATGATGCCGCAGATCGGGCTATCCAACAGACCTTTGTTCGGCCGGCAGCCCCAGAGCGGCCGGCAGCAGCGCCGCTACATCTGCGGCCAAGCGCTGCTCAAGGGGAGGCAGGCTGGCGTATCGTTGAGACTTTGGATCTTGGCCCGCGCCTTCAGCTCGACGGCGTCAGCGACATGGCGAGCCTTGGCGAAGCCGTTCATGCCATCCTGGCCTACGACAATCCGGGCCGCACCCTTGCTGTGCGCGAGGCAGACGCCCAGGCTATCCTCGACCGGTGGGGTGTCGCCGGGTTCTCTGTGCGTAACGCACTCGAAGCGTCTGATCGTATTCACGGGGCGCTGAACCAAAGATGGCCGACGGCACAGCGCAGGTCGGAAGTTCCGGTGACCGCAACCCTGGGCGAGCAACTCGCGAATGGGCGGATCGATTTGCTTATCGAGACGGCAGAGGGGTTCGCCATCATCGATCACAAAAGCTTCCCGGGGTCCCCCGATCAGTGGGCGGACCGGGCGATCCACTATGCCCCGCAGCTAGCCGTCTACGCTGAGGCGGTGCGGGTGGCCACCGGCCGGCCCTGTGAGGAACTCTTCATTCACATGCCGATTGTCGGCGCTCTTCTGCGGGTGGCTAGATCGGCGAATGACGAGGGCTCGCCATGATCGAGGTATACCCCAACCTATTCGTCGGATCTCAGGACGATGAGGCGGCCGTTCGCGGTCAGGCCGGCTGGTTTGTGGTGCATGCCTGCAAGGAGCCTTATCACCGCAACGCGCTCGGCTACACCGGGCAGGGGGCGCCGAAGCAGCACCCGGAATATTTGCTGGCGGAGCGACCAAGGCGATTGATTCTCAACTTGGTCGATGTTGCGCAGGTCGCCTTCATCGCGCCGATAATCGTGGACACCGCGCTGGGCGCTATCGACCACCATATCGCAAGTGCCAAGGTCTTGATCCACTGCAACCAAGGCTTTTCGCGGTCGCCGTCGATCGCCTTGCTCTATCTGCTGAAGTACACCGACGCACTAGGGTCTCAAGAGCCCGCAACGGCTCTGGCCGCCTTCCGCAAACTTTACCCGCTCTATGCGCCCGCTCAGGGTATGGCGGACTATGTGCGGCTGAACTGGGCGAAATACCTGCCGCCAGCGAAATCCTAATCGCACGCTTCTTGTGGTTGGAAACGGGGTAGAGTGTCCCCCAGCTTCAGTCAGATGGGCGCGGCGCTCGGCGTCTGGAGCACCACCAGCGCATGGCTCGACCTTGCGGTGGCCGCAGTCATGGCTGGTATCTTCCTGTCATCAGCGGTGCAGATCCTGCGGTAGGCATGGGGAGAATATCGAATCGACGCGACTGGCACGAAGGCAGCTGCCGCATAGGATGAGGATCATGCGCCCATGTCCGCTTTTCGGCAACGCAAAGCGGGTCAGCCACGTCGTAGAAGAAGGCGTAAGCAGAAGTTCCGCGATGGGAGCGAGAATGTTCGCTGAATGATTTGTGCTGAGTAACATTATCGTCACGAGCACAATGCGCAAGCGTACCCAATGCGGGCTCGGCATTGGGGGCCTCTTTATTTTC
>NZ_WOSV01000016.1 GCF_011516655.1 Acetobacter thailandicus
CCTGCTGTCCGGCCTCCCGGCCACACATGGCAAAGGCAAAACCGGTCTTCCCATCCGTGAAGCGGTCGCACAGGCCCGCGAGCGCGCTCAGGAAACCGTCAGCGGGAAGACTGTTAAAAACCACTTCTCCCGCCTGTCCGCATTATGGATGCATCTGGTGCAGCGGGACATGGCTGATCGCAACCCGTGGGCCGGGTGGGATTTCAACATCACCAGAAAGATCGTCCGCCGGGGCTGGACTGATAATGAACTGGCATTGCTTGCCCGCACCCCGTGGAAGGGCACTGCGGTATCGCAGAACACATGGGCTGGCATTATCAGCATCGGTATGTTTACCGGCATGCGCCTGGGCGAGATCTGCAACCTCAGACGTCAGGATACTGAAGTTATTGACGGGGTGCCCTGCTTCCATATCCGCCCTCACCCCGAAGAGGGCTGGTCACCAAAAACCGCTGCTGGCACACGGATTATTCCTGTTCACTCCGGTCTTCTCAGAATGAAGGGACTGAATCTGTTTCAGGATAATGGTGAGCATTACCTCTTTCCTGATCTGACAGTGTCATCAACAGGTGAACGGGGGGATAATTTTGCACGTGCTTTCTCAAAACATAAAAAGCGTATTGGTATTCCTGAAGATGTGACCTTCCACTCTTTCCGTCATACGGTCAGCACGAAGCTCAGAAACCAGGAAGCCCATATCCGCGAACTCTGGATTGATACTGTGCTCGGGCATGAAGCCTCCCACAAATCGCAGGGCACCATGACCTATACAAGCGGGATTGAAGTCGCCAATCTGAAACAGGTGATTGAAGCCCTGCACTACCCGCCGGAGTGTCTTATTTCAAAGGGCAAAATCTGACGTTCTGCACTCTTTGACATAAAAGATAAAAAACTTCGGAAATCGCCTGTCCTGATCGGTTATCCTTACAGGGAGCCAGCAGTGCTCAGTGGCTACCCACTGAGCATCTGGCAAGGGGGAAATCCTTCCCCCGTTGACCCCCTTAAAGGAGAAAACCCTATGGCCTTACACCGAACATCCCGCCTCTCTGTGAGAGCCAGCCCTGCTGAACTGGAGCACTGGAATCATATCGCCCATCAGCATGGTTACGCCACAACTTCCCACTGGATCAGGGTGCTCCTGAGCAGTGCAGAACTGGCCGGGCATGACGGATCACGTGTTTCCGATGAACTGCGCGAGATACGGTGCCAACTCTCCCGTGCTGGTAACAATCTCAACCAGCTGGCACACTCTGCCCACTGTGGCGATGCCGTCCATTGCGGGGCAGTGCTGGAGGATCTTGAGACGCTGATCAGACAGTGTGACGCACGTCTCTCCCGCTCTGGCAGAGCCTCAGCCCGTCGCAGGTGCGAACGGTCTGCTGTGATCCTGCACTGAAAGTCCTGAGATGCTGTATCGTGATTATTCAGGAAAGCCGGATCAGAACAGACAGCGGGGCCAGAGCAATTACCAGACATGTTCTGCACGGACCCAAAAACGAGGCGATCAGGATCATGTCTGGGTCAGACTGGCTGCTTCGTGACGCCATGCGCGAGGCAAGACGTGAGGGGCTTACCTATGGTCTGCGCCATATTGCCTTCAATCCCGCACAATTCATGACAGACACACAGCTTTCTGAGTTTGCACAGACGATCTGCCGTGAATTTGAGGCTGATCCTGAGCATATCACATTTGTCATCCATCAGAAGGACGGGAGCACGCACGGGCATCTGCTCCTGCCGGAATGGCAGCAGGACCATATTTTAGACAGTCGTTTTAGCTGGATACGGTTAGAGAAACTGGCAAGACTGGAAGAAATCAGGCTGGGGCATGCTCTTGTCGCCGGACGTCATGACCGCCCGATTGTCAAAGCTCTTGAGCAGGAAGGCAGGAATCGTGAGGCTGAGCAGATAAAAGCACTCATACCGGCCACAGCGCAGGAGAAACCCCGTGCTGCCTACATAGCGCAGGCCCGGCGCATGGCGGAGCGTCAGGGTACTTACCTCCCGGCTCTTAAAAAGCTGATCTGTGCTCTCTGGGCACAGTCTGACGGTCTGAAATCCTTCCGCGCTGCTCTGGCAGAACATGATCTGCTCATGCGTGAGGGAGACCGCTCAGAGACGCGCCCCGGAGCCCATATCATTGAAGACAGGAAGGGCACGCTGATCGGCAGCTTTACCCGCCTGACTAAAGTTCGGATGGCAGAATTCCGCACACTGCTTGCTCAGGAAAAACTGCAGACAGCACCACAGATAAAACCTGTTCTGCCACCGGGGCGTATCCCGGTCAGGGGCATGAAAGACTCTCTCAAAAAGGCAGCACCTGCCCCGGCAGGACGCAGAGCACACAGAACGATGAGTCTGGACGAGATCAGCCAGCGCGCCTGTATCGTGAAGAGAATCAAAGAGAAGGAGGCCATTCTCACCCGTCAGGCACCGGAAAGCAGCCTGCTTCCCCTGAACCGCACGCACAGCCTGACGCAATGGACATATGAACTGACAAAATACCAGAAACAGCTCAGGCGGTACAGGAAGCGTTACAGCACAGCCAAAAAAGAATGGCAGAAGGCACAGGCCAGCTGGTGGCGGCGTCTGAGCGGTATCAGCTGGCGGCGTAAGCAGGTCATGGAAGAGAAGTTTCTGCAGCTGCTCGACATGATCCGTTATGTGGTGCAGGCCCTGCTGCATATCACCGGGTTGCGGGCCGTCCCGCCTGAGCCTCTCAGGACGATCCTGACACCACAGGACAAGCCCGCCCTGGAGCGGTTCATAAAGGAGTATGACGATGAGTTTACGGCCATGGCTCAGCCTGCGAAGCTCTCACTCTGGCTGAACCAGCGCTTTGACCGGATGGTCCGCGTCCGCGATGAGAGAATCAGGAGATGGGACAAGGCTCACCAGCCTGAAAAAGAGCAGGCTGGTCGCGAGATCACGCAGCTGCGTGCGTTACTCAGGACCAGACCAGGGATGCCTGAGCACAGAGAGCTGGTTCAGCAGCTTACCCATCTGCTCCCCGCTGAGATATTCCGCCCTCCGGAGCTGAAGGCTGAACCAAAACAGGAAATGACGCGCAAAGACACGCCCCAACAATGGAAACCACCCTCAATGTAACGGAAAATAAAGGCAGCTTTGGGGGGGGGAGCCGACGTGCGCCACAGCGGCATGCCGGTAGCAGCATTTAAGCCAGAGCCGCCATTCATCCATCACGGAGGAACGCTGGCCAAAGATTGACCAGGAGGACTTGTCTGTCACTTCCTTATCTTCCGGGCCTGCGTCAACCTGATGCAGGATCGCTACCGTCCCGCAGCTCTTCCCCTGACCCAAGGCACGGCTGCACAAAGCGATCCTTTGAGCCTAAAATGACGTGGGTCTGTGTCGCAAGTGACCTAAAGGCACAGAGCCAGACGTGCTTATCATTCGACCAACCTTCGGACCAACAATATCAAACTGGCAGCCCCTGGTTATAATCGAAGGACAATCGGTGGAGGAGGTTAATTCGAGTTCATTGGACGAATTCATCGTCACCGAAGTCTGGGAGGGCACGCTTCAGTTCATTGTCAGCGCGGACTCTGTGTCAGAGCTTCCTTAACGCTTTGGTATAGTGCAGATCTGAACGCCTCGTCCTGGTTGTGAAGCTTGTAGAGTTCCAACTCCTCTTTCCGGCGTTTTAGCATGACTTCTCTCATAATTTTTTCAAATGCCAAGGTACGGCTGTAAGGATCAGAATTTTCATCAAATTTCTTTTCGAAATCGGGGTGGGCCTGAACACTTTCAACGATGTTTAGAAACTTGATCCGTTGTTCTTCCGGGGTGGCGCTCCACCCTTGAAACCAACGTTCGTTGAAGCTGCGGATGATCTCTTCCAACGGGTCTTCCTGCACCTCTCCTTCGCGGTAGCCCCGGGGATTGGGGTTCTGTGGATCTAGCTCTGCTTCTGAAGTGTCCAGGCCGATGGTCTGGTTTAGCTTTGTCCGCTCTAGCCCATATGACGAAAGGTCAACGGCCTCGAGAAGATCATCCAACGCATCCTGGTTCGGGTCCTTGATATTTAACTTCGGGACTAGGAACTTCAGGAACCAGAAGAGCTTCTCCCAGACCTCCACTTCGAATGGCATGATTGCAGCCATCTGGCCGTAGATCTTCACGAACTGCTTCACTTTGATCTTGAAGTCGATCTTCTCCTGGTCTTCCAGTTCCAGGCCGGTGTTGAAACGTTCGGCAGCCACGTCAATCAGGGGGCTGAGTTTTTCGGAATCTTCGCCGTTAAAGAACCTTTTGCAGAATTCCTCCACCTCTGACCATTCGTAGACGCCGACATCATCCAAAGATGCTTTCAGCACGTGTAAGACGTTCACGTCCGTCGCCTCAGATAAGGTCGTCACCGTGAAGAACGGGTCGAAGGCAGCCTTGATGTCCTCGGTCGAATTGAAGAAGTCGAGAACAAACAGATCCTCGGTCCGTTTGCCAAGCTTGGGGGAGGACCGATTCAAACGGGACAGGGCCTGGACTGCTAGAACCGACTGCAGCTTTTTGTCGACATACATCGCACAGAGCTTCGGCTGGTCGAAACCGGTGAGATACTTGTTTGCGACGATCAGCAGGCGGAATTCATCCTTATCGAACTCACTGCGGGTTTTGTCCTCAGGTACACCATTCATCTCGCTTTCGGTGTACTTGACCCCATCAACCTCCTTCTCGCCCGAGAAGGCGATTAGCGCCTTGAACGGGTTACCGCGTTTGGCAAGCTCTGCCTGTACGGCCTTATAGTAGCGGATCGCCACCTCAATATTTTGGGTTACGATCATCCCTTTGCCTTTGCCGCGCAATTTCTTGGGGTTGACCACCTTGTCGATGAAATTCTCGACCATGATCTCGGCCTTGGTATTGACCGTCTGCTGGCTCCGCTCGACATAGGCGCGCAGCTTCTTCTGCGCCTTGGATGTGTCGAACAGGGGATTGTCTTCAATGGACTTCTGGATCTCGTAATAGCCCTTGTAGGTCGTGTAATTCGCCAACACGTCGAGGATAAAGCCCTCCTCGATCGCCTGCTTCATGCTGTACAGGTGGAACGGGCGGAAGCGGCCGTCCGGCTGCTGCTCACCGAACTTTTCCAGGGTGATCGGCTTCGGCGTTGCGGTGAAGGCAAAGTAGGACGCATTGCCGCGCATCTTGCGGGCCTGCATGACCGCCACAATCTTGTCCTGCGCGTCATCTTCGTCTGGGTCGCCGCCCATTGCCTGATTCATCTTGTCGCTGGCGATGCCGCTCTGGCCGCTGTGCGCCTCGTCGATGATCACTGCGAAACGCTTGTCGCCCAAATCCTCTATGCCGTCGATGATGAAGGGGAACTTCTGGATGGTCGTGATGATGATCTTCTTGCCGTTCTCCAACGCTGCTTTCAGGTCCGAGGACTTCAACGCCGGGGCCACGATATTCTTGACCTCGGAGAAATCCCTGATGTTGTCGCGCAGCTGCTTGTCCAGCAGGCGGCGGTCGGTCACGACGATCACGCTGTCGAACAGCGGGGCGTCCAGCGCCCTGGCGCCCGGCAGGTCTAGCTTCGCCGGATGGGTCTCGATCAGCTGGTAGGCGGCCCAGGTGATGCTGTGGGATTTTCCCGAGCCGGCAGAGTGCTGGATCAGGTATTTATGCCCTACGCCCGTCTGAGCGGCGTGGGACAGCAGCTTTCGGACCACATTCAGCTGGTGATATCGCGGGAAGATCAGCGTCTTCTTCGCCAGCGGGTCGGTCTTCTTGCCCTCAAGCAGGACGAAATGCTGGATGATCCCGGCAAGGCTCTGCGGTTGCAGAACCTCTTCCCACAGGTAAGATGTTTTGTGGCCATTCGGGTTCGGCGGGTTGCCCGCGCCCTCGTTGTGCCCCTTATTGAACGGCAGGAAGAAGGTCGAGGCGCCCGCCAGCTTCGTTGTCATCCACACCTCGTCGGTGTCCGCGGTCATGTGGACCAGCACGCGGCCAAAGCGCAGCAGGGTCTGGTTTACATCACGCTCACGGTACTGCTTCTGGCCATGATAGCGGGCGGTCTGGTGGGTCCAGGCGTTCTTCAGCTCCAGCGTCACCAGCGGCAGCCCATTCAAAAACAGCACTATGTCCACCGACTCATTCGGGTTGGCGGTGCTGTGATGGACCTGCCGCGTCACGCTCCAGATATTGGCAGCGAAGTTATCGTGGACCTTCTGCGCCGAACTGGCCAGCGGAGCGGGATACATCAGGTGGAAATGCGCGTTGTCGACGGGCAGGCCCTTTTTCAGGACATGCAGCAGGCCCCTGGACTTGATCAGCTTGTCGAGCTGACCGGTGATCTTGGCCTGCCAGTCGGCGGGGTTGTGCTGCTTGAGCTTGTCGAGGTCTTTGGATTGGGTGGCTTCGAGGAACTCCCAGAGCTTCGCATGGTCGAGCGCGAGGGTCGCGTCGAAATCGGCGGGCTGGCCAATACGGAAAGGACCAGAGGCGATGGCCCCGGCGGCCAGCTCTTCGGAGCTCGCGCCGCAAAGCCGTCTCTCGATGGCCTGTTCGAGGGCAATTTCCTTGGTGTTGCTGACCGCGACATTCATGGCGTTGCTTTCAAATGAGTTTCCGTCCCACCCCGTTGAGGGGCTGGGCGTTTACAATACCTTGATCTTTCCAGTCACCGCCGCGTTGATCAAGCTTGTCTTGTATTCCCGCAATGCGGTGATCTGGGATTCTTTGAGTGAAATGGCATGATGGAACTTTGCTGATATATCCGAGGAATACCGGATGATCTCTTCCTGTTCCGCCTTTGGTGGGACGATGGTCAGGCAGTCGCGGAAGTCATCCCAGTAGAGACGTTTGCGAAAATCGGTGATACCCTTCGAGCTCGCGTCCATCTGCCGGATGAATGCCGGAGTCCGATAGAGCAATTCGAAGTAGTCGGCGACCAAATCGACGATAGGGCGGGCCACGACGTAGGCCGGGCTGACCATGCCGTGAGTGTGAACAGCACCGATGCCGCCTTGCCAGGCGCGCATCATGTTGTAGGCGATGTCCCCGGGAAGGACTTCCTTGTACGAACTCCTGTCCTCGATCTTAATGATCGAGCGAATGTTCTCTTCCTCTGAAAGCTCTTCCTTAGAAACGCCGCTGTGGATCGAGACGGACAGAACGGGCAATCCAGCATTTCCAGCATTCTTGGTCTCCCGGAAGAGAGCGAAGTTCCGGCGGGCCACCCAATGCGCGGGGATCTGTCCGATCCAGTCGATGCCGCTATCCTTCATGGGGGCGTCAGGGTTCAGGCCGCGGATGACGGCCTGCTGGATCAGGATTTGCCTGCGCTCGGCCAAGAGCCTGATCTGCTCCTCCTTGATCCGCACCGCCTCGTCAATCGTCGTGCATTTCCCATCCAGAAACGCCGCGATAGCCTGAATCTCTTCGACGGGTGGCACGGGAAAGTGAGAGTTCTTCAATTCATCCCAGCCGATTGCGCAACGGTGCGCAAGAATGCCGTTGCCAAGGGACTGCGAGAATGTCTGAAACTGAGGGTGCTGAAAAATCCGCTCGTAGTACCTAATCGATGCTGGATTATTCGCCTTCAAGATTACATAGACTGAACTGCACACGCCTTTGAGGCTCGACACGCCAAACGAGCCAATACCAAAGTTCATGCTGTTCAATACGAAGTCGTCAACGTCGACGAGTTTGCAGCCGCTGAGGTCAGCTGGCATTTTGTTACCTACGTCACCCTTCTCCGAGTAAGGAATGATCCCCCGATTAGCCATAAGCGACAGATAGTCTTTGTTCTTGCCAGCGCCGTTCTTACGACGGCTTTCTGTAAATAGGTTTCTAATAGGCTGGGTCGTCCAGTGCGAAGGAAGCTCTTCGCACCAAGAGATTTTGACATCCTGATAGCTGTCATACTTCGGGTATGCCGCGATATTCATTCCGCCGGCTCCAGCTTGGTCGCGACTTCGACACCAAGAATATCGGCAATCAGCCCGTCGGCCTTTTCTTCCAGGGCCAGAATGTCCTGCGTCACCTCTTCAAGGCTGCGCAGGGGCTTGTGGCGGTAGAAGTACTTATTGAAGCTGATCTCGTAGCCGATCTTCACGCTGTCGAGGTTGATCCAGGCGTCTTCCACATGCGGCTTTACCTCCGCCCGGAAGTAGCGGTGGATGTCGTCTTTCAGGGCCACGCTTTCGGCATCGCGCAGCTCTGCGGTGCTCTCATAGGTCAGGTAGCTGCCATCCCTCTGCCGGTACCAACCGAAATCGGCCAGATCTTCCGCCGCACAGCCAAGATGCGTGGTCAGCGCCTCGACCTCGGCGACGGTCAGCTTGTGCTTCTTGTCGATGACCTTCTTGGCAGTCTCGTCGTACCAGCTGACGGCGTTCAGGATGGCGTTCTTCTCGGTCACGCCCAGCTTGATCTTACGCGCCTTGAGCGCGGCGTTAACCGCCTTGCGGAAGTCGTTGAAGTCGTCGGTCTCCTCAAGGCCCACATCGCTCATGATCTGGGTCGCCGTGGCCAGCAGGTCACGCAGCTTGACCCAGTATGTGGTATCGAGCAGCCTGGCCTTCGTCTTGGCGTTCAGGGTTAGCCCGGCTTCCTCTACCCAAGCGGAGATCGCCTTGATCTGCTCCTTTAGAAAGCCCGGCTGATAGACCTGATCCCCGTGTTCACCGTAGAGCCACTCCATCGGCTCGCGCAGGGACTTATCAAAACGCAGGGGGGCGAGGCGTTCGGCGCTGAAACCCGCGCGGCGGCGGTCCGGGCGTTCGATGGTAACTTTGTGGTAGCCGAAATCCGCATTGTCAAAGACCTGCACGGCGATGCCCTGCGGATCGCCCGCCGCGTCGATCTGGCGCTCGACAGGGGCGAAGTTCAGGAAGGCCTCGGTGATCTGCTGGATATGTTCATCCGAGAACTCACAGTTCTTGTCGCCAAGGTTCTTGCGCAGCTTGCGGAACATGAGGTTGGCGTCAATCAGTTGGACCCGCCCGCGCCGTGCCTCGGGCTTGGCATTGGACAGGAGCCAGATGTAGGTGGTGATGCCGGTGTTGTAGAACAGGTTGTTGGGCAGCTGGATGATGGTATCCAGCATATCATTTTCGATGATAAAGCGGCGGATGTTGGATTCTCCGCTGCCCGCATCCCCAGTGAACAGGCTGGAGCCGTTGTGGACCGACGCGATGCGCGAGCCCAGCGGGCTGGCGCGGGTAGGTTTCATCTTGCTGATCATCTCCATCAGGAACAGCAGCTGGCCATCTGATGAGCGCGGGGTGGCATCCATCGTTTCGACCTTGCCCCAGTAATCGGCCAGCTCGACCTGAAAACGGGAATCAATGACGTCCTTGCCGTCTTTGATGTACTTCACCTCGCTGTTCCAGCTTTTGCCATAGGGCGGGTTGGACAGCATGAAGTCGAAGCGGCTGGCGGAGAATTCATCGGTGGAGAGGGTGGAGCCCACGCGGATGTTTTCAGGGTTATTGCCCTTGATCATCATGTCGGATTTGCAGATCGCGTAGGTTTCGTCGTTGATCTCTTTGCCATATAGGTAAACGTCCCCGTGGGCATGGAAAGGGCCATCTGCATCCGTGATGTAGTTCTGAGCCTCAGTCAGCATGCCGCCCGACCCGCAAGCCGGATCGTAAATCGTCAGGATCCGGGGCAAACGGTCCTTTATCGGGTCGAAAAGCAGGTGCGTCATGAGGTGGATCACCTCGCGCGGGGTGAAATGTTCCCCTGCCTCTTCGTTGTTCTCTTCGTTGAACTTACGGATCAGTTCCTCAAAGACGTATCCCATACCCAGGTTAGAAAGGCCCGGAAGCGTGTTACCTTCCGGATCCTCAATGTCATTTGGGGTCAGATTGACCCAGGGGGAGACGAATTTCTCAATGACGTCCAGAAGCACCTGCTTCTCCGCCATATGGCGCATCTGTGCGAACAGGTTGAAGCGACCTATGATCTCTTTGACGTTGTCACTGAAGCCGTCGAAATAATCCTCAATGTTGGTTAGGAGAATCTGCTGGTTGTTGGTGGCGGTGCTATACAGCTTCTTTAAGGTCCAGTGGCTGGTGTTGAAAAAGACGTAACCAGAGGCATCCCTGAGCGGCTCATCGTCCAACTCCATCACGCCAATGTCTTCTTTTTGGTACCGAACCTCTTCCAGAACGGCGTCCTTGGTCGGCTCGAGCAACGTGTCAAGGCGGCGCAGTACAACCATCGGCAGGATCACATCGCGATACTTGCCCCGCACGTACACATCACGGAGACAATCGTCGGCAATGCGCCAGATGAAAGAAACAAGGCTGCTGTGGGACGTCTGGTTCAATGTGGGCCTCAAAAGTTGATACGAGGACAATAGCCCTTCAACGACTACTCTTAAAGACTTGGTTCTGCAATCAGCCTTGAGATGGGCTCTGTTACCAGCTGCTTCTCCTGTTGGCAGTAAAAGAAGCCCCTCTACCGAGAAAAGTAATACCGTGCTCTGACGTCTGAAAAAAGACGAAAACAGATAAGTTATATTCACCTCTTTTCAAACAAAGTGACAGCTTCACTCTCTGTTTTTAAGCCTCTCCGCTTCCCAGACTGTTTAACCGGTGATAGAAGATATTTCATAAAACAGAAGACAGCCTGTCGCATTCTTTTTGCTGTTTCAACGGGTTAGAAAAGGGTCACTGCGGGTAAGTTCAGGTTCAAGTCCCGCAGTTCGCACCACAGACACCTGAAACAGCACGATTTTTCGGCTGAATGAGGGGCAAAGACGGTCTTTGCTCCATCATCCTTCCCCATCGAGGGAAGTTTCTATGCTCCGTATCCGAGGCACCACCTACCACTTTCGCCGTATCGTGCCCCCTGCCCTGCGAACAGCCTTAAACCGGCGGGAAATCTGGGTTTCTCTGAAAACTGGTTATCAAAACGAAGCCCGCAAACGCGCGTCTCTCCTTCATGCCAGAACCACAGAACTGTTCATGCAGGCCCATTCTGTGCTGGCTGAACCAGACGCCTTAAACAGGCTTGAGGGACTGCGGGTTGCACTGCGGGATTTGCAGAGCGTCAGCCAGTTTTTTTCTGTGCCGAAAACAGGGTCTGTGCCAGTGCCAGCACCAATGCCCAAACCTCAGCAGCAGAGCAAACAAACGCTGGCACCCAAAGCTGCTCCCCTGATGCTCTCGGGTGCCCTGAAACGCTTTGTGCTGGATAATCCCCACGCCAGTGCAGACACCAGGAAAGCCACACAACGAGCAGTAGACCTCTTCCTGCAAGCGTTTGGAGATGCTCCCGTATCGATCATAGGGGGCGAGAAGGCAGGAGCCTTCCGTGACCTCCTGTTTTCCCTCCCCGCATCGCTGGGCAAACGCAAAAGCAGTCTCACCCTTGAGGAAGAGGCACAGAGAGCCAAAGAAGGCGGTTTACCAACCCTGAGCGGTAAGAGTGTCAAAAATCATATGATGAGGCTCTCCGCCCTGTGGAACCAGCTCCTCCAGCGCGAACTGGTCACGCGCAACCCATGGACTGGCTGGAATTTCGAGAATGGGCAAAAGACCATCAGAAGAAGCTGGACAACTAAAGAATTGGCACTCTTGGCGTCATCTTCCTGGCACAGCACGTCCGTGCCAGAGCAGACCTTCCGACTGGTCACCCTCATTGCAGCCTATACCGGCATGAGACTGGGTGAAATCTGCACTCTGCGCAAAGAAGACCTGCAAATCATCGATGGCATCTCCTGTTTCCTCATTCAGCCACACGCCGAAACTGGCTGGGCACCGAAAACAGAAGCAGGCACTCGCATTGTGCCAGTCCATGCGAAACTGATTAAAGCAAGAGTTCTGGCCCTCAAGGATACCACTGATGGCCCTTACCTCATTCCTGGTCTGGAAACCTCAAAACAGGGTATCAGGGGCGCAGCCCTTGGCAGGGCTTTTTCATTACTCAAAACCCGTATCGGTCTGCCCGCTGAAATCACGTTCCACTCGTTCCGGCACACAGTCTCGACCCAGCTCAGAAATGCCAAAGCCGACATTCGGGAAATATGGATAGACCGCCTGCTTGGCCATGAAGCAACCCACAAAAGTCAGGGCACTACAACCTACCTGACCGGCATTTCAACCGCCAATTTGCAACAAACCATTGAAGCCATAAGCTACCCCGAAACAGCCTTTGCAAACGTGACAATTTAAAAGGGAGCCAGCAGTGTCGAATGGCTACCCATTCGACATCTGGCAAGGGGGAGGAACCTCCCCCGTTGACCCCCACAAGCACAGAAACCTGTCCTTTTAGCCTGCACCTTGCAGGGCAGTACATATATGGAAAAGAGGAGGGTCACGGGGGAGAGCATCGCTCTCCCTCTGACCAGTTTGCAAACCATCGGAACACAACGTGTCCGCTGGTTTGCACGGCTGGCTACCCGCTATTCTTTACCTGCCGCAATCTCTTTAAGACTGGCAATGATTTTATCAAAAACGGATTTGACATGTAAAAGCTGATTAAGAACGTCTTTGTACTGGTTCAGGCCAGCTTCAATGTCATCATCAGTAATTCCAGCAGTCAAGACTTCAGAGTCTATCTTGATAGGTAAGAAAAAGCTCTTCTTACTTTCTTCCAAAACAAACCCAGTACCAGCTATAAGGTCTGACAACTCACCAACAATTTTCTTCCATTGGCTGCGCGTTATCAAGTCTTGTACAAATCGGATACCAACTTTGTCATGCCCTTTCTGGCACAACTGCGTAACCATATAATTATCTTCGTTTACGTCCTCAAAATCACCCCAAGTAAAATATGCTCCGCTTTCATCTTCGTTGGCTGGATTATACCAACCATCGCCAGTAGGGGCCAGCCACCAATCATCTTCATCACATTGAGCAGACCAGTCATTTTCGACAGCCCAAGCATTTGTCATCTCGTTAATTGTGTCATCGACAACAGTATCCAGTATAAAGAGACGTGTTGTAATCGCTTCCAAGTCGCCGATATTCCTTACAAGCACACTGTTCAGTTCAGGACTATTCATCTCTCATTCTCCTTAGTAAAACTTTTCAATATGCTGAGCAAATTGCTGAATAATGGCACCATTAAAGCCGCTTTTGGGTAAGCCCCTCAAAATCCCTCCTATGTCGCGCCATGTAATAAACGCCACTTCATCAGGAGGATTCACAGGCGGGATAGGGCTAAGATAGAGCACTAGACCATATTGCTTTCCCGTAGCCCGCCGCTTTACCTCTGCTGCTTTTACGTAACGAGCTAACTGCTCCTTACCTTCCCGTGCCTGAATTTTAACTTCTACGAAAAGCGTAAAACTATCGCCATCAACAACAATATCAACACGCTCAGTAGTACTACCAACAGGCCAACATTCAGTAACAACTGATAGGTTCGTTAGGCTGTCATTCAAGTCAGGCCAACCTGACTGCTTTGTACGAGCCACCCGTAACAAATGATCTATTACACGTGCACCCAGACCATGAGTACCTTGAGGGTTCAGAAGCCACGCTAAAATTGCGCTATTACGGCCCTCATTATACTTTATTCCAGCAATATCCCAGACGTTAATAGCACAACCATTTTCCCATTCCTGATTATGCAAAGGCATAATTAACTCAGTTAGGGCAATAATACGTTCTGGCGATATCTCAGGCAAAACAGAAGAAGGTAGCACTTCTTCTCTAAGCAGTGACCGTAAAGTCTCCAATATTACAGGTAAGCGATGACAAAGGGCTATATCCCCTTTCACGTCACTTGGGGCAGAAACCACGTCGTTCTCTCCTTGAATTCAACTGGTTTACAGATGAACGAAGCCTATGGGAAGCAGCGCGATTGCGAGGAGAATGGACACAACACACAGCGTTGAGGGAGGAGGCAAAGCGGGGCCCTGACTGGTCGCAACAGCAGAACCTCCCAGAAGCAGAATGCACAGAAGATAGCGACGGGTCAGTCTGCCAAACCCGTTCTGCCGGATGGGTGCGGGAAGACCCACGGGTGTTTTCCAGCCTGCCTGTGTGGAAAGGTTGTGGAACAGGACATATCCGGTGGACTGACGCCCTTCCAGACCAACCCACAAAAGCCGGGCGGTCTGACCGTCGCGCATCGGATAATTTCCAAGGTCCTGACGCTCCCGTCCACCTTGCGAGACCACCCAGAACTTCTGGTGATGCGTTGTATTGGTATGAACCTGAGGCCCGTTAATGACGTAATTGCCTCCACCAAGATGCGTGGCGGTGCCATTGGTGGTCTGGGTTGAGGTTTCGGTCCACTGGGTCAGGCCATGAACCTGGCCCTCGATTCCGTGAATCCAGAGTGTTTTTCCAAAAATTTCGACATTCATATCCGGACACACACTCCCCGAAAACAGAGGAAAGACGCCTCTGTCAGCCCGTGATGGACGTGGAAGACCACGCTCCTAGCGTCTCACCGCCTGTCTCCAAGTTATCCCGTAAACACCTGATTTTGTTATGATTCAGGGAGGAGACCGGAAGGGCCTGAAAGGGTCCCATAAAGGTGTCCCTCAAGAACAGGACAGGGATTATGGGAAAATATGGCTATGCACGCGTAAGCACATCACGACAGCAGACGGACAATCAGGTCACGGACCTTCTGAAAGAGGGCGTGCCGGAAACGCAGATCGTGACGGAAACAGTGTCAGGGGCGACCGTGTGGAGATCGCGTCCGGCCCTGAAGAGATTGGTCAGACGACTTCAGGCGGGGACACCCTGACCGTGGTGAAACTGGACCGTCTGGGACGTAATGCCCTCGATGTGCTCACACTGATCGACGTACTGAAAAAGCGGGAGATTTCTGTCAGGATTCTCAATCTGGGAATTGATACCGCAGGCGCTGGAGGCAAGCTGTTCCTCCTGCTTCTGGCAGGATTTGCGGAGTTCGAACGCAACATCATCCGCGAGCGTGTGCTGTCAGGACTGGAGACCGCCAAATCCAAAGGCATCCGCCTTGGGAGAAAGCCGACCCTGACAGAAGAGGACATCGCTCAGGCGCGTCGTCTCAAGGCTCAGAGCCTGTCTGCCAGAGAAGTGGCGAAACTCCTCCACGTCTCCAAGATGACAGCCTGGCGGGCCATGAACTCCTGAAATCCGTCCCGCAATCCCTGTCCCAGAATTGCAGAACCGGACTCCCAGCCATGCAAAATCACCCTATTCCCAAATCAGGTGTTTTTGGGACGAAAAATACCACAGTGTACTATCAAATATAATTAGGAGAAAATGAAAGATTAGAAAGAGCACTTAGTCTTTCCATTTCAATATCAACACTACTTAACCATTCAAAAACCTTTTTATCAAATTGATTGGTTTTATCTATGATTGTTTTTATTTGAGAAATAAATATTCTCCTATCAGTCTCTACTCGTAGATGCATCCCATTGTGGGCAACATGCCCTCGATGACTCACTATATTATCTACTTCATCCCAGTAATCTTGAGGAAAATGTCTTTCCTTTGACATCCCTATAAAAGAAAATAACGGGGAAATTTTTTGCCAATTTGTATTATGGTTCTTACTTATATCTCGGATTTTACTTTGTATTGCTAGTATATATCCCTCGCCAGCCGAACAATTTTTAAGGAAATATCCTTTAAAGGTTCCCTCATATCTTTTCATGAAAGCTTCTATTATACTTTCAAAATAATTCTCCAATTCTGCCACGAAAAATAGTATAAATGCATCACATTTTGTATTTTCTACAAAGTCAGCATCCCATTCGTTGCCAAGAGGAGGAAAGAAGTAATCATCTTCTCCGTCTTTAAAAATAAGCGCTCTTTTTCGTTCCGAAATCCCGGAGCAGAATAAATTATAAAATTCCGTATTCTCAGACATATTACAGAACCTTAATTTTATTTTCCAAAAGCTCCAATTTCGGTGGAGAAAAGCCCCTCTTTCTAAGGGCATCTCCAAATATAGATATTCTATTATAGAGCGAGTTTGTCGTTTTCGTAGTTCTTTCTATTGACTCAACAAATTTTTTGTTTTGAGATACTTCCTTAAATGCTTCTTGAATATCTTCTTTCTTCCCTATTATCTTGGATATTTCCGATTTATCTTGAAAATTGAACATCATTGCATCGAAAATCGCTCGGTTTGTTCTTTTTTCCCAACCAGAATTAGTCCACTTTTTAAACAGATGTTTCTTTTCAAAAGCAGCTTTAAGAGCTTGGTAAGCATTTTCGAAAATCTGCAATTTTAACCGAATGTCAGCTTCAGAAGCGGGCCAAGTCGTATTCAGGTTCTCTACGGTGGCATCGAGGCTTTTCTTTAAATCTCCGCTATAGTCTTCAATAAATAAAACCAGTGATAGGTATCTAGTTATCAGTTCCACATCCCTCATACGGAAATCAGGCTCAATTCCTGGGAAAATATCTTTTAACGCAGAGCTTTCCTCTGAATATACCAGAATAAATGTCGCAAAATCACCTGGGAACAGGCTTTGCCTAAGCTCTTGCGGGGATAGTTTTACACTCCCTGAATTCAATCGGTGAAAAATACTATAAAGTATTTCGTTATTTTTCCATCCTCTTATAATATTTGTTCGTATAGAAAAATTATCAAACGTTATAGATTCTACAACAAAATCACTTGCAAGATCTGTGTAGTTCTTTCCATTCAAATGACTTAATTGCGATAGCCCTGTAAGTTTAAAATTATTATTTTTAGATCCTAAAGAACTTCCCATAAATTGAGATAACGTCGTCAGCCTTTGTTTTCCGTCAACTAAAATTAGACGTTTTGTATCGCTATCTTCGGCTAACGTAATTGATGGTATAGGAAAATTGAGAAGAATGCTCTCAATGAAGAGACTTTTATGCCTAAGTGTCCACGCGTCTCTACGCTGAAATGCAGGACTTAAATCTATTCTGTTTTTCTTTATCTGATTTACTATTGTTTCAACAGTCCAATCAGTATTGTAGAGTACCGCATTTCTAAGATCTGTTTCTTCGGTTTTGCTCTCATTAATGTCCTCCGAATTGATTTCATCGTCTTCGAAAAAAGCACTCATTACGATCAACCTTGTCAAAACAAAACTAGCAATTTACGCTGACAGTGTTAGTCATAATTTCTTATTTTGCAAGCAACACAGATTTCCAATAAAAGAAAAAATAATGTGCTATAATATCGCCATAGATTGAGATTTATGGCGGTATCGTAGAGCCGTAGAAAATATACAGAAATCCCATGCTTGAAAATCTGTCACCCGATTGCGTGTCGAGCATGTGCTTGCTGACCGAAAGCCACCATCGCAATTACGATCCCACAGAGGCGCTTTGCTGGCCTTGGGCCCCGATGGCATATAACGCGGGCTCTGCGGAAAGCGACGAAGTGGCTCGGTGCTCTTGACCATGACGCGTTCTTCTCTCGACCTCACCCGTCTGGCCGAAGCCCTTCTTTCCATAAAGCGGTCCGGTCTTCCGGACTTAGCAGCCTTCAGCTATCTGGAATGTCCAATTGGAATGCTGGGAATTCCAACGCTTCGATAACGCTCTTCAGGTTCTGCACGTCGATGGAGCTGGTATAGTTCATCGTTTCCTGGCTTCGGTGTGAAGCTTCATGTCCCAAAATTCGGTCAATCCAGAGCTCGCGGAAGCTGGCCTCTCGTGCTTCACTCTTTTGACGGATAGGACGCAGGTCCAAAAGCGGCTTCTTGGAGGCTTCGTCTTCAAGAAGCTGTCGGAAGTCTTTCATTCTGATTTTGGTCAGTCGCGTGAATGACCCACGAGAATTTGGTGCTGAGAACGTGATTGTCTTGCCATTCCGGCAACAAGAGATGCCCGTGGGTTTTGATGAATCACGAATGTTGTTCGTTCGGGATCAGCCTCAAGTTCTCGGCAGATGTCTTCCGCAAAATCAGAGAGCTGCTGGTCTGTCATCGCTTCAGACGGATTGAAGGCGATATGACGCAGGCCGTATCGAATGCCTTCACGCCTCGCTTCTTTCATCCAATCCTTGAGCAGATAGTCGCTGCCCGATGTGAGCCGGATGGCTTCGTTCCTAGCTCCCGAGAGAACATGCCTTGAGACAGCTTGGTGCCCGCTACTCGCTTTAATTCTGGTTTCCTGCACAATCATCGTGTCGCACCTTGCGAGGGCCGATGTGTGTTCAGTGCACCAAGTGCATGAGAACAGAATGCGAGGGGGTCTTATCCCGGCGGATACGCACAGGACGTAGAGTTTTCAGCAAACTGTCCGTGCGGTCCTTGAGGCGGTCGATGTGCTGAAGTGTGTCGGCACAAGCCGCAGCATCGCTAAGATGGGCCATATGAGCCAATTGGTTCAGATTATTGCCAATACGTGATAGCTCGCCTCGCAGGCTACGGATCTCAGAACCAACATCCTTGCCTGAGCGCTGAGAGACTTCTGCATCATGCAGTAGGCTCCGAACCCATGCAGCCGTTGTGGCATGACCAAGCGCATGCGCTGCATTGTTCCAGCGTTCAAGCTCTACGGGCGAGGCCTGAACAGAGAGCCGAGAGGACCGGATACGGGATGGAGATGAGGCAATAGGCATAACGGGACATCCTGTTCTCTTTGTCGTTTGTGGGGGTCAACGGGGGAGGTACTCCCCCTTGCCAGCTGTTGAATGGGTAGCCATTCGACACTGCTGGCTCCCTGTAAGGATACTCTATTGAGAGACCTGATTTCCGAAGTTTTTTCTATAGCCTGAAAATTATCGACAAACCTGTTCTCTTTACCCCACCAGCGCTCTGACACGCTGACGGATGGCTTCCAGTTCTTCTGGCGTCACCTTGCCCTTTAGCTTCGCTTTTCTCACACGCCAGTCAAGACTTCTCACCTGATCTGACAAAGCCACACTGGCCATCTTGCCCGCAAGCGCCACTTCAAACGGATAGCCTTTAATTTTCGTGGTCGTTGGACAACACAGCATCATCCCCGCCTTCGCGTTATAACTGGCCGGGCTCAGAACAACAGCAGGGCGGTGCCCTGCCTGTTCCCTGCCCGCCTGCGGATCAAACTCCAGCCAGACAATATCCCCACAATCAGGCAGCCACTCAGTCTTTGCTCTTGCACTCACCAGCTTTCACCACCAACAGATGAACCAAAGTCAGTTTCATCATGACGATTTTCGTCGGTAATACCTGACACTAAATCTTCAAGTTTCAGAGGCACTGTCCTGACCGGCTCAATAATAATCCGTCCGTCTTCTTCGCGAACATCAACAGTCTGATCAATCTTCAGGCTGACGGCTTCAAGCACACCAGCAGGAAGACGAATGGCTGCGCTGTTTCCCCATTTCCTGACAACACCCTGCATGATGATTTTCCTCTATTCAAGTTTATACGACGTATCTACATTATATAAGCACCCAGAGCCAGAGAAATTCCTCTCTTGACTGCTCCACTTGTTTGCCCGCAGAGTGACCATATGAAGGATAATTTCGTCTAAAATTATTGTTCTGTTTCAATGGGTTGCTTTGTTGATTACGACCGAAGCGTGCGGGTTCAAGTCCCGCAGTTCGCACCACTAACCAATTGAAATATAACAGTAAAATGAGGATCTGACGGGTCTGCGGGATTTTCCCGTTTGTCTTCCCGGACCGGGAACTCGTCATGCTTCGCCTTATCGGCTCTCACTACCACTTCCGCCGGGCTGTGCCCGTTGCCGTTCAGGCCCGACTGGGCCGAACCGAAATTTCTCTCTCGCTGCAGACTCAGAGTAAGCTGGTAGCCCGCGAACGGGCAGCAGCCCTTTACGCCCGCACCGGCGCACTTTTTGAGAAGGCAAAGACGATGGAAAACAGCCTGTCACGTGAGGACCTCATTGCCATGCTGACCGAACAGGGCAAAATCATCAGAGAGCAGGAAGAACTCCTCACCCTTGCCGATGAAGCCTTCCGGGCTGAAAAACGCGCCCTGCAGGCTGATCACGCCATGACCCTGATGAATCAGGTGCAGAAGGAAGGGGCTTTTATCTCTTTTGCCACAGAGTCACTCAGGACACTGGAAACACGCCTGCAGAACATGATGCAGAAAGTCTTTACAGCCAGCGCCGTAAGCAAAAAAGAGAAGGACATGCTGCGC
>NZ_WOSV01000017.1 GCF_011516655.1 Acetobacter thailandicus
GTAGGAGGGGTCTTCCTCAGCGCGCAGATGGTGGGCCACAGCCATGCCCAGACCCGCAGAAATGGATGTGGAGGAGTGAGCCGCACCAAAGGGGTCGTATTCGCTCTCTGAACGTTTGGTAAAGCCTGAAAGTCCGCCAGGCTGACGCAGGGTGCGAATGCGCTCGCGCCGGCCGGTCAGAATTTTATGAGGGTAGGCCTGGTGGCCCACATCCCAGATGACCTTGCTCTCAGGCGTATCAAATACAGCGTGCAGGGCAACGGTGAGCTCAACAACGCCAAGAGAGGCACCAAGATGCCCCCCGGTGGAGGAGACCGCATCAATCGTTTCAGCACGCAGCTCATCAGCAAGCTGGCTTAACTGGTCAACCGAAAAATTACGCAGATCCTGCGGGTATGTCACGCGGTCCAGAACAGGAAAACGGCCGTGCGTAGGCACAGTGGTGGGTTCGTTTGACATGATTAGTTCCTGCGCTGAATGACGTAATAAGCCAGTGCTTTAAGATTGCTGGCTTTTTCTCCGAAAGGAGCGAGCTCACTGACGGCCAGTTCAACCAGTCTTTCAGCTTCAGCCTGAGCTCCTTTAATACCCAGAAGAGAGACAAAGGTAGATTTACCTGAGGCTTCGTCTTTCCCGGCTGTTTTACCAAGCTCTTCTGCGGTTGCTGTCGCGTCAAGCACATCATCAGCAATCTGAAATGCAGCGCCAATATGTGTGCCATAAGAGCGCAGACGGGCCTGCTCGTCGGGTGTGGCCTGTCCGAGAATGGCACCAGCCTCAGCTGAATAGCGGATAAGGCATCCGGTTTTAAGAGCATGCAGACGACGTACGTCATCCAGCGGAAAAGACTGGCCTTCACCTTCCATATCAATCATCTGCCCGCCGACCATACCGGCTGCACCCGAGGCATCAGCAAAGGCAAGAATCAGAGCAATACGGACTGAGGCATCAGCATGAGTGTCTGCTTCGGCCAGAATTTCAAAAGATTTTGTCTGAAGCGCATCTCCGGCCAGGATCGCTGTGGCTTCATCAAACTTACGGTGCGTAGAAGGCTGACCACGGCGCAGATCATCATCATCCATAGCGGGAAGATCATCATGCACGAGCGAATAGGCATGCAGCATTTCTACTGAAGCACCAACACGGGCAGACTGTGCGGAAGGTACGCCAAACAGACTGGCAACCTCCACCGCCAGATAACCACGCAGGCGTTTTCCGCCGCCCAGAGTGGCATAGCGCATCGCTTCAATGAGCTTGTTTTCTTTGCCAGATGTCAGTGGCAGAAGTGCATCAATAGTGCTTTCTACCAGCCCGGCATGAGCAGACATGCTTGCGCGCAGAGCCGCAGCGTCAGAAAAGCGGGGAGCCCCGGCGGGGATGGTCGGTTCAGTCATCTGTATCTCAGTTCACAGGTTTCATATCCAGAGAGCCGTCGGCTTTCTGGGTGATAGCCTGAACGCGGGTTTCAGCTTCATGCAGCTTTTTTTCACAATGCTGACGTAATGCTGCCCCACGTTCGTAGGATGTTATGGCCTCTTCCAGTTTCATCTGGCCGTTTTCAAGGCTGCTGACAATTTTTTCAAGCTCAGACAACGCAGCTTCAAAAGATAAAGACGTAATATCATCCGGCATTGTGTCCAGGCCCTTTTTCTATCCTTTAAGAAGGAGGGATTACTCTCAAAGGCAGGGTCCTGCCAAGTGTTATCGTTCAATACGGGGTGGATAAAGTTGTTGTGACGAGGGCAGGAAATATTTTTTAGCGATGCTGAATGAGAAAAGAGAAAGAGTTATCCTCTTCAGAAAAGGAAATCAGAGTGTGTCCGGTCTCACGACAAAACACTTCAAAATCAGCAATGCTTTTTGGATCTGTTGCAATAATACGCAGCTGATCTCCGTGGGTCATTGTCCGTAAAGCGCGGTTTGCCTTCAGAACAGGCATGGGACAACTTAGTCCGCTAACATCAAGAAAATACTCTTTCATGGTAATGAGCCTTGTCTGAATAGGTCAAAGTATGTGATGGCATAGTTTCACACGTTATCTTATGCCACCTGTTGGTCCCTAACTTTTGTGCAATATTTCTGTTTAAGGTTGTCAGATGTCAGATTATCGTCTCGGAATCGATCTTGGTGGTACCAAGATAGAAATTGCGGCTCTTGATCCGACCGGAGAGATTGTTATTCGTCGGAGAGAAGCCAATCCGGGAACTTACGACGCTCTTCTGCACAAAATAGCAGAAATGGTTGAGCAGACGCTGGCTGAGACTGCCCCTGTCGCAACGGTGGGTATTGGTATTCCGGGCTCGATCGATGCGCAGTCACGCTGCGTTAAAAATGCCAATGCTGTGTGGCTGAATGGCAAACCATTTGGTGATGACCTCGAGCGTATATTAGGTACGGCTGTGCGGGTGGAAAATGATGCCAACTGCTTTGCTCTTTCAGAGGCGATTGATGGAGCGGCTGCCGGCCATAAGGTTGTATTTGGCACGATACTTGGTTCGGGCGTTGGTGGTGGCATTGTTGTTAATAACGAACCTCTGACAGGCCCGCATCATGTTGCCGGAGAGTGGGGGCATATTCCTCTTCCCTGGGTCAGGCAGGAGGAATTTCCTCTGCCTAAATGCTTCTGCGGTAATGAGGGCTGCATTGAGCGCTTCCTGTGCGGTTCTGCTCTGGCTGAGTTGTGGAAAGGGCCGGGTAACCGCTCAACACATGGTATTGAGGAAGCCGCTCAGGCAGGTGATCAGACGGCGGTTAAGGCGCTTGATATTTATATTGAGCGGCTGGGACGTGCCTTTGCCCTGCTGGTTAACCTGCTGGACCCCGATGTGATTGTTCTGGGAGGCGGTGTTTCTAATCTCAGCAGTATTTACAGTCGTGTGCCTGATATGATGCGTCGTTATGTTGTTACGCCTGAGTGTAAAACTGAAATTGTCAAAAACAAGCATGGTGACAGCTCTGGTGTCAGGGGTGCTGCGTGGCTATGGGGCTGATGCCTTTGAGTCTTTCTTTAATATGAGCTAAAAAAAGCCTGCCTGAAAATTAATTCAGGCAGGCTTTTTTATTCAGCCATTACCGTTCGGTAAAATCAGAACGGCGCATCAATATCAACAACATCAATCAGCTTGTGGTTAACAAACTCTTTAATGCCCAGACCAATCAGCTCACGGCCATAACCAGAGTTAGCAACACCACCAAATGGCAGATCAGCTTTTACCATGGTTGGGTGGTTAATATAGACCATGCCTGTGTGGATCTGTTTAGCCACTTCAACACCGCGTGCTGTGTCTTTTGTAAAGACTGAACCGCCCAGACCATAAGGTGTGTCGTTAGCAATGCGAACGGCATCATCCTGATCTTTTGCACGATAAAGCTGTGTAACCGGGCCAAAAAACTCCCAGTGACGGGCTTCATTGTTTTCGTGCAGGTTGGTCATAAGCAGAGGCTGGAAGAAGGCACCTTTTTCAGGCACGGGAGCCCCGATAACTTCAACAACAGCACCATGTGTTTTAGCTTTTTCAACCTGAGCTTTCAGGTCGTCAGCAGCTTTCTGAGAAGAAAGTGGTGCAAGAGTGGTTGACGGGTCCATCGGGTCGCCAGCTTTGAACTTTGCAACTTCAGCTTTGTAGATCTCAACAAAACGGTCGTAAACAGCGTCAACAACGATCAGACGTTTAGAAGAAACGCAAACCTGACCGGCATTCCAGTGACGACCAAAAGCGGCCCATTTTGCAGCTTTTTCGACATCAGCATCTTCAAGAACAACGAATGCGTCTGCGCCGCCCAGTTCCATAGTCGATTTTTTGAGCGCTTTACCAGCAACCGCAGCGACGATTGAGCCAGCCTGTTCTGAACCTGTCAGAGCAACACCGCAAACGCGTGGGTCATTAAGGATGGTCTCTGTGTGGTGACGTGCTGCATACAGGTTGCGGAAAGCACCTTTTGGCAGGCCGGCCTCGATCATCAGGTCATCAAAAATAGCAGCTGACTGAGGAACATTGGAGGCATGTTTCAGCAGAACGGTGTTACCGGCTGAAAGCTGAGGCGCAATGATACGTGCGATCTGATAGTAAGGGAAGTTCCAGGGTTCAATCGCAAAAACAATACCCTGAGGCTGATGCACCAGAATAGCATTACCCTCTTTAGGGTCTGCTACAGGCAGCTTTTCAGACTTGAGCAGGCTTTCTGCATTTTTGGCGTAATACTCAAAAATTTCAGCTGAAAGGATCGTTTCCAGCTTAGCTTCTTCGTAAAGCTTGCCCATTTCAAGGGTCAGAAGCTTTGCGTATTTATCGATGTCGCGCCGCAGAATTTCTGCCGCTTTAGTCATGATTTTTGCACGCTCAGAAAAAGATACATGACGCCAGCTTTTAAAAGCTTCGTGTGCGTCGTGCAGTGCATTCTGTACATCCTGGTCGCTGGCTTCAGGAAATGTTTTGAGTGTTTCGCCAGTATAAGGATTGGTCGTTGCGTAAGCCATGATCACCATAAATCCATGTTAGAGCAGCATTAAAGATAGGAAGCGAAGGTGCAGCGGGCAAGAGTTCACCACTCTTTTGAAGAATGATGAAGCAGTTGACAGACATCAAACAGATTGCTCCATCAGAGGAGGAGCATGTATCTTTCCGTTTATGATAAAAACTGTCTGATTTTTGCACCGTTTTGTTACTGCCGGACCGCCATTGTAATCATTTTACGAAAAATAGAAAGTTTTTTTTGCGAAAGTTGTGCATTTTCAGTTATTATGCAGCGATAAGGAAAGCATGGCAGATTATGTTGTTTTCTGTCTGTAAGGTTCTGAAATCGCGTCATAGTTTTTCTTCGCTTGCGGGGCAGAGCCGTTTAGCTGCTAAAAATAACATATGCGTCAGATAAGCAGTGTCGCTGTACAGCGGAGAAAATTTATACCGCCACAAAAAGCATATGCTGGTATAATAAGATCAAATTATTAAATAAATTTTATTTATTAAAAAATATCATCTTGATAAAAAACAAAAAATTATTTGAGATCAAAAAAGATGTTAAGAATTACAAGACATACGCCGACAGAGCAGAGATAAATATGAAAAATTTTGTTATTAATGTTAAGGAAAACAGAAAAAGACTTGAGACATTCATTTCTTCAAACAGAAATGATCAAAACCCTATTGAAGTTTTTGAAGCTGTTACACCCTCTAAAATAGAACAAAACAGCAGTTATTATGCGGGTGTTCTTAATGAGGGGTGTGAATATGCCCCCATACCTCTTTCTATCGCTTTATCTCATTTGCATTTGTGGAATAAGTGCATAGAGCTCGATGAAAATGTGACGATCATGGAAGATGACCTGGTCCTTAATCATAATTTTTTCGATCTGAGGGACAAACATATAAACACTCTGAAAAATTTTGATCTGCTGGTTCTTGGCGTTAATACCGACTGGCCTGTCGAGATTGATTTCGGAGGAGGTATTCCAAAAACCAGCCTTATTTTCTCTGATGATGTATCAGACCGGAATTTAACCGACGAACAGTTTTGTTTTCCTCGTCTGAATGCCTTTGCCGGGGCGTGTTGTTATGTTCTGACCCCGCAGGGAGCCCGAAAGCTCCGAGAAGCAGTTTTCCCGCTGACAAAGGACACATATTTATTAAGGAACGCAAATAGTTTCTGGGAACGTGATTTTCATTATGTTGCCTGGAATAACTTGGGTATCGATATCGCGATGACACTGGCGCTATCAAAGCTGGAAGCCAGAATATGCCTCCCGCCAATTTCATCTCCGAAGAATGACTGGGGTGATTCAAGCATGCCGCGTTATCAGCACGCCGCATGCTGATAACGGCATATTATACATACTGTTTTTAACATGACAGACTGACGTGCATTTGCCAGGCTTATAATCTGCGACTTCAGAGAGTGGTCAGCGCACGAATTACGGGTGGGGTCGGCACGTTAATTCGGCCTGATGGCAATCTGTCATGAAATATGGGTGTATAAAAAGATGCGTGTTAGTAAAGATATGATCTCCCCTGACTTACGTAAGGGATATTATGCCGGCAGGCTCATCGCGCATTTGTATCATCATCAGTGGTTTGCACGCTTTGCCCTGAATATGGCCCGTAAATTTATGGCCGGCAAAAATACCGACGGACTGGTATGTGAGCAGCGTTATATTAAAATACCAGGTTCTGCCTCACCGCTGCGTATACGCATTTATAAGCCAGAGCATGTTTCTGGTCCTTTGCCTGCAATGTTGTACCTTCATGGTGGCGGGTACATGACCAATATCCCGGAAATGTTTGCCGCATCCTTCAGTGCATTTATTGCGGCGCACCCCTGCATTATCGTGGCTCCCGATTACCGTAAGTCTGTCGAGGCGCCTTTTCCTGCTGCATTTGATGATTGTTATAATACGTTATTATGGATGAAAGAGAATGCCGCCGCGCTGGGTGCCGTTGATGAACAGTTTATTGTTGCAGGGGATAGTGCCGGAGGAGGTTTAACCGCCTCTGTTGTTCTGAAGGTAACTGATACAAATGACGTCAAAATTGCTTTTCAGATCCCTCTGTACCCAATGATAGATGACAGGCAAAACACCTCCTCCTGCCTCGATAGTAATGCACCTGTATGGGATGCAATAAATAACCGGCTGGGCTGGGAGTTGTATCTTAAAGGAGCGGCTTCTCCCACTTCGCCTTATGCTGCGCCATCACGTGCTGATGATTACAGCAGGCTGCCGCCCACGATTACGTTTGTTGGTAGCATTGAAGCATTCAGAGATGAAACTGTCAGTTATGTCGAGCGGCTTCGGGAGCACAATATCCCTGTAGCATTCAGGGAGTTTGAAGGCGCTTTTCATGCGTTTGATTATTTTTTCCCTAAGACAGAGATCGCGAAACAGGCGACCTCTTTTTTACTTCAGAGCTATAAAGAGTATGTCACGAGGTATTTCAGCTAACTGCCAGTCTCAGCACCTGAGGAGTAAGTATAATGCTCAGGTGCTGACGCCACCACGGTGTTAAACCTGCGTCTTTTGCTGCTCTATGAGGGAGCCGATGGCGGAAATGACATGGTCTGGTGTAATGCCTTTTGAGCATTCAAACTCTTTTGGTGTGTCTTTAAAGCGAGGACACCAGAAGTAATCTGTAACATCGAGCCGGCATCGGATATCGTTTGAGCAGCTGTTACAGACATTATGATTGATAATGCGCCAGGGCGTATAAAATTCATTTTTTTCAGCTGTAAAGCCACTGATCATAACGACCGGTATGCCAGATGCCCATGCAAGCCACGAAAGCCCGCTGGAAAGGCCGATAAAAAAAGCGGCGTTTTGTAAAAGTTCTGCGCGCTGCCTCAGGGGCAGGGGGCCTGTCATATCTTCTGCACCGTGTGGGATAGTATGTACAGCGCGTCCATGATGGCTGATGTCATCTTTATCAATGCAGATGACACGATAATTCTGTTGTTTCAGAAAATGAATGACGCTTTTCCAGCCGTAAGGATTGTTCCAGAATTTGCAGTGGCTGGAGCCCTGTGTGGCGATGCAGACATAAGGCTGATCAGGAGGCGGGCTCTTGTGTGTCAGAGCCAGTCGTGTTGGCCGCTCAACTGGCGGCAGACCAAGAATATATGCTGCGGAAACAACGAGACCAGCTTCCCGATAATCAACCCGGGAGTGATCAAGCTCACTGTCATTATAAAATACGAGGACAACATAAGTTGCGTAGTAATTTATGTTGTCCTGCTGCCTGTCTGTAATAAAAATAATGTCGGGGTAGGTTGCCTGAAAAAGCTCCTGCAGATCTTTGCGCACCACACAGAACAGCTGACACTGATGTTTTTGCCTGAAAGCCTCCACGTGAGAAATCCATGCAATATGATCTCCCAGCCCGCCATTTTCCATTTGTATCTGAACGGGTTTTTTTCGCAGGTCGAGAACGTGCTCGAAAACCAGTTTTTTATCTTTCCATATTTTTATATAAAATTTTAAAAAATATTTCTTTTTACTGTGAATAACGCCACCATCCAGAGCGACCTGATAAATAACGCTTCTGGTCTCAAAATCGATAATTTCTACATCCCATTTGTGGCCTTCAGGCAGGAGGATCCTGGCGCCGACATTAAAATCAAATTTTATTCCGTAAGGACCTTCCTGTGTAAAGGAAGCGGGGGTCGTATCCATTTTTTTTCCTGAAAACTTTTTCAGATGCGTCAAAGACGCCGAAAGAAGTATCAGAAAAAGTTTTTTTGTCTATAAATATGTTTTTTTGGTAATTTTTTGGCTGGGAGACCTGGATTCGAACCAGGGCTGACCGGGTCAGAGCCGGTAGTTCTACCGCTAAACTATCTCCCAGCATAAAACAGAAAGAAGGAAGCTTTATTAAAAAAGCTCTTTCCTGCTTGCTGAGAAGCGTTTAACCTGATCGGAAGGAAAGCGCAATAGGGGAAAAGCAGAAAAAAGCATTTTTTATCATTTTCTGTTTTCTGCTTCTTAAGGATCTGGCAGATGGCTTACTCCGCTCCCTGGGGGGCATACCGTAATAAACCCCCTTTGGTATCTTTCTCGTATCGGTCTGGTGGGCGGTTTTTTGCAGCACTTGATCTGGGTACGAACAATTGTCGTCTTATGGTGGCAGCCCCTCAGGTGGCAGGGGGCTTCCGTATCATGGACAGCTATAATCGTATGGTCAGGCTGGGAGAGGGGCTGCATCTGACAGGTCGCCTTACGGAGCAGGCTATGGCGAGAACGATTGACGCACTTAAAATATGTGCAAAACGTACTGAGAAATGGAATTTAAAAGCCTTACACGCTGTTGCGACAGAAGCCTGTCGCAGAGCGGAAAACGGACCTGCATTTATTGAGCGCATTAAGGCGGAGACAGGTTTTTCCGTTTCTGTCATCTCGGGGCGAGAGGAAGCACGACTTGCCGTTGAGGGGTGTGCAAGCCTGTTTCATCAAATGCCTTTTCGTTCAGCGCAGACCCGGGCGCTATTGTTTGATATTGGCGGAGGCTCTACCGAGGTTGCATGGGTTCGTATTGATTCACAGACGCGTTCCCACGAGCTGATTGGTTATATCAGCCTTCCTGTGGGGGTGATAACGCTGGCTGAGCAGTTCTGTGAGCGCGATGGTGATATAACCTCATGTTATGAAATGATGATCGCGCATGTCAAAAAGGCATTACATGAGTTTGAATCTGTTCATCGTATTACATCAGAAATTCGCCGTGAGCAGGTTTGTCTGATCAGTGCCGGCGGTGCGGTAACAACTCTGGCCAGCCTGGTCCTTAATCTGCCGCGTTATGTACGTCACGCAGTTGATGGTATTCAGCTTCCCTCTGAGGCTGTGAGGCGAGCTGCAGGCACATTGCGGCAGCTGGGGCCTGAGCGCATAAAATCTCACCCGTGCATTGGTGCAGAGCGGGCTTCTGTTATTTTACCAGGATGTGCTATCTTCGAAGCAATTCATGACGTGTGGCCTGTTGCGAATGTAACGGTTGCTGATCGTGGGTTAAGAGAAGGTATGATGTTACGTATGATTCGCGCCGCAAAAGTCGGGCGAGGGAAATTTCAGAGCGGGGCGGAAAACGAAATGAAGGCGCTAGATTACTCTGCCAGAGCAGGGCTGGTATGAAAAACGGTAAAGGGCAGTCAGGCGGGGGTGATAAGACGCCACGTGTGCCGGGTCGTCGTAAAAAGGTGAATGCGACGGTTCGTGCCGGGGTGAGTGGTGGCGAGACGGATGCACTGCGTAGCCTGCGCACCAAGACTGTGTCGCTGCGCAGAACGCGGGGGCGCACAACCGGTCAGCAGCGCTGGCTTACCCGTCAGCTGAATGACCCGTATGTTCAGGCGGCTCATAAGCAGGGCTGGCGTTCACGTGCAGCGTTTAAGCTGATTGAGCTTGATGACCGCTTTCAGCTGATTAAGCCTGGTATGCGCGTAGTAGATCTTGGTGCAGCGCCCGGAGGCTGGACGCAGGTTGCTCTAAAAAGAGGAGCTGCGTGCGTTGCCGGGGTTGACCTTTTGCCGGTTGAACCTGTGCCTGGTGCAGAAATTATAGAAGGTGATTTCACAGACCCGGCAATGGCTGACCGCTTAATTGAGCTACTGGATGGTAAAGCCGACCTTGTATTGTCAGACATGGCTCCTAATACGACAGGACATACCGCAACCGATCACATTCGTATTATTGGCCTGGCAGAAGAGGCTCTGGATTTTTCATTTGATATTCTCGCAGAGGGCGGCGGTTTCGTTGCAAAAGTGTTCCAGGGCGGAGCTGAACAGTCTCTTCTGACAACTCTTAAGCAGGCTTTTACGCAGGTAAGACACGCAAAACCGCCGGCAAGCCGGAAAGATTCCTGCGAGTTGTATGTTATTGCGACAGGCTTCCGGCCAGAAAGGCTGCCACCCCGGAGCTGATGATTGCCGGCGGAGGAGAATATAATAAAACATTCAAAATATAAATAGCAGCGAGGGGTGGTGGAATTTTTATATCATTCCCTGCTGCGTTCTGAGTGTTGTTCATCCTGTTTTTTTATGTTCTGCTCTCGCCGGATCTGTCGCGGGAGACGCCGGATTTCCAGGTCTCCATGCTTCTCTGGTAAAATCCTGGGCAGGTTTACGTGTAATTGCGGATATAAGTACTATAAAAAGGAAAGATAAAAACTTATGCAAGAGCAGTTAACCTCTGGTGATCTTGAGTGTGTAAGCGATCAGAAGCGCGCCGGGGTCTTGTCTCAGACCGGCGTGAACCCCCGGGCCGCGGTATATCCTAACCTTGCAGCTCCTGAGCTCGTCACTCTCGCTCTGAGGCGTCACGAAGGTACTCTGTCAGAAAATGGTGCTCTGGTTGTGCATACCGGTGTGCATACAGGTCGTTCTGCAAAAGATAAATTTGTTGTTGATGAACCGCAGGTGAGAGATCAGGTGTGGTGGACAGCAACAAATCAGAAAATGGCTCCGGAAAATTTCCGTCGTCTGAAAGATACCGTCACAGGGTATCTCGCAGGGCAGCCGCTTTTCACACAGGACCTCTATGCAGGTGCCGATGCCGGGCATCGTATTAAAATCCGGCTGGTCACAACCAATGCTTGGCATGCTCTCTTTGCGCGTAATATTTTTATCCGACCTGCTGCAGAAGACCTTGAGGCTTTTACGCCCGACTATGTCATACTTCATGCACCGGATCTTGAGCTGGACCCTGAAGAACTGTCTCTGCGTTCTGTTACAGCAGTCGCACTGTCTTTTGAGCAGAAACTTATTATCATTGCCGGCACTCAGTATGGCGGTGAAATTAAGAAATCTATTTTCACAGTTATGAACTGGTTGCTGCCGGTTAAGGGCGTGCTGCCTATGCACTGCTCTGCTAATATTGATAAAGACAACAAAAGCGCCTTTTTCTTTGGTCTTTCAGGCACAGGCAAAACAACTCTTTCATCCGATCGTAACCGTCCTCTTATTGGTGATGATGAGCACGGCTGGTCTGACGAAGGTGTCTTTAACTTTGAGGGCGGCTGCTATGCCAAGGTTATCCGTCTGAACAAAGAAGCTGAGCCGGATATCTGGAATGCCTCTCATCAGTTTGGTGTTGTGCTCGAAAATGTCGTGACCAGACCGGGAGGTAAGCTTGATCTGGATGACGCGTCACTGACGGAAAACACTCGCGCCTGTTATCCGGCTGATTTTATTCCCGGTGCGGTTAAAAGCGGCGTTGGCGGACAGCCCGATAATGTACTGATGCTGACAGCAGATGCATTTGGTGTTTTGCCACCGGTTGCAAAGCTGACGCCAGAGCAGGCGATGTATCATTTCCTTTCTGGTTATACAGCACGTATTGCCGGAACAGAAAAAGGTCTTGGTAACGAGCCACAGGCAACATTCTCAGCCTGTTTTGGTGCGCCATTTTTGCCGCGTCCACCTGCTGTATATGGCGAGCTCCTGCGCAGCCGCCTCTCGAAAGGTAATGTTTCTTGCTGGCTGGTTAATACTGGATGGGTTGGCGGCGCTTATGGTGAAGGTAAGCGTATGTCACTTGCGCATACGCGTGCCATTCTCTCTGCTGTTCTGAGTGGCGAACTTGATAGTGCTGAATTTGAGCGTGAGGAGTTCTTTGGTTTGTACATCCCTAAAGAAGTTAAGGGTGTTCCGGCTAATCTTCTCAACCCGTCACATGCATGGCCAGATCAGGCGGCTTATGCCGTGCAGGCAAAAAAACTTGCAGAGCTGTTTGTCTCTAATTCTGGCTCTTTCATTGAGAACGGCAGCCTGGCATTTCTGCGTGATGGTATAAAAGGTTGATTTTTCCTCAGGGGAGGGGAGAGTGACTTCCCCTGAGACGATGCTGTTTCTGCTCTGCTGGCAGTTTAGAAACAGGGCTTAATATGAACCGACTTTCTTAGATTTATATCTATAATTTTTTTTCATGATTTTTTTAATTTTTATGATTGACGTTACGGTTTTGTGTCTGTAGAAGGGGGTCATCGAGAGCGGATGGGGCTCTGGAGGCTGAGGCTTCCGGGGTTTTTTCT
>NZ_WOSV01000018.1 GCF_011516655.1 Acetobacter thailandicus
ATGCACGGCCTTTAAAATCATTCACGACAACCGCTCCACACCAAAACTAAAAGCAATTTCAAGTAAGGATATTAACTGTGCAACAGTCATTTCCTTAATATTGCTTGCAGCTGTCGTGGAGTTAAAATTTAACCCACTGCACAATTATAAAAAATTGTATATTTTAATCACCTCTTACAAAAAGAGAGTGATTTTGATTATGAATGAAAAAGAAGCCATACTCAACAAACCATTTGTAGACCTTTCTGATGCTGGATTACCATTCAGAATGTTATCTGATGAAAGTAGGTCTCTACACACAGTATTTGATTTAATGCAGGGATCTCCTGACGAACAACTCTTGGATATGATACAAACTCAAATGCATTACAGGAGTGTAGGGTATTATATTGCTAGTAATTATATGGTTACTTATGATGGTAATATATTTTGTGACAAACATATACTATCATCTTATACCCTTAATGTATCAGAGTTTAACAAATCTATTATCAATCATTTCTTATCAGACGACGCGCTTTGTGAGATTTATATAGAAGATGAGGCCGTAATTTTATGTGGCTTTGGATGGAACCAATATGGTCATTGGCTAATTGAAATTTTAACAAAAATTTTTGTCATTGAAGCCTTTTTGATAAATTTAAACTCGATAAAATGGATATTACCAAATAATACACCACAATTTGCTATAGATATTATAAAATTAATAGGAATAAATGAAAGTAATATTATAAAATATGATCATGAAAATGAAATAATAAAAGTAAAAAGACTTATAATACCAACAAATTTATGTAGAGCTACATATGCAGCTCATCCAATATTTAAACAATATGCTAAATGGTTAAGAGCAAAACTTACATCGAATAAATTTTACCCAGAAATAGATGGAAGAATATTTTTAAAAAGAGAAAAAGTTTTAAATAATAGGATAATAACAAATGAAAATAATGTATTAAAAACTGTAGAAGATTATGGGTATAGAATAATTTCTCCTGAAAATTTAAGTTTAGATGGTCAAATAAAATTATTTTCTCATGCTATTTCTTTGTGTGGTGCATATGGATCAGCTTTACATAATTCATTGTTTTCACCAGATGGAATTGTCGTTACTGCAATTAGACATAAAACTTCAGATGTTGGTTTATCACAAAGCTCTATTTGCGCAGCACATAGTCAAAAAATGTCTTACTTATTTTGTAACAGAGAGAATGAAGGTATCTATGTAAACCTAGATAGATTGAAGGTTGCTCTCGATTATGCTGAATACGAAATAGAAAAATTTAGAAGAGGAATATCATTTAATTAAATATAAAATTTTAAATTTATATTTAATTATATTATATATGGAGATAATTATATGAGTATTAAATTAAAAATAGGTATTATAAATGTTTTTTTAATAAAATTTTTGTCAGTTACATCAATATCATTTGCCGAAAATCAAAGTTTTCGGCATTCGTTAGAATCATATTCTATGCACGATACTATAGCGTTACGTATACAACCGAGGCAGGTGGACAGTAATATTCCAGGCCAAGACAATTGGGCATCAGGAAGCCTAATGCATCCGTATGCCGTGACAATAGGGAACGCACGTGTTGGCATTTCGGGATCAACCGAGGATCACAACCCAAATGGGCAGTTAATTCTTGCTGGTTCACCAGATGGTCCCAATACAAACGGCTGTCTTCTGTGCATGTTTGATACGGTTTCTGCTTTGAACATTGCAGGAATTTCTGGAGGTGGGTCATCTAACTGGATTAATGGCCCACTTGGAATATCCCAATATGGGAGCGCAGATAGCCCGGTCGAGTATATCATGCAAGATAACGCGAATATGCAAGTCATGAACCTCAAGGTGGCTGATTATACCGCTACAGAGATAATACTGGCAAGCGCTATGACGACTGATCAGATGGCACGTATCCATTACGGTATGTATGCTATAAGCAACAGTATAGATACATCTCTTGCCACCCCAACATTCTCAGCATCCAACAATCTGCCATCTCCAAATTACTACGCATCTACAGTTATCTCAGTTATTGATAGAACACACATCAAGGTTTCAGGATGGGCCGTACCAGGAGCAGGGAATAGCACAAGCGGACAGGTGCCTAGCACATCAAATCTCGACACTAAGTGGACAGATTTCGGCATTCCAACAATCGGGATCGGAGGACGTACAAATACAAGTGCTATCAATTGGGTTACGTATTTCACAACTACTAATTCGTGGCTTAATAACTACGAGAACGAAATTGATATTCTTGGAGATCCTGGATTTGCCGCCGGTCGTATGCGCATTCACGGGTTGACAATGACCTATCAGGGACCAACCCCATCTGCTGACAGTTATGCTCTAAATCTTAATACCATTGCATTACCTGTTCAGCTTCATATGGAAGTTAAACCTACAGGATACGGAGTTCAATCAAACTCATTTATAACTAAAGGAAACTCAGGAGTGTCTGTCAAGGGCGACATATGGGAGAGTTTTGAACACGCAGCCTTTGCTGACAGTACAAGCAATATGCGTCTTGTTGGATGGTTGAAAAAAGAAACAAATACGAAGGGATGGCCTAGTTCATCCTTTAGTATAGGCTTACACGTTGATGGAATACAGGGAGAAGCTAAAACAGGATCGAAAATGGGGAGATTAACATTTAATCCACTTCTTTTTGGAACCGAAGCTATTCAGGTAGGTGGTTGGGCTTTGGGAAACGGAAACTCATATGCATTTGGTAGTGTAAGTAA
The DNA here is from genome assembly GCF_011516655.1 of Acetobacter thailandicus. Lineage (GTDB taxonomy): Bacteria > Pseudomonadota > Alphaproteobacteria > Acetobacterales > Acetobacteraceae > Acetobacter > Acetobacter thailandicus. The sequence continues at coordinate 2,761 of NZ_WOSV01000018.1, forward strand.
TGAACCAACAGTATTAAATGGTGGCTACCTTGGTTTTCAGGAAAAAGGATGGTCATCTGGAATAAGCTTTCCAACCATTCAGGCTACTTCTCCATCTAAGCTTAATATTCGTGACAATAATGGTAAAAATGTTACTCTAAATACTTACGAACTTGAAGTGATAAATTCTTTAATTGTTCCTTTCAAAAGACCACCATCATCTAGAAGTCCGTGCAATCAAGGTCAAATTGAAGATGATGAAAATTATCATTATGTCTGCGTTTCAAAAAATAGATGGAAAAGAGCAATTTTGTCTGATTTTTAGGTATAGTTATTTAATTTATAAATTTCACACTACATAATATATGGATGAATACCAAGATACATGAGATTGTCAATTAGAGTGGACGACTGTAAAACTTCTTCATGACAGTTAAACAGTCTTCCTGCATTACAATGGATGCTGACTGACGTGCCCCCTATTTTGTATCCGCTCAAAAGGAGAGTTCCTGTTTTTTATGGCTCTGGGTTGATCGCCTGACAAGTGTCCTGCCACCCAGCTGGGAATGGGGGCGCACCGTATTGTAGTCTTCCCGCCAATCATCCAGAACCTGTCGGGCATGGCTGAGGGATGTGAACTCCGTACCGTTGTCACTGACAATCATGAGGGGTTTGCCATATCGTTCCACCAGGACCATCAGTTCCCGCGCCACACGTCCACCGGATAATGACGTGTCGGCAACCAATACCAGGTTCTTGCAACTGAAATCGTCGATAACAGCCAGAATGCGGAATCGGCAGCTACAGATCAGGGGATTGATCTTCTCAAAAATCGCATTGTCTGGCTGAAACCACGAAAGATAATCCTCCCAGCCATCTTCATGAAAAAAACCTTCACCCTGCGGCTCAAGCAGATCACGTTCAATGTCACCAATACTCCGCAACAGCCTCTCCGCGTTACGTGGGCTGCTCAGGAGATGCACGGTCTCCTACCAGCCGAAAAACTCTTCTTCCGACATCAGCACGACACTGCCTTTCCCGGTCTTGCGGGTCACGACAATCGGCGCGCGGCTGTTCACGGCTTCATCCAGATAATGCGCCAGAATCTGGCGCAGGTCGATATAGGAAATACAGATCATGATCGATCCTCCAAATCCACTATAACGTACAGTTTCCTGTACGTCTTCTGTTTTACATCCCCATATCCCATCCCCGATCCCGCGACCTGGAGCGTGAGAGAGAGTGCTCCTGCTGAGGCGCATGTAATAAAGCGTGATCGAGCGCTGATCCGCAGATCCGGGCTCCTGCGCACCCTCTCCTCATGCTCAAGCCCTTCAACCAGTTTGCGCGCCCGCACATACCGCTCCACCGCCTGATACAGAGAATCACGCACCCGGTACCCGGCCTCTTCCCATGCTGCGCGGGCCACACCCAGCATGGTGCTCTTCCCTGTCCCGGTATAGCCGACCACCACAGACAGATCGCGGGACTTCATCACCTCACCCACGGCCAGAGCCTGCTCCTCCCCCAGCCCGCCTGACAGCCAGCTTCATTGCATGCCCCTGGAACTGCCCCATCGCGAGTGATATGTCTTCCAGCCGCAGCTCAACCCCGATCATCTCCCGCGAGGAGAACCGTTCCCGCCCGTGCCCGTCCTTCCCGAGGGCGACCAGCTCCGGACAGGCCTCCGCCCTGACCATGACGGCACTGAACTGTTCTGCATCCGCCGTATGCCGGTCCACAAAGCGCGCGAGATCCTGACGGGTAAATGTACTCTGCTGCCGGGTCAGCGCCTCCAGAGCCATATGCGGCTCAGCCAGAAGCTTTTCGCCATTGCGCCGCGCGATCTCCAGATGTTCAGCAACCCGCTCAGCATCCTCTCCCCGCTCTTCACGGCGCATCCCGGCCGGACCGATTTTGTTCTGCGGCTCAAGAGCAATCCCCTGCTCTGCAAAGGACCGATGGTCAATCCGCACATCCAGATCCAGCTCCACCAGCCGTTCATTAACAAGCGAGGCCCATCGCTCCCGCCATGTCAGCAGACATTCCCTGTTATTCCAGGAGCGCTCTTTCGCACCGAAACCGTTCTCATCCAATGACCGCGTGGACAGCATCACGTGGGCATGGGGTTTCGCCTGTCCGTCTTCACTGATATCCCAGTGCACATCGTGACCGCTGGCCCATTGCCGCTCTATGTCGGGTCCTGCAGGTCTCGACGCGTGGCTACCGGGCATGGGTTTCCCGGCCCCTGTGCGAGCGCCAGCGCACCGATCTGAAGGTTCTGGCGCATATCCGCGAGCATTATACCCTGAGCAACCGGACCTGTGGCCGTCCGCGGATGACCATGGAACTCAGGGAAGCAGGGCTTGATGTTGGTGAACGCCGTGTGGGGCGACTGATGAAAGCCAACGGTATTCGTCCCGTACGTACGCGTCGGCACAAAGTCACGACCGATAGTCGGCATTCTCTTGGTTTTGCCGACAATATTCTGGACGGCGATTTCCTGGCCGATGCCCCTAATCGGAAATGGGCAGGCGATATCAGTTATATCTGGACCAGCGAAGGCTGGCTCTACCTTGCTGTCGTCATTGACCTGTTTAGCCGCCAGTAACCGGATGAAAAAGGACCTCGCTATCAGAGCACTCGATATGGCGGTGCGTCTACGCAATCCACCAGCTGGCTGTATTTTCCATTCTGATCGCGGCAGCATCAGCCCTTTCGCTTTCGAGGTCAAAGCCGCGTAAAGGAAATCACATACCGGCACAAAACCGTTACAAGTCCATCTGGCAGTTGTCCCACTGCCAGGGCATGCTGGCTGGTGATCGGTAACTCTTCATAGCCGTTTTCGATCAGACCGCGTCGCAGCAGGTGGGGGTCGACCTAAAAATCTGCCCGTCCCAGCCCAGTCTTGATGGTGATCTCCCAGAGATTGGCCGCGTCAATCAGCAGAGACAGATGGGTTTTGGCTTCGTGGATGTTGACTGTGCGCATGGCGAAAGCCTCCTGAGTTTATTCAAAAAGACTTAGAGGGTGTTATGCACTTTGCGTGAGCAGTCTGGCTGCATTTTTCAGCATGAAATTTGCGAAGGCTATGGTGTGTATCCCGCTTTCATCCAGCGCCGGGATTGCTGGTAAACCGCAGCCTACGAAGGAAAATCGTTCAGCATCGCTCGCCACGCAATACCGTAACGAATCACATAACGAAGACCGTTGAGCAGCTTCCGCAGATCATGATGGCGTTGCTCAGCATCTCCCTTCATAAGAAGAAGATAAGGAACAATTAAAGACCACTCTTCTTCGTTGATGTCAGATAGATATGATTTACGTGAATTATTCTTTCATCTGTTCTGCAATACTTACGCAAAGTGCATAACACCCTCTAGTTAATATTACTCTGGTCTATCAAGGAAAATGTAGTCAGGACCACCTCAGTGGTTTCATGGCAGCCTATAACTTCGGGCGAAGACTCAAGACCCTGAAAAACCTCACTCCTTATGAATACGTCTGCAAAATCTGGATTTCAGAACCAGAAAGATTCATCATTAATCCATCAAACCACGAGACTAAACACCTAAAAATTTTTAAGCGATAGAAAGTTATCCACAACCCTGGAGTGTTTAATAGGTGTTTAAGTAGTGTTACGGTTTTTCAGAGTCAGGATAACATATTGAATAATAACGGTTTTATTGGACGATTCCATCGTCTTGTGAATCCACTATGACGATAAACTGAATCCACTATGACGATAAACTGAATCCACTATGACGATAGCAAGCATGCGTAATTGAAATGACGATAAGCTCAAACTGAATCTAATATGACGATAATTGGCTTGCGTATGTGAAGTGACGATAGTAGTTATCTGTAATTGAAATGACGATAGAATCTTCTCCTTCCTTGTTCGACATTGCGCCTTCCTTGGCTATGGAAGGGGAGGATCGCACACCCCTCCTGCCAGTCCGCCATCCAAATCAGGACCTATTCATCTGTGACGTGCTCGATGCCATTCCAAAAGATGATATGGCATCAATGGAGCATCCTGTTTTTTCGCTCTCGACCAAGCCTGACACTCGGATGCGACGCTATGAACACAATGGGAATATCATAGAGATCATCCCGTCAGGCAAAGGGCTGGCAACGATCCATGATAAGGATATCCTAATCTACTGCATCTCTCAGCTCGTTGCGAAAATGAATCACGGCGAACAACCAGGCCGAACACTCCGCCTTCAAGCTTATGACATGCTGGTCGCTACTAATCGTCAAACCAGCGGAGCAGGCTATAGACTACTGACCGACGCGTTGACGCGCTTGCGCGGGACAACCGTGCGAACCAATATTCAAACAGGCGGCATTGAAGAGACGCGAATTTTCGGTTTGATCGAAGAGGCTAGAATCACCCGTAAGACGTTTGATGGCCGAATGCTTGATCTCGAAATCACTCTGTCAGATTGGGTCTATCGTTCAGTCATCAGCAAGAACGTCCTAACACTTCACCGAGACTATTTCCGACTTCGTAAACCATTCGAACGACGCATGTACGAGCTAGCCCGCAAACACTGCGGTATGAAAGATGAATGGAAGATCGGATTAGAGCTGCTGCAAAAAAAATGTGGCTCAAATAGCCCGCTTCGCGTCTTTCGATCCTTGGTTAAGAAAGTTTGTGCGCATGACACCAGCCATGCTCATTTTCCTGACTATGCCATCACAATGGCCGACGACATCATTCTATTTCGCAACCGTTTGAGTCTTAACACAAAGGCCGACGTTATTGTCCCTGTCAGGGATGCTCCCTACATTGACCCCGAAACCATGCATGACGCTAAAACCGTTGCGCCAGGATATGATATTTATGCTCTCCATGACGAATGGGTTTTATGGTGGCACGACATGGGGAAACCCGAGCTTAAAAGCCCTGCCGGAGCCTTTATTGGCTTTTGCAAAAAACGGCACGAGCGCAGTCCAATACGCTGATTCCAGCACACGCCAGCATGTATGTGCTTGCATGCAAACATGTACACATACTTACTTGCCCACAGGACTTTCTCCCATCTTGCGTAGCCAGTCGTTAAACGCGTCGGCCATCGCATCTTGTAAACTCATTCCATGCTTTCTAGCGGTCATATGCATGGTAAATGACATTTCCGGGCTAAAATAGCCCGTCATGGCTTTCTTGCCCTGACGGCTCGGCGCAACCGGCTTGCTGTCTGTGGCAGCAACCTTGCTTTCTGATGTGGCTACAGCCGACGATATTGCGGAAGCACGGTCCCGCAACGACAGTAGAGACCCCTTCCGGCTCATGCACTAGCTCTCCGCTTTTTTGATGCTTGCATGTTTACATGCTTGCATGTCCACTTGTAAAGCAGCCTTACCTCATCAGATGCCTTGCTTTTTGGCTCTATTTCCATTGCTGTTTTCCCTTCCGCCGCAGCATGACGAAAAACTGCACGATCAGCGATAATATATGGACATGCGTTCAGCCCGTAGCTTTCTATGAGTTGTGTAGCCTCCTCATACATACGTGGAGCGGTCGGACTTCCTGCTGTAAAAATGACAAAGGCTGGTTTGCCACGCATTTTTATGAGGCTGGCAGTAGTTTTAATCGCTGCTAAATCGAATGCACTCGGCCGACATGGAATTAACACCAAATCAGCAACTTCAACGGCAGCACTCGCCGCACTATCCGCGTGAGGCGGAGTATCAATCACGATGAACTCAGCCCCCTGACTCATTGCCTGTTCGATCTTAGCCGCGAGGCGTGGCGGAGCACTGTCAATCACAACTGGCGGAGCATCCTTACGCCATGCGGCCCATTGGCTCGCAGTCGCCTGTGGGTCCACATCAATCACCAATGCCGTATGACCAGCATCCTCAGCCGCAGCCGCCAGATGCAAGGACAGAGTGGTTTTCCCAGCCCCACCCTTCTGGCTGATAATCGCTATTGTTGGCATGTGAACGTCCTTACATGGCCGCATGTTTGCATGTTTGCATGTAGTCATACGCGATAACCTACTAGACCGGCAATAGAGAACGACAGAAAGCAACCCATATTCAACGGTCGATAAACTCACCTTTCCCTCTGCACAATGGCAGCAACAGTGTTCTTGCTGATTCCCAGATCGCGGGCGATCCATCGATAACTCCGCTTTTCAGCCACCAGCGCCAGAACCTTCGGAGCCAGACGGTCAGACTTCGGCCGCTGTCCTTTCTGTCGGCCGAGAACTTTCCCACGCGACCTGGCAGCAGCCAGACCGGACTTCACCCGCTCGCTGATCAGATCTCGCTCAAACTCCGCGATCCCGGCCATAACTGTCGCCAGCATTCGTCCATGTGGCGTAGCCAGGTCGAACGTCATCCCCGTTATGGCGATCAGGGAAACACGATAGCTCTCCAGTTCCTGAAGCGTGGAGATGAGATCAATAGTCGAGCGTCCCCAGCGGGACAGCTCCGTCACCAGGATGGCGTCAATTTCACGGGCCTGGGCCAGCGCCATGACCTTTCGACGCTCGGCCCGATCCACCCGGACGCCAGAGCAGGTCTCCATGAAAACGTCCAGCACTTCATAGCCCGCACGTTCAGCAAACCGCTTCAGCTCGTCCTTCTGGCGCACGCAGGACTGATCGGCCGTAGAAACCCGGCAATAGATGACCGCGCGCTGTCCCATTTGAACCCTCCCGGAAAAACCACCATGCAGCCCTTGATACACCGTGGCTCCGGATTGTCCCAATCTGACTATAATCATATTAGGACAGTAACTGATCCGGTTTCTCAAGGTATAATGCTCGCTGGCATGTGAGAACCTCAAGTCTGTGCGCTGGCATTCGTACAGATTCTTGAAAGTCGATTGCTTCACGCCGCTTCTTTTCAATATATGTATAAATAAGATAAATATCTTGGCGTTTTTAAAAATATTATATTTTATCTATAAATACAATCTCTTCTTAAGTCCTCTTCATCTACTTTATCAAAGAATTTTTTTATATTTTCAATACTATTATTGAAAAATAAATTTCCATTTTTATCAAAATTATTTTTTTCTCCATATAATAATATGTTTGTATCCCCATAAATTCTTCCAAGGTTTGTTTGTATTTCTGTCAATGGATTTACGGTCCCGACAGTCATTCCGAATTTGTTATATACAGAAGCATGTTGTCCAGAACCATGTTCCCCAATTTGACAACGAGTTTCTGAAAATAATTTTATTTGATCAGAAATATTCATTGTTTCTGGATGTACAATTTCAAAACCTCGCATTTTTGCAATTTCTTCAAAAATACTTTGACTTTCGAATACCCTTTGATTGATTTTATGATCCTCCCATCCTTTACGTGAAACACAAATTCTTTTGTGAGGAACCGTATTATTATTATGAAAAGATGTATAAAAATCACGCAAAAATGGATGAAAATTATAGTCTCTATGACAAAAACTAGGTACAATACAGTCTTTAGAACGGACAAATTCTGTTTCATGATCGAACGTAATAAAATTATCATCTGATAAATTAAAAAAGAATTTCAATATTTCTAATGCCCATACCGGGGTTTTTTTTGGAATAAGTATTTTTCTAGAGTAAAATTCTAAATCTCCAAGTAATTTTTTAGATAAAGCCAATCTGGGTATATCATCAACTATGTAATGACCATAACAACCATAACCAGCACCAAAAGAAATTATTAAAGGTTCTTCTATATAACGAATATTTTTGCAATTTTTTGGATTCATCCAATGACCAGCAATAGCTTCCTGTTCGGCTACTAAAGATAGGTAAGAATCTAGCTTTGCATATTTATTTCCATACCACAGGCAAGCATGACCACTAATACCTAAGTCCTGCAATTTAAATAAATTCAACTTAGGTATAGAAATTTTTCGTTGAACCTGTTTTTTGAATGTTGGAGTTCTATCATGACCAACAACTAAAACATTATCACTTGAATTTAAGTAATATCCATCAATAGATCCATAAACATAATTTTTATTTTTTATATCAGAAAATATTTTTTCTTTATCAATAGAAAATAACGAAAAAGTTTCAAAGGATGAATTTCTTAGATTATTTGATAAATTCTCTTCTTCATCATTACTGTCAATAAATGCATCATAAAAAGAATGGTTTATAAATGATATGCTATTTGGTGATATTTCAATTGATTTCTCACAGTAAGAATCCAGAATAAATGAATTAAAAGAAAAATTTGATGTTAATAACTCATAATCACACTCAATACATTCTGACATACAATAAGAAATATAATTTACTATTTTTGAAATATATTTTTTTAATATTTCATTTTTTGATTCACAACAAATAAAATTTTTGCATAACTTTCCTTCTCTAAATACAATACCTATACCAGATATCTTATTAACTAAATTAGTGATAGAACACTTAGAAACAGAGCAAACATCTGATGATACTCCTCCCTCTTTATACAGAGAAAGAAGAAGAAAAAAATCAGATTTAGCCTGTGGTATTTTTACATAATTATACATTTTTAAAAAATCAAATCCAAACTCACGTATAATATAATTTTCAGCCTGTTCATTTCCATATTCATAATAAGAAATTTCAGGATTTTTGCTAAAAAATCCAACATTAGAGAGGCTTACTTTTGAATAGTAATCTTTATCTGGTCGACATTGCCTTATAATTGACGGTATTCGGTGGAATTTTTTTGAAGAAATATAACCTGATGTCCATTCATTTACCTCATTAACTCTTTTTTTTAGAAAATTATTTAATCCTTCCCAAAAATACCCAGTATCTCGAGAAGCAATATAACAAATCATTGCTACCAACTCAGAACTATAATCATCCAATATGTTTTGTCTAAGAAGTTGTTCTGCTGAAAATATAAATTCATCTCTGTATGATAAATCTGACATATTAATAAATTTAAAAGATTTTTCGTAAAAATCTCTAACAACATTGTTTTTTAATCTATAAATTATGTATTTTATATTAATCATATTGACATGCTTCCAAGCATAAATGCTTCCAAGCTTACTTTCTATGATTTTAGGTGATTGTGAAAACATTAATTATCCCTTTTCATACGTAGATAAATACCAGATATATTATCTTTAGATTTACAAGCGATGTGACCAAAGTTAGATTTTTTCATGCAACCACCTTCTTATATCCCATTAATCTGCCAAAATGTACCACTTATGGAATACAATTCGTTAGGTCAGGTTAACAAAAGGTCTGATCCAGAGCCTTGCTGCAAGCAATATTAAGGAAATGACTGTTGCACAGTTAATATCCTTACTTGAAATTGCTTTTAGTTTTGGTGTGGAGCGGTTGTCGTGAATGATTTTAAAGGCCGTGCAT
>NZ_WOSV01000019.1 GCF_011516655.1 Acetobacter thailandicus
CATTATGAGCTGCGGGAGCTGCTTAACGGTTTTTGTTATGTAATCCGTTACGGTATTGCGTGGCAGGCGATGCCGAACGATTTTCCTCCGTAGGCTGCTGTTTACCAGCAAGCCCGGCGCTGGATGAAAGCGGGATATACACCATAGCCTTCGCAAATTTCATGCTGAAAAATGCAGCCAGACTGCTCACCCAAAGTGCATAACACCCTTTAGAATTTTCTTTCCATCCGGTCGCAATTCTCCGTTGGGGGATACATGTCTGTAGAGCGTCTGGCGTGTGATGCCTAATTCTTTACAAAGGTCAGATATCTTCGTTTCTGCCTGACCCATTGCAGCTAAAGCCAGGCGCACTTTCGAGGGGGTCATTTTAAAAGGACGCCCCCCTTTTCGGCCTCGTGCCCGCGCCGAGGCAAGCCCTGCTATTGTTCTTTCAGTGATCAATTCTCTCTCAAATTCGGCAAGTGCCGCAAAAATTCCAAACACCAGTTTTCCCGCCGGGGTTGTCGTGTCAATGGTTGCACCATGGCCGCTCAACACCTTTAGTCCGATACCTCGTCGGGTCAGGTCATGTACGGTATTAATCAGGTGATGAAGATTGCGCCCAAGGCGATCCAACTTCCAAACAACCAGAACATCTCCCGGTCGCAGTGCTTTCAGACAATTAGCCAGACCAACACGATCTTCCTGCTTGCCAGAAGCCCGATCCTCGTAAATTGCTTCTGCTTCGACACCGGCATCAATCAAAGCATCATATTGCAAGTCAGTTACCTGCGAGCCATCTGCTTTCGAGATCCGTGTATATCCTATGAGCATCTGTAGTCTTGTCACTTATACGTTCGATTAAATGACAATATGCCGCAAACATCATTTCCTGTCAAAAATTGTCATTTAACCCGTAATTATATCTATGACTTACAAACGGTTATTCGTAAAAATAATATGACAGAAAATGTTTTGAGGATGTTATGTACTTTCTTTGGTGAGCATTGCAGAACAGATGGATGAATAATCCGCGTTAATCATATCCGTCTGATATCAGTGATGAAGAGCGGTCTCTGATTGTTCCGTATCTCCTTCTTATGAAGGGAGATACGGAACAACGCCATCATGAGCTGCGAAAGCTGTTCAATGGTCTGATCCGTTACGGTATTACGTGACGGACGATGCTCTGGGGAATCTTCTGGCTCTGCACGTCACTCCGGTGAACAGGTATGACCCCCGCTATCCCATTTAAACCCTTCCAGAAAAACCACGATGCGACCCTTGATACACCGTGGTTTCAGGTTGCCCTAATTAGACTATAGACTATTTGGTTCAAGCTAATTTGAATGAAAGAAATGGGGGGGAGAGCGGAGCGTCCGATTTCAGGCTTAGGCTGTGGAAAGTAGACCTCTTAGCTCACTTCTTTTTGTCTTAATTCGACGGTTCGTGACGATTTTTAGTGCCTGGATCTGAACAACTTGTATCGGCCGATATGTAATCGCTAATCACTATCCTTTTATTACTTTGGTCTCTTGAGGCGAACGGACTGGGGCTCTCGCGGAGGTCAATAAATGATTTAGCAGATCTGAGAGAAAAAGCTGATACCAAAGAAAATTTTGAAGTCAATAAAACAAATGGGTATATTTTTGCGCCTTCGCTCTGGATAAACAAAATTATAGCAGAAGCAATTCCTAAGTTAACATAAATAAAGTCTAACCTCGCAGTTAACCATTTCGAAAATTTTTTTATATGATCTTCTTTTATGAATTCTTCGCTTGCTTCCGCTTCTATTCCTAAAACCAAAGATATATACATTATAGCCTGAAGCGGAACTTGAAAGTAAAGAAATATCGAATTCTTTTCATATAAATACAAAGCAGATAGAACTAATACAAAAAACGCCATAAATCTAAATATCCAGGTAAATTTATTTATATTAATTTTTTTAAGAAAATTACTAATATGTGGCCTCTTCCACTCAATATATAGAATCGAGTGTATCTTTAATGGGTTATAAATATTTTTTATTGGCATTTTTAATTTTTACCTTTATGAATTTTGGGAGTTGTTTGAGAGTATCGAACATAGTGCAGTCTGTTGACGGTTCCCTGAATGTTGCCGTCCAAGTCAATTGTGTCAAATTTGGGTGCTTCAATTTAGAAAAAATCAGTCTTTGTGCGCAACACGACACGTCCGCTTTTAGGCCAAGCAAAATTGCGAACTCTCGTCTGCCAAGAGGGCGTAAGCCGCCTGTCTGCTCCTAGGCTCAGGACCTGTTAATTGATTGAACTGAGCGAGATATTGTGCTTCACAGGCTTACTGATGGAGGTGAGCCTGTGAGTGATGTATTTTTTGTTGTCTGAACGTCAGATGGAGCGGATTGAGCCATTTTTTCCTCTGACGCACGGCGTGTGACGTGCCCCGCGTGGATGACCGGCGTGTTCTGAGCGGGATCGTTTATGTGATCCGCAACGGGCTTCAGTGGAGAGATGCTCCAAAAGCGTATGGCCCGCACAAGACCTTATATAATCGCTTCATTCGCTGGAGCCGCCTGGGTGTCTTTGACAGGATCTTTACAGCCCTGGCAGAACAGGCGGGCCGTTCGAAGCGTCTGATGATCGATGCCACACATCTCAAAGCACACAGAACGGCAGCCTCTCTGCTTAAAAAAGGGCTTTTCCCCGCCATATCGGACGAACAAAAGGCGGTCTGAACTCAAAACTTCATGCTATATGCGACGGTCAGTGACTTCAAAGGCGCAGACGTGCTTCTGGCAGATCTGCCCGGTGAGACAAAAGAGGTCATTGGGGACAGAGGCTATGATAGTGATACAATCAGGCAGTCTCTCACAGAGCGCAACATCACAGTCTGTATTCCCCCGATAGTGTTGAAAAACTCAAGGTGAAGAGTGAAAGTGTTGCCAAGCCACTTCGACATAAGTGCAGCTTTCTTGCCTCAGGTGGATAAGGCAGGCGCTCCGGGAGGTATCAGTTTCGCCATTTTGCGGAGATTTTGGGCAGCTGCGGCGAGATGGAACTCATCACGGGCGCCGTTTGGTCCTCTGAGCCTCAACCGATCGATCTTCAAAATGCGCTTGAGGTGAGCAAACAGCATTTCGACCTTCTTTCGTTCTCGTCTGGAGATAATATAGGCGTCGGTTAAAGCAATGTCGCGGGCCATATCACGAGCGCCTTCATGAATAGAGCGCAGAACCTTACGATTGGGCTGATTGGGGCAGCATTTTGGTTTGAGAGTGCATACGTCGCACGCCAGTTTCGACGAACGATATCGAAGTAGGTTGTCGGGAGAGGCATTTGGTTGATCCGAGTTGATCTTGCGCCACTGCTGCTTCAGTTCCTGTCCTCCAGGACAGACGTAAAGATCGTGCACGTGGTCATATGTGAAATCTCGACGTTCGAAAGTCCCGTCCTGCCGGGCAGATTTGTCGAAGACCGGAATGTGAGGTTCGATGCCACGCTCATGAACCAGCCACGCAAGATTTTCAGCGGATCCATAAGCTGTATCCGCAGCAAGCCTTTCGGGCCATATTCCAAATGTTTCCTGCGTACGCTCTATCATTCTGCGTTGCGCCGTAACCTCGGCCTGCCGGATGGCTGTCGTGGTTTCTACATCCATGATGACAGCCGATTTAAGGTCGATGAGGTAATTTGTGCAGTAGGCATAATAAGCAAGGCCACCGCTTGCAGCGTTCCAACGTGCCGCAGGATCGACCGGAGAGATATATTTTGGTTGCACGGGCGTAGCAGACCCAAATGCAGCATCGTCCAGCACCGAGAAATACTCACGCACAGCACGTTGGGCTGCCTCGATCGGCAGTTTATCAGGGCTCGGAACACTGCGCTGCCGATTGGCGTCGGCCTTGATCGTGCTGGCATCGACCGCAAAGCCTTCACCGCCTACCAGTCCCTTGGCGATGCACTGCCGGACGGTCATTTCGAACATTTGGCGAAGCAGATCACTCTCCCGGAAGCGTCCGTGCCGGTTTTTCGAGAATGTCGAATGATCAGGCACAGGGCCGTTGAGACCAAGGCCACAGAACCACCGGTAGGCCAGGTTAAGATGGACTTCTTCACATAGCCGTCGCTCGGACCGAATACCCATCACGTAGCCAACGATTAACATCCTGATGATCAGCTCGGGATCGATTGAAGGCCGCCCCGTGCCGCTGTAAAATGGGCGAAGATGCTCACGCAGGCCATCCAGATCGACAAAGCGATCAATTGAACGCAAAAGGTGGCCAGCTGGCACATGATCTTCAAGACGGAACTCGTAGAACAGTGCCTCCTGTATTTTTGTTCGATCACCCATCATTTGCAGGTTCCTCCTGCGAAGAGTGAATCAGTGCTTCACTCTCAAAGCAAGCGCGACTTTTTCAACACTATCCCCCGAAAAAGAACCGGAAATTCAAGCCGCCTTACGACTGGCATGCGTATAAAAAACGCCATCTGATCGAAAACATGTTCGCAAAGCTCAAAGACTGGCGACGCGTGGCAACACGATACGACCGCTGCGCTCATACTTTCATGTCTGCAATCCACATCGCAGCAAGTTTCATCATTCTATCTTAAAGAATGAGTCCTGAGCCTAGAATGGCCCACTTTTTTCCTGCTCAAATATCAAAATAGATAGAAAAAGAGGTTTGTTAAGGCAGCGGCAGGTGCTTATCAATCATGCCTATCACTACCTTATTGTCGCTTACAGAAACCGGTGCATGAAAGTGGATACGATTCTGGTGAGGTTCAAGCTTAATATGCCACTCACAATAAAGGACTTTCCCGCTAAGCACGGTCTCCCTCGCTTCCCGAGAAACCCGTTTACATCGAACGTTGGGGTTCTCCGGTGCTGCTTCAAGTTTCATGGCAGTTAACCTACGCTGGATAATTTGCTTATTAGGTAGGGTATCAGGATCTGATTGTTGTCTTTCTGATGGTTTTATCGCAGGTGGCGGATGTTTGAAAATCCACTCCCCCCAATCGTCAAGTACTGCCAGTGCATTTTTTACCCGATCTCGCAAAGCATTATAGCCGCCCACTAATTTGGCTGCGTTATTAATAACGTTGTCAACAAAGTACAAATTTGGATAAGCATGAGATGCATAGAACTGAAGATCTTTAAGATCATCTCCAACGAGCACTATGGCGTCACGCCAGAACGTCTTCCGACTCATCTCATCCGAGACGAAGTGGACTAAGGTACTTTCTGTGAGCGTTGTAGTGCTGACTATCTTGGCATCTCCAAGCGTAAAACATGCCACGGGTTTTTTTTCCAGAACCGCGAAGTGCACCCATTCAATTTCTGTATTCAGTTGAGCAGGGCTGCCCGCAACCGAAACGGCGTTGCCCTCAAATCCGATCGGCCAAGAATATGCGTCGGCGTACCTAGGCGCTTTGCTAAGCCATGCCACGAGTTCCTCCGAGAGTTCGCGGTGCGGCCAAAGAGGTCCGTTTGGCGAGAAGAGATCCCACAAAGTTAAGGTGCCGCACATGGGCCTAGTCTGAAAATCATCGCCTACGGCGACCTCTTCGTCGCGCTCGCTCGATGTTGCTATGAACGCCAGAGCCTTCTCAATCAGGGCGGCTACTTCCTTCGGAAGTATATTGTTGAAGTCCCAGTCCGCACCATTAACAATGAACGACATCAGCGTGTCCTGCGTCTAATGCGCCCGAGAGCGGAGACATCGATCTGGTACTGATCGAAGAAGCCACTTGGCCAATCCGAAAAGCTGCCTATCTCATTTATCGACAAGGTGTTATGCGTTAATTCGTCGAGATTAGTTCCATCGTTACCGAACCAATGCACAAAAGTTGAGGAAGCGTCTAGGTAGGCGTGCTCAGCGATTGCCCTACGGATTCCGTTCACTACATGATCAGAATGGGTTTCAACAATTACCTGAACGCCACGCCCAGCTAGCCACGCTAGAAAGACGCCCATTTGTGATTGTCCGGCGGGATGGAGGTGGGCTTCTGGGTTCTCGATCAAAAGAATGCCATCATTTTCAGCGATCAATCCCGCCAATACGATTGGGAGGGCATAGGTTATGCCAAATCCCATGTTTGTGGCTTTGACCCAGTTCGACCCACCAGTCCTGAAGGTCAACTCCACTACGGCCGCCCCTCCCGCCTGCCTTCCATCTACTTCGATAGGGCGTGTAATTTCGCTCAGCCACTGCTCCACCTCGTACTTAAGCAGACGAGGAGTTGCATTTGTGTACAATGGGTGAGACCGATCGACTGAACCGATTACCCTGTTTCCAAGTGAACTGAGGATATGGGCACAGAACTCGCCGTTGATTCCCACCTCAAGTTCGGCATCGGGAAGGGGTGACATCTCAGTGAATGCTCGCGGACCCAGTCGCTCTGCGCTGAGATAGCTGAACGCTCGCGGCCTGCCCGACAGGGCAAAAGGAAGGTTGTCGGGTCGTGAGGCTATATCGAGAAAAAGAGCTTCTTCCGACGACACCAAAAACTTCCATTCAACAGAAAGACGTTCTGGAAACTCAAATGAAATACCAATAGGGCTCGAGCTTCTCCAATTCAACACATCTTCTGCCGTGCCCAGTTGAAGGTTGAACGGGCCATTCAAGCTAAGCGAGGTGCCGCTTGTGGTCGAAGCCTCTTTGGCTAGAAGGAGAGCCTGGAGCAACGATGTCTTACCCGAACCGTTGAGTCCCGTGAGAAGGGTAAGCGGCCCCATTTCGAAACTGGCACTCGCAAAGCGTTTGAAGCCGTCAATCGTAATGCCATTAATCATCGTTTTAGCACCTCCTTTAGAATCTCGCGTGTGCGCGTTAAACGATATGCAACACGATAAGGATCGCCCGTACTTACGGTCACCGCTCGTACGTATTCAGGGTCATAAAACGCATCTTGGAAAGCTTTTGAAATATCACGCTGAAAAGGCATCAATTCTTGTAACTTGTAATCGGCGAGCGCATTTGCTTGCGCTTCGAAGACAGCACGATTAATCGGCCCACGGCGGTTTCCCTTGTTTACCGAGCGTCTGAAGGCGGCTGAACCAAGAATTTTGTTCGCCGCGATCATAGCGCGTTCGAAATCTCTTGCCAGCCTAACTAAATGGTTCTCGGTATTTTCAGCATGCTCTGGCGCGTCGATCCATTTTAAGAAGTTTACAAGAAAAGAATCGAGGCTTGGAAAACTACGATAATGCTCTATCGAGCTCTCACGGAAAGCGCAGAAGCGTAGCACCAACTCTCGGTTTGACATACGTCCACTGTTGCGAACTGAGCCGAGTTCACTGGTCTTTTTCCAGTAAAATCGTTCCGTTGCCAGGTCAAAAACGTTACTTTCCGACAATTCTTTAAGAAATGCGCGCGAACGGGGTCCGCTCATTGCGTGCCGTATTTCTTGCGCCGATAGAGGACTGCCTAGTGTGTTAACACGGTTAAAGATGTCGTATTTGACCTCGTCAGGGGTTTGCGGCTCAATCACATGCACGACGATCTGAGCGCTTTTAAATCTTCGGATAGAGGGAGGATCTAATTCTATGAAAGTCAGATCGTTTAAATCGGAAAGATACTCGAGATCGTTTCCCGATAAGCGATGTTCACCACGCATAAATAGGGCGACGGTTGAAAGGCGTTGGACACCGTCGACCACTTGATAGTCACCGGTATTCGACTGGTTAAAATAAAAGGCTGGCAAGGGTATGCCAAGTAAAATCGATTCGATAAGACGCGTTTTCTGACGTTCTTTCCAAACGTATTCACGCTGGAAGTCAGGCGACAAGTCGATATCTTTTTCCTCGATTTGGGAAAAAATCTCACGTAATGTGAAGTTCATGGTTGTAATCCGAATTTTCCCCGGATCCCATGGGGGTACAACATTCGTGTCTATGCGGCCGCTAGCCTGCTCTAAAACATCCAAGCCGTCGACGTCTTCTTCATGCGTGCTGTTTAACATTTCCTGCTCACTCATGACTATGCCTCCGGGCCAAATATGTTTTTTCTCAATTGATTGATTATCTTATTTATTGTGACTGAGCCATTAGGAATTGAGATAACCTTCAGCGATCATGGTGATTAGGTTGAGAAGATCGTTTTTCGATCATCTTGTTTTGTCATAACGCGTGGCGATGCATCAAAACTTCTTTAGCTTGTTGAACATCTTCTTGATACGGTTGTGGTTCCTGTAACAACCGAAATTACAGGAAATATCCTCTTTTCGGTTTGAATGTGGTGGAATTATGGGAAGAATACCTAGCACTACAGTTGCAGTTCGCTTTGTTCTCTAATTGTTCATGTTCCCAATGCTTTCCGGACGACTCGAATTTCAGGCAGTCTACGTCGAGACAACCCCGGATGAATTCCTGCGGGATATCAAATCTGACACGCAGACAGATCATTCCTGTCTGGCCTGAACAGTAATCTGACAGTTTTTCTGACCTTTTTCCAGAGATGACGCTGCTTTCTGACAGGCTGTAATCCTGTCTTTGTTGGCCTCAACCAGCTGGCTCGCCTGAATAACCTGCTGCCATCCTTCGGGATTATCGATTTCCATCATCATGGCCCCCGAGTGCCAGCGATCTTCTTCCCCCACAATAAAGGACGCCACCCGCGTTCCGACAGAAGAGGGTAAAAGCGAAGTCAGAACCGGGGATGCCCCAAGCCCCACCACAAAACACACCAGCCCAACACACAGTAACCACCAGCTCTGACGATCCTGATGACGGGAGTGGCCAATAATATGAGCAAGCTCCTGACGCTCTCCCTGAACCTCAGCTATCGCTTTCTCAAAGGCTGCCTGCATCTCCTGACTGACAGCAAGCCCGGCCTCCCGTATTCCCTTCCCATAGGCCTGCGGCGTCATTTTCAGTGTCGGACTGGCCTCAATCGCCTCCATATGTGTGCCGACCGTATTCATGGCCTTCACAACGCGGGCCAGATCCTCCGTATAATCCGGCGGCCGGTTCTCCCGCCATGCCTGCGGCAGCGCTTCCACACTGCGCCGGAGCACCGATATTTCAGCAAGCAGATCATCAAACGCGCGCTGCGCCGAACCTTCCTCTGACATCAGACGCCTTCTTTTTTCTGCATACTCTTAACCACCCCAAAATCAGACAACCCGCTCAAGCCCCAGATGTGTCACAAACGGATCAAAGTCCCGGTCACTGTAAAGAAGCCGATACCCGCTTACGATACACCGTGTGGCAATCAGGGTATCAATGGTCTTGCGGATGGTAATGCCTCTGGCGCGCAGGTCACGGAAATACCGTGCTGCCTCGATCATGACATCACGTCCTCCGATCTCAACCAGATCCAGAGCGCCAAGCAGTCTCCGCGCCTTGTTGAAATCCCGCTCGCTGGAAAAACCCTGAAGAACTTCCGTCATCATCAGATCCCCGATAGCGACAGGCTCTTCTCCCAGAAGACGATCCAGAACCTCAGCCTGTGGCGTAACCGTACCCCGGAAAAAATCGATCCAGACCGATGAATCGACCAGAATCATGCGTCAGAACGCATAGCATCGAGGTCACCCTGCCAGTCGAACTTTCCACGCAAAGTGCGGAGTTCCCGCTGCTGCTTCAGCCTGATCAGCATCCGCAACCCGAGTTCAACCGCTTCCTTCTTGGTTTTAACGCCTGATGCCCTCAGGGCATCTGTCATAAGGGTATCATCAATAATGATGTTGGTTCGCATAATGTGTATCTCCTGAGTAAATAATACACATAAATACTATCCGCCTCAAGAAGATTACATCCCCATATCCCATCCCCGATCCCGCGATCTGGAGCGCGAGAGAGAATGCTCCCGCTGAGGCGTATGTAAAGCGTGATCGAGCGCTGATCCCTTTCTGATCCCCAGTTCACGGCTTTTCTCCCGCAGGGTGGACGCAAGCTGTGTATCCCGCTTCAGATCCTTCAGTGCCACACCCTGCTGCTCGCGGCTCAGACCCTCCCACGCCTTCACAAACCGCTCAGCACGCAGATCCGGGCTCCTGCGCACCCTCTCCTCATGCTCAAGCCCCTCAACCAGTTTGCGCGCCCGCGCCGGACCTTCCAGACCATGCAGCACCTGCCCGATGTCCGGCTGATGCTTCAGCGCAGCCCTCATATCCGCTTCCCCGCCAGGCCGGACCCGCTCCAGATCCCGTACAGCCTCAGACAGCGCCTTCTTCTGATACTCCAGTAAAGGCAGCTCCTGACGCACCATGCGCTCAGCATCCATCATGGCCCGCGCATACCGCTCCACCGCCTGATGCAGAGGATCACGCCCAGGCACAAACCCGTCCGGCAGGGATGGCTCCTTCCCGCGCTTCACAGACCGCAGCTGCAGCCCCGCAAAGGGTGAAACAGGAGCCTCACGCTCAACTCCGCCACTCCCCTTACTGACCTCAGCCTCCGTCCCGTCCGGCACGTCTTTTTCTCTGATGCGACGAGCAGACCCCACGGACAGCTCCAGCCCGTCAAACATCCCGCGTTTCTGCTCTGCCGGTGCAGGCTCAGACCCATGGGTCACTTCGCTCTGCCTCTCCTGTCGAAGGCCTGAGACAGCCTTGCCGCGCGCCACCACGATCCCGCTCGCGGGGACATCAAGACCGCGCCGCTGCGCGAACCCGGCATCCTCAGCCCGGTCATGCAGGTAATCCAGCGTGGTATCCTTCAGCCGCTCACGCGACAGCCGCTTCACCAGCCCGTCCCGGTCACCCACATCATCCCGGCTCCAGTGAATGCTGACACTGTCCCGATGCCGC
>NZ_WOSV01000020.1 GCF_011516655.1 Acetobacter thailandicus
ATCTGGCTCTCAGACAGTAAAAATACATCACTCACAGGCTCATCCTCCATCGGTAAGCCTGTGAATCACAATCTCTCGCTTACTTCAAGAAATTAACAGGTCCTGAGCCTAGTTCATCATCGTCAATTAATTCTAAAGTATGATGTTTGGCTCAGAATATTGAATTTTTTGACAAAAATTAACTTTTTATTTATCGTTTGACAAAATTAAACTAGTAGAGTAATTATAAATAAAATTTAATATGTTTGATATTTTTCTTTTTAATTAAAAGAGAAAATTCAATGAAGAAAATAAAACCTATAAAATAATATAGAAATTAAAAATTGAAAGGGTAGTAACTATGAGTAGTGATCTTTTTGGAAGTGGCGGAACAAACTCTACAGAACAAGATTATACAAATTCTGTTACATTGAATTCATCGTCAGATACATTAACAAATTCAAGCGATGGTAGTCTTATATTTACACCGACGGCAGTATCCACCGTTACTATAAATGGTAATCTCGATAACTCTGGAATTATAAATTATACGCCATCATCTTCTGGAAATTCTTTTTATCTTGGTTCAAGTTCAAGCAATTCACTTAGTAATGATGGAAAAATAATATACAATCAGGCAGATACAACGTCTGGCCCGACCATATCTTTTTTATATGGAAATATTATAAACGGCACAAATGGTACCATAGATGTAACCTCAGCTGGAGGAGGCACTGTAACTGCCTCAAACGTCTCATCTATGACTAACTTGGGAACAATTAAAATTGTTGAGACAAGTGGTTCTGGCATGACATCTGTGTGGGGGAATGGATATTCTTCCACACTAAATAATTCAGGTACGTTTACTATTGATAATTCAGGAGCTTCATCAGGCTCGACTATTAATTTTAACTTTGGTGGCGGCGTTACAAATAGTGGTGCACTGAGCTTATCCTACCCCGCAGGTTCGACGTCAATCTGGTCTTTAGGAACAGGAGGACTTAACAATTCAGGGACTCTATCTTTAACTTCCGCAGATTCCAGTAGTGGTAATATTGCCATTAATACCACTGGAACAATAACTAATACAGGATCAATAGATGCTGTTGGCACGACATTAACAATTAATAAAGATATAAGCGGAGATGGAAATATTAATCTTTCTAATGGTGCTACTGTTACTTTATCTGCCCAAAATGGAACAGCTTTAGGTCAGACATTTAATTTTGAGGGTGGTGAAAACACCTTAAATATTAGTTCGATACCAGCAACATTCACAGGTAAAATTCGTGGATTCAGTAATGAAGATAGTATAAATGTTGGTATATCAGGAACTGTCACTTATGATAAAGATAGTGGAATTCTAACACTCACAACTACATCTGGAAAAACATATAAATATGACGTAGGTGAAAATTACACAGGTGAGTTCTCTGATAGTGATAATGGAGTCATTACGTATTCTGGTCTGACATCATGTTATCTTCCCGGTACTATGATTCTTACACCAGAAGGTGAAGTCGCTGTCGAAAAACTTGAAGTTGGTGATCTTGTTCTGACGCATGACATTACAACTGGCGCGAGTGTTCCGATGAAGATCGTCTGGGCTGGATCCAGTCCTGTAAATGTTACAGGCGCTGCTGCCGGAGATGAAGCCGGTGCACCGGTACGTATTTTTAAGAATGCATTTGATAATGGCATTCCAGCGCAGGATCTGCTTGTAACCTCTGAGCATTGTATGCTGATTAATGGTCAGTTTATACCGGTTCGTATGTTAGTAAATGGTCGTTCTGTTATTTATGATCGTTCGTTTACCCAGTTTCTGGTTTATCATATTGAAACAGAAAAACATGCTATTCTAACAGCTAATGGTGCTTTATCTGAATCCTTCCTGAATACAGAAAATTACAGTGGGTTTCGTCAGGCAGGAAAAATTGTTTCGCTAAACATTCCGCGTAAAATAACCTGGGCCGATGCTGCGGCTCCGCTTAATGTAACGAGAGAATTTGTTGAGCCTGTTTTTCATGCAATATCCTTGCGGGCAGAGCAACAGGGGTTCGTTTTACAGACACCGGAAAGCATTTTAACAAACGATACGAATTTTCACCTTGTTACTGAAACAGGTGCGAAAATATGCCGGATCCGCGAGAGCGATGGCCGGGTAATGTTTATGATACCTGCTGGTATTGAGAGAGTTCGGCTTGTTTCTAATGCCAGTCGTCCCTGTGATGTCATTGGTCCGTTTGTTGATGACCGCCGGAATCTTGGTGTTCTGGCAGGCAACGTGATGCTCTGTGAAAGAGATACAACTATTACACTGACAGAGCACCTGCAGGATACTGAACTATCAGGGTGGAATAATATAGAAAATGAGACAGCACGCTGGACAAAGGGTAATGCCCTTCTGAAGCTGGGGCAACGTCCGATGGGTAGTATTGCTTTGATGGCAATAGATATCCATGCAGGAGGTCCATATATTTTAGAAGATAGATTACCAGAACAATCTGCTATTCAAGCCTAACCCGGGAGAATTGAAAAGCTATTAGGTTTAGGACCTGTTAATTTATTGAACTGAGCGAGAGGTTATGATTCACAGGCTCACCTTCATCGGTAAGCCTGTGAGTGACGTTTTCTTGCTGTCTGAATATCAGGGCCTATGGCGCGGTCACTAATCCTCAGATTTAACCTGACTGTTCCCATACGCGACAACCCAGGCGTGAGAACGCGAAAAATTACCACGCAACCCGTCTGCGATTGCTACGGCAAAAACCTTCAGAAACATCATCGGACGATCATAATGGCGGGTAGAAGCCAGAAATTTGATAATCAGCAAAGGTAGGATTAAGGGAAAATAGGGCCCGGCTAATTGACGAAAAAACGGAAGATCATTGCGTACAATATAGTAGACCTTCCACAAAGGATGATAAACCCTCACTCCGGAAGAAGGCGTTGCACAGTCATGTACAAACCGAACAAGAGGAGCGAATAGCAAGCTATAGTTTGCTTGCGTCAATGACAGTGTATACAGGGAATCATCACGGTAAATAAACAGATCAGACCGTGGCAGCCCCAGTACTTTCACTACCGGGCAACGTACGAATAGTCCGACAAACGAAGAAAATGCAACTGGTATGGGTTGTGTACCGCTATAGGCGATATCTCCCAGACCAAGTGCACCTGAACGGCGGAAAAAAGCTGAAAGCCAGGTCCGGGGTGAGCGAAAAATATTCTGTCCAGGTCGGTTCATTGAGCAAATTCGACCGTCTGGAAAATACACCGCCGCCGCCACTCCGCCAACATCGTCACCTGGAGTTAATGCGGCAAACCGGGCCAAAGCATCAGGCATTGGGTAAGCATCGTCATCAAAACAGACAAGCCACTCTGCCTCTCCGTTTTTTAACGCATGAGCAAACCCGCACTCAAATCCGCCTGCGCCGCCTTTGTTAACTGCTTCATGCACAATATCAAGACGTACGTCATCTAAGCTATCCAGATAAGCTTTTGTGCCATCGGTAGACGCATTATTGACCACAACAACCCTGAAAAAAGGCTGAGCAAGCGTATTGCGCACTGTCTGCTGCAGTTTTTCGAGGCGGTTATAAGTAACAATAACTGCTGTAACACGAGGGAGAGTGTGGGTTGAGGACATTATGCAAGCGGGTCAATACAAAAGGTGGGAGCCTGATTACCGGCATCCTGCGCCGTCAGAAACTGCTCGGCTACATCCAGTGCCTCTGCAATGGTAATATGCATATCCAGATAACGGTATGTGCCTAAACGACCTACAAACGTGACCCCTTGTTCGGCTTTTGCCAGCTCAACATACCGTTGCAAGCGAGCTTTATCGTGCACGAGGCGTATAGGGTAATAGGGCGTATCATTTTCATCGCACAGGCGGCTATGTTCACGGAACAGAACCGTCTGGTCATGCTCTTCCCATGGCGTAAAGTGCTTATGCTCAGCAACACGCGTCCATGGCACATCTTCGTCACAATAATTAATGACAGGATTGCCCTGATAGTCGCCTTCGGCACGCACTGTTTCGAAGTCTAGTGTGCGGTAGCTCAGGCGACCTTCAGTATGATTGAACCATGCATCAATCGGACCGCTATAAAAGACGTGAGCATATTCCTGCGCCTGATCACGGCTGAAGCTGGTGGAGAGGTGTACGCGAATATTGGTGTGTTCCAGAATACGCTCAACGATATAGGTATAACCATGTTCAGGAATCCCCTGATACTTACTACCATAGTAATTATCGTTATAATTAAAGCGTACAGGAAGGCGCTTGAGGATACTAGCCGGCAGTTCAGAAGGCTCAAGGCCCCATTGTTTGCGGGTGTAGCCACGGAAAAAAGTTTCATACATCTTCCGGCCAACAAAACGCAGCGCCTGATCTTCGAACGTACGCGGTTCAGTAATGCTCTGGTCGCCCTGTTCTGCAATAAAGGCCCGGGCCTCCGCCGGCGAGAACTGTTTGTTAAAAAGCTGGTTGATTGTCATAAGATTGATCGGCAAGGAAAAAACTTCCCCACGCGCATGCGCCTTAACCCGATTAATAAAGGGCATAAAACGGTCAAATCGCTGCACATACTCCCATACACGCTCATTACTGGTATGGAAAATATGTGGACCATAAACGTGCAGCATAATGCCGCTCTGAGCATCACGTGCTGTGTAGCAGTTACCTGCAACATGCTCGCGGCTGTCGAACACATCAACGGAATACCCCCGCTCGGCTAGTTCCCGTGCGATGACGCTCCCTGAAAAACCCGCTCCAACAATCGCTATTTTTTTCATTATGCCTGACTCTTTATTTGATCACTTGTGACAAGGACACGCCTATTCAGGGGCGTGTTTTGAGCAGCTGTTGAAAGTCCTGACTGGGCAGGTAAGACTCAAACACTTCCATTGCGGGGCCATCAGCAACAATCCGTCCTCCATCAAGCCAGATCAGCCGGTTGGTCCACTCCGCCAGAATGGAGGGGGAATGGCTGGCAAGCACCAGAATGTCAGCATGTTGCACCATTCCCTCTACCCGCTTTTTAGCTTTCGCCATAAAAGCCGCATCCCCGGCTAAAATCCATTCATCCATCAGCAAAATTTCAGGGGAGAAAGCGGTCGCCATACCAAAAGCCAGACGTACTATCATACCGGATGAGTAATTCCTTACCGGGATGTCCAAAAACTCATTTAACTCTGTAAACCCGACCACATCTTCTTCGAACATCTGACTTTCAGATTTGGAAAGTCCGAGATAATAGCTTCGCAGGCGTATGTTTTCATAGCCTGTCAGTTCCATATTCATGCCCTGCTGCGGATCAAGAAGGGAAATAAGCTTTCCTTCCATCGACAGCGTTCCTGCTGTTGGCTGATAAATGCCAGACAAGGTGCGCAAAAGCGTTGTTTTGCCCGAGCCATTACTTCCAACCAGCCCCAGCCTGTCCCCCGTTTTGAGTGAGAACGACACATCCCGGAGCGCTTGTACAACCGGACGGCTCTTTTTATCGACACCAAAACGGGAAGAAACCTGGCCTAACAGGGCTTTCTTCAGCGATCTGTTTTCAGTGTGATATAAAGGAAAATCAATAGAGATATCGGAAGCTTTTAAATATGCCATTCCACTTATACCCAAAATGAAATGCGTCCGCGGAAGCGGGCAAAGCTGACCAAAGACACGAGCACCAGTAACCCCGAAATAACCAGAGCCTTCATCACAAACAATGCGCTAAGTGGCTCATTTAAAAGAGGATTACGTACCACATCGAGAATATAAACAAACGGATTATACAAAACAACGCTTTCTGTACCCGGGTGTCCTCTCAGGGTCGTGGCCTGCCACATGATAGGTGTCATGAAAAAGGCGACCTGCATGATGGCCGCAACAATTTGAGGAATATCTCTGAAGCGGGCACAAATAGTGCCCAGTAAAAATGAGATTGCAACCCCGTCAATTAACCAAAGCAGAAAACCAGGAATGGCGGCCAGACTATAAAAGGTAAGAGATTTACCCATCAACACAAACACAGCCACAATAACAACCACATTATGCAGCAGAATGATGGTGTTCCTTATAACACTCCTGACGACATGTACTATAAAAGGCATGCGCGTCCCTTTAATCAGGGTGTCGTATGCACTAAAGCAGATGCATCCATCGCTCGTGAGCGAGCTAAGATAACCCCACAGAACAAGAGAAACTGCCAGAAACGGTATATATGTGTGAATATCTGTGTGGAACAGGTCAGCATACAGGAAAGCCATTGCCCCAATCTGAATGGCTGTTGAGAGCGTGAGCCAGAATGGCCCAATAAGCGAACCTCTGTAGCGCAGTTTGATGTCTGAACAAGCAAGTGTCCAGACTAACCTGTATAGCTTAGCACCCTCCTGAAGGTCGCTCCACACCAAACCAAATCGCTGCATCCATCCTTTGTCAGCCGTTAACGTAGACTGGCGTTTTGCAGAATATCTGCGGTGCGCTTCAGGCTGCGCAAGTTCACTCATGATAATAGAAACCTCCGGAAGACAGTACTATTTTCCATGCACTCTACCTAACAGAATGCAACCCAGATGCAAGCGAAGTCTAAAGGGTGCTATGCACTTTGCGTGAGCAGTCTGGCTGCATTTTTCAGCATGAAATTTGCGAAGGCTATGGTGTATATCCCGCTTTCATCCAGCGCCGGGATTGCTGGTAAACAGCAGCCTACGGAGGAAAATCGTTCGGCATCGCCTGCCACGCAATACCGTAACGGATTACATAACAAAAACCGTTAAGCAGCTCCCGCAGCTCATAATGGCGTTGCTCAGCGTCTCCCTTCATAAGAAGAAGATAAGGAACAATCAGAGACCACTCTTCTTCTCTGATATCAGATAGATATGATTTACGTGAATTATTCTTTCATTTGTTCTGCAATAATTACGCAAAGTGCATAACAGCCTCTAGGAACACTAATCGGTATTCCACGAGGCGTAACCCGCAATTGCCCGGTCAGAGCGTATGAAAAATGGTTGAAAGCTGCCAATCTCAGCGATGGAACAATTTTTCGACGTATATGCCCCTCACAAAAGAACAAAATAGCTCCCTACCCTACTCTTACCCGGCCCAAAATTGGCTCTACACCACTTTCCGACAGAGCCGTTGCAGACATCATCCAAAAATGGTGCAAAGTAACGGGTCTCGAAGGCGATTTTTCAGACCATAGCCTTCGGCGTGGAGCAATCAGTACCGGTGCCAAAGACGGATATAACCTTCTTGAATTAAAACGATTTTCCCGACATAAAAGTCTGCAAGTCGTTGAAACCTACATAGACGAAGCGAGCATTAAAGAGAGACATCTGGGAAAATTACGCTTCTGAATAATTTTTCTCATATGATTTACAATTATACATAACACTCCAATTATTCCGGATCGGCCCATGCCCACCTGGACTCTTTCCACATCTGTTTTTAACAACCTGAAGCACAAAAAAAATTTGGACTCTTTCCCCACTGGATCTGGACTCTTTCCACAGAAACCTGGTTATACCCTGGACTTTACCCGCATATAACTAGGCTCAGGACTCATTCTTTGAGATAGAAGATGAAGCTTGCTGCGATGTGGATTGCGGACATGAAAGTATGAGCGCATCGATCGTATCGTGTTGCCACGCGTCGCCAGTCTTTGAGCTTTGCGAACATGTTTTCGATCAGATGGCGTTTTTTATACACGTGCCAGTCGTAAGGCGGCTTGAATTTCCGGTTCTTTTTCGGGGGAATACAGACTGTGATGTTGCGCTCTGTGAGAGACTGCCTGATTGTATCACTATCATAGCCTCTGTCCCCGATGATTTCTTTTGTCTCACCGGGCAGATCTGCCAGAAGCACGTCTGCGCCTCTGAAGTCACTGACCTGTCCCGCAGTCAGATAAAGTCGGACTGGTCGCCCCTGACTGTCGCAGATAGCATGAAGTTTTGAGTTCAGACCGCCTTTTGTTCGCCCGATATGGCGGGGAAAAGCCCTTTTTTAAGCAGAGAGGCTGCCGTTCTATGCGCTTTAAGGTGCGTCGCATTGATCATCAGGCGTTTTGAACGGCCCTCCTGTTCTGCCAGGGTTTTAAAGATCCTGTCAAAGACACCCGGGCGGCTCCACCGGATAAAGCGATTATATAAAGTCTTGTGCGGGCCATACGCTTTGGGAGCATCTTTCCACTGAAGCCCGTTGCGGATCACATAAACGATCCCGCTCAGAACACGCCGGTCATCCACGCGGGGCACGCCGTGTGCAAGAGGAAAAAACGGCTCAATCCGCTTCATCTGGCTCTCAGACAGTAAAAATACGTCACTCACAGGCTCATCCTCCATCGGTAAGCCTGTGAATCACAATCTCTCGCTCAGTTCAATAAATTAACAGGTCCTGAGCCTAGATAGTGTTTGTGCGGTAAATAGTTGTATCATATATTAATGATCTCTTTTTATGAGTAGGCTACAATGTATAAAATCCAGAATTTTGTATTTCCAAGCATTGGGATAGTTTCTCCTGAAGAAATGTACTTTAGGGGAGATAATAAAAAAGCTTATGCTTCCCTTAACAAGAAATCCATAGAATTCATTGAATATGGAATAGCTACTTTTGATACGTTTTTTAATTCATTATCTGTAAAACCATGGAAAACAAACTGCCAGATAGATGATCTTGGTCTGGCCTTAGCTGGGCAAGGAAAAGTACGCATTCGTCTTGGTTTATATGCTTTAGACAATCAGCATCGGTGGTTATATGAAAAAGATTTAGAACTTTCAGCTAAACCATATGAAATTGACCTGCCATTTTGGAAAAACCTTCATGAAGGTATGCTGTATCTGGAAGTGCGCGCACTTTCGAAAGCGGAAATAACAAGCGGTTTTTTTTATACCAGAGAAAAGCCTAAAAATAATGTGAAGCTTGGCATTGTTATTACCCATTTTAATCGTAAACATTATGTTCTTCCGGCTATTCGTCGTATTTCAGAAGAATTGTTAAATGATTCTTATTATAAAAAACATATTAAGTTGATTATTGTAGATAATTCTCAAAATATTTCTGATGCAGAGAAAGGAAAATCTACCCTTATTTCGAGTAAAAATTTGGGGGGATCTGGTGGTTTTACCCGCGGATTATTACACTTAAAGGATAATGATTTCACTCATTGCCTGTTTATGGATGATGATGCGTCGTGTGAAATAGAGTCCATATGCCGAACACTCCATATTCTGGAATATGGTAAAGTTGATAAATTAGCCGTTGCAGGGTCAATGCTACGTGAGGTAGAGCCTTTTCGTTTGCATGAAAAAGGTGCGCGTATAGAGGGTACCGGGGTTATTAACCTGAAGCATGGGCTGGATATGCGCAATGTTCACGACCTGTTAGTGGCAGAAACAGATGAGTCTGTCACATATGGTGGATGGTGGCATTTTGCTTTTCGGATAAAAGACGTTGAACATTTTTCATTTCCATTTTTTGTTCGTGGGGATGATATGCTGTTTGGGCTTATAAATTCATTCAAAATTATGACGTTAAATGGTGTTGGCGGTTGGGCTGATGATTTTGGTGTAAAAGAAAGTACGATTAATCGTTATCTGAGTTTGCGTGCGCATCTGATGTGTCTGATACTTGGCACCGATACCAGTAAATGGAAGATGTTACGAACCACTCTAGGGTGCGTTATAACGGCCAATATGTCTTACAATTATAGTGGTGCGCAGGCATTTATTGAATCTGTAAGAGACGTGTTAAAAGGTCCTGACTTTTGGGAAGATAATGTTGATATGGCAGCAGTACGCAAGCATTTATCTTGCATTGCGCCAGGTGAGAAATGCGAACCCGTGCAGATACCCGCCGGAGCAGAAGTTGGCCCAGGTTTACAGGAAAGTAAAAAACGGCGGTTTTTTCGGATTCTGACATTGAATGGTTTTTTACTTCCTACTTTTTTAATAAAAAATAAAACAGTTATAGAAAATAAAAGTTTTCATGCCGTATTTCGTCGTATTTTTCGTTATAAACGCGTTATCTATATAACACCTGAAAAATTAGGTTACACTGCAGAATATAATAAAAAGAAATTTTTTAAAAATCTCTGTGATTTCGGACAGGTGTCTTTTAATTTTTATCGTAATTTTAATAAATTAAAATCAGATTATAAAAATTCTCTTAATCATTTAACAAGTGAAAATTTTTGGAGGAAGATATTTTTTTCTAACAAAAACTAGAGGGTGTTATGCACTTTGCGTGAGCAGTCTGGCTGCATTTTTCAGCATGAAATTTGCGAAGGCTATGGTGTGTATCCCTCTTTCATCCAGCGCCGGGATTGCTGGTAAACCGCAGCCTACGAAGGAAAATCGTTCGGCATCGCCCGCCACGCAATACCGTAACGGATCACATAACGAAGACCGTTGAGCAGCTCCCGCAGTTCATGATGGCGTTGCTCAGCATCTCCCTTCATAAGAAGAAGATAAGGAACAATCAGAGACCACTCTTCTTCGTTGATATCAGATAGATATGATTTACGTGAATTATTCTTTCATTTGTTCTGCAATACTTACGCAAAGTGCATAACACCCTCTAGGCTCAGGACGGCTCTGTTGCAAAGTTGGAAGAAGCTGATGGGGCTCTGATTTTCGGTTTTTTTAAGATGTATAAATTCCGAACTAT
>NZ_WOSV01000021.1 GCF_011516655.1 Acetobacter thailandicus
AATCATAGCACACACAATAAGCGCACGTCACGCAGTGACGTATAAGCGCGCACTTAAACATGATTACGCCACAGAAATTGATTACGCAGGATAAGTGACGCGGTTCTCGTCTGTATGATAGAGTATGCTACACACCAAAAGAACAGGGGACCTGAAATGCGTAAACCACGGGACATTGATGCTGAACTGAAAGCACTTCAGGAAAAGGCGAAGCAGCTTAAAGTACAAAGAACACTTCAGCTCGGCGAACTGGTCGGGGCAACGGGAGCTGATACCCTGTCCATCGAAGCACTGGCCGGGGTACTGCTTGCGGCTGTTGAACAGGCAGATGGTAAACCTGAAGCCGTCGCGAGGTGGACTGAGCGGGGGACAGCATTCTTTCTCGCAGGTGCAAAAAAGACCGTCCGGAAGGGATCAGGAAATGATCAGAACGGAATTACAGACGCTTGAAAGACGGATCAGAAAACAGGCAGCCCTGATCCATCGTTATCAGGCACGAAAGGCACGTACCGACATGCGCGATCAGGCGAAGGCACGACGGGAGAGAACCCGTCATCTGATTGAACTGGGAGGGCTGGTCAGTAAGGCGGGACTGGTTGATCTGACCGATGATGACCGCGCCACTATGCTCGGGGCATTTCAGGACATTGCGCGGCAGCTTCAGGGAGATAGTGACACCACGCCAGCTGACCTGAAAACACGCTGGAGGCGCGCAGGACTAAATGCTTTCGATGCAGAAAAAGTGCATGCAGGAAGGAAAGAAAATCCATAACGAATAACATGCCAGACAGACAGGAATAACCGGACAATCCTGATGCTGATAAGCGTATATTTCAGGTCTGACCGAACGTCGACCTGAAATACTCAACCAAGAGCAATGGAACAGAAATCTACGGGCGTCACAATGCGTGCTCTCTGGAAGAACCCCTTCTCCAGAAGACCTGCACGATGATCGCCTGTTACAAGATAGTCCGCATCGAATGCCAGTACCATTGTCAGGAGAAAGGCATCGTCCGGATCGCTGATGGTCACGTCAGCCGGCAAGGCAGGGAGTTGCCTGGCCACAGACGCTTTGCGCATGTTGTTAATCATCGCTCCGACCCGATGAGGCGGCAGAATCGGTCGGAGTTTGGGATAGCGACTGACCCGCCTGAGTTCTTCAAGTTGGGTTGTGGACGTAACCAGGTCGAACCGGTTCGCGCGCCAGGCACGATAAATCGCATCAGGAGCACCACGAGAATATATCAGAGCAGAAACAAGGATATTGGTATCAAGAACAACCCGCATCAGTGTCCACGTGCCCACTGCACAGCTTCATTGACCAGGTCGGTTATTTCAGCCTCGTTCATATCCTCAGTTGCCGCTTTAGCCTGTTCTGCAGCCTGCTCTAACAGATAGGATCTTACAGCATCCTCGATAAAACGGGATAGATCACCTTTACGTCCTCCGCCCTTAGCGGCGAGAAACATACGAACAGACTGATCCACTTCAGATGAAACTGCGATATTCCAGCGGGTGGTGGACATAACTTACCTCCATATATGCAGATAAACACTTATACACCGATCTTGCCGGTTTTCTATATTGCTTTCTGGTAAAGACTGAAATCCTTGCGCAGCGATCTTATGGTCAGGTCTGGAAAATCAATCACCCCGGACTATCATTTGCCCATCTGAGCAATCCTGTGAATGATCTGGAGGATCGAAAGATCAGCTGACGATTACTGACTATCGTGGCCTGTGCCTCAGGAAGTCTTTAGATACGAATAAAGTGTTTCCCGGCTTATTTTGAAGTCACGTGCAATCTGAGCTTTGGGTTCATGAGAGATAGCGCGCTTACGCAACTCTATGACCTGTTCTGGTGACAGTTTAGGCCTGCGGCCCGGAACCTTGCCTTTGGCCCGGGCGGCAATCTGACCTTCTTTCTGACGCTCCCGTATGAGTGCTCGCTCGAATTGCGCAACTGCCCCAAAAATCTGCATCATTAAATCCTGCATGGGGTTGTTTTCTCCGGTGAATGTCAGACCTTCTTTAATAAACCGAACGCTGACACCGCGCCTCGTCAGGGTCTGCACCAGATGCATCAGGTCACCAAGATCACGCGCAAGTCTATCGATAGAGTGGCAAACAATCGTATCGCCTTCCCTCACATATCTCATCATCTCACTAAGGGCAGGACGGTTTCTGGTGCCACCACTGCATTTGTCTGTGAATGTTTTATCTACTGATACACCTTCAAATGTCTGACGGTCAGTACACTGATCAGCTGACGAAACCCGAACATATGCGACAATCTGGCCGGCCATGATAAATGTTTCCTTATATGTAAGGAAATTTTAAAGATATATCATGACAGTATGTCAATAAATTATTTTATTATATTTTACTGACATATCAGAAATACGGTTTCCTGCCACCAGGTCATCTGTCCGGAAAAGTTTGCTATATTGACAGTCAACCAAATGGCCACCATCGGCGGCTACGCTCTGTAGCTGCTGGATGGAGGGATCGAAAAACCCACTGGATTTAAGTCTCTCTGTGTGATTCCATCACTTCTGCATTGATTGCGGGCATGGAAGATGAAGCAATCTGGTTTCTTTGATGTTGAAGAGCGGCTCGCGCGATTGAGAGAGGGCCTGCCTGATAAAAACAATACAGCCTCAACTGTCTGGGCAGACACAGCCTACCGTTCAAAACGCATGTCAAAAGTGACCCAAAGCGCCGTCAATCAAATCGCCAAAAGCTAGAAATTACCGGCTAGGCACATTAATTAAGGGTTCTTCGATCCCTCCAAGTCATACTCCTCCATAGAGAAAAAATTGAGGCTGATACTGAGATAGTTATTGTCTGCTCCAAATTTTTTTTCTGTTTAGTTTTCTGAAACCCTCTTTCCAATAACTATTGGATAACCCCTCCTGATAAATAGGACCAGGGAATAACCTATTTTTGATAGAAATCTTTGAAGCAAGCACAAGCCTCTCAGAATTTGAACCAGCGGAATCAGCATGAGTTAACGACGCTAAGGCTTGTACTTGCTTGTAACTCGGATTACTCACCAATTCAAAGAATGGATCAGAAAGAACCAAACTATTGAAAGAATCATAATTCCCATCTGATAATAGAGGACTTATATATTCAAAAAAAGATAAAATTCCTTTTTGTAGTAATTTAGCTTTCTGTAAATAATCTATTTCAGAATCACTGGTTTTATCACGTATTGGAACAATACCATCAACCGTTTTTTCATAACCTAATGTTGACCCTGTGTTATCAGCCATTGCAAATTCCATCAGCTCTACGCCGCCAGCCAAAAACATCTCTTGCTTATCTTGGGGTTCACCATAGTTTGTCAGCCAGCCATACATATTATTGTAAAGTGACTTATTATCTTTAGCACCATCAAATGTAGCTAAGTAAAATCCACTTATTTTTTTCTTTGACCACTCATTTCCTAATGATCTAGAAAATACAGACTGTATATTACCCATCCAACCAACATCTATTAAGGCAATATTTTTCTTTCCATCACATGATTTTTTAAAGTAATCAGAAAAAATATTTCTATTTGAAGTATTTTTCAATAATATTTGCTGGAATATCTTATTAATCAGCCAGTGAACCTTATGCCCGTCATGTTTACTCGGAATATAATTCTCATCTGGAAAACCTACATTGTGAATATCGCCTAGGAAATTCTTTGCATCAAGCCCAACAATAGATAGAATTTTTGTTAGATTTTTTTTATTCTTTCCTCCAAATAAATGCCAGATACGATGCATAGGCCAATCAGTAATTCCCAACATATAAGTAGATGCACGTGATAAGTAAATATATTCACTTTCTACACTATTTTTAGAAAAATATTGATTATAAATCTTATGAATTAAGTGGGAATCTCGAGCTAAAAACAACGCCTTATCTATTTTATGGTTTTTAAGCTGCGAAGTAAGCCAAGATATATATCCAAGAAGTAAAGGGCCAAAAACCTTAAACCCTATCTCTGATAATGGGTTATTATCAAAATGATAATACGCTTGTTTTAGATTTAATGATTTATATAAAGATTCCCCAATGACATCTTTTGATTTCCAGTGATAAGAACGTTCAATATTATATTCAGACCAATCCGCTAACAGCGTGCTTATCCCGTGTTTTTTCGCATTATTAATATCTGCATAATTATTATCACCTATATGCAGCCAAAATTTTTCGTTAATATTTAGTTTATTTTTAATTTTACTGTATAAATATCCACTATGCTTTGACACTCCCTCTTCCCCAGAGGAGAAAATATCTATTCCATTAACATTATAACCACAATGACATAATAAATTTCTTAAATTATTAGATGGTAAATACATATCACTAATTAAAATTATTTTTGATTTTGTTTGGCGAGCCTTATTGAAGATATCTTCCCCCTTGGGGCATTTGTATAAAACTTCTTTTTCACACTCAATTTCCAACTCAATTAAAAGATCTATCATTAATGGTGATAATTTGGGAAATCTAATGAAAATTTCATGATAAATATCAGAAATAAGAATTTCAGATTCTTTACCTAAGAGCTTGACTCGTCTTTCTCGAGCATCACTTTCTGCTCGTATACGAATTTCAGAAAAATTATCAATTATTTCAGTTAATTGTAAAAAACAATCCATTACAGAAATTTTTGATTGCATTAGTGAAAAAAGATCTTTGGGACGAAAAAGTCTTCTACTAACTAATGTGTCAAATATATCAAAGCTTATAACGTTGAAATTATCAAATCTCATTTAACCATTCCTTTAATCTTATCTTCAATGTAAGATAATTTATGATGTATATTTTTATTAATTATTTTATATAAAAGTGAGTTTAATAATAATGAATTGGAGTTATTTCTCATTAATGATCTCAACTTTAGAGTATAATCAATTTCTAATATTTCATTATTGATAATTGAATAATTACCAAACTCATAGTCTAAGTTTTCCCTAAAATGATAAAAAGAAAGAGGCTCATTGATAACCCAAAGGTCATATTTTGATAAAAAATCAATTATAAAAGGCCAAAAAAATACAGGACTATTTACGTTATGATTATATAACAAATCAACAGCTATTTTTTTAAAAAAAACACAAGAGGATAAAGGTATTGAGTTTATATAATACAATAAATCAAAATCAATAGGTCCTGTGGGAATGTAATGATTCCAAGGTTGTGTGTCATTTATAATAATTCTATTTCCTTCGCAGATTTCATTAACTTTATTTGAGTGGCAAGAAATCGCATTAACTTGTGAGTATTTATTATTTGTTTTTATTAGTACACTAATAAGTCTGGATATATATTCTGGCGCCCATGAGTCATCATCATCTAAAAAACATAAAAACTTAGCATGAGATTTCTGTAAAAAACAAAGTAAATCTTCTATATTAATTAAAGATGAGAAATCCAAATTAAGTTCAGATAAATAAGAATTATCTTTTAAATCATTTTTAGAGAAATCCATACATAATACGGATAAAGATATATTCTCATAAGTTTGATTTTTTACTGAATCAAGCGACCTTTTTAATAGGCGCTTACGACCTTTTTTATGGCGTATAATAATTATAACTTCTTCACTCATGCAATTCACACATTATAAAATTAGAGGTTGAACCAAAAATCAGTTTTAGGCTCAGGACCTGTTAATTTATTGCGATGAGAGAGTTGTTGTGATTCAACAGTCTTACCGATGGAGAATGAGCCTGTGAGTAATGTATTTTTACTGTCTGAGAGCCAGATGAAGCGGATTGAGCCGTTTTTTCCTCTTGCACACGGCGTGCCACGCGTGGACGACCGGCGTGTTCTGAGCGGGATCGTTTATGTGATCCGCAACGGGCTTCAGTGGAAAGATGCTCCCAAAGCGTATGGCCCGCACAAGACTTTATATAATCGCTTTATCCGGTGGAGCCGCCTGGGTGTCTTTGACAGGATCTTTACAGCCCTTGCAGAACAGGCGGGCCGTTCGAAGCGCCTGATGATCGATGCCACACATCTCAAAGCACACAGAACGGCAGCCTCTCTGCTTAAAAAAGGGCTTTTCCCCGCCATATCGGACGCACAAAAGGCGGTCTGAACTCAAAACTTCATGCTATGTGCGACGATCAGGGGCGGCCTGTCCGCCTGCATCTGACTGCAGGGCAGGTCAGTGACTTCAAAGGCGCAGACGTGCTGCTGGCAGATCTACCCGCTAAGACAGAAGAAATCATCGGGGACAGGGGCTATGACAGCAACAGGATCAGGTTATGGCTTGCAGAACGCACTATCACAGCCTGTATTCCGCCGAAGAAGAACCGGAAATCAAAGCCACCTTACGACTGGCATCTGTATAAAAAGCGTCACCTGATCGAAAACATGTTCGCAAAGCTCAAAGACTGGCGACGGGTGGCAACACGATACGACCGCTGCGCTCATACCTTCATGTCCGCAATCCACATCGCAGCAAGCTTCATCTTCTATCTTAAAGAATGAGTCCTGAGCCTAGTTGCAAATTTGATGACATTGTTTGAAACCACTTTTGGTTTTGTCTTGGAAATATTTATGTAATTTTTGTAATGATTATTGCAGAATAAATGGATGAATACTGCACGTAAATCATATCCGTCTAATATCAGTGATAAAGAGTGGTCTCTGATTGTTCCTTATTTCCTTCTTATGAAGGAAGATGCTGAGCAACGCCATTATGATCTGCGGGATCTGTTCAACGGTCTTCGGTATGTGATTCGTTACGGTATTGCGTGGCTGGTGATGCCGAACGATCTTCCTCCATGGACTGTGGCTGGCTGCAGGAAAACAGGCTGAACCGACAGTGGCTATTATCGGCAGCCGAACACTGCGCTCAATACCGAAAAGTGGATCGCACGCCGGGTATGATGGCACGAAAAGAAAGAACGGATCGAAGAACTATTGATTTACCTTGATTTTGGGCTTTTGGCTCATGAGCAGAAAACCTGGCTTTGAGTGCCGTGATCTGTTCCGGTGACAGGGATTTTTTGCGTCCGGATAGCTTTCCCTTGGCTCTGGCAGCCTGTTGCCCTTCGCGTTGGCGTTCCTTGATTAAGGACCGCTCGAATTGAGCGAAAGAACCCATCACTTGCAGGATCATCGTCTACATGGGCGAAGCATTCCCTTCGAACGTCAGCATTGGATGCAATGCTGACAGTCGACTTAACACCCATTCACCCGAAAACTTGAACGGGTGTTAAGCTTATAAGGTGTTCACCTTCTCGTCTTACGTCTGGTTTTCCAGCGGGTGAGCGGTTCCTGCCCGTTGTCCTTTAAGATCACATCCAGCCCATCCATGACTAACGCTTGAATGGTAGTATCATGCTCAACGGCAAGCTGTTTCAGTCGCTTGTGATCATGCGGCAAGAGATAGACCGTCATATTCACCGCCTTGTCTTTGACATATGCCTCCGGTGTATCCTGTAGCGGCTGTGTAGGCGCTTGCTCATGGAAGGCTGCTACTTTCAGACCACTGGCGGGCTTGGCCTCTATATCGTCCAGATCAAGGCCAATGGAACCAAGGGTAGGCCGCTTGCTCATGCGTGGTAATCTCCTAACAGGGCCATGAGGTTATCATAGACGGTGGTAATTTCTTCTCTGACAGTCTTGTCAGTCTCGAACCCAGATTGTCCCGCACCGGCTGCCCGATAGTAACCCACGCGAATGACGGTGCGACCTATGACCGGCGCTCTGGCGGAAAGTAATTCGGTCGCCTCCACTGCATCAGGGCTGCGCTTGCTGGTGATCTGACTAATCACAAACGTGATAGGCACAACACCGCGCAGCTGACGAATAACCGGCCCTACGGCGTCCAGATCGTCCGGAGTTGGTTTGGTAGGTATCACGGCCATATCTGCTTTGCTGGCAATCTTCCGCAAGGCATCATGGGTACTTGGTGGTGTGTCGATCAGAACAAGATCAAACTTGTCCCGTAGCTTCTCCATCATATCAGGTAGCCTTTCGGGGGATAACTGGATTAGCTTAGGTCCTGCGTCTAGGTTAGCTGCTGTCCTACGGTTCCACCAATTCGTTAAGCTACCCTGTGCATCAAGGTCGATGATAGCAACCGATTGCTTTACATCTAGCGCCGCCGTAGCCAGTTCCCGGGTGAGTGTTGTCGCACCTGAACCGCCTTTCAGCTTTGAGATGACCACAATCTTTCCCGTTTTCATGGTTTCGCCTTTTCGGGTGAATGGGTGTTCATGTGTTCAATATCCTATTGAGCCGGTAGGCGAATAAAGCAGGGCGTGAAGTTGTGGTCGCTTAGTGGTTACGTAACTTCACCTGTCCTGCTCACAACTAACATAATATTCTTACACCATAAAAAGAGACATACAGCTCGTTTTCATAGCTCTTCTATTGAGTATGAAATGTGAGTAAGACCGTGCTTTCTCACAGGCTCTCTATTCTTGAGCTATACGGTGATGGTTTTTGGTATGTTGAAAGAAGTGAGACTAGGTGCTGCCTCGATATCTTATACTTTCACACCATCGTATCAGGTCATTATGTGACATTCCTGCACCTGAAAGTGGTTCTGTATTAAAGAAATTACTCTGAGAGTAGATTTCGCTGCCATTTTGGCACTTAGAAAGAAATTCCTGTTTTCTGCGGGCAAGAGCATCTTTCAGCTTCTGCGTGTAATGTGCTGCTGCGACCTTAGCCTGCTCCAAGGGATTGTTGATCAAACGATACCGATTAACGCTGTTACAGATGCGCCCTGATACCCTCTGACGTTGCCGCATCCGTTCGACTATCCCCAACCGGTAAGCAGTCTCTAAGGCCCGTATAACGGTTCTGACAGAGCACCCAGCGCGCGATGCAATACTTTCGTGGGAGGGAAAAAGGCCACGATACCCTTCGAAACTGGCAAGCGCCTGCAAGACAAGGTGCGTTTTACCTGTGATCTGGCGGGCTTGTGTGAGTGTCCAGAGAGTAGAAGCAAAAGAGGTCATAACCAAAAAGCCTTTCAAAAAAGGCGAGGCTTCCTCTTTCCTGCTGATCTAAGGCTTGAAACCGACTTCGGTTATCCTTACAATACCAGCATTGGACGCAACGGGTGTTCCACCACCTCTTGCATCAAGTCCACCTCGCCGGGGAGCGAGATTTTGAAGCCCTCGGAGTTTGCAGCTCCGAGGGCTTCGTCGTTTCAGGCATTATGTATCTGTGAAGATGAGTCTGGCAAGGGCGTTAGGTGCCAACAAGCACACGCTCAACAGCCTGCGGCTCTTGATCAATCAGCATCAGCAACGTACGGGCGGCCTTTTCTGGCGTCCGGCGCTTCTGTTCCCAGTCACGCACAGCGGCAGCACTGAAACCATATCGCGCGGCAAAATGCACCTGGCTCAGACCAGTCCGCTTCCGAATATCGGCAACATTGATTTTAGGAGGCATCCAGCTACGACCG
Source organism: Acetobacter thailandicus (assembly GCF_011516655.1). Lineage (GTDB taxonomy): Bacteria > Pseudomonadota > Alphaproteobacteria > Acetobacterales > Acetobacteraceae > Acetobacter > Acetobacter thailandicus. The sequence goes on from NZ_WOSV01000021.1 coordinate 9,439, forward strand.
GGATTTACAGTCCCTTCGGCAATACCCACAGCCTGCTCCATGGAGGCAAGCAGTTCATCGGAAATGTTCATTTTCTCTGCCATATTTAAGTCCCTCCCTGATCTGGCGTAAGATCGCCCTGTTCATTCTTGCCGTAAATCAACAAAGCATAAACAGGAATTCGGTCACTCTCGACATACCAGATGACCCGAACGCCGCCTCTCTTGCCTCGCCGGCCTCTGCAATCCTTAGCTTTCTAACGCCACCAGTTCCGGGGATAACGTCTCCTTGACGCGGGTTCTCAGCAAGCAGCCTAATGAGTTCTGCCCGTTCTTCACGACTTAAAAGAACATCTGCCCTCTTGGTAAAAATCGGGGTTTCTATAACTGAATGCATAAATCTCTATACGGCATTGCCGTATTTTTGGAAAGAGATAATAATAAGATCATCTCCAGCGGGACAACTTCATAGCCCGCATGTTGTCACATCTGAACTCTCTCAAAAAAACCACCATGCAGCCCTTGATACACCGTGGTTCCGGATTGACCCAATCAAATTATCATCTAAAATATACGGACCTCCTGCATGGATATCTATTGCCATCAAAGCAATAATACCCATCAGACGTTTCCCCAGCTTTAGGAGCGCATTACCCTTTGTCCAGCGCGCTGTCTCGCTTTCTATATTATTCCACCCTGATAGTTCAGGATCCTGCAAGTGATCTGTCAGTGTAATAGTTGTATCTCCTTCACAGAGCATCACGCTACCTACAAGAACACCAAGTTTCCTGCGATCATCGACAAACGGACCAATAACATCACAGGGGCGACTGGCATAAGAAACAAGTCGAACACTCTCAATCCCGGCAGGTATCATAAACATTACCCGGCCATCGCTCTCACGGATCTTACGTATCGTTGCGCCCGTTTCCGTAACAAGATAGAGGTTATGGTCATGCACTAAAGGCTGAACGATGGTCTGTACATCACGCCCCTTTTGTTCAGCACGACTTTTAATCTGACAGAAAATTAGGCTCAGGACTCATTCTTTGAGATAGAAGATGAAGCTTGCAGCGATATGGATTGCGGACATGAAGGTATGAGCGCAGCGGTCGTATCGTGTTGCCACCCGTCGCCAGTC
>NZ_WOSV01000022.1 GCF_011516655.1 Acetobacter thailandicus
TCAAACAGTTCCGCGCGATCGCAACGCGCTACGACAAGATGAAATCAACGTTCCTCGCAGCCGTGCAGTTCGCTTCAGTTATCATCCTGCTTAACTGACGACATGCCGTAGCACCAGAACAAAGATAATCCGTGACCAGCACTAACCCATTTTTATTCCGCTTGAATGATAGCATTGGCTTTTTCTTGCGCCCAATGTGTCCCCGATAGCCATCCAGCAGCGGCCATCACACCTGCGAATGCCAGAATGCTGTACCATCCCGTGCTTGCTGCGGAGATGAAAGGCAACCCTGCATGGAGGCGTGCATTGAGTGTTGCCCCCAGAACGGCCACGCCCAGGGACTGACCTAATTGCCGTGCTGTCGAGGCAGTTGCCCCTGCCACACCTGCTCGACTAAGGGGCATTCCTGAAACAGCAAGTGTCGTTACAGGTGCGTTTGCCAAGCCGATCGCTAGGCCAACGAGCATGGAGGCTACGATAAATTGTAATAACGAGCTATTAAAAGACATCAGGATTAGTAAAATTGCTGCTCCCAGAAGGGCAATCGCCCCGGCAAGCATTAATGCTCGTGCCCCCCATTTGCCTACTGCCCAACCGGATATGGGCGCGCAAACCGCATTGACAACCGCCAACGGCACCATAAGAAATCCCGCTTTTAATGGCGCAAGCTTAAGGTTGTCCTGAAGATACAAATTGGCGACAAAAACGAATCCCGCATAACTAAAAAATTCAAGAAAGCCTATCAGTGTCGCCATTGAAAAAACGGGAGAGCGAAAAAAACGCAGCTCCAGCAGCGGAACAGGGACTCGACTTTCGACGACAAAAAAAGCGACCCCACTTATCACAGCTAAGACGGTGGCAACCTCAACTGACGATGTAGATAACCCAAGAGACCCTATCTTGATAATGGCAAAGGTGATGCTCGCCATGAAAGTGATTGCAAGTGCTTGACCTGGAATATCGATCTTGCGTGGGGGCGTGGCTTTGCTTTCTGGGACAAGATACAGGACCAACGGTACAGTTATGGCGATGATGGGAAGATTTAAAACGAAAATACCACGCCAGCTGTAAAGAGCGACCATGGATCCACCAATGATCGGCCCCAGCCCCATGCCGACTCCTACAACCGCGCCCCAAATGCCGATCGCGAATGCACGCTCGCTTCGATCCGGGTAGATATTCGAAATGATGGACAAAGCGACAGGCGCGAGAGTTGATCCCCCCACTGCCTGTAGGCCGCACATCATGATGAGTGGCCACACGGAGGAAGCTAGAGCACAGAGCCCTGATGCACCTCCGAAGATCACCAGCCCGGTTACCAAAACCCGCTTGCGTCCAAGTCTGTCACCCAAAGAGCCTGAAAGCATCAGTAGGGACGCTAGGACCAGAAGATATGCATCAACAACCCATTGGAGCTGAGATGTTGATGCATGTAATTGTTGAGCGATGGAGGGAAGTGCGACGTTAACGGCTGTTGTGTCGACTTGAGCTACCAGAACTCCCAGGCAGCAGATCAGCATCGCCGCTGTCTTGCGTGAAGCAGATAAATCCATGGTTACCCCCACATGCTCAATACACCCAAGAATGGGGCGCGATAGTCCGCTCAGGCTCCGAAGAACATAATGCAAACGGGGCTGCCGGTGTGTGTGACTTGTCCTGTCGGCCGTGCTTGGCCTCCGGAAATGGAAAATGTTACGATATTGTCGCTGTCTTCATTGGCAACGTAGAGATATTTTCCCGTTGGATCTTCAGTGAAGAAGCGTGGAGTGCGTCCGAGGCTATCAATGTTATTAACCTCGCGGAGCATTCCACTCTCTGGATTTATTGAATAAATACAAAGTGTCTCTGATCCACGATTGGAGGCGTAAACAAAGTTTCCCTCGTATGAAATCGCAATTTCTGATGCCCTATTATTACCAGTAAATGTTTCTGGTAGTGTCGTTATTACCTGAAAAGGAGAGAACCGACCGCTCATTTCATCGTAATGATAAGCGGTGACAGTGGAATCCAATTCATTCACCACATACGCTAAAGGTTGTGTTTTATGGAACGCAATATGACGCGGTCCTGCGCCCTCTCTCGTTGGCGTTGACGAGACAGGTGCTGGAATTAATTTTCCTTCTGTTGAGAGATGAAAAGACCAAATTAAGTCTGCGCCTTTGTCGGGGACTGCGATAAGCCGACCTGTCGGGTCAAATTCTGTTTGGTGTGGCTTCGGAAAGGGCTGCTCCACACGGTGTGGCCCAGGTTTGGCGTCGAGTGTGTGTAGGTCTGTCATTTTCCCTAAGGAGCCATCTGCATTGATCGCGATGACAGCGATATTGGACGAGATATGGTTAGGGACGACCATAAATTTTCCGGTCGGATCGATTGCCAGATGCACAGGGTTCTTCCCCCCTGTTTGCACTGTGTTCAGGGGGGTGATCTGACCGCTATGCGGGTTAATGCGATAGCTGCTGATCTCAGAACTGTCGCCGTGAACGGAATATAAAACAGATCGCTTTTCATCGATCGTCAAGAAAGAGGGGTTGACCAGTCCGTCCAGAGACTGAATCAGGTTCCACTCTCCCGACTGCCTAGTTACAACGTAGACGTTTATGCCGTTCCCACGGGCATTACGTTCGCGGGTAGTTCGGCAACCGGTATAAGCAATATAGAAGCCATCTTCCAGCTTATACGGATCACTCAGCATTGCGCCATCAAACTTCGTCTTCGTCGTCATGCTTACATCCTCATTATTGAATTTTGGATTTATATAAAAAAATAATTGAGGTCTTAAATCTTGTCTTTGTCAATCGATGAGAGGAGTAGTAAAATGTTTTTAATTAGTGGAAAGGTAAATGAGCTATGGATTGCGTGAACGCATAGCTAGTAGATTTTCCAGGAGGGCTTGCTATGTTTGCGGCGTTTCTTCAGGTGCTGCATCAGCTTAGTGCGATGCCCCATAGGGTAGAGTTAGCTGAAATCTCGAACACGTGATTGCATTTTGAAGGCAATATAATATATTTCTCTACGGAACGAGTTTTCTCCGGCGAGGCTTAGAATGAACGCACAAAATGAAATTGCCCGCTCCGATTTTGAAACCACTGTAGTCCGCAAGGCAGCTTGGCGCATTATACCGTTCTGTTTCGTTCTCTATATTGTGTCCTATATGGATCGAGCGAATATCGGATATGCCGCCCTGCAGATGAATAAGGAGCTGGGGCTGAGTGGAGAAGCTTTTGGTTTCGCATCTGGCATATTTTTTATAGGTTATTTTCTATGTGAAATACCTAGTAATATACTGATGAACAGGGTTGGAGCGCGTTTGTGGATCACGCGTATCCTCCTGACGTGGGGTCTTGTCTCAGTCTGCACGTCTTTCATTACAACTGAATGGCAGTTGTATGTAATGCGGTTTTTGCTGGGTGTCTGTGAAGCCGGTTTTTTTCCTTGCCTCATCTTTTACCTCACAGGTTGGTTTAGAGCTAAAGAGCAGGCAACTACTATTTCACTTTTCACCGCGGCAATTCCGGTTTCCTATCTTGTTGGTGCTCCCTTCAGCACCGCAGTTATGGGTTGGTTGAATAACGTGTGGGGAATGGGTGGATGGAGGTGGATGCTTCTCGTCGAGGGGGCTCCGGCCCTCATAGGGGGTATAGTCTGTTTTTTGTGCCTTCCCAATACACCAGCTGATGCACGATGGTTGTCACCTGCGGAAAGGTCATGGCTAGAAAAAGAATTAGCTGCTGACAGAGTAATTCATAGCACGAAAATTAAGGCGACGCCCAGTCGAAGCGCAATTACAAACTCTAAAGTGTTATATCTCGCGGCTATTTATTTCAGCTACCAATGCGGTAGTCTAGGTATTGGCTATTGGATGCCGCAAATAATAAAAGGGTTTGGAAAAACGCTGACGACTGCGCAGATTGGCTTTGTTGCGATGGTTCCATACGCAGTGGCAACTGTCGGGATGATATTATGGTCACGTCATTCGGACAAAAAGAGAGAGCGGAAATTTCACGCTGCAATTCCATTGCTGATAGCGGGTATTTGTCTTGCTATTGCTGGCATAACCACAAATCCATTTCTCTCTATCTTCTGTATTACAATTACTTTGACCGGACTATACGCTTTCAAGGCTCCATTTTGGGCCGTTCCTAGTCAGTTTTTACCCCGCGATGTTGTGTCCGTTTCAGCTGCAGTTATCAATTCAATTGGGAATCTTGGCGGGTTTGTCGGACCATACTTTATTGGCGTAATCAAAGGATGGTCGGGCCATGCTGAAACTGGGTTGCTTTCCTTAGCCGTGCTTGTGCTGGCTTCATTTGCGATGATGTCTGCAATGCGCATTGGCTCTCAAGATCACAAAACGACCACTTAATTGAAAAATAAGGAGCCGAGCTGATGAGTGTTGCATCAATAGAAATTACCGGAAAATCATATAAATACTATGACCTCAAATCTATCGCAGGTGATGCGTTTGAAAAAATGCCCCACGTGCACAGAATTCTTCTTGAGAATGTTCTTCACGAGCCGGACACTGCTTTGCGTGATAAAGCCGTAGCTGCGCTTATTAATTGGACCAAAACAGGTAGCGGTAAAGAGGCGATACCCTTCGCTCCGACACGTATCTTGATGCACGATACAACTTGCGGTCCTGCACTGACTGACATTGCCGCGATGAGAGACGTGTTATCTGAAAACGGTGTCGATCCGGCATTGCTTAATCCATGTGTGCCCGTGGCAACATCGACAGATCATTCTGCGCCAGTTGATTACTTTGGTACAAGTGATGCGCTTGATCGCAATTTGAAACGTGAATTCGATCGTAATAGCGAGCGATACCAGTTCATGAAATGGGCAACAAAGGCTGTTGATGGATTTCGTGTTTTCCCTCCCGGCACGGGTATCATGCACACCATCAACATGGAACGTGTTGCAACGGTCGTCAGCAAAAAGACAATCGAAAATCAGGATTGGCTAATCCCTGACACGCTGATCGGGACCGATAGTCATACACCAATGGTCAATTCGCTTGGCGTGCTTGGTTGGGGTGTCGGTGGACTTGAAGCCGAAGGCGCGATGTTCGGTGTCTCGGTCAACATTCGCATCCCCGATGTTTTAGGCGTCAGGCTGACAGGCTCGCTTAGGGAGGGCGTTACTGCAACTGATCTCGCGCTCCGTGTGACTGAAATACTGCGACAGGCCGGATGTTCGGGGGAGTTTGTCGAATATTATGGACCAGGTGTTGCGTCGCTCACATTGGGGGATCGTGGTCCTGCCGCGAACATGACGCCTGAGTATGGCGCATCAACCGGGTATTTCCCGATTGATGCGCATACGATCAATTACCTGCGCGAGACTGGACGGACAAACGAGCACTGCGTGCTGGTTGAAGCTTACGCAAAGGCAGCCGGCCTGTGGTTTGATCCAGCGTCTGAGCCACGCTATACGAAAGTGTTTGAGATAGATCTTTCGAAACTTGAACTATCAATCGCAGGCCCTACGCGCCCGCAAGACCGCTTGTCCCCGTCATCACTGGCTAGTGTGCTTCAAAAGGTGGATGTGGCAGATGTGTCGCTGAAAGTTGGTTCAACTGCAGTTGGAATCCCGCAAGATGCTGTGGCGATCGCTGCAATCACATCATGCACAAATACGACCGACACCGGATTTCTTATCGCTGCTGCTTTACTTGCAAGAAAGGCTGTCGCAAAAGGATTGCGTGTTCCGTCATGGGTAAAGACATCAATAGCACCGGGGTCGCCGGCTGCTTTCCTACGTTTGACACGTGCCGGCCTCCTTACAGACTTGGAGGCCCTTGGGTTTTTTATTGTCGGCTATGGTTGCACAACATGCATCGGAAATTCTGGCCCGCTCGTTCCAGAAGTTTCAGCTGCTATTATTAAGGGAGCAATTCATCCGATTGCAGTATTGTCTGGCAATCGCAATTTCCCGGGGCGCGTCCACGCCCAGATCGACTCATCGTTCCTCATGTCACCAGCACTGGTTGTCGCTTATGCCATTGCGGGTAGAGGAAATATCGACATTCAAAAAGACCCTCTTGGAGTCGACGGGCAGGGGAGGGACGTGCACCTTTCCGATCTGTGGCCAACCGACAAAGAAATCCAGGATGCTTTGTTCCTTGCTATGGCGGAAGATGATGTCGCAGAAGCGGCCAAAAAAGCAGATGCCAATGAATTATGGGCGAATTTGACCGCGCCGAATGCTGCGCTGTTCCCTTGGGATAACGCATCAACATATTTACGACGTCCCCCCTTCGTTGCGATCTCCCCTGCGGAGGAGAATGATGTTGACGTAAGTTGCAATCCACTTCTTGTCCTTGGTGATGACGTAACAACCGATCACATTTCGCCAGCGGGTTCGATCCCGACAGACAGTGACGCAGCGAAATGGCTGGTTGAACGTGGTGAAAATCCAAATGATTTGAATGTCTACTCTTCACGCCGCGGAAACTGGGAGGTGATGCTTCGTGGTCTCTTTACGAATAAAAATCTGATCAATTATTTAAATGCGAAAAAGTCGGTTGGAAAAACAGTTTTTGCTTCAACGGGTGAAACACTGCCCGTCTGGATAGCTGCTTCGCGCTATCAGGAGGAAAAGCTCCCAGTTATAATCATCGCAGGAGAGCGTTACGGTACTGGTTCGTCGAGAGACTGGGCTGCCAAAGGCACTGAATTACTCGGAGCACGTGCCGTGCTTGCGAACAGCTTCGAGAGAATTCATCGGACAAATCTGGTTGGCATGGGAATCCTTCCACTACGGCTTCCAGATGGGTGGAAAGCCAGCGAACAGAAAATTGATGCGCGTGACAAGTTTGTGATCAGATATAACTTTAATGATCTGTCCCCTCGTTGCATTGTTCCTGTTGAATGGCAACGAGCACAGAACGAGGCAGTGTCACATTTGGATTTAACACTAATGGTGGATACTGCTCACGAAATTACGCTTCTGAAGAATGGTGGTATAATTTCGACTATTTTAACAGAAATATCGAGGAATTCACACAGCTCTTCTTGATGTGACTTTCGTGTAGAACGATGGTGCTGGGTGCAACTACAGCTTCCATTATCCTCCAATGATGTAATGCACAGTATGGACAACAAAGATGGCAGATATGCATGAACTTCGTCATACCTTTGCACCAGAAGGTATCCTCCGCGCGTCTATCAATCTCGGGAATCCGATACTTGCAGCTAGATCTGCGGAGGGAGGTCAGCCAAGCGGTGTTTCGGTCGATCTTGCTTATGAGTTGGGCAAGCAACTTGGCGTGGCAGTGGAACTCATTGTGCACGACTCAGCAGGAAAGTCGGTCAAATGCGTAGAGGACGGTGGCGCAGATATTGGCTTCTTTGCAATCGACCCAATGCGAGCGGAAAAGATATCTTTCACCGAAGCCTATGTGTTGATCGAAGGTTGCTATCTCGTCAGGGATTCCTCGCCTCTGACGACGAATGATCAAGTTGATCGTAATGAAAACCATGTTGTCGTGGGGCGGGGAAGTGCTTATGATCTCTTTCTCTCACGAGAGCTCCACTATGCAAAAATTTTGCGCGCACCTACGTCACCCTTGGTAGTCGATACGTTTATTGCGGAAAACATGGATGTGGCCGCAGGAGTAAAGCAGCAGCTTGAAGCTGATACGCGCCGATTTCCAGGATTGCGGCTGCTTCCGGGAAGTTTCATGACGATCCGCCAGGCGATGGGTGTGCGCCGATGTTATGGGGAACCTGCCTCGCGCTTCCTGAGTCAATTTGTTGAAAATATGAAACGAGAAGGTTTTATTGCGGCGTCGTTGGAGCATAACAATGTTTCGGGTGCTGCGGTAGCAGCATTACGCACTTAACAACAATTTATATGGTGGTCTCAGTTGTTACCGAAAATCGCCTTAATAGGCGTTTATGAGGTGAGATACAGCGCTTAACACCTGGTAGCCTGACCACGTTTTCTAGCAGGCTGATCTCGCCTCTCTTCACCGTCTCGAACAGTTGACGGCGGCCCGCTTTCGGGACCGCGAACATAAGAAAGAGAGAGTGATATGTCTTTGAAAATGGTCATTGGAATAGATGTGTCCCGAGACTGGCTTGATGGCTTTTGCCTGCCAGAAAAGCAGAGATTTCGTTTTCAGAATTCACCTGATGGCCATGCAAGATTACTGGAAATTCTTCAGAGTATGCCGGACGGTCTCAAGGTTGGATTTGAAGCCACCGGTGGACAGGAATGGGCACTCTGGCGTGTTCTCATCAGTATGGGAATCAATGCAGTCCAGTTGCCTCCTGCACAGATCAAAGCTTGTGCACTCTCCATGGGGAAACGTGCGAAAACCGATCATATCGATGCGGAATTGATTGCGCGTTTTATGGCTTTTCGTCCAGAAGCAGGACGAACACTGCCGGATGCAAAACTTCAGCTTCTGCGGGCACTGACGGTGCGCAGGGCTCAGATGGTGGAGGCACGTAAACGGCTTCTGCCCAGATTTCGGTGCGCCGCAAGCAGGGTGTGAACGCTGAACTGGAGGATATGGACAGCAGTCTCAAAGCATTTCTCGAAAGCCAGATCAGCGAGCTTGAACAACGGATTGAAAGCGTTATCACAAAGGAAGAAGATCGCTCCGCCACGTCCTGTTCCAGGCAGGATTGGCTGCTGCCTGCCATAATCCAGTTCTGAAAGCTGTTGCCAGGCGCATGAAAGAGCGGGGTAAGCCACACAAACTGGTGATCGTCACAATCGCCAATGCTATCCTCAAAGCCGGAGTGCCATGGCGCATTAGCTCCACCGCTTAAACACAGTTGCTAGGTGTTTAGTCCCGTGGTTTGATGGTGTAGTATTTTCACGAGAGTGGAAGGACGCCTTATGGGACAGATACGTCATGGCAGCGCCACGGGATATCCCGGTTTCCGGATATCGAGGGAGACAAGCCCAAACGACAGCGTTTCAAACGCTATCCCATCGGCTTTTTTCACATCGATATTGCCGAGGTCTAAACTGCTGAAGGCAAGCTGTACCTCTTCGTCGCTATCGATCGGACCAGCAAATTCGCTGTCATAACCTCTGTCCCCGATAACCTCTTTTGTCTCAGCGGGCAGATCAGCCAGAAGCCATCTGCGCCTTTGAAGTCACTGACCTGTCCTGCAGTCAGATAAAGTCGGACTGGTCGCCCCTGATCATCGCACATGGCATGAGGTTTTGAGTTCAGCTCCCCTTTTGTTC
>NZ_WOSV01000023.1 GCF_011516655.1 Acetobacter thailandicus
AGAAATCAATTGTATCACCGTCCTTATCAACGGCCCGGTACAAATAACTCCACTGACCTTTCACCTTAATGTAAGTCTCATCAACACGCCATCTGCGAGAAAAGCCGGGACGCTTCCAATACCAGTGCAAACGCTGAACTCAGCGGTAAATCGTGGAATGATCAACGCCCACACCTTGCTCGGCCAACATGGTTTCAAGGTCGCGATAGCTGATCCTTTGGGCAATACCAACGTAATGCCCAAAGGATCACTTCACAATGAAAATGACGACCCTTGAAATCATTCATGACAACCGCTCCACACCAAAAAAAGTGACTTCAGGCAAGGAAATCAAGTTTGCAACAGAGCCAAAAACTCACATCTGCTTTTACGAAAGCGCGAGAAAGTCATGCAGAAATTTCGATCCCCAGACGGGTGCCTGCTCTTTCTCTGCTGTTCATAACCTCTTTGTTCCACCCGCAAAAAAATCATCAGCCCTGAGCAAGCATATCCATCGTCTTCAGGTTTTCGCCCAATGGAACTCTGTGGCTCCTTGATTAAAATGAAAAAAGAGATATAATTTTTTTTTTATAATATACGATGGTTTTTATTAATTGTGACAAGCTCTGTGGTCGATACAAAACATAGTCGTATGTCTACACCGATTATTGCATTTATCGGGTGTGATGGGTCTGGAAAATCTACATTATCTGCAGAAATCACGGCCTTTCTAAATACAAAACGCAAAACAAGTTTGGTTTATCTGGGGCTTGGTTCTGGTGACCTTGGTCGTCGTATACAAAAATGGCCTGTTATAGGTAAAACCTTGGAACGTATTTTATCTCGTAAAGCTAAGAAAATCCGGACACCAGGTGAGCGTGTCCCGGGGTTTTTTACAGCATTAGTTGTATTTATGTTTTCGTATAAACGCTTTTGTGCTTTTCAAAAGGTATTAAAAGCGCGAAGTAAAAATATTCAGGTTGTAACAGATCGTTACCCTCAGGTTGAGCTGGCGGGTTGTTGTGATGGTCCTGGTTTATCGGTTGCAGCTACAAATAACCCATTAATCAAATGGCTGGCTCACATAGAACAGCATTTGTACAAAAAAATGGTTAGTGTACATCCAACCGTTATATTTTTTCTTGATGTTGATTTGCAGACTGCTATATCACGTAAATCAGACCATAACCCGGATCTTTTGGCAGAAAAAATAGAGAAAACAAGATCTTTGAGTTTTGATGGTGCACGTATAGAAAAAATAGATGCTAGGAAAGATTATGCCATAGTTAAAGATAATATTATTAAAGCGATAGAAAAATATATAACATAATTATCTCATGAAATTTTAAAAGTATTTTATTTAGGAGGATTACTAAAAAACTAGCCATTTACTTGAGGAAGCCTTTAGTAGAAGTTTTTCTCAGATCCTGTTGTATTTTTATATCAAAATCTGAGGACTGCGCAGCCATTTGTTCAGCATATTTTGCGGCAACATCGTCTGTTAAACCCTTCATCATGGTGTTCATACGTGTCATCATGTCGCTACGTGCATTAGGTCATGTTGACAAAGGATCTATATGATCTGCCTGTGGGATAAGGAGGCAGGGAGAACAGGTATGGCACGAGGTGATCTGACGGATCATGAATGGGCGATGATTGGTCCGCTTCTGCTGCCGGAGTGTGGTCGTTGGGCCCGTCCAGCCGAAGACAATCGCCGTTTTCTCAACGGCATACTGTACATCCTGTGCACTGGATGCCTCTGGCCGGACATGCATGAGCGCTACGGCAAATGGAATTTGGTTTATGTCTGGTTTCGCCGTTGGGCCGAACAGGGTGTTGTGGGATGCCCTGCCGCAAACCTTGGTAGACCTCAGCCTGACCGATAAATGGCAGCATATGGTCGACAGCACAGTGGTTCGTACCCATTCACAAGCCACCGGGGCAAAAGGGGAATCATTCAGAGGATTTTGGTCGCTCACGCGGCGGCTTTACGAGCAAAATCCATGCCCGATGTGACAATCAGGGACGTCCTCTCGGCTTTGTCCTCACAGGAGACCAGGTTTCGGATTACAAAGTCACAGACGCCCTGATGGCAGGACAAATCAGTAACTTCAGAGAAATACATCTTTTTTAAATAATCATTTTTCATATAAATTTAAAATTTTCTGTACAATTAACCATGAATTTTCTTCTATTAATTCAAGAGGATCTGTACTATTTAAATCAACAATAGGTGCACCATTAAAATTCAAAAATGGAACATCTGCGATTTTTCGTGATAAAGATTCATAACGATGATCTGGTTTACGTGCTGCGGCAGTCTTTAAATCAACGTTTAATCTTATCACAATATCCGGTCTGAAAGATGTCATCCGTTCATAAATTTTTTGTTCAAGCCAGGTGAGATATTTAACAAAATTTCCTGAAGGAGAACGACATACAAGACCAGGACCATCCATAGGCCCAGGCACAGAAGTTTGAGGATAACGGTCTGTCAGAATTGTATATCCTCGGCTATGCCAAAAACGCATTTTCAAAAAACGAAATACACGGCGCATTGATAAAACAAAAATAATAATAGCTGTAAAAGCTGTAGCGCCTTTTTCTGAACGTGCCGTTGAAGATTTTATAAGAATTTTTTTATCCGCTTTTTGACCAAAAAAAGGTATTTTCGCAATAAAACGTCCCCAATTCCCAGTCTGCTTTCCCAGATGACATAGACGTGTTGGAGTTTCAGCCTGCATTTTATGTAAAAGATAAGTGCCAATTGTAGATTTGCCACTTCCATCTGCCCCAACAACAGCAATGACGGCATTTTTACGATTTTTTATAGGATTTAGATTTTCTAAATATGTATTCATTATATTAAGTTTTCCCTTTTATATTAATTTAAATTTTATAAATTTTCTGACAACTGCTCAGCTTCAATCAAAGCTTTTAGACGCACATTAATAATATCAGGCAACGGAAATTGTTCTTTATTATAGTTACTATCCCCTGTGATATGCCTGAGAATTAACTCATCATGCATATCACCCATTAGTCCGTTAATAGTCGCAAGGAAGATTGATAAAGCATCAAGCTCCTTATTTGGACGAATAACTCGTAACGTATCCACATAAGCTGTACGACGGCTTATAATTTTACGAAGTGAATGAAATTGATGTCCTGTAACTTTTTGATCAAAATTTAGGACGTCAATAATTTTTTTTAATTCGTTTTTCTGAAAATTTTTAAAATTTTCGGGTGTGGCAGGTTTAAAAGCTGCAAGGCGTTTTAAGGTCTGCCTAAATAACAATGGGTGTAAAGCACCCCATAAAAGCAAAGCTTTTCTAAAAGTTTTAAAGCGTTGTCCATTACGAAAGGCATCCTGTAAAAAACCCATCTGGCAGGTTATAAAATGTAACTGCCATGGATATATATGACGTCTATCAAAATTAGAGCACCCAAAACGCATATGTTTAAACTGTGCTCGAATTTCTTTATAAAATTCCTGTTCTTTAAAAAGAGCTTTCCGTCTTAATGCTATTTTCATGAGAATACGGCGAAACTCCTGTAGTCTCGATCTTCGCGCCAAAAGTTGCCATGTTATACGATAACACTCTTCAAGCTCTTCCTGATTACATGCGGTATTAGCCTGATAAGGATACGTTGCGTTCAGGTCTATATCATCATCCACCATAATGTTATTAAAAAGGGTGGTAATCAGGTTCTCTGAAGCATAAGGAATATCAGGCTGAAACGGCATATGGGGCATCCGAATAGTAGAGCAAAAATGATTTAATTGGATAAAACAAGATGTCGACCTCGCTTCATCTCCTTACAAAAACACGATTTTCAACCGAAAGTCGATATCTCTTAGAGTCTACCTCAAAAAGAGGTTTGAGTAATTTTTCTCAGTATTCTGCGGAAATGAGCCATGCTGTGGCAGATGCGATAGTTTTTTCGAAGTCCTTTGCGAGGCGTCTGTTTCGCTTGAGCCATGCGAGATTACGTTCGACACCGGAGAGTGGATCGCGCGCTGGGTATGATGGCGCGAAAAGAAAGAAGGGATCGAATCTGCACATGGCGGTCGATACCCTGGGGCATCTTCTGGCTCTGCACGTCACCCCGGCAAACAGAGACGACCGGGCGGAAACCGGTCCACTTGCGGAAGTCCTTCAGAAGGCAACAGATGGTAGCGTTGAACTGGTATGGGCCGATCAGGGCTATACCGGATCAAAACCGGCAAAAGCCGCAAGGGAGCAGGGTATCACCCTCGAAATCATCAGGCTGCCGCAGGCAAAACGGGGTTTTGTTTTGCTGCCCCGTCGCTGGATCGTGGAGAGATCGTTCGCGTAGGCAACACGGTGCAGAAGGCTCGTAAAAGACTACGAGCGCTGTGCTTCAACCCTCTCCGCAATGCACACCATCGCCTTCGCAGGTCTAATGCTGAAAAACGCAGCCAACCTGCTCACGCAAAGTCCATAACACCCTCTAGGCCTCCGCGTAATAAATACAGGATCATCTCAACGATCTGCCGCAGCGGCCATTTTCGGGGGCGGCCCACATGTGATGGTTGCGGAAAAAATGGTTCCGGAACAGACCAGAAGCCGGATACATTTTCAATAAACTCGCATTTTTATATTGCGATACCCGGACAGTTTAAAAATGACGTTTATCGAGGTTTTCTGAATTCTTCAGATTTTTTATCTGATAAAACAGATTTGATACTGAAAGCATGCCACGCTATAGCCAGGCAGAACGTTCTGGAACATCAGAGAAAATCAGAGTATGCCCTATTTCACGTGTAATTTAATGCACATATTTCTACCTTTCAAAGAAGTAAATTTTTCCTTATCATCGCTGCATACGATGATGACGACGAAGCGGGTATCGGATTGATGAAGGAGGAAAAAGGAAAAACAGCATTCTCACGCATTATGAGCAACACAACCGTGATTGTTATCGGAAAAGTGCTCAACGCTATTTGTAGTTTTATTTTCATTCCGTGGACCGTACAAACTATTGGCCTGAACGGTTTTGGTCAGCTTTTGCTGATTACCAGTTATCTTATACTAATTTCTGACATTACACATTTACACTCATGGCAGCCTCTGGTTCATTATGGAACCTTATCATTAAAAGAAAAAAAATATAAAAAATTCAATCAGATACTAACATTCTGTATGCGGGCTGATGCGCTAAGTGGTCTGACAGGTATGATTGTTGGGCTAATCGGTATTTCTTTATTTAGTCATTTGATGAAATGGCCAGATAGCATTCAAAAACTCGCAGAGTTTTGTAATTTAACTATAATGATAATGAACAGAGGGTGGCCAGTTGGTGTATTACGTCTGCTTAATAGGTTTAAAATAGCAACAACAATTGAACTTATAGGAACTCTGACACGCACTGCTGGAACTTTTATAGGGTATAAACTTCAATTCAGTTTATATTATTTTGTATGGTTATGGTGTTTTACTCAATTTATATTATTTATTATTTATAATTTCATTGCATTTTTCCTTGTGCATCAGTCAGTGAAACAGCCTTTCCCATGGAAAGAGCTTTTTTTTCCAACAATTAAAATCCCTGGAATTTGGAAATTAACTGTAGGAACAAGTATTAACGAAATTCTTCAGGCTTTTTTTAAACAAATATCAACTTTGTTAATCGGTGCCTGGATGGGAGCCTCTGATGCTGCTATTTTTCGTGTAGCTTCCCAGATTACCAACGCTATGGCAAAACCAGCCAGTATGTTAATTCCTGCCTTATATCCTGAATTTATTCGCTTTCGTGATAATAAGGACCAGGAAGGACTCAGACATACTTTATCACGCATTTATATAACAATCGCTGTGTTCAGCGTTTTGGTTCTTACAGTTTCTCTTGGTCTAGGGAGCTACATTCTGGATTATATGCTCCATCATCGCTATCCTCAGGGAGGTTTGCTTATTAGCATTCTTGCTATAAGCTCATTAATTGATATTGCTGTGGTCCCTCTTGAGCCACTTCTTACGGTTATGGACAAGGTCTATTCAGTTTTGTGGGGAAAAGCGACAGCTATATTAATTTATATGCCTGTCTTGTTTGGGCTAACTTACCGTTTTGGTGTTTGGGGCGCCGCTGAGGCTTCTGTCCTGTCCTCAGCTATTATGTTTATATGGTGCTCTGTCAGTTCCGTAAGAGTAATGGCCTGTTTTGGCTTATTTTTTCCAAAAAAATAATTTTTTTGAATTATACAGGACAAACAACACGTGAAAATACATTATCTTGTGACTAGTCTTGAAAATGGTGGGGCTGAATTTGCAATGCCTCCCATTTTACAGACGTTGCGTCGTTATGGCTGTGAAGTTCAGGTTACAGCTTGTGAACCACGAGACATGAAAGCTGCGGCACGTTTGGATGCTGCAGGTATCCCTTACACTGTGATGTTTAACCGTAAATGCAATAAACTGATTTATACGGCTGCATTTATAAAAAAACTCCGCCAAGACAGACCAGATGTTATATGGACTTCTCTTAGTGCAGCTACGCTGGTTGGGCAAATCTCAGGAAAAGTTCTTGGAATTCCTGTCGTGAGCTGGAAGCACAGCGCTACGGTAAAAACATACACGTATCTCCTGCGTCGTATGACACAATTATGGATTGCTGATTCATTTGAAGTTGATCAGTTTCTACAAAGTAAAATGTCTATACCCGCGAACAAAATCGTAACGTGGCCACTTTATTACTGCGACACTTCAGATCATATTTTATCTTACTGGGATGGTTCTCGTCCTTTACGCTTAGGTAGTATGGGACGATTGAGAGAGCAAAAAAATTATGCATTATTAATTGATGCTATCTATTTATTTTCTCAGCGCCGTCCTGATCTTATTAGCAGACTTCAGGTTGATATAGCAGGTGATGGCCCATTAAAAGAAATTTTATCTCAAAAAGTTAAAAACTATGGCCTTGAAAATATAATCATTTTTAAGGGATATTGTGAAAATACCCCTGCTTTTTTGAAAACGCTGGATATTTATATACAGCCTTCTGTTTTTGAAGGTATGTGTCTCGCTGCCCATGAAGCTATGGCTATGGGTTTACCTGTTATTGCAACTCCTGTTGGAGAATTAGCATTTAGTATTACAGATCATGAAACAGGTTTTTTATTAACTGATAATATAGAGAATGATATTGTAAAATCTCTTGAAGAGATTTTTGCTCAGCCCGAATTGATTTCTCAGTATGGCACAAAATCTCGTGAATTTGTCGCGAATAAATTTAGTGAACATGCCTTTGATCTCGCAGGAAAGAATGTTGTTAATCATATAAGAAAAATGATTTTAAATAATTGAATTTATGAATTTTTTATATTTTAAATATTAGGCTCAGGACTCATTCTTTGAGATAGAAGATGAAGCTTGCGGCGATATGGATTGCGGACATGAAGGTATGAGCGCAGCGGTCGTATCGTGTTGCCACCCGTCGCCAGTCTTTGAGCTTTGCGAACATGTTTTCGATCAGGTGACGCTTTTTA
>NZ_WOSV01000024.1 GCF_011516655.1 Acetobacter thailandicus
CTGACTCTCAGATAGTAAAAATACGTCACTCACAGGCTCATCCTCCATCGGTAAGCCTGTGAATCACAATCTCTCGCTCAGTTCAATAAATTAATAGGTCCTGAGCCTAGAAAATTGCTAACGCGTTTTTGTGTCATCTTGTTTGTGTGATGGCATGTTAACTTGATCACACATCCAATTCCACAACAGTGCTATATCAGCAGCAGCCTTGCTTTCCGGCTCCGCTTCCTGCGCAGTACGACCGGAACCAACGCTATGATGAAAAACTGCACGCTCAGGCAAAACAACAGGAGCAACAGGGATACCAAACTGCGCCACAACCTCGGCCGCCTCCTTATAAACTTGGGGCGCACGAGGAGGACCCGCAGTAAAAATCACGAAGGCAGGCTTGCTGACGTGCCCCCCGAAAATGTAATCATTTAAAAGTAGAGTCCGATCGAGAAGGATACGGACGAATGAAGCGCAGTCGTTTTACGGAAGAGCAGATCATAGGGATCCTGAAGGAACAGGAGGCTGGGCTGAAGGTTTCTGATCTTTGCCGCAAACACGGGATCAGTGATGCGACGTTTTACAAATGGAAGACCCGCTATGGTGGTCTTGAGGTATCCGAGGCCAAACGGCTGAAGGCGCTGGAAGATGAAAACATCCGCCTGAAACGTCTTCTGGCGGATGCCATGCTGGATAATGCGGCCCTAAAGGAAATCGTTGGAAAAAAGTGGTGACGCCTGTCGCGAAACGGCAGGCGGTCCGACACATACGGGAGGCTCTGGCCCTGAGTGAACGCCGTGCCTGTGCGCTTGTTGGTGTTGCCAGGCGTGTCGCGCGGTATGTTTCTACCGGAGCGGACGATGCTGCCCTGCGCCAGCGCCTGCGGGAACTGGCGGACCAACGACGCCGCTTTGGCTATCGCCGCCTGGGGTATCTTCTGGCGCGGGAAGGCTTCAGTCCCAATCACAAGAAGCTGTTCCGCCTTTACCAGGCGGAAGGTCTGAAAGTCCGTCATCGGGGCGGTCGAAAGAGGGCACTGGGAACGCGCTCTCCCATGACCATCCCCCAGGAACCCGGACAGCGCTGGAGCCTGGATTTTGTCTCGGATGCCCTGATCTGTGGCCGCCGGTTCCGCATTCTGGCTGTTATCGACGATTTCAGTCGCAAGAACCTGGCACTGGTTACCGACACATCGCTGTCAGGCGGACGTGTGGCGCGGGAACTGACGGTGCTGGTGGAGCGATATGGCAAACCTCTCATGATTGTCAGCGACAACGGGACGGAATTCACATCCCATGCCATCCTGAAATGGGCCGATGAGATGAAGATCGAATGGCATTATATCGCCCCGGGGAAACTGCAGCAGAACGGCTTTGTCGAGAGTTTCAACGGCCGATTAAGGGATGAATGCCTCAACGAAACGCTGTTCACCTCCCTCAGCCATGCGCGACAGGTTTTGGCTGACTGGCGGGAAGACTACAATACGGTGCGTCCCCATTCCCAACTGGATGGCAGGACACCGGATCAGATCGCCAGACAAGGGTCTCGGGGGCATGCCCCCGAGACCCTTGTCATCCAATCAACCCAAAGCCATAAAAAACGAGAACTCTCCTTTTGAGTGGATACAAAAAGGGGGGCACGTCAGATCCCCCCAACTTTATGTGACATATAATTATGTCTAAACAATTCAGTTGTGGAGTTAGAAAAAACCTGTCTAAGTTTGTATCTTACAATGTAAACGTAAGATTGGAAGAAACATGACTACTACCAATGTATCTTCAGGACAGGTTTTATCTGACATAACTGTAACAAGCGGAAATACTTATAATGTATCCAAAGGAGGAATTGCTAATAACTTCTCCGTATCATCAGGTGGAGTAATTAGAGCTGGGCAAGGAGGAGCTTCATTTGTTGGTGGAACACTAAACTCTACGACAATTAATTCGTCTGGATCAGTGTATGTAGCCCAATATGGGAATGTTAATAGTACTGTTGTTAATAACAGTGGTCTACTTTATTTGGATAATGGAGGAAGTGCTAATTTAACAACAGTATCTTCAGGTGGATTAATAAATGTAAATAGTTCTTATGGAACGGGATCCATAGTAACTAGCACAACGATTATGTCTGGAGGAACAGAAATTGTATCCGGAGGAACAGCTTCAAGTAGCATTGTTTCTTCGGGAGGGCAGTCTACACTATATAATGGTGCATCTACCATAAGTAGCATTGTATATGGCAATGAGACGTTATCTAGCGGCGCAAAAGGATATAATGACAAATCTTATTCAGATGGAAGTATCATAATATCAAATGGTGCAACTGAATATGCCTCTGGTTCAGGAGGAACTGCATCCGGAATTAATGTAAAATCAGGTGGAAGTCTTTATGTAATGAGTTCCGGAACAGTTTCCGGAGCTGTTATATCTAGTGGAGGTAATTTTAGAGACGGTTTATATTATGGTCAAATGCCGTCTTCAGGAGCCTTTTTGGGAAAAGACATTGATGTTAGAATAGAATCTGGAGCGTCTGCTACTATTTATAACGGTGCAGTCTCTATTAGCGCGCAGATCATGTCTGGTGCATATATAGATGTTGGATATGGCCAGGCAGGAAATAAAACATCAACTAATCAAAGTATATTTTCTGGAGCTACTATTTTTTCTGGCGGAAGCGCACAAATAGAAAATACTATAACCACATCAGATGTCGTGTTGTCTGGTGGAACTATGAATGTAGTTGGATCTTCCACAGATATTATATCTACGTTAATAATAAATTCAGGAAAAGAAATAATAAATAATGGAAGTGTAGCTACTAACAATATTGTTTCTTCAGGAGGAATTTTATTAGCTTCAAATGGGTCTATAGTATCGTCAAGCAATATATACTCCGGAGGTACGGAGATAATATCTTCTGGA
The DNA here is from genome assembly GCF_011516655.1 of Acetobacter thailandicus. Taxonomy (GTDB): domain Bacteria; phylum Pseudomonadota; class Alphaproteobacteria; order Acetobacterales; family Acetobacteraceae; genus Acetobacter; species Acetobacter thailandicus. The sequence goes on from NZ_WOSV01000024.1 coordinate 2,910, forward strand.
GCAAAATCTTATAATGATTCTATAAATAGCGGTGGTATAGAGATAGTATCTTCTGGCGGTATTTCTAGTAACTCTGTCATCAATGATGGAGGAATGGTATCGATTTCTAGTGTATCATCGCTTGTCAATGCAACTCTCAATTATATGGGGTCGATAGATTTTTCATTTCTCGAGGGCAGCATAACCTATGCTGGAGTTAGTAACTCTGGACTTCTTACCGTAACAACGTCTACTCAGACGGTAAAATTGCAATTATCAGGATCGTATCCAAGTGATGATACTTTTATCATCTCTGGAGATACCGTTACATTGGTTTGCTATCTACCTGGGACACTTATTCGAACTCCGCATGGAGAAGTCCCTGTAGAATCTTTGGGTATAGGTGATGAGGTAGTTACTTTTAATTGGGAAACACAAAGTGAAGTAATTCGTCCACTAACGTGGGTAGGTTATCAAAAGAGCAAATTACAGCCTAATCTTCCAGAAGATCAAGCTGGATATCCGGTTCGGATTTTGAAAAATTCAATCTCTGATAATACGCCGCATAAAGATCTTCTTGTTACACCAGAACATTGCTTGTTTTTTAACGGAAAATTTATTCCAGCTCGTATGTTAGTTAACGGACAAAGTATTTTCTACGATAGAAGCGTAACTTCTTATAATTTCTATCATATAGAAACAGAAGAACACTCTGTTATTTGGGCTGATGGAATGTTGTCCGAGTCGTATTTAGATACTGGCAATAGACGATACTTCTCTAGCAGAGAAAATATTATTAATATCACTAATAAAAATCAAGGTTGGAATATAGATTCTGCTGCAGTTCTAGATGTTTCTAGAGATACAGTTGAATATATATATAATAAAATTGTTAGTAGAGCTAAAGATCTAGGGATAGTTAAAAACCAAAAAACAAAAAATATTGTGAAAAATCATGGAATGTATTTGATAACTAATTCTGGGTCCAAGTTGAATCCAATCCGAAATACAAATAGTTTCGTAACATTCCGGCTTCCAAAAGATACTACTTCTGTACGGATTGTTTCTAGATCAAGTAGGCCATGCGACGTTATTGGACCATTCGTAGATGATCGCCGTAACTTAGGAGTTTTAATTGGAAAAATTATATCTTTTGAAAGTGACGAAACTATAAATATTACACAACATCTTACCAACAGCGATTTAAAAGGATGGAATAATATAGAATCAACCGATATGAGATGGACAAATGGTGATGCTACTATCCATTTCGATAGAAAAAAAATAATGAAAAACGAAACGATAATCTCTATCCAGGTAATATCTTCAGGACCATATCTGGAAGATGAAATTATTGTTGAAAATATTTCAATAGCTTCTTAGTTCATAAAAAGGGTCATATTGGTTTTATATTCAATATGACCCCTAACTTAGGAAATTATTCTATGGAAAAAGATCAATTCGCACGCTACTTTGAATCTAACACTGATAATAATTTTGTAGCTGTAGCAGAGGCTTTCAATATTGATATAAAAGTAATTATTTTTCTAAATTTAGTAAGGCTTGTTCCATCTAGAAATAATAAAGTTGATTATTATCAGTCTTCGTTTTTTTCAATAGGAAGTACAATTGAAGAGGCATTTGATAATATGATTTACAATATAAAAAAAGAAAACCCAAAACAAGCCACTGAAGAGGAGATTAATATTATTGGAGATATATCTAATAAAAAAGAACCGATATGGAAATTTATATCTAAAGAGAATTTAGAAATAAATTTAACTAATCATTAATTTGTTTAATTATATGATTGCAACTGTAGTGATAGCACTACTTTAGCAGAAGTATGATTTTTAGGATTCCCATGGGGCTGATTGCGTGATTCATGGGGAGCCAACTTTGACGGAGGCTGGCAAGCGGATCTTGAGCAATGGCTCGTCCCGTAACTGGAAGGTCTTGGTAACAAGACGCGGCGTAAAATGTGCCCGGTCTATATCGAAGGCCTGATCGGGCCAGGAGATCGCAAGAGCATCCAGCCCATGGCCATGCGTTCGGATGCGGTCCCCTATGACCGGCTACATCATTTCATCGGAGCGGGGCTGTGGGACAAGGCCCCACTGGAAGCGACCTGGAGGGATCGAAGAACCCTTGATTGATACGCTTAGTTGGTGATTTCAGGCTTTTAGCGATTTGATTGGCTACTTTGGGGTTCGTTTTTGATTTGAGTTTTGAGTAGATCGAGTGCCGCCGCCTGCTGGATGGAGGGTTCGAAAAACCCTTCATCTGAAGGACAGTTATCACTCACTCCCTCAGTAATGAAACCGGCACTGGACGATCTCGACCCTCTGATCATCCCCTGAGCGCCCCTGAACCCGATAGACCAGACGATGTTCTCCCGTAATCCGACGAGACCACCACCCGGAAAGCTGCCCCTTCAGTGGTTCCGGCTTGCCCAGCCCCTGAAACGGATGCCGCCTTACATCCTCGATCAGGGCATTGATCTTCTCAAGAACTGCAGTATCTGACTGGAGCCACGAAAGATAATCCTCCCAGCCATCTTCGTGAAAAAAGACCTTCACGCTGACGGCTCGCCCTGCGGCTCAAGCAGATCACGCTCACTCATCACCCCACGCTCAATGTCACGAATACTCCGCAACAGCCTCTCCGCGTTACGTGGGCTGCTCAGGAGATACACGGTCTCCTGCCAGCCAGAAAACTCTTCTTCCGACATCAGCACGACACTGCCTTTCCCGGTCTTGCGGGTCACGACAATCGGCGCACGGCTGTTCACGGCTTCATCCAGATAATGCGCCAGATTCTGGCGCAGGTCGGTATAGGAAACACAGGTCATGATCGATCCTCCAAACCCACTATAACGTACAGTTTCCTGTACGTCTTCTGTTTTACATCCCCATATCCCACCCCCGATCGCGCGACCTGGAACGCGAGAGAGAATGCTCGCGCTGAGGAGTATGTAAAGCGTGATCGAGCGCTGATCCCTTTCTGACCCCCAGTTCACGGCTTTTCTCTCTCAGGACGGATGCAAGCTGTGTATCCCGCTTCAGATCCTTCAGTGCCACACCCTGCTGCGCGTGGCTCAGACCCTCCCACGCCTTCACAAACCGCTCAGCACGCAGATCCGGGCTCCTGCGCACCCTCTCCTCATGCTCAAGCCCCTCGACCAGTTTGCGCGCCCGCGCCGGACCTTCCAGACCATACAGCACCGGCCCGATGTCCGGCTGATGCTTCAGCGCAGCCCTCATATCGGCTTCCCCACCAGGCCGGACCCGCTCCAGATCTCGCACAGCGTCAGACAGCGCCTTCTTCTGATACTCCAGTAAAGGCAGCTCCTGACGCACCATGCGCTCAGCATCCATCATGGCCCGCGCATACCGCTCCACCGCCTGATGCAGAGGATCACGCCCCGGCACAAACCCGTCCGGCAGGGCTGGTTCCTTCCCGCGCTTCACAGACCGCAGCTGCAGCCCCGCAAAGGGAGAGGCAGGAGCCTCACGCTCAACTCCGCCATTCCCCTTACTGGCCTCAGCCTCCATCCCGTCCGGCACGTCTTTTTCTCTGATGCGACGAGCAGACCCCACGGACAGCTCCAGCCCGTCAAACATCCCGCGTTTCTGCTCTGCCGGTGCAGGCTCATGGGTCACTTCGCTCTGCCTGTCCTGCCGAAGACCTGAGACAGCCTTGCCGCGCGCCACCATGATCCCGCTCGCGGGGACATCCAGACCGCGCCGCCGCGCGAACCCGGCATCCCGATCCCGGTCATGCAGATAATCCAGCGTGGTATCCTTCAGCCGCTCACGCGACAGCCGCTTCACCAGCCCGTCCCGGTCACCCACATCATCCCGGCTCCAGTGAATGCTGACACTGTCCCGATGCCGC
>NZ_WOSV01000025.1 GCF_011516655.1 Acetobacter thailandicus
CTGGCGACGGGTGGCAACACGATACGACCGCTGCGCTCATACCTTCATGTCCGCAATCCATATCGCTGCAAGCTTCATCTTCTATCTCAAAGAATGAGTCCTGAGCCTAATACATCCTGACACCATTGGTTACAATACAAATCAAATCTGTAAGGTAGACACATATAGAAAGCATCGGCGAGCTCTCCACCATCCATGTTAGACATAGCTCTTTTGTAGAACTCTATCATTTTATTTTCTTGGGAATTTAAATTTTGGAACATTATTATACAATCTTATCACTGATGGACTATTTATTTCAACCGTCGCCATATCGTTGGGTGTACGGAAACTCGCTGCCCCTGCCGGTCGGTAACTTACTGCCATGCCACCGGCAAATTTTTCAACCCACCCTCCAGTTTGCCCTTTAATTGTTAATGGTCTAGGTGTTTAGTCCCGTGGTTTGATGGTGTAGTATTTTCACGAGAGTGGAAGGACGCCTTATGGGACAGATACGTCATGGCAGCGCCACGACCACGCACGCCGTGCGAGCAGCAATACAGCGATCGCAGGCTTCGCTCGCGACGCTGAGCAAGGAGTTCGGGATCAACCCGAAAACAGTTGCAAAATGGCGGAAGCGTCAAACGGTTGAGGATCAGAAGACAGGTCCTAAAGAGCCGCGATCCACGGTTCTGTCCGAGACGGACGAAGCGATGATCGTGGCGTTTCGCCGGCATACGTTGCTGCCGCTGGATGACTGTCTTTATGCCCTGCAGGCCAGCATCCCTCATCTGACACGCCCGGCTCTGCATCGCTGCCTGCAGCGCCACGGGATATCCCGGCTTCCGGATATCGAGGGAGACAAGCCCAGACGACAGCGTTTCAAACGCTATCCCATCGGCTTTTTTCACATCGATATTGCCGGGGGCCAGACTGCTGAAGGCAAGCTGTACCTCTTCGTCGCCATCGATCGGACCAGCAAATTCGCTGTCACACAACTGGTTGAGAAAGCCGATCGGAAGACCGCCTGGGAATTCCTCGAATATCTCCTGAGCATCATTCCTTATCGGATCCATACCATTCTGACCGATAATGGCATCCAGTTCGCTGATCAGCCTCGTAACCGCAATATGGCCTGGTCTCGCCCCATGCGCTTCGACATGATCTGCGAAGCGCATGAGATCGAACATCGTCTGACGAAACCCAGTCATCCCTGGACGAACGGTCAGGTTGAGCGGATGAACCGGACAATCAGGGAAGCAACCGTCAAACGCTTCCATTACGACAGTCATAAGCAGTTAAGGACACACCTCAGCAATTTCATGGCAGCCTATAACTTCGGGCGAAGACTCAAGACCCTGAACGGCCTCACCCCTTATGAATACGTCTGCAAAATCTGGACTTCAGAGCCAGAAAGATTCATCATCAATCCAACCCATCAAACCACGGGACTAAACACCTAAGGGCAGAGAGACATTGCCTCTCTCTGCCCTTAGCATTTTTATTGCGTTACGGTGATAATCAGGCGACGCAGGGTTTCTACCATGTCCAGCACCTGTTCTTCTGTTGCAATAAATGGAGGGGCCAGAGAGAACGTATCGCCCGTGCAGCGAAGCAGCAGCCCATTCTGCATGCCCAGTTCAAAAAGAGCACTCCCTCTTTTTCCAGGGGAATCTGCTTCTGGCACAAGGTCGATACCCGCGGTCAGGCCAAAATTACGCACATCCCTGACCCCAGGCAGATCACTCAGGCTATGCACAGCCTTCTCCAGCACCGGTTCGAGACCACGTACATGCGTTAGCAGTGAGTCCTCTTCCATAATATCGAGCACAGCATGACTAACAGCCGCGGCAATCGGGTGACCTGAATATGTGTAGCCATGAGCAAACTCAATCGCCTCTTCAGGACCGGTCATAAATGTCTCGTAGATATCCTTGCTGATCAGCACGCCTCCCATTGGCACAATGCCGTTGGTTACTGCTTTAGCAAAGGTGATCATATCCGGTTTGACGTTAAAGCGCCGGGATGCAAAATTTTCTCCCATACGACCAAAACCTGTAATTACTTCATCAAAAATCAGCAAAATACCGTGTTTTGTGCATATCTCGCGTAAACGCTCCAGATACCCGACCGGAGGCACCACAACGCCTGTTGACCCCTGTACCGGCTCAACAATAACGGCAGCTATCGTTGAGGCGTCGTGTAGTGCGACAAGACGCTCCAGATCTTCAGCATAGTCGGCACCCCATGTGGGCTGACCTTTTGAAAAGGCCATTTTTGAGTGGTCATAGGTGTGCCGCAAATGATCAACACCATTCAGCATACCGGCAGCAAACATTTTTCTGTTAGACACAATGCCGCCAACCGATATGCCACCAAAGCCAACGCCATGATAAGCACGTTCGCGCCCGATCATACGAAAGCGCCCGCCCTCACCTCTTAAGCGGTGGTAGCCCAAAGCAAGTTTGAGGGCTGTATCAACGGCTTCGGTCCCTGAATTGGCAAAAAATACATGGTTCAGGTTTTCAGGGGCCATATAGGCAAGACGTTTAGCCAGGCGAACAGCAACCGGATGGGCCATCTGAAATGATGAGCAATAATCAAGCTCTTCAGCCTGATTTTTCAAAGCTTCCACGATGCGTGGCACGGCATGCCCTAGCGGTGTGCACCACAGACCAGATAACGTATCAAAAAGTTTTTTTCCGTCAGGGGTATAATAATAAGCCCCTTTAGCAGAGGAAATTATGCGCGAACCGGCCTGTTTTCTGACATGACGGTTTGCGGTAAATGGCATCCAGTATGAGCCATCTTTTAAAGCATCTTCGCAATTAAACTCGTTAGATAAATGTACCATCATGCACCCTTTAGTTATGCGACCTGTCATTTCAGGTCTTTTACGTGCAACTGTTTGTAAATGTTTTAGCTTTGAGACAATGAGTATTTATACAGAAATTTTTATATAAAGAAATCAGACTTTGTCATGATGCATCATGAATATGATGAAAAAGTTATATTATTAATTATTGAAAATTATGCATACAACAGGCTGCAAATATGCAATATTTGCATACCTTCCCTAAAGAGCCTCTTATTTCTCAAATAACACTATAAAGGGATCGCATGCTGACTCATTTCATGTCACTTTTTGCTGATGCAACGCTTTTTGTAATTCTGCCCTGGTTATTGTGGCAGCTTACACTTAAAAACCTGCCTATCGCTGTTTTGCCTATTCTTGTCGGCATGGTGCTGGCCGTCTGGCATGTACCTGTCAGTACAATGGGTATCCCCTCTCTTTATGGGGACTATATTGGCTGGGTTGCTGTACTGGTTCTGGCGTTTACAGCCGGGCTCGAAATGTGGCAGCACCCTGACGAGCATGACAGTCAGAACGCTCTGCCCCAGCCATCATTTGCACGCCTGATTGGCGGAGCTGCGGTTGCCCTTGGCGGCCCTTTTCTCGTAGGTACTTTCCTGGCTTATGAGGTTTTTCTCTCTCTGCCTGGATGGCATACTCCTCATACAACGCCGATGATCGCAGCTGCAGCCATCGGGTTATGTATGGCAGTCAGCGCGCTGCCAGTGCTGATTGGTATCGTACGTGAAATTGAACCTGCACAGCGCCCGCTGGCACAACTGGCATTAAAACTTGCTGTAGTTGATGATGCGGCTTTGTGGATTGGTCTGGCGTTATTGCAGTTTGCGGCAAAAGGTACTTCAGCATTACATGGCTGGACACATCTTGAGTTTTTAGCCGTTGCACTGCTAATTTTACTGATTTGTGGCGGGACATGGGCGACCCGAAATATTCCTCATCCTCCGCTTTGGGTAATATGGCTTACCATACCTGTTTATCTGGCTGCGGGCTCCTGGGCCAGTCACCAGCTGGGGCTGCATGAATTGATAGGGGCTTATTTTGCCGGTGCTATTATGCCCCCAGCCTGGGTCAGACGTTTACCAGTAGAGAAAATTGGTACGTTTTCTCTTATCTGGCTTGCTCCTATGTTTTTTGGGCATAGTGGTTTACATATTAATGGTGATGCTCTGACATGGCCTTCAGTGATTGCGTCTCTGGCTCTTGTTGCAATTTCCATTTTTTCAAAAATTGGTGCTGTCTGTTTATTTCCACCTGCTCCCGGATTGTCTTATCGCCAGGCTCTCAGCATAGGTTCTCTTTTACAATGCAAGGGGCTTATGGAAATTGTTGCGGCAACAATTTTGCATCAGAAAGGTATGTTGTCAGAATTCGCGTTTGCTTCTCTCATGGTACTGGCTGTTATTTCAACCACCCTTACAGGGCCACTTTTTAACCTCGTAAAACCAAAAACCTAAACCGGGCACGCCTGAGAAAAAATAATCATCTGGCGCCAGTCTGCTCTGTTTCCATTGAACAGACTGGCCGGACGTTCAAAATCGCTAAGTAATTTGCCAAAAGCAGTTAGCGGCAACTGGCGAAAACCTGTCTGCAAACCGCCTGCACTGTGTCACGAAGCCATTGATGGGCAGGGTCAGCATCAAACCTGGGGTGCCACATGGCAGAAATGGCGATTTCAGGTGTCTGAACCGGCAGCTGAAACAATCTCAGACCCGGTATCCCCGCAGAACTATCAGAACAGGCCGCCAGACAAGACCGCGGGACATGCGTCACCAGATCTGATTGCCGCACAATTTCGAGTGCCTCCGGAAATCCAGGCACGACGACCGATACTGTGCGTTGGTATCCCAGTTGCTCCAGTGCATCATCAACCGGCCCTCTGAATGTCCCTCGTCGTGAAGCGGCGACATGGCTACATGCAGCGTAGCGCGCTACGCTGATATCATCGTCTATAAAAAGTGAATGGCCAATGCGGGCCGCACCGACGAACGCATCCCGGAAAAGAAGCCGGGTTCGAATTTCGGGTGCAGACACGCCCAGGACACCAATTTCCAAATCGATGCGCCCCTCTCGTAATGGTAACGCGTCTTTATCAGGCTTAGGCGCAAAGCGCAGGCGAACCTGTGGTGCTCCTTTCATGATGGCTGTTACCAGAGGTGCAGCAGCGACGCTCAGAAAACCTTCATTGGCGCGAAGGACGAATGTCCGATCCAGCTTTTTCAAATTCATTTCCTGCTGCTGCGGGCACAGAATGGTACGCACGTCGCGGGTCAGAGCATGAACATTCTCACGAATCTTCAGAGCATAAGGTGTCGGTACAAGATGCCGCCCCGCCCGCACCAGCAACGGATCGCCTGTCGCGGAGCGAAGGCGTGTCAGAGTGCGGCTCATGGCGGATATGCTGAGCCCAAGCCGGTAAGCTGCGCGGGTTACGCTGACTTCCTCAAGCAGCACATCCAGCGCCCTCAGAAGATTGAAATCCATGTTTTCCATGCATTGAACCTATCGACAATGACTGGGCAGATGGCGTTACATGCAATTATATATTGATGCTAATGCGTCTGGCGCCAGCTCTGGTTCTACCTCTATTTTCTATGACGTGAAAACAGACATGCCCATCATAATGAGGGTCTGCTGAGAGGAAGAAACCTATGAAGCTGATTGGCATCGAAGAACATTTCCTGACACATGAGATAAAAAATGCATGGTCCGCTCTTGGGCTTGAGGCCAGTGACCCGAGTGTTGCGTTTCATGGTGGTCTGCTTGAGACACGACTGAACGATCTTACCGAACAGCGACTAACCCTGATGGATGAAACAGGGATTGACGAACAGGTTCTGTCGCTCACCACTCCGTCACTGCACGACCTGGGACCAGACAGTATCGACCTCGCTCGCCGCACGAATGATGCCGTGGCGGAAGCCGCTGGTCGCCACCCCGATCGCTTTCAGGCGCTGGCAACGCTGCCTGTGGCAATGCCCGACGAAGCCGCCCTGGAACTCGAGCGCTGTGTCAGAATACTTGGGTTTAAGGGAACGATGCTGTGTGGGCGAGTGGGCCATCGCAACCTGGATCATACTGACTGGAACGCCTCTTCGCAGATGGCGGCCAGCCAGTCGGGATGCGCCATCATGTCGAGCCAGATGATGCGTAGCAGAGGCCGATCCGGTTCACTGAACCAGCGTTCCTTAAG
>NZ_WOSV01000026.1 GCF_011516655.1 Acetobacter thailandicus
ATTTATATGATTTGGTTGCGGGGGCAGGATTTGAACCTGCGGCCTTCAGGTTATGAGCCTGACGAGCTACCGGGCTGCTCCACCCCGCGGAGGTGAGGTAGTTTGGAAGACCTGGCGGCGACCGACTTTCCCACGACTTAAGCCGCAGTATCATAGGCGCTGGGGGGTTTCACGGTCGAGTTCGGGATGGGATCGTGTGGATCACTCCCCGCCATGGCCACCAGGTCATCCCAACTACCCCTGGGGAAGGGACAGTGGGACCGGTTGGTAAGATGTAAGTGACGTATGTTTGTTTGCATAGATGATTTCTGTGCATGGGTAACATCTCTTTTAAGGGAGATGGTAAAGAGAGTGAGTCTATTGGGCGATTAGGACCAGTTAGCTGCACGCATTACTGCGCTTCCACACCTGGCCTATTAACGTGATGGTCTTTCACGGCCCTCAGGGAGATCTAGTTTTGAGGTGGGTTTCCCGCTTAGATGCTTTCAGCGGTTATCCCGTCCATACTTAGCTACCCGGCTGTGCCGCTGGCGCGACAACCGGTGCACCAGAGGTATGTTCATCCCGGTCCTCTCGTACTAGGGACAAATCCTCTCAAATCTCCAACATCCACGGCAGATAGGGACCGAACTGTCTCACGACGTTCTAAACCCAGCTCACGTACCACTTTAATCGGCGAACAGCCGAACCCTTGGGACCTGCTCCAGCCCCAGGATGTGATGAGCCGACATCGAGGTGCCAAACCTCCCCGTCGATGTGGACTCTTGGGGGAGATCAGCCTGTTATCCCTAGAGTACCTTTTATCCGTTGAGCGATGGCCCTTCCACGCGGGACCACCGGATCACTATGGCCGACTTTCGTCTCTGCTCGAGCTGTCACTCTCGCAGTCAGGCGGGCTTATGCCATTGCACTCAACAGCCGGTTTCCGACCGGCCTGAGCCCACCATCGCGCGCCTCCGTTACACTTTGGGAGGCGACCGCCCCAGTCAAACTGCCCACCATACAGGGTCCCGGATCAGGCTAACTGACCGCGGTTAGACATCAGAAAAATTCAGGGTGGTATTTCAAGGATGGCTCCACGGGAACTGGCGCCCCCGCTTCAAAGCCTCCCACCTATCCTACACAGAATGTCTCTGATGCCACTGTAAAGCTGCAGTAAAGGTTCATAGGGTCTTTCCGTCTGACCGCGGATACCCCGCATCTTCACGGGGAATTCAATTTCGCTGAGCCGATGCTGGAGACAGCGGGGAAGTCGTTACGCCATTCGTGCAGGTCGGAACTTACCCGACAAGGAATTTCGCTACCTTAGGACCGTTATAGTTACGGCCGCCGTTTACCGGGGCTTCAATTCAGTGCTTGCACACCTCCTCTTAACCTTCCGGCACCGGGCAGGCGTCAGGCCCTATACGTCGTCTTTCGACTTCGCAGAGCCCTGTGTTTTTACTAAACAGTCGCTACCCCCTGGTCTGTGCCACCCACCCCCGGTTGCCCGGCAGTGGGTCTCGCTTATCCCGAAGTTACACGAGTAATTTGCCTAGTTCCTTCAGCATCGTTCTCTCAAGCGCCTTGGTATTCTCTACCAGTCCACCTGTGTCGGTTTCGGGTACGGTCTATACGCCAGAGCTGTTTCCTGGAATACGCAAAAAGCCAGTTCAATCCGATAAGGACTGACAACATTTTGTATTCGTCACTTCTGGCAGGTTCAGGAATATTCACCTGATTCCCATCGACTACGGCTTTCGCCCTCGCCTTAGGGGCCGACTAACCCTGCGTGGATTAACCTTGCGCAGGAACCCTTGGACTTTCGGCGACAGTGTTTCTCGCACTGTTTGTCGCTACTCATGTCAGCATTCGCACTTCCGATATCTCCAGAGGGGGTCACCCCGCCTCCTTCACAGACTTACGGAACGCTCCGCTACCGCGCATATCATAGATATGCACCCACAGCTTCGGCACGTGGCTTGAGCCCCGTTACATTTTCGGCGCAGGGTTTCTATTAGACCAGTGAGCTATTACGCTTTCTTTAAAGGATGGCTGCTTCTAAGCCAACCTCCTGGTTGTTTTGGAATCCCCACATCCTTTCCCACTTAGCCACGATTTAGGGGCCTTAGCTGGTGGTCTGGGCTGTTTCCCTCTCGACAATGGACCTTAGCACCCACTGTCTGTCTGCCGAGCTCATACTTCCGGGTATTCGGAGTTTGGTTAGGTTTGGTAAGGCTTTGGGCCCCCCTAGCCCATCCAGTGCTCTACCCCCCGGGGTAATACTCGACGGTCTACCTCAATAGATTTCGCGGAGAACCAGCTATTTCCGAGTTTGATTGGCCTTTCACCCCTAACCACAGCTCATCTCCGACTTTTTCAACAGGCGTGAGTTCGGCCCTCCAGTGCGTGTTACCGCACCTTCAGCCTGGCCATGGCTAGATCACTCGGTTTCGGGTCTTCTGCCAGCAACTGAACGCCCTGTTCAGACTCGCTTTCGCTACGCCTACACCTAACGGCTTAAGCTCGCTGCAAACAGAAACTCGCTGACCCATTATACAAAAGGTACGCCGTCACCCCATAAGAGGCTCCGACTGTTTGTAGGCATTCGGTTTCAGGTCTATTTCACTCCCCTTGTCGGGGTGCTTTTCACCTTTCCCTCACGGTACTTGTTCACTATCGGTTACCAGGGAGTATTTAGGCTTGGAGGGTGGTCCCCCCATGTTCAGACAGGGTTTCACGTGCCCCGCCCTACTCAAGACTACTCTGCAACACTACGCATACGGGGCTATCACCCACTATGGCGGACCTTTCCATGTCCTTCTGCTTCTTTACAAAGTAATACTGGCCTGTTCCGCGTTCGCTCGCCACTACTAACAGAATCTCAATTGATGTCTTTTCCTCCAGGTACTGAGATGTTTCAGTTCCCCGGGTTCGCCTCATCACCCTATGTATTCAGGTAATGATACCCTTGCGGGTGGGTTGCCCCATTCGGATATTTGCGGATCAAAGCCTGCTCGCGGCTCCCCACAACTTTTCGCAGCGTGCTACGTCCTTCGTCGCCTCCTGGTACCAAGGCATCCACCGAATGCCCTTATCGCACTCACTCTCACCATGCACAGAAACCATCTATACAACCTAAGTCATATAAGACTGTTCCCGCATGCATCATGCAAGTACGTCACTTATATCTTTAAAACGCATCTGAACGATTCATGCCTTCGTTGCTTAACACATCATTCCGCAAAAACAGAACGCTGTGGGTCAGACCAACCCGCAACTAAAAGGCACGCCCAGATACGCACCAACCGATTCACACTGACAAAGATCTCTCATCAGACACACACCACATATGCGCCGCAACGCGGCTCCATATACGGAAATGTCCAATCTCTAACACTCCCTTACGACAGACTTCTCGACAACCACTTAGTAAAGATGGTGGAGACGGACGGGTTCGAACCGACGACCCCCTGCTTGCAAAGCAGGTGCTCTCCCAGCTGAGCTACGCCCCCATAACCAGACAACTGCATATTATCATATACAGCTGATTAAGTGGTGGGCCAGGGAGGACTTGAACCTCCGACCCCACGCTTATCAAGCGTGTGCTCTAACCAACTGAGCTACTAGCCCGAACCTGTATAATCTGTCGTAGAAAGGGATATGTTGACGGCGCTTTCGCATGATTGCTCATGCAGACATCTGACCAGACGCTGCCTTCAGAGATCCTATCTGAAGGACTTTTATTTTCTGAAACATTCCAAATAAAACCAGATAACCGGTTCCACTCAGAACAGTTCCTTGAAAGGAGGTGATCCAGCCGCAGGTTCCCCTACGGCTACCTTGTTACGACTTCACCCCAGTCGCTGACCCGACCGTGATCGGCTGCGTCCTTGCGGTTCGCTCACCGGCTTAAGGTCAAACCAACTCCCATGGTGTGACGGGCGGTGTGTACAAGGCCCGGGAACGTATTCACCGCGGCATGCTGATCCGCGATTACTAGCGATTCCACCTTCATGCACTCGAGTTGCAGAGTGCAATCCGAACTGAGACGGCTTTTAGAGATCAGCACGATGTCGCCATCTAGCTTCCCACTGTCACCGCCATTGTAGCACGTGTGTAGCCCAGGACATAAGGGCCATGAGGACTTGACGTCATCCCCACCTTCCTCCGGCTTGTCACCGGCAGTCTCTCTAGAGTGCCCACCCAAACATGCTGGCAACTAAAGATAAGGGTTGCGCTCGTTGCGGGACTTAACCCAACATCTCACGACACGAGCTGACGACAGCCATGCAGCACCTGTGTGGCAGGTCCCTTGCGGGAAATATCCATCTCTGGATACGGCCTGCCCATTCAAGCCCTGGTAAGGTTCTGCGCGTTGCTTCGAATTAAACCACATGCTCCACCGCTTGTGCGGGCCCCCGTCAATTCCTTTGAGTTTCAACCTTGCGGCCGTACTCCCCAGGCGGTGTGCTTAACGCGTTAACTACGACACTGAATAACTAAGTTACCCAACATCTGGCACACATCGTTTACAGCGTGGACTACCAGGGTATCTAATCCTGTTTGCTCCCCACGCTTTCGCGCCTCAGCGTCAGTTATGAGCCAGGTTGCCGCCTTCGCCACCGGTGTTCTTCCCAATATCTACGAATTTCACCTCTACACTGGGAATTCCACAACCCTCTCTCACACTCTAGTTTGCACGTATCAAATGCAGCTCCCAGGTTAAGCCCGGGGATTTCACATCTGACTGTACAAACCGCCTACACGCCCTTTACGCCCAGTCATTCCGAGCAACGCTAGCCCCCTTCGTATTACCGCGGCTGCTGGCACGAAGTTAGCCGGGGCTTCTTCTGCGGGTACCGTCATCATCGTCCCCGCCGAAAGTGCTTTACAATCCGAAAACCTTCTTCACACACGCGGCATTGCTGGATCAGGGTTGCCCCCATTGTCCAATATTCCCCACTGCTGCCTCCCGCAGGAGTCTGGGCCGTGTCTCAGTCCCAGTGTGGCTGATCATCCTCTCAAACCAGCTATCGATCATCGCCTTGGTAGGCCATTACCCCACCAACAAGCTAATCAAACGCAGGCTCCTCCACAGGCGACTTGCGCCTTTGACCCTCAGGTATCATGCGGTATTAGCTTCAGTTTCCCGAAGTTATCCCCCACCCGTGGATAGATTCCTACGCGTTACTCACCCGTCCGCCACTAAGGCCGAAACCTTCGTGCGACTTGCATGTGTTAAGCATGCCGCCAGCGTTCGCTCTGAGCCAGGATCAAACTCTCAGGTTCATCACACCCAACACAAAAGTGTCAGGCACAATAAACAAAGACCCGGTCATGCAATTTCTTTTCACTTAAGAAAAGTCATTCGAAACGTCTGTTTTTAAAAACGCATATGCAAGATATACTGAACAAACGTCATGACCAGTCAAAAACCAGTCAGATACCCCTCTAAAAATAAGGCCGAAACCTCACCCTCAGAGAAAATACGCCGTCAGCATATCCCTCTCTCATATTCTCTTGTCAAAGACCGCTAAAGTCAGAAAAAACCCCGGAAGCCTCAGCCTCCAGAGCC
>NZ_WOSV01000027.1 GCF_011516655.1 Acetobacter thailandicus
TAATGTCCCTTATTTACCATCAAGGGATATTATATTGTTAATAAGCCTTTTTCCGGGTGTGGACAGCACCCGGAAAAAGGGACATTTAACCCGGAAAAAGGGACATTTAACCCGGAAAAAGGGACATTTATCATCCGTAAGCTTATGAAATTAAAAGTAAAATTTGGCTAAAAAACAAGAAAAAACAAGAAAAAACAAATTAGCCTGTGGAAAAATGTTGTGCATAAAAATAAGTTGTAATTCGAATATGTCACGAAAATCAGCTTGTCTGGCGCTTTACGGGCTACGCCGTTCCTGCTCCGCACTCGCCCAGACCTGAAACACCCCTCAAATTGGCTCGTAAATGGCTCAGGAATGGAGTGTGTGGGTGGTCTGGTGGTTTTCTACTAGTGGAGGTCAGGGGCGTGCTACAGGCCACATAAGGCCGTTACCGGAGACGGGTACGCACCATGTCCCTTTCTGGTCGGTTCTGATCTTGTAACCTTCGATTTTGCACATACCGAACGCCTGAATCTGCCCTACCCTGTCCATCTCGTAGGCCATGTGACCCGATGGTGAGGATACGGCCCATTCTGCCAGTGCATCGCGCTGTTTGGCTTCCTGCTGCCCCTCAACGAACCCTTGAGCGTATCCAGTTCGACTGCCCTTGATGTCACCCAGAAAGGCCGCGCAGAACACGAGCGCAATGGCTCCAAACCCGCAGGAGATGATCAGGGTGCGCCTGTCGGTCTTGATGTAGCTGGTGACGGCCTGCGCTGCGTCCTCAACACGTTGCGCGGCTTTGGTGCTTTTGGTGTCTAGTGCCTCAAGTTGTTTTGCCAGGGCTGGCAGCTTACCGGCAACATCTGAATAGGCTTTATTCGACTTCTGGATAGTGTTTTTCAAATCCTCAAACGCACGAAGTCCGAAATCTTCCGCATCGTCTGGTTCACTCATGGTCAGCCTTCATTCTGCACTTGTGCTGGCCGGGGCGTGATGAACCCGTGATCTTGAAAAGCCTTTGTGTCCTGCTCCCGTGATAACCGCTTAAGAAGGGCGTCAATCACATTCGAGAAGCGTTCTAACTCGGTGACGGCCCGTGAATATGTGCTGGCCCTTCCCGCTGAACTGAACGCCAAAGACAGGGAAGACCTTGCACGGTCTTTTGCCTCTGCCGTGGTCGAACGTTACGGGGTGGCTGCTGATGTTGCCCTTCATGCTCCCAGTGCTGGTGGTGACGACCGGAACTATCACGCCCATATCCTCACCACGACACGGGAGGTCGAGCCGGACGGGCTGGGCAAGAAAACCCGCATACTGGACGCCGCCAAGACGGGTGGGCCGGAGATCGAGAGCCTTCGGGAATTGTGGGCCATGCAGTGCAACGAAGCACTGGAGCGCCACCAGAAGCCTGCCCGCCTCGATCATCGCAGCTATGAGCGGCAGGGCGTGGACGAAATGCCAACCATGCACCTTGGGCCGACCAGCACAACGATGGAGCGCAAGCACAAGGCCGAGCAGGAGCGGAAGGGGGAGCCATACAAGCCCCAGACGTTCAAGGCTCAGGAGAACGAGCGCAGGCGCACCCTGAACGACCATGTGCGGGAAATGGTGCGCGAATTGGCCGCCACCGTCAGGGAAGTGGCCGAGCAGGCCAGGAACGCCAAAAAGAGCGCCGTTCACGCCCTCTTGCGGGCGGTTGGGGGCCAACGCCGCGAGGAGGAGGCCGAGCTGGCTAGACAGGCAGCAGAATCCCTCAGACGTGAGGATGAGCGCAAGGAAGCCTTGCGCAAACAAGGACTGAAGGAGGCCAGAGAGCGGGCTGTGTGGGAAGCCAAGGAGCGCATGACCAACATAGCCAAGAAAGTGCAGCAGGTACCTACGCGCGGCCCGGGCCGCGCCCGTGGTGGCAGATGAAAAATCGTGGAGGAATGCGTAGAATTAAAGTGCCTAAAAATGCTTGATAATTTTTAATCTTGCTTCGGCTCTTCTTTTTTTTCTGCTGGTTCTACATTCTTCTGGGGATTAGCATTCTTAGCCGTCGACTTATTGCTTTTATGAGAATTGATAAAGGCAATTGCTACGGTCATAATAGGAACGCTGAGGAAAGCTATACCAATGGCAGCTTGATCGTATACTTCTGCCGCCCCAGCGCCTGTCATGGCTAGGACGCTAATGAGCGCTCCTAGAAAATGCCCCCGTCTAGTATCGGTAGCCAAAAAATCCTGTGCTCTGGTAGCAAGTATTACCTGATTTTCACTAGTTTTTTGGGCAATTGCGATCTGTTTTTGGTTGAGATCAATCTGATTATCTTGCTCTTTTTCAGCCATGCGTAGCATTCGTTCAAAAGAGCCTGGACATAATTTTTCGAAACGCTCTGCCGCTTCAGGTGGTGGAACTGGAGCGTTCCATGCGTGCTGCTGCTGCTGCTGTGAAGACGCATGCAGAAGAGCAGCTTGTCCCATCGTGGGAGGAAACATGTATGGCGGCAGAGAATTAATAGTGCGAGGCACCTCAGTGAGTTTAAGCGTTACGGGTGTTCCCGCTTCCACTTCTACGCTAACTGTTCCTTCTTCAGATGGCTTAATATTCTCGGTATTTTCAGATTCTGTTTCAGACTGATCATCTTCTTCAGGTGTAGAGTCAGCGTTTGCATTCATCACTAGTGACCTTAACGATTGTATCAGCCTTAGAGCACACGATCACGGACGTGAATTCGTAAGTCTCAGTTTTTGTGATCGTGTCAATAGTTGCATAGATCATGTAGTCTTGCTCCGGAGCATACAGCATAGCAGGTGCTGCTGCGCCCGTGCCGAGAGCTTTCCAAAAAGCGGTAGACCTCATGTTGTTCACCATATCCTTAGATCATTGCACGATAGCAGATATCCACTAAACCAAAGTGCGCTAACGTTGGATTATAAATACCGCGACACCGCGGACGTCAATCATAACGACAAACTAATTTTTTATATTGTGTAGACTACAAAGAATTTTAAGTGGTCTCTCATTTATCAAAAAATATTTATGAAACCACAAATAAACACGTTAAATTAAAAATAAAATAAACAAAGTTACATTTAAGAAACGCATAAAATTCAATAGAATCATATTTTTATTTACGTTATTATTTTTAGTGCTACTTTTATGTTGAAAACGCTAAGTTTTTTTTGAAAATAAAGCGTAGTTTAGACACTTTCCTGCCAGTCTTGATAGGCTCCCATTCAATCAACCAGCCATCTTTCTGGGTCAGCTCTTTAACCGCTGGTTCTATGATTTTTATTCGAATTTTAGCGAAATTCTTTTTTTGCTTTTCTGTTGCTTCCATAGAAGCGCTGAAATCTTCTATTGTATATTCTGCTGTTCCAGTAGATTGGTAATGCATTAAAAGCTCTAATAAACGCCAAGAATATATAGAGCGTAAAGCGTTGGCTTGCTGTAGTTTATACTTGGTAAACTCGCGTTTTAAACCCGTTAGGTGAGGTAATAGCTCAGGCCACCACCCTAATTCTATCCAACCTTCACCCTCATGATATTTTGCTCGGCCAACCCATCGCATATTGGTAACAATAGGTTTTAACGTCTTACCCTGCCGTGTATGGGCTGGTTCAAACATCGTTATAGATCGATCGTAAAGGCTCTTAGAGGCTACTTGCAGAGCTTCGTAGGCTGTATTGGGGTCAACACCATATTCATTGGCATAGTCAATTGCGTGAACGCGGCTAGTGGGAACCTCACCAAATGTCAAAGGCTTAGAGCTGTCTAGTTTGGAGACTGCCAGCATCAGTAGGCGTTTCTCTGCTAGGTTCAGAGCTTGTCCCGATCTTATGAGAGCATTACTCATGCCAATCCACTTTGC
Organism: Acetobacter thailandicus; assembly: GCF_011516655.1. Classification (GTDB taxonomy): domain Bacteria; phylum Pseudomonadota; class Alphaproteobacteria; order Acetobacterales; family Acetobacteraceae; genus Acetobacter; species Acetobacter thailandicus. Next base: position 3,836 of record NZ_WOSV01000027.1, read on the forward strand.
AGTTAATTTAGGATTATCGGGTTTGTAGTTTGCTAGCGCATAAACCTTTGTTTTCCGTGTTTTTTTCATGAAATGTCCCTAATTCCGGGCGGTTATCTTTTAAAAATTAAGTTTGATATATTCAATATAATGTCCCTTATTTACCATCAAGGGATATTATATTGTTAATAAGCCTTTTTCCGGGTGTGGACAGCACCCGGAAAAAGGGACATTTAACCCGGAAAAAGGGACATTTAAC
>NZ_WOSV01000028.1 GCF_011516655.1 Acetobacter thailandicus
ATAGTTCGGAATTTATACATCTTAAAAAAACCGAAAATCAGAGCCCCATCAGCTTCTTCCAACTTTGCAACAGAGCCGTCCTGAGCCTAGAGGGTGTTATGCACTTTGCGTGAGCGGTCTGGCTGCATTTTTCAGCATGAAATTTGCGAAGGCTATGGTGTGTATCCCCACCACCGCCATCTATGCCGACGCGCTCCGGTGACGAGGAGCAGACCATTGCCAGGAAAATGTGGAATTAGCTCAAATCTGAAAATCGTATAAAATTATTACATTAAATACGATTGAACATTTTTACGTTTAATCGTAAAAACACAAAAAAGGAATTCGGTATGATAATTGGTCTTCTGAATCAAAAAGGCGGGGTTGGGAAAACGACCCTAAGTATTAACTTGGCGGCAAGTCTCGCCCATATGGGTGCCCGCGTACTCCTCCTTGATGTTGATCCCCAAGGTAGTGCTTTAGACTGGGCAGCTGCCCGCGAAGGAAAACCACTTTTTTCAGTAATGGGACTACCGCGAGCCAGCGTACACAAGGAAATAGGTCAGATCGGAAAGGATTACGATCATATCATTATCGATGGCCCACCCCGTGTTACTGATTTGGCACGCAGCGCTATCATGGCATCAGATCTCATTCTAATCCCAGTACAGCCTTCTCCATATGATATCTGGGCGGCTGATGAGGTTGTTAAACTCATTGAGGAAGCTAGAATTTATAAAGAAAAACTGAAATTCGCTTTTGTGGTTAATCGTAAAATCGCAAATACGGCTATAGGCCGAGATGTAAAGGAAGCTCTCTCATCATATTCTGTTCCGATTTTCACATCGAGCATTACTCAGCGTGTGATTTTTGCTGAAACTGCGGCTCAGGGAAAATCGGTACACGAAATAGATCCGCAGAGTTCAGCTGCCTTAGAGATAGAAGCAGTTAAAGACGAGTTGATGGGATTCATCAAATGAGCGCAAAAAAAATCCAAATAGGTATGAAGCCTACGAACAAAGCAATCACGCCATCAGCTGATGCCTGGGTCGAAACACGGAAAAATCTAGATGAGCCTGAAGCGATGAAACGGCTTACGATTGATGTCCCAGCTAGCTTACATCGAATGATTAAATCTTCTTGCGCCATGCGTGGGACAAAAATTGCCGATGAAGTCCGTGAACTACTTTTACAGAAATACAGAAATCAGTAAAAATTTATAATCGTATTTAAGGTTTTATGCCTTTTTGGATGAAACGCTGGGATAAGAGAAACAATAAGATGTCTATTCGCAAAGCTCCAAAAGCAGAAAGCCAAGCAGATTTTTTTGTACCTACTCTTTATGATGTAGGTACAAAGGACTCTCGTAGTATCATGGATGTAGCGGTCTTTCGCTTATCTAAACGAGATCGCCGCGCAGGTGAGGTCATTCACTATGAACTCTCAGATGGTCATGTAACGGTTTCTGGAGGAGCTGCTGGTATGGCCTCAGTCTGGGATTATGATTTAGTCCTTATGGCAGTATCGCATCTTACAGAACAAATGAACCGTTTTCGGGAAGGAAAAGCTGAACGTCCTAGCCGGATTTTTCGTCCGCATGTTGCTGATGTTTTACGTTTTTGTCGCCGATCTGATGGTGGTAAACAAAAAGATGACCTAGTTGAAACATGTATCAGATTAAACACAACGCATGTTGCAGTTCAGAGATTTAAAAAAAATAGTAACGGTAAAACAATAACTGTTGATGAGGGAGAGCCCCTTATTAGTAGATACAAAGTTATAAAAAGCGATAATGGAAAACCAGAATATATAGAAATAGAATTAGCGGATTGGATGTACAGAGAAATAACTAACGGAAAAAATCCTGACGTTTTAACTGTTCATCCAGATTATTTTTTAATAGATCCTGGTATAGGACGTTTTGTTTATAGGTTAGCTCGCCGTGCAGCAGGAAAGACCGAAGCAAGATGGTCATTTCAAACTATTTATGATCGGAGCGGTAGTTCAGGAACTTTGAAAAAATTCACTGAAAACTTGAGAAAAATTATTAATTCAAACGATTTGCCAGAATATAACATTAAAGAAGAACCAGGAAATTCAGGGCCATTATTAGTTATGACTTATAGGAATTCATTTCTCCAGATGGAGAACAATGCTGGTCCCTAATGTACGGACAATTCGAATCTGCTCTTATGACACAAGATAGAAGCAGCCTTTTCCATCCTCAACAAGGCGAAAACAGATGTATGGATGTGAACAAACCGTACATTGGGGGCCAAATCCCGTACATTGGGGGCCAAATCCCGTACATTGGGGGCCAAATCCCGTACATTGGGGGCTAAGAAAACATTTAAACACTTGAAAATAAAAGAATAATTGTCTTTTTTTTGAGCTAAAACATTATAAAACATTATAAAACTACTTTAAAACCCGAATGCTTGTGGATAACTCTCTCCCTCCTGACCGTCCTTTTCTCGAACGCTTCTGTTCGACCTTTATAAACAAACCTTAAGCCTCGTCCATGAAAGACATTCCCTGGGACCAGACAAGTTTTGAGGGACACAAACTGGAGCATCTGAGTCTGCAAGGCGGATTTTTCTTTAACGGGCACAGGGCGGTAAATAACTATCAGGCAGTTATCGTCTTTCTGAGCTATGCAGGATTCCCGGAGAGCCGCTCCACCCTATCCTTGCTACCTGGAACGTGCCAGAACAGTATGGAAGCGTCTGTGGACCAAATACACGCCCTTCGAACTCAAGGACACTCTCAAGGCCCATGGGTACCGCTGGAACGACGGTTCCGATGACCGGCCCAAAGCCTAGTTCATCGACAAACCACCTGAAGAAGCTGAAGACGAAATCCGCTTTCTCTTCATCAAAATCTATCAACGGGAGATAAGCATCATAGTCCGATTATGGCTCTCAAAGAGACACAAAAACGCCGTCTGAGTTTTCAATCCGACTTCCAGAGGATTTTGATCGCATTGACCATAAAAATGTCATTTCCCTGTTAGGCGGTCCGATATAAAACAGCTTCTAGGCACCCATCTCCTTCTCTAGACTGCCGGAAATCTGGACAATGATCTGATGTTCAGTGCTGCCAGCCTGTGGGAAGTCACCGGAGCATGCAGCATTTTTCCCAGAGACTTCCGGCTTCAGTTCTGAAAGATCATAACCCGTTTCCTTCATCGTCTTGTCGCTCCGCGCAGAAACGGTTCAGACCCCGTCGCCTCCACCGTGTTTTCAGGTCAGCTGGCGTGGTATCACTGTCTCCCTGAAGCTGCCCCGCAATATCCAGAAATGCTCCGAGCATAGTGGCACGGTCATCATCCGTCAGATCAACCAGTCCCGCCTTGCTGACCAGCCCTCCCAGTTCAATAAGATGACGTGTCCTCTCCCGTCGTACCTTCGCCTGATCACGCATGTCGGTACGTGCCTTTCGTGCCTGATAACGATGGATCAGGGCTGCCTGTTTCCTGATCCGTCTTTCAAGCGTCTGTAATTCCGTTCTGATCGTTTCCCGATCCCTTCCGGACGTTCTTTTTTGCACCTGCGAGAAAGAATGCGGTTCCCCGCTCAGTCCACCTCGCGACGGCTTCAGGTTTACCATCTGCCTGTTCAACAGCTGCAAGCAGTACCCCGGCCAGTGCTTCGATGGACAGGGTATCAGCTCCTGTTCCTTCGACCAGTTCGCCGAGCTGAAGTGTTCTTTGTACTTTAAGCTGCTTCGCCTTTTCCTGAAGTGCTTTCAGTTCAGCATCAATATCCCGTGGTTTACGCATTTCTGGTCCCCTGTTCTTTTGGTATGTAGCATACTCTATCATACTGACGAGAACCGCGTCACTTATCCTGCGTAATCAATTTCTGTGGCGTAATCATGTTTAAGTGCGCGCTTATACGTCACTGCGTGACGTGCGCTTATTGTGTGTGCTATGATT
>NZ_WOSV01000029.1 GCF_011516655.1 Acetobacter thailandicus
AGTCACATCAATGCTCGTTTGCATGATACATTTCAGTGAAAACGGCTGTAATTTTGAAATATTATAGTATTAATTTTTCCCACCCTGAACAACTTCCAGTTTAGCACCCGGCCTTGGAATGAGGGCTAATTCTTCTTGTGTGGCACGACTACCGACCTCGGCTACATGGCGGTTCATGTAGTAGCGAACTAGTCCGGGGCCGCGCAGACCTTCGACCCGTTCGCGCTCGGAGAAGATGGCTCCAAATTTCACCAGTTCATTCATAACTTTGCTTACGTCATCGGCAGCAATTCCAATGTTTTCGGCAATTTCTTCGCGTGTCAGCATGATTTGGCCGGTGTGCGGCATCAGGTGATCGAAGAGTAGTGCCCACACACGCATGGCTTTCATAGGGCGTTTACTGTTGGCTTCGAGCCAATCAACAACTGCGCGGTTTTGTGCGGGACGGATCATAACGAAAGGCTCCGTGGTTCCGGGGTCTGGTGTCGTGAGGTTCTTGATCTGAACGTAAAGCCGACCAACAGCTTCACGCATCGCGGGACTAGTCTCGGCAAAGGGTAAGAGTGCCTGTTTTAGGAGGTCGGCCTGATCTTCCTGGAGCCGATCTTTTTGGGTTCTAAGTCGAGTGACATTCCGCATGTGGGGAACCTCTGTATGAAAAGCGATTAGCTGGCACGTGGTGCCTGCTTATACTGGCATGAGGTGCCAGCTAATCGCAAGATGTTTTTCTCGGTTTTCCAAGGAAAATTAATGATTGGCGATTTCCTAGATAGAATAAAGATATTTATTCTCCCCTATGGTCCCCTCTTTTTTCGGTGGAAAACTCCAATTTTCAAAGGGGCAGGACAAAGAAAATCGGTCGTCTGAATTGCTCAGGAAGAGGGTGCAGCTTGAGGTTATCGCTGCACTAACCAACCGCTAGCGTTCTGGGTGGGATAGCAGAAGGTTCGTTTTTCCTTTTCCTCGTATTTAGCCTCGTATCCCGGCAGGTGGCAGTATGCGAGAGCCTGAAGTAACCCCGTTTTATCCATCTGGTGGGCCAGTTGACCGCTTGGAGTATTTCCCCATGCAGACGCTGCATTTTCGGTCAGGGCTTGTTCATGGCCTATGGCGTTTCCTACGGACCATCCATCAGAGTGCCCCAGCCAATAACCCGACAGCCACCCGCCAGAGACCAGTATAGCCGCGCAGAGGCCGGTCCAGATCATTAGACTTCTCTTTCCCGCTGAAAACACGTCAGAGGCTTCTACGGCCAACCTAGAGGCTTTTTCGGCGGCGTCTGAAATCGTCTGGCACCTGTTGTCCTGCTCGGATGCCAGTCGTTCCATGCTTCCGGTGGCTCTGGTGATGCTTTTTTCGACCCGCCTGAACAGTTCAAATGGATCTTCTTCCAGCATGTCACTCATGGTTATTTTCCGACGATGGAACTGGTGTCATAGCGAGTGAAGGAAGGCGCGAGAATGTCTCAAAGGATTTTCGGTCTGATGGCCTTTCAACATGCTTCAAAAGTGTTTCGATGGTTCGGACAGCGCGTTCGTCTGTTTCGGCTAACTTTATCAAAGCGCCTCCCAAGATATAATTTTGTCTATCGCGCAATTTTGCTTCGGATTTAGCCTCTGCTTTTTGCGCCTCTTTGATACGCTTTTTTTGCTCAGCTATAATCTTTTTGGCGTTTTCAATTTCTTTGGAAATGTTGCTCATATCATCCTCGGAACTGGAAGCAGTCTTTCAGAAACAATAGCACATATCCCTTGATGCCGTAAGGTATTAAGGGCGCAGTTACGACTTGCACAAGTGCAAGTCCTGCGTTATGGTGGTTTTACCCACCTTAACCACCCGTTTTATGCCAAAAGAAAGACTTTTGATCCGTGGCAATCTATCGCGCCGAAACGAAGCCAATTAGCCGGAGTGCAGGACGTTCCGTTGTGGCTGCCGCGGCTTATCGTTCTGGCGAGGATTTAACCAACGAGATTGACGGTCGAGAACACAAATACAGCCCCCGTCAGAGCAGCGTTGCCCATAAGGCTATCTTTGTTCCGGGTGGTGGTTCGGTTGATCGGTCTGATTTGTGGAATGGTGCCGAGACTTCAGAAAAGAGGAAGGATGCCAGAACCGGAAGAGAATGGGTGCTTGCTCTTCCACATGAACTCACCAGCGATCAACGGGCCGAACTGGCTGACAGCTTTGCCCGTGAACTGGTGGAGCGTTACGGGGTGGCCGTTGATGTGGCGGTGCATCTTCCCGGCGAGGAAGGCGACGACCGGAATCACCACGCCCATGTCATGACCACAACCCGCACCATCGAGCGTGGAGCGGATGGCACACTGACCTTTGGAGACAAATCAACCATTGAACTGTCCGACAAGAAGCGGGCCAGCATGGGGCTGGGGAAAGCCGCCGACGAGGTGACAGAGGTTCGCCAGCTATGGGCGACCCTTGCCAATGTGGCTCTTGAGCGGGCCGGACAAGAGGCCAGGATAGATCACCGGACCAATGAGGTGCAGGGGCTGGATCGCGTCCCAGAGCGGCACATGGGCGCGAATGTCGTGGCGTTGGAGCGGAAAGGTCATGAGACTCCAACAGGCAACCATAACCGCCGTATTCGGGCGGAGAACGCGCAACGGGCTGAGGTCATAGATTTCGCCAGGGCGAAACTGGAACAGGTCGTCAAAGTCATGCGTGACGGGTTCGAGAAGGTGGCCCAGGCATTTGATCGGATCACCCCGCCGGTTCAGAAGAAGGCCGAGAAAGCTGCCAACAAATGGGCAGCCTTTGCCAAAGGTCTTAAGGCCGGAGCGGCTAAAAATGCGGAAGCTGAGAGGAAGAGACTGGCTGAAGAACGCCAGAGAGCCGAAGCCGCTGAGAAAGAGCGGGCCGAGCAGAAAGCCAGAGACGCCAAAGCGTATCAGGAAATGCTACAAGCCCGTGCGCAACGCCGAGGGAGAAAGCGATAAACCATTTTCTTATTCATAAATAATTTCAAAATAACGATAAAAATAAAAACTTAATTATTGGAGATTACTATGGGAACACCAAGTAAAAAATTAACAAAATTGCGCGGGCTTCTTGGAAAGAAAGGGTATACCAATACAGGGGTCGGAAAAAAAATTATTGGAGATAGTGGTGAGTTTTTAACAGAAGCATTACTCGATGATATCAATATTCCGTGGATTAAGACAGTTCAGCATGAAAATGTTTATAGTAGTGAGCTGAAAAAGAATAGAGTTGCCAGACCTGATTATATATGTCGAATTGATGAATGTAATTTTTTCTTAGATTCAAAGAACTTATCTTCTTCTGGGAAAAATGATAATTTAATTAGTTTTTCCATTAGAAAAAATGAATTATTAAGACTTAAAAATGCAGAAGATTTTTTTAAAATTGAAGTAGTTATAGTCGTTTGGAATAGAACAGACACTGAATTTACGTATGCTTTTGCTGAATTTAATACATTCTCAAGAGAAAAAACAATTAATGGATGTAGTTGTCTTGAAGGTGATTTCAACAAAGATGAATTTTATGTTCTTAAATTATAAATAAATAAGTATATTCTTTTGATTTCAATGTGGGTTATGTGACTGTAGCCTGATATTTTTTAGGTATCAGGCTACAGTCACATCAATGCTCGTTTGCATGATACATTTCAGTGAAAACGGCTGTAATTTTGAAATATTATAGTATTAATTTTTCCCACCCTGAACAACTTCCAGTTTAGCACCCGG
>NZ_WOSV01000030.1 GCF_011516655.1 Acetobacter thailandicus
AGAAATCAATTGTATCACCGTCCTTATCAACGGCCCGGTACAAATAACTCCACTGACCTTTCACCTTAATGTAAGTCTCATCAACACGCCATCTGCGAGAAAAGCCGGGACCAAATACCTTTCCTGTTGAAAGCTTTAAACGCTCAGTCAACCGGCACAAAACCGTTACAAGTCCACTATTGTCAGCCCTTATTTCGCGTCTGGATCGGAGAAAAAAACTGAAAAAACCGAAGAATTTTTTCAGCTCTCCACATTTCCAGACTTACCCAGCAAACTTCAGGTTAACTGGCTGCTCTTTATGTTGCCTGTAAGGTCCTGCTGCTATGACCTCGACAGAGAGCACTCTCATTTCACTGCTTAGCCCCAGAGGAAGAGCCGCATCTCCTTTAGTCCAGCGCATCGTTCTGCTGCTTTCCGTGCAGTGCCATCCTGCCAGCTCCTCCTGTGTCAGATGTGTGTCCACGACTATAGACGCAGCCCCTTCAAGAAGCGTCACCATGCCCACAAGAACACCAAGAACACGTCTGTCATCAATAAATGGTCCTACTACATCATACGGACGACTGGTACGGGACATCAGAGTTACTGATGCTGTACCTGCCGGTATCATGAACAGAGCCCGCCCGTTCTGGCGGCGTATCTGCCGGATAACATCACCAGTTTGCGTCAGAAGATGCAGGTCAGGATCATATGTTAGTTCTGCTGTTTTGTTCTGGTGTGGCAGGTCCATCTGGTCCGCACGTTCTTCTATGTGACGGAAGATATTTTCAGCAAACTGTTGTGAAACATCGAGAGGTGCTGCTGCATCATCCCATGTCAGGTTGCGGGATGGTGTAAAAGCCACAAGCTTACCATGCTGATAAAAGGCCTGACGATTGCCAGTATCAAGGTAGCTTTCAGTCAGCATTCCATCAGCCATAATGACAGCGTGCTCACCTGTTTCAATATGATAATAATCATAGGATTTGATCGATTTATCATAAAACACTGAGCGGCCGTTCACCAGCATACGCACGGGAATAAACCGGCCATCAAAAAACAGACAATGCTCTGAGGTAATCAGCATATCTTTAAATGGCACACCCTCAGCCACGGCATTTTTTAGAATACGCACAGGGTAGCCTGCTTCATCATCTGGTAAATGAGGGCGCACATTGCAATATGATCGGCCAACCCACGTGATATGGCGTATCACTTCAATACTATTAACATACGCAATAACTTCATCGTTCATGGATAAGTCCTGAACCGGAGTTATGCCCGATGGAGTTTTAATCAAACTACCCGGCAAAAAACAAATTTCCGATTCAGCCTGTAGAACATCGTAGGTAGATCCAGTTTCTAATGTTGTAGCAATAGATGTTCCTCCTGCCTGTACGATCAGGGCTGCTGCCGAGCCAACGTAAGCACTGGTAATTACACCTCCACTATTAATGTAGAATGTATCACCATTTCCGTCTTGCGAATTCCCGGCAATAATAGAGTCACTAACAGATGACCCACCGGCGTATACATGTCCGGCGTCTGATACCAGAATATTATCGGATGAAATGCCTCCGCTGCTTACATATGTCCATCCGTTAACATTCACGGAGGATTCCAGAATTCCTCCGGACAGAATATAGAGATTATTATTACCACCTGAGATATAAGCACCGGAGGCAACAGCGCCGGAAGCAACAGTAAGGCTTCCTCTGGAAATAATGATGGGACCGGTATATTTTGTAGCTCCGGCTATCGGAGTAGCACTACTGCCTGTTCCGGTAGCAGATTCGTAGTATGTTATTCCGTCACTGCCTTTTATGGCAATCCAGTAACCACCACTTACCGTATTTGCAGACAGATATCCAGGGTGCGGCTCCATAATATAATAGGTAATAGGCTGTTCTATATTAGCCTGAGAGTTGATGTTTAATATACTTCCTGATCCATTAATGGTATTTCCGCTAATGAAAGAGCCTTTATCTATATAATAAGTATCACTGCCACCATCAGAAGAATTGCCTGCCAGAAACGTAGTTGATACAGCAGACCCACCGGCGTATACATGCCCGGCATCTGATACCAGAGTATTATCGGATGAAATGCCTCCGCTGCTTACATATGTCCATCCGTTAACATTCACGGAGGATTCCAGAACTCCTCCGGACAGAATATAGAGATTATTATTACCACCTGAGATATAAGCACCGGAGGCAACAGCGCCGGAAGCAACAGTAAGGCTTCCTCTGGAAATAATGATGGGACCGGTATATTTTGTAGCTCCGGCTATCGGAGTAGCACTACTGCCTGTTCCGGTAGCAGATTCGTAGTATGTTATTCCGTCACTGCCTTTTATGGCAATCCAGTAACCGCCACTTACAATAGAAGCTCCTGATGGTGCCTTCGGATAACTGACCGTGGGATCTGTATTTGCAATGCCACTATTTTCCTTTTGGCTCCCTAAAGTCTGGCCTGCAGATGTAATCTTTAACGTCCCGCCATTTTCTACATTAACAGGACTAACAATTATAGCATTGCCTGCTGTTGCATCCAGCGTAGCGCCAGAACCAACTACAGTATTCCCTCCTACATACCCCCCGCTATTGATATAAAATGTATCACCATTTCCATCTTGCGAATTCCCGGCAATAATAGAGTCACTAACAGATGACCCACCGGCGTATACATGTCCGGCGTCTGATACCAGAATATTATCGGATGAAATGCCTCCGCTGCTTACATATGTCCATCCGTTAACATTCACGGAGGATTCCAGAATTCCTCCGGACAGAATATAGAGATTATTATTACCACCTGAGATATAAGCACCGGAGGCAACAGCGCCGGAAGCAACAGTAAGGCTTCCTCTGGAAATAATGATGGGACCGGTATATTTTGTAGCTCCGGCTATCGGAGTAGCACTACTGCCTGTTCCGGTAGCAGATTCGTAGTATGTTATTCCGTCACTGCCTTTTATGGCAATCCAGTAACCACCACTTACAATAGAAGCTCCTGATGGCGGATTATATAGTATGGTCATTAAATTTATCCATTGATGTATCTATAAATATAGTAATATAGAGCAATATAAATATATTTATTTTATATTAACAATATTCACTTTTTCATGATGTTAAAAATAACGGATCACATAACGAAGGCCATTGAACAGCTTTCGCTGATCATGATGGCGTTGCTCAGCGTCTCCCTTCATAAGAAGAAGATAAGGAACAATCAGAGACCACTCTTCTTCGCTGATATCAGATAGATATGATTTACGTGAATTATTCTTTCATCTGTTCCGCAATACTTACGCAAAGTGCATAACACCCTCTAGGTTTAATCTGATGAGTTTTCTAGGCTCAGGACCTGTTAATTTCTTGAAGTAAGCGAGAGATTGTGATTCACAGGCTTACCGATGGAGGATGAGCCTGTGAGTGATGTATTTTTACTGTCTGAGAGCCAGA
>NZ_WOSV01000031.1 GCF_011516655.1 Acetobacter thailandicus
ATGGGAGCGAGAATGTTCGCTGAATGATTTGTGCTGAGTAACATTATCGTCACGAGCACAATGCGCAAGCGTACCCAATGCGGGCTCGGCATTGGGGGCCTCTTTATTTTCCAGGCGTATTTGAAAAACCTTCAATAACATCAGTTACGAAGCTGTCATGACAGTACGGACTGTCGATAGGATGACGCCGTTATGACACCATGAACCCAGCTGTCACTACGCGATTATAAAATGCCAATGACAGCATGACGCCGGGTGTCACGATCTGTCGATCCTGTTGTCATAATGACGCAAAAAAAAACTGTGTCCAATCGGTTCATAGTGCAAATAACCCTGATACGATCGAAGAAACCTGAAATCTAAGGCACGATACTGCATTTTGGTATGCGGGGCATACGCACAACGCGGCAAAAATATCGGATAACCGCTATTTTCTATGAGACGGATACGATGGCCTTTGGTGGTCGAACGATGCGCGCTGAGCAGCGCGATTTTGCCAGGTCAAAATCTGCATCGTTCAAAACAGAGGGCCCAAAAGAGACAGGACAGGGCAGGGCGGGCTAGGTCGCTGATGCTTCCATGGGGTCTGATGAGGGCAATTCTCCCCTCAATCCCACTGAGTAAAGAGACGGTTTTTCTATTACGAATTTTCTTCTCTTTCGCTTGGTTCTTTCTGGACAGACATCATGACATTGCTTTCTTCGGTATCTCGGGCCGATCGGCTTGAGCGCTTTCGTGCACGCACCGGCTATATGCAGGTATCATCACTTCGCATTCGGCTTGTGAGCTGGATCCCGTGCAAACCACTCCTGTCCTTTATGGATGGCAGTCTTTTCGATTTTGTCGTTCAGGACATTCTCTGGACACCTTTGAGTCTTTTTACAATTCGGACCTTCCATCGCACCCTGGAACTGCATCACATCGGCTCCGGGAAAATCTGCTTTGCGGAGCCTCTGGTATTAGCGCAGGAAGGAGCAGATGCCCCTCAGGCCGTTGCAGGATACAACCTGCATTTCCTGCGTCGCTGGCTCATACCCGGCGATACAGCTCTCGCTTTGCCCAATCTGTGCCTTTATCGCAGTGCTAGCGAATTCTGGCCGGATCTGATGTTCCATACACCGATGAGTCTGGTGCTGCATGCGGCTGTGAAGAACCTTTATGAAGGACTTGAGCCTGAAGATCTGATCGGTCTCTCAGCGGCAGATCGGGACTGGATGCTGCTGTCTGCGTTGCTTCGGTTGCTGAATCCCATCGACCTGTTGGGTCTCTCTTCTTCGACTGACGTTGGGCCTGCCCCTGTCATCAATGGCCTGGCAGTCGATCCTTCCTGGTTCGCGACCGACTGTGCACCTGGCTACAACCTGCGGGCCAGCCTAGATCAGCTGGGGCTTCCGGATGATCCTGGTTATCCGTCCCGGAACGACTGAACGCCTACGTTCAGACGCCGCTTTCCAAAATCTTTCATTCCTTCCGTTCCTGAACACTCAATTGGTCATCGGACGCTTCAAGGCGGCCTGTGTCGATCTGCGTCTTGCAGGAACGGGACAGACAGGGTCCCTGCCTCATGGCACCCAAACATTTCTCTCCTTCCGATCCCGGACTGGACCGGCTGGTCGATGTCTGGCTGCAAATGCACGACGTATTGCTGCCAGCCCTTCTGGCCGCACGCGATCATGGTCTTGTCGACACCATGCCCTTTGGCCGTCCGCTGGACGGCCATGTGCTGCTGCTGCGGCAGCTTTTGCGGGGCTTTGAAAAAGGACTTCAGGAGATGGGTGACCGGTCACCTCTGTTCTGAACCTGAGCAGACCAACGCATTTTTTTATCAACATTTAGCCCCGATCTGCCCTCAGGCGACCGGGGCACAAAGGATCTTTGACAATGAGACAATCTTCTTCACGCGCCGGGATGCACGGATATACATCCCGCCAGACCCGCCGCACCTCCATGTGGGACGCGACCTCGCAGGACCTGCGGATCATGGCGGAGCTAACCGAGGAACTAGGTGCGCCCCCAGTCTCGCCGATGATGCGGTATTGCGGCCCGCGTGCACATCATTTGACTCAACTTGCTAGAAATTCCGGAGACTGGGGGCGCTTGTTGAGGGCACTGGCATGTCGATACCCCCGCTTGCCTGAAGGCAGCCACGTCGCTTCTGACGGCACCGAGCTGGAGTCAAACCCTGAACGTATTGTCTGGGAGACCCTCAGGCGTCTGCAGCCCCACGACCTTGATCTGTGCTGTCATCCTCTTCTTGAAGAAAGACGGTTTCTGCGCAGTGATTTCGGCATCTGTGCTCCGGGTGGCGACACACCTCTGGTTTATCTTGAAGTCATGGGCATGCTGGGATCAGATCGCGAATGCCAGACGGATGTTGAAGAGCATTCCCTTAAGCGTCTGGCGCTTAAGGAACGCTGGTTCAGTGAACCGGATCGGCCTCTGCTACGCATCATCTGGCTCGACATGATGGCGCATCCCGACTGGCTGGCCGCCATCTGCGAAGAGGCGTTCCAG
>NZ_WOSV01000032.1 GCF_011516655.1 Acetobacter thailandicus
CTACGACATTACACCCGCCGCCCTGGCCATTACCGCCCTGAACCAGACAGGCATCTATGGACAGAACCCCACACTGAATAAGGCTGACTTTAAAACCAGTGGTCTGGTCAATGGCGATACCGTTAGCGGTGTCAGCCTCTCCACAACCGCCACAAACCTGAGCAACACAGGCGCCTACGCCCTTACCGCCAGTAACGCACGCGGCTCAGGGCTGAGCAATTATGCCATCACCTATCAGAGCGGCACCTACACCATCACCCGGATCACGACCATTCCCATCTTCTGGCCTGTCGCATTGCTAAACGGGAATACTCCCCCGGCATCAGGCCCAGCTAACCTCACCACTACAAGCACCGGGCAATCCCCTAGTCTCACACTGGTCAATACCTACAACCCTCTACCCCTGCCAGATAGCACGGCAAACTCTGCCGCTCCGAACACATATCAGATCGTGCTGCCCGGCACCTCTTATACCAACCGCCTGAAAGACACGTTCTGATGCGCCACATTCTTTTTGCTGGCGGCGCATTCGCTGCCGTCGCCTGTGCCCTCTCGCCACGCGTAGCCCATGCACAGGCCTATAGCCGCCTTGCCCCGCGCCAGCCCGCAGCGGCACCCGCCCCCAACGACCTGACCATGCCGGGTAAAGAGGCCCCGCCCCTTCCGCAGTCTAATGCGGTTGTCATCCCCGACCTCAAAGGTTTGGTATTCATCCCCGATACTGCCACCCTCAAGGCCACGGGTCTGCCTGCCGGCACAAAGGGCGTGCAGCATGCGGGCCTGCCCCTGCTCAATCAGGCCTCCTTCGAACATGAGATGGCTGCCTATCTCGGCAAGCCCCTGCGTATGACGGATCTAAACACCATCGCGGCAAAGGTCAGCGCGCTCTACAAAGCTAAGGGGCGTCCGTTTGTATATGTCTCCATCCCGCCGCAAAACATCAACGACGGTGTGGTGCAGATCATCGTCACAGAATACCGGTTGGGCGCGGTTAAAACAGCAGGTAACCACTGGTTTTCCGACAGACTGATTCGGCAGGAAAGCGGGCTCGCACCTGGCCAGACCCTTAGCCTGTCAGGCGTGCAGGCTGGCCTGTCCTGGCTGAACAGCAACCCCTTCCGCACGGTCGATGCTCTGTTCGCCCCCGGTACGGCGCAGGGCACAACCGATGTCACCCTGCAGACAAAAGACCGCCTGCCCCTGCATATCTATGGCTCCTACGACAATGCCGGTGTCCCCTCGCTCGGCTCTTCCGAATGGGCCGTGGGCGGCACATGGGGCAACGTGGCCGGGCTGGGGCAGATCTTATCCTACCAGTTTACCCACAGTGTTAGCGACCGCTACAGCGGCCACGCCCTGAGCTGGACAATCCCCCTGCCCTGGCATGACCGTATTCAGATTTTTGGTTCCTATGCGTGGGAAAAACCCGATATGCGTACGAGCAGCGCCTATCTGGGTGAGACAGGCCATAGCGGGCAGGCCAGCATACGTTATATCCACGACCTGCCTGCCCTGACCTTCGGCCCGCGTACACGCATGACCGAAGATTTGCAAATCGGCTTTGACTTCAAAACCACCAACAACACTCTCGAATTTGGCGGACTACGGGTATTCGATAGTCAGGCAGAAGTCGATCAGTTTCCCATCCTATACAATGCCATTCTGAACGACCCGTATGGGCAGACTACTTTCCAGAACCAGCTCGTGCTTAGCCCCGGCGGCATGAGCGGAGCCAACCGCCACCGCAATTTTGAAGCACTCGTACCCGGAGCAAGTGACCAGTATGTTTATGACACAGTGAGTCTTAACCGCACCACATGGCTGCCTGCGGGCCTGTCGTGGATTTTGCAAGCCACGGGGCAAGTTGCCAGCAGCAATCTGATGTACAATAACCAGCTTGGCCTTGGCGGGCTTTACACTGCACGCGGCTATTTTACCGATACCGCGCTGGGCAGTGAGGGGGTGAGTGTCACCAACGAAATTCGCTCACCAGCTTTTAGTCTTTTCAAATTCATCGCCCCCGACATCTCCCTGTATGATACGGAACAGGTGGGACTGTTCTATGATTATGGCCATGTCTCGCAGGTGCATCCCATCGCTCAGTCCGTGAACGAGGCTGATCTGTCCAGCATCGGTCTGGACCTGCATAGTGCTGTCGATCGTTATATCAGCCTCATCTTCAATGTTGGCTGGCGCCTGCACGGCGTCTCCGCCATCCGCGAGCAGAATGGCTTCGGTAACAAAGGCGGGTTCGGAACACTCTCACTTACGATCGGATATTAAAAATATCCAAAAATTATCACCTCGGACATGCCTAAAAAAGCCTCGGTTTACCGGGGCTTTTTTTTAAGAGAAGATCATTGCGTATTTTTCAGGATTAAATCCTGTTTCAATTTTTTCTTTATATTCAATGACAGGCCTCTTAATCAGAGAGGGATATGTCTGCATTAATATGACAGCCCGGACTTCCGTCAGA
>NZ_WOSV01000033.1 GCF_011516655.1 Acetobacter thailandicus
TAATCCAGCGTGGTATCCTTCAGCCGCTCACGCGACAGCCGCTTCACCAGCCCGTCCCGGTCACCCACATCATCCCGGCTCCAGTGAATGCTGACACTGTCCCGATGCCGCGACAGCGCCACATAGGCCCCGTGCCGGTCCATACTTCCTGTCGCCAGAACATGGGCCCGCTCCACCGTTACACCCTGCGATTTATGGATGGTGGCCGCATAGCCATGATCCAGCGCGTCATACTCCGCCACCGACACAGACACGAGACGACCAGAACCGACACCATCCTTCCCATCGAGCTGCACCGACAGCACCAGATCCCCGGCCCCGGCCGATCCCTCAATGCCCCGCACTGTGCCCAGCGTGCCGTTCTTTACCCCCATCTCCCGGTCATTGCGCAGGAAGTAGACACGCTCCCCTTCGGCAAACACCCGCTCACCCTGAGCTGTGGAAACCAGTACATCTTCGCCCAGCTCACCCGCCTCCCTGCGGATCTCACGCGCAGCCTCATTCAGCGCCCGCACATCGACACGCCGGTGCGCCAGCATAATCTGACTATCCTCTGGTGAAGCCTGACGGGCTTTATCCCACCCCCGGACCACGCCGGCCCGGGCCTCATCAAGGGTCTCATGCCCGCACACAAGACCCGCTTCCTCATAGCGTCCCAGAGCCCTGTCTGTCCGTCCTGTCGCAAGCTCCTTCGTCGCAGCCTGCTGCCAGTCTTCGCGCTGCCGGCGCACAGTTGTGATCTCCACTGACCCGACCCGCTCAGCCACCGCCCGGAACGCACCACCTGCCTCAATCGCCTGCAACTGTTCGGGATCACCCACCAGAACAACTTTGGCACCAGCCTCATGCGCAGCTGAGAGTACCCGCTCCATCTGACGTGAGCCCACCATGCCGGCCTCATCCACCACCAGCACATCGCCACGCTCCAGGCAGTCCCGTCCTCTGGACCAGGCCAGCTCTAATGAGGCAAGGGTACGGCTCTCAATCCCGGCCCCGCCCTGCAGCCCTTCCGCCGCAATCCCTGATAACGCCGCACCACGCACCCGGTATCCGGCCTCTTCCCATGCTGCGCGGGCCACACCCAGCATGGTGCTCTTCCCCGTCCCGGCATAACCGACCACCACAGACAGATCGCGGGACTTCGTCACCTCACCCACGGCCAGAGCCTGCTCCTCCCCCAGCCCGTCCTGCGCCATAGCAGCCCGCCTGACAGACAGCTTCATTGCATGCCCCTGAGACTGCCCCATCGCGAGTGATATGTCTTCCAGACGCTGCTCGACCCCGATCATCTCCCGCGAGGAGAACCGTTCCCGCCCGTGCCCGTCTTTCCCGAGGGCGACCAGCTCCGGACAGGCCTCCGCCCTGACCATGACGGCACTGAACTGCTCTGCATCCGCCGTATGCCGGTCCACAAAGCGCGCCAGATCCTGACGGGTAAAGGTACTCTGCTGCCGGGTCAGTGCCTCCAGAGCCATATGCGGCTCAGCCAGAAGCTTTTCGCCATTGCGCCGCGCGATCTCCAGATGTTCAGCAACCCGCTCAGCATCCTCTCCCCGCTCTTCACGGCGCATCCCGGCCGGACCGATTTTGTTTTGCGGCTCAAGATCAATCCCCTGCTCTGCAAAGGACCGATGGTCAATCCGCACATCCAGATCCAGCTCCACCAGCCGTTCATTAACAAGCGAGGCCCATCGCTCCCGCCATGTCAGCAGACATTCCCTGTTATTCCAGGAGCGCTCTTTTGCACCAAAACCGTTCTCATCCACTGACCGCGTGGACAGCATCACATGTGCATGGGGCTTCGCCTGTCCGTCCTCACCGATGTCCCGGTGCACATTGAGATCAGCAACCATGCCGCGCTCTGTAAACTGCTCCCGCACGAAATCCTGTGCCAGCACGATCCCCTGCGCCTGAGTCATTTCGCGCGGGAGTGAAAATTCCACCTCGCGGGCAAGCTGGGCATCCTTGCGCTTCTCGATCGCTTCAACCTCGTTCCACAGAACAGACCGGTCGAGAAACCGTTCCGGCGTGCCATCGGGCAGCAGGATCTCTGAATGCACCACACCACTCTTGTTCGAAAAGTCATGGGCACGCTCCAGTCGCGCGTCATGCAGACGCGAAGCCGCACGATAGGCAGCAGCTGCCACGGCACTCCTGCCTGAGGCACGACTGATGAGTTTTGCATGCAGGTGATAGATCGCCATGACCCCAATCATAGCACACACAATAAGCGCACGTCACGCAGTGACGTATAAGCGCGCACTTAAACATGATTACGCCACAGAAATTGATTACGCAGGATAAGTGACGCGGTTCTCGTC
>NZ_WOSV01000034.1 GCF_011516655.1 Acetobacter thailandicus
GACAAGACAGCCTTGTTCTTTATTAGTTTCCTCAATATCGCTGTAGCAAGGCTTTGGATCAGGCATTTTGTAAACGTTGACGTGCCCCTTAGCTGGGAATGGGGGCGTACCGTATTGTAGTCTTCCCGCCAATCAGCCAGAATGCGGAACCGGCAGCCACAGATCAGGGCATCCGATACAAAATCCAGGCTCCAGCGCTGCCCGGGTTTCTGAGGGATGGTCATGGGAGAACGTGTCCCCAGTGCCCTCTTGCGGCCACCCCGATGGCGGACTTTCAGCTCTTCCTCCTGGTAAAGACGGAACAGCTTCTTGTGATTGGGGCTGTATCCTTCCCGCGCCAGAAGATAACCCAGGCGGCGATAGCCAAAGCGGCGGCGTTGGTCCGCCAGTTCCCGTAGACGCTGGCGCAGGGCAGCATCGTTCGCTCCGGTAGAAACATACCGCGCGATACGCCTGGCAACACCGACAAGCGCACAGGCACGGCGTTCACTCAGGGCCAGAGCCTCCTGTATGTGTCGGACCGCCTGCCGTTTCGCGACAGGCGTCACCACTTTTTTCCAACGATTTCCTTTAGTGCCGCATTATCCAGCATGGCATCCGCCAGTAGACGTTTCAGGCGGCTGTTTTCATCTTCCAGGCCTTTAGCCGTTTGGCTTCCGATATTTCAAGAGCACCATAGCGGGTCTTCCATTTGTAAAACGTCGCATCACTGATCCCGTGTTTGCGGCAAAGATCAGTGACCTTCAGCCCAGCCTCCTGTTCCTTCAGGATCCCTATGATCTGCTCTTCCGTAAAGCGGCTGCGTTTCATCCGTCCGTATCCTTCTCGATCGGACTCTACTTTTTAATGGTTACATTTTCAGGGGGCACGTCAGCGGTCCTGAGAGTTGTAAAAAAACGACATTCTTGTATAGTGTATAATTTAGGGAAAAACATGAAAAAATTCGCTGTTTTTTATCATATTTGGGCTCCAGCAGAATCAAATTCTTGGATTTTATTGGTAGACGAACAAATAAAAAATTTAATATCATCTGGTTTAGCTTATAATTCTGAGGTTTTTTGTTGTATAAATAGCGAGAGGCACAAAGAAATAGAAGAGTATGTTTCTCAATATAAGTTTTTAAATATTATAGAATCATCAAATGATCTTCGGCAATATGAGGCATTTACTTTAAAGCATTTATATGAACTATCTTTTGAAAGGGAAAATTTTGAAGCAGTCATGTATTTTCATACCAAGGGTATTCGTCATTTCTCGAACCCAACTGAATATCATGTCGTAAAAAATGTTAATAGTTGGAGGAAATTTTTAGAATATGGTACTATAAACAAGTGGCGTGAATCTGTATCTCAATTGCAGAGTCACGACGTTTCCGGTGCTAATTTTCATGTCCACCCACGAAAACATTTTCAGGGAAATTTTTGGTGGTCAAGAACTGACTATATACGACGACTGGAACATCCTTTATCCAAATGCTTTGCTGACGTGAGCTTTTGTCACCCTGAACAACTTGAAAGAGTGAGTTGCGAAATGTGGATTGGAAGCGGCGATCCACGATGGTTTAGTATATACAATTATCCATTTTTTATTGACGGAGAAAATAATTCGTTTGATTTGTATAATTATGACATATTTCCAAAATATCTACAAAATTCTTTTTAAGATATAAGAGATTA
>NZ_WOSV01000035.1 GCF_011516655.1 Acetobacter thailandicus
GGCGCCAGGTTAAAACCATACAGCGCCTCAAGCATCGTCTCAGAATCAGGCCACTTGCTGTTATAACCCTGCGACTGCAGCGAGGCATTCATTGAGCGGGTCACTTTGTGGTTCCATAAAAAGCTCTGCACAACAACACCGGCATAATCGCTCGGACGCGAACTGAACGGACCCCAGTCAAACAACCCGCCGACAAAACCGTCTTTCGCCGTGCCATCACCCGATGTCAGGAAGTTGGCTGCACCAAAGGCTATCAGCCCACGTGTGCCATTTGCATCAGGCTTCCAGATCATCTGCTGGGCCTGCAGATAAATCGTGCTGCGGCCACGCTTCTCCAGCGGTGTGCCGCCAGCCGTCGCATAGATCTGATGCTGAGTGTTATAAAGCGGGTCATCATAAGGCGACGTGTCATACGTAAAGCCCAGCGCATAAGAGCGCGGGTATTTATCAGTCGTAAAGTCAGTATGATACCCTGCCTCAACCGGAATAAACGCACCGGTCGATTTACCAAAGCCCCAGTCCTCACCAGGCCAGCCATTATGGTTGCTCTGCTTCAGCCAGGGTTCAACCTCATACACACCGCCTTTAATATAGGTCGAGGCGGTTGGTTTAACCAGAATACGTGCCGCCCATGTGGCAGAGGTAAAGGAAGGCGACGAGCCATCAATTGTCAGCGTTGTGGGCGAAGAGCACAGGAAGGTTGCGAACATACAGTAAAGTTCTGACCCCTCAAACTCACCCCCTTTGGGGTTGGCCCGGCCGGCAAGAATATACAGATGCTTATTAAACAGCTCCTGATCCCAGGTCATTTCTCTGACCATAACGCCATCATGGCTGCCCCAGGTGCTCAGCCATGACCAGTCTGACGCACTATAGTCCCAGCTGCGCCCCTGCCCGGCCACATCGTTGAGGATAATGTGCATCTGTGCACCCTTAACCCCGGCGATACGGTTCATATCCAGGTTCACACCAAACAGGGCCCAGTTGGTATAGGCCGAGCCCTTTTTATACCCGCCACCGGCATAACCGTTATACTGGCCCACGTTAAAGCCTGTGAAATAAACACCCTGACTGGCCAGAAACTTCCCCGCATCCTCAATCGGTTTATAATGCAGCGAGAACAGATAAGGCTGTGTTGCAGTTGAGTGGGCACCCTTACCGTTAGGCGCAACAGCACCACCCACACCGTTGGTCGAGGGCACAAAGCGCGGCACTGTGGGCTGTGTGGGGGCATGTGCGGCATCGTAATAATGCCGGTTACCATTCACAAAATAAAAATTACCGACCTTTTCAGCTCCTTTAGGAAGAACAGGGGCTTCATGTGCGGGTTTTTCAGCAACCTGTTCGGGTATTGCCGCAAAAACCATGCCAGGCCACAGGGCACCAGCAACACCATAACAGCCCATACGCTTTGTCGCATGAAACAGAGAGGAGGCTTTTTGTCCGATAATACTGTTGATCACGCTTATTGTCCTGATCTGCTCCTGGATACGCATATCCAGACCCCTTGGGAAAATAATACCAGA
>NZ_WOSV01000036.1 GCF_011516655.1 Acetobacter thailandicus
AGGTCTTTTATCCGGTCCCATTGATCATCGCGTAAACCGTAGCGCCGCATCTGTTTCTCTCCCCCAAAACTGGGAAAACAGTCAGCACAGAACGCCGGAAAGTAAAACCCTCACCTACCAAACTCAGGGCTTAACTGACGACACGCCGTAGGTGTTTAAGCGGTGGAGCTAATGCGCCATGGTAATCCAGTTTTGAGGGCGTCATTGGCGATTATGACGAGACGCACTGCGACAGCGACGATCACCAATTGATGTGGCTTACACTGCTCTTTCATGCGTATGGTAACAGCTTTCAGAACTGGATTACGGCGTTACGTCTTCAGATTAATTGTTTTTCCATTAAAATATTAAATTATTTTTCATGTATGATAAAGTTTTGTCAATAATATTTTTCCAGCATAAAATATCATCCTGAAACGAAGGAAAATTTAATGGCTTCTGAACTATGTAAACGCTTATCAGCGCAGATATTAAATTACATTGCAGATCAAAAACTGGAAAAAGGAGATCACCTGTCGGCTTCAGTTTTGACAGAATTTTTCAGGGTTTCACGAGCACCTATTGAGACTGCTTTGCGTGATCTGACATCTCAAGGCTTTATGAGTTACGAAAAAAACCGGGGGTTTTTTATAAAAAAAGACTGGCATGATTTAGCACAGCATGAGGTGTCACCTTCGGTGACAGAGGGAGCAGACGATGCTTTTTATCTTTCTATTGCATCCGACCGTCTTGACGACACTCTTCCTGAAAAAATTACTACTAATGAGTTGATTCGACGTTATAATCTTACAAGGCCACAGATTGTGCGTATCATGACGCAGATCGTTCAGGAAGGGTGGGGAGTTCGGTTACCTGGGCATGGATGGCAATTTTTGCCTGTACTGACTAATGGTATTGCTTATGATCAGGCATATCGTTTCAGGGCAGCAGTTGAATCGGCTGCACTCCTTGAACCCGGTTACTTCCTGCCTTCAGATGTGTTGTGCAAACTTAGGCAGGAGCAGGAAGATTTGCTGGACGGAAACCTTAATGATTTGCCTATTGCCACGTTGTTTGCAATTAATGCAGGTTTTCATGAGAGCATAACAGGTGCCTGTGGCAATCCATTTTTTCTTGATTCATTAAGAAGGATTAATAATTTAAGGCGCCTTCTTGAATATCGGGTTACAGTTGTTAGAGACAGATTTGAGCGCCAATGCAAAGAACATATTGAATTATTGAATATTATTGAGGATGGAGACTTTGTAACGGCTTCAGCTTTTTTGCGTATTCATATCGGTGGAGCAAGGCGTCTTAAAGGAGGTATTTTAGCATAGTTCTAAAAAAATATTATTGTATTTTATAAATAAAATAATATGGTCCTAGAGGGTGTTATGCACTTTCCGTGAGCAGGTTGACTGCGTTTTTCAGCATGAGACCTGCGAAGGCGAGGGTTGAAGCACAGCGCTCGTAGTCTTTTACGAGCCTTCTGC
>NZ_WOSV01000037.1 GCF_011516655.1 Acetobacter thailandicus
CCGCTCTGACTGCCCATTTCACGAATAATCCGGCCTTTGCCAATTTCGAGCACCTGTCCGGCTGCCGGCAGTTCAAGGCCAAGCCCGCCACCACGCGGGTAGCGCAGGGCAATCGGGCCTTCATCAAACGCTGTGGCCGTTGCTGTCATATGCAGCAGCTCGACTTCGTCTGAAGGTGCCATGATCGTCATGCCGGGCAGGCAGCCCAGATATGCAATATCGAAAGAGCCGGCATGCGTGGCACCATCGGCACCAACCAGCCCGGCACGGTCAATGGCAAAGCGCACAGGCAGGTTTTGCAGCACAACATCGTGCATCACCTGGTCATAGGCGCGCTGCAGGAAGCTGGAGTAAATAGCGCAGAACGGACGCAGCCCTTCGGTCGCAAGGCCGGCGGCAAAGGTGACGGCATGCTGCTCGGCAATGCCGACATCAAAAAACCGCTCCGGGTAGGCTCTGGCAAAAGCATCAAGGCCAGTGCCTGAGGGCATGGCGGCGGTAATGGCGACAATATTTTTGTCAGTGGCGGCCTGGCGTACCAGCTCACGTGAAAAAACTGAGGTGTAGCTTGGCGGGCCTGAAGGGCCTTTGGACTGCTCGCCGGTTACGACATTAAAGCGTGCAACAGCATGATATTTATCGCCGGCTTTTTCAGCCGGGGTGTAGCCGTGGCCTTTTTCGGTGATGACATGCAACAGGATCGGGCCGTTGCCGGCATCACGCAGGTTGCGCAGAATGGTGACCAGCTGTGGCAGATCGTGCCCGTCAACCGGACCAATATAGTAAAAGCCCAGCTCTTCAAACCATGTGCCGCCGGTGATCATGCCACGGGCATATTCATCAGCTTTACGGGCTGTGCGCTCAACAGAGGCCGGCAGTTTTTTAACAAACTTACCAGCCAGCTCACGCAGGCCAATAAATTTACGGGATGAGATAAGGCGTGACAGATAGCCTGACATCGCGCCGACAGGTGGTGCGATCGACATTTCGTTGTCGTTGAGCACAACAATCAGGCGTTCAGCGCCAGGGCCGGCTTCAGCTGCGTTGTTCATGGCTTCGTAGGCCATGCCGGCTGAAATCGAACCATCACCGATCACGGCGATGACATTGCGCTCTTTGTAGGAGGGGTCTTCCTCAGCGCGCAGATGGTGGGCCACAGCCATGCCCAGACCCGCAGAAATGGATGTGGAGGAGTGAGCCGCACCAAAGGGGTCGTATTCGCTCTCTGA
>NZ_WOSV01000038.1 GCF_011516655.1 Acetobacter thailandicus
GGCTCTATTTCTGAATTAGAAGAAGCTGATTTGCAGGTTTTTTAGAATGTATAGATCCCAAACTGCCTGTCGATCAGGCGCACTTCTGCCATAATGCCCTCCTGGAACTGGAAGAATTTGGCTTGTCCCTTTTTCAGGGGCTGCATGATTTCAAAACCTTTGATGATCGCATAAGCGGTACTGAGGGTTTTGAAACTACGAACCGGTCTGATCAACTGCCTGAGTTTGCCATGATCCGCCTCGATTACATTGTTCAGGCATTTGACCTGACGGTGTTGCACCGTGTCAGGCAAACTCCCATTCCTTCAGATCGTTTATGGCTTTGCCCAGAAAAAGCCGGGTCACTTTGGCGTTTCGGGTGGGTGAGAGGTCGAAATCAATCGTATCACCGTCCCTGTCGACGGCCTGATACAGATAAGTCCACCTACCTTTCACCCTGATGTCAGTCTCATCAACACGCCAGCTAGAGAAAAGCCCGGGCGTTTCCAATACCACCGAAGGCACTTTTCCATTTCAGGCGCGTAGCGCTGAACACTGCGGTAAATTGTTGAATGATCAACGCTTGCGCCCCGCTCGGCCAACACGGTTTCAAGGTCTCGATAGATGATCGTGTAGCGGTAATAACAATGCACGGCCTTTAAAATCATTCACGACAACCGCTCCACACCAAAACTAAAAGCAATTTCAAGTAAGGATATTAACTGTGCAACAGTCATTTCCTTAATATTGCTTGCAGC
>NZ_WOSV01000039.1 GCF_011516655.1 Acetobacter thailandicus
CTAGAGGGTGTTATGCACTTTCCGTGAGCAGGTTGACTGCGTTTTTCAGCATGAGACCTGCGAAGGCGAGGGTTGAAGCACAGCGCTCGTAGTCTTTTACGAGCCTTCTGCACCGTGTTGCCCACGCGAACGATCTCTCCACGATCCAGCGACGGGGCAGCAAAACAAAACCCCGTTTTGCCTGCGGCAGCCTGATGATTTCGAGGGTGATACCCTGCTCCCTGGCGGCTTTTGCCGGTTTTGATCCGGTATAGCCCTGATCGGCCCATACCAGTTCAACGCTACCATCTGTTGCCTGCTGAAGGGCTTCCGCAAGTGGACCGGTTTCCGCCCGGTCGTCCCTGTTTGCCGGGGTGACGTGCAGAGCCAGAAGATGCCCCAGGGTATCGACCGCCATGTGCAGCTTCGATCCCTTCTTTCTTTTCGCGCCATCATACCCAGCGCGCGATCCACTCTCCGGTGTCGAACGCAGTGTCCGGCTGTCGATGATCGCTGTCGTCGGTTCAGCCTGTTTTCCTGCAGATCATGACGGCGTTGTTCCGCGTCTTCCTTCATCAAAAGAAGATACGGAATAATCAGAGACCATTCTTCGTCACTGACATCAGACGGATACGGTTTGCGTGCAGTATTCATCCATCCGTTCTGAAACACTCACGCACGAAAGTATATAACACACT
>NZ_WOSV01000040.1 GCF_011516655.1 Acetobacter thailandicus
TCAAACAGTTCCGCGCGATCGCAACGCGCTACGACAAGATGAAATCAACGTTCCTCGCAGCCGTGCAGTTCGCTTCAGTTATCATCCTGCTTAACTGACGACATGCCGTAGGAGGAATAATTTTATTATTTTTTATTCTCAATTCAAACGTCTACCTCTCCTATGAATTCTTTTCTCACACGACCATCAACCACCAATAAATTTATTTTTGTATTTTAATTATACAATTTAATTCGACATCCAAAAAAATGAATATATTCTGATCTAAATATTTGGGAGCCTTGATGATGGATAATAATAAATTGACTTATTTCAACCTTCGTCATGCTTTGCGGTTTACCGCAGAGTGCAATGAGACTGATTTGGAGGCAGTGATTATTTCATGCCTTCCTATTTCAAAAGTTCATGCAATCCAGCTATACCAGCACCAAACGGGAAAACCATGGTTTGAGGCCCAAGCCGTTGAAAACGCCTTCTTAAGATTGCAGCGCAAAAATGTAATTGCATTCGACCACACTAGAAAAGTATGGAACAAAAAGAATTAGGCTCAGGACCTGTTAATTTCCTGAACTGAGAGAGTTGTTGTGATTCAACAGTCTTACCGATGGAGGTGAGACTGTGAGTGATGTATTTTTGTTGTCTGAACGTCAGA
>NZ_WOSV01000041.1 GCF_011516655.1 Acetobacter thailandicus
ACGCAAAGTGCATAACACCCTCTAGGCTCAGGACGGCTCTGTTGCAAAGTTGGAAGAAGCTGATGGGGCTCTGATTTTCGGTTTTTTTAAGATGTATAAATTCCGAACTATCTTTCAATAAGGCGCACTTCTCTCATGATACCCTCCTGGAACTGGAAGAATTTAGCCAGTCCCTTTTTCAGTGCCTGCATGACTTCAAAACCTTTGATGGTCGCATAGGCAGTTTTGAAGCTACGAGCCGGCCTGATCAACTGCCTGAGTTTGCCGTGATCGGCCTCGATCACATTGTTCAGATATTTGACCTGACGGAGCTACACCGTGTCAGGCAATTTACCATCCTTCCTGAGCTCGCTGATCGCTATGCCATAGGTCGGTGCTTTGTCTGTATTGATCGTCTCTGGCTTTTCCCAGACCTTCAGACCGTTTACGGCCTTGCCCGGGAAGCGTCTGGCAGCTGTGGCGTTCCGTGTGGGTGAGATATAGAAATCAATTGTATCACCGTCCTTATCAACGGCCCGGTACAAATAACTCCACTGACCTTTCACCTTAATGTAAGTCTCATCAACACGCCATCTGCGAGAAAAGCCGGGAC
>NZ_WOSV01000042.1 GCF_011516655.1 Acetobacter thailandicus
TTGTTGGCATATGACGATGTGAAGTCTGAAACTTTGTAGTAAGAGCCGTCAGATTTCTGTGCCGTGTCAAACGTAGCCAGTACGTGCTGTGTTTTTGAATCCCATGAGTTGTAATAAACCAGCTCAACAACGCCGTCTTTTACATCAATAAGCTTTTCTGTATCGCCGTTCTGACCATAATAGTCGCTGGTCACGTTAATGATGTCTTCAGGAGAAACATTCTTAAACGTCGCGTTGCTTAACGCCTGACCATTCAGCGAAACCGTATTAACGCCTGAGCCGGAAACAAAATTAACAGTCAGCGGACCAGAAGAGGCATATGCGTTGCTATCTGTCAGTGTGCCGCCGGCCATGTTAATTGTGCCAGATGGCAGCGTGCTCTGATCAAGGGTCAGGTTCGTGCCTGTGCCAATTGTTGCAGAAGCACCGTCAGCCAGTGTCAGCTGCTGCAGAGTAACATCGCCATTATTACCAAAAACAACGTTACCCTTCAGGGTCGCACCGTTCAGCGCTACAGACGACGTACCGGTTACAGTTGTTGTCTGACCGTCAGCACCAATAACCTTGCTGG
>NZ_WOSV01000043.1 GCF_011516655.1 Acetobacter thailandicus
GAACAAAAGGGGAGCTGAACTCAAAACCTCATGCCATGTGCGATGATCAGGGGCGACCAGTCCGACTTTATCTGACTGCAGGACAGGTCAGTGACTTCAAAGGCGCAGATGTGCTTCTGGCTGATCTGCCCGCTGAGACAAAAGAGGTTATCGGGGACAGAGGTTATGACAGCAATATAATCAGACATTCTCTCACAGAGCGTACTATCACAGCCTGTATTCCGCCGAAAAAGAACCGGAAATCAAAGCCACCTTACGACTGGCATCTGTATAAAAAGCGCCATCTGATCGAAAATATGTTCGCAAAGCTTAAAGAATGGCGACACGATACGACCGCTGTGCTTATACCTTCATGTCTGCAATCCACATCGCAGCAAGCTTCATCTTCTATCTCAAAGAATGAGTCCTGAGCCTACGGCGTGTCGTCAGTTAAGCCCTGAGTTTGGTAGGTAAGGGTTTTACTTTCCGGCGTTCTGTGCTGACTGTTTTCCCAGTTTTGGGGGAGAGAAACAGATGCGGCGCTACGGTTTACGCGATGATCAATGGGACCGGATAAAAGACCT
>NZ_WOSV01000044.1 GCF_011516655.1 Acetobacter thailandicus
TTAGGCTCAGGACCTGTTAATTTCCTGAACTGAGAGAGTTGTTGTGATTCAACAGTCTTACCGATGGAGGTGAGACTGTGAGTGATGTATTTTTGTTGTCTGAACGTCAGATGGAGCGGATTGAGCCGTTTTTTCCTCTGGCGCATGGCGTGCCCCGCGTGGATGACCGGCGTGTTCTGAGCGGGATCGTTTATGTGATCCGCAATGGCCTTCAGTGGAAGGATGCCCCCAAAGCGTATGGCCCGCAGAAGACTTTATATAATCGCTTCATCCGGTGGAGCCGTCTGGGTGTCTTTGACAGGATCTTTAAAACCCTGGCAGAACAGGCAGGCCGTTCAAAATGCCTGATGATCGATGCAACGCACCTTAAAGCGCACAGAACGGCAGCCTCTCTGCTTAAAAAAGGGCTTTTCCCCGCTATATGGGGCGAACAAAAGGGGAGCTGAACTCAAAACCTCATGCCATGTGCGATGATCAGGGGCGACCAGTCCGACTTTATCTGACTGCAGGACAGGTCAGTGACTTCAAAGGCGCAGATG
>NZ_WOSV01000045.1 GCF_011516655.1 Acetobacter thailandicus
GTCTTCCCGCTGACGGTTTCCTGAGCGCGCTCGCGGGCCTGTGCGACCGCTTCACGGATGGGAAGACCGGTTTTGCCTTTGCCATGTGTGGCCGGGAGGCCGGACAGCAGGTCGAAGAATTCACCGGCAATCGTGCCTGTGATCTGCCTGACCGGCATGTCCCCAAAGGCTTGAGTGAACAGCTCCACGGTTTTGCGTGTGGCTTTCTTTGTGTCCTCACTTTTGTCCTTGTCTGCAAAGACAAATTTGTCTGCCATCACGGACAGGAGCGGGGAGGCTGGTCTGATGGCTCTGGCAGGCAGTGTCGCTT
Organism: Acetobacter thailandicus; assembly: GCF_011516655.1. GTDB lineage: Bacteria > Pseudomonadota > Alphaproteobacteria > Acetobacterales > Acetobacteraceae > Acetobacter > Acetobacter thailandicus. The sequence continues at coordinate 311 of NZ_WOSV01000045.1, forward strand.
CAGGCGGACTGTTTGCTGGTGCCTCCGCCAGACCCGCTGGTCGGTGTTTGCCCAGATCGACAATCAGAGTGGACAGACTGCTGATCTGCTCGCGCAGCATGTCCTTCTCTTTTTTGCTTACGGCGCTGGCTGTAAAGACTTTCTGCATCATGTTCTGCAGGCGTGTTTCCAGTGTCCTGAGTGACTCTGTGGCAAAAGAGAT